>NZ_CP132597.1:0-28275 GCF_030845275.1 Psychrobacter sp. van23A | reverse complement strand
CTCTAATTCATGCCTAGTATCTAATAGCGTCTGTTTGGTAGCGTCATGGTCAGCTGTGGCTTGCTGTGCGCTTTTAGTTGCTGTTTCCGCAGTGCCGGTCACCTCGTCCAGTTGCTGTAGTAAATCCGCTTGTTCCCCCTCCAAGGTCTTAACCGCTTCTTGCGCTTCGTCCATCTCTGCTTGTGCCTTGATCTTAACCACCTCTAAAGCTTCACGCTCTTTAGACAATCTATCATTAGCCATATCAATAGCCGTCTGCCACATATCAGCCCCAAGCGTGTGCAAGCGTTCTGTGATACCACTAGGTAAGTCTACTTGCTGTAGCTCTTGCTCTTCTTGCTGTTCTCGCTTCCAGCTTTGCATAGCATCACTGATAGTCGTGAATGATCCACCGCCTAGCGCCTTACGCACCTCTGCCAGTGTCGGCTTAACCCCTTGCTCTTGTAATTGGTCTGCTGCTGCATGAATATCTTGTATCGTGAGTGCCATGATTTTGTATCCCTTAATAGTATATTGTAGTATGTTGTATATAATATACTACAATATACAACATACTACAATATAGAATGTAAAAAAACCCCAAGTAATCTTGAGGTCATGTGCTTGTTATTTAATGCCTAGTGATCGGTTAGGTATTCTTCTAGGGCATCGTTGATCATGTCTTGATAGTTACCGCCTGTTTGCTTAGCTCTGTCCTTGAATTTGGCAAGGATACTTGGGCTAATGACACTGGTTTCCGTAGACAACGCTTGAGATTTGATACTGCCACGGATCGCGCCTGACCAGTCGGTGACTTCTGGAATGTCCGATAAATCAATGTCGTCATCGCTAAGCGTGGCTAGATGCTCTGAATCTGCTTGCTACTTAGCAGTTAGTGGCGGTAATTCGTCTATTTTATAGCTAACCTTGCTCATAATACTCCCTACTAAATCCTATAATATGCCTTGCATAAGAGACCGCACGAGTTCACTATCATCGACTCCCTTTGATGTGTGCGTCACAAGTGAGGTTAAAGCGCTGTTAATTGGCTCTTTTGAGCATATTTTTTATATGTAGCTTTTCATCAAAGTCGGTTAATTTTTTTAAGTAGCGCACATACTCTGCGTAGTATTCAGGTTTTGCCATACGCGCCTCGATCTCTTTTTGTGTCTCAACCGGCGTTTTAATCGATTGAGGAAAATTGCTGACTACCTCATGCTTGTCTTTAAGTTTCCAACCATATTTTTTAATCTCAGCTGGACTAAACACTTTGACGATATCTTCAAGGCTTGTACTGCTAGTGTCCCGAATACAAAACACGATTTCACTGATTTCTCGGCCGATTTTGTTTTCTGTATAACTAACCTTCAGCGGTGTGTGCTTCTCAACCTCTGCTATGGCTTTATCTAAGACCTTAGTTTTAAAGTCTGTGATTTTTCCATACTTGTCTGTGCAGTTGAATTTTTGGCGCAGATACGCAACTGAGTACGCTTTTTTACCACTCTGCAAGTGTAAACAGCTACTGACAAGCTCGAACATTAAAATACCGTAAGAGCCCAGCTCCACGATATAGCGCCTCTCGTACTTCGTGAACGTATTTGACTTATCAAATACAGTTAACATCTCAGTCACTGTATCTGTCAACGTCACCGCTATTCGCCCTTGACCCTTTAGATACTCACACTCAGCAACCCAACTGCTACCTTTTCTATTGACGACCTCATCTGCTTTGAAATCATAAAACCAAAACGCTTTTTGTAGCAAACTATCCGATAACTCACTTAGCAGCTGGTATGTACCATCTTTTTCGAGCCCATATTCTTTGGCAAACTCTGAAGCTGTCAACATAAACGTCCGCTGATTAGCATTTTTATCAACGGCAGCTCGAACCTTTGGCGATAAAAGCATGATCAGTCGTCTCTCGTTATGCGTCAAATCTGTAATCGCGTTTAATAATCTGTTTTGTAGCACAATCCAATTCGGTCCATAAACCCAGTTGCTATCGTCTTTTTTATCGGATGTTGTACTACTGGCATCTGAGCTTGCATTTTGAGGGGATTGTATAGGCTTTTGAATCTCTTCTTCAAAAGGTAATACCTCAAAATCAAAGTCAATAGGAATGGGCTCAATAATCTCAATAGAGGCGTTGAAATCATTTCTTGTGTATCTAATATGATTGATTAAAGCCTCACGCTCCTCTGGTGTCAGCGGTTTTTCAACGCGTACCCTGATTGTATGGCCAAAGTCTTGCCTAAGCTTGTCTTGAAAACCCTGCATTTCTTCAGGTGTCATATCCTAACCTATTTGTTTGGTTTTAACTAATATAACATATATGACGAAAAATTTTATAATTTTTCGTCATATACAAGGTATTTGTCTACCTAAAACAAGCTAAATGTCTACCTATACACTAAAACAACAAGGTATTTGTCTACCTATAACAAGGTTAACGTCGTCATTTAAATAAAAAAAATCCCCTGTAATACTTATAAATAAAGCGCTACAGAGGATTGGCGAAAAACGTATAAATCTGTTAAATCTGTATATATAAATTCAAAATAATATACGTGTATTTTTAGGTAAGAATAAAACAGCAACTATTTTATTCTGTGGTAACGTGATCAGAGGTATAGTCACCATTAGCAATTATATGGCGTCGTATGACCACATAAGGTTTGTTGTCGAATGTTTAGGTCGAAGTACTAACCAATATATTTAGACGTCTCTACAGAGCTTTCTCGTTCGTTTTAGGACACATAGCCAGAATGGAAAATAAAAAAGTGCCTGATTCTTAGGATCAAGCACTTTTGTGAACTAACACTGTTTACTTAATAATGATATCGGCACTGAACGATGATAATGGCATCATCTTGAACCTCATAAACCAGTCTATGCTCTTGATCAATGCGACGCGACCAATAGCCTGCCAGATCGTGTTTGAGTGGTTCAGGTTTACCAATACCCTCAAATGGATCACGTTTGATGGCTTTAATCAGCTTACTTATTTGCTTGACCTTCTCTTTGCTGGTTTTTTGCCAGTATTCGTAGTCCTCCCACGCATCCTGTGTCCAAGATAAGATCAAGCGTCCACCTCATCATCACAAGTCAATAATGCGTCATCCGTATTGATGTCACTGTCACGCTCGATTAAACGACCCGCCTTAGCATCGGCTATAGAGCGTCTGAGGCGCTTGGCATTAGTGGGGCTTTTTAGCAGATGAAGCGTTTCCTCATATGAATTAAACTCTTCTAAGCTCATGAGTACCGCAGGTTTGGCATTTTGTCTAGTAATCACGATCGGCGATTTGTCGGTATCTACCTTATCGATATATTTGGCTAGGCCCTTTCTAAAATCAGTGTAGTTCACAACATCCATAACGATTACTCCGTGTTTGGTCATATTTATTTGTATGACTGATATTATATACCATAGCTGTACTTATATTTGTACTTATATCTGTACAGTTATTTTTATACTGATTTATTTGTGGCGCTGGCCGCTCAATTCGTAATCACCAGCAGAAGTTTTTGGCGGCGTATTAAGATTAGAGGGTTTTTGATAATCAAAGGATAACGGCACGGTATTGGTTTGCGCCACTTGAGTTAAGAACAATTTGATTGCTTGAGACGGTGTTAATCCATAGCTTTCAAATACCGAAAAAGCATTTTCTTTTAGCTCTTGATCGAGCCTAATATTATAATTAGTTGTCGTCATAACATCACTTTTGGCTTATTTATGTACATATAATATAAGCCATTTGTATAGGCTACGCTAGCTCAATTACTCTTTTTTTCTTTGCTATGATTTCTGCTTAGGGAACGTATAGCCTATCGCCAGTAAGTGCTTTTTGTGGGTCTTTAAAAAAGCCTCATCTCTTAATTGAGTGTGTAACCAACTAATAACTTCTTGAGTGCTTTTACCTGATGGTGCGTAACTACCAAACGGTGAGTAGTTAGCCAACAAAGGGGCAAAACGATCAATTTGCTTAACGGTTAGAGGTGGGATATCTCTATCCTCATTATTCTGATTTAGGCCCTCCTGTCCTTTTTTCTTAGTTGGCTTGGCCTTGACGGTGAATGTCAAACCTGTAACTGTGCGTCCACGTTTGATGTTTTCATAGGTGATTTTGATGTCGGTTTTCTGATTAATTTCTTTTATGGGCCCATCAACTGCATTCTCTTTCAAATTGTTGATGCGCTCATACGACTTAGGCGTGCCAAGTTCTTGCCTATATTGATCTAAAGTCATAGAAAAACCACCCTTCCCCTCAGACTTTTTTGCTAGATGGTAAAGGTCTAACGAGTAAGTCAATTTGAGGTTTAAGATATCTTCTTTTAAATATTTAGTGTAAGGGTTGAGCTTATCAAAAACCTGAAGTAAGTATATTACCTCATCTGTAAAATGCATCGATATATAGCCATCTGCATATTTCGACCTGATTAGCCATTGAACCTCTGTATCATCACCATCCTTATCCTCATAAATGAATGTACGCTTCATTAATTTTTTGCTAGCTGATTTCATTTGCTTATAAGCCGAGTTTCTATCTATTCCGCTAAGCTTAGCAAATTCAGAAGACGCAACCTCTATCGGTGTTTTTTCAGTAGCATTATTAACCCTAACCAATGGGCTCGCTAGAATAATGATGCGCTTCTCATCAATAGACATCTCTCTAAAAGCTTGAGTAATTTTATTCTGCATAACAATCCATTTTTCAGGATATTTTTTTTCGTATAGCTCGACATCATTCATTATGACAACCTCATTATGCTAGTTACTTTAAGATACTAGCATAATGCGGGATAAAAGTAGCATTTAAACGGGATAAAAGTAGCATAATGCGGGATAAAAGTAGCATAATGCGGGATAAAAGTAGCATAATAGAGTGCGTAACCCTTTAATAGCAAAGCTTACAGACTGTCTAAAAGTCTTTAAAAGTTTTTAAAAGTAAAAAATATATTTTTATTTTAAACAATAAGGAAAAAACCAAAAAACCGACGGATTTAAGATGATAATTTGATCGACCAATCACTTGTAAAACTGATCAGTAGCTCAGAATGCAATTGTCCATTTACTTAATGTTATTCCACGTTCGCATGGTTCGGATCAAGCTTAGATCTTTGAAGATCTTCAAAAGCATGGTCAAAGATATTTTGAATATCTTCGTCTGTCATTCTGGACAACCCTGTTTTCACATTCTCAATATCAGTCTCATTTTTTGTAGATAGTTTGTCTTCATTTTCAGTAGCCATTATCGACACATCTGTAAGCACTTATCAAATCGTTGTCAAAAAGCCTAAAAACCACTCTTGTATGCGCTTTATAATCCTTCCGATACGATGGTAGCTAAAGTTATTTTAAAACGCTTAAAACAGCTGATAATCGCCTCCTAACCTTTCGCTAATTAGCAAACGATCCAGCTGTAACGGTAATTTGGCGATTTCGAGTAGCTACTGTGATGATGAATAAATATCAAGCAATGAACCGTGGTCACTGTCCTGACTGTTTTTAGGTGGTGTAAAGCTGCTTGGTGTTTCCTTAGCTTCACTTTGCATCTTATGAGCGATTGATTTTAAAAATTCACGGTGCTTTTTCAAACGGACATACTTTGCATTATCGTGTGCGTCTAAAAAAATAGCTTGCAGTTCATGATTGTCATCATCGTCTAATGCGTTGGCCAACCACTCCCCCAATATTTTATGTGCTTCAAGCCTGTCCTGATCAATCTCTTTCTTAAGAGCCTGTAATTGCTTAATCTTATTTGCAAATAAATCATCTGATATTACTGACATTACCTCATCCTTTTTTTAGCCAACTATGATAGAGTTGATCCTAGCAGTACATACACAGGTATGCAAGGTAGTAAAATACACAAGACCACATCGTTTCGTGGGCGCAGTAGTATTTTAACCCTCTGTTAAGAGCGAACTTAGGAGTTTGTGTAAAAAAGACCCACAAGGGGTACTGTTTTTTTACATAAACTCCGTCGTTCGGCAGGGGGCGAACCCCTACAACCCCCAAAAAATCATCTCTCAATATTGGGTTTTTTTGCTATGAATAATAAAGGGTTTCATCTGTCGGTTAGCGCCGTTAGTAAGGCGAAAAATCATAGCGTGGTGGCAAAGTCGGCTTATAATTCTGGCTCAAAACTGGTTGATGAGCAGTCAGGAGTCGTCCACGATTACACCAGTAAAGCTAAAGACAAAATCTTAAATTTAGTGGACAGTGATGGTACTAAATACACGCAAGTTATTGAGAAAAATGTGATGCATACGGCGTTGATAACGCCAACGCTTGCTGGGGATCTAGCAGTGACACGTGAGGGTTTTTGGAATGATATCGAACGCATTGAGACTCGTAAAAACGCGCAATTGGGTACTGAGATTGATGTGATGTTTCCTGATGGGATCACCGCGGATCAGCGTATAGTTCTGGCCGAGCGCTACGCTCAAACCTTATCTGATCGCTATAACGTGCTTGTCGATGTGGCCATTCATCGGCCCCACAGTCACGAGAAACATGTGGGGGAGGTTGAAGTGGTTGAGCTGACCAGTCGTAACTTTCATGCCCATATTTTACTCTCAAGCCGTGAGATAGTAGCGGATGTTGAGGGTTATGCTTTATCAGCACGCAAGAATTGGTTGCAGTGGTCAACGGAGGAGCGGTTATCTAAGGGGTTAAACGGACGCGGCGATGAGCTTAAATATCAACGCACCCTTTGGGCGGATATGGCCAATGAGCTACTGCCTAAGAATAAAACCATTAGTGAGAAATCCTACCGTGAGCTGGGCATCAATCGTTTGCCAAAAATGAAACTGGGTAAATCACTATATAAGGATATTCTCAAAGGCAATCGTTCAGTGATTCACGAATACAACGAGACGATTGATGAGATCAATGCTTACATTGAAAAAAATGGTTTAGTAATTGAGTACGACGACAAGGGACGTATTGACCTAGAAAGCAATGAACAAGAGGTTAACGGCGTCACAATACATTATAAAAAGCGTAAACCCTTTGCGCGAATTGAGCTCAGTAATATCCGATTTGTAGATCCTGCCGTTGAACTTGAACCCGCTATCCCTAAAAGTAACAGTCAGACGCATAGTGATGCGGCCAATGATCACGCACTTGATGAGCTTTTAGCAATCTCAGCCGACTTTGTGAGTCAAAAAAAGATGGTACGCAGCGCCTTATTTTCAACCATTGATGCGCTGCATGAAGAGTTAGCGCACCAGTCTAAACAGATTATTACTATTGATAAAAACATTAAGAGTACCCAGCGGTTCACCGAGGAGGTGGGACAGGATTTTAGTGACCCCCGCCAAAAAATGATTGAGCTTGCCAGGCAGATAAGCACAAAAGAGCAAAGTGAGGCACTAAAGGCGGCTTTAGCGTTGGTTGAGGAGTTTAGACAAGATGATACCCTACAAACAGGCCGCGCTGTTAGCCGTCTTGAAGAGCAGCTGTCACAGATTGATAAAACGGTGCTGAACAATAAAACGGTTTTAAAAAAGCTGATCCCGCTTAATAATGAAGTCATTGCTGACTACAAAGGGTTGAAGGCCACGCTAAAACCCTTTGCCGCAAAGCTGAATAAACTGGCGACTGGCTTTAAAGCTCTTGATGAGATTGATATTGAAAAATCCGACTTATCCTTACAGTGGGATCAAGCGTTTTCGGATCTACAAGATATAGACGTCACCAATAACATGGACACTTATCATAAGTTTGCCGCATTTGCAGATCTGGATGTTGAGCGCTTTAAATATCTTCAAAAAGAACGTGAGGCGCTCAGTACGTTAAAAGCGGTAGAGATAGACGCGGATGCTGACACTCGTTTGACGGCATTGGCCGCTGATGTTAAAGCGTTTAAGACCACCAATAATGAAGACATCAAACAGTTAAAGCAGCAAATTAATACCAGTAAAAAGACTTATCAGCGCTTATCACCGTTTTATGAGCAGCGTATCGCCTTACTGGATCAAAGTGAGGCGGTGATCGTGCAAGATGATGATTTATACGATGAAATCATAAGTACCAAGACTACTCAATTGAATGCAGATCGGCTTGAGGACTGGCGCAGCCGTACTATGGCGCTGCAATATCAGCTCAACAAAGCGCATGAGCAAGCAAAGCTTAAGAAAGAGGCTGAGCGCGCACGAGAGGAGGCTTTGATCAGGCGGCGAGAAACCTTACAACAGAGGCGGAAGCAGGTATCTCTTAAGCGTCAGCAAATCAATGAGACCAAAGCATATCGAGATCGATTTGATAATTTAGTGGTACGGGTGCGTAACCGCGTTGATACTCTTGATTTTAAATCTATTGATGCGCCAATCGAAGTGATCAACGCGGCTGAGGCGGTTGCCGCACAAGCATTTATATTCACCACTCTAAAACGCACTGACAGCTTTACGGCACTACAAAAAAGTTTACGAGACACCGATGCTAAAAAAATTGCAACGCAGGTGCAGAAGGCAGCAACGACGCTATGGCAACAGCTTGAGCGCTTGCCTGACAATCAAGATAAGGTCGAGGTGTTAACCCAGATCAATGAGCGCTTTGAGCACGTTCCTGCTATCACCATAGATGGGGCAACGCTCACACAAACTGTGACAGATCACCTGCAAAAAACGAAGAACGCCATCCAAGCGCATGAACAAGCACAAACACGCCGCTACTCCTCACCACGCCCATTTTAGGCGGCATTATAATAATGAGTACCCCATGAATAAAGACAATAGCAATGAGCAAGACATACACGATCAACTTGTTAACCTAGTGACTTCATTGACTCCGGTCATTGGGGCCTTGCGTGAGCTGATTAAGCGAGCCGATGATGCGGTAGCGAGGCGGCTTGAGCGTTCGCTTAGCGGTATTGATAGCAAGGTGAGTGAGGTGTCTTCTGCCATTGAGGAATTAGGTAGTAGCGCAAGCACGACTTCGCAGGCATTGAGTCAGTATCAAGAACTCGTGTTAAAGCAGCTTCAAGCAGCAGTGACGGCTTTCACTGACAATGAGATGCCGCGTCGTTATGATGACAAAATAGCGGGCATCATCACCGATATGAAACAGCAGATTGATACGGCTGTAGAGTCGGTCGTCACTGCTAAAAACGATAGCATAGAGGTACAAATCAGTACCATGCAAGGAGTTGCTGATAAACTTAGCGAAAGCGCTGACAATCTAGCCCTATTCACCAATCAGTACCAAGCTGGTCATAAGCAGATTATTGAAGATATTGAGACCTTTGAGACCACCACCAAAACGCAGATTGAGCAGGTCGAGGCTAGAGCTAGTAAAGACTTGGACAAAATTCATAAGTCCATTGAGACTATGAGTATTAAAAGGATTGCAGCCGCTGTCGCAGCGGGTACGATGGCTGTGATAATAAGTTTGGTGGCCCTGGTATTTTGGTATGTGCCAAGCTTTGATGAGATTGCAGAGATGAAATACCAGCAAGCAGAGCTACAGCGCGGCATCGATGAGCTTGAAACGGGTTGGAAACAGGCCTTTAATAATGCTCAAAGTGCGCAGTTTATTTTGGCTTGTGATGTTAATAAAGAGCAGCCTGATGCAATCAGCTGGTGCGTTAGAGCAGACAGTAAGAGTGTTTTGAGAGATGAGAGAGGCTTTGTTTATTATAAAATAGCTGGGGTGCCGCGTGCAAAGCCGACTGAGTAAAGACGTATGGCAATAGTGAGCTATATTGCCCAAAAGTGCGTCTTCTGAGACATATAAGACTGAAAAAAGGCTTGTTTGATTGTCGTTATCTTTGTCTATATCAAAAAGCCAGATAATGACACTTTATCTGGCTTTAAGGGTTATTGTTTCTTGTTAAACAAGAAGTCTGTAAATATAAGCTAAAGCCATTACGCTGCTTGGTTAGTGTGAGCTGTGACCAACTCTATAAAAGCAGTTTCAAGGGTGCTTAACGCATAATCGTCAACGATAAGACCGTCATCTAGCTGTCGTTGCACCCAGACATAAACCGCTTCATCATTATAAAGAATGGGGTCAACACCAAGTAAGGTTGCCAGCTGTACGCCTTGCTGTATTTGTAAGCTTAATAACAGCTGAGAGGCTAACGTTTTAGTCTGTTCACTAAACCATGTGCAGCTGTTGAGCCGCGATAGATTGTTATTCATTAGTATTCTCCTGCAGATTACTGTGTGTAAATAATGGATAAAATGACTTACTACAGGTCAAATTATACCTATATTTTAATCTATTGCAAGAGAAAATGACCTTCTGTAGGTCTTTTTGTGCTTTTTAAGGTTATAATGTCTTATCAAAGAGTGTGTTCACTCAGGCGACTCACTGCTGTCCTCATTTATGATTTCATATAAATCACCAACATTGATTCTAAGATACGTGCATAAAGACTCGATGACATCTAGATCAACTCGGGTGGCTTCTTCATGATACATGCGAGTAATGGTGCCACGATTGATGCCAGTATCCCTTGCGACATCGGCAATTTTAAGGCGTCTTTCGCCCATGATGGTCGATAAGTGACACTTCACCATAGTGATTTCCTCATTAACGATTAGTGGTTTTGATTGGTGAGCGGATTATAACGAATATGAGTGGCTAACGTATTCGTTTTAGTAGCTCGAATTGATATTCAATAGCGGTAATTTACCTATTAGTAGGCAGTTTATTATGCTGTCTTTAATGCAGGACGTCTATCATAATGGATAGACGCTAGTTAGAAAAGACGATGCTATTTTGACTATGAAGTATTGCTATTAGTAGTGATGTGACGTACATTTTAGTTATACTTATATACTTATATACTTATATACTTATATACTTATATACTTATATACTTATATACTTATATACTTATATACTTATATACTTATATACTTATATACTTATATACTTATATACTTATATACTTATATACTTATATACTTATATACTTATATACTTATATACTTATATACTTATATACTTATATACTTATATACTTATATACTTATATACTTATATACTTATATACTTATATACTTATATACTTATATACTTATATACTTATATACTTAATGTGTGCTACAGGGATCTGTATTTATGAAAGTAATCGCGGTATTAAATCAAAAAGGTGGCAGCGGCAAGACTACCATCGCAACGCATCTGGCTCGTGGCTTACAGTTAAAAGGCCATAGTGTTCTGCTAGTAGATAGCGATCAGCAGGGCAGTGCGCGTGACTGGAGAGCGGTTGATGAAGACAATCCGGTACCAGTGATCGGGCTCGACAGACCAACACTTGATAAAGATTTAAAAAACGTCTCTGATAAAGATTATGTGGTGATCGATGGATCGCCGCAAGCTACTAGTCTGGCTATTTCTGCTATAAAAGCGGCTGATTTTATATTGATTCCGGTGCAGCCGAGCCCCTATGATATCTGGGCGACCAGCGATTTGGTTGATTTAGTGCAGCAGCGTATTGAGATGATGGATGGCCAACTAAAGGCAGCCTTTGTCGTCTCACGCGCCATTCAAAATACCAATATTGGTAAAGAGGTTGCAACCGCGCTGCTTGATTATAATCTTCCGGTATTAGAGACCAGAGTGATGCAGCGAGTTGCTTATCCTAATAGTGCCGCTCTTGGTAAGACAGTATTTGATACCGAATCGCCTAGTAGCAATGCGTTACAAGAGATAACCGCATTGGTCAGTGAGATTCAAATATTTTTTGGTGAGGAGTAAGTCATGAGTTTATCAGCAGGTCGTCCTAGTAAGAACGTTAAGGATCAATTGGCTTTATCGGATGTGACGGACAGTCCCAAAAAGACGGTACGAGTGAATTTTAATCTAGATGAAGATAAGCACATCGCTCTCAAACGGTACGCGCTTGAGAATCGTAAAACGGTGACTGAGTTGTTGACTGAAATGATTGAGGAAAAATTGGTTGAGCGATAGGTATAAAAAATTCGTTTTTCTATACCTATAAAAAGGATATGTATAAAAAACTCAAAAAATTATACATATTGAACCGCCCCGGGATTGTCGGAGACTCAACATTCTGAGAGAATACGACAATGAAAAAACAAACCTACACTCCTGAGATTAAAGAACGCGCCGTTCGCATGCTGATAGAAGCGTTGGGCGACTATCCCTCCACATGGTCAGCGATTCAAGCCATTGCCCCTAAGATTGGCTGTACGCCTGAAACCCTACGGTCGTGGCATAAAAAACACATCGATCAAACCATTCCTGCATCGGTGCAAGCGCAAAGTGATAAAGAGCGCATCAAGGAGCTTGAACGCGAATGCAGAGAGCTCAAGCAAGCCAATGAGATCATACGTAAGGCTGCCGCTTTTTTCGCCCAGGCGGAGCTCGACCGCTGACTAAAATCATGATTCAATTCATCGACGATCATAAGAATAATTATGGGGTCGAGCTGATCTGTAGAGTATTACCGATTGCCCCATCAACCTATCACCGTGCTAAAGACTTGGAGAGCTACCCTGAAAAACGCTCACTGCGCAGCCAACATGACGACTTTTACATCAGCGAGATTAAACGTATCTGGCAGGACAGCAAATGCCGTTACGGTGCGCGTAAAGTATGGCAGCAGATGAAAGCTGACGGGTTAAAGGTTGCTCGTTGTACCATAGAGCGTTTAATGAGAAAGCATGGCCTACAAGGTGTCTGGCGCGGTAAGGGTAAAATAACAACTCACAGCCGTGATGATCAAAAGCGTGCTGATGACCTAGTCAATCGTAACTTTAGCGCTCATCGCCCTAACCAGCTCTGGGTGGCAGACTTTACTTATATCAAGACGATAAGCGGCTGGGTGTATACCGCTTTTATTATTGATGTGTTTGCTCGCGCTATTGTGGGCTGGAAAGTATCTAATCGTATGAACACAGATATGGTGATGGCGGCGTTAAATCAAGCAATAGCAGATAGAAACTATCCCAAAGATGTGATTCATCACAGTGATCGAGGGGTTCAGTATTTATCCATTCGCTATACTGATAAAATGGCTACATGCGGTGTTATAGCTTCTGTCGGTACGACAGGCGATTCATACGATAATGCATTAGCTGAAACGGTCAACGGGCTTTATAAGTCTGAGGTGATTCATTATTTAAAACAGAACTGGACTGGTGTGAACGATGTTGAACTAGCAACCCTTGAATGGGTGGATTGGTTTAATAGAACACGATTGCATAGCACGATTGGATATGTGTCACCCTTTGAGTTTGAAAAGCGGTATTATGATAATTTAACCCTGTCAGGCATCGCTGCCTGACTCAAGTAAATCACTCTCCGATAAAGTCGGGGCGGTTCAAGTTCGACATAGTCTGGAATTCGGACGTACGTTCTGAACACAGCTGGATACTTACTTGGGCGATTGTCATACATGACATCAACAATGTACCCGTTTGTGTAACCGTCTCTTGGAGGTTCGTATGACACTAGTGGTTCCCCTCAGCTTGCGACTAGATGTTGAGGCCTAACATTTTATTAGAGAGCAGGCTAGTTGCTTAGATACATGATCTTCAGGCCGTTATCTGTCAGGGCAAGCGAAAATTGGCCATTTATGACGACCAATGCCCCGCAGAAGCTCCCATCTTTGCCGCCATAGACGCCGCGCCCCCCTTTTGGGGTGTAGAACATCCTTTTGCCAGATGTGGAAAAGAAGTTCGTTGTCCCATTGTTGGCAATGACGTAGTAGCCGGCGAAAGTGCGAGACCCATTTGCGCTATATATAAGCCTACGATTTCCGTTGCGACTATTGTCGTAATTGGATGAACTATTATCGTAGTTGCTCTCAGAGTTGTCGTAATTTGATGGACTATTGTCGTAATTGCTTATGGAGTTGTCGTAGTTGCTTGGAGAAATGTCGTAGTTGGATGGGGAGTAGTCATAGGGAAGACGAGCTTCATCCACTAAAACAATTGGCAGGTCAGCAAGTGCCTGCCCCGATGCCATCGCAAGTACGAGGCTTAGAACCACCTTCAACAGATCGCGCATAGTCTTCCCCAGCTCTCTAACGCTTGAGTTAAGCCGCGCCGCGAAGCGGCGTCGGCTTGAACGAATTGTTAGACATTATTTGCCGACTACCTTGGTGATCTCGCCTTTCACGTAGTGAACAAATTCTTCCAACTGATCTGCGCGCGAGGCCAAGCGATCTTCTTGTCCAAGATAAGCCTGCCTAGCTTCAAGTATGACGGGCTGATACTGGGCCGGCAGGCGCTCCATTGCCCAGTCGGCAGCGACATCCTTCGGCGCGATTTTGCCGGTTACTGCGCTGTACCAAATGCGGGACAACGTAAGCACTACATTTCGCTCATCGCCAGCCCAGTCGGGCGGCGAGTTCCATAGCGTTAAGGTTTCATTTAGCGCCTCAAATAGATCCTGTTCAGGAACCGGATCAAAGAGTTCCTCCGCCACTGGACCTACCAAGGCAACGCTATGTTCTCTTGCTTTTGTCAGCAAGATAGCCAGATCAATGTCGATCGTGGCTGGCTCGAAGATACCTGCAAGAATGTCATTGCGCTGCCATTCTCCAAATTGCAGTTCGCGCTTAGCTGGATAACGCCACGGAATGATGTCGTCGTGCACAACAATGGTGACTTCTACAGCGCGGAGAATCTCGCTCTCTCCAGGGGAAGCCGAAGTTTCCAAAAGGTCGTTGATCAAAGCTCGCCGCGTTGTTTCATCAAGCCTTACGGTCACCGTAACCAGCAAATCAATATCACTGTGTGGCTTCAGGCCGCCATCCACTGCGGAGCCGTACAAATGTACGGCCAGCAACGTCGGTTCGAGATGGCGCTCGATGACGCCAACTACCTCTGATAGTTGAGTCGATACTTCGGCGATCACCGCTTCCCTCATGATGTTTAACTCCTGAATTAAGCCGCGCCGCGAAGCGGTGTCGGCTTGAATGAATTGTTAGGCGTCATCCTGTGCTCCCGAGAACCAGTACCAGTACATCGCTGTTTCGTTCGAGACTTGAGGTCTAGTTTTATACGTGAACAGGTCAATGCCGCCGAGAGTAAAGCCACATTTTGCGTACAAATTGCAGGCAGGTACATTGTTCGTTTGTGTCTCTAATCGTATGCCAAGGAGCTGTCTGCTTAGTGCCCACTTTTTCGCAAATTCGATGAGACTGTGCGCGACTCCTTTGCCTCGGTGCGTGTGCGACACAACAATGTGTTCGATAGAGGCTAGATCGTTCCATGTTGAGTTGAGTTCAATCTTCCCGACAAGCTCTTGGTCGATGAATGCGCCATAGCAAGCAGAGTCTTCATCAGAGTCATCATCCGAGATGTAATCCTTCCGGTAGGGGCTCACACTTCTGGTAGATAGTTCAAAGCCTTGGTCGGATAGGTGCACATCGAACACTTCACGAACAATGAAATGGTTCTCAGCATCCAATGTTTCCGCCACCTGCTCAGGGATCACCGAAATCTTCATATGACGCCTAACGCCTGGCACAGCGGATCGCAAACCTGGCGCGGCTTTTGGTACAAAAGGCGTGACAGGTTTGCGAATCCGTTGCTGCCACTTGTTAACCCTTTTGCCAGATTTGGTAACTATAATTTATGTTAGAGGCGAAGTCTTGGGTAAAAACTGGCCTAAAATTGCTGGGGATTTCAGGAAAGTAAACATCACCTTCCGGCTCGATGTCTATTGTAGATATATGTAGTGTATCTACTTGATCGATCAGGCTTTTGTATATCTCCCCACCACCTGAAACAATGACATGATCCGTTATTTTCTTTAGGTTGGTTAAAGCATCTTTAATTGATGGAAAGATCAATACGTTCTCATTGTCAGATGTAAAACTTGAACGTGTTACGACCGCATACTTTCGGTTGGGTAATGCTCCCATTGATTCAAAAGTCTTGCGTCCAACCAACAGCCATTGGTTATAGGTAATAGCTTTAAACAGGAGCTGTTCACCTTTGGCACTCCATGGAATATCAGGGCCATTCCCGATAACTCCATTCTTCGATATAGCTACCATTAGTGATAGTTTCACAATTCTTCCTCAGAGGTTAACATTTTATTAGTAAGCATGCTCGTTTTGTCACCCGCTGATGCTTACCGTTAATTAATATAATCACTTGTATTAAATAGACTTTCTTTAAAAATACAAGACACTCTGTTATTACAAATCGTGCATGCCGTCTATCCTGCTTGCACGATGCACATTATCTCACCCAAAGAACTCATAACATTTTAATTTATTTAGCATTAAATTAAAACTCTACCGGTAAACAAGCATCTCTAGGCGTAAAAAACAGGCACTTTTTTAAATCCCAGCTAGAATAGGCTGTATAGGCAGACAGTTGCAAGACAAGGAGCGTTTTATGTCTAACAGTCCATTTTTAAATTCTATACGCACGGATATGCGACAAAAAGGTTATGCGCTGAAAACTGAAAAAACTTACCTGCACTGGATTAAGCGTTTTATTCTGTTTCACAAAAAACGTCATCCTCAGACCATGGGCAGTGAAGAGGTCAGGCTGTTTTTATCCAGCTTAGCAAACAGCAGACATGTAGCCATAAACACGCAGAAAATCGCTTTAAATGCCCTAGCTTTTTTGTACAACAGGTTTTTACAACAGCCGTTGGGCGATATTGATTATATCCCTGCAAGCAAGCCTAGACGGCTACCCTCTGTTATCTCTGCAAATGAAGTGCAACGCATTTTGCAGGTTATGGATACTCGCAACCAAGTTATTTTTACGCTGCTGTATGGTGCAGGTTTGCGCATTAATGAATGCTTGCGTTTGCGGGTTAAAGATTTTGATTTTGATAATGGCTGCATCACTGTGCATGACGGTAAGGGTGGGAAAAGCAGAAACAGCCTACTGCCCACGCGCCTAATCCCAGCAATAAAATAACTCATTGAGCAAGCGCGGCTTATTCAGCAAGACGACAACTTACAAGGCGTAGGGCCATCGCTGCCTTTTGCTTTAGATCACAAATACCCTTCTGCTTATCGACAAGCGGCGTGGATGTTTGTCTTTCCCTCCAGCACGCTCTGCAACCACCCGTATAACGGCAAATTATGCCGCCATCATCTGCATGACTCCGTTGCGCGAAAGGCATTGAAGGCAGCCGTACAAAAAGCAGGCATCGTTAGCAAGCGTGTCACTTGTCATACATTTCGTCACTCGTTTGCTACGCATCTATTACAAGCGGGGCGTGATATTCGCACTGTGCAAGAACTCTTAGGGCATAACGATGTTAAGACCACGCAAATCTATACGCATGTGTTGGGTCAGCATTTTGCCGGCACCACCAGTCCTGCGGATGGACTGATGCTACTTATCAATCAGTAAAAGTAGATAAATATCTTTATGTAGCCCTGAGTAGCCCCTGATACTTTTTATGGTGAAAAAGATAAACAATCATAGAGGGGATAAATATGAGCCAGTTCTACCATTGTTCAGATAAGTTTAAGCAAGATACTGTCAATCACAGTGACCATTCATGGTCATTACACTTCCTCCAGTTGCCAGACAATGCCTAACATAAAAACGCAAAAGCCCAAAAGTCAGAGCTTAGGTGTTCTAGGCGTTTTCTAAGCGCTGAAGAAATACGTCTTACCGTAGATTGCGTGCGTTTCTGAAGCACATTTTCCTTATACATGGCTTTATCCCAGGCAGCTTCATCAAGCTCTTGGAGTAACAAGCCAGTAATAATGCGACACTCTCGGGTTTGTAGCGAGCCGCTGGTGAGATCGGAGTTATAGCGGAAAGGGGTCATTTGTAATTATTTGTGGGTGGAGGATAGTTAACTTATTATTGTAGTTGGAAGAGGCTGCTTTCCAAACATTAGCACCTCGTAATGCTTGTTACTGTATATTAATTTATGCTCTTAGCGCATGTTAATGGGCTATTACAATGCATAATGTCCACATCAAGATAACTGTGGCTTAACACCTGTACAAGCGAAAAAAATCAATCACCTGTCCGGAAATACGGGATCACTGTAAAGTGTTGGTGAGGCAGTCTAGGAGGGGGATTTAATTTGGGATACTGATGAAAGGATTATGATCAGTTGGATATAGGATCGTACTAAGCTGAGCGGCAGGTTAGCTAGATTAGTTAACCAGATAAGTGAAATCTAGTTCCAAACTATTTTGTCATTTTTAATTTTCGTATTAGCTTACGACGCTACACCCAGTTCCCATCTATTTTGTCACTCTTCCCTAAATAATCCTTAAAAACTCCATTTCCACCCCTCCCAGTTCCCAACTATTTTGTCCGCCCACACCTTGCACCATCCGCCTACGCGACGTGCTGGAGCGCATGACCGATGCTGAGCTAGCATTGCAGCCGGGCGAGATCGCCGACCAGGAGCGTGAACGCTGCCGGCGCAAGCCGTGTTCAACCTCATGATCTGGTCATGGTATTTTTCATGGCACTGAGCCTGATAGTTCTTGCAAATTGTTGTCACTAAAGGGTTTTGTGTGCTTGTTTACAATCGAGTGGGAGTGACGGGCACTGGCTGGCAATGTCTAGCAACGGCAGGCATTTCGGCTGAGGGTAAAAGAACTTTCCGCTAAGCGATAGACTGTATGTAAACACAGTATTGCAAGGACGCGGAACATGCCTCATGTGGCGGCCAGGACGGCCAGCCGGGATCGGGATACTGGTCGTTACCAGAGCCACCGACCCGAGCAAACCCTTCTCTATCAGATCGTTGACGAGTATTACCCGGCATTCGCTGCGCTTATGGCAGAGCAGGGAAAGGAATTGCCGGGCTATGTGCAACGGGAATTTGAAGAATTTCTCCAATGCGGGCGGCTGGAGCATGGCTTTCTACGGGTTCGCTGCGAGTCTTGCCACGCCGAGCACCTGGTCGCTTTCAGCTGTAAGCGTCGCGGTTTCTGCCCGAGCTGTGGGGCGCGGCGGATGGCCGAAAGTGCCGCCTTGCTGGTTGATGAAGTACTGCCTGAACAACCCATGCGTCAGTGGGTGTTGAGTTTCCCGTTTCAGCTGCGTTTCCTGTTTGCCAGCCGGCCCGAGATCATGGGGTGGGTGCTGGGCATCGTTTACCGCGTCATTGCCACGCACCTGGTCAAGAAAGCGGGCCATACCCACCAAGTGGCCAAGACGGGCGCGGTCACCCTGATCCAGCGTTTTGGATCGGCGCTCAATCTGAATGTTCACTTCCACATGCTGTTTCTCGACGGTGTGTATGTCGAGCAATCCCACGGCTCAGCGCGTTTCCGCTGGGTCAAGGCGCCGACCAGCCCAGAGCTCACCCAGCTGACGCACACCATCGCCCACCGGGTGGGTCGCTATCTGGAACGGCAAGGCCTGCTGGAACGGGATGTCGAAAACAGCTATCTGGCCTCGGATGCGGTGGATGACGACCCGATGACACCCCTGCTGGGGCACTCGATCACTTACCGTATCGCTGTCGGTTCACAGGCGGGGCGAAAGGTGTTCACTTTGCAAACTCTGCCGACCAGTGGTGATCCGTTCGGTGACGGGATTGGCAAGGTAGCCGGGTTCAGCCTGCACGCCGGCGTGGCGGCCAGGGCCGATGAACGCAAGAAGCTCGAACGGCTGTGCCGGTACATCAGCCGCCCGGCGGTATCCGAGAAGCGGCTGTCGTTAACACGAGGCGGCAACGTGCGCTACCAGCTCAAGACGCCGTACCGGGACGGCACCACGCACGTCATTTTCGAACCATTGGATTTCATTGCAAGGCTGGCCGCCCTGGTACCGAAGCCCAGAGTCAACCTAACCCGCTTCCACGGGGTGTTCGCACCCAACAGTCGGCACCGGGCGTTGGTCACGCCGGCAAAACGGGGCAGGGGCAACAAGGTCAGGGTGGCTGATGAACCGGCAACACCAGCACAACGGCGAGCGTCGATGACATGGGCGCAACGGCTCAAGCGTGTTTTCAATATCGACATCGAGACCTGCAGCGGCTGCGGCGGCGCCATGAAAGTCATCGCCTGCATTGAAGACCCTATAGTGATCAAGCAGATCCTTGATCACCTGAAGCACAAAGCCGAAACCAGCGGGACCAGGGCGTTACCCGAAAGCCGGGCGCCACCGGCTGAGCTGCTCCTGGGTCTGTTTGACTGACGAGCCTGAAGGCCAACGATACCAATCAAAATGCTGCGTTCACAGCGCCGCGGCAGGGATCCGCCGTGCTGGTTGTCGGAAAAGGAGCCGCTAGTGGGAAAGAGGAGGGTAAATTTTCAGCGTTGCTGGCTCCCCGTCAGCCGGATTGGGTTGCATCGCAGGGGTGTCGAAAGAGTCAACTGCGGTCCAAAGCTGTTGGACTTGGGTGAAAAGGGCGTTTATTCTTCCTATACGTTGTCGGCAGCGGGCCAAAAAGGAATACGTCCATGCCCATCGAGGTGAAACCGGCTGTGAGCGCGGGTTCAAGCATATAGCCCGACAGGCGCGTATCCTTGCCGATCACGACACGATGGCGGTGGTCACCGCGACGAAAGACACGGCCAGCCGCCATGCCGACGCGCAAGGCGGTTTCCGCCGTCATCGCGCCTTCGTTGGCTTTGCCACGAATACCGTCTGTGCCGAAATATTTGCGCACCATAAGGTCGATTATCCTGTCGTCGGGTCGCCCTCAAAGGGGACATGCCTGCTGAACCGCGAATATAGAGAAATATCCCGAATGTGCAGTTAACGAATTCTTGCGGTTTCTTTCAGCGCCGCCAATACCGCCAGCCCGTCGCGCAAGGGGCGCGGCTCGTGTGTGCGGATGAAGTCAGCTCCACCTGCGGCGGCGGCAAGCTCTGCAGCGAGTGTCGCGGCCCCGACATCCCCCGGACCACGGCCTGTGAGCGCGCGCAGAAAGGATTTGCGCGAAACAGACAGAAGCACCGGCAAATCGAAGCGCAGCCGCAATTCATCGAACCGCGCCAGCACCGAGAGCGAGGTTTCGGGAGCAGCCCCCAGAAAAAACCCCATGCCGGGATCAAGGACAAGGCGGTTGCGTTTGATACCGGCACCCGTCAGCGCCGCGATGCGCGCGTCAAAGAACGCCGCAATGTGATCCATGATGTCGCCAGCGGGTGCCTCGCGCCGATCTGCCTGCCCGTCTTGCACCGAATGCATAACGACGAGTTTGGCAGATGATTTCGCCAATTGCGGATAGAACGCAGCGTCTGGAAAACCGCGAATATCATTGAGATAGGCCACACCACGCGACAAGGCATAGGCTTGCGTCGCGGGTTGATAACTGTCGAGCGAGACGGGAATGCCATCTGCCTTGAGCGCGTCCAGCACCGGCGCGATACGCGCGATTTCTGTGTCGGACGAAACAGGCGCGGCGTCGGGATTGCTGGATGCCGGACCGAGGTCGATCACATCTGCCCCCTCGGCCATCAGCTTACGCGCCTGCGCAATGGCTGCGTCTGGCGCCAGATACCGGCCTCCATCGGAGAAACTGTCCGAGGTTATGTTGACGATGCCGAAAATGATGAGCGATTTATTCATGGGGGCTTCTCTCTGTACACGACAAAAAACAAAAAAGCTGACTAAGGACAAGGCATAATAGTAATTTTTCTTACTAACCACACTATGCCAAACCTTAATCAGCTCATAAATATATTATCGCAAAACCTAACCATGAACAAGGCAAGATTGACGTGTTTAGCCTTAATTACTCTAGCGATAATACAAGTACAAAGTAGTAACCTCAAACAAATAGCAAGAGGATTTGTCAAAGGTAGGACAAATAGTAATTACAGACGGCTACAACGCTTCTTTGCACAAGTTGACATAGACCAAGACCAGTTAGCCAAATTCATCTATCAACTCTTTGACTTAGACGAAGTCATCATCAGCATAGACAGAACCAACTGGAAATGGGGTAAAAAGAACATTAACATCTTTTTGCTCAGCGTTGTTCATCAAGGAATCGCTATTCCCTTATACTGGACCCTACTTGATAAAAAAGGTAACAGCAATAGTAATGAGAGATGTGAGCTCATACAAAAGTTCATCAACACCTTTGGCGCAGACAAAATACAGTATGTATTAGCCGATAGAGAGTTTGTTGGCAAAGAGTGGTTTCAATGGCTAAATAAAGAGCAAATAAAGTTTTGCATTCGCATCAAACACAACACCCTAGTAGCCAATCATCAGGGTAAATTGGTACAAATAAAGACATTGTTACGTCATCTATCCCCTCATGAAACGTTTATGTTAGCCAGAGTTGTTCCCGTATATGGCGTTAAAGTTCGTCTATTTGCAAAGCGTGATGCTGACAACGATTATGTCATCATAGCGACCAACAATTTAGATCATACGGATGCTATGGCTCTTTATAGCAGACGCTGGGAGATTGAAACCTTGTTTTCTTGTTTTAAAGGACGAGGGTTTAATCTTGAAGATACGCATCTTACACAGTTGGATCGGGTAAGTAAGTTAGTGGCGGTTTGTGCGCTAGCATTTTGTTGGTCATATCGCATTGGGATTAAAACTGTACAGCAGCACCCTAAAAGACGAAAGCTTAAGAAACATGGTCGACCCCAGCAAAGTTTGTTTGCTATTGGTTTGGATGTTTTGATTGATGGTTTGCGTGAGTATTTCTTTGCTGGCAATCGACGTGTGTTTGAGGTCCTAATAAGTTATTTGTCTCCTAGTCCACGACCTTTGAGACTTTGAGCATTTTTGTCGTGTACAGAAGGGGCTTCTATAATAATAATAATCGAGCATGAGTCTCATACGGATGCTCGGGTCGAAAGGGAATCCCCAGGCGAGTAACCTGTTTGCGGTGATCCATTAGCTGCAGGAGCAGAAGAGCATACATCTGGAAGCAAAGCCAGGAAAGCGGCCTATGGAGCTGTGCGGCAGCGCTCAGTAGGCAATTTTTCAAAATATTGTTAAGCCTTTTCTGAGCATGGTATTTTTCATGGTATTACCAATTAGCAGGAAAATAAGCCATTGAATATAAAAGATAAAAATGTCTTGTTTACAATAGAGTGGGAAATGGTAGTTAAGTGAATCATTTACTTCGGTTGCAACGAATCAATTATTGGGCAGTGGCTATCGTCATCATTATTTTGGCATTGTCCTAAATGTTCTTCCAAAGCGTGTTCTAACAACAACAAGTCAGCCATCTTTTTTTGTACTGCGATCAGTTTTTTATTAGCTAATTCTTGTACTTTACTACATGGACTATCGTTTAACGCAAGTAACCCTTCAATCTCATTTAGCGTAAAACCTAATTCTTGAGAACGCTTGATAAAATGTATTCTATTTACCGTTTCTTTCGGGTAATGTCTATAGCCCTGCATAGGCTTTGGTGGTTGTTTAATTAAGCCTTTGCGTTCATAAAAGCGAATTGTTTCGACATTTACACTCAGTTCTTTAGCCAACATACTTATGGTTCGTTTAGACACGTTATCAATTACCTTACTGACTTTTTGTTTACTTACTTTATATCTAATTAAAGTGACCATCAATGAATACCAGTTTAAACATCGCTAATTGATTTTGTTTTTTCTTCTATTAAATAAGTAAAGTTACCGTTGTTACAACAATATTAAACCACAACAATGTATGGTTTATCCTTTTTCATTATCAAAGTCCAAATTAGTGTTATTACATGCAGTTCTACATGAGTATACCCCAAGGGAACCAGCTATTTCACCACTCAAACGTATTAACAGACTACTTAAAGCAGACTGTTAGCATGGAACCATCTATAACAGACTTTTGAATTATAAGACTGGCTGCTGTGCTTTTTTCCTATCATTAGCCTATACCCAAAACATAAAACCTCTAAACAATAACTTATCTATCATTAGACTTGTTTATATTATTAAATGATAGTAATATCTTGCTATTATCAATGAACATTAACTATTAAGTCTAATTGATAGGGGCGGCGTTATGACTGTTCGTATTTATGTGAGAGCCAGCACTAAGGATCAAGACGCTAAGAGAGCCTTGTCTGACTTGATTAGCTTTAGCCAAAGCTATGATGATAACCATGTTGAGTACGTTGAGCATTTCAGTGGTACGAAGCTTGATAGACCAGTACTCACTCTGTTACTCAATGACGCTGAGGAAGGCGATATTCTGCTGGTCGAAAGTGTGGATAGATTAAGCAGGCTATCTCAAGATGATTTTGCGATTCTAAAGCAGCGTATAAAAGACAAGGGCTTACGATTGGTTGTGGCTGATCTACCAACCACGCATACGGTCAATAATGGCATGACAGGTGAGATCCTAACAGTGATTAACCATATGCTGATCGACTTATTAGCAACGATGGCAAAGCTTGATAACGACAAGCGTAGAGAGCGTATCAAGCAGGGATTGGCTAACAGTGGCTATAAGCCCACCGGTAAGAAGCCTAATACAACGAAACACAATCGTATTAGAGAATTGGCCAGTCAAAACAATATGACAAAAGAGGAAATCGCGAAGGCGGTTGGTGTTGGGGTAGCTACCGTTTATCGGGTGTTAAAGCGGCATGATAGCTGAGGTGTTGACCTATTCTTTAAGTTACATACTATACTTTAATTTTTCTTAGTCATGGCAAACTCCTCATCGAGTCGTTAGTTTACCGAGTTTACTTATATGGTTTCTTCAGCATAGCTCAGTACGCTAATGAATGTCTTAAATCAGACATATTACAGGATGCCATGTCAAAAAAATGGTAGCGCCACTTAGGTGCAAAGCGTTGGTTTTTCACTACATTAAAGACCGTGGCATACGCACTCGTAGGGTAACCCCAAATTTTAACTAAGGTTTGCCAAAATTTAATTACTCCTAGTATTTCAGCTAGAGTTAAACCTTTTATTATGAGCCAAGTATGAAATAATCATACTTGGCTCTTTATTTATCAAAGTTTATAATTTGAAGTAATGCTAAATTACTCTAACCGCCAAGAATCATCTTGTAAACTCAAAAATAAATTTGGTTGAACTGAATCTATAAAATTATCATCATGGCTGATAAAGATAATCGCACCTTGATATTCTCGTATAAATTGCTCTAATGCAAGTACGCCATCTAGGTCTAAATGGTTAGTAGGCTCATCAAAAATTAATAGCTGTGGTGTTTGCTCTTGGTATAACAGAATAAACAACATCGCTTTAACTTTCTCGCCACCGCTAAGAGTAGCGATAGGCTTATCCAATAAATTTGCAGTCAATCCCATTTGGGCTAAATGGGTACGCAGTTCACTTTGCGGAATAGCACTATTTAAAGTTGGCAATACTTCTAGCAAACTAACATCAAGATATTTTTCCCTAATGGATTGTGTTAAATCAGCAAATGGAACATGAATTTCGCTACTACCTTGAACAGGTGATATTTCATCTTTCAATACAGATAGTAGCGTTGATTTACCGCTACCATTTTCCCCTTTTACCTGTAAACGAAAGTTTCCTTGTAAACGCAAGTCTTCAACATTACCACAATCAAAGGGCAGCACCAACTCATTAGTCGTTAAGATAATGCGACTTTCGGGAACTTGGGTAACAAGTGTGGTTAATTTAAAAGTACTGTCTTCATGCAAGTTTTGATAGGCTTGTGATGCTTTATCAGCGATTTCAGCTTTTACCGATTGTTGCTCTTTATTAAATTTGCCTGCAAACTGCTCTGCATTATTTTTACGTCCATCTAAATAAATTTGAGCAAAGTTGGCGTTTTTATTTAGCTGATTGCCCTTTGCCTGTCTTTTTTGCTGTTGGTCATGCTGTTTCTGCAAATGATTTAATGTCTTTTTCTGTTCAGCCTTAATGCTATCATAAGCTTGTTTGGCTCTTTCGATGCGTTGTTCTTTAGCAGTTATATAATCGTCATAGTTGCCACCTACGAGATGCACTTTAGCAGGATTTTCAATTTCAAGGATGCTATCCATATAATGTAATAGCTTACGATTATGACTTGCAACAACCAAGTTACCCGAATAATGACTGATTAACTCAAATAATTGTTGTAGATGACCCCCATCTAAATGATTGGTAGGTTCATCAAGCAACATAAAATCTGCTTGCTGACCGAAAGCGTAACGCAGATTAAGCATTTGCAGTTGCCCATGACTAAGCTGTAAAGCATCACCAAAAACATCAACTGTTGGCAGATTCATTTGCAATAAGATGTGTTTTAAATCATCAAATAATTGCCAATGGTTTTCCATTAAATTAAAATCTTCTTCCGCAATACTGCCCTGTTGAATACGAAAATACGCACGTTTAAAAGCCCCAAGTCCTAATGCTTCACACAAAGATTCAGAAGTATCGACAATTTGCGGCACATGATAAATTACCCCATCTTTAGTAATACTGCCCGATGTAGGCTGTAATTTATCTGAGATTAGCTGTAAAAGCGTTGATTTTCCGCAGCCGTTATTACCTACAATACCTACTTTATTCATAGGTAATGTAAACGAAAGATTTTCAAAGGTAGGCTGAATAGATTGCTCGTGCGTAAAACACACATCATTGAATGTAATATAGGACATACTTATCACCTTGCATAATTGAATATTAATATTGATGTAAAAGCTTTGATTATTTCAAAAATTAGGTAAGTAACTTCATGATAAATATATCCCTTTAAGAGGTAAGAATTTTTATTGCTCGTTTATATTGGGGTAGTTATTTAAAATTCAACAAGCTTATGTCAATTATTTTTCAAAAATACTAATTCTTAGCACATTCTCAATATAAAAAAAACCAATAAAAAGTGCCTGATTTATAATTAGGCACTTTTTCATAGTGATAGGTAGTTAGTTAATTAATGTCCAGAAACGTTCTTTAATTCTTGAGACATCTCAGCAATCAACTGACGCGAGTACTTAGCCACGATTTGTATTTCAGAATAGCTATGGTCAACCTTTAAGAGACTTGCGATGATTTGACGCTTCTTAGTAACGGGTCTACGGCTTCTATGTTTATTTTCTGCTTTAGCCTAAGTAATTTAAAAATGCCCTAGATATTAAAAACCTAATCTATATGACAAACAAAAAAATGCCTCTGGGAGTTGACTCCTAGAGGCATTTAGTTTTTAATGTAATTAACGGTTACAGTGTGCGTCAACACGCTGTAACGAACAAATAAGCATCTGAAGTGCGTTATTTGAACAGCATTAAATGCCCGTATAAGTGCATTTTATCTTAAAGTCTGCTCAATATCAATATACCTACCGTATACTTATTCGCTCGTTACATCCTCGTGCAGCTCTCTCTGTAATTGTTACCCGTCAAATGGGTGGCAGGCCTCGGTGACGACTGCGTTTGACATAAGGGTGAGCTCCCTACAGGGGTGACTAGACAAAGGATCAGAGCAACGCAATGAGTGGTTACTCGTGCATATCGTAGCGGTATATTGGGTTTAGGCCCTTGCTAGCGTATGACAGCACAGTAGCGGTTAAGAGCGTGTCTAGGCGGTGCTATCAGCCGTAATCTTAACAACCGTAGCTTGATACAGTGATACGGTCTTGATGACGCGATGGGCGATGAAGTCGGCATGACTAATCACATCAAATCCAAGGAATGCACTAAAGCGTTTGTGAGTATTTTTTTACTCATAAACGCTTTAGGGTGAGTGTTCCTTGAAATCTGCTCAAGGCTCCAAAATCAGCATAAATTCACTTAGGCTAATTTAAGTAGTATATAGCCCACTCGGCTATATACTATAAGAGTCCAGAGAAAATTTAGAATAGTTATTATACAGCAGTCACTTATTCAGTGAGTCGATATTGTCATGGTTGATTCATAAGCTTAGTGTGAATAGAACGAGATCTATGCCTTGGGTAAACTACCTCCCAAACTTATAATTGTTCTTTATCTTGAAATCCTAATTAAACTGAAACCTCGAATACTTTTATTTAGTCAGCATCCAAAGTATTATCTTTGTTTTGAATAAGTATTAGAGCATCTTGTGCTTTCTTAAGTTGATCTTGTAACAGAGTCACTTGTTCCTGCTTTGATAAATGACGGCTTGATAGCTCGCTATATTGTTTATTCAATACGCTATGCTCGGCTTCAAGCTTAGCCTGAGTTTGAGTCAGCTGATTATTAAGTCCTGATAGCTTGTCACGTTCAGCGGTGACTGCCTTTAACTCTCCTTTGATCTCTGCGGTAGCCGTTTGTATATCATTCCGCTCAGTGGTGACTGCCTTTAGCTCTGACTTAGTATTTTTAAGTTCAATCTTTAAACGTGCAATCTCTGCCTTATCACTATCAGCTGTGGCTTTAAGCGTGGCTACCTCACCAAGACTGCTAGTCAGCTCTATAGATTGCTTATCTAATGCATTACTCACCTCTGCAAGCTGTGATTGCGCGGTCTTAGCCTTAGTGCGTTCAAG
>NZ_CP132596.1:0-48322 GCF_030845275.1 Psychrobacter sp. van23A | reverse complement strand
CAAAAGCCGGACTCGCGAAGATCGGCAAGACAGATCGGCGCGTCTTGACTTGATCCAGAGGGCGGGTTTCGTGCCACCTGAAACCCGCATTTAGGAGTGCGAGCATCGCCAGTATAGCCAAAGTAATGAATATCGCCTGCCATCCCAAGAACTCGCCGATCAATACTCCGGCGATAGGGCCGAGCGCAGGCACGAACGCCAGCATCGAACTGAAAAGGCCGTAGATGACGACACCCTCAGGACGGTTGGCATAAACGTCGCGAACCGTCGCGAACGTCGCCACCAGCATGGCCGACGCGCCCACTGCTTGAAGTAGACGGAAAGCGACAAAGGCCGGTGCAGTTGAAGACCAAGCTGCTCCCAGAGACGCAATGACGAAAGCCGTTGCGCCCGCAAGTAGAATTGGCCGTCGCCCGATTCTGTCTGAGAGCGGACCAAAAATCACCTGGCCCACGCCGAGCATCAGCATATAGAGGCTCAACGTGAGTTGGATCATAGCGGGCGTCGTGTTCAGGATGCCGGGCATCGCTGGAACGACAGGGAGATAAATATCCATCGCCAGTGAAGCGAGGATGTCGAAAGGAGCCATCAGCAGCAGTGCTGCCGGCAGCGTATAGGCCCACGCGGGGCGTGTGGTGGTCATGACGAATCAACCCTCGATTAAGATTAAGGAATACCGGGCGACGTCTGCTCGTCAGCAATCAGATGAGACTAGCCTTACAGAGCGCCGCAACAACAATACTGGTTGTTGCGGCTTACTTGTCTGCTGACTTGGAATTTCCCATCTGATTACTCCACGCTTACGAATATGAATTGCTACATTTTATCAGATTATCTTTTGCTTCGCAATGCGGCATGGGCGCACTCAGCGTTCAGCCCCCTCTGCCGCCCTAACTGCCACGACACCGACCCGCCCTGCACGATGCCCATAACCTCGCGGCCGAGTTGGCGGTCGATGATCGGCCGCCACGGGACAAGGGTGAACTCATGGGATTTCTCGACCACGGCGAACTTGCCGCTCGATAGATGCACGGTTCCGGTAAACTTGCCGCTGACGCTCTCGCCGTCCGTGGCGGCGCGGAACGGCAGGCCCTTACTCAAAGCCATATCCGATCCGACGCCGGCTACCTCGCGCTCCCGCAGGATGGCGAGAAGGTTGCGCCGGTAGAAGACGCGGCTGTCCCGGCTGCGGGTGGCGTCGCCCTGTTCGATATGGTGCTCGCGGCGCTGGTCCATGGCTTCGCGGACTTGTTGCCCGAAGCCGGTTGGCGCAAGGTCGGCCGTCTCGCCGTGGATCAGCCGCCGGTCCAGCCAGGTCGCGCCGTCCGATCCGATCTGTTTGTTCAGATCGACCGGGGAAAGGACGCGAACGCTGGCCTGACTGTCTCGGCCGGCGTCATGGGCGGCGGCACGGCTGACCAGATCATCGGGGATGCGCCATTGGTCGGCGTCGATCCGCTCGACGATACCGGCCCGGCGTAGCGCCTCCAGCCGGCGCACATGGGCATCGACATAGCCCTCATAGTCGCCGCCTGGAACGCGGCACGTATAGGAAGAATAAACGCCCTTTTCACCCAAGTCCAACAGCTTTGGACCGCAGTTGACTCTTTCGACACCCCTGCGATGCAACCCAATCCGGCTGACGGGGAGCCAGCAACGCTGAAAATTTACCCTCCTCTTTCCCACTAGCGGCTCCTTTTCCGACAACCAGCACGGCGGATCCCTGCCGCGGCGCTGTGAACGCAGCATTTTGATTGGTATCGTTGGCCTTCAGGCTCGTCAGTCAAACAGACCCAGGAGCAGCTCAGCCGGTGGCGCCCGGCTTTCGGGTAACGCCCTGGTCCCGCTGGTTTCGGCTTTGTGCTTCAGGTGATCAAGGATCTGCTTGATCACTATAGGGTCTTCAATGCAGGCGATGACTTTCATGGCGCCGCCGCAGCCGCTGCAGGTCTCGATGTCGATATTGAAAACACGCTTGAGCCGTTGCGCCCATGTCATCGACGCTCGCCGTTGTGCTGGTGTTGCCGGTTCATCAGCCACCCTGACCTTGTTGCCCCTGCCCCGTTTTGCCGGCGTGACCAACGCCCGGTGCCGACTGTTGGGTGCGAACACCCCGTGGAAGCGGGTTAGGTTGACTCTGGGCTTCGGTACCAGGGCGGCCAGCCTTGCAATGAAATCCAATGGTTCGAAAATGACGTGCGTGGTGCCGTCCCGGTACGGCGTCTTGAGCTGGTAGCGCACGTTGCCGCCTCGTGTTAACGACAGCCGCTTCTCGGATACCGCCGGGCGGCTGATGTACCGGCACAGCCGTTCGAGCTTCTTGCGTTCATCGGCCCTGGCCGCCACGCCGGCGTGCAGGCTGGACCCGGCTACCTTGCCAATCCCGTCACCGAACGGATCACCACTGGTCGGCAGAGTTTGCAAAGTGAACACCTTTCGCCCCGCCTGTGAACCGACAGCGATACGGTAAGTGATCGAGTGCCCCAGCAGGGGTGTCATCGGGTCGTCATCCACCGCATCCGAGGCCAGATAGCTGTTTTCGACATCCCGTTCCAGCAGGCCTTGCCGTTCCAGATAGCGACCCACCCGGTGGGCGATGGTGTGCGTCAGCTGGGTGAGCTCTGGGCTGGTCGGCGCCTTGACCCAGCGGAAACGCGCTGAGCCGTGGGATTGCTCGACATACACACCGTCGAGAAACAGCATGTGGAAGTGAACATTCAGATTGAGCGCCGATCCAAAACGCTGGATCAGGGTGACCGCGCCCGTCTTGGCCACTTGGTGGGTATGGCCCGCTTTCTTGACCAGGTGCGTGGCAATGACGCGGTAAACGATGCCCAGCACCCACCCCATGATCTCGGGCCGGCTGGCAAACAGGAAACGCAGCTGAAACGGGAAGCTCAACACCCACTGACGCATGGGTTGTTCAGGCAGTACTTCATCAACCAGCAAGGCGGCACTTTCGGCCATCCGCCGCGCCCCACAGCTCGGGCAGAAACCGCGACGCTTACAGCTGAAAGCGACCAGGTGCTCGGCGTGGCAAGACTCGCAGCGAACCCGTAGAAAGCCATGCTCCAGCCGCCCGCATTGGAGAAATTCTTCAAATTCCCGTTGCACATAGCCCGGCAATTCCTTTCCCTGCTCTGCCATAAGCGCAGCGAATGCCGGGTAATACTCGTCAACGATCTGATAGAGAAGGGTTTGCTCGGGTCGGTGGCTCTGGTAACGACCAGTATCCCGATCCCGGCTGGCCGTCCTGGCCGCCACATGAGGCATGTTCCGCGTCCTTGCAATACTGTGTTTACATACAGTCTATCGCTTAGCGGAAAGTTCTTTTACCCTCAGCCGAAATGCCTGCCGTTGCTAGACATTGCCAGCCAGTGCCCGTCACTCCCACTCGATTGTAAACAAGCACACAAAACCCTTTAGTGACAACAATTTGCAAGAACTATCAGGCTCAGTGCCATGAAAAATACCATGACCAGATCATGAGGTTGAACACGGCTTGCGCCGGCAGCGTTCACGCTCCTGGTCGGCGATCTCGCCCGGCTGCAATGCTAGCTCAGCATCGGTCATGCGCTCCAGCACGTCGCGTAGGCGGATGGTGCAAGGTGTGGGCGGACAAAATAGTTGGGAACTGGGAGGGGTGGAAATGGAGTTTTTAAGGATTATTTAGGGAAGAGTGACAAAATAGATGGGAACTGGGTGTAGCGTCGTAAGCTAATACGAAAATTAAAAATGACAAAATAGTTTGGAACTAGATTTCACTTATCTGGTTAACTAATCTAGCTAACCTGCCGCTCAGCTTAGTACGATCCTATATCCAACTGATCATAATCCTTTCATCAGTATCCCAAATTAAATCCCCCTCCTAGACTGCCTCACCAACACTTTACAGTGATCCCGTATTTCCGGACAGGTGATTGATTTTTTTCGCTTGTACAGGTGTTAAGCCACAGTTATCTTGATGTGGACATTATGCATTGTAATAGCCCATTAACATGCGCTAAGAGCATAAATTAATATACAGTAACAAGCATTACGAGGTGCTAATGTTTGGAAAGCAGCCTCTTCCAACTACAATAATAAGTTAACTATCCTCCACCCACAAATAATTACAAATGACCCCTTTCCGCTATAACTCCGATCTCACCAGCGGCTCGCTACAAACCCGAGAGTGTCGCATTATTACTGGCTTGTTACTCCAAGAGCTTGATGAAGCTGCCTGGGATAAAGCCATGTATAAGGAAAATGTGCTTCAGAAACGCACGCAATCTACGGTAAGACGTATTTCTTCAGCGCTTAGAAAACGCCTAGAACACCTAAGCTCTGACTTTTGGGCTTTTGCGTTTTTATGTTAGGCATTGTCTGGCAACTGGAGGAAGTGTAATGACCATGAATGGTCACTGTGATTGACAGTATCTTGCTTAAACTTATCTGAACAATGGTAGAACTGGCTCATATTTATCCCCTCTATGATTGTTTATCTTTTTCACCATAAAAAGTATCAGGGGCTACTCAGGGCTACATAAAGATATTTATCTACTTTTACTGATTGATAAGTAGCATCAGTCCATCCGCAGGACTGGTGGTGCCGGCAAAATGCTGACCCAACACATGCGTATAGATTTGCGTGGTCTTAACATCGTTATGCCCTAAGAGTTCTTGCACAGTGCGAATATCACGCCCCGCTTGTAATAGATGCGTAGCAAACGAGTGACGAAATGTATGACAAGTGACACGCTTGCTAACGATGCCTGCTTTTTGTACGGCTGCCTTCAATGCCTTTCGCGCAACGGAGTCATGCAGATGATGGCGGCATAATTTGCCGTTATACGGGTGGTTGCAGAGCGTGCTGGAGGGAAAGACAAACATCCACGCCGCTTGTCGATAAGCAGAAGGGTATTTGTGATCTAAAGCAAAAGGCAGCGATGGCCCTACGCCTTGTAAGTTGTCGTCTTGCTGAATAAGCCGCGCTTGCTCAATGAGTTATTTTATTGCTGGGATTAGGCGCGTGGGCAGTAGGCTGTTTCTGCTTTTCCCACCCTTACCGTCATGCACAGTGATGCAGCCATTATCAAAATCAAAATCTTTAACCCGCAAACGCAAGCATTCATTAATGCGCAAACCTGCACCATACAGCAGCGTAAAAATAACTTGGTTGCGAGTATCCATAACCTGCAAAATGCGTTGCACTTCATTTGCAGAGATAACAGAGGGTAGCCGTCTAGGCTTGCTTGCAGGGATATAATCAATATCGCCCAACGGCTGTTGTAAAAACCTGTTGTACAAAAAAGCTAGGGCATTTAAAGCGATTTTCTGCGTGTTTATGGCTACATGTCTGCTGTTTGCTAAGCTGGATAAAAACAGCCTGACCTCTTCACTGCCCATGGTCTGAGGATGACGTTTTTTGTGAAACAGAATAAAACGCTTAATCCAGTGCAGGTAAGTTTTTTCAGTTTTCAGCGCATAACCTTTTTGTCGCATATCCGTGCGTATAGAATTTAAAAATGGACTGTTAGACATAAAACGCTCCTTGTCTTGCAACTGTCTGCCTATACAGCCTATTCTAGCTGGGATTTAAAAAAGTGCCTGTTTTTTACGCCTAGAGATGCTTGTTTACCGGTAGAGTTTTAATTTAATGCTAAATAAATTAAAATGTTATGAGTTCTTTGGGTGAGATAATGTGCATCGTGCAAGCAGGATAGACGGCATGCACGATTTGTAATAACAGAGTGTCTTGTATTTTTAAAGAAAGTCTATTTAATACAAGTGATTATATTAATTAACGGTAAGCATCAGCGGGTGACAAAACGAGCATGCTTACTAATAAAATGTTAACCTCTGAGGAAGAATTGTGAAACTATCACTAATGGTAGCTATATCGAAGAATGGAGTTATCGGGAATGGCCCTGATATTCCATGGAGTGCCAAAGGTGAACAGCTCCTGTTTAAAGCTATTACCTATAACCAATGGCTGTTGGTTGGACGCAAGACTTTTGAATCAATGGGAGCATTACCCAACCGAAAGTATGCGGTCGTAACACGTTCAAGTTTTACATCTGACAATGAGAACGTATTGATCTTTCCATCAATTAAAGATGCTTTAACCAACCTAAAGAAAATAACGGATCATGTCATTGTTTCAGGTGGTGGGGAGATATACAAAAGCCTGATCGATCAAGTAGATACACTACATATATCTACAATAGACATCGAGCCGGAAGGTGATGTTTACTTTCCTGAAATCCCCAGCAATTTTAGGCCAGTTTTTACCCAAGACTTCGCCTCTAACATAAATTATAGTTACCAAATCTGGCAAAAGGGTTAACAAGTGGCAGCAACGGATTCGCAAACCTGTCACGCCTTTTGTGCCAAAAGCCGCGCCAGGTTTGCGATCCGCTGTGCCAGGCGTTAGGCGTCATATGAAGATTTCGGTGATCCCTGAGCAGGTGGCGGAAACATTGGATGCTGAGAACCATTTCATTGTTCGTGAAGTGTTCGATGTGCACCTATCCGACCAAGGCTTTGAACTATCTACCAGAAGTGTGAGCCCCTACCGGAAGGATTACATCTCGGATGATGACTCTGATGAAGACTCTGCTTGCTATGGCGCATTCATCGACCAAGAGCTTGTCGGGAAGATTGAACTCAACTCAACATGGAACGATCTAGCCTCTATCGAACACATTGTTGTGTCGCACACGCACCGAGGCAAAGGAGTCGCGCACAGTCTCATCGAATTTGCGAAAAAGTGGGCACTAAGCAGACAGCTCCTTGGCATACGATTAGAGACACAAACGAACAATGTACCTGCCTGCAATTTGTACGCAAAATGTGGCTTTACTCTCGGCGGCATTGACCTGTTCACGTATAAAACTAGACCTCAAGTCTCGAACGAAACAGCGATGTACTGGTACTGGTTCTCGGGAGCACAGGATGACGCCTAACAATTCATTCAAGCCGACACCGCTTCGCGGCGCGGCTTAATTCAGGAGTTAAACATCATGAGGGAAGCGGTGATCGCCGAAGTATCGACTCAACTATCAGAGGTAGTTGGCGTCATCGAGCGCCATCTCGAACCGACGTTGCTGGCCGTACATTTGTACGGCTCCGCAGTGGATGGCGGCCTGAAGCCACACAGTGATATTGATTTGCTGGTTACGGTGACCGTAAGGCTTGATGAAACAACGCGGCGAGCTTTGATCAACGACCTTTTGGAAACTTCGGCTTCCCCTGGAGAGAGCGAGATTCTCCGCGCTGTAGAAGTCACCATTGTTGTGCACGACGACATCATTCCGTGGCGTTATCCAGCTAAGCGCGAACTGCAATTTGGAGAATGGCAGCGCAATGACATTCTTGCAGGTATCTTCGAGCCAGCCACGATCGACATTGATCTGGCTATCTTGCTGACAAAAGCAAGAGAACATAGCGTTGCCTTGGTAGGTCCAGCGGCGGAGGAACTCTTTGATCCGGTTCCTGAACAGGATCTATTTGAGGCGCTAAATGAAACCTTAACGCTATGGAACTCGCCGCCCGACTGGGCTGGCGATGAGCGAAATGTAGTGCTTACGTTGTCCCGCATTTGGTACAGCGCAGTAACCGGCAAAATCGCGCCGAAGGATGTCGCTGCCGACTGGGCAATGGAGCGCCTGCCGGCCCAGTATCAGCCCGTCATACTTGAAGCTAGGCAGGCTTATCTTGGACAAGAAGATCGCTTGGCCTCGCGCGCAGATCAGTTGGAAGAATTTGTTCACTACGTGAAAGGCGAGATCACCAAGGTAGTCGGCAAATAATGTCTAACAATTCGTTCAAGCCGACGCCGCTTCGCGGCGCGGCTTAACTCAAGCGTTAGAGAGCTGGGGAAGACTATGCGCGATCTGTTGAAGGTGGTTCTAAGCCTCGTACTTGCGATGGCATCGGGGCAGGCACTTGCTGACCTGCCAATTGTTTTAGTGGATGAAGCTCGTCTTCCCTATGACTACTCCCCATCCAACTACGACATTTCTCCAAGCAACTACGACAACTCCATAAGCAATTACGACAATAGTCCATCAAATTACGACAACTCTGAGAGCAACTACGATAATAGTTCATCCAATTACGACAATAGTCGCAACGGAAATCGTAGGCTTATATATAGCGCAAATGGGTCTCGCACTTTCGCCGGCTACTACGTCATTGCCAACAATGGGACAACGAACTTCTTTTCCACATCTGGCAAAAGGATGTTCTACACCCCAAAAGGGGGCGCGGCGTCTATGGCGGCAAAGATGGGAGCTTCTGCGGGGCATTGGTCGTCATAAATGGCCAATTTTCGCTTGCCCTGACAGATAACGGCCTGAAGATCATGTATCTAAGCAACTAGCCTGCTCTCTAATAAAATGTTAGGCCTCAACATCTAGTCGCAAGCTGAGGGGAACCACTAGTGTCATACGAACCTCCAAGAGACGGTTACACAAACGGGTACATTGTTGATGTCATGTATGACAATCGCCCAAGTAAGTATCCAGCTGTGTTCAGAACGTACGTCCGAATTCCAGACTATGTCGAACTAGATAACGCGGAGGAGCTGGCCGACGCAATCATTCGAGAGGTTGAGTTAAAGGAGGCATGGCTCACAAGGGTCTTGGGGAACTCAGCCGATCCTGACGCTTCTGTGGGCAAGTGGGACCGGCGCCTAGCGCAGTGCGGTGGTATTGATGAGATGTCAAGTGGGGTGCAGGCAACATACTTCAGTCCAAACGGTCAGCTGGTCGGCTTAGTGGCATACATTGATGCCGAATGGATGGATGAATAGCTCTGACGTTACGATTCAGGTGAGACAACCAGATGGGCATTGCGTACAAGCTCAGTTGCCACCGATGTGGCTACGAGTCTGATCTTCTTTACCTAGGCCAAGGTATGGCGATGCTTCCTGAGCAAATAGTCGGAACGTGCACATGCTGCGACAATCTAACGACGATTTCTATAAATGAAAGCTACGGAGTATGCTCACTTTGTGGGGCTAAGGATCGTGTGATATTTACAAGCTATCAGCATGAGGCAAGGCCAAGAAATCCCTGCTATCTAGAGAGAAGTTTCAAATATCAATGCCCAAGATGCCATGCCTTCAGTATGGAGCCTCCGGATCTACCGGAGATGCTTTGGGACTAATGCTCCGCTTTGCCTCGGGTATCCGTTCGACCTATGTTTAAGAGGAAACGCACGTGTCTGCCGCCAAAGCTCTTGCCTATGCACTTTGTGACAAGTTGGAAAGCAAAAAAGTTGATGAAGTCGTACGAAATCTTGTTTCTAGCGGCTGGAATATTAGGGAAGTGGCCTGGGAAGCTTCGTCCTTTGATCATGAAATGCCCTACTTTGACACGGGGCGGGACTTCGATATTGGATTTCCTGACACGCTGTGAACCGCCCTGAGATTGTCGGAGACTCAACATCCTGAGAGAATACGACAATAAAAAAATAAAACTACGCCCTTTGATTTTTATTTAAAGGCATCACAACGCCATATAAAAATCGATTTAATGCAGTAAGGCTTGATAATAACCATTATGTTGCATTCATAATTGCTTTTCTGCAAAATGGTATGAGTATATGAGTATATGAGTATATGAGTATATGAGTATATGAGTATATGAGTATATGAGTATATGAGTATATGAGTATATGAGTATATGAGTGTATGAGTATATGAGTGTATGAGTGTATGAGTATATGAGTGTATGAGTATATGAGTAAAATTTGTTTCTTTCGACAATATAAGGCGGCAAACGTGCCAAGAAATTTAAACTAAGAGCAATATGTCAGCTTTCATATGTACGTTTTAAAAAGATACATGAAGACATATCAAATTATCCCTTTGCTTCTTACTAATATATGTACAGATATAAGTACAGATATAGTATATACTAGTATAACATTCAACCTATAATGATAGGTCATATAACCAACATAATTAAACGTGGAGTAATTATTATGGACGTTGTGAACTACACTGATTTTAGAAAGAGCTTAGCAAAGTATATCGATAAGGTAGACACTGATAAAGGCCCGATATTAATTACAAGACAAAATGCTAAACCGACGGTATTAATGAGTTTAGAAGAGTTTAACTCGTATGAGGAAACACTGCATCTTTTAAGCAGCCCTACCAATGCCAAGCGTCTCAGACGCTCTATTGCTGATGCTAAAGCTGGTCGCTTGATTGAACGTGAGATTGATGCCAAAGATATGCCACTCACTTTTGATGATGAGGTAGACGCTTGATACTATCTTGGACGGAAGACGCGTGGGAGGACTATGAGTACTGGCAAAGAACCAGTAAAGAGAAAGTCAAACAGATCGGTAAGCTGATTAAAGCCATCAAACGTGACCCATTTAAGGGTATTGGCAAACCTGAACCACTCAAACATGACCTTGCAGGCTACTGGTCTCGTCGAATTGATCAAGAGCATCGGCTGGTTTATGAAATTCAAGATGATGCGATCATTATCGTCCAGTGCCGTTATCATTACTAAGCAAAGGTATAACAGCTCAAAAAGTGCCTGATTTATAATTAGGCACTTTTTCATAGTGATAGGTAGTTAGTTAATGTCCAGAAACGTTCTTTAATTCTTGAGACATCTCAGCAATCAACTGACGCGAGTACTTAGCCACGATTTGTATTTCAGAATAGCTATGGTCAACCTTTAAGAGACTTGCGATGATTTGACGCTTCTTAGTAACGGGTCTACGGCTTCTATGTTTATTTTCTGCTTTAGCCTAAGTAATTTAAAAATGCCCTAGATATTAAAAACCTAATCTATATGACAAACAAAAAAATGCCTCTGGGAGTTGACTCCTAGAGGCATTTAGTTTTTAATGTAATTAACGGTTACAGTGTGCGTCAACACCCTGTAACGAACAAATAAGCATACGCAGTGCGTTATTTGAACAGCATTAAATGCCCGTGTAGGTGCATTTTATCCAAAATATGCTTTCATATCAACCTTATTCACTATACATTTTAAAAACTGCTTGTTCGCTCGTTACCTCCTTGTGCTGCTCTCTCTGTAATTGTTACCCGTCAAATGGGTGGCAGGCCTCGGCGACGACTGCGTTTGACATAAGGGTGAGCTCCCTACAGGGGTGACTAGACAAAGGATCAGAGCAACGCAATGAGTGGTTACTCGTGCATATCGTAGCGGTATATTGGGTTTATGCCCTTGCTAGCGTATGACAGCACAGTAGCGGTTAAGAGCGTGTCTAGGCGGTGCTATCAGCCGTAATCTTAACAACCGTAGCTTGATACAGTGATACGGTCTTGATGACGCGATGGGCGATGAAGTCGGCATGACTAATCACATCAAATCCAAGGAATGCACTAAAGCGTTTGTGAGTGTTTTATCTACTCATAATCGCTTTAGGGTGAGTGTTCCTTGAAATCTGCTCAAGGCTCCAAAATCAGCATAAATTCACTTAGGCTAATTTAAGTAGTATATAGCCCACTCGGCTATATACTATAAGAGTCCAGAGAAAAATTTAGAATAGTTATTATACAGCAGTCACTTATTCAGTGAGTCGATATTGTCATGGTTGATTCATAAGCTTAGTGTGAATAGAACGAGATCTATGCCTTGGGTAAACTACCTCCCAAACTTATAATTGTTCTTTATCTTGAAATCCTAATTAAACTGAAACCTCGAATACTTTTATTTAGTCAGCATCCAAAGTATTATCTTTGTTTTGAATAAGTATGAGATCATCTTGAGCTTTCTTAAGTTGATCTTGTAACAGAGTCACTTGTTCCTGCTTTGATAAATGACGGCTTGATAGCTCGCTATACTGCTTATTCAGTACGCTATGCTCAGCTTCAAGCTTAGCCTGTGTTTGGGTCAGCTGATCGTTGAGTCCTGATAGCTTGTTACGCTCAGCGACTATGGCCTTTAACTCCCCTTTGACTTCTGCTGTGTCAGTCGCTATCTCATTGCGTTCAGTGGTGACTGTCTTTAGCTCACCCTTAGTCACTGTCAGTTCTGTTTGTAGACGTGCAATTTCTGCTTTATCGCTACTAGCAGTGGCTTCAAGCGTGGCCACTTTTGATAAGTTGACGTTAAGCTCTTTTGACTGCTGATCAAGGGTATGGCGCAGATCTGCAAGTTGAGCTTGGGCTGCATCTGTTTTAGCTTGCTCAAGCTCAAGCGCGTGCTGAGTATCACTGAGTGTCTGTATCAGCGTGTCACGTTCAGCAGTAATCTGAGCCGAAGTGATTGCCGCTGCCTCTGCAGTTGCTGTGACCTCATCGAGCTCTAGCAACAAATTAGCTTGTTCACTCTCTAGCGTCTTAACCGCTTCTTGAGCCTCATCTGTCTCAGCTTGCGACTTGGCCTTAATACTCTCTAGAGCCTCCCGTTCTTTAACCAGACGATCATTGGCAATATCAATGGCCGTCTGCCACATATCTGCACCAAGCGTTTGTAAGCGTTCAGCAATGCTACTTGGTAGCTCAACCTGTCTTAGCTGCTCTTCTTGTTGGTTATCCTGACGCCAAGACTTCATGGCTTCACTGATGGTCGTGAATGATCCACCACCCAGCGCCTTACGCACTTCGGCTAAAGTAGGTTTGATACCTTGTTCGTGCAGTTGATCAGCAATAGAATGAATTTGCTGTGTAGTAATGGCCATAATTATTGTCCTTAATTTTGTATGAGTAAATATGTAGCGTTTGTAGTATGTTGTATATAGTATAATACAATATACAACATACTACAATATAAGGCTTAAAAAAACCTCAAGTAATCTTGAGGTCACAATCATTAGATTAGGGCTAACGATCAGTTAAGTACTCTTCTAGCGCATTACTATCATTTATTAATGATTAGCGCCTGTTTGCTTGGTTTTATCCTTAAATTTGGCAATGATACTGGCCTCAGTAAAGAACGCTTATGGTTTAATACTGCCACGGCTAACACCTGACCAGTCGGTGACTTCTGGAATGTCTGATAGATCAATGTCGTCATCATTAAGCGTTGCTAAATGCTCTAAATCTACTTGTTGCTTGGCCGTTAGTGGTGGTAGCTCGTCTATTTGATAGCTAACTTTGTTCACACTGGCTCCCTTTAATTTTTTTGACACGTCTAGCTGAGATAGATAATGCGTATAACCTCACCATTATCTATTTCTGTTTGCGTATGGGCTACCAATAGGACGGCGGTACCGTCTACTGTACCCAGCGCTTGCCACTGCTTTTCATCATTTTCATACCTGTCTTGCTGACGCAGGCATAAAAGGTCTAGAAAAACTCGGGCGGCTGCCTCAAATAATAAACGGTGCTTACGCTGATTGGTGTTTTTTTGTTCATCCCATTCAAATCTAATGCTTATCTGTTCTCTCTGTCAGTATGCTCTTTATAGATTAGCAATTCATCTTGACTGACAGCTGATACTTTCTGGTATTCAAAAGATAGCGGTACTTGATTGGTTTGCGCCACTTGGGTCAAGAACAATTTAATCGCTTGAGACGGCGTTAGACCATAGCTTTCAAACACGGCAAAAGCATTTTCTTTTAGCTCTTGATCGAGCCTGATATTATAATTAGTTGTCGTCATGGCATTACAAATGGCTTATCTGTGTACATATAATATAAACCATTTGTATAGACAGTACCAGATTAATCACTCTTTTTTCTTTGCTATGATTTTTGCTTAGGGAACGTATAACCTACCGCCAGCAAATGCTTTTTATGGGTCTTTAAAAAAGCTTCATCTCTTAATTGAGTGTGTAACCAGCTGATCACTTCTTGGGTACTTTTTCCTGAAGGCGCATAGCTACCAAATGGGGCATAGTTAGCCAATAGAGGCGCAAAACGGTCGATCTGTTTGACGGTTAAGGATGGTATATCTCTATTCTCATTATTCTGATTTAAGTCCTCCAGACTTTTTTTCTTGGTGGGCTTAGCTTTGACATTAAATTTTAGTCCTGTGACGGTACGACCACGTTTAACGTTTTCATAGGTGATTTTAATATCTGACTTTTCTGTTATTTCTTCAACGCTTGGGTTGATGACTCGACTTTTAGGTTGTTAATACGTTCGTAAGATTTAGAAAGAGCTAGCTCCTCTCTAATTTCTTCAAGTGACATTGTCCACGAGCTCATTGCCTCATGTTTTTTGGCCAGATGGTATATATCTATTGAATATTCACCCTTCAGTTTAAGTACATCTTCTTTTTTATATTTAGTGAATGGATTATTTTCATCAAAAACCTTCAACATCAGTAGCACTTCATCTGTAAAACATAGAGACACATAGCCATCTTCATATATTGATCTGATGACCCACTGTACATTGACACGGCTACCGCGTTCATTTCTATAGCTAAAAAATCGCCTCATCATCGTTTCACTAGCATCTTTTAATTGAGTATAAGCAGAATCCACTTGAATGTTGCAAGCCTCTGCAAATGCTTTCGCGGTTATCTCTATAGTGTCTTTTTCAGTGGCATCTATCAAACGCACTACTGAACTAGCAAGCAACAGCAACCGTTTTTCATCAAGTGTCATTTCATAAAACGCTTGTAGAATACGATTTTGCATAACAACCCAATTTGCAGGGTATTTCTTCTCATATAAACCAACTTGGTTAGTCATATCTACGCCTTAATGCTCAAATCTATCTAATTGTAGCATAATACCTGCTGATTGTAGCTTTTAACCTAGCTGATTGTAGCATTAACCTAGCTGATTGTAGCATTAACCTAGCTGATTGTAGCTTTATAGATCTTGAAGCCCTTAATTGGTAAGGTCTGAGAGCGTCCTAAAAGTCTTTAAAAGTCTTTAAAAGTAAAAAATATGTTTTTATATTAAATAATAGGAAAAAAGCTCAAGAACTGACGGATTTGAGATGATAATATGAGCGACCAATCACTTATAAAACTTATCAGTAGCCCAGAATGCAATTGTCCATTTACTTGATGTTAATCCTCGTTCACATAGTTCGGATCAAGCTTGGATCTTTGAAAATCTTCAAAAGCATGGTCAAAGATATTTTGAATATCTTCATCTGTCATTCTGGACAACCCTGTTTTCACATTCTCAATATCAGTCTCATTTTTTGTAGATAGTTTGTCTTCATTTTCAGTAGCCATTATCGATACCTCTGTAAACTCCTTTTAAATCGTTGCCAAAAAGCCTAAAAACCACTCTTATATGTGTTTTACACTCTGTTCGATACGATGGTAGCTAAAGCTGTTCTAAAACGCTTAAAACAGCCGATAATCGTCTCCTAACCTTTCGCTAATTAGCAGACGATCCAGCTGTACCGTCAATTAAGCGATTTCTAGCAGCTACTGTGCTGATGAATCATCATCAAACAATGAACCGTGATCACTGTTGTGACTGCTTTTAGGCGGTGTAAAGCTGCTTGGTACCACCTCAGCTTTACTTTGTATTTTATTGGCAATTGCTTTCAAAAACTCACGGTGCTTTTTTAAACGAACGTAATTTTCATTATCGTGTGCGTCTAAAAAAATAGCTTGCAGTTCATGATTGTCATCATCGTCTAATGCGTTGGCCAACCACTCCCCTAATATTTTATGTGCTTCAAGCCTGTCCTGATCAATCTCTTTTTTAAGAGCCTGCAACTGCTTGATCTTATCTGCGAATAGATCATCTGATATTACTGACATTATCTCATCCTTTTTCAGCTAACTATGATAGAGTTGATCCTAGCAGTACACACAAAGGTATGCAAGGTAGTAAAATACACAAGACCACATCTTTTCGTGGGCGCAGTAGTATTTTAACCCTCTGTTAAGAGCGAACTTAGGAGTTTATGTAAAAAAGACCCACAAGGGGTACTATTTTTTTACATAAACTCCGTCGTTCGGCAGGGGGCGAACCCCCTACAACCCCCAAAAAAACATTTTTCAATTCCGGGTTTTTTGCTATGAATAATAAAGGGTTTCATCTGTCGGTTAGCGCTGTTAGCAAAGCGAAAAATCATAGTGTGTTGGCAAAATCTGCCTATAATTCTGGCTCAAAACTGATCGATAAGCAGTTGGGAGAGATACATGATTACACCAGTAAAGCTAAAGACAAAATCTTAAATTTAGTGGACAGTGATGGTACTAAATACACGCAAGTTATTGAGAAAAATGTGATGCATACGGCGTTGATAACGCCAACTCTTGCTGGGAATCTAGCAGTGACACGTGAGGGTTTTTGGAATGATATCGAACGCATTGAGACTCGTAAAAACGCGCAATTGGGTACTGAGATTGATGTGATGTTTCCTGATGGGATCACCGCGGATCAGCGTATAGTTCTGGCCGAGCGCTACGCTCAAACCTTATCTGATCGCTATAACGTGCTTGTCGATGTGGCCATTCATCGGCCCCACAGTCACGAGAAACATGTGGGGGAGGTTGAAGTGGTTGAGCTGACCAGTCGTAACTTTCATGCCCATATTTTACTCTCAAGCCGTGAGATAGTAGCGGATGTTGAGGGTTATGCTTTATCAGCACGCAAGAATTGGTTGCAGTGGTCAACGGAGGAGCGGTTATCCAAAGGACTAAATGGGCGCGGTGATGAGCTTAAATATCAACGCCAACTTTGGGCGGATATGGCTAATAAGCTATTGCCTGAGAATAAAAGTATCAGTGAGAAATCATACCGTGAGCAGGGCATTAATCGTTTACCAAAAATGAAACTGGGCAAGTCATTGTATAAGGATATCTTAAAAGGTAAGCGTTCAGTGATTCATGAGTACAACGAGACGATTGATGAGATCAACGCCTACATCGAAGAAAATGGTTTAGTAATTGAGTATGACGACAAGGGTCGTATTGATCTTGAGAGCAACGTACAAGAGATTGATGGCGTTACAGTACATTATAAAAAACGTAAACCCTTTGCACGATTTGAACTTAGTAACATTCGCTTGGTAGATCCCGCCGCTGAACTTACACCCCTACTCCTAAAGAGGACAGTCAGTCTCATAGTGATGCGGCCAATGATCAAACACTTGATGAGCTTTTAGTGATCTCAGACGATTTTGAAAAGCAAAAAAAGATGGTGCGCAGCGCCTTATTTTCAACCATTGATAGGCTGCATGAAGAGTTAGCGCACCAGTCCAAACAGACCATCACCATTGACGAAAATATTAAAAGCACACCGCGGTTCACCGAAGAGGTGGGACAGGATTACAGCACGTCCCGCCAAAAAATGATTGAGCTTGCCAGGCAGATAAGCACAAAAGAGCAAAGTGAGGCACTAAAGGCGGCTTTAGCGTTGGTTGAGGAGTTTAGACAAGATGATACCCTACAAACGCGCCGCGCCGTTACCAATCTTGAGAAGCAGCTGTCACAGATTGATAAAATAGTGCTGAATAATAAAGCGATGCTAGAAAAGCTGATCCCGCTTAATAATGAAGTCATTGCTGACTACAAAGGGTTGAAGGCCACCCTAAAACCCTTTGCCGCAAAGCTGAATAAACTGGCGACTGGCTTTAAAGCACTTGATGAGATTGATATTGAAAAATCCGACTTATCCTTACAGTGGGATCAAGCGTTTGCGGATCTACAAGACATAGACGTCACCAATAACATGGATACTTATCATAAGTTTGCTGCATTTGCAGATCTGGATATTGAGCGATTTAAGTACCTTGAAAAAGAACGTGAGGCGCTCAGTACATTAAAAGCGGTAGAGATAGACGCGGATACTGACACTCGTTTGACGGCCTTGGCTGCCGATATTAAAGCGTTTAAGACTGCCAATGATAACGACATCAAACAGTTAAAGCAGCAAATTAATACCAGTCAGAAAACCTATCAGCGCCTATCGCCGTTTTATGAGCAGCGTATCGATTTGCTTGATCAAAGTGAAGCAGTAATCGTGCAAGATAATGATTTATACGATGAGATTACTCAAACCAAGACCACTCAACTAAATGCAGATCGGCTTGAGGACTGGCGTAACCGTATGATGGCGCTGCATCAGCGCCTCATTAACGATCATGAACAGGCACTGCTTAAGGAAGAGGCTGAGCGCGCACGAGAGGAGGCTTTGATCAGGCGGCGAGCAACCTTACAACAGAGGCGGCAGCAGGCATCTCTTAAGCGTCAGCGAATCAATGAGACCAAAGCATATCGAAATCGATTTGACAATTTATTGGTAAGAGTGCGTGACCGCGTTGATAGCCTTGATTTTAAGGTCATTGATGCATCGATCGAAGTGATTAACGCGGCTGAGGCAGTTGCCGCGCAAGCATTTATATTTACCACTCTAAAACGCACTGACAGCTTTACCGTGCTACAAAAGAATTTACGAGACACTGATGCCAAAAAAGCTGCATCGCAGGTGCGGGAAGCAGCAACGACGCTATGGCAACAGCTTGAGCGCTTGTCTGACAATCAAGATAAGGTCGAGGTGTTAACGAAGATCAATGAGCGCTTTGAGCATGTTCCCGCTATCACCATAGGTGGGGCAACGCTCACGCAAACTGTGACAGATCACCTGCAAAAAACGAAGAGCGCCATCCAAGCGCATGAACAAGCACAAACACGCCGCTATTCATCTCCACGCCCATTTTAGGCGGCATTATGATAATGAGTATCCTATGAATAAAGACAATAGCAATGAGTACGACATTCACGATGAGCTTATTAATCTCGTGACCAGACTCAAACCTGTGATCGAAGCGCTGCGAGCATTGATTGGACAAGCCGATGATGCGGTGGCAACGCGCCTTGATCAATCGCTTGGCCATATTGATGCCAAGATAGAGGAGATGACTGCCGTTACTCAAAAGCTGGATGGTAGCGCAAACAGTGCCTCAGAAGCATTGAGTCAGTATCAGAATCTGGTGTTAGAACAGCTACAAGCGGCAGTGACTACCTTTACTGACACTGAGATGCCGAGCCGTTATGATGACAAAATAGCGGACATCATCACCAATATGAAACAGCAGATTGATACGGCTGTACAGGCGGTCATCACTGCTAAAAACGACAGCATAGAGGCGAAAGTGAATGCCATGCAAGCGGTGGCTGATAAGCTTGGCGCTAGTGCGGACAGTCTTGCGCTATTCACCAGTCAGTATCAAGCCGGTCATGAGCAGATTGTTCAAGATATCAAGGATTTTGAGACCGCTACAAAAAAGCGGATTGGAGAAGTAAAAGAGGATGCTGATGAAGACTTGGGTAAGATTTACAAGTCTATTGAGTCCATGAGTATTAAAAGGATAGCAGCAGTAGCCGCTGCGTGTACGGCAGCAGTGGTAATGAGCCTTATGGCCCTGATATTTTGGTATGTACCAAGCTTTGATAAGATTGCAGAGATGAGACAGCAGCAAGCAGAGCTACAGCGCGGCATCGATGAGCTTGAAACGGGTTGGAAACAGGCCTTTAATAATGCTCAAAGTGCGCAGTTTATTTTGGCTTGTGATGTTAATAAAGATCAGCCTGATGTGATCAGCTGGTGTGTCAGAGCAGACAGTAAAAGCTTTTTGAGAGATGAAAAAGGCTTTGTTTATTATAAAATAGCTGGGTCGACTCGCGCAAAACCGACTGAGTAAAGGTTTATGGTAATAGTGAACCATACTCCCCAAAGAGGCCTTTATAGGGTTAGGGTAGCGTAGATAATTGTACGGGCATTTTTAGGCTAGATACTGGTAGCAGATGGCCTTGGTCAAAAATGAGTCTTCTAAAACATATATCAATGAAAAAAGGTTTGGTTGACTGCCGTTATCTTTGTCTATATTAAAAAGACATTAGTATAGCGTCTGTTAAATTTTTATAACCATATCAGAAAAAAGCCAGATAATGAAACTTTATCTGGCTTTAAAGATTGTTGTTTCTTGTCGAACAAGATATCTGTGAATATCAGCTAAAACGATTAGGCTGCTTGGTCAGTATAAGCTGTGACCAAATCTATAAAGGCGGTTTCAAGGATGCTTAAAGTGTAGTCGTCAACGATAAGACCATCATCCAGCTGTCGTTGTACCCAGACATAAACCGCTTCATCATTATAAAGAATAGAGTCAACACCCAGTAATGATGCCAGCTGTACGCCTTGCTGTATTTGTAAGCTTGATAACAGCTGAGAAGCTAAGGCTTTAGTCTGTTCGCTAAACCATGTGCAGCTGTTGAGCCGCGATAGATTGTTATTCATTAGTATTCTCCTGCAGATTATTGTGTGTAAATAATGGATAAAATGACTTCCTACAGGTCAAATTATACCTACATTTTAATCTATTGCAAGAGAAAATGACCTTCTATAGGTCTTTTTATACTTTTAAAGGTGATAATGTCTTATGAGCGAAGGTGTTCACTCAGGTGATTCACTGCTGTCCTCATTTATGATTTCATATAAATCACCAACATTGATTCTAAGATACGTGCATAAAGACTCGATGACATCTAGATCAACTCGGGTGGCTTCTTCATGATACATGCGAGTAATGGTGCCACGATTGATACCAGTATCTCTTGCGACATCGGCAATTTTAAGGCGTCTTTCGCCCATGATGGTCGATAAGTGACACTTCACCATAATGGTTTCCTCATTAACGATTAGTGGTTTTTGATTGGTGAGCGGATTATAACGAATATGAGCGGCTAAAGTATTCCTTTTAGTAGCTCAAATTGATATCCAATAGCGGCAATTTACCTAGTAGTAGGCAGTTTATTATGCTGTCTTTGATACAGGACGTCTATCATGATGGATATGCGCTAGTTAGAAAAGGCGATGCTATTTTTACTATGAAGTATTGCTATTAGTAGTGATGTGACGTACATTTTTAGTTATACTTATATACTTATATACTTATATACTTATATACTTATATACTTATATACTTATATACTTATATACTTATATACTTATATACTTATATACTTATATACTTATATACTTATATACTTATATACTTATATACTTATATACTTATATACTTATATACTTATATACTTATATACTTATATACTTAATATATACTACAGGGATCTGTATTTATGAAGGTAATTGCGGTATTGAATCAGAAGGGCGGCAGCGGTAAGACCACCATTGCAACGCATTTAGCACGGGGACTACAGCTAAAAGGTCATAGTGTGCTGCTGGTAGATAGCGACCAACAGGGCAGTGCGCGTGACTGGAGAGCAGTTGATGAAGACAATCCGGTACCAGTGATCGGGCTCGACAGACCAACACTTGATAAAGATTTAAAAAACGTCTCTGATAAAGATTATGTGGTGATCGATGGATCGCCGCAAGCTACTAGTCTGGCTATTTCTGCTATAAAAGCGGCTGATTTTATATTGATTCCGGTGCAGCCGAGCCCCTATGATATCTGGGCGACCAGCGATTTGGTTGATTTAGTGCAGCAGCGTATTGAGATGATGGATGGCCAACTAAAGGCAGCCTTTGTTGTCTCACGCGCCATTCAAAATACCAATATTGGTAAAGAGGTTGCAACCGCGCTGCTTGATTATAATATTCCGGTATTAGAGACCAGAGTGATGCAGCGAGTTGCTTATCCTAATAGTGCTGCCCTTGGTAAGACAGTATTTGATACCGAATCGCCTAGTAGCAATGCGATACAAGAGATAACCGCATTGGTCAGTGAGATTCAAATATTTTTTGGTGAGGAGTAAGTCATGAGTTTATCAGCAGGTCGTCCTAGTAAGAACGTTAAGGATCAGTTAGCGCTATCAGATGTGACGGATAGTTCCAAAAAGACGGTACGAGTGAATTTCAATCTAGATGAAGATAAGCATGTTGCACTCAAACGGTATGCGCTTGAGAGCCGCAAAACGGTTACTGAGCTGTTGACTGAGATGATTGAGGAAAAGTTGGTTGAGCGATAAGCATAAGACATAAAATCTATATCGGTTATAGGATTTTAGAGCTGATTTTTTCAACACCCACTCAGCCAGTATTTTTTTAGCGACAGACTAATGATGACTATTTTTATTGTTGATCTGTTACTGTTAAGCTATCTATGCGCTATTTAGAAACCATCTTTTACTACCTAACCTGTAGAAGGATTGTACTTTTTACAGGTTAGATTTGTTTTAGTCCGATATTTCTACAGGTTAGCTTTATAAATATCTATTAAAACAACTGGCTAACTGAATTCAAACTTTAACTAATACTGCCCCTCAGAACATAGAGAACAAAAAAACATGGCTAAAACACCTGCAAATAAGAACGACAACATAAAAGATGGTCGCTTTGAAGAAGCCCTTTGGGATGCTGCCAACAAGCTACGAGGTAGCGTCGAATCATCAGAATATAAGCACATTGTTTTAAGCCTGATTTTCTTGAAATTCATCAGCGATACCTTTGAGCAGCAAAGACAGAAGCTCATCGATACGGGCTATGAGAAGCACATCGACATGGTGCAAGCTTATACCAAAGACAACGTCTTCTATTTGCCAGAAGAGAGCCGTTGGAGCTTTATCCAGCAGAATGCCAAGCAAGAAGATATTGCCCTTAAAATCGATACGGCACTTAGCACGATTGAAAAGACTAACCAATCATTGAAGGGCGCATTGCCGGATAACTACTTCTCTCGTCTTGGCTTAACTGCCAGTAAGCTTGCCGCTTTGATTGATGTCGTCAATAACATCGACACCATCGGTAATCCAGAAGAAGACACGGTAGGGCGCGTGTACGAGTATTTCTTGGGTAAGTTTGCCGCGACTGAAGGCAAGGGCGGTGGTGAGTTCTATACGCCTAAGTCTGTGGTTAATCTAATTGCTGAAATGGTTGAGCCGTATCAAGGCAAAATCTATGATCCGTGCTGCGGTTCGGGCGGTATGTTCGTGCAGTCGATTAAGTTCATTGAGAGTCACCACGGCAATACCAAAGACGTGTCTATCTATGGGCAAGAGTATACCAGCACGACCTACAAGCTCGCTAAGATGAACCTTGCTATTCGTGGTATCTCTAGCAACTTGGGCGATGTGGCAGCCGATACGTTCTTTAAAGATCAGCATGAAGACCTCAAAGCGGACTTCATCATGGCAAACCCACCGTTTAACCAAAAGGATTGGCGCGCCTCTGATGAGCTGGTCGATGATCCACGCTGGGCAGGGTATCCGACGCCGCCTACGGGCAATGCCAACTATGCATGGATATTGCACATGATATCTAAGCTCTCTGAGCATGGGACTGCTGGTTTCGTACTGGCAAACGGCTCAATGTCTACCACTACCAGTGGTGAGGGTGAGATACGCCAGCAAATCATCGAAAACGATTTAGTCGATTGTATGATTGCGCTACCAGGTCAACTGTTTTATACCACGCAGATTCCGGTGTGCTTATGGTTCATCAGTAAAGACAAAGCCGCCACCTCCGCTGATAGTAAAGCAAAAGGGCTGCGTAATCGTAGCGGTGAGACGCTATTCATCGATGCGCGTGCTATCGGTAGTATGGTTGATCGTACGCATAAAGAATTTACTACTGATGACATCGAGGCGATTGCCAAGACGTATCATGCATGGCGCGGTGAGAAAGAAGCTGGCGGCTATGAAGCCTACGCAGACGAAGCAGGCTACTGTAAATCAGCTACGCTTGACGATATCAAAGCCAATGATTATGTGCTGACGCCTGGGCGTTATGTCGGTGCTGCGGCAATAGAAGACGATGGCATTCCGTTTGAGACTAAAATGTTTGAGCTTAGCAAAACGCTATATAGACAGATGCAAGAATCTGAAAAGCTAGATGAGACTATTCGTCAGAACTTGGAGGTGTTGGGTTATGGCGAGTGATTGGAAGACAACTACATTTGAAGAGTCCTCAATTGAAATTCTAGATGGAGATAGAGGAAAGAATTATCCAAAAAAATCAGAATTCACTGAGTCTGGATATTGTCTTTTTCTAAACACAGGAAATGTGACTAAAGATGGGTTTAAATTCTCATCTACAGAATTTATTTCCTCAGAAAGAGATCAGCTATTAAGAAAAGGAAAGCTTCAAAGGGAAGATGTGGTATTAACAACTCGTGGCACTGTTGGAAATGTTGCTTATTATGATAGCTCTATTCCTTTTGATCACATCCGTATTAATTCAGGCATGGTTATATTAAGGTCTGACGATACTAAGATATTACCACGCTACTTGTATTTATTTCTCCGTTCTAAATTATTTGAAGATCAAGTTATTGCTCTTCAATCAGGAAGCGCACAACCACAACTTCCCATTCGTGACATTAAAAGAGTCGAAATAAAAGTTCCTTCAGTCACCGAGCAAAAAACTATCGCTCATATTCTTGGAACTTTAGATGACAAAATCGAACTTAACCGTCAAATGAACGAAACGCTAGAAGCGATGGCGCAGGCGTTGTTTAAAAGCTGGTTTGTTGATTTTGATCCGGTGATTGATAATGCGCTTGCGGCTGGTAATGCTATTCCTGATGCCTTACAAAAAAAGGCGGCTGAACGTGCCGAGCAACGTAAAGGCATTAAGAAAAAAGATAATTCAGATATTCAGGCTTTATTTCCTGATGAGTTTGAGTTTACGGAAGATATGGGATGGATTCCGAAGGGGTGGGGTGCTTCAACTTTAGATGACTTAACTACAGAACTACGCCGTGGTATTTCCCCAAAATACACTGAAGTTGATGGTGTCAGAGTTGTTAATCAGAGATGTATTAGAAATTATAGTATAGATTATTCGGTATGTAGGCTGAATGACGAAAGTCTTAGAAAAGTAGAAGGTCGCCACCTTGAGGTTGGAGATGTTGTTGTGAATTCAACAGGCGTTGGAACCTTAGGACGAATGGCTCAAGTTCTTTATTTAGATGAACCAGCTGTCGTGGATTCTCATGTAACAATAGTTAGACCTAACACTGAGTTAGTGAAACCTTATACGTTTGGCAGGTTGATGCTATCCATTGAACCATTAGTTGAGTCGATGGGTTTAGGAAGTACTGGGCAGACCGAATTAAGTAGAGTTCATTTAGGAGAATTAGTTGTATGTGTTCCTCCTATAAAGTTACAGGAATTTGTTGAAAAGTCGTTTTTGAGTTATTCAGATAAAAGCGCCTTCAATATTCAGCAAAATATCACCCTCGCTAAGCTTCGCGACACGCTTCTACCTAAGTTTATGTCAGGTGAGCTACGTATTGCAGACGCTGTGGCACTGGTGGATGAAGCTATATAGCTTTTGACAGTAAACGTTTATCCCAAAAATATAATCATTAATGGAGTTTAAGATGAAGAAGCTTTTACTTAGTTTGGCGTTTAGTTTAGGTGCTTTATCAGTAACTCCTGCAATGGCTGCCGCTCCTGCTTTCTCTGCCAGTCAAATGGCTCAGGTCAAAATCAAAGACTTGAGCTTTAAAGAGGTTATGCGTGAGTTTTATAGTGGGCGTATGGGTTATGAGTTTATTGATGATGAATATATTGAGTCGATGCCAAATATTGGTTTAGACAGTATTGATAGCGATGGAGAGAGAACAGTTGCTTTAATGCATCCAGTATTGCCTTATAAAAACGTAGTAGGTGAGCCACGTTATTTGACCATCATCGAAAAAGTTCAAGTCAATAATGGTTCATTGGTTTCTTGCCATGTTTGTGGTGCAACAGCTGATTTATACAGTTTTCAAAAGCTAAATAATGGCCAGTTTCAATTGGTAAGTAAAACACCAAACGATGTGGAGTTTTCTACTAGCTGGGGGCGAGTTGGACTTTATGCCGAAGATATTCAGAACGGCCTACAGCCGTTGGGGAAAAACCTAATGGGCAGTATATTTATGAATGGTTATACCTCTACTGGGACAACGGATAGCTGGTGGGATGTATTGTTCTTACCTGAAAATGACTTTATCAATATATATACGTTAGGTGATGCTGGCTCAAACAATGCCGGAAATTACGAGGAAGACTCACCTCTGTACTACAGCTATGATGTTGCTTTTAAAGTCATACCTGAAAACACTACTTATTATCCTATTAAATTGACTTATAAAGGCGATAAACCTACTGACGACTATGAGCGTATCAATAGTGTCAATTACAGCAAGATTGTGAAGTTCAATCCGGTGAAAAAGGCTTATGAATAATTTAGCTTTGGTTTAGCCGTGGACTGGCGTATTAGTTATCGAGAAAGATAATACAGAATAATAAAAAGGACTTACCATTGAAATTTACTGAAGACCGACTTGAACAGGCCATTATCGAACTACTAGCAGCTGAGGGCTATCCACATACGGTTGGTGAAGCACTTGATCGTAATCCTGACGATGTGCTGATTAAGTCTGATCTTCGACAGTTTTTAGCCACCCGTTATAGAGATGACTTGATCACAGAGTACGAGATTGAGTCCATCATTCATAAGCTTGAGTACCTTCCTGCGTCTGATTTGTACGATACCAATAAAGCCATTATGAAGCTTATTGCTGATGGCTTCACACTCAAGCGTGAGGAATATACCCAAAAAGACTTATACATCCAGCTGATTGACTATGAAGCACTCGATAACAATCGCTTTCGCATCGTCAATCAGATGGAGATACAAGGCTTTGAGCTACGTATTCCTGATGGCATTCTCTATATCAACGGCTTACCACTGGGGGTGTTTGAATTTAAGAGCAGCATCCGTGAAGATGCCACCATGTTTGATGCCTATACCCAGCTGACCACCCGTTATAAGCGCGATATTCCAGAGCTGTTTAAATACAACGCCCTATGTGTCATTAGTGATGGGGTCAACTCAAAAATGGGTTCATTCTTTGCGCCTTATGAGTTCTTCTACTCTTGGCGCAAAGTCACAGGCGATGAGAAGTTAGAGAAAGACGGCATTCATTCACTGCTAACCATGATGAGCGGTTTATTTGATAAAGCACGTTTGCTGGATGTTATCCGTAATTTTATTTACATACCTGACAAATCAAGCAAGGAAGAAAAAATCGTTTGTCGTTATCCGCAGTATTATGCTGCCACCAAGCTATACGCCAACATCAAGCAGCACATGAAACAGCTCGATAGTCATGGCAACTTAATTGACGATAATGGCTTACGTGACGGTAAAGGCGGTACGTACTTTGGCGCGACTGGCTGTGGTAAAAGCTTTACCATGCTGTTCTTAGCCCGTCTGCTAATGAAAGACGCGGCGCTTGGTAGTCCAACCATTATCTTAATCACTGACCGCACCGATTTGGATGATCAGTTATCCAAAACCTTTACCAATGCCAAGACCTATATCGGTGATGAGAATATCATCAGTGTCGAGAGTCGTGCTGAGCTAAGAGAAGAGCTCAAAGGGCGTAAGAGTGGCGGCGTATTCCTAACCACCATTCACAAGTTTACCGAAGACTTAGCACTACTGACAGAGCGTACCAACGTCATCTGTATCTCTGATGAAGCGCACCGTAGCCAAATCAACCTTCAGCAAAAAATCACCGTTACCGAAGATGGCGTCAAAAAGACCTACGGCTTCGCTAAATACTTGCATGACTCATTACCCAATGCCACATACGTCGGCTTCACGGGCACGCCGATTGATGCCACCCTTGATGTCTTCGGCGCAGTCGTTGATAGCTACACCATGGTTGAATCGGTATTCGATGAAATCACCGTGCGTATCGTCTATGAAGGTCGCGCCGCCAAAGTACTGCTCGATAGCAAGCAGCTTGATGAAGTCGAAAAATACTATCAACAAAGCGCCGACGCTGGTGCTAATGAGTATCAGATCGAGAAAAGCAAAAAAGCCATGGCGAGCATGTCTACCATTCTTGGTGACCCTGACCGCATTAGAGCCATTGCTGAAGACTTTGTTCAGCATTATGAAGCACGAGTCGCTGAGGGCACCACACAAAAAGGCAAGGCGATGTTTGTCTGTAGCAGCCGTGAAGCCGCCTATCAGTTATATAAAGACATCATAGAGCTGCGTCCTGAATGGGATGAGGTACGAGCGTGCGAAGAAGGTTCAACCTTATCTGAAAGCGACAAGAAAAAGTTAAACCTATGGAGCGCGTCAAGATGATTATGACTCGTAACAAGGATGACGCAAAAGGCATGTGGGATAATCTTGGTAATAAAGACTACCGCAAAGAGCTAGATCGTCAGTTTAAAAACGGCAAATCGAACTTTAAAATCGCCATCGTCGTCGATATGTGGCTCACAGGCTTTGACGTACCTTTTCTCGATACCATCTACATTGATAAACCTTTGCAAAAGCATAGCCTGATTCAAACCATCTCACGGGTCAACCGTAAGTTTGAAGGTAAAGAAAGCGGCTTAGTGGTGGACTATATCGGCATCAAAAAGCAGATGAACCTGGCGCTCTCGCATTACACTGGCGGTCAGATTCAAAACCTAGAAGATATCCAAAAGTCAGTGGTGGTGGTAAAAGACCATTTGAATCTATTGGATACGGTTTACCATAAGTTTGACTCTAGCCTGTACTTTAATGGCACACCACTGCAGCAACTTAATTGCTTAAACGCGGCGGCTGATTTTGCGCTGCAATCTAAAAAGCTAGAAAAACGTTTTATGGATTTAGCCAAGCGTTTGAAGTCTGCCTATGACATTTGCGTCGGTAGCAGTGAGCTCACAAAAGCGCACAAGGACAAGATTCATTACTACCTAGCCATTCGTACCATCATCTTTAAAATCACTACTGGTGGCGCTCCTGACGTCGAGCAGATGAACCAAAAGGTACGTGACCTAGTGAAAGACGCGCTACTTAGTGATGGGGTGGAAGAAATCTTTAAGCTCGGTGATAATACCGACGGTGAGATTGATATCTTCGATGAAGACTACCTAGCCAAGCTTGAGGTGATTAAACAGCCTAATACCAAGTTAGAGCTACTACAGCAGCTACTGGCTAAAGCCATTGGTGAGCTGAAAAAGACCAATAAGGTTAAGGGCGTCGATTTCAGTAAGAAGATGAATGCCTTGGTTGAGAAATATAACGACCGTGACGAGCAAGATGTACTACGCGCTGAAGTCATTGGCGATTTCTCTGATGAGATCATCAAGCTGTATCACGAGCTGCGCGAAGAGATGGCGTCGTTTGGTGAGATGGGTATCGACTTTGAAGAAAAGGCGTTTTACGACATCCTGCTGTCACTGGCGCATAAGTACGATTTTACCTATCCTGAAGACAAACTGCTTGAGCTGTCTAAAGAAGTGAAAAAGCTTATCGATGAGAAAGCCAAATACACCGACTGGAACAAACGCGACGACATCAAAGCGGAGCTACAGTTTGATTTGATGGTGCTTCTCGATGAGTGGGGATATCCACCTGTTGATTCCAAAGAGGTCTATAAAGAGATATTTGAGCAGGCTGAGAACTTTAAGAAGAATAGGGTGGTTTAGTTATACTCAGACATAGTTTATGTATGAATTATTTAATTTCGAATATGCTATAAAGATAATTCAATGCCGTCAGGTATCACAGTCTGACTACAGTAAACCAGATTACGATGTAGTTGGGGCGGTTTAAAACTTTGTCCTTTTGCTCTTGTTACTGACTTAGTGCTTGCCATGAATATAGCCATAACGACTACCTGATTATTTGCTTAGTGGTTGGGTTTGATGTGTCCCCAACGTGTTTTGAGAACTGTGATATATTTTCCCTGTTTGAGCACATGCAAGAGGTCTATATATTACAGTTCTCGAAAACGTACTCTTGGTCAGAAAGACACAACCATTAATCATTGAAATAAATCTTTATAGATTAAAAATTACCCATTTTTCTAGAGCTGAGCAAATAGCTTTATTGCTAATGTAGTAGGATGATGAAAACTAACAAGCTACATAAATATTTGGATAAGGAAATTCTAGCATGAAGTTAAAAAAGGTCATCTTCAATGATCAAGGCTTTAGAAATTTACGCAATCTGACTATTAATATTGCTCCAAGAATTACTGTGATTGCAGGTCATAACGGTATAGGAAAGTCTACAATTCTTGGGCTAATTGCAAATGGGACAGAATATAAAGCTAATAAAACCTTATTAAATAAGAAGTTTAGCTCTGATTTCAGCGAAATATTCTATTTGGACTATCAAGGTGACTTTGCGCTAAGGAATAATGGCGCATCAACAGGGAACTTAGTGTATGAGGTAGATGATACAGAAATTACAAAAGTTTGTACTGTAACAGCTGGACATAAAATTATTATCAACCAGAAACAATATAGACCTTTTATGGTCAAGGTTAATAAATCAGATTTAACTGAAAAACAAATTGAGGATTTGGAAGCTAAGTCAGCGAAAGAACCTGAGGAAAAATTCATTTATATTCTTAGGGTAAGGCTGATACCTAGAACGCAAGGAACCCAATCGAAAGCAGCTAAGGTAGAGTTACCAACGATATACTTAGGAATGAGTCGTATTAGCCCCATAGGGGAGTTTGATAAATCAGCGATAAGTTATAAAAAGACACAAAAAACTGCTGCAACGTTGCAGTATATAAATAGTTTTTTTAATGATGTGATTCCATATCAACAGACAGAAGATCCTAATTTATACTCACACACTTTTATTAAAAGTAATAAGCAGTCGTTAGTGCCTGAATTTACACATTCATCACTGGCAATATCTCTCGGCCAAGATTCATTAAGCTCTATTGCTACTGCATTTGCATCTTTTAAATCGCTCAAAGATCAAATAGCTGATGCATATAGAGGTGGAATTCTAGTCATTGATGAGATAGAGGCAGGTCTTCATCCTAAAGCGCAATTGAAGCTGATGAATGTGATCAAAAGGGAAGCGAGAAATTTGGATTTGCAAATAATCGTTACGTCACACTCTCTAACTATTCTTAAGTTTATATTTGACATCATGTCAGAGAAAAATCCTAATCCACAAGACAGCATAATATATTTGATGGATACATTAATACCCAGAACGATGAGCAACCCTACATATAGCAAGATAAAGAACGATATGCTTCTGAAAAAAGATCATAGTTCTGAGATAGATGTTGTACCGAAAATTAAGATTTATTTTGAGGACGATGAAGCTAAATATTTTTTGAAAAAATCCTTGAGGCTCTAGGTATTACCAATAGCGACTCTGCATTCGGTAGAGAATTTGAACCTATTTCATTGAAAATAGGTTGCGAAATATTGACAAAACTAGTGAAAACGGATGGTTATTTTCAAAGCGCAGTATTGATTGCTGATAATGATGTAGCTAGTAAAGCATCAAATAGAAGCACTATAGAGCAATACGATAATTTTTGCGTTCTACCTGGTAACAAAGACTTTACGCCAAATACAGCTTCCTATCTTAGAAACCCAGAAATGATACTGTATAAATTCATAGAGTCCAGATTAAATGATATAGAAACTTATCGTGATTTTTGGAATAACTCAGGTATCTTTACTACTGATCATGTGCGTGAACACGTCGTTAACAAGAAGCCTGAAGAACAAAAAAATAGAGCTTCTATGAAAGAATGGTTTAATGCTAACCTTCGCTATTTTGACGATATGAAAATTGTAGAGTTGTGGTGCGAAGAGAACACTCACTTAGTAGAAGATTTTATCAAAAGCTTAGGTAAAGCAATCGATGCGGCTGCACAAAATGTGAATATACCGATTAAATAATGCGTTGTGACTATACTTGAGTAAGGTTTAATAATGAAAAAGAGATCAATTTCCCCACTAAGGTATCCTGGTGGTAAAGTCAGTATCTACGATATAACTCATGATGTTATGATAAGTCATGATATGGAGTTATGTCAGTATGCTGAACCTTATGCGGGTGGATGTGGCTTAGCATTGAAACTATTAGTTAATAATTTAGTTGATGAGCTGCATCTCAATGACATTGACCGCTCTATTGCTTCGTTATGGGCTTGTATAATTGAACAGCCTGAGGAATTGTCGCAGCTTATTAGTACAGCTAAGCTCGATATGGAAGAATGGTACAAGCAGAAAGGTATCCAGAACCTGAAAGATAGCATTGATCCATTAGATCTGGCTTTTTCTACTTTGTATCTGAATCGTACCAACCGTTCTGGCATTATAAAAGCTGGTGTGATAGGTGGGAAAAAACAGGATGGTGCATACAGGATGGATTGCCGTTTCAATAAGTCAGCTCTGATTAAAAAAGTCCATCAAATTGCTAAAATTAAAAATAAAATCCATATATATAACCTTGATGCGATTGATTTTATTGAAAAACTAGAAAGCCTTAGATTACCAAAACCTTTGCTCATGATAGATCCACCTTATTATAATAAGGGACAATCTTTGTATACGAACTTCTATAATCATGAAGATCATGCTTCGGTTTCAAAAAAGCTGGCGGAAACTTGTTTGCCGTGGCTTCTTACCTATGACAATACTCCAGAAATTAGCAAACTATACAAAAATTTCAAGCAATACCAGTTTGATATTAACTACAGTGCAGCGAAAAAGCGGATGGGTAAAGAGCTTTTTATTACCTCTCCATACTTTGACTATATTAAACATGACAGACTGAAAACGGCTTAAAACTTAGTAAGGTATACCCCACTCTCAACTTATTTTTCTAAGGTATTGGTTTACTTAGTTTTTAACATTTCAGTTAAAACAATTAAAATTTTAAATTCTATAAAAATCAAAAGCCTACGATAAGTTGAGATTGGCGTAAAACATAGGTAAAGTTTGGCTGCTAATTTGAGGAGACCATCCAACATAGTGTCGTCTAGCCCTGCTTTAACACCCGATAAACCGTAGCCACCCCAACACCAACCGCCTTAGCAATCTCCTCTTTCGTCATATTATTTTGACTGGCCAACTCTCTAATACGATTATGTTTCACTGTATTGGCTTTCTTACCTGTGGGCTTATAACCACTATTCGCTAACCCCTGCTTAATCCGCTCTCTACGCTTATCGTTATCAAGCTTTGCCATCGTTGCTAACAAGTCGATCAGCATATGGTTAATCACTGTTAGGATCTCACCTGTCATGCCCTTACTTACCGTATGCGTGGTTGGTAGATCAGCCACCACCAATCGCAAGCCTTTGTCTTTGATACGCTGCTTTAGAATTGCAAAATCATCTTGAGATAGCCTGCTTAATCTGTCCACGCTTTCAACCAGCAGAATATCGCCTTGATCAGCGTCCTTTAATAGCTTAGCTAATACTGGCCTATCGAGCTTTGTACCACTGAAATGCTCAACATACTCAACATGGTTATCATTATAGCTTTGGCTAAAGCTAATCAAGTCAGACAAGGCTCTCTTAGCATCTTGATCCTTAGTGCTGGCTCTCACATAAATACGAACGGTCATAACGCCACCTTTATTAATTAGACTTAATAATTAATGTTCATTGATAATAACAAGATATTACTATCATTTAATAATATAAAAAAGTCTAATGATAGATAGATTATCATTTAAAGGTTTTATGTTTTGGGTATAGGCTAATGATAGGAAAAAAGCACAGCAGCCAGTCTTATAATTCAAAAGTCTGTTATAGATGGTTCCATGCTAACAGTCTGCTTTAAGTAGTCTGTTAATACGTTTGAGTGGTGAAATAGCTGGTTCCCTTGGGGTATACTCATGTAGAACTGCATGTAATAACACTAATTTGGACTTTGATAATGAAAAAGGATAAACCATACATTGTTGTGGTTTAATATTGTTGTAACAACGGTAACTTTACTTATTTAATAGAAGAAAAAACAAAATCAATTAGCGATGTTTAAACTGGTATTCATTGATGGTCACTTTAATTAGATATAAAGTAAGTAAACAAAAAGTCAGTAAGGTAATTGATAACGTGTCTAAACGAACCATAAGTATGTTGGCTAAAGAACTGAGTGTAAATGTCGAAACAATTCGCTTTTATGAACGCAAAGGCTTAATTAAACAACCACCAAAGCCTATGCAGGGCTATAGACATTACCCGAAAGAAACGGTAAATAGAATACATTTTATCAAGCGTTCTCAAGAATTAGGTTTTACGCTAAATGAGATTGAAGGGTTACTTGCGTTAAACGATAGTCCATGTAGTAAAGTACAAGAATTAGCTAATAAAAAACTGATCGCAGTACAAAAAAAGATGGCTGACTTGTTGTTGTTAGAACACGCTTTGGAAGAACATTTAGGACAATGCCAAAATAATGATGACGATAGCCACTGCCCAATAATTGATTCGTTGCAACCGAAGTAAATGATTCACTTAACTACCATTTCCCACTCTATTGTAAACAAGACATTTTTATCTTTTATATTCAATGGCTTATTTTCCTGCTAATTGGTAATACCATGAAAAATACCATGCTCAGAAAAGGCTTAACAATATTTTGAAAAATTGCCTACTGAGCGCTGCCGCACAGCTCCATAGGCCGCTTTCCTGGCTTTGCTTCCAGATGTATGCTCTTCTGCTCCTGCAGCTAATGGATCACCGCAAACAGGTTACTCGCCTGGGGATTCCCTTTCGACCCGAGCATCCGTATGAGACTCATGCTCGATTATTATTATTATAGAAGCCCCTTCTGTACACGACAAAAATGCTCAAAGTCTCAAAGGTCGTGGACTAGGAGACAAATAACTTATTAGGACCTCAAACACACGTCGATTGCCAGCAAAGAAATACTCACGCAAACCATCAATCAAAACATCCAAACCAATAGCAAACAAACTTTGCTGGGGTCGACCATGTTTCTTAAGCTTTCGTCTTTTAGGGTGCTGCTGTACAGTTTTAATCCCAATGCGATATGACCAACAAAATGCTAGCGCACAAACCGCCACTAACTTACTTACCCGATCCAACTGTGTAAGATGCGTATCTTCAAGATTAAACCCTCGTCCTTTAAAACAAGAAAACAAGGTTTCAATCTCCCAGCGTCTGCTATAAAGAGCCATAGCATCCGTATGATCTAAATTGTTGGTCGCTATGATGACATAATCGTTGTCAGCATCACGCTTTGCAAATAGACGAACTTTAACGCCATATACGGGAACAACTCTGGCTAACATAAACGTTTCATGAGGGGATAGATGACGTAACAATGTCTTTATTTGTACCAATTTACCCTGATGATTGGCTACTAGGGTGTTGTGTTTGATGCGAATGCAAAACTTTATTTGCTCTTTATTTAGCCATTGAAACCACTCTTTGCCAACAAACTCTCTATCGGCTAATACATACTGTATTTTGTCTGCGCCAAAGGTGTTGATGAACTTTTGTATGAGCTCACATCTCTCATTACTATTGCTGTTACCTTTTTTATCAAGTAGGGTCCAGTATAAGGGAATAGCGATTCCTTGATGAACAACGCTGAGCAAAAAGATGTTAATGTTCTTTTTACCCCATTTCCAGTTGGTTCTGTCTATGCTGATGATGACTTCGTCTAAGTCAAAGAGTTGATAGATGAATTTGGCTAACTGGTCTTGGTCTATGTCAACTTGTGCAAAGAAGCGTTGTAGCCGTCTGTAATTACTATTTGTCCTACCTTTGACAAATCCTCTTGCTATTTGTTTGAGGTTACTACTTTGTACTTGTATTATCGCTAGAGTAATTAAGGCTAAACACGTCAATCTTGCCTTGTTCATGGTTAGGTTTTGCGATAATATATTTATGAGCTGATTAAGGTTTGGCATAGTGTGGTTAGTAAGAAAAATTACTATTATGCCTTGTCCTTAGTCAGCTTTTTTGTTTTTTGTCGTGTACAGAGAGAAGCCCCCATGAATAAATCGCTCATCATTTTCGGCATCGTCAACATAACCTCGGACAGTTTCTCCGATGGAGGCCGGTATCTGGCGCCAGACGCAGCCATTGCGCAGGCGCGTAAGCTGATGGCCGAGGGGGCAGATGTGATCGACCTCGGTCCGGCATCCAGCAATCCCGACGCCGCGCCTGTTTCGTCCGACACAGAAATCGCGCGTATCGCGCCGGTGCTGGACGCGCTCAAGGCAGATGGCATTCCCGTCTCGCTCGACAGTTATCAACCCGCGACGCAAGCCTATGCCTTGTCGCGTGGTGTGGCCTATCTCAATGATATTCGCGGTTTTCCAGACGCTGCGTTCTATCCGCAATTGGCGAAATCATCTGCCAAACTCGTCGTTATGCATTCGGTGCAAGACGGGCAGGCAGATCGGCGCGAGGCACCCGCTGGCGACATCATGGATCACATTGCGGCGTTCTTTGACGCGCGCATCGCGGCGCTGACGGGTGCCGGTATCAAACGCAACCGCCTTGTCCTTGATCCCGGCATGGGGTTTTTCTGGGGCTGCTCCCGAAACCTCGCTCTCGGTGCTGGCGCGGTTCGATGAATTGCGGCTGCGCTTCGATTTGCCGGTGCTTCTGTCTGTTTCGCGCAAATCCTTTCTGCGCGCGCTCACAGGCCGTGGTCCGGGGATGTCGGGGCCGCGACACTCGCTGCAGAGCTTGCCGCCGCCGCAGGTGGAGCTGACTTCATCCGCACACACGAGCCGCGCCCCTTGCGCGACGGGCTGGCGGTATTGGCGGCGCTGAAAGAAACCGCAAGAATTCGTTAACTGCACATTCGGGATATTTCTCTATATTCGCGGTTCAGCAGGCATGTCCCCTTTGAGGGCGACCCGACGACAGGATAATCGACCTTATGGTGCGCAAATATTTCGGCACAGACGGTATTCGTGGCAAAGCCAACGAAGGCGCGATGACGGCGGAAACCGCCTTGCGCGTCGGCATGGCGGCTGGCCGTGTCTTTCGTCGCGGTGACCACCGCCATCGTGTCGTGATCGGCAAGGATACGCGCCTGTCGGGCTATATGCTTGAACCCGCGCTCACAGCCGGTTTCACCTCGATGGGCATGGACGTATTCCTTTTTGGCCCGCTGCCGACAACGTAATAGGAAGAATAAACGCCCTTTTCACCCAAGTCCAAATTAATTTGCCGATTCCATAATCAGGGTGTATTACAATTCCATAGAGTTTTTCAATCCAGGTGGTTTAGCTGATAACTTAACGATTGATCAGCTTCTTCGTGAAGATTACTCGCCATGGGCGCGCAATAAAAGGATATCTGCCACGTTCAAAGAAGCGCATTTTATTGAAAAATATGGGTCAGGCATCAAACGAATCCAAGAAGGCTTCGCATCCTATGGTCTGCGTCCCCCTGTCTTTGAAAATTTCCAGCACGGTTTTCGAGTTATTGTCTCATCAAAGCTACTTTTCGAATCTAATGAGGGAGTAAGTGAGGGAGTAAATCTACTATTTAATCAGATAAGAACTAATCCAGGAAAGCGTGCACCATTTTTAGTAAACGAGCTATTAGTTCCTGTCAAGATAGTAGAGCGGTGGCTCAAAATCTTAAGAGATGATCATAAAATCGAGTTTCGAGGAGCTCCTAAAAGTGGAGGATACTGGCTAAAATAGAAATCAATGATACTCTTAAGTGGCACCAATCGAACTCCTATTTTAGCATTTAAAAAAGTATCCTCACATCATTTTATTGAACAATACCTAAGGCTGCTCTGGCGGCATTGATATGATTATCGTCGTTGCACTCTACCGCAAAAGCGCCATATGCTAATGGAGCTGCAGCAGCCCTCTCTATAGATTGTTCGTAGAGCCTATCCCATATCGTTCCGCCTTGTTTAGCATACTCCGTTATCAAACTCTTCAGGCTATCCTCTCCAAAAACCGATACGTGACCAGAAAAGTCCAGTGCAGGATCACCCATATGCGCAGTAGACCAATCTATGATACCAGAGGTCTTACCTTCCTTCGAGGTTAAGACATGCCCTGCATAGAGATCGCCATGGATGAAACAAGTGAATTCAGGCCACAAAGGGTCATTGTCCAACCATCTACGGTATCTGTTTTCCAACGGCTCGCTGATACCTATCTCAGATTTCACCAAGTGGATACGGTCAGCTATTTCGGTCCTCAATTCACTTGGAGTCATTATTTTCAAGTTGCTCTTTCTCACATCGTCAGCTGTAATACGATGTAATTCGGCCAATGATTTTGCCAGAGACTCCACATAAGCTATGCTATCGCGATCTATGTTCCAAGAAACCTCATGTGTTATCGCATCGAATGTCAGAGCAGGCGCATCCTCCAGTAAAGGGTAGGCTATTAGGCGCTCCGATACAATTTTCCAATCAGGGACATTGATCGACAGGTTTCTTTTGGCTAAATCCAATATTCTACTTTCATTTTCGATTTGTTCAAGCATATCGCTTCTTCGAGGTATACGGAGTACCCAGTTCTCACCGTTTACTTCCTTTACAAAGGCAACTCTAAAGTCGATGCCCATCTCATTGACGCTCATCTCTTCCGAAATTCTCAGCCCATGCTCTAGGGCTAATGTTTGCATATCTTCGATTGTCATTTCTATACTGTTTTCTTTTATTAAATTGGTACCAGTTCCCCCGACAGGACATTCTGAATGTCATATACAGGTGTAACACTTTACCCATATTCTTTTCGTATGGATAACACTTCCCATCAGGGAACAAAAATCTGATACATGAATTAATTGTGAGACAGTAGACCTACTGTCGCATTGAAGCCATCTCGGCGACTATTTGATTAGGAAAACCAAGGCTTTGCCATCATAGCCTTATCATAGAAGTATAACATAGTTGTAAAGATAGAAAATTATTTTTTATTCATCCATGATGTTATTATTTTATAATAACATCATCTAAACATGTCCTGTCGCTCTTTTGTGCTGTGATATTTCATACCTATTAACTGCTTTCGTTTGAATTATACGACGTTCTACTCACAATAGGGCAAGGGTTACTCATTCCGTAGGATGCGGTTCACGTATAGGAAGAATAAACGCCCTTTTCACCCAAGTCCAACAGCTTTGGACCGCAGTTGACTCTTTCGACACCCCTGCGATGCAACCCAATCCGGCTGACGGGGAGCCAGCAACGCTGAAAATTTACCCTCCTCTTTCCCACTAGCGGCTCCTTTTCCGACAACCAGCACGGCGGATCCCTGCCGCGGCGCTGTGAACGCAGCATTTTGATTGGTATCGTTGGCCTTCAGGCTCGTCAGTCAAACAGACCCAGGAGCAGCTCAGCCGGTGGCGCCCGGCTTTCGGGTAACGCCCTGGTCCCGCTGGTTTCGGCTTTGTGCTTCAGGTGATCAAGGATCTGCTTGATCACTATAGGGTCTTCAATGCAGGCGATGACTTTCATGGCGCCGCCGCAGCCGCTGCAGGTCTCGATGTCGATATTGAAAACACGCTTGAGCCGTTGCGCCCATGTCATCGACGCTCGCCGTTGTGCTGGTGTTGCCGGTTCATCAGCCACCCTGACCTTGTTGCCCCTGCCCCGTTTTGCCGGCGTGACCAACGCCCGGTGCCGACTGTTGGGTGCGAACACCCCGTGGAAGCGGGTTAGGTTGACTCTGGGCTTCGGTACCAGGGCGGCCAGCCTTGCAATGAAATCCAATGGTTCGAAAATGACGTGCGTGGTGCCGTCCCGGTACGGCGTCTTGAGCTGGTAGCGCACGTTGCCATTCTTCGTGAGCGACAGCCGTTTCTCAGACACCGCCGGGCGGCTGATGTAGTGGCACAGCCGTTCGAGTTTGCTGCGCTCATGGGCCTTGGCCGCTACGCCGGCATGTAGCGAGAAACCGGCAACCTTACCGGGCATGTCACCAAACTGATCTTCCGGGTCGCAGGCGGGCAGTGTCTGCAGGGTGAACACCTTGCGCCCTGCCTGTGGCCCCACGGCGATGCGATACGTGATGGAATGCCTCAGCAGTGGAGTCATCGCATCTTCATCCACCGCATCCAAGGCCAGGTAACTGTTTTCAGCATCCCGCTCCAGTAGGCCTTGCCGCTCCAAATAGCGGCCGACCCGGTGGGCGATGGTGTGCGCCAGTTGGGTGAGTTCGGCGCTGGTCGGCGCCCTGACCCAGAGGAACCGGGCTGTTCCATTGGGACGCTCAACGTACACGCCATCGAGGAACAGCATGTGAAAGTGAATGTTGAGGTTCAGTGCACTGCCGAAGCGCTGGATCAGGGTGACGGCACCGGTCTTGGCCGCTTGGTGGGTATAGCCCGCTTTCTTGACCAGATGCGTGGCGATGACGCGGTAAACGATGCCCAACACCCGGCCCATGACCTCCGGCCGGCTGGCGAACAGAAAGCGCAATTGAAAGGGAAAGCTGAGTACCCATTGGCGCATGGGCTGTACGGGCAGAACCTCATCGACCAGTAGCGCGGCGCTTTCGGCCATACGCCGTGCGCCACAACTAGGACAGAAGCCCCGACGTTTGCAGCTGAACGCAACCAGGTGCTCAGCGTGACACGACTCACAACGCACCCGCAGAAAGCCGGTAGGAGAGTAAAATACTAAACATATTAAAATCTAATGTTTTGGTTAAATATTAACATATAAAAGTTGTGAAGAATTTAATAATCATCACAACTTTTTTTATGCAAATTTTTATTTGGTTTAAGATTTGTAACCAGTATTAGTAGTTTTTTATATGTAAAAACACCATTATTTTGTATGCTTGCTATATGTCCAATTTAAATGGCAATAGTTGACAAACTGTACGTTTCATCTTATAATCAATTATATTAAATTAATTATATAAACTATTAAAGATTATGCAATTAAAGGGAATTTATGGAAAGAAATATTAGGGATTCACAAAATTTCTTACACGATAAAAAATTAGTTAGTAGCCTTGTTGAAAATAGCAATATAAATAATACTGACATTGTATATGAAATAGGTCCGGGAAAAGGCATAATAACCGAACATTTATTAAGAGTAAGTAAAAGTGTAATTGCAATTGAATTAGACACCTCTTTGTATCAATTTTTAAAGCAAAACTTGAATAGTCAAAAACTAACACTTATCAATCAAGATTTTATGAATATAAAACTTCCTGATGGCAATTATAAAGTTTTTTCTAATATACCGTTTAATATGACGGGAGAAATCTTAACAAGATTACTAACAGCAATCAACCCGCCACAAGATATGTATATTATAATGCAGTACGAAGCAATGTTAAAATACGCAGGCACTCCATATTATAAAGACACATTAAAATCACTTATGTTCAAACCGTTATATGATATAAAACTGGCTTATGAGTTTTTGCCTTCAGATTTTAAACCAAAACCCAACGTGTCTATAGTTCTTGTGCATTTCCATAAAAAAGAATATTGCGATATAAAAAAAGCAACAATGTTAGAATATTGGGATTTTTTATCATATATGTATACTGCCCCAGGATTAAATTTTAAACAAAAAACAAAAAATATTTTTTCTTATGAACAGCAAAAACGTTTGAAAAAAATTATCAATTTAGATAGTGAACTAAATTTTTCCGATTGGACATATATTCAATGGATTAAAATGTTCGATACATATAAGCAATTTGTATGCCAAGACAAGAAAAAACTTGTAGAAGGTTCTTATCAAAAACTTTTAAAAGAACAATCAAAATTAGAAAAAGTCCACAGAAGCAGAACTCAAAGATATTAAATAAAAGGGGTACTTAATTGGAAAAAGGTTACTACATATTTGCATATGTAGAGATAAACAAGTATGCCAATTTTTATAAAACAGATACAAAAAGGCACGACCAAAATATTTCACTTTGGGAATATGATGGTGGTAAATTGTCATTATTAAGATATTGGGAAACTGATAGGAACTGTCATTTCGGGTTTTTTGCGGTTTCGGGTCAAAATTCGGTTTTCCCCCGAACTACGACTGTTTTCGCACCCCGAACAACTAATCCAATCAGAAGAGTATAGGAAGAATAAACGCCGTTTTTCTCCAAGTCCAGCCACTGTAGACCGCGAATGACGGCCTGCTTTGCCAGTGGGTGATTCTGAATCCGGCCCGTGTAGCCATCGATCCCGCCGAAAATTCACCCGTTTTTCCCGACAGCCGGGGCCAACCCAAGCCGCCGGCATAACGCATCCCTGCCGCGGCTGAATTACCGCAGCATCGTGATCGGAATCGTTTGGGACGGGTCAGGTAAACAGACCCGGCGACAGGCCAGCCGGTGGTGCCCGGCTCTCGGGCAACGGGCTGGACTCGTTGGTTTCGGCTTTTTGCTTCAGATGGTCGAGGATCTGCTTGATCACTACCGGATCTTCAATACAGGCAATCACCTTCATGGCACCGCCGCATTCGCTGCAAGTCTCGATGTCGATTTGGAATACACGCTTGAGCCGCTGTGCCCATTTCATCGACGCTCGCCGCCCAGCGGGTGTTGGCGGCTCATCCGATACCTTGACCTTTTTGCTCCCCTTGCCCCTCATGGCAGGTGTAACCAGGGCGCGGTGCTTGCTGTTGGGCGCAAACACCCCATGAAACCGGGTAAGGTTCACACGTGGCTTCGGCACCAACGCCGACAGTCTTGCGATGAAGTCCAGCGGCTCAAAGATCACATGCGTGGTGCCGTCCCGGTACGGCGTCTTGAGCTGGTAGCGCACGTTGCCGCCTCGTGTTAACGACAGCCGCTTCTCGGATACCGCCGGGCGGCTGATGTACCGGCACAGCCGTTCGAGCTTCTTGCGTTCATCGGCCCTGGCCGCCACGCCGGCGTGCAGGCTGGACCCGGCTACCTTGCCAATCCCGTCACCGAACGGATCACCACTGGTCGGCAGAGTTTGCAAAGTGAACACCTTTCGCCCCGCCTGTGAACCGACAGCGATACGGTAAGTGATCGAGTGCCCCAGCAGGGGTGTCATCGGGTCGTCATCCACCGCATCCGAGGCCAGATAGCTGTTTTCGACATCCCGTTCCAGCAGGCCTTGCCGTTCCAGATAGCGACCCACCCGGTGGGCGATGGTGTGCGTCAGCTGGGTGAGCTCTGGGCTGGTCGGCGCCCTGACCCAGAGGAACCGGGCTGTTCCATTGGGACGCTCAACGTACACGCCATCGAGGAACAGCATGTGAAAGTGAATGTTGAGGTTCAGTGCACTGCCGAAGCGCTGGATCAGGGTGACGGCACCGGTCTTGGCCGCTTGGTGGGTATAGCCCGCTTTCTTGACCAGATGCGTGGCGATGACGCGGTAAACGATGCCCAACACCCGGCCCATGACCTCCGGCCGGCTGGCGAACAGAAAGCGCAATTGAAAGGGAAAGCTGAGTACCCATTGGCGCATGGGCTGTACGGGCAGAACCTCATCGACCAGTAGCGCGGCGCTTTCGGCCATACGCCGTGCGCCACAACTAGGACAGAAGCCCCGACGTTTGCAGCTGAACGCAACCAGGTGCTCAGCGTGACACGACTCACAACGCACCCGCAGAAAGCCGTGTTCGAGACGGCCGCATTTGAGGTAGTCGTCAAACTCGCGTTGCACATAGCCGGGCAGTTCCCTGCCCTGCGCCGCCAAATGGGCAGCGAACGTCGGGTAGTATTCTTCGACGATCCGATAGAGCAGGGTTTGCTCGGGTCGGTGGCTCTGGTAACGACCAGTATCCCGATCCCGGCTGGCCGTCCTGGCCGCCACATGAGGCATGTTCCGCGTCCTTGCAATACTGTGTTTAGCAAAAATGCAAGCCGATGAACAACTCGCGATGGCAACAGCTAAAAAATTGGTAGAACAAAAACGCCAAATTGAAAAACAATGTTCTAAATAAATCCACCACTCGCACAAATCCCCCTATTGTGCGAGCCTAAAAACACAGACACCTTATCACTGCTTTTCGAAACCATTAATCAATGCTTCTAAACCAAATAAAAAAGCCTCTGTGCCATCATCTTGATCCATAATTTGCAAAGCATCTTTTAATAGTCGAGGCATCGTATCATCTGCTATTTGTTGCCTATCATTAAGTGCTGCGATATGTTCTTGCTGCTCTAACACAGAACCTAACGTAAAATGACCAACCGCGCTTATTGCATATAACCCACATTTTAATGAAAAACCATTGTCCACCATAAACTGCAACTGCATTTCTACGGTGTCATATTGGTCTGAACTCGGGCGAGTCCCTAAATGCACTTTTGCGCCATCACGGTAACTTAATAATGCATCACGAAAGCTCAATGCATTATTACGTAAAAATTGTTGCCACGTTTCCCCAACTGCGGGTAATGAATGACGATGATTACGCTTTAGCATTTCAACAGATAATGCATCCAACAATGTGCGCTTGTTCTTCACATGCCAATATAGTGTAGGCTGCTCTACGCCCAGTTTTTGAGCTAGTTTTCGCGTTGTCAGCCCTTCCATTCCCACTTCATTTAGCAACTCTAATGCCACTGTGATGATGGTTTCTTTATCTAATCGCGCCATACTGCCCTCTCTTTTTTCTATTGACACTCTATCACTGATAGGGATATATTCCAACTCTATCAATGATAGAGAAAAAACGATGAATAAATTTGCGATCACCGCTTTAACGATCACCGCCCTAGATGCTATGGGGATCGGCTTGATCATGCCTGTATTGCCTACATTGTTACGTGAATACGTGTCGGCTGAAAATTTAGCAAATCATTACGGTATCCTGCTGGCACTGTATGCCATCATGCAGGTTTTTTTGCTCCTCTACTTGGCAAATGGTCTGATAAATTCGGGCGCCGACCAATATTACTACTATCTCTTGCAGGCGCTGCTGTGGATTACACTTTGCTTGCATTATCTAGCTCACTTTGGATGCTATACGTTGGGCGATTAATTTCTGGAGTTACTGGCGCAACAGGTGCGGTCGCCGCTTCTGTTATTGCTGACAATACTGCTTCACAAGAGCGTACTAAGTGGTTTGGACGCTTAGGGGCGGCTTTTGGTGTCGGGTTAATCTCTGGCCCTGCAATTGGCGGCTTTACAGGGCAATTCTCAGCTCATCTTCCTTTTATTATTGCTGCCATTTTAAATGCGCTCTCTTTTTTAGTTATTATGTTGATATTTAAAGATAATAAAATCAAAAATACTGAAAAAAACACCACAGAAACAGCAGAAAATTCGCGACCTTTCCTGCAAGTGATCAAGCCAGTCATACTATTGTTATTTATCTTTTTTATGACTCAAATGATAGGGCAAATTCCAGCAACGACATGGGTGTTATTTACGGAACATCGTTTTCAATGGGGCAGTATGGAGATCGGCCTATCTTTAGCGGGGTTAGGCATCATGCATGCCTTGTTCCAAGCATTTGTAGCGGGCGCAATCGCCAAGAAATTCAATGAAAAAGTGACGATTATTGTGGGCTTTGTTGTTGATGGAGCAGCATTCATTATTTTGTCATTATTGACAAAGGGTTGGATGATTTACCCTACATTAATCTTACTCGCCGGCGGCAGTATTGCGCTACCAGCCTTACAGGGGTTAATGTCAGCTCAAGTCAATCAAACTAACCAAGGTAAGCTACAAGGCGTTCTAGTCAGCTTAACCAATACGACGGGGGTGATCGGCCCATTATTATTTAGCTTTATTTTTGGTCAAACACTGGCAAGTTGGGATGGCTGGATATGGATGATTGGTGCGATAATGTATGTTTTATTGATTGTATTTATTTTATCTTTTTATAGAAGCACCAAAAAGATAGTTAAAATAGCGAAGCTACCAGCGAGCTAAGTTTTAGCATATCAATATTAAGTGCTATGATACCCCTATCAGATTTGCTTTTAGCACAAGATATTAAGAGACAAACCCTATGACATTACCCCCTAAAAAACCAAGAACAAAACCTGCGGAAGAAAGGCTAGATGACCTAATGAACGTATAGGAAGAATAAACGCCCTTTTCACCCAAGTCCAACAGCTTTGGACCGCAGTTGACTCTTTCGACACCCCTGCGATGCAACCCAATCCGGCTGACGGGGAGCCAGCAACGCTGAAAATTTACCCTCCTCTTTCCCACTAGCGGCTCCTTTTCCGACAACCAGCACGGCGGATCCCTGCCGCGGCGCTGTGAACGCAGCATTTTGATTGGTATCGTTGGCCTTCAGGCTCGTCAGTCAAACAGACCCAGGAGCAGCTCAGCCGGTGGCGCCCGGCTTTCGGGTAACGCCCTGGTCCCGCTGGTTTCGGCTTTGTGCTTCAGGTGATCAAGGATCTGCTTGATCACTATAGGGTCTTCAATGCAGGCGATGACTTTCATGGCGCCGCCGCAGCCGCTGCAGGTCTCGATGTCGATATTGAAAACACGCTTGAGCCGTTGCGCCCATGTCATCGACGCTCGCCGTTGTGCTGGTGTTGCCGGTTCATCAGCCACCCTGACCTTGTTGCCCCTGCCCCGTTTTGCCGGCGTGACCAACGCCCGGTGCCGACTGTTGGGTGCGAACACCCCGTGGAAGCGGGTTAGGTTGACTCTGGGCTTCGGTACCAGGGCGGCCAGCCTTGCAATGAAATCCAATGGTTCGAAAATGACGTGCGTGGTGCCGTCCCGGTACGGCGTCTTGAGCTGGTAGCGCACGTTGCCGCCTCGTGTTAACGACAGCCGCTTCTCGGATACCGCCGGGCGGCTGATGTACCGGCACAGCCGTTCGAGCTTCTTGCGTTCATCGGCCCTGGCCGCCACGCCGGCGTGCAGGCTGGACCCGGCTACCTTGCCAATCCCGTCACCGAACGGATCACCACTGGTCGGCAGAGTTTGCAAAGTGAACACCTTTCGCCCCGCCTGTGAACCGACAGCGATACGGTAAGTGATCGAGTGCCCCAGCAGGGTGTCATCGGGTCGTCATCCACCGCATCCGAGGCCAGATAGCTGTTTTCGACATCCCGTTCCAGCAGGCCTTGCCGTTCCAGATAGCGACCCACCCGGTGGGCGATGGTGTGCGTCAGCTGGGTGAGCTCTGGGCTGGTCGGCGCCTTGACCCAGCGGAAACGCGCTGAGCCGTGGGATTGCTCGACATACACACCGTCGAGAAACAGCATGTGGAAGTGAACATTCAGATTGAGCGCCGATCCAAAACGCTGGATCAGGGTGACCGCGCCCGTCTTGGCCACTTGGTGGGTATGGCCCGCTTTCTTGACCAGGTGCGTGGCAATGACGCGGTAAACGATGCCCAGCACCCACCCCATGATCTCGGGCCGGCTGGCAAACAGGAAACGCAGCTGAAACGGGAAGCTCAACACCCACTGACGCATGGGTTGTTCAGGCAGTACTTCATCAACCAGCAAGGCGGCACTTTCGGCCATCCGCCGCGCCCCACAGCTCGGGCAGAAACCGCGACGCTTACAGCTGAAAGCGACCAGGTGCTCGGCGTGGCAAGACTCGCAGCGAACCCGTAGAAAGCCATGCTCCAGCCGCCCGCATTGGAGAAATTCTTCAAATTCCCGTTGCACATAGCCCGGCAATTCCTTTCCCTGCTCTGCCATAAGCGCAGCGAATGCCGGGTAATACTCGTCAACGATCTGATAGAGAAGGGTTTGCTCGGGTCGGTGGCTCTGGTAACGACCAGTATCCCGATCCCGGCTGGCCGTCCTGGCCGCCACATGAGGCATGTTCCGCGTCCTTGCAATACTGTGTTTACATACAGTCTATCGCTTAGCGGAAAGTTCTTTTACCCTCAGCCGAAATGCCTGCCGTTGCTAGACATTGCCAGCCAGTGCCCGTCACTCCGCGGTCTTCACTGCGTGATCGAGTTGATCGACACCCGCCGTGACACGCTCCATGAAGTGCCTGCCTGCGTCTGTTAGCCGAACGCCCCGCGCATGGCGCTCAAATAGCAGGACACCAAGGTTATCCTCCAGCGCTTTCACACGCGCGCTGACGCTCGACTGGCTGATACCAAGTGCCTTGGCCGCACGCCGAAAATTCAGATGCTCGGCGACGGCGATGAACTGAACAAGGGAAATGAGCGGTATCCTGCCAGACAGGATACCGACATTCACGAGGTTTCGATGGTTAGTGCGCCGCATCGGAGCGGGCCTGCTACCAGTCGTCGGTTAGACGACTGGCGACTTCTCGGTGGCAGCCCCACGGAGCCGAAGGAGCACCAGCCCCAACGAAACCAGTACCGCCATCGCCGTGGCGTAACAGATCACGGGCCACGCTGTGTCACCGTTTAAGTGCCACCGCCAATGTCCCGACAATGCTGACTATCAGGCTTTGAACGCAGAAGTAGAACGCGACCGCTGATCCCGCGATGTCGTCGAACTCTGCCAAAGCGCCGTTCGCGGTAACGGACACCGTGAAGACAATACCGACCGCGACAACCCACATCGGTAGGATGAAGGTGAGGAATGACGGCGAGCCGTAAAGTTCGCCGATCCCCAACAGGACCGCTCCGCAAACAAGCAACGCCATCCCACGCGCCACGCATCCTGCGATGCCCCATCTGGCGACAAAGGACTTCGCGAAACGGGTTGTCACGATCATTACAAGCGCGACAGTGGCGAAGGCAAAGCTGAATCCGATCTCGGAATATTCCGCTTGGCCTATGAGCACACAGGGAGCCGTCGAGAAGAAGACGAAGTAGGTGCCCATACCGGCGCTAAAGCCGACGGTGTAAACC
>NZ_CP132595.1:0-3136206 GCF_030845275.1 Psychrobacter sp. van23A | reverse complement strand
GAAAAATACTAACCCCATAGTCCAAGGTAATCGGTCAAAAGAACGTCGTTTTTATAGTGTAAATCTAACAACTTTAAGCCCCAAAAAGCCTCTTGTCTTAACAAAGATATCTTATGGTCACATGACTCAAAATCATACATCTAGTAGGGCGCTAATCTAACACAAACAGCCTGTGGATAATACCTCGTTTTTTGTGGATAAGACTGTGGATAGTTTTGTGGATAAGTATATATCATGAGTTATCCATATTTCACCCACAGGTTATCCACAACCTTACCCATAGCCTATCGTATTGATAAAAAAGTAAAAAAACAAGTTAACCTCAGATAATACGATCCCCAATAACAACAATATTTATATATATTAATAGTTAATTATTATAGAGTTCGGCACAAACTGTGGATAAGTTTTAAAAATTGATTATCAAAATAGTTTTTCTAAAAGATGATTTGGGTCTACTGATATGAGTTTATTTAACTAAATCTCTTAGCTGTAAATATCTCATTACGGATAAATATAAGAAAACTCACTCTGTTGTAAAATCATCTGTATAAAAACAGAGCAAATTAGTTCATTGACCAAAATACTATGCGGTGGTATAATCCTCCGCTATTACGAATTTAGTCCATTATTTTGATAGGTGAGTTATGAAACGTACATTCCAACCAAGCGTGATCAAGCGTAAACGTACTCACGGTTTCCGTGCACGTATGGCAACCAAAAAAGGCCGCCAAGTCTTAGCTCGTCGCCGCGCTAAAGGACGTCATCGCCTTACTGTATAATTAATCAGTAGATTGCGATAAGCATGGCCGATAGTGCTTGTTGTGTTTCTATTATTTTATAGATTGCGATCGTCAAGCATCACAACTGTCACTTAGCCATATATTAAAAGCGCCCACATCGGCGCTTTTTTTGTCTCTATACTTTGTTATTCTTTCTACGCTATTATCTCTGCTAGTGTTATTAGCTCTTATATTAGGTTGTATTATGCCCAATACCGTTTCAGCGCCCCCTAACGCTCGCTTTACCAAAGCGCAGCGCCTGCTCACGCCTTCGTCCTTTCGCGAGGTATTTGACGCGCCTGAGCGCAAGCTGCATCAGAGTCATTTAATGGCATTTGTACGTAGCAATCATTGTGAACAGCCTCGAGTCGGTATGGCCATTACCAAACGTAAAGTACCGACGGCTGTCACACGAAATTTAATCAAACGCCATGTTCGTGAGCAGTTTCGTATAAAGGCAAGTCACTTAGAAAACAAAGATATTGTATTTATTGTTAAAAAGTCTATGAAGCAATTAAATAATAAAGAAATAATAAATGAAATTAATAACATCTTTAAAAAAATAGAAAAAAAATAAAATGTATTACTTATTAAAAGTTATAAATAATTTTTTTTATAAAATATTTTATTATTTTATTGTTTTCTATCAAAGAATAATAAGCCCTATTTTACCTGCGCGCTGTCGTTATTATCCAACTTGCTCAAATTATGGTAAACAAGCTTTAGCATGGCATGGGGTTTGGTCGGGTAGTTGGCTATTATTAAAACGTATCAGTAGCTGTCATCCGTTAGGCGGACATGGCATCGATTTTGTGCCACTCCCTTTGTCTTCTTATCATTATCAATATATATCGCCTACGACGACACCAGCTTATGATAAATCGCAAAGCTGGTATGTTTATAAAGATACTAAGAGCTATGTGGCTCGCCTAAATTATCTAATGAAGTCGATATAAACTTTATTATCGACTAAGCAGTTGTGGATATCTTTCAGGTTACCCACAAGTTATCCACACGCTTGTATCATTTAGAGCGGTTTTTTAGTAAAATGATGAACATTTTATGTGATTGACTGCTGGTATGACTGCTAAGGAAAGGGTTTGATACTGTGTGGTGGTCATGACACATGCCTGATTTTTCATTCCCTAATTTTTAATCTAGGAAAGGTTTATGCAAAAGATATTTCGGGTGATGATCATCATTGCGATGCTAATCACCGCTTATCTGCTGATTTTAGCATGGCGAGATGATTATGCCGATGCACCAGCTGTAGACGCGGTACCAGAAACGTCAACATCGGCAGGTGCTGATATTCCTGCTACCACTGGCGCAGCAGGTGACATTCCAGCACAAACGCTACCAGTTGATGCGGGCGCTGTGGCAGAGGCACCTGCGACCAATACGGGTCTAATCACGGTCACAACCGATCGCTATGACATTAAAATCAATCCAGAAGGCGGGGATATCGTTTATGCGGCGTTAAAGCAATATGATGCCACACTCAATAGCGAAAAACCTTTTGTGTTGTTAGAAAATAATAGCGGTCGCGTTTATGTGGCGCAGTCTGGTCTTATCGGTCCAAACGGTATTGATACCGCCGAAGGTCGCGCCAAATATAGCCACGCTGCCAATAATTATGTGATGGAGAAAGGTCAGCAAACGTTATCAGTACCACTTACCTATCAAAAAGATGGCGTGACGGTTACTAAGACCTTTACTTTCACCCAAGATAAATATCCGATTGATATCAGCTATCAAATTCAAAACGCTTCTGCCAATCCTTGGCAAGGACAGATGTTTGCGCAGTTAAAGCGTGACGATAGTAAAGACCCCGGCATGTCTGATAAAGGCGCGCTAAGCATGGCGACGTATTTGGGCGGCGCTTGGGGCACACCTGAAGATCCTTATAATAAGTTAAAATTTGGTAAATTTAACGATGGTGAGTTGACTACGACCAGTGATGAAGGTTGGGTTGGTATCGTTCAGCATTACTTCGTTTCTGCTTGGACGCCTGAAAACTTTACGGGTAAGTTCTTTAGCCGTGAAACGGGCAATGATTACTTTATTGGTTTTAACAGTCAACCTGTTAATGTGGCACCAAACAAGCAAATTACCTTAAAAGCAACTCTCTATGCTGGTCCAAAAGTACAGTCTGAGCTAAAAGAAGTGGCAGTAGGTCTGAATCAGACCGTCGATTATGGATTGCTGTGGCCAATATCAAAAATATTATTTGCGATTTTGGATGGTATTCATAAAGTTATCGGCAACTGGGGCTGGTCAATTATTCTATTGACGCTGTTGGTTAAAATCGCCTTGATGTGGGTATCTAATAAAAGCTACTACTCAATGGCGAAAATGCGGGCTATCGCCCCAAGACTGGCGGCATTAAAAGAAGAACACGGCGACGATCGCATGAAAATGTCGCAAGAAATGATGGCAATTTATAAAGAAGAGAAAGTCAATCCGATGGCGGGTTGTTTACCTATTCTGATGCAAATGCCGATTTTCTTGGCCTTATATTGGGTATTGGTTGAAAGTGTTGAGCTGCGTCATGCGCCTTGGATACTGTGGATTCAAGATTTATCAGCGATGGATCCATGGTTCATTTTACCGCTCTTAATGGGTGCGTCGATGTTTATCCAGCAGCAACTAAATCCGCAGCCCGCTGATCCAATGCAAGCTAAAGTGATGAAGTTTTTACCGATTATCTTCACTGCGTTTATGCTGTTCTTCCCCGCAGGTTTGGTGCTATACTGGACGGTGAACAACTTATTTAGTATGACCCAGCAGTACATCATCAACCGCAAGGTTGAAGAAGAACAAAAACGTCGTACCGTCAAAGTTCTGGATTAAATAAAGTTCAAGTCTAAAAAACCATCGCTACGGCGGTGGTTTTTTTATGTATGAAAGAGAATGCTTTTCTTATGTTAATAAACAAGGAAAATAGCTATATAACCATACTTTAGGATTTTAATAATCTACTCGTTGAAGTTTGCTTTGTCAGTGCCTGCTAAGCCGTCTATAATGGGGTTTTTGCTTATTGAGAGTGATTGTGGATTCTTTAAAGATGGCACTAGCCGCCGATAATTTGGATGAATCACCTAAAAATTCTAATATATCTGGCCTTCCGACCATTGCGGCGATTGCTACACCGCTTGGGCGTGGTGGCGTCGGGGTTATTCGTCTGTCAGGCGCGCGTGCTTACGATATCGCTTGTCAGCTTACTGGTAAGTCGACTTTCACGCCGCGTATGGCCAGTTTTTGCCGTTTCTATCAGGCTGATGGCACGACCATTGATGAAGGTTTGGTGCTGTACTTTAAAGGTCCGCACTCGTTTACTGGCGAAGATGTGATTGAGCTACAAGGTCACGGCGGCATGATTTTACAAAATCAGCTGCTAGCACGCGTGTTTGAATTGGGCGCAAAACAAGCGGGCGCAGGAGAGTTTTCTTACCGTGCTTTTGATAATGACAAATTGGATTTGGTACAAGCAGAAGCCATTGCTGATGCGATTGATGCTACCAGCGCCGCCGCTGCCAGTAGTGCGATTCGCTCACTTAGTGGTGAGTTTTCACAAAAAATTAATCAGCTACTTGAGCAATTGATTCATCTGCGCTTGCACGTCGAAGCGGCGATTGATTTCCCTGATGAAGAAGACGTTGATTTCTTATCTGATGGCGTTATTCAAGATAAGCTTGAACAAACCCAATCCAAAATACAGCAAGTGCTAGCGACCGCCAAGCAAGGTCAGCTATTACGCGACGGTATTCATGTAGTGCTTGCTGGCAGACCAAATGCGGGTAAATCAAGCTTGTTGAATCGTTTGGCAGGGCAAGAGCGTGCTATCGTGACCGATGTCGCTGGGACAACACGCGATACCCTGCAAGAAACCGTCGTGCTTAACGGCTTAACCTTGCATTTAACCGATACTGCAGGTCTGCGCGAGACTGAAGATACGGTCGAGCGTATCGGTATTGAGCGTGCGCGTAAGGCGATTACGCAGGCTGATATGCTGCTGATGGTTTATGACGTGACTCGTGACCTTGCAAGCGATAGCACGCCATTACAACTGGCTGAACAGCTATTTGGCGAGTTGCCAGAAGCCAAGCGCTTACTGATTATTGCCAATAAAAGCGATTTATTAAACGATAACAGCAGTAAAGAAAGAATCGCCACTTCACAAGCAGAAATAAAAAATCGTGGCTATGAGCAGGTCAATGTTTCATGTGAAACAGGCACAGGAATTGATGATTTGGTTGAAACCTTATGTGCTAAAGTAGGTTTTCATCCGCCAGAAAATAGCTTAATCGCCCGTACACGTCATTTGGACGCGCTAAGACGTACCGCTGATTCGTTAGTAGAAGCACATGAGCAGCTGACGGTGTTTAAAGCAGGTGAGTTAGTGGCAGAAAGCCTACGCCAAGCGCAGCAAAGTTTGGGAGAAATTACGGGTGAATTTAGCGCTGATGATTTATTAGGAAAAATCTTTGGTAGCTTTTGTATTGGTAAATAACGAGTAAAAGTCTGCTTCTTTATCTGCATAGTAAAATTATCATTTTTTAGAAAATTTAGTTTTATCAATAATTATATTCGCCCTCACTATTAACCTAAGGAAAAGCGTATGCATTGCCCATATTGTAATGCGTCAGATACCAAAGTTATCGACTCACGGCTAGCAGCTGATGGCGCGCAAGTACGGCGCCGCCGCTCATGTAATAGCTGTCAGGAACGCTTTACGACCTTTGAAGTGGTAGAAGTAGTGATGCCGCGTATTATCAAATCAAGTGGCAAAATTGAGCCTTATGACAATGATAAATTGCGCCGCTCGATTTTATTGCCCTTACAGAAGCGCCCAATTACTATTGATGAGCAAGAAGCGATGATTAGTCGTATCGAAAAGCGCGTACGCCAAATGGGTGAGCGCGAGGTAAGCAGTAAGGTTTTGGGTGAGATTATTATGAGTGAGCTTAAAACGCTCGATGATGTCGCTTATGTACGTTTTGCCAGTGTCTATCGTGATTTTCAAGATATCGACGCTTTTCATCAAGAAATTGCCAATATTCGCCCAAATGAAAAATAGGCTGATGTAAGTATCAATATCTTGGTAAAGCCAATTTAATCCTTAGCAATCTTTGTAATTTAAAATTGCTTAACTTATTGAATGATTATAAAACGTTTCCTACCCTTTATTAAGTACGCCTTTATGTCGAACTCAAATTATTCTCAAGACGCCAAAGACCGCTATTTTATGATGCTCGCCGTTGAGCAGGCTAAGCATGGTCTGTATACCACGCGTCCCAATCCAGCGGTCGGCTGTGTGATTGTGCAAGCAGATGAAGTAGTCGGCCAAGGCTTTCATCCGAAAGCAGGGCAGCCGCATGCTGAGGTATTCGCCTTAAAAGATGCGGGCACGCGCGCGATCGGTGCGACCGCCTATGTGACTTTAGAGCCTTGTAGTCATACCGGACGTACACCGCCTTGTGCCTTGGGTCTTATCAAAGCTGGAGTGGAGCGTGTTGTCATTGCCGGTCTCGACCCCAATCCACAGGTGGCTGGTCGCGGTGTGAAACTTTTAGAACAAGCAGGCATTGCTGTTACCGTCGGCGTGCTAACCGCGCAAGCAGAAGCTTTAAATAAGGGTTTTTTAAAGGCGATGCGTAGCCAAATGCCTTATGTTAGTCTTAAGATTGCTACCAGTCTTGATGGCCGTACGGCGATGGCATCCGGTGAGTCAAAGTGGATCACGGGTACAGCAGCGCGCGAAGATGTACAGAAACTGCGTGCGCAAAGCGGCGCTATTATCACAGGCAGTGAAACGGTCATCATTGATAATCCGCAGTTAAATGTACGCTCTAGTCAGCTAGGTATTAATCCTGAACATGTGCCATCGCCTAAAATAGTGATACTCGATAGACGAGGGCGATTAGAATACGATTTACAGTCTGACTATCAGCTATGCCAGAGTCCAAAAACTCTTTATTGGCGTGAAGAAAGTTTAATTGAGTTATTAAAGAACTTAGTGAGTGAACATCACTGTTATGACGTCTTAATAGAGGCGGGCGCAAACGTTGCAGGGAGCTTTTTACAACAGCAACTGGTGGATGAGCTCATTGTTTATCAAGCACCGTGCTTATTAGGGAGTGAGGCGCGTCCTATGGTTGCTGTCAATCCATTATCGTTAGCGCAGCAGCTACGTTTTGATATCCACGGTCATGAGCAGCTTGGTTCTGATCTTAAGCTTACCTTATTACCTTTATAGTCGGCGTTATAAATGCCTTGTCTTTCAATATTTTATCCACAAGATTAAACCTGTATACACTATACGTGGATAAATAAAGTAGTTTTATCGAGGTTTCACATGAAACTGTGTATAACTTTGTTTCACATGAAACTTATCAGTAATTTTTAATAATATTTTAAAGCTATAAGTCATTTATAATCAATAACTTACATGTATAATTTAAGTGTAGTAAATAATTATTAAAAAACAGACTTATTGTGGATAACTCTTTAGAAACCAAGACTCTCATACTACTACTTCTTAAATCAACGCTAGTTATCCACAGTTTATCCCCTGCGTCTTTTTATTAACGCTAATTTTACAGTAAGCGCTATAAATAGCTTAAATATTAATAGCGATTATCGTTATTGATTTTGAATGAAATAATAGGCTCAAATAATATATGCTGCCTTTAACGGCAATAAAAAATACCAAGAGGTTAATATGTTTACTGGAATTATAGAAAGCATTGGCAAAGTAAAGTCCATGCAGCCAACGGGCGGTGATATCCGCTTGGCCATCGAATCTGATGGCTTAGATTTTAGCGATGTGAAATTGGGGGATTCTATTGCTTCAAATGGCATTTGCTTAACGGTAGTGGAGTTTGGTAGCAATTATTACTCTGTCGATGTTTCACGTGAAACAATCGCTCGTACAGCGCTGGCAGATTTAAAGCCCGGTTATACGGTGAACTTAGAAAAAGCCATGCTACCAACCACCCGTTTTGGTGGGCATATCGTTGCCGGTCACGTTGATGGGGTAGGCGTGGTTAGTAAATTGCAAAAGGATGCGCGCTCACTTTATATTGAAATTGAGATACCGCACGAGTTGGCACATTATACGGCGACCAAAGGCTCTATTACCCTTGATGGTATCAGTCTCACCACCAATTTAGTCCGCGATAATATCGTTTCACTCAATATCATTCCGCATACCGCGCAAGTCACCAATATTGCCCAGCATTGGCTGGTAGGTAGTAAAGTTAATGTTGAGGTCGATATTGTGGCGCGCTATTTAGAGCGTTTACTAAACAAATCGCAAGCAGATACTGCCCATGCTAGCAGCCCACAAAGTACGATTACTGAGGCGTTTTTAGCTGAGAATGGTTTTATGAAATAAGAATTAAATAGCCAAAATCATAACCAAGCTGTTATAAAAGACAGATTGTGCAAACGCTTATTGGTTTTTAATCAGCGTTTGCAAAACAGTTTTTAGCTTTTGTTTATTAATAGGCTTAGCCAAAAACTCATCCATGCCCACTTGTAAACAGGCGATTTTATCTTCTTCGCTATTATTTGCTGTTAGCGCAACGATTGGAATATCATCGCCTTGCGCGCGAATCGCTTGGGTCGCTTGCAGTCCATCCATCACAGGCATCCGGCAGTCCATCAAAATAAGCGCAATCTCCTGACGCTGCGCTTGCAATCTTTCTAACGCCTGCTGCCCATCTTCTGCCACGATACTGCGATAACCGATTTTTTCTAATATCTTACAAGCTATTTTTTGATTGGTTGGGCTGTCTTCTACCACTAAAATCAGTGGCGCTAACGTTTCATGAGCGGCGTCATCTGCGCCTAACGGGCTACTGCTTTGCTGATTGTTTTCTTGGCTAGTTGTTTGCGGTAACAGTGTTTGTCTAACGGGTAGAGTTAATCGCAGTAATTCAGAGAGTAATAATGCCACATCGAGTGGTTTGTTTAAAAAACCGTCACATTGATCCAATAACATAGAGGGAATGCGGCGTTCAGCTTTCATACTGACCAATATTTTTGGCAGCGCAGTATTAGACAGTAAGCTATTTAGAGCCTGCTGTTTATCGATATCTATACGTGTTTTATTTGCTAATTTCTCCAATTTATTTTCAGCGTCTATATTTTTATGATCAATGTTTATTTGAGGTGATAACGCGAGCGTAATGTCTTCATAATACTCGTAATCTAAGAGCAAAATAGGTGCAAGTCTTTGTGCATCTTGCGCCAATTTATTATTTATTTGCTCAAGCACCACTCTATCTATAGAAGTAGAAATAGTCGCTGGGATAGATAAATAAGCGCACAAATCGCGTAAATGCTTGGCTCGCAGCGGTTGTTTAATGACGGCAATAAGGTGAATATAAGTCAATTGCGAATTAGAGTGGTAAATAGGCTGATAGGCTGGTCGCCTACAAGGCAAATACAGGTTAAAAGTACTGCCTTTATTAAGCGTGCTTTTCATCTCAATAAAACCGCCTAATAGTTTAGCGAAGTTATTAACGTCATTTAATCCGAGCCCTTTTATGGCGCTGTTTTTGTGCGCGTAGTTAATAGGGCGGTTTTTGATGTGAACACTGTTTTGACTGTTGCTTTCATTAAAATACGTCAGCAGTTGGTGCTGCTTTGCGATATCGATCCCTGTGCCGCTGTCTTTTATACTAAACCGAATCCAGTCGTGCGATGGATGAATGGTAGTGTTTGATTTATCTAGATTGCCGTGATTCGTATCATGGCTGTTATTAGATATGTGCTCTTTATCTACCTCGCCTATACTGGTACTTTTGATATCAGCTATGTCCGCATTGGTCACCGCGTCGATGGTAAGTGACACATAGCCAGAATTGGTAAATTTAATGGCGTTATCTAATAGATTACGTAGGATTTGCCGCAAGCGCCTATAGTCGGTAACGATACAGCGCGGGCTGTCAGGCGCAAAAAAATACAAGAGCTCAAGTCCTTGCTGCCTCAAGCTTTCTACCATCGATTGACTAACTTGTTGACCAAGCTTATAAATATCCACCGCTTCAATAGATAGACGGGATGTACGAACCTCTATCTCTCCTATATCTAACATATCGTTTAGCATCGTCAGCATAGAATGGCTGGTTTGAGTCAAAGTCGTAACGATTTGATGTTGCTTAGCGCTCAGATTATCGGGATTGATAGGCTCTAACGTGTCAATCATGGCTTCTAACGGCAGGCGTAAATGATGTCCCATCGTCGATTTAAGTGCTTCAAACTCATCAAGCTGACGTTGTAGTTGACGGTTTTGCTTTTCCAAATGCGCCGTTTGTTCGACAAGCTCATGGATGTTATTGAGTAAAACGGTAAAACCATGCACCTGCCCGTGTTCGCCAAACCACGGCGTGATATGCAACTGATAAGCTTTTTTATTGTGCAAACCATAAACCAGTAGCGTGCGCGTGAGCCGCAAATCTGTCAGTTTTTGTAGCAGGGCTTGGGTTGATTCGTCTTTAGTAAAGAAAAAATCGGCCAGTTGATAGTTGCTATCGCTGTGAAAGATAATGTCAAATACCTGCTCAAAGCGTTGATTAAAAAAGCTGATTTGACCGTGTCTCATAATCATCAGCATTGGCAAGGGCGCATGATCAACCAATCGCTCTAAACGATGCTTTAAGGTAGTAATACGGCGATGACTATTATGCAACTGATAACTGATACGGCTAAGCGCGTGACCCAAACGCAAAAATTCATCTGTGGTTTTCTTTTCGATAAACGGCGGTGTGACATAGCCATCCTTAGCATGGCTACTTAACTCATCGGTATAAATGAGCAGTTGTTCCCAGTTGGCACGCCGCTTTAGAGTATAGAGTAAGGCCATAGCAAATAGTAAGATGGCTGTCATCAATGGCAACCAATAGCGATACGACATCCAATTGATATCAAGCGGTTCATGCCGCAGTATCAGGTACACCTTATGACCACTTTCCAGTTCAATGGTGCCGACCAAATTACGATTATTTAGCTCATAGGCACTATGATGATTGTTAGGAGAAGGTACGGAAGTAATGACGTTAGGAAAGGTAATGCCAGTAAATTCCCGCTCATTTGGGCGGGTACGTCGGTGAATATACGTTTGCCCAGAAGGCATCATAAAAATCAGCTGATAGCTCATATCCTTTAAAAAAGGCTTTTGTAATATCTTTTTAATTGCTAAGTTTGTAGGGTTTGAGAGCTGGGTTATCTCGTGCTGTAAATTATAAAAGCTTTGGATACTGTGCTGCTCATTATGCTGCCTCATCTCATAAAACATGGTGCCGTAATACACTGCCAACATCGCTAATAATGTCAGTGTATAAAAAATCAGCAGTCGTTGTAGAGATTTAAATTGTTGCATAAAAGCAGGACCCTAAATCGGCGGTAAGTCGGTATGTCTTAATATGAAGTCAAAACTACGCTTAATAACTATTATAAAGATAAAACGCCTGATTAATAGCGCTTGATTGCTGCTATTACAATCATGGCACAACGCTACAAACTCACCTATAATAGGCAAATTAACCATAAATACTGCCTGACTATGACCACATCTGCTGCACAATCTGATTTATCTATTAACGCCACTCAATCTCAGCAAAACGTTGCTATCAAAGTGCCGCCGGCTGCTAAACCGCTGCGAGTGGTATTTGCTGGCACACCAGAGTTTGCAGCGGTTAGTCTTGAGGCGCTTATCGAGCAGCAAGAAGCGCTGAATATAGATATCGTTGCCGTTTATACCCAGCCCGACCGTAAAGCTGGCCGCGGACAAAAACTGGCGGCGTCGGCGGTCAAACAAGTCGCTTTGGCCAATGACATTGTGGTTGAACAGCCTGCTACCTTTAAAAAATCCAGCACCGAAGGCATGGCAGCACGGCAGACGCTGCGTAGCTATCAGCCTGATGTGATGATTGTCGCGGCTTATGGGCTTATTTTACCGATTGGCGTCTTAACCACGCCGACTTATGGTTGTCTTAATATTCATGCTTCGCTGTTGCCGCGTTGGCGCGGTGCCGCCCCGATTCATCGGGCGTTACTAGCGGGTGATAGCGAGACTGGCATTACCGTTATGCAGATGGATAAAGGCTTGGATACGGGTGATATGCTTTACAAGATCAGCGCACCTATCGAAGCTGATGATACGGCCGCCAGCTTGCATGATAAAATGGCAGCACTTGGCGCGGCGGCTATTACTACCGTATTAAAAGACTTGGCGCATTACCAAGCACAAGCTGTTGCTCAAGATGACAGCCAAGCCAATTATGCGGAAAAATTGGTTAAAACCGAAGGCGAAATCGACTGGACGCAGTCTGCTACACAGATTGAACGCCAGATTCGTGGGTTGACTCCTTGGCCTGGCGCCTACACCTTTTTAGCAGGGCACCGCGTCAAAATTTTGGCCAGTCTGCCTGTAAACCCATCACAGCAAACCGTTAAGCCTGCGGGCACTGTTATCAGTGTTGGGCGAAAAGCCATACTGGTCGCTTGCGGCAGAGACACTATTAGCGAACCCCAAAGCAAAGAATACTCAGCGACGACTTTGGCGATTACTCACTTACAATTTGCAGGTGGTAAGCCGATGAGCGCTGAGCAAATTTGCCATGGTAATCAATTAAACGATGGCGATCAGTTTATGGCAGAAGTAAAGTAACTTACTTATGCTTAATGTATTTAATAACAAGCAATCTAACTTTTATCAGACGCTGTCGATCAGACGTCAAGGAAATTCAATTTAATGAGACAAACCAGCACTGCACCAAGAAATAATAAGCTCAAACCGTCAAGCAACCTTATTATGAATGGTAGCGTCCGTGTCCGGGTGATTCGCACTTTAGTGGCCATTCAAAATGGTCAATCACTTGCCAGCGTCCTTGACCCGTTACTCAACAGTCTGCACGACGGCGATAAAAGCTTTGCCCATGCCTTACTACTGACGACACTGCGCCAGTGGTACGCGCTGGCACGTTTGCTCGATACGCTAGCGGACAATCCTATCGATGAGGTTGAGGTTCGGACTACTATTCAAGTGGGTTTAGCGCAATTGCTGTATTTAGAAGTGGCGGACCACGCAGCGATTCATGAAACGGTTGAGGCGGCAAAAGAGATTGATTTTGCCCATGCAACAGGTTTGATTAACGCTATCTTGCGTAAAGTCGCTAAGAATCCTAGCAAGTTTCGTAAAAAATGTGATAAAAAGCACAGTCTGCCGAACTGGCTTGCTTATCAGCTTAAGCAGGACTGGAAGGATGAGTATGACGAGCTGATGCAAGGTTTGCGCCACGCAGCACCGATGTTTTTGCGAGTCAATTCGGCGGTTAGCTCAGTAGAGGATTATCAGAAAATACTTGATGGGGCAGAGATTGAGGCGGATGTGGTTGAGCTAACGACTGGTTTTAAATTAGCGAACTCGTCAGATACCGCTTTAAACACCACGCTATCTACTAAAGGGTTGCGACTACAGCAAAGCACCGCTGTTAGCGCCTTGCCGCATTTTGCTGAAGGGGCGCTCAGCGTACAAGATATGCACGCTCAGCTTGCAGCACCGATTATCCATAAAGCTTTGATGAATAAGGTAAGCGCTGATAAGTCCAATGCTGATTCAGATAGTAGCAACAATAATGAACTACATATCCTAGATGCTTGTGCGGCACCTGGCGGTAAATTGGCGCATTGGTTAGAGCTTATAAGCTCTAATAACGATTCATCATTGTTTCACGTGAAACAAAACGACGAATCTGTTTCTATGGCTTCAAGAGTGAAGCTGACGGCTATCGATAACGAAGCGCTGCGTATCGAGCGTATTCATACTAATTTACAGCGCCTAAACTTAAATCAGCAAGATTTAGAGCAGGCTGAGAAGAATATAGCGCTAAATATCGTCTGTGCTGATGCGACCACATGGCAAGGGGCTGGTAAGAAAAAGAGCAAACTTGTCTTTGATGCTATATTATTAGATTCTCCTTGTACGGCGACTGGCGTAATCCGTCGTCATCCTGATATCAGTATCTTGCGTACCGAAGAAGACGTTGAGCAAACGGCACTCTTACAAGCGGATATTTTGCATAACCTGTGGCCACAGCTAAAAGCGGGTGGTTATCTGCTATATGTCACCTGCTCTATCTTAAAGCAAGAAAACGTCGAGCAAATGCAGGATTTTATGACTCACTATAGTAATGTAGAAGCCATTAAATTTAGCGACAATTGCAGTTGGGGTATAGAACAAGCGATTGGTCGCCAGTGCTTGCCGATTGATAGCGAGAGCGGCGACGGTTTTTATTATGCCTTGCTGCAAAAAACTGCTGAATAAACTGTTTTAATTAATCATCTCATTGTAGACAGGACAATCTAATGAAATATATCAGTACCCGTGGTCAGACAGCGCCGATGGATTTTAGTGATGTGTTATTGATGGGGCTTGCGCCTGACGGCGGTTTGATGCTGCCTGAGCAGTATCCAAATATTGATAATGCGACGCTTACCGAGTGGCGCTCGCTTAGCTATCCACAGTTGGCGCTGGCGATTATGCAGCGCTTTGCTACTGATATTCCTGTGGCTGATTTACAAGATATCATTGAGCGTACTTATACCGCTGAGATATTTGGTTCTGATGAGATTGTTCCTGTCCGTAAGCTTGAAGGCAATTTATATATTTTAGGATTATCGAACGGTCCGACGTTGGCGTTTAAAGACGTTGCCATGCAGTTTTTGGGTAATGCTTTTGAATATGTGCTTAAAAGAAAAGACGCACGTATTACCATCATTGGCGCCACCAGTGGCGATACAGGTAGTGCGGCAGAATATGCCCTGCGCGGTAAAGACAATATCGAAGTCTTTATGCTGTCACCGCATGGCAAAATGAGCGAATTCCAGCGCGCGCAAATGTATAGCTTAACCGATGCTAATATCCATAATATCGCCATTGATGGTATGTTTGATGATTGCCAAGATATTGTTAAAGCGCTACAGCAGGATGCTGAATTTAAAGCCGCTTATAACCTCGGAACCGTCAACTCTATCAACTGGGGGCGGATATTAGCGCAAATCGTTTATTACTTTAAAGCCTATTTTGCCGTTACTACAAGCAACGATGAAAAAGTCAGCTTTAGCGTGCCATCAGGTAACTTTGGCAATATCTGTGCCGGTCATATCGCTCGCGAAATGGGATTGCCAATCGAGCGTCTAATCGTTGCGACCAATGAAAACGATGTGCTTAACGATTTCTTTAATCAAGGGGCCTATCAGCCGCGTCCGACTGATAAAACTTACGTCACCTCAAGTCCGTCGATGGACATCTCTAAAGCTTCCAACTTTGAGCGCTTTGTCTATCTACTACTCGACAAAGACAGTGCCCGTGTCAGTGAATTATTTGAAGGGGTGAAATCTGGCCAAGGGTTTGATTTGTCTGACTTGATGAAGGTGGTCAATACCCGTTATGGCTTTGCTGCGGGCAAGTCCACCCATAGCGACCGCCTACAAACTATTAAGGTACTTTATGAGCAGCATGGTGAGCTAGTTGATCCGCACACGGCTGACGGTATTAAAGTTGCTAAAGAATTACAGCGCGAAGGTGAAGTGATTGTTTGTGCCGAAACAGCATTACCGGTGAAATTTGCTGATACTATCTTTGAGGCGGTTGGAGAGATAGAAATTGCGCGTCCTGCGCATACCGATGGCTTAGAAGCCTTACCGCAGCATGTAGTAGTATTAGATAATAATGCTGAATTGGTCGCTGAGCAAATTCGTCAGCATGTGACACCAAATCCAGCTTAGGCAGCTTATTTTTATTAACCGCTTATCAAAATTAATATCCAGTTATCAATAACTAAATTTAGGTTACGCCATTGTAATAAGATGTTTATGATTGTGTTATGGTATATATAATTGTAATATTGAAAACGGCGTCGGTAAGTCATTATTAGGCTAGGCGATTTTTTACAACTAAACCCGTCAATCATACTGAATAGCTGCTTTATAGACATTATATTAGCGGTATATATTGTGGATATAACAATGAAGATGAGCTTAAAGAAGATAGCAAACGCACTATTACTGACGGCATTTAGTGGTGCAATGCTGCTGACCACTGACCACTGACCACTGACCACTGACCACTGACCACTGACCACTGCCCACTGCCCACTGCCCACGCCAATAATCCACCGCCTACTATTAAGGCTGATGCGCCCAATCGCTATATCGTCAAAAAAGGCGATACCTTATGGGATATCTCAGGGCGTTATCTAGACAGTCCTTGGCGCTGGAAAGAGATTTGGGCGACCAACAAGCAAATCAAAAATCCCAACCTTATTTATCCTAACGACGTTCTTATCCTCTGCGTGATTCAAGGTAAAACCTTGGTCGGTGTCGATACCGGCGAAGGTTGCGCAGGGGTTGAAAAACAATTGACTGGCAATGTGGTTGCCAGCTCAGTTACTGTGACCTCTACCGCTAATAGTATTCCGCCTATTCCATGGTCTGCTATTCAGCATTGGCTCGACAAGACCATCATTGTTAATCCAGCAGATTTTAATACCACCCCATACATTTTAGCCTCAAAAAAAGGCAATTTAATTACCGCTAGTGGCGATAAAGTCTATGCCAAAGGCGTACCACTTATCGTTGGCCAGCGTTACGGTATTTACCGTGAAGGCGAAAAGTATGTCGAGCCTAAAACACAAAAAATTATCGGTTTAGAAGTGACTCAAGTCGCTACCGGTCTGGTCACGTCTACCGAAACCAATGGCGTGACCAGCTTGCAGCTTATCGACAGCTATGGCAAAGAAGTGCGTGAAGGCGACCGCGTTTTTGTGGAGCTAAATAATTCAATTCCGCCAGTATTTTATCCAACGCCAGCAACGGTTAATCGCGGCGGTATGATTGTTCGCGTGATGGATTCTATTAGCTCAGCGGCTAAGGGGAGCGTCGTTGCTATCAATTTGGGCAGCGCACACGGTGCCAAACCTGGTGATGTATTGACCGTTTTTCAAAAAGGCGCGGTCATACGCGATATCAAGGATAATGACACGCCAGTACGTTTACCAAGCGAGCCTACCGGTATGGTAATGGTATTTAATACCTTTGATAATATCAGCTATGCGTATGTGCTTGATTCTGAGCTACCGCTCAATGTCGGTGATCAGCTGTTACCACCGCCGTATCTATAATAAGTGCAATATCTCTAATAAGTATAATGCTTATTCTTTGAGCTAAAAGTTTAACTTAAACTAAATGAGCTAGATGATTATGACCGCAGTCGCTTCTTTTTTATCCGCCGAGCAGCGTGCCGTTTTGGCGCTGTGGACTGAAGTGAATGCGTCATTATCAGCGTATCATAAACTCATCTCTAATTTTGGTACGGCAGGGCTTGCTTGGGACGCTAAAGTAGAGGCATGGCGTCAATTGGGCATTCATAGTACCCATCTTAAACGTCATGAGCAGCCAGAACAAACGCTCACTACTATCGATAAAATCCAGCAAGCATTGTTAGACGGAAAGTACGGTCTTTTATTTGCAGACCAGCCTGATTATCCAGCGCAGCTGCTAGAAATATACGACCCACCACCATTGTTATTTTACCGCGGTGATAAAGCACGTTTGCAGCAAGCGCAAATCGCCATCGTTGGTAGTCGCAAACCCACCGCCCACGCGCAAAAAATCACCTTTGATATGGCACAATACTTAGCGCAAGCTGGTTATATTATCACTAGCGGTCTTGCGATGGGTGTCGATAAGCGCGCCCATTTAGGTGCTTTAGCTCAGTCTGATACTGAATATCAAGGCCGTACGATTGGCGTGATGGGGACGGGGATTGATGTCAATTACCCCAATCATCATGATAAATTATTTAGTCAGATTATTGACCAAGGCGGCTGTATCGTCAGTGAGCTACTACCGCACACGCAGCCACACAAACACACTTTCCCGCGCCGTAATCGTCTAGTTGCAGGACTTAGCCTCGCGACCATTGTCACTGAAGCGACCATTCAAAGCGGCTCACTGATTACTGCGCGCCTAACCTCCGAGCAAGGTAAACAAGTTTTTGCCATTCCAAGTCATATTGATAATAGTAATGCCGAAGGTTGCCATCATTTAATACGTGAAGGCGCAACGTTGATTTATCATCCGCAGCACGTCCTTGAAGATATTAATAATCAGTTGGACTATAGAGCGCATACCTATCAGTCGTCATCTAATGCAGAGTCTAGTATTGAGCAAACAACTCTTAGCCAAAGTTCCAATTCTTTAAATACAGAGAAGCTCTCTAGCAAAAGTATTAATCAATCACCACAATCTAATCTTAAACCTTCTTCCCATACTAGTGTTATTCCTGAGCATTTAGCGCTCATTTATGAGCAACTTGATTGGCATGGGCAGGATTTAGATGCGTTGTTAAATACTACTGATATGTCGGCCGCGCAATTGATTGGGCAACTTATGGAGCTAGAGTTATTAGGGGTCATTAGTGTACAAGGTGGGCGTTATTTGCGCGTGTAGTTTTATTTTTAATCAAAACGCGATTTTAAGAAATCTTTAAACCTGCTGTTTTCCCCGTCGTTTAAGTTGTATTATATCTCCTTATACTTTCCTTTCTCATTCCGCTATGTCTACATCTAAAGCTCTTATCACCGATTCTGTCATAGAAGCTGCGCATTGGCTACAACAAGGACAGCTGCTTGCTTATCCAACCGAAAGCGTTTGGGGTATCGGCTGTGACCCCTTCAATCAACAAGCAGTAGAGCAGCTTTTGGCTATCAAACAACGACCGTTAGAGAAGGGCATGATTGTGGTCACCGATAGTGTCAGTCGACTTAAGATGTTGTTAAATAGTCTAAATGAAGATCAACGCCAGCAAGTGTTAGTCAGTTGGCGTAACGATACTGATTGTGATGTCGATAGCCAGCAGGCCCATACGTGGTTATTACCGTTATCAGAAAACTTACCCGTTTCTATCCCTGCGTGGATTACCGGTTCCCATCATAGTGTGGCGGTGCGGGTGATTGACCATCCTTTGGTGCAGCAGCTGTGCCGTCAAGTGGTGTCCGTCCATAATCCCTATGGCTTTGTCGTTTCGACCAGCTGTAACCCGTCCGGTCAGCCGCCTGCTTTAACACTTTCACAAGCACAGGCTTATTTTTCTAATAGCAATGAGCAAGTTGGCTATCTAAAGGGCGAGACGCTTGGTTATCAGCTCCCTAGCCAAATCAGCGATGCTCGAACGGGTCAAGTGATTCGTTAGTAACCATTTAAAAGCTAATATTTTTTATATTAGTAGTTCAGTCCTCTATTTATACCCAATCTTACTTTACGCCTTATACCTACAATTCATCTCTTGTTTTTGTAGATGGTTTTTTGTCACACTGAGAAAAAGGCAAGACAACTATAAGGATAAAAAGCGATGGATATTCTAATCAGTGGTGGCTCGGGATTTTTAGGTAGCGCGTTTAGTGAAGCAATCATTAAGCGCTATCAAAAAGATGATAAAAAAGTGCAGATTACGTGGCTGACGCGCGATAGTAAGCAGGCGCATCCTAATGATATTAAAATGATGACCTATGATGAGCTGGTGAAGTCAGATAAAAGCTTTGATGTTATTTTGAATCTAGCAGGCGCAGGGATTGCTGATAAACGTTGGAGTGACGCGCGTAAAGAGCAATTGCTTGCCAGCCGTATCAAACCTACTGAGGCGCTACTGGATTTTATTGCGCGTAGTAATAGCAAACCTAAGCTACTGGTTAGCGGTTCAGCGATTGGCTGGTATGGTCCTCAAGGTGATAAGTCTTTGACAGAAAGCAGTGGTTTTAACGCTGATTTTTCGCATAAACTCTGTGACGACTGGGAACAGTTGGCGCTAAAAGCTACCGATTACGGTGTCCCTGTTGCTATCGTACGCACTGGTGTGGTTATCCATCCTAAGGGCGGTATGGTCAGTAAATTATTAACGCCGTTTAAAATGGGTGTCGGTGGTCAATTGGGTGACGGTAAGCAAATTATGAGCTGGATCAGTCGTACTGATTGGGTAAGAGCGGTAATATTTATCATTGAGCAACATCTTAGTAGTCAGAGACAGCAAGTGAATAGTATTGATAATACTCTAACAACAGCAAACGCTACGCCAGCGCTGGTTTATAACTTGACCGCGCCCAACCCTGTGACCAATCATACTTTTACTAAGATGCTTGGCGCATGGCTACATCGTCCGACATTTTTTACTTTACCAGCATTTTTATTAAAGCTGATGTTTGGTGAGATGTCGACCTTGTTGATTGATGGGCAAAAGGTGCTGCCACAAGCGCTACTAGGCGCAGGCTTTGAATTTGAACACACAGCTTTAGAGCAAGCGTTGGAGCAGCAATCGTAAACTTTAAAAGATGTGTTTCATGTGAAACAATGGGTTTGAAACAACGTTTTTAAAGCATTGATTTAAAAATAGCGTTAAATTACTAAGTGCTTTATATTTCTAGTTCTATAAAGTTTCAATAAACCATCATGCTGTCTACAACAGGTAAGAATATTGGCGTACTATAAGCCCGTCTTTGTCTGATTCAATTTTATTATGTGGCCTTTTATCATTCTTACCCAGCTGCTCGCCCTGATGAGTAGCGTGATATTTTACTGGTTCTTTCAACCAAAACAGCGCTTAGCTAAAGCCGGTTTGTTTTTAAGTGTTTTTATTATCAACAATGCTTTTCTGCTCTACGGCTTGAGTGAATTTTGGCGCGAGCGCTTTCATGTCTATCTGGTTGTCGGTATTTTACAAGGCTTTATGTTTTATGCCGCATTAATAACTGCGGTTATTGCCTTGGTCTATGGTTATATTCTTAAGCAAAAAATTCAGCCAAAACTTATACGCGCCGTTGCAGCGATAACTTATATTGGTATTGTAGGTTTGGCGGTATTTAATGCCTATTCACCTGTCGTCCATCGTCTAAACGTCACGACAGATAAGCCACTTAAGCGGCCGCTGCAAATTGCTTTAGTGTCTGATACGCATTTAGGGAGATGGTTTGGCAATCGGCAGATAGATAAGATGGTGAGGCTGATCGATGCCCAAAATCCTGATGTCGTGGTCATCGCAGGCGACGTCATGAATGATTCTACTGACGCTTATGATAAAACCAATATGCATGCGCACTTATCAAAACTAACAGCGCCGCTCGGTGTCTATGCCACGTTGGGAAATCATGATTATTCTGGTAACGAAGTGGCAATTGCCAAGGCCGTTGAACGCGCAGGGATACAGGTAATTGACAATAAAAGCGTTTGGTTAGACGATTCAGTGTTGCTGATAGGGCGTTCAGATGAGACAGATCCCGCACGTCCGGCTGCGACAGATTTGCTTAGTGAAGTGAGGGCGGATAAACCAGTAATATTTTTAGAGCACAGCCCTGCTGACTTGGAGCAAATAAAAGGTTTGCCGATCGATTTGCACCTGTCAGGGCATACGCATGGCGGGCAGATATTTCCTTTAACGATATTACTAAAGTGGTTTACGCCGCTGGTTTATGGGGCAAAGTACAGTGAGGGCACGCAGTTTTTGGTGACTTCTGGCTATGGTATTGGCGCAGTACCCTTTAGGCTTGGCACGCGCTCTGAGATATGGATGATTACCTTGCAGTCGGCGCAATAGTAGTCATCCCAGCGCTCACAAGTATTGAAAAAGCAGTCGCTATAATCCGCTAATTTATAAATACTGCCACAACCCAGCAAACGCTTTATCAAAATATTATCTCGCTAGGAATTTTCATGCGTTACGCATTTATTATCACTATTATTGTCCTGCTGCAGCTGTTTAGTTTTGGCGCAGCGTGCAGTCTAGAATGGTGGCTACAGCCTTGGAGCACGCCTTTATTAATACAGGTGACTTGGCTTGCTGTCTTTGCGATTACCAATGTTTTTTTGCTGCTTAGCGTCACAAAATCATTTGCCAATAGCTATCGCTGGATAAGCGCTTGGATGATGGTGATGCACTTTATGCTACTAACGGCGCTATTGAGCAGTGTATTATATGGTGGTTTTTGGCTTTTACATGCTTTGGGTATTCCTACTTTTTATGATACAGGCGTAATTAGTATTGGCTTACGCATTTTTGCCCTAGTTTTCTTTATAGGCCTATTTAGCTATACGCTGTATAACGCTTACGTGCCGGCGGTGCGCGAGCTGTCTGTCAAGATTAATAAGCCGCTAAATTACTCGCTGCGTATTGCAGTAGCCAGTGATTTGCATTTGGGCCGTTTATTTGGCAATAAATCTATCGAACGGCTCAATGACATTGTGCAGAGCTATCAAGCAGACATATTGTTGATGCCAGGCGATATTATGGATGACAATACCAAGGCGTTTGCGGCCTATAATATGGCAGAAGATTTGGCAAAGCTGGTAAGTAGTCTGCGCTACGGTGTCTATGCGACGTTAGGTAATCACGATTTGTACGGTCACGAGCAGCCAATTAGTGAAGCTTTACAAGCTGCTGGCGTGCAGTTGCTCAACGATGAAGCGATTTGTCTGTCGCATCAAGGTCAGCCGGTTTGGCTCATTGGACGTTTTGATAATCATAAACGGCAGAGGGTAGCGACGACCGAATTGCTCGAACAAGTGAATACTACTGAGCCAGTGATTTTGTTAGACCACCGACCGAGCGATATTATGGCGCATAGCCAGTTGCCGATTGATTTACAGGTTTCAGGACACACCCATAATGGGCAGATATTTCCAGCTAATTTTATTGTAAAGGCGATTAATCGCTTGGGCTACGGCTACGAAAAAGTCGGTAAAGGTCACTTTGTGGTATCGTCAGGTTATGGGTTTTGGGGCATACCTTTTCGTTTAGGCTCACGTTCTGAAGTTTGGCTCATTACGTTAAACGGTCAGCCCAATTCATAAAAACTATCTTTATCATATTAATGTCCTTGACGATTTAGTTGTCATAAGTCCTTAATTGCCCATTAAACGCCAACCTCACTTTTTAGTGATAACGGCTATTCTATTTCTTAGGCTGCTAATAAATTTTGTGTACTTATAATGTCACGTACAAAACCAGCAAAGCCATGGATAATATGATTGGTTTCCTGCTCAAGTCCTTGGTGCACGCTCATAAAATGAATAAAGCCATGCGGCGCACCGTAGACCGTATAAGTTTGGACAGCTCTACCATAATCTTCTAACTGCTTGGCATACGCAAACGCCTCATCACGTAAAACGTCCAATTCTGCTGCAACGACATAGGTCGGGCAAATTTGTCGATTGTCACCGAGCATAGGCGACGTCAAGATATGTTGACGTGGCAGCGGACTATTTTCTAAACAAGCCGCATCAAAAACCGCCACATCGGCGTGATCGAGCAATAACCCTTCGCCGTATAGCTCCCAGCTTGGATAATCATTTTCGATATCTGTCACAGGGTATAAAGGCATTTGTGCCAGTGGCTGCGGCAGGCGCTGTAATATCTCAAACGTTTTTTGCCCATCAATCCCTAAGTCTTGCCATGCTTTTGCAGACGGCGTGATGACTTGTTGCGCAATCATGGTTGATAAGCCGCCGCCTGCACTATCTCCTGCCAAAACAATACGTGACGCTAGTGCCCCGAATGATTGGCAATTATCAGCTAACCAAGCATAAGCGGCAATACAATCTCTTAACCCCGTAGGCGCAGGATGTTCAGGCGCTAGGCGATAATCGACACTGACCACTGGCCATCCTGTTCGCTCACAGACAGCATGACAAAACTCGTGATGGGTGTTGATGTCGCCAATACAAAAGCCACCGCCATGGAAAAATAGCATGACGGTTTCATCAGGATTGCGTTTGGCTTTCTTTTTAAAACTAAAGCCTGCTGCGTTTACTTGCTTTTGATAACAACGAACCAGCATATCGCCATCATCAGCGTTGGCAATCGTCTTATCTTCCCAATTGACGCTAGGTTCATTTTTCTTAGTAAAAGGTTTTATCATGTCGAATAAGGATGAGCTTGCCTGCTGCCAAACTCTTGGCGTTTGCATAGCAACGGCGTCAGTGGCAAAGCGTTTACGCAGCTCGCCCATCTCTGAGAGCTGTAAAGGGGTTTTAAGCTTGCTATTTACCGCCAGAATCAAACGCAAATGCGCATCAACGTGTTCATACTGCTTAGCCGTAGGTCCATCTAGATAATCAACCAAGCTGTCTAATACTGTTTCTGGCAAGAGACCGATACTTTTCATTGCATAGTGCAGCAAATGTGGCTGATAAGTCGTCAGCAAATTGTGATGCAGTACTTTATCTCTAATGGATAGGTGCTCGCTGTCAATGCAGGATTGCCTATCGTCAGTGCTTATTTGCAAAGTATTGATGGGCAACGGCTCATTTTCAACATTCTCTGAAGGGTTGTTTGATGAGTTAACAGATGAATGCTGACGTTTTTCTTGACCTAAAGACGTAAGGTTTAGTGTCCTTACTGCTTTATTAAGTAAGGTGTTGACTGATAATGTCGCTGAATAAGGCATAACACCTCCCATAAATGATAAATTATATTTGTAAATATCATAAGATAGGCGAAAATAAAGTTGAGTATTCTTTGGTAAGAGTGTGCAGGCTAATAGTAATTTATCTGGCTTAACTGACGTTTTTTTGTAGGTTTTGTTAGTGAAATGAATTACTTATTGACAATAAGCGTAAAGGGAATAAGGTTGTTTTAAAGTAGGTAATCATCTCAAGCATCACCATATCGTTATCATGGATTAAGGTAGTATTCATAACCAGCGATAAAAATTCTACACAGTAGGCTTGAAATTTACCCTCATCACCTTTATTAATCAGCTATCAGAAGGTAGTTAAAAGTTATTGCTAACCATAGGTGATTTATAAAATCACGGTTTGGCTAATGGTCGATTATTTCATTGTCTGGCCAATTTATGGTGTTGTTTTCTAATCCATCATTATTCAGTTAATAGCCTTATTCATAATTATATAAAGGAGCCATCATGAACGAGCAGAATAATAATCACGAAAATATTGATCAAAACGTGCCACACGACAACGTTTCGCATGACAATGTCGAGCACGATGATAGTATCTTAAAAGAAACGCTAGAAGAGTTTAATCCACAGCAAAACTCAGGGGAAGAAAGCACTATCGAAAACGATATCGATTTAGATACTTTTAAAGCCCGTATCGCCGAGTTAGAAGGCGAGGTCAAGCAAGCGAAAGAAGGGACAGCGCGCGCCAATGCTGAAGCTTACAATGCGCAAAAACGCATGGAGCAAGAAGCCGATAAGAGCAAAAAATTTGCCCTGCAAAAATTTGCCAAAGAGCTATTAGAAGTGGTCGATAATTTAGAGCGCGCTATCGAAAATGCTCAAGCAGATGATCCTGTTATCGAAGGCGTCAGATTGACGCATAAAGCATTATTAGATGTCTTAAACAAAAACGGCGTAGAAGTGGTTGAGCCACAAGGCGAGAAATTTAACGCTGATTTGCATGAAGCAGTTGGTATTGATCCAGAAGCTGAAGCCGATACTGTGGGTACAGTACTGCAAAAGGGCTATAGTCTGAACGGTCGTTTGCTGCGCCCCGCAATGGTTCGTGTTGGACAATAGGTTCTGCCAGCTTAACCATTTAAAATTAATATTTTAAATAATAAGTCTTTAACCACGCTAAACCTTACTATTAATAAGGGTTTACACAAAAAATCACATAAAAGACATTTTTTGCCGGTTAAATGACTTGAAATAATACAGCGCCAAACCTATATAGAACAACAAGTGACCGTCTAGTATCTGCTAGATTAGGTCTGATGAGATAAATAGCTTATTTAAAAAATAAATTAGGAGCAATTAATTATGGGTAAAGTAATTGGTATTGACTTGGGTACAACGAACTCATGTGTCGCAGTGATGGAAGGTGATAAAGTTAAAATCATCGAAAATGCTGAAGGTACACGTACCACACCATCGATTGTCGCTTACAAAGATGACGAAATCTTGGTCGGTCAGTCAGCAAAGCGTCAAGCGGTGACCAACCCAAACAACACTTTATTTGCCATTAAACGTCTGATTGGTCGTCGTTTTGATGACAAAGTGGTACAAAAAGACATCGGTATGGTGCCTTATAAAATCGCTAAAGCCGATAACGGTGATGCATGGGTTGAAATTAACGGTAAAAAATTAGCGCCACCACAGGTTTCTGCTGAAATCTTGAAAAAAATGAAAAAAACAGCGGAAGACTATCTTGGTGAAAGCGTCACCGAAGCTGTTGTAACAGTACCTGCGTACTTTAATGACTCACAGCGTCAAGCAACCAAAGATGCGGGTAAAATCGCTGGTCTTGATGTAAAACGCATTATTAACGAGCCAACCGCTGCCGCACTTGCTTACGGTATGGATAAGAAGCAAGGCGATAGCACCGTTGCCGTTTATGACTTGGGTGGTGGTACTTTTGACGTATCAATCATCGAAATCGCTGACGTTGATGGCGAGCAGCAGTTTGAAGTATTAGCGACCAATGGTGATACCTTCCTTGGCGGTGAAGACTTTGACTCAGCGTTGATTGATTATCTGGTTGATGAGTTCAAAAAAGATCAAGACGTCAACCTAAAAGGTGACTCGCTGGCGATGCAGCGTTTAAAAGAAGCCGCTGAAAAAGCAAAAATCGAGCTATCAAGTGCCCAAAGCACTGAAGTCAACCTACCATATATCACTGCCGATAGCAGTGGTCCTAAGCATTTGGTTGTCACTATCAGCCGCTCAAAACTTGAGAGCTTAACGGAAGATTTAGTACAACGCACGATGGGTCCTTGTAAAACTGCCCTTGAAGATGCTGGTCTAAAAGTTGGCGATGTTGATGACGTCATCTTAGTTGGTGGTCAGACTCGTATGCCATTAGTGCAGCAAAAAGTACAAGAGTTCTTCGGCCAAGAGCCACGTAAAGATGTGAACCCTGACGAAGCGGTTGCCGCTGGTGCTGCGATACAAGGTGCGGTATTGTCTGGTGACAAAACTGACGTCCTATTGCTTGACGTAACACCATTGACGCTCGGTATCGAAACCATGGGCGGTGTCATGACGCCAATCATTGAGAAAAACACCATGATTCCAACTAAGAAATCACAAGTTTTCTCAACGGCGGAAGACAACCAGCCAGCCGTAACGATTCAGGTGTATCAAGGTGAGCGTAAAATCGCTAACCAAAACAAACAGCTTGGTCGTTTTGACTTGACGGATATTCCACCAGCGCCACGTGGTTTGCCGCAAATCGAAGTTACCTTTGACATTAACGCTGACGGTATCATGAACATCTCAGCGAAAGATAAAGGTACTGGTAAAGCGCAAAGTATCCAGATTAAAGCGGATTCTGGTTTGTCGGATGAAGAAGTCGAACAAATGGTGCGTGATGCTGAAGCCAACGCTGCTGAAGATGAGAAATTTGCTAACCTTGCGCAGGTACGTAACGAAGCAGATGGTCGTATTCATGCGGTACAAAAAGCGCTAAAAGAAGCTGGCGATAAAGTCACTGAAGATGAAAAATCAACAGTAGAAACTGCCATCTCTGAGCTTGAAGCGGCTGCTAAAGAAGATGATTATGATGATATCAAAGCCAAACTTGAAGCGCTAGACAATGCTTTCTTACCAATCAGTCAGAAGATTTATGCTGACAGCGGTGCTGGTCCAGAAGGTATGGATCCAAGCCAGTTCCAACAAGGCGCTGAAAATGCTGGTAACAACAACCAAGCGGATGACGATGTCGTTGATGCTGAGTTTACTGAAGTTGACGAAGATAAAAAATAAGCTTAATTAAAGCTTAAATCGACGTTGATTTCATAATAAAAGGCGTATCTTTCGGGATGCGCCTTTTTAATGTTGACTCTCAGTCGCTGTTAATGAGTAGGGAATATTACTCAAACTAGGTGATTGTAACAAAAGATTTCATATCTAGCCCTTTGTAACCCAAGGGCCGACAAACACTTGCAAAAGTTAACTTTCTTACCATTAAACACTGACAGAGTTTTTGACATGGTTTGTTACTATGTATACATCGTTAGCAAACAAGGCGATATGGCTAAAAAGCCCACATAAATAAATAACTTGTTTGTCCAAATTGATTTTAAGGAGCTACACATGAAAACTCTACAAAAAACTTTACTAGCCCTAGCTGCAGGTTCTTTACTAAGCGTAGGTGCACAAGCAGCCGTAGCATACGGCAATGGTTATACTGGCCAGCCATACGTTGGTGTAAAAGTCGGTCAGTTTGACCTAGACGTAGATGGTGCTGATGATCCAACTGCTTATGGCGTATACGGTGGCTATAACTTTGATCCTAACTTCGGTATTGAAGCTGAATATGTAGGTTCAGATGATGCTGATTATCGTGGCGGCGATATCGATGCCAAAACTTACGGCGCTTACGGTACTTACCGTTATGCATTCCCAAATACTGGGCTATACGCTAAAGGTAAATTAGGGGTTGCCAGAACTGAAGTAGAAGCCTCTGGTACAACTTTAGGTTTATATAACGGTACAGATAAAGATACAAGCCTAGCAGGCGGTGTTGGTCTTGGTTACTCAGTCAATCCTGACTTCAGCGTTGAAGCAGAATATGACAAACTAGGTAGCGATGCGGATCTTATGACTATCGGCGCTCATCTTAAATTCTAATTAACTGAACATTAAGTTCTATATTAATGAAAGAGTTAGATGATAAGCAAAATAAAAAACGATCACTTAGGTGGTCGTTTTTTTATGCCTATAACTTTTAAGGCGCTGTTTGATAACAAAATGTGCTACATTGAAAGCTAGAATGATAAAGATAGGGAATGAGCAATTATGGAGATGCTTTGGATGCTTGAACCGTGGCACTGGCTGGTATTAGGCTTTGTATTGCTAATCATTGAGATGTTTGTACCGACGTTTGCCAGCCTGTGGTTTGGCGGAGCGGCTATCATCGTGGCTGCTCTTGCGTGGTTGCTACCCATTTCTGTATCGATGCAAATCATTATTTGGTTGGTGCTCTCGGCTATCTTTTTATTGGCTTGGTTTAAATTTATCAAACCATTATCTGTCGATCGCACCAAAGCGGGGTTGGGCGGTAGTGTCATCATCGGTGAAACTGGGATGATTATCGTCGCGCCGCAGTTAGAGCGCGCAGGCGTTGTACGCTTTAGTGTACCTATCGTCGGGGCTGCTGAGTGGATGTGCCGTACGAGCGGTGAGCAAGTCGCCGTCGGCGATCGCGTGATAGTGACGGATATCGTAGGTAATGAGCTGATTGTCAGTAGTATGCAAGCGCAAGCAGTTATTAATAAAAATAGTTAGGCATAATAATAGAGGTGCAACATGGAAAGTTTTAGTATTGTCATGATCGTTTTGATTGCATTGGTCGTGTTTACGGTGTTCAAAGGCGTGCGCATTGTTCCTCAAGGGTATAAATGGGTGGTGCAGAGACTCGGTAAATATAGCCAAACCCTAGAGCCGGGATTAAATTTAATCATTCCTTATGTCGACGATGTGGCTTATAAAGTGACGACCAAAGATATCGTCCTTGATATTCCCTCACAAGAAGTCATTACCCGAGATAACGTGGTCATTATCGCCAATGCCGTTGCTTATATTAATATCGTGCGCCCCGATAAAGCGGTTTATGGTATCGAAGACTATGAATACGGTATTCGAAATCTAGTGCAGACGTCTTTGCGTTCAATCATTGGTGAGATGGATTTAGATAGCGCCTTGTCAAGCCGTGATGAAATCAAAACCAAGCTCAAGTATGCCATCTCAGAGGATATTGCCGATTGGGGTATTACCTTAAAGACGGTAGAAATCCAAGATATCAATCCCTCGCAAACCATGCAAGCCTCGATGGAAGAGCAGGCGGCGGCAGAGCGTTTACGCCGTGCTACCGTCACCCGTGCTGACGGGCAAAAGCAAGCGGCTATCTTAGAGGCAGATGGTCGCCTAGAAGCGTCACGCCGAGATGCGGAAGCGCAAGTGGTATTGGCGAAAGGCTCAGAAGAATCTATTCGTCTGATTACTGCTGCAATGGGCGACGAAGAAATGCCGATTGTCTATTTACTTGGCGAGCAATATATCAAATCGATTCGTCAGTTAGCCGAATCTGATAACGCAAAAATGGTGGTATTACCGGCTGACATTCTAAGTACCATAAAAGGTATGGTAGGTGATAAGCTTAAGGTTTAACTAAGTATGCTTTAGGCGTATTTAAATTTGTTAGAAAAATAGTCAGTGAGCGTTTTACGTGCTGACTATTTTTTTAACTTTTAATTGATAGCTAATCAACTTTTTAGCGTGCATTACTCTATTTTTAATAACAATAATAATTCAAGGAAAATAATAATGGCTAACGAAGATATCAATAATAAAATGACGGCTATAAATGAATTTGTGCAAGGTAGCCCGTTGCCTTATAGCGAGCTTGATGCGTCGCATATCAATGCCGCTTATCCTGAGCAGAAATTAGAGATTCGAGGCGGCGGCTACGGCTCAGATGCAGCGGCGCATCCAACCAATGCCAAGCAATTTTATGCCCTGACCGACCGTGGTCCTAATGCCGACTTTGACGGAATTGCCGGTAAAGGTAAGCAGTTTCTTGTGCCAAATTATACGCCGTCTATTGGGTTGTTTGAATTGCAAGCTGACAGCAAAATTATCAAAGTAAAAGAAATAATTCTAAAAGATAGCAATGGCAATCCTATCTCAGGACTACCAAACCCCAAGGCTTTTGGCGGCACCAATGAAGTACCTTATGATGTCAATGGTCAACCGATGACAGTCAACCCGCAATTGCCTTTTGATGCGGTAAGTAATCCGATCAAAACTGATATCAATGGTTTAGACCCTGAAGGACTCGCAGCGCTGCAAGATGGCAGCTTTTGGGTCAGCGATGAGTACGGTCCGCACCTTGTGCATTACGATGCCAATGGCGTAGAGATTGCGCGTATCAATGCGTTTGCCAATGATGAGCGTAATAATGTGATGGTTGATGCTAAGCCAATCTTGTTACCGACGGAATTTAGCAAACGTCGTGCCAATCGTGGCATGGAGGCGTTAACCATTACGCCTGACCAAACGACGCTGGTCGGTATCATGGAGTCCTCTATGGACAATCCCGATAAGTCAGGGCGACTGTCTTCTTTAGTACGTATGGTAACGATTAACTTAGTTTCAGGACAAATAGCGCAGTATTTATATCGATTGGATAATGCAGCGCATGTGACCTCTGGCATTGTGGCGCTTAATGACCATGAGTTTTATCTCATTGAGCATGATCGCAAATTCCCGCTCCAAGATAAGTCAGCACAAAAACTCATTTATAAAATTAATATCGCGCAAGCAACAGATATTGCAACCATTGCAAATGATAAAAGTGTTAAACAGAATGATAGACTGGGTTTGACAGTGAATGGGCAAACGCTTGAGCAGCTGATTGCAGAAGACGAAGAAAACTGGCAGACCCTTGAAAACTTAAACATCACGCCTGTTAAAAAAACCTTGGTCGTCGATGTGCTGGCGAGCTTAGATTACCCACATGATAAGCTTGAGGGCTTATGGTTAAGACAAGATGGTTCATTGGGTCTACTCAATGATGATGATTTTGCGATGACAGATACCGATATAATCAATCCAAAAAGTAGCGTCGAGCAAAAGTATCTCGATAAAGAAAAAACCATTGAAGATGCCAATCGCTTATATATTGTTATGCCGACTGAATAGAGTAGATTGGTTTTTTTATCAATACTTATCGTATTACAGCCAATAAAAAGACCTCGCATTAGCGAAGTCTTTTTTATTAATAACGTATAAAAAAGTTTTAAATTACTTTAGAGAAGCGGTTTTTATGTTTTTTCTCAAGATACTCATCGAACACCATAGCGACATTACGCCCTAATAGACGACCTTTTGGCAGGACGCGAATACCAGCGGCATCCATGTCAATCAAGCGGTCCTCTTGCATCGCGCCCAATTGCTGAATTTCATCGATAAAGTAAGTAATAGCATCGATACCGAATTTCTGATTAACGTCTCTAAAATCGATATAGTCGTGACAGAGCAAATTCATAATCACGTATTCACGCAGACGATCTTTAATCGAGGTTTTAATCACATTGACCGCTGGCATGATCGCTGGATTATCACGCGCGGCATCGATATTTTCTTTATATATCTGCAAATCCGTATGGTTTTGCAAAATATAGCTGCTATTGGCATTAGAGATTTGGCTGATTGACGACACGCCAAAACCTAATAAATCGCAATCGCCCATGATGGTATAACCCTGAAAATTACGATGTAACTTGCCTTCGCGCTGGGCGATAGCAAGCTCATCGTCAGGTTTGGCAAAATGGTCGATACCGATATATTGATAACCGGCCTCGCTCAAGGTATTGATGGTATTACCAAGCATGGTAAGCTTGGCAGCTGGCGTCGGTAAATCTTCCTCTTTAATTTGGCGTTGCGATTTAAAGCGCTCAGGTAAATGAGCGTAATTAAACACCGATAAACGATCGGGTGACATCTCGATAACACGGCGTACGGTCTTGTCTAGAGTCGTTGGCGTTTGATGCGGTAAGCCGTAAATCAAATCGACGTTGGTAGAATGAAAGCCCAATCTACGCGCTTCAGCAAGCACATTCTCAATCAGTTCAGCAGAGTTGATGCGGTTGACGGCAATTTGTACTTTTTCATCTAAGTCTTGTACGCCTAGACTGACGCGGTTAAAACCAAGGTTACGCAGTACCGTTAGTGTCTCGTCGCCAAGCTCACGCGGATCGATTTCAATAGAGTAATCGCCTTGGTCTTCTGGCAAAAATTCAAACTGGGTCTGCAAAAATTCCCAAAGTTTTATCAACTCATTATCTTGTAGAAAGGTTGGCGTACCGCCACCGAAATGCAGCTGCTTAACCAGTGGATTTTTACGATCGGCTGGCGTTTTTAATAGGCTACGTTTGTGCTTGATTTCCGCCATTAAATATTCTAAATAATCTCCAGCGTCGCTGTTCTTTTTGGTGATAATTTTATTACAAGCACAGTAGTAGCAAAGGTGACGACAAAACGGAATATGGAAATACAGCGATAAGGGCGCATCGGCTTCGCGCTCTTGCAGAATCTTAGTCTCCAGCCCCTCAGGCATCGGTGAAAATTCTAATGCGGTCGGGTAGGAGGTATAACGCGGCCCAGAACGATTGTATTTATTGATAATCTCTTCATCGAATGCTGGTAGCTGTTTGCTGGTAATGCTGCCACGGGTACTGGCATAGGGATTGGGCATCTCAACCACAGGGCGTGCAGTCGTAGGCTGCTCGTCGGCATGAGCGAAAGATTTTTGGTCGCTATTGATATCGGCTGGTTCTGACATGCGAGATTCCTCGGTTTAACTGTATAAATCGCCACTTAAGTAATAAGTAGTATAACAAATCAATAGTCATAGTGGCATGGACGGTAAGTTTTCGTATATACCCATAAAGTTGTATTGCTATCTACAATAAAAAAAGACTTCAGGATTACCCTAAAGTCTTTTTTATTATAATCAATAATTTAGCTAGAACTATTCTCTCAATTTAATCACTTCACCAACCGCTTGTTTGGATATTTCGCTCTTACTAAATGGCAGACGAATCCACTCTTTATCTGAATAACGGCGCGTCTGATCACGATGATAAGGGCGCGTCGTATCTCCTGCTTGTGAGTAGGCAAGCAGCGCCTCTACAACAGGACCTTTACTATCAAAGGTCACTGACTGCATATAGGTTGGGCCATTGGTCACTGGACCATAAGTGCCATCGCTGTTTTGACTTGAGCTTGCGACATTGAAGACGCCTTCACCACCAAAACCACCATGCATAGGAATCTTTTCATTGTTCTTGCCTGCATCAATAACGAACTGCAAGCTTCCTAATGGCGCATCAAGCGCAATAGTTCTATCATTAAAATATTTGGTGGTGTGTCAAAAAGTATGCTGATTAAAACTTGAACAGTTTTTGAAGCCTTGAAAGCCCTATAGAATCAGAGAACTTAGCATAGATTTTTTATTGGCTTCTATCGCCAGCATACTTTTTAGAACACCACCAAATATTTGATTGAGTCGCCAAGCGCAGTACGTGTCTTATCATTGATGATTAAGTCACGAGGGGTGTTAATGGGATCTGCCTTATTAAATGGAACACCAAAACCTGCATAATCACTCACACCAAGATTGGTCCAAAACTTTCTAAAGACATGAGCGCCTTTACTATCGAGATTATCGCGGCGATCCCAATTGCTTAGTACGTTACAAGCTTGGGTTGCGTCAATGCTGCCACCGTCTTTTAAAGGCAATAGAGGGTTAGCGGTACAATCTGCTAAGACATCATCGAGCACTAATTCGGCTGCATAACTGCGGTTGCCATAGACGACTTGTTGTAGCTTATCTAAATCAAAATTATGGCCACCAAGTCCATCTTTATTGCTCAGTCTATCTAATACTTGGGTAAATGCCATTCTGGTACGTAAAGATAGCGGTGCCGCGTCTTCAGAAAGCGGTAACAAATCACGTCTTAATAATGGGGAGAATCCAGTTAATGGTTGTTCTGCATTACTGAGCCAATAACTATCGTTTGAATTTAGGACATAATCATCACGAATTAAAAACGGTAATTTTGAGCCGCCAAAGATACCCGCTTGAGGAGAATCGGCGTCCGTATCCCACTCACAGGCAGCCGTACTACCATTAAGTGCAGGTAAGTCTGCGGCAATCAAAAGAGGAAGAGCAGCTCCAGCGTCAGCACTACAAGCTACTAACTTTTCTCTAGTGACATTAGGTACCGTTGAGATATCGGCGTAAAGCGCTTTACCGTTACGGTCAGTAGCAATGGTATTGACAAACCCTAGGCCTAGAATTTTTTGCATTCTATCGACGAGATCTCCAACGCTAGTGGCCATATTCATACTGCGCCACTGATTGAGGGCTCTTGGGTTCTCAGAGGCAGCATCACGGATAGTATAAACAACGTTATTAGCATCACCCCATGCTGGTAAGCGAGGATCAAGCAGTTTTGCATTGAGTATTGGCCCATAATGTGAAACATAGATGTTCCGAGTTATTGTTTGATTGTTTGGCATCTTAACAATGACTGGAACCGTTTCAATATCACGTTGTTCAACCTTACCGTCGCTGTTGACATAATTGTATTTAAAAGGACTACCGTTGACTAGACTAAGCTGATAAAGGGTAAAGCGCTTAGCAGTCGATACCGTATGGCTCCAAGCCACGTCTTTATTAAAGCCGATGTTGATAAAAGGTTGACCTTGCTGAGCGGAACCCATCACATCAATCTTACCTGGTATTGTTGTATGAAATTCATAAAAACGCTGAACGCCTTCCCATGGTTCATGTGGATTTCCATACATTACGCCACTATCAGTACCTGTTACCTTACTACCAAAGGCATAAGCATTACTACCGCCATCTAATACGTTGATAGTTGTCATATCGAATTTTTCATCCGACTCTGCTATAGGTTCAGGGCTACTCATTCTAGAGCTTCCCATGACGATACCTGACGCTGGAGGAGCTACTTGTGCGATTTGTTTGACGAAGTTAGAGAGTCCACCGCGTAAATTGGCTTTGCCATATAGAGCCAACATATCGTCAATATTGATTTCGCGAACCCATTCAGCGCCTGCACAGGCAGGGTCTTCAATATTTTGACCCCTTTGTCACGCAAATAGCGATTGTAGCCAGCGGCATAGCCTTTGACCGCATCAATCACTTCAGGGTCTTGAGCCCCTAGAAAACCCGATCGTCGTTCAGGAGAGTTATACCAAGTGTAGAAAACATCGCTATTCTCATTACCCTCAGCACCCAGATAGCGCATACTCTCACCCTTAGCGATTACGATTTCACGTGCTAAGGAGCAGATATTGTCTTCGGCAAAAGCATACCCGACGCCATAACCCAGACCTTTATAATTTTTAGCAGTGATGTGCGGGATACCAAACTCAGTGCGCTGGATATCCGCCGCATAAGTACTATCACCAGTGCCGTCGTCTATATTGCCGTTAAAATTGTCGTTATCCGAACAGCCAAACAGTCCCAGAGAGACTGCCATCGTCAATAGCGTGAGTGTGCGTACACGCCGATTAAGCACATTAATGCTCATAAGCTTACCCATCCATGGTTAATTACGATTTTATAAAGCGCTAACGAAAATCACCGCCAAGCTTTATATGTCAATAAAATCCTTTTATTGCCATGCTTTTATCTGTCTTATTTTCTATTTTTTTGAATGAAATAATAAATAAGAAAAATTAAAAACATTTATCAATCATATAACACTTTTAAATATCTATGCTAGCGAATAAATCGCAGAATTTAGGCGCTGATATTTTGCTTAGTAGTAGTCAGAAATGAGTTTTATCTATTAAAAAATAGGCTAGAAATAATAAGGTTTAAACGGATTGATAAAAATAGAACACGACATTTGCGCGCTGATTGATAATGCTCTATTATCGATTAATCTTTATAGTAGGAAACGCTGATGTCGTTCGCCCAAGTCTATACGCGTTCAGTCGTCGGACTGCACGCGCCGCAGGTCATTATCGAGGTGCATTTATCACAAGGCTTGCCAGCGCTGACCATTGTCGGCTTGCCTGCCGCTGCTGTGCGCGAAAGTAAAGACAGGGTGCGCTCGGCGATTTTGAATTCGGGCTTTCAATTCCCTAATCGGCGTTTGACGATTAATCTAGCACCGGCAGACTTGCCAAAAGATGGTGCAAGATTGGATTTGCCAATAGCCATCGGTATTTTGGCCGCCAGTGGACAGCTTGAGCCAGAAACGTTATCAGGGTTTGAGTTTATCGGCTAGCTTGCACTCAATGGCGAGTTGCGGCAAGTGAGTGGTAGCTTGGCGGTTGCTCGAGCGATGAAAGCAGAGTCGTTAGTGGTAAATTCTACCAAACCTTCTACAAAATCTGATGAACAAGAATCGCGCCAGTTACGGCAATTAATAGTACCGATTGATAATGGCGCGGAAGCCAGCCGTGTCGAGGGGGTGACGATATTAGCGGCGCAAAACTTAAAGGCAGTCTGTAATCATTTGCAGTCGCTCACAGATTCTAGCCTTATAGATGAGCGCTTAGAAGTCGTGCAAGCAACCGCTGCGCAGAGTAAAGTTGCTTATAAAGTTGATTTGGCGGATGTTAAAGGTCAGCATCATGCTAGGCGGGCGTTAGAAATCGCCGCCGCTGGTGGCCATTCGATACTGTTTACCGGACCGCCGGGTTCTGGCAAGACGTTGATGGCATCACGGCTACCCACTATCTTGCCAGACTTGAGTGATGAAGACGCATTAGAAGTTGCCAGCACCTATTCAGTGGCAGATAGCGACTATGATTATGGTACGCGGCCATTCAGGCAAGTTCATCACACCATATCTGCAGTGGCGTTGGTTGGTGGTGGTTCTCGTCCCAAACCTGGCGAGATCACCCTTGCTAACAAGGGAATTTTATTTTTAGATGAATTACCAGAGTTCGATCGTACGGTGTTAGAAGTATTGCGTCAGCCGTTAGAGGCCAAGCAAATAACCATTAGCCGTGCCAACTCGCAGCTTACTTTCCCCGCAAACTTTCAACTGGTAGCAGCGATGAATCCTTGCCCGTGTGGCTATGATGGTGACGGCTCAGGGCGATGCCGCTGCCGACCTGAGCAGATTAAACGCTATCAGGATAAGCTATCAGGGCCATTACTTGATCGGATTGATTTGCATATTACTGTGCCAGCGCTACCGATTGCTGATTTACAAAATGCGCAGGCTGGCGAAACCTCTGAGCAAGTCCGCACACGAGTCGCTGCCGCGCATGAGCGGCAGTTAAAACGGCAGAAAAAGGTAAATAATGAGCTTAGCCCCAATGAGATAGATAAATATATTCATTTGGGCGAGGCCGAGCAACAGTTATTACAGCTTGCACAGCAGCGTCTAAATCTATCGGCGCGCGGCTACCATCGGGTATTACGCGTTGCGCGCACCATTGCTGATTTGGCAGATAGCGAATGCATCACCAGCGCCCATGTCTCTGAGGCGCTAAGCTATCGTAGCAAGTGATTTAGCGCTTAAAACCTATCGGTAATGGCACCTTCTGAGGCACTGCCAACGGTTTTGGCGTATTTAGCCAGTACGCCGCGCTTTATATTTGGCTCTGGAGCGATCCACCTGCTTAAACGCTTCTCAATGTCTACTTCGCTGATATTTAAATTGATTTCATTATTATCGGCATCAATGGTGATGGTGTCGCCGTTTTCAATAATGGCAATCGGGCCGCCAACCATGGCTTCAGGGGTGATGTGGCCAACGACAAAACCATGACTACCACCAGAGAAGCGGCCATCGGTAATTAAGGCAACATCATTGCCCAAACCGCGCCCCATAATAGCAGAGGTCGGCGACAGCATTTCACGCATTCCGGGGCCACCTTTTGGGCCTTCGTAACGAATAACAACCACGTCACCCGCCACCACGGTGCCATCTAAAATGGCGCTCATGGCATTTTCTTCTGAGTCAAACACCCGTGCTGTGCCCGTAAATTGAGTGCCTTCTTGACCACTGATTTTTGCTACCGCACCGGTTGGTGCAACGTTGCCGCGTAATATACGCAAATGGCTGTCAGCTTTAATGGGATTGTCGAACGGACGGATAATGTCTTGGCCTTCCGGGTAATCTTTTACGTTAGCTAGATTTTGAGCGATGGTGTTGCCATTAACGGTTAAGCAATCACCGTGTAGTAACCCTTTTGCCAATAAGCGCTTCATTAATGGGGCGATGCCACCAATCTCGATGAGCTCTGACATGAGGTAACGGCCTGATGGGCGTAAGTCGGCCAACACAGGAACGCGCTTTCCTATTTCGGTAAAGTCATCAATATTTAGCTCGACACCAATGGCATCGGCCATAGCCAGTAAGTGCAGAACCGCGTTGGTTGAGCCGCCCAATACAATCACCATGGTAATGGCATTTTCAAAGGCCTTGCGCGTCATAATATCGCTAGGCTTGATATCATTATCAAGGAGCCATTGGATCGCTTCACCGGCTTTTCGGCAGTCTTCACGTTTTTCCGGAGAGATAGCTTCTTGCGCCGAGCTACCGGGTAAGCTCATGCCAAGCGCTTCAATCGCTGATGCCATGGTGTTGGCGGTATACATGCCACCACAAGAGCCAGGGCCTGGGATAGCCGTTCTTTCAACTTCTAAGACTTCCTCTGCTGTCATATCGCCACGGGCATTGGCACCGACGGCTTCGAAGACAGAAACGATGTCGGTGTGGTTTTTACCCGGCTGAATGGTACCGCCATAAATAAACAGCGAAGGACGGTTTAAGCGCGCCATGGCCATAATACAACCCGGCATATTTTTATCGCAGCCACCGATAGCAATGATCGCATCGTGACCTTGGCAGCCCGACACGGTTTCAATAGAGTCGGCAATCACTTCACGCGATACTAAGGAGTACTTCATACCTTGGTAACCGTTAGCAATACCGTCAGAGATGGTAATAGTATTAAAGATAATCGGTTTGGCATAGGCCAAATAAACGCCTTTGGCCACTTCATCCGCTAAGCCGTTAATATGAATATTACAGGGCGTCACTTGGCTCCAAGTCGAGGCAATACCAACTTGTGGGCGCTTAAAATCCTCATCGGTAAAACCGACAGCACGCAGCATAGAACGAGCAGGAGCTTTTTGGATGCCATCGACCAAAATAGCGGAGTATTTTCTGTTGCTGTCATCTTTTTTAATCATTCTCTGTCTCCAATAGCGTACGGTTTATTGGCTTATTTAAGCTTAAGTACCGCTTAATCATACGCTAAAGCGGTTATAAAAACCTAGTACTCCAACACTTACACTGGATTATTCGCCCATAACTCTCGACACTTTACTATACTTAACCCCAAGCATACCTTTAATGCTCGCTTAGACGTCCCTGACGTTTTATAAAAGGATTCTTCCATTAATGAAAGCCAAACCGCCTTTTGCTCATACTTATTGGTTTCCGCTTGTTGCGTTGTATTCCGCTTTAACGCTACCTTTATCAGTGGGTGGTCAGCTCGGCTGGTTTACTGTCCCTGCAGGCTTGCAGTACGCTTGGGTCACGGTCATGAAATGATTTTCGGTTTTGCTTTACTGGTGATTGCAGGCTACCTTGCTGGCCCGCAACCAAAAGCTTATATCTTTACTGTGATTGGGTTATGGCTAGTGGCTAGGTTGAGTTTTTGGTTTGCGCCTATTTTTCTGCGAACGGCTAAGAAATGGCGAAACAAATCCGCGGGGTTTGTGCTAGTAGGCTTAGGTATTGCTGCGGTTGGTTTTCATTTGGCTATGCAAAGCAATCAACCCGATGACTGGCGTCTGAGGTTGTTATTAGAAACGGTATTATTGTTAAGTATCTTAATGTTTTATATGGGGGGCCGAATAATAGCGTCAGCGTTGGCAGGGCATTTTCAGAGTCAAAACCGGTTCTTAAAAGACCGTGTGCAGCCCAGGTTTGAAGGCAGTGTTTTAATTCTGCTGTTTTCAGTATTGGTGTTAAATCTACTGCCTTTTGCTTGGGTAAAATTCACTATAGCAGCTCTTTTACTGCTCAGTGCGCTGCTTTGTGTGGTTCGAGTGCTGCGCTGGCGACCGTGGTGGAGCTATGGGCGTGCTGATCTATTGGCTATGCTTTTGGGATATAGCTGGATTATCGTGGGCTGGGTAGGTATCGCCTTAAGCTTGATAACGGCCAATTTTCCGATTACCAAGGCTTTGCACGCGATTACTATAGGGGCACTTGGAACGCTCACCTTCACAGTGATGTCGCGAACTCGATCACACCGAGTATTGCGTGACACGAACGCCAAGCCTTTTGTCTTTGTCTTAGCGTTATTGATAACCGCTGCCGCATTATTGAGGCTTAATCCCACTTGGTTAGGATATTCTCAAAGTATTTTTTTAGCGGTCTGCTGTTGGAGCTTTGCTTTTATAGGACTGTTTTTCTGGTTAATATGGTTAAACAAGGTGGAGAAAAAAGTGAAACGGCAACGACAATTAATGCAGGATAAGTAGGCGCTTAGATAAAGTGTTAATTATCATATTAGTCTATTTATCACTGTCGATGACGAGAATTACAGCGTCACTTTAACTACAATATCAAATCCCTATCAAAAACGTTATACGCCCAACAGTTCTAATAAGCCAGAAAACTCATCAAACGCAAAGTTTGGCTTACTATCACGAATATCGACACCATAGTTATAACCATATGAGAGCCCAATGGTATCCACGCCCGCATTTTTCCCCGCTAAAATATCATTAATCGAATCACCAATCATAAAAGCGTCAATAGGCGCAAACCCAAGCGACTCGCAAACATATAATAACGGCGCAGGATCTGGCTTTTTAGTCGGTAAGCTATCGCCGCCAATCACTTCGCTAAACAGCGGCGTCCAGCCCATATGATCTAGTATTTTAGGGACAAAACGAATCGGCTTATTGGTCACCAGTGCCAAGGTATAGCCTGCGTTTTTAAGCTGATGCAAACCTGCGCTCACATCAGGATAAGCTGTGGTTTTTTGACAATCAAGGGCGCCATAAGCGGCAAAAAAAATACGAAGCGCTTCCTCTACCGCCTCGTTGTCTAGGCTGTCATCAACAATCACCTGACCTAATAGCGCCCGCTCAACCAATACACGCGCGCCATTACCAATCCAGCCTTTAATGGTATCAAGTGGGAAGGGAGATCGACCTAGTTGCTCAAGCATCAGATTGGTGGCATCCGCCAAATCAGGTACGCTGTCAATCAGCGTGCCATCAAAATCAAAAATGAGAAGTGGTTTTTGTTGTGAAGTAAGTTGCGCTGTAATGGGCGCTGGGGCAGAGTTGTTGGACATCATAAAAGCTCTTATTATTAAGTTCAGATAAAGCGTAGCACAATAAAGCGCCTGAGGTCATTGTGATTCATGGTTGTCATTTTTATAACCGATTATTTGACGTCTTTATAGCGTGCGCGATGTTCTGCTTTCATTTTGAGATACACGTCATTTTCGCGGCATTTATCCCAAGTTTGCTTAAAAATACGCGCTGATTCTGCTTTGATGGGGTCTTTAACCTGCCGTGGTAATTCTTCACGGCCATGAGCGCCGCTTTGGCCTTTTTTATCGTCAGGGACGGGTCCTTTGTATTTCTTGCCACCTTTGTAGTTGGCGTAGCGGCGGGCGCGGGTATAGCCCATTTGAATAAATTTGCGCGCCATATCGGCACCAACAAAGTCATCGGCAGCCAGATAATCTAAAAACATCTGATAAATGGTCTCGCTACTTTCTTTTGCTATATCAGGTGTCGCAAAGCGCCAATGCGGCAATATCTCCGACTTATAAGGTTCGACCAATAACACCCCCTGCTCACCGCGACCGACGCGATAAAGCTCGGGCTGTGCGCGCAAATCTAGGTTTTTATAATCCAAATCATAATCAAACTCTCTCATGGTTTTACCCTTTTACTTTGCATCAATCGTTTTAGTATAGAGAGAGTTTACCCTTTAAAAACAGCCTAAAAGTGTTATGAATTAGTGCGACTATCAGTTGTAGTGGATAGCTATCCTTGTAATTTCCATTAAATTTTAAGCATAAAAAAAGCCCCAAACAGTAATGTCTGGGGCTTTTTGGAATGCTTAAACGAATGGTGGCTCGAGGCAGGTTCGAACTGCCGACACACGGATTTTCAATCCGTTGCTCTACCGACTGAGCTATCGAGCCGTCTTCGTTGAGGCGCTATTAAACTAAATATAGGCGTTACTGTCAAGTGGTTTTTGCATAATAAGTGAGAAAAGCCTATAAATAATCGAATATAAGCCAAAATTAAGCTTTTAACCTCGTATTTAATCCTTAACGCGCAGGAGCTCATACTCGCTCATAATACGATGAATATCAGCGTCAACAGGGACAAACTGGCGTACGCCTTTTTTCACTTCAGCATCATAAACCAGTTTGATAAACTTCGCATCGATAGCGCGACCACGATTTTGGCTGTGTACCGTAAGATATTGAAGACGTTTGGCATCGGTTTGCCCGTCATCAAAGCAAGCAACCGCGGCGATAGGCTTATCATTAAACATGCCGACATACAAAGTTTGACCACGCTTAAAGCCTTGCTCAACGAGGTTTAATACCTCTGCACCACTTGGCTGATTGTCATCGCTGTCATATAGGGCATGCAGCCGCTCTGATAACTCGTTCTCACGCGCAGGGTTTTTAATTAGGGGCGCATCTAAGCTATTGATGGCGATCGCTTCTAAAGGCATAATCGGTTCCTATAATTGTTTACCGCGTCGTAGCATCGAATGTAGGGTTAGAAAGTCAGCGCGGGTGATGATTGATAATACTGAACGCACTATTTTAGCAGAATAGGGCGATTTTGTGCGTGGATTACTGCTTGGTCGTGGCAGTAAATGCTAGGGTTTGCTATGATGAAGATAGACAAGGGTTTATACACCAAAAACCTAATATTTATACCTTTTTAAATAATTTTTTTAAGCAAATATTGAACCTATTTTTAGCTTAATCTTCTATATTTTTATTCATTGTTTTAAATGCTAGTAAGAATGCTTTGGGCGCTTTTTCGCCCTATTTTATTGACCGCTTTTCATTTATAGAGAGTAGCCATGACAGCCAATTCTACCGAACAAAATCAAAATTCTGCTCAAAATCTTTTCGGTCATGCCGCACGTACGGCGACCGTTACGCGTAATACTGCTGAAACGCAAGTCACTTGTACGGTAAACCTTGATGGTACCGGTCAAGGCACTGTCGATACTGGCGTGCCGTTTCTAGACCATATGATTGACCAAATTAAGCGGCATGGTCTGTTTGACTTAGATATCAAATGCACTGGTGACACCTTTATCGATGATCACCACAGTGTTGAAGATACCGGCATTACCCTTGGTCAAGCGTTTGCAAAAGCGCTCGGCGATAAAAAAGGCATTCGTCGTTACGGGCACTTTTACGCACCGTTAGATGAGTCGCTTACGCGCGCGGTGGTTGATTTGTCAGGCCGTCCAGGACTTCATATGGACATTCCTTTTACCCGCTCGCACGTTGGTAACTTCGATGTCGATTTGTTTAGTGAATTCTTCTACGGCTTCGTCAATCATTCATGGATGACGGTGCATTTAGACAACCTCAAAGGTAAAAACAGCCATCACCAAATCGAGTCTACCTTTAAGGCGTTTGCCCGTGCGCTGCGTATGGCTTGCGAATATGATGAGCGTGCGCTGAATACCTTGCCATCGACCAAAGAGGCTTTTTAGATGAGTCGAACCACAAAAATTGCATTATTAGATTATGGCATGGGTAATTTGCACTCGGCCAGCAAGGCATTGTCAGCGGTAGGCGCGGAAGTCTCTATTACCAATGACCCAAAAGTAGTCGCGGCGGCTGATAAGATTTTCTTCCCCGGTGTCGGTGCGATGCGCGATTGTATCGCTGGCATGCAGGATGCAGGTATTGACGAGGTCATACGTCAGGCGATATTTAATAAGCCTGTTATGGCCATCTGTGTGGGTATGCAGGCGTTGTTTGAGCAGTCCGCTGAGAATGGTGGTACAAAATGTTTGGGCATCTTAGATGGCAATGTAGAAGCGTTTGGCCCTACTTGGAAAGATGAGCAAGGGGTTACCATTAAGGTGCCGCACATGGGCTGGAATACCATCAGCGGCATGGATTTTGACCATCCATTGTGGAATGGTATCGAGGACAACGCGCACTTTTACTTTGTACATAGCTATTACTGCGCGCCTAGCGACGATGCACAAGTGGCGGCCGTTTGTGATTATGGTCAGCCGTTTTGTGCCAGTATTTTGCAAGACAATTTATTTGCCACCCAGTTCCATCCAGAAAAAAGCCACACCGCGGGCTTACAGCTGTTAAAGAACTTTGTCGATTGGGATATTTAATAACTATACTTTAAATATTTCTTCAATAATAAGGTAGATTAGCAAATGCTTAATCTACCTTTTTTATTCTCAATGTATAATTGGCTGTTTTTCATTTATACTCAGTTACTTTTACCTCTTTTACGCGGAATAAAATCGTGGATTTTTATCTCTTTAAAAACGGTGTCGTTGATGCTACTGGCTTAGACAAAGACGCCTTACATATCTATGTGGGCATTGGCGTCTACCTATTAAGTTTACTTTTGCTGCGTCCAATTTTTAAAAAATACAGCGTTAGAGCCTTTGTCGCTTTGATTTTGGTGACCGCCATCGCTCTATTGGGTGAATATTTGGACAATCGCCAGACGCTTACCGAACTTGGTGTGGTAGGGTTAAAAGCAGCAGAAATAAAAGCCAGTATCCATGATATCGTGAATACCTGTCTGCTTTCTTACATAATCTACGGCCTTACCGTATGGACAAAGACATTTCAGTCAATCAATACCGTCAAACCTATGATTAAACGGCAGAAAAAAACGGACTATCGCTAAGTCCGTTTTTTATTCCTTTGACGAGGAGCTTCTTCAAGGCTTTTTAAAACGCCAAATCTAAGCAACTCACCATTTACAAAGCTTACGAAAGTCAAAAAACTCTGGTCTATTTAATGCGTTATGAGTTTGCTACCTTACAATCAGAAAGGTAGCGACAGGCAATTATTCTATCTTTTCTAACTATCAATCCAATATAAGCAATAATAAAATAGGAAAAGTTATGAATATCTCAGACCTTAATATCAGTGACATAGTAGACAAAGCCAAAGACACCTTAGGTTTAGAGCCGCAAGAAGCCGAAGATGGCGCTTATACCCCTTCTAAAGCTTCGCTTAGATTGGCAGCGCCTAACAAAACCAACTACGATCATAGCGAGTACGAAGCGCCATATACGGGCAACAAAAAAATCCTGATGGTCTGTACCGAGCAGCAGTACATGACCATGGCAAATGATAAGAAGTTTAAGACAGGCAATCATCCGGTTGAGATGATGGTGCCGTTGCTGCATTTTAAAAAAGCAGGGTTTACGGTAGATGTTTTTACCCCAACCGGGGAGTCTGTCAAAGTCGAGCAGTGGGCAATGCCAGAGGACGATGACGACGTCAAAAAAATCTACGCGGAATATGAGTCTAAGCTTAAAAGTCCAAAAAGTATCGCCGATTTTGTCAAAAATGATATGGTAAATAGCGAGGATTACGCAGCAATCTTTATCCCCGGTGGTCATGGGGCAATGCTGGGCTTGCCTGAAGATTATAACCTTGGCGAGTTGCTACGTTGGGGTTATGACAAGGATTTATTTACCTTAGCGATTTGTCATGGACCGGCGGCTTTATTGGCGGCCAATTTAGCAAGTCCTGATAGCTCTGATAAATCTAATGGCGCTGACAATACTCATAGCGCCGATAAAGACGATAACGCCAAACGCGACTTTATTTTTAAAGGTTATAAAATGGTAGCGTTCCCGACAGCTATGGACAAGCAAATGCCAAAAATTGGTTATTTACCCGGTACGATGCCTTGGTACTTTGGCGAAAAGCTAGAACAGTTGGGCGTTACGATTACCAATAAACTGGCGACAGGACATACCCATCAAGACAGAAAGCTGATCTCAGGCGATGGCCCCTTGGCGGCCAATGACTTTGGTAAAATGAGTGCTGAAGCTTTGTTAAAAGCGCTGCGCTAAACCGTTTAGATTCAGTCATAGCACAAAAAAAACGGACTATTTATAAGTCCGTTTTTTGTTTTTATGATTCAATATCTTTATGATATAAGATTTAGTCTTTCTGACTGTTAGCCTTATCATAAAGCTCACGTACCACTTCACCAATCACTCGAATACCATCAATCAGCGTTTGCTCATCAGCAGCGATACTCATACGAATACATTCATGGGCATGTTTATAATTACTCACATCAACACCAGGGAAGAAATACTCACTTGGTACGATAATCGTGCCTTTGTCTTTGAGAATCTCATACAGCTCAGTGGTGCTAATCGGCAAGTCTTTAAACCATAACCACAAAAATATCGCGCCCTCAGGCTTATGAATCATTAACGGATAATCACCCAGCGCTTCTTTTAATAGCTTGACCGCTAATGTCGCTTGCTGTTGATAAAAGGGTTTAATCTCATTATCCGCCAACTGCTTGATACGGTCATCGTTCACCAGTGGCGTCGCAATTGCCGCACCAAAACGTGTCGGCGCTAGATTGACCACCGCATTCATAGCGCTGACCGCTTCGATGACTTTCGTATCGGCAACGATAATGCCGGTACGCATACCGGGCAGACCAATTTTAGACAGGCTAAAGCACAAAATCGTATTATTATCCCAGTTCAAATGCGCGTTAGAGTAGATGATATTCGGGAAGGGCATACCGTAGGCGTTATCGATAATCAGCGGTATCTCATAACGTTTGGCAAGCTCGGATAAATGCGCCATTTCCTCATCGGTCAACACATTGCCCGTTGGATTGGTCGGACGCGAACAACAAATCGCACCAATATGACCTTCCTTCAATGCTGACAAGCTTTCTAACGCGTCAAAATCTACCCGATATTTAAAGAAACCTTCCTCGCCATCATGCGTCACTTCATCGATATGCGGTAATACGGCGGCGAAATGCTGACCTTCGACATGCACATCGCTATAGCCAATATACTCAGGGGTTAATGGTAGCAAAATAGATTTATCTACCAATTTGCTCTGTTCGTCAACGAACGCACCACCAAATAAATTAAACAAGTAGAAAAAAGCATTCTGTGAGCCATTGGTCAAAGCGATGTTTTCTGCGCTCAAACTCCAATCATAATGACGATTAAAGAAGCTAACTAAGGCATCGATAAAGGCAGCATCCCCTTGTGGATTGGAGTAATTTGCCATACTAATAATCGCGCTACTATTCGCCTCACCGGTATCGTTGTCAACGCCAAGCGCTTTATAAGTCTCTAAAAATAGCTCATTGACGGCATCAATCTTGGCAGGGTTACCACCGCCCAGCATATTGATAGGCTGATCGCTTTTTAGCGCATCGCCCAAATCATCCATCAATTGTGAGATACCAGTTGGCTGGGTAAATTTTTGACCAAACTTTGAGAATTTCATAAGGCTACCGTACTTTTTTAAATGGTTTATGAGAGCTATATCTGAATGCTGGGACGCGCATTAGTATAGCAAATAGTCAGTTTTAAACGAGCTGGAATATTAAGAATGACTGACATTCACAATATCGACTGTTAAATCATCGCCCGTACCCGCGCCATAATCCCGCGTCCAATCACCAATCGCACATAAATAATGGCAATGGCAAATAGCAAACCAACTAACGCTACACCGCCAATACCCAAACTTGCCCACGGCACACTAAAGCGCAGATTAAACCATTGGGTAATAGCAGCCCATGCACCGATATTAGCGATAATAACCGCAAATAAAGCGGCACTAATGCCAAGTATGCCAAGCTCTAAGATATTGAGCATATATAGGTCACGCTTTTGCATACCGAGCAGTCTAAATGAGGCGCTGTCTTTCATGCGGTCTTGGGAGGTAGAGAGTAGCGAGCTAATCAAAACCATAATACCCGTCAATAATGCCAGTAAGGTGAAGACGTAAACCAAACGGCTCATTTGCACCACTAACTCTTGGACTTGCTGCGCGATAGCCGTGCCGTCGATAGTGGTCACAGCAGGAAACTCGCGTACCAGTTTACCTTGTAACTTTGGAATATCTTCCGCTGCGACATGAGCGGTGGCAAATTGGATTTGCGGCGCAGCAGATAGAACCGCTGGCTCAAATAAGAAGTAAAAATAGGGGCTGGGTCCTTTTTCATAGCGCGAGCGGATACTGGTAATTTGCCCGACGATTTCAATCCCTTGGATATTAAAACGCACCTGATCGCCCATGCCGACATTTAGCAAGCTGGCAGCAGTATCCAAAATTGATAATGGCGCAACGGTTTGTGCTGAGTCGTTATCTGCAGTCTCAATAGGCGCATAAAGCTTGTCGTTTTCTACAGCATCAGTAATGAGTTCGGTATCCATCACCGTATCGGCGTAGCTTAAATTAAACACACGCGCAGGGTCATCGAAGCCGTCAGTAGGTTCGATATCTTGAACAGGAACATCATTAGCCGTGACGACACGCGCACGAATGACAGGATAATAGCTCACAGGCGCAGCAATGATGTTATCAATCTCGTCGTGCTGGTCACTTTGAATATCGAGCAAAAATAAATTGGGCGCATCTTCAGGATAGGCATTAATAAACTGGGCATTGATACTATGATTAAGTGTAGTGATCAAAGTTAAGACCGCCACTGACAGTGATAAAGTGACAAAGAACAATGCCGACTGATTGCCTTTACGCGCAAGATTATGGATAGCAATACGCTGCATCCAGCTAATCTTAGAATGCTTGGCAAACTTAGTCAGCAGCCATAACCAACCGCGTGCCAATAGCCAAAATATCGCGACAAAAGCAGTTAAGCCTATTAACAGCTGCGCCCCTAGTAACAGAGAATTGACTTCATAAGCAAAAAACACATAGAGACCAACTAGCATCAATCCATACCAAAGTAACGGCAGACGCCGATACCAAGGCAGATTTTGTGAGTTTGTGCTTGCACCTTGATTGAGTAAGGTCGCAGGCTTGGTGGTACTTAATGTACTTAGACCACGCTGAGCAATCAGCAACGTCAGCACTAGCGCGATAATAATGGTTTTAATGGCGCTAATTGGGTTAATAGCTAAACCAACATCCGCTGGCAAGATAGCAATGAGATACGGCTGACCGACTTTAAGTAAGCCAAAACTCACGATAACCGCGGCAATACAAGCAATGATAGTAGTAACAATCAATAGCTGATAGTAGCTGCGCTTTAAGGATTTAAGCGGCTCACCTAATGCCAAGCGAATGGCATTACTAGACTGCTGCTTGGTCACAAAAGCCGTGATGACGCCGTACATCGCCACTGCTGATAATAATAGTACAGCAATGACGAGCAGCTTTAAAAACATCAAAACGTTGTCAGAGATACGCGAGACAGAAGTATCTGCTGACTCGGCATCAGAGAGCTCAATATCAGGATAATTATTGAGTATTTGCGTCAGCTTATCTCGCTGTTCTGCCATTAACTCTCGCTCACCTGCCAGCTCAATACGGTAATTAATACGGCTACGCTGCCCTAATAAATTAGTTGCTGCGAGCGCATCCTCATGCATCAAAACGCGCCCACCAAAACCAAAGGCCGTCAACGGGCGGTCAGGCTCTTTGGTTAGCACATCACTAATCATAAACTCAGCATCACCAATGGTGATTTGGTCACCGACAGTGGCGTTTAAGCTGTTCAATACTTCGGGTGCGACGACGACATTCGCAGCGCTTAATTGTGTCCAAAGAGGCTGCCCTGAGGCAAGCTCAGCGTCTCCATATAATGGATAAGCCGGCGAAACCGCTTTGACGCTGGCAAGTAAAGTTTGTTCATCGGTCACTACCATGGCGCTAAACTGATAGTCATATACAATTTGCGTATCAGCGACCGTCTCTACTTGTGCTAATACCTCGCTTGGCCAATCTTGCTTACTGTTTAAAATCAAATCGCCGCCAACGAGCGCGCGCTGATTATCATTGATATAGGTATCAACAGACTGTTGGATAGAATCTAAAGTCAGGTAAGTGGCAAGCGAAAGGACTAGCGTGATTAAGAATAAGACGGGATAGATCCAGCGCTGCCACCAGCTACGACTTAAGGCTTGCGCGCCCAAGTTTTTTGAAATTAACAGACGGTTAAATAGTTGGCTTATGATGCCACGCGAATCATTCGACTCATTATCCATGTTATCCATTGATTTTTGATCCATCTATCATACCGTCATGCATGGTAATGACACGATCTGCCATCTCCGCTAGTGCGGCATCGTGGGTGACCACGACCAATGCAGAGCCAACTTGCTGGCGTAAATCTAATAACAGCTGCATCACTTGACTGGCATTTTGCTCATCTAAGTTACCGGTTGGTTCATCGGCAAAGACAATTTTTGGCTGCGACACCAACGCGCGGGCAACCGCCGTTCGCTGCTGCTCACCGCCTGATAATTGGTTAGGCAAGCTATCACGCCGATGCCCTAAATCAACCGCTGCAATCAATTCGTTGACGCGTGCTTTATTCGGACGGCGGGCAATATCAAGCGGAAAGGCAATATTCTCGCTGACAGTTAACGTTGGCAGTAGATGAAACGACTGAAAAACAAATCCCATCTCGCGTTGACGAATGACCGCCAGCGTATCTTCATCAAGGCTGCTTAAGGTTTGTCCCGCTAACTCAACCGAGCCACTATCAGGATAATCTAACGCTGCCAGTAGTCCGAGCAAAGTCGATTTTCCCGAGCCGGATTTACCCATGATGACCACAAACTCGCCCGCATCGACATGGATATCGACGTCTTTAATAATGGATAATGATTGCTCTCCGACTTGGACGGTTTTATTCAGCTTGGAGGCGGTAAGTAGCGCTTTGTTATTGGCTGTAGCGGTCATTGGCTAGTCTCAGTAGGCGTGCTAGGTTTCGTTGCCGTATCGGTATAGGCTGCTTCTAGCTTTTCGATTTCAGGTTGCAGAATTGGCAAAATATTGTCGTTAACGATAATAGTATAGCCTTTCTTGGTTGGATGAATGGCATCGGCTTGGTTTAATTCTGCATCACCGCCCACACCGTCTAAAAAGAATGGAATCAGCGTCACATTCATATCTTTCGCCACCCTTGGGTATATCGCGGCGAACGACTCTACATAGTCAGCGCCAAGATTGTCATAAATCTGCATACCACCCAAAATGACTTCGCTACCGCCATCTTGAAGGCGTTTAATAGCGGTACGAATATTGGCTTCGACCGTTGCCACATCAATACCGCGGATGGCATCATTGGCACCGATGGTCAAAATGGTAATATCAGGTTTGGTTTGTAAAACCCAATCGAGTCGATTGACCAATCCAGTACTGGTTTCGCCGCTTAATCCTGAATTGATTACTTTGACATCCTTGTAGCCAAGCTCTTGTAAGCGAGCTTCTAGCTGCGCGGGGTAATTGGCATTATTATCAACGCCAAGCCCTTCAGTTAACGAGTCACCCAGTGCCAAGATGGTTAAAGGTGCTTGCTGCTCAGCTGAATGCTTAGATGGAGTAGATTCTGGTGTTTGAGGTTCAGCCATTGTCGTATTGACGGCCGAATTATTATTTTGAGTGTTATCAGCCGTTTTAGTGTCAGGCTGCTGTTGACAACCGCTAATAGCGATTGCGAGGCTCAAGGCGGCGACCGTGAGCAAACGCTGCGGTAGGTGAGAGGGTGCGTTTATCATGTTTCTGCTGTCCTAAATACAATAAAGTCAGTCTAGCAGAATCAGGTAAGCCGCAATATGGTACAAAAGTTAATTGATTGAAGATAAAAATTAAATCTTTTTACCATCGACCATTAGCGGGCGGCTAACCAGCCAAGCAAACCCCACGTTGATAATCATCAATACCAGCATAATAAATAACGGCAAATCCCAGTTGTCCGTTGCTTCGTGCAACCAACCGGTGCCAAGTGGACCAAAAAACGCAATCAGATAACCAATGGCTTGCGCCATGCCCGACAGCTCGCTTGATTGATTGGCGGTATAAGTACGCATCGAAAACAGCATCATACTTAAAGTGAAAATCGCCGAGCAGCCCATGCCCATTAGTCCTGACCATAGCCAAGCATAATCGGCAGACAGATAAGTGAGACCCAAGACGCCGAGCACGTTTAGTGACGCAGCAAAGATGGCCAGCGCTTGTATGGGACGCCCGCGGTTGACGAGCCACGTTAAGCTTAAAATAGCAACCGGTGCCATAAATTGAAAGACGGAAGCCATTTGTCCCGCGCTCACCGCTGACAGCCCTTTACTTAGCCAAATCGACGGTAAGAAACTGGCGACGGTATAAAAAAGCAAGGACTGTAAGCCCATAAATACCGCAATTTGCCAAGCAAACGGCGTGCGCCACATCGAAATGTGCGATAGGGCCTTCTCGCCTGCGGCAAGAGGTTTGATGGGCTGATGGTTTGATGAACCCAAACGCAGCCGTAGCACTACCCAAATGACTAAAGCAAACAAGCCTAAAATCGACCAGCCACCCAGCGCCCATTGCCAGCCAAATTGCTCAGATAACGGCAAAACCACGCCTGCGACAATCCCTGCCGAGACGGTCATGGTAAGACTAAATAAACCGGTAATCAGTGGAATATGATTCGGTGTGCGCTGCTTAATAACCGGAGCAGCAAGGGTATTGGCAAAGCCAATTGCCAACGTCAGTAGTAAGGTGCCGCTTAAAAAGCCAATCCAAGTCGGAATAATGCTACGAATAACCATACCTGCGGTTAATAACGCAATCATCGTGATCAGCGTATTTTCAAGGCCAAAACGCTTCCCAATCGTAGGGGAAATAAAAGCCCCAAGCGCAAAGGTCAGCATCGGCACCGCACCAAGCCAACCAATTTGGGTTTCGGAGATATCAAGCGCCCCTTGTACCACCGGTGCAATAGAACCCAGCGCCACAATCGGCGCGCGCATATTGGACGCCAATAAAACCATAGCACATAGCACGAGCCAAAAAATAAAGCGCGATGAGGGCAGCTTTAGGTTTGCTGGCGCATCTGGTTGAGACTGGGACGGTATATCAGATTGCAAATTAGGAGAGGTAGACATAGCAGCACGACTATTAAAATAAAAAAAGGACACGTCATTTATAAGCACTGACGCAGCAGCACTTATAAATAACCCCAAAGCCCGTCGATAAGACGGCGCTCAAGACCACATATTAGAATATAGAGTATAAAAACACTTGCAGAAAGCAAGTCATATGAACTTGCTACCCCATTTATCAGGGTAAACTTAGTATATGAATAGTGAAGTTTTGGCTTTGCTGATAGCGCTTATGATAAAAAGGCTTTTATATAAACGCTAAAGCAAAAATAGCGTCAGTCACCGTTAGTTTGCAAGGTTAATTGCAAAGGACTCGACGCTATTATAAGAATAGAGGACGGCTAAATACTACCAACGTATGGTAACAAATAGCAGGTTTATACCGACTTGCCTAATTGCGCAGCCTTTAGCGCGGTTTCTTGCTGCTGGTCAACCAGCGATTCGCATTTATTGGGGTCGTTACCACAAAATGAGCAAAACTCATCACCCATCAATTTTGCCACACCACCGCACGAGCCTCTAAGCGGCTTTTTTTTGACCATATAACCGATGCCCATAAAGATAAAAAACAGCATAAAGACGGTAAAGGTAACAGCAAGCATGGGAAGCAATTGGTTAAGCATAGAGATAACCTCTCGTTTAAAATATGAAGCAGCCATCTAAGCAATGACTTACTTATAGTATAGCAAAAATTTGCCTCGCCCGTTTGTGCTTAGCAGGTTATTACAGTCTAGACGTTTGATACTAAGACTTTTTATCGGCGCGTAAGGTTTTCATCGCCGGCGTTTCGACCACTTGCCAATCATCAACGCTGTCGGTCGCCGTGTCTGCTGCAACACCTTTTGCCAAAATGACAAATAAAGCTGCGATATTGTGCTCTTTCGCCGTAGCCAGCGCTTTTCCATAAGGCATGGCGGTCAAAGCCGTTGCCCACGCATCCGCCAGCGCCACCGTTTCTGCAGCGACCGTTACTGATGGCGCACCGCCTACGATTGGCTCACCTGTGGTTGGGGCAATAGTATGGCTATAATGCTTACCATCGAAAACAACGGAGTTGCGATAGTTGCCAGAAGTAGCAAGCGCCATGCTAGCGCCATTATTGATAGGCTGGCGAATCACCGCCATTGCTTGCCGTGTACTTACTGTACTGCCCTCAATGGGTGCATCAATAGCGATTTGCCACGGCTGCTGCTGGGCGCTAACGCCTGAAGTCGCCACTTCGCCGCCAATCTCAACCATATAGTTGCGAATTTGATAAGTGTTCTTAAGCACATCGGCAATGACGTCGACGCCATAACCCTTAGCCACCGCCGAAAAATCAAGGCCAACGCCGTCTTTGGTTTTATAAATGCTGTCATCTTTTTGAATGACACTGTCAAAATCGACCAAGGCTTTCGCTTGCGCAATCTCAAGCGCCGTTGGCGGACTTTGTAAGCGCTCAACCGTCATGGTACTGCCAAAGCCCCAAGTTTCTATCAAAGGCATTACCGTTGGGTCAAAAGCGCCGCCCGATAGCTCATAAACTTGCCTTGAGGCTTGCAACACATGGCTAAAATCGGCGTCGATAGCAATCGGCGTATCTTTGCCTAATTGGTTAAATTTAGAAATAGTAGAGTCGGCTTGATAGGTCGACATGCTGTCGTTTATATCTTGCAAGCGCTTATCAATTGCTGCTTGTATGGCAGCTTCATCAGCGCCTTTGGGTAATTGATAACTGATGTGGTAGCTGGTGCCCATGGTCTCGCCGCTAAGATTGTCGTAATCGGGCTTTTGCTGGCAGGCGCTAAGCATGAGTACAGAGCTGATAGCAATGATGGTTAAAGAGGCGGATTTTAGGGGTTTGTTAGGAGTAAGAAAGGTGGTTAAATTTGTCATATAAGTCATCACAGCTTGATAAAGCGAAGGGGTGAGTGGGGGCGTTAGTTTGCAGGTAATAAACTAAGCAAGCTAAGCGTCGCCTATTTTACACCCCTTGTTACCGATAAGGCCAATTTACGACTAACGTACGACTTAAATAACTACGACTCGAGAAGATACGATTGAACCTGCCTGTTTTTATTTAACCTGTGACTCACGAATAAGCTTATATAGCTTCGGCGGCGATAAACGATTGACTCTAGTGGCAAGCTTTTCTTTACTGCCAGCAACGATGACATATTCTTCACCCTTAGTCAGGGCTTTGACGACTTGCTTGGCAAAGGCGGTCGCAGTAAGACCTTTATTGGTGGCGTCATCCATTGTCCCTTGCGCACTACCATCACCAGTCAAGGCATTGATAGAAATATTGGTTTGAATAAACCCTGGGAATATGGTCGCGACCTCGATGCCTTGGTCATGCAATTCTGCGCGCAAGCTGTTTGCCCACATATGGATAGCGGCTTTGGCAGCACCATAAGCGCCGCGATATTGGGTACCCAGTAAACCTGCCACGCTCGATACCATGACAATTTTGCCGCCACCTTGCGCAATCATATCGGGCAATACCAGTCTGGTCAGCCGCGTTTGCGCGAAATAATCTATCTCCATCAGCTTACGTTCAACTTCCTCGGTCGTTTCCATGATAAGCGCGCGTTGACTGATGCCCGCATTATTAATCAACCAATCCACTTTTTCAGTTTTAGCCTTGATTGTTTCATAGGCTTCTTTTGCTTGCGCGGCATCGGCGATATCAAAGGGAACGACGATATGCTTTTTGCTGTTTTTGCAGCGATTTTTGACTGTCTCTAATTTAGCTTTATCACGGCCACTTAAAATAATGCTGGCACCACGTTTGGCAAAGGCAATTGATAATGCTTCGCCGATACCGCTAGACGCGCCGGTAATCCAAATGGTCAAATCTTTCGCTTTGGTTTTCATAAGAATCCTTTCTGATTGAAAATGGTTTATTTAGCGCATAAAAAAAGAGCCTCCATTGAGACTCTTAATTTATCATATATTTTAGCTTAACGATACTTGTTGAATAAATAGGTGTTATCAACCGATTTAAATAACTCGCTTAACCACCAAAATCATCAAGCATGATGTTTTCATCTTCCACGCCCAAGCTGTGTAGCATGTCGATTACCGCCGCGTTCATCATCGGTGGCCCGCACATGTAGTATTCACAGTCTTCTGGGTTTGGATGGTCTTTAAGATAGTTTTCAAGCAGCACGTTATGGATAAAGCCGGTTGGACCTTCCCAATTGTCTTCAGGGAGAGGGTCAGACAAGGCCACATGCCACTCAAAGTTATCAAACTCTTCTTCTAGCTGATCATAATCTTCAACGTAGAACATCTCACGAATCGAGCGCGCGCCATACCAAAAGCTAATCTTACGCTTGGTATCTAAGCGTTTAAGCTGATCGAAAATGTGCGAGCGCATCGGTGCCATACCCGCACCACCACCGACGAAAATCATTTCAGCTTCGGTGTCTTTGGCAAAAAACTCACCATAAGGACCAGAAACCGTCACTTTATCGCCAGGGACGAGGCTAAATACCCAAGAGGACATTTTGCCCGGTGGTATACCGTCAGGGCCGCGAGGCGGTGGACTGGCGATACGGATATTAAACTTAATAATGCCTTTCTCGTCTGGATAGTTGGCCATTGAGTAAGCACGAATAACTGGCTCATCAACTTTTGACACATATTTGAAAATGTCGAACTTTTCCCAATCTTCGCGGTATTCTTCGTCAATCACAAAGTCTTTATAATGCACTTCATGCGGCGGCGCTTCTAACTGTACATAACCACCCGCACGGAAATTGACTTCCTCGCCTTCTGGAATTTTAAGCACCAATTCTTTAATAAAGGTGGCAACGTTATCGTTCGAGACAACTTCACATTCCCATTTCTGTACATCAAAAAACTCAGGGTCAATCTCAATTTTCATGTCTTGCTTTACCGCAACCTGACAGGCAAGACGCATGTGGTTACGGATTTCGCCTTGGGTAAAATACCCAGTTTCGGTGGGCAGGATAGAGCCGCCCCCTTCGATAACGCGGCAACGACACTGCGCGCAGGTACCACCGCCACCACAGGCCGAAGATAAGAAAATACCTTCGCTTGCCAATGTTTGTAGCAGTTTTCCGCCCGCGGGTGTCACGACGTCATTATCGGGATTATCATTGATATGGATAGTAACATCGCCTGAACTGACCAATCTTGAGCGCGCTGCCAAAATAATGGCAACAAGACCCATGATGATCACGGTAAACATAGCAACGCCACCAATCGCCGTAGCGTAATCCATGGTAGGTATCCTTAATCTATGGAGTAGGGGAGCGAAAAAACGTCTTTGCGTTTTTTGAACCCCTACCGAATAAATGAATTAAATAGGTCAAAGTGCTAAATAGGGTTTAAGCTTAGCGGTTTAAATTGACATACCGCCGAAAGACATAAAGCCAAGTGACATCAGACCAACCGTGATAAAGGTAATACCAAGACCACGCAGCGGCGCTGGAATGTCTGAGTATTTTAGCTTTTCACGGATACCCGCCAAGGCGGTAATCGCCAATGCCCAACCAAAACCTGCGCCGACGCCGTATACCATCGATTCGCCAAAGTTATAATCACGCTCAACCATAAACAGTACGCCACCTAAAATGGCGCAGTTAACGGTAATCAGTGGCAAAAACACCCCAAGGGCGTTATACAGACTCGGGACGAACTTATCCAAGAACATCTCTAAAATCTGTACCACAGCGGCGATCAAACCAATATAACTGAGTAGGCCCAAAAAGCTTAAGTCGATATCAGGGAAACCTGCCCATGCCAGCGCACCATTTTTTAAGATGAACTGAAACAAAAGGTTATTTAGCGGTACGGTAATCGCCATCACGACGACCACAGCGACTCCAAGACCAATCGCGGTGGAGACCTTTTTTGATACCGCCAAAAAGGTACACATGCCTAAGAAGTAGGCCAGCGCCATATTCTCGATAAAGACCGAGGTTATAAATAAACTGACATAGTGTCCCATTAGTGACCGCCTCCTTGTGCCATGCCTTTAGATTGCGGCTTCATTACAAATTCAGCTTCTTCGACCTGTTCAGGTTTCCAAGTACGGATAATCACAATGAACAGAGCAATGATAAAGAACGCTGACGGTGGCAATAGTAATAGACCATTTGGTACGTACCAACCACCATCGTTAGCAGTTTGCAAAATGGTAATACCGAACCAACTGCCTGCGCCCAAAATCTCACGCACGCTCGCGACAAATAGCAGTACCGCCGAGTAACCAAGACCGTTACCAATACCGTCTAAAAAGCTTGGTACTGGTGGATTGCTCATGGCAAATGCTTCGGCACGGCCCATCACGATACAGTTGGTGATAATCAAACCAACGAATACCGACAAACCTTTACTGACGTCATAAGCGACCGCTTTTAAAATCTGGTCAACCACAATAACCAATGACGCAATAATCGTCATCTGCACAATAATACGAATGCTTGATGGGATTTGCTTACGGATAATAGAGATAAAAAAGCTTGAGAATGCCGTGACCAAGGTCAACGCCACACTCATTACCAGCGCATTCGCCACACTGGTAGTAACCGCCAACGCCGAACAAATACCTAAGATTTGCAGGGCAATCGGGTTATTGTCAAAGATAGGCGAGGTTAAAATCGTTTTTGTATCAGCCATGTTATGCCTCCTTACCGTGTGCTGCTGGCACTACTGCGACCAGTTCGGTTGCGGGATGCGTCTGCTGTTGATGTAAGTTCTGACCCAGTTTTTTATACGGACTTTGACTGGCTTTGACTTCTGGATCCGCCACTGTTTTGCCGTTTTGTTCACGCAGCTGGTCTAAGTAAGGCTTATAGCCTTGCTCACCTAGCCAAAACTGAATCATGTTACTGACGCCGCGACCGGTTAAGGTCGCACCACTGATGCCATCTACCCAGTTGTCTTTTGGATTACCGGCTTTAGTCACACCTGTTGCAACTGCGCCGTTTTCATCATAAGAGTGAATGCCGCTCCACATGGCGCGCCACTCAGGCTCCTCGATACGAGCACCTAGACCTGGGGTTTCTTTATGCTCATAGAAACTGATTCCTTTGATGGTATTCATATCACTTTCAAGCGTTAAGAAACCATAAATCGTACCCCATAGACCATAGCCTTGAATCGGCAGCACCACCATTTCAGGCTGTCCCGCGTCATCACTTTTGACATAGACTTTGGCGTATTTAGGAACACGGCCGATACCAGCAGGGTCATTACCGCCCAAATCTTCGCTTAGCGCCTGATTTTTGGTCGCTTGACTGGCATCGTACGCATTGCGATCAGGAATGCCAGCGGCTTTTAGCGCGTCGTCATCGAGGTAATTGCCTTTATTAAGGTCAACGATTTTTACCTCAAAGTCTTTAAAACGCTCGGCCACATCTTCATTGGTATCAGACGCTGGGTCAAACATACCAGCGGCGACTAAGATATTTTTGTTACGGTCTAAGCGCGCGTTTTCAACTTGTGCTGGTTTCAAACCCACAGCCGCCGCTGAGACCAATACAGAGCACACCAAGCATAGCGTCAACGCCACGCTGATGGTTTTTGCATTATTACTTTTGGGCTTGGACATAACGAACCCTCCGTGCTGTTTGGCGCTTGATATTGGCTTGCGTCACAAAGTAATCAAATAATGGCGCAAATAAGTTGGCGAATAAAATGGCAAGCATGATGCCTTCTGGGAAGGCTGGGTTGACGACGCGAATGAGTACGGTCATAAAACCAATCAAAATACCATAAGCCCAGCGGCCTTTATTGGTGTGCGCAGCTGATACAGGGTCGGTTGCCATAAATACTGCACCAAAGGCAAAACCGCCGATGACTAAGTGCCAATAAAACGGCAGGCTCATCATCATATTGTCTTCAGAACCGACCATATTAAAGACTAGCGATGTGGCAATTAGCCCAACCACACAACCTGCCATGATGCGCCATGAGGCAATGCGCGTCCAAAGTAGAACCACTGCACCTAGCAAAATAGCCAGCGTCGATACTTCACCGATACTGCCTTGCATATTACCTAAGAAAGCATCCGTCCATGTGATGGCATTGCCATAAACATCAACGAAGTCTGCTGGGACGACGCCAAGCGCGGCAAGTCCAAGTGGCGTGGCTCCTGAGAAACCATCAACCGCCGTCCATACTGAGTCGCCTGACATATAAGCAGGGTAAGCAAAGTATAAGAACGCACGACCTGATAGGGCAGGGTTCAGGAAGTTTTTACCCGTACCGCCAAAGACTTCTTTTGCCACGACCACACCAAAGATAATACCTAAGGCAACTTGCCATAAAGGAATATCTGGTGGGAGACACAGCGCAAATAGCACAGAAGTCACAAAGAAACCTTCGTTAACTTCATGCCCGCGCACGACAGCAAAGATAATCTCACAGAGAATACCAACCGCAAAGGTGACGATATAAATCGGTAAGAACTGCATGGCTCCGTAGACAAAGCTTGCCCAGATACTGTCTGGATTGTAGCCCGCCATACTGGTGATAACGGTACGCCAGCCTTCAGGCTGTAAGCCAAGCTGCGCAATCGCTGTTAATGCTTGATGACCGATATTGTACATACCCCAAAACATCGCAGGGAAAGTACATAACCAAACGGTAATCATAATACGCTTAAGGTCGATACCGTCGCGTACGTGTGAGGATGCGTATGTCGTTGAGCCTGGTTGACGTAAAAACGTATCAAACATCTCAAAGATGGCGTAGTACTTTTCGTGTTTGCCACCCTTGGTGAAAGACGGCTCCATACGATCGAACATACTGTGTAAAAATTTCATCGTGGTTAGCCCTCCAGCTCAATGCGCGTTAAGTTGTCACGCAAAATATCGCCGAATTCATATTTGCCAGGAGATACAAAGGTGCATAATGCCAAATCTTCTTCGTCCAATTCAAGTACGCCCAAATCGACAGCGCTAACGATGTCTTCGACAATCAAAGCGCGCAGTAGCTGCGTTGGCAGATAGTCTTGCGGCATGACTTCTTCATAGACGCCAATTGGCACCATCGCCCGCGGTGAGCCATTGCTCGAAGTGGTAAAGTTATATTTTTTACCACCAAAAAACTGCGAGATATAGATAGGCAATTTAGAAAAGCGATTGGCACCAGCGGTAAAGAAGTGAAACGCTGGACGTTCACGACCTTCGGTTAGCGCACTGATTTGATTATGAAAGCGACCAAGATAATTGGTATTGCCCGCCACTTTGCGACCTGAAAGCACAGAACCCGAGACGATACGGTTCTCGCCAGCTGTAAGCTCACCTTTGGTCAATGCTGCGATATCTGCACCGCGCTCGGTGACCACCAAATGCGGGTTTTTAACCGCAGGGCCAGCGAGGCTAAGCATACGGCGCGTATATAAACGACCAGTAGTAAACAACTTACCAATGGCAATCACGTCTTGGTAACCAATCGTCCACACGGTCACGCCGCGCATGATAGGATGCAAAAAGTGAATGTGCGTGCCAGCCAGACCAGCAGGGTGTTTGCCAGCAAAGCTATGATACTCAGTGACATTATTAGCAGCCGTTTTGGCAACTGGCGTCAGCTGGGCATCGCCATGATGGCAGACAAAGGTCTTGGGGCTGAGGGTTGATAATACAGCAAGTCCGTCATTGAACGCTTGAAGCTGCTCATTAATCAGCAACATCGGGTCAAGCGCTAATGGATTGGTATCCATAGCGGTGACAAAGATAGCGTGCGGACGGGCACCAATATCGGGGGAGCGGCTATAAGGACGCGTGCGAAAAGCGGTCCATTCACCAGAGGCAAGCAGTTGGGTTTCAACGACTTCAGAATCTAGGTCAGCAAGTTGCTGGGAGTCGTAGCGCTGAAATTCTACTTCTTCACCGTTTGGGTCGACCGCAATCACAAGACTTTCAAAAACACGACGCTCACCGCGATTAACGGCGACGACCTTACCAGCAGCAGGGGCAGTGTAGATAACGCCAACCCGTTTTTTGTCTTCAAAAACGGGCTGACCTTTAGCTACGATGTCGCCTTCTTTGACATTCATCGTGGGCTTCATGCCCACATAATCATAGCCAACAAGTGCTACATAGGCGGGTCTGTGCTCAGATATCTCGCGGGAGGGTTCACCAGTGATGGGTAAATCCAAACCTTTTTTGATGGTAATCATAAGCGAAAACTTAGTCCATAGTCTAAAACGATACCAGACGTCCTGTTTGGTATATCGGCAGCATGGATAACAGCGTCATCAATAAAGTGCTTTATCACTCCCAAAAAAGGGCGTGAAAAAGTGCTCTAGACATAACACATCATCATAACTACAAGTAAGAGTATTAACGCTGACCTTAGACTCCTTAACAACACGTTAATGTCTTATTCGAATGACCAAAGTGACGACTGGCTACCAAGGTGTATCGTAAAACTCACAAATCTAACCGCGTCCTCAACGAGGATGACAGTAGATAAAATACAGTTTTACCATACGATTTATTAAAATCTTAAAATTTGTCGTATCAGGAATCATAGGGTTATTAAAATTTACGCAGCGCTATTCATACGAGTGCATATAAATGAGGCATCAGTGATTTGTTCATACTTTATGAAAGCTGTCTTTGTGAAAGCTATCTAAGTGCTGGTTAATGACCTATGATTACAGGGTAAACTCAATGTCTTGATAAGCTCAGCATTAATTTAGTGCTAATGGGGTGCTCATATTTACCTTATGCTGATTGCAATCGTCAATAGGTAGCAGACGATTAGGTTTTATCATACAAATACAAATTTACCTAGGATTATACGCTAAACTGACCTAAAATTGCCAGTTGGTAAATGAATTTACCTAATGTTACGAGTGTTTCCTTCGGCTAAAACTTATTGTTATGATTGTGATTACGGTGATGGGTTCTTTACCATTTTTTAACCAAACTTTAACTCGTATTCTCATTTACCACTGCCATTTTTAATATTTAATCAATTTTCCCTAATAGCTGCTTTTAATTTGCTATGCTAAATAAATTTTATGTAGTCGCCCTTTGATGGGCTTGGATACTTTTTTCACTTTTGAATTTTTCTTATTCAAATTGTTATTATTCAACTATTTTTAATCGCTGATATCGTTTTATAAGGAATGCTGTATGTGTGCTGTCCCTGTCATTATCCCCGCTATTGATTTAAAAGATGGTAAATGTGTGCGTTTAAAACAAGGTCGTATGGAAGACGATACGGTATTTTCTGATGATCCAGTCGCTATGGCGGCGCGTTGGGTCAATGAAGGCGCGCGGCGCTTGCATTTAGTCGATTTAAATGGCGCATTTGATGGCATCCCAGTACACAAACAAGTGGTCAACGACATTGCCAAAGCTTTCCCCAAGCTGCCGATTCAATTGGGCGGCGGTGTGCGCAATATGAAAACCATCGAGCAGTATATTAGCGCAGGTTTGACCTACATTATTATTGGTACCAAAGCCGTGGAGGATCCTGACTTTGTGACCGAAGCCTGCCGCGAGTTTGCTGGACACATTATTGTCGGTATCGATGCCAAAGATGGCATGGTTGCCACGCACGGTTGGGCAAACGTGACCGATACCAAAGCTACCGAGCTTGCCAAGCGTTTTGCTGATGTTGGCGTATCGTCAATCGTTTATACCGATATCGCTCGTGATGGCATGATGCAAGGCGTCAATGTCGAGCAAACGGTTAATTTAGCGCGTGAAGGCGGCTTGCCGGTGATTGCGTCAGGCGGCGTCACCGATATGAAAGACATTGAATTGCTAAAACCTTATGGTGACTGTATCGAAGGGATTATCACTGGCCGCGCGATTTACGAAGGCACCTTAGACTTGGGTGAGGCGCAGCTTTATCTAGATGGTAAATAGTTTTTAGTCGCCATGTCCAGAGAGCGTTATTGGAAATGTGATATAAAGCTAGAATAATAAAGGGATACTTATGGCAGCGTATGTTGACCAGCCTCAATTACGTAGGCTACACAGGTTAAGCCAGCGCCAGTCGCGTATAACGATAAACGTCTACGCTCAGCTGTTATTGCTATTAAGTATCTTTTTAAGTGTTCTTTTAAGCATGCCAACTTATGCGGCTACAGACAGCAGCACAAGTGAGAGTATTATACTCAATAATGAGGCTACTGAAGATAGTACAGCTGACAGTGGGACCAGCGCTCAGACGCCTAACGCCCCAGCTATAAACGCCCCACCTGCCAATGAGCCAAATAATAGTCTAAATAGTGCCATCACTATTACCCCTGCTACGCCAAGTACTTCTGACACTGCGCCCGCGCCAGTTGAAAAACCGCCAGTTATCAGCGGTGAAAGTACTAATAATGCCCAAATCGAAACCACGCCAACGCCGTTAAAAGACAATGATATCCAGCAACGTATCAGTGGCATTTTTTCAGAAATTGACGGCTTGCAAGCAGTAAGTGTCAGCGTCAACCAAGGGGTTGTAACCTTAACCGGTGAGACGCCTAACGAGAAAAAAGCCCAGCAAGCGATTAATCTGACCAATCGCTTAACCGACGTGGTGACGGTAGAAGATAGAATCAATCGCACCCTTGATGTGCAGGATAATGTCTCGACTGTTTATCAGAGTCTCAAAGCGCAAACCAAAAACCTAGTCAAAGCGTTGCCGCTACTACTCGTAGGGATTGTTTTATTTGCCTTAGTGACGTGGTTTGGCAGTTGGTTATCCAATCGACAAAAAATGTGGCAACGTCTTACGCCAAATCCCTTTGTCGCAGAGTTACTTGCCCAAACCGTTAAAGTCATCTTTATCATTTTCGGTCTTATCTTAGCGTTAAGTTTGATTGGTGCTGAGACTATCTTGGGCACGCTGCTTGGTGGGGCAGGTGTTATTGGTATCGCCGTTGGTTTTGCCGTCAAAGACACCATTGAGAACTATATTGCCTCGCTCATGCTCAGTATCCGCCAACCGTTTCGCGCCCGCGACCATATTTTGATTAACAATCAAGAAGGCATCGTGGTGCGCCTAACCTCACGCGCCACGATTTTAATGACCTTAGACGGCAATCAGTTACGTATTCCTAACGCTGAAGTCTTTAAAGCAACAATTTTAAATTACACCAAAAACCCCGAGCGCCGTTTTACCTTTGAGCTCGGGGTTGATGCCAACGACGATCCGCTTGCTGCGATCAAGGTAGGTATCGATGCCATCTGTCAGTTGGGATTTGCCTTAGATAAGCCAAAAGTCACGGCGGTTATCAAAGAAGTCGGCGAATCAAACATCGTTTTACAGTTCCAAGTATGGGTCAATCAATTGGAGGCAGATTTCTCCAAAGCCCGCAGTATCGCCATTCGCGAAACCAAGCATGCCTTAGAAGATGAAGGTTTTACTTTACCCGAGCCCATTTATCAGTTGCGCTTTAACCATAAGCTAGAAAAAGCCTTTGAGCATTTCCAAAGCAGTCAAACGAACGATAAATCACCAGCGGAAACGACGGTAACGCCGCACATTTCTGCAACTGATAAAGCGTCTGATGTATCTTCTGCTACTGGTACTAGCATTGAAGATAAAGATAAGAAACAAGCAAAGGCGCGGGCCAAGCATATCTTACAAGGTCGCAATGCCGACGAAGTACTCGATGCGCGTCCTGACCAGAAACTAATGGAAAAAGTTGAGCAAGAAATTGCCGAAAATTCAGATGAAACCGACCTATTAAGTAACAACAGTCCGCAAGAATAGCCCAAAAGAGTGGCGTTGAAGATTATCTATTAAAAAATGATTACTAACTATAAAAGTCGGCATAAAAAATGCAACGAAACGTCTATCTACCTTTTATCGACATAGACGAGATATTTTTTATGCAAATCAAACATCTGATTATTTTTGCTTTGGCTGGTATCGTTATTCTCGCAGGGTTTAATATGATCAGCGGCAGCCAACGTGAAAAAAATAGAGAAGCGTTAGCCGCTAGTAGTGTCGCAGAACAAACTGACATTAACGTAGCTGAGAGTAATACTTCAGATATCGCAAGTCAGCCGTTAGGGCAGCAGCCAAAAGCTATCCTTGATAAAGCAAGCACGCAGATAGAACAAGCGGAGCAGGTCAGTCAACAACGCCGCGAGCAAATCGCTAATACGCAATAGGAGCTTTAAACCTTAGAGTTATTATTGTTTAGAATTTTAAGGCTGAAATAAGTGGCGTCTTAATAACAGCATCTAATTAATCGCCCTTTAATGAATACAAAAAAAAGACTAACGATAATGTTAGTCTTTTTTTAATCTTAACATTTAGGCAACGTTAGCTTTTTTTGCTGGTGCCTTTACCACGGCTGCTGCTTCTTTTAGAAGGGGGTTTATTCGCCGAAGTTTTGTTAGCAGAGCTCTTACCAGCCGAATTGTTCTTTGGCTGATCGCGTTTGGTTTGATTCATTTGGCTTGCTTGTAGCTTAGCTTTAAGATCAAAGTCGATTTGTAGCAGGTCCATATTAACGCCCGCTACTTTTACGCGAACCAAATCGCCAAGCCCAAATACCGTGCCTCTGTCTTTACCGATAAGCTGTTGTTGCTGCTCATCATAGACAAAGAAGTCGTCGCCAACGTTGGAGATGTGCACGAGACCATCGATATATAAGTCGGTCAAAGTCACAAATAAACCGAAGCTCGTCACAGTCGTCACCACGCCATCGAACTCTTCGCCGACATGATCTTTCATATAATGACATTTGAGCCAAGATTCCACATAACGCGATGCTTTTTCGGCGCGGCGCTCGGTATCTGAGGTTTGCGTGCCAGCATCTTCAAGCGAGAAATCCATTACTGGCTGCTGGCTATTAGTCACTTTCGCTTTAATCGCGCGATGCAGCATTAAATCAGGATAGCGGCGAATCGGCGAGGTAAAGTGGCTGTATTCATCATAAGCCAAACCAAAGTGACCGATGTTGTCAGGCGCATAGTTCGCTTGCATCATCGAGCGTAGCAGCATGCTGTGGATGCTAATCGCGTCAGGGCGGTCTTTGGTAGCTTCGATGATACGCTGATAATCTGCTTGCGTTGGGCTTTCCTCAGGGAAGCTTAAGCCAAAGTTTTTGGCATATTCATGAATGCGCATTGACTTTTCGCTATCAGGCTTATCGTGGTTACGATATAAGACAGGCAACTCATGTTTTAGGGCAAAGTTTGCTGCACAGGTATTAGCAAGCAGCATACATTCTTCGATAAGCTTTTGCGCATCGCCGCGCGTACGCGGTAAAATCGCTTCGATGCCACCTTTTTCATTAAACTTAATATACGTTTCGACTGTTTCAAACTCCATGGCATGGCGTTCTTCACGTTTTTTTAGCAGCAGCTCATACAATTGATGTAAGGTATCGACCGATTTTTTAACATCTTTATTAGCCGTTAATGATTCAGGAACGCTTTTATCTTTTGGATTGGCAAGGTAAGCATTCACTTGGTTATAAGTCAGGCGCGCTTGTGAGTGCATAACGCCCGGATAAAATTCGTAGCCTGTGACTTTACCAGCACGCGATATCTTGATATCGGCAACCATACAGAGACGGTCAAGGTTGGGGTTCAAAGAGCATAGGCCGTTAGACAATACTTCTGGCAGCATCGGAATCACGCGATGCGGAAAATACACTGACGTGCCGCGCTCGTAAGCATCTTTATCAAGTGGTGAGTTTGGCGTGACGTAATAGCTTACATCAGCAATCGCTACTAAAACACGATAGTTACCGCCTGAGCGTTTTTCGGCAAACACTGCATCATCAAAGTCGCGCGCGTCTTCACCGTCGATAGTAATAAGAGGTAAATCGCGCAAGTCTGTACGACCTTTCAAGTCTTTTTCGGTCGGCTCTTGATAGCTATTGGCCTGCTGTAATGCCGCTTCGCTAAAGTCTGACGGGATATCATAGTTGAGTAGAGTCGTCTCAATAATCAATTCACGGTCATTATCATCAGATAAGACTTGAGTGATTTTACCAGTGGCAAACTCGTGTTGGTTTGGCCAATCGATAATATCGACTTTGACTGGCGCACCTTGTTTGGCATCTAACGCTTGCACGTTTTCTTCAGTGACGGTAATCGGCTGATGGTTATTTGGGCTACCAAGCTCAACGCAATAACCTTCTTCATCATGCGCCAATGTACCAATAAAATTGTTTTGGCGACGCTCAACGATATCGACAATACGCCCTTCGGTACGACCGCGATTATCCGTAGAGGTGCCAACCGCTTGTACGGTATCGCCATTAAATACCCAGCGCATCTGCTTTTCATGCAAAAACAAATCAGGCATATCGCTCAATATCACAAAGCCAAAGCCTTTAGGGTGAGCTGACACGGTGCCAGTGACGATATCGTGTTCGGTTACAGTACGATAGCGATAAGGACGCCCGTCGCGGTTTACTTGCCCATCGCGCGCCATTGCCTTTAGACGATTGCCTAAAGCATCAAATTGGTCAGGGTCATCAATATTAAAGGCTTTTGCCAATTGTTGATGCGTGACTTCACCGTATTCATTAATCGTACTGAGTATCAGTTCGCGACTAGGAATAGGGTTAACGTATTTTTGTGCCTCACTCGAGGCGTTTGGATCATTCCAACTCATAAATTACCGTATCTATTTTTTAAAATTATTAATAAGTGCTATCTTAACACGAACAACGCCGTAATATCTTAGGTCAATTGTCTTATGTGTATCAGATAGCAAGTAGCTGCTAGCTTGTATCGCTAACAGCCTTCGACATGCGAGCCAATCAAATATCAATATCGACCGTATTTGATTGATTGGTTATCTTTTTAGTATTTAATTCTTTCGATACTTCAAGGACAGTCGTTTGATTCGACTTATCGAGATATTTCTGCGCTTTATCAACTTCGGCTGTCAGAGTATTGACCGTTTGCTTCATATTTTCTAACGCCTCGATTTTATAATTGCTAATCATATCCATCGTTTCATAGACGTTATTGAAGGCGTTTTGGAGTTTATCAAGCTCAATCGTGCTACTGGTTGCCTGCTCATGAATCTCAAGCGATTGACGTTTGAGCATCGCAGAGGTTGATTCAATCAAGCTGCTGGTCGTTTTATTTAGCGCGGTGATTTGATCGAGTACCAGTTTTTGATTGGTCATTGCTTGAGCAACCACCACTGCCGTACGTAGCGCCGAGATCGTCGTCGTCGTCGCGCGATCCACACCTTTAATCAGCTCTAGGTTGTTTTTACGAATGGTATCAAGGGCCAAGTAACCTTGTACGTTTACCGCCAATTGCGTTAAAAAGTCGGTATTTTTTTGCCGTACATAAAACAGCATTTCTTCTTTAATAATACGCGCTTTTTCGGGGTCAGTGGCTTCAACGGCATAAACCTTTTGCTCAAGCTGTTCATCGATTTTTTTGCCAACATAAATGTATTGGCGAATCGATTGCATCAGCTCCCACATATTGACTTTTTCCTGCTCAATCATGGCATTGTCTTTGAGCAGTTCGTCTTTGCCATTATAAAGGCTGGACACCACGGCGTTGATATGCGATTGCGCTGACTCATATTGACGGAAATAATCTTGCACTTTATTACCAAATGGAATCAGACCAAAGAGCTTGCGTGAGCTGGTCAGCTCTTTTTTGCTCGGATCCAAATCTTCAACAATACCGCGCAGCTCAGTCAATGATTTGGCGATAGGTGAGTTATCAAACAAGCTATCATTGAGACTTTTTGCTGGTAAATCGAGCATACGGTTTGACACTTGTGCCGATTCGCGAATTTCTTTATTGCCCAAATTATGGATAGATTGCACGTTTTGCTGAAACTCAGCGCTGTGTACTGAGTTGTTAATCACGTGATCGACAAAGGCATCGACTTTAGCATCAAGTTCAGGAATCTGGCTTTCGTCCAGTTTCACCATTTGATCCGCTTCGCTTTTTTGTATTTCTTTCACCGGCTCAGGAGCGGTTAAAGTGATGCTTGGCGTTGAGGCGTTTTCGGGCGGGGTCAATTCTTGCATAAAATTTCCTATAATATCTAAAAATGGGATTCTTTACCGACGACGTTATTTATCAATGACACTATTTATTGACTATTAATTGTCATTAACTATTAATTGTTAATGAATAACAGTTTTTGCTAAGCGCTTTTATAGTCGTGGTTTCAATTGTTTTTATTACCCAATGATTTTTATTCGAATGAGATATGTGTGATGAGATAATCTTTAGATTAACTGGTAATGAAAAGGTTGAGAAGATGGGTTTTGTAAACTGAGGTTTATAAAGCGTTTATAGAGGAATTTGGCTTATCGTACTTAGCTTTTTTATATTTAATGGGCGTATTCAGTAATAAATATGAAAAAACCATCAATATCCCGGAGTATATTGATGGTTAAGAGTATAACTATCTATAATAACGAGCTGTCTGTGTTAGTTAATTGATTATATTAACTAACCATCACATCGATTTACAGCCACTACTCGCTATAATCCACAGGTGGATTATTTTTTCTTAGTAGGTCCAAGTAGCATACCCATTTGACGGCCTTCCATCTTAGGATACTGTTCGACGTTTGAGATATCAGCGGTATCTTCAATGATACGATCAAGTTGTTTACGTCCAATCTCTTGGTGCGCCATTTCGCGGCCACGGAAACGGATACTGATTTTAACTTTATCTTGGTTTTCCAAGAAGCTGACGATTTTTTTCAGCTTAACTTGATAATCCGCCTCTTCAGTACTAGGACGTAGCTTCATCTCTTTTAGCTGGGTCTGTTTTTGGTTCTTCTTCGCTTCTTTCGCTTTCTGCTTTTGATCATAGAGGAAATGTTTATAATCCATGATTTTGCATACTGGCGGCTTGGCTTCAGGAACCAATTCGACCAAATCTAGATTTTCATCACGCGCCGCTTTCATCGCGGTTTCGATATCGACCACGCCCATTTGCTCGCCATCTTCTTTAACCAAACGGACTTCTTTAGCATTGATATCTTCGTTGATGTTCAAACGGTTTGACTGTTTAATAGGTATTACTCCTCATCTGTTTTTGGGGTCTGTCGGCCTTTTTTGCTGACAGCAGTCTGTACTAAGCTAATAAATTCTGCAACACTCATGACGCCGAGGTTTTCACCTTCACGAGTTCGGACGTTGACACTGCCCGTTTCAACCTCTTTATCCCCTAATACTAGCATATAGGGAACGCGTTCTAATGTTTTCTCTCGTATCTTAAATCCAATCTTTTCGTTACGCAAGTCACTCGTCGCTCGCAAACCTGCATTTTTCAGCTCACGGACCACATTTTCACAAGCATCGGCTTGTTTATCAGTAATATTCATCACCGCCACCTGTTGCGGCGCAAGCCATACAGGCATCCAACCGGCGTAGTTTTCGATCAAGATACCGATAAAACGCTCAAACGAGCCTAAGATTGCACGGTGCAGCATAATTGGGGTTTCGCGCTCGTTTTGCTCATTGACGAATTCGGCATCAAGGCGCTCAGGCATATTTGGATCAACCTGTATCGTACCGCACTGCCAGACACGACCCAATGAATCCTTTAGACTAAACTCAATCTTCGGACCATAAAATGCGCCTTCACCCGGTAGATATTCCCAATCAAGACCTGAGCTATCTAGGGCATCTGCCAAGGCTTTTTCGGCAAAATCCCAAGATTCATCGCTACCAACGCGTTTTTCAGGACGGGTTGAGAGCTTCATAATGATATTATCAAAACCAAAGTCTTCATACACCGCAAGGGTCAGTTTAATAAAATCCGCAACTTCTTGCTGAATTTGTGCTTGCGTACAGAAAATATGCGCATCATCTTGAGTGAAACCACGTACACGCATCAAACCATGTAATGAGCCAGAGGGTTCGTTACGATGGCACGAGCCAAACTCCGCCATACGTAGCGGCAGTTCACGGTAAGACTTTAAGCCTTGGTTAAATACTTGTACGTGACATGGGCAGTTCATTGGTTTTACTGCATAATCACGGTTTTCGCTCGAAGTGGTAAACATATTGGTGGCATAGTTACCCCAATGGCCTGAACGTTCCCACAAGCTGCGATCGACGATTTGCGGCGTTTTGATTTCCTCATAACCATGGTCATGCTGCACTTTACGCATATATTGCTCAAGTACCTGATAAATAGTCCAACCATTGGCATGCCAAAACACCATACCCGGCGCTTGCTCTTGCATATGAAATAAATTTAACGCTTTACCAATCTTACGGTGATCACGTTTTTCCGCTTCTTCGATACGTTGGATATATGCTTTTAAATCTTTTTTATCTGCCCACGCCGTACCATAAATACGTTGCAGCTGCTCGTTTTTGGCATCACCGCGCCAATAAGCGCCTGACATTTTGGTCAGTTTAAACACTTTTAAGAAGCGCGTATTTGGCACGTGTGGACCACGGCACATATCGACATATTCTTGATGATGATACAGACCAAAGGCTTCTTCGCCAGGCATGTCATTGATCAATTTCAGCTTATAATCTTCGCCGCGCTCTTCAAAAATCTTGATGACTTCATCGCGAGGGGTCATTTTTTTGATGACATCATAATCTTGCTTAATCAGCTCCATCATGCGTTTTTCAATTTTTTCCATGTGCTCAGGGGTAAATGGCGTCTCACTATAGATGTCATAATAAAAGCCATCTTCGATAACAGGACCGATGACCATTTTTACGTCAGGATAAAGCTGTTTTACCGCATGACCTAACAAGTGGGCACATGAGTGGCGAATGATGTCGACGCCATCAGCGTCTTTTGGCGTCACGATTTCAACTTTTGCATCGGCAACGATAGGGTCGTGTGCATCTACTAAATGACCATCAACGCGTCCCGCGACCGTCGCCTTCGCCAAGCCCGCTCCAATACTTTGCGCCACTTCCATGACCGTTGTATTGCCTTCAAAGTTTTTTACGCTACCATCAGGTAAAGTAATCGCTACCATAATCTATTCACCTTTTTGGGTCCGTTGGCAGTGATGATTGCAACCATCAATCATATAACCGTAAGATCACGTCAATTATATCTAACCACTATGATATGTTGGATATGTTGTAAGAAATGAGCATTAACTACAAGCACTGAGCTAAAATTTATCTTATATATTATGCTAATTAAGTAGCTATCTAATAACTGATCATCAAATCGCTATAATTCAAATCGCTATAATATAGAATAAGTTGCTTGTTCATAAGAGTAAGTAGGAGTGCCATGCAGTAATGTCATAGAAGCCGTTATTATAGCAAACGCTGTCTATTAACACTAGACAGCCGCGACGAAGTCAGCTTCCCTATATAGGTACGCTTAATGTCAATATCAATAGTGACGAATATATCTATAGATACATCTGCTATAACAAAAAAATCTAGGGTTTATAAATGTCCAATTGAGCTTACTAATAAGCTTCGTAGCAAATAATAATTAAACATTAAGGCATGTCTAGAGAATAATCTTCTTTGGTTTAATATCTGATTTTTACTAAGCTATTGAAAAATATGGTTTGTTTACCGTCTTCTAAAATAAATTAAGAAATCTATCGAAAATCGGTTGACACCCAGTTCAAACCGTCTATAATACGCACCTCATTAGGGAGAACCGGAACAACTTATATGTCAATTACATATAACAAACCTGGCTAACCCATTGAAACAAATTATAAAAAAGCTTGACAAACCAAATCATCATGATATGATAGTCGGCTCGCTAGATAGGATAAGTTCTTAACTTAAACGAACTAGCAAAGAGAAATACCCTATATATCAGTTACTGGACGACAGTAGCTTGACACTATTTAAAAGCATAACTAAAGAACAACTTGTGTGGATTTTTGCTGATTCAGAATGCTAAAAAATAAAGTTGGTTTTACTCTCTTTTCGGGAGTCATTCTAACTATAAAAATTATCATTTAAGACAGCAAGAAAACTCAAAGTTAATTCATTATATGAAACATACGAGAGCGTAATTGCCAGATTAAATGAGCCAAGTTTCGGAGTCTCTTTAAAGGACTTCATGCAAGATTAAACTGAAGAGTTTGATCATGGCTCAGATTGAACGCTGGCGGCAGGCTTAACACATGCAAGTCGAGCGGTAACAGGAGAAGCTTGCTTCTCGCTGACGAGCGGCGGACGGGTGAGTAATACTTAGGAATCTACCTAGTAGTGGGGGATAGCTCGGGGAAACTCGAATTAATACCGCATACGACCTACGGGAGAAAGGGGGCAACTTGTTGCTCTCGCTATTAGATGAGCCTAAGTCGGATTAGCTAGATGGTGGGGTAAAGGCCTACCATGGCGACGATCTGTAGCTGGTCTGAGAGGATGATCAGCCACACCGGGACTGAGACACGGCCCGGACTCCTACGGGAGGCAGCAGTGGGGAATATTGGACAATGGGGGCAACCCTGATCCAGCCATGCCGCGTGTGTGAAGAAGGCCTTTTGGTTGTAAAGCACTTTAAGCAGTGAAGAAGACTCTATGGTTAATACCCATAGACGATGACATTAGCTGCAGAATAAGCACCGGCTAACTCTGTGCCAGCAGCCGCGGTAATACAGAGGGTGCAAGCGTTAATCGGAATTACTGGGCGTAAAGCGAGCGTAGGTGGCTTGATAAGTCAGATGTGAAAGCCCCGGGCTTAACCTGGGAACGGCATCTGATACTGTTAGGCTAGAGTAGGTGAGAGGAAGGTAGAATTCCAGGTGTAGCGGTGAAATGCGTAGAGATCTGGAGGAATACCGATGGCGAAGGCAGCCTTCTGGCATCATACTGACACTGAGGTTCGAAAGCGTGGGTAGCAAACAGGATTAGATACCCTGGTAGTCCACGCCGTAAACGATGTCTACTAGTCGTTGGGTCCCTTGAGGACTTAGTGACGCAGCTAACGCAATAAGTAGACCGCCTGGGGAGTACGGCCGCAAGGTTAAAACTCAAATGAATTGACGGGGGCCCGCACAAGCGGTGGAGCATGTGGTTTAATTCGATGCAACGCGAAGAACCTTACCTGGTCTTGACATATCTAGAATCCTGCAGAGATGCGGGAGTGCCTTCGGGAATTAGAATACAGGTGCTGCATGGCTGTCGTCAGCTCGTGTCGTGAGATGTTGGGTTAAGTCCCGCAACGAGCGCAACCCTTGTCCTTAGTTACCAGCGGTTTGGCCGGGAACTCTAAGGATACTGCCAGTGACAAACTGGAGGAAGGCGGGGACGACGTCAAGTCATCATGGCCCTTACGACCAGGGCTACACACGTGCTACAATGGTAGGTACAGAGGGCAGCTACACAGCGATGTGATGCGAATCTCAAAAAGCCTATCGTAGTCCAGATTGGAGTCTGCAACTCGACTCCATGAAGTAGGAATCGCTAGTAATCGCGGATCAGAATGCCGCGGTGAATACGTTCCCGGGCCTTGTACACACCGCCCGTCACACCATGGGAGTTGATTGCACCAGAAGTGGGTAGCCTAACCTTTTAGGATGGCGCTCACCACGGTGTGGTTGATGACTGGGGTGAAGTCGTAACAAGGTAGCCGTAGGGGAACCTGCGGCTGGATCACCTCCTTATAGACAGCATTCGGTCAGCAAGAATTCACAACAAGTTGTTCTTTAGTTTAAGCTTACGTTTATACAAGCGTAATTTGGGTCTGTAGCTCAGCTGGTTAGAGCACCGTGTTGATAACGCGGGGGTCAGTGGTTCAAGTCCACTTAGACCCACCATTTATATATGGGGCCATAGCTCAGTTGGTAGAGCGCCTGCCTTGCACGCAGGAGGTCAACGGTTCGACTCCGTTTGGCTCCACCACTATAAACGCCAAGTAAGCTTTCAGTGCACAGCATAAACAGAATTAAGTGATCATCATTGATTATTTACTTCTGTTTTATACAGAACTTACTACTCGACGAGAGAGTAAGAACTATTTAAAAACATAGATATGAGTCTGGGTTAGAGTGGCGTGTTCACGCGACACTCTAACCTTAAGAAATCCTCTTTTAACGACATTGTTTGTTATCCCAAAGAGGGTTTCTTAAAAAAGTAAAGAGAACTGAATCAAGCGTAAACATAGGTGATATCGTTATCATAATTAGATTGTATGACACTTTGAAGTCGAAAGACTACTTGGGGTTGTATGGTCAAGTAATGAAGCGCACATGGTGGATGCCTTGGCAGTCAGAGGCGATGAAAGACGTGACAGCCTGCGATAAGCTTCGGGGAGGCGGCAATATCCTGTGATCCGGAGATTTCTGAATGGGGAAACCCAGCTAGCATAAGCTAGCTATCTTATATTTATATAAGAGGCGAACGAGGGGAAGTGAAACATCTCAGTACCCTTAGGAATAGACATCAATTGAGATTCCCCTAGTAGCGGCGAGCGAACGGGGAGAAGCCGATTAATGCTAATGTAGAAGAACAGCGTGGGAAAGCTGACCGTAGTAGGTGATAGTCCTGTATTCGAAACATTAGCGTTAACATATTAAGTAGAGCGGGGCACGAGAAATCCTGTTTGAAGATGGGGGGACCATCCTCCAAGGCTAAATACTCCTGACTGACCGATAGTGAACCAGTACCGTGAGGGAAAGGCGAAAAGAACCCCTGTGAGGGGAGTGAAATAGAACCTGAAACCGTGTGCGTACAAGCAGTGGGAGCCTTAATTTATTAGGGTGACCGCGTACCTTTTGTATAATGGGTCAGCGACTTATATTCTGTAGCAAGGTTAACCGTTTAGGGGAGCCGTAGGGAAACCGAGTCTTAATAGGGCGATTAGTTGCAGGGTATAGACCCGAAACCGAGTGATCTATCCATGAGCAGGTTGAAAGTGCCGTAACAGGCACCGGAGGACCGAACCCACTGTCGTTGAAAAGCCAGGGGATGACTTGTGGATAGGGGTGAAAGGCTAATCAAACTCGGTGATAGCTGGTTCTCCCCGAAAGCTATTTAGGTAGCGCCTCGGACGAACACCATTGGGGGTAGAGCACTGTTTCGGCTAGGGGGTCATACCGACTTACCAAACCGATGCAAACTCCGAATACCGATGAGTGATATCCGGGAGACACACAGTGGGTGCTAACGTCCATTGTGGAGAGGGAAACAACCCAGACCGCCAGCTAAGGCCCCAAATTCCTAGTTAAGTGGGAAACGAGGTGGGAAGGCATAGACAGCTAGGAGGTTGGCTTAGAAGCAGCCATCCTTTAAAGAAAGCGTAATAGCTCACTAGTCGAGTCGGCCCGCGCGGAAGATGTAACGGGGCTCAAACTAGGAGCCGAAGCTGCGGATTTGAATTTGTTTTCAAGTGGTAGGGGAGCGTTGTGTAAGCCTGTGAAGGTGTGTTGTAAAGCATGCTGGAGGTATCACAAGAGCGAATGCTGACGTGAGTAACGATAATGCGAGTGAAAAGCTCGCACGCCGGAAGATCAAGGGTTCCAGTCCAACGTTAATCGGGGCTGGGTGAGTCGACCCCTAAGGCGAGGCCGAAAGGCGTAGTCGATGGGAAATCGGTTAATATTCCGATACTTGTTTATAATGCGATGGAGGGACGGAGTAGGTTATGTCAGCCTGGCGTTGGTTGTCCAGGTGAAAGGATGTAGGCTTACAGTTTAGGCAAATCCGGACTGTAATACGGCTGAGATCTGATAGCAAGCGGTACTTGTACCGCGAAGTGGCAAATACCATGCTTCCAGGAAAAGCTTCTAAGCAATAGTTATAAACGAATCGTACCCTAAACCGACACAGGTGATCAGGTAGAGAATACCAAGGCGCTTGAGAGAACTCTGCTGAAGGAACTAGGCAAAATGGTACCGTAACTTCGGGAGAAGGTACGCTGCCGATGGTGATAGGACTTGCTCCTTGAGCTGTTGGCAGTCGCAGATACCAGGCTGCTGCAACTGTTTATTAAAAACACAGCACTCTGCAAACACGAAAGTGGACGTATAGGGTGTGATGTCTGCCCGGTGCTGGAAGGTTAATTGATGGGGTTAGCGTATGCGAAGCTCTTGATCGAAGCCCCAGTAAACGGCGGCCGTAACTATAACGGTCCTAAGGTAGCGAAATTCCTTGTCGGGTAAGTTCCGACCTGCACGAATGACATAATGATGGCAGCGCTGTCTCCAGCAGAGACTCAGTGAAATCGAAATCGCAGTGAAGATGCTGTGTACCCGCGGCTAGACGGAAAGACCCCGTGAACCTTTACTACAGCTTTACATTGAACTTTGACCTGACTTGTGCAGGATAGGTGGGAGGCTTTGAAGCCGAGACGCTAGTCTTGGTGGAGCCATCCTTGAAATACCACCCTGGTCATGTCGGGGTTCTAACTCAGGTATAACAATACCGAGGACAATGTATGGTGGGTAGTTTGACTGGGGCGGTCTCCTCCTAAAGAGTAACGGAGGAGTACGAAGGTGCGCTCAGAACGGTCGGAAATCGTTCATAGAGTATAAAGGCAAAAGCGCGCTTAACTGCGAGACCCACAAGTCGAGCAGGTACGAAAGTAGGTCTTAGTGATCCGGTGGTTCTGTATGGAAGGGCCATCGCTCAACGGATAAAAGGTACTCTGGGGATAACAGGCTGATACCGCCCAAGAGTTCATATCGACGGCGGTGTTTGGCACCTCGATGTCGGCTCATCTCATCCTAGGGCTGAAGCAGGTCCTAAGGGTATGGCTGTTCGCCATTTAAAGAGGTACGCGAGCTGGGTTTAGAACGTCGTGAGACAGTTCGGTCCCTATCTACCGTGGGCGTTGGAAATTTGAGAGGATCTGCTCCTAGTACGAGAGGACCAGAGTGGACGAACCACTGGTGTTCGGGTTGTCATGCCAATGGCATTGCCCGGTAGCTACGTTCGGATGGGATAACCGCTGAAAGCATCTAAGCGGGAAGCCCACCTCAAGATTAGATTTCCCTAAAGAGCCGTTCAAGACTAGGACGTTGATAGGCAGGGTGTGGAAGCACAGCGATGTGTGTAGCTAACCTGTACTAATTGCTCGTTTGGCTTGACCATACAACACCCAAGTGGTTTGTATCAAGTCTAATTATTTCGATATCACCTTAATCCTTGGTTCAGTTGGATTAAGATGACACTAGTCATTAAACACACAGACTCATATCTAACCCCTTTGCTGACGACAATAGCATGATGGTACCACCTGATCCCTTCCCGAACTCAGAAGTGAAACATCATCGCGCCAATGGTAGTGTGGCTCCGGCCATGTGAGAGTAGGTCATCGTCAGCTCTCTATTCCTGAAAACCCCCTTAGCTTAATTGCTAAGGGGGTTTTCTTTTGGCTGCTTTAAGCTAGATAATTATTAATCCAATGACTGTACGTTTTTTCATTCATAAGGCTCAACATTAGCTATTATTCGTGTATGTATATTCGGCTTAAGAATCTTATATCCTAATGAAGTAATAGCTTTATGGCGTTTTTCTAAAAAACTAATGCTCTATTCAACTTATTTAAAGTGATGTATTTTAATAAGTTGTAATATGTATAAAATAAAAATGGATATTAGCTTGACCCCATACTAAAAGCGCGTATAATGCCACCCAGTCGAAAGGGAAGGGCGCTTAGAAAGTGTTTTGGCACTGAATAAACACCCATTAGCGAGAAAGAACACATCAAGCTACTATTAAGTAGGCTGATAAAAATTTCAAACTAAATAAAAATAACTTCTTGACTAATTAAAATAAGCGTCTATAATACGCACCTCATTAGGGAGAACCGGAGTAACTTATATGTGGATTTACATATAACAAACCTGGCTAACCCATTGAAACAAATTATAAAAAAGCTTGACAAACCAAATCATTATGATATGATAGTCGGCTCGCTAGATAGGATAAGTTCTTAACTTAGACTGACTAGCAAAGAGAAATACCCTATATATCAGTTACTGGACGACAGTAGCTTGACACTATTTAAAAGCATAACTAAAGAACAACTTGTGTGGATTTTTGCTGATTCAGAATGCTAAAAAATAAAGTTGGTTGAAACTTCTTTTCGGAGTTCTTTCTAACTATAAAAATTATCATTTAAGACAGCAAGAAAACTCAAAGTTAATTCATTATATGAAACATACGAGAGCGTAATTGCCAGATTAAATGAGCCAAGTTTCGAAGTCTCTTTAAAGGACTTCATGCAAGATTAAACTGAAGAGTTTGATCATGGCTCAGATTGAACGCTGGCGGCAGGCTTAACACATGCAAGTCGAGCGGTAACAGGAGAAGCTTGCTTCTCGCTGACGAGCGGCGGACGGGTGAGTAATACTTAGGAATCTACCTAGTAGTGGGGGATAGCTCGGGGAAACTCGAATTAATACCGCATACGACCTACGGGAGAAAGGGGGCAACTTGTTGCTCTCGCTATTAGATGAGCCTAAGTCGGATTAGCTAGATGGTGGGGTAAAGGCCTACCATGGCGACGATCTGTAGCTGGTCTGAGAGGATGATCAGCCACACCGGGACTGAGACACGGCCCGGACTCCTACGGGAGGCAGCAGTGGGGAATATTGGACAATGGGGGCAACCCTGATCCAGCCATGCCGCGTGTGTGAAGAAGGCCTTTTGGTTGTAAAGCACTTTAAGCAGTGAAGAAGACTCTATGGTTAATACCCATAGACGATGACATTAGCTGCAGAATAAGCACCGGCTAACTCTGTGCCAGCAGCCGCGGTAATACAGAGGGTGCAAGCGTTAATCGGAATTACTGGGCGTAAAGCGAGCGTAGGTGGCTTGATAAGTCAGATGTGAAAGCCCCGGGCTTAACCTGGGAACGGCATCTGATACTGTTAGGCTAGAGTAGGTGAGAGGAAGGTAGAATTCCAGGTGTAGCGGTGAAATGCGTAGAGATCTGGAGGAATACCGATGGCGAAGGCAGCCTTCTGGCATCATACTGACACTGAGGTTCGAAAGCGTGGGTAGCAAACAGGATTAGATACCCTGGTAGTCCACGCCGTAAACGATGTCTACTAGTCGTTGGGTCCCTTGAGGACTTAGTGACGCAGCTAACGCAATAAGTAGACCGCCTGGGGAGTACGGCCGCAAGGTTAAAACTCAAATGAATTGACGGGGGCCCGCACAAGCGGTGGAGCATGTGGTTTAATTCGATGCAACGCGAAGAACCTTACCTGGTCTTGACATATCTAGAATCCTGCAGAGATGCGGGAGTGCCTTCGGGAATTAGAATACAGGTGCTGCATGGCTGTCGTCAGCTCGTGTCGTGAGATGTTGGGTTAAGTCCCGCAACGAGCGCAACCCTTGTCCTTAGTTACCAGCGGTTTGGCCGGGAACTCTAAGGATACTGCCAGTGACAAACTGGAGGAAGGCGGGGACGACGTCAAGTCATCATGGCCCTTACGACCAGGGCTACACACGTGCTACAATGGTAGGTACAGAGGGCAGCTACACAGCGATGTGATGCGAATCTCAAAAAGCCTATCGTAGTCCAGATTGGAGTCTGCAACTCGACTCCATGAAGTAGGAATCGCTAGTAATCGCGGATCAGAATGCCGCGGTGAATACGTTCCCGGGCCTTGTACACACCGCCCGTCACACCATGGGAGTTGATTGCACCAGAAGTGGGTAGCCTAACCTTTTAGGATGGCGCTCACCACGGTGTGGTTGATGACTGGGGTGAAGTCGTAACAAGGTAGCCGTAGGGGAACCTGCGGCTGGATCACCTCCTTATAGACAGCATTCGGTCAGCAAGAATTCACAACAAGTTGTTCTTTAGTTTAAGCTTACGTTTATACAAGCGTAATTTGGGTCTGTAGCTCAGCTGGTTAGAGCACCGTGTTGATAACGCGGGGGTCAGTGGTTCAAGTCCACTTAGACCCACCATTTATATATGGGGCCATAGCTCAGTTGGTAGAGCGCCTGCCTTGCACGCAGGAGGTCAACGGTTCGACTCCGTTTGGCTCCACCACTATAAACGCCAAGTAAGCTTTCAGTGCACAGCATAAACAGAATTAAGTGATCATCATTGATTATTTACTTCTGTTTTATACAGAACTTACTACTCGACGAGAGAGTAAGAACTATTTAAAAACATAGATATGAGTCTGGGTTAGAGTGGCGTGTTCACGCGACACTCTAACCTTAAGAAATCCTCTTTTAACGACATTGTTTGTTATCCCAAAGAGGGTTTCTTAAAAAAGTAAAGAGAACTGAATCAAGCGTAAACATAGGTGATATCGTTATCATAATTAGATTGTATGACACTTTGAAGTCGAAAGACTACTTGGGGTTGTATGGTCAAGTAATGAAGCGCACATGGTGGATGCCTTGGCAGTCAGAGGCGATGAAAGACGTGACAGCCTGCGATAAGCTTCGGGGAGGCGGCAATATCCTGTGATCCGGAGATTTCTGAATGGGGAAACCCAGCTAGCATAAGCTAGCTATCTTATATTTATATAAGAGGCGAACGAGGGGAAGTGAAACATCTCAGTACCCTTAGGAATAGACATCAATTGAGATTCCCCTAGTAGCGGCGAGCGAACGGGGAGAAGCCGATTAATGCTAATGTAGAAGAACAGCGTGGGAAAGCTGACCGTAGTAGGTGATAGTCCTGTATTCGAAACATTAGCGTTAACATATTAAGTAGAGCGGGGCACGAGAAATCCTGTTTGAAGATGGGGGGACCATCCTCCAAGGCTAAATACTCCTGACTGACCGATAGTGAACCAGTACCGTGAGGGAAAGGCGAAAAGAACCCCTGTGAGGGGAGTGAAATAGAACCTGAAACCGTGTGCGTACAAGCAGTGGGAGCCTTAATTTATTAGGGTGACCGCGTACCTTTTGTATAATGGGTCAGCGACTTATATTCTGTAGCAAGGTTAACCGTTTAGGGGAGCCGTAGGGAAACCGAGTCTTAATAGGGCGATTAGTTGCAGGGTATAGACCCGAAACCGAGTGATCTATCCATGAGCAGGTTGAAAGTGCCGTAACAGGCACCGGAGGACCGAACCCACTGTCGTTGAAAAGCCAGGGGATGACTTGTGGATAGGGGTGAAAGGCTAATCAAACTCGGTGATAGCTGGTTCTCCCCGAAAGCTATTTAGGTAGCGCCTCGGACGAACACCATTGGGGGTAGAGCACTGTTTCGGCTAGGGGGTCATACCGACTTACCAAACCGATGCAAACTCCGAATACCGATGAGTGATATCCGGGAGACACACAGTGGGTGCTAACGTCCATTGTGGAGAGGGAAACAACCCAGACCGCCAGCTAAGGCCCCAAATTCCTAGTTAAGTGGGAAACGAGGTGGGAAGGCATAGACAGCTAGGAGGTTGGCTTAGAAGCAGCCATCCTTTAAAGAAAGCGTAATAGCTCACTAGTCGAGTCGGCCCGCGCGGAAGATGTAACGGGGCTCAAACTAGGAGCCGAAGCTGCGGATTTGAATTTGTTTTCAAGTGGTAGGGGAGCGTTGTGTAAGCCTGTGAAGGTGTGTTGTAAAGCATGCTGGAGGTATCACAAGAGCGAATGCTGACGTGAGTAACGATAATGCGAGTGAAAAGCTCGCACGCCGGAAGATCAAGGGTTCCAGTCCAACGTTAATCGGGGCTGGGTGAGTCGACCCCTAAGGCGAGGCCGAAAGGCGTAGTCGATGGGAAATCGGTTAATATTCCGATACTTGTTTATAATGCGATGGAGGGACGGAGTAGGTTATGTCAGCCTGGCGTTGGTTGTCCAGGTGAAAGGATGTAGGCTTACAGTTTAGGCAAATCCGGACTGTAATACGGCTGAGATCTGATAGCAAGCGGTACTTGTACCGTGAAGTGGCAAATACCATGCTTCCAGGAAAAGCTTCTAAGCAATAGTTATAAACGAATCGTACCCTAAACCGACACAGGTGATCAGGTAGAGAATACCAAGGCGCTTGAGAGAACTCTGCTGAAGGAACTAGGCAAAATGGTACCGTAACTTCGGGAGAAGGTACGCTGCCGATGGTGATAGGACTTGCTCCTTGAGCTGTTGGCAGTCGCAGATACCAGGCTGCTGCAACTGTTTATTAAAAACACAGCACTCTGCAAACACGAAAGTGGACGTATAGGGTGTGATGTCTGCCCGGTGCTGGAAGGTTAATTGATGGGGTTAGCGTATGCGAAGCTCTTGATCGAAGCCCCAGTAAACGGCGGCCGTAACTATAACGGTCCTAAGGTAGCGAAATTCCTTGTCGGGTAAGTTCCGACCTGCACGAATGACATAATGATGGCAGCGCTGTCTCCAGCAGAGACTCAGTGAAATCGAAATCGCAGTGAAGATGCTGTGTACCCGCGGCTAGACGGAAAGACCCCGTGAACCTTTACTACAGCTTTACATTGAACTTTGACCTGACTTGTGCAGGATAGGTGGGAGGCTTTGAAGCCGAGACGCTAGTCTTGGTGGAGCCATCCTTGAAATACCACCCTGGTCATGTCGGGGTTCTAACTCAGGTATAACAATACCGAGGACAATGTATGGTGGGTAGTTTGACTGGGGCGGTCTCCTCCTAAAGAGTAACGGAGGAGTACGAAGGTGCGCTCAGAACGGTCGGAAATCGTTCATAGAGTATAAAGGCAAAAGCGCGCTTAACTGCGAGACCCACAAGTCGAGCAGGTACGAAAGTAGGTCTTAGTGATCCGGTGGTTCTGTATGGAAGGGCCATCGCTCAACGGATAAAAGGTACTCTGGGGATAACAGGCTGATACCGCCCAAGAGTTCATATCGACGGCGGTGTTTGGCACCTCGATGTCGGCTCATCTCATCCTAGGGCTGAAGCAGGTCCTAAGGGTATGGCTGTTCGCCATTTAAAGAGGTACGCGAGCTGGGTTTAGAACGTCGTGAGACAGTTCGGTCCCTATCTACCGTGGGCGTTGGAAATTTGAGAGGATCTGCTCCTAGTACGAGAGGACCAGAGTGGACGAACCACTGGTGTTCGGGTTGTCATGCCAATGGCATTGCCCGGTAGCTACGTTCGGATGGGATAACCGCTGAAAGCATCTAAGCGGGAAGCCCACCTCAAGATTAGATTTCCCTAAAGAGCCGTTCAAGACTAGGACGTTGATAGGCAGGGTGTGGAAGCACAGCGATGTGTGTAGCTAACCTGTACTAATTGCTCGTTTGGCTTGACCATACAACACCCAAGTGGTTTGTATCAAGTCTAATTATTTCGATATCACCTTAATCCTTGGTTCAGTTGGATTAAGATGACACTAGTCATTAAACACACAGACTCATATCTAACCCCCTTTGCTGACGACAATAGCATGATGGTACCACCTGATCCCTTCCCGAACTCAGAAGTGAAACATCATCGCGCCAATGGTAGTGTGGCTCCGGCCATGTGAGAGTAGGTCATCGTCAGCTCTCTATTCCTGAAAACCCCCTTACGCGAAAGTGTAAGGGGGTTTTCTTTTGGCTGCGGGGTTTATATAAAAAAATATCGCTTGCCTACTCCAATCAATGCTTACTTTACTTATCTGAAGTTGTAGTCAATTTTTTCTAGCCCTTTCATATATCTTTATGAAAGGGTTTTTCTTTATTTAAAAATACTCCTTACTACCTCTGTTTTTCACATCTATAGATTTCAAACCTATCTTTAAAAATTATTTTATTCCAAATAATTTCTCAATTTTCTTCTAATTAATCGCTTAAATAGTAGATCTTTAGTGTGTTTCTTATAGCTAAATGATTGATTTAGATATGGTTACTGAGCAGTATTTAAATTAAATACCCCACATATTGTGTTATTCGTAAGGTGTATATACTATATATAGGTCTCCGCGATTTGGTTTAAGGGGTAGTGATGTTGAATATTGTTGAATATGACATTGTTTTCCAAGAAGTGCCAACAGAGGTTAGCTTAGCGTTGACCGTTGCTGGCTGCCCTTTAATGTGCCGAGGTTGTAGTCGTGCCGACACGTGGAAAAAAGAGAAAGGTACGCCTTTAACTGATGACTTTTTAGCGGGGTTATTGGAATGCTATAAAGGTCTCGTCAGCTGTGTGCTGTTTATGGGTGGTGAATGGCAACCGTCCGCCTTGTTGTCTGCGCTCAAGCAGGTTCGACACTCCGGATTGAAAACGGCACTGTACACAGGCTTGGATGCCATACCGTCCAGTTTGCAAGCAGAGCTAACTTATCTAAAAACAGGACCATGGGTTATGGAGCTTGGAGGTTTAGACACTCCAACCACTAATCAAAGGTTTATCGATTGTACTAACGGTGAAGTATTAAATCATTTGTTTTGGAGGAATTATGAGTAAGTTGAATTCAGAGCAGTTGGGCGATAAATTGTTTTTTATCAAAGATTATATGCGAGCCAATAATGCGGCAGATGGCTCTCATGTCGATGCCAATGCCAACGTGACGGTTAAGAATATCGCCACGTTAGAAAGCGAAATTATGAAAGATTACTTTATTCAGGTTAATCGCAGTCAAGTACAACAGCAGATTCGCACATGTTTTGATGGTCATTTGGCAGATGAGTATTTGCGCCAAATCGAAGCTCATGAAATTTATGTGCATGACGAAACCAGCCTAAAACCTTACTGCGTCTCAGTATCATTATATCCATTTTTGCTGGATGGCCTAAAGAAATTGGGCGGCGAGGCAGGTCCGCCGCAGCACTTAGCGTCGTTTTGTGGCTCCTTCATTAACTTGATATTTGCCATTAGTTCGCAATTTGCGGGCGCAGTGGCGACGGTCGAGTTTCTTGCCTATTTCGATTACTTCGCTCGTAAAGACCATGGCAGTGATTATTTAACCACGCATAAATCATTGATTGAAAACTGTTTCCAGCAGGTGGTTTATTCCATTAACCAACCTGCTGCTGCGCGTGGTTATCAAAGCGCGTTTTGGAATATCTCTTTATACGACGCACATTATTTTGATGCCATGTTTGCCAACTTTGTGTTTCCTGATGGTGAAAGACCATGCTGGGAAACGATTAAACAGCTACAAGCGTATTTTTTAACCTGGTTTAATGAAGAGCGTAAGCGTGCAATTTTAACCTTCCCAGTCGTTACCTGCGCTATGCTAACCGAAAACGGTAAATGTAAAGATGAAGAATATGCCGATATGCTAGCGACCGAGTTGGCAGAAAAAAACAGCTTCTTTATTTATCAAAGCGACAATCCGGATTCTTTAGCCTCTTGTTGTCGTCTACGCAATGAAATCACTGATCACAGTTTCTCTTATACTTTGGGCGCAGGTGGTGTGGCTACTGGTTCCATCAATGTTATTACTCTTAATCTGAAACGTATGATTCAAAATGGGCAAGATTTGGCTGCAGAGGTACAAAAAATTCATAAGTATCAGGTCAGTTATCGTAAGCTGATGGAACAATATCAAGCATCTGGCATGTTGCCCGTTTACGATGCAGGGTTTATTCAACTAGATAAGCAGTTTTTGACGCTCGGTATCAACGGGATGGCAGAAGCTGCGGAGAGTCAAGGCATAGTAGTCGGTAATAATCAGCAATATCATACCTTCGTTAATAATATCCTAAAAACCATTTATGATGAAAATCGTAAAGCTAGCATAGAATATGGTTTGAAGTTCAATACTGAGTTTGTACCCGCAGAAAACTTAGGCGTTAAAAATGCCAAATGGGACAAACGAGATGGCTATGAGGTGCAGCGTGAGTGCTATAACTCTTATCTTTATCTGGTAGAGGATGAAACAACCAATACCTTGGATAAGTTTATGCTGCATGGACGTGAGCTTACGCAGTGGCTAGATGGCGGCTCGGCCTTACATTTGAATTTGGACGAAACTCTCGATAAGCAGCAGTATCGTAAATTGCTTGATATTGCGGCAACCACAGGGTGTCAGTACTTTTGTATTAACGTGCGTATTACCATTTGCAATGAGTGTCAGCATATTGATAAGCGCACCCTTTATCACTGTGAGGCTTGTGGCTCAAACGATGTTGATCATGCCACGCGTATCATTGGCTATTTAAAGCGGGTATCCGCTTTTAGTGAGGGTCGGCGCTTGGAGCATCAGTTACGTCACTATCGCCGTGAACGCCAAGTAGATGTGGCTTAAATCTGCCAATGAGTCTTTCTAGGTGATGGGACTGTTATTCAGTGCGACTAGATAGCTGGTTAAAGCAGTAGATTTGCTTTTCTTATGATTAAAAAGCCCGTATTGGCGAACTAATACGGGCTTTAACATTCAAGAGAGTATTTAAATAAACAGCGCTAATGCTTAGCTAATAGCTAAACTTTAAACACCTTCACCAAACTTGCCACTTTGGAAATCAGTAACCGCTTGCATGATTTCTTGCTGACTGTTCATGACAAAAGGACCATATTGCACAATCGGTTCGCGTAGAGGGCGACCTGTGATTAAAATCACTTTGGTATCCTCACTACTATCGGCTGTAATGGTAACGCCATCTGCACTTTCATCATTCTCAAGGATAGCCATAGTCTTAGTTGGCACCGTTTCGCTTGCAATCTCTATGGTACCGCGATAGACAAAAGCAAAAGCATTATGGTCAGCCAGAATCGCCTGACTAAAACTCGTCCCTGCTGGTAGATGGATATCCAAATAAGTCGGCTCAGTGATATCGCGTGTGACCGCGCCTTCAATACCATGCGATTGACCCGCAATTACCGTGACGTCTACGCCATTCTCTGTGGTATATTTTGGCAAATCGTCACTTTGGAAATCTTTATACCAAGGGTCATTCATTTTATCTTTGGCAGGTAGGTTAAGCCAAAGCTGAAAACCTTCCATTGCGCCGTTTTCTTGTTCAGGCAATTCTGAATGAATCACACCGCTCGCCGCCGTCATCCATTGGACGCCGCCATTTTGTAATAGCCCTTCGTTACCGGCGCTGTCGCGGTGGCGCATACGGCCAGTAAGCATATAGGTAATGGTTTCAAAACCGCGATGTGGGTGATTCGGGAAACCGGCAACATAGTCGTCTGGGTTGTCGCTTTTAAAGTTGTCTAACATCAAATACGGGTCAAGACGCTCTTGCAGCTGCTGGGTCAGTACCCGTGTCAGCTTAACCCCAGCACCGTCTTGGGTATCGACGCCAGCATAAAGATGTTCAATTTGGCGCGATTTTTTGACTGTGTCTTTTATATCAGGCGTGACAGTATGATTCATTATCTTATCCTTAAAACTATTTGAATTATCAATATTCTTTTAATTATATATAATGATAAACAAATAAATTACAACAGGTAATGTGTATATATCTTAAACTAAGATACGATATTATTAAATAAATATTAACTTAACCTTCACTAAAACAATCTTCCTGTTTCTATTTCCTCGTCAAAATCAAAGCCCAATTGCTCGCCTTTACGCTGTCGCAGCTGCTCGATACGTTGCCGACGTCCTGCTATAAGCCTTAGTACTTCGCGGCGCTGTTCGGTGGTCATATCATGCCATAGCTGGCGCTCAGGACGGCTACGCAGGCAGCCAAAGCAGTAGCCCTTTTTATTGCTTTGGCAAACACCAATGCATGGATTGGCAATCTCGAACAGTTCAAACTGCTGATTCATGGCGGCTCCATCGCTATTACGTTATTCCTTTAACTTGCCCGATTGCTTGTCTCGTCTCATCGTAAATACTATTATGGCGCAAATAGCGAGTAATACTGTGCCATTTTATCGTTACTGTTTTTGTGGCGTCAGTGCTATGCTAAGTTTTGCACCGCCATATACAGCAATCATAACAAAACCAATCAGTGAGATTCTACGTGAATATTATTTATATCCATGGCTTAGACAGTGATGCCAACTCTACAAAAGGCAGGTTGTTGGAGGATTATTGCCAAAAGTATCATCCTGATATTAAGGTATTACGACCAGATTTAAATAAGACCCCTGAGCAAGTTTTTAAGCAAATACTCTTGTTAATTGAACGTTTAGACGGTCAAAATAAAAAGGCGCAAGATAAGCCAAATAAATCTTCTCCTACCGTACTGGTCGGTAGCTCATTGGGCGGTTATTTTTCTACGGTGGTTAGCAATCATACCGGTTGCCTAGCGCTATTATTAAATCCCAGCATCCAGCCCCATATTACTTTGCAGCGGTTTGCCAAAGATTTTGCGCTAAAAAACAATGTTAAAGACGAGGATTTGGGCAAGCAGGTTATTCATTCGACAGCGGGCGGTTGGGATATTACCCAAGCAGATTTACGCTGGTTTGCAGCGCACCAACTATCAACCATTAATTATCCTAATAAAGTTGCTGTCCTCATCAAAGAAGGTGACGAGCTGCTCAATCCTGAACTGTCTAAACAGTTTTATCAAACACAAGGCGCAAGCGTAACGATGCAAACGGGCGGCGATCATCGCTTTAGTGACTTCAATGAGCAATTACCTACGATAATTGAGATGTTGCAGAAACTCGCACGGATTTAAATAGACGACATTATCTGACGTAAGCAAATGAGTATTGACCTTAAGGCTACTATTTTTCGTTATAATGGGTTAATAGAATTAATCGCACATGAATAATTAAGGATGCATTTGTGAGTCAATATAATGCGCAATCGTTAGAAGTTTTAGAAGGGCTGGAGCCTGTCCGCCGTCGCCCTGGAATGTACACCGACACCACGCGCCCCAATCATTTAGCTCAAGAAGTCATTGATAACTCAGTCGACGAAGCGTTGGCGGGCTATGCAAAGACCATCAAGGTGCAGCTGCATAGTGATGGCTCGCTATCGGTCGAAGATGATGGCCGCGGTATGCCAACCGATATCCATCCTGAATTTGGCCAATCAGGGATTGAGCTGATTTTGACCCGTTTGCATGCGGGTGGTAAGTTTTCGACCTCCAATTATGAGGTATCGGGCGGTCTGCATGGTGTGGGTATCTCTGTCGTTAACGCGCTCTCAACGCGAGTTGAAGTAACGGTTTGGCGCGATAGTACGCAGTTCGAGATGGCCTTTGAGAATGGCGCAGCGGTCACCTCTTTAACCGAAACGGTAAGCTCGAATAAACGTAAGCGTGGCACTAGAGTTAAGTTTTGGGCCGATGGTAGTTTTTTTGATACGCCAAAATTCAATGTTAAACAGCTGAAACACAATCTAAAAGCCAAAGCGGTATTAGCCGCTGGTCTGACGATTGAATTTATCGATGATATCAATAATGAAAAAGTCATTTGGCAATTTACCGATGGGGTGGTTGAGTATCTAAACGAGCAGCTAGATGGTTTAGAAACCTTACCAGAAGCACCATTTTATTATAACCATGAGGCCAAAGCTGGTGAGCGCGCTGCTATTACCTTTGCTTTGTCTTGGTTGCCGGATGGTGGCACGCCGATTCAAGAAAGCTATGTCAATCTTATCCCAACCGCGCAGGGTGGTACGCATGTTAATGGCTTACGTACTGGTATTTTAGAGGCCCTACGTGAGTTTTGCGATATCCATAATCTACTGCCTCGTAATGTTAAATTAACGGCCGAAGATGTCTGGGACGGCGTCAATTATATCTTGTCGCTCAAGTTTTCTGAACCGCAGTTTTCTGGTCAAACCAAAGAGCGGCTTTCTAGTCGTGAAGCGGCAGGCGCGGTACAAACACTAGCAAAAGATGCTTTTAGTTTGTGGCTCAATCAACATGCCGATATGGGCACACAGATTGCAGAATTGGCGATTAATAAAGCCGGTCGCCGCCTAAAATCAGCCAAAAAAGTGGCGCGTAAAAAAATCACTCAAGGTCCTGCATTGCCTGGTAAGTTGGCGGATTGTCGCGGTGATTTACGTGACGGCGCAGAGCTGTTTTTAGTCGAAGGGGACTCGGCAGGTGGTAGTGCCAAGCAAGCACGCGACCGTCACTATCAAGCGATATTGCCGCTGCGCGGTAAGATTTTAAATACGTGGGAAGTGTCGTCAGATACGGTATTATCAAGCCAAGAGATTCATGATATTGCCATCGCGATTGGTGTGGATCCAGCGTCGGATGATTTATCTGAGCTGCGCTATGACAAAATATGTATTTTGGCTGATGCTGACTCTGATGGTCTCCATATTGCCACGCTTATCTGTGCGTTGTTTGTTAAGCATTTCCCAGCGTTGGTTGATGCAGGTCATTTATTTGTCGCGATGCCGCCGCTGTACCGCGTCGATGTGGGTAAAGAAGTACATTATGCGTTAGACGAATCTGAGCTTGAGCACATATTGGCCAATGTACCAGGCAATAAAAAAGCCCAAATTACGCGCTTTAAAGGCTTGGGTGAAATGAGTGCCGAACAGCTACGCGAGACCACCATGAATCGCGATACCCGCCGTTTGGTACAGTTAGATATGGACGATATGATATTAACCAATAGTGTCATGGATATGTTGCTCGCCAAAAAACGTGCGTCTGATCGTAAGTCATGGCTTGAGCATAAAGGTAATTTAGCAGTTATCTGATATCAGCAGTGCGTGATGTATCGATATTACTTTTCACTCACTATATATAAGTAGATAAAAAACTAAGCTGGCAGGCGGTAAAAATCTATAAAATTCAATGTAGTAGCAGACGCTTAATGGTATTATAGAGGTATCTTTTACTATATGGTGCCGTCATGACATCAAAATTTTTTAAGCGTTCTAAAGCGGCTGCTTCTAAACCTACGCGCTCAAAAGTACTACCAAGTTTGAGCAAAAAGCAGCTGGGTGATTTAGTACCAAAACGTGGTAATAAGTTTGCGCCAAAGATTGGCTCGGCATTGTTAAAAGCAGTAGGTTGGCGTACCGTTGGCGAGATTCCAAATATCCCGCAGGCGGTGGTTTTGGCGCTGCCGCATACCTCCAACGTCGATGGTATTTATGCGATACCAAGCTTATTTGCTCTAGATTTAAAAATTAGCATCATGGGTAAGCATACGCTGTTTAAAGTGCCGGTGTTTGCACAGCTGTTAAAGTGGATTGGCGTCATTCCTATTGACCGTGGTAATAAAGGTTCGGTGCTGCAGGCGAGTATTGATAAATTTAAAACTGGCAAACCGCTATTTTTAGGCTTAGCGCCAGAAGGGACGCGCCAATATACCAAAGACTGGAAGACTGGCTTTTATTATTTGGCATTAGGTGCCGGCGTGCCGATTTTACCCGTAGCGATGGACTATAAAACCAAAGAAATACGCTTTATGTCGCCCGTCTATCCGACCGGTAATATCGACGTCGATTTGCCAAAAATATATGCGCAGTATCGCGGCGTTGTACCGCGATATCCTGAGCGATTATCGCAGCCACTACAGGATATCAATCATTTAGCTGAGTAACGCTTTTATGATTTTTAATAACGATTGCAATCAAAAAGCCTCTGATACTTGAGCTATCAGAGGCTTTTTAATGTTAAACATTTAAGTTTGCTATTAAGTGGTTCTGGTCGGTGATTGGCTACTAAAAATGCGGTTGTCCATTAGAGGCACTGACTCCGCCATCAACGGGCAAATTAACACCGGTAATCATAGCGGCGTCGTCACTGGCTAAAAAAGTAATGGTCGCGGCAATATCTTCTGGTTTCGCCATACGCTTAAGGGGGCAGCGGTCCAAAAACTTATCAGTTTTGCTGTCGTTGTCTTGAATAGCGGTGGTCATCTCGGTTGCTGTCACGCTTGGATTGACAGCGTTGACGCGCACGCCATCGGCGCCGTGGTCTAGCGCGAGCGTACGCGTTAGGTTGCTGATACCGGCTTTGGCCGCATTATAAGCCGCCATATTCCAGTCGCCACCGACGCCAGACAGCGACGAGACATTGATAATATTGCCTTTACTCGCAATCAAGTGCGGCATGGCAGCCTGACAGACATAAAAAGTGCCATTTAAATTGACATCAATCGCCAATTTCCAGTCTTCAGAAGACAGCTCAGTGATTTTCCCTTGCATGGCTTTGCCGGCATTGTTTACCAAGACATCAATTTTGCCAAATTTATCGACGACTCTTTTCATCATTTCTTGTACTTGAGCCTCTACGCTGATATCACAGACGACGGTCAAAAAATTATCAGTATGAATCCAAGTGCGATCTTGTGGGAACGCTTTTGCTGTTTCCTCTAGGGTGGCAGCGGTGCGTCCGACTAACACCACATTGGCGCCTTCTTGAGCAAAACGAATGGCGGTTGCGCGGCCGATACCTGAACCTGCGCCTGTGACGATGACGGTTTTTTCTTTAAAGCGTTTCATGATGTTCAGTCCTTGTTATCATACGAGTGTTATTATATAAATGAAAATATTAAGCAAGCCAAATGCGATGGCAATTTATAGCCCAGTAAACGCGGTGCAAAGCTGCTAGCTTTTATGTCATCATAACAACTCACTGCGATGAATGCGACTAGGTATAATAGCGTTTATGTTGTTCAATTTATCGCTAAAAGTTATGACAAGGTATACATTGCTATATTTATTTAATAAGAAAAGGTTGCGGCTGTGTCCAATTTGACTACGGTGATATCTGATAAAGGCTATCTTGGCGATGAGTTAGCCTGTTACCTGCAATCTGAAGTATTAGAGATTGTATTGCCTGCTGTTCAAGCGCTTGTTACTAGCTATAACGGTCAATATAAGGTGCAAAAATATGACTATCAATTGCCCCTAGGTCAGTTGCAGCTATTAAATCTAAGCATTTATTTACCTGAGGATATAGGTGCAGGATATATTGAAAACGTACGTAAAACGGCTATTGAATCGATTTCGGCATGGCGCAACGGCTATTTAACTAGGTACAAAGATAAGATAGATGCGACGACCTATGTTGTGGTTTTTGATATTCAATTTAGAAACATTTATCAGAACACAAGTAAACGTGTAAAAAATAACCTTATTGGCAATGGGTTTATAGACGGTTTAAGTTCAGAAATACATGCAAGCGAACCGCCATTACAGGTGTTTGGCTGGCATGATTGGCAATTGATATTAAGGGCATTACATACGCCATGCGAGCTATGGCGATTTTTACAATATCGTTTAGGGCAGTGGCAACATACTGATAATAGCCGTATAGATAGTCTTAAGTCTGAAGAGGCGATGATTGCTGATTTCCTAAATGACCCTGCCGTATTTGCGCAAGCTATCGCTATAGACAACGCACTGATTAAATATAAGATGCAAGATAAGCCAAATTCCGCTTTGATAGCAATAGCGCTAGCGCAAAAAAGTCAGAGTACCACCAGCCAAATGTATCAGCAGCATATGGCGCAAGCGGCTGTGTTATGGTCGCAAATGATTGGCCAAATGTTAAAGCGGTATAGCGATAATGGGCAAAAAAAGAATAAGCAAGATTTCTCGGCAATAAATCTTGCTTATTGGCAGCAGCAAATACTCGATGAGTCTTTATTTTCACGGCATGAGCTGATTCGTACTTTGTATCGCCATCCCAAACAACAACAGCAATTACGAGAACAAGGCTATGTCGTCCATCAACATTCCTATGAGTCTTTAGGTCGGCACTATATGCTGATATTTTATGGGCAAGATGCTAAAGGGCAACATAGTAAACAAACCATTCAACCAAATCTTGCGAAAATCGCTTTGGATGTGGCCACGCGCTTACCGATAGCGGAGCTGCATCACGTGATTGTATTGGGTATAGATTTCATTGAGGAGGCAAATGACACCTTCATTGATATCGATTTATGGATACAACCAGTTGCTCCCATGAGCCAACGCGAGCGCCAGCTAACCAAGAAAATACAGCAGCTGCAACAGCAAAATCTAAACCGATAGTGGGAGCAGAACCAAACATAAAATGCGCTTTGTTCTAGCTATAGTCAAAATATCCTAAAAACGCTAAGGTATTGCTGATATCAATTTTTCTTGCTTGCTGTGCCTGCGCAGACAGAGACTACAAAAAATTGATATCAGCAGTGCGTGATGTATCGATATTACTTTTCACTCACCATACCTCGTTAGAAATATTTATAAACGCGTATAAAAAAAGACAGCCTAGGCTGTCTTTTTTGTACTTAAAATATAATCACTGCTTATTTATTATTGGTATCGTCATATAAACCGCTACCAGGCAGGATGTTATTGTTAGCAATATCATCATCAGTGATACTACCATCGTTAACGTTGTTATTTACGTTAGTATTGGCAGTATTGTTGATGTCAGAAGTATTGATAGTGTCCGTATTCACCCGTGTTGTATCAACGATATCGGTATGAATATCAGGAGTTGATGTAGTCGCAGGCTTAGCCGTTGGCGTATTCTCACGCACTGACGCGGCAACTTTATCTTGCGTCGATGAGTTAGGTGTTAGAGCAGATTTCGCTTTTGCTTCGTCACGTTCTCTGTCCATCTTATCTTGCATTTTACGGAGGAAGCGAGCAGCTGCTTCTTGACCGCCAAGACCAAATGATAGGGCAAATGCAACCGCAACCGCACCTAAGGTTAGACCGAATGCTAAGTTAACGATAGAATCAGCGATACCCATCGCTTTTAGACCCATTGCCAATACTAGGCCCATGATTAAGACACGTACAATGTTTGCTAAGAACTGTGAACCTTGTTCAGAGCGCTCAACGACACCAGCGATGATGTTGGCAAGCCAAAAACCAATGAACAGAATGATTGCGCCTAAAATAATATTGGCACCAAAAGCAATAAACATAGCGATGATGGCTGAGATAGGTTCGAAACCTAATAGATCAGCGGCAGCGATAGCAGCAAATAACATGGCAAAGAAGATAATCGCATAACTGACAAGATCAGAAATCTTCTTATCACCCATGGTTTCTTGCAGACCAACTTTCGCAGGTAATTGGTTGATTTGAGTATTTTCGATCAAACCTTTGATGATGTTAGCGACCATACGTACTACATAGAAGGTCACGATTAAAATCGCTGCTGCCATAAATATATTTGGCAACGCTTCCATGATTTTGTTCAGCATGTTAGTTGCAGGGCGCGCAATCACATCGATTTTTAGCGCATTTAAAGCAGCAATAATCGTTGGGATGATAACCACTAAAAACGCTAATGAACCTGCGATATTAGGCAAGCTGTTTTGTTCGCTTAGACCTGCTTTTGATGCAAGCTTCTGTACATCGAAAGTAGAAACTAAGTTGGTGACAATGCCGCGTACGACTTTGGCGATGATATAACCCACCACGAAGACCACACCAGCAATAAGAATATTAGGAATAAAGCTAAAGATTTTATCAACCATATTGGTCAATGGCGCAAATAAACCATCAAGCTCTAACTGACCAAGTACCATGGTCAATACAACCAAAAGGATGAACCAGTAAACCATATCAGCAATGGTGCTGCTCATTGGTTTTACGCCTGCCTTGGCACTTAAACGCTCATCCATTGAGGTTTTTGCTAATGCTGCGTTAATGGCAGTACGCGCAACGGTCGCAATGACCCAACCAATCACACCAACAGCAATCGCGGCGATAAGGTTTGGAATAAAGGTCAAGACTTGATTGACCATATTAGCGAATGGCGCTGAGATAGAATTTAGATTCAGCTGACTTAACGCGCCTGAAATCGCAATGATGAAAATAAACCAAAAGACGATTTTTGAGATAATGCCTTCTAAATCGTAGCTTTTACCGGTTGAAGAATTCATGCGTTGGTTAAGATTTACTTTTGACAACACACCACGTACAAGGGCAGCGATACCCAGTGCCACAAGCCAACCAATGATAAAAATTAAAATAGCGCCGATGATGGAACCAATAGGGCCACCCAGATAACCGTTGAACGATGTATACATTGGATTCATCCTGTCCTCCTTTAATGATCATGCATTCCTTATCGAATAATCACTGCTCTACAATATAAGCCTGATTATTGGTAACGAACCCATACCTAATTATTAATATTTTTAATTGATATTATTCAAGAAGTGTTTTTTATAAGACCCTAACTAACATTCTGTGCAGATTGTTAACAAAATCTACGTTCTGTTACTTCTTACCTTAACCAATTTAGCTTAGCTGATGTAATGAGGTATTTAAAGACAGAAAGCTTAACGGCTTACTATAGTTGTGTGATAAGTTGTTAATTTGGCGGCAGATATTAACACAGACTGTACATTTGACCGATAATTTCAAGGGAATCGTAGCTCCTAAAACTAAGATTTGCTATGATAGAACAATGTGACATCTCGCCACTATCCTTACAATTTGAGAGTATTCTATGAAAAAAATTACTACCTTAAGCATTAGTGCCCTTGCTAGTGCGATGTTATTAGTTACCGGCTGTAATGCTAGTAATGGCAATAAAGAAAGCGCCAGCAAAAGCGTTTCAGTGACTGAAAAAAGCCCAGCCAATGAAAAAGTGGGTTACAGCTTGGGTTATATGATGGCAGAAGGTAATAAAGAAGCGGTCGGCGATCTGAACCTTAATACCTTTGAAAAAGGCTTCCGCGACGGCTATGAAGGTAAAGATTCAGCATTGACGCAAGAGCAAATGCAAGAAGTGTTGATGACTTATCAAAAAGAACAAGAAGAAAAGTTCGTCAAAGAGATGGAAGGCAAAGCTGAAGATAACAAAACCAAAGGTGCGGCATTCTTAGCAGAAAATGGTAAAAAAGAAGGCGTGAAAACCACCGCTTCTGGTTTGCAATATAAAGTATTGACCGCTGGTACTGGCAAATCACCAAAAGCGACTGACGTGGTCGAAGTCAACTACGAAGGTAAATTGCTTGACGGTACGGTATTTGACAGCTCTTATGAGCGCGGTGAGCCGATTGAATTTCCATTAAACCAAGTCATCGCTGGCTGGACAGAAGGCCTACAGTTGATGAAAGAGGGTGGCAAATACGAATTTTATATTCCATCTGATATCGCTTATGGCGAAGCAGGTAATGCGGGTATCGAGCCTAACAGCACGCTTATCTTTACCGTTGAGCTATTAAAAGTAAAATAAGGCGTTATTAGTTTTTTTATCCCTTTAGTTTAAAGCGGTTAAAAACAATAAAAAAGCCCTCTTAGTGTATGAGGGCTTTTTGCTGTACGCTAATTCGGCCAGTCGATGATTAATCGCTAATTACTTATAGTGTTTTTAAATTAAAGTGTTTTTTGGAACACTTTAGAATTGCGACCGTTATTATATTTTTCACGGCGCGCCTCCGGTAGAGTAGTAGCAGCAATTTCCGCAAAACCTTGCTCGACAAACCAATGTGCAGTACGAGTGGTCAGGACGAACAACTTATGCAAACCATGGCTGCGCGCTTGTTGCTCCAAAAACGCCAGCAGGTCAGCACCGCGGTTGCCACTACGATATTCAGGATGCACCGCCACACAAGCGACTTCGGCTGAATCTGCATCCAGTGGATAAAGCGCGGCACAACCCAAAATCATACCATCACGCTCAATGACGCTATAGTGATCAATTTCTTGTTCTAAGCGCTCGCGCGAGCGGCTGACCAAGATACCTTGTTGTTCTAGCGGGGTTAGTAGTTCAAGCAGTCCAACCACATCGTCGATATCAGCACGGCGAATCTCTTCATACGGGTCATGGCTAATCAAGGTGCCAGAACCATCACGGGTAAACAGCTCTTCGAGTAACGCGCCATTTTTGGCATAAGAGATGATATGGGTGCGATGTACGCCTTGACGGCAGGCATTACTGGCACAGCTTAAGAAGTAATTAATCTCGCAATTCAGATCACGATCGCGTAAAAAGCGGTCGACTTCATTTGGAATCATCTCACGTAATAAACGGTCTTCATGATTGATGCCGGCTTCTTCGCCTAAGAATATCAGCTTATCAGCACCGAGCGCCACAGCCGCACTAAGCGCGACATCTTCTGCCAATAAATTGAAAACTTCACCAGTCGCTGAATAACCCATTGACCCCAAAATCACAATATGGTCGTGTAACAGGTTGTTTTTAATGGCTTCGACATCGATTGAGCGCACTTCACCGGTCATCTGATAATCAACGCCATCACGTATTCCATAAGGACGCGCGGTGACAAAGTTGCCCGAAACCGCGTCAATGCGCGAGCCATACATGGGTGAGTTTGCTAAGCCCATCGATAGTTGGGCTTCGATTTGCAAACGAATCGCACCAACCGCTTGTAAGATAGCGGGCATAGCAACGCGCGGGGTCACGCGAATATCTTTATGCAAGGGGGAGGTAATCTGGGCGTCTTTCAAGTTTTTTTCGATTTGCGGTCGCGCGCCGTGTACCAGTACCAGTTTGATACCTAGACTGTGCAATAAAGCAAAGTCGTGAATCAAGGTACTAAAATTGGGATGATTGACCGCCTCACCGCCAAACATAATCACGAAAGTCTTACCGCGATGGGTGTTAATGTAAGGGGCAGAGTTGCGGAACCAGTGTACGTATTCAGGATTAATTTGTGGCATGGCGCTAGTAGTCATAATGGGTGCAATAGTTGTTAGAATAAGAAAAAGAGCATGACAGCAAAAGCGTGTCGCTAATGAATTACCATAGCAAAAAACACCGTTATGAGCTATCTTTTATTTTAGCCACTGTCATGAATCTTGGTAGCAAATAGATGATATACACAACCTCAACACGGGATTAGTGTACCGCCAAACGCTTTTTGTTATGCTAAGCGCTATTGCTTTAGCACCAGCTTACGCAGATAATTGATAAAAATAACCATGTTGTTGACCGACGCTTTATCAACAAATTGTTTTACCGCTATACTGTTTTACCGATACATTAACTAGGGATAATGAATGTCATGAAGAAAAGTAACCATTTTGCAAATCCATTCAGTGCGTGGAGCGGCCACCGCTTATTTCATGTTGTCGCTGGTACGCTCGTTGGCGTGATGGCAGTGACGCAGGCTTCAGCAATGTTGCCAACGCCAGAGCAAGCCGTTGATAATTCAGTGGCAATCGAGTCAAATGCCAACCCAGCCAGCACTTCAACGGCGCAAGCGGTCAATAGCAAAATCACCGCCTCATTGATTAGTGTTGATGCAAATGGTCAAGAAGTGCTGGTGCCAGTCAATGCCAATACGCGCCTGCAGTCAGGAAATGTCTTAGAATATCAAGGCTACTTTACCAATACCAATGCTGATCGCGTACGTAAAATGACTGTCACTATGAGTATTCCTGAGCAAGTAGAGTTGCTACGTGCCGTTTCTCCTGACTTCCCTTATGGTAGTGCTGACGGCAACACCTTTGCCCGTATGCCATTACGCGGTAAGGTTGATAATCAATTGCAAGAAATCCCGTTAAAATACTATAAAGCGGTACGTTGGGATTTAGAAGGCGTTGGTTTGAATGATACCGTTGTGGTTAAATATCGTGCACGCGTTAAATAAGTTGGTTTTTTGATATTTATCTAATGCTTGCCGAATCGAAAAGCACCACAGTCTAAGGTCTAGGCTGTGGTGCTTTTTTTATAAACAACTTACTAACTCAGATTTGGTAAAATGGCTTTTACCAGCTGAATGTGCTTTTGAAATTAAAGCGTGGCATATTTACTTGGCAGCTTTTCTACAATACCTTTTTCTTTCAGGGCTTTGTCTTTTATAAGCCTTAGATTCAACATTGAAGTGCAACGCACCCGAAGCTAGATTTTATCTCAAGCGGTGTTCTAAACCCTAGCACCTTTCTTGGTCGATTATTTAAACTGTCTTCAATCGACTGAACTAAGTGCCTGCATAGGTTATCTAGACGCATCGACTTAGGTAGAAACTGACGAATTAAACCATTGGTATTCTCATTCGTTCCGCGCTCCCAAGAATGATAAGGCTGAGCGAAGTAAATATCAGCCTTTAACGCGGTTGCCATCGCTTCATGGTCAGCAAACTCTTTACCGTTGTCAAAGGTGATGCTTAACGCCTGCTCACCTTTTAACATGTCAATACAAGCTTGTGTGACAGCTTTTGCCTTACGATTGGGTAGCGCTTTGATCTTAGTCTCTCGAGTCGTTCTATCTACTAAAGTAACCAGAACACCTTGATGTCCATGACCAACCACCGTATCCCCTTCATAATCGCCCATACGACTGCGTGTCTCAATGATGCTAGGACGCTCAGTGATATCACAGCGGTTCGCTATTTTCCCGCGCCTATCATTGCCTTGCAGATACCGTCTCTTATAACGCTTTTGACATCTGAGGGTGGTGTGTAGAGCACCCCCTGCCTTTTTGTCAGTATAGATGTGTTGGTATATCGATTCATGGCTTGGGACATCTTCCCAACCCAGCATCCTCAGTCGCCCTGTTATCTGTTCAGGGGAGTAGTGCTTGCTGAGTAGATGCTCAATATAGCACCAGCCAAAGCGACTAATCTGTGTGCTATTCTTAACTTTGCGCGCTTTTGCCAAACGATGGGCTTGTTTGGGGCGATAACCCCTTTGTCCCAGGTTTCGCCTTATCTCTCGACTCACCGTTGATTTATGACAGCCGATAATTCTAGCTATTTCACTCATGCCTTTTTTAGCTTGCAATAGTGCTGATATTTGATATCTTTGCTCTTGGGTAAGATGTGTATAGTGTTTCATAACGTTCTGATATGTAGGAGTTGAAGTTTGAAATGCAACACGGCACATCTTACTCTTCAACTCATTCTTTTAAAACGTTGCACTTCTTATTTGAATCTAGGAGCTGTTTAATGGCGGCAATCTGCGGGGTAGTGGCTTGCATGCCAGCCGTCATTAGCGCGCGTCGTTGACTGGTATCTAGCGAGCTAATATGACCGATATCGGGGATAATGATAATATCAGCGCGCTCACGTTCACGGCGCATTGCTGTCGAACGCTTGGTGTTTGATTGACTGGAATCAGTGACAGATGCGGTGGCATTTGCGACAAAACTGCTCTCAAGAAAGCCCCAAAAACTGCTTAATGAATTGATAGACGGTATTTTATTATTAGCGGGACTATTAGCATTCGCCGCCGTCACATCAACGGCGATGATAATATCGGCCCCTAAATCACGGGCGGTGTCGACTGGTACTAAGCTGACCACGCCACCATCGACATATTTTTTACCAATCTTTTCAGGAATGCGCGGCGCGATAAAAATATTGGGTACGCTGCACGATGCTTGTACTGCAAGTCCAGCATCGCCGCTGCTAAAAACGGCCTTTTTTAGCGTGTGTTTTTCGGCAGCAACCGCGGCAAAAGATATTGGAAAATTTTCTATAGCGCGTCCGCCAACTTTTGCATTAATAAAATTTTTAAGCTTAATACCTTCGATAAAGCCTTGGTTTGATAAGGTGAAATCTGTCAATTCGCTATCAGAAGTATTTAACGCCAATTGTTCAAGCTGTTTGGCGTTATAACCACTGGCATATAAGCTGCCAATTAGACTGCCAATACTGGTACCGACCACTAGCGTTGGCGTGATACCGTTTTCTTCTAAGGCTTTAATCACGCCAATATGAGCAAAGCCCTTGGCACCGCCGCCGCCTAAGACTAAGGCGACCTTTGGCTGCTTGTTTAAAGGAGCGACGGTTTCAATAACTGGCGGCAAACTTTGGCAAGCACTAATAAACACGCCCAATATGCCAAGCATACTAAATCGCAGCAAGCGTGCTAAATGACGATAGCCATTATAATGAGTAGATAAAAACATACGCGAAAATCACCATAGAGCAATAAAGAGGTATACGATAAGCCATTCATCAGTCGCTTAGTGAGAAATCAGCTAGACGCCATATCGTTAAATAGCTTAGCATAGGTAAGTCGCTTGTCAGTTATAATCATCATGATTAAATATTTTATAGAGGTTGATGATTATAGCTTTTATAAGACCAAATATACGTTAAATCATAACCATCATTAGGATTATTGATGCCCACATCGGTTAGCCGCACTCCTACCTTGAACTCAGCAGACACTATAAGGCCTGAGATGCCCGTTTCCGCGCTTGATATGCCGGTGACGGCACTGGCGGGCGTGGGGCCAAAAGTGGCGGAGCAGTTGTCCCAGTTAGGTATCGAGCGCATTTTTGATTTGCTGTTGCATCTACCGCGTGATTATGAAGATCGTAGCCGATTGGTATCGATAGCTGATGTGGCGCATGGGCAAGCCGCTTTGATTACTGGGCGGGTGGTGCATGTCGATACCAAGCGCAGTGGTATGACCGTGATGGTCGATGATGATACTGGCACGATATCGCTGCGTTTTTTTAAGGTCTATCGTGGCCTTGCGCAAACGATGAGTCTCGGCACACAGCTACAATTATTTGGCGAAGTAAAGGTCAGTCGTTACGGTAAGCAGATACATCATCCTGAATATCAAGTGATCAGTAGCAATGAAGCCATCGTCAATACAGGGTTACAGCCGATTTATCCAAGTGTTAAAGGCTTGCATCAAAATAAGCTGCGCACGCTAATTAAGCTTGCGCTGCAAACGGTGCGCACCCAAGGTCTACCCATGACCTTGTTTACGCCTGCCGACTTTGCGGTGGTTGCTGATTTACCGTTAGCGCCTTTTGAGCCTGCTAAATTGGCAATGGCAGAAGATGATTTTCCAGACGATATATTCTCAACCCTTGCGCGCCGTGTGCCTGACAATTCAATAAGCAATATTGGCAACGCAACTGCAGTTAATGACATGGCTAATCAAAACGTTTATAACCTAACGATATTTGAAGCCTTAGTATTGCTGCATACGCCGCCAACTTATACCGATGCAGGACGACAATATCAGCTGCTTACGCAACTAAGCGCCCGCACTCATGCTGCCTGTCAGCGATTAATCATTGAAGAATTAACCGCGCATCAACTGAGCCTACTATATCGCCGTCAGCAATTGCATCAGCATAAAGCGCCTAAATGTACGATGAGTAGCCCGCTTGCCGATAAGCTATTTGCCGCATTGCCGTTTGATTTAACCAGCGCGCAGCAACGCGTCATGAAAGACATCAAGGCTGATATGGCGACTTCTATTCCGATGCTCCGACTGGTACAAGGAGATGTTGGCGCAGGCAAAACTTTGGTCGCGGCGGGGGCGGCGGGCTATGCGCTCGATAGTGGCTGGCAGGTTGCGGTCATGGCACCAACAGAAATCTTAGCAGAACAGCATTTGCTCAATTTTAAAAACTGGTTTGAGCCGTTAGGGGTCGGCGTTGGCTGGCTTGCTGGCAAACAAACCGCCAAGCAGCGCCGTGAAGCGTTAGAAGCGGTGGCAGAAAATACGGTGCAAATAGTAGTTGGTACGCATGCCTTATTTCAAGAGCAGGTACAGTTTGCTAAACTAGGCTTAGTCATCATCGATGAACAGCACCGCTTTGGCGTTGAGCAGCGTATGGCCCTGACCAATAAGGGCGTGGCCAATAGCACCCCGCATCAGCTCATTATGACGGCAACCCCGATTCCGCGTACGCTGGCGATGAGCGTTTATGGTGATATGGATACATCTATCATTGATGAGCTGCCTCCGGGGCGTACGCCAATTACCACGGTGACGATTGACCGTAACCGCCGCGACGAAGTCATTGAGCGTATTGCGGTCAATTGTGAAGCGGGCAGACAGGCGTATTGGGTTTGCTCATTGGTAGAAGAATCAAGCGTGCTCGATGCGCAGGCAGCAGAAGCGACTTATGAGGACTTAAATGAGCGCTTAGATATTCGCATTGGCTTGGTACATGGCAAAATGAAGTCTGCTGACAAACAAGCCATCATGCAAGAGTTTAAAGCGGGTAACTTAGATTTATTGATTGCCACAACGGTCATCGAAGTGGGCGTTGATGTACCTAATGCGTCGTTAATGGTCATCGAAAACGCCGAACGTTTGGGTTTATCGCAACTACATCAGTTGCGCGGGCGGGTTGGGCGTGGTTCGACCAAAAGCTTCTGCGTACTGTTATATCAAAAGCCGTTATCAGAGACGGGTACGGAGCGCTTAAATGTGCTGCGTGACAGCACCGACGGTTTTGTGATTGCGCAAAAAGACTTGGAGCTACGCGGCCCCGGTGAGCTGTTAGGCAAACGTCAAACCGGTAACGTCGGTTATTATTTGGCCGACCTTATCCGCGATGAGCAACTATTTGCCATTGCGCAGCGCCTAGCGAAACATCTTATCTCTGACCCAACACGTAAAGCGGACGTCAGCCAACTTATCCATCGCTGGATGCCAGAAGCCAGTCGCTATACCAATGCTTAATAATTAACGCTTGCTTAGTAACTGAGCCAATTCTCTGTCATCAACTCTCCTAAAAAAGCCATTATTTTTTTAAAGATAATGGCTTTTTCTTATGGGTTTTATAAGCTATTTATTAGCGCAAATAAACACTCTATTTTTATTTTCATCAACTAATATTGACTCAGCTGTTCTCTAAACTTTCTTGATATGACGATTGAGGTATGGCAGTTTACGGCAGTGAAGCATAACTATGTGCTTTATCTATTTACTAGAATATTCTGCTGTAGATGTATTTTTTGGTGAAAATAAACCTCTAAAAACAGCACATTTCTAGTCGTTTTACCGATTCTAACAGGACGTTAGGATAGGAGTTTGATTGGCTTAATTTTGCCAGCTTTGTCTGATTTTCTTCGTCATTACTGTGCCATTCATGCTTTTAATTAACGGCCTGAATTTTTTACAAGGATGTATCATGAACAAGACGTTAACCCTCGCTTGCGCTATCGCCGCACCATTATTATTCAGCCAATCCGCTGTTGCCGAGTTTGATTATTTCAAAACCGATGGTAGTTTCAAACGCTTTTCTGTTTCGGCTGGTTGGTTGCACGCTTCTCCGCAAGGCAAAGCCAATCCAATGCAAACTACGACCGCTGCCAAAGATGGTACGGTTGCCGATAATGGCAGTGTAAAAGTAAAAACGGTGCGAGAGGTATTGGTGAAAGATCAAGACCGTTTCGGCTTCATAGATGGCACATTAAAGGGTTTAGGAGCGGAAACGGATTTGTCCGACGTTACAATATTAGGTGACGTTTCTGGTACGACCAAAATTAATGGCTTAGAGAGTTGGACCAGTGCTGGTACTGGACTTGAGGCCGATGATGTCGATACGTTTGGTCTGTTATTTAACTATTATATGAATGATCATTGGTCGATTGAGGTCAAAGCCGGTATACCGCCCAAAGTTGATATTTTAGGGCAAGGGCAAGTATATGCACCGCTCTCGGGCAAAGTCAGTCCTAGCGGTATTGCAGGCGGATTATTGGGCGATTTTGATATTTCCAAAAATATTCCCATTACTGATTTAACTCAAGGCGGCGGGGTATCTTCAAGCGCTCGCGCGTGGCTGCCAGCAGCTGGGGTGCAATATCAATTTGGCAAATCTGGGGTCAATAAATTTCGCCCCTATGTCGGCGCAGGGGTGATGTATGCTTATTTTAATGATATCGAGCTCAATGACGGTATTCGTAACGATTTAGAAATGGCTGGTCATCAAATCCAAAATATTAAGGATGGGAAAGCGGGCGCTGCATTAGAAAATGTAAAATCGACTCAGGGCATGAGCGTCGACGTTGAAGCAGACAGCGCCTTTGCACCTATCGTGACAATTGGCGCGACTTATGATTTTAATGACAAATGGTTTGGCGTTGGTTCTGTATCCTATGCAAAACTCGATAGTGATACGACCATCACCGTTCAAAACGATAGTGGTGAAGAGTTGATTCGAGCGAAAACCAACCTTGATATCGATCCGTATATTACCTATCTTGGCGTTGGCTATCGTTTTTAATAAACGAGTTAAGAAACATTAAGTTAGTAGCATCTTGATAAATATAGCGCACATTCTTAGGGATGTGCGTTGTGCTTTTTAAAAGTTAAAAAAGAAGTTTGATTTAGACAAATTTATCAAGCAGTCGTTTTACTTAGTTATCATTTTTATCCGCTTCGCTTTGCCAGTTTTACGCCCATCCTACTATTAATAGAAGCAGACTTACGAAGCTAAAACACGATATATAAAAATAAGATGATGACTTAATATATGCTATCCTCAATAAATTTATAGACTATTGTAATCATAAATAGCCCCTTTTTTAGCTATAATTTTCTAACTTTATACCCTTTCTAATTGCCTGTATTGACAGAGAGTTATCATGAGCGATGTTGAAGACAAACAGCGACCAGTTGAGTCTGAGCTACCACCTTACCGCCAAGCGGATGCACGTGCGCCCAAATCATCATCGAAATATCCTTGGTGGTTATTGCCAGTATTAGCCGTAGTCCTTGTGATTGGGGTTTTGGTCGGTAAGTATTGGGGCGGCGATAAAGATGCGAGTGTTGATTCACCAGCGGCTAACAAGGCACAAAGCGCAAACGCTGACCTAAAGGAGAGCAGCAATCAGCAGGCAGTGCTTTCGGTCGAAACGGTGATGCCAAGCCAAGACAGTATTGGTAATACCTTAAGCGCTGACGGCACCATCAGTGCCAAAGATGTCGCCAATGTCAGCCCTAAAGTAAATGGTGTGGCTATCGAGCAGGTGTTGGTTGAAGAAGGCGATCGCGTTAAAGCGGGGCAAGTCCTGGCGATATTTGATACCGATGCCATGCAGCAGCAAGTCTTGCAGGCGGAGGCCGATGTTGCCGAAGCCGAAGCAACGCTTGCCAATGCAACTGCCGATGCCGCTCGTGTCCTGCCATTGATTGAGATTGATGCCATCAGTAGGCAAGAAGCGGATCGCTATCGTACCTCAAAACTACAGGCAGAGGCGGCATTGCAAGCCTCTAAAGCCCGTCTTAGTACCCAGCGCTTGAGCGTGAAAAATGCCAATGTGGTCGCACCGGTAAGCGGTGTCATCAGTGAAAAAATGGCGGAAGTCGGTATGGTTGCTGGTGGTGAGCCTTTATTTACTATTATTAAAGGCGGTATTTTAGAGTGGCGTGCTGATATCGATCCTAAACTTCTTGGTGAAGTCAGTGTTGGCACGCCAGTGCGCGTCAGCTTGCCAGCCGGCGATTCGGTTATGGGTAAGGTTAATCGTATTGCGCCAACGGCTGATGATAATCGCCAAATCACCATTTATGCTAGCCTTGCTGCAAACTCAAAAGTACGCGCGGGCATGTACCAAACGGGCGAGTTTTTATTGGGTAGTACCAGCGCGCAAACGGTGCCCAATAGCGCTATCGTCAGCAATGACGGTTATGATTACGTGATGCTAGTGACCAATATTAAGAGCCAAGACGGTCAAAACATTGGCCGTATCAAGCAACAACGCGTGAGTTTGGGTGAGCGCTTTGGTGATAGTGTAGCGCTGGCAGAGCCACTACCAGCAGACAGCCGACTGGTAAAGCAGGGCGGTAGCTTTTTAAACGACGGCGACTTGGTACGTGTGGTTGATGGCCTAAATACCGCCAATGATACATCAGTCAGCCAAACTGGCACAGCCACGCAGGCGCGCTCATGAGTTTAAATGTCTCCGCTTACTCGATTAGAAATCCTTTAGTTGCCATCTTGCTGTTTGTGCTGCTGACCTTGGGCGGCATCTACGGTTTTATGCAAATGAAGGTGCAGCAATTCCCCGATATTGACCTGCCAGCGGTGGTGGTGACGGTGACCTTGCCGGGAGCCGCGCCATCGCAGCTCGAAAACGACATTGCCAAAAAGATAGAAAATAAGCTCACCAGTATTGAGGGCGTTAAGCATATTCGTACCACCCTACAAACGGGTGCCGCGACCATGGTCACCGAGTTTGTCCTAGAAAAAGACATACAAGAAGCGGTCGACGATGTACGTTCGGCGGTCGGTGAAGTACGTGGCGATTTGCCAGCTGCTGCCAATGACCCCATCATTACCAAAGTCTCAACGGCTGGGTTTCCCGTCGTCACTTACTCGGTTGCCTCTGACAATATGAATGTCGAGGATTTGTCTTGGTTCGTCGATGATACGGTCACCAAGCGTTTATCCGATATTCCAGGGGTCAGTACCGTTAGCCGCATCGGTGGTTTGCAACGTGAAATCACCGTTGCTGCCGACCCGATTGTGTTGAGCGGTTTGAAATATCCTATCGCTCAGCTATCAGAACAAATCACTGGTATTCAACAAGACAGCTCAGGCGGTGAAGCGGAAGTAGGTAAAACCACCCAGACTATTCGGGTACTTGGGGCGGTTGAACGTGCCAGTGATTTGAACAATTTACAAGTCGCGGTACCGACAGGTGGTACGCAAGCGCTTGGACGTATGGCACAAATCACCGATGGGGCTGCTGATCCAAGCTCGATTGCTAAGCTTGATGGGCAAACAGTGGTGGCATTTAATATCACCCGTTCGCGCGGTGCCAGTGAGGTTGAGGTGATGGAGCTGGTTGACGCCGAGCTTGCCAAGCTGTCAGCCGATGTCGGCAATATCGATATTGAAAAAGTCTACGATAGAGCCACGCCAATTGCCGAAGATTACAAAGCATCGTTACGCATGCTAATAGAAGGTGGTTTACTTGCAGTCGTCGTGGTGTTCTTATTTTTACGCAATATCCGCGCGACTTTTGTGGCAGCCGTGGCGTTGCCGTTGTCGGTTATTCCTACTTTTTTAGGTATGTACTTATTTGGCTTTAGCTTAAATATTATCTCCTTATTAGCACTGTCATTGGTCATTGGCGTCTTAGTCGATGATGCGATTGTAGAAGTTGAAAATATTATCCGCCATTTGCGCATGGGCAAGACGCCTTATGAAGCTGCGATGGAAGCAGCTGATGAGATTGGTTTAGCAGTCGTCGCGACCACATTTACTCTCATTGCGGTATTTTTACCGACAGCTTTTATGGGCGGTATTGTCGGGCAGTTTTTCCGGCAATTTGGTTGGACTGCCGCCTTATCGATATTTGCATCGTTAATGGTCGCGCGTCTTATCACTCCGATGATGGCCGCTTATATATTGCGCCCAGAAAAAAAGCATGTCGAAAAACAAAGCGCGCTCATGGATTGGTATTTAAAAGTGGTCTCTTGGACGCTGCATCATCGCTGGATTACCATGGGTGCGACATTACTCTTGTTTGTAGCATCACTTGCCTTGGTGAAATTACTACCAACGTCCTTTATTCCTGATAATGATATTGACCAAACGCGGGTTGAAATTGAGCTAACGCCAGATGTGGCGCTAGAAGATACCGAACGTGTGGCGGCGATGGCCAGTGAGCGTATATTGGCCATGCCTGAAGTGAGCCATATTTTCACCTCGGTAGGCGAAGCGCAAGCGGCAATGGAAGCCAGCTCTGGCGGCAAAGCTGAAAATATCGCAGGCTTAGATATCGTATTGGCCCCACGCGCAGAGCGTGGCTCTAAGCAAGAGATTGAACGGCAAATAAGCAGCATGCTCTCAGAAGTACCCGGCGCACGCTTTACCGTTGGTTTATCGAGTGGCGGTGAGACCGGTTATAATTTTTCTTTGACCAGTACCGACCCGCGTTTACTTGAGCAAACCGCGCAGCAAATAATGGCAGAGATTCGGGCGTTACCAAGTGCCGGCGCTGTCACCAGTGATCGTAGTCTACCGCGTCAAGAGCTAACGGTAACTCCAGACAGACTAGCGATGGCAGATAAAGGCGTGACCACGCAAGATATCGCCACCACCTTACGTGTGGCGACTGTTGGTGACTATGAGCAGCGGTTATCTAAGCTCAATCTCGATACACGCCAGATTCCTATCGTGGTGCGCCTGCCAGATGTTGCCAAACAAAACGTCAGTCAATTAGAAGGCTTATATGTCCCAAATGCATTGCCACCGGGACAAGGTGTACGGGTAGGTGAAGTTGCATCGTTAAACTTTGGTACCGGACCTGCGCAAATCAGCCGCCTTGATCGTGAGCGGGCGATTAGTATCACCGTGCAGCCTGCCAATGGCGAGCTTGGTGACTTGGTGCAAGCAGTAAAAGCCATACCCAGTATGCAGCAACTACCGACCTCTATTACTATTATCGATCAAGGACAAGCCGAAAACATGGCTGAGCTATTTAGCGGCTTTGTGATTGCGATGTCTGTCGGTGTGGTCTGTATCTTAGGTGTACTGATTTTATTATTTGGGCGGATATTGCAGCCATTTACCATTTTGATGGCTCTACCGTTGTCTATCGGTGGCGCTTTTGTCGGCTTGGTTATTACCAAGAGTAGTCTGTCGATGCCATCGATGATTGGTTTTATCATGCTGATGGGCATCGCCACCAAAAACTCTATCTTATTAGTCGATTATGCCTTGATTGCTCAGCGCCGAGGCTTGGCGCGTTTTGATGCCATTATCGATTCTTGTCGTAAGCGTGCGCGGCCAATTATTATGACCACCATTGCGATGGGCGCTGGCATGATGCCGCTGGTATTTGGCTGGGGCGATGCTGATCCTACTTTCCGTCGTCCGATGGCTGCCGCGGTATTGGGTGGTTTGGTGACCTCAACCTTATTAAGCCTCGTAGTCATTCCCGTGGTTTATACCTTGATGGATGACTTATCAGGATGGTTTGGCAAATGGTTGATACCGCATGGTAAAGAGAAGGAAAGCGTCGTTATTGAAAAATAATTCGTACTAGTAAAGCTGCTGGGTCAATCAAATAGGAATTGGTTGATCTAGGGTTTTGCACCCTGTTAATAATAAGGGTTAGGAGTATTATTGACCTTCCAAAATATTGCCTAAACTTAAGGCATAGCTCAAATTAAAGCCATGCTGACTACAACATATCTAAAAACCTAACCGCAAGCATGGCTGTTAATATAAAAATTAGAGCGCTTACGCATAATGCCTGCCAGAGAAATTTTTTATCATCCATAATTAACTACCTTACATTCTTTTATATGAATATAAAACGTTAATTATTTTCTAATGCAAAAAAATCACTCAAAATATCATTATTCATAAAACCTTCTGCCACGCTCCTAGTTATCAAGTCCTATTCCATAACCTTGTCTTATCAACGTGAATTTAACTCATCTTAGATTTAAATAGTATCATTTTTATTCATGATCGCGTTCGGGTATGATTTATCTCATATACAAATTTGGTTTTATCTCACACAATGAGAATAGGGTAGCGGATTATCATGAGTAAACAATTTACATATTCGATCTCGAGCATTCGTTTTGATGAAAACTATCATCCGGCAGATAGCACGCGTCTGACCACGAACTTTGCCAATTTGGCGCGCGGTGAGCAGCGTGAAGAAAATCTGCGTAAAACACTAAGAATGATTAATAATCGTTTTAACGCTTTGGCGCATTGGGACAACCCAGCCGCCGACCGTTACTCTGTTGAAGTTGATATTATTTCAGCAGATTTAGATATTGAAGGTAATGGCGATACTTTTCCGGTCATCGAAACGCTAAAAACCACGATCGTCGACCATAAAGACAATACCCGTATCGACGGTATGATTGGTAATAGCTTTTCCTCTTATGTACGCGATTATGACTTTAGCGTTGTCCTATTAGAGCATTTCGATAAAAACCCGTCATCGCCACCGCCGGCAGATTTTGGTGACTTACATGGCAAACTGTTTCAGTATTTATTGAATTCAGAAACCTATCAAGCCAACTTTACCAAACAGCCGGTCATTTGCCTAAGTGTATCGACCAGTAAAACCTATCATCGTACGATTAACCAGCATCCGGTGTTAGGGGTTGAATACCGACAAGACGAATATTCTTTAACTGACGATTATTTTCATAAAATGGGCTTAACCGTGCGCTATTTTATGCCGGCCGGTAGTGTCGCACCTTTAGCGTTTTATTTTGCCGGTGACTTGCTGAGTGACTACACCGATCTTGAGCTCATCAGTGCGATTGCAACTATGGAAACCTTCCAAAAGATTTACCGTCCTGAAATTTATAATGCCAACTCGACGGCAGGTCAGGTATATCAGCCCAGTTTGAAGTACCAAGATTATTCACTGACGCAAATCGTTTATGACCGTGAAGAGCGTAGCCAGATGGCAGTGAAGCAAGGTAAGTTTACACAAGAGCAATTTATCAAGCCTTACCAAGCGATTCTTGAAGAATGGGCGACAAGCTTTGATGTTAATGAGCGCACGTCGGAAGCGTGTGCAGATAAAGAATACGCTGCCTAACTATTTTCAATCTAGATGCGTTCAACCTAGATGCGTTCAATTTAGCCGAAATGAGAACACCAAAAAATAAGAAGACAAATCCTATGACACTATTATTATCGACACAAAGATTATTACCGACATCAACCGCTGGCAGCTTGCCAAAACCGTCTTGGCTAGCTGAACCGGAAAAAATTTGGTCACCTTGGGCTTTAGAGGGCGAGCAACTGCTCGAAGCCAAACAAGATGCGCTACGGGTGTCATTACAAGAGCAATTGCAGGCAGGGATTGATATCGTCAGTGATGGCGAGCAGACACGTCAGCATTTTGTGACTACCTTTATTGAACATCTTGATGGTGTCGATTTCGAAAAGCGTGAAACGGTTAAAATTCGCAATCGTTATGAGGCAAGTGTTCCGTCAGTTGTGGGTAGCGTAAGTCGCCAAAAAGCTGTGTTTGTTGACGATGCCAAATTTTTACGCTCGCAAACCGATCAACCTATCAAATGGGCGTTGCCCGGCCCAATGACGATGATTGATACCTTATATGATGGTCATTATAAAAGCCGTGAAAAACTGGCTTGGGAATTTGCCAAAATTTTAAATCAAGAAGCGAAAGATTTAGAAGCGGCTGGTGTGGACATCATTCAATTCGATGAACCAGCGTTTAACGTGTTTTTTGATGATGTTAACGACTGGGGTATTGCCACTTTAGAGCGTGCTATTGAAGGTCTAAAATGTGAAACGGCGGTGCATATTTGCTACGGCTACGGTATCAAAGCCAATACCGATTGGAAAAAAACTTTAGGGACAGAGTGGCGTCAATATGAACAAGCCTTTCCAAAACTGCAGCAGTCAAATATTGATATCGTCTCTTTGGAGTGTCAAAACTCGCATGTACCGATGGATTTGATTGAACTGATTCGCGGTAAAAAGGTAATGGTCGGCGCCATTGATGTGGCAACCAATAATATCGAAACACCGGAAGAAGTAGCAGATACGTTACGTAAAGCGCTGCAATTTGTCGATGCAGATAAGCTTTATCCTTCGACCAACTGCGGCATGGCACCGTTATCGCGCCAAGTTGCACGCGGCAAATTGCAAGCCTTGAGCGCAGGTGCAGCTATTGTACGTAAAGAGCTTAGCGTTTAGCATTTCTTAACAAAGCTTACCTTGTTTAAACCCATGAGTGACCTCAGTTATCAATGTACTTAAAGATTAAAGTACTTAAAGATTAAAATTTAGGAGTTAAGTCATGATTGAAGCAACTGATTTTAGAGATGCCATGTCTCTATTACCGACAGCGGTCAATGTGATCACCACAAAAGGTGACTCTGGCTGTCATGGGTTTACCGCCTCGGCGGTCTGTAGCGTGACCGATACACCGCCAACCTTGCTTGTCTGTATGAATCAGAGCTCGCGCTCACACGAACATTTTCTTGAAAACAAAACGTTAAGTGTCAATGTCTTAGGTACGCAGCACGAACCCATATCTAATGCCTTTGCCTCCAAACTATGCTCAGAAGAGCGTTTTTGTCACGGTGCTTGGACGACATTAACCACAGGTGCCCCTGTTTTAGAGGATGCGCTAGTCAGTTTTGATTGTGAAATTGATGACATTCAACAAGTCGGCACACACAGTATTTTTATGTGCCGCGTGGTCGCCATCAAACAAGGTGTGAGCGATGAAAGTTTGGTGTATTTCAATCGCTCGTACCATCAAGTGGGTCAAACAGAAATCGTTTAACCTACTTTTAAAGCCCTTGTTATTTAACTAAAACTATAGCTAACTGAGAAGTAACTATCCTGTGGAAATACTCATTTTTTTAATAATAGGCGCGCTAGCAGGATTTGCTGCCGGGCTTTTTGGTGTGGGCGGTGGCACGATTATTGTGCCTTTATTGTTTGTCGTTTTTACCCAAATGGATTACAGCCCTGACAGCATTATGCATTTAGCATTAGGGACGTCATTGGCGACTATTACTGTCACCTCTATCAGCTCGCTTATGGCACACAATAAAAAAGGCGCTGTGATGTGGCCGGTGTTTAAAAATCTGGCACCAGGTTTAGCGCTAGGTTGTTTCTTAGGCGCGGGAATCGCAGGGCAGATATCTGGGTTGTATCTTCAGCTGATTGTTGGGGTATTTTTGCTGTGGGTTGCTTATAAGATGTTTTTTACTGGTAAAAAGCCAGTTGCTAATCATTCTAATGGCGCTAATGATGTCAGTAGCGCCAACTACGCCAACCCATTACTACCGTCAAAACCTAAGCAATTAGCAGCAGGCGGCGTTATTGGTATCGCTTCTGCTATATTTGGTATTGGCGGTGGCAGCTTAACGGTGCCTTATCTCACGCGTTATAATGTGGTGATGCAAAAAGCGGTTGGGACCTCAGCGGCGTGCGGATTGCCGATTGCCATTGCCGGTGCGTTAGGTTTCATGTTTTTTGGCATGCAGCAGCAAGTCAATGTGCCCAATACCATTGGTTTTGTCCATGTTTATGCTTTTTTAGGCATTAGTATTATGAGCTTTTTTACCGCCAAGTTGGGCGCGAAAGTCGCGCATATATTATCGCCAGAATTGTTAAAAAAATGCTTTGCGATATTATTAACGGTGGTGGGGTTTTATTTTCTATATAAAGGGCTGGTCTAAATATATATTTGTATAATGGGGCGTATTCTCTTTAGAATGAGGATGCGCCCTAATCATATTATTTTGGCTAATTAGGTTCAATAAAGATAATTATGTTCAATAAACTTAAAGCATTGATTCTACTTTTATCTTTTCTCACAGTCATTGCCTGTTCGGATAATAATTCGGTTTTAGCTCATGATGAAAAGGTTACCACAGCTAGCAATCACGAACGTGATACGCAGGAGATGTATCGTAAGATCGATACGTTAAAAAGAGAGCTGCCAAGCGTAATTGATGAAGTTACTACGTTAGAAAAAATTGATTTTGATGGAAAAACGGTTACTTTCGGCTATCGGCTAAAGATATCTGATTATAATGCTTCTAAAAGAAAAGAGATTGAAACGGCAATGCGCGATGAACATACTAAGTTAGCCTGTGCAGAAGCAGAAGTTATGCAAGGGATAAATAAGGGATTTGATTATCAGTATAGTTATTACGATTTAGATGATAGTAAAGTGGCTAGTTTTGAGGTCACAAAAGACATTTGCGACAACCTAAATAAGGCTGACTCTGAAATTGAAATAGGGACATAATCAACTCTGGGTTACTTTGCTGCTGCATATAATATTTATACTGAGATATATCCAAATTATTGAAATTTTTTGGGAGTTTCCCAAACTCTGTGTAACTGCTTATAATCCACTAACAGGAGAATAAGCAATGACTACTCAATCTGACCTTAAAAAACTGGCCGAGCAAATGGCTGGTAGCATGAACAGCTTTGATGACATCAAAGACTTTCAAAAGCAGCTCATGCAATCTTTTATCGACACTGCCTTAGAAGCTGAGATGGAAGACCATCTTGGATACCCCAAGCATGAAAAAGCAGACAAGCCTAATAAGCGCAACGGTCATACTAAAAAGACCGTCCGTAGCGACACAGGCGACCTTGAGATCTCCACTCCAAGAGACCGTGATGGTGACTTTGAACCTGCGTTAGTGCGTAAGCATCAAACCCGTATCTCAGGCCTTGATGACAAGATCATATTTCACTACAGGCATAGCCTTACGTCTTGCGCTTCGGGCAAGTGTCTCCCAGACACTTGCTGATCCTCGCTCATACGCCAAGGGTCAAACCACCACCGAGATTGTAGAGAGTATCAAAGAGCTTTACGACGTCGATATCTCAAGCTCTCTTGTCTCAAGAGTCACTAACAACATCATAGACGACATCACCGCATGGCAGAACCGGCCGTTAAGCAGTGTTTATCCTATTGTCTATTTAGACTGTATTGTCGTCAAAGTACGTCAAGATAAGCAGATTATCAACAAGGCAATCTATCTGGCGCTAGGCGTGGGACTTGATGGTAGAAAAGAGCTGCTTGGCATGTGGCTATCAGAGAATGAAGGCGCTAAGTTCTGGCTTGGCGTTCTCACTGAACTACAAAGCCGCGGGGTACAAGATATCCTAATCGCTTGTGTTGATGGTCTAAAGGGCTTCCCTGATGCCATCAATACCGTTTATCCCAAAGCCAAGGTTCAGCTGTGTATCGTACATATGGTGCGCTATTCGATGAAGTTTGTACCTTGGACAGATAAGAAGGCAATAGCGGCTGATTTAAAAGCCATCTACGGCGCTGATACGCTTGAGATAGCAGAGGCCAATCTTGAACACTTTGATGAGACTTGGGGCACAGAGTACCCACATGTCATCAAGTCTTGGCGTAATAACTGGGAGGGCCTCACGGTGTTCTTTGGTTACCCTAAAGACATCAGAAAAGTCATATATACCACCAATGCTATTGAGTCGCTAAACAGCGTGATTCGTACGGCGGTGAATAAGCGTAAGGTATTTCCCTCTGATCAGGCAGCGTTTAAAGTGGTATATCTAGCAACACAGCAGGCATCCAAGAAGTGGTCGATGCCGATTCGTAACTGGACGTCTGCTCTTAATCGCTTTATGATTATGTTTGATGATCGTATCAGTAAGCATTTAATCTAAAGGGCAGTTACACAGAATTCGGGATGGGCTCAATTTTTTATGTCCATTATAAAAAAAAGCTTTGCTATCTATATGGTACTAGACAGCAAAGCATTTAGTGTTATACAATATTAAGATAAAAAGCTTTCAGAATCAAGCACTTATCCTACTCGACCGTGACTGATTTTGCGAGATTACGTGGCTGATCGACATCCGTACCACGCATCACTGCTACATGATAAGACAGCAGTTGCACAGGTACGCTATAAACGATAGGGGCAAGCGTCTCGCAAACCTCGGGGACATAAACCACGTGCATTCTATCTTCTGCGACCATCTTGCTTTCTTCACTAGCAAATACAAACAGCTCACCGTGACGCGCATGTACTTCTTGCATGTTGGCTTTTAGCTTATCAAACATACTGTCTTTTGGCGCGAGCACCACGATTGGCATGTCTTTATCGACCAACGCCAATGGACCGTGCTTTAGCTCACCTGCCGCATAGCCTTCTGCGTGAATATAAGAGATTTCTTTTAGTTTCAGCGCGCCTTCTAAGGCGATTGGAAACTGTAAGCCACGACCTAAGAATAAGCAGCTTTTCTTATACTCAAAATGCTCACTCATGACTTTGATAGGCGCATCGAGTTGTAAGCTGGCATGTAGTTGCCCGCGTAGCTCTTGTAATTTGCCTAACAAGGTGGTTAATTTTTCACCTGTCATACGCGCTTGTACAACACCCACTTTTAACACCAGTAACATCAACGCGGCAAGCTGAGTGGTAAAGGCTTTGGTCGAGGCAACGCCAATCTCAGGGCCGGCAAGCGTTGGTAAAAAGATATCGGTTTCACGCACCAAAGATGAGGTCGGTACATTACATAAAGCCAAGCTGACGAGACCTGCTGGCGTGTGCTTTTGAATATCACGAAGTGCCGATAAGGTATCCGCAGTTTCGCCCGATTGCGAGATGCAAATGACCAAGGTGTCATCGACGACCACTGGATTGCGGTAGCGGAACTCACTAGCAACCTCAACCGAACACGGCAAACGGGTTAGGCTTTCAAACCAATATTTCGCGACCAAACCTGAATGATAGCTGGTCCCACAAGCGATGACTTGAACGTTCTTGATACCTTTTAACTGTGCTTCATGACGCTGCAAAAAGTCATCGCGCAGCTTAGATGGCGCATCACTATCTAAAGCCATCTCAATCGTACGGGCAACTGCATCTGGCTGCTCATAGATTTCTTTAAGCATGTAATGCTTAAATTCACCTTTATCAGCATTATGCTGGGCGGCATCAATCTCATGTATCTGACGTTTTACTTTTACGCCATCGGCATAAACTTCAATACTATTACGGGTTAATTTGGCGATATCGCCTTCTTCTAGATACATAAAGCGATTGGTCACGGGCAAAAGCGCCAATTGATCAGAGGCAATAAAGTTCTCACCGATACCTACACCGATGACCAAAGGCGAACCTAGACGCACGGTAATCAGCTCGTCTGGGCAATCAATGTGCAAAATGCCAAGGGCAAACGCGCCATGTAATAAAGGAATAACGGCACGCACAGCTTCCAGTAAATCAGGCGTATTTTTGTAGATATCATTGATTAAATGGACGACGACTTCGGTATCAGTTTGCGAGGTAAACTCGTAGCCTTTAGCAATCAGCTCTTCTTTTAGCTCAGCATAGTTCTCAACGATACCATTATGGACCACGGCAATTTTACCAGATACGTGCGGATGAGCGTTGCGCTGCGCAGGTTCGCCATGCGTGGCCCAGCGCGTATGTGCAATACCGATATGACCATCGAAAAATTCAGGATTGACGGCGACGGCATCGACCAGCGCTTGTACTTTGCCCACTTGGCGCTCACGATGCAGCTCGCCATCACGGATAACCGTCAGACCAGCAGAGTCATAACCACGGTATTCTAGGCGTTTAAGGCCTTCAAGTAAGATATTGGCAATATTCCGCTCAGCAACTGCTCCAACGATTCCGCACATAATTATTCCTTAAATTTTATGTTCTCATACCATGTGATTTTGAAAGATACTGATACATGGACAATCATTAATCTATAAATATAAATAAGCAGCACCACAAATCATTGTCGTACTGCTTTAGTGGTCTTACCATCATTTTTATCAAGTTAACTATCAGCGCCGCCTTTATTTTTTAGTCGGACGCTGAAAGTCATCTTTCTGGGTTTGGCGCGCACGTCCAAAGGCTAAGGCGTTATCATCGACGTTTTTGGTAATCACTGAGCCTGCCGCAACCGTAGCGGTATCACCAATAGTAACTGGCGCAACCAAGCTGGCGTTAGAGCCGATAAAGGCATTGTCTTCGATGATGGTTTGCGATTTATTGACGCCGTCGTAATTACAGGTAATCACGCCCGCACCGATATTGACATTTGTTCCAACCGTCGCATCACCCACATAACTTAAATGATTGACCTTGCTACCTTGGCCGATAATCGATTTTTTAATCTCGACAAAATTGCCTACTTTACTGTTATTAGACAAAACAGTATCAGGGCGCAAGTGGGCGAAAGGTCCAATATCGACGCCGTTTCCAATTTGAGCACTGTCAATGACGCAGTACGGCTTTAGGTGACAGGCATTGCCAATGTGCGCATTTTTAATCACACAGCCAGCTTCGATATAAACGTTATCGCCTAAGACGCAATCACCTTCAAAGACCACGCCCACATCGACGAATACATCTTGTCCTGCGCTCAAGCTACCACGAATATCGACGCGAGTAGGGTCTGCAAACTGCACGCCAGCTTCTTGTAAGTCTGCAACCAACTTACCTTGCCATGTACGCTCTAAGCTGGCAAGCTGCTGGCGGTTATTGACGCCTTCAATCTCAAAGCCATGCTCAGGCTCAATCGCGACAATATTAATCCCTTCAGCGACGGCCATTTTAACGATATCGGTGAGATAATATTCTTTTTGCGCATTGTCGTTAGTCAGCTTCGGCAGATATTTATGCAATAACGCATTATCAACGCAGTAAATACCGCTATTAATCTCTTGGATTTTTTGTTCATCGGCGCTGGCATCTTTTTGCTCAACGATGGCTTCAATATTGCCGTCTTTATCACGTTTGATACGGCCGAGACCAAAGGGATTTTCTACCGTCAAGGTCAACATTGACATACCGTCAGTATTGGCAGATTTTAAAGCTGTTAACGTCTGGCAGCTGACCAATGGCACATCGCCATAGAGAATCAGACTTTGGCCTTCTTTTGGTAATTCGGACAGGGTGACTTTTACTGCATGGCCCGTTCCTAACTGTTCAGTCTGGGCAACCCACGTAATCGGCAAATGCGCATATTGCTCATTAATATCTGCTTGCACTTGCTCGCCGCCAAAACCATGGACGATGATGGTGTCATCAACGGTCAATTGATGACAAGTATCAAGCACATGACCGAGTAACGACTTGCCAGCCAGTGTCTGTAGCACTTTTGGCTTGGCTGATTGCATACGCGTGCCTTTACCAGCCGCGAGGATAATTACTGAAAGAGGAGCTGTCATAGTATTCCTAAAAAAGAGCTTACAAATGTAACAAAATATACTTCTGAATTATAACGCAAATTACGATTTAACCAAAACGCTATGTCGTGACATCTTTGTAAACTGATTATGACATTAGCTGTCTATAGATATAAATTAAACAGCAGGCGTTCAGAAAATCTAACCGCTAAATAGGTGAGCGATATAAAAGGCGATAAAGCAGAAGTATTTATGGTAAAAACGTTTATTTGAGGCTTAAAGGATAAGCTTAAGATTAAAAGGTAAAAGAGAAGATAAAGGTATAAATAATTACCCAAACGGCTGCTGCCATCACTCCCGCAATAATATCATCGAGCATAATACCGAGGCCGCCTGCGACTTTTTTATCTGCCCAACCAATCGGCGGCGGCTTAATAATGTCAAAAAAGCGGAATAATATAAAGGCGATAATAATCGCTACGATAGTAGGTATTTGGATGATATTTTGCCAAAAGCTGCCGTTAGCGATACCCATATAAGACAGCGGCAGTAGGGTAAGCCACATACCAGCCCACTCATCCCAAACAATATGCGGATTATCGTGACCGCCCATCAGCTCTGAGGTACGACCGCATATCGCATTACCAAGGAAACAAGCTAAAATAGTAATCATCAAAAACGGCACAAAACCTAAGCTAAGCAGCGGTATAGCGACTATTAATCCACCAACTGTACCCCAAGTACCGGGTGCACGGCGCGGCAGACCGCTGCCTAGACCGATACCAAGCCAATAAACCAAACGATCAAGCGCACTGGCATTGGCGGGTAGAGGCGGGCAATCATTGGCTTGTCGGATATCAGGCTTAGATAGGTTGTGATCAATCATGGGTTAACCTGCAAAATGTTGGTAACCCGTCAGATTGGGCCAAGTAGGAAATGGGGCGGGATGCGTCGCTGTGACTGGCTGTCCTTGATAAAAAATCTCTGGTTGTACATTTTTAGCACCATCTGTCTTATTTACGGCTATGACTTCACCGATACAGGTGACATGCGTGTCGCTATTATTATTAATCGGTGGCTCGATATGGGCAGGCAAGGTAAAAGCCAGCTCATAATCATCGCCGCCCGCCAACTGACATAATAAGCGCTCAGATAGACCAACGCTTGATAATGCTTTACTGGTAGGCAGCTGCTCAAGGTGAATGCGCATACCAATGATACTTTGCTCACAGATATGGCTAAGGTCTTGATACAGACCATCAGAGATATCTATCATCGAAGTTGCGCCAATTGTCGCCACTGCTGCCCCTAAGGCAATACGTGGCGTTGGCATATGCAGCCGATGGGCAAGCTCAATACCGATAGCATTATTAGGATGCTGTAGCGCATAAGCAGCATCGCCAAGCGACCCCGAAACATAGATTTTATCGCCGACTTGCGCGCCCGAGCGGTAAACAGCTGGCGTAGCCGCATCAAGCAATCCTTGCGCGCTGACACTGAGCACTAAGTTATCACTGCGCGTGGTATCACCACCAATAAGCGTGACACCAAATAGCTGGCAGGCGTGAAATAAACCTTTAGCAAATTCAGTCAGCCATTGCTCATTCGCCAAACGCTCAGGTAAGGCCAATGCCAATAGAATACTATGCGGCGTTGCGCCCATCGCGGCAATGTCGGAAACGTTAACCGCGACCGCTTTATAGCCGATTTGAAAGGCTAACTGGTTTACGTCATTCCAATCAGCACTAAAGTGCCGCCCTTGAACGAGGGTATCAATACAGCTAACCAAGCGCGCACCTACAGGCAAGCTCATTACTGCCGCATCATCGCCAATGCCTTTTTCGACATTGCGTGCTTCGGCAGTGCTGGACGATGACGGTGCAGCTTGCATTTGCGAAAATATACGCTCAATCAGCTCAAACTCGTTCATGGCTAGTCTTTATTGTTTTCATTAGGAGTAACAAGGTTTGAATCATGTAAGCCTACGTCAGCTGCGTCACTATTCTCATCATAGCTAACATCATTGGTAGATGTGTTTTCTTCTACAGCGCTTTCTTCTGCAGATTTGTCATTAACAATATTATTTGGCGCTTCATTTTTTGCGGCGTCATTTTTCTTATTGATCTTATAGTCCATAATATTCGCTAGCGCTTTACTCGCGCTATTACGTTTAACACTGGCATTATTGGCACTGATACGTGGTTTGTTTGAAGCAGTTGCAGTTGACGTACTATCGATATCAGATTCAGCAGTGCTTTCACTAGCTTCTTCAACAGCTGCAGATTGAACTTCAGCCTGCTTAGCATTTGCTTGAGTCGCCGCTTTTTGTGAGGTGCGCAGATTGGCTTTGCTATCGGCATCGACTTCAAGCGCGCGCAATTCAATCGCCATTTTATCAAGGACAGCATTAATTAATTTATGGGCGTCAGTAGCGCCAAAGTGATTGTTTAGCTTCATCGCTTCATCAAGCACGACTTTGTAGGGAATCTCTAAGCGGTTTTGTAGCTCATACGCCCCAATCAATAAAATAGCATGTTCAACAGTGTCCAATTTATCAATGTCACGATCAAGATGCCGACTGATTAGCGCATCGAGAGCGTCAATCTGCTCTGGAATATCGCGCATCATTTCATGATAGTAGCCAATATGAACGGTATGCATGGCGTTGCTCGCGCGCGTACGGGCAGCGATATCATGCGGCGCATTGTCCTTCCAGCCAAGCTTACCATCTTTATCAAAACGGCGGTCGGTGACCAACCACTCATATAGGCCTTGCATTGCAAAGCGTCGAGCCTTACGCACAGCGGTGTGGCTAGTCTTATAAGTCGTTTCACTCATATCAAAGGTTTGCTCACCCGCACTACTGCTCGCGATACGAGTAGCTTCAGCTTGTGCATCATTGGCTTGGGCGGTTTGTGCAGCGTTAATGGCGCGCTTGAGTTGGTCAGTCATAGGGGGTCAATACCTAAATTTTAAATAACTATCATTTTAAACATCTATCTTGGCGCAAATAACAGGCTTGGCAAAGACAGCAAGTTGTAAGAAATAGTATAAAAGTTGTTAAATAGTAGACGACTGGCAGGCTGTGACAGTCGGATATTAAAACGGTGTTTTATAGAACTGTTTATAGTGCTTTTTACTATCATATTGGCACTGCGGTCTATATCAAAGGTGATATAAGCCGCAGTGCCATTTAAATGACAAATAACCGTTTATAAAATGAAGACTTAATTACGCGTCATCACTATTATCATAGTCATCAGCAATATCTAGCTGTGATAGAACCGCTAGCATCTCAAGCACCACCATCGCCGCTTCTGAGCCTTTGTTACCGGCTTTGGTACCAGAGCGCTCAATCGCTTGCTCGATGCTGTCAGTGGTTAATACACCATTAGCAACAGGGATATTATAATCAATTGCAACGCTGCTTAAACCTTTGGCAGATTCGCTAGCGACAAAATCAAAATGCGGCGTACTACCACGGATAATCGCGCCTAATGCAATGATGGCATCAAAGCGATCAGATTCAGCGGCGCGCTGAGCAACGAGTGGCAACTCAAACGCACCCGGTACGCGAATCACAGTAATGTTGCTACCCAATACGCCATGACGCAGTAGGGCATCGATTGCACCATCTACCAATGACTCAACGACAAAACCGTTAAAACGACCGACGACGATACCAATGCGCGCATCTTCGTTTTGATGTAAATTGCCATCGATATGGGTAATATCATTGCGCTGCTGTTGTAAATTTGACATAAGAAAATCCTTTGAGTAAGTAGCGTTTAAAACAAAATTTTTATGTAAAATCTCGATTGTTTTCAATAGTTAACTGACAAAAATAAATAAGTAGCGCTATGATACCATTTTTTGCACAGGCATTGATATTTTAGCAATCTTAAAGATTAAAGACGCATCTGTATGCCTTGTGCGGCCATATAAGCTTTGGCCTCTTGCACGGTATATTCGCCAAAGTGAAAAATACTGGCCGCAAGTACGGCATCGACGCCGCCTTCTATTACGCCTTCGGCCAAATGTTGCAAGTTACCAACGCCGCCTGAAGCAATAACCGGCACATTTACGCGGCTGGTAATTTGCTGCATTAAGACCAAATCATAGCCTTTTTTGGTACCATCACCATCCATTGAGGTCACCAATAATTCGCCAGCGCCGAGAGCAGCCATTTTACTTGCCCAAGCCACGGCATCAATACCGGTTGGTTTACGCCCGCCGTGAGTAAAGATTTCCCAACGCGGCATGATGATGCCATCAACCATTATATCTGCAACGCGTTTGGCATCGATAGCCACGACGATACATTGATTACCAAATTTCTGTGCCGCCTCCCCAACGAACTCAGGGGTAAATACCGCTGCTGAATTAATCGCTACTTTATCCGCGCCTGCATTGAGCAAATTACGAATATCAGCGATTTTACGCACACCGCCACCAACTGTGAGCGGTACAAACACGGTTTCAGCCATACGCTCAACGGTATGATAAGTGGTATCGCGATCATCATTGGTCGCGGTAATGTCTAAAAAAGTAATCTCATCAGCACCTTGCTCGTTATAGCGCTTAGCGACTTCGACAGGGTCGCCGGCGTCTTTAATATCGACAAATTGCACGCCTTTGACCACACGGCCATTATCCACATCCAAACAAGGGATGATACGCTTTGCTAACATAGGGTCTTTCACCTTATAATCAATTTATCCGTAAGCGCTAGTCTAGCAAAATCGCCGCCATATCAGGCAGCTTTTCGCAAGATTATTATGCTTTTAACCAAAGTTTGCTCATGCGCGGTACAATCACTGTCATTACCGTCGATATTTATCCTATTTACCTTCTTTTAATTGCCATAAGTGAGATGTCATGTCCGTCTATACCCAGTTAACCGATGACCAGTTTGCCGCTTTTTGCCAGCGTTTTGGCGTCTCATTTGCGCGTGCCATTCCGATTACCCAAGGTATCAAAAACTCTAACTGGTTTATTCAGACGACTGACGATGTAGATGGCGCGCACTCTTATGTATTTACCTTATTTGAAGAGCGTCCACCAGAAGACATCGAAAAAATGGCGGTTATCCTCAATCAATTGGATGGTAAATTGCCAGTAGCGGCGCCGTTAGCATTGCTTGATTTAGGCGCTGATAGCGCAGAAAAACGCTATGTCATACGCTATGATAATAAAGCAATTACCCTCGTACCTTGTTTGGCTGGCGCGCATCCACAGCAAACCACGCAAGCGATGTGTTATGAGATTGGCGCCGCTTTAGCCATGCTGCATGAGACCTTACAAGCACTGCAACCTGCGGAAGAATATGGCGTGCCTTTATACCCATGGGCGGAAGTACGCGACCGTGAAATGCAGTTTATGCCCGGTGACGAAGCCAAGCTCATGAGCGATATTTGGCGCGCTTACTCAGATTTGCCGCTTGCGACGTTGCCAAAAGGCTTATGTCATTTAGACATGTTCGCTGATAATACCTTATGGGACTTATCGTTAAATAATAGCCAAAAAGGCGCAGCGCGTTTAACGGGATTGCTAGACTTTACCGAAGTCAGCGTTGAGCATTATGTGATGGATATTGCCATTACCATTAATGATTTTTGTACGACGTGGGGCGATGCCGAGCAAGGCGAAACCGTCAATTTTGACCGCAGTAAAATGGCGGCTTTTTTGCAAGGCTATGAGTCGAAACGTGCGCTTGGCGAAGATGAAAAACGCGCTTTACCAGTGATGCTCGCCAAGGCGGCGGTGATTTTTTGGCTATTACGTTTAAACGTTATCCACTATAACCGTACCGAAGGTCGGACTGGTGATAACATCATGGTCAAAAATCCTGACCTGATGAAACGCTTGGCGGCTTATCATTGGTCACATGTTGAAAAAGAACAAAATACGGTCTTTGTATTGTTAGATAATGAATCGGCGATGCAAAAAAGCACTCAGATAATCGGTATTTTTAGCAATATCACCCAAGCTGAGCAAGCACGTGATAAATTAAGTAATAGCAGTGATTTTGCAATCAAAGAATATACGCTCGACCAATTGGCATAGATTGTTATTTTTCGACCATTCCTGTATCAAAACCATAAAGGCAAATCCCATGACCGATCAAGTTGATAACTGGCACAAACTGGCGCGCTACGATACCAATATGCAAGGCGAGCTGCATGCCAATCTGCTGCGTAACAATGGCATTACGGTGTCACTGCAACCGCTGAGTGCCATGCCCGGTATGAATTCTGGGATAGTGCTGTGGATACAAGATACGGATTTGGCGCATGCGCAGCGTATTTTGGCGAATATTGACACCGATGGGGCCACGCCTTATGAGATGTTTGATGAAGTATCAGAAGCTACTCTAAACCCTCCTTTAAATTCTGCAAAAGACAACAACGGCGGTGAAGTATAAATGTGTCAACTCTTAGGAATGAACTGTAATACCCCAACCGATATTGGCTTTAGCTTTGCAGGATTTCGTCGTCGCGGCGGCATGACCGACAGTCATGAAGATGGCTTTGGTATTGCGTTTTTTGAGCGCAGTGAATGTGCCAATAATGATAAAACAGCCAATGCTTCGACTGGTTTGCGACTGTTTCATGACAATCGCCCAAGCCATTTATCACCTGTTGCCGACTTGGTGAATAATTATCCGATTAAAGCGATGAATGTCATTGCCCATATCCGTAAAGCAACTCAAGGGCAGAACTGCTTAGCCAATACCCATCCTTTCGTCCGCGAAGTGTGGGGCGAGCAGTGGGTTTTTGCCCATAACGGGCAGATGAATAGCGAATTTATCAAACGCTGTCAGCGCCTGCAAGACAATGGCAATGCCTCACATTGTCAGCCAGTTGGTAACACCGATTCTGAAATGGCGTTTTGCTATTTGGTCAATCGCCTAAAAAGCAGCTTTAAAACCCGCCCAGATGATCAAACGCTGTTTAATTTTTTAACCACCCAATGTCGCTACCTTTCTGCCAACGGTTTGTTTAATTGCCTAATCTCAAACGGTCGGTGGCAGCTGGCTTATGCTGGTAGCTTATTGTTTTATCTCACGCGCAAAGCACCGTTTGGCGAAGCAAAATTAGCAGATGATGATTTGGCCATTAACTTTGGTGATGTGACTACCGACAGCGACAAAGTGACGATATTGGTCACCGTGCCATTGACTGAAAATGAAAAATGGCAACAGTTGGCGGTCAATGAGTGCTTAATATTCCAAGAAGGTGATGTTATTTATAAAGACAGTCCAAGTCAGCGTAAGTTTTTAACCATTGAAGAAGGAATTGCGGTAGCACGCGCGGTTGGAGCGAGTGTTTAGGAGTGGCAAGTATTTAACGTTGATTAAATATCAGTTAGATATAAGCGCCACAACAGCGCTTAAATTTTTCACCTGAGCCACAAATACACGGCTGTTTTTGCGTGACAGTCATAGAAACAGTCGGGTCGAGGAAATACCAACGCGCATCGTTGTTCGCTTTGTCTGTTACTTTTACAAAGGCAGATAATTCATGATGCGCCTGTATGCCGTCATCTTTATTATCAGAGATATTAAAGTAAGCCTTAAACTCAACTTGCGCATGGCGTTTACCTAGCTTTGGCGTATGCGTAATGATTTCTAATCCTGCCCAATCTGTCTCTTTTGCCCAAGACTCAATCGCCTGAATATCTAGTAAATTTTGCTGCGCAGGCAAAGTGGTTTTGACGATATATTCTGGTTTAACTAAGACAAAGGCGCTATAACGCGACCGCATTAGACGCTCAGCAGAGTCTGGCTTTGCACCGTCAATTTTATCAGCTTCGTTATTTAAAAGCCCGTCATGATAAGGCTGGCAGCAATCTTGATAAAGTAGCGGTACGCCAATAGCATTTGAGGCTGGGTTAATTTGGCAAGGGCAGATTGGTAGGGAAATTGACATTATTTACTCGTGTATTATTCATTTTTTAACGGTTCTATAAATTTTAATTGAGCCAGTTTTTTATCAATTCTGGCCATAGTCCCAGTTTAAGCTTTGCCCAAGGTTCGGGGTCACGCAGCTGCTGCCAAAACTCAGCAAATGGCGGCGCAAAATAGACCAAGAGCGCAAGGATGACGTACAGGAGCAGATACCACCATTTATCTTTATGCTGATAAAACTTCATCGCTGTACCCGATGAGCGCTTCATTTTCATATTGGACAAATTCACACTATATAGCTCATCCAATGCCAAATGTACCATGGCGCCGCCGAATAAAAACAAGCCATAAAACCAACTGACAGTTAGCGGTAAGGCTAAAATATCGTAGCTGACGTAGGTCATTCCAAGCCCTAGTATGGCCATGTAGGGCACCGAATGAATGACGCCGCGGTGTACGGTCATATTGGTAAAAATTGAAAATACCACATAACGCATAAAGCCGTAGCCCGCCAACCATAAAGCTATCAGCGCCAGTAAACTCAGCTCACTGCGCCAATGCATGACCAGACCAAAGGCAAAAATAAACGAGGTAATATTAAACCCAAGCTTAATCGGCGTCGAGTTATCAGAATCCAAATCAGGCAGCAGCCCACCGATAGTGCCGAGTGCCACGCACATCAAAAACCCTGAATCATCAATCAAGCCTGCTTTATAAACCGCAAGACTCATCGTACCACTTGCCATGAATGCAACATTTAAGTGGGTGTTAAAATTTGCCATAAAAACTCATCAATAAATAGCGCACGAAATCTGTATTTCGAGCGGCTTGTCTAGCTGTAAAAAAGCGCTCCATGATACCATAGCCACGCCAGTCGTCTAATAGAGATAATCAATATGACCGCCACTGATTTACCTGCCAAGCCTTATCGAAATACTGCTTTTGATGCATCTATTAATAACCCGTCTGCATACGCCAGCACGCTTGATGACAGCTTTGCTGCTATTGATTGGCAAGCGTCGTGGCTGTGTCACTTAAACCAGTTAGGCTATATAAGTAAAAGCATCAGCCAGCTAAGAGGCTTAAAAAATGACCCTGCTCAGACAGAAAAACTCGAACATACGCCTGATATCATCGCCAAGGTTTTGAATACCGCATTACAGAAGCATGCTGACGCCTTACAACAGTCATTACCGCAAACCAAACCTGCGCTAAACAATCAAGCCCAAACCTTAAAATTCGTTTCACAAAATGAGCTGCCAGAAGGCGAAGCGTACGAGCGCTTTATCGGCACCACCGGTAATATCCCGACCCGTGATAATTTGCATGATTTATTTAACGGTAGTATTTGGCTCACCTTTCCAAAGACCAAAGCGCTGCTCAATTATTATCATATGCTTGAGATTAAGGAGCAAGGTATTGGCGCCAGTCGCGGCCGTGTCCGCGATACCATTACCGTTTTTGATGAAAATGGCGCGATATTGGTCACCGCTGAGTCTAGTATCGGTAAGGCATTGGTTGATTTTGATTGGCAGGAAAGTTTGGTTGCACCACGTGACAAATGGGACGAGCCAAAGCAACTTAATAAACAAGCTCAGGCAGCAGTTTATATTTTTGGTCATGCACTGTTAGAGAAGCTACTGCACCCACGCAAAGCATTATGCGCCCATAGTATCGTGATAAATGTCACGCAAGATTTTTTTACCTTGTCGCTATCTGAGCGTATCAATCATTTGGATCAAAAAGTGGCCGATTATATGGACGCGTTATTATCAGAGCCAGATGTGTCCCCGCGCAAACTGTCGCCATTGCCCATTTTGGGCGTGCCACACTATTGGGCAGAAAATGTCCAGCCGAGCTTTTATGAGGACAGCCAAGTCTTTCGGAGCGGTCGTCGTAGTCAAAGTTAAAAGATATGGGCACACCTTGTCCGGTAAACGTTGAATTTTAACTGCTAAAGCATTGTCGTGGTTACGATTGTGCCACGATTCAACACCATCTAGTCGTTAACAAAGTGCTGCTTATTTGTTATGGTAAAAGGACGTTACAGTTAAACGCTAAACAGATGCATATATCTTTTGTTAACGGCGATTTCGTTCACCTCACCGTTATCAATAAATATTTATTCAAATAAAAGCACCGTTAACTATTGTACTTAGCACTTGTTAAAAACGAGCGTTTATTAAAAAATAGTTGTCGCCATTCGATTTAAGCACATTCATTTAAATTAAGAAGAAATAAGCCACCAGTTATCAGCATAAATTGCCATGCATTCACAGTCGTATTAATGGCATAAGGATTTATGCTTAGGATCTATAACAACGATAAGGAAGCTACCATGAGTGATATTTTTAATGTAAAAGATACGATTGACGTCGCTGGCAAGGAGCACGTTTATTATAGCTTGCCAAAGCTGACTGACACTTACGAGAACATCAGCAAACTGCCATTTTGCATGAAAATCGTCTTAGAAAACCTACTGCGTAATGAAGACGACGGGCAATCTGTCGGCAAAAACCACATCGAAGCCGTTGCCAATTGGGACGCTGGGGCAGAAGCGTCAAAAGAAATCGCCTTTATGCCAGCGCGTGTCGTCCTGCAAGATTTTACCGGTGTACCATCAGTGGTGGATTTGGCAGCGATGCGTGATGCGGTGGTTGAGCTTGGCGGTCGTGCTGAGCAGATTAACCCCTTTATCCCAAGTGAATTGGTCGTTGACCACTCTGTACAGGTCGACGCTTATGGCCGCGAAGATGCACTAGACTTAAACGAGAAAATTGAATTTAAGCGTAATAACGAGCGTTATGAGTTTTTACATTGGGGCAAAAACGCCTTTAAAAACTTTGTCGTTGTGCCACCAGCAACCGGTATTGTGCATCAGGTTAACTTAGAATATTTAGCGCGTGTAGTAATGGCTGCTGAAGTAGACGGAGAGCTGACCGCGTATCCAGATACGGTATTTGGTACAGACAGTCACACCACCATGATTAATGGTATTGGCGTACTTGGTTGGGGTGTTGGTGGTATCGAAGCGGAAGCGGCGATGCTTGGTCAGCCATCCTCAATGCTCATTCCACAAGTGGTCGGTTTTGAGCTCAAAGGCAAATTGACCGAAGGCGTGACCGCAACGGATTTGGTACTACGCGTCGTTGAGATGTTACGCGCTCACGGTGTGGTAGGTAAATTCGTCGAATTTTACGGCGAAGGCTTACACAGTATGCCACTCGCTGACCGTGCAACCATTGCCAACATGTCACCAGAATACGGCGCAACCTGTGGTATTTTCCCGATTGACCAAATGGCTATTGATTATCTGCGTCTGTCAGGTCGTGAAGAAAGTCAGATTGAGCTGGTTGAAAAATATGCCAAAGCGCAAGGCTTATGGCATGATGCCGATACGCCGGCTGCGACATATTCAAGTAAGCTTGAGCTGGACTTATCATCGGTGAAACCAGCCCTTGCCGGTCCGAACTTGCCGCAGCAGCGTATCAATTTGTCTGATATGCATGAGAAGTTTGGCGAAACGCTAGAGAAAATGACCAAAGACCGTAAGTCAGAAATTGATGGTAAAGTGCGCTTTGACCAAGAAGGTGCGCAGCAAGAGCAAGCCGATAGACTGTATGCCAAGCCTAATGTCTTCTCTGACGTTAATATCGATGATAAGAGCCACAAACTGCGTGATGGTTCGGTGGTTATCGCCGCGATTACCTCTTGTACCAACACCTCAAACCCTGCGGTGATGATTGGCGCTGGTTTGGTGGCGAAAAAAGCCGCTGCCAAAGGTTTAAAAGCCAAGCCTTGGGTAAAAACCTCATTGGCACCAGGCTCAAAAGTTGTTACCGATTATCTTGAAAAAACCAAACTGATGGATGAGCTAGAGAAAACAGGCTTCTATTTGGTTGGTTATGGTTGTACGACATGTATCGGTAACTCAGGCCCACTCTTAGAGTCGATTGAACAAGGTATCAAAGAAAACGATTTGGTTGCCGCTGCGGTGTTATCGGGTAACCGTAACTTTGAAGGGCGTATTCACTCGCACGTCAAGGCCAGTTACTTGGCGTCGCCACCGCTGGTGGTTGCTTATGCGCTGGCAGGGACGGTCGATATTGACTTGACCACCCATCCGCTAGGACAAGACCAAGACGGTAACGATGTCTACCTAAAGGATATTTGGCCAACGTCCGATGAAATTAATGAACTAATTGCCAATAATATCGACGCCGATATGTTCCGTAAAAACTACGGCGAAGTGTTTGACGGTAGTGCTGCATGGAACGCCATTAGCTCAGCCGATAGTCAGCTGTATCCATGGAGCGAGAAGTCTACTTATATCAAAAACCCACCGTTCTTTGATGGCATGACCATGGAGCCAGAAGGCATTCCTGATATCGAAGGCGCGCGTATCTTGGGTCTATTTGGCGATTCAATCACCACTGACCATATCTCGCCAGCTGGTAATATCGATGCTAATTCTCCTGCGGGTAAGTACTTGCAAGAGCGCGGTGTGATGCCAGCCGACTTTAATAGTTATGGCTCACGCCGTGGTAACGATGCGGTCATGACCCGCGGTACTTTTGCCAATATCCGTATCAAAAACCAGATGATGGGCGGTAAAGAAGGCGGCTATACTTACTACTTTAAAGGCGACAACGCCACGCTTCAAGACGGCGAAGAAATGGCCATCTATGACGCGGCGATGAAGTATAAAGAAGATCAGCGCCCACTTGTGGTACTTGGCGGTGCAGAGTATGGCTCTGGTTCTAGCCGTGACTGGGCCGCGAAGGGTACGATTTTGCTCGGCGTAAAAGCGGTATTGACCAGCTCGTTTGAGCGTATTCACCGCTCAAACCTAGTCGGTATGGGCGTGTTGCCATTAACCTTTAAAGATGATGAAAACGCCGATACTTATCACCTAGACGGTTCTGAAGTACTAAGTATCACAGGCCTTGATAATGGCGAAAGTAAAACCGCAACAGTGACGGCGACCCGTGCTGATGGTTCAACTGAAACCTTTGAGGTAAACGTCATGCTACAGACGCCAAAAGAGCGCGAATACGTGCGTCATGGCGGCGTATTGCACTATGTACTACGTCAATTGGCAGCTGAGAGTAAAAACGCAGCGTAATATTTAATTAAAGTGAGAATAAGAAAAGCCCAGTCGTGATAACTGGGCTTTTTTATGCGCAATGCTTTTTAATTCGTTATTTTTATACCAAACCCAACAATTAAAGTTGTGCCCAAGCACGAGCAGTTAACGACCGAATTCTTTGTGGCTGTTTAAGCAAATTATTCCAAGCCAAGCAAGTGGCATCGACAATAGCCTCATAACTGTCATAACAACGATTAGATAGCTCATTTTGCTTAAGGTACTGCCATACTCTCTCAGAGGGATTCAGCTCAGGTGAATAAGGCGGTAGTTTAAGCATAGTGACATTAGCCTGATTCAAGCTTGGTTGATGCCATAATGCGCCATCCATCACCACCACCGCATGACGTCCTTTTGGAACGGCTTTACTAATCTCTTGCATATGCAATAACATAGTATGTTTATTCACTGAAGGCAGTACTAAGCCGATAGCCTTCTTTGTCGCTTACCAAAAGGCACCAAACAGATAAGCGGAATGAAACTGTTGCTGTTTGATCAGTCGAGGTCGCCCACCGCGATAGTGCCAAACTCTGGTCAATGAGCCTTGTTGTCCTATTCGAGTTTCATCTTGAAACCAGATGTCCACTTGATCTAGGCTTACATCAGTAGGCAGTGACGCCTTAACCTGTGCTATAAAGTTTTTTAAAAGCGTCTTGAGCTTGTGGGTCGGCTTTTGGATGCTGACTACGAGCACTTATCCAACTCATATCAATACGCTTGAGTAGCTCGTAGATACCGTTAACGGTGTAGTGAGCGTTGTAGTGTTCTTTAGCCAATTGCTGAATGTCTTTGCCTGTTAGACGACCGCCAGCTCGCTTTTCTTGTTCAGAGACTATCATGGCTTTAAAAGCGGCTGTGTCTGCTTCTGCCAATTTGCTGTGACGACCTCGACGATGACGATCGTAGAGACTCTCAAGTCCTCGTTCATAATATCGCTTCAATGTCCGTCTGGCAGTTTCAGGATGTATGCAGAGGTCTTTGGCAATATCGTTAGTGGCTTTGCCTATACTATATTGGTATAAGATGAGCAGGCGTAGTCGGGCTCTGGGATTGCGCTCAGTCTTTGAGTGTTTGCCAAAGTCATGGTCTTCTAGGTTATGTATTGGTATAGTCATAAGTGGATTATACTATATATCTTGGGTTTGGTATTACCTTTAACCCTTCTCAGTCAACAGTTTAATCCCCAAGCCAATAAACACCACACCACTAATTTTATTTAAAATAGATTCGATAGTTGGATTCTCTCGCAGCTTTTCACTGAATTTTGACGCCAGTAATGCCAAACATAAACACCATATAAAACCAGTGACGGCAAAGGTCAATCCTAAAATGATGAACGACACCATGCTATTGGCATAATTAGGATTGATAAATTGCGGGAAGAACGCCAAAAAGAATAATGCGACTTTTGGATTAAAGGTATTGGTAAGCACGCCCTGTTTATAGATTTGTCCATAATCTAAAAAACTAGTACGAGTAGGATGATCATGGCTGGATAAATTATCGGCCATTAAAGCATCTGGTTTCGTTAGCAGCATCTTTAGGCCTAAATAGCATAGGTAGCTGGCACCAATATATTTAACGACCATAAATGCAGTAGGGGAGTTGGCCAATAAGACGGATAAGCCCAGCGCCGCCAATAACGTATGCACTAAAATCCCTGAGATAATACCGAGCACGGAATAAAAACCCGCCGTTTGCCCCTGTGAAATACTGCGGGTAACGATATACATGCTATCGCTGCCAGGGATCAGGTTTAACAAGATGGCTGCCATGACAAACCCTAGGTAATTCTCAATACCGAACATCGCCAACGTGCCTTTTAGATAATAGGAGAGGCTCTTAGTATAGGCTTGTGCGCGGCGAAATGTCTAGTTTTTCAAGTTCTATTCTTTCAGACTTAAAGTGCTATTAATAAAAAATGGTATCAATAAAACGTGTTGCCAATAAAAAACGCTAGGCGAAAAAAAGCCCAATCACGATATAGTGTGACTGGGCTTTTTGACAAAGTTTAATAAGTATATTGTTCCTTACTTATTTTAGTTCATTTGGCCTTTTAGCGAACGTTATCACCAAGAGTAACGATAGGCTTGTCTAAACGATGGTTGGCTGCTGCACTTCTTGCGCCCATAATAGCAGCGATAAAAGTTAAGATAGTGCTGATTAACCAAAATAGACCACTATATAAAGCTGCTTTACGAGCAACCTCTTCCGCTTGTTGTAATTTTTGTTCAGCGGCTGCTTTTGCTTCAGCGATATTTTGCTCAGTTTTTATTTTATATTCGTTAAATGACTGCTGAACCTCGGTACGAACTTCGATAGCTTGCGCTTCTGTTAGACCTTCTTGTTGCAAACGGGTGATGAGCTCAGGACCTTTTAAGGTCTGCTCGATTGCTGCCATACGCTGTTTTGCATAGTCATCAATATTGCGCCACGTGTCGATATCGGTAAAGTCCATATTGGCTACTTGTGTCTTAGTACCATTGACCAAATCTTTAACCACACGACTGGTTGCTGCGACTTGCTGTTCGCTTAAGTTTTGCGTATTTTTTGCTACCATTGCTTGGATATCTTCTTCACTGATATCTCCTGAAACGCGCTGATAAATCTCCTGCGCTTTTTGCTGTACGCCGTCGTTTTGTGCGGCTTGACCAGCAGCGGCTGCACCGACGGTCGCTGTTGTGGCAGCCGTTTTAGCGACCGTACCAACGGTAGAACCTACCGCATTACCAGCTGTGGTTAAAATCCCAGTTGCGCTACTTAATGTAAAAAAAGTAGTAAACAGTACAATCAAAGCGGCGGTTAGCATACCCGTTAAGGTAGCATCTCTTGGATCTACATCGGTACCATCACCAAATAATGCTTCTGGCGCTGAGAATTTAATTGCAAAGTGACCTGCTACAAAAGCACTGATCAAAGCGGTAATAACCGCATATATACCGCCCGCGATACTGGTACCTTTTAAATCAAACGGTAAAAATGAGCTTAGCACTAAAGCCAAGGCAACCATTGCCATCACGATAATCAATCCCATGACCATACCGGCAAGTACACCGCGCCAGGAGGGGCGTCTTTGAGGAGTATAAGTAGTTAACATAACCATTCCTTTTTTAAAATTTCCTAATTTTGTATGGGTATTTATAGTTTTCACTCTATGCTTAGAGCAGTTGTACACGTACTTAAATTCACAACCATTGATTGATATTTATCGTTTATTGTTTTTTGCCATCAATTAAAGGTTGTGAACATAATATAAGCATAAGGAATAGAAAGACTTATTAATAATACTGTTAAGTAGAAAAGCATGAGGAATGTGTATTAGAATGTTAAAATAAGTGACAAAATCAACGAAATGTAAGTGTAAGTAAGAAAGAATTAAGCAATTAATATTTGTCTCGTAATGATTTTTTAAAATAGGCGACAAAAAATACAGACAAAAAAAGCCCAGTCACCATATGATGACTGGGCTTTTTTATTGTGCGCTTATTAGTCTAATCTAATACTTAAAGGTACTAAGCAAAAGTGCTAATAAGTGACGCCGAATAGTGGCGTCCCCAGGGGGATTCGAACCCCCGTTACCGCCGTGAAAGGGCGGTGTCCTAGGCCTCTAGACGATGGGGACGCATAGAGTGTCATAACCACTATTTTACAATAGCATTACAACGGTACTTCACAATATCAGAGTGCTTATCTATTAATAGAGCAAGCCTTGCCTAGGTGCTGATATCGTCCTACTAGCGAGTATTTATTCAGGTTTCAGTAAACTGAACGTTGCGATAAATAGTATGGTGGAGCTAAACGGAGTCGAACCGTTGACCCCTTGCATGCCATGCAAGTGCTCTACCAACTGAGCTATAGCCCCTCGCTAAGAGTGTGCGTATTTTAGGTAAGACCAGTAGTCTTGTCAACCGCTATTTTAAAAATAATGCATAAATTTGCAAAAAAAGTTAGTAAAAGTATTTAAATGGCTAATTATGGGCATTTAAGTACGGAGATTAATATAAAAAAAGGGTCAGTATTAGCCTGACCCTTTTTTATTAATTATCCATTCTACTCTTAATTAACCAGTACAAGGTTATTTAGCAGCCAAACTATTCAGCCGCCAAGAAGTCTGGCAACTCTGCCGCTTGTTTCTCAAGTTTTTTCAGTTTCTTTTTGCCAAGGCCACCCAGTACATCAACCGCATGGCGTAAACGGGTCAGGGTCATATCAGCGCCGATAATCGCCATAGAGTTCATGACTGGCGTCGATGAGGTGCTACCAGCGATAGCGATAAAGAACGGCGCCATAAAGTCACGCATTTTAATATCAAGATGAGCAGCAAGGCCTTTTAGCGTGGCATAAATATTTTCTTCCGTCCACGTCGGCAAGGTTTCTAGCTGCCAAAGCGCCAGTTGTAGCATCTCGGTAATTTGTTCAGGCGTCAGCGACTTATGGGTAAAGCTTTCAGCGGTGATAGCAGGCAGGTTTTGAAAATAAAAGCCGCCCCAGTTAACCGCATCAGACAGCAGTTCAATACGTGGTTGAATTGCGGCGGCAATCGCGGTTAGTTTATCGCTGTCACTTGCCCAGTCGAGGATTTTGTTTTTAAGCTCTTCAGGGCTAAGCGCACGTAGCCATTCCGCATTTAGCCAGTTGAGTTTTTCGATATCGAAAATAGGACCGCCAAGCGACACACGCTGAATATCAAAGCTGGCAATCATCTCATCCAAGGTGAACTTTTCCGCTTCGTCAGGCATTGAGTAGCCCATACGGCCAAGGTAGTTGAGCAGCGCTTCTGGTAACACGCCGGCATCACGATAGTAGGTAATAGAGGTTGGGTTTTTACGTTTTGACAGCTTTGATTTATCAGGGTTACGCAATAATGGCATATGACAAAGAACGGGCATCTCCCAACCAAAATACTCATAAAGCAGCTGATGCTTCGGTGCAGAGTTGAGCCATTCTTCACCGCGCATAACATGACTGATTTCCATCAAATGGTCGTCGACGACGTTGGCCAAATGATAGGTTGGCATACCGTCAGTTTTTAGCAGCACTTGCATATCGACTTGCGTCCATGGAATCTCAACCGTACCGCGTAGCATGTCATGTATTTGGCAGACGCCTTCGGTTGGCACGCGCATACGAATAACGTGCGGTTTGCATTCAGCGACTAATTGCGCGGTTTTCTCTGGTGCTAAATGTGCGCAGCGACCGTCATAGCGCGGCGTTTCGCCATTGGCCATTTGCTCAGCGCGCATGGTATCAAGCTCTTCAGGGGTACAAAAACAGCGAAACGCATGATCGCTTGCTATCAGCTGCTCGGCATGTTTTTTATAAATATCACTACGCTCGCTTTGACGATACGGTGCGTGCGGACCGCCGATATCTGGACCTTCTGCCCAGTCAAGACCGACCCAACGCAGCGCATCCAAAATCATTTGTTCAGATTGCTCGGTTGAGCGCGTTTGATCGGTATCTTCAATACGTAAAATAAACTCGCCGCCGTGGGCTTTGGCAAAGGCTAAATTAAATAGGGCGATATAAGCGGTGCCGACATGCGGAAAACCAGTCGGTGAGGGCGCAATACGCGTACGAATAGGACGCTTGCTATCAAGGTTGGCTTGGGATGATGTTTGGGTCATAAAAATCTCAGAATATGCTAGTGAATGAATAAAATGGTGAGAAAAGTTAAAGCTCAAGGCGAATAAGGAGTTTGAGTCAAAATACGGGTGAAACAGTCGCCGTCACAGTAGAAAAATAGCGTAAAATATAGCCCTAGTATAACAGAGAGCTGAGATATTTTTAACGAAAAGCCTCTCTAGCGCTTGACTCGCCGTATATCCTTGCGATAATAATGCTAGGTGAGTCATAACTTGTTTATTTTCATCTTATTTTTTACTATTACTGGCCAAAAAGGTCATCATCTACTGAGTCGTTTGTGTCCATATCGAATCCAAAGTCAAAAAACACGTTAAATTCTAAAGAAACCCCTTCTTCAGTCATTGATAGTTCTGAGTCAGAAGTCAATTCGTCTATTGTTGAAAACGATTCTGCTCAAGAGCCCGTCATAGAGCAAGCAGGTGCTGATGAATTAAATTTTGTTCATGACGCCGTGCTACTACAAGAAACGGTGGCGGCGGTATTGGGTGTCAAATCGCTGCCCAAACAAACAGATGACAGCCGTCAGAATAGCTTACAAAAAAGTGGCATTTATGTGGATGCAACTTTTGGGCGCGGCGGGCATAGCCGCCTGCTATTAAGCCAGCTTGCCGATGATGCAACCTTGATTGTGTTTGATAAAGACCCAACAGCCATTAGCGTTGCGCAAGAATTAGCAAAGTCTGATAGCCGCGTCAAAGTGGTGCATGATAGCTTTGCAACCTTGACCGATAGCCTAGCGGCAATGGGTATCACAAAAGTGGACGGCTTAATGGCGGATTTGGGTATTTCCTCGCCGCAGATTGATGACGGTAGCCGTGGTTTTAGTTTTATGCGCGATGGTGCGGTCGATATGCGCATGGACACCAGTCGCGGACAGTCGGTTGCCGAGTGGCTCGAGATGGTCGATGATGAAACCTTGGCCAATGTGCTTTATGAGTTTGGCGAAGAGCGTCATAGCCGCCGTATTGCTCGTGCGATTAAGCAGATGGACAGTTATGAGTCGACGCTTGCGCTGGCAGAAGTGATCAAAGCAGCGCATCCAAATTGGCAGCGCGGTAAGCACCCAGCGACTCAAAGCTTTCAGGCCATGCGCATTTTTATCAATAATGAGCTTGGTGATGTCGACGACTTTTTAGCACAAAGCATTCCGATTTTAAAGTCGGGCGGACAGCTGGCGGTGATTAGTTTTCACTCGTTGGAAGATCGCCGTATCAAGCAATTTTTGCAGCGCCATAGCAAAGGTCAGTATCCAGAAGATGAAAACTTGCCGATGCCGCCCAAGCGTCCGCGTTATTTTAGTAAACCAAAACGTGTTGGCCCCAGTCAGGCTGAGATAAGCAATAATCCGCGCGCGCGTAGTGCGTGGCTGCGCATGGCGACTCGTAGCGATACGGATTATAAAGCAGATGATAATTCTTAAGCTAAGTCTTAAAACTTGCTATTCAGTTATGTGGGTAAAATATGACTGAATGTTTTAATGATTACGCGGCTGTTAAAAAGCTGTAAACATTCTCTGCTAGGCTCAGCAGTTACTTTTTGCTTGGTTATGTGTTTATTGATTTTATTGGTAGTTATTTTTATTGATGGTGCTGATGGCTCATGAGGGTGTGTTCACTCGCAAATCTTAGCGCTTTTTTTATTTTGAAGTTCACTTTTTTGAGATCGTCATGGCAATATCTGACAAACCTGTAAACCGCCGCGCCGCAATGCCTCCTAATACTGATGTTGGCGAATTATTCGTGCGCCGATTTAACGTAGTCAGTATATACGTGGTCATATTAGTGTTACTGGCGGCGGCTATTATCTGGAGCGGCATCAAGACGGCAGAGGGCGTGCAGCAATATCATCAGGATTATAAAACCTTGCAAGACATGAAAAAACAAGAGCGTAAGCTACAAGTTGAGCACCAACGTCTATTGATTGAACAGCAAACCTTTAGTGCGACCCCGCAAATTGCCAGTCGCGCCGTTGCTGAATTGGGTATGTTTTCGCCAACCCTTAAAGATAAGCTGATTATTCAGCCGGGTGCGGCAGTTGCCGTCGCGCCAGTGCTCGAGGACGATGGCACAGATGCTGCCGCTGCCAATGAAACAGATTTTTTTGAGGCAGATGCTAACGCTGCGGAGGCAGGACGATGACTGATAAAAAGCCCACTGCCAAAAACGATAAAGCGGCCAAAAATAACAGCAAAAAATCCGCCAGCGGCAAAGTCACTAAGCCGCTACGCCGTGCCAGTGTTGCCAAATCTGGACAAACAAGCGGCAAAGCTGACAATAAAGCGGCCGATAACCGCAAAGCTAAGCTATTTAGCCGCCTAAAAAAGAACGAAGAGCAGGGCGCTTATACCAGTGTAAAAACCCAAAAAAGCAAAAGAGCCTTTTTGGGTAAAGCCTCTGGGGCATCGTCGCGCGGCGGTGTTGAGCTAGACAAAAACCGCTTTCGCACGATTTGGGCAATATCGTTAGTCATTTTAGGCTTATTAATTGGCCGTGCTTATTATTTACAAGTCGCCAATGCGCAGTTTTATCAAGATAAAGGCAATGAGCTGATTACCAGCGTGCGTACGCAAAAATCCTATCGCGGCATGATTACCGATCGTAATGATTTGCCTTTAGCCGTCAGTGCGCCGCTTGCGACCGTGTCGTTTAGCCCGCACGATTATGCGCGCGAATATTATGAGCTGAAACGTATTATATTGACCAATCCTGAAAGTCCGCAGCTTGTCGCGCGTATGCAAAAGCGTTTAGATAATATGGATTTAACCACGCTTGCAGCAGCGGCCAATATCTCAGTTACTGAGCTGAAAAAAGTCACAGCTATCGATGACAGTATTGACGTCACCGATGAAGAAGCGGTGAAGGCGGCGTTGCCATCGGGCGCAGGTTCACATTATCTGCCACTCCTTAATAAAGTCACGCCTGAGATTGCCCAAAGCGTCAGCTCGCTCGATTTCCCGGGTGTCTATGAGAAAAACTTCTTTCAGCGCTATTATCCGCAGCCGCAACCAAACTCGCAGCTATTAGGTTTTATGGGGCAGAACGCCAATGATCCTGAAGGCGGTTATGAAGGCCGTGCTGGTATTGAGCGTCAGTATGAAACGGCGCTGGCGGGTGAAGACGGTAAGGTGCTGGTATTAAAAGACGCCAAGCAAAACAGCTTAAAAGAAATCAAGCAAGTCGAGCCAGAAGTACCGGGTAAAGATGTCGCCTTAACGATTGATTCGCGCTTACAGTACTTGCTTTATAAAGAGCTTGAAAAAGCCGGTCGCCTGCAAAAAGCGCGCTGGTCGACCGGTATGATTGTTGATGTGCAAACGGGCGAAGTGCTAGCGCTATCGACGTGGCCATCCTTTAACTCTAATAATCTGAACGAGATGACGGGTGAAAACCAGCGTAACCGTGCGTTGCTCGACGTCTTTGAGCCGGGTTCGGTCATGAAGCCATTTACCGTGGCAGCCGCATTGGATTCCGGTAAATACACGACGACCTCATTGATTGATACCAATCCAGGCTCTATTCGTGTGCGTGGTTATACCATTCGTGACCACAATAACTTGGGACGCATTACGCTTGCGACATTGCTACAAAAATCTAGTAACGTCGCCTCAACCAAGATTGCGTTATCCTTGCCGCCTGATGCCATTACCAATATGCAAAGACAGTTTGGCTTCGGGGCAAAAACTCCGCTGCAATTCCCCGGTGAGGGCAGTGGACTTGTGGTCACGCCAAAAGAAAAAGAAACGTCAAGACGAGCAACGGTCAGTTATGGTTATGGTCTACAAGTGACCTTAGCGCAGGTCGCACAAGCGTATTCGGCGCTTGCCGCTGGCGGGGTGATGCATCCATTAACCTTAATTAAAGACGACAAAAAACAGCCCAGCAAACGTATCATGGCGCACGAACAAGCTATGTCTATCGTACAGATGCTAGAAAGTGTCACCGAGCCGGGCGGTACCGCCAAAGCCGCGGCTATTGATGGCTATCGTGTGGCGGGTAAAACAGGTACCTCACGCCGTATCAACCCAAAAGGCGGCTACTATAGCGACCAGTACCGTAACGTTTTTGCCGGTATGGCGCCCGCGTCCAATCCTAAGCTGGTCGGGGTGATGCTTATCGAAGACCCACGCGGTCAGATTTATGCTGGCTTAACGGTAGCGCCTGTCTTTCATAACGTCATGAAAGAGGCGCTGCGTTTATATAATGTGCCGTTAGATAAGCCATTAAAAACCGAAGAGCCGTAGCTAAAAAGTAAGTTCCATGGTTAAGTTTTATGACTAATTTCCATGACTAAGCTCCATGTTTCAGCTGTTAACTATTTGATGCGTTTTAACCGTTTAGGATTTGCCAATGTCTCTGTCTACCTCGCCAAAAAGCAACGCCGCAGTCACCTTACAACAGCTGATTGAAACCAGTAGCAACGATAGAGATAGGCAAAGCCATAGCTTAACGCAAGCATTAACAACGCTGGTAAGCGCATCTAGCAGTCAACTACCGAAAGCAAAAACTTCGATTGCTCATATTCCCTTTGAGCAATTCTGCTTAGACAGCCGTCAGTTAGCAGCAAACGATGTCTTTATATTATTAAAAAGTCAGACACCAAATTGCCAAAAAAGTCGCGACTACTTATATCAAGCCGCTGAGCAGGCGGCGTTTATCCTGTCGGAAATTGATCCAATCGCTTTGCTGTCTACCGCTAATGTGCCGCCACACGCCAATATTTCCTTCACAAACGATAGTGATCGCTCTAAAGCGCAGCAGCAATTAGCAGCACTGCCTTGTCCAGTAGTATACGTACCCCATATTCGTGATTTTTTAGGTGACTTGATTCAAGCGCGCTTACAGCATCAGCAGCCTGTGACCTTACCGACGGTCGTTGCGGTGACTGGTACCAATGGCAAAACCACCATCAGCCAATTGGTGGCGCAGTTGACGCAGCTGACGGGTATGAGTAGCGCGGTGATGGGAACAGCAGGTAATGGTAGACTCGGCGCGTTGGTGCAAGCCAGCCATACCACCGGCGATGCCTTAGCGGTGCAGCAGTTTTTATATCAAATGGGTTTGGAGAAGGCGCAATTATTGGCCTTAGAAGCAAGCTCGCACGGTCTCGATCAGCAGCGTTTACAAGGTATGCCAGTGTCGGTGGCGATTTATACCAATTTGAGCCGTGACCACCTCGATTATCATGCTGATATGGCAGAGTATGCGGCGGCAAAAGCCAAGCTGTTTGATAAAGCGCGTTTCCCCGAGTTAACCCACGCCATTATCAATATCGATGACGAGCATGCCCAGATTATGCTTGATACGGCGCATGCCAGTGGTTTGACCGTTTGGAGCTATAGTTTAGACCCAGCAAAATCTGCAACCTTTGTTGCCGCTGATATCAAGCCAAGCTTGCAAGGAGTTGAGATTGCGCTGTGTACGGATTTTAAAAATAAAGAAACCAAGAGCATTAATATCATTAGCCCATTACTCGGGCATTTTAACGTTGCCAATTTACTGGCTGCTATCGCCACTGTTATGGCTTTAGGAATTAACCTTGAGCGTATTGCTGATGTTATCCCGCAACTGCAAGGGGCGGTAGGGCGCATGCAGCGTGTGCCCTCCAATGATGGCTGTTTTATCGTCGATTATGCCCATACGCCCGATGCATTAAGCCAAGTACTTGCCAGTCTAAAAACCCATTGTAAAGGTCAGCTGTGGGCAGTATTTGGTTGCGGCGGTGATCGTGATGGCGGCAAACGTCCATTAATGGCGCAGGCTGGATTGGCGGGCGCCGATAAAGTGGTATTGACGGCGGACAATCCGCGTACCGAAGACCCAAATTTAATCTTGCAAGATATGCAAGCGGGCATGACCAACGAGCAGTATCAGCGTACCCATATCGAGCCTGCGCGCAAAACCGCCATCGAATATGCGGTCAAGCAAGCAGCGCCTGCTGATATCGTTGTTATCGCGGGCAAAGGTCATGAAACCTATCAAGAGATTAACCACGTGCGTTATGATTTTGACGACAGCGTTATTTTGCGACATGCCCTTAAGCAAGCCGGACGCTTATAGTATTTATAGCGAAGTAATAGCGCCTGCCATTCATTTTTTGTACGTTTTAAAAAACGTACGCTGAAAAATATCAAAGATAAGTAGTCATCATATATAAGGTAATCATTATGACAGCCGACAACGATAACAGCATTCAGTCGCAAGGGCTGTATGTTTGGCAAGCAGACAATCTGCTTGCGGCAACCAAAGTAGTGGGTGGCCATTGGCAATTTGGGGCAGTACCTATAGAGCCAAACAATAACGCAAACAAACCCATTAGCAGTACACGTATCGCTACCGATACGCGTACTATAAAAACCGGTGATATCTTTTTAGCCTTGACGGGTGATAATTTTGACGGACATGATTATCTGGATATTGCTATAGAAAAAGGTGCGGTTGCGGCTATCGTTTCACGTCCGATTGCTGCTGATATTGCGCAATTGGTTGTCAATGATACGCGTTTGGCGCTCGGTCAATTGGCGGCCTATCGACGGCAGCAGCACAAAGATTTGACCGTCATTGCCATTACGGGCTCGAGCGGCAAAACCACCTGTAAAGAGATGCTCGGTAGTATCTTTGGACGCTTGGCGCCAACGCTGATTACCCGTGGCAACCTAAATAATGATTTGGGCGTGCCAATGATGCTACTCGAATTATCCGATCATCATCGCTATGCTATTTTGGAGCTGGGCGCCAACCATATCGGTGAAATTGCTTATACCACTGAGATTGTGCAGCCTGATGTTGCGTGTATCTTAAATATTGGTACCGCACATTTGGGAGAATTTGGCAGCCGCGAAGGCATTTGCCAAACCAAAGCTGAAATTTACCATACCTTACATGATAACCAATTTGCCATAGTTCCTGATAAAGATGATTTTACCAATCAATTACGCCGTATCGCTGAAAAGCATACCCCAAACGTTATAGGCTTTGGCAATACCGATGTCAGTGCCAGTCATTTAGATGTTGAGCCTGAGCGCAGTGAGTTTAAGCTGCATATTGGTAGCCAAGTCCATGATATTAATTTGCCTTTAGCAGGCGAGCATAATGTCAATAATGCGTTGGCGGCTGCTGCTTGTGCCCATGCGCTAAATATCGATATTAGCGATATCGTCGTCGGGCTTGAAAACGCCCGTCCTGCAAAAGGGCGTTTGAATAGTCAGCTCCTTGGTATGCATCGCTTGATTGATGATACGTATAACGCCAATCCGCATTCGGTGCGCGCAGCTGCTAAAGTGCTGGCGGCGCAAACGGGTACGCAGGTGATGGTACTTGGCGATATCGGCGAGCTAGGAGAGGCGGCGATCAGTGAGCACCAAAGCTTAGGTCGTACCATTGCGACCACTGGAATCAATGTGCTGCTGTGCGTTGGTCAATATGCGCCATATACGGTGGCGGGCGCGCAAGAGATTTCTGCTATCAATGCCCATGCCTTTGCTGATAAAGACAGCTTACTGTCCTATTTGCAGTCTTATTTACAGGCACAGCAGGCGCAGCCTTGTACGGTGCTGTTTAAAGGCTCACGTTCCATGCAGATGGAAACCCTTATCAATGCGCTAGTCGAGGAGTAGGCGGTGTTAGTTTGGTTGTTTGGCTGGCTTGGTCAGTATTATACGCCGTTTTCTGCGGTTTCTTCGTTGACGCTACGGGCGTTGTTGGCGGTTATTACTGCGCTGGCGTTCAGTATGGTGTTTGGCAGTCGCGTCATCAATCGCCTGCGTGCATTGAAATACGGTCAGGCGATTCGTAACGATGGTCCGCAGTCGCATTTGGTCAAAACCGGTACGCCAACCATGGGTGGGGTGCTGATTTTGAGCGCAATTGGCGTATCGACGTTACTGTGGGCGCGATTAAACAATCCGTATGTGTGGATTTTGCTCATCGTGATGATTATCTTTGGCGCGGTTGGCTGGGCGGATGATTGGCTTAAAATCAAATATAAAGATCCCAAAGGTCTGATCGCGCGTAAAAAATACTTTTGGCTGTCGATGGGCGCGTTATTCGTCGGGGTTTCTTTATATTACATTGCTACCTTGCAGCCAGATATAGCGACCACGCGTGAGATGCAGGACTTGCTGTTACCGATTTTCAAAGATTGGATGATTCCTTTTTCGGCCGTCCCGTTTGGGATTGGCTTTATTATCTTTACCTATTTTGTGATTAATGGTGCCTCAAACGCCGTTAACTTAACCGATGGCTTAGATGGTTTGGCGATTTTGCCCGTGGTCTTGGTGGCGGCAGGTTTAGGCGCCATGGCTTATGTCTCAGGCGACGTACGCTTTGCTGATTATTTACATGTGCCTTATATTGCTTATAACTCAGAAGTGATTATTGTTTGCGGCGCGATGATTGGCGCAGGGTTAGGTTTTTTATGGTTTAACGCTCATCCAGCGCAAGTATTTATGGGTGATGTTGGGGCGCTGGCATTGGGCGCGATGCTCGGTACGATTGCGGTTATGACCCGTCAAGAGATTGCCTTTGCCATTATGGGCGGTTTATTTGTCGCCGAAGCCTTGTCGGTGATGCTACAAGTTGGCTCGTATAAGCTGCGTAAAAAACGCGTCTTTCGCATGGCGCCACTGCATCATCACTTTGAAGAGATTGGTTGGAAAGAAACCCAAGTGGTGGCACGATTTTGGATTATTGCCATTATCCTTGTGATTCTTGGCTTAATGACCTTAAAACTGCGTTAAGTTGTCAAACAGGTTTAAATCAAAAAATTTTCAAATCAAAAGCCATCTTAAAAGTTAAGATGGCTTTTTTAGGTCTTATGCGAACTTCTTTTTGTTGCGGCATTTATCCCTTACTTAGCCGGAACTTTGTTAAAATGGCAGCCATATTGCGCTAACGTTGAGATACTTGTGAGCTTATTTATTTGTCCCCTTTGTCAATCACCTCTGCATCCAGCTGCTGATACGTGGCGCTGTGATGGCAGCTTGAATCCTAAGCAAACCGCTCATCCATTTGATGTGGCGCGTCAGGGTTATGTCAATCTATTACCGGTGCAACAAAAAAAATCCAAAGCACCGGGCGACAGTCAGCAATCTATTGAGGCGCGCAAACGGTTTTTAAATGCCGGACACTATCAGCCACTAAATGACCTAATTTGCCAAAAGATGACAACGTTATTGATGGCAAAAAAAGCCAGTCTTAAGCAAAAAAATAAACCCATTAATTGGCTAGATATTGGCTGCGGAGAGGGCTATTACACGCAGGCAATGGCGCAAACGGGTATGGATGTGCTTATCGCTGCCGATATCAGTAAACCTGCTGTTGTAGAGCTGGCGAGAACCAGTAAGGCTTTAGGTCGTCTTTGGTACCAAGAGGCTAAGGAGGCTAAGGAAGATGGGACTTATGCAGCAGCTATTTATCCGCTGGTGACTAGCGCGGCGCATTTGCCGCTACGCGCGCATAGTATCGATGGTATTAGCAGTATTTTTAGTCCGATTTTGCCAGAAGCATTTAATGAAGTGTTAAGCGATGAGGGTTATATGATCATTGCCAAGCCCGATGTTGGGCATTTGGCGACGATGCGTGAGGCGTTATTTGATGACGTCCGCGAGCATGATTCTGATAAGTTTTTGGACGAATTAGCGCCTTATTTTCAGTTGTTAGAGACTCATCATGTCAGTAGTAAGCTCAGTTTAGCGGCAGAGGCATTGGCAGATTTAATGACCATGACCCCTTATGCCTATCGGGCGCGCAGCGAAAAAAGGCAGACGCTACTAGCAGAGGTGGCAGCACAACCTTTTGCGACAGAAGCTAAGTTTGTTATCTATATTTTGCAAAAAATGCCCGCTCATTAATAGGCGGCAATAGGCTAAAGGTCCACTTATAAAATCGGTCCCATGGTGGCGACGACATTATTCCAAATCCGATACGGCAACGGCCAGTTGTTAACCTCTTCAAGCGTTACTTCATCAGAATCAGCGATATACTGATATTGGCGCTCCATAATATCGGCGGTCAGTTTGTTATCACTAAAGACGATATTGTTTTCATAATTCAAATGAAAACTGCGTAAATCCAAATTGGTTGAGCCAATCAAGCTGATTTCACCATCGACGGTCAGGGTTTTGGCGTGTAGCAGCCCCGGCCTATACTCGTAGATTTTTACGCCAGCCTCAAGCAATTCCCAATAGTAGCTATGACTGGTCGCAGCAACGATAAAGGAGTCATTTTTTTTCGGAAAAATCATCGTTACTTCAACCCCGCGATAGGCGGTCGCACATAGGATACTGACCAGCGAATAATCAGGCACGAAATAAGGGGTAGAAATTATCAGGGTATGCTGGGCTTGGCTAATTAAAGCACCCAAAAACTGCGGGGTGTTACCATGACGCTGGGTCGGTCCATCAGAGAAAACTTGCGCAGCAAAATCATTGAGCGGCAGGTTTGGCTGTAAATCGGTGCTATACGGAAAGCTGTCGAGCGGCGTATCAGGGTTTTCAGTTAGCCAATCACTGGCAAATAGCATCTGATTTTGCGCAACGATGGGCCCTTCGATACGCAGCATAATATCGACCCAAGGGGCGTATTTGGGCTTTACGCGAAACTCAGGGTCGGCGCAGTTACGGCTACCAAAATAGCCGATTTTGCCATCAATCACGGTAATTTTGCGGTGATTGCGCAAGTCAATACGGCTAAAGAGCATAACCTTTATGATATTGGTTAATGGTAGCGCCACACTGAGCTGCACACCCGCGTCCTTCATTTCTTGCCATAACTTTGAGCTGACCATTTTGCGCGAGCCCATGCCATCGACCATCGCTCGGCAGGTGACGCCGCGCTTTGCTGCCCGAATCAGCGCTTCTGCGGTAGCCGTACCCATGCCATCGACCAGCCAAATATAATACAGCACGTGGATATGGTTGGTTGCCGCATCAAAGTCGTCAATCATACGTTTGCGCGTCTCATTGGCATCTGCCATTAGCTTAGCGCGATTGCCAACTGTCGTCTGAAAGCCAGTGGCTTTTGCTGAATAAGCAAAGGCTGCGCGGTACTCAGGTTTAACGGCATGTAATAACGCCACATTGCTACCAAGTACCTCTGGGCGATGGCGATGTAATTTATCGATAATTTTCTGACGTTCGCGTGTGAAGTTACGTCCTAAATGTACCTCACCGAACATCCAATAAACTAGGACGCCAAAATAAGGCAAGAGAAATAAAATCACCAACCAAGCCAAACGCGCCGGCGCCGTTAAGTCATGGCGCGCAAGGACGCGCAAGGATATCAGCACCAATAATATAAAGTGAATGGTTAATAAAATATCGACGAGCATAGCGGAATCCGTTGTTATTATATTTATGAAGGCTATAGTCGTTCTTAGTTATATTGCAGGACTAAATTATTGGCCGAGTTGCCTTATTGATGGCCTTTATCATTAATACTCACCAAACAGCCAACCACTAACGAAGGCAAAATACTCACGAAACCAAGCATTGTAGCGAATCGATAGCGGCGTCGGGCTGGCGAGCAAAATAGGTCGCTGATAGCCTTGATGCTTGGCAATGGCAGCCACACGAATGGTATGAAAATCACTGGTCACAATGGCAATAGGCGCCGTGATAGGCACTTCTTTTGCTGCCAAAATGACTTGGCTATAAATTAAGTTTTCGGCGGTACTAGTGCTATTACCTTCTTGCAAAATGTGCTCAAGAGCAATGCCATGCTTCTCATGTAAATAGCGCGCCATAATACTGGCTTCGCTATGTGTCTGCCCCATACCAATGCCACCACTGGTCAACGCTAATGCCTCGGGCTGTGCTTTAATCAGCGGTGCCGCCGTATCTAAACGCTGAGCAAGCGTCGGTGTTGGCTTACCGGCGATAGTACCTGACCCTAATACAATAATCGCCGCGACCTCCGATACAGGCTGCGAGCTCTTTTTAATTTGCTGCTGCAATGAGAAAATAAATAACCCAAAGCTTATCAGCCAAATAAAAAATAGCAGCCATAGCGTGTACCAAAGACGATTGCGAAATGGGTTTTGCCTAGTAAACTTGCGGATGGCATGCCAAAATATCCCATGGGCGACAAATGCGCTGCCCAATAAAAACGGCACGACAGTACCAAAGTTAATTTTGCCAACCGTCATTAACACGGCACAATCAACCATGATAACGGCACCGATAACGACCAATCCAACTCGCGTTATAATGAGTAGTTTTTTTGCCATAGTTTTAAATTTATTATGTTTAGGTAAAAATGCTGTAGTTTAGGGTTTATTCAATCAAGTGCTTATTTATCTATTAATTATACGTTGTTTTAATTGCATGGCGGTTTGGTCATATCAAGACATACTAAATCTAATCCCTTTAACGTAAAGAGGAAAACCTTATGACGCCAATGATTTTTCATAATCCAAAATGTGGCACTTCTCGTAATACCCTTGCCATTATGCAGGCCTCAGGTGAGACGCCAGATGTGGTGGAATACCTAAAAACACCGCCATCTCGTGAGTACTTGGTTGAGCTGTTGGCATTGATGCAGAGTACCCCGCGCGAGCTTTTACGCAGTAAAGAGAGTATTTATACCGAGCTTGGTTTAGACAATCCAGCATTGACGGACGCGCAACTGATTGATGCCATGATAGCGCACCCTATTTTAATCAATCGTCCTATTGTTGTTACCGATAAAGGCGCGGCGCTGTGCCGACCGTCTGAAAAAGTGTTTGAATTACTGCAAAATCCGGTCAATAGTTTCACAAAAGAGAATGGGGAAGTGGTGAAGCATGTTACAGAATAAAGAAACTAAAGCCTTAGTGACAGACAATATTGCTAGTAAAAGTACTAGTAATATTGGCGCTACTGATTCACCCGCTGCTGATTCACTTAATAACGATTTACCCAATGTTGATTTTGATCAAATACAAGCCATTGATATTGAGTCTTTGGTCGGTAAAGATGACCCACGCCATGCGCCAAGAATATTGGTGTTATATGGCTCCCTGCGTGCGCGTTCATTTTCTAGATTGGCCGCTGAGGAAGCAAGTCGTCTATTGCGTTGGTACGGCTGCGAGGTGCGCATGTTTAACCCATCAGGTTTGCCACTGCCAGATGACGCCGATAGCGACCACCCAAAGGTACAAGAGTTACGCGAGCTGGCACAGTGGTCAGAGGGTATGTTGTGGGTCAGTCCAGAACGCCATGGTAGTATCACCAGTATTATGAAGGCGCAAATTGACTGGATTCCGTTGGCGCTCGGCGGCGTACGTCCGACCCAAGGTAAAACGCTGGCTATCATGCAAGTCAGTGGCGGCAGCCAAAGTTTTAATACCGTCAATCAATTACGTATTCTTGGGCGCTGGATGCGCATGATTACCATCCCCAATCAATCTTCTATCCCCAAAGCGTTTTTGGAATTTGACGATAATGACCGCATGAAAATGTCACCATTATATTTGCGAGTGGTCGATGTTTGCGAAGAGTTGGTCAAATTTACCTGGCTTACCCGTGGGCGCTCGGCGTATCTGACCGATCGCTATTCAGAACGGGTCGAAAGCGTTGCAGAAGTCTCCCAACGCGTCAATCAAAAATCGCTCTAACTTCTTTGTTTTATTATTGCCCTTATTAATATTTCATTGCTTCAATTGCCCCATTAAGGTTACTTCATGCTCGCATTCGCTATTTTTATCGTAACTCTGATCTTAGTCATCTGGCAGCCGAAAGGGCTTGGCATTGGTTGGAGTGCGATGGGCGGCGCTTTGGTTGCTTTAGTATTTGGTGTGGTGCAATGGTCTGACGTTGGTATTGTCTGGGATATTGTTTGGGACGCCACTTTTACCTTTGTCGCCCTGATTATCATCTCCCTTATTTTAGATGAAGCGGGATTTTTTGGCTGGGCGGCGTTACACGTTGCTCGGCTTGGTAATGGGCGCGGGCGTTTGCTATTTCCGATGATTGTACTATTAGGGGCGTTTATCTCCGCCTTCTTTGCCAATGACGGCGCGGCATTATTACTGACACCGATTGTGATTGCTATTCTGCTGCGCCTTGATTTTGCCCCCAAATCTGCTTTAGCTTTTATTATTGCCACTGGCTTTATCGCCGATACCGCAAGCTTGCCGTTGGTGACTTCTAATCTGGTCAATATCGTCAGCGCTAATTATTTTGATATTGGTTTTGGTCGCTACGCGGCGGTGATGGTACCGGTAAATATCGTCTCTGTCCTAGCGACGCTATCGGTATTGTGGCTTGCTTATGCGCGGTACATTCCGAGGCACTACTCAACGGCAAATCTTAGCGCACCTCAATCGGCTATCAAAGATCCGCTGGTATTTCGGGCGGCTTTTCCACTATTAGTATTATTATTAGTGGCGTATTTCGCGACTGAATCGCTCGGGCTGGTTATCTCAGTGGTGACTAGTGTCGCGGCGCTTATCCTAATGGCCATAGCTGGACGCTGGTGGCAAGGCGGGCGTGATGCTAAGTTTTCTATCGTCAATATTCTTAAAAAAGCACCGTGGCAAATTGTATTATTTTCAATCGGTATGTATTTAGTGGTTTATGGTTTGGGCAATGCAGGACTTACCGCCTATGGCGCACGAATACTTAATTGGCTAGGTCAACAAGGCGCGCTCGTTGCGACGGTCGGCACGGGGTTTTTATCCGCCATCGTAGCGTCTGTGATGAATAATATGCCGTCGACGCTAATAGGAGCGCTGGCGATTGATAGCGCCCAAGTGCCCGCTGCTACTCGAGAGTTGATGATTTATGCCAATGTCATTGGCAATGACTTGGGACCAAAATTCACGCCTATTGGTAGTTTGGCGACGCTATTGTGGTTACACGTATTGGCTGAAAAGGATTATAAAATCAGCTGGGGGCAATATATGAAGGTCGGACTGCTGATAACGCCGCCGGTATTATTAGCCACGCTATTGGCGTTGGTATTTTGGCTGCCTAAATTGCCGAGTGTTTAAGGAGTTTGTGAAAAAGTAGAAAAAGATAGGAAAACTGCGGGCTTTGATTGAGCAGAATAAGATTGGCGGTGAAGGAGGGATTCGAACCCTCGATACGCTATGAACGTATACACACTTTCCAGGCGTGCGGTTTCAGCCACTCACCCACTTCACCGTTTTTTGTAAGACCAAGATTTTTGGCTGCCTAAGTATAGCGGATAGCATTTAAAATGTCACGGCCTGCGCAGCATCTTTCTTTATTACTAACGGCCTGCTAGGATAACGCCTACCGAATGGCAGGCATAGATGGTTGGAAGTGGCATGATAAGTTTTTTTAAAGATAAAGCACAGTTTAACAATAACACCATAATGACCGTATTCACGGTCTTAATAGGAATATCGGCTGCACACGCGGAAGATTTAAGTCAATGTAGCCAGTCTTTTTATGGTGGCGTCTATCCTGAATTCACCAATCCTAAGCTCAGCAACAACACCCAAGCGCTATGTATGGACGGTTTTGCTGTCATGCACTCAGGCGTATCACGTACCCCGCTGTGGTCAGCAGAATATCTCGACCGTAAGCGCTTGCAGCAAGCCAAACAGATTGATCGTGAAGACAGCTTTCATGAAGAAAGCCGCCTGCCAAAATCCATGCGCGCCAAACTGTCCGATTACTCAGGCTCAGGTTATGATCGCGGGCATTTAGCGCCCAATGGTAATATGGCCAATCGCAGTCAGCAATACGATAGCTTTAGCCTTGCCAACATCGCGCCGCAATCGCCGCGCAATAATCGCTATATTTGGCGTAATATCGAGTCAGCCACGCGCTATTTGACCCAGCAATACGGTGAAGTTTATACCATTACTGGGGTGGCGTTTACGAATAAAAAGACCAAACAACTGGCGAATCGTGTACTGGTGCCCAGTCATTTTTTTAAAGCGGTCTATATTCCAGCCAGCAACCAAGCAGGCGTGTATTATGCGCCCAATGATGAATCAGAGCGTATAGAAGTGATTAGTCTGGATCAATTAACCGCCAAGATTGGCATCGACGTGTTGCCCGTATTAGATGCTCAAACCAAAGCGCGCGCGTTTGATCTGCCGTTAAAAGCAGGTGACAGCTCAGATTTACCCGAAGACTCACCAGAAGAGCCCACTTGGATGTTATTTGTGCTGGCTATTATCGATTGGCTCATGGCACAATTAAAAGCATAAGGCGTCTAAATATCACCATATTCTCACAGTATTGCAAAATCACGTAAATTGCTGTTAAGGTAGAGGAAGCTCAAATGATTGAACCCTTTATGAATAATCATGAAAGTATGCAAATTGGCGATTTGGTTATTGAAAACCAAGAAGATAAAATTATCATTTATGGCGACATTAATCTAGTCTTTGACGAAGCTGGATATGAGCAGGCACAGCAACTACACGAGCTAACGAGCAAAATTATGCTGGCATTTGAAAACCGCAATCGATATAGTAGTTTTGAGGATAAGTCAAAACAAAAAGATGACCAATCGGGTAAAATTATAGACAATCCGTTTCTATAACTGTTTGATATGCTTTTGATTTTAGAGAAATAATAAACTATAAAAAAATTACTAGGCAAAATCTAAAAATTGCTTATAATGGGTCAAGACATCGCTTATGTCGATCGAGATTTCTCTGTCAAACCAATCATTAGTAGCATTTAATAGCATATTAACGAAGGTTACTTGCTTAAAATGAGCGTAGGATCGAAGGGTTTGCAATAAAAGAATGTTGATAAAAGGATAAGCGAAGACATTAGAAACGCAACGTTTCTAGTAATCATTAAATGAAGGGAGTCAATTTATGAAATTATTCACAAAAACCACTTTAGCAGTTGCTGGTATCAGTATGGCAAGCATGGCATTTGCCGCTGACCCATTACATAACACCACTTGGCAGACTTATGATGAAGGTAAGCCAAAAGGTTTAGTTAAAATTACTGAATCTAATGGTGTCCTAACTGGTACCTTGGTTGATACCAACTCAGCTAAAGGTAAGAAACATATTGGTACAACTATCATCAAAGGCCTAAAGGCTGACGGTGGTGGTAAATATAGTGGCGGTACAATCACCGACCCTGAAAAAGGTAAAGACTATCGTATGACCGCCAATCTAAGCGGCAGTACTTTAAAACTAAAAGGGTATATCGGTCCATTTTCACGTAGCCAAACGTGGAAAAAGAAATAAGCCAATATAATCTTACTCTATAAAGATCAGTTGCTAGACTGGGCATTATAAAAAGATAAACGGTTAAAGACTATAGTGTTAAAGAATAAATAATCCCGCAAGACCGAAAGGTTTTGCGGGATTTTTAATGGGATAGGTTTTTATTAAAAGGGTTTTATCGATGATTAGCAAATCAACAATAAAACCCTCTTAAATACTTTTTACCTTATAAACTCTGGATAGGCTTCCATACCACATTCTGCAATATCTGCGCCCTGATATTCCTCTTCTTCAGAGATACGCAGGCCCATTACGACTTTAATAATGCTCCAAACAAGCAAGCTACTGATAAACACCCAAGTAAAGATGGTTGCTGCACCAGCAATTTGACCGAGCAAAGTAGCATTTTGGTTGGTCAATGGCACTAGCATCAGACCGAACAAGCCGCACACCCCATGTACAGAGATAGCACCGACTGGGTCATCGATTTTTATTTTATCTAATGCAAGGATTGATATGACCACAATAACGCCTGCTGTCATGCCAAATAACGTTGCTTGCAGCGCCGACGGGGTGGACGGTTCGGCAGTGATGGCGACCAGACCCGCTAATGCACCATTTAATAGCATGGTCAAATCTGCTTTACCAAAAATGATGCGCGCGATAATAAGCGCGCCAATCGCCCCACCCGCAGCGGCAGCGTTGGTATTTAAAAACACCATAGCAACGGCATTGGCACTGGTGATATCGCCAAGTTTAAGCACGGAGCCGCCGTTAAACCCAAGCCAACCCATCCACAAGATAAGCGTACCAAGCGCCGCTAAAGGTAAATTGGCGCCGGGAATTGCCCGTATCTCACCGTTAGGTCCATATTTACCTTTACGCGCCCCTAAAAGCAGAACTCCTGATAACGCCGCTGCTGCTCCTGCCATATGCACGATACCTGAACCGGCAAAATCAGAAAATCCCAAATCGCCAAGGCTAAATAAGCCGAATACGGCTTTACCGCCCCACGTCCAGCTGCCTTCTAATGGATAGATAAATCCGGTCATAACGACAGCAAACAGCAAAAAAGACCATAGCTTCATACGCTCAGCCACTGTGCCTGAAACGATAGACATGCAGGTAGCGACGAACACAACTTGAAAGAAGAAATCAGAAGCCGCCGAGTATACCGCATCGCCATTAAAGCCATTTTTAGCTGAGCTCGCTAAGGCATCGGCTACTAACGTATTGTTTAAGGCATCGTTGCCAGCAATACCGCTTAAAAACAGATTACCATCGTACATAATGGCATAACCGCAGATCATATACAGAGTACAGGCGGTGGCAAAGAGGGCGATATTTTTGGTGAGGATTTCGACGGTGTTTTTTGAGCGTACCAGTCCAGATTCTAACATGGTGAAGCCAGCGGCCATCCACATGACTAGCGCGCCACAGATTAAAAAATAAAACGTATCTAGCGCGTACTGGAGCTCAAAGATTTGATTTTGCATATTAATTCCCCCTTGAATAGATGCAATACAGTGATCGAGATGACCTATAAATCTGTGTTTATAAGTGGTCTAGCGCTTAATTATTCTTAACTATTAAATAGCGTCAGGACCTGTCTCACCCGTACGAATACGAATGACTTGTTCAAGATTGGTCACAAATATCTTGCCGTCACCGATTTTGCCGGTACTGGCAATGCGCGTAATGGCTTCGATAGCAGGCTCGACCATCTCATCCATCACTGCTACCTCAACTTTCACCTTAGGTAAAAAGTCCACCACGTATTCAGCGCCGCGATAGAGCTCGGTATGACCTTTTTGACGACCAAAACCCTTGACCTCGGTGACGGTGACACCCTTTACACCGATGTCAGAAAGCGCTTCGCGCACATCATCGAGCTTAAACGGTTTTAAGATCGCAGTGATTAGCTTCATAAAAAAATCCTTATATAGATGATGTCGCAGGTTAATAGAGACCGTTTGCTGGCTCGTATTATTGTCAGGCTCATGGTAAATAGTTCAAGAATTGTGCCAAACCTACTCAAGGGGGTTGGTAGAGTTGGGCGCATTTGCTTAAAAATAACCAAGATAGTGACAAAGACTCTTGCCTATATCGCAACGATAACACTGTTTTTATGGATATAAGTTGGAGCTATCAACCTTTAACGTTGGGAGAATAAACACTTTATTATAACCAACTTTTTAAGCGCTTGGGGAGGCTATCACTTTATTTCATGTGACGATTTGATAAGAGGTTTGATAAGAAAAATGGGAAGAGATAGGAGAAAAGTAAGCGCATAAGCATTGTAAAAACGTCGATTATTAAAAACGCCATTATGAATAATAGCGTTTAAAATCAAAAGTTTATACATAAAAGGAAGGTTTTAAGCTTTGGGGAAGAGTAAATATGGAGTTTTGGTGCTACCAAGTAGTTTTTTAGTTTCGCTACCTTTTAGCAGCTCAAGCAAACGCGGTTGCCCAAAGGCGCCGGTCATCAGCAGCCCAATATCATTTTTGCTTTGATAGTAATTTAAGGCAGCAGTGACATCACGGCAGTCGAGTAAGGCTTTTTTACATTTGATACCCGCTTGTTTAAGGCGCGCATAGGCTTCCCGCAGTGCATCGCAGTTTTCTGAGTTTTCTTTGGCAACCATGACGATATGTACGGTCAACGCCCGAATAAGCGGCGTTTTACACAGCCAACTGAGCAGTTTATGCGAAGTTGGACTGTTATCAAAAGCAAATAATGCCGTCGTTGGGGGCAAAAATGGTGCATGGGTCACCAAAATGGGGCAGTGACTCAAACGTATCAGCTGACTCAAGGTTGATTTGCAAGTCACATGATGACCGATGACCATTAATTGTGCCTTGTCATCGACGTAATCAATACTGTCACTCAGGCTTTCATGGCGATGCAGAGTATAGGTTTTTAGCTTATGATGTTGCTGCTCGCAGTATGTGCTGGCTTGATGCAGCAGCAATTTACCTTGGGCTTTTAGCTCGCTATTGCTCAAATGCTCTTTTGCGGTGAATTGGTCTAACAAGACATTTTCATCGTCAACATTGAGACAGCCGGAATAATCAACGGCAGCTTTTTGTTGCAAACTTGGTACAGAATGCAGCAGACCAATGGGTGCTTGCAGACGAATAGAGGCCCACATACTGGCATCCAATACCGCTTGCACATGATTGGGGCAGTCCAAGCAAGCAATCACACTATCTGGCTTCAAATTACTCATAAGGGCACCACATATCTCAATAATAAAAACACAGGCTCGCGGCTTAAAGTTGCTCCTTTAAGCCGCGAGCCTGATTTTATATACCAATATAATTGCTGAACAATAAAGACATTATTGCGCTCAGCTTGATAACACCACTACCGTTTTGTTTAATCTAACAGTCCAATATCTCGGCGATCATGAATCGAAAAGCGATCGATAAGGGTGCGGCTGGCGCTGTTGAGTCCGACCACTTTGACATCAATACCTTCGCGCTGCAAACGCATGACCAGTTTGTCTAAGGTGTCGACGGCACTGACGTCCCAAAAGTGGGCGTGGCTAACATCGATTTGTACGCTGTCTAACGCTTCTTTGGTATCAAAGCTTTGCAAAAACTGCGTCGTTGACGCAAAGAAAACCTGTCCTTGCACGTAGTAATAACGCGTATTGCTACTGTCGTCATACTCACTAAAGACCGTTAAGAATTGCCCGATTTTATTGGCAAACGCCAACGCTGAGAGCAGCACGCCAACGCCGACGCCGTACGCGAGGTTATGGGTAAACACAGTGGTTATCACGGTCGCCAGCATCACGATATTAAAGGACAGTGGGTGGGTTTTAAATTCTCGAATAGATTGCCAATTAAAGGTACCGATAGAAACCATAATCATCACCGCTACCAATGCCGCCATCGGAATTTGGCTGACCCACTCACTTAAAAATACCACCAAGATGAGTAGCACCACGCCAGCAATAAGCGTTGATAAACGCGTACGGCCGCCAGATTTGACGTTAATCATTGATTGCCCAATCATCGCGCAGCCTGCCATACCGCCAAAGAAGCCTGATACGACGTTGGCCATACCTTGACCACGGCATTCGCGGTTTTTATCACTGGGCGTATCGGTCAACTCATCGACGATGGTCGCGGTCATCATCGATTCTAATAAACCTACGATAGCAAGCGCGATAGAATAAGGCGCGATAATGAGCAAGGTTTCAAAGTTCAGCGGAATGTCAGGTAATAAAAACACCGGTAAAGAATCGGGCAAATCGCCCATGCTACCGACGTTACGAATATCAAGATTCATATACATGGCAACCGCAGTCAAACCAACGATACAAATCAGCGGTGACGGAATCACGCGTCCGATTTTAGGAAGCAGCGGAAATAAGTAAATAATCGCAAGGCCTGCCGCCGTCATGATATAAACTGTCATGCCGACGCGCTCAGTCATCGGGTTCAGCTCAGGCAATTGAGCGGCAAAGATTAAAATCGCCAGCGCATTGACAAAACCGATGACCACCGAGCGCGACACAAAGCGCATCAAGTTACCAAGTTTTAAAATACCCATAATGATTTGAATGACGCCGCAAAGTAACGTAGCGGCAAGCAAGTACTGCAGCCCGTGCTCGGCGACCAAATCAACCATCACCAGTGCCATCGCGCCGGTCGCCGCCGAAATCATACCCGGACGTCCACCGACAAAACTGATGACCACGGCGATGCAAAATGAAGCATATAAACCGACTTTTGGGTCGACACCAGCGATAATAGAAAAGGCAATCGCTTCTGGAATCAAGGCCAGTGCGACCACTAAACCTGATAACGTATCACCGCGAATATTGGAAAACCACTCTTCACGCAAACTGCCAAAAAAAGATGTCATAAGTAAACTGTATAGGGTTAGAGGCAAAAAAAACAACCATTTATGATCGAGCAATAAAGCGTCACCCTAAAATGATTGTATCGAGACTAACGGTTATCGACCTTTATAGCGGTATCGCACAAACCGTTACCCTTAATCATTAGGATAACAGCTCTTAAAAACATGAATAAGTGTTTGCCGTGAAATACGGCGGAAGAAGATACGTCTTTTGTCAGACAAAACGCCAAAATATGGGGCAGCGGTTGCCTGTCATATCCACCTCAGCATAAAAAACATAACTGCAGGACGATGACAATGGCGCGATAAAGGTGACAACATGCTAAACTAAAATGCTAAATTAAAGATTTGGTTAAAGAGCGCTTACTATCGTAGCGGTTCTTATTAAGGCGGCTATTATAGCATTAGCGGTGCAATATAAAAACAGGCGCATAATAACACAAAGCCTCAAAAAACCAGTACCGAAATTGTGGCAATGGCTTTATGATGCTCATCATCCACAGCAGCTTACTCATACTGGTTCAAGCTGGTTCAGACTTGCTAAAAACGGCTGAGATTAGTTGTAGCCCTGACGTTTAGCGTAAAGCCCACTATAAAAAGCCATTATCAATACTATTGATAAAGCCAAGATGCTTGATACAATTTTGTTAGTTTAATAGATAAAAGGAATAGATATGACCACTAACACCGCAACAGAAGCCTTACTTCATAAGGGCAGTGGTTTACAAGTCGTGGTCGGTTTGGGGCAGTCGGGGCTGTCGGTTGCGCAGTATTTGACCAAGCAAGGTTACCAAGTCGCTGTCACCGACAATCAAGTCAATCCCACTTTAGCAAACCAATTGCCTGCTGCTGTTGATATTCGCCAGTTTGGCGCGATAGATGCCGATTTATTGCAACAAGCGGCTCGCATTATCATCAGCCCAGGTATCTCCTTAAAAACCCCAGCGGTTGCTGCGGCGCGAGAGGCTAATATTCCCGTTGTCAGTGACATTCAGCTATTTTGTGAAGCGTGCCGCGTACCGATTGTTGCGATTACAGGCTCTAACGCTAAAAGTACCGTCACCACCTTGGTTGGACAAATGGCCGCCGATGCTGGGGTCAATGTTGGCGTAGGCGGCAATATTGGCGTGCCAGCACTGACGTTACTGTCCAATACCGAGATGGAGTTGGCAGTTCTCGAGCTATCAAGTTTCCAGTTAGAGACCGTAACCAATTTAGGCGCGCAAGTGGCAACGGTACTGAACATGTCGCCTGACCACCTAGACCGCCATGGCGATATGCTCGGCTACCATCAAGCCAAGCATCGCATTTTTCAAGGCGCCAAGTCAGTGGTTATCAATCGCGAAGATGCCTTGACGCGCCCGCTAGTGGCTGATAATTTGCCACGCTTAAGCACGGGCATTCACGCTCCTGACAAAGGTCAATATGGACTGATTACCGACTCAGAAGGGCAGACGTATTTGGCCCGCGGGACAGAGCGTTTGCTGTCGGCAGACAAACTGCGTATCAAAGGTCGGCACAATTTACTCAATGCGCAAGCGGCTTTGGCTTTGGGTGAGCTTGCCGGTTTACCGCTTGATAGTATGCTCACTACTTTGCAGAACTTTACAGGACTTGAGCATCGCTGCGAATATGTGGCTACGGTCGATGGGATTGATTATTTTAACGATTCTAAAGGTACCAATATTGGCTCAACTATGGCGGCAGTCGAGGGCTTAGGAGCGGTATATGCACCTAAAGACGGTAAGCTGTTATTAATTTTAGGTGGCCAAGGTAAAGGTCAGCAATTTGGCGAATTAACGCCATTTATCAATCAATACGTCAGCCAAGTACTGTTTATTGGCGAAGATAGCCAGCAAATTGAGCAACATTTACGCGCCGCTGGTATCAACGACGATGATGTCTATATGCATCAATGTCAAACGCTAGAGGGCGCTTTTGCGACGATACAGCAAGTCACAAAAAGCAGTTTATCGCAAGTACAAGCGGTGCTCTTGTCGCCAGCTTGTGCCAGTTTCGATCAGTTTAGTGGCTTTGCGGAACGCGGCAAGTACTTTAGTCAGCTGGTTAACCAGTTAGACAAGGCGTCATAAGGTATCTTGTTACCTGATAAGACTTCTTGATTTGAGGTAGTATGAGCATTAGGTTTTAAGCGGTTGGGCTTAGCGTTATAAAATGGCAGGCGTTTTTTGATAAATGATTGTTTTGCTTATAAATTGCTGCTACTGTCAACTAGGTAATAAAGCGGACGACAAACGATTTGCAAACCATCGTTGCTATTCATGTTGCTAACCACTGTACTATTAATACTGACAAGCTAAACGATTAACAATCGGGGTTTGTCACCGCTTTGCTGTCTGCTATTATCTATTGGATAAAATCAACTTCATTTTTTTAAACGGTGGCGTTTCATAACGCCGTGTTTTCTCGTTTGCTAGTGTATATAAAATTATGGCGCTCTCTTCTTTTTTTCGATCAAACTCTCAATCGCCGCGAGCTACTGGCTCAGATGGCGTTCTCTCCATGCCCTCAGCGCGCGCCATTTTATTAGCAAGCGTCGGCTGTATGTTGGTGCTCAGCTTATTGATGGTGGCTTCTGCTTCTATCCCGTTTGCCCTTAGTCGCGGCATGAGCGAGCTGCATTTCTTTTATAATCAGCTTTTATACATGGCGATTGGGCTGGTTATCGCTGGTATTTCTTATAAAGCGGTAACGCTAAAAAGGCTTTATAAAACCGAAACCCAGTTTATGCTCTTGGCCATCACGGGGTTATTGTTATTTGCCACTTTATTTAGTACGCCTATTAATGGCTCAAAACGTTGGCTCACGCTCGGTGGTTTTAATTTTCAGGTCGCAGAGCTTGCCAAATTGGTGATGATTATCTTTGTCTCAGACTTTGTTGTACGGCGCTCATTTGAGGTACGTAACGGTTGGGATGGGTTTTTACGCATAGCCATCGTGGTTGGATTAATCACCGTTCTGTTGCTCGCGCAGCCAGATTTTGGCTCGTTTGTGGTTATTATTGGGACGGTCTTTGCCATCTTTTATATTGCCGGCGCGCCTTATAAGCAGTTTATCGCGCTCGGCGCTGTGGCCGTTGGCGGTGCTGTATTAATGGTGGCGACCGTACAATACCGACTGGTACGGGTGATGTCGTTTTTGGACCCTTTTGACGATGTACAAGACACTGATTATCAGCTAGCACGTAGCTTAATTGCCTTTGGTCGCGGACAGTTTACTGGCGTCGGCTACGGCGAAAGCGTGCAAAAACTGTCGCATTTACCAGAGGCGCATACGGATTTTCTACTAGCTATTACCGGTGAAGAATTGGGCTTTGTTGGAGTCACGATGATTCTCATCTTTGAGGCGCTGATTATCGGAAGTGCGATGCGCATCAGTTATAATGCCCTAAAACGTCGGCAAATGCGCATGAGCTATACCGCTTTTGGTATCGCGGTGGTGTTTATTGCGCAGACGATTATTAATGCGGCAATGAATATGGGCGCGATTCCAACCAAAGGGTTGACCATGCCATTTTTCAGTTATGGCGGCTCATCGATGCTGATTAGCTTGGTGATGGTCGCGGTACTGCTAAAGATTTATAAAGAAAGCCCTGAGATTGAAAAGAGCCAATGCCGTTATTACTAAGTCATTTAATGATTAGAGTGTTTACGGCATTCTAATTATTCACTATAAAAAAACGTCGCTCATAGCGGCGTTTTTTCTGTTGAGGGTTTAGAACTCTGTTATTAAATATCAGGCATATTTAAAGACTGCATGTTTTTTAGCGGTGAGTTATCCCATTGTGCAATTGCTTGCTTTAGCATGTTTGTCGGCGTGTCTCTATCAACGGTAGGCTGCTGTAATAGCTGCAAAGCATGGGCAATTAGATGACTTGGGTCACGGGTATCAATTGGCTGGGCAAGGTTTTGTTTAGAGAGCTTTTGACCGTCAGGACTGCATATCAATGGCAAATGATACCAATGATCGATGGCTGGCAAATGCGCTGCATGCATAATGCTAATTTGCGCGGTGGTCATCGGTAAAATGTCCAAGCCACGCATAATATGCGTCACACCTTGCAAGCCATCATCGAGGCTAGCAGCCAAAATATAGTTGATCATGACGTCTTGGCGACGCACCACCATATCTCCCAAGCTTTGCTGCGGATTGCTCCATTGCACACCTTGAATACCATCTTTAAAGCCGATACGGTAATCTGGTAGCTGTATACGCAGTTTGTTTTTTTCTTTATCAAGATTGGCATTTAGACAACAGCGCGGATAGCGTTGCCTGTTCAGCAGTTTTTCCTGTGCCTGCTCTGCGTCTATGCTTTCTCCCATCGCTTTTTGCTGCCAATAACGCTCAAGGCTTTTACGCGAGCATTGACAGCCGTAAGTCAGCGGATATAAGCTTGAAGATAAATAATCATTATAAATATCAAGGCGCTCAGATTGGTAGATGACATCGCCATCCCAGTGCAGCCCAAGCACTTCTAAATCCATCAAAATCTGCTCGGTAAACTGTCGATCACAGCGCTCGGTATCGGTGTCTTCGATACGCAGTAGCCATTTGCCACCAAGAGATTTAATATGACAAAAGCTGGCAAGCGCGGTGGTTAAGGAACCAAGATGCAGCTCACCGGTTGGTGACGGCGCAAAACGGCCAATAGGTTGGGGCAGAGTAAGATTAATAGGCGTGTTTGCCATAGAGGTAGCAGATGTTTTCAAAATAGACACTTAGCTAAAGTAGAAATAGATAGAATAAGTAAATCGATGCCAAAAAGATATTTGCTAAATATGCGTATTTTGTTGGTGCCGTGTCAACCACTAAAAGCTATTTAATAAAAAATAACGCCGTAAAACGCAACGAGCGACCAATGAATGGTCGCTCGTATTTGTATTTACATGATTAATGACTGTTAAATTGGCTGGATTTAAGCGCCTTGGTTTTGACGCTCTTTAATCTCAGACAAAGTTTTACAGTCAATGCACTGGGTCGCGGTTGGACGCGCTTCAAGACGACGCAGGCCAATCTCGACGCCACAAGTTTCACAAAATCCATAATCCTCGTTTTCAATTTCAGCGATAGATTTATCAATTTTGCGAATCAGCTTACGTTCGCGGTCGCGCGTACGCAAGGTTAGGGCAAACTCTTCTTCTTGAGTGGCGCGGTCATTGATATCAGGCATGGCACTGGACTCATCTTGGATATAAGTCTTGGTACGATCTGCTTCGCCAATCAATTGATGCTTCCAATCTAATAAAATGGCTTTAAAGTGCGCCAATTGCTCATCCGACATGTATTCTTCGTTTTCGGCAGGCGCATAGGGGGTGAACTTTACATCACTTGGATTTGGGTTTGGGGTCAGGGTGCTCATATGGGTATCCTACTTTTTCAAATTAATTCAATAAAACGACCTATCGACAGACAAGACGTTATCAATTTACCAAACGCTATAAATGGCTTCTTTTATATGCGTTTTACCACTTAGTGACACAAGTAACACAGCTGATCTAAACATACGGTTATTTCGATATCCTGCTAGCGATTTATCGATTATCAATGGTCAGGTATATTGTTATCAATCTTTTTATTTAAATGCTAGCCATTAAATAAAGCTACAAATCACTGACTGTGGAAACTTAGCTTGTGGTCAATTTAGCCGTCCTAGCTATTATAATCTTGTCTAAATGTAGACCGTTCTCATTTTTTACCTTATTTATGATATAACTTATTTATCATTTTTAGCTTTACGGTTAGGTTGCTAGTATTAGCAATCACGCTGTGGCTGTCTATAACCAGTAATTTTAGCTAGCCCTATAACATACACACTCTGGCGGTATTATACTAGCTAAATACTAGCCAAATTTTTGCCAATAAAACTGGTTGTCAAGTATCTAGTCTTTCAACCCAGCTTGCAACCTCTCCATTGTTGGCTAATTGCAACCAGCGATAGCCGGGAAGGGCTCTTTTATCATAAGCGAAATCATCTTCAAAAGGCTTAAACTGATAGCAGGTAGAGGGCGTACTGTAGACGGTAACTCCTTGCCGATGGCGGACTTGCTCTTGGTGGGTATGCCCGCTAATAATGACTTTAAGATGCTCAAATGTTGCCAGCCGTTGCCAAAAAATATCGGCGTTTTCCACCATATGCTGATCAATCCAGTCTGAATCGACCGCTATCACATGATGGTGCAGCGCAATAAGCGCAGGCTTCGCGCATGTCTCTAGCTGCTCACAGAGCCAATCAATGTCGCTTAGCGTCACTTCACCTTCTACCTTGCCTGTCACCGAAGAGTCTATTAACAACAACTGCCAATGGTCGGTTTCGATAACATGACGGTTCAATAAGCGTCTGTCCGCGGGTCTGGCAATCAGTTCACGCTGAAAAAATGGCAACTCACTGTTGTTTTCATCGGTAACGTCATGGTTACCGGCGATACAAGCAAAAGGAATACCCGTTGCTTGCAATACGTCAAAAATATGATCGTAAATCTCTGCTTGTACTTTATTGACCAAATCGCCTGTCACGAGAATCAAATCGCAGCGCCGCTCTGCGCTCAACGCTTGCTTGATAATCGCCTCAAAATTGTATTGGCAAACCGCTACTTCACTACTGGTTTCGTCAGCCGCCGCAGGCACGTGGGAGGATAAGTGCAAATCGGTAATTTGCAAAACATTGACTTGTCCGTCGGGCGTGCTGACTGCGCTGGCGGGGTAGTAGCTAAGCATGGGGGTTAGTCCCTTATCAAGCAAAACGATAATAAATTAAAATATGATGAAACGAAAACATTCGTTAAAAAAACATCTTAGATTGGTACACCAAGAATTTATTAAACCAAATATTCACCAACTATCGCATTGATAGTATTCAGGAAAGTTTATAACATAATGGGCATTAAAGCTCTAGCAATATTGATGAAATAAAGTTCGACAAAGGCCAAGCAAATATCAAAATCACGACCTAAATGTAATGGCTGAGACGTTTAGAAATCTGATGCTATATGTGAATAACGCTAACGGCGTGGGGACCAGAATTTTGCCAAGATGGATTCGGATCCTGATTTTTTGCTTATTAGCTTTGAGATAATGAGCGCCACAAAAAATAAAATAGCCAGTACCAAAACGATAGCAAGCCCCGTTTGGATATCTAGCCAAATGCTGCCCCAAACGCCAAGCGTGACGCCAAGCTGGGCAATGATTAAAGAGATAACAACCATTTGTTTTGGTGATGCCGACCATAAACGTGCTGTTAATGCTGGCAACACCAATAGGCCGCTGATTAATAAACTCCCAACCGCTTGCAAGGCAATAGCACAAAACCCTGCCAATACGCCCATAAAAAACAAGCGCTGGCGTGTTGGATTGATCCCTTGAATGCGTGCCAAAGCTTCGTGGGTGGCAAGCTTGATTTGTGCAGGCCATATATAAATCAGTAATCCTAAGCCCACCAAAACACTTACTGCAATCAACGGCAAATCTGCCCAGTCAAGCTCGAGCAAATTGCCAAATAAAAAACCTAAAACATTGGCTTGCTGATCGGTAAGCTGCGTCAAGGTTAATAAACCTAAACACAGCAGCGATACCGCAACCACGGCCAGCACTGCATCGACTGGCAGACGCTCATCATCGATGAATACCAAGCCCAGTACGACTAAAATACTGACGATGCCAATACCGATGCCCATCGGTAATTGCCACAAAACTGCCAACGCCACACCAAGTAACGTGCCATGTGCCAAGGCATCGGCAAAAAATGCCATGCGCCGCCATAAGACTAGGCAGCCTAAAGGCGCAGAAAGTAGCGCTAAAATACTACCAGCAATCCAAGCAGGAGCTATGATGGCTAACCAAGCGGTCATAATAGATATCCGTAACGTTTTTATAAAAGGAACAAGGCAATTTGCCTAAAAAGCTTGGTTTTTTAATTATATCTCGCTTGGGGCATGGTGCTCACAAGCGTGCGGCTGATGCACATAAGGCTGCTCATAATGATGGCCAAAAAGCTTCTGAAACTCCGAACTAATCGCAAGCTCGCTTGGTTGCCCTTCGCAGCAAATGTGCTTATTCAGACAAATGACTCGACGACTGCCTTTCATCACCCAATGCAAATCGTGTGAAACCACCAGCATGGCACAGCGCAAAAATGCTGGCAGCTCATCGATAAACTGATAGAGCCAAACCTCGGTATCAGGGTCTAGTCCTTGCATCGGCTCATCTAAAATTAATAAATTGGGCTTGTCTAATAAGGCACGCGCCAATAATACTCGCTGGGTTTCACCGCCTGATAAATGCAGCATTTGCCGAGACAATAAATGCGTCAACGATAAATTATCAAAGATAAATTGCCGCTGCTCAGCGCTTAGGCGTTTTTTATCGGCTTGTGCCAATAAATCGCAAACGCGTAACGGTAAAATAGGCGGCACGGCAAAGCGCTGCGGCACATAGCCAAGTTGCAAGTTTTGGTGCGACGTTATCTGCCCACTCGTCGGTTCGATTAAACCTAAAATTAGTTTAACTAAGGTGGATTTGCCCGCGCCATTAGGACCTATCAGACTGACCGTTTCATTAACAGCAATATCAATATCGATATGCGAGAGGATACGTTGCTGCCCGATATGGTAACTGATATCACTTAAGCTCAGCAGTTTAGCCGCGTTAGGCATGGTTTTATCGCTTATATTCATAGCAGAGGGCTTGGTTGGTAAAATTGCTAGGCTCATAGGGCAGTACTGATGTATTAATGATAATTAAGAAATGACAGAATAATAATTTAGCATGAAAGCGTAAACCTAAAATTCAGGTCAAAAATATAAGCAAACCGTTATTTTACTGACACGCTTGGCAACGACCGCTCAATTCAATGACGCTACGCTCGACCATAAAGCCAACGTCTTGCTCTGCAAAGCTCATTATTTCTTGTACCGGCAAACTGCTGCATTCTTGTACCCGCTGACACTGGGCACAGATTAAAAACGCTGCTGTATGTTGGGCGCGTGGATGACAACAAGGCACATAAGCATTAATCGAGGTTAGCTGATGAATCAAACCTTCGCTCAATAAAAACTCCAAGCTGCGATAAACCGTCGGCGGCGCGACATTTTTTGGCGTTTGATTATTTGCTTGATGGCTCGAGCTATCACTTTCTGCTTCAGGCTCGGTAAGGCGCATCTGCTGCAATTGGGTGATTAAATCATAAGCGCCCACTGGTTTATTGGCTTCTAGCACCAGCTGGTAGATTTGTTGACGCAGCGGCGTAAAGCGCGCGCCGCTTGAGCGACATTGCTCTTTGGCTGCTAGTAAACGCTCATTGACATCGGACGCTGTAAAATCTTGCACATCATGGATATGAGCGCAAACAGATGAATGAGTAGACATGCAGCAAACTCCTAAAGATGACCTAGCGGTGTGATGGACAGTATTTTTAATTAATGGATATTTTATAATGGTTTTTTATATTGTTATAGTATAACATACTAAAACGCAAAACAGAGAAGTCCTTTGCATTTATTCACAGGTCTGCTGTTTTATACCAGAATAACGTTGCAAAATATTTATAACTACCTTTGCCAATTATCCTTGAACCTTAAAAGCCGCCATTATGATTCCATTATTTAAAAACTTTATGCATTTAACTCTGCGCTTACAGCGATTTTTCATAACTAGCGTGCTTATATTTGCCTCGTTCATGATGAGCGCGCAAGCGGCAACGGTGAGCGTCAGTAACTATCCGCTGTTTTTATTAAGCCAAGCGGTGACGGAAGGCGCGCCATCAGCCAAGCAATTATTGCAAGCAGGGGAGGTCGGACATCACGGCAGTATCAGTCCCGGCGATATCAAGGCGATTCAAAACAGTAAGTTTGTGGTTTGGTTTGGCGAGCCGCTAGAAAACAACCTCGCCACCACGCTCAATAGCGCGCCCAATGCGATTGCGTTATTTAAATTCGACGCCTTTAATCGTCATCCGCTGCGCGATGTTAAAGGCAAAGCCATTGCTGGCACGCTCGATCCGCATATTTGGCTCGATCCTGAAAACGCTAAAGCCATTACGCGAGCGCTTGCTGTCATTCACAGTCATGCCAATCCGCAATATAAAAAGCTCTATCATGCTAATGCGCAAAAATTTGCCCAGCGCATGAATAAAGCCGTGGCGGCAGCTCATGCAAACCACGCGCAAAAACCTTTGCCGTATTGGGCATATCATGATGCTTATCAATATATGGAAGACAGCGCCAAGTTTCAGTTAATTGGCAGCTTAAGTACCGATCATCATTTAGCGCCAAAAGCCAGTCAATTACGCTGGTTAAATGAGCAGCGCCCAGCAAAACAAATGTGCTTGGTCAGCCCAAATCAGCCTGCTAAAGGTTTGCTGGCGAAATTACAACCGGTTAAAAGTAGCGTGCAAGCGGAAGATATGAGCAACAGTAAAGATTTTATTAGTGGTTGGCAGACAATGGCGCAGCAAATCCGTCAGTGTATTTCCTAAATAAGGGTCAAAAGTAGCGGTCAAGTTCTAATGGCAAGCTGAGCTTTTGAGCTATTTGAAATGACGTAAGTTAAATTAACGGTAGAATAGGTGAATTTAGAGGTGATTAGCGCTACTTTATTGACTCTGTAGAGAGATTTTCAGCGCTAAATAACTAAATGCTTGATAAAAGGCATATTTCACTTGCTTAAAATCTGCTTGCTCCCTATAATAAGTGGCGTTTTATTTTGGTTAAAAGATAACGTCTGTAGAGTGAGCCATTCACGGATAATATTGTCGCAACGGTGTGGCATTGTCCCCACGTTATAGAGCTATAGAAATATCAATGACCAAACCTGCCAAACGCACCCAAAGAGATAAGATTGCTATTTATCTAAAACGCCAAGCATGGATTTTATTTATCCTGATTGTGCTCGGTTGGATAGTAGATGTTACTTGGTTGGGTAATAACGGCAATACGCTTGTTATTGCAAAGAGCAACGCTATTGGGGCGCTACTCAGTTTTGCCACCCAAGCGGTCTTTGCTGGATTTATCTTTTGGTATACCGGATATCGCGCGCGCAGACACATTGTCAGCCAGCTATATCGTGGTCAAATGGTCAAATGGCTACTGACCGTATGTGGTTTTGCACTAATTTTTATTACCATACAACCTCTATCAGCGCCTGCGCTATTCGTCGGTTTTATGGTAATGCAGATTAGTCACAGTTGGATGTTGTGGCAGATACGCTAGATTTAGAACCTATTATAATTTTAATAGCTCAATAATACAGCACGTACATTTGTCATCCTGCGGTCCAGCTTCTCTAAGATTACTGTTATAAAGTCATCAACCAATGATTAAGTGACTGAAAACTGTTTTTACAATAAAAGTATGAATAAAGACGCTTAACTAGATCTAAGCGTAAAAATCGCGATAAGTAACCCTCTCTCTAAGTAGAGTGTTCAAATACAATTAAATTATCGGCTTTGATGGATAGACGCAAAGCCATAGTAGCGAACGTTAACAGCGGTTAACGTATTCATACCGTAAATAAAAAAGTCATAATTGACTTTACACGATTACAACGCTGCATTAATATAGACAGCTAACTGTCTTGCTGCTGAGCACCGTATTGGGTGTGAGGAAAGTAAAGCGAGACAAGTAAACACATACTTAAAAATTTGCGTAGATATGCAAGGGCCATTAATGAATAATCGTGCGCCCTTTTTTGATAGCTAAAATTTATCCATGACTATCAAATTGAGCCGCCGCAATAAAAAAATTGGTTATTCCGCTTAATTATTTAAGAATAACAGAGTAGTTATAGAGCTATGGGTTGGATGTTATTGGTTACATGAGGGCTGTAAGTGTTTTTCTGGATTTGCTTAATGCAGATTAAATAAAACCGCCAACGCCTCATCAGATGACAACCATATTTTTTGGTAGTTGATTAAATCGTTGATTAATAAGAAGCTTACATTATGGCATCCGAGCAAACATCATCAGAATATATCTCTCACCACTTAACGAATTGGACGTACGGCTATCTGCCGGGCGAAGGTTGGAAAGTTGCCCATACTGCTGAAGAAGCAGGATTAATGGGTTTTAAAGCTATCCATCTTGACTCCATGTTATGGTCAATCGGTCTGGGTATTTTATTTTGTGCCATCTTTTGGATGGTTGCCAAAAAAGTTACTTCAGGCGTTCCCGGCAAAACTCAAGCAGCGGTTGAGATGATCGTTGAGTTTGTTGATAACAACGTTCGCGATTCTTATAGTGGTACGTCAAAATTGATTGCGCCGCTAGCGTTGACCATTTTTGTATGGATTTTCTTGATGAACTTGATGGATTTATTGCCTATCGACTTCATTCCAAGTCTAGCAGGTCAAGTTGGCGCTGCGATGGGTCATGATCCACATCACGTGTTCTTCAAGATTGTGCCAACGACTGACCCTAATATCACCCTAGGCATGTCATTTTCTGTCTTTGCGCTGATTATTTACTACAGTATTAAAGAAAAAGGGTTGGGTGGTTTTATTGGTGAGTTAACACTGCATCCGTTTAGCGCCAAAAACCCAATCATGCAAATCATTTTAATCCCCATCAACTTTATCTTAGAGTTTGTTACTTTGATTGCCAAACCCATTTCACTAGGTTTGCGTCTGTTCGGTAACATGTATGCTGGGGAGCTAATCTTCGTATTGATTGCCCTGATGCCGTTTTGGATTCAATGGGCGTTATCGGTGCCGTGGGCGATTTTCCACATCTTAATTATTACCCTTCAAGCGTTCGTATTTATGATGTTGACGATAGTTTATATGTCGCTTGCATCATCAACTGAACATTAATTATACATTCAATAGGTAAATGAGGATACATCAATGGATCCAGTATTAGGTGGTTACACAGTTATCGCAGTAGCACTGCTTATCGGTCTTGGCGCACTTGGCACAGGCATTGGTTTTGCTATTCTAGGCGGCAAGTTCTTAGAAGGTGTTGCACGTCAACCAGAACTTGGTTCACAACTGCAAACTCGTATGTTCATCGTGGCAGGTCTACTTGATGCCGTACCGATGATTGGTGTTGGTATTGCTATGCTATTGTTGTTCGCTAACCCTCTAGCAGGTTAATCAGAAAGCTCAGTTGTAAATGTTTGGTGGTCAAAGTTTGTATATTAAACATAGCCAAAGTTTGGCTATCAAATATGATCAATGAAACTGATTTTTCATTAACAAAGAGGTGATCACGTGAATATCAATTCTACCCTCATCGGTCAAGCCATTGCTTTTGCAATATTTGTGATTTTTTGCATGAAATTCGTGTGGCCACCACTTATCGGTGCCATTAATGAGCGTCAGCGTAAAATTGCTGAAGGCTTAAACGCCGCAGAAAAAGCAAAAGCAGATTTAGCGACCGCGGAGCAAAATGTACAGCAGGAGCTTGATGTTGCAAAAACTAAAGCTGCTGCGCTAATTGAGCAAGCGAACAAGAGCGCCAATCAGCTTGTTGAAGATGCAAAATTGCAAGCCCAAGCGGAAGGCGAACGCATTCGTCAACAAGCGCAAGCCTCTATCGACCAAGAAATCAATCAAGCGCGCGAATCATTGCGTGCCCAAGTTGCTGAACTGGCTGTACTTGGTGCTGAAAAGATTTTGCAAGACAAAGTCGATGTGCAAAAACATGCCAGTATGTTAGACCAACTGGCGGCGAAGCTGTAATTGTGAGGATATCATGGCTGACTTATCAACCTTAGCACGACCGTACGCTAAAGCCGCGTTTGACTATGCCAATGAAAACGGGGTAGTAAATGAGTGGGAAAACTTCTTATTTATTGCCGCTACCGTTGTCAATGACAAGTCGTTCAGTACTTGGCTAGACAATCCAGCTGTTTCTGCTGAGCATAAGTCAGCTGCTTTGGTCGATCTTTATGATACGCAAGTAGCTAGCGCGAATGATTCTGCTTTTAAGCAGTTATTAGGTGAGACCCAAGGGGCTCGTCATGACCAAAACGCCAGCTATCCTAAAGTATCAGTAGCACTTAGTAACTTCGTTAAACAGTTATCAGAACAAGAGCGTCTGGCGCTGCTTCCTGAAGTTTATGAGCATTATCGCCGTCACAAGGCAATAAGCTTAAAGCAGCTTGACGCTTATGTGACCTCTGCTTATCCATTAACTGATGCTCAGCGTCAGACGCTGCAAACGCGTCTTGCTGACTCGCTCAATGCGAGCGTGGTGATTCACGAGTCGGTTGATCCAAGTCTATTGGCGGGCGCTACGATTAAAGTCGGTGACAAAGTTATCGATGATTCGATGCGTGGCAAGTTACAACAGTTAAAAACACAGCTAACGGCCTAATGCCAATCATCCGTGCAGCTTACTAAAGCTTGCGTGATATAAGAGCATTTAAGTCAGTGGCGGGTTATCATAAATTAAAGGAAACAAGGCAATGCAACAATTGAATCCAGCGGAAATCAGTAATCTGATTAAGCAGCGTATTCAAGACCTTGATGCGGGTGCAACTGCAAAGAATGAAGGCACGATTGTCAAAGTATCTGACGGTATCGTGCAGATTCATGGTCTTGAAGATGCCATGTACGGCGAAATGATTGAGTTTGAAGGTGAAATCTACGGAATGGCGCTTAACTTAGAGCGTGATTCTGTTGGTGCAGTAGTATTAGGCGACTTCCTAAAACTACAAGAAGGTCAAAAAGCCTATTGTACTGGTCGCATTTTGGAGGTACCCGTAGGTCCTGAGTTGCTAGGCCGTGTTGTTGATGCGTTAGGTAACCCTATTGATGGCAAAGGTCCTATCGATGCCAAGATGACTGATAAAGTCGAAAAAATCGCCCCAGGCGTAATCGACCGTCAATCAGTTGATCAACCAGTCATGACTGGTTATAAAGCCGTTGATACCATGATTCCAATCGGTCGTGGTCAGCGTGAGCTTATCATTGGTGACCGTCAGACGGGTAAAACCGCGATGGCTATCGATGCGATCATTGCGCAAAAAGCATCTGGTATTAAATGTGTATACGTCGCAATCGGTCAAAAACGTTCTACCATTGCTAACGTGGTACGTAAGCTTGAGCAAACTGGTGCCCTTGAATATACCACTGTGGTGGTCGCTTCAGCGTCAGAACCAGCAGCACTTCAATATATCGCACCGTACTCAGGTTGTACGATGGGCGAATACTTCCGTGACCGCGGCGAAGATGCACTGATTGTTTTTGATGATTTATCAAAACAAGCCGTTGCTTATCGTCAGATTTCACTATTGCTACGTCGTCCGCCAGGTCGTGAAGCCTATCCTGGTGACGTATTCTACTTACACTCACGTTTACTTGAGCGTGCATCACGCGTAAACGCGGCATACGTAGAAAAATTCACCAACGGTGAAGTGGTTGGTAAAACCGGTTCTTTGACCGCGCTACCTATCATTGAAACTCAAGCTGGTGACGTCTCTGCATTCGTACCAACCAACGTGATTTCAATCACTGATGGTCAGATTTTCTTAGAGTCTAGCTTATTTAACTCAGGTATCCGTCCAGCAGTCAACGCTGGTATCTCGGTATCGCGTGTTGGTGGAGCTGCTCAGACGAAGATTATCAAAAAGCTGTCTGGTGGTATCCGTACTGCATTAGCTCAGTATCGTGAATTGGCAGCATTTGCTCAGTTTGCATCAGACCTTGATGATGCGACTCGCGAACAGCTTGATCATGGTGAGCGCGTGACTGAATTGATGAAGCAAAAACAATATCAGCCAATGTCTATCTCTGAGCAAGCCGCCGTTATTTATGCGTCGAACGAAGGCTTCTTAGCAGACGTTCCTGTTGAAAAAATTGGTTCTTTTGAAGAAGCTTACTTACGCTATATGCATGATGAGCAGAGTGAATTGATGCGTGAGATTGATGACACTGCGAATTATAATGATGATATCGCAGGTCGTTTAAAGTCATCTTTAGAGACCTTTAAACAAAATCACAGTTATTAATTTAACGGGTTAAACCTGAAGTGGTTAGCGCTCTGCTTTAGAGCGCAAAAAGTGGCGTATTATCTGAAAAATTTTAAGTATAGAGATTTTCCTTTAAGATAATCGCGCCGCTATTTTAACCAATAAAGGTCTAAGATTGCGTCATGCCACAAGATGTAAAGACATTATTTCGATAAGTTCAGTGTTTTATATTAAATGATTGTTGCATACGCCCATGCTTTTTAACCCTCTTATATTGGAATCATTATGGCAAGCTTAAAAGAGATACGTGCCAAAGTCACCAGTATTAAAAGTACCCAGAAAATTACTCGCGCTATGCAAATGGTAGCCGCTAGTAAAATGCGCCGTGCCCAAGAGCGCATGGAAGTGGGTCGCCCGTATGCTGATAGTATGCGCCGGGTTATTTCGCATTTGGTGCATGCCTCATCAGATTACAAACACCCATATATGGTCTCGCGTCCCGTTGATAAAGTTGGCTATATCGTCATCACATCAGATCGCGGCCTAGCGGGTGGTTTGAATATTAACCTATTCAAAGCTTTATCTAAAAGCATTCAGCAGTATCAAGACCAGTCCGTACAAGCCGAGTTTGCCGTTATTGGTGCTAAAGGCGTGAGTTTCTTTAAAAACTTCGGTGGTAAAGTCACTTCAGCCGTTACTGACTATGGTGATAAACCGACGTTTGAGCAATTAAACGCGCCAGTGCAAGCGATGTTAGAAGACTATAGCAACGGTAAATTAGACCGTATTTATGTGGTCTATAACCAGTTTGTCAACGCCATGACTCAAAAACCGATTGTCAACCAATTGGTACCTTTACCAGAGGGTTCATTTGGTGATGAAGAAAGTGGTATACAAACAGAGCTGAGCTGGGATTATATCTACGAGCCTGACATTAAAACCTTGATTGATGAATTACTTGGTCGCTATATCGAGTCGATTGTCTATCAAGCGGTAATGGAAAACATTGCCTCTGAGCAGTCTTCACGTATGGTTGCGATGAAAGCGGCAACAGATAATGCTGGTGACCTAATTAACGATTTACAGTTGGTTTATAATAAGCTGCGTCAAGCGGCGATTACCCGAGAAATCTCGGAGATCGTTGGCGGTGCTGCTGCTGTTTCATAATTGAAACCCTTTATAAAACCCACTATATACAGAAGTTCAAGGAGAACGCAATGAGTAGCGGTCGTATTGTACAGATTATTGGCGCGGTTCTTGACGTTGAGTTTGACCGTAACGAAGTTCCTCAAATTTTTGATGCCTTGCAAGTAGACGGCACTGAAACCACCCTAGAAGTACAGCAACAGCTAGGTGATGGTATCGTACGTACTATTGCGATGGGTTCAACCGAAGGTTTAAAACGTAACCTACCAGTGACCAACACAGGCGCACCTATTTCTGTACCAGTCGGTATGGGTACCTTAGGTCGCATCATGGATGTTCTTGGTCGTCCTATCGATGAAGAAGGTCCGGTCGCAGCAGATGAGCGCTGGTCTATTCACCGTGAAGCCCCAAGCTATGCAGAACAGTCAAACAGTACTGAGCTGCTAGAGACTGGTATTAAAGTTATCGATTTGCTTTGCCCGTTTGCGAAAGGTGGTAAAGTTGGTCTGTTTGGTGGTGCTGGTGTTGGTAAAACCGTCAACATGATGGAGTTGATCAACAACATCGCCCTTAAACACGAAGGTCTATCCGTGTTTGCTGGTGTCGGTGAGCGTACCCGTGAAGGTAACGACTTCTATCACGAAATGCAAGAGGCTGGTGTTGTCAACGTTGAAGACTTTAGCAAATCTAAAGTTGCGATGGTATATGGTCAGATGAATGAGCCACCAGGTAACCGTTTACGTGTTGCACTGTCTGGTTTGACCATGGCTGAGTACTTCCGTGATACCAAAGATCCTGCCACTGGCAAAGGTCGTGACGTATTATTGTTCGTTGATAACATCTATCGTTATACGCTAGCGGGTACTGAAGTATCGGCACTGCTAGGCCGTATGCCATCAGCGGTTGGTTATCAGCCAACGCTAGCTGAAGAGATGGGTATGCTGCAAGAGCGTATTACTTCAACGCAATCAGGTTCAATTACTTCGGTACAAGCGGTATATGTACCTGCGGATGACTTGACCGATCCATCACCAGCAACGACGTTTGCTCACTTGGATGCGACAGTGGTACTAAGCCGTGATATCGCTTCACAAGGTATCTATCCTGCGGTTGATCCACTAGATTCAACCTCACGTCAGCTTGACCCATTGGTTATCGGTGAAGAGCATTACAACGTTGCGCGTGGTGTTCAAGAAGTGTTACAGCGTTATAAAGAGCTAAAAGACATCATCGCCATTCTAGGTATGGATGAGTTGTCAGAAGAAGATAAACTGGTCGTTTATCGCGCTCGTAAGATTCAGCGCTTCTTGTCACAGCCATTCCACGTAGCGGAAGTCTTTACTGGTGCTCCTGGTAAATATGTGCCATTACGCGATACCATTGCTAGCTTTAAAGCAATCATCGCTGGTGAGTACGATGATCTACCAGAGCAAGCTTTCTATATGGCAGGCGGCATCGACGAAGTTGTTGCTAAAGCAGAAAAAATGAAGTCTTCTGCAGCGTAAGTGGTATTGGTATGGGCTAACGAGTAGGTATAATATAACCTTTATATCTACTCCTCAGTAACGCATCGCAGTTTTTAATGTTTTTTGATCGCGCTTTGATGGTAAGGAATTAAGTATGGCAACATTACAATGTCGCGTCGTAAGTGCTCGTGAAGAGTTGTATTCAGGCGAAATTAGCATGTTAATAGCTAGTGGTACCGAAGGCGAAATTGGTATATTGCCAGGTCACACCCCGCTTATTACTTTGCTAAAACCCGGTCCGATGCGCGTACAAACACCTAACGGTGGAGAAGAAGTCATTTATGTATCTGGCGGTGTGTTAGAAGTACAACCAAAAATGGTCACCGTACTTGCTGATACCGCGATGCGTGCACACAATCTTGATGAGAGTAAAATCGTTGAAGCACGTAAGAAAGCTGAGCAAATGCTGGTCAACCAATCTGATACCGTACAAACCAATGCGGCATTAGCGTCATTGGCAGAATCAGTCGCCCAGCTGCAGACTATTCGTAAATATAAAAACCGCGCCTAGCACATTGTTACGCTTTAGTTTTTGTTATAAACATAAAAACAGTCCATTAGGGACTGTTTTTTTATGCCTGTTCTTCTAATAGTTAGCTTTTTAGTAGTTAGCGCTTAATATTTGCCATAGCTCAGACATTTACTATAGTGAGTGAAAAGTAATATCGATACAGCACGCACTGCTGATATCAGTTTTTCTTGCTTACTGTGCTTGCCGCAGACAGAGGCTACAAAAAATTGATATCAGCAATACCGTAGCGTTTTTAGGATATTTTGCCTATATTTGAAATATCTCCTAGGTTATGCAATATTTATCAAAAACTAAACTGATTTTCATAAAATGATGGAAAAGTGACTAGCGGCAACGCAGATATATGGTTATATTAGAGCGTAGCAACCACGTTTTTTCTTTTAAAAGTTTATTAGCTTTTTTAACGATATTTAACGACATTTATTATTTCGGCTTTTAAAGCGTTGGTTCGATATAAGACCAGTAGAATGATTGAATAAAATTTATCCTATGCCTTTTAAAGTTAATAAGAGGTATAATTTTTGGACGCAAACTAACGTTTTATAGGACGTAGTTTATAGGTTTTGTTACCAACTATAAGCTATAGTATAGGAAGCTGTGTGTTTAATAGTATACTGTGCTACCAAGTTTGTAACCGTGTTACGGTCACTGCCTGTATTGGCTTACAAATTGATTGAGTTACGGTGCTATTAATTTACCGCTCTTATTTTCACCGCTTTTAAATAAGATGTATTAGAGGATATAACAATGACAACGAATGAAGAAGACAACACCCCCCGAATCTTGATTGTTGAGGATGACGAGCGCTTAGCTATGTTGACCCAAGATTACTTGGTTAAAAATGGTTTAGAAGTGGCAATTGAAACCGATGGTAATCGCGCCATTCGCCGTATTGTCAATGAACAACCAGATTTGGTCGTACTTGATGTCATGCTTCCTGGTAGCGATGGCTTGACGGTATGCCGTGAAGTACGTCCCCACTATCAGAATCCTATTTTGATGCTGACCGCGCGCACAGAAGACATGGATCAGGTTTTGGGTCTTGAAATGGGCGCTGATGACTATGTCGCTAAGCCTGCGCAGCCACGTGTATTGCTTGCCCGTATCCGTGCTTTATTACGCCGCTCAGAAAATGCGCCATCAGAAGATGTGCCGCAGCGTCTTGAGTTTGGTGAGTTGGTTATCGATAACGGTGGTCGCTCAGTGAATTTGGGTGATGAATTGGTTGATTTCACCAGTGCCGAATATGATTTATTATGGTTACTTGCGTCTAATGCTGGTCGTATCTTGTCACGTGAAGATATCTTTGAGCGTCTACGGGGTATCGAATATGACGGTCAAGATCGCTCAATCGACGTACGTATCTCGCGTATCCGTCCAAAAATTGGTGATGATCCAGAAAATCCTAAACGTATCAAAACCGTGCGCAGTAAAGGCTATTTGTTCGTTAAAGAAGGCAATTAACAGCGTATTGTTAATGCAATTCTCTTTACTAAAATACTTTTTAATAAAAAACCAGCGTAAAGCTGGTTTTTTATGGTCTAAACTTTAATTTTTAAACTTAAATGCTGCGTTATGTGGTTTAATTGAGCGATAATTATGGATGCTAGATTAATAGTATAGTGAGTGAAAAGTAATATCGATACATCATGTACTGCTAATATCAATTTTTCTTGCTTGCTGTGCCTGCGCAGACAGAGGCTACAAAAAATTGATATCAGCAACACTGTAGCGTTTTTAGGATATTTTGATTATATGAGATAAATTGCGCTGCAAGAATTTCTCTTCTTCCTTTATCAATAATTTTTTATTAGGTTGGTCACGGCACGTATGTCATTAGTTTCTTCTCTTAAACACAGTATCTTTGTTCGTATTTATGCTGGACTGCTCATTGTCTGTTTGTGTGTGGCATTATTTGCGCAATTGTTGATGGATACGATCAATAAAGAACGCGTCCAATCTTACCGCGAAAATATGGCTACGGGCGCTTTTCATATCGTTGCTGAAGGCATTGCCCATCAAGAAAGCGAATCGCAGCGTGAGTATTGGCTGTCGGATGCTAGTAGCTTATTTGGCGCAGAATTTAACATTGTGCCTATTAACGAGGTCGATTTTAATGCCAGTGAGCTGCGCCGTTTTGAAAAAGGCAATACCGTCGTTCGCTATGTTGCCCAGCCTATTTACGCCGATGTTTATTATCGCTTGCCAGACAACGAGAGTGTTTTAACCGCACGTATCTCGCAAGTGACCGAGCAGCAAGTACGCGCTATCGCGGTATTTTTGCTCGATGATTTGTCTTATTACGCGACTTTATCCGATAAGCGTGCGCGTTTGGCAGAACTAGAAGAAAAATTCTCTTTTCCATTAGAATTTAGAGCGATCAATACCCTTAATTTAGACCCCGATCAAATGGCACGCTTACGCCGCGATGAGGTCGTCATCTTATTACAAGATACCAATACCAGTAAAAGTAATTCGTCGATTAAAGTGGTCGTGCCGTCTGAAATCAATGATATGGCGATTTTAATCGGGCCGGTACCTTTGTTTAACTGGTTCCCGCTCAATCTGATTGTCAGTATGATTTTGATCAGTATGTTCCTGATCAGCTTAGGCGTGTATGCGCTTATTTTCCCGCTAGAGCGCAAGCTGCAACTGATTCAAGTGGGCGTTAACGAAGTCAGTAAAGGCAATCTTGATATCAAAGTGCAGGTTATCGGACAAGATGAAATTGCGCGTCTATCCGCGACCTTTAATGCGATGACGGCACATATTAAGCGTTTGATTGAATCGCAGCGCGAGCTGACGCGGGCAGTATCGCACGAACTGCGAACGCCGGTTGCACGTATTCGTTTCGCTGTCGATATGCTGGCAGATACCGATGATGAAGATTCGCGCTTTATGCAGCGTGATTATATTGATGAAGATATCGAAGCGTTAAATGGTTTGATTGATGAGATTTTAACGTACGCCAAACTTGAAGAAGGCTCACCAAAACTGGATTTAGAACCGGTCAATCTGCGCGAGTTGCTTGAGCAAATTGAGCGTGAAACCAATGCTTTAGGCAAACCGATTAAGATAGTAACCAATCTGCCAAATGCGAAAGTGACAGCGGTTGCGGATAGACGTTACCTGCACCGGGTGATTCAGAACTTAGCCGGAAATGCTTTACGTTATGCCGAAACCACGATTATCATTAGTGCGGGAGTGAAAAAAGGCAATGCTTTTGTCAGCGTAGAAGATGATGGGCACGGTATTCCTGAAGCCGACCGTGAAAAAGTCTTTATACCATTTTCACGCTTGGACGATAGTCGTACACGTGCCTCAGGTGGTTATGGTTTGGGCTTGTCTATCGTATCGCGTATCGCTTTTTGGTTTAATGGCAATATGAAAGTAGACGAGAGCCGTGAGCTTGGCGGCGCACGCTTTGTCATGACTTGGCCGATTAAACCATTGACCCAAGTCCTTGCTGCCGATGAGTTGACGCAAGAAAAAAGTGAACGCGATTTCGATGCTTAATCTTTTATAATGACCGATAAATTGATATTGATAATTTATTAAAATGATTGAAATGAGCTTAATAGTAAAGGAGGGCAAAGGATGCCGTATTTATTTGGTGGTTTAGTGGTATTGAACGCAGCAGCGCTTGGGTATTATTTATTTTTGCAGCAGCCAACCAGCACTGAGACGCTAAAGGCTGCGCAGCAAGAAATAACCCAGCCTTTAACCTTTAGCAATAGTGCCGAGTACATTCCTCCAGTTATTGGTACTAAAAAGTAGGGCTATTAAAGTGGCCAATAACGATCAGTTATTAGCCACACTCTGATGTTGTCTGTTATTTCTATTTATTTAACGTTCATTTATTTTATTGGTCGTCTATATTGGTAGTAGCATTAAATGGTTTATCATTATCAGCAGCCAATGGCGGCTCTCCGGCAACTTTAGAAATAAGTGGGATACGAACACAGACTTGTAGACCGCCATCTGGATGATTGATGGCCTCGACCGTCCCATGATGCAAACGCGCGATACGATCGACAATTGCTAAACCAAGTCCGCTACCCTGAGTAGTACGCGCTGACTCCCCGCGCTCAAACGGTTGCATGATACGCTCTAATTGGTCTTCTGCGACGCCCGCACCGCAGTCGCGCACGCATATCAATAACTGCTCTTTTGCTTCTTTATTGACCTCATTTTCAGTCACTACATCGCTGTCTTCTACTACCGTTTTTTCTATGAATGTCGGCACCACGGTAGCGGATAAATAAATGGGCGGTTTGCCGTAACGTTTGGCGTTATTGACCAAGTTAATCACCAAGCGTTTGATAGACATTGGCCGCACGGGCACCATTTTTTGACATTCGGATTGATAAATAAACTCTAGCGGCGCAAATTGCACCATAATTTCATTAAATATGGTGTCCAAATTGGTCAGGCGCACTGGCTCATCGGAACCGTCTTTCATAAAGGAAATAAACTGCTCCAAAATCGCATCCATATCTTCGATATCGTAAATCAAACCTTCTCGAAAAAATTCATCAGGCAGCATCTCAGCGGTTAAACGCATACGGGTCAGCGGCGTGCGCAAGTCGTGCGAGATACCCGCCAGCATAATCGTCCGCTCTTTTTGTGCTTGATTGAGGGTAGTAAATAAGCGATTAAATGCCATATTGACTTGGCGGATCTCAGTGGGACCATTATGGGTCGGTAAAGTGGTAGCGTGGCCGAGGCGAATATAGTTGGTCGCCGCGCGCTGCAAATAGCGTAGTGGACGATTTAATTGCCGCGCTAATAAAATAATGGTCAGCAAGGTTAAAATTGGTAGGCCAACTAAAAACAATACTAATAAAGCGGGACTGTACTGCGAATAATACACCACCGGCTCGCGAATCCAAAAGCTGGTATCGCGACTGTCTTGCACCCACAGCTGCGGCGTTGGTTTAAACTTAAAATATACCTCTACTGGACGACCCAGTTGCGCGCCAATTTCGCGCTGCAATACATCGGTAAAGACGCCAACAAACGCCTTATCTTCTATCACCGGAAAATCGCTAGGATTATTGACCACCACCACATGCGAATGCTGATAAATCCATTGCCGGACGGCCGGCACATTTTTCCAGTCTTTATTGACGCTGTTCATCAAGCGTAATTCACTGGTCAGATAGCGCGCATGATTTTTAAGCTCTGGCAAATACAGACTGCGCCAAAAAAACGAAATCGACACCCCGACGCTAATAATGACGATAAAAGCGACCATCAAGGTGGTGAGCCAACTGTTAGAGTAGGAGCGTGCGAGCCAACCTTTGCGCTGTGGCTGTGATTTTGCGGTGGTCATATATATCCAAAAAATTAATCAAAATATGGGTAAGGTGATTTTCTTTAAAATGGCAGCTAAAGCAGGTAAGTAAGGTATTTTTATTGAATGTCTCTATAAATTAAATATCTAGATAAAAAGTAACTCGCTGTATGCGCGCTTACAAGCTTATGTTTTATGGATTTCTATCACTGCTATTGTTGGTAGCATAGCATAATCAAATAGTAAGACAGGTTGCTTTACGATAGTCAATTTGCAAGAAGACCCAGACCTGAAATAGCATTCTGCCGCTATAAATTAACAAGATATTTTGAATTGTATTTTACATGCTTTGCCATTTAAGCTATTGTTAATAAATAATTAAATAAGCACGGTTTATGTTTTCAATAAAATAAGACTGTGCTATAATTATGCCCTTTTTGGTATACCTGCGAAAGAGAGAATTCACATGGTTGTTATTCGTTTAGCACGGGGCGGTGCCAAGAAACGCCCATTTTATCAAGTAGTTGTTGCTGATCAACGCCGCGCGCGTGACGGTCGTTACATTGAAAACATTGGCTTTTTTAACCCGCTCGCTAAAGAGTCTGAAGAAGCAGTACGCCTAAACATGGAAGCGTACGATGCGTGGATCGCTAAAGGTGCACAACCTTCAGATCGCGTTGCTTCATTAGCAAAAGCTTATAACAAGTCTGCCGCTCAAACTGAAGCAACTGCTTAAGTTTGTACCGTCACTGAGGCGCTGATAGCTGGTCTATGGCAGTCTCAACAGACTTTAGAAAACATAGCGTAACTGGTTTGACCAGGGTGCGCCATTAACTGTTTATTACTTTTGATTGCGCTTAGCGCTGTTGATTGAGCTGTATTTACCCTTGTTCTTTAGTCATTGCTTTATCTATCATTGTTGTTTTAGTCATCGTTAGGTTAGCCGTTATGTCATCTGTTCCAAACGCTAGTGCACTTATGAAAATCGGCCAGCTAAAAAAGCCTTATGGCATTAAAGGCTGGCTGTGGGTATTTAGTGACACGGATGATCGCACGGCAATCTTTGACATGCAGCCTTGGTGGATGAAAACTGCTACTGGCATGAAGCCTTTAACTGTAAAGGCGTGGCGCGAGCAAGGGACGGGCATTGTCGCTCAATTTGAACAAGTCCCTGATCGTAACGTTGCAGAGACCATGAATGGCGTGACCATTTGGGTTGAGCAAAACGTTTTGCCAGAAACCGGTGAAGACGAATATTATTGGTCAGATTTGGTTGGCCTGCGCGTGATAAACGAGCAGGACGAAAACTTAGGCGATATTACTGAAATGTTTGAAACCGGAGCCCATGACATCATGCGTGTCGCGGCAACGTCAGACAGTTTAGATGCCGAGGAGCGCCTGATACCTTGGCATAAGCAAACGGTGATTGAGGTCGATTTGGCTGAGAAAACCGTGCTTGTGGCATGGCAAAGTGATTATTAATCGTAATTTCTTTTGATTGATAAAAACGTCATTCACGCAGTGTTTATGCAAGTAGAGATCTGATGTATTTTGCCGTGATTAGTATTTTCCCTGAAATGTTTGCCACGATTCGTGAGTTTGGAATCACGGGACGGGCAGTCACTCAGGAGCAAGTCACGATTGAATGCATCAATCCACGTGATTATACCACGGATAATTATCGCCGTATTGATGAGCGCCCGTATGGTGGCGGCCCTGGCATGGTGATGATGGCTGAGCCATTATCCCAAGCGATTGAGGATGCCCGCCTGCGTGCCCGTCAGCACGGTTGCCGTGTCGACAGTGCGCACTGTCCGGTGATTTATATGTCACCACAAGGACAGACGCTGAGCGAGAGTAGGGTGGTCAGCATGACTGAGTATGACGGCATGATTTTATTATGTGGTCGTTACGAAGGTATTGATGAGCGCTTACTGACGCAGTATGTCGATATGGAAATATCACTTGGTGATTATGTGTTGACCGGTGGCGAGCTACCAGCAATGGTGCTCATGGATAGTGTGATACGTCGTCTGCCTGATATTATGGGTGATGATAAATCCGCTGAGCAAGACTCGTTTGTCGATGGTTTGCTTGATTGTCCGCACTATACCAAGCCGCATGAATTTGCTGGGTTGGCGGTCCCTGAAGTTCTACTTTCAGGTCATCATAGCAATATCGCTAAGTGGCGCTTTAGCCAACAGGTCGAACGTACGCAAGCGCGGCGTCCAGATTTATGGCAAGCGTTTACGCCAACGGTCGAGCAAGCAAAGTGGCTCAAAGCATTGGCAAAAGCAGATAAAAAATAGCGTTAATAGCGGTTAAAAACATAAACAGTTAAGCAATAATATTTTGAGCAACAATAAAACGTGTCATAGCATCATGGCCGTTGGTCATAACCCATTTACGTTGTAGTTATTATTAATCCAAGATATTAATAATAGCTATGATTCATTATTACAAACAGGTGATATGCGTCAAGCCTCTATTATCTAATGTGAGGAGATAACTCTCATGAGCAACAAGCATCCATTGGTTCAGGTCATCGAAAATGCGCAATTGATTGAGCGCCCAAGCTTTGCACCCGGCGATACCGTTGTGGTTCAAGTAAAAGTACGTGAAGGTGAGCGTGAGCGTTTACAGGCTTTTGAAGGCGTTGTAATTGCTAAGCGTAACCGCGGTCTAAACTCAGCGTTTACCGTACGTAAAATCTCAAGCGGTGTTGGTGTAGAACGTGCATTCCAATTGCATTCACCAATCATTGATAGCATCGAAGTGAAACGCCGTGGCGCAGTTCGCCGTGCGAAACTATACTACTTACGTGAGCGTTCTGGTAAATCAGCCCGTATCCGCGAAAAACTTGGTGCTCGTCCAGCTGCAAACAAAAAAACTGACGCTGGCGTACCTAAAGCAGTTGATACTGCTCCTGGTATTTAAGAACCAGTTTGCTTTGCTGCGCTTAGTCGTCTGATTGGACGCTTGATGCTTGGCAAGGCGAAAGTAGATACAAGCCCTTATTCATAGGTTTATTTATAAATAAGCGGGCCATACCAAAAAAGACAAAACCCCAATCTGTGCTTATGCCAGATTGGGGTTTTTGTTTCTGCCGCTTTTATTTAGGCTTTAATTGCTGCTTTCATGCTGTTTTCATTAAAGATTTGCGTGACATGTTGGCTTTCAATGTTTTAGGTCTCAATATTGTCTACGCGGCTGGTTTGGTCTTTAGACTTACTGTACTTACGCAGTCGAATATAAAGAGTCTTAGTAACAGTAGCGACGACTTTTTGTTGCTCATCGACGATATCGACGCTGTATTCACGAAAGACGGGCTCGCCATCCTTTGCCAACTCTTGAATAGCGATTACTTCAGCACTGCTAACCTTGATCCTTGCGGTGACTTTGCTCTTACCCGGCGCGATAAATTCAATATGTGAGCTTTTATCCCATACTACGTAGCTGCTGCCCAATTGGTGCATAAGCATCAGCATATAAAACGGATCTACCATCGAGTATAAGCTGCCCCCAAACTGGGTGCCGACGATGTTTTTGTTTAAATTATTTAAGCCCATGCTGACCACGCATAAACCTTGATCTAAATTCATGTGTTCAATCTTGATACCAGCGCCGATGTAGGGCGCATAAGTGTTGATACGCAGTTTAAGCAAGTAGGGCGTCAGTAATGGCATGATATTTTTTTTCGCGTTACGTTTAAGCGTTTCAAGTCTTTTAGGCAGTAAATTCATCAATATTTCCTATTCCCTTTTTAGATATTGCTAGTCTGATGGTATGAGTTATTTTTATTGTATTAAGTTAAGTATGACTGCAAGGATTGTTGCTTATAAGGTAAGTTTTCAAGCAATGAGTCATAAAAAGATATTTATCATAGTGAAAAACCATGAAGCTCGCCAGTTTTAAAGCGTAACGAAACGGCAAATGCGACGATAAAGCCATTATCTTGTTTGCATTCATTACCATTTTCTAAGTGTGAACGATTGAGTCATAAAAAATATTTTTCATAACGTTGCGGGTAGTATCTTTTAATGGCGAAAGTCTCGCATTATCTTTAACGATGTCTTACAATAGCGGGATTTTGTTTTGGGCGGTTTAATATTTACTCGATATTAGGATAATAACGCCGCTCAAACCTCAGTTGACATAAGGAAATGTGATGAGTGGTACACAGCTTCCCACCTCAGGGCGCAACCCGCAGCAACCAATCTCTTCTGATAATGACGATTTGCAAAGCAGCTATGTAGAGTTACATAAGCCCAGCGCTAGCTTTAAAAATCGTAATGCCTACCTCAATCATGAACTGCAAATCATGCAACCAAAACGTTGGCGTGCTAATTTGCCGTTCCGCGATTATCGTTTTGAGTATGAAGATACGATTCCGGCAATGGCAGCGACCATCGGTAAAGTGGTGATGGTGGGCGCCATTGCTGCAACCTTTGCTGGTCCGCTTGGTTTGGGCGATGCTTTTGTGTTAGAAAACGTGCGTTATGAATTGCTTATCGTGGCGTTTTTTGTGATTTTATTCTCAGGTTTCCTGCTACCAACTGCCAACCTTGCCGGTACGCACGGCCCACTGATTCCGCTCATTCCTATCGTCGTTGCCGCAGGTGGTCACCCGATGGCCTTTGGTCTACTAATCGGTGCTTTTGGTTTGCTACTTGCCATTAGTAAAGGCGGCAGTCTGCTGGCAAACTTGACCAGTAAAGGCGTGTGTGGCGGCTTACTGCTGTATTTGGGCTTTATTGGCACCACCTCCCAAGTCAAAAACCTATTTGCTTGGGCAGAGGGCATTGGCATGTCACATATTGCCTTTGTGGTGATTCTACTGACGATTATCTTATATGCACTGTTAGAGAATTATCAAAAACGCTGGCTTGCAGTGCCACTCAGTTGTTTGTTAGGTGGCGGTGTTGCCTTTGCGATGGGCGCGCCTTTTACCTTTAAAACCGCACCCGGCCTACCAAATATGAATCCAATGTATTGGTGGGGCGAAAATACTGGTTGGATGTTAGGCTTGCCGACTGTCGAAAGCTTTATCGTGGTGTTGCCATTTGCGGTGTTGGCCGTTGCTATGTGGTCGCCGGATTTTTTAGGTCATCAAGTCTTTCAAAAAATAAGCTATCCAAAACGTACTGAGCGCGTGCTGATGGATATTGATGATACCATGACCAGCGCCTCTATTCGTCAGGTGGCAGGCTCTGTGCTTGGCGGTGCTAACTTCGCTTCTTCATGGGGCACCTATATTGTACCAGCGGCAATTGCGAAGCGTCCTATTCCAGCCGGTGCGGTATTAACGGGATTATTCTGTATTATTGCTGGTGTTTGGGGTTACCCCATGGATTTAGCCATTTGGGAGCCGGTAATGTGTGTGGCATTGATTGTTGGTGTCTTTATCCCGCTACTTGAAGCGGGCATGGAGATGACCCGCGAAGGTAAAACCACGCAGTCTGCGGCGATTGTCGTCTTTGCTTCTGCCTTGGTCAATCCAGCCTTTGGTTGGTCGATTACTTTGGTACTGGATAACTTAGGCTTGATTGGTTCAAAAGAGCGCAGTGCCAGCTTAACAAAAATGAGTCGCTGGATTATTCCTGTGGTGACCTTTGTCATTTTAACCACAGTGATGGCTATCGTCGGCATGTTGCCCGGTATTCCAGCGCTTTTGCCAAACTTCCGTCACTAGATTTTTAACGTTTTCCATAAAAAGCCAGCCTCGATGCTGGCTTTTTTTATGACTTTGGTTAAGCCAATTTTAGGCTTGCAAAATGCCCGCTGTTGCCCCATAAATATGATATTACTTACGTTTTTACAGTGTGCTGTTTTTACTCTGTACTAACGTTAAAGCCCTAATTTAAGAGTCAAAAATTCTATGGTCAATGTCTCCGCATCGAGTCCCGTCGACGATAAAAAAGCCCGCCTAAAGCATTTAATCCAGCGCCTGCCAAATCTGCCAGGGGTGTATAAAATGCTGGGTAAAAATGGCGATATTCTCTATGTTGGCAAAGCCAAATCGCTGAAAAGTCGTGTCAACAGTTACTTTGCTAAGACCATTGTCCATCCAAAAACGCGGGCATTGGTGGCGCGGATTCATAATATCGAAACCATTATTACTCGTAGCGAAACTGAGGCGCTATTACTCGAGCAAAACCTGATTAAAGAGCATCGTCCGCCTTATAATGTGTTACTGCGCGATGATAAATCTTACCTTTATGTGTTTATCTCAGCGGATAAGCCCTATCCAAGATTGGCTTATGGGCGCGGTAAGGGCAATCACCAAAAAGGTCGCTTTTTTGGGCCGTTTCCATCGGCTCATGCGGCGAAAGAGACGCTGGTGCTCATGCAAAAAATGTTTCAAATGCGCCAATGTACCAATACTTTTTTTAAACAGCGTAAGCGCCCGTGCCTTGAGTATCAGATTAAGCGTTGCCGTGCGCCCTGCGTTGGTTTGGTGTCGCCAGAAGAATACGCCGAGGACGTTAATAATACCATTCGCTTTTTAAAAGGTGATTCAAGTGATATTCATCAGACGTTAATTAAAAAGATGGAGAGCGCAGCGGAAGCCTTAGACTTTGAAAAGGCAGTTTTTTATCGTGATCAGCTCTCTATGCTGCGTGAAGTACAAGCGAAGCAAGCCGTTTATACCGTAGAAGGTGAGGCGGATGTGATTGCGATTGCCAGTCAGGCGGGCATGACTTGCGTCAATGTGCTGACTGTGCGCGGCGGACGCGTGCTTGGCGGTAAAAACTATTTTCCCGATATCGATAGCAGTGAGCCACTTGCGGATAATTTATCGGCGTTTATTACTTCGTTTTATTTTCAAGTAACCGATGATTTGCCAGCTGAAATTATACTCAGCCATGAGCTACCGGATCAAACAGCGGTCAATGAAGCACTGGTTACCCACTTTGGCAGTAAGACGGTCATTAAAACCAACGTCCGTGAGCACCGCGCTGAATGGTTAGATTTGGCCAAACTCAATGCCAATAACGCCCTAAAAACCAAGCTTGGCGATTATCTAGAGTTGCATGCGCGCTTTGGTGCACTGAAAGACGTCCTCGCCGACGTTACCGATCGAACCATTGACCGTATCGAGTGTTTTGATATCTCACATACCATGGGCGAAGCGACCATCGGTAGCTGCGTGGTCTTTGACCAAGGTGGGTCGCGTCGCCGTGATTATCGTCAGTATGCGATTCATGATATCCAAGGTGGTGATGACTATGCGGCGATGAAGCAAGTGCTGACGCGGCGTTATAAGAAGCAGCCATTGCCGGATTTATTGCTGATTGATGGTGGTAAAGGTCAACTTGGTATTGCTAAAGAAGTACTCACAGAGTTGGGTATTCTCAATGATACGTTGCTCATTAGTGTGGCAAAAGGTGAAGGGCGTAAAGCAGGCTTGGAAGTATTGCACTTTATCGATCACGAGCCGCTTGACTTGCCGATGGATAGCAAAGCGCTGCATTTATTGATGCATATCCGCGATGAAGCGCATCGGTTTGCCATTACCGCGCACCGTAAAAAGCGCGATAAACGCCGTTCCTCATCGGTGCTAGAAGTCATACCAGGGCTTGGCGAAAAGCGCCGCCGTGACTTACTCAATCACTTTGGCGGTATGCAGCAATTGCTTGGCGCATCGCAGCAGGAGCTGGCTGGCGTGCAGGGAATTGGTCCGGTATTAGCAAAAACGATTTATAAAGTGCTGCATGAGTAGAAAAATTAATGAAAAAAGACCGCTATCTTAGGACAGCGGTCTTTTTTTAGAAGAAAACTATTTAAATAATATTTAAACGTTAAAATCAAAACTTAACTGTTGATTTGGATAGCTGCGACAGTGCTCGCAAACGCGCTCCCAACGATTAAATCGATAGCGCCAATACCAACGAACATGCACAGCTTTAGGATAATTGCATTGAATGATCATAATGATCTCCATAATTATGATAGAAAATTCATAACCGTGCAGACATAGACATCTATTAGCAATTACTATAAAGTATGTAGACCTTCCCCAAGGTAAACAAACTCATAAGTAAGCTAAACGTTGATTATATTTCCACGATTATCTTATATAAAAGTTTTTTAAGCTCAGCAATTAGTTTTGCTGGGCTTTTTTAATTTTCCATAGATTGTTTCTCCTTTTAAGTAGTTGATAAAAGAAATTAAGCTTCCCTTTTATAAGTCACAAACCTAAAATCTAAGCCACTTTTTTCATCGTGTTTTTGCTCAGATTCTGCTGCGACTACAAACTCGTTTGGCAGCTCAGGGTAAAAGGCATCGCCATCTTTAATATCAGTATCGACATGCGTCAGCTCGACGCGGTCGGTATACATCATTGCCTCACTAAAGACCCGCTCGCCGCCAATCACCCAAATGGTATCAAGGTGCGCACCATGAGCAAGGCTGGCCGCTTGGGTCAGCGCATCGTCTAAATTATGCATCACATATGCTTTTTCACTACCGACCAAGCCATTTTGCGCGGCGTAGTCTAGTTGGGTCGTGATAATAAAGCTGATACGTTTTGGTAGCGGCTTGCTGCCCATCGACTCAAAGGTTTTGCGACCCATGATGACGATACCTTGTATCGCGCCGTCACTTTGTTTGGTCGTCATGCTTTTAAAATGCTGCAAGTCAGCTGAGATATGCCACGGCAAATCATTCCCTTTGCCGATACAGCGATTGCGACTGATGGCCGCGATTTGGGCAACTTCGGTATTGGCATAGCTCATAACCTATCCTTTTTATGGTCTTTTAAAAGTAAAGCGATTAAATTTAGACGGCAACTTTGGCTTTAATAGCTGGATGCGACTCATAACCTTCAACGCTGATATCGTCAAAGGTAAAGGCAAAAATATCCTTAATGTCAGGGTTTAGGGTTAAGGTTGGCAGCTCATACAGCGAGCGCGTCAACTGCAATTCAACTTGCTCACGATGGTTTTGGTAAATATGACAATCGCCGCCCGTCCAAACAAACTCACCAACCTCTAAGCCGCATACTTGCGCCACCATATGAGTTAGTAAGGCATAGCTGGCGATATTAAACGGCACACCAAGGAATAAATCCGCTGAGCGCTGATAAAGCTGGCAGGACAGTTTATTGTCCGCGACAAAGAACTGAAATAAGGTATGGCAAGGCGGCAGCGCAACTTGATCCGCTTCCTTTGGATTCCAGCCAGAGACGATTAAGCGGCGCGAGTTGGGATTGGTCTTTATTTGTTCAATCACCTCAGTGATTTGATCGACGCCATCGTTGTCATAACTGCCGTCTTCACGCTTGGTGGCGCCATAATTGCGCCATTGATGACCATAAATGGGACCCAAGTCGCCAGCAGGACGATTAAAGCGCGCGGTTTGGTCAGCGGTCGCCCATTCGTTCCAGATACGCACGTTATTTTCTTGCAGATAATCAACGTGGGTACTGCCACTTAAAAACCAAAAGAGCTCATAAACGATCGATTTAAAATGGACTTTTTTGGTGGTTAATAAGGGAAATCCATCGGCTAAGTCAAAACGTAGCTGCGCACCAAAGTAGCTTAGCGTACCGGTGCCAGTACGATCGCCTTTTTCAGTGCCATTCGTCATGACATATTTTAGCAAGTCTAAATAGGCTTGCTCATTTTTACTGTTATGATAATTACTGGTCATAAAACTACTCTTTTGCCTGATTCAAATATAGCATTCAATATTTAAACGTGTTTTTAATATCTTACTTGGTAATTAATGCTTAATAAGCCGCCTGTTTTCCCCAATCATAAATACCGCGTTTATAGGCATAAACCAGCATGATTAGGCCAATAATAATCATCGGTGCGCTTAATATTTGGCCTTTGGTCATCCAGCCGAGTAAAATAAAGCCTTGGTCGGCATCGGGCTGACGGAAAAACTCGATAATAAAGCGGCTAAGACCGTAACCTAATAAAAAGATAGCCGAGACTGCCATACGGGGACGCGGTTTTGAGGAATACCACCATAAAAATATAAATAGCAGCAGACCTTCTGCAAGCGCTTCGTAGAGCTGCGATGGATGACGCGGCAATAAATACTGGCCATTGACCTCAAGCATTAACGATTGTAATTCAGGATTGGTTTGTAATTGCTGCGCATCAAATGCCGCGGCTTGCGGAAAGTAAGTCAGCCAATTATAGCCACCGTCTGAGACGCGGCCCCATAGCTCGCCGTTGATGTAGTTGCCGATACGCCCAAACAGCAGACCTGTTGGTACACAGGGAATAATAAAATCGAGCACCTGAAAAGGGGTCTTTTTATATTTACGGGCAAAATATAACATGCCTAATAAGACGCCAATCATGCCGCCGTGAAACGACATGCCGCCTTCCCATACCCTAAACAGATACGCAGGATTTTGTAGCAATTCTCCAAATTGATAAAACAATACATAGCCGATACGGCCGCCCAAAATGACACCAAGGGCACCAAAAAAGACCAAATCAGACACCATGTCGGTGGTCCAGCCATCGCGTTTGCTACTGCGATACCATGCAAGGCCATAAGCGGCGGCAAAGGCCAATAAGTACATTAAACCATACCAGTGCACTTCTACTGGCCCCAAGGACAGCGCTACGGGGTCGAACTGAGGATGAATCATCATAAAGGTATCATATTATTGATAATGGAATGTGGCCCATAATAGCAAAATTCATCCGTTGCGAATACTATGATAAGTTTATCGATAAATAAATGGATGAAGGGAATGGCACATGGAATCAATAGCAAATCGGAGCAAAAACCGATAAGATGAAAAAAAGTGCTTCAATTTCTAAGGAATCCTTATGCAGCTGCCTTTACCAACATTATCCTTGCTCGGCATCATGGCTTCAGGTTTGACGCTATGTATTCCTATTAGTGCACAAGCAGCGTTGAGCAATATTGAGAACATCACTATTTATCAAGGCTTGGCCAGTGTCACGCGTACCTTGCCAATCAACGGCAGTGGCGAGCAAACGCTGGTCTTTTCTTGTTTATCGCCGAACATTGACGCTGATAGCATTAGCGTACAAGCACTAGGTAATGTTAACGTCGGTGAAGTCAGTATCGAAACCTTGAGCGCTGAGCAAGCGGCGCAATGTCAATACGGCCAATATCAAGGCGATGCCAAAGTACAAGTCCAGAAAAACACTCTTGCCGATATCAGTGCTGAATTAGAAGCGGCACGCTTAACCAAAGCCTATTTGCAAAATTTGACCAAGGTCACGCAAATTAATACGGCTGGCACATTGGCCAATAACGCCCGCGATTTAGAGGCGCAAGCAGCCAATATTAATAAAAGAATTGTTGAGCTACAGCAGCGCGAAGCACAAACAAAAGATGCGCTCAATCAGCTGCTGGCGGGCAGTACGACCTCAAAACAGAATAGCGTGACCCAGGTTAGTGTTCGCACCGCCAGTCGCACGCCAAGCACCGTTAAACTACATTATCAGGTGCGTGGCGCCAGTTGGGAGCCGACCTATCAAGCGCGCTTAAATACCGACAGCAAGCAGCTGAATATTACCGCCTCCGCCATTATCGCTCAACGAACCGGCGAGAATTGGAGCAACGTGCCTGTTATTTTAAGCAGCGTAAATCCCAATCAAACGACTACCAGTCAGCTGCCACACGTTGAGCGCTTGTCATTATATGAAGAGCAGCAACAAGCTAAATTGGCTCGTTATGCAGCGCCGATGATGGAGATGGAAGCATCGCCTGTCGTTGTTGCTTCTGCAAGAGACAATTATGGCGGCGGTGCAGAGATGCCGCCACTACCGAGCTTTACTGTGAGTAGTCAAAACAAAAATGGCATCACCGAATATCGCTTGCCGCAGCGTGTGAGTATTCCCAGTGATGGCAGGCGCGTACGCACGGTCATTGATGAGCAATCTGGCACCAGTAAGCTTTGGCTACGCAGTACACCAAGTGCCGAGACCGCCGCTTATTGGTATGCATCCGCGCCGTTCTTGACGCCTGCTTGGGCTGATGGCTCGTTGCAGCTATACCGTGATGATAACTATGTCGGGCAGTCGCGCTATAATTATCAAAATTTAAAAGAGCAGGGTATTGGTTTCGGTATTGACCCAAGTTTGCTGGTGAAGCAATTGACCGATGAGAATAAACAAGGCGATAAAGGCGTGTTTAACCGTCAACAAACCAAAACCATCACTCAAGCATATCAATTTACCAATCAGCACAATCGCAGCGTACGCTTGCAAGTGTTAAGTGCTGAGCCAGTGAGCAGTGATGACAATATTAAAGTCACGTCGGCGCACACCCCAGCGATTAGCCAAAAAGACTGGAATGACCATAAAGGTATTGTCGCTTGGGAATTTGATTTACCAAGTAAGCAATCACAAGTGCTGCAATCGACGTATCAAATCAGCTACCCTGCCGATAAAAAGCTGAGTACCAACTAAGCGCTGGTAATTTAATATTTATATCAAGGAAAACTATGTGTATCGTCGCCATTGCTTGGCAGTTATTTGATGAGTTGCCGTTGGTTTTACTGTCCAACCGTGATGAGTTTTTACAGCGTCCAACAGCGCCGCTGCATCAATGGGAGGATAAGCCTATTTATGCAGGGCGCGATAAGCAAAGTGGCGGCACATGGCTTGGCATACATCAACAGCAACATGGCGATTTTTACGACCAAAACGGGCGCTGGGCGGCGGTGTTAAATTTTCGTGATGGCGTACAAGCAAGTAATGATGAGCGCTCACGTGGCGAATTGGTCACCGATTTTTTGACCAGCACTTTAAACCCATTGGAATTTGCTCGACAAATCAGTTTGCAAGATTACGCAGGTTTTAACCTTGTTATTGGCGATACGGCGCAAGCGGTGATTGTCAATAATCGTGGTCATGCACCAACGCCGTTATATGCTGGATTGTACGTAATATCCAATGGTCAGCCAGAAGAAGGGTGGTTTAAAACCGAACGCCTACGCGGTCGGTTACGCCAAGAGGTGTTGCCATTGATTAGCGAGAACAGCGCCCTTGACTACTGGCAAGCAGCGGCGTTTGCCGTGATGTCAGATAATACGCCAGCGCCAGAAAATAAATTACCCGAAACAGGTGTCGCTAAGCAGATTGAGCGCGCACTGTCCTCCATTTATATTGAATCTGCTGATTTAAGTAGTATGAATAAAACAGCCATGCCAAGCTATGGAACGCGGACGCAAAGTATTTTAACCTTACGTAAAGAAGATAGTTCAGACAAAAAAATCAAAGCAGCACTTATTAGCCGTGAATGCCAGCATAGGCAAATCTAACATAAAAAAATTCCCCTATGAATAATAGCTATCAATAGGGGAATTTGTTTTCTATTTGAATACTTATTCCACCAACAAATGGTTGTTTTGTTCTGGAATAATCAGTTCTTGTTTAAGCGGTAGTTCGCGCACCAATTCTTGCAAGGCGCGACGATATACCCCGCGTTTAAAATGAATCACTTGTCCGAGTGGATACCAGTAGCTGACCCATTGCCAATGGTCAAATTCTGGTTTACCCTCATCAAAGCGGATGTGTTGAGTATTCGGCTCATCTAAGCGCAGCAAAAACCATTTTTGTTTTTGCCCAATACACAAAGGGTACTGCCCATGACGCACATAGCGTTTTGGCAAACGATAACGCAACCAATCTTGCGTGACCGCCAGTAGATCGACATGACGCGGATGTAAACCGACCTCTTCCCAGAGCTCGCGATACATCGCATCCATCGGCGTCTCCCCGCGGTCGATGCCGCCTTGAGGGAACTGCCAAGCGTTGTGACCAATACGTTTTGCCCACAGAACTTGCCCTTGTGTATTTGCCAAGATGATGCCGACATTGGCGCGAAAGCCGTCTGCATCTATCATGACTAAACCCTTTTAAATTGTTTAAAAATAGCTTATTTCGACAAGGTACAACGACAGCAATCATAGTTATTATAGGGTGATGACCATCAGTACTATGACAAAATAAGATTCATTACCGTTATTAAACCAAGAAACAACCAAAATGTGTAACAGTATTTTGCTATAAAATGTTTCACAAGATTAATCCTTTAAAATCAGTAACTTATAATTCTACTTTTGTAAGTAAATTCCGCAGATTTTTCTAACAATGATAAGTCGCGGTAACGATAGGTGTATAAATACTTAAATATCGAATATTATTGTTAAAGCATAAATAAGGTAGCGGTTTATAAAAGGTAAACAAGAAAAGGCAAACGAGGAAAGAGCGTCATAAATCTGGTTTTTGCTTATGCTACACTAATAAAAGACAGTATTTTTCAAAAAGAGATTGTATTTCAGAAAATAAGAAACCTTTACTATTCAAACTAAAAATCATGTCAAATTAAAAAGCATATGAATTAAGAAGCATATGAATTAAGAAGCATATGAATTAAGAAGCATGCGCATTCAAAGTCGTAGCAATTAAAACAAGGAATATCTAAGATGTCAGAGTCAAAAGCAAGCGTCACGTGGCAAGAAAATAAAGCCTTTATGGGTGTGTCGCCATCAGGACATAACGTCCAAATCGATGCTGATAAAGAAAAGGGCGCCAGTCCTATGGAGCTAATTTTATTAGGACTTGGTGGCTGTGCCAGCTACGATGTGGTGGCAATTTTACAAAAGTCGCGCCAACAAGTGACCGATGTACGTTGTGAGCTGACCGCTCAGCGTGCTGAGACCATTCCAGCAGTTTATACCGACATTCATATGCATTTTGTGGTGACCGGACAAGAGGTCAAAGAAAGCCAAGTAGAAAAAGCCATCAAATTGTCGGCCGAAAAATACTGCTCAGCCAGTCGGATGCTGGTACAGGGCGGCGTCAATGTGACTCACGATTTTGAAGTGATTGCAGGATAGGGACGAGTATACTGATGAGTCTATTCTTTGGGTTGATTCCCGATAGTGCCGCAGCGGCTATTTGGGCGATGGTGGTGGCAAGTCTGCTGCCACTGATGATGGCGCTGACAGCAAAAGCGCTTGGTGGTTTTAATTTTGCTGACAATGCCCACCCGCGTGATTTCTTACAAGGGACGACAGGAGCGGCCGCGCGGGCCAATGCTGCCCAGCAAAACAGCTATGAAACCTTGCCTATATTTTTGGCGGCAGTATTGGTTGCAATGCTGTTTTTTGTACCGCAGTTGATAATTAATACCATCGCTTGGCTTTATGTGCTGATTCGTATTGGGTTTTGCGTGGCCTATATTACCAATTTAGCGACCTTTCGCTCTATTCTTTGGGTGCTTTCGATGGCTTGCTCATTGATGTTGTTTTATTTAGCGATTCGGGTCAGTTTTTAGCTTATTGCTGCTGTAAGTCTTTGAGATTTTTATTTTTAACACCTTTACAATATCGATCATAAGGCGCTGTTTATTCGCATGTGCTATTTTGCAGCGCCGCGATAATCACCGCTTTATTTTTTTCTCTTTTAATACGTTCCCACAAGGTTTGCGCCTCAGAGTAACCTTTGGTCAACATACCAAGCCACTGCTTATAACGCCCGACCAACACCACATCGTTTTTCGCCGCACCCTCTAAAAACTTAATCTGATGGGTAATTAAATCTTGCCATGCTAAGGCTGTCAGTGTTTTTGTGTCGTTATTATCGGCATCAATCTCGGCAATCAAATCCGGACGGGTGACAGCGCCGCGACCAAGCATCAGATGCTGGGTTCCTGACTGTGCCATACAGTTTTGTGCGTGTTCACTATTCCAAATTTCACCATTGGCAATCACTGGTATAGCAAGCATATTAAAATTTTGGATTTTGTCCCAGTAAGCGGGCGGCTTATAACCTTGGGTTTTGGTACGCGCATGAATGGTTAACCAATCAGCGCCGCTCGCAGCAATCGCCGCTTTGATATCGTCCATGCGACTCGTATCCGTATAGCCCAGGCGAATCTTTGCGGATACGGGAAGGTGCGCGGGTACAGCTCGGCGTACGGCACTGATAATCTCATACATCACCTCAGGCTCATCAAGTAGCACTGAGCCACCACGATGGCTGTTAACCGTTTTAGCCGGACAACCAAAATTGATATCAATCGCAGGCGCACCAAGCTCGGCAGCATAAGCGGCATTTTCTGCCATCAATTGCGCGTCACTACCGAGCAACTGAATATGAATCGGTGTACCGGATGCAGTTTTGGCATCATGATGCAACTCTGGTACGTATTTATAAAAAACGTGTGCTGGTAAGACAGTTTGGGTGACGCGAATAAACTCACTGACCGACCAATCATAAGGACGACCCAAGTCTGACGCAATTTGGGTTAGGATTTGGCGCATCAAGGGATCAGTTAAGCCTTCCATGGGCGCAAGAAGACGAACAGAATTGGCAAATAATTGCTGTATGGTGTTTTGGCGTGCTTGAAGTTGCTGATTATGATTCATGATAGGAGAGTCAATGTTATAAAAAGAGGTCGGCAAAGGCGATGAGGGGAGAGATAGACGGGCAGATTAAGTATTACCAAAAATCACCTTTTTACCCGTCTGCAGTCCTGATACCAAGTCTTTAATATTATGAATATCTAAATTGCTTTGCGCGCGCGTACACGCAACGTAGAGCAGACGCAGCTCTTCTGGGCTAATCTTGACCGCATTGGTGGTTACGTCATAATAAAAATCATCATCGAGCTGCACTTTGCCCCACTCAAGCCCTTTGGCTTTATGCGCGGTTGAGATGACATAATCAGCATTTTCGATACGGGTTAGGCTGTTAACTGCCTGCGTCAACACATTGGTACCATGGTCATCGACCAACTTCACCAAGGTTTTAAGGTCACTGCCTTCATTGGTTTCAGAGTATTCTTGAACGTCACCCCAATTATAAAAATACGCCAGTTCGGGCACGCCATACGCCGATTTACCATTTTTTAAGTTTTCGGCTGCCTGACAAAATTTAAGCATACGATCAGTATCGGCTTGTAACGCCACTCTATGCCCAAGTTTTAAACCAGTTAATAACTGCGACATCGCCGCAGCATTGGTACGGCAAAGAATGGCATCTTTTTTACTATGTACCATGCCTTTTTCGGTAGACGATTGCTTATTTGGATTGCCTTTTAATGGTACGTCTTCTTGTAAAGCTTTGAGCAAGGTATTGGCAATCTCGGCAATTGGTTCGCCAAAACGAAACGATTGGGTCAATAAGGTTTGCGGCAACGGCAGTTTTTTCATCGCATTGACCGCGCCGCGCCACTCATAAATCTGCTGATGGGCGTCACCGACATAAATCACCTGCCGTGGCTGCTGGGTCAAAATCCCCATCATCAACGGATCGGCATCTTGAGCTTCATCAAATAAGATAAAGTCCGCAGGAATACTCGGTTTCGATAGTGCCCACAATTTAAGATAAATATCATGGCCGATACCAGCCGGATGGCGCGCATCAATCGACTGTAACCAGCGCTGCTCAACAGCAGGGTAGAGCATTTCGCGTAACTGCTCGCTATCTGACTCAGCAAGCCAGCTTGGAAATTCAAGATGCCTTGGGGCAGGATAGCTGGCGTGGGTACTACAAAAATTACTCACTGCATCACTGACAAACCGCGACAAGCGCGCTGGCGTGAGGGTAATATATTTATTCACCCCATCCATTTGCCGGCGTACTTGTACCGGTTGTAAGCCCAAATCATCACCCAAACGCTTGGGTGAAAATCTCGGTAACGACAATTTAGCGGTAATATCACGTGGTACGTGACGGTAGGCTAATGAGTGAAACGTCCGACAATCGACATGACCGGGGAATTTTTGCCGCGCATCGTTGGCAATGGCTTTGTTAAAGGCTAAATACAAGCCGCGACCGCGCAGACGCTCACCAATTAATTTGAGCGTCGTGGTTTTCCCTGCACCCGCATAAGCGACCACTTTAAATGACTTGTGATCCATCGCCATGTTTAGCGCGTTCAGCTGCTCATCAGTGGGATCGCTCATATAAGCTGGCATCGATGCGGACATAATAAAGCTACCTAAAAAACTAGAATGGGGTCAAGATTAGCGACGGTAAAAAAAGCCACTGCATAAACAATGGCTGACGGCTGATAATAACGGTGATATTGAGACACTCATTAACACTGAGGGTAGTACTGAGCGACTTAAATAAGAAAGCGATTTAAATAAGAAAGTTATATTAACAGATTAGCGTGTTGGCTGCTTTTTGAATAAGTGCCTGATAAGTAAAGTTATTCTTTCTTCAACTCTATATCGTCTGTCAAAGTCAGTTTACGTTCTTCTTTGATTAAAACTTTCGCCAAAAACAATCCCAGCTCAAACAATAACCACATTGGGATGGCAAGCATTAACATCGACACCCCGTCGGGCGGTGTAACGACCGCTGCAACGCCAAAACAGCCGACGATAATATAGCGACGTTTATCTTCTAGACTCTGAATGGAGACGACACCCGCCAATATCAATAGTAAAGTCACCACTGGAATCTCAAAGGTAAGCCCAAACACCATAAACAGCTTGAGCGCAAAGCTTAAATAACTGTCGATATCTGTCATCGGTAAGACGTTTTGCGGCGCAAACATGATAAAGAACTTAAGCACGCCCTTTAAAACAATAAAATAAGCAAACGCTACGCCCGCATAAAATAAAAATATCGAAGACATCAGTACAGGAATAGCGACTTTCTTCTCTTTTTTATACAAACCAGGCGCGACAAACGACCAAATTTGATACAAGATATAGGGCATTGCCAAAAATGCCGCCACAAAGATACTCAGACGTATTGGCGCCATAAAGTTAGAGGTGATATCGGTTGCTATCATCGTCGAGTTGGCGGGCAACTGAGCAACCAATGGGTCGGATAAAAAATCATAGAGCTCACGTGAAAATCCGACCAACGCCAAAAATATCACCAGTACCGCGACGCATATTTTAATCAGATGCCGACGCAATTCAATCAAATGCTCAGTAATCGGCATATCAGCCATTGAGCTTAAGATATCACCAGAGTCATCATGCGCAGCGGCATCTGTAATAGCATCGATGTCTGTAGCCGTTACTTTTTCTTGACGGCTTTTTTTACGCTTAAATAAACCCACTAATCATTCTCCTGCTGCTTGGCGGAAGCCTGCTGAATTGATGATTTGTTAATCGATGGTTTATTTAAATGGTTATTTAATAACGTATCGGCTTTATAATTGGGCAGGTAGGGCGGCTGCGGCAGACGCCTTGCTTTGTCATAAGCGCCCAAACGAAACCACATGTTTTCCCAGGGTTTGGTAATGGCAGTTTGGATTATTTGATGGGTATTGTCGTTAACATCAGTTTTCAGATTAGCATCATTATTTGAGTTCTGTAATTCTAATGGTTCAGGCGCTGTTAATTTTTTATCGGAGTCATAGCGGTCGTAAGCGTAGTCAAATTCTTTTGGCGTTACTGATGAATGATCGTCTTTTTCATGGTCGATTTTATTACTAGCGCTATCCACTTTCGCAGTATTAACTCGATGCGCAGCTTTAAGATGCTGGTTTTGCGAGGATTCAAATTCTTGCAGACTGCCGCGCATCTCTGCCATCTCACGGCGCATTTCAGCTTCAGTTTCACGAATTTTAGCCAGCTCTTTTTGCATTTGCTGCCGCGTCTCTGCCAAGTCAAGCTCAGCTTCGATTTCAGACTGCAACGTAGACACCGTGCGGCGAATTTTGGCATACCACTGCCCAGCCGTACGCGCCGCTTGGGGCAGTTTTTCTGGCCCCAAAACAATTAAGGCGATGACGCCAAAAAGCAGTAATTCAGAAAATCCAATATCAAACATAATGTCCCAATGCCATTATTAAATGCTATACATTATGCTTGTCATCAACCTTAGTGGTTGTGCGCTCTTCAGTGTGCGCATTGCCATCATGATCGAGCACGACTTGCTTTTTGGCATGTTCGGTATTTTCATCTTTAACGGCTTCTTTAAAACCTTTGACCGCGCCGCCCAAATCTTTACCGGCATTTCTTAGCTTGGAGGTGCCAAATACGACCACCACCACCACCAATAAAATTAGCCAATGCGTAATGGAAAAACTACCCATGATGCTATCCTTCTGTCTTGGTTTTTAGTCTTTATATAAATACTTTGAGTGTATAGAATATTGCTGTCGTACACAAAAGCTATCGACAGCTTATGCGAAGTAACACGTCATTATATTATAACCTGCACTTGTGACAAAAAGGTGAAAGCAACAATAATCAAACAGGGTAACGGCTAAGCTTAAAAAACGCTAGCGCGCGGCTTTTTCATCAATACCTGACAGACCAAAACGTCGGCCTAGCTCATTTAATACCGCTTCTGATTCTATATCAAACCATGCCAGCCCAACTAAGCTATGGAACCAAACATCAGCGACCTCATAGATCAGCTCGTGACGCGCTTCGTCATACTGGGTTTTATCCACATTTTCATCGCAATTGGCTAAGTCTTTAGCCGCGATAATGCTCTCGGTACTTTCTTCGCCTACTTTTTCTAATATTTTATTGAGACCCTTGGCATATAGACTTGCCACATAAGAGCTGTCAGCGTCCGCTCGTTTGCGCTCGGCCAATACCTTATCAAGCTGCTGCAAAATAGAATGAGTGGTAGCAAGGCTGTTATTTTGATGGGTGTTAGAATGGTCTATATTTTCCGCCGCCGCTTCATTAATTTTAGGCGTGGCTTTTGCTGCGGCGTTTGTCTGATAAATTTCTGCTGGGTCTTTTAATACTTTATCGACGGTTTGCCATTCAGGTATTTGCCCTGACAAATCCAAACGCTGATAAAAACAAGACTCGCGGCCAGTATGACATGCAATACCGCCCGCTTGCGTGACGCTCAGTACAATCACATCAGCGTCGCAGTCCAAACGAATATCATGCACGCGCTGGGTATGCCCAGACGATTCGCCCTTATGCCATAACTTGCCACGCGAGCGCGAAAAATACACCGCTGTCTGCGTTTCGGCAGTTAATTGCAGCGATTCGGTGTTCATCCACGCCATCATCAAAATACGTCCGGACACATAATCTTGGGCAATCGCAGGAATCAAACCATCAGTATTAAAATTTACGGCAGCAAGCCAAGCAGGTAAAGTCATAATCTATCAGTCGTCTTATAAAAGAAATGAGAAAGTGGTAAAAAGTATAAAGTAATAAAGATAGCACTCAAACCCTACTTAAACACAGCTACCGCTGACATTCAATATGTTAACGCAGGAAATAAAGCGCAATTATAACAGCAGCACGTTTTTGCGCGTAGTGTATTTCATATCAACTAACGCACCCTATAAAGTAGCGATTAAAACTTTCCTTGGCAAAACAGCGTACTATCTGCTAAAATAGCGCCTCCCACCTCGAGGCAAATAGCCGTTTAGTGCTTGTTTTTAAAGCGACTATTCGTTTTTACTATTTGACGACCAGGTTCTATCAAAGACAAAGAGGCAAATCATCATGAAAGTTAAGATGAAAACGAGAAGCGGCGCCGCTAAACGCTTCAAAAAAACAGCGAACGGCTTTAAGCGTAAACAAGCATTCAAAAGCCATATCTTGACCAAGAAATCAGCTAAGCGTATTCGCCAGTTGCGCGGTCTAAAGATGGTGGACAAGTCTGACGAAGCAGCAGTTCGTCGTATGTGCCCATACATCTAATAGCCTATCGTCATTTAGCTTTAATCAATTAAAGATATTTGACTTTGCAATTTGATAACGATGTCTATTAGTCAATTATTTGATGACATCGTGATTCGTTTAATAATGATTAAAAAATCTTGGAGTAATTTATGGCCCGTGTAAAACGTGGTGTACAGGCAAATCGCCGTCACAAAAAAATCTTAAAGCGCGCAAAAGGCTACTACGGTGCTCGTTCACGTGTTTATCGCGTAGCAGTACAAGCTGTGACCAAAGCTGGTCAATATGCATATCGTGACCGTCGCAACAAAAAACGTACTTTCCGTCGTCTTTGGATTGCACGTATCAATGCTGGTGCACGCTTAAACGGCTTAAGCTATAGCCGCCTTATCAACGGCTTGAAAAAAGCAAACATTGCTATCGATCGTCGCGTACTTGCTGACATCGCTATGCATGATGCAGCGACTTTCACCGCCTTAGTTGAAAAAGCAAAAGCGGAATTAGCCTAAATATTAACTATCCTTTAAGTATTCCGCTTTTTTGAGTGTTTGCTTAAATGGATAGCAATAATATTGATTAATAGTACGATATTAATAAAAGCTACCGCTGGTCGGTGGCTTTTTTTATATTAAATTATTTTACAGCCAGTTTTACACCGCAAAAATGTAAAACGTTTTTAGTAAAGTTGCACTTTTTATTGTCTAAATATTCAAGCCATTTATATCACACGCCTTTGGTTGAAAATGAGTGGGTAAATGGTTTGCAATATTTGGTCAAATCCCTACAATTATAAATCACTATTATTAATAGTCCGTTTAAATCAGGAAGAATGCGTCTTATGACTACCCCTGCTGCTACCACCGATTTGTCGGCGCTACCGACCTTGTCCACCGAGCTCAGCGAGTTAAGCGAAGCCCAGTTAAATGAGTTTGCCAGTGCTGCTGAAGCGTTAGTTTTACAAGTAACCGATGTGCGCGCGCTACAAGATTTACGTGTGCAACTGACCGGTAAAAAAAGCCCATTAACCGGCTGGTCAAAGCAGATGGGTAAGCTTGGTAGCGATGACAAAAAAACTTACGGAGGTTGGTTACATCAAGTGCGTAGCCGCATTCAAGATGCATTGACGGCGCAGCAGCAAGAGCTAGAAGTGTCGGCATTAAATGCCAAGCTTGCCAGCGAGAGCATTGATATCACCTTGCCTGCGCGCGGTGGTCAAAAAGGTCATCTACATCCTGTCACCATGATTACCCAGCGTATGCAGCAGTATTTTATCCAAGCGGGTTTTAATGTCGCCACTGGCCCTGAAGTTGAGAGCGATTACTATAATTTTGAAGCGCTAAATATCCCGTCGCATCATCCAGCACGGGCGATGCACGATACCTTTTATTTTGATGCGCATTATTTACTGCGTACCCATACCAGTCCGGTGCAGATTCGCACCATGGAAAAGAATGAGCCGCCGATTCGTATTATTTGTCCAGGTCGCGTGTATCGTAATGATTCAGACCAAACCCACTCGCCGATGTTTCATCAGTTGGAAGGGCTTATGGTGACAGAATCGAGCACCTTTGCCGAGCTAAAAGGCTTGATTAGTGAATTCTTAGAAGCGTTTTTTGCCAAAGAGCTAACCGTGCGTTTCCGTCCGTCGTTTTTCCCATTTACCGAGCCTTCTGCTGAAGTCGATATCCTCGATGATAATGGTAAATGGCTTGAAGTCATGGGCTGCGGCATGGTACACCCACAGGTGCTGACCAATTGCGGTATTGATAGCGAAAAATATACCGGCTTTGCTTTTGGCATGGGTATTGAGCGCTTTGCCATGCTGTATTATGGTATCGACGATTTGCGCCTATTTTTCCAAAACGACGTACGCTTCTTAAAACAGTTTGGCTAGATGGTCGTTATTAATATGTCACCCTTTATTCTAAAATCTTTATTATAAAATTCAGATCCGAGATATTTATGAAAATTAGCGAACAGTGGCTACGTCAATGGGTAAACCCCAACAATAGCAGTGAGCAATTGGCCGAACAGCTTACAATGGCAGGGCTTGAGATTGACGATCGCTTTGCAGTTGCTCGTGCTTTTAGCGGTGTGGTAGTAGGTGAAGTGATTAGCGTCGAGCAGCATCCCGATGCCGATAAACTGCGCGTCACGCAGGTCAATATTGGTGCCGTTGAGCCGTTACAAATCGTTTGCGGCGCGCCCAATGTGACAGTTGGTATGAAAGCGCCGGTTGCGACCGTTGGCGCCGTGTTGCCAAGTGATGACAGTAAAGGTTTCAAAATTAAAAATGGCAACCTACGCGGTGTCGATTCTAACGGTATGCTTTGCGGTGCCTCTGAAATTGATTTAACCGATAGCATCGATGGTCTGCTCGAATTGCCAGCTGATGCACCGATTGGTATGGATATTCGTGAATATTTAGGTTTAGACAATCAAATACTAGATATCTCTATCACCCCAAATCGCGGTGATTGTTTTAGTGTACGCGGTATCGCGCGCGAGATATCAGTGATTAATGACTTGCCGATGCAGCAGCCTGAGATTCCTTCTAACGTGCCAACTGACGCTAACGGTGCTGGAAATACTACGCCAGCAGTAACAGTAAGCGCGGTTGAAGCGTGCCCACGCTATTTACTCCAATCAATCAGCAACATTGATCGTAGCATCGATACGCCAAAGTGGATGACTGATGCGCTCGTACAGTCAGGACTGCGCTCGCATAACTTTTTGGTTGACGTGACTAACTATGTATTGATGGAACTCGGTCAACCGCTACATGCGTTTGATGCTGATACCATTGAAGGCGATATCGTAGTACGTTTGGCGCAGCCTGCTGAGACCATTACTTTATTAAATGAGCAAACTATTACTCTAACGGGTGATGAGTTGGTCATTGCCGATGATAAAGGTGCATTGGCACTTGCTGGTATCATGGGCGGTCAGCGCAGCAGTGTCACTGATAACACCACCAATATTATCCTAGAAAGTGCCTTTTTTAACCCATTAGCGATCGCTGCACGCGCCCGCCGTTTTGGTTTGCATACCGATGCCTCACAACGCTTTGAGCGTGGTGTCGATTTTGAATTGCCAGCGTTAGCACTAGCGCGTGCAGTTGATTTGATTACCAGTGTCACGAGCTCTCAAGCTGGGCAAATAGTAAAAGTAGAAAATATCGTGCACTTGCCAACACGTACGCCGATTACTTTGCCAATTAACAAAGTCCGTGAGGTCATTGGTATTGAGATTGAGCCTGCCGTGATGGTGCGTATTTTGACTCAATTAGGCTTTGAGGTAGAGCAGCAAGCAGATAAGCTGATTTGCACGCCGCCATCGTATCGTTTTGATATGAGTATCCGCGAGGACTTGATTGAAGAGATTGCCCGTATTTACGGTTATGATAATATTCCAAGCGTCTTGCCGCATTTGCAAGTCAGTATGGATTATGACGACACCGCGGACTTGACGCACGAGATGAAGCTCGCGCTAGTCGATAATGGCTATATGGAAGCCATTAGCTTTAGCTTTAGTGATGCAAAAATAGAAGCCTTGCTTGATGATAAAGCGCTGGGCGAAGTGTTGGCACTGGCCAATCCTATCTCTAGCGACTTGGCAGTGATGCGCCGTACTTTGCTATCAAGCTTATTGCCTTGTGTGCAATATAACCTCAATCGTCAGCAGCCGCGCGTGCGTTTCTTTGAAACGGGTTTAAGCTTTGTCGGTCAAAGTATTAGCGAGCTGGTACAAACGCCAAGTATTGCGTTAGTCGCAGTTGGCGATGTTTGGGATGAGCAAGCGTATCAAAACCGTGCGCTAGATTTTTATGATCTTAAGCATGATATTGAGCAGTTATTACCTGCGCAAATCGACAGTGCGCGTATCCGCTACGAGCGTAGTGCGCTTGCCTTCTTGCATCCGGGTCAAAGTGCCAAGCTTTATATTGATGAGGTATACGTCGGTTGGTTGGGTCAACTCCATCCTAATACCGCTAAACAGCTAGACTTGCCAGCGACGTGGGTCGCGCAATTGTCACTGGCGCCATTATTAACCTTGGTACGTGAACAGCACGCTATCACCACGCCAAGCAAGTTCCCACACGTACGCCGCGATATCGCCATCTTAGTCGATAGTGACATCAGCTTACAGACCTTGCAGGCGACGATTCGTGCTGCAGCTGGTGAATTGCTGACAGATTTATGGTTATTTGACGTCTATCAAGGCGACAAAGTACCGACCGGTCAGCGCTCTTTAGCATTCGCTTTAATATGGCAAGACAAAGCACAGACCTTATCTGATGACGCAGTAAAAACGGCGACAGATAAAGTCGTGCAAGCGCTAACTGAACAGCACGCCGCTCAGTTGCGTGATAGCTAAAACCAAGATATAACCATCTAAAACGCTCTATAGCCTCTGCATAAATGAGGCTATGGCGTTTTGCTATTTATAAAAATGTTTATCTTAGATAAATTTTCATTCATAAAAAAGTTAAGTGGTTATTAATAAAGGATTTTCATGCAGACTTTATGAAAAAGAGGACAAAAAACCTTTATAATAACTAACATTAATTCTCATACCGCTAAACCATGATATTCGACATCACGACATAGCATAGGAGTCGTACTGTGAGCACCTTAACCAAATCTGACATGATTGAGCATTTGATGAGTCATCTTAACCTGACACGCCAAGAAGGCCGCTGTTTGGTGGAGAATTTTTTTGACGAGTTGTCAGAGAGTTTGATTGATGGCAAAGAGGTCAAGCTGTCAGGCTTTGGCAACTTTGAGCTTAAAGATAAAAATAGCCGTCCTGGGCGCAATCCAAAAACAGGGGAGCCCGTTGCCGTGTCAGCACGCCGCGTCGTCACCTTTAAAACTGGACAGAAATTTCGCCAGCAAGTGGATGAGCGTTTATTTGACCAATAATAATCTTTGTAGTAAGTAAAAATGATGGTTATCACAGTCTATTGAATATATTACTGTGATAACCATCATTTTTTTATGGGGCGCTTTTATATCAAACTACTTTTTATAAAACATGAATAGTAGACATAAAAAAAGAGAGCATAGGCTCTCTTTTTTACTGCAGTACTTTTATCATGAAAAATAAAAATTACTGAGCTGGTTCTTCAACAACAACTTCATCAGCAGCGTCAACAGCTGGAGTTTCGCTAGCTACGTCAACGCTAGTAGTAGTACCATCTACAGGTACTTCAGCATCAACTTCGTCAGTAGCAGTAGTAGCTTGTGCATCAGCGATGTCAGCTTCAGCATCAGCTACAGCAGCTTCAGCTTCTGCAGGTACCGCTTCGCCTTCAGCAGCAGCTTCGTTTAGTTCTTCAGAAGCGTCTTGCACTTCTTCTTGCGCGTCAGATAAATCTTCAGCAGCGTTTTCTTTGTTGCTATCACAGGCAGTAAGGCCCATAGTTGCAGTCATGATACCAGCTAGAGCAAGTAATTTAAGTTTCATAGGGTTTCTCCGGAAAAATGAAATGATCAGTAGCAGCAAAAAAGGTTGAATATCCGAGATGTCCCAGAATTCAACTAGTATTAATTACAGCTACTCAGCTTTCACGCATTCTATATGATTTCTTTCTGCATGGAAAGAGGTTGTACAATTAAGTAACAATAAAATTGTAAACCGACTTTTAACTTGCTCATTTAATATACTTTTTAATACAACAAGCCAAATTAATCGACGTATAATCAATGACATCAGGACGTTTTAGCACTTTTTTGATAAAAGGATTTTCTTTAGGATTTTAAGCGTATTTTGAGATTATCGATAGGCTATCCATCAATAAAATTGACATTAAAATAAAGCAAAAATATAGAAGCGATTATGGTTGAAAGCTAGAATATAAAATCAACGGAATGAGTCATATATCTTATAACGTTAATAATCAAATAATAGGGTTTACTACGATAGTGATAGGCATGCTATTGGATTTTTAGGAGAAACATTATGAAGTGGCAAGACAGACGTGGCAGCTCGAATGTGCGCACCACCAGTGGCGGCGGCAAAATGATTGGTGGCGGTATCGGCGGTATTATCATTGCTGGTATTTTATGGCTGGTGTTTGGAGTCAATCCGATGACCGCCTTGCAAACGGGGCAAGTGATTACGGGTGGCGGCAATACGTCTACCCAACCTGCCACTAGTGATGACCGTGATACCCGCTTTGTAAAAGTCGTATTAGCGGATACAGAGGAAGTTTGGCATCAGATATTTAACGAGGCAGGGAGCACTTATAAAGAGCCGTCATTGATTTTATTTAATGGACAGGTCAGCTCAGCTTGCGGCAGTGCCAGCGCCGCCACCGGGCCTTTTTATTGCCCCGGCGATCAGACGGTATATTTGGATACGTCGTTTTTTGTAGAAATGCGGCAAAGTTTAGGTATTACTGGCGATGAACAAGGTTCAGGCGATAGTGAAAATCAAGGTAAAGCGGGAGACTTTGCGCAAGCCTATGTCATCTCTCATGAGGTCGGTCACCACGTGCAGACTTTGCTTGGTATTACTCAGCAAGTCAATGAAGCCAGTCGTCAAGTAACACGCGCGCAGGCTAACAAGTTATCCGTCATGCAAGAATTACAAGCCGATTGTTTTGCAGGCGTCTGGGCGCAGCGCAATCAAGAGCGCGTACAGTTCTTGGAAGCGGGCGATATTGATGAAGCCATCAATGCGGCCAGTCAAATTGGTGATGACCGTTTAGCGCGTGCCGGCGGCGGCGCTGTGGTACCAGATAATTTCACTCATGGCACCAGTCAACAGCGCGTGCAGTGGTTTACCCGTGGTTTAGAGAGCGGTAATGTGCAAGCGTGCGATACTTTTAGCGGCGCGTTATAGAGTTCGTTTTGTGTTATAAAAATATTTGGGTATTGCTTACCCTATAAACGTAAAAAAGCCTGCAAATCCATTGCAGGCTTTTTTCTTGCTAACTTTTTAATAGTCAGCTATCTTTTTTCAATACTCATGTAATCTATCATCTTAATTAAGATAATGATTTAATCATAGCTAACGAATAGTGATTAACGAGTTTGGTCAAGGATATAAGCACCTGCGCCGCCGATTGCTGCGCCGCCGATTGCACCGCGAGCGATGTCTTTACTGTTGCCGCCACTTTTAAGAAGTGCGCCAGCCGCTGCACCAGCAGTTGCGCCTTTAGCAGTGTTGCTTAAGCCACTGTTGTAACCATAACCATTGTTAGCACAACCGCCCATCATCAAAGCTGAGCTTGCAATCGCAGTTAGTGCAAAAGTTTTAGCAAATTTCATGGTATCACCTATTAAGTTGTCAAATTTGAAATCCAATATACAGGATGTATCTAAATATGTCTGTACTACTTTTAATAATAGCTTGTTTGTCTCTATCAAGCCGTAGTAGAAACGCTAAGCTTTGCAAATATACGGTAAATTATGTTACTTCGCTGTATCATTGGTAGGGGTTTTGCTTATAGTTATTGTATTTATAATGATAGTCCGCTAACTGTTTTTTGCAATTGCGTAATTGCAAAACCAAAAAGACCACATAAAGTGGTCTTTTTTAATCTAGTAATCTAGCTAACGATCTAATTTTGTGACTTACGTTTCATTTGCTCAAAGAATTCATCATTGGTTTTGGCTTCTTTTAAACGATCAAGCAAAAACTCAGTCGCTTGCACGCCATCCATCGGTTGTAACAGTTTACGCAATATCCAAACTTTACGTAGTTTATCTTCATCAAGTAGGCGCTCTTCGCGGCGGGTACCGGATTTTTTGATATTAATCGCAGGGAAGACGCGTTTTTCGGCTAAGTCACGCTCAAGGGTAATTTCTTGGTTACCCGTACCTTTAAACTCTTCAAAGATAACACTGTCCATTTTACTACCTGTATCAATCAAGGCACTGGCAATGATGGTTAAGCTGCCGCCTTCTTCGACGTTACGCGCCGCGCCAAAAAAGCGTTTTGGACGTTCTAACGCGTTAGCATCCAAACCACCGGTCAATACTTTACCCGATGATGGAATAACAGTGTTGTAAGCACGGGCAAGACGGGTGATAGAGTCAAGCAAAATGACCACGTCTTGCTTATGCTCGACCAGACGTTTAGCTTTTTCGATGACCATTTCGGCGACTTGGACATGGCGCTGCGGTGGCTCATCAAAGGTTGAGGCAACGACTTCACCGCGCACGGTGCGTTCCATCTCGGTTACTTCTTCTGGACGCTCATCAATGAGCAAGACGATAAGGTAGCATTCAGGATTATTGCGGGTGATAGACTGAGCAATAGATTGCAAGAGCATGGTTTTACCGGCTTTTGGCGGTGCAACGATAATCGAGCGCTGTCCTTTACCAATCGGGGCAATCAGGTCGATGATACGACCAGTCAAATCTTCAGTCGTACCATTACCAAGCTCTAGCTTTAATTGCTCAGTTGGAAATAATGGCGTTAAGTTCTCAAAAATCAGCTTATGACGCGAGCGATCTGGGGTATCAAAGTTGATTTCACCAACTTTTAGTAGCGCAAAATAACGCTCAGAATCCTTTGGCGGACGAATGGTGCCCGCGATACTATCGCCCGTCTTGAGACTAAAACGGCGAATTTGGCTCGGACTGACATAAATGTCGTCAGGGCCTGCTAAATAAGAGCCCTCTGATGAGCGTAAAAAGCCAAAACCATCAGGAAGTACCTCAAGCACACCGTCGCCGTAGATGGCTTCGCCGTTACGGGCATGGGTTTTTAAGATAGCAAAGATAATGTCTTGTTTACGGCTACGCGCCATATTATCAAGGCCCATTTCTTTGGCGATGGCCAATAGCTCAGCGATTGATTTTTTCTTTAGTTCAGTAAGATTCATAGATAGGTCATTAGCAGTTGATCAGATGAGAGATGCCATTATCAGCACAAATCACGACAAGGATTAAACAAAGGGTGTAAGGCGATAGAGGGTATATACACAGGGCTTGGGGCTTATGTAGGATTTGTTTTACGTGCCAGCTTATAAACGCCTTGCAAGACAGTCGGGCAGGTTTATAAAAAGTGAAGATAAAGAAGTCTACATAAGAGTCTGCGTCAAAAACTCAATATCAGTAATTGTGTTTAGTCATTGCGTTCAGTAGTGGTGTTTTATAATGACGATTGTGTTTTTGTTGATAAACACGAGGAGAATAGCGACAAGACACTTAGGAAAATGATTAGTTTTCTCTTGTCAGCAGACTATACGGCGTTCAAGACAGCGTTGTCAATAATTTTTGCTAAAAAAGCTATAATATCCAGCTTTTTGCTCAGAAAAGCAGCAAAAAAGCCATTAGCTCAAAAAGATAATGGCTTTTTCAATACGTACTTTATAAATAGCATAGCGCATTCTTTAAAATCGCTATTTTTAACAAACACCTTTAGCGATTATTAGAGGGCGTGTATTAACCGTACTTATAGATGTTTATCTAATACTTTAGCAAGTTCAGCTTTTGGCTGTAAGCCCATGACTGAATCGACTTTTTCGCCATCTTTAAAGACAAATAGCGTTGGGATGTTGCGGATACCAAAACGGCTCGCTGCTTGCGGGTTGTTATCGACGTCGACTTTAACGATTTTGACTTTACCTTGGTACTCGCTCGCCAAATCTTCTAAAATAGGTGCAATGGCTTTACAAGGACCACACCAAGTTGCCCAAAAGTCTACTAGCACTGGCATATCAGATTGTAGAACGTCTTGGTCGAAGTTTGCATCAGTGGTATTAACAATAAGGTCTGACATAATTTATCTCTCTTGTTTTATTATTTCTATCACCAGTCATCATACAATACGGCTGTCATATTCGAGCGATGAGTGGTTAAAGAATGGTTGGGAGGTGGTGAAAATCTGCCATTATATTAACATGTTTGCTCAAAGTTGACAGATGCAGGCGGGTTAAAATGTTTAACTATTACTATTAGCACAATAAATCGACACATAATGACACAGGTTATGTTTTATCTGTCACCCTAATCTCTTGCGGGCATTATTCTACATCTAGCATGTTTACCGTGTAGCGCCGTTAATATTTCTAAACCCTAATATCATTTATTGCCTTATTAGAATAATCTATTTTTAGACCACCAACCTTTTGATATAAGTAGCCCATTTTTATGCCTTTTACCGATGAAGCAATAAACGCCTTAAACGCTCAAGAAAATGCCTATCCTCTTGCGTTTTTCCAAAAATTTGCCCAAGACATTACCGTCTATGAAGACGATGACATTTGGGTTGTTGATAAGCCCGCCGGACTGTTAAGCGTCGATGGTAAAAGCCTTAAGGTGAGTTTGTTGGCACGACTCGAGCGCGCCAATCCGGCGGTAAAGTTGATCCATCGTCTAGATATGGATACTTCAGGGCTACTAATTTTTGCCAAAAATGCCGCCGCGCAAAGTCACATTAGTAAGCAATTCATCGACCGGTTGCCGCAAAAAAGCTATCAAGCGCGCGTCTTTGGTCGGTGGCAAAACGTCGGTGCCAAAGGCGAGATATCAGTGCCGGTACGCTATGAGCCTACGACCAAACCACGGCATATCGTTGACCATAATTGGTCAAAGCATGCATTGACACTGTATGAGGTGTTGGCGCATGAAGAATGCAACGGTCAAGCCGTTACTCGCGTGCTGTTAAAGCCCGTGACCGGTCGTAGTCATCAGCTGCGCGTGCATATGGTGCACGTCGGTCATGTGATGATTGGCGACCCAATTTATGCCGAAGGTAACGCCTTAACGATTGCGCCGAGGCTTAATTTACATGCTCAGCAATTGCGCCTTAAACATCCGACCCTTGGTGCGTGGATGGATTGGGAAAGTCCATGCCCTTTTTAGTAACTCCTTTCTAATAAGCTATTTTTAAATCAATCATGCAAAAACAAGGATCGTATTATGCTTGATGTAACAGCCGCCAAACAGGCACTTAAGCAGCGCTTTAAACCTAAAGCGTGGTCATCCGCCTCAAATATCCCCGTCGATTGTGAAGTACTTATCATCGGCGCTGGTATTGCCGGTATCGGTATGGCATGTCGATTGCAGCAGCAAAAGCATAAAGCGCTGTTTGGGCAAAAAAGCTCGAGTCGCTTAAAACAGCGAGCAACAAGAAAGCGGCAAAAAACTAGCCAGCGCTTTATGGTATTAGAAAAACGCGCGGATTTGGGCGGTACGTGGGATTTGTTTACGTATCCTGGTATTCGTTCCGACTCTGATGCTTTGACCTTTGGCTATAGCTTTCGTCCGTGGTTGAACCATCGAGTATTGGCAAAAGGCGGCGATATTAAAAACTATATTGCTGATACGGCGCGCGATTTTGGTATCACTGAACATATCCGCTATCAGCATGAGGTGCAGCAACTGTCTTGGTCAAGCCATAACCAACAGTGGACGGCAACGGTAAAAAACCATGTAAGTGGCGAGGTATTTGCCTTAACGGCAAAGTTTGTCGTCGGTGCTACAGGCTACTATGATTATGAGCAAGGTTATCGTCCTATTTTTGAAAACGAAGCAGATTTCCAAGGTGAAATCATTCATCCGCAGCATTGGCAAAACGTCAATTATGACGATAAAAAAGTCGTCATAATTGGTAGTGGGGCGACGGCGATGACGCTATTGCCTGCCATGGTCGATGAAGCGGGCGAGCAATGCGCGCAGCACGTTACTATGCTACAACGCTCGCCGACCTATGTAGCAAATGTACCGGGCGATGATTATGCGCTTGATTGGCTGGCAGGTAAATTTTCGCCGTTATCAAAAACGCAAGCTTATAAGCTACTGCGCGCGCGTAATGTGTTGATGCAACAAGGGACGTATCGAGCAGCGGTTTTTGCGCCGAAGGTGATAAAAGCCTTATTAAAACGTGGCGTTAAAACCGAGTTAAAGGGCAGCGGAGTTGATATTGCGCATTTTATGCCTACTTATAATCCGTGGGATGAGCGACTTTGTGCTGTGCCAGACAGCGATTTGTTTAAGGCATTACATGGCAAGCGCGCTGCCGTCGTGACTGATCAAATCAGCCACTTTACCAAAACTGGCATCATGCTTGACTCTGGCAAACACCTTGACGCTGATATTGTTGTGACCGCAACGGGGCTAAAGCTGCAAATGCTTGGCGGCGCGAAACTATATATCGATGGACAGGCAATTGATATTGGCAAACGCATGACGTATAAGGCGGTGATGGTTGAAGGCGTGCCAAATATGGTGGCGCTATTTGGTTATACCAATGCGTCGTGGACGCTCAAAATCGATTTGGCTTGTCAGTATGTGCTGCGGCTTCTCAACCATATGCATAAGCACGGTTATCAGGTGGCAGTGTCACAAGCAAAAACTGCGCATAGCGAGGCGCATGCGCAGCCAGATACGGTCATGGGCGCGCTATCGGCAGGCTATGTGCAGCGCGCGCAACACCAATTACCGAAACAAGGCGATATTTATCCTTGGCGGGTCACCAATAATTATCTGAGTGACCGCGTGATGCTTAAATACCGCAAAATAAAGGACGATTGGTTAAATTTTAGTCGTTAAGTGTTATTAGTGGTTGTCTTCTCATGCTTATCGATAAATTCTGAGACTTGTTTGCTTAAGATTTGCCACAAGGTTTCTTGCGCGCTTTTACTGCCCCAGGCGTTATGCGGACTAAATATCACCCGCGGATGCTTAGCAAGGGTTAATAAAGGGTCGTCTTTGACAATCGGCTCTTGCTCAAATACATCGGTGGCATAACCAATAATTTGCTCGTTATTAATGGCATCGGTCAGCGCTTGGCTATCGACAATACCGCCACGAGCGACATTGACAATCAGTGGCTGTTTAGCCATTTTCGCTAAGGTGTCTTTATTAATTAAGTGCTTGGTTTGCTCATTTAATGGGCAATGTAAGCTCAGTACATCAGACTGCGCCAGTACCTCATCGAACGCCGTATAATCCTCATTACGCGGCGTACGCCCTTGATGCTCCGCCCACAATACTGTCATGCCAAAAGCGCGGGCGATGTCGGTGACGCGTTTACCAATAGTGCCAACACCAATAATACCAAGCGTCTTCTCTTCCAAATCTATCAGCGGAATATCGAGCAAGCAGAAATTACCATCATCTTGCCACGTACCGTCCGCAACTTTTTCATGATAATGAATGCCTGCGCGCATGGCCGTTAGCATCAGCATAAAGGTATGCTCGGGCACGCTTTTGACCGCGTAACCAGCGACGTTATATAGCGCAACATTGTGCTTAGCACAGGCATTTTGATCGACGTTATTCATACCTGTGGCGGTCAGTTGGATAAGCTTAAGTTTGGACAGATTGGCAATGACGTCAGCATTGATTTGGACTTTATTGGCAAAGATAATATCGGCATCTTGACAGCGCTCAATAATCAGCTCTTGAGGTGTATCGTCGTAAGTAATGTAGTCAGTCACGCCAGCAGGTGCTGGTAAGTCGACATTGTCAGAAAAAGTACCCTTGTCTAAAAAAACCGCTTGCATGATGTTTCCTTATCTCATTGTTATTTTAAATAGATGATATTTTAAATAGATGACGTTTTAAATGGTCTTGCATTTTAAATAGGCTGATAGAGTTATTGGCTTAATGTAGCACGTTGCCGGGCTTAGTCAAAAAACGCGTCAAAAACCTTATCGAAAAGCGTGCAGTAAAAAACCTCTACTTCAATTGAAATAGAGGTTTTATTTTATGCGACAGGAGTTCTTGTGCTTATATCGTTTTTCGTTTTATAAAGAAAAACGCTTGCGCAATTTGCCAATCAGACTACGTACGCGACTGCTTAAATCAATACGTACATCGTTTTCAGGGTCGTGCTCCACTTCATAACGCTTAACCAACTCAGGGCTGGCTTTGAGTTTTGCATGATGCTGGAGAGCACGGTTGACGCTAATCTCAAGTAGGCTGGCACGCATGGGCTTAGGTAAGCAGCGATAAACCTGACCTTTATTAATCAAATCAATGAGCAAGCCCGCATCCTGAAATTCCGTCTGTACCAAGACCACCAAGTGCGGCGCATCTTGTTTTAAGGTGAAGATAATCGGCGCGATGTTTTCGCCGCTGACATTGATGTCGGTAATACACACGCCGATATCTTCATTGGCCAAATAATCGTAAGCTTCTTCCAAGCCTTCAGCGTGCAGGACTCTATAGCTATGCGAGAACTGCTTGCTTATTTGTTCAATTAGCTCGTCGGTTTCATCGATGACCAACAGTGTCTGCTTTTTACCAGAACTGTCGAATTGCTCCGCGTCCTCATCTGGATTATAAGTCAACGCGATTTCGGTGGCGCGACCGACGACCGCAAGTAGCTCCTCAGATTTACAAGGTTTGGTCAAATAACGATAAATCTCACCATCGTTAATAGAGCCAATAATGGCGTTCAAATCAGCATAACCGGTCAATAAAATCCGCATGGTAGATGGCGACACTTCTTTGACTTCACGCAAGATATCGACACCCACGCGCTCAGGCATACGTTGGTCGCTGACCGCCACGTGTACATGGTTATTTTTGATATAGTCGATATACTCAGTCGGGTCGGTGGTGATAAACACGTCATGCGTTTTACGAAACAGCAGTTTCATCGAACGTAAAATACGTTGCTCATCGTCGATAAACGCCAACTTCGGTTTCGCTTCAGACCCTAGCTCAGCGCCAGAGGTTTCCATTTCATGGTCAAATTCATTCATGATGATATCCTTATGATGAATAATAGTGCTATAGCTTTATATAATCATTAAAATAGCAATTGAGCTCACAACAAAACGAACAACAGAACCTAGCGCTTACGCTGCTAGGCTTTGTTCGGTTAAATCATTATAAATCGGTAGCGTTAAGGTAAAGGTGGTGCCAACGCCTTCGGTTGAGACCGCTTTAATGTCGCCATTATGCTGCTCCATAATCTGCTGACTGATGGCCATCCCAAGACCGGTTCCTTTGCCCGCGCCTTTGGTGGTAAAGAACGGTTCAAAGATTTGGTTAAGCACCTCGGCGCTCATGCCTTTACCATTGTCGCTGACATCGATATAGACATTGCGCTCATCAGAACGCGTGCGCACTTCGATTTTGCCATCCGGTTTTTCGCCCATGGCTTGCGCGGCGTTATTAAGCAAGTTCACCAAGACTTGGTTAATCTGTGACGGCGAGCATTTAATCTCAGGGTTCGGCGCAAAATCAGTGACAATTTCTTGATGTCTGATAGAGTTGCCAGCGATTTTCAATGACGCTTCGATACATTCGCGCACATCGATGGTTTTCACTTTTGACTCATCAAGACGGGCAAAGTTACGTAAGTTTAGTACCATCTCGGTGATTTGCTCGACGCCAAAGAGAGAGTCTTTAATCAGCTCTTTAAGCTCAGTGGACAAATCATCTTCTTGGATTTCATCCGACGCACGGACGATATCAGCCAATAGTTTGTCAATTTTGCCATCAGTAGCGGCGTCAGTTTTAACGGCTTTTAACCCTTGTACCAACTCAATCAGCTCTTCGTATTGCTCAGTCAACTGACCGATAATTTCTAGGTTGTTTTGCACATAAGACAATGGCGTATTAACCTCATGAGCAACACCTGCGACCATTTGACCTAACGTTGCCATTTTTTCTGAACGAATCAATTGCAGCTGAGAGTTTTTCAGCTCTTTTAGCGTCTCTTGTAGCTCAGCGGTACGCTCTTCAACTTTAATCTCTAGCTGCTGGTTGATATTGGCAAGCTTACCTTCGTTAGATTGGATACGGTCTAGGAGGTCATTAATAGAGCCGTTTACCAGCCCAATCTCGTTGCGACCTTCGGCGAATTTAACCTCGCTTAGCTTATTGTATTGCTTATCGTTAATCAGGTTTTCCGCTTGCGAGATTTTATCGGTGGTTTCTTTTAATGGTTTAAACGCTAAATAAGTGAGCATAAAGTAAATCAAACCCGCGGTGATAAGTAGCGCGAGGGCAATCCAGTTGATCAGATTTTTACTTAAGTTGTCAGCGATGGCGTTAATTTCAGCGTCAGGCTGGACGACGATAAGTTTCCAATAAGTCTCAGGAATCTCAAATACGTACGCTTGGCTGCCGTTATAGTAGCTGTCTTTTTCCAACTCAAAGCTCTGCAATAAGCGGCTATCCATCGCGTTTTGCTTATTTTCACCGTTGTTTAGATAAGCGGCGTAGTTGACGAGATAATAGCCTTTTGACGTACCGGTTTCGGCTTTATCAAGCGTGGTCAATACCTGCTGGACTTGCGGCGATACGCTAGCGGCAACGCGCTCGATAGTCTCTTTACGCTGCATCTCCAAGAAGTTTAGTACCGGATTCCAAGCAGGGTCAGCGTTGATAACTTGCTTGATATCGAGCGGTGTGCCGGTGGCTTCGTCGATATAGCTTAAGCGCTCAGGATTAGATGAAGCGATAACTTTGTCACTGTTATCGAGCAGTAAAATATAACCTGAGCCTGAGCTTTCGCTGAGCTTAACGATGTTTTCTTGCAGCTGGTTGAGGGTAAAGTTGACGGTACTGGCACCCCAGAACTGGTTGTCACGCTCGATGGCGACACCGCAACTCATCGCCAGCTCGCCTTTGGTTTGGCTGGCGCGGACATGGTTCCAAATACAGCTTTCAGGTTTGAGCAATTTCAAAACGCTAAACCAGTCTTCTTGATAATAAGGATTGGCAGGGTTTGGGTCGCTGAGTACCGCTTGATAATCGCCGTTTTGACGCACCATCAAAAATGGATGGGTGGCGGTATTGGCGCCCAGTGCGCCTTTTTCTGGCCAAATGCCGCCACTACCTAATAAGTTATAATCGCGCTTATCAAAAGCATTGGCGGTACTGGCTTGCAAAATCGCTTCTTGTGGCGGCAAAGTCTGCGCGCTTTGCTGCAATAACAGGGCACTGCGCATCACGCGATTGATATCGGCTGAGATACTATTGACCGCGGTATTACCACGCTCAGCGACCAGTTTTGCCGATTCAAGGCGAATTTTTTCATGACCTTCTTTATCAACAACATACACAACAACGGCTAGTACGACCACAAAAGCCATAAATAGAATGGTCGTCACTTGGGTACTGACTTGGTTAAAAAAGCCAACTTTTTTGGAGGCACTCATGAGGGGATTGTCCTTGGATAAACGTGACCTCAAAGCAGACTGTCTATACAGACTACTGATGCTATTTGCTGTGAGCAATCGATGATGTGGTGATACGTAAGCCTTACGAAAATGGGATTTGAGTATTGGGGCAAAGTTTTTAAGATTATCACTTAGTTAAACATCTAGATATATAACTAGTATTAAAGTATTTACGGTTAATTCATAACTTAAACGACTATGAAAAACACTATTTGGCTTACTTAACGGTCTTAAAAAGGACAGTATTAAGTAGGAGGTTGCCGAAATTTTGTGTTTTAAGACTTGATAGTTAAATTTTTTGAATAACTTTTTTATATCATTGGGAAAATCTAAAAGGGGGTAATGGTTAATATAGCTTCAATAACAATAAGAAATGTTAAATTGCATATATTAACAATATAGAAACAATTTTATGATAACAATGTTTAGGGCATAGTAGCGAGCCTTTTTCTTTACTTGTGAGTCGTTATATATGGATTTCTAAAAAGTTACTTAAGCGCAGTATTGCAATATTCTTGCCAAACAATTGCAATAATCTTGCCAAAAACTGCTCTTGAAAAGTCAAGTTAACGCACTCATCTAGGCGCTAACGTTATATAATGGTCTGTTTTATCCATCGACCTAGCTGACAAGTTGGGCGTTGCTGATAGCTTCAATGACCAGCAATTTATTAATGAGTTTGAGCTATTAATTGACTAAATCCTTGTGTGATTGTGGCTTGATTCATTAATTATCTATTTTCTTATCATCTGAGTACAAAAGACATCGCCTTATGACTATCTCTATCGCTTCATTGCACAGCACCGAATTTGCCGTTGGTCAACGTTATTTATCTGATACGGAGTCTGAGCTTGGCTTGGGTGTGGTCATCGACGTCGATGACCGCTGTGTGCATATCCTATTTCCGCAAAGTGAAGAGACGCGCGTCTACGCCAAAAATTCTGCGCCGTTATCGCGCGTGGTGTTCAAAGAAGGCGATAGCATTTCTGACCAAGCCGGTAATACCTTTACGGTGACAGCTGTTGAAGAAGTGATGGGCGTGCTCAAATACAGTGTTGATGAGCATGAAAAAGGCATTATGGAAACCCGTTTGGCGGCTAATATCACGCTGGCTAAGCCGCTTGAGCGTTTGCTGGCTGGTCGTATTGAGCGCGGGGATTGGTATGAGCTGCGTCAAGATATCTTGCGTATGCAATCAGCGCTAGCGGGTCATCCGCTCAAAGGCTTGATGGGCGCACGTGTCGATATCATCGAGCATCAGCTGTATATTGCCCATGAAGTCGGTAAACGTATCGCCCCGCGTGTCTTGCTTGCTGACGAAGTTGGCTTGGGTAAGACTATTGAAGCAGGTCTGATTATTCATCAGCAGCTACTGACTGGCAAAGCTGAGCGCGTCCTAATTCTTGTACCAGACAGTTTGCAGTATCAGTGGATGATCGAGCTGCGTCGCCGTTTTAATCTAAACTTTGCCTTGTTTGATTTGGTACGTACCGCTGCGATTAAAGAACACGACCCTGAGCAAAACGTCTTTACGACTGAGCAATGTATCATTGCCGGCATGGACTTATTGCTTGACCATCCAGATTTGTACGATCAAGCGATGGAAGCGGGCTTTGATTTATTGGTCGTCGATGAAGCGCATCACCTGCATTGGGATGAAGCACAAGGCGGCAATGATAAATATGACCTCATTGCCGACTTTGCCGAAGAAACACCGGGCGTCATGTTGTTGACCGCAACGCCAGAGCAGCTTGGTGCCCAAAGTCACTTTGCCCGTCTGCGTTTATTAGACCCCGACCGCTTTGATGACCTTGATGAGTTTATCGATAGCCAAGAAGCCTTTGCTGAAACCGCCGCTGTTGCCAGTGTTTTAATCGAAGATAAACCGTTAAGCGACGGTCAAATAGCGGCGTTGAGTCATCTGCTTTCTATTAGTATCGATGAATTAGCAAACATTAATGACGACGAAAAACTGCGTACTTATGCGCTTAATGAACTCCTTGACCGTCATGGTACGGGACGTATTTTATTCCGTAATACTCGTGAGAGTGTCAAAGGTTTTTATGGTCGTAGCAGCCAGCCGTATCCATTGTCGCTACCTGCAGCATGGGTCGATAGCTACCAAACCAAGGGTAAATTGCGCGAGCAGCTTTGGGGCGAAGAAAATCAACCCGATGGTGGCTGGCTAGAAGATGACCCGCGGGTGCCGTGGTTGATTGATATCTTAAAGGGTGAGCTTAAGCATAAAAAAGTGCTGCTGATTGCGCGGAGTGGGGCGACGGTCGAAAGCTTAGAAGCCGTCTTACGTCTGCATGCTGGTATTAAAACCGCCATCTTTACCGAGCAGATGACCTTACTTGAGCGTGACCAAGCGGCGGCGTTTTTTGCTGACTCAGAGGGCGCACAGATATTACTCTGCTCAGAGATTGGTTCGGAAGGTCGTAACTTCCAGTTTGCAAGCCAGCTGATATTGTGGGACCTGCCTGCCAATCCAGATACGTTAGAGCAGCGTATCGGTCGCCTAGACCGTATCGGGCAGACACAGCAAATTATGCTGCACGTACCGTATGTACAAGGGACGGCGCAAGAGCGACTGTACCGCTGGTATAACGACGCGCTCAATATGTTTAATCAGATTTCTCCAACGGCGCAAAGCGTACAAGAGCAATATATCCAAGAGCTAAAGCCGATGCTTGAAGGCGCGGATACCGACGCTAACCGCACCACTTTGCAGGAGATTATCGAAGAAGCACAGCAAACGCGCTTGGGACTAGAAGCACAGCTACAAGCCGGTCGCGATCGCTTGCTTGAGTACAACTCATGCCGTCCGCGCGTTGCTGGGCGTATTGCCGATGCCATGCATGATTTTGATAAACACAATCTATTGCCGCAATTTATCGAGCGCTTTTTTGCTTCCGCCAATATCGACCACAATATCCAGCGTGATGGCTCATGGGTGATTGCGCCGATTGATAGCACGGAAATTAGCGATTATATCGACGGTCTGCCGCTCGGTGATGAGGATGGTATGACGCTGACCTTTGAGCGCAAGCAAGCGCTGCAGCGTGAAGATATCGAATTTATCACCCATGAGCATCCATTGATGCGCGCGATTTATGAGCTAGCAAGTACCAGCACTTTTGGGAATACCACCGTTGCGATGCTAAAGAGTGTCGCCGTTCCACAAGGTATGGTGATGCTAGAAGTGAATTTTCGCGTTGAAGCGATTGCGCCAAGATTGCTTAATCTGCCTGCAACCCTGCCGACGCAAAATATTCGTGTGTTTATCAGTGAGCAGGGCAGTGATTTATCCGCGCGTATTAGCAGCGATATGATTATGCCGCATATTGAGCGCTTGGATAAAAACCGCGCCCGCCAAGTGATTAAGGTACGTGGCGATGTGATTGAGCAGCGTTATTATGAAGCCGAAGATATTGCCCGTCAACAGCTAGAAGACATTGGTGAACAAGCAAGCGCGCGCTTTAGCCAACAGTGGTCACGTGAAATCAAACGCCTAAAGCATTTGCAAACCATCAATCCTAACGTGCGCCCAGAAGAGATTGAGCGTCTAGAGCAGCTAAAAGCCCAAGGTGAGCAAGCACTAGGCAATTTATCGCTGGTTCCAGACTCTATTCGCGTGTTGGTCGCTGTAAAGCCATAATATAAAGTTAAATAAAAAGCGAGGTGTCTCATCATCTCGTTTTTTATTTATGTTTGTGAGCTTAGATGCTACTTGGTTAGATAATTGCTTGTTTAGATAATTACTTGCTCATTATTGTTAAGCTAATAAAGCGTTAAACCGACTCGTAAGGCGGCGACTGCCTAGTCAAAATCTTTAATATTCGCTAAGATGATTGGCTTTTCGCTTTATAATGAGCGATTGCTAATCATTTTACTGGCTATTTATTTGGCGTTCTCAGCGTTATGTGGGTGTTTATCGCAAACTATAATAGCCATGCTATAACAGTTTTAAAATAAACCTACTATACATATTATTTTAAATTAAAACGCCGCATTGGCTTAAGCCTATCGTATTGATACGCTTGACCCTTGAGTGCTTATATCTCAATGCTTGGCGTGATTGATCAAAATAAGGAAACCTATCGTCATGTCTGATTATCCGCAACTGATCGATGAGCTGCTCGCTACCGTCGCGCTTATCGAAGTCAGCCCTGATGTTTTTGAAGGTAAAAGCCACGATTATGTGGGCAGTCGTATTTTTGGCGGGCAAGTGCTGGCGCAAGCAATTATGGCCGCATCGCATACGCTCGATAAAGACAAACCTTGTCATTCGTTGCATGGTTATTTTTTGCGCGGTGGCGATATCAATCAGCCGGTGATTTACCAAGTACGCCGCCTGCGTGATGGTCGCAGTCTGTCAGCGCGTGAAGTCACGGCAATTCAGTATAAAGAAGTGCGCGGTAAAGCGCCTGTCGAGCAAGTGATATTTTCGATGATTGCTTCGTTTTCACCGATGGAAGAGGGTTTGGAATATCAAGAAGATATGCCAGTGTATCCACCGCCAGAAGACTTGCTTGATGAGCAAGATTTAAAAGAGCAGTATGTTGGAAAGGTTCCTGATGCCCTAAAAGCGCGCTTTATGCGTCATCGTCATGTCGAGATTAAACCGATTAAGCCGCGTGATCCGATTCATCCAGAACCGATGAAACCCAAGCAAGCAAACTGGCTGCGTATCCGTGAGCTTGGCAAGCAGCCAGTGGCCATTCAGCAAGCACTATTGGCATTTTCGTCTGATTTTTACTTGGTCGGTACGGGGCTGATGTCACATGGTGTCAGCTTTATGACCAGTGGCTTGCAAGCGGCGAGTATCGACCACTCGATGCATTTTCATCGTGATTTTGATTTAAATAATTGGCTGCTATATGACATGTGGAGCGACACCACATCTAATGCCAAAGGCTTAAACCACGGACAGTTTTGGCAAGATGGTCGATTGGTCGCGACGGTACAACAAGAAGGTTTGATGCGCTTGCGGGTGCCCAAATCTTAAGTTTTGTCTTAGTTTTTTGTAGGTTATAAATGAAAAAAGCGACTCAGAATATATTTTGAGTCGCTTTTTTTTATAAAGGTTACTTAGTCGCCCTAACTTAGGCTTCCAAGATCTTTACCATTGCTCGTGGCAATCCAAGTGTTGCTTGTGCATCTTCAGCATTTGACCAATTTATATTAATATCTGCTGCTTGCAAGGCTTTGGTCAAATCAGCCGTTTGCTCATTCGTTAAAGTCAGTGATTGCGGCGTTAAATACCAATGGAAATGAGTTAATGAATGTTTAATAGGCGCGTCATCAATTAAGGCTTTATTAATGGGCGCGGCTGCTAAATTATGCTTATTTAACCATTCATTGATAATTTGCTCAGCGGTGGTAAATTCTGTTTCATAGACTTTTTCATTGCTAGCAACTTTTAATGATTTATCATCGCTGGCTTTTGAATTTTTAGCAGTTGTTTTGCCACTTACTTTACCGTCAATTTTCTCAAAAAATTGCAAAGGCAAACTCCACAATCCGCCCCAAATGCCATTGTCAGGACGCTGTAGCCACAGTATTTTGCCGTCCGTATCTTTAATCAATAGTGCATTGCTAAATTTGCTGGGCTTGGGCTGCTTTTTAGCTTTGACTGGATAATCGGTTTCGCGACCCTGCGCATGGGCAATACAATCCTCTTGCAGCGGACAAAATAGGCAAGCAGGTTTGCTACGAGTGCATAAGGTTGCGCCCATATCCATCATGGCTTGCGCAAATAATCCTGAATTTTCCCTAGGCGTTAAACGCTCCGCCAATGCCCACAGCGCTTTGGTCGTCGCCGACTTAGTAATATCACCATCGATAGCCGCCCAGCGTGTCAGGACGCGCTTGACATTACCATCACAGATAACGCCGTAACGATGAAGACCCATTGCCATAATCGCCCCAGCGGTCGACGGTCCAACGCCAGAAATCGCCTCCCAACCGGCTAAGGTTTGCGGAAAGTCGCCCGTCTCATCAATGACTTCGACCAATTGCTTCGCGCCTTTATGTAAATTACGCGCGCGCGCATAGTAGCCAAGCCCTGCCCAATGCTCCGCCACCATATCCCAATCTGCTGCTGCTAAATCCTGTACCGTCGGAAAGCTATCCATAAAACGGGCAAAGTAGGGCAGCACTGTCGTTACTTGCGTTTGCTGTAGCATGACTTCTGATAGCCAAACGACATAAGGATTGGGCGTGTCAGTTTGGTGCTGTTGCCAAGGTAAGTCGTGGCGACCGTTTTCGGCGAACCAATTAAGAAGTCGCGGGGCGAAGTTAGTTAATTCAGCTTCGGATTGGCTAAATATGTGGTTTCCAATTTTATTTTTTAAATTAGCGGTTGGCTGAGTCATAAAAAACCGTCATATTAGAAGCGAGAATTAGGATATGAGGGCTTTGAGTCAGCTTTTCCATCGTTTAAAGTTAATTCATATAAAATTGTTTTATAGTTTTTACATTTACTTTATCAGATTTAGTTATAACTCAGTATATAATGCGATTGGATCAATAATTATTTCATTACTAAGCCTGCCAGTGAATGCCGATTCTAAGTTAGTTATATGGGAAACCATATTCATTATGGCTTCTTTCAAAGTTTCATAGTCATGCGTTGCTTCAGGAACGCTAGTTTGTTCTTTTTCACATTGTGTGATTATACCAAATAAAGTAAATTTCACTTCAGTCTGTCTCGAATATTTACGAATCACTAAGTCTTCTGGTTCTCTAAGAAACTTTCGATTGAGATTAGCGGAAGCTATATGATTAGACAGATTCATTTGTACTTCAAGTTGACCTCCCAAACCATATTCTAAAAGGAAACTTAAATCTTCAAGTAACTGTTTATCAAAATTTAAACCTTGATCAGACGACAGTTTATCTATATTGCTGATTCTTTTAAGTTCAGCGTTCAGCCCACTAATTTTACCTCTTTCATCTTTTCCTTTTTGAACCCTCAAGAGTTCCGCTTTAACTAACTTAATGTCTTCGTAATTAGTGACATACGTTAGGGCTTTACCCATTCGGTTAAAATCATTAAGGGTATTTATTATTGAATCTATATCGTTGAATGTTGCCTTTGCTGTAACTTTTATAAATGACTTTTCTTTTATTAATTTTTCTAAACTAGAGCTGTCGTATGAAACTGTAAGTACCTTATTTTCTTCAATAAGCTTCTTTTCAAAAAGAGTATATGAATAATCATTTAAAAATTTCTTTTCAGTATTTCTTTCGCTATTTTTTAAAATATCACCGACTATTCTACCACTGGAAACAGGACCTTTTTGCTGCTCTGATTCGGATTTATCTAAGCTTTTCTCATTTAAAATATATTCAGTCACTCCTTCAAAAAGCTGTGATGATAATGAATACATTTTATCTTCATCAAGATATATAATATTTTTAATCATTTCTTTTCCTTTTAATATACTCATCATAGTATTTTTTACGAGTTGTTATTATTGACCAAACAGCTATAAATATACCTATTAACGCTAAGATAATAGTCGCAACTATAATTATAGTAGTCATATTGTATTCTCAACAGAAGGAATAGGTATTCTTGAAACAGCATCATATACTGAATAGCTGATAACAAATGAAACTACTGCTAAACCAATAGCACAAAATGTTATAGCTCTAATATCAACAACATCTGCTCCAACTAGATTCAAAGCTAATAGAATGCTATAAAAAGCTATAAATGTAATCGAAATACCATTTTGGACAGTTTTCCATTGTTCTTCTTGTCCTACGCAGTGTTCTATTTCATTGATGTTAGAGATGTGCAAAACTAATCCAAAAGCAACAAAATCGGAGGCTGATAGTAAGTCAAGACTACCTTCTTTAGTTACAAACCAGACCATAAGTCTTGCAAGAATTGGAATTAATCCTACTAGAACGGTATAAATTAGCCATTTAGTCTTTTTGCTTTCCATAGTCCTAGGAGTACCTTAAAAGCTGTTAAGTTAAATAGGTAGGCATAATATTACTATATAGCAAGAATAGTTAATAAGCATCTACTTCCGATTCTTCCGCGTTTTTAAACGACGTAAACGTTTTTCTTCTTCTTTAGCGATTCTTTTCTCTTCGGCTGCGACTCGTTGTTCAGCGACCACAATTTCTTCAGCTTCAGTCATTTCTGGCGTCTCGAGGGTAATATTTCCAAGCTTGCCGCTACGTAACTCGTTAATCAAAATCTCAGACATGCGGTAGGTATCGACTTGATTGCCCGCGCGCACGCAGCCGCGATTACGTCCCGCCATTTCAAAAAACTCCCAATCGGTCTTGGGTAATTCTTCAATCTTATAGCGGGTTTTTAGCAGTTCAGGATAGGCTTGCATGAGATACTCAGCGGTATAACTGGCCACATCGGCGAAGTCAAACGCCGTATCACGAATACCGCCGGTCGCCGCCAAGCGATAGCCAGAGTTTTCGTTTTCAACCTTTGGCCATAGCATACCAGGCGTGTCATAGAGCATGATGTCATCGTCAAGCTTAATCAGCTGCTGCGACTTGGTGACTGCGGGCTCGTCGCCCGTTCTAGCTACCGCGCGTCCAGCCAAGGTATTAATCAAGGTCGATTTACCAACGTTTGGAATACCCATAATCATGGCTTTGATTTGGCGACCCGTACCGACTTTATTGGGCACGAGGGATTTGCATATCGCGATGATACGCTTGACGTCATCGGCTTTATTATTGTCGCAAGCGATGGCTTTAACGCCATCTTGTTGCTCAAGATATTCCATCCACGCTTTAGTCAATTCAGGATCAGCAAGGTCGGCTTTATTTAAAATTTTGATGACTGGTTTTTCGCCGCGTAATGCCGCGACCATGGGGTTTTCGCTACTATAAGGAATACGCGCGTCAATCACTTCAATGACGACGTCCATCTGCGGCATGATTTCTTTGATTTCGTTACGGGCTTTGTTCATATGCCCAGGGAACCACTGAATACTTGCTCTCTTATCCATCTGCTTTACTAACCTTTTATAAAAAATGCTCAAAGTAAGACAATCAACGTCTACTTTCTAATGGTGTTCAGTTTACTACACAACCAGCGTCACCACGTTAACATTTCATTCAACGTAACGCACAGAGCAGACTATTATTCAAACTCGTCTGTTAAATCCTCACGTGCTGGTGGCAATGGCGCTAAATAACCAATGACCAAGATTAAGCTACCCGCACCAAGGAAGGAAATCACTCGCCAAATCGCCTCGGTTTGTGATAAATCGACGATGACCAGTTTTAACACCACAACTCCCAATAGTCCAATGCCCATAAACCATAGCGTTCGTTGTCCATAGCGGCTGGCGATAATAGTGGCGACCAAAGCAATGAGCGTCCATAAAATGGTTAGTCCCGTTTGTACTTGCTCGCTATTCCAAGCGCCTCCTGTCACGTCGTATAAACCGCCAGTCCATAAAGGCGTACCGATAAATGCATGCAGCGTTCTAACCAACATACTAGAGCCTACCCAAAGGCCAATCAGCGCTAACACAATTAATAGCATATCGTTTTTAGGAATGGCTTTTAATAGGTTTCTCGAACCTCTACCATGTGGCTGACGGAGTAAATAAACGCCCAAGCCGTAAAACACCACCAGCCATAACGTCACATCATATAAGTTAAATAAAGGAAAGTAGGGCAGTTCCCAAATAATACCATCGTAAGTGAAGTTGGTAAAAATAGCCCAACCTAGTGCGATAGGTACAAAGAGTTTGGCACTGTCTAATAATGCCTGATGCCAATCAAACCAATAAGGCGCAAATGCTGAGGTCGCTGCTCCTGTTTGCGAGTGTGATTGCTTATCATTGTACTGAACCATAGCATGACGCTGTGTCCACCATAATCCAGCTAGCATAAAGGCAACCGGAACTAAAATAGTCATGACGCCTTTTGAATCGGGCAAGCCATAATGCATAGCTTCTGCCAACAGGATAATGCCAGCACCAAGCCAGCTCGCGCTATCAAAACTTTTTAACTCCAATTCTTTATGCCATGTTCTTAACCACAATTTTCCAACGACCAACCAGCCTATGAGTAGCATGATAAATATCGGCCAATGAAAGGTGGTCCATTGATAATCAAACTCATATTTTTGCGGTAGTTGAAACAGTAGCGCGGCATAAAATAGCAGCAATAACCCATGGCTAAACTGCCTAATCTCGCGCCACGAATGATAGTGATTGATTGCCTGATAAATAGCTAGGCTGGTTAAGGTGGCCAATCCTAGCAGCGCCGTCGTTGCTAATCGCCAACTGTCAAGCCATTGGTTAAAATCGATGATCAATACATACAGCAGCCAAACCATTGCAGTAAAGGTCAAAAATCGACCCAAATTTGGACTGCGCCACATCAAGTTAAACGCCATACTTTGGCTATTGATACTGGTAAGCCATTGCTTAGTAGCGAGCTCACCAATGCCCAAGGTTTTAGTATAGGCAGTCAGCGTATGATTGGCGTTAAGCTGGTTGTTGGCGTCATCAATAGGCGAGTTGCTGGCGCGTAAGATAAACATCGTAGCTAGATAGCTGAGCGCCGAAATCGTCAACGCCAACGTTGGATAATCTTTGATCGTAAAGACCACATTTATCATTAGCATCGCGATACTGAGCAGCTGCAATAACAACCCAAACAATACCGACCATGCACGTAGTGAGCGCCGTCCAAACCATACCAGTGCCAGCCCTTGTACCGACCAGCCAAAGGCAATCCATTCTGCATCGAGTGCCAGCGGAATCACCAAGGCTAAAAAGCCAAATCCCAATGCCAGCATACCCTCGGTAATTAAGGCGTAGCGCTGGCTACGCTGGACAAATACCCAGCCAATACCCAAATAAATTGCCGCGAAAATAGCACTGGTGAAGGTCAACCCATTAGGAATAGCTTCTAACAACGCCGCGAATAAACCAAAGGCCAGTATCGGCACGGAAAATAGCAAGCCGGTATCAATAGGGAATATATAGCTGTGGTTTCCTAAATAAAATTTATCTAAATGACTTGGATTCTCTGCACTATCAACGTTAGCTGTATGAGCAAAATTTGCTTCATTAAGTGTGTTATAAGCAATGATTTGCTGCGCGTAGCGAATGACGACAAACAAATATAGTAATACGTGCAGCGCCACTAGCAATACCAACGTCCAGCGCTGCGCCTCAATAACAGCGCTTAAATTTTCCGTCACACCCCAATAGTAAGCCAGTCCAAAGGTGACCATCACGCCGAGTAGATTGAGCATTTTCCAAGTACGGTAATGAGCGATGACAGCAATGGTGACGTTTAATAATAAATAATAGCTAAACAAGGACACTAAATTACCGATATCGCTACTGGTCAATATCGGTGCAAAAAACCCACCAGAAAGTGCCAACAATGCCAACGGTAAAGCGTTTTGGCGCACGGCGAGACCGATGGTGACAGCTGATAAAAGGCCAAGTCCAATAAAGCTCGGCACACTCGCCAGCACGTGATAGACGCTATAGGCAAAAAAGGTCGTCAAGTAAGCAATCGTTAAACCTGCCCCTTGCAGGGTGATGCCATAAGCAAAGCGATTTTTTGCTAATTTTAAACCAAGCGCAGCCAACGCCAATCCAATAATGCCAATGCTCACAAGCTTCAGGGCAATCGGAATTTCGATATAGTCGCTTAATAAGCGCAGCAATAACACCACCCCGACGAGCAACACCAAAACCCCAACGCGCACTACTAAGTTGCCGCCAAAAAACCAGTTTTGCATCGAGTGAATGAGTGAGGTAACGATAGGTAAGGAACGCTCGTCTGGCTCTATCGTTGTAACGGGGGTTCTCGATTTTGTCGATTCTGCTGGCTTTGGCTTTAAGCCGAGGTTTTCTTCTATGGGTTCGGCGCTAGCGTCAGCTGCTGTAACCGAATCTACTGCTGCTAACGGTATCGGTGGCGGCATTGGTGACCGCGAGGTTAAAGAGAGATCGGGCGTTGCTGCAAATTGACTTTCTTGATTGCTATTTATATCGGCGTGAGAAGATTTTGCTGTGATTAAGCCCTCTTTTTGCCGTTTAAGCTCAGCTTGTAGCGCTGTCATATCATGACGCAACTGTCTGATTTGTTGGCTTATCCTGGCGTATAGTATGAGCACCACGATCAATAAAGCCATAAAAGCCAGCCAGCCCAGCTGATTTATCAATAGATATAACATCCTCGTTACTCAATCCCACTTATAATAAAGAGATAATGACGTTATTTGCTCATAAGCACAAGATTGGTCATGGTAGTTATTGTGTATAACGACAAAAAACAGGGGTCGCTTTCTGAGAAAGTGACCCCTGTTTTTTGTCTTATGCTTTGTATTAACACTCGTTATAGTGAGCGTTTATACAACTTGATTGATGATATCTTTAAAATCATTCACCAAGATTGGTTTTCATAAATTCAAGCATGTTGTCCCAGCTTTGCTTAGCAGCCGTTTCGTTGTAGCCAAGGTCAACATCATTTTTGGCCGCGCGTTCATCGGCGTGCGGATTGGTAAAGCCATGTTTGGCACCGTCATAGACATCAATCGTGTAGTTAACATCGGCAGCATCTAGCTCTGTTTTTAGACCTTCGATTGCCTCCATCGACACCATCGAATCATCACGGCCGTGAGCGACCAATACTTTGGCTGTAAAGTTCTTGTCGGCTGGCTGTTTTGCTGATGGGTTGCCATGGAAAGTTGCGACGGCTTTTAATGGCATGCCTTCGCGTGCCATATCGAGCACCACTTTACCGCCAAAGCAATAACCAATCGCCGCTAAGTTATCGCGATTAACCGCCAGTTGATCACCAAAGTCATTGAGTATTAAGCGGCAACGTGCCATTAGCATGTCTTGATCAGCAAGTACTTGCTCCATCCACATATTGGCCATCGACGCGTCGCTGGTCAGCTTGCCTTCACCGTAAACGTCCATCGCCACCGCCGCATAGCCTGCTTTTGCCAAGCGCTCAACGACGGACTTTGGATGATCGACCACGCCCCACCATTCTGGCGCCACCAAAATACCTGCTACTGGATTGTCCTCTGAGGCAGATTCTGGCAGCGCCACATAGCTGATAAGCTCAACGTTATTTTCGGTAGTGCTGATCAATTCAAAAGTCTTAATTGACATATTATTGTCCTTTTTTTATGTTATGAAGGGGGTTTTATAAATGGCTGTTTTATAAATAACTACTTTATAAATGCTTGTTTTATAAGTATTAACTGTTCGTATTTTGCTTCATTCTTTTATTTACTTCTCCTACCTTAACGCCCAAGCATACCAAAAACAGCTATAATACTGTAACGCTCTTTATCAAAATGCTACGGCGACTTTATGACACTCAATTTGCTCAATCAATCTGAATCTCAATTAGCATCCGCTCTAGATTCCAAAACAACAACTGATTCAGATTCAGCGACGCAATCTGCTGTGCGCTTATTTCCTCACAGCCAAAACGATGCTAATGATCTATTGCGTCCGCAGTTTTGGTCACGTTTTGCGCTGTCAGAGCTAAACCATAGCGAATGGGAAGCGCTATGCGATGGTTGCGGTAGCTGCTGCCTAATTAAATACATCGATGATGAGAATATCAGCGATGACAATAATCATGAAGCAGAAATGGTTGAATATACCGATGTCACTTGTCAGCTGATGGATTGCACGACCGGTTATTGCAAGCATTACGCCACCCGCCAAGAGCACGTGCCAGACTGTATTCAGCTAACTATGGAGAATTTGCCGCAGATGATGTGGCTGCCGTCGCACTGTGCTTATAAGCGCTTGTATAAAGGACAAGATTTACCAAATTGGCATTTGTTATTGACGGGAGATGCGGTGGCAACTCAGCAGCAGATGCGCGCTGCCAATGTTGGCGTAGCAGGGCGCTGTATTTCTGAGATTGGCATAACAGATGAGGAGATGGAGGAGCGGGTGGTAAATTGGGTTCAGCCCTAACCTAAATTTTTTTATAAAGGGTTTAATCTATGTTTATGCTTAATGAACAATGGATTTAACGTCGCAATACCGCTTTGGAGAGTAGCTGCACCTCTTCGAAAACCTCAGCTATTCTTTAGAGTCCTGCGCGGCAGATTTGGCACTCGCTTCCGCATCGGCTTGTGAATCTGCCAGTGGCGGGATAGGAATATCTTGCCGAATTTGCTTGGAGAACTCGCGGCTATTGATAGCGCTGTTTCCTGCCAAATTATCAAAGCCGCGAACCTTTGGATTGATATGCGTGCGCTCGTACCACGTGTCCATTGACCAAGGCTGACCGTCTTTTTCAGGGTTGGCGTCGAGCATGCCAACGTCGTATAAGTAGTTTGGTAGCCAGCCCGATACCCAAATTCGGTAATCCCATGGCAGACGGTCGCCACTGACAATACGCGCCATATAAAAGATAATATTGGTACAGTTGCTCATCAACGTATTGTACCAAGTTGGTTTGGCATTCAATTCATCGGCGGCAGTTAAGTAAGACTCAAATAACGACTTGACCTCGTGCTGTTGTAGATTGCTGACCGGAAACAGATAAACTTGCTCACCGCGAGCATTACTACGGGTATAAATGATATCGCGCTCTTCAGCAGCAATCAGGCTCAGCTCAAAACGCCTAAAAAACCCTGCCAATGCCGAAAACGACTCGCCTTCTTCTTTACGAATCTCAAATGAGAAGGCGAGCGGTCTATCATCTTCAAAGCGGAAACTGACCAAAGTATGCGCAATCAGCGGCCCCATCCAATAGGAGTTGGTCACATCGACGCCAGAGAGTTTTGACATATCAATGGTGCGCGTGTCCCAGTGTTCAGCCGCCTCTTTATCAGTACGCCAATCAAAATTACGCACATTGGTGAGCGTGACTAAGTTAGGATTATTGGCGTCACGGCGATAGGTGACCCTTTCGCTGACTTCCGCCATCCAGTCGCGGTCTTGTTTGGGCTCGATAGAAAAGAACCAACCCAAACCGATAAACCAAACTGCGCCATATAAACCGATGAGCCATTTAACGGCCACTTTTTTATCCGGCGCTGTTAAATTATTTGATGGCTGATTACCTCGATTTTTTGGACTTTTTGACCAATGCCTTTTTGTTGCATAAGCTGCCTTAGCCAGCGCCGCTAAAATGCCGACTATCATAAGGGTCATAAGCCACGTAATTGGTGAGCGTATGCCAAACTGATACCAGATTGCCATTAACAGCCAAATAGTAGATAGGAGCAACGTAGTAACGATTAAAAGCTGCGCGAGGTAATAGCGCCAAGTCCGCTTTTGCTGGCGATCATAAGCTGCCCCATGCTCTAAGCGATTGCTGTTTGCGAGCGGCGAGAGCAGGCGAGAAAAAAAGGCACGTAGCGACATAGGTTTGACTTTGAGGAATGAAGGCTTTGACCATAGCAAAGTTTACAACACACTGACAATACAATTTGAGTGAATTTGTCGTTGAATGTCCGTAAGCCTTGCGATAAAGTGAAACTTATTAAGCTGGTCTATTTTTATCTATACTTATATAGTTGTCATTTATCGTTATGATAGGATTTTATAGATAATTTGTCCTTTATTTAAATATTTTGACCATTATCTAAATATAAAGTCGCTGTTTTATTTACTATTTTAATCCCCATTTAGATTTAAGATTTTAATTGCTATTTACTATTTTCTTTGATTACTGCTATTAACTAAAGAGGTTAAATCACATCATCATGTCCGAAGACGCTCCAAGCCCGAGTAGTTGGTCGATGCGCGGCTTAAAACGCTGGCTATCGACCGCCCCCGAAACCCGTGATGAACTGATACGTTTGGTGCAAGACTCGCGCCAGTTCTTAGAACCCGATACCGTGGATATGTTGGAAGGTGTCCTTGATTTGCCTGCCACCCAAGTTCGCGAAATCATGACCCCGCGCCCGCAAGTGGTTGGGCTGCACGAAAGCGCTAGCTTAGCTGAAGTGATGGATATCATTCTTGAGACCACACACTCGCGCTATCCGGTCTTTGATAGCCAAGACGATGATGCCGTTATCGGTATTTTATTGGCAAAAGATTTGATTCCCATCCTCGTACACATGGTGCGAGATCAAGAAGATAAAATTGACAGTCAACGTTTACGAGACTTGGTGCGTCAGCCGCTTTATATCAGCGAAACGGCACGCTCTGATACTTTGCTACGCTCATTACAGCGCACCCAAGTGCATATGGCGATTGTCGTCGATGAGTTTGGTAACTTCGCTGGTGTGGTAACGATGGAAGATTTGCTCGAAGAAATCGTTGGCGATATCGTCGATGAGCATGATGACTTCGATGAAGACAGTGATATCAATAATATCGTCGCCGATCCTGAAAGACCAAATACGTGGCGCGTGCAAGCATCGACAGTGATTGAAGACTGTAACGATGAGCTTGGCGCCCACTTTGATGATACCGATGTTGATACTATGGGCGGTTTGGTGATGCAAGCGCTCGGTCATGTTGGCGATTTAGAAGGTGAAAGCGTGGTGATAGACGATTGGCAAATTACCATTACCGATGTTGAAGGGCGCTTTATTCAAAATCTTGAGCTGTCTAAAATCAATGCTGACCAGCAAATATTAATAGGTAGCCATTAATTTATTGATGTTTATCACTTAAGCTTGGCACTTAAAGATCAGCTCGGCATTTAAATATAAAAAAACACGATTGCGGTCGTGTTTTTTTTTGCTTTTAAAATGGGCATTTTGCAACGCAATGTTACCTATTGAGTGATTTAGACTGGTATCATGGGCAGGTTTAATTTTTGAGCGCTGTATTGAGCAGCTAACGATTGGCTACCAATTCCAGCGCTAACTGAATAAAACAAAGTTAATATGTAAGTTTTAAACGACTGAAAAATAAGGTTTTGGATAACTGCTATGCGTCTGTCTACTGTTGATTTGCAAAAACGTCTAAACCCCGATAAGCCCAAGGGTTTGCCGCTGGTGTTGACCATATTGATTGCGTGGCTGGCAGGCGCAGTGTTTATCTTTGCCCTCGCGCCGTATGGTTTTTGGCCGGTGGCGTTGGTGTCGCCCGCTATTTTGTATGCCTTACTGATGCCTGATATGACAGGCAAGCGTGCTTTTGTTATCGGTCAAGCTTATGGCACCGGGCTTTGGTGCGTCGGGGCGTTTTGGCTGTATACCTCAATCCATGTCTATGGCGATACGCCAGTGTGGCTCGCGCTAATTATGATTGCGCTGATGGGCCTTGGGATGGGCTTGTTTCATGGCTTTTTGGCGCTGATTTTTAATCGTGTCGTCGGTAAGCAGCCGTTATCCTTTGCCGCGCTTTGGGTATTGCAAGAGTGGATGAAAACTTGGCTATTTACCGGTTTTCCGTGGTTATTTGTCGGTTATGCCTTTACCGAGCAGTATTGGCTATCGTCATTAGCGCCCATTGCTGGTGTGTTTGCGGTGTCTTTTGTGGCAGTATTATTGGCGGCAAGTTTGGTTGAGCTATTGCGTCGCCGCGGCGGTTATATGATTCCTACTGCCGCACTACTTATTGTCAGCTGCGCGTTATGGTTGCTAAATCCGCAATGGACAAAACCAAAGGGCACGCCTGACTTATCGGTATCATTAATTCAAGGTAATATTCCACAAGATTTAAAATGGCTGACTGAATATCAGGTAGAAACGCTAAAAATTTATGCCACCCTGTCCAGTACCGAATGGGGCAGCGACATGATCTTGTGGCCAGAGTCTTCCATTCCCATGTTTCAAGATGAAGCGCTAGGTTTTATCAGTGAAGTGGTCAAAGTGGCCAAAGAAACCGATACCACGTGGGTCACTGGTATCCCTTATAAGGATACCGCGGCTTTTGATGCCAAGACCGATAAATACCCGCCGTTTTATAACAGTGTCATTGCTTTAGGTGCGGACGCTGAAGGGCTATATAAAAAACAGCGTTTGGTACCTTTTGGCGAATATATTCCTTTTGAGGGTATGCTAGATATCTTGCCAAACCTTGCTGGTAGCCAAGATATCATGAGCTATAGCCGCGGTAGTGATAATCAATCACCGCTGCGCGTGCGTGGTCATAACTTGGGCGCTGCGGTTTGCTATGAAGTTGCCTATCCTGACACCACGCGCAAAAACGCCATCAATACTGACTTTTTATTGACCATCTCTAACGATGCGTGGTTTGGTAGCTCGGCAGGTCCGCTCCAGCATTTGCAAATGGTCCAAATGCGCGCGCTTGAAAACGGCCGCTGGTTTATGCGCGCCACCAATACTGGCGTTACGGCTATCATTGACCATAAAGGTCATATCGTAAAGCGCGCACCGCAGTTTGAGCGCACCGTCTTACGCGGAAATGTGCAGGCACGCGTTGGTAATACGCCTTATATGCGCGCGGGTAATTATCCTATTTTAATCATTATTGCGCTTCTGCTATTATTAAGCTATCTTGGCAAGCGTGCGACCCCGCAGAGACGTTTGGTCAAATAAAAAATACCCATAGGCTTTGGTTGTAAGTTTTTTCGCTAATAAACCCTTTAAATCGTTAAGGGTTTTCACAAATCGATATAAATTGCGATATAATAGGCCAATATTTTAAATATTTTGTGCAAGGTGGATAAGGTATGTCAGAACATATTGTCGAAAACAATCCCAAGAAAGAGTTCCTATTTGCCTTAGGCGGTGTTGCCTTATTTTTAGGTATCGTCTTATTAATCGGCATTTCTGGCTATTTGCGTCCAGCAGGCGAGCATATCACTGCTGAGAGCACCGAAGCGGCTGCTGAAACAGAGGCAACTGCGGCAGAAGAAACTGCGCCCGCTGCAACCGCTGCCGAGCCAGCAACAACTGGTACGCCTGCAACCGCACCTACTGAAAATCCAGCAGATGCTACCGTAACCCCAGCTGCTGATACTGATGGTACGGTTGTTGCTGCTGAATCTGGCACCGCAACTGCTGAGGGTACTGTCAATCAAGCGGCAGTACCTGATGATGCTAACTTGACAGCAGAAGAAGCCGATGCGGATTTGGATGGTGGTGAGGGTGCAGAGTTAACGCATACTTGGAAAACTGAAGAGTAAGCTTGTGACCTAAGTATTTGTTATAAAAACAAATACTTGTATAAATATAGTCAGATACCCGTAATTAAGTACAACTGTTGTGACGATACTTTATTCTAAGAGTGAAAATACTCTAGAAGCTAACATTAAAGACCTGTGCTTGGTTAACTGAGCACAGGTTTTTTTGTAGGTATTTGTGTAATTATTGAATAACTTTTTCTTTACTTGACCATAACCAAGTGAAACAATAATGCGCCTATGTGACCGCTTAGCAAAATAAACAGGAGTTTGGTCGTCATTACAGTGGTCTTTAAAGGAATAAAGTTATGAGCAGAGACTCAAAAGTAAATGTTAGTGAAGCTGAATTGGCAGCACTGGATAATGGGTTTATGGGGCACCCAAAGCCACTACGCCCGCTGTTTTTTACCGAAATGTGGGAACGCTTTTCTTATTATAGTATTCGTCCGTTATTAGTACTGTTTATGGTAGCCACCGTTGGCAGCGGCGGTTTTGGCTTTGATGAAGTCACCGCTTCTGCTATTTATGGTATTTTCGCCGGTTCATTATATTTGGCGGCAGTACCGGGCGGTTGGCTCGCTGATAACTGGCTTGGTCAAGAGCGTGCCTTATGGTGGGGCAGCGTGATTATCGCCCTCGGTCATTTATGTATTGCGCTCTCCGCCATATTTGGCATGACGCTATTTTTTGTTGGTTTGATATGTATTGTATTAGGGTCAGGGTTATTTAAAACCTGTATCTCCGTCATGGTAGGCGCTTTGTATAAAAAAGGCGATGTGCGCCGTGATGGTGGTTTTACCTTGTTTTATATGGGCATTAATATTGGCGCCCTTTTAGCAGCGCTCATCGTTGGGGTGTTTAAAGAAAAGGGCATGTGGCACGCAGGTTTCGGTGTTGGTGGTATCGGTATGCTGATATCATTACTGATCTACCGTTTTTCTGCGCAAAAAACCTTGACCCACTATGCCCAAGCCAAAAATATAAAACCTGAGTGGGAACACGCCAATGACCGCTATAAAAACATCGGTCGCTGGGTAATTGGTTTCTTGGTGTTATTGGCAGCGGTTGTGGTTTTGGTGGCAAGTGGTATGTTACCGTTCAATCCTGAAACGGTCGCTGAATATATGACTTATATCATTGCCGCGGTGGTGATAGGCTACTTTGCGGTTATGTTTGTCTCGCCGCGTCTTGATAAAACCGATAAGCTGCGCCTACTGACTTGCTTTATTTTAATCATTGGCTCAACGCTATTTTGGTCAAGCTTTGAGCAGCAGCCAACCTCGTTTAACCTATTTGCCGATCGCTATACTGACTTGAACGTCTTAGGGTTTGAGATACCGAGTATTTGGTTCCAATCTTTAAACCCGTTGTTTATTTTATTGCTGGCGCCCATTGTTAGTATTGTTTGGGTCAAGCTTGGCAAACGCGGTCTTGAACCTAATAGTATGACCAAGTTTGCGCTCGGGATGTTGATTACCGCGGCAGGCTTCTCGTTGATGATATTTGCCTCAAAAAGCATCTTGACCAGTGACGGCGGCTTAGCATCGCCATTATGGCTCGTGGGTAGTTTATTACTATTAACTTTAGGGGAGCTGGCGCTGAGTCCAGTAGGGTTATCCTCAATGACCAAGCTTGCTCCAAAAGGCATGCAAGGGCAAATGATGGGATTATTCTTTGCCTCTGTCGCCATGGGTAACTTGGTCGCTGCGTTCTTTGGTGGTCACGTTTCAGCCGACAAGATCGAAGGCTTGCCAACACTATTTACCACCATGACCATCTTTTTGGTGGTGACCGCAGTGGTGTTATTAGTACTGGCAAAACCTATCAATAACATGCTGGTCAAAAGTGAGCAAGCCGATAAAGCGGCTCAGTAAATAAAGCGTTAAGAAGATGGTGAAGATTAATTAAGCCTATTTAGCTTATTTATAGTAGCAATCGTCCCTATAAACGCCAAAAGATAAGACGTGTTACCATAATCGGTAGCACGTTTTATTGTTTCAATCAGTGAGTTATTTCTCTATCGCCATTGAAAGCCTGCTATCTGCCCAAACATCTAGAGAGGCGCTGCTTTAATACTATTATTAAAATACTATTACTAAGCTGAAATTAATAATAGCTCGGCTAAACGCCTAAGCACTCTTACTCATTTATATAGCTATCATTCTAAAAATAGTAAACCCTTTATAGGCAAATATAACGCTGTATTTAACATTGATAAATTTATTTGCCTCAATAAGACGGCTACTCATAGTCGCCTCTCAAGCGTTTTTTTTAACTCTCATTTTTAAAAGTAATAAGGACACCTTTCATGAATAAACAACACATCCACGAGCGTATTGATAGCCTACGCCAAACGCTAGCGGCACAAGATTTAACGGCGATTATCGTGCCGTCAGCAGACCCGCATTTGTCTGAGTACTTGCCAGAATATTGGCAAGCGCGTCTATGGTTATCAGGCTTTACAGGTTCGGTTGGTACACTGGTCGTTACCGCTGACTTTGCTGGCCTATGGACAGACAGTCGCTACTGGGTACACGCCGCGCATCAGCTAGAAGGCACGGGTATTACTTTGGAAAAACTGGCTCCTGGTCAGCCAAATCATATCGATTGGCTAGCGCAAAACTTAACCGAAGGCGATAGCGTGGCGGTGGATGGTAATGTATTGTCTATCGCTGAGCAAGACAGATTGCTTGATGCGTTTGATGCTAACGATATTACTTTAATCACTGAGCGCGATGTGTTGACAGACATATGGAACGACCGTCCAGCATTGCCATCAGCACAGCTCTACCAACACGATGCGCAGTTTATCGATCAGCCCGCCAGCTCAAAACTTGCTGCCGTGCGCGCAGGCATGAAGGAGGCAGGCGCAAGCCATCACTTGCTGTCAAGCTTAGATGATATTGCTTGGTTGACCAACTTACGCGGTGCAGACGTCGATTATAATCCGGTATTTTTAGCGCATATGCTCATTAGCGAAGATAAAGCGGCCTTGTTTGTTGATAATCATAAAGTCAGTAGCGAGATTGAAAAAGCGCTAAAAGACAGCGGTATCACGCTTGCAGATTATGATGCGGTGCAAGAGGCATTAGCTACCTTAACGCCAGAAGATATATTATTGTTAGACCCAAGCAAAGTGGCGGTCGGTACGTTATCAAAAATGGCCGACGATGTTGGCTTTATTGAGCAAATGGCGCCAAGTACGTTACTCAAATCAGTGAAGTCTGCGGCGGATATCGAGCATGTACGCGAAGCGATGCGTCAAGATGGCGCGGCGTTAAGTGAGTTTTTTGCGACATTTGAAAAACGCCTAGCAGACGGTGAGCGTTTGAGTGAGCTGGATGTCGATAGTATGCTCATCGAAGTTCGTAGTCAGCAGCCGCATTATGTGTCGCCAAGCTTTCCAACCATCGCAGGCTTTAACGAAAACGGCGCCTTGCCGCATTACCGTGCGACGCCAGAAAAATTCAGCTACCTTGATGTCGCTGAAGGCGAGGGCGGCTTATTGCTCATTGACTCAGGTGCGCAATATCAAAACGGTACCACCGATATCACCCGCGTGGTCGGGATTGGACAAGTAAGTTCTGAGCATAAACGCGACTTTACCACCGTGCTTAAAGCCCATATCGCCTTAGCAAAAGCGCATTTCCCTGATGGTATTGCGTCACCGCTCATCGATGCGATTTGCCGTGCACCCTTGTGGCAAGCACAGATGGACTATGGTCATGGTACCGGTCATGGCGTTGGTTATTTCTTAAACGTCCATGAAGGCCCGCAGGTCATTGCTTATAGTGCCAGCACGCCAAAAGAGCGCGCGATGAAAGAAGGGATGATATCTAGTAATGAGCCAGGTTTATACCGCGAGGGCAAATGGGGTATTCGTATCGAAAACTTGGTGGTCAATACGCCGGTTGCGAATCCGACTGAGACTGAGTTTGGACAATTCCTACACTTTGAAACCATCACTTACTGCCCCATTGATACCCGTTTGATTGAGCCTGCACTATTAACCCAATTCGAGATTGATTGGCTCAATGATTATCATAGCCAAGTCTATGCCGAGCTAAAAGATCGCGTTAAAGGTGCAGCACTTGAGTGGCTAACCGAGCGTACTAAAGCTATCTAAGGCAAAAACTTATATTCTTGAATTGAAGATATTAAAAAGCCCCGTCAATATCGATGGGGCTTTTTAATCTCTAGTTATACGAAGAAACTCCTAATTTAAATCAGGTTTTTTATAGCTAATGAATGTTTTTCTTGGCGATATTTTCATTACTTTTAATAGTAGTGGTGGTATCAGGTTCGGTTAAATGCTGTGCCAATTCGGCCCGTAACCAAGATTTTAAATTCTCAGAAATTTGCATCATTTGCTCGCTTAAATAGTCATCGACATGCATCTCAAGCTCGCGAATTAATTCTGGGTGACTCGCGCCAAGTTTAGTATCTTTTAAAGACAAAGGAATAGCGGCGTCTGAAACAGCTTTATCGATAACGGTTTTCATATTATGATCGTTTGCGCCATTTACCACATTGGCAGTTTCTTGAATGGATTTTTTATCAGTGTCAGTATCAGCAGTAGTTTTCGTAGCATCTGTTTTAGTAGCTTCCAGTTTTTCTACTGCGTCAGTGTCATTTTTACTAGTAATATTTTTACTACTATCATTGTCATCAACACTGGTAGCTCGTTTATGATCTAGCTGCTCATCGTGCTGTTGCTCTTGTTTCGCCGCTGCTGCCTCTAATGCTTCTTCTTCTTTCTGCTTAGCGTCTGCTACTGCTTTTGCCTGTTTTTCTTTTTCTACACGTTCTTCTTCTTCTAAACGCTCTTTTTCGGCAGCCGCTCGCTCTTGCGCTTGTTTTTCGGCAATGGCTTTGGCAATCGCTTGTTCAGCTTCATGATTTTCATAAAGATTATCAAGATGGGCGTCTAAGTCATGAGTGCTAAAAACAAAGGTTTCAAATGGCGTGTCGTGTTGTAAGAGGGTGGTGATATCGGTAAGTTCTTGGGTGATAGAGGCGCGTACAGGGTCTGGCGCACACGTCCAGCGCTGATAAAACTGATGGGAAAATGAGTAGCTTGACATGGTATCTTCCATAAATGTTGCATAAAATTACCCCTTATCATACGCAAGTACGATAAGGGGCTGCAAGTGGTCAAACGTAGCAAATCTGACACCAAGGTTACAACGGCTAAAATAATAGTTTTTTAACATTTATTTAGCGTTTTTAACGTTGTTTTAGGCGTTTTAGCTTGATGGTTGCACCGGCCAACGAGCGAATATAAGCGACCCATTGGTGCCACCAAAACCAAAGCTATTGGAGACTGCATATTGCAGATTATCAACTTTACGTGATTGGTTGGCCACGTAATCGAGATTGCAGTTGTCTTCAACATTATCTAAGTTAATGGTCGGCGGTACCTGCTGATGTTGCAGGGCAAGCACAGTAAAGATAGCCTCGATACCACCAGCGGCACCCAATAAATGACCGGTCATCGATTTGGTCGAGCTGACCAAAATGCTGTCTTTAACGGGCGCAAAAACGGTTTCAATCGCAATGGATTCGGCAACATCACCAGCAGGCGTACTGGTACCGTGGGCATTGACGTAGCCAACCGCGGCAGGCTCAATACCGGCATCGTTTAGTGCGTTGCGCATGGCGCGAGCCGCACCGCTACCATCTTCTGGTGGTGCGGTAATGTGGCTGGCATCGTCACTCATCCCAAAGCCAACCAGCTCAGCAAGTATCGTTGCGCCGCGCGCTTTAGCATGGGCAAGGCTTTCAAGGACGACGACACCCGCGCCATCACCGAGTACAAAGCCATCACGCTCTTTATCAAACGGACGCGAGGCTTTGGTTGGCTCATCATTACGAGTTGAGAGGGCATGCATCGCCCCAAAACCTGACATTCCAAGCGGGCTCGAGCCTTTTTCACTACCACCTGCCAGCATCACATCGGCATCGCCATAGGCAATCAAGCGCGCAGCAAGTCCGATAGCGTGGGTCGCGGTGGTACAAGCAGTCGAGGTCGCCAGGTTTGGGCCTTGTAAAGTATGCTTAATAGCGACCAAACCTGCAGCCATATTAACGATAGAACCTGGAATGATAAAGGGCGAAACCTTCATAGCGCCTTTGTCACGTAGGGTATCACGGCTGTTTTCAATGGTTTGGATACCGCCAATGCCTGACCCTAATATTACGCCAAAGCGCTCTTGCTCGACATCTTGTACAGGTGTATCAGCTGCGCTAACTTCATCGATAAAACCCGCGTCTTTTAACGCCATAGCCGAAGCTGCAACGGCATAATGCATAAATTCATCATAGCGGCGCGCGTCTTTAGCATTCATATATTGCTTGGCGTCAAAATCCTTGACCACACCCGCAATTTGCGCCCGATAGTCGGTTGCATCAAAATGAGTAATGGGCGTGATACCGCTCTCGCCATTAAGTAGACGCGTCCACGAGCTTGCGACGTCTAATCCTAAAGGTGTCACCGCACCCATACCCGTCACCACCACACGCATCTCATCTGGGCGTTCATAATGGGGCGGCTTTTGGCGCAGAGTTTGCTGGATAGTGGCAGCATTAGAGTCGGCGGCTTGCGCGTTTGGTGAACTGCTATATTGGCTCATGCGATATATCCTGTACGTGCGATCCTAAAAAGAAGGTATTTTAACCGTCATTATAAAACACATTAGTGCACGTATGTAAACTAAAATTTAAACAATTAGAGGCTTATTAAGCAAAACAAACTTGACCCAATACCACGCCTTTACTTGCGCCAGTGACCGCTGGCAAGTTACCAGTTTCTCCCATTAGGGTTTGCCGTGCCAACCATGCAAAGGCAACGGCTTCGACCCAAGCGGGGTTCAGCCCTAAGCTGGCCGTAGTTTCTACTTTGCAGTGAGGTAAATGCGCCTGCAAGCGAGTCATCAAGTAATCATTTAAGGCACCGCCACCGCAGACATAAACCGAGCTGTTTTCATTTGCCTTAATAAACATATTGATTTGCATACTGGCACTCATCGCCGTCAGCTCGGTCAATGTTGCCTGCACATCAGCTGACGAATAGCGAATATGGGCAGAGGCTTGGTCAAATTTTTGCAGCTCGCTTTGTAGCCACGCTAAGTTAAAGTCTTCACGCCCTGTGCTTTTCGGATAGGTTCGCGCAAAAAATGGATGCTCTATCAGTTGATTAAGTAACGGCTCAACGACTTGTCCTGACTGCGCCCATGCGCCACCAGCATCATAATCTTTATCCGTATGCAATGCCGTCCACGCATCGAGTAATAAATTGGCAGGGCCGGTATCATAACCAATCACCGAGCTATTATTAACAACAGCATCATTAGCATTAATAGAGCTGTCATTGGCTGGTAAGACGGTGATATTGGCAATACCGCCCAAGTTTAATAACACTCGCGTGCTATCAGGCATGGCAAATAATGCTTGATGAAAGGCAGGTACTAAGGGCGCGCCTTGACCACCGACGGCCATATCGCGGCGGCGAAAGTCGCTGACCACGCTAATACCAGTACGCTCGGCGATGATATTGGCATCGAGCAGTTGCAAACTAAATCCCATTTGCGGACGATGGCGCACCGTTTGACCATGGCAGCCAATCGCTAGCACCGACTCTACATCGGTATTGGACTGCTGCAATAGATTATTGACCACGTCGCTGGCAAATTCAGCATATTCCTTACTTGCCCAGCCAAACCAGTCTAATTCGCTGCTTGGTTCGCCCATTGTCGAGGTTAATTCTTGCACACCATTTGGCTGACAAAGTGCCAATAACACCTCACGCAGGCGTGGCGGAAAATCTTGGCTAATAGACGCTAATAGCCGTAGCGGTTGTTGGATGTTTTCTTCACCACCGAATTGACAAAGTACCGCATCCATACCATCCAAGCTGGTGCCAGACATCATGCCGATATATAAGCCATCATCGAAGTTTTCAAATACCGTTTGCTCAAGCGCATCGGTCAAGGTGGCATAATTCAAATCGTCATCTAAAGTTTTGTCCAAAGTGTTATTTAAATTATCGTCATAATTGATAGTTGAATCAGTATTATCATTAGTATCAGCAATCGATGCAGGGTTGGTCATGGCAATTTACCTTAAAAAACGCTAGTATATCTCTCAAATTCTAACATCTTTTACGGGCTACGAAATTCTAATTGGCCCAAACGCGTTACCCTTTAAATAAAGACAATAAAGAGAGCATCATGACCACCCAAACTTACACCCTAGAAGAACAACTTGCCCTGATTCAGCGCGGTACGCAAGAAATCCTATCGGAAGACGATTTGGTTAAAAAGTTAAAACTGAATCGCCCGCTGCGTATCAAGGCAGGCTTTGATCCCACCGCGCCTGACTTACATTTAGGTCATACCGTGCTGATTAATAAGCTGAAGCATTTTCAAGACTTGGGTCATGAGATTTATTTCCTAATCGGTGATTATACCGCCAAGATTGGTGATCCATCTGGCAAAAACAGCACACGCCCGCCGTTGACCGATGAGCAAATCAAAGTCAACGCGCAGACTTATGCGGAACAAGTCTTTAAGATTTTGGATAAAGAAAAAACCAAGATTGTCTTTAACTCTGAATGGTTTAAAGACATGTCAGCGGGCGATATGATTCAGCTTTCTAGCCAGTTGACCGTTTCACGCATGCTTGAGCGTGATGATTTCTCTAAACGCTATGCGGCGCAAACGCCAATTGCTATCCATGAGTTTTTATACCCATTGGTGCAAGGCTATGACTCTATCGCGCTAAAAGCCGACGTCGAGCTTGGCGGTACGGACCAAACCTTTAATATCTTAATGGGACGTACTTTGCAAGGTCGTTATGGGCAAGAGCCACAAGTTTGTATCACCGTGCCAATCTTAGAAGGGCTGGACGGCGTTAATAAAATGTCTAAGTCACTCGGCAACTACGTCGGTATTTACGATGCGCCGGGCACCATGTACCAAAAACTGCTGTCGATGCCAGATACCTTAATTCGTCGCTACTTTGAATTTTTAAGCTTTAAGCCGATGGAAGAAGTCGAAGCGTTAATGGCAGAGATGGAAAACGGTCGCAACCCACAAGAAATCAAACGTATTCTTGCTGAAGAATTGATTGAACGCTTCCATGATGCGGATGCTGCTGCTAATGCGCATAAATCAGCAGGTAACGTATTGGCTGATGGCGAATTGCCAGTCGATTTACCAGAAGTGACGTTAGAGTTAGAAGGGCAGGACGCATTATTTATCACGCAAATCCTAAACCAAGCAGAGCTTGCCAAAAATAGCTCATCGGCTAAAGATATGATTAAACGCGGCGCGGTAAAAGTAGATGGCGAAGTGGTCGATGCAGGCTTTAGTTTAACGTCTGGTCAGACAGTCGTTATCCAAGCAGGTAAAAAGGCTTATGCAAAAGTGACAGTTGCTTAAATTGACTAGTTTCAATAATTCAGGTAATCATTAAAGATAAGGTCGACATTGATTGTTGACCTTATTTATTTTGCGTTATGAATTTACTGCGACAGTATTTAGCTCGTGTACTTAAGATATAAATGAGGATTTAATCATGACAGAAAAAACGGTTTGCCAAGGCATTTACCGCCATTATAAAGGCAGTCTTTACCAAGTTTTGCATACCGCGCAGCATTCAGAAACCGAAGAAGCGCTAGTCGTTTACCGCTGCCTATACGGTGAGTATGGCGTGTGGGTACGACCATTAGCGATGTTTACTGAAACGGTTGAAGTTGATGGTAAAGAAATACCGAGATTTGAGCTGATTAAAGCCTTAGCTGATTAAGGCTTTAAAAATACTTAAAACTCATTGCTCAAATAAAAAGCGTCTTTTAAGGTCGCTTTTTTTATATGAGTAAGGCGATCAAATGAATCCAAGCACACAATCTGTGCTGCTATTCGATAGCAAATGACTGTAATAGGAAACGTATATAATAGATACTATATGTACTAAATAATAGTTTCACTGTTTAATAAGGATGTTAGCCGATGGGCAAGTTAACTTTAGCATTGCTTGATAGCAGCTTATATCCACAAAGCTGGCAGCAGCAAATATTTACCAATCCGCGCGCGCTATTGCTAGCCATGCTCATGACAGAAAATATGCCAGATGCCGAAGCATTTACAAAGCAATTATTAGCCAATGGTGTTTATCAAGATTGGATAAATAGCAGCGTCTTTGGTCGCTATCTACATCGTAATTTTACGGCCTTTTATCGACAAACAGAAGACAGCTTTAATACCGATATGCCAGCGTTATTTCGCCGCGAGCTTATGCGCCACGCCCAGTGTTTACCAATAGAGCAAGTATTATTATTTGCAGGAGATTTAGCAAAAAGCGTGCGTCAGACAAGGGTGTTAATCACAACGCTCAATCCTGCCACCGCGATTATTGATGCTCAAAAGGTAAGTGCAAAATCTACTATGAATAATCCGACCATGATTATCAATCAGATAGTAATTAAAGGTAAGCAAGTTTTAGGATTTCCGATACGCCACAATAAACGTACCAGCGAGCGCATGCGTAATGAGGTATTGATTTTGGATTTTCAGGAATTGCGCTTGGTCAATGAAGAGAGTGTTATGGCCGAAAAAAAAAGCAACATAGAGGCGACTATATTGCTTCGGTCTTATGAATTACGTTAATAAGTCAAACGGTAGTTTAAACGTTTATGAATCTTGCTTAGCAATCGTTAGACCATTATAGGTTTGCGCAACCGGCATCACTTCTAAACGATTGACGTTAATATGGGCAGGCGACTCAATCAGCCATAATAAAATATCGCCAATATCATCACCGGTCATGGTTTTAAAGCCGTCGTAGACTTGAGCGGCTTTCTTGTCATCGCCATGATAGCGCACGTTTGAAAATTCAGTGCCCGCGACATTACCTGGTTCAAGGTTGGTCACCCGTACTTGCGTACCGATGAGATCCGCGCGCAGATTTAAGCTAAACTGTTTGACAAAGGCTTTGGTCGCGCCATAGACGTTACCACCAAAGTAAGGCCAACTGCCGGCGATAGAGCCGACATTAATGATATAACCGCTATCGCGTGCGACCATGGCTGGCAAGACAGCATGAGTCAACGCCATCAAACCTTTAACATTGGTATCAATCATACGCATCCAGTCATCGATATCAGCTTTTTGTGCAGGCTCGGTGCCAAGTGCCAGTCCAGCGTTATTCACCAAGACATCGATTTGACTAAAGTCAGCCGGCAAGTCAGCAATGATTAGCGCGATAGACGCGGTGTCACTGACATCCATGACCACAGGTAAAAATGCCTCGCCCAACGTATCTGCCAACGCGTTTAGCTTATCTAAGCGTCTGGCACAACCAATCACGCGATGACCATTGGCAACCAAACGCTCAGCTAATGCTTTACCGAAACCCGCGCTTGCGCCTGTAATCAATACGTTCATCTTATATCCTTATCATTGATGTTCTGTATGTGTGTCATGGTTTATAACGCCAGCTTGTCTTGGTTTAAAGGCGTTGTCTTACTTGTTAAATAACTGCTTACCAAAGATTTTATCGCCCGCATCACCTAAACCGGGAATGATATAACCATGCTCATCTAAATGGCTGTCGAGTGCGGCAGTATAAATGGTCACATCAGGATGGGCTTCATTCACCAAACGCACGCCTTCAGGCGCGGCAACCAAGACCAATGCCTTGATATTGGTACAGCCATTTTTCTTGAGCATCTCGATGGTTGCAACCATTGAGCCGCCAGTCGCTAACATTGGGTCAATGATAAGGGCTGGGCGTTTGTCCATGTGGCTGACAAATTTTTCAAAAAACGGCACAGGCTGCAAGGTTTCTTCGTCGCGCTGTAAACCGACGACAGAGATTTTCGCCGTTGGGATTAAATCGAGCACGCCGTCGAGCATACCGATACCAGCCCGCAAAATAGGAACGATAGTCACAGTTTTGCCCGAAATTTGCTCACCAGTGATTTCACCACACCAGCCTTGCATCGGGAAGCTTTCGATTTCAAAGTCACGGCTCGCTTCATACGCCATCAAGCGCGCAAGCTCTTTGGTTAGGGTGCGAAATTTATAAGTACTACAGTCTTTTTCACGCATAAGGCTGAGTTTATGACGGACTAACGGGTGATCAATAACGGTGATTTTTAAGTCATTCATAAGGTCTCTCTTGATTTTTCGCTGATGCTTGCGCAGTTACTGCGGTTGCTATTAGTAATAAAGATACAAACACTTACTGCACTTCAACCCTATACCTAGACCATCAATAGTAAGCTTAATGCTTTAATAAAAAAGTAAGCCAAAGGCATTTATAACAAGGTTAGTTTTATTTAAGCAAACTATGTTCGACTATAATAACGCCCTAACAAATGAAGTAGTGTTCAGGCTTGCTATGATAACAAAAAAACCGCTTTTCTGATGAAGAATCTTATGACTACACAACCATCCCATACCCATGATAATACTGATAAATTGGCTACCAACTCGTTATTGTTCGACACTCGCGCCGCAGAAGTAGAAACCCATCCGTTCGGTCCAGTGTTACCGCCGAATGCTACCGTGATGATGATGGGTACTTTTCCACCGACTGCTGATAAATGGGCAATGCGCTTTCACTACCCGAACTTTTATAATGATATGTGGCGTATCTATGGCAGTGTTTTTTTTAATGACGTTGATTATTTCAGAGTAGGCGATGAAAAGCGTTTTGACCCTGAGCGTATTCGTGCCTTTATGTTCGAGCGCGGCATTGCCTCTTGTCCTACCGTCACTCAAGCTATCCGCGAGACTGGTAATGCTTCTGATAAAAACCTCACCGTTGTCACCCCCGTTGATTTAGATATTATCTTGCCACAAGTACCAAAGGTTGAAACCTTATTTACCACGGGCGGCAAAGCCACTGAAGTGCTACTCAATTTATTAGCTGAGCCACCTGCCAAATCAAAATACCCTAAGACCAATCAAAGTATGGATTACCCTTATGAATGGCAAAATGATAATAATAAGAAAGTTAATGTAAATAATCTTACCTTATATAGGTTACCTTCAACGTCGCGCGCCTACCCTTTAGCGTTAGATAAAAAAGTCGCTGCTTATAAGGATTTCTTTAAAAAGATAGGTAAACTATAGAAGTGTCATATCCTATATAGAAGATAATTATTAGATAGCCGTTATATAGGAGAGGTAAGCAATTTTAAGCAAAAAAGGTAGTCTATAATGAAGGTGAAATTGTTTTTAACCCTAACTAACTGATAAATAAACAGTATTAATGACAAGGTCAGATAATCGCTAAAATAGCGGATAAACCCCCTTGACCCCCTACTAAAAGCGCGTATAATGCCACCCAGTCGAAAGGGAAGGCGGATTGGATAAGTGGTTTACCACTTATTATTAGTAGCGAAGCTATTAACTAATCATCCAACCTACTAAATTACTTTTAAAATAAAATAATTTACTTCTTGACTAATTAAAATAAGCGTCTATAATACGCACCTCATTAGGGAGAACCGGAATAACTTATATGTGAATTACATATAACAAACCTGGCTAACCCATTGAAACAAATTATAAAAAAGCTTGACAAACCAAATCATTATGATATGATAGTCGGCTCGCTAGATAGGATAAGTTCTTAACTTAGACTGACTAGCAAAGAGAAATACCCTATATAATCAACTACTGGACGACAGTAGCTTGACACTATTTAAAAGCATAACTAAAGAACAACTTGTGTGGATTTTTGCTGATTCAGAATGCTAAAAAATAAAGTTGGTTTTACTCTCTTTTCGGGAGTCGTTCTAACTATAAAAATTATCATTTAAGACAGCAAGAAAACTCAAAGTTAATTCATTATATGAAACATACGAGAGCGTAATTGCCAGATTAAATGAGCCAAGTTTCGAAGTCTCTTTAAAGGACTTCATGCAAGATTAAACTGAAGAGTTTGATCATGGCTCAGATTGAACGCTGGCGGCAGGCTTAACACATGCAAGTCGAGCGGTAACAGGAGAAGCTTGCTTCTCGCTGACGAGCGGCGGACGGGTGAGTAATACTTAGGAATCTACCTAGTAGTGGGGGATAGCTCGGGGAAACTCGAATTAATACCGCATACGACCTACGGGAGAAAGGGGGCAACTTGTTGCTCTCGCTATTAGATGAGCCTAAGTCGGATTAGCTAGATGGTGGGGTAAAGGCCTACCATGGCGACGATCTGTAGCTGGTCTGAGAGGATGATCAGCCACACCGGGACTGAGACACGGCCCGGACTCCTACGGGAGGCAGCAGTGGGGAATATTGGACAATGGGGGCAACCCTGATCCAGCCATGCCGCGTGTGTGAAGAAGGCCTTTTGGTTGTAAAGCACTTTAAGCAGTGAAGAAGACTCTATGGTTAATACCCATAGACGATGACATTAGCTGCAGAATAAGCACCGGCTAACTCTGTGCCAGCAGCCGCGGTAATACAGAGGGTGCAAGCGTTAATCGGAATTACTGGGCGTAAAGCGAGCGTAGGTGGCTTGATAAGTCAGATGTGAAAGCCCCGGGCTTAACCTGGGAACGGCATCTGATACTGTTAGGCTAGAGTAGGTGAGAGGAAGGTAGAATTCCAGGTGTAGCGGTGAAATGCGTAGAGATCTGGAGGAATACCGATGGCGAAGGCAGCCTTCTGGCATCATACTGACACTGAGGTTCGAAAGCGTGGGTAGCAAACAGGATTAGATACCCTGGTAGTCCACGCCGTAAACGATGTCTACTAGTCGTTGGGTCCCTTGAGGACTTAGTGACGCAGCTAACGCAATAAGTAGACCGCCTGGGGAGTACGGCCGCAAGGTTAAAACTCAAATGAATTGACGGGGGCCCGCACAAGCGGTGGAGCATGTGGTTTAATTCGATGCAACGCGAAGAACCTTACCTGGTCTTGACATATCTAGAATCCTGCAGAGATGCGGGAGTGCCTTCGGGAATTAGAATACAGGTGCTGCATGGCTGTCGTCAGCTCGTGTCGTGAGATGTTGGGTTAAGTCCCGCAACGAGCGCAACCCTTGTCCTTAGTTACCAGCGGTTTGGCCGGGAACTCTAAGGATACTGCCAGTGACAAACTGGAGGAAGGCGGGGACGACGTCAAGTCATCATGGCCCTTACGACCAGGGCTACACACGTGCTACAATGGTAGGTACAGAGGGCAGCTACACAGCGATGTGATGCGAATCTCAAAAAGCCTATCGTAGTCCAGATTGGAGTCTGCAACTCGACTCCATGAAGTAGGAATCGCTAGTAATCGCGGATCAGAATGCCGCGGTGAATACGTTCCCGGGCCTTGTACACACCGCCCGTCACACCATGGGAGTTGATTGCACCAGAAGTGGGTAGCCTAACCTTTTAGGATGGCGCTCACCACGGTGTGGTTGATGACTGGGGTGAAGTCGTAACAAGGTAGCCGTAGGGGAACCTGCGGCTGGATCACCTCCTTATAGACAGCATTCGGTCAGCAAGAATTCACAACAAGTTGTTCTTTAGTTTAAGCTTACGTTTATACAAGCGTAATTTGGGTCTGTAGCTCAGCTGGTTAGAGCACCGTGTTGATAACGCGGGGGTCAGTGGTTCAAGTCCACTTAGACCCACCATTTATATATGGGGCCATAGCTCAGTTGGTAGAGCGCCTGCCTTGCACGCAGGAGGTCAACGGTTCGACTCCGTTTGGCTCCACCACTATAAACGCCAAGTAAGCTTTCAGTGCACAGCATAAACAGAATTAAGTGATCATCATTGATTATTTACTTCTGTTTTATACAGAACTTACTACTCGACGAGAGAGTAAGAACTATTTAAAAACATAGATATGAGTCTGGGTTAGAGTGGCGTGTTCACGCGACACTCTAACCTTAAGAAATCCTCTTTTAACGACATTGTTTGTTATCCCAAAGAGGGTTTCTTAAAAAGTAAAGAGAACTGAATCAAGCGTAAACATAGGTGATATCGTTATCATAATTAGATTGTATGACACTTTGAAGTCGAAAGACTACTTGGGGTTGTATGGTCAAGTAATGAAGCGCACATGGTGGATGCCTTGGCAGTCAGAGGCGATGAAAGACGTGACAGCCTGCGATAAGCTTCGGGGAGGCGGCAATATCCTGTGATCCGGAGATTTCTGAATGGGGAAACCCAGCTAGCATAAGCTAGCTATCTTATATTTATATAAGAGGCGAACGAGGGGAAGTGAAACATCTCAGTACCCTTAGGAATAGACATCAATTGAGATTCCCCTAGTAGCGGCGAGCGAACGGGGAGAAGCCGATTAATGCTAATGTAGAAGAACAGCGTGGGAAAGCTGACCGTAGTAGGTGATAGTCCTGTATTCGAAACATTAGCGTTAACATATTAAGTAGAGCGGGGCACGAGAAATCCTGTTTGAAGATGGGGGGACCATCCTCCAAGGCTAAATACTCCTGACTGACCGATAGTGAACCAGTACCGTGAGGGAAAGGCGAAAAGAACCCCTGTGAGGGGAGTGAAATAGAACCTGAAACCGTGTGCGTACAAGCAGTGGGAGCCTTAATTTATTAGGGTGACCGCGTACCTTTTGTATAATGGGTCAGCGACTTATATTCTGTAGCAAGGTTAACCGTTTAGGGGAGCCGTAGGGAAACCGAGTCTTAATAGGGCGATTAGTTGCAGGGTATAGACCCGAAACCGAGTGATCTATCCATGAGCAGGTTGAAAGTGCCGTAACAGGCACCGGAGGACCGAACCCACTGTCGTTGAAAAGCCAGGGGATGACTTGTGGATAGGGGTGAAAGGCTAATCAAACTCGGTGATAGCTGGTTCTCCCCGAAAGCTATTTAGGTAGCGCCTCGGACGAACACCATTGGGGGTAGAGCACTGTTTCGGCTAGGGGGTCATACCGACTTACCAAACCGATGCAAACTCCGAATACCGATGAGTGATATCCGGGAGACACACAGTGGGTGCTAACGTCCATTGTGGAGAGGGAAACAACCCAGACCGCCAGCTAAGGCCCCAAATTCCTAGTTAAGTGGGAAACGAGGTGGGAAGGCATAGACAGCTAGGAGGTTGGCTTAGAAGCAGCCATCCTTTAAAGAAAGCGTAATAGCTCACTAGTCGAGTCGGCCCGCGCGGAAGATGTAACGGGGCTCAAACTAGGAGCCGAAGCTGCGGATTTGAATTTGTTTTCAAGTGGTAGGGGAGCGTTGTGTAAGCCTGTGAAGGTGTGTTGTAAAGCATGCTGGAGGTATCACAAGAGCGAATGCTGACGTGAGTAACGATAATGCGAGTGAAAAGCTCGCACGCCGGAAGATCAAGGGTTCCAGTCCAACGTTAATCGGGGCTGGGTGAGTCGACCCCTAAGGCGAGGCCGAAAGGCGTAGTCGATGGGAAATCGGTTAATATTCCGATACTTGTTTATAATGCGATGGAGGGACGGAGTAGGTTATGTCAGCCTGGCGTTGGTTGTCCAGGTGAAAGGATGTAGGCTTACAGTTTAGGCAAATCCGGACTGTAATACGGCTGAGATCTGATAGCAAGCGGTACTTGTACCGTGAAGTGGCAAATACCATGCTTCCAGGAAAAGCTTCTAAGCAATAGTTATAAACGAATCGTACCCTAAACCGACACAGGTGATCAGGTAGAGAATACCAAGGCGCTTGAGAGAACTCTGCTGAAGGAACTAGGCAAAATGGTACCGTAACTTCGGGAGAAGGTACGCTGCCGATGGTGATAGGACTTGCTCCTTGAGCTGTTGGCAGTCGCAGATACCAGGCTGCTGCAACTGTTTATTAAAAACACAGCACTCTGCAAACACGAAAGTGGACGTATAGGGTGTGATGTCTGCCCGGTGCTGGAAGGTTAATTGATGGGGTTAGCGTATGCGAAGCTCTTGATCGAAGCCCCAGTAAACGGCGGCCGTAACTATAACGGTCCTAAGGTAGCGAAATTCCTTGTCGGGTAAGTTCCGACCTGCACGAATGACATAATGATGGCAGCGCTGTCTCCAGCAGAGACTCAGTGAAATCGAAATCGCAGTGAAGATGCTGTGTACCCGCGGCTAGACGGAAAGACCCCGTGAACCTTTACTACAGCTTTACATTGAACTTTGACCTGACTTGTGCAGGATAGGTGGGAGGCTTTGAAGCCGAGACGCTAGTCTTGGTGGAGCCATCCTTGAAATACCACCCTGGTCATGTCGGGGTTCTAACTCAGGTATAACAATACCGAGGACAATGTATGGTGGGTAGTTTGACTGGGGCGGTCTCCTCCTAAAGAGTAACGGAGGAGTACGAAGGTGCGCTCAGAACGGTCGGAAATCGTTCATAGAGTATAAAGGCAAAAGCGCGCTTAACTGCGAGACCCACAAGTCGAGCAGGTACGAAAGTAGGTCTTAGTGATCCGGTGGTTCTGTATGGAAGGGCCATCGCTCAACGGATAAAAGGTACTCTGGGGATAACAGGCTGATACCGCCCAAGAGTTCATATCGACGGCGGTGTTTGGCACCTCGATGTCGGCTCATCTCATCCTAGGGCTGAAGCAGGTCCTAAGGGTATGGCTGTTCGCCATTTAAAGAGGTACGCGAGCTGGGTTTAGAACGTCGTGAGACAGTTCGGTCCCTATCTACCGTGGGCGTTGGAAATTTGAGAGGATCTGCTCCTAGTACGAGAGGACCAGAGTGGACGAACCACTGGTGTTCGGGTTGTCATGCCAATGGCATTGCCCGGTAGCTACGTTCGGATGGGATAACCGCTGAAAGCATCTAAGCGGGAAGCCCACCTCAAGATTAGATTTCCCTAAAGAGCCGTTCAAGACTAGGACGTTGATAGGCAGGGTGTGGAAGCACAGCGATGTGTGTAGCTAACCTGTACTAATTGCTCGTTTGGCTTGACCATACAACACCCAAGTGGTTTGTATCAAGTCTAATTATTTCGATATCACCTTAATCCTTGATTCAGTTGGATTAAGATGACACTAGTCATTAAAACACACAGACTCATATCTAACCCCTTTGCTGACGACAATAGCATGATGGTACCACCTGATCCCTTCCCGAACTCAGAAGTGAAACATCATCGCGCCAATGGTAGTGTGGCCCCGGCCATGTGAGAGTAGGTCATCGTCAGCTCTCTATTCCGATTACCCCCTTACGTGAATGCGTAAGGGGGTTTTCTTTGTTTGGGTTTTTTAAAAAACCATCAATTGTAATAATGATGGCTCTGTCTGCTAACTTTAGACTATCATCATGAGTAATTACTCGGTCGCTGATTTGCTAAAAACCTCTTTTAAGCTAGTCGGTACTTTACGCTTAGCGTTATTATACTCATGACGAGCCTTAGAAGAGGCCTGGTAAGCACGTAGTCGAGAATGTTGTATGACGCCAATAGGGCGATTGGCTTCGAGGCAGCGAAAAGTGGTAAAGCTCAAATCTTCTATTGCTTTAAGATTGCCGTCATCAGGCACGTCTTGGCAAGGTATCGTCAAGGTTGCGACGGTGACGAATGGGGCATCAGACTCTTTCCATTCTTTGGTTAGCTGTTCAATAGGTTGTCTTTTGATATTAAGACAAAGTTGGACTTGTACTTCAAATTGATAGTCGTGTTCCTTAATCTCCTCAATGATAGCTGGCCGAATCGCTTCGTGTTCGGTAAACAAGTGAATGTTGGTACGTTTAATTTTATCCATTGACGCTTTGGTAGGGGTAACTCTGATTTTTGCCATATAGTCTCCATGACGAAACGCGCCTTGGGAGAAATAATCGTATAACCAAGCATTTTTGGGTGGAATGGTTGCTAGCTTTCTAAAGGCGTTCAGTGAGCGCAGACCTTCCATATCAGGGAATTCTTTACCGTATTTAGTCAACCAATGAAACACGAACTTGCCTTTACCCCGTAAACCATCTCCCAAATAACCATTCAAGCCAAAGTTTAATTTCGAAAGATAGGCGTAGTTTTTCAGGCTATTGGTGAAAAATATAGGACCGTTGACTAGTGCATAATCAAAAGTAGTGCTATCTTCCTTCCCTGGTGCCAGTTTTTTACCAGGCACGTCAAATATCTTAATAGCCAATCCTTGTCCTAATCCCAGTCTTCTATCGGCGCTAATCGCGGCGGCGGCATTAGAAAAGCGAATGACAGCATCATGAATGCCGGGCTTTGCATAAAGGCCTTGCGCGTATTCCTTAGGAATATCATCCAATATTTCAAACTTAGCTTTTAGACCACAATAACTTTTTGCATGAACAGCGCGTACATGGTGGTCAATGTCATTTAGTGCTTTGCTTTTTTTGACATAGAAACGAATATCGTTGGTAATCGTCTCTATGATTTCATGATCTTCATCGCTCAAGGTAATATCTTCTGGGACATATTTGATATATCTGGGTTTAAACAGTTTTTTAGCATAATCAGCTACCTAAAAGTTATAAATTAGAATTTAATACCTTAATAATGTTACAAAAGTCTAGAAACAGTAGTTTAGGATAAGTAGTGACAATGTGTAACTATAGAGTGAGTAATATATGTTGAAAGGCAATTTGTATATTAAGACAATGAAGCTTATGCGGGGGTAATTACCATAAGTGGCTCAATCGGAGTTTTTTATGGCCAAAGACAAAATACTATAATCAAAAGCCTACTTACGGGTTTGGCTTAAATTGTTAGACTGCTTTATAAGAGCGACATTTATTGTATATAAAAAATGAGTAGGAAAATATGGCTGTAGATTTTACCAATACCTTAATTGTTGCGATATCAGCGACGGCTTTATTTGATTTATCAGAATCTGAAAATCATCTGGTAGCGTTATTGCAACAGCAACCTCACGAAGCGATTAAAGAGTTCCGCGACTATATGGCTGAACGTGAAAACGATCCGCTCAGCATCGGTGCTGGCTATCCGCTTATCAAAGCGTTGCTAAATTTAAATAACTATTGCAATGATTGTGAAGGGCAGAGTTCAGGTATTGATACACCGCTGGTTGAAGTGGTGATTGTCTCAAAAAGTAGTCCGGATACGGGTATTCAAGTGCTCAATGCGATTCGTGAACATGGTTTAACCATTTCTCGCTCGGCGTTTATATCCGGAAGCCCTATAGCGCCTTATATTAAAGATTTTAATGTGGATTTGTTTTTGACCACCAATCGTGATGACGCTCAGCAAGTTGCCGATGCCAATATTTGTGCCTGTGCGATATTAGATGCCACACCAGTAAATACTTATGAGCTCGATACTAAGCAGCTGCGTATCGCATTTGATGGTGATGCGGTATTGTTTGATGACTCAGGTGAGCTGCTTTATAAACAAAAAGGGTTGCGGGCTTTTCATGAGCGTGAAGCCGAAATGCGGGATTTGCCGATAGAAAAAGGACCTTATGCAGAGCTGTTGATTAAGCTGTCAAAAATGCAAGAGCGATTGCCTGCAAGCTTGCATACGTCTCCCATGAAGATAGCGTTAGTCACTGCCCGTAATGCCCCTGCGGACTTACGGGCGATTAAAACGCTACGTGATTGGGGTGTTGATCTCGATATGGCATTTTTTTTGGGCGGACTTGAAAAGACGGCAGTATTAAAAACCTTTGCGCCACATATCTTCTTTGATGATTCGGTCAAACATATTGATGCGGCGCGTGATTTTATGCCAACGGCGTTGGTTCCTTATCATTCGACCTCTTTGCTGCATGCCAAGAGTGTATTAACGGCAGAAGAAGACGCCTCATCATTGTCATTTAAACCTGTAAAAAGCCCACGGTCTTCTGTGAGCGAGCAATAGGGTTTTAATAACATTCAAAGGTTTAAAAGATAAGGTTTGTTATGAAGTGGCAGCAATTATTTAGCTTAATAACACGCAGAATTAAGCAAGTTTTTGGCTTATATGCGTTTGTTCTTATACCGATGTGGGGCATGTTTTTTCTCAATGAAACGCTGCTTTTCGGGCTATGGAATATCTTTGGAATTGTGCCACGGGCGTTAGACTTAGGTAGTATGATTGGGGTGTTTGCGTCATGGACGATGCATGGCAACTTTTCTCACTTACTTGGCAATACGTTGACGTTATTACAAATTTTATTTTTGTTCGGACTATTTGAAAATAATGCTTATCGTACGGTAATTAAATTGATCGTGGCGTCAGGATTGGCGACTTGGATTATCGGTTCGCCATTGTCGATTCATATCGGCGCTTCGGGGCTATGTTTTGCGATGCTGGGTTATATGATAGGCGGAGCGTTATTTGCGCGGCGCTGGGGTTATCTGCTTGCTTGCATCGTCATGGGAACTGGTTACTGGTTGATCATCAAACAAGGTTTGATGCCGCAGCAAGGTATCTCATTGGCGGCGCATTTTGGCGGACTATGCGCCGGCTTATTATTAGGGGCAAACTCAAAGCATGCTTATGCCAGTATCAACACGCGTTATTAACTTTTATTGATACAAACGTTGATATATAACGGATCATTTTTTTCTAATGGCCGCCACTTAGTGGTTTGCTTCACATGCTCATCAATGCTCAGCTTACTATCCTTTTCTTGCAATACATAATCGGCGCGGGCAGGGGCAGCACAGTCAATAACTTGCGGTACTTGCTGCACACTTCGACGTCGCTCAAACAAATATAAATTCACCAAATAAACATCTGGATTATCAGCATTAGCGCGCGCGTGCCCACTGTCTGCGGCCATAAAACGAAAGGTTTGTGGTTTGATATATGACCAAGGACGAAACCATGTGCTCTGTTCAACTTTTTTCACCACATGCACGCCGTTAGGTAGTTGCGCAGTTTGCTGCTCGAACCAGCTATATTCTTGGCTGATTTGAAAGCCAAAGATGCCAATCGCACCAAACAATGGAATCAGCCATCTTGGGGCTTTTTTTCCTGCAAGTTTGCTGAGATGAGTTATGATTAGTGCTATCCCAGCCATACCAAATCCGGCAGCTATGGTGGCGATAAACTCAAAAAGCATAAGATTTTTCCTTAACGCCATCAGCGCATTTAAAACCAGTTCATAAAAAGATAAAAAAAACACTCACAAGCAGCTGCTGCCGGTGAGTGACTAGATTACAAATAATAGCACACAATATCGTCTAGATTAGTGATCGATTGCGCCGCCAGCTCCACGTGGAGAACGAACACTTTCAACCAATTCTTGGATATGTGCTGGTGGTGGCGCAGTCGCATAAGAAACGGCGAATGCCACGATAAAGTTCAGTAATGCACCAACCGCACCAAATGATAGTGGTGAGATACCGAACAACCAGTACTCTTCAGTATCAGGGAAGCTGGCTGTACCACTGATAAAGAACCAGCCTTTAAAGATAAAGATATAAACCAAGATACTAACCAAGCCCGTTAACATACCAGCAATAGCGCCAAGGTTGTTAATACGCTTAGAGAAAATACCCATCATCAGTGCAGGGAACAGTGAGGCACCTGCAATACCAAAGGCTAGTGCAACGACCTGTGCGGCAAATCCTGGCGGGTTAATACCAAGCCATGTCGCAACCACAATCGCAATCGCCATCGTGATACGGGCAACTTTTAGCTCGCCTGCATCGGTAATGTTTGGATTTAAGTTACGTTTAATCAAGTCATGACTGATTGCTGATGAGATAGCAAGTAGTAGACCCGCTGCCGTTGAAAGCGCTGCTGCCAAACCACCGGCGGCGATAAGACCAATAACCCAACCTGGTAGCTGTGCAATTTCCGGATTGGCCAATACTAAGATATCAGCGTTGACATCAAGCTCATTACCTTCCCAGCCTCTATCGACAAAGATACCATCACGCTCTAAAGCATGCTCAGCTTTTGCTTCTTCAACCGCCGCTGTCGTTGCCGCAACATCACCGCCGTCAGTAGTGGCAGCCGCTGCTGCGAGCTCAGCTGCACCAAGTCCGCTATCGCTATAGAACTGGATACGACCATCGTTATTTAAATCGTTATATTTAATAAGACCCGTGTCTTCCCACGTTCTCATCCAGTCTGGGCGTTGATCGTACTCGATAGCAGGCTCTTCAACACCTTGTGGATAAATGGTATCGATTAGGTTTAGACGCGCCATTGCACCTACCGCAGGGGCAGTGAAGTATAGTAGCGAGATGAAAACCAATGTCCAACCAGCCGTCCAGCGCGCATCCGCAACTTTAGGAACGGTGAAAAAGCGAATGATAACGTGCGGTAAGCCTGCGGTACCAATCATCAGTGATAAAGTGAATAGCACCATGTTTAGCTTGTTTGGCACGTCAGCAGTATAAGCGGTAAAGCCCAAGTCGACGACGATTTGATCAAGCTTAGCTAAGATAGGAATACCGGCTTCCACATGGTTTGAGAACAAACCAAGACCCGGAATCGGATTGCCTGTCAGCTCAAGTGAGATAAATACCGCAGGAATGGTATAAGCAATCATAAGAACAATATACTGCGCAACCTGCGTGTAGGTAATCCCTTTCATACCACCAAGTACGGCGTAGAAGAATACGACGACCGCGGCAATAATTAGACCGGTGGTATTATCCACTTCTAAGAATCGTGAGAATGCTACCCCAGCGCCGGTCATCTGACCGATAACGTAAGTGGTTGAGGCAATAATCAAACAAACCACGGCAATCATCGCTGCGGTCTTAGAATAAAAACGGTCGCCAATAAAATCTGGAACCGTGAACTTACCAAATTTACGTAGGTAAGGCGCAAGCAGCATGGCCAGTAGAACGTAACCACCCGTCCAACCCATCAAATAAGTTGAGGCCGCATAGCCGCCAGTAGCAATAATACCTGCCATCGAGATAAATGACGCGGCACTCATCCAATCAGCAGCCGTTGCCATACCGTTTACTACAGGATGGACGCCGCCGCCAGCAACATAAAACTCACTGGTTGAACCTGCACGTGCCCACCATGCAATACCGAAGTATAAAGCGAAAGATAGACCTACAAAAATAATATTAATCGTAAATTGACTCATAGGGCTATTCCTCGTCTACACCATATTGTTTATCTAACTTATTCATACGCCACGCGTAGAAGAAAATTAAAATGATAAATACGCCAATGGAACCTTGCTGAGCGAACCAAAATCCTAGGTCAGTACCGCCTATTCGAATCCCTGTTAATAATGGACGAAATAAAATACCGAAACCGTATGAACAGAGGGCCCAAATAACGAGGCAACCTATAATGAGACGGATATTGGCACGCCAATAACCAGATGGATCGTTGTGGTTTTCCATAGGACAACTCCTTTTGTCTTGCCTAAAAACATAATATTTGATTTGAGCTTAATGAGTTATTCTTGTCTATCGCTTCAAGCGAAATTGTGTCTATAACAAAACCATCCTATAGACGATTCATACAAAATGACTCAACAGCTTAGCTGAAAAAATGCGCACAAATGAAAAATAATAAAAACCAAATACTAAAACGTGAACCAGTCATAAAGCGATTTAGTAGTCATTTATTTAACATTAAGCTGACTTAATCAAATAAACGACATCATAAATGCTAGGGTTTTTAAGAGTGTCTTGCAGAAAAAAAGGGGATTTATCGAGGAAAAACGATGAAGGTCAACAATCCGCTGTCTTTTTACGATCCCGTCTTCCTGACAAGAGTCTTAAAGTTGTTAATACGTTAGTCATTCATGCCAATAAATCAATATCAACCGAATGCTAATATCTATAAAATCTACTCTATCGTAGTTAAAAAACGTGGTCGGTAATAAAGTAGACTTCTATAAGTGTTTAGAATATTTAATCTTACTAAGATCGTACGATAAATGTCTAACCAATGCTACTGATTTGTTACATTCTCCATTCTATAGGACTTCAATAGGAAGTAACATTTATTTCAGAAATAGTCTTTTTAACTTAATAACCAAATTTGATAGTAGTAGGTGTCTTAATCTCTATAGAATGCACACGGCATCTTATTAGTAGAGATGTTTAGCAGAACTATGAGCGTTATAATCAGTTAAATGTGTTTCTATATAAAAATAAGTAACATTTATAAACGTAAGTGAGGAGTAGGTATGAGTGACGGCATAGCAGGCTGGTTTAATAACATCGTGAATTACGGCGTTAGTATTATCTGGGGTAATAACGATTGGTTAATCGCCAGCAATCCTTGGTATGGATTGTTGATGTTTGTGTTGATTGGGGCTGGTCTATATTTCACCGTTGCTACGCGTTTTATTCAGTTTCGTCACTTTGGTCATATGTGGCAATTATTACGGGTGTCAAACCAAGGCCGTAAAGATGGTGGTATCAGCTCGTTTGAGGCGCTGATGACGTCTTTAGCGGCGCGTGTCGGTACCGGTAATCTGGCAGGGGTAGCGATCGCTATCTATCTTGGTGGACCGGGCGCAGTATTTTGGATGTGGATGACGGCGCTCGTCGGTATGTCGACCAGTTTTATCGAGTCAACCTTAGCCCAAGCCTATAAAGTGCCGCATAATGACAATGTTTACCGCGGTGGACCGGCTTACTATATCGAAAAAGGTTTGGGTAAGCGCTGGCTGGCGATATTTTTCTCGCTTTGTTTGCTGGTTGCGTTTGGTTTGGCGTTTAATGGCGTGCAGTCGAATACGATTGCGCAGGCGACCAATGAAGCGTTTGGTGTTCCAACGTGGATGACAGGGTTAATACTGGTCGCGCTCGTCGCCCCAGTGGTATTTGGCGGACTACGCTCGGTTGCACGTATTGCAGGTAAAATCGTGCCAGTCATGGCGATTCTTTATATCTTGTTGGCGCTTTATATTATTATCACCAACTTTAGCGAATTCCCAGCAGCCGTTGCCTTGATCGTAAAATCAGCCTTTGGCTTTGAGCAAGCGGCGGGCGGTGTGATTGGTTATGGTATTGCGCAGGCGATGATTAACGGTATCAAGCGTGGTTTGTTTTCGAACGAAGCGGGTATGGGTTCAGCGCCCAATGCCGCAGCGACGGCAAAAAGCCATCCTGACCATCCAGCGGTGCAAGGCTTTATGCAAATGCTCGGTGTCTTTATGGATACGCTGGTTATCTGTACGGCAACCGCGGCGATTATTATACTTTCAGGTGTCGTCGATCCAAATGTCGAACAAGAAGGTATTCAATTAACCCAGTTGGCACTGTCGCAGTATGTGGGCGATATGGGCGTAGTTTTTGTCGCGATTGCAATTTTCTTCTTTTCGTTTACCTCTATCATTGCCAACTACAGCTATGGCGAGTCCAATCTTGAATTTATCTCTGGTGAAAAAAATGCCAAAGTCATGATTATGATTTTCCGTTTTATGGTTTTAGGCATGGTATTTGTTGGTGCTATTGCTAGCTTACCTGCTATTTGGAACTTCGCTGACTTATCAATGGGTCTCATGGCACTCGTCAACTTGATAGCGATTTTAATCTTGTCGCCAGTGGCGCTTAGAATTTTGCGTGATTATGAAAGACAAATCAAAGAAGGCAAAACCGGCGAGCAAATCAAATTCGACCCCGATGACTTTGTAAAATTAAGAGATGAAGCCAATCGTGATGCGTGGACTGATTAGTATTTTTTAGTAAGCTAAAAAGTTATTCTATTAAATATAGTAGGTTCGCTTTAAAAGCGATGCAGTGTGACTTAGATGAATTTTTCGTAGCCTCTATGATAACAGCAAGCAAGGAAAATTTATCCCAGTCGTACGCTAGCTACTAGCGTATTGTCTTTATTTCGAGTGGATCATACAAGCATAAAAAAACCGCTCTTATATTAAGAGCGGTTTTTTATTAAGCCATAATTATCTCAAACATGATTTACATGTTTGGATAGTTAGGACCGCCGCCGCCTTCTGGCGTTACCCAAGTAATGTTCTGTGACGGGTCTTTGATATCACAGGTCTTACAATGCACACAGTTTTGCGCATTGATAACAAACTTAGCACCTTCGGCATCTTTCACCACCTCGTAAACGCCAGCTGGGCAGTACAGACGCGCAGGCTCAGCATACAGCGGTAAGTTAATTGAAACAGGCACCGTAGGATCGGTGAGTTTCAGATGCGTCGGTTGGTCTTCAGCGTGGTTGGTGTTGGAGATAAAGACTGATGACAGCTTATCAAATATCAGCTTACCATCTGGCTTAGGATAGGTTGGCTGATAAGCATGCGCCGCACGCTCTAGCTGATCATAATCTCTCTTATTATCATGAATGGTCAAAGGCATTTTACCGCCAAGCAAATTTTGCTCGATAAAGGTAAAGGCGCCGCCCATCCATTGACCCATACGGTGCATGGCTGGGGCAAAGTTACGCGCTTCGTAGTTGTCTTGATACAGCCATGATTCTTTATACATGGTGCTATAGGCAACCACGTCGTCATACTCACGGCCTGCTTGTAACGCTTCAAAAATCGCTTCAGCCGCCAACATACCTGACTTCATTGAGGTGTGCGTACCTTTGATTTTGGCAGGGTTTAAGAAGCCTGCATCATCACCGACCAACACGCCACCTGGGAAGGTGAATTTTGGTAAGGAGTTTAAGCCGCCTTTGGTCAACGCACGCGCGCCGTATGACAGGCGTTTGCCGCCTTCTAAGACGTTGCGAATGACTGGATGAAGTTTTAGGCGCTGCATCTCATCAAACGGTGACATATAAGGGTTTGAGTACGATAGGTCGATGACCATACCAAAGCTGACTTGGTTGTTTTCATCGAAGTACAACCACCAACCGCCAGATGAGCCGGTATCCGTTAATGGCCAACCTGAACCATGCATGACCACGCCTTGCTCGTGCTTCTCTGGGCTGACTTCCCATAGCTCTTTTAGACCGATACCATAATGCTGAGGGTCTGAGTCTTTATCAAGCGCGAAACGGCTGATGAGGCGCTTGCCCAAATGTCCACGGCAACCTTCGGCAAAGATGGTATATTTACCTAGCAGCTCGTAACCTGGCTCAAAGCTCGGCTTGGCTTCACCATTGGCAGCCACGCCCATGTCGCCTGTCAAAACCCCTCTTACCGAACCGTCATCATTATATAAAATCTCATCGGCAGCAAAGCCTGGGAACATCATGACTTCAAGCTCTTCTGCTTGCTCAGCTAACCAGCGAACGACGTTGCCCAATGAGACAATGTAGTTACCTTCATTGTGCATGCTGGCGGGTACGATAGAATCAGGGAGCTTGGTTGCTTTGGTCGCAGAACCGAGCATATAAACGCGGTCTTCAATGGCAGGTACGTTTAGTGGCGCGCCTTTTTCTTTCCAATCTGGTATCAGCTCGTTTAAGGCGCGCGGCTCAATAACCGCACCAGATAAGGTGTGCGCACCAAACTCTGAGCCTTTTTCGACCACACAAACCATGAACTCATCATTGCCCGCTGCAAGAGCAAGCTGACGCAGACGAATGGCCGCTGATAAACCCGCTGGGCCGCCGCCGACGATGATGACATCAAATTCCATTGATTCACGTTCGATTTCAGGCTCAGTAGTTTCTGGTTCTACGGCTGGCTCGGGCGTTGCTTCTGTTGCAGTAGTGGATTCTACTGGCTCAGCGGCAACTTCTGTCGCCTCAGTTGCAGCGCTTTCTTCAGTAGTGGCGACTTCTTCTACGGCTACATCAGTATGTGCGATGTCGCTATTTACAGTGTCGTTACTGACAATGTCATTATTAACAACGTCGTTGCTAACAGTGTCATTATCAACAACAGGCTTTTGATTGTCTTGCTCTTGCATACCTACTCCTAAACTTTTAGTGGCTTATCTCAGGGCATCATTAGCTTAACAATTGAATAATAAAGCTTGCGGCGCTAACGTTACTCAGACATATGGCTGCCCGATAAGAACTGTCTTTGCGGCATCAATTGACGACGTTAAGCGTACAAAGATTGACGTAAAATCTAGCACCCATAACGTAAAATGTGTTGTTAATTCAACACCCACTGAACCATTGCAAATAAATAATCGTTACTCATTATAAAAGAAAAGTCCTACAAACACGATACGCATTTCTGGGTATCAATGTTAAGGTAAGAGGGAAATAATGGGGGTACAATGACGATAGGCTTTCATCATACCCGAAACAAAAATTTATAGTAATAATAGATGCGCCAAACTTTGATTACTACATAAAGGATTTTATGATGAATGACGATAATAAAAACGACAATTCTAATGATAAAGATAACCTCAAAGTCACGAATGACAAGGTATCTGCGCCAAATGGTATGGATGCTTTGAGTCAGTATTTTAAGTCAGCGCCAAGTATACGCGAAGGGCGCGCTATACCGCCGCTTGAGAACTGGCATCCTGAGCAAGTAACGGACATGGATCTAACCATCAAAGCCAACGGCGAGTGGTGGCACGAAGGCGGGCACATGACCCGTCAGTCATTAGTCAGTTTGTTTGCCACTATTTTGTGGAAAGAAGAAAATAATGGCGCGGTTGAGTATTTTTTAAAGACACCGGTACAAAAACTGCGTATCCACGTAGAAGATGCGCCGTTACTGATTAACGATGTTGGTATCGTTGAAGAACAAGGTGAAAGCTGGCTAGAATTTACGACCACCACCGGTGATGTAGTGCGTTTAGATGATGAACATCCGATTAGTTTGCGTGCTTATACAATGAAAGACTCTGATGACAATAGCCATTCTGACAAAAGTAAGAATAAAGAAGATAATGAAAGTACAGAAAGCTCTACGCAAATTCGTCCTTATATGATGGTACGAAACGGCTTGGAAGCATTGATTGGACGTAACGCTTTTTATCATTTAACAGAAATTGGTGAATTGACAGAGCGTGAAGGTGAGACGATACTAACGCTGCAAAGTGGTGATAATGCTTATACGTTATCAATGCCATCAGATTCATAATAGACTATATTTAATACTTATATAAGAACGGCGGTAAGAAAGCAATGAAGGTTGCCGTAAAAGCAGTGCCTGATAATACAAGCCTTGATATTATTGATAGCCTTGAGACGCACAAAACCACATTTATTAATGATAGTTTTAAAACGCTTAAAGCAGATGATAGCGTGATAAATAACGCGCTTAAAAAGGAACGCAGTGCGCCAATCGGCTTGTTCGATTCGGGCGTCGGCGGCTTGTCGGTCTATCTACATCTGGCTCAGCAATTACCGCATGAGCGTTACGTTTATTATGCCGATACCTTGCATGTACCGTATGGCAATCGTGATAGTGAAGACATTAAAGCCTTAACGCTCGCTGCAGTGGCATGGCTATACCAACAAGGCTGCAAGCTTATTGTCATCGCCTGTAATAGTGCTTCGGCGTATGCGTTAGAGACGGCCAGACGCTATTATCCGCAGCTGCTTATTGTTGGTCTGGTGCCTGCTTTAAAACCTGCGGTATTGGCCAGCAAAACTCATCACGTAGCCGTATTGGCAACGAAAGCGACGTTAAACGGTGCGCTACTAAATGACGTCATTACGAATGTTGCCATTCCTCATGCCACCAGAGTCTCCAAATACTTTGACCCAAACTTAGTCCCTTGGGTTGAGTCAGGTATGCCTAAAGACAGCAAAACGGCTCAGGATTTACGCCTGCAATTGCAGCAATTTTCGCAAGATGGCGTCGATCAGTTGGTATTAGGCTGTACCCATTATCCATTTTTTAAAGCGTTTTTACGCCAAGAAATTACTCAGCAGCAGTTAGCGCTACATATTGTCGATTCGGGGCATGCAATCGCTGAGCGCGTTAAGCAGCTATTGATAGCAGAACAGTTGTTAGCATTACCCGTTAAGGTATCAGCTAATGAAGCGTTAAATGGCCTAGCGACCGCTATAGATATACCGCCGGCTTTGACTTTTTATGCGACTAAGTATGATAAACAGCTCGGCGCTGTAGTGCGACGTTTATTGGGTAAACAGTCTCGTATACAGTATATTCTTTCGCCTTAAGCCCTTTTGTTTTAGTCTAATAGGGTTTTTTGCCTGTGCAATAGTGAAGTAGCTGTTATAATCCCGCAATATATTAGTGGAATTAGCAATAAATTAAACGTATTCGCGTAATATAATGCTAGGCTAGTATTTGCCAAACAGAATATTAGACAGGCTCTGATGCTATCGCTTTTCGATAACAATCGAGATAACTTTCATTTATATGACTAATAAGTTTAGAGGTGATTGTGTCAAACCGTCGCTATCATATTCACGTCATATGCGCTGACAACGACCAACTGTTGGTTTTAGACAGTGTGGCGATGTTTTTCCAAGGCCGCGCATTTTTAACCTATGACGTTTCTAGCAAATTACCCAAAGCGGCGTTATATGGTCGCCAGTGTATCGATGCTTGCGATTATGCGCTGATGATAATCGGTGATAGCTATGGCACGGCGCAAAATACTGGTGTCAGTCAAATGCATTTGAGCTATCTCAATGCCAAAGCCAAGCTCAAACCCTTGTTAATATTGGTCAAAAGTCATCATAACGAGGTCAATATCAGTCGGCAGCTGCAAGAATTCACCAACATGGTGACCAAAAAAGCCGATAAGATTTATTACTATGAAACAGAAAATGATATCGAGCAGCTACTCATTCAGGCCTTCTATAAAATGGTCGCCAATCATGAAGTAGGGGACGGCTGGGTAAGAGTGAGCGACGAGCTGATGAAAGCCAATAAATCGGCACTGGCCGAAGAAACGGCCACGAGCTTTTCTACCAAGAAAGCCAAACTTACCCAATCTCGCCCTGCTGTTACCGATCATTTAGCAGCCGATAGTGTCAGCAAGCCACTGGTGCTGACAGACACTTTTGAGATTCAGTACAAAGCCCAAGCCTATGAAGGCGGTAATTTAACCGACGTCACCCGCCCTATGACTTTATCGTGGCAAGAAGTGCTCATCGCCTTAATAAAAATACCGGCTACCTTTTCAAGCTATGGTTTACAGAGCGCCATTAATCGCTTAATCGCAGTCAAAGCTGAAACAGATATCAAAAATGACATGCCAAATGTTCACGCGGTGGCACGTTGTCAGATTTATCAAGATGACTTAAACCAATTACAGCGGCAGTTGGTGACGGCTAACTGGATTCAACTCACCACCTATGGCACGCGCGTGTCACAAGAGCTTTGGAAACTCACCTTTTATGCGAAGAGCTTATTGACAGGCACTGACGCCAACACTTTTAGTGCGCCAACTTTACCGCTTAGCTAGGGCAAATGCTCTCTGCTCTATTTATAATTTTATGGATAAAAAATCCATTTATAAAGCCGGCGCTTACCCTTTGTAATACAAAGCATACGTCTCTGTAGTTGTGAAGCTGAGCAATACCCGTAATAATAAGCGTATAAATACATAATAATGCTTAATAATTAGGGAGAACGAACAATGAGTGATGCCAAAAAAAATTTAAATAGTGAACTAACCAGCTTAGAAGAAACCATGCTTGAAGCCGACCAGTTTCGTACGCTCGAAGAACAAGTCGCCGATATGAAGCGCCGCGGCATTGACCCAACCCAAGCCTATAAGGACTTGGATAGAAAGGAAGAAGATGCTGACTGGGGTGATGCGACGTGGAAAGAAAACGGTAAATGGAAACCAAAAACGCCTGCGGATTTAGATGACAAAGCCCGCGAAAATTGGGATGGCGATAATGGAAAACCAAATCCGCCACCTGTTATCTAGTAGGTATTATTTAACAAAATAATAGAATGATGACCGTATTTTTTCCAATTTATTCAATTCATTTAATAAAAAAGCCACGCTCATTTGCGTGGCTTTTTTATTAGTCGCTAATACATGCTTGTAGATACTAAATAAATCATTCCTTAGCTTAGCTAATTATGAACCTTCATCGACACGTACAAGCTTTATCGTACCATCAGGACTGGTAACCCGGCGATAACGCGTATTGCCCGATGAGGTTGATGGTCTAACGGTTGGCTGCACAGACGGCTGTACCGAGTAAGGATTAGAGTTTGAGCTGCCAGTTTGCTGTTGAATCAATTGCCCCATACGGTCTGCAGGCGCAGGGTTTAAAGGACGACTGTTTGCTGGTTGTCCGTACGGATTTCCATATTGGGAAGTGCTTGCAGCACTATTACCGACGATGGCGCGATAAAATTTTTGTCCGGCGCGTCCATCGGCTGGAAAGATGCCATGGCTTGATTGATATTGCTGAATCGCCGTACGCGTATTATCACCAATGATACCGTCCACTTCGCCAATATCGTAGCCTGCATTTAATAATGCTTGCTGGATATCTTTAGATTGCTGACGGCTAATACCAGAGTCGTCCGTCGGCCAGGCAGTGACAAAGTCGGTTTTGCTGCTGTCTTCACGCGCGATTAAGTCTGATAAGTGGGCAATTGCTAAAGCATAATTTTCTGAAGCGTTATACGAATAAAACGTGTCGAAGTTTTTACCCACCAAGAATGCTGGGCCATCAGTGCCGGCTGGTAATAATAAACCTGCGCTGCCCAAGGTAGAAGGCAGAGGGCTGCCGTTCGCCAATGTCAGCCCTTGATTGCGCCAATGGCTGATAGATTTTTTGTCTTTACGGTTTGATGCGCCCCAAAAACCACTCGGCAGTTTGACTTCATAACCCCATGGCTCGCCGGTACGGTAACCACGTTTGTCCAAAAAGTTGGCAGTAGAGGCGAGCGCATCAGGGACGCTATTAACTAAGTCGCGGCGGCCATCACCATCGAAATCGACAGCCAGTTCTAAAAAGGTACTTGGCATAAACTGCGTTTGCCCAAATGCACCTGCCCATGAGCCGGTCATATCACTAGGCGCAATATCGCCATTTTGGACGATTTTTAGCGCATTGGCATATTCGCCTTGGAAGTAGCTTTGACGACGATCAAAACATGACAGCGTCGCTAAAGATTCAAACAAGGGCTTTTTACCCAATGTCTGGCCAAAGTTTGACTCCACGCCCCATACGCCCAGTACATGCTCAGCTTTGACCCCATAGCGCGATTCAATGCGGCGCAAGGTATCTGCCCATTGGTGCTTAGCCCGAATACCATCTTCGACCCGCTCTTTATCTACCAATGATGACAAATAATCCCAAACGTCCTTTTGAAATTCAGGCTGGTAATTGAGTGACTGAATCACACTAGGGTCAGGCTGGCTTGGACGATAGTTATTAAACGTATAGCTATCGACGCCGCGGAATTTACTAGAGTTTTTTAAACCATCTAAGCACTGTTGAAACTGGCTATTAGATAGGTCTGGTGCTGGTGGTTTGGCCGCTTGCGCAGTACTGGCAAAGCTGAGGCCAATCGCGATGCTAAGTAGCGATAACGTAGAGGTCGAAGAAAAACGCATGGAAATATCCTATAAACATCGAAATAGTCATTGAAAGAGAACAAAGCTGAATTAAGCAGTATGAACTTAGAGTAACCAATCTCAATAGTAAAGAAAAGGTATCGAAGCACTCAGTTACTATAAATTGACGTGAGCGTGAGGTTAAGAGAGGGTTTGGCTATCCTGTTGAAGCAAGCTTTAGCGCTTTTTCGTGGTTTAGCTCCAATGAATAAGTTGATTAAGAATTTAATAACCAAACCTGTTCAGTTACGGCTAGCTCAGATGCCGCATTAAGGGTTGATGACTGGTTTTCAAGCTCGATAATTTTATAGTCGGTATCATAATACTGCTGTAACTGCTGCTGACTAATCGAAAAAGGCGGGCCGTCTTTTTTACTTTGGTCATAGTTTAGGGTGATTAATAGTTGTGGCGCATGATTGCTAAGCTTAACTATTTGCGCACTATAATCAGTACGCATCGTTGCTGGCAAGGCTATCAATGCTGCTCTATCATAAACGGCATTAATCTCGCCTATATCTATTGCGCTAATAGCAAAAATATCTGCTGCCCATAAAGTAATGGTTTGCCCAGCTAGCTGACCCTGATAGCGTTTTAAAATGGCGTTAACAGTAGCGCTCGTAAATTCAGTAATAGTTGGAATAACCTTTTGCTCAACAAAGAACGCTTGCACAGCCGTTTCCACCAGCTCGACGCCAACGACGTCATAGCCTGCGTGCGCAAGCCATACCATATCAACCGATTTACCGCATAAAGGTACCAAGACTTGGCTGCCGATGGGCACTGCCAGTTCAGAAAAATACTCGGTTAGTTGAGGATTGACGTTAGACTTATGAAAGCCAATACGGCCATCTTGCCAGCGCTGTTGCCAAAATTTAGAATCCATACCTTTATTCCTAACCTATATATACTTTAGATGTTTGATATTATCATACCGCTAAACGCAATAAAAAAGCCAAGCGTCTTAACCCTTGGCTTTGATAGCGTATAAAACTTACGTTACTTGTTTAATGCACCATATACTCACTAAATTCTTTGCGTAGTTTGGCAAGTTTTGGCGGAATAGCAAAGTTACAATAGGCTTGACCCGGGTTTCTATTATAGAAATCTTGATGGGCGTCTTCAGCTTTGTAAAATTCCATAGCAGGATGGACTTCTGTCACCACATTAAGGCCCATGTCACGTAATTTGTTAATAGTACGGTCGACCGTTGGTTTTTGCGCCTCATCGGTATAAAAAACCACGCTGCGGTATTGGCTGCCGACATCATTGCCTTGACGATCCATGGTGGTGGGATCATGCGTGGCAAAAAACACATCAAGAACCACTTCTAATGGTACGATAGACTCATCAAATTCAACCTTGATTACTTCAACGTGTCCGGTATCACCACCGCAGACCGCTTCGTAGTTAGCAGAAACGGCATCGCCGCCCATATAGCCTGACACCACAGATTGCACGCCTTTTACGGATAAAAATACTGATTCGGTGCACCAAAAGCAGCCACCGCCTAAGATAATGGTTTGCATAATTGTTCCTATTATTATAGCTGTTGTCATAGAGACGCGCTAAGGTCTTTATTTGGTTGCAATATCTCATCTTTCAATCCTAATTTTATGTCTCAATATTGCCTTTATAAAGAATTAGCGTTACCTATTTAGCTTAGCAGGGCAGTTGCTCGCCATAAGTAACAAACAGTAATGTTATAATGGGCTTTTGCTATCTTTGGCTGTCTTTAAAGCCCTGAGCAATTCACCATTTAATTAATATTTTATTTTTAAAGAATCAAAGTTTCATTATTAAAAAACGAACCACTATCAAAAAATGAGCAACCTCATGAGCCAAACTAAGCCTACTAAACTGACTAATAACACCGTAAAGCACGATACCTTATTTACCACGCCACTCGATAAAGCGGCGCGTTTTTCTTTTGATGAGCAAGTGGTGGCGTGTTTTCCTGATATGATTCGCCGTAGTGTACCCGGTTATGGTCAAGTGCTGGCGATGTTGCCGATATTCGCTCGTCGTCACTGTAAATACCGCCAGCAAGATGATAGCGGCCAGCGTGTCAGCCGTGTCTATGATTTGGGCTGCTCACTGGGTGCAGCAAGTATGGCGTTGGCAGGCGAGTTTGAGCCGCAAGATTTACAGATTAAGGCGATTGATATCTCACCCGCGATGACCAATGAGGCGAGCACGTTATTAACGGAAAATTATCCCGCGCATAACATCGAGGTTATCACCGCCGATATTCGTGATGTCGAGCTTGAGCCATGCGATATGGTCATTCTGAATCTGACGCTGCAATTTTTACCCGCTGCCGATAGAGTGGCAGTGCTTGAGAAAATTTATGCCGCATTAAGTGAGGGTGGTATTTTGGTATTGACCGAAAAAACCCATGCTTTTGATGAGCAGTATGATGCGTGGTTGGTTGAGCGTTATTATGATTTTAAACGCGCCAATGGTTATACCGAGATGGAAATCAGCGGCAAACGCAATGCGTTAGAGAACGTTTTGATTACCGATACCTTGGATGAGCATCATACGCGTCTAGCGCAAGTTGGCTTTGAGCGTCATTTGACGTGGTTTCAATTTTTAAACTTTGTCTCTATTGTGGCCTTTAAATAATATTTAAACGCGATAGTAATAACAGCTCGACTTTTAATATAAATTTTTACTCTATCTTTTTACCAACATGGCAATCTGTTTTTATGCTTAACGACACCATCACTCATGCCGAACGCGAATTATATTTAACCTTGCTGTCATTGGCGCAGCAGCAGCCGAGTGCTTATGAGTGGCTGACGCGCTTGCCGACGTGGCTTAATGCTATTAAAGATAAAGCCAATTACGCACACGCGCCTGCTTACCAAGCGTCGGTGGCACGTTTGCCAACAGTAGCGGCTGATAAAGTAGATTTGGACAGTGATGTATTAACGATTGCCGCCAACCTCAGCGACTCTGAGCGCAAACAAACCTTAGCGCTACTAAAGCAGCTAATGCCGTGGCGCAAAGGGCCTTTTCAGATTGGTGGTCAAATTGCTAATGACGAGTCCGCTATAAAAATTGATACCGAATGGCGTAGCGATTGGAAATGGCAAAGGGTTGCACCGCATTTAGGCAATCTAAAAAGACGACGAATATTAGATGTGGGCGGTGGCTCGGGTTATCACGGTTGGCGGATGGCAGGTGCGGGCGCAGAGACGGTCATCATTATTGACCCATCATGTTTGTTTTATCATCAATTTATGGCCATTCGTCATTTTGTCGGCGCCGCTGATCATTATAAAACGCATTATATTCCCGTACCGCTTGAAGCTTTGCCGGAGCACAGCCAGCTATTTGATACCGTATTTAGTATGGGCGTGCTCTATCATCGCCAGTCGCCGTTTGAGCATTTGCAACAGCTAAAAGGTCAGTTGGTTAAAGGTGGTGAGCTGGTGCTGGAAACCTTGGTTATCGATGGCGATGCCAATACTGTCCTTGTACCGCATGATCGTTATGCACAGATGAATAATGTCTATTTTTTGCCATCGGTCGATGCACTTATTGGCTGGCTAGAAAAAGCGGGGTTTAGCGAGGTACGCTGCGTCGATGTAGCGGTTACATCGACTGAGGAGCAGCGCAAAACCGAATGGATGACGTATCATTCATTGGCGGATTTTTTAGACCCTACTGATGGAAGTAAAACCATCGAAGGGTATCCTGCGCCGAAACGGGCAACCTTAATTGCAAAAAAATAGCGCTGGCGGTTTGCGGTTGGCTAAGAGAGGTCGGTTAAATAAACCAGCGTTTAAATGCCATCTCTATCAATACTTTTAGGATAAAACCGATAAAACCCGCACCTAAGGCCAAAAACATCCAAAAAGTACCAGCGCGCCCAGCGTTAGACTGTTTTGATAAATCCCAAATAATAAAGAATAAGAAAGCAATAAAAATGGGCAATAAAATATACATGCCCCAACTGGTGACGGTACTAGAAGCAATAGCAAACATGGTTTTATCCTGTCAATGAAAGTGTAAAGTGCTGCGTTTTCTATGGTCTGTTTTTATATATGGTTATAAATGGCATCAGCATTTATAGAAGCAGCAATAGATTAATGTTGCCATTATAACGCGGAATAAGGTTGCTATAAATGTTTCACCAACGTCAAACAACAGTAACGCTACAATCCGCTTAAATAGCCCTATATTTGCAGCCTATAATAGTCGTCCACTTGTCACTTGCACATATCTAGTATAATAGCGGTGATTTTAGTGCTATTTTTGGTTCAAATAGTGCAATAGCAGCTAAAGGTTGTTATATTTATAGGTTACTTATTTTTTCTGTTTTATCTTATATTACCCCAATTTTTTGTTCATTTATCTGAGTTTATAGTCCTATGTCACAAGCCCAAATCGATACGCTCGCCTCACTGTTTGACAGTGCCATTGAAGTCCTAAAAACGAACGGCGAACTACCGGCTGATTGGCAAAACAACAGCCAAATTACGCGCACTAAAGATACCAGTCATGGTGACTTTGCGAGCAATATCGCCCTAACGGCTGCCAAAGCTGCGAAAGCCAATCCGCGCCAGCTTGCTGAAAAAATCGTTAATGCCTTGCCTGAAAATCAAAATATTCGTCAAGTAGAAATCGCAGGTCCTGGTTTTATCAACGTCTTTTTAAATACCGAAGCCAAATTTTCGGTGTTAGACGATATCTTTAAATTGCAAGAACGCTTTGGTTTAAGCAAGCAGTTTCAAGGTCAAAAAATTCAAGTTGAATTTGTCTCGGCCAACCCTACGTCTAGCTTACACGTCGGTCATGGACGCGGTGCTGCCTTTGGAATGAGTGTGGCAAATTTGCTTGAAGCCATTGGTTATGATGTCACGCGTGAGTATTATGTCAATGACGCCGGTCGCCAAATGGATATTTTGGCGACCAGTACTTATTTGCGTTATCTAGAAGCTAATGGCGAGGCAGTCACCTTCCCAGTCAATGGCTATCAAGGCGATTATGTCAGGGATATTGCGCAAACCCTAAAAACCCAGCATGGCAATAGCTACGTGCACAGTTTTGCCGATATTGCCAAAGACGTAGCAGCAGATGCACAGTTTGAGATAAATAATGATGGCGAAAAAGTACTGCTATCAGGCGATAAAGAAGCCCATATCGATGGTTTGATTGCCAATAGCAAAGCCTTGCTTGGCGCCGGTTATGAGCTGTTTTTAAATGCGGCATTGAGCAGTATTTTGGCTGATATCAAAGACGACTTAAATGACTTTGGTGTCCGTTATGAATGCTGGTTTAGCGAAAGATCCATCGATAGCGAGATTGAGCCTGTTTTACAAATCCTCGATGAAAAAGGCTATTTATACGAAAAAGACGGCAATATCTGGTTTAAATCGACTGATTTTGGCGATGAAAAAGACCGTGTGGTACGCCGTGCTAATGGTCAAAGTACCTATTTTGCCTCTGATATCGCTTATCATAAAAACAAGTTCGATCGCGGTTTTGATAAAGTCATTAACGTTTGGGGCGCTGACCATCATGGTTATGTGCCGCGCGTAAAAGCGGCATTGACGGCACTTGGTATCGATGCCGACCGCCTTGATGTGGTATTGGTACAGTTTGTTGCCTTATGGCGCGGTAGTGAAAAAGTGCAAATGTCATCGCGCTCGGGCAAATTTGTTACCTTACGTGAGCTGCGCCATGAAGTCGGTAACGATGCTGCACGTTTTTATTACGTCGCTCGTAAGCCTGAAGTTCATGTTGATTTTGACTTGGAGCTGGCCAAATCGCAAAGTAAAGATAACTTGGTTTACTATATTCAGTATGCGCATGCCCGGGTTTGCCGTGTGTTAGAAAAACTAGAAACCAGTGGTCTGCAAGTAGACGATATTACTGGCGCTGAAAAGCAAGCGTTATTGACCGCACCGAGCGAAGAAGAGTTGATTAAATTATTGGCCGCTTATCCGGCAACCTTGCTACGCTCAGCGACAGGCTATGAACCGCATATCTTAACCAACTATCTAAAAGAGTTGGCGGCGTTATTTCATGGTTGGTATGATGGCAATCGCATCTTGCCGGTCAGCCTAACTTCAGGTGAAACGCCAAGCCAAGATGAGACGGATTTGATGCAAGCGCGTTTACGCTTATCTAAAGCCGTACGTCAAGTATTGGCCAATGGATTGAGCTTATTAGGCTTGTCTGCACCGTCTAGCATGTAGTATAAAGGAAGACGGCTGTAGCCATTATTTGATGATAATTCTTCAATTCTAATCTAATCGACAGTGCTGATTCGATAAAGACAATTCGATAACGATAACTCGACAACGACAGATAATTCAGTAGGGAGAACGAGATCCATGTTAGCCAAAAAACCAAAAGGTGCCACTGAAAAACGCAAAACCAGTAGTGTGTCAGGCTTATTATGGATGTTTGTTGGGGCAGTATTGACGCTCATGATCGGGGTGTTTTTATACCTCTCACCCTTGTTTAACTTTAGTCCTGCGGGCAGCGGTGAGGGCACCGATGCTGATAGACAAGTTCAGCAACGGGTCGATACCGATACCGACAATGGTGATTATGAGTTCTATGATATTTTGCCCAATCAAGAGATGGCAACCATTCCCGATGAGGACTTCGGCGAAGGCAGTAGTAGCCAATCCGGTCAAATCACTGATTTTGAGCCAGATGTAGTCGTCAATCAGCCAGAAAACACCACGCCCAGTACTAATGATGCGGGTAACTTTGGTATTTCTGAGAGCACAACGATTGAGCCTAGTCGTAGCAACAATACGAATAATGCAGCAAACAGCAATAATGACGACGATATTGTCATCGTCGAAGAAGATGCGACTTATGATGATACACCAGCTGCCAATAATACAGGCGCGAATACAGGCGCGGCTGCAAACAGAGCTAATACAGCGAACGCTAGCAATGCTAGTATTCAGCCAGCGAAGCCTGCGGCGACTTATATTTTGCAAATCAACAGCTTTGGTGATGCCGATGAAGCAGACCGTCGGCGAGCACAAGTTCTGATGGCTGGTGTCGATGCTAGGGTGGTGAAAAACACTACCGGTAATGGCCTGCCTATTTATCAGGTGATTTCACGCCCGATGAATAATCGACAAGCGGTTGCCACTGCTCAGCAGCGCCTGCAAAATAACGGTATTGATTCTATTATCGTTGAGCAGCGCCGTTAAACCTAAAGCATCGATAAAGAAAGCGTCAGAGGACGCTTTTTTTATCCCTTTTTTTTGATATGTTTTTTAGCTCCTTTCGGCAAACTCAATATAAGAGCATCATGATGACTGTAACTCCTTCAGAAACTGCGCCCGTTGGTATGATGAAAGCTTTTTTTCAAAAGTATTTTATCGATGCTTTTACCGGCATGGCGTTAGGGTTGTTTGTGACCCTTATCGCTGGTCTTATCATCTCGCAAATTGGTGGTTGGTTAAGCCTGCCAGCCTTGGTAGCGGTCGGCAAGCTGGCGTCAGTATTAATGGGCGCAGGTATCGGTGTTGGTATCGCCTACTACCTAAAAGCACCAACTTTGGTGATGCTAAGTTGCTTGGTTGCAGGGATGCTTGGCGCGCATTCTGAAGCTTTGATGGCGGGCAATTTATTTATCGCGCAAGAGGCAAGTCCAGCAACTTTCGTTGCTGTGCCCGGTAATCCAATTGGTGCTTATTTGGCTTCAGTATTTGCTTATCGCGCTGGTACTTGGATCGTTGGCAAGACCAAGCTCGATATTTTGCTTATCCCTTTAGTGGTATGTACGGTGGCACTCATCGTCTGTGCGCTACTTAATCCTCCAGTCGTCGCTGCGGTCAACGCCATTGGTCAGGGTATTCAAGCAGCGACTGAATTACAGCCGCTTCTCATGGGTGTCGTGATAGCAGTGGTGGTCGGGATTTTATTGACGCTACCGACCTCAAGCGCGGCTATCTGTATCGCTATTGGACTTGGCGGCTTAGCAGGTGGGGCAGCGGTAGTTGGCTGCGCGGCGCATATGATTGGCTTTGCGGTGGCCAGTTTTAAAGACAACGGCGTCAGTGGTATCATATCCCAAGGACTTGGTACCAGTATGCTACAGATTCCTAATGTCCTTAAAAAACCGCTCGTACTATTGCCTGCTGTGATTGCTAGCGCCATCGTTGGTCCTATCGCAACCGTTGGCTTTGGGCTAGCTTGCACAGCAACTGGCGCTGGTATGGGCACGGCAGGACTGGTTGGGGTGTTTGGCGTCATTGAAGCATCACAAGAAATCATGAGCAGTGCTCAGTTGTGGACGGCGATTATATTATTGATGTTCATTTTACCTGCTCTCATTGCTGGTCTGGTCGCTTACGTGATGCGCCGCCTTGGCTGGTTGGTCGATGGCGATATGAAACTGCCCTAAATGAATAGTAAGGCTAAAGCTAAAGCACGCCAATTTTCCTAACTATTTGTCTTAACTATCTATGATAAAAAAGCCCAGCTATTCAATAACTGGGCTTTTTTATGGTCTAACTCATAAGTTTTTCAATTAACGACGCACATCTTTTGGTGCATCGCCATTTGGCCAATCTTTGTCTTTATTGGCTTTGACAGGGCGCGGCAAATGGGTAAAGTAGGCGGCAATATCGACCGCTTCTTGATCGCTTAGTGTATTGCCCTGACCGAACGGCATTTTACCTTTAATAAAGGCCGCGGCGGTATATGTACGCGCCATGCCTGCGCCATCATTAAAAGACTTGTCGCCTGCGACTGCTGGGTAAAGGTAAGTACCATCATCATTGTATTGACCTTCGCCATCAGCACCGTGGCAAACGCTGCATTTTTCTGCAAACAGCTTTTTGCCGGTTTCAGGGTTTGGCTCTAACTCTTTATTCACTTTTACAAAACCGCGACCTTCAGGTGATACCCCGAATGGCATATCTTGCGACAACCAGCTCATATAAGACACCATCGCATTCATATCATCTGAATCAAGATCGAGTGCCTTACCATTCATCGAACGCTCAAAACAACCGTTAATACGCTCCTGTATGGTATTGACGCGACCTGCGCGTGAGCGATAAATCGGATAAACGCTGGGCATATTGTTCCAAGGCGCGGCATACGCTTCTGAGCCATTGCCTAGGTGGCAGCTGGTACAGTTAAGCTGGTTACCAACGTTATTTGGCAGCTCTTTATAAGTATGGTTGGCAAGCTGTAGACCGCGGCGTACGGCAGCGCCATACTCATCATCTGGAATGGTCGATTCGTCTGGCATTTTAATGGACGGCTTACCGCTTGCAGCATCAGCGCCGCCTGCAGTTATATCATTGGCAGCAGGCATGTTGCCTTTTAAGGCATCTGCACGTGCCTCAAGATCCTTTACGCGTGCTAGGGCTGCTGCCTCCTCGACGCGATCAACTGCCTTAGTTTCACTACTATTATCACAACCTGTGAGAACAGTTGCACCAAGAGCAAAGATAGACGCCACTAAAATAGAAGACTTAGTACGTAAAAACTTTCTCATTGGAATATCCTTATCTTAAAATATAATATATAAAAATCTATCGATGTGTTAATTTAGCAGCAATGATGGCAGAACTTATGCTGTGATTTAGATAAAACGACAGTACGAATTTATGTAGACGCTCCACTTTGCTCATCAAAAACTACGGGGTAATCAATCAGTAACTTGCTAGTAACATGATTGTATCAAATACAAATACGTAAAGTGATTTTAAATTGAAAATAAAACATAACGTGACAAACCAAGTTGAAAAAAGCTAAAGCGCAAACCACAGTATCTATAGTGAGTGGAAAGTAATATCGCTACATTACGCACTGCTGATATCAATTTTTCTTACTTGCTTGCTGTGCTTGCGCAGACAGAGGCTACAAAAATTGATATCAGCAATACCGTCGCGTTTTTAGGATATTTTGACTATATGTTGTTTTCTACTAAAAAAGCGCGTGAATAGCGAAGTATTCACGCGCTTTTTGCTAAGCATGTTTGTTTAATAGTTTAACTTATCGTCGTGTATTTGCCGCTATATTAATGAGTAGTTACCGCTTTAGGGTTGGCTGTTTTTACGTGCTTTTTGCCTTTTAATTTACGCGATAATTTGTTGATATCATTGAGTACCTGACCATAACGAGACGGGAATACGCGTTGGACGGCATCCATCATTTTGGCATCGTTGCCAATCAAGCAGCGCGGCTGGTTGGTCGCCGCCGCTTGTAAAATAATCCAAGCCGCTGCGCTGGCATCGAATTTTAAGAATTTATTAAAGCTACGAATGGCTTTGCTACCGCTACGCATACCGAGGTCGCTGATACTGTCGTTACCGCGGGCGCTATTGGCAATATTGGTCTTAATACCGCCGGGATGTACACAAGTTGCCGACACGCCGCAGCGCTGAATGTCTAACTCTTGGCGCAAGCTTTCGGTAAAGCCGCGCACCGCAAATTTACTGGCGTTATAAGCCGATTGGGAGGGTTGCGCGGTCAAACCAAACAGGCTTGAGATATTAATGATATGACCATGCTCGTTAAATTGGCGCGACTTGTTATCTTTTTTACCAGTATCAATTTCGCTTTCTTTGACGCTATTTTTAATCAGGGGTAAAAACGCCTTGGTGCCATAAACCACGCCCCAAAAATTGATATCCATCACCCATTCAAGCTCGCTAATACTGCTGCCTTCAACGGAAGAGTAGAGCGCCACGCCTGCATTATTAAAGATAAAATTTACTTTGCTATGTTCTGCCATCACGCTATCTGCCCAAGCTTCGACGGCTTTATTGTCCGAGACGTCGAGTACGGTGGTGGTAACTTTGACATCATAGCCGACCAGTAGCTCCTTGGTCTGCGCCAATTGTTCAGGATTGATATCCGATAGCGCTAAATGGCAGCCCATTTTTGCCAAATGCAGGGCAAGCTCGCGTCCCATGCCAGAACCTGCACCGGTGATAGCGGCGACATGATTGGCATAATAAGGGGTAATATCGTGGTCTTGCTGCAAGGGAAAAGGCAGATGCTGACGTAGAGAGTTTGCGATTGCAGAGATATTTCCAGAAACGTGGTTAAGCATGATAAACAGTCCTTTGTATCATTGATTTGAAGAGTTTGGTCGTCAATAAGGATAACGTATAAAAGTCGCTTTACCTTAGCATGATTTGTCCCTTTGGCTGCTACTGATTGATAAACGCAGCTGTCATTTTTAGCCAGCCTATGATGATAAATCACAGACATAAAAAAGCGCCTGAATAACTATCAGACGCTTTTTAAATCAATAGCATGTTAAGCATATAGTCTGTTAAGCATATAGTCTGTTAAGCATATAGCCCGTCAAACATGATGAAGTGCTTTTACCCAATCGTCACTTATGCAATTTTAGGGGTTTTGCCTTCGTTAATCACTTGCTCGTCAACGAGTACGGTTTTGGCATTTTTCATCGATGGCAGCTCGTACATGGTTTCAAGCAGAGCGTTTTCGACGATAGAGCGCAGACCACGCGCACCGGTTTTACGCTCCATGGCTTTTTTGGCAATCGCATCAAGCGCTTCTTTGGTAAACTCAATCTCAGCGCCTTCCATTTCAAACAGATATTTATACTGTTTTACTAAGGCGTTTTTCGGTTCTGTCAAAATCTGTACCAAAGCTTCTTCATCAAGCTCTTGTAGCGCTGCAAGTACAGGCAGACGACCAATCAATTCAGGAATGAGACCAAACTTAATTAAATCTTCTGGCTCAACTTGCTGCAGCAAATCTGAGCTGCGGCGGCTGTCATCTTTTGAGCTGACATCAGCGTTAAAACCAATACCGCCTTTTTCCGTACGCTGCTGAATGACTTTATCAAGACCGGCAAACGCACCGCCAACGATAATCAAGATATTGCTGGTATCGACTTGGATCAGCTCTTGCTGTGGATGCTTACGACCACCGTGTGGCGGGATAGCGGCAACCGTGCCTTCGATAAGTTTCAGCAACGCTTGCTGTACGCCTTCGCCCGACACGTCGCGAGTGATAGAAGGGTTGTCGCCTTTTTTACTAATTTTATCAATCTCATCAATATAGATGATGCCTTGCTCAGCTTTGCTGACATCATAGTCAGAGGCTTGCAAGAGCTTTTGTACGATGTTTTCAACATCTTCACCGACATAACCGGCTTCCGTTAACGTCGTCGCATCTGCCATCGCAAACGGCACATCAAGTAAGCGTGCGAGTGTTTGCGCAAGCAAGGTCTTACCAGAACCCGTTGGGCCAATCAGCAAGATATTACTTTTTGCCAACTCAACCATGGCGTCATCAGCGCCGATTTTGGCTTTTTTGCTATCTCTAGCCAACGTTTGGCTGACTTTTAGGCGTTTATAATGGTTATAAACTGCGACCGCTAAGGCTTTTTTCGCCGCATCTTGGCCGATGACATATTCATCAAGCTTGGCACGCAGCTCTTTTGGCGTTGGTAGTTTTTTATTGACCCAAGAGGTATCAATGTCGCTGTCGTCGTCGCCATCTTCGGCGCTATCAGCAATCAGGTCCGTACATAGCTCGATACATTCATTACAGATATTGGCGTCGTCAGCGGCAATCAGCTGCTTTACTTCACTTTTTTCTTTGCCGCAAAACGAACAATGCGGGGTATTATCTTCTGCCATATACAGGCACTCCTAAAATTTAATGCTTATCAATGTTTTGATTATGGACATCAGCGACAAAGCGCAGGTCGGTTGATACATTCTCACTTACCGTAGCGCATTTAGGCTACTGATGTTTTACAGTCTTTTAAACGTCTATTATCAAAGCTTATAAAGAAATTAAAGCTTATAAAGAATCGGGGCGACGCTCTAATACTTCATCAACCAAACCGTATTCTTTGGCCTCTTTAGCATCTAACCAGTAGTCACGCTCAACGTCTTTTTCAATTTTCTCTACCGGTTGACCGGTACGCTCAGCCAAAATCTCGTTCAAACGAGCACGGGTTTTTAGAATTTCACGCGCATTGATTTCAATATCGGTTGCTTGACCTTGCGCGCCGCCTGAAGGCTGGTGAATCATCACGCGCGAGTTGGCTAGGGCATAACGTTTGCCTTTTTCGCCCGCTGCCAGTAAGAATGAGCCCATGCTATACGCGCCGCCCATACAAATGGTTGAGACTTCAGGTTTGATAAAGTTCATGGTATCAAAAATAGCCAAACCAGCACTCACTGAACCGCCTGGCGAGTTGATATATAAATGAATGTCTTTATCAGGGTTTTCTGCTTCTAAAAATAATAGCTGCGCCACGATAAGATTGGCCATGTGGTCTTCAACTTGACCGGTCAAAAAGATAACGCGCTCACGTAATAGGCGTGAGAAAATATCAAACGAGCGTTCACCGCGCGCTGATTGCTCAACCACCATCGGAACCAATGCGGCTTGAGTCGTGCTTTGTACGTTGTCATGCGCACTCATCAACATATCAAAATGCGGGTTAGCAGTGATGCGATCATAATCTGTCATAAAGATGTCCTGTTTATAAGTCCATAAAATAAAAAATAGAAGCTAGCTGTTGGCTACATTGTTATTGATGATTATCATTGTAAACATTATCGCTTGGTAATAAAACCTACTAGAAAATAAAACCTATTCGCGCATACATTTTATTTTATTAAATTAATCCGGCGCCAAAATATACTTAATTAAGAAGATTGGCTCTGCCTGCTAAAATAGTGGCTAATAAATAATGGTCGTCGCTAGAAATAAGTGAGCCAATAGTAACTTTTTTACCAAAGCAATAGTAACGGTTTAATGTGACAAATGATAAACGACTCCCTATTAATAAGGCGTCTGTGCGCACTTATCAAGGGTAGCATGAATAATCTGTTTATAAAAAATGCTATATTCAAAATATCTTAAAAACGCTACGGTATTGCTGACATCAATTTTTTGTAGTCTCTGTCTGCGCAGGCACAGCAAGCAATAAAAATGCCCTAACAAATGTGTCAGGGCATTTTTGATTATGCTAGGTATTAAACCAGTCCGTATTGACTGGCGAAACGCTAAATTACATTATTACATCGCTTGTTGCTGCTGAGCGGCCAATAGGTCTTGGTAGCTCACTTCTTTGTCTGTTACTTTGCCTTGCTCGATTAAATAATCAACCACTTGGTCTTCTAGCACTACTGACTCAATGTTAGCGCGTTGCTGCTTATCATTGGTGTAGTATTCTATGACTTCCGCTGGGTCTTCGTAGTTTTCAGCGGCTTCTTTGATAAAGCTTTCAACACGCTCTTGGTCAACTTCTAAGCCTTTGGTGTCGATAACACGAGCAACGATGATGCCAAGACGGGCAGCACGTAGCGCTTGCTCTTCAAACAGCTCATTTGGCAGCATGTCTTTATCGAAACTATCAGCATTAGCACCAAACTGCTGAGAAAAACGTTGCATCATCATGTTGCGTTGACGATCGATTTCTTGCTCTAGCATAGCGTTTGGTACGTCAAACTCGTTCTTTTCTAGTAGCGCATCAAAGGTCGCTTGCTTTACTTGGCTACGCGCGGCATTTTTGATTTCGCGTTCCATGTTTTTACGCACGTCTTCTTTTAATTTCTCAACGCCGCCTTCTTTTACGCCGAATAGCTCTAGGAACTCGTCGTCGATTTCAGGAAGTTTTGATTTTTCAACCAATTTCACATTGATTTTAAATTGTGCTTCTTTACCAGCCAAGTTTTCAGCTTGGTAATCTTCTGGGAAAGTCACATCGATGACTTTTTCTTCGCCCGCTTTCATACCTTTGATGCCATCTTCAAAGCCTGGAATCATCTGATTGCTACCGATAACCAATTTGAAGTCTTCAGCAGAGCCGCCTTCAAATTTTTCGCCGTCGATTGAACCTTCAAAGTCAAAGGTCACTTGGTTGTCTTTGGCCGCTTTACCTTTTTTCTCAACGAACTCTTGACGCTGCTTTTGTAGGTTTTCGATCATAGTGTCAACGTCTTCGTCGCTGACGGTCGCTGTGTGACGCTCAACTTCGATTTCATCAATACCTTGGACGTCGATTTCTGGGAAGATTTCAACAGTCGCTTGATAAACCAAGAAGTCGTCTTCAAGTTTCACGTCGTCGATGTTGGGCATGCCAACAGCACGGATGTCTTCAGATTTGATCGCTTCAAATACGGTATCACGGATCACATCGTTGATGACTTCTTGTTGAATGCCGGCACCGTACTGTGAACGGATATGCGACATCGGTACTTTACCTTTACGGAAACCGTCAATCTTGGCGGTTTTCGCCACTTGGCTGATGCGACCTTCAACTTTGTTTTGAATTTTTTCAACGGGTACTTTAACCGTTAGCTGAGTTTCTTTGTTAGACAGCTTGTTGGTTGTGACTTGTAAATCTGTAGCCATATTCGTTACACCTTTAGGATTAAATAGAAATAGACAACCAGGCTGCAAAATACGCGTGTGCTACTGGTTGCCGTTGGAATAAATAGGGGATATTGCTAGCGCGCGATTTCGCAATCTGTGAGCGTAGCAATCGCTGACGGCACAAAAATATGAAACGCTTTATTCTAAATAAACGCTCTCAGATATCAATATTAACTGCTAATCGCCCGCATAATAACGCTTTTTGCTCAATTATACAGACAAATAACGGCTTTCAACAAAATTTTAAAAGTAGAACAGTATAATCTATCTGTTTATCAAAGTAAAAATTATCTGTTTAATCGCCTCGTCGAGAATTTATAGGTTTAGCTATCATTGTAATAGTCTACTTATTAAAAAATACGCTTATAGCGGCAATTGCGCCAATAACTGCTCAATGGCTTGACCACGATGACTGATGCTGTTTTTGTCCTCAGCGCTAAGACTTGCCGCCGTCGCTTGTAATTCTGGCAACCAAAATAGCGGATCGTAACCAAAACCACCATCACCATGCGGCGCGTCTAAAATCTCGCCGTGCCATAAACCTTGGGCGATAATCGGTAGTGGGTCATCGGCATGACGCACCATGGCCAATACACACACAAACATACCTTTGATAGGGGTATCTGGCTTGGCTGCACGAATAGGCTGCAAGTCAGCGATAAGCTTGGCGTTGTTTTTGGCGTCATTGCCATGCTCGCCGGCATAGCGGGCAGAGTAGATACCGGGCGCATTGCCCAATACTGGCACACAAAGCCCTGAATCATCCGCAATCGCCGGTAGGCCACTTGCTCGGCTGGCATACCGTGCTTTGATAATAGCGTTCTCAACGAAGCTTAAACCGTCTTCGATGGCATCAGCGATATCAAGCTGACCTTGCGGCACAATCGTCACAGCCAAATCTGCCGCTGCAAATAAGCGTTTAAACTCAGCAAGTTTGCCTTTATTATTACTGGCAAGCACCCATTGATTGGCGAGGGTCGTTTGCGTTAAATGCTCTTGTGGAGTAAGGTTTGCGCTGCTGGCTTGCGTCATATTTTCTGTCCGTCATTGATTCACTGATACTGCTATATTCTAGGCTAGCATGAGCTAAATTACCAATTAGCATAACGAATCGTTGAATCATAACATTTGGTAACTGATATTTGTCACCACTCTTGCTATAATAGGCGACAAGCTACAGTGAATTATATCTTATAGCTTGTGAACTTTTAATTAATAATACTTATGAATATCGATCATGGTTTTGCCCATTATATATTTATAAGTACATTAACTAATAAGTGATGCGCGCTTAAGATAATTTTAGCATGCAAGCCTTTTAGGTTTACCGTAATATGTTTAGCATATTGAGTAATGACTTTCACTAACAATAAACTAAGCCAATTTAGTCCAATAATTTATAGCGTTGATTTGAGCTATACCTAATACTAATGGCTAAACCAGCAAGGATAAAATAACTATGTCAAATATTACTTTACCAGATCTACCTTATGCAAAAGACGCGCTTGAGCCGCATATCAGTGCTGAGACGCTAGAATACCATCATGACAAGCATCATGCCGCTTATGTAAACAAGTTAAATGAATTGCTCCCGGGTTCTGGTCTAGAAGACAAAACATTGCCAGAAATCATCGTAGCGACTGCGAAAGATGACAGCAAAAAAACCATGTTTAACCAAGCAGCGCAAGTATGGAACCATACGTTCTATTGGAACTGCATGACGCCTGATAATGGTGGCGGCGAACCTACTGGTGACTTGAAAGGTAAAATCGAAGAAGATTTCGGTAGCTATGACAAGTTCCGCGAAGAGTTCAAAAACGCAGCAACTTCACAGTTTGGTTCTGGTTGGGCTTGGCTAGTTGCTGATAAGGTTGGCGGTAAACTATCAATCGCTAAAACTGGTAACGCTGATAACCCATTGGCGCATGGTCAAGTCGCGGTATTGACTTGTGACGTATGGGAACATGCTTACTATATCGATTATCGTAACCGTCGTCCTGACTATGTTGACACCTTCCTAGACAAGCTAGTGAACTGGGACTACGCCAATGCGAAATACAAAGGTCAAGATGCTGGTGTTGAAGAGTAATCTTTAACCGCTAAGTATTTGATTTGAAAAAAGGACGCTGAGAGGCGTCCTTTTTTTGGTTTGGTTTTAGAGCAAAAGTGTACGGATACTCAGGCACGCATTGTATTGCCGACTAGCTTGTCAAACCATATTTTGCTCTTATTAAGTCGACTTTATCTCTTAATTCTTTTATTTTTAACGGAAAATTACTATGATCGTCTTCATCTTTTTGTTCATAAATAATTAATTCAATATTATACTGACTCTTGATAGTATCTTTAATTCTTGCAGCATAAGATTTTGAACCAACCATCGCATAACTAGGGTTTGTGGTACCTGTTTCAATATTATTGTTTTCTAAAATTAAATTGATATCAGGATCTTCAATACCGCAACCAATGAAGACTACTGTATTTAATTTATAAAGTGAAGATGTGAGCTCAAAAAATGATCTATTCTTTTTTCGTAAATTGAAATAATCGGAACGACTAAGTATGGTATTTGCTGCATGCTTAGCACAACCGTGCATTTTTATTAAAATAGTACTTGGGGATCTTATTGAATCAAGTAACCCCTCTCGCGTATGTTCATACTGAGTAAATGAGTTATGACCAGCATTTTCAATTATGGCTCCCTCTATTAAAGTATCATAATTGGTAGTTGAGAATATTCTTGGTGAAATATTTACTAAGTCCTTATGAGCATCGGAAGGAAGGAAGTTATTATCGATAAATGTTTCTCGTATTTTAGCATTGTATTCAGCAGGACTTCCTTTTGTTCTAATAACTTCTGCTGCATCTAGGTACCTTTTTTGAGAGATAAACTCATCTACTAGAACTTTATCTGAACTATTATTTAAAGTTGAATCTTTTAATATATTTAATAGTGATTCCCAACTAGGTGGTCTATTACCGTTCTCGTCTAATGCTTGACATGACATTCCAGCACCGAGATGAATAATACAGCGTTTTTCAACTATTTCTCTAACAAGAGAGTCAGGCCACATTCAAGCATCTCCCAAGTTTTGTATAATTCTATCAGATATAGTATCAAATGCTTTGATGTAGTTTTTTGCCTGAGTGTACTGTGAACCAGCCATTCCATCTGTTGATTTCAAGTTGGCAATTGGCGCACCTACAAATTGAGACAAGGCTAATATACCAAACATATGAGGTATTTCACCTAGATTTAATTCAGTAAGCTCCGTTATCTCTGGTTTTCTAAATATGCTCAAGTTTTTATTAACTTCAGGCTCAAAGTTATCAATAATAGTCTGATACGACTGCGTTGTTCTAATTGTACCGTCTGCATGCTTACGAGAGATATAAGACTGTATTGTGTAACCAAGAAATCCTTTATCAACAGTGACCTCTGATTTAATTTCATCTTTGATTTTTTCCCAAATATGACTTTTTTCTGCTTTAAATACTTCATGTTTGGAGTTGTAATAAGGTACCCACTTATCAAACCATTGTTTAATATTTTTTATTGCTACCAGACTAAATATGTCACAGCTCATCGGTGAAATAAAATAGTCCGAAGCAAGTAATGCAGTTCGATTGATAGCACCAAGACTAGGACTAAGGTCAATAAGAACATAGTCATAGTTTTCTTTTTCTGTATTCAGAAGAGTATTAATCCAGTTTGATATTCTCATTCCACTTACGCTATCAGGATCGGATAATTCGTTCCATTTCTTACTAAGTATGTCTTCATATGAAGCTAAAAATGGATTTCCTGCAATGATTGATGCTTGAAATCTATCACAGAGTATAGGCTTAACGTTTGTGTTAATTGTGCTTTCACCCATTTCATAATTATCAAATGCATCAACTATAGTATTTTCTTTTTTTGGAATTTCTCGATCATAATATGGAGCGATAACCTCGCTTGCTGATTCATCACCTAACATGTAATGGGTTATATTAGCTTGTGGATCTAAGTCTAATACTAAAACTCTTTTATTGTGTTTCATAGCGAAATGAGTAGCTAAGTTAGCACAAAAAGTGGTTTTGCCAACGCCACCTTTATTATTGAATATTGCAATAGTTTTCATTTTTTTTCCTTAAATAAAAATGCTTGAGTTTTTATGACTATTTAATAATCGAGTAAGAGTTACTCGTTCGAATCCATCTGGTTCGTGTTCAATATCTAGCTTTACTATTTTAGGGTACATTAAATTACTCCGCTAAATTAATTCAAATTTATCTAAAATTTACTTTTATAAAACTATTTTTATTGAGAATATTACCTTGCTCAAAGCAAACATATAAATCACAACACCTCAAACCCAAACTTGCTCAACGCTTCCCGTAACATCGCAATATTATAATAAGCATGCGCATTGACGGTGTTTTGAAAGAAAATATAGAGCGTATCAAAATGCTGACGTTGATTGGCAATCGCTTGCGCCCAGTCCTGCATTTCAGCCTGACTATAGCGATAATCATGACGATCAGCAGCACTCATCGCATCCCACCAGTTTAGATTATTGCCATGCATGCGCAGATAGCCAGTACGCTGAGTGAATATCAGTCGTGACGGCGGTAAACCGCTTACTTTGGGATAATCGACACTACACCAAATCAAACCTTGCTCGATAAAGCTATCGACCACTTGCGGCGTATGCCAACCATTATGGCGAAACTCAACGGCTAGTGGATAGTCTTGAAACCAACTGACCAGATTGGCGAGATACAACCGATGCTCGCGAGTACGATCAAAACCGTGTGGGAATTGCAGTAGTAATGGCGCGAGAGCATTGGCTTCGATAAGTGGTGTAAGGGCAGTAATAAAAGCTTGCGCATGCTCGCTTGTGCCCTTGCGTGCATGAGTAAAGTCTTGATGCAGCTTGACGGCAAATTTCAATTCACTGTTTGCTTGCACGTAGGCTTTATCAACCATACCAGCAAAGGCTTTTTGTCCGATGGGTGCGTAAAAAGTGCTATTAATCTCGACCGCGCCGTATTGCTTGGCGTATTCGCGTAAGAAGTCGGTCTTTTTGGTGCCAGTTGGGTACAGCGTACCAAGCAGATCGGTATCGCTATAGCCGCCCGTGCCGAGGTAGATACGCTGAGTAAGGGTACTTTCCATGTTGACCACCCTTTATCGTTTTTAATGTTTATTGCTGAGCTTATTTTTTACGTGACCATAGCCATTCAATGAGTGCCAATAAGGCGTTGGTGTCCTTATTAGCGCTTAACTCACGACTATTTAATTCACGATTAAGCGCTGCGCGGCCGTCATTAAATAGCGATTGCGCATAGTGGGTCGCTTGCTCAACGCCCATCAGTTTCACATAGGTAGATTTGTCTAACTTTTCATCGCTGCCCGCAGGTTTGCCGAGGGTATCGGTGCTGGTGGTCACATCTAAGATATCGTCTTGGACTTGAAAAGCCAGACCAATATGCTGGGCGCAATCTTGCAAAGCAATACGCTGCGGCGCCGTCGCACCTGCACAGATGCCGCCCATGAGCATCGCCGCTTCAATCAACGCACCTGTTTTGTCACGGTGGATGGCTTCTAAATCACTTTGCGTGATATCAGTGCTGGCTTCGGCATTGAGGTCGAGCATTTGCCCAGCAACCATGCGTCTGGCACGCGGCGCGAATATCGCGATCAGCTGGCTTGCGATAGCAGAGTCATAGGGCGCAAAGGTTGGCAGCTCAGCGGTTAGTACTTCAAAAGCAAGTGTTTGTAGCACGTCACCGGCGAGCAGGGCGGTCGATTCTGCAAAGACGATATGGGCAGTTGGCTGACCACGGCGCAGCTCATCATCGTCCATACAGGGCAAGTCATCATGCACCAGTGAATAGGTATGCAACAGCTCTACCGCCAATGCTGCACGGCGCGCCATATCATAATCGGAGTCGTTTTCTAGTAGTGATTCTAAATCGCTATTTTGCTGAATTTGCTTAGCTTCTTTATCAGTGCTTTTATCGACATATTCATCAGCCCTATTAACGTCGTCATTCGCATTGCTTCGATTGACACTATCAAAGGCGCTGGCGACCAATAACGGCCGTACCAATTTACCCTGACCGGTCATCACATAACGGCAGGCATCAAGCAGCGGACTTGGCAGCTCAGCGTAAGCAAATAGCATCTCGATATCTTGCGCCAGTTGCGCGCGCACGGCGCTATGAAATTGCTCAGTATTATTATTAAAGCTCGCAAAAGGTACCGTTGTTGAAACAGTGTTTGAAGCCGTTGTTGAAGACATAGGGCTTGGCATAGAAGTAGAAGCAGGGGAAACAGTCATAATCCAACCATTAATCAGGTGAATAATAAAAATAGCGCTAGTGTAGCATGATAGATTATATTCCTTATGCTACGAGTATTATCAATGACGTATTTTTGGCGGTTTAATGTTAAAAATTGGCGTAAAAAAGCCCGTTGAATAGGTGTAATAATGCAACAAACCCTTGTTACCTATTATTGATTTAACTTGACGGTTAGATGTGTTTTGATAATAAAGGCTAATTCTTATCTTAAATCTCAGTATACAGGCGGACACCTAAAGCACCTTGGCCGCAAGGTAAAGGGTTGGTGTCGACTTAAGAGTGACTTGCGAGTATGGTATTAGCTTGTGACAGTCGGGGGCATAATCCCCTACACTAATTGGCGTGAAAATGGTCTGGCACTTAGCGCATAGGTTTTTAGCCTGATTTAAGTGACTGATCATCTCAATGTTCAGTCAGTGTTTATAACATCAGTACCGGTAACAAACGTATATAAATGAAGCGCCGTATTCATATTTGCTATTACCTGATAGCGTTGCAAAAAATGAATACAAACATGAGCGCTGGATAATAAAGACATCTGCACTGCTCATATACTGACTTTTAAAGCAGTATGTTGGCAGTGTTATTACTCGTTTTACTAACAATAACTGACTATGACCTTTAATTTTAAAGCTTTTAATTTTAAAACGTAGCTTTCGTTATATAGCAAGGAGTTTCAAATGGTATACCAAGGAAATCGCATTACGGTGACAATGCTAGAGGATGGCATCGCCAACATGCAATACAACGCCGAAAATGAGAGCGTGAACAAGTTTGATGCTGAAACCAATAAGCAATTTGCTGAAGTTGTGACAGCGCTAGAAAAAGCGGATGACGTGAAAGGCTTAATCGTCACCTCAAGCAAAGGCGTGTTTATCGCTGGGGCGGACATAACAGAATTCGTCGGTTCATTTAAGAATCCAGAAAACGAAATCAAAGATTGGGTCGTTAATATCAATGACGCTTTCAACCGCTTTGAAGACCTGCCATTTCCAAAAGTAGCGGCCATCAATGGCGCAGCGCTTGGCGGTGGTTGTGAGATGACCTTGGTTTGTGAATACCGTGTCATGAGCGACAAAGCCATTATCGGTCTACCAGAAACCCAGCTCGGTATCTTCCCAGGTTTTGGTGGTACGGTGCGTAGTACGCGTGTGATTGGTATCGACAATGCGCTTGAATTGATCGCCACTGGTACCCCGAAAAAACCACTTGATGCGCTAAAATTAGGCCTAGTCGATGCGACTGTTCCTGCCGATGACTTGCAAGATGCCGCCATTGACCTAGTCAAAAAATGTATCTCAGGTGAGCTTGATTGGCAAGCGAAGCGTGAAGAGAAGCTGAATCCTGTAAAGCTAAACCAGCTTGAGCAAGCGATGGCGTTTAACAGTGCCAAAGGTATGATCTTTGCCAAAGCCAATCCTAAGCAGTACCCAGCGCCAGCAATCGCTATCGAAACCATTGAAAAACACGTCAATTTGCCACGTGATAAAGCAATCGAAGTCGAAGCGGCTGGTTTTGCCAAAGCGGCGAAAACCCCACAAGCGGAAAGCTTGGTCGGTCTGTTCTTAAACGATCAATTGGTCAAAAAACTTGCCAAGCAGCACAGCAAAAAAGCACATGAAATTACTGAAGCAGCCGTACTAGGCGCCGGTATCATGGGCGGCGGTATCGCGTATCAGGCAGCGAGCAAAGGCTTGCCAATCATCATGAAAGATATCAAGTCTGAGCAATTAGACCTTGGTATGGGCGAAGCTAGCAAGCTACTTGGTAAAATGGTCGAACGCAAAAAGATGACCCCAGCGAAAATGGGTGAAACCTTAAGCCGTATCCGTCCAACTTTGAACTATGGTGATTTTGCAGAGACTGATATCGTTATCGAAGCAGTCGTAGAAAATCCAAACGTTAAGCGTGCGGTACTTAAAGAAGTTGAAGGTTTGGTTAAAGACGATTGTATCCTAGCGTCAAACACCTCGACGATTTCTATTACTTATTTAGCAGAAGCACTTGAGCGTCCAGAAAACTTCGTCGGTATGCATTTCTTTAACCCAGTACATCGTATGCCACTCGTCGAAGTTATCCGCGGTGAAAAATCATCAGAAGAAGCGATTGCAACTACAGTTGCGCTAGCGTCTAAAATGGGCAAAGTGCCGGTTGTCGTCAATGACTGCCCAGGTTTCTTGGTCAACCGTGTGTTGTTTCCATACTTTGGTGCTTTTGACTTGCTGCTTAAGCAAGGTGCTGACTTTGCTCATGTCGATAAAGTCATGGAAAAATTCGGTTGGCCAATGGGTCCTGCTTATCTAATCGACGTGGTTGGTTTAGATACGGGCGTTCACGGTGCAGAAGTGATGGCAGAAGGTTTCCCTGATCGCATGAAGCCTGATTATAAAGGTGCTATCGAGCATCTATATGAAAACAAACGCTTAGGTCAGAAAAACGGCGTTGGTTTCTATAAATATGAGACTGATAAGCGCGGTAAGCCTAAAAAAGTGGCTGACGAAGCGACTTATGAGCTATTAAAAGCGACGACGGATAGCGACAAGCAAACCTTTGATGATCAAATCATCATCGACCGCACCATGCTGGCTTTCTGTAATGAAACGGTTCGCTGCCTAGAAGACAACATCGTCAGCACGCCATCTGAAGCCGATATGGCGATGATTATGGGCGTTGGTTTCCCGCCATTCCGCGGTGGCCCTTGCCGTTATATCGACCAAATGGGTCTAGATAACTACTTGGCGCTATGCGAAAAATACGCGCACCTTGGCAAAGCCTATGAAGCGCCGCAAAAGATTCGCGATATGGCAGCCGCAGGCGAGACTTTTTACGCCACCGCGTAATGGTCGGTCATTACTAGGATGAAGTGCCGTACCCATGCTCGATAAGGTTGTTGATGATTTATTTATTATGAATAATCTTTTACATAAAATATGACGAGCATTGTGGTACTGCCACTGACAATAAAAATTGAAAAGGAAGATAGTATGACAACTTTAAGTCCAAAAGACGTGGTCATCGTAGATGGCGTACGCTCAGCAATGGGTAAATCTAAAAACGGTATGTTCCGCCACGTGCGCGCTGATAGCATTTCTGCTGAATTGGTTCGTGCCTTGGTTGAGCGTAACGACTTTGACCCACGTGACGTTGAAGACATCATTTGGGGCTGTGTGAACCAAACTTTAGAGCAAGGTTTAAACATCGGTCGTAATATCGGCTTGCTAGCTGGTATTCCAAAGACTGCTGGCGGCCAAACGGTGAACCGTCTATGCGGCTCATCTATGCAGGCGCTACACACAGCTGCTGCGCAAATTATGACCAACCAAGGTGAGGTTTTCATCATCGGTGGTGTTGAGCATATGGGTCACGTTGGTATGATGCATGGCGTTGACTTAAACCCTGAAGCTTCAAAACATTATGCAAAAGCGTCAAATATGATGGGCTTAACCGCTGAAATGTTGGGCCGTATGAATAACGTCACCCGCGAAGAGCAAGACGCCTTTGGTCTTGAGTCGCATCGCCGTGCATGGGCTGCCACCACAGAAGGTCGTTTCGATAATGAAATCATCGGTATCGAAGGTCATGATGCCGCCGGTCGTTTGCAACTATGTACCGTCGACGAAGTGATTCGCCCAGACGCGACGATGGAGCAAATGCAAAAGCTACGTCCAGCCTTTGATCCAAAAGGCGGTACAGTCACTGCGGCAACTTCATCAGCTCTATCTGACGGTGCGTCAGCGATGCTCGTCATGAGCGCGCAAAAAGCCAAAGATTTGGGTCTAAAACCACGTGCGCGTATTCGCAGCATGGCAGTTGCTGGTTGTGATGCGGCTATAATGGGTTATGGTCCAGTTCCTGCGACCCAAAAAGCCCTAAAACGCGCTGGCATGAGCATCGATGATATGCAAACCATCGAGCTTAACGAAGCGTTTGCAGCTCAAGCACTATCGGTACTTAAAGCCTTGAACTTGACCGACAAGCAAGACATCATCAACGTCAATGGTGGCGCAATTGCCCTAGGTCATCCACTCGGTTGTTCTGGTGCTCGTATCACAGTTACTTTGCTAAACGCTATGGAGCAAATGGATACTGAAATCGGTCTTGCCACTATGTGTATCGGTCTAGGTCAAGGTATCGCGACTGTAATTGAGCGTGTTTAAGCGTTTTAATAAATCTTTTTAGTTTTATATCTTTAAAAAAACCCCTAGTCATGAAGACTAGGGGTTTTTGTGTTGGTCAATTAAAAACTGGTTTTATAATATCCTGTTCATAATTGTTAATAAGATTTATCTTCATTGACCCGCTTAGCAAACTATGACTAAATAAGAATAAGAACAATAACGAAAACACCCATGATAAATCTAACATAGCCTTTAATAATAAGGTCAGTCGTACAAGGAGTGTACTATGTCTACCATGATTACCGATCGCACTTATCGTATCGCCCGCGAAAATACCCAAGCGATGATTATCGATATTCAAGAACGCTTGACGCCACATATCTATGACCACGAAAATATCGTCAAAAAAACCGTCACTCTGATTAAGGGTTTGCAAGCGCTCGATATTCCTATCATGCTCAATGAGCAGTATAAAAAGGGACTTGGCGATACCTTGCCTGAAATACGCGATGTATTAGAAGGTGACAATGCCAAAAGCTTTGAGAAAGTGACGTTTAGCGCCTGCGATAACGATGATTCGTGGCATTATTTAGCCCAGCAAAATCGTAGTATCGTTTTATTGTTTGGGGTAGAGGCGCATGTTTGCGTGATGCAAACAGCGCTTGATTTACTCGATAATGGTATGCAGCCCGTGATTATTGGTGATGCGGTCGGCTCACGCTTTCCTTATGATAAAAAGCAAGCGATTCGCCGTATTCGCCGCGCTGGTGGGGTCATTAGCACGGTAGAATCCATTCTGTTTGAATTATGCCGCAGCAGTAAAGACCCAGCGTTTAAAACCATTAGTAATTTGATTAAGTAGCCTAATTAAGCATCATGCTTAAGCAAATTTAATTATTAAAAATAGTTTCTTAATAACTCTCAAAAATAAAATAGCGCTCAATACTATCGGCGCTATTTTTTTATCGAAAAATTATATTGAAGCAAGTTGTTTACGGTTTTTATAACGGCTATCAATGCCGCAGTGCTTAAATATTTACTATAATATCTGCCTTTGCGTGAAAAGACAGCGCTCAAATTTATCAGTTATTTAGAGAGAATCATGACGTTACCCTATTCTAATGGTGTCAACCATACACCGTTGACCGACCCTGCGACTGCTGCAAATATTGATATTGACGATGTAACGCATTTTTTATTAGAGTTGGATGCGCTAAAACGCGTCAATCGGTGCAGTTATGTGACGAAAACAAATCGGTTGGAGAATTCCGCCGAGCACTCTTGGCATTTGGCGATGGCTTGTTGGTCAATTGCTGAACAGTTTGAGATTGATGTTAATCATGAAAAATTGCTGAAGATGGCATTAATACATGACTTGGGAGAAGTTGATGCCGGTGATACATTTTTATTTGCCAATAGTAGAGCTGACGCTCACGCTGGAGAGCGCGAGGGCATCGCTCGATTACGAGCTGAGCGCGGCAATGGTATCAAAAACTTAAGTGAGATTTGGGAAGCGCAAGAAACGGGCAGGAGCAAAGAGGCTGAGCTGCTGAGAGTGATTGATCGAATTTTGCCATTTTTGTTAAATTTAAATACGGGCGGGAAAACATGGAGTGATCATGAGGTGACACGCTCGCAAGTGACTGGCGTCCTAAGATTTATTAAAGACAGCTTTCCGAGTATTCATCAATGGCTATTGGAACAGGTTGAGTATGCGACCGAGCAAGGCTGGCTGATTGATAGATAAGTGGTTAAAAGTTTTTTTTGCCTGTCAGCTGTTTACAAATTACTCATTATCTTCCTGCACTAAAGCCTTTATATTAGGGACAATCACGCAAAGAGACGGTCACATGAAAATAGCTGGTACTTATAAAACATTCGCGAAATCACTGGTTTTTCTTGGCGTACTAAGTTTAGCGCAATTGGCGCAGGCGACCGAGTCTGTTGGTAAGGGCGATAAATTGGCCTATGATGCCAAAAAACAGATAGGTGTGACCACCAGCTATGACCCTACCTATCGTCAGCTGGATTTTCCGCGTGGCGATGTACCGATAGAAACCGGCGTTTGTACCGATGTTGTCGTACGGGCATACCGCCTGCAAAATATCGATTTACAGCAATTGGTCAATCACGATATGAAGTCCAATTGGTCGGCCTATCCAAAGACGTGGGGACTAAAATCAACCGATAAAAATATCGATCATCGCCGTGTGCCGAATCTTGAGGTGTTTTTTGCCCGTCATGGTCAAACATTATCTACCACTGATAAATCTAGCTTTCAAGCCGGTGATATAGTGACGTGGCGGTTGCCAAACGGCAATTTACCGCATATGGGCATCGTTTCTAATAAAGTCGCCGCTGATGGCTCGCCGTTGATTATTCATAACATCGGACGCGGAACGCAAGAAGAAAACATCTTATTTGCGTATCCTATTCACAAGCACTTTCGGTATTAGATTGAATGCGTCTAATAAAAAACCTAGCTAAGCTGAGTGGCTTAACTAGGCTTATACGTAGAGGTTTTTAGGGTCTTTATACAACTGCTATTTATTCGCAACACCCAATAGCTGTCCCATTTTTACCATACTGTTGGCTTGTAAGCTGTCTTGCCAATCGGCTTTTGCGCCTTTTGGTAGAACGACAATCGCCGTTGAGCCTAAATAAAAGCGTCCAAGCTCATCGCCTTTGGCAAAGCTCATATTGTGAACCATTTCTTGGATATCCTCAGTGCGGCTGATTTTTCCCGTCGCGACGGTTTCGATACCAGCGACAATCATCGCTCCAACCATGACCACCGCCGCTTTGCCGTACTCTGTGTCAAATAAACAGACCAAACGCTCATTACGGGCAAATAAATCCGGCACGTTTGCCGCCGTGACATTATTGACAGAAAATAGGGTACCCGGTATATAACGAGTCTTGGTCAAGGTACCCGCAAATGGCATGTGCACGCGGTGATAGTTACTCGGCGCAAGATACACGGTGGCAAAGCTACCATCAGCAAAATAACTGCCATCTTCGCTATCAGCGAGTAGTTGACCGATGTCATAATGACGACCTTTGGCTTGCAGTAATTTATGGTCGCGGATTTGCCCTAATTGCGAGATAACACCATCAGCAGGGCTAACAATTCCATTTGCGCGGCTATCGATGAGACGCCCGTCGTCTTTTAGCTCACGGGTAAAAAAGTCATTAAAGCTTTCATAAGCATTGAAACTTTGGCGCTCGTATTCGTCTAAGCTGACATTGTAAGCTTTGGCAAAGCTACGAATAAACGCACGCTTGACATAAGGGTGGCGGCTGGCTGCTAGACGTCCAGCGACTTTACTCAGCTGCTGCTGCGGTACAAATTGTTGAAGGGTGGCAAATAAATTCATAATAAGGTTACCAAAATAGGGTTCGATGTAATTATTAATAGGCAAGTTAATGGCGGTATTTTATCATGGTCAGGGTATGATTGTATGACCATAAACTGTAAGCGATTTATAAATAAGGAAGGCTGTAAATGAGAGCACTGATACAAAGGGTGGAGCGCGCCAGCGTCACTGTCGATGCGCACTGCGTTGGTGCGATTGAGCATGGAGTCTTGGCTTATATTGGCTTGGGTCATGAGGATAACTTGCAAAGTGCGCAGCGTATGATTGATAAAATCCTCACTTATCGCATTTTTGAGAATGACGATGAGCCTGCTAAGTTTGGTAAATTGGATAAAAATGTCCAGCAGGTAGGCGGCGGTTTATTACTGGTGTCACAATTTACCTTAATGGCAAAAACCGATAAAGGTCGCCGTCCTGACTTTGGCGGGGCGATGGCACCCGATGCTGCAGAGGTATTGTTCGAGCAACTAATTACTTATGCCAAAACCCAACATCCCCATGTAGCAACTGGTGAGTTTGGCGCTGATATGCAAGTGGCGAGTATCAACGATGGGCCGTTAAATTTTATATTGGAAGTTTAAGGTCTTATTTTTAAAAGGGTCAGGTTTTAAAGGCCAAAAATTCAAACGCTAGCTATCAGGCTTTTGCAAAAGTGGATAAGGGTTGACCGCGCTGCCATTGATATAAATCCCATAATGGACGTGCGGCGGCGTACCTTTGGCATTTCCGCTGTCGCCGACGTAACCGATGATATCGCCAGCATTGACCCAGTCGTTCGGGCTGATATCGGCATAATCCTCTAAATGGGCATAATAATGTCCAGCGCCGCCCGGGCCAATGATGACCACCACGCGCCCGCCTAAGCTGTTTTCGCCAACTTTGCTAACGATGCCTTGCGTCGTTGCTTGTATCGGCGTACCTCGCTTGGCAAATATATCTATGCCTTCGTGAGAACGACCTTGGCTACGCGCAGCGCCCCATGTATCCGTTAAGTGTCGTTCGGGCAGTGGGCTAGGTAAGCTATTTTCTGTCGGTAATTCTTGTTGTAATAAACTGAGCTGTTGCCATTTTGCCAGTACAAACGACTGAGTTTGCTTGCTGATACTCGGTAAGAGCTTGTCAAAGACAAATAACAGCATCAGTAACACCGCCGCCTTGATGAATACACTTAGTACACGGCGTAAAAGGTTTGGCTTTTTACTTGGGCTTGGCTGCGGATTATTGCCATCTGCTAGCATTGATATCTCTTTATTTTTTTTGAGTTAACTCTAATGGGTAGTATAAGAGTTAACGTTTCTATTGTTTGTATGCCATTGTTATCTTTAGCTTTTATCCCCATAAATACATTGTTGCTTTTAAAGCTAACCTGTTTTTTAGGTCTATGTAGAAAACTGTTATTGCTACCTATTTTTAAATAACGATGGCCAAATCTTTATGACCGACATTGCGCTGATTATCGATACCGAAACCGACCAAGGCCGTGATCCGCGTCCGATTCAAGTGGCGACGATCAATGTAGCGACAGGATTTGAGTGGATGAAATACTTTAATAGTGGACGCTCGATATCGCCCGTCGTGATTAGAATCCATGGTATCACCGATGACGATGTCGCCGGTCTTGAGCGCTTTGAGCTTGGGCAATTTGAGTTGCCGCAGTACTTGATTGGCCATAATGTGCGCTTTGATTGGCGGGTGATTGGTAGTCCGTCCGCCAAGCTGATATGTACGGTGCGGCTGGCGCGCGTGGCCTTTCCAGAATGGAGCGCTTATGGGCAATCGAAATGTATCGAGCAATTATTAGGTAAAGGCGAGGCAGGTAAAATGACGATTGCCGCTCATGATGCGCTGGGTGATGCGCGCATGTGTTATCTGCTGTATCAGGCCTGCTGCGAGCGCCTAGCAATTGCGCCGACAGATTTTGCCGCAGCACACGCTATCGCCAATAAAGCCAATCCACTGAGCAAAATGCCCTTTGGTAAACATAAAGGCATGCCGATTAAAGACGTGCCAATTAGCTACGTAAAATGGATGCTAGGCAACATTCATAATATGCAGCCGTCGCTGTATTCTGCGTTGACCAAGCGTGTGCAAGCAGAACAAGCAGCAAAAATCACGCAAGACTAAATAGACTTGCGCTTGAAAGGCCTGCGCTTAAACGACTGCCCTAAACAAAACTTATTGCTGCTTGGCTAGCCAATCGACTGCCATTTGCCAAAGCTGCGGGGCTTTAGCATTGGTTTTGCTGCTAAAATAGCGCATATGACCGATACTGTTTAAGCCAAATTCTTCGGGGTCAAAATAGTATTTTTCGACTGGCATTTTGCTGAAGACGCGAATCATATCATCGATATTTTTGCTATTGGCAATCTCATCATCGCTAAAGCCGAGCCACAACGCAGGCATATCAATCTCATCGTAAAAATGGGTATGAATACTTTTACCAAAAGCGGTTTTAATATAGCCTGCGCCATTGCACCACTCGCGCCATTGACGAGCGACGCCGCGTGGTAGTGGCTCTCCCATGCCGATTTTATCCGCTGGCGTATAGCCTAGCGTTAAGTTGGTGAGCGGGATAAAGGCGTCCATAAAACCCATCGCTTTGAGCTTATAAGGCATGTCCATATTTTTAATTTGCCCTGATGAACAAGCGACGTTAAATACTGAGGTAAGCGCCTTATAATTTGGCATCAGACCAATCAGCTGACCGCCAGCGCTATGTCCAATTAAATGATAAGTGGCATCAGTAAATTCGTCTTGTAAGGCATCAAGGACGGCTGGCATGTCATGACGCCCCCAACTGATTAAAGAAGCATCACATTTTGCCAAATCGGTGCTAAGTGATTCGCCGATACCTTCGTTATCAAAGGTTAAGACCCCAAAGCCACTGGCTGCTAAATAAGTGGCAAAATTATGATAGAACTGGCGTTTTATACCAGTAGCCGGCGCGATCATAACCGCGGCTTTCACCTCGTCTGTAGGACGATAAACGGTCGCTGCCAATGCTCGATTGCGCTCAGTCATGATGCTTAGGGTATAAATATCTGTTTGATTGTGCGGATTTTCCATGGTTTAACCTTCATGTATTTTTGTCATTTTTATGAGTAAAAGTTTTTTTATCAATCAGTATTTTGGGTCAATAAAAACGCTTGCTAGGCGCTCAGCGTTTAAAAACCAGCGTTTAATAATCAATATTAAGCGTGCAGTCATTAAGCCGTGATTGGTTGCTTACTTTATAGCCTAGCTGGCGATAACCGCATGATGACTTTGCAGTAACACTGCTTATGGTAAAATAAATCTTAGTGAGGAAGGTAGGCGAAAATGACTTCTAAGTTCTATGAGCAAGCTCGACGTTGTATATTTTGAGCGCTATTTTTCAGCAATATTTTAATTATTATCGATTAAGCAGTATGTATTTTGACCAAATAACACATATCAATAAACTACTATGCATGAATAAACGTGTTTTAATAGCTAAGTATTTAATAAGAACAATGTATATAAAATTAAGGAAACTCTATGCAAATGAAAATTAACAATGACACCTATGAAGTTATTACCAGTCAAGACATTACCAATATTGAAAAAGCTGTGGATAAATCAGCGCTCACCATGCCGCTGGTCGCGGTTTATTGTGGCTCGCGTTTGGGCAATAATGACGTTTATGAGCAGGCAGCGCGTGAGCTTGGTAGTGCGCTTGCCGATAATGGCATGGGTTTGGTCTACGGCGGAGCGAGCATCGGGCTGATGGGCGCAGTCGCTGATGAGGTCATCCGAGGTGGCGCGCAAGCGGTTGGTGTGATTCCAACCTTTATGCTCAAGCACGAAATTGCCCATGAGCAGCTGACCCGCCTGCATTTGACCGATACCATGCACACCCGTAAAACGGTGATGGCAGAGTATGCCGATGCCTTTATTACCTTGCCGGGCGGGCTTGGGACGCTAGAAGAAATCATGGAAATCGCCACCTGGCGTCAGCTATATCAGCACGAAAAACCGATGATTATTCTTAATATTAATGGTTTTTATGACTGTATGATTGAACATTTACAATATACCGCTGAGCAAGGCTTTATGAAGCAACAAGACCTTGAGCGTTTGGTCGTTTGTAATACCATTGACGAGGCGATTGCCATGCTAAAAACCGTCGTAAAAATAGATGACGCCGTTGATACCGAGAAAATGGCGGGAAACTAGCAGCGGTTATCTTTATCAATAACTAAATATAAAAAAGAGAGCAAGGCTAACATTAAGCCTTGCTCTCTTTTTTGCTTTGACTTTATTAACATTTAAATCATTTTAATTAGTCTCATGAATACCATGATTTACGCCCGCCATTGCCAATGGAAAGCCGCGCTCTTGCGCCAAATGACGCGCGACTTTATCAATCGCCACGCTATCATTTTGTGCCAAATACGCCCATTCATGCGCATAACGCTGACGGTTTTCTGGTGCCTCAAAATCAACCAAACCAAGCGTCGTCAATTCATCAACGATTTGATCAGCAGCAATCAGCGTCGATGAGGCTTTGACGTTTTCTGCCCGCGCATAGCGAATATTAGAGTATAAGCTCACATCGGCAACGCGCAGCGTATCGTCTTGCCCCGGTATTTGCTGCCCGCCATAGAGCGCATTGCCAACTGTACGCGCGCTATGAAAGGTTGGGACGAATTCAGCCACGTAATCAATGGCTTGCTGGCTGCGCGCTTGCAGCGGCGCTTTATCCCAACCGTCCTCGATATAATGCAGGTATTGCGATGGCAATTTCGGTTGCGCGCTATTTTTGTTAGAAGCAACCAAACCATCATCAAATAAGGTGATAAATTTACTCATGCCATGTATCTGAAAATAACCATCAGGGTAGGGCGTTAGTTGCGCCATGCCCTCAGGGGTGCCGCGCTCACCATAGACGATGATTTCTGGTATTTGCCCGCCCGTATCGTCCCAATAAGTGATATAAGAGGATTTAAACTCGACCATACGCGTGACTTTGACCCCGACCATATCATCGATGATGCCAGTACGAAAACCACAAGCGTTGATTAAGTAATCAACTTCGATAGAATCCGTTTTGGCTTCAAATTCGGTTTCAGTATCAGAGCGCGCTGCTTGTTGATAATCAATGCGCCATCTGGTCACATGATGGTCAGCATTTGAGCAGTTTTCACAATTGACTGGCATCACTTGCTTCACCTGCGTATCGGTAAACACGTGCGCGTGCTCATAGCCTTCTAATGCCAATTGTGCAGACGCTGCCAAACGGAAGATATTCCAGCCATATTCTTGTACGACAATTAGCGGAAATTTAACCTTGTTTAAATCCAAATACTTAGCAACTGGTATCATCCATTCATCAACCGTGCGCGGCACCGCGACTTGCTCGCGCTCAGATAAGGCAATCAGTTGCTCATGGCTGTAGAGCTGATAGTAGTTTTCAGGTTCGCCGAGTACTTTATTATTAGCATCTTCGGCGATAAGCTCTCGATAAGCGTCGGTTAAGATGTCTAAGCGTGGCAATAAATCCTCAGGCAAACCTTCATCGCGTGTTGGCACCGCAAATACCGTCGGGCGTACATCAATGGTATAAGGATAAAGGCGCAGAATATCGATGCATTGTTTGAGCAGGGCAACGCAATCTTCATCAGGTATTTCACGATATAGATTGCCGCCCGCATGCAAATGACACATCGGCGGCCCATCAATCAGCGAGGTGTTTTTTTCAAATAAATACGTCTCAAGGCCTAATGCCGCAAGGCGAATCGCGATAGTTGCCCCCGCTGTACCACCACCGAGAATACCAACCCGTTTGCTAGCAGGCGCTTGATTGTTCATAACAGAATGAGTCATTGTCGTTGTTATATCCTTAGTCGCATTCCTATATTCAGTTAGTAGGAATGGCTCGGCGTCTTTGTGAAATAATTCGTTGCTAAGTTTCTTTTCTTAAGTTTTTTATATTCGCCGTGCTTATATGTTAAATAACGTGTTTTTCTAATGCGTATGTTTTTTCATGCAAGGCTACCGATATGCGTACAGCGAACCCTAAGTTCAACAGTCATTTTAAACCGCCATAGTCATATTTCTCATTGTGTAGTAATTCTTAATATAGGTGTCTTATTCTACGAAAAAATTACTCAAATTAGCATGGCAAAAACGTAAGTAGATGCATAAGTTTTGTCAAAGGACGGCAAACAAGGAGCGACTAAAACACAGCTTTGTAAAAGCATTTTTAAAAAATTGAAGAGCAAACTTTATTTAATTTGTAAACTTTATGTGCTTTTGTAAATTTATATGATGCGAGAAATAACTGATTTTATGTCTGTGCTATAGTAAAAATACTTATGGTCAGCTTTAAGCCGTTTTTTGCTTTAAGGTATAGGATTGCAGACCACAAGAAACCATATAAAAGAAGCAATTTAAAAAACCACTATTAACAAGGACGTTATTATGAAACATATACTTATGTTATCTGTCATTTCTGGTGCATTAGCGCTTAGCGGCTGTTCTACGTTTAACAATATGCTGGGCAAGGATGATTCTGGCATGCATGAGGTGCAAGCGACCACTAAAAATACCGCTCCAGTTGCCAGTAAAAACGGTATGTTGGTCGATGCAACCAATCATATGACCTTATATACCTTTGATAAAGATTCTATGAATAAATCAGAATGTGGCTCAGCTTGTCTGGTTGCTTGGCCAGCGTTTTTGGCACCAAGTAATGCCAAAGCGTCAGGACAGTTTGCCGCCTTTAAACGTGAAGATGGCAAATATCAATGGGCGATGAATGGTAAACCGTTATACTTTTATGCCAATGATACCAAGGTTGGCGATAAAGATGGCGACAACAAACTTGGCGTTTGGCATATCGTAAAAACCAAATAAGTTTCCATTTTTCCAAAAATAAGTTTTCCAAAAATAAGTTTTCCATAAAAAAGGCAGCTAGCGTGGCTGCTTTTTTATGATTATTTATGTGGTTTTTTGACTCAGCATAATGGCGTTAAGTCGAGTTCATGGCATGGTTTTATCGTAGAAGCGGCTTGCATCGAGTAGCAAAAACCGTTAAAATCGCGGTTTGATTTTCCCGCTGGGGAAAGGCTAAGTGAGCAGCGGTGTGGTGTTGGGTGCTGGAATAAGCCAGTGACGTAATTGCCAGACTGATAGATGTCCTTAGTGCCTCAGTTACGTATGTGAGCGTGCTTGATAGTCAAAATGCCATTAAGCAAAAGTGCTTTCCATACATCGGACATAGAGAGTTTATTATGCGTAAAGATATCCATCCTAATTACCAAGAAGTTTTGTTCCATGACACCAACGCTGACGTGTTTTTCTTAACTCGCTCAACCGTTAACACCAAAGCCACTCGTGAATACGAAGGTAAAGAATACCCATACTACCCACTTGATATTTCAAGTGCGTCGCATCCATTCTATACTGGCGAACAACGTAAAACCTCTACTGAAGGCCGTGTTGCAAGCTTCAACAAACGCTTTGGTGCGTTTGGTGGCCGTAGTAAGAAAGCGGCTGATTCTGCTGAATAATTTATACTTATGGTGTAAATACATATCGCGAAGCAGTCTTTTGCTAAGCAATAAAAAACCGCTGACTATTCAGCGGTTTTTTTTATCTAAATTTTAATGTTAAGTATTTGCACTACTCAGCTACTTAACTTAGTAGTCGACGAATCTAGCAACTTCACAATCAATTCTGCCACTTGCTGCGCCCAATAGCCATACATCAAACTGCTTGGATGAAAGCCGTCGCTGGCAAACATCACTCTGATATCGATCGGCGTGCCGTTAGAGTGTTCTTCTATCATGCGCGCAAAGTTCGTTGCCATATAAGTGACATTGTCATGAGCGGCACAAATTTGCTGCAAGCTATTATCAAGGATAGCGGCTTTGGCACCAACGAAGTTATTCAATGGCGCAGGTATTGCAGGCATTTGTGCCATCGGCGGTAAGCTTAAAAAAACCAGCTCGCGTACGCCAAATTTACGCTGGGCGATAGCAATGATATTTTCAATCTGCTGTTGCCATTGAGCCGCAGAGACTTTGGAGGTGGTGTCATTAACGCCGACACTTAATACCATCACATCAATAGGTTGGCTCGGTGCAGGCAACACATAAAGCCTGCGCAAAATATCAAAGCTGGTATGACCCGTGGTCGCTTGCAACGACCAGTTTAAGGTATCAAAAGCGCTTTGGATAGCAGGCTGCTCAGTCAAAATAGGTATCAAATGACCAACCAGCGCCTCTTGTTGGGTTTGACTACCGACGCCAGCCGCTGCCGAATCACCAACGACCATCAGGTTCAATATATTATTGCTTTTACCCTTTGAGGTAATAGGCAAGTTATTGAGCTGAACCTGTCCATGACGCTCGCCATTTGGCTCAGGTAGGCGTACGGTATCACGCTTGATTTTGTGCCCTTGATAAAGGTAAACAGGAGCAAGCAGCACGTCCTTGGCAGCAGCGGTTATTTTATTTTGCATTTTTTTAGTAGCTACCATCCTGCACGCTCCCGAATCGTAGTGAGGTTGTCTTCAATAAGTAATTTACCATCGATATATACATCGCGTAGTAGGTTATCTGCAGCTGACGTTAAATTATCCGCTTTAATGGTATCTATGTTGCCTTTGCTATTTTTTATGAGTGCCAAACGGCCTCTTTTTGAGCGTTTTGAGCGACTGGTGACAGGGTCTTTATAGATATCTTTCCATACACCATCGATAGAGATGGCACTGGCTTTCATCGCCCAGCTCATGGTATCGCGATTGACTTGCTGCAATAAGCCGCCGCCCATCCCAAAGGTGATATTGTCGGCGCTAAAGCCTGCGTTTAAGACCACATCGATGATTTTGCTTAAGCTTTGCGGGCTGATACCATCGCCTTGGATAATGCGTACATAGTCGGGCAGCACTTTATAGCCTTTGCTATTGATGGTGGTGCCAAACTTTACCGCCAAACGCTCCAAGGCTTCGCGCACCACTTTTGCCGGATCGCCGCTATCTGGACGGATAACCAAAGTTCCGCCCATATTTTTGACGTCGTCTTTTAGGCTACCGCCCCAAATATTATCAATGGCATTCCATAAATCATAGCTGTCAGATACCACAGAAAAACTTTTACCAGCGCCGCCAAATTGTTCAATCATATTGGCAAAGGCGGCAGTTTCTCCGTCGCGACCCCACGCCGTCATGGTGCTATGCTCAGCAGCAGGGATAGAAAAAGCAGCTATTTCTTTGTCCATGTGATACCAGCGGCTGGCGGCAACCAAGGCCGTCATCGAGTCGGTACCAGCAAAGTTCACCAAATGCGCAAGACTACCAAGGGCGACAGATTCTTGACTAGACGCACCGCGCGAACCAAAATCATGCAAACGGAAAATCAGCGACTCGGTATTGTCGGCAGATTTTTCTAGTGCCTGACGAATGATGCCTTTGCAATAGTGCGAGACGCTAGCGACGGTTGAGGGATACCAAATCGCACGCAGTAGCGCCGTTTCGATATAGCTTGGTAGCCAATAGAACTCAGGGTCAGTATTAATAATTTGGCAGACCACATTGGATGCTGGAACGACGCTGCCTTCAGGAATGGCTTCGATGCGCAGTGGCAGATAGCCGCCATACTTATCGACTAACAGCTCCCAACCGGCACGGTTAAAGGTTAAGCCATGGGCTTGAATGACCGTTTCGGCTTCATCGATATCTTGATGGGTAATCGGCGTGCTAAGGTATTCTTTGATAAAGGCTTGCAAGCCAAAAAATACCACATCGTAGTCACCTTTACGCGCTTCGATATAGCTTGATAGATACTCGCTACCTTTTGGATATTGCACCCAATGGGAGGTTTTATAGCTGTCGCTATTTAAGATTAAATTGTTTAAATTGCTGGTGTACATCACAGAACTCCTCTGCTTTGAGATGCCGCAGCTGTTTTTTAATAACCGCTGCGGCGGTGAGCCATTGCCGTCTATCGGCGCTGGCGTGAAAAAAGGTTAATAAAAATTGCACAGTCGCCTGATAAAAGCCTACAAACCAACCATTTTAGCGATAATCGCATAATGGTCTTCAAACATCATGGTGGCATCAAGCTCAGCGAGTGGCAGCCAAAACGCTTTGGCTGCATCGTCGCCACCTTTGACTTTTGGCAACCCTTTTGGGTCGTTTTTTAGCTGAAAATAAAAAGCTTGGGTAATCGTACGCCCACGCGCTGAGCGATACGGGTCGTCAAAGGTATGCTGACTATGACAAGAGCCGCGTAGCACCGGTTCAGGCACTTTTAAGCGCGTCTCTTCGCGTAGCTCGCGGATACAGGCATCAAAGAGTGTTTCTTTTGGATTCAAAAAACCACCCGGTAATGCCCATAGCCCGCGTCCTGGCATACTGCGGCGTTCAACCAATAAAATATGCCCTGATTGTACGACGAGCGCATCAGCGGTCATAAAGGTCGGTGGATAAGGCGCAGATTCCCATTGTCTTTTATATTTATCGACAAAATCGGCTTCTTCATGCAGGTTTTGATAAATATCGGTCTTTTTAAAGTCATTGAGGACGTTGCGGGTCGACTCAGGGGTGCGCTCAGGCGTTGGCGTGGCACCCATCAGGTAGCTGTCACGAATAGGGGTCGCGGATAAATTGTGATAATTGGGTACAGAAACCGACGCCCAATTTGGGAATAAGGATAAATAATAAGATGAGCTGTCTTTTGAATGACCAATCAGCCCAATATCAGCCTGTAAGTCGCCGGTGACGGATTTGACGCCCGTCTGCACATATTGCAGCCAACGCGTGTCATTGTAGAGTGCATCGTCGAGGCCGACACAGTGAATTCGCGCCGCTTCTGCTGGCAAGTAGGTGTTCTTAATCATCGCCGCCCGTTCATCGACACTAAATGGATTACGCAGACTGCGCGGCAGGTTGGCAGAACCGATCAGCATAATGACGTTATCGGCACGTTTTAATGCTTCATCGACCACTGCCTTATGCCCGCAGTGAAACGGCTGGAAACGTCCAATAAATACCAAATAACGGTAGTCTTTACTGTTATTTTTATCCGAGCTTTTATCCGAACCTTGCTCTGCTGATTCACTCATAACGGCCAACTCCTAACTTACTGCTATTAATTATCAATTTAAAATGTCTCAAAGAGGCTAATACTGACACAGCCTATATCTGGCTGACAAGTATAAAGATGTTTAGTGCCGTGACTTTATCGCTTTAACGAATTTTAGCGCTTGGTTTTTGCGCCATGAATGTTATTTTAAAGGATAATATTTTTATAGATATAAAAGCAAAAACCCTTCTAAAGGCTAGAAAGGTTAAGGTTAGAAAGGTTTTTGCAAACGCTCAAAGCATTAATAATATCAAATCTCAAGTGTTTTGATTTTTTCTAAGCCTTGCTGCTCAATGACGGCGGTCAAACCTTTATCTTCTTCAATACGTTTGACAAAGGTATCAAGGTTTTTATAGTCAGATAGATCGATCTCAAACTTTTTCGCCCACGTTAGGGTGATGTATAAGTAAATATCAGCCGTGGTTTTACTGCCTGTTAGATAATCAGTTTTACCGAGCTGCTCGTTGGGCAGTCTAAGCAAATGGGCGATTTTTTCTTTGGCCTTTTGTTTTAAGCTTTCTTGTGCTGCATCCCCTTCAACAAAGCCATCAGGGCCAAAGAGCGGGGCAAAGGCTTTATGCAGATCCGCATTCAAAAACCCTAGCCAATGCATCAGTTCACCTTTACCAGCTGGTGAGGTATCTGAACCAAATATATTGGCATCGGGATAGGCGGCATCGATATAGACTTGGGTGGCTATGTTTTGAGTAATGATAGTGTCGCCATCGACGATAGCTGGCACCGCGCCTTGCGGATTGATACGTAGATATTCTTCTGATTTGACCGAATCGTGATCTAAAAGCTTAAGCTCGTAATCTGTCCCCGTCCATTCGAGGGCAGTGTGCGGTACAACGGCGCAAGTTCCTGGTATGACATATAACTGCATAAACTACTCCTGTGGATTTATTATAGCGTTCAATCCAGTCTAAACAGCCAATCTGGCCAAGTCAGTTATGTTATGTGAAGTTAGTTTTAGGAGATGTAGTATTATGCTGTTTGCGTCATTTGACCTATTCTAATCTGCAAGTTTACCCTGCATGTTGCGCAATCCATGCCGCCACCGTTGGCCAAATCTCTTTGGCAGCCGTACGACTGTTTAAAATGCGGCTATGGGTATAATCATCCAAGTCACCATGACTTCGCGCGTATTCACGAAAAACGTTAGCAGAGTTTTTGTTGAGCGAGCGATTAAAGTCGTTAAAAAGTGACAGGCAACCTCGAGTTGGCGAGATGAATTTATCACCCTTGGCGCTGATAGCATAAATGGGTACGGTAATATTCGGCATATACTGCCGATAATCAAAAATCGCACTTTCAGGAGTATTTTGCTGGCGAGTGTGGCTATCAAAAGCACTTTTCTGAATACCATTCGCATTTATATCACTTTGTTTAATAAAACTGCTGTGGAAGTTTTTATGCAAATTCCACTCATACCATTGATTCATGGTGTGATGGTTTTCATTGATGGGTCCCAGTTTGAGTTTTCTGGCGGGTATATAGCCAAATAGACGGGTAAACATCTTGGCGGCGACTATTTTAAAATAGTTCTTCAGATTGACGATGGCGCCGTACACTTGGCAAGCAAACATGCTGATGCTATTTATTTTATTGATATACTGCGGATTTTGAATGAGAAACATCGTTAAGCAAGCGCCGCCGCCACTATGGGTGACGCAGTGTAAATTGCTGAGCTTTAATTCGTTAAATAAATAATCAAAAGTGGCGGCAAAATCATAGGTGGCGACAGTTTCGAAATTGAATTGGTCTGTGGGGTTTGAGCTTGCGCCATGAGCGCGCCATTCCATGATATAGCAATGATGTCCAAGCTCAGCTAAGTATTCGGCGATTCTTAAGCAGGTTTTTTTGTCCGAAAAAGTGCCGTGCGTTAAGAAGATATTTTGACCTTGATGCGCATTAACGATAGATAATTGATGGCTTTTTTCATTATCAAAAACTTCCCAAATAGCGATTTGTACGGCATCTTTGGTGGTCACAAAATTTAGATTCTCAGTCAACATACTGCTCTCTCAAAATAGTTAAGATTCTGATATTTATTCTTTTAAAATTTTCATAAGCTCTTTGGTGCATTCTACGCCCGCTAGACTTGATAAGTCTGCACACTGTCTTTATATACTATGAAGATAAAGGCAGCTTACTATAGGTAAGCCTTATTAAAAATAGCCATCGCTTAAAACCTCAGCGCTTAAAAATCGCTACTGCCAATTCACACTAGTGCGGTCGGAATTATGCGTTAAGTGCGCTATAATAGACATCATAAAGAGCTATAAAGAAATTTTCATCACGGTCAAAGCATTAAAACGATAAGCCAAAATGATGGTAATTTCATTAGTCCCAACCTCACATAGACGACACAGTAGACGTGGCCAATATAACGCTTGTGTCATAACACATAGGAAGCATTATGAGTGAACACAATCCAACTGATACTCAAGTAAACCCTGCTGCCGATTACGAGTCAGCGTTAGATACTGAGCAAACCGAAGCTAAAAGTAACATCACCATCACTGAAGCGGCGCAAGGGTATTTGGCAGATTTATTAGCGAAGCAAGATACCGATGGTATCGGCGTGCGTATTTTCGTCGAGCATCCAGGCACACCGCGTGCCGAATGCTGCATGGCGTACAATCAGCCAGGCGAAGAAGACAGCGCTGATTTAAAATTGACTTATGATGATTTTTCGGCCTTTATTGAAGCGGCATCGGTGCCTTATTTAGAAGATGCGGTGATTGATTATAATAAAGACCGTTTTGGTGGGCAGTTGACGTTCCGTGCGCCAAACTCAAAAGTGCCAAAAGTTGGTGCTGATGCCAGTGTCGAAGAACGTATCAACTATGTCTTACAGTCTGAAATTAACCCAAGTTTGGCCGCTCACGGCGGTGATGTCCAGTTGCTTGAATTGATTGATGAAGAAGGCGTTGGTTTGACCGCGATACTAAAATTCGGTGGTGGTTGCCAAGGCTGTTCAGCGGTTGATATGACCTTACGTCAAGGCGTCGAAGTACAGCTAAAACAGCAAATTCCCGAGCTGACCCAAGTCATCGATGAAACCGACCACACGCGTACAGAAAACGCTTACTATAAATAGAAAATGACAAGTCGTTATAAAAATAGCGCCGATATCACCTAGGAATATGCTTATTAGTTTCTTTGCTTATAAATATTACTTATGAATGTTTGTTATTAAGAGATGAAAAATTTGCTATTCTTTTAATAAAGAAGCTGGGTTATGATTAACTCAGCTTTTTTTATGACTTTTTGTTATAACCAATTTTGATAAATGAAATATGGGTTTAATAACCTAACAATACCCTCTAAATATCCCATAAAATTTTAGGAGCACCTGATGAGTGACGGACAACCAGCTAAGCAGAATACCCAGCGCCTTGAAACCTTAGCTATTCACGCTGGCTATAGCGTCGAGCCAACCACCAAAGCGGTCGCCGTGCCTATTTATCATACCAGCTCGTATGCCTTTGATAATACCCAGCATGGCGCCGATTTATTTGATTTAAAGGTTGCTGGCAATATTTACACCCGTATCATGAATCCGACGACGGCGGTGTTAGAGGAGCGCGTTGCCGCACTTGAAGGCGGTATTGGGGCGCTAGCGGTTGCCTCAGGTATGGCGGCTATCACTTATGCGATTCAAACCATTTGTGAAGCAGGTGATAATATCGTCGCCGTATCAACGCTATACGGCGGCACTTATAATCTATTTGCCCATGCTTTGCCGCGCCAAGGTATCGAAGTCCGTTTTTTTGACCATAAAAACCCAGAAGCAATATGTGATTTAATCGATGATAAAACCAAGATGGTCTTTGCCGAAAGTATTGGTAATCCATTGGGTAATATCGTCGATATCCAAGCACTGAGTGACATCGCCCATGAATATGGCGTACCAGTGGTGATTGATAGTACGGTTGCGACGCCGGCGCTGTGCCGTCCATTTGAGTTTGGCGCTGATATCGTCATTCATTCATTGACCAAATACATGAGCGGTACGGGCACCTCAATTGGTGGCGCGATTGTTGATAGCGGAACTTTCCCTTGGGGCGATTATCCTGAGCGCTTCCCATTATTAAACACCCCAGATGAAAGCTATCACGGCGTAAACTTTGTCAAAGACGTCGGCGCAGCGGCCTTTATCGCTCGTGCTCGCGTGGCGCCTTTACGTAATACTGGCGCAGCAATTAGCCCACTCAATGCTTTTGGTATCATGCAAGGGATGGAGACATTGAGCTTGCGTATGGAGCGTCATGTGCAAAACGCGCAAGCGGTTGCTGAATATCTACGCGACCATGACAAAGTTGCTTGGGTAAAATATGCTGGTCTACCTGACCATCCTGAGCATGAGCTTGCGCAAAAATACATGAAGGGCACGCCATCTGCTATTTTAACCTTTGGGGTAAAAGGTGGCCTCGAAGCAGGCGCGCGCTTTATTGATGCGCTGCAACTGATTACGCGCTTGGTCAATATCGGTGATGCTAAGTCGCTCGCTTGTCATCCAGCCACAACCACTCATCGTCAGCTTAACGAGCAAGAGCTAGAAAATGCCGGCGTCAGTGCGGATATGGTTCGTTTATCGATTGGTATTGAGCACATCGAAGATATTAAGGCCGACTTAGAGCAAGCATTGGCTACGGCTTAGTCAAATATAAGATATTGCATACAGAGAAAGCCCATATTGATTTGAGATGGGCTTTTGCTTATTAGATGCTAAAGTTTTGTAGGCAATCCTAAATAAAAGCGCGAAAATATTATAAAGTGCTACTGGTGCAAATTTTCCTTGCTTGCTGTGCGACTTCGTCGCTCCAGAGGCTGCGCAAAATTTATCCCAGCAGCACTATCTTTTATTAGAGGTAAACTAGAAACGCCATCTCAGACACTTAGAAACTTAGATTTTAGCGCTTTAGTAATCAAATAATCCAGCCACTAAACCGTTAAAACGCGGCGCGAGATATCTTGATACTCTTTTGATGCGAGGCGTGGACCAAACTGCTGAATCACTTGGGCGGCGATTTCGCTAGCAAGTTGTCCGCATTCTGGCAAGCTATAATGCTGCGATAAAGCATATAAAAACGCCCCAGAATAGTTATCGCCGGCACCATTGGTATCAATAACATTTACAACAGCTGGCGTAGGAACCTCAAAAATTTCAATCTCTGACTCATCATTTGGCTTATGAGCGATGATAGCGCCATTGGGTCCATCGGTAACGACTGCTGTCTGACAATGCTCAAGTAAGGCTCGCGCCGCCGACTTATGCTGTTTTTTATCGGTGAATAATTTGGCTTCTTCACTATTACAAAATATCACCGCGACTTTATTGCCGAGCATATTAAGCAGGCCTTCTTTGGCAAACTTTACCACGGCAGGATCAGCAAAGCTGACGGCAATTTTGGCGCCATTGATACCAGCTTGTTGGCGTAGTTTGGTCATCGCAGGCTGGATACCTTCGGACATCGCCAAATAACCTTCTAAATATAACCAGCCAGCTTGGGTTAATGCTCCAAAGTCAACGTTATTAGCCGTAATATCGCTTGAGGTGCCAAGGAATGTTTGCATGGTACGCTCACCATCTTCGGTCACTGCTACCACGCATGAGCCAGTCACGCCGCCTGCATGGATGGATTGCGGGGAGGTGGCAACGCCCGCTTCATGCAAGTCTTTTAGGTAAAACTCGCCTTGCTTGTCATCACCGACGCGGCAAGCATAAAAAGGTTTACCGCCTAAGCTTGCAAAGGCATACATTGCATTGGCCGCTGAGCCGCCGCCTGCTTGTTTTGATGGCGCAATGTCGGCCAGTTTAAAATACGCCAATAACTGCTGCTGCTCTTCGAGTCCTGCAAGCGTCATATTGCCTTTGGTCAGGTCGGTTTCTTCTAGCGCTGCATCCGACAGCAGGTATTCGTGGTCAACCAAGGCATTACCTATTGCCATCACATCGTACATACTGTTTCTCTCCTCAATGAATTTACCAGTACTTAATTTACTGACATTTAATTTATCAATACTTAATTTATCAATACTTAATTTATCAATACTTAATTTATCAATACTTAATTTATCAATACTTAATTTATCAATACTTAATTTGCTGTTACTTAATCTATGGCTGCTTCGCTTAATTTTTTATAACTACAAACTATGCTGTTTGTAGTTCAAGCAGGCGCTGATAAAGTGCGTTCTTTTTGACGCCTGTGATATCAGCGGCCAAGGCAGCGGCTTTTTTAACCGATAAATCCTCTAATAAACGCTGTAATAATTTATCGTGGATACTGATATCATCATCGTCCTGCGCCATATTTACCCCAGCGACGACCACGACGATTTCACCGCGTTGCTGATTGTCATCAGCTTTGACAAATTCGACCAATTCGCCAAGCGTGCTTTTATGCACGGTCTCAAAGGTTTTGGTCAATTCACGGCAAAACGTCACTTCGCGCTCTGCACCAAAAATAGCTGCCATATCTTCTAAGCTAGCAACAATACGGTGCGGCGCTTCATAAAATATCAAAGTTTCGGTACGTGAATTGAGAGTCGTTAATTGTTTTTGGCGACCGTGGGTTTTGGCTGGTAAAAAACCAATAAAGCTAAAACGGTCTGAGGGCAATCCTGCAACCGATAGCGCAGCAATAGCAGCAGAAGCACCAATAATAGGAGAGACGCGAACACCAGCAGCATGAGCGGCTTGTACCAATTGATAACCGGGATCGCTAATCAGCGGCGTGCCAGCATCACTAATCAAGGCAACCGAATGACCTTGCTGAATCATCTCAATAATTTTGGGGGTTTGAATGGCGCTATTATGTTCATGATACGCCCAAAGCTTATGATGACCTTTTTGTTTAGCAGCGCCATCAGACTCGTTTTCGGCAGCATTTTTATTATGGTAACCCGTTCCTTCTTCGCTATCTTCAACCTTATTGCCTTTGGTATTAATACCAAAATGTGATAAAAGTTTGCCTGAGGTGCGTGTATCTTCACAGGCGATGATGGCAACTTGCTTTAAAACGTCAATTGCGTGCGGTGTCATGTCGCTTAAATTACCAATCGGCGTGGCAACGATATAGAGACAAGCTGGCATCGCGGTAGGGCTAGACATGAAAACCTCGGAGTATTAAGAAATTGTCTTAAGAAAGAGCATTAAAAACGCATATGAAAAGCGATTATGAAAACGCGAAAGTGGTTAGTTTAGCATGATGTGCTATGATAATTCTCAAATGTTCCGCTGACCGATAGCCATGATAATAAAAGCCCGTGATGGTAAATGACAAACCCTTAAACCTAACTTCACCGACCCAGCGTCAAGGCAGCCGTTTTGAGCAGCAAGCGTGTGCGTTTTTGCAAGCGCAAGGCTTGATATTGATTGCGCAAAATTGGCAACAACCAAAAGTGGGTGAGCTCGACTTAATTATGCTAGAAAAAGGGCAGGCGTGGTCGACACTGGTATTTATTGAAGTGCGGCAACGGCAGCGTTCAGGATTTGGTGATGCTGCCCTTAGCGTGACGAAAAGTAAGCAACATAAAATTATCAAAGCGGCGCGCTATTTTTTGCAGCAGCATCCTGAATATAATGACTTCGAGTACCGGTTTGATGTGATAGCCTATGATACTAATGTCAATACTAGTGCCAGTCATAAAAACAAGAGTAGTGAGGTTAAAGAAACGACGTCAAAAAACACTCAACCAGAATGGCTGCAAGGCGCTTTTATCGCGTCAGCGTGGTAAAAGGACTTTACGAATTTAAAATGCTGGAACGTTGATTTGGTTTAAAGGTTAAGCTAAAAAGTAAAATAAATAAAGCATCAAGCTATCGTTACCAAAAGCCTAACCGCCTAGCATAAAATTTCAGTAAAGTAGCGGCATTAAAAACGGTTCATTTAATCATATTCCTATCATTGTCATTATTAAGCATCAGCATAATTAATCGTTTTTATTATCAAGCTTAATTATTATCGAGCTTAGCCATTATCAAGCGTCACCCTATTAATCATTAGTTAATCATCACGCTCTAAGAGGTAAATCATGACACGGATGCATTTGCACACTGCTATTTTTGGTTCATCACGCCGTAAGGCGATTGGCGTTATGCTATTGACCAGCATCGTCGCCACAGGCTGTACCACCAACTATTTGACCAATAGCACAGAAGGAACGTATGGCGTACCGATGACCGAGCGCACTATTCCGCAGCGCCTGCTTGACCGCAGTATCGAGCATACCGTCAAAATTAACGTCTATGGTCTACAAGAAAATTTGCAGCAAATCAGCCGTATGAGCATTGATAGTTTTAATAGTGAGGTGCTGCTCACCGGTGAGGTGCCAACGCAAGAGATTAAGACAGAAATTGAAAAAGTGGTTGGCTCTATGCCAGACGTCCGTCATGTCTATAATGAGCTGAATGTGAGCGCCTCAAGGGGCTATAGCTCAACCGTTCACGATGGTTATATTACCTCCAAACTACTGGCAAAAATAGCCTCTAGTAATGGCGTAAAAGCCTCGCAAATAAAGGCGGTTACCAATGATGGTGTGGTTTATATTATGGGTCGCATGACGCCGACGCAGCAAAGCCATCTGATTGATATTGCCAATAATACCGTCGGCATTACAGAGCTGGTGCTGCTGACCACCGTCGTTGACGATAGAGGGGTAAAGATAGGCGAGGACGATATCATGTATGAAGAGAATTTAGCCAATCCTACCAGAGGGCCAGCGCTCGATAGTCGGGCAGCGCCTGAGGTCACAAGTGTAGTAGAGCCACCAATTAACGCTACGCCGATTATCGTCGACGAGAATGGCGCGCCCGTTAATTAGCCGTTATTAAGTTGTCATTATCAAGTTGCTATGTTTACCTTTATCAAAAGTCTTGTCTCGCTAATAAACACAAGAAACCTAAACACTCATAACAGGAACAGAACGATAAATCCCCAGTCTGCCAGTAAGATATAAAACGTAAAAAGTAGAAGTGTGGCTTTAGACAAAAACGCGCTAATTAAAATAATAAAAAATGAAAAAGCTGTGACTCTACTATTGAGTTTTAATCAACTATGACCAAACGACAAGCTTATAATAGGAATACTGGCGATGAAGGATTTAAGTAAAGCAGCCGTACAGCCTGTGCCAAGAAAAAATCGCCTACCTAAACCTATCAGCGTCGGTGTGACGGCAGCATTGGCTGTCGGCGGTATTGCGCTCGCGACTCAGCAAGCACAAGCGTTATCGGCACTGGCTGTTGTGAATGGTATCACCTCAAATGGCGGCGTTGGTGTCAGTAAAAATATCTTGTATGGCGACAAGCCTTTGCAGGATTTAGATATTTATTATCCCAAACCTTTAGCAAAAGCCATGCAGTCAAAAAAAGCGACTGCTGATAACCCAATTAACCACAGTTATCCGATGGTGGTTTTCGTCCATGGCGGCTCGTGGGAAAGCGGCAGTAAAGATGAATACGCCTTTGTTGGTCAGAGTTTGGCACAAGCAGGCTATGTCACGGCAGTGATTAATTATCGTAAAGCGCCTGAGCACGTTTATCCTGATTATGTGCAAGATACGGCGCAGGCCATCGCGTGGAGTTATAAGAATGCCGAAAGTTTACATGCTGACCCCAAGCGCTTGGCGGTGATAGGGCATTCTGCGGGCGCATTTAACGCGGTTGCTGCCGTCGCTAATGAAGACTTTTTAGCGCCGTATGGGGTGAAACCAAGCGATATTGCTGCGGTAATTGGTATTGCAGGGCCTTATAGTTATGACTTTCGTAAATTCAGTAGTGCCAGCGCTTTTGGGGCAAACGCCACGCCCGATAACATCATGCCAGACCGTAATATTAAAGGTGCGCAGCCGCCATATTTATTATTGACTGCTGAAAAAGACAAAGTCGTTCATATAAGCAATACCCTTAAAATGACACAGGCGTTAAAAGCGGCAGGCGTTAAGGTTGAAACAGGCGAAATCGCAGGTGCCAGCCATGCTACTAGTATCGGGGCGATGGCGCCACCTTTACGCTGGGTCAATGATGTGCGCGCGCAAGTGCTCAGCTATTTGGATAAAACGCTGCAATAGTTAAAGACAGTTGTAGAAGACAGTACTGTAAGATGGTCAAACTCTTGTTATAATGGCTAACTTTATATCCACCTATTAAACCTTTAAGGCAGAATATTCTATGAGCATGAACGCTGACGATTTGATTGCATTTTTACAAACTCACTTTCCTGATGCTTTTATTCAAGCTGCCAATCAAGGTACCAAGTTTGATGTACGGGTGGTTGATGCCAGTTTTGAAGGCAAGCGCGCAGTACAACGTCAGCAGTCCATTTACGCATTGGTCAATGACAAAATTGCTAGCGGTGATATTCATGCGCTCAATATTCAAGCCTTAACGCCTGCCGAATGGGAAGTGCAATCGCAAGGCTAAGCTTTTTTTATGACTAGGATTTGTCGCACCGGCAATGGATATTGCTGGTTTTATCATTTCTGGTTTTTCATATTTTTTATACTTATCGCTAGGTTGTCACCTTTATGGATCAATTTTTAATCACCGGTAGCAGTCGTATCGCAGGGGAAGTCACCATCTCAGGCGCCAAAAATGCCGCTCTGCCGTTACTCGCTGCTATGATTTTAGCCGAGACCCCAACGACGTTACATAATGTGCCATCGCTACAAGATGTGCGCACCTTGATTGATTTGATCGCTGGCATGGGCATTGATATTCAAAAGCAGGGTGACACTGTCGTTTGCGATACCAAGAATATCGATAATTTCTATGCGCCGTATGATTTGGTCAAAACCATGCGCGCCTCGATTTTGGTTTTAGGCCCTTTGCTGGCGCGTTTTGGCGAAGCCGAAGTGTCTTTGCCGGGCGGCTGTGCCATCGGCTCACGTCCTGTCGACCAGCATCTAAAAGCCTTTGAAGCCATGGGTGCTGAGATAAGCGTCGAAAATGGTTATGTCAAAGCCCAAGCGCCAAAGGGCGGCAAGCTTATCGGTTGTAATTTTTCATTTGATATGGTAACGGTTGGCGGTACGGAAAACGTTATTATGGCCGCGGCATTGGCAAAGGGCACGACCGTACTTGGTAACTGTGCGCTTGAACCAGAAGTGGTCGATTTGGCCAATATGCTGGTAGCGATGGGTGCTAAAATCAGCGGTATTGGTACGGCAACCATGACCATCGAAGGGGTTGAGCGCTTGCATGGCTGTGAATATTCGGTCGTACCAGATCGTATCGAAACGGGCTCTTATCTTGCCGGTGCTTTGATGACACGCGGTGATGTGCTGACCAAAAACACTTCGGCACTTTTATTAGCGCCTGTGTTAGAAAAATTTGAAGACATGGGAGCGATTATCACTACAGGCGATGATTGGATTCGGGCGCAAATGAAAGGTCGCCCACTACCAGTCAATATTCGTACCCAGCCACATCCGGGTTTTCCAACCGATATGCAAGCGCAGGTGATGGCGATTGCCTGCCTTGCTGACGGTACCAGCACCTTTATCGAAAATATCTTTGAAAATCGCTATATGCATGTGCCAGAACTCAACCGCTTGGGTGCATCCATTCAAGTAGACGGTCATACAGCTGTGGTTAAAGGCGTCGAGCACTTTACTGCGGCGCCAGTGATGGCAACAGATTTGCGCGCGTCGATGTCACTGGTCATGGCGGCGGCTTCTGCTGAAGGCGAGAGCTTGATTGATCGTATTTACCATATTGATCGTGGCTATGAGCACGTCGAAGAAAAACTGCGCGCGCTTGGGGTCAATATCGAGCGTATTAATACCAACGACTAAACTGGTTCACTAACCATTATTATCGCTATTGATACCTAATAAATTAATAACGCCTGTTAAGTAAGGCAACTAACTGTACACGGACACGAGTCATTATGACTGAAGCAAGTAACAGCTTACCAAATGATGGTTTATTAAATGAAGTAAATGAGGCGTTTTCAGGTTTGACACTGGCGCTATCAAAGGGTCGTATCTTAGAAGAGACGATGCCTTTACTGCGCGCTGCTGGTGTTGAATTGTTAGAAGACCCTGAGGCGTCGCGCAAGCTTATTTTCCCAACTTCAAACCCAAATGTACGCGTGTTAATTTTACGCGCCAGTGACGTGCCAACCTATGTTGAACACGGCGCTGCTGATTTTGGCGTGGCGGGTAAAGACGTGCTGCTTGAGCATGGCGCCAATCACGTTTATGAATTGCTCGATTTACAGATTGCCCAGTGTAAGCTGATGACAGCGGGCGTGAAAGGGGCGCCGCTGCCAAATCGTCGTCTGCGTATCGCGACCAAATACGTCAATGTTGCCCGCGCTTACTTTGCCAGCCAAGGTCAGCAAGTCGATGTGATTAAGCTGTATGGTTCGATGGAGCTTGCGCCATTGGTTGGTTTAGGCGATTTAATTGTAGACGTCGTCGATACGGGTAATACGCTGCGCGCTAATGGGCTTGAAGCGCGCGACCATATTTGTGATGTATCGTCACGCCTTATCGTCAATCAAGTCAGCTACAAGCGTAAATTTGCCCTGCTTGAGCCGATTTTAGACAGTTTTAAAAACAGTATTGCCAGTGCTTCTTAAATGAGCATTTATTCAGTATTGATAAAACACTGTTATTAAACGCTAGCAATCATTGATAATATCAAGCATGACTATACAAAAATTTAAACCAGTTTGGCGCTCTAGGATAGATATAGCGTGCTAAACTGGTTTTATTGTATTTGCTTGCTAGAAAATAAAAGCTCAGTATAATCTGAGTGAGATAACTAAGAATAAGCGGAAATAAGCAGACAGACCAAACTTTTCTTATTTCCTCTTTTATTCAAACTATTTTTTTATAGCCGACTTTTATGCTCACCTATAGGATTCAGTCATGCGCCAACTAAGTACCCAAGATGCTGATTTTGACAGTCAATTGACCCAGCTTCTCGCTTTTGAAACCGTCAACGATGTTGAACTATTAAAAACCGTTGACGATATCATTGCAAAGGTACGTCATGGTGGCGACAGCGTGGTACTGGCGTTGACCCAAGAGTTTGATCAGCATCCAGCGAAGGCGATGCAAGAGTTAGAGCTGTCTAAACAAGCGCTTGCTGATGCGTTTGCCAATCTTGATGATGAGGTAAAAAATGCGTTAATGACGGCAGCGACACGCGTGCAGACATTTCATGAGCGCCAAGTGCAAGAAACTTGGCAATATGAAGATGAGCTTGGCAATCGTTTAGGGCAAAAAGTCACGCCGCTTGATCGTGTCGGTATTTATGTGCCCGGCGGTTTGGCCTCTTATCCATCTTCGGTATTGATGAATGCGATTCCTGCCAAAGTGGCTGGCGTTGCCGAGGTAATCATGGTGGTGCCAGCGCCAAAGGGCGTGCTCAATCCATTAGTGTTGGCAGCGGCGCATTTGGCACAAGTTGACCGCGTCTTTACCATTGGCGGAGCACAAGCGGTTGCGGCCTTGGCATACGGTACCGAGACCATACCAGCCGTAGATAAAATCACGGGTCCTGGTAATAAATATGTCGCTGCAGCGAAGCGGGCGGTATTTGGTCAAGTAGGGATTGATATGATTGCTGGCCCTTCTGAAGTATTGGTCTATGCAGAAGGCGAGGCGCAAGATCGCGCCGATTGGTTGGCGATGGATTTATTGTCACAAGCGGAGCATGACCGTATCGCCCAAGCTATCTTTGTCACGACAAGTGAACAGCAGCTTGCAGAAGTGGCGGCGGAGATTGAAAAAGCCTTGGCAGAATTGCCAAAAGCTGATATCGCCCGTGATTCACTAAAAAACCGCGGCGCGCTGATTTTGGTCAAAGACCGCGTGGAAGGTATGGCGGTGATTAATCGCGTTGCCCCTGAGCATTTAGAATTGTCAGTTGATAACCCTGATGCGCTGCTGAATGAAGTTCGTCACGCTGGTGCTATCTTTATGGGTCGTCATACGCCTGAAGCGATTGGTGATTACTGTGCCGGTCCTAACCATGTGTTACCAACCTCTGGTACCGCGCGCTTTTCTTCACCGCTTGGTGTTTATGACTTTCAAAAGAAATCCTCGATTATTTATTGTAGTGAAGCGGGTAGTAAGCCGCTGGCTGCGACGGCGGATATTTTAGCGCAGCGTGAGGATTTAGAAGCCCATGCGCGCTCAGCCCGCTATCGCTATCGCTATCAAAAAGATAGCTAATAAAACAGTTAGGTAGTTGAGTTTTAATAAGCTGATTTTAATAATTCGATTTTAATAACCCAATTTTAATATTTACGTTTAATCATTTATGTGGCTAATGAGTAGGATAACTTATGAGTGAGTTAAAGATAGACACCAGACTTTGGTCATCTAAAGCGCGAAATCTGTCACCTTACGTCCCTGGCGAGCAGCCTCAGCATAAAAATTTGTGCAAATTAAATACCAATGAAAACCCATTTCCGCCGTCACCAAAAGTCGGCGAGGCCATCGCAAAAGTCTTAGCGCAGCAAGCCGATGAGCTGCGTTTATATCCTGCGCCTGAATCGGATGATTTGCGCGCCGCCTTAGCCGAGTTATACAACCTTGATATCAATCAAGTCTTTGTTGGTAATGGTTCTGATGAAGTATTGGCATTGGTATTTGCCAGCTTTTTCTTAAAAGAGCGCCCTGTTTTAGCGCCTGATATTAGCTATAGTTTTTATCCGGTTTACGCCCATACCTTTGGTATTGAGTTGGTACAAATCGCCCTAGAAGCCGATTTTAGTATCAGCCCTGATGCTTATCGTCAGCCTTGTAGCGGTATCATTATTGCTAACCCAAATGCGCCAACGGGTATGCTATTATCGCTTGCTGATATTCGTAAACTTGCTGGCGAGCATTCAAACTCAGTGGTTGTGATTGATGAAGCTTATATCGATTTTGCGCAGAAACAAGAAAATGGTTCAGATGCAGAAGTGTCGGCGATTAGCCTAATCAATGACTGCGATAATATCCTTGTCACGCAAACTTTTTCAAAATCACGCTCGCTTGCCGGTTTACGGGTCGGTATGGCGTTTGGTAATGCCTCGTTAATCGAAGCACTGACGCGTATGAAAAATAGCTTTAATAGCTATCCGCTCGATAAGTTGGCGCAAGCAGGAGCAACCGCTAGTGTCTTAGATGTCGAATATTTTACCCAGACCTGTCAGCAAGTCATTGATTTACGCCGAGCGCTCAGCGCCGAGCTGACGGCACTTGATTATGAGGTGTTACCATCGCACGCTAACTTTGTCTTTGCGCGTCCGAAAAATGGTGATGCTAAAGGTGTGGCGGCTGATTTGCGCGAGCAAGGTATCATTGTGCGTCATTTTGAGAAACCGCGCATCAATGAGTACTTGCGTATTACTGTTGGTACGGCAGCGCAGAATAAGCGTTTGATTGATGCCTTAAAATCGCTACAAACAGAGGCTGAAAGCGTTACTGAGTAATACCTTAATAATGTAAAGCCAAAACAACAAGTTATATAAATAAAAGAGCCTGCTAACGTTATGTTAAGCAGGCTTTCTATTGGTTTTTAATTTGCCTTTTAGATAAAGCGTAAGTTTATTGCTTTATATTGTTTTGAGCTAAAACGCCTAACAGGTTGCCGACTTTATCCAAACATTCTTGATATTCAGCATTGCAATCAGAAGCAACCGTGATACCACCGCCTGCCCATAAGCTGACACGTCTTTCTTGTTCTGACTTATCATTCGATAAGGTATTGGCTTGCAAAGTACGAATTAATACATTCCATTGACCGCTACCATCAAAGTTCATATAGCCCAGGGTGCCGCAATACGCACCGCGCGCGGCACCTTCTAGCTCTGAGATAATTTCAACAGCGCGTTTTTTTGGCGTGCCAGTGATAGAGCCAGCAGGTAAACTGCCAAACAATACTTTGAGCGGATGACTATCTGTCTTTAGCTCAGCGGTAATGGTGCTGACCATATGATGCACATTGCTAAAGCTTTCAATCGCAAATAATTGCGGCACTTTGACGCTGCCAATCTTGGCATATTTACCCAAATCATTGCGCAATAAATCAACAATCATGACATTTTCGGCACGGTCTTTTTCGCTATCGATAAGCTGCTGTTTATAAGCGTTGTCTTGTGCAGTATTTAACCCGCGCGGCATCGTCCCTTTAATGGGCTTGGTGCGTATATGGTGTTTGCCACTATTATTGTCTTTGATAAAGGTAAAAAACAGTTCAGGCGAGCAGCTTAACAATTCAAATTGATAATCTTGCGTATCAACGCTTATTTCGTTATCAATATGATTAACCGCTAAATATCCTGCAAACGGCGCTTGGGTATTACGATGTAGGGTAGGTAAGTAATCAATCAGTTTTACTCCGCTACCATTATCACTTAGAGTATTAAAAGCGCCTTGCCATGCTTGGGTGAGATTGATTTGATAGCAGTCACCTTGTTGCAGGTAGGATTGCGTTTTATCAAAAGCTTGCTGATAATCTCGCTTACTCCATTGTGCTTTTAATAATAAAGGCGTGGTTTTATAGGACGTTTCAAGTGCTGGTTTTTCTAAAGCTTGGTTAGATAATTCCTTATCCATTATATCTAAATATGAGATAAGCGTTTTAACCAGTACGCCTTTTTGTTCGTTATCAGTATCAGTGACGCTGTCTTTTATAGTGAGCTGCCAACTGGTTTGCTCAGCGTTTGGTGTTAGATAAATATCATAATGCCCTAAGGCGGCACAAGGCTGCACTGCGAGCTCTATTCGCGCGTTTGGGCTAAGCTCATAAGCGGCAATATCATAACCAATAAAGCCTATTAATCCATGCTGATAACTTGGCTGCTGCTCGATTTCTGTAGTTGAGGACGAGTTATTATCACAAGTATCATCTATGTCATAAGTCTGACTATAAGCAATTAAATCCTCTTGCCAGTCGCTATAACTCATATAGCTACTAATAATCGCTTGATTGGTCTTAGCATGGCTATCTAAACCATCACGGTAAGTTCTTATAACTTTATAAATAGGCGCTGGCTTATTAGAGTTTGCTGCATCATTAGAAAGAGGATAAACCGACCAGCTCATTTTTGGTAATAAACCGATGACAGGTCTTCCGTCGTTATTCAGCCAAACCAGTTGCCAATTTACATTAGGTTTTTGTACATATAAGTAACGTTGTAGACGGGGCATTAATTCGGCAGCAGTTAGCCCACCAAAACGCCAGCTAGGATAAGTAGCTGGCGATGGGGCAGATGCTGTCTGCTCAGTTTTAACAGGCGGAGCTAGAGGCATAGTTAAGCATCAAACTTTTTAATAATAAGAGTGGCGTTAGTACCGCCAAAGCCAAAGCTATTGCTCATAAGCGTTTTAAGCTCAATATCACGCTTTTCAGTGACAATATCAAAGCCTTTGGCAGCAGGGTCTAATTCTGTAATATTGATACTTGGCGCGATAAAGCCTTCTTGTAGCATCAGTAAGCAATAAATCAATTCTTGCGCGCCGACTGCACCCAAGCTATGACCGGTCATTGATTTGGTTGAGCTGATAGCAGGTACTTGACTAACATCATCACCAAATACTTTGGCAATGGCTTTAAGCTCAGTCACATCCCCTAGCGGCGTACTGGTACCATGGCTATTAATGTAGTCAACGCTTTCTAAGCCTGCTTCAGCAAGGGCGAGTTGCATACAGCGAACAGCGCCTTCACCGCTTGGTGCAACCATTTCAGCACCATCGGAGCTGGCGCCATAACCGACGATTTCAGCCAAAATATTGGCACCGCGCGCTTGGGCGTGCTCAAGACTTTCAACCACCACCATTGCCCCGCCTGCGGCAATCACAAAGCCATCGCGGTCTTTATCGTAGGCTCTAGAAGCAAGGGTTGGCGTGTCATTATACTGTGTACTGACCGCACCCATCGCATCAAACATACACGACTGCGTCCAATGTTCCGCTTCACTACCGCCAGCAAGTATCACATCGGCTTTGCCAAGTTGGATAAGTTCGGCGGCATGACCGATACAATGCGTCGACGTTGCGCACGCAGAGCTCAATGAATAAGAAATCCCTTGGATTTTTAACCCCGTTGCAAGCGCCGCTGATACCGAGCTGCCCATGGTTTTTGGTACCGCCATCGCACCGACACCGCGCAAACCTTTTTCGCGCATTGCATCGACGGCATTGACGATGTTTTCAGTTGACGCACCGCCCGAGCTTGCGACCACACCCACGCGCGGGTTATTGTTAATGGTTTCAAGCGGCAATCCCGACTGCTCAATGGCGTTTAACGCGCTGACATAAGCGTAAAGACTGGCATCACTAAAAAAACGCTTCAATTTACGGTCAATGCCCGAGGTATCAAGTTCTGCTTGATCAATACTACCGCTAACCTGTGATTTAAAGTCGTGCTCAGCATACGATTCATTGAACGTAATACCTGAGCGCCCTTGTTTAAGAGCATCGGTGACAGTCGCCAAATCATGTCCGATACAAGAGACAATCCCTGCTCCAGTGATAACAACGCGGCGCATATTCTATTCCTTATGAGTAACGATTTTTTGATAATGACCTTTAACAATCGCTTTTAAATGCTTATTTGACAGTCATTTTAGTGCGCAAAAACCTACAATAGGCTGCTTAAATGCTGTTTGATAAATAAAAGTACAACTGTACTTTGAGTGATGGCATATAATAACGTATCGACGGTTTAAAATCTTGGCGTAAGTGTAAAATAACGCCAAAATGGTCTTTATTTTTAAATGAACTTATTATCAAAGCAGGTAAAGTTTTTGGCCGTGTTAAAGCAGCAATGGCAGTAAAATTTCCGTTAACAGAGTAAAAATTATTTTTAGCTAAGACATATTTAATATATGTTGACGCTATTTATGGTTTAAAATAAGCGATACTTTTAGATACAAAATTGACGCTAGTGATAACATTGTTGGCACTGACAGTTATCGTAAGCGTTGGCTAAAATGGCAGTCAATTTGCAAAGTTCTGATAACAAGCTCTTATAAATAATATTAATAACAAACACTCATCACATTAAGGATATAAAGATGGCAAAGCCTAGCACACTATTTAAAGGCATCAGCAGCGTTGGTTCTTTTACTCGTGGTAATTTGGAACGTATGGGCGCAATGATTGATAGCGTCAATGCCAAAAGCGGCAAACCGCGCCAATTTAAAGCAGTAAATCTCGGCGATGAAGATTATCAGCAGGATTTGTTTCGCGAGCAAACCTTAAAAGCCACCCAGCAGTTATTGGGTACGCGTTTTGCTACTTATGGCAAGTATGCCAAAAAAATAGTACCAAACAGCTTGTTTGATTCGACGGTCGATGGCGCTTTTGCGCAGATTGCCAAGCTTGCGTCCAATTGGAGTCAGATTGACCTGCCAAATCAGCATCGCTTTGCCAATATCGCAAACTTAGACAATGAGCAACGTTATGCTCTAGCAACGGATATCGCCAATCAAAACCGCGCTTTGGCGACATTGGGTGGCTTGACAGGATTAGCAGGCCTACCAGGCTTACTCGCTGATACCTTGTGGTTGTTACTTGTCTCATTACGTACCGTTTATCAGCTAGGCGCTATTTATAATAAGCCATTGACTGGTAAGCAAGGCGTCAAAATGGCTTATGAATTACTGGCAAGTGCCGATTTGAGCAAAATGCAAGAGAAGCAGGCTTTATTAGCTGGTATCGGTATTGGTAAAGGCTTGCTTGATAATGCGCAAAGCAATGGTTTGCATAATGAGCTTAAAAACCTTGGTCTGAAAAATAAAAACGTCAATTTTTATGCCGAACAAGTAGATAATATTGCCAGCCAAATTGGCATTAACTTAGATAACATCAACTTATCATGGGTACGCCGCTTTTTACCAGCCACTGCCGTCATCGTTGGTATGCGTTACAACAGTCAGCTGATTGATGAAGTGATCGGCGTGGCGCAAGCGACGTTTGCACCAGAAGCCAAACTTGCTAACCGTACCATTACCGACGATAGCAGTAGCGAAGCGCAGGTGAAGAAGAATACCGACAGTACCGACAGTAAGAATGAAGAGCAAAGCCCTAAATCTGACAATGCAAAAAAAGACACAGATAAGGCTAAAGACGATAAGACCAAAGCTGAAAACAACAAATCTAAGACTGACGACGATAAACCTAAAGCTGACCAAACAGAAAGCGAAATAAAAGCTACCTCAGAGCCTGTGTCAAAAACCACTGATGAAGAGTCAGTAGATGGAAACTACAAAAAAGCTCAGGCGAGTAAAAAAGATTAACGTTTTAGTCTATAGCGGTTTAACTATAATTTACTGTATGAAGGCAGAAGCTGATATAAATCGGCTTATGCCTTTTTTATAAATATGTCTTTTTTATGAAGGGGTCTTAAGGCTAAAAAAGTATCTAAAATTCAAATTTTGCCTTGAAAAATAAACAACCAACTCCATTAATAGGAAATATCGATTTTACCATCTTGCAATGAAACAATTGCTCATCTTAAAATCTGTTGCTTACCGTTAAGTCTGCTACAATCTTTGCTCATGCACATCTATCGAATGTTGTAAAGGACAACCGCTCATAAGTGGTTGAAATAGCAGCAACAACTCTTTATAATACACTGTCCTAAAAATGGGTGTGCCAAAATCTGTCGTTAATGTCAGATTGTTGGTGCATTGGCCCATTTTTTTGTTTTATACCAAACGGGAGAAGGATGCCTTATGGCAACAACTAACCAATTGATTCGTAAAGGTCGCAAAACCATCAAGGAAAAGTCAAAAGTTCCTGCGTTGGAAGCGTGCCCACAACGCCGTGGTGTATGTACTCGCGTATATACTACTACCCCTAAAAAACCTAACTCAGCCATGCGTAAAGTATGTCGTGTACGTTTGACTTCAGGCTATGAAGTATCAAGCTACATCGGCGGTGAAGGTCATAACCTACAAGAGCACAGTGTTGTTCTTATCCGTGGTGGTCGTGTAAAAGATCTACCAGGTGTACGTTATCATACCGTTCGCGGTGCACTTGACTGCGCAGGCGTAAAAGACCGTAAGCAAGGTCGTTCTAAATATGGTGCGAAGAAGCCTAAAGTTTAATAGCTAATTGTTATTAAATAAGCTGATTTGTATCACCCATTAACTGTGCATGGGACTGGTGTTAGCGGTATTTTTAAGTTATTAATTGACGCTATAACATACCGCCATGCAGTAAGGCTGACTGACAACTCGATATAACGCCATCCAATAGTAATTGGTGCGAGATTGTGAATGTCAGACACTCCTGAAGAAAAGGATTATTATTATGCCAAGACGTCGCGTCGTTGCTGCCCGTGAGATCCTACCAGATCCTAAGTTTGGTAGCCAAACTGTTGCAAAATTCATCAACCATGTCATGAGTCATGGTAAAAAATCTACTGCTGAGCGTATCGTTTATGGTGCTCTTGAGACAGTAGGCCAAAAGCGCAACATCGAAGATCCAGTCGCTTTCTTTGAAGAAGTTTTAGAGAATGTCCGCCCAATGGTCGAAGTAAAAGCTCGCCGTGTTGGTGGTGCAACTTATCAAGTACCAATGGAAGTACGCCCCTCCCGTCGTACTGCCTTGGCTATGCGTTGGTTAGCTGAAGCTGCTGCTAAGCGTTCTGAAAAATCAATGGCTTTGCGTCTTGCAGGCGAATTGAATGATGCTGCTGACGGTAAAGGTAATGCTATGAAAAAGCGTGACGAAGTTCACCGCATGGCAGATGCCAACAAAGCATTCTCTCATTACCGCTTCTAAGCTGGTTTTATTTTTAAAACTGGTTTAAATGCTTAGGATTAACGGTTTCGATCAGTTAATCCTGATATTGTTGATTTATTCTATTGATTGCCGCCATCATTATTGGGTTGTTTAATTTTTCCTCAAAAGCTGAGAATGTATTGAATAATTTAGATGGCGGACATCTGTCAAGATGCTGTTTTGTAAGGGATGCTTTTCTATAAAGCCTGCAAAAAATATGCACCGCTTAAAAAAAAGTCTCCTAAATTTGATGCCGCACTATTCTTAATATTTGCTCTTTTTTTGTCCGTATTTGGCCCAATAAACAGTAAGTAATATAACAAAGTTCATGGTCTCATGGCTTTGTCATAGAGTATGAGGTAGAGACACAACACATTAATATATACACGAATTTCCCTAGGAAAACACTATGGCTCGTAAAACTCCCCTAAAGCGCTATCGCAATATTGGTATCTCAGCGCACATTGATGCTGGTAAGACGACCACTACTGAGCGTGTTTTGTTCTATACCGGTGTTAGCCACAAGCTTGGCGAAACCCATGATGGTGCAGCTACCATGGACTTTATGGAGCAAGAACAAGAGCGCGGTATTACCATTGCTTCTGCGGCGACGACTTGTTTTTGGTCAGGTATGGCAAAGCAGTTCCCTGAACACCGTATCAACATCATTGACACCCCAGGCCACGTTGACTTCACGATTGAAGTTGAGCGTTCTATGCGTGTTCTTGATGGCGCTTGTATGGTTTATTGCGCGGTAGGCGGGGTTCAGCCACAGTCTGAAACCGTATGGCGTCAAGCAAACAAATATAAAGTACCACGCTTAGCGTTCATTAACAAAATGGACCGTGTTGGTGCTGATTTCTACCGTGTGGTAGAACAAATCAAAACTCGTCTAGGCGGCAAGCCAGTACCGTTAGTTATTCCAATTGGTAAAGAAGACGACTTTGAAGGCGTTGTGGATCTTGTGACCATGAAAGCTATCTATTGGGACGAAGCGTCTCAAGGAATGAAGTACGAAGAGCGTGAAATCCCAACTGAACTACAAGAAAAAGCGGAAGAGTACCGTGAGTATCTAGTAGAAAACGCTGCTGAAGCCTCAGAAGAACTCATGAATGAGTATCTTGAAAATGGCGAATTGACGGTAGAGCAGATCAACGACGCTATTCGTCAATTGACCATCAACAACGAAATCATTCCACTTCTTTGTGGTACTGCCTTTAAAAACAAAGGTGTACAAAAGATGTTGGACGCCGTTATTCAGTATCTACCTGCGCCAATGGACGTACCTGCTATCCGCGGTATCCTTGACGACAAAGACGAAACTGAAGGTACGCGTGAAGCCTCTGATGACGCGCCGTTCGCAGCACTAGCGTTCAAAATCATGAACGATAAGTTCGTTGGTAACTTAACCTTCGTTCGTGTGTATTCAGGTGTTCTGAAACAAGGTAGTAGCGTTTATAACCCTGTTAAAATGAAGCGCGAGCGTGTTGGCCGTATCGTTCAGATGATGGCAGATGCTCAGGTAGAGCTACAAGAAATCAGCACGGGTGATATTGCAGCCTTAGTTGGTATGAAAGACGTCACTACTGGTGATACGCTATGTGACGAAAACAACGTCATCACGCTAGAGCGTATGGAATTCCCAGATCCAGTTATTTCTCTAGCTGTTGAACCTAAGACCAAAGCTGACCAAGAAAAAATGTCTATCGCTTTGGGTCGTTTAGCAAAAGAAGATCCATCATTCCGCGTCCATACTGACGAAGAGTCTGGTCAGACCATCATCAGTGGTATGGGTGAGCTGCATCTAGAGATTCTTGTTGACCGTATGAAGCGTGAGTTTAACGTTGAAGCAAACATCGGTGCGCCGCAGGTTGCTTATCGTGAAACCATCCGTAACGTGGTTGAGCAAGAAGGTAAATTCGTACGTCAGACTGGTGGTCGCGGTAAATTCGGTCACGTTTGGTTACGTCTTGAGCCTATGGATCCAGCGGGCGATGTTCTATATGAATTCGCTGAAGAAGTTGTTGGTGGTACAGTGCCAAAAGAATTCCACGGTGCAGTCGACAAAGGTATCCAAGAGCGCATGAAAAACGGCGTACTTGCAGGTTACCCAGTTGTTGGCGTTAAAGCGACCTTGTATGATGGTTCTTACCATGATGTTGACTCGGATGAGTTATCATTTAAAATGGCTGGTTCTATTGCATTCCGTAAAGGCTTCATGGCAGCAAACCCAACCCTACTTGAGCCAGTAATGAAAGTAGAAGTTGAAACACCTGAAGATTACATGGGTGATATCATGGGCGATTTAAACCGCCGCCGTGGTATGGTTCAAGGTATGGAAGACTTACCTGGTGGCACTAAGCAGATTCGTGCGGAAGTACCATTAGCAGAAATGTTTGGTTATGCTACGCAAATGCGTTCAATGTCGCAAGGCCGTGCAACCTATTCAATGGAATTCCAAAAGTACGCTGAGATTCCAAAATCAGTTGCAGAATCTATCATCTCTAAATTCAACTCTAAAGATGAAGACGAGTAAATATTACATATTAATAGGACAATATTGAGTTCATTTCTCTATTGTCCGTAGAGATTGCGCCAATAATTGGTTAAAAGACTTGTTATTGGTCGCGATTTTCTTATAATATCTGCACATTGTATGTGCAACCTTTTAACAATTATCTTAATGTGGTCGGTATCCCTTAACTTGCGCATGTTTAGCAGTTAACTACTTGACCCCAAATAAAGAGGAAATACCCATGGCAAAGGCCAAGTTTGAACGCAGCAAGCCACACGTCAACGTCGGTACCATCGGACACGTTGACCACGGTAAAACAACATTAACTGCCGCTATCGCAACCGTAGCCGCAATCACCTCTGGTGGCGAAGCCAAAGACTACGCAGCGATTGATAGCGCACCAGAAGAAAAAGCACGTGGCATCACCATCAACACCTCACACGTAGAATATGACACCCCAACCCGTCACTACGCCCACGTTGATTGCCCAGGTCACGCCGACTATGTTAAAAACATGATCACCGGTGCAGCCCAAATGGACGGCGCAATCCTAGTCGTATCAGCAACTGACGGCCCAATGCCACAAACCCGTGAGCACATCCTGCTATCACGTCAGGTTGGCGTACCGTACATCATCGTCTTCATGAACAAATGTGACCTTGTTGACGACGAAGAATTGCTTGAGCTAGTAGAAATGGAAGTTCGTGAACTGCTTAACGACTACGACTTCCCAGGTGACGACACCCCAATCGTCAAAGGTTCAGCTACCCAAGCCCTTAAAGGCGACGAAGGTCAATACGGCCAACCAGCCGTTGTAGAACTACTAGGCATCCTAGACACCTACATCCCAGAGCCAGAGCGTGACGTTGACAAAGCATTCCTAATGCCAATCGAAGACGTATTCTCAATCTCAGGCCGTGGTACCGTAGTAACCGGTCGTGTTGAATCAGGTATCGTCCGTGTTGGTGACGAAATCGAAATCGTCGGTATCCGTGACACCCAAAAAACCACCTGTACTGGTGTAGAGATGTTCCGTAAACTGCTAGACGAAGGTCGTGCAGGCGAAAACTGTGGCGTACTACTACGTGGTACCAAACGTGAAGACGTACAACGTGGCCAAGTACTAGCCAAGCCAGGTTCAATCACCCCTCACACCAAATTTGACGCAGAAGTATACGTTCTGTCAAAAGAAGAGGGTGGTCGTCACACACCATTCCTAAACGGCTATCGTCCACAGTTCTACTTCCGTACCACTGACGTAACTGGCGCAATCCAATTACAAGACGGTACCGAAATGGTTATGCCTGGTGACAACGTTGAGATGGGCGTAGAGCTTATCCATCCAATCGCTATGGACAAAGGTCTACGCTTCGCAATTCGTGAAGGCGGCCGTACCGTAGGTGCTGGTGTTGTTGCTAACGTCCTTAGCTAAGCATCAAAACCCTAACGCTATTAGAATTATCTAAGCGTTAAGCAGTAAGAAAAAAGCCATCCTTGATTAAGGGTGGCTTTTTTTGTGGGGTATGAATGAGGATAAATATTTAAAAAGACATATAGTAAACATATCCTAAAAACGCGACGATATTGCTGATATCAATTTTTTGTAGCCTCTGTCTGCACAGGCACAGCAAGCAAGAAAAATTGATATCAGCAGTGTGTGATGTATCTATATTACTTTTCACTCATTATAGTAGAAGAGTGGGGCAGACAAAAACCAATCTCACCTTATATGGGTTTATACATGTACCTTAAAAAGCGCTTATTATCTGATTGGTGTCTATTGTAATTCTTAACCGAGCTTGCTATATTAACGCTGCACCTCGTTAGCACCTTGTACGTTTAGTTTTTATTCGTATTAAGTGTTTTCATAGAGAGGCTTAAGAACAGTGATATTAGCGTCGCAGTAGAATTTTATTCCTAAATGCTTGCATTCTATGCTCAATATTGTATAATGCTGTCCTTTACACCCATAGGCGATTGGCTCAATTGGTAGAGCATCGGTCTCCAAAACCGAGGGTTGTAGGTTCGAGTCCTACATCGCCTGCCATCTTCTTATCATATCTTTGTCATACCCCACCATCTCCGAAGTGAGTTCTTTATGAGCAATAATCAAGATAACCTCGAGACTAAGTTATCTGATGCTAAGGCAGTGGCTGGTGGAATGCTGTCCAAAGATAAGCACGTTTCGGCGAACAATCAAACAACCGCTGTTGAAGTTGCTAAAACTGGTTCAGTTAAAGATGTGGTATTGTGGCTACTTGCCGCAGTAATTTTGATAGGGGCAACCTTAGTCAATCAATACCTACCAGGCTATTGGCAACCTGCCAATGATGTTTGGATGCGTATTGGTATCATCGTTGCTCTAGTTATTATTGCCTTGGTCTGCTTAGCGTTAACGCATCAAGGCCGCGCTTTTAAAATATTATTAAAAGATGCTGCCGTTGAGCTACGCCGAGTCACATGGCCTGGCAAAGATGAAACCTTTCAATACACATGGCAAACGATTGTCATGATTGCTATTGTGGGTTTTTTGGTTTGGTTGTTAGATAACTTTTTTAACTGGTTCGTTGGTATTTTTATTGGTTAATGACGCGTATTAGTGTCCATTAAGCCAGATTTACTTATAACGACTTAACTTTACTGATCAGGAGCGTGATATGCGTTGGTATATTGTCCAAGCGTTTTCAGGATATGAAAAGCAAGTACAACGTTCATTAACTGATCGTATCAATCGTAGTGAATTTGCTGATTCATTCGGCGATGTTTTGGTACCTACCGAAGAAGTCGTTGAAATGAAAGACGGCAAAAAGCGTAAAAGTGAGCGTAAGTTCTTTCCAGGCTATGTATTGATTCAGATGGAAATGAACGACAACACGTGGCATATCGTCAAAGACTGCCCGCGTATTATGGGCTTTGTCGGTGGCACGCCTGAAACGCCAGCACCGATTACGCAAGTAGAAGCCGACCGTATTTTAAACCGTTTAAATCAGACTGAAGCTGACCCACGTCCGAAGACTCTATTTGAGCCAGGCGAAGAGTTGTTGGTTATCGATGGTCCATTTACGGACTTTAAAGGGTTGGTGGAAAAAGTGGATTATGAGAAGTCTAAACTGCATTTAACGGTAAACGTATTTAATCGCCCGACCCAGGTCGAGCTTGAGTTTAGTAAAGTTGAAAAACTAGACTAAACCGGTAAAACATTCATCAACCGGGGAGCTGTTAGTCAATGAGGTGCATACCACATTGATTTGGCGCTATTACCCATTTAGGAGAGTATCATGGCTAAGAAGATTGATGGTTACATCAAACTGCAAGTGCCTGCAGGTAAAGCAAATCCTTCACCACCGATTGGTCCAGCATTGGGTCAAAAAGGCGTGAACATCATGGCGTTCTGTAAAGAATTTAACGCTGCGACCTCAAACCAAGAGCCGGGTCTACCGATTCCTACTGAGATCACCGTATACAGCGATAAATCTTTTACCTTCATCATGAAGTCACCACCAGCTGCATACTTACTACGTAAGGCTGCTGGTATCGCTAAAGGTTCTGGTACACCTAACACCGCTAAAGTCGGTAAAGTTGACCGTGCACAATTAGAAGAAATCGTTAAGACTAAAGATGCAGACTTAACCGCTGCTGGTCTTGATGCTGCTGTCCGTACCATCGCTGGTACTGCACGTTCAATGGGTATTACCGTGGAGGGTGTGTAAATGAGTAAACTTACTAAGCGTCAAAAGCTAATCGCTGAGCGCGTTGAAAACGAAAAATTATACACTCTTGAAGAAGCCGTTCAAATCCTAAACGATTTGCCAGCTCTTAAATTCAAAGAGTCTATCGACATCGCAGTAAACTTGGGCGTTGACCCACGTAAATCTGATCAAGTCGTTCGTGGTGCTACCAACCTACCTGCGGGTACTGGTAAAACCAAACGCGTTGCTGTCTTTGCTCAAGGCGCTGCTGCTGAAGCCGCTAAAGAAGCCGGTGCTGACATCGTTGGTTTTGAAGACCTAGCTGAGCAAATCAAAGCCGGTAATATGGACTTTGATATCGTTATTGCTGCGCCTGACGCGATGCGTGTGGTTGGTCAATTAGGTACTATCCTAGGTCCACGTGGCCTAATGCCTAACCCAAAAGTTGGTACGGTAACGCCTAACGTTGCTGAAGCTGTGACTAATGCGAAAGCGGGTCAAGCACAGTACCGTGTTGATAAAGCGGGTATTATCCATACCACGATCGGTCAAGTTGGCTTTACTGCTGAGCAAGTTATGCAAAACGCTCAAGCATTGCTATCTGATCTTAAACGCGCTAAACCTGCGACGTCTAAAGGTACTTTCATTAAGAAAATTACCTTGTCTAGCACCATGGGCCCAGGTATCTCAATTGATCCTGTTCCATATCGCGTTGCCAAATAATTTTATTGTATAAAAACTGCTCTTTATTCAACGATTTTGAATAAAGCGCCCATATTGTTTTAAAGAATTAGGTCAGCGTAGCAAACGCTTCGCTGTCTAAGACCGTAGGTAGAAAGCGGTTTATTATTACTTGTGATGGTAAGCTGCTTTTGTTAATCGACGACAGGTGAAAATCTTAGTTGTCCTACGCAGACGGTGACCCACCCAGTTGTTGATAAGAGCCAATAGATTGGTATTTATACCAAATTATTACTCGATGTCAGTCTGATAACGGTGCCGTAATCAGTCGTTATGAATGAACTCTTTATGGAGTTTATACATAACGTGTCGTATCAAGTCAGTCGTAGTAAGTTGTTTACATTGTCCAAAACTTCGGTTTTAGAATATTAAATAATGAGCGGATTGATAAGATTAAAGGAGTCAACTTATGGCATTAACGCTAGAGCAAAAACAACAAGTTGTGGCTGAAGTGTCTGAAGTTGCTGCTAATGCTTACTCAGCAGTAGCTGCCGAATATCACGGTATTGGTGTTGCAAAGCTTACTCAGCTGCGCGAACAAGCTCGTGATAAAGGTGTCGTTTTGAAAGTGGTAAAAAATACCCTAGCAAAACGCGCTTTTGAAGGCACTAAGTTTGAGAGCATGTCAGACCGTATGACTGGTCCACTACTTTTGGCTTTCTCTATGGAAGATTTGGGATCTGCCGCTCGAGTCGTTTTCGACTTCAGCAAAGATAACAAAGCTTTAGAGACCAAATTGGTATCAGTCGGTGGTGAAGTTTATGGTCCAGAAGAGCTAGAGCGCGTATCGAAGCTACCAACTCGCGACGAAGCAATCTCTATCCTAATGGCTACTATGAACGCACCAGTGACCAAGCTTGTCCAGACTATGAACGCAGTTCCTGGCAAGTTCGTTCGCACGGTAGCGGCAATCAAAGACGCAAAAGAAGCTGCTTAATTGCTTGTTTTAACGTAACTTTGACATCGCCGATTGCACTTTATTGCCAACCCTATTCAAACATTTGGCAAGCAATCCAAGCGATATTAAAACCAACTAAATTTTATCAGATAACGGAGAGTTCTCATGGCACTATCTAAAGATGATGTGTTAAACGCAATCGCTGAAATGTCAGTAATGGATATCGTTGAGTTAATCAGCGACATGGAAGAAAAATTCGGCGTAACTGCTGCTGTTGCCGCTGCTGCACCTGCTGCTGCTGGTCCTGCTGCTGCCGCTGCTGAAGAAAAAGACGAGTTTGACGTTGTTCTTGCCAGCTTTGGCGAGAAGAAAGTTGGCGTCATTAAAGCAGTACGTGAAGCTACTGGCCTTGGCTTGAAAGAAGCGAAAGATTTGGTTGAAAGCGCTCCAGCTCCAATCAAAGAAGGCGTAAACAAAGCTGAAGCTGAAGAGTTGAAAAAGAAACTTGAAGAAGCTGGTGCAACTATTGAACTAAAATAAGTTCAACTGCTGTAAAAAAAAAGCTGGTAATGCCTTGCATTATCAGCTTTTTTTTATTATAATCCGTAGCTTGACCTTTTGTGTCTGCCAACATACGTATGCAACATCACGGTGGATACCCATCAAAAGGACAGACGATATACATGCAAGCACACTTAGTAGTTATTGAAATCAGTTAACGAGCTAAACGTCGATCGATGTTTGGCATTTTTTTGTGTCTGCATGCTTTTCATTAACACTATAATTTATACTGATTCTAAAAGTCACTGCTTTATAATAAGTCACTGTTTCAAAATTTATAGTTATCTCAGATTTTTAATCTAAACGCTGTTAATTAAATCATCTGGTAAGGTTTTACTGTCAGTATATGCACTGGTAGACGGTAGATATCAGCGACGATATTACTTATGATAGCAGATGATGAGTAGGTTTTTAAAAGAGAAGTAGCAATAGTACTTTAAGTGAATTTACAAAGAGAATCAATAGTATCTAAATGCCAGTCATTGGTCTTAGATACGGTGCAGTGGTTACTCGTAAGTACTACAAAGTTAAAAGGTGCAAGGCATTGAAATTTTTAGTGTTAGCACTCATATAGGCATGCTTAGATGCCGATTTACGCTTAAATAAACTGGATTAATTATGCACTATACGCGTGAAGTAATCAGCAGTCATTAAATGAGCATGAATATCCGTTTTATATTATCGTTTACGTTGCCAGGTTTGCATGATATTCATATTAAATAGTATTAATGCAAGTCGGCCGCGCTTTCAATTTGTTTCCACGTTTACTGTAAGGACTCTCGATGGCATATTCTTATACTGAAAAAAAGCGTATTCGCAAAAGTTTTGCTGAATTGCCTACTGTGATGGACATTCCCTATTTGTTGTCTATCCAAGTAGATTCTTATGAGCAATTTTTGCAAGAGCATAAAAAGCCAAAAGCTCGTGAGAATACTGGTTTACAAGCTGCGTTTTCTTCTATTTTTCCAATTGAGAGTCACTCTGGTAACGCAGAGCTACAATTTGTTGAATATTATTTAGGTACGCCTGAGTTTGATGAGCGTGAGTGTATCTTACGTGGTTCGACCTTTGCAGCGCCAATGCGCGTTAAAATCCGTCTGATTATCAAAGATAAAGACAGCAAAGACAAAGACAGCAAAGCGGCGATCAAAGACATCCGTGAGCAAAGTGTCTATATGGGCGAGATGCCATTGATGACGGCTAACGGTACCTTTATTATCAATGGTACTGAGCGTGTGATCGTATCACAGCTACATCGTTCGCCAGGTGTGTTCTTTGACCATGATAAAGGTAAGTCGCATTCAAGTGGTAAAGTGCTTTACAACGCCCGTATCATTCCTTACCGTGGTTCTTGGTTAGACTTTGAATTTGATGCCAAAGATTTGGTTTTCGCGCGTATTGACCGTCGCCGTAAATTGCTTGCGTCTATTATCCTACGCGCTCTAGGCCTAACTACCTCTGAAATCTTAGATTTGTTCTTTGATAAAGTAAAAGTATATAAAGGCGAAGAGCAGTTTGAGATCGATTTGGTTGCGGATCGTCTGCGTGGTGAGATGGCACAGTTTGATATCGTATCACCAGAAGGTGAGGTGATCGTCGAGCAGGGCAAACGTATCAACGCCCGCCGTATCCGTCAGCTTGAAGAAGCGGGTATGACCAAAATTGCGATTCCTGATGAGTATTTATACGAACGCATTTTGGCCGAAGACATCGTTGTCAATGATGAAGTGATTGCGCGTGCCAATACGCTTATTGATCATGAATTATTGGTTAAGTTAAGCTCGTATGAAGCCAGTGATTCTATCAAAGAATTCAGCATTCTATTTACCAACGATATCGATCAAGGCAGTTATATTGCCGATACGCTACGCGCCGATAGCACCTCAAGCCGTGAAGAAGCCTTGATTGAAATTTATAAGGTCATGCGCCCCGGTGAGCCACCAACGGTTGAAACCGCTGAAAAGCTGTTTGAAAGCATGTTCTTTAACGCTGACCGTTATGACCTATCAAACGTCGGACGTATGAAGTTTAACCGTCGTTTGGGTCTAGAGTTTGAAGACACTGACGATGCTGATGTACAGCGCGCGCGTAGTGTTTTGACCAATGATGATATCGTTAACGTTCTAAAAGAGTTGATTGAAATTCGTAACGGTCGCGGCGAAGTCGATGATATCGACCATTTAGGTAACCGCCGTATTCGTTCGGTTGGTGAGATGGCTGAAAACCAATTCCGTGTCGGCCTAGTGCGTGTTGAGCGTGCGGTAAAAGAGCGCTTATCATCAGCAGAATCTGACAACTTGTCACCACAAGATTTGATCAACTCAAAGCCTGTAGCGGCAGCAGTGAAAGAATTCTTTGGTTCAAGCCAGTTATCACAGTTTATGGATCAGAACAATCCATTGTCGGAAGTGACGCATAAACGCCGTGTATCAGCGTTAGGACCGGGCGGTTTGACCCGTGAGCGTGCAGGCTTTGAAGTACGTGACGTTCACGATACCCATTATGGCCGCGTCTGTCCGATTGAAACACCTGAAGGTCCAAACATTGGCTTGATTAACTCATTAGCGACTTTTGCTAAAACCAACAGCTTTGGTTTTTTAGAAACGCCATATCGCCGTGTGGTTGACGGTAAAGTAACGGATCAAATCGAATACTTGTCAGCGATTGAAGAAGTCGGTACGGTCATTGCTCAGGCGGATTCGCCAGTAACGGCAGAAGGCGCGCTATCTGATGAAATGGTCAGTGTGCGTAGCTATGGTGAGTTTGTACGTATGCCGCCAGAAAAAGTGACGCATATGGATGTGTCACCAAGCCAGGTGGTGTCGGTTGCCGCCGGTTTGATTCCGTTCCTAGAGCATGACGATGCTAACCGAGCGCTCATGGGCTCGAACATGCAACGTCAGGCTGTTCCTACGTTACGTGCTGATAAGCCATTAGTTGGTACCGGTATGGAGCGTCACGTTGCTCGTGACTCTGGTGTTTGTGTGATCGCGAAGCGTGGCGGTGTGATCGAAGACGTTGATGCGTCGCGTATCGTCGTGCGTGTCAATGAAGATGAAATGGTCGCCGGTGAAGCGGGTATTGATATTTATAACTTGATCAAATACACGCGCTCAAACCAAAACACTTGTATTAACCAACGCATCATTGTAAACCAAGGTGATGAAATTGCTTTTGGTGATATCTTAGCCGATGGTCCGTCAACCGACCTTGGGGAGTTAGCGTTAGGTCAGAACATTCGTATTGCCTTTATGCCTTGGAATGGTTACAACTTCGAAGATTCGATTTTGTTATCTGAAAAAGTGGTCAAAGAAGATCGTTTCACCACCATTCATATTCAAGAATTAACCTGTGTAGCGCGTGATACTAAGCTTGGTACCGAAGAGATTACTGCCGATATTCCAAACGTTGGTGAAGCGGCGTTATCAAGCCTTGATGAAGCAGGTATTGTTTATATCGGTGCTGAAGTTGACGCTGGTGATATCTTAGTTGGTAAAGTCACGCCAAAAGGTGAGACGCAACTGACCCCAGAAGAAAAACTGCTCAGAGCGATCTTTGGTGAAAAAGCCGCTGATGTGAAAGACACCTCATTGCGTGTTCCAACATCAAGCAAAGGTACGGTCATTGACGTCCAAGTCTTTACCCGTGACGGCGTTGAAAAAGATGCGCGTGCTAAAGCGATTGAAAAATCACAACTTGATAGCTACCGTAAAGATTTAAAAGAAGAGCTACGCATCTTTGAAGAAGCGGCTCGTGGCCGTATCGCAAGCTTGCTTGATGGTCAAAAAGTCAGTGGCGGTTCTGGTCTAAAAGCCGGTACAGTCATGGCATTGGCTGACATGAAAGAGATGAGCCTTGAAACCTTGCTTGATATCCAGCCGGTTGAAGAAGAAATCTCTGAGCGTCTGACCCAAATCGCTGATTACTTGGTCGATAAGCAAAAAGACATCGATGTGAAATTTGCAGAGAAAAAACGCAAATTGACCGCTGGTGATGACTTACAGCATGGCGTACAAAAAATCGTTAAAGTATATCTAGCGGTTAAACGCCGTATCCAGCCTGGTGATAAAATGGCCGGTCGTCATGGTAACAAGGGTGTGGTATCGCGCATTATGCCGGTTGAAGACATGCCTTATGACGAACATGGCAATACCGTTGACATCGTCTTGAACCCACTTGGTGTACCATCGCGTATGAACATCGGTCAGGTATTAGAGACGCATTTGGGTATGGCAGCGAAAGGCCTCGGCGAAAAGATTGACGGTATGCTCAAAGCCCAAGCTGCGATTAAAGATTTGCGTGATTTCTTAGATAAAATCTATAACAAAGTAGGCGGTGAGAGCGTTGATCTTGATAGCTTAAGTGATGATGACATCATGGCGCTGGCGGACAACTTACGCGACGGTGTACCAATGGGTACCGCAGTATTTGATGGTGCTCATGAGTATCAAGTCAAAGAATTGCTTGAGCTTGCGGGAATGGATCGCGATGGTCAGCAGACCTTGTATGATGGTCGTACGGGTCAGAAGTTTGACCGTAAAGTAACCGTTGGCTATATGTATATGCTCAAACTTAACCACTTGGTTGATGACAAGATGCATGCGCGTTCTACCGGTTCTTACTCGCTTGTGACGCAGCAGCCGCTTGGTGGTAAAGCCCAGTTTGGTGGTCAGCGCTTCGGTGAGATGGAAGTTTGGGCCCTAGAAGCCTATGGCGCGACTTATACCTTGCAAGAGATGCTAACGGTGAAGTCGGATGACGTTGAAGGCCGTACACGTATGTACAAAAACATCGTCGATGGTGAACAATACATGGATCCAGGTATGCCTGAATCGTTTAACGTATTGACCAAAGAAATCAAATCACTGGGTATTAATATTGAGTTAAAACAAAGCAACTAAAACCAACGCAGGCAAAATAGCTGTTTAACTTAGTTGTCCACTAAAGGCAGTCTGCTTTATTGCTGCTGCTTTTAGTGATTTGTCTCAACCCTATTCATTGCCTTCATTCATCTTAGCCGCGCTCATAGCACGCTGTCAGATGATTATAAAGATAACGGAGAAGCAACTTGAAAGATTTACTCGATATCATGCAAAGCCCTACCGGTAACGGTAACCATGAATTTGACAGTATTCAAATTACGTTGGCCTCACCTGATGTGATCAAATCATGGTCACATGGTGAAGTTAAAAAACCAGAAACGATTAACTATCGTACCTTTAAGCCTGAGCGTGATGGTCTATTCTGTGCCAAAATCTTTGGCCCAGTAAAAGACTTTGAATGTTTATGTGGTAAATACAAGCGCCGTAAGTTCCAAGGCGTTATCTGTGAAAAATGTGGCGTTGAAGTCACGACCGCTAAAGTACGTCGCGACCGCATGGGTCATATCGACCTAGCCAGTCCTGTTGCGCATATTTGGTTCTTAAAATCTTTACCAAGCCGCATTGGTCTGTTGTTAGATATGACGCTTCGTGATATCGAACGCGTCCTATATTTTGAAAGCTATATCGTCACCGAGCCTGGTCTGACTTCTTTAGAGAAGTATCAGCTGCTTGATGATGAAGATTATTATAAAGCGCTTGAAGAATTTGGCGATGAGTTCACGGCCAAAATGGGTGCTGAAGCGGTTCAAGACCTATTAAAAGACATCGATTTAGATATCGAGATTGATGAGCTGCGTGAAGCCATTCCGCAAACCGGTTCTGAGACTAAACTTAAAAAGATGTCTAAGCGTCTTAAATTATTAGAAGCATTCCGTGATTCTAATAACAAGCCTGAGTGGATGGTAATGAATATCTTACCAGTACTACCACCAGATTTGCGCCCGCTAGTACCACTAGAAGGCGGCCGTTTTGCGACATCAGATCTAAACGATTTATATCGCCGCGTAATTAACCGTAACAACCGTTTAAAGCGTCTATTAGAGCTAAGCGCCCCTGATATCATCGTACGTAACGAAAAACGTATGTTGCAAGAATCAGTCGATGCCTTGCTTGATAACGGTCGCCGTGGACGTGCGATTACCGGTAGTAATAAGCGCCCATTAAAATCTTTGGCAGATATGATCAAAGGTAAGCAAGGCCGTTTCCGTCAGAACTTACTTGGTAAGCGTGTTGACTACTCTGGTCGTTCGGTTATCGTTGTAGGTCCGACCCTGCGTCTACATCAGTGTGGTCTACCGAAGAAAATGGCACTAGAACTATTCAAGCCATTTACTTATAACAAGCTATTGTCTCATGGTCTAGCGACTACGATTAAAGCTGCCAAAAAGATGGTAGAGCGTGAAGAGCCACAAGTGTGGGATATGCTGGCCATGGTTATCCGTGAGCATCCAGTACTACTGAACCGTGCGCCGACGCTTCACCGTTTGGGTCTACAAGCATTTGAGCCAGTATTGATCGAAGGTAAAGCGATTCAGCTGCATCCTCTCGTTTGTACCGCGTTCAACGCCGACTTTGACGGTGACCAAATGGCGGTACACGTGCCATTGACCCTAGAAGCACAGCTTGAATCACGTGCGTTAATGATGTCGACCAACAATATCTTGTCGCCTGCGAACGGTGATCCAATCATCGTACCATCACAAGACGTTGTACTTGGTTTGTATTACATCAGCCGTTCATCAATCAATGCCAAAGGCGAGGGCATGATCTTTGCCACCGTTAATGAAGCATTGCGTGCGATTGGCTCAAACGATTTGCATGTTAACGCTAAGATTAAAGTGCGTGTAACGGAAACTCATGTCGACGACGAAGGTAATGAGACCAAAGAAGTCAAGATGCAAGATACCGTTGCTGGCCGTTTGTTGATCTGGAACATCATGCCTAAAGGTATGACGTTTGATGAGTGTAACCAAGAGATGACCAAGAAAAATATCTCTAAATTGATCAACTCTTGCTACCGTAAAGTTGGCGTGAAAGAAAGTGTTATGTTCGCTGACCAATTGATGTACCTTGGTTTTGCACAAGCAACCTTATCTGGCGTATCTATCGGTATCGATGATATGGTCATTCCACCGCTGAAAAAACAAATCATCGAAACCGCTGAAGCAGAAGTTCGCGAGATTGAAGATCAATTCGAGCAAGGTTTTGTGACCGCGGGTGAGCGTTATAACAAAGTGGTTGATATCTGGTCGCGTACCAATGATAAAGTCGCTAAAGCGATGATGGATAACTTGGCAACTGATAAAGTTATCAATGCCAAAGGTGAAGAAGACGAGCAGAAATCGTTCAACTCTATCTTTATCATGTCGGATTCTGGTGCTCGTGGTAGTGCCGCTCAGATACGTCAGTTAGCAGGTATGCGTGGTTTGATGGCAAAACCGGATGGCTCAATTATTGAGACGCCGATTAAGGCCAACTTCCGCGAAGGTTTGACCGTACTGCAGTACTTTATTTCAACGCACGGTGCACGTAAAGGCTTGGCTGATACCGCTCTAAAAACCGCTAACTCAGGTTACTTGACGCGTCGTTTGGTTGACGTAGCGCAAGATTTGGTTATCACTAGCGAAGATTGTGGTACTGAGGAAGGCTTGCTCATGAAGCCGCACATTCAAGGTGGCGAAATCATCGAGAAACTCGGTGAACTAGTCCTTGGTCGTGTGACCGCGCGTGATGTTACTTACAACGATGATGCGTCAAAAGTCTTGATTCCAGCAGGTACCTTAATCGATGAGTATTGGGTAAATGTGCTTGATAACAACGCGATTGATGATATTTGGGTACGTTCGGTCATCACGTGTGATATTGAGCATGGCGTTTGTTCACAGTGTTATGGTCGTGACCTTGCTCGTGGTCATAAAGTCAATATCGGCGAGTCAGTCGGTGTTATGGCAGCGCAGTCTATCGGCGAACCTGGTACTCAGTTAACCATGCGTACGTTCCACGTTGGTGGGGCTGCAAGTTCGGCGTCTGTAGACAATAGCATCTCAGCACGTAATGCGGGTCAAGTGCACTTTGAGAACATGAAAACGGTACAACATACCGATGGTCACTTGGTTATCGTATCGCGTTCAGCAGAATTGGCATTGACCGATGAGCTTGGCCGTGAGCGTGAGCGCTATAAAGTACCTTATGGTTCTAGCGTCCTTGTGAAAAACGAAGAGCAGGTCGAAGGCGGTCAAACTATCGCTAAATGGGATCCGCATACGCACCCAATTATCACAGAGTTCGCCGGTACCGCACGCTTTAGTGATATTGTTGATGGTTCGACAGCAACGGTTAAAGTTGATGATGCCACTGGTATGAGCTCGTTTGAAATCCTAGCGACTCGTGACCGTTCAAGTTCAGCCAAAGACTTACGTCCGGCGATTATCTTGAACACTGACGAAGGTAAAGAAGTGGTTTACTTCTTACCAGCTGAAACGATTATTCGTGTCAGCGATGGTGAGAAAGTAGCAGCCGGTTCGATTTTAGGCCGTGTACCACAAGCGTCTTCAGGAACCAAAGATATTACCGGTGGTCTACCACGTGTTGCTGACTTATTTGAAGCGCGTCGTCCGAAAGATCATGCCATCATGGCAGAAATGACGGGTGTCGTCAGCTTCGGTAAAGAGACCAAAGGTAAAAATCGCTTCATTATTACCAATGAAGATGGTGAAGTCCATGAAGAGCTAATCCCGAAATGGCGTCAGATCAACGTCTTCGAAAACGAGACGGTTGCTCGTGGTGAGATTATCGCTGATGGTCCACAAAACCCGCACGATATCTTACGTCTAAAAGGACAAACTGCGCTTGCTGATTATATCGTAAACGAAGTTCAGGACGTTTATCGCTTACAGGGCGTGAAAATCAACGACAAGCACATCGAAGTTATCATTCGTCAGATGCTGCGTAAAGTTGAAGTCACGGACGGTGGTGATTCAAGCTACTTTAAAGGTGACCAGGTTGAGTACGCTGACGTCAAAGCGCTGAATGCGAAACTGGAAGCGGAAGATAAGTTCCCAGTTAAGTATGAGCGTCAATTGCTTGGTATTACCAAAGCAAGCTTGGCAACAGAAAGCTTTATCTCAGCGGCATCGTTCCAGGAGACAACCCGTGTCCTAACGGCGGCAGCTGTGACAGGTAAAGTTGATGAGCTACGCGGTCTAAAAGAGAACGTGGTGGTTGGTCGCTTGATTCCTGCTGGTACTGGTCTTGCTTATCATAAAGCTCGCAAAGAAAAAGCGGAGCAAAAGCTGCAAGATAATGATTTGAATGCAGCGTTTGATATGTCTGCTAGTACCGATAGCACAGACTTTGCAAGCTTTGATGAAGCCTTTGCTCAAGAGCTTAACCAAGGTAATCATTAATCTAAATAACCTTTAGTTATTTCTCTCAATAAAAAAGCCAGCCTCAGTTGCTGGCTTTTTTATTGCCTAAAGAAAATAGAGTTTATAAATTATTTTTGTATACCATCACTTTTTTATAATAACTTAAGCAAAACGTACATTGCTATAAAGATGCCTTTTAAATTACTATTAATAGATTTTGAGCGCGTTATAGAATGATATGACATTTTCAATGACGGTAGCCAATTAAACAATTCACTTCATTCAATTAACTTATAAATACATAGGGATAAGCGCATGGCCGGTAAGACTCGCGTTGCTAAATACCAAGCTGATCGTACCAATCAAAAATTATATTTTTGTCGTTTGGGCTGTCAAGCAGCTGCTAATACGAGCGATAAACAACTATACCAAGCGCACTGTGAGACCGCTATTTTTCATTTATACGGCGCCTATCTTGCTTTTATACAAGAGCTTGGAAATTTTTATGGTTTAACGATGACCGCGCCAACCTTAGCAGATATTGAAGAAGGACTAAGCGCCCGTACGCAAGTATCGCCTGAAGTACAGCGCTTAGAGCAGCTTTTACAGCAAGGTTTTTTGGCTGATATAGAGCGTGCCTATCAGCGTTGTCTATATCCAGTGTTACCTGAGAATGTAATAGATGATAAGGTAATAAATGACAAGGCAGGTCGCGGCACAGCAGCGGCACCCGATCTGATTGTTAATGTCGTGACGTTATCAAATCAGTGGCTGCCAGATGAGGCGACCATACGCGAATGGCGGCAGCAATTATTAGAGCTGATCGAACAACTGCGCGCCGGTATGGTTGAGTTTTAAATAACCTCTAGGCTTTTATACTCTGTTTAAGTAATAGGCTTTATTTTTATAAATAAGTGTTAATAAAAAAGGTCTGGCACAGTGAAATTGTGCCAGACCTTTTCTTTGCATCTAAACTAAAACTGTCCCTTATTTATTCGGGCATCGGCGGCATGCGCTCAACCGGCGTGGCTGATAAAGGTTTGTTTTGAGGATTACCGTTATCAGTACGACTTGGTTTTGGTTTTTCAGGAGCGGGTCGATTTTGAATCTGCTCTTCAACTGGCTCAGGGGCAGGTGGCTTACGTTGTTGAGTGGTGGTTTTGACTGGCTTTGCTGATTTGCCATCATCTGCTTCTTCATCTTCAAGCTCAGCTGCGCCTTCGTCCATCATTTCTATGATAGTCTGCTTCTGCTTTTTAGATTTGGCACGGTTATTGATAGCTACCCATTGATGAGGGGTGTTATTTAACTGGGCTTTCATAAAGTCCATCCAAACAGGCAGCGCTGCCACGCCGCCATATTCACGGCGTCCAAGCGTTGATGGCTGATCAAAGCCCATCCAAACGACAGTAGCATTGGTAGGATGAAACCCTGCAAACCATGCGTCTTTTGCTTCATTCGTCGTTCCGGTTTTGCCACCAATGTCATCGCGTCCCAACGCTTTCGCGCGCACAGCCGTACCGCGCTGGATAACGTCGCGTAGAATATCGGCCATCTCAAAAGCCACTCGCGGTTTTAAAATACGCGGCGCTTGCTCAGCACGTACATACTGCAAAACTGGCGCTTTTAGGCGATCCGAATCTGGACTGGCATCATAAACTTCTACATCAAGTGCTTTGCTATCTTTTAATGGACTGTCTTCTGTAGCATCAGAATCTGAACTATTTTCAGCTTTAATATCGCTCTCTGATTTTTTCGACGCCTTATTTTCTTCTTCTACTTTTGCTTCATAATCTTCGATAAGTTTTTTGTTGAGGTCGTCGAGCTGTTCATTAAAACATAACGCGCATGCTTGTTGCGGGTTGGCTTGAAACAGCAGCTTATTATTATAATTATAAATTTGGTCGATAAAATAAGGCTGAATACGATGACCACCATTGGCAAAGGTCGCATAAGCCGTCGCCATTTGTAATGGGGTAGCTTGACCTGTGCCCAATGCTAACGACAAAGTGGTAGGCAGCTTTTCTTTATCGAGTCCAAACTCATCTAATAAATTACGTGCATCGGAGATACCAATGGCTTGTAGCAAGCGAATAGACACTAAGTTACGTGATAAATAAAGTCCACGGCGCAAGGTAATATCGCCTAAAAAACGTTGGTCAGAGTTTTTAGGTTTCCAATCGCCTACTTGAATCGGACGGTCTGAAACAATGCTGTCTGGGCGGTAGCCTTTTTCTAGGGCCGCGGTATAAACCAGTGGTTTAATCGTTGAGCCGGGCTGGCGCCAGCCTTGTAGGGCGCGGTTAAATTTACTGTGATTATAATCAAAACCGCCAACCAAAGCTCGTACAGCGCCTGTTTCAGGGTTTAAGGAAACCAAACTGCCTTGTACGTCTGGTATTTGACTCAATTGCCAACTGCCATTAGCGGCTGGTATCAAGCGCACGATGTCATTTTTACTAACAATCTGGCTGGCATTACTCGGAAAATAGCCAATACGGTCGGCAGAGATATATTTACGTGCCCAGCTCATGCCAGACCAATTGACGGTGACGCTTTCACCGGACTGCAGGATTGCTTCAAAACTGCGTGAGTTAACCTTGGTGACTTTCGCCGGCGACATATTGCTATAACGACGGAATTTTTCCAGCGGTTCACCGTTTGCTTCTGGACCGCGCCAGCCATGACGATGCTCGTAGGCCACAAGCCCCGTCAATATTGCCTTTTCTGCCGCTTTTTGCGCTTCACTATCAACAGTCAAACGCACGCGCCAACCGCCATTCATGACTTGTTCGCCATAGCGCTCGACCAAGGCAGAACGTGTCATCTCTGCCAAATACGGCATGTTCATATCAAGCTTTTCTTGATAAAGGTTGATACCGATAGGGGCGTTGATCGCTTCGTCGTGCTGCTGCTTGGTGATATAACCAAGCTCATGCATACGGCCAATAATCCAGTTGCGGCGGGTGAGCGCACGACTAGGATTGGCGACAGGATTGTATTTAGAAGGGGCTTTTGGCAAACCTGCAAGCATAGCCATCTCGGCCACCGTCAGGTTCTCAAGTGATTTACTATAGTATTTTTTGGCAGCAGCGCGGATACCATAAGCGCCTTCGCCTAGATAGATTTTATTGACATATAAGGTAAGAATGTCGTTCTTACTCAGCTCATCTTCTATTTTACGGGCTAAGAACAGCTCCGTTAATTTACGGTTTAATGTACGTTCAGGGCTTAAAAAGTAGTTTTTAGCGACCTGCATAGTGATGGTAGAGCCGCCGGTTTGGCTTTCATCGTCGGTTACCACTTCGGTCACGGCGCGACCAAGTCCTTTAATACTGATACCGCTATGCTGGAAAAATGTTGCATCTTCGGCCGCCAAAAAGGCATGCGTTAAGCCTTCGGGGATTTCTTCAAATGTAACTGGTAGCGATAAACGGTTGCCATACTGACCAATCAGCTTGTCGTCACTACTATAAATCTGTAAAGGCATCTCAAGATTGGCGGTTTTAATCTCTTGGGTACTGGGTAAGGTTGGCGCTAAATACATCGCCATACCATAAAAACCAATCGGTACAGCAAGCGCTAAAATGAGCGCTAACGCTAAGCAGGCAATGAAAAGCCCCACCAAAAAGTGAATGAGACGAGCGGTAGCATTTTTTTTGGTCATAATCAGGCTTATCAATTAAAATTTGCAACAGGTAGGAGATTATACCTTGAACAAAATAGGCAGGTAATAATAAATGTGTAAGTGTGGCTTAATAAGTAGTCTAAATGCTTGATAAACAATCTAAATGCTTGAATCTATCTATTAAGTAAAGTGTTGTACTAAATTATTACAAATAACTATCAGAATGTACACTTAATATAAGGTATAGAGTTTGTGAGGCTATTTACTTCTAAAAGTCGGCATTTGATTGGCGTGGATATTTGCGCCACGTCAGTAAAGCTGGTCGACATTCAGCGCCAACAAGGTATCTTTCATTTAAAGTCTTACGGTATCGAAGCGCTACCAGAAGGCGTAGTCGTTGACAAACTCATCGTAGACACTGAGGCCGTAGGTAATACTATAGCAAGCCTAGCACGGCGTTGCCAAGCTGCGGGCAGTAATGCGGCAACTGCTGTATCAGGTTCTGCTGTGATTACCAAAATTATTGATATGGATATGGTGCTTAACGATGTCGAGCGTGAAGCGCAGATTCGTTTGGATGCCGATCAATATATTCCTTATTTATTAGAAGATGTAAATTTAGATTTTGAAGTACTAGGGCCGTCACTGATAAATGATGATATGGTGCAAGTGCTCCTAGCGGCGTCGCGCTCAGAAAACGTCGACCAAAGAGTCGATGCGCTTACTTTTGGCGGTTTGCAAACCGAAGTGATGGATATCGAATCGCATGCTATTGAGCGTGCCTTTGGTTTGATGGTCGATAATCTCTCAAATATACCAGACTTGGTCGCTTTAGTTGATATTGGTCATAACCAAACGACCTTATATATAGCTAAAAACGGTGAGTTTATTTATAGCCGTGAACAGTTATTTGGTGGTGCGCAGCTCACTGATGCGATTCAAAACCGTTATGGACTATCTGCTGAAGAAGCAACCATTAGCAAACGTGAACGCACTCTACCTGATGATTACTACCCTGAGGTATTGACACCGTTTATCGAAAATACCATTCAGCAAATTACGCGCTCATTACAGTTTTACTTCTCATCAAGCCAATACAGCAGTATCGATCATGTCGTGCTAGCAGGTGGTAGCAGCTCTATTGCAGGGCTTGCCGGTATGGCGCAGCAACGATTGGGTGTCCCTGTCACTATCGCAAATCCGTTCATCAACATGACCATTGCTCCTTATATCGATAATGAGCAACTGGCGATTGATGCACCAAGCTTAATGGCCGCGTGCGGTCTTGCGTTAAGGAGCTTCGACTAATGGCTCGTATTAACTTATTGCCCTGGCGGCAAGAAGAGCGCGAACGCCGCAATAAAGAATTTATCACTTTGGTGGCCGCAGTAACCTTGCTCGCTTTATTAGCGGCATTTGCCTCATGGAGCTATTTTAATAATGAACTCGATGAGCAATTGGATGCCAATGCGCTGATTGAGCAAGAAAACGCGCGCTTAGATAAAGCCTTAGTAGAGATTGATAGCTTAGAACAACGCCGTGAAGACATCATCTCACGGATGCAGGTTATCCAAGATTTGCAAGGTCGACGTCCGGTTCCAGTCCGTATATGGGATGATCTTGCCAAAGCAATACCGCCTGCTCTGTATTTAACCAATTTAAAACGCGAAGGCGATGTACTGACGTTAACAGGTCTTGCTGATAATCCAAATATCGTCTCTAGCTTGATTCGTAATCTAGACAGCAGTAAATGGATGGGCAATTCAGCGGTAAGCAATATTCAGCAGAATATCAGCGCCTATCAAGCCGCGCCCATCTTAGAAAATACGGTGACTACTGGAGCGCAGCCGCGTCCGGTTTATCCTGAAGACAGCTATGTTCAGTTTGTTGTCACGACTAAAGTACAGTCAGAAACAGCGGAAGCGACTGAAGCTAACGCTGCGTCTGGAGGTGAGTTATGAAACTGATTCGAAAAAAGAGCTTGGTTAAAACCAAGAAAGAGGCGTTAAGTACGAAAAAGCAGTTTGACTTGAATGAGTTTCGCCGCAGTTTCGAATCATTAGACAGCGAAAACTACGGCAGCTGGCCGCTTCCTGTCAAAGTTACCGTGATTGGATTTATTATTGCTTTGATTGCAGCGCTATCTTGGGCGCTGCCAATCAGCAGTAAAATTGATGAAATTAATGCCGCTGAAAGTCAGCAGCAAACTTTACTTGATAGCTACCGCGAAAAAGAATCGCGTGCGCGTCATTTAAAAGCCTATCAAGCGCAAGTGATTCAAATGGAAACTGAGTTTAATACTTTACTCGATCAACTCCCAAAAGATACCCGCGTATCAGAGCTGGTCGAAGGTATCAATATGACGGGCGTTGGCAGTAACATTCGTTTTCAAGATATCTCTGTTGAGCCTGAAATTGAGAATGAGTTTTTTATTGAGCAGCCTATTCGTATCGCTGCCTTAGGTGAATACCATCAGTTTGGTAGCTTTATCAGTGGTCTTGCTGCCTTGCCGCGTATTATTACCATGCATGATTTTGAAGTCAGTAATCCGCAGCCAACTCTAGATGTATTGCCTGAGCTCAATCTGGTGCTACAAACCAAAACCTATCGCTCAAAAGAAGCTGCTCCTGAAGGTGAAGAAACCGCCACACCAGACGCTGCTACCACTGATGCTGCAGGAGGCAACTAATGCGTATCCAAAAACTGCCCATGCTGCTGATTTTAAGCGCGACTGTTTTGTCAATGACCGGTTGTACTGACCGTATTGGCATGGTAGAGCAGGCGATGACTGATATTCGCAACCAGCCAGCACAGCCAATTGAGCCGCCGCCCAAAGCTGAGCTGGTAGAAGATTTTGTTTATAGTGCCAGTACGCAGCGCAGCCCATTTTTGCCACCAAGCTTAGTGAATGTCCAAGGCCCTGCCACCTCTATTGATGGTGTGCGCCCTGATATAACCCGAGTGAAAGAACCACTTGAACAATATGAGCTGTCGCAACTCGTCTTTCGCGGCGTCGTTATTTCACCTGAAGGTCAGCAATATGCCTTAGTGCAGCGTCCTGACGGTTCGGTTGCGAGCGTAAGAGTCGGTAATTATCTTGGCTTAAATGACGGCCGTATTGTTGAAATCACGCCGACCCAGATTAACTTGATCGAAATTGTGCCAGACAGCCGCGCTGGGTTTGTTGAAAAACCCCAGTCGCTGGTCTCCCCTATAAGCTAAGTCGGCAGATTTTTTGAGGAATATATAATGACAGTACGCAACAACAAGGTAATGACGATGAGCGACCGCGTATCTTCTAGTTTTGCCATCTCTGCATTGGCAATGAGTATGGTAGCAATAAGTAGCAGTGCTCATGCTGAGCAGCGTATCAATAACGTCTCTGTGGTACAAACAGCGCCAGCGGTTACCCAAATGCGCTTAGGGTTTGCCGGTAAGCCAGTATTACCTGCTGCCTATCAGCTTGATAATCCAAGCCGTTTGGTATTAGATTTTGAACAAGTGCAAAATGGGCTTGCCAGCCGTTTTAGTGAATATAATGTTGGTATGATCAACGATGTCACTACCCTGAATAGCGACAATACCACGCGTCTGATCGTCGGTCTCAAACAAGCGGGCAATTATACTACCGCTATTGAGGGCAATAATTTGCTGCTAACCATCAGCGACCCTAGTCGTCCGGTGGTTAATCAAGTAGTTACCAATGACCCAGTCCAAGACTTATTAAATGGCAACGCAGCTATCACCACTACTGCGGTAGTGACGCCAATTGTTGAAAGCAGTAGCGTTGCAGTTGCACCAATTAAAACCAAAGTAGTGAAAACTCAAGCAGTTGCAACACAGGCACCTGCTGATACGATGGTAGTGCGCGTCAATCCTTTATTAAGCCCACAGCTTGCCGCCTCACAAGTGAGTAAGCAATATAGTTATGATGGTTTAACGGCGGTTAATTTCACTAAAGGCAATGACGGCGGCGGTAATGTCAGTATTGCACTTGCTAACGAAGCTATTCCAGTAGACGTGCAGCGCCAAGGTAATAAGTTGGTGGTTCGTTTAACGGGTAGCACGGTACCGAGAAACTTGCTGCGCCGCTTGAATGTGAATAGCGGTCTGGTTGATAGTATTGATACCAAAAACCAAGGGCAAAATGGTGTGATCACTATTAATGTCAAAGAAGATTTTGAATATCAGGCTTACCAATCAGGCAATCAATTAAACATCAGTATCAGAAAGCCCGAGCTACTACGCGAGCCGACATTAGAAGAAAAAGTCTATACCGGCGAAGCATTATCGATGGAGTTTCAAGACGTCGAAATCCGTAGTGTTTTAGATATATTGGCCCAGTTTACAGAAATGAATATTGTGGCGAGTGACTCGGTGGCGGGCAACATCACTTTGCGTTTGATTAATGTCCCGTGGGATCAAGCACTAGATATTATTCTAAAGAGTAAGAATCTTGGCAAACGTGAAAATGGCAATGTGATTTTGGTCGCACCTTCGACTGAGCTTGCAGAACAAGAAGCGCGTGAGCTTGAAGCGCAGCAAGCGGTTGAGTCTTATGCACCGCTACGTACAGAATACATTCGCTTAAGCTATGCTAAGGCAGCAGATGTATTGACGCTGATCTCTCAAGGCAGTGGTTCAACAGGTAGTAGCGGTACTGGCAACGCAAACTCTGTTGATAACAATACCTTATTGTCAAACCGTGGTACGGTAACGGTCGATGAGCGTACCAATACCTTGATTATCAAAGATGTGGCTGAAAGCATCGAGAATATTCATAAGCTGATTGGTAAAATTGATATTCCAGTCCGTCAAGTAATGATTGAAGCGCGTATCGTTAGCGCAACCGATAGCTTTAGTAAAGAGATTGGCGTGCGTTGGGGGATTTTATCAAACGGCGCTGCCAATAACCGTAACTTGTTGGTCGGTGGTAGCAATCAGACGCTATGGGACTTAAAAGACTTTGATGTAGAGACGACGACCGTCAATGGTCAAACAGTTTCTTATCCTAAGTATGACATCAGCCGTCCTGATAACTTAAACGTGGATTTAGGGGTTGCCAACCCAGCGGGTAGGATTGCTTTTGGACTGCTTAGCATGTCAGATGTGATGCTCGATCTTGAATTATCAGCCCTACAAGCAGATAACCGCGGTGAAGTGATTTCGACGCCAAAGATTTTGACCGCTGATAAACAAACGGCAAAAGTATCTTCTGGTACGCAAATACCTTATCAAGAAGCCTCGGCCAGTGGCGCGACCACCACCAGCTTTAAAGAAGCGGCATTGAGCTTGGAAGCCACGCCAAACATTACCCCAGACGGTAAAATTGGTTTGCAACTGCTTATCACCAATGGCACACCGACTATCATTAATAATCAGGTTGCGATTGCTGAAGATTCTATTTCAACCAATGTGATTGTGGAAGATGGGCAAACCGTTGTACTGGGCGGCGTCTTTAAAAACCGTAAAAGTAATGGGGTCGATAAAGTACCTTTCTTAGGCGACTTACCTTATGTTGGTCGTGCGTTCCGCAAGGATGTACGTAACAATGCAAAAGAAGAGCTATTGATCTTTGTCACGCCAAAATTGATTAATGATGGTACCAGTCGCCTAAACTAATCTAGCGTTTCATTATTTCATAATAGAAAAAAGCAAGCAGCAACGCTTGCTTTTTTTATGGGTAAGTTTTGTGCCTCCCTATATTTTACTGACAATAATCAATACACGTTACTAGCCAGAATATCCATGACGTTGTATCATACCTAATTTAGCTGAGTGCGTATTATGGTTGAGGAATTACCGTCGGTATTTCTAGTGGGGCCGATGGGAGCGGGAAAGACCACCATTGGCAGATTGCTTGCTAAGCAGTTGGGACGCTCGTTTGTAGACAGTGATTGGTATATCGAGTCGCAAACTGGGGCTGATATTGCTTGGATATTTGCCAAAGAAGGCGAAGCGGGCTTTCGAGAGCGCGAGACGCGTGCCATTGATGAGCTGACGCAGCAAACACAAATTGTCTTAGCAACCGGCGGCGGTGCGGTAATGGCCGCTGAAAACCGAGCGTTTCTTAAAGAGCGCGGCATCGTCGTCTATCTCAATGCTCCGGTGGACGTGCAAATGGCGCGTACTGCAAAAGATAAGTCGCGACCTTTATTACAACAGCCCAACCCTAGAAAAATATTGCAAGATTTATACAGCGCCCGCGACCCCTTATATCGGCAAGTGGCGCATATTATCATGCCGACCGGTCATACTTATCCGCGCCATATGGTCAATCAGTTATTGCAGAAATTAGAAACCTTTTGTGAGTCGACTTCTATTAGCTCAGCACATGAAGAAGATGAATAATAAAAAATAAAATTTCGTTAATGAGCTTAAAAAATATTTATTAAAAATCCGCTAAATTTAACTCAATCCTCATACTTAAGGAGATTTTCATGGCAACGCCACTGTTTCATGCCACCCTAACAGTACAGACGCAAAGTCATGATTATCCTATCGTCATTACTGAAGATAGTAATGCAGGCAACCCTAAAAACATTGTTAGTAATATTACTGAAAATGGCGCTAATGACATTGCTGAAAATGGCGCTAAAAAAAGCAGCATGGCCAGTCAAATCGCGCCTTATATTACCGGTCATCAAGTCCTTATCGTGACTAATGAGACGGTTGCGCCTTTATATTTAAGCGCTTTACAAGAAGAACTTGAAGCAGAGTTTACGGTCAAGGTTTGTGTGCTGCCAGATGGTGAGCAGTATAAAAACCAGGCCAGTATCAATCAGATTTATGATGCGCTGATGGCAGAACACTTTAACCGCGATGTGACTTTAATCGCCCTTGGTGGCGGCGTGGTCGGCGACATGACAGGATTTGCCGCGGCAAGCTTTATGCGTGGGGTCAATTTTATTCAAATCCCAACCACTCTGTTATCACAGGTGGATTCGAGCGTCGGCGGCAAGACCGGCATCAATCATCCGCAAGGTAAAAATATGATTGGCGCATTTTGGCAGCCGCAAATGGTGCTTGCTGATATGAGTACGCTAAAAACCTTGCCCGCGCGTGAGCTATCAGCAGGATTGGCAGAAGTCATCAAGTACGCGCTGATTATGGATGCAGAGTTTTTGACTTGGCTTGAGCACAATTTGCCAGCGATGATGGCGTTAGATTTAGCCGTACTTGGCGAGGCGGTAAAGCGCTGCTGTCAGTATAAAGCCGATATCGTCGCACAAGACGAAAGAGAGTCCGGCGTACGCGCTTTGTTAAACTTCGGTCATACTTTTGGCCATGTGATTGAAACCCATCAAGGCTACGGCAATTGGCTACATGGCGAGGCGGTCGCCGCTGGCATGGTACAAGCGGCTGAGCTGTCGCAAAAAACTGGCTGGTTAACAACTGCGGACGTTGAGCGTATTAAACGCGTACTTACCTTGGCAAATTTGCCGATTACGCCGCCCGCTATTGACGTACAAACGGCATTAGGTTTGATGGGTCATGATAAAAAAGTCAAACACGGACAAATCCGCCTTATTTTGTTAAAATCATTGGGTGAGGCGGTATTGACCAACGATTTTGATGCCAAGCTTTTGACCGAAGTTTTGTCGCAGCATCAATAGTACAAGCTCGTGAAGTATTCAGTAGGTAAGTTGCACGTTTAATTTATCAGTTAATATATAATCGTTAAACGCTTAAAATAATCATTTCAGCCATTTTTAGCTACGATATATTTCGACAATCTTGAGCATTATTTTTTTAAGACCATTATTATATAAAACTCTTTTATAAGTATCTTTTTATAAGTACCCTTTTCCAAGGACCTCTCCATGGCAGCATCACGCTCGACGACTCGCACAGCTGGGCAGAAATATCGCCGTCAAGCACTGATTTGGCTGATAGCAACCCTGCTATTGGGCGTGTTTACCGCCTTAGTTTGGATGTTTAGTCAAACGCCAGCGATAGGTGCTAAGATTGAGAATGAGCCAATATCAGCGCCACAAGCCTCAACCGCTGAGCTTGAGCAGCCGCTAAAGATAGAGTCCTTGCATGAGCTCGATACAGACGTGCAGCCGATTAGTTTTGATACCACGGTTAAAGACTTACGCAGCTATCCTGATGAGTTTAAAGACAAGCGTTATCTGCTCGCTAATAAAGGCAAGTGGACCGTACAGGTGATGAATGTCGCTGAAAATGATGTGATCGTCAGCTATTTAGAAAGCCGAGAAGATCGCGATAAGTTCGCTTATTTCCGCTACCTTGATGAAAATGAGCAGGTGCGTTATATGCTGACTTATGGGCTGATGAGCAGTCCACAAGAGGCGGTCGGTGCCGCGAAGTTGATAGATTTTAAACTGCCTGCAAATGTACGCGTCTTACCTGAAGAGATCAATCGTTACGTCAGTATCATCGATAATTATGAACGTCCAGATCCGGTTAAGGATTTGAGCACCAAGCGCACGCGCAATGTAAACTTGCGCCCAACCAAACGCGAAGTACCAGTACGTCAACAGACACAAACGTCTGATGACAGTAATGGCCAAATGGCAAATAATAATGCCAATCGCGGCGCACAAGATGGCGCTAATGAAAGCATACGTCAGTCAGCTGATACTTCTGACACTTTGACTGTCAATGAAGAGCGGACGGTCGAGATCGAAGGGCAACCAACGACCACGCAATCCTCTACAGATACTAACCGTAAGCCTGAAGCAACCACTGGTAATGCAACAAATAATGGTTCAGGCAATAATAACGCACCGAAAAAACCGCCGGTGGTTGAAGCGCCTAAACCACCGAGCGCCAATGCAAATAGTAACGCCGCCAATAAAAATACCAACGCTGCTGGCAAAAACCCCAATGCCAACGCAGCTGGCAAAAACCCCAATGCCAATGCTAACGCCTCAAAAGGCAATAATGACAGCATCAAAGAGCTGATAGAAGAAAAAAGTAACTAATCTTACTAAGCATGCCGTTTTATAAACGCTCCTGTCGTATTTTATGGCGGGGGCTTTTTTGTGAACGATTTATTCACTATTAAAAAAGCTTAGTAACGCTAATAAAAGCGGCTTTGAATAAGTAATTATTCTCAATAGTTAGTCATTAATGTGTCATTGATAATATATTTTTTTTACAAAATCTAGAGTATGAGTTGACAGAAAAGACTAGATTTTTTAGTCATCATTCACTAAGATAACTGAGGGCGACGTTCTGTATAGTTATCGTAAACTGTTATTTCATACCTCGATATTGTCGTTTCAAGCGCTGCTACTTGCTACCTATTTAAGCTTATCGCAAGTGGCGCAACTCCTCACTTTATCCCGATTGGGATTGTTAAGGCGCTTGAATATAGAGCGTCTCATATTCATATTTAACGGCGGTTTAACCTATTCATCGCCAATTTATCCATAACTTTCTTATCAGCTGCTTTGCTTATTGTCTCTTAAAGAAGTTAAGGCGTCACCGTTTTTATTAACGTTTACGCCGCTCATATTGAGTTTTTAACCGCTAAAACAGACATAAAAGTAAGCAGAGTCCGATAAGGGTTTAGGTATAAATGCTTTAGCGTTAACGTTAAATCAGTAGCTGCGATGGTTATAAAATAAAGAGAGTCGTGATAAGTATTCTTATCACCCTCAAAACGCTTGCATTATTTTCTCCGCTTGCGCTTTATTAATCCGCTTACGTGAATATATTTAGCCCGTTCTGCCCGCGGAGTTTGGTTGCTACTTCATATTGAAAGTATAGGCCGTCCGCTCACTCAAAAGGACAAGCTATGTCAATGATTTCTTCCTCTACGCATTTGGCGGCGCCAGATGACTTCTCTGATAATTGCGGCTTTGGTTTGATAGCTCATATCGAGGGCCAAGCCAGTCACGATTTGGTAAAAACAGCTATTCATAGTCTAAGTTGTATGACCCATCGCGGCGGTGTTGCAGCTGATGGTAAGACTGGCGATGGCTGCGGTTTATTGCTGGCAACGCCGACGGTATTTTTTAGCGATATAGCCGCTGAGCAAGGCTTTACCCTGACTGCTGATTTTGCCGTTGGCATGGTGTTTGTCAGTTTGGATGAGACAAAAGCGCAGTATAGTCAGCAGGTGCTTAATGAAGAGATTGCCGCCCAAGGGTTAGCAGTGGCGGGCTGGCGCGATGTGCCGCTTGATTTAAGTATCGTTGGTGAGATTGGGCGTCAGACATTACCTGGTTTTCAGCAGATATTTGTCAATGCACCAGACGAGATAGCAGCCGATGACTTTAACCGCAAATTATTTGTCGCGCGTAAAAAAGCTGAACAACGCTTGGTTGATGACGAGCTATTTTATGTTTGTTCCTTAAACTGTCAGACCATTATCTATAAAGGTTTGGTCATGCCATCAGATCTGCCAGCGTTCTTTTTAGACTTACAAGATACGCGTTTGGCCTCGCATATCGTGGTCTTCCATCAGCGTTTTTCAACCAATACCTTGCCGCGCTGGCCACTGGCGCAGCCGTTTCGCTATCTGGCGCATAATGGCGAGCTTAATACCATCACAGGCAACCGTAGCTGGTCTGAAGCGCGCACGCCAAAATTAAAGTCTGATAAATTGCCCAATTTAAGTGAATTGACGCCACTGGTGAATAGTACGGGTTCGGATTCATCGAGCTTAGATAATATGCTAGAGGTGCTGATGTCGGGCGGTATGAGTTTATTCCACTCGATGTCAATTCTGGTACCGCCCGCTTGGCAAAATGTCGACAGCATGGATATGGACTTGCGGGCGTTTTATGAATTTTACTCGCAGCATATGGAGGCGTGGGATGGCCCAGCAGGACTAGTGATTCAAGACGGTCGCTATGCGGTATGTATGCTCGACCGTAATGGTCTGCGTCCGTCGCGTTGGGTCACCACCAAAAATGGCTATATCACGGTGGCCTCAGAAGTCGGCGTTTGGGATTATGCGCCAAAAGATGTGCTTGCTAAAGGGCGCGTTGGGCCCGGTCAGATGTTAGTTATCGATACCATGACCGGTCAAATCATGGATACTAAAGCGATTGCGACGTTACTCAAAAAAGCGCATCCATATCGTAAATGGCTGCGCGAAGAAGCAACCCGCATCCGCGATGATGAGCGCTTAGAAGAAGAATTAGCCGCCCAAGCTTGCCGCGGTGAGCCGCTAAAAGCATTGCAAAAAATGTATCATATCACCAATGAAGAGCGCACCGAAATTATCCGTCCTAATGCCGAAAATGCGCAAGAGCCAGTCGGCTCGATGGGCGATGATACGCCGATGGCGGTGCTATCTCAGCAAATTCGTCATGTCGGCGACTTTTTCCGCCAGCAGTTTGCGCAGGTGACCAATCCACCGATAGACCCGTTGCGTGAGTCAATTGTGATGTCGCTACAGACGTGTCTTGGTGCTGAAACCAATGTATTTGCGCCGTCAGCACGCGACGCGCATCGTATTATCTTATCGTCACCGGTTTTATCGGCCAGTAAAATGCAGCAGCTCGAAACCTTGGCTGATCCAGCGTTTCAAATGGCGCGTATCGACTTAAACTACGATACCAATCTTGAGCTAGCAGCCGCTATTAAAGCCATCTGTGAGCAAGTAGCAAATAGCATTCGTGCGGGTTTTACTTTAATTGTCTTGTCTGATAAGAATATCGCAGCCGACAAACTACCTGCCAACGCCATTATGGTCACTGGTGCGGTGCATCATTATTTAATTGCGCAAGGTATTCGTACCGATGCCAATTTAATCGTCGAGACTGGTCTGGCGCGCGATTCACATCAAGTGGCGGTATTGATTGGCTTTGGCGCGACTTGTGTCTATCCATATCTGGCCTATGACGTCATCGATGATTTGGTGGCGACGGGTGAGCTGCTTGGCGATCCGATTCAAGCGCGGGTCAATTTCCGTAAAGGCTTGGATAAAGGGCTGCTAAAAATCTTATCAAAAATGGGTATCTCTACCATTGTCTCTTACCGCGGCGCGCAATTATTTGAAGCGGTGGGGCTTTCTGAAGAAGTGGTAAGCTTATGCTTTAAAGGTGTGCAAAGTCGTATTAAAGGCGCAACCTTTGCCGATTTAGCTGCCGATCAAGCACAATTGGCGGCCAATGCTTTTAAACGCCGTGCGCCACTTGACCAAGGTGGTTTATTAAAATTTGTCTTTAATAAAGAGTACCATGCCTTTAATCCTGACGTAATTAACAGCCTACATACCGCAGTCCGTACCGGCGATTATGACAATTATCGCAATTATGCCGATTTGGTCAATAGCCGTCCCGTAGCAACCTTGCGCGATTTATTACAATTAAAAACCGATAATTCAATCGACGTAAATGACGTCGAGGACATCTCAGAAATTTTATCGCGCTTTGATTCTGCTGGTATGTCTTTAGGAGCATTGTCACCTGAAGCCCATGAAGCGATTGCCATGGCGATGAATACTATTGGCGGGCGCTCAAACTCTGGTGAAGGCGGCGAAGATCCGGTGCGTTATGGTACCTTGCGTAACTCAAAAATTAAGCAAATTGCCTCAGGTCGCTTTGGCGTCACACCGGCGTATCTGCGTTCGGCAGAAGTGCTGCAAATTAAAGTTGCTCAAGGAGCAAAACCGGGTGAGGGCGGTCAGCTGCCGGGCGGTAAGGTTAATGCGCTCATCGCTCGCCTGCGTTATTCGGTACCGGGGGTGACGCTCATATCGCCGCCGCCGCATCATGATATTTACTCTATCGAAGATTTGGCGCAGCTAATTTTTGATTTAAAACAAGTCAATCCAGATGCTTTGGTGTCAGTGAAGCTGGTCTCACGTCCGGGTGTTGGCACCATTGCAACGGGCGTGGCAAAAGCCTACGCTGACCTAATTACCATCTCAGGCTATGATGGTGGCACGGCAGCGTCGCCACTGTCATCTATCCATCATGCTGGCTCGCCGTGGGAGCTGGGGCTTGCTGAAACGCATCAATCGCTTCGGGTCAACGGCTTGCGTGATAAAGTTCGTATTCAAACCGATGGCGGTCTAAAAACGGGTCTTGATGTGGTCAAAGCCGCAATTCTTGGGGCAGAGAGCTTTGGTTTTGGCACCACGCCGATGATTGCCGTTGGCTGTAAATACTTGCGGATTTGCCATCTTAATAACTGCCCAACCGGCGTTGCCACCCAAAAAGCCCAGCTACGTGATGAGCATTTCATCGGTGAAGCAGAAATGCTGATTAACTTCTTTAAATTTGTCGCCACCGAAACGCGCGAATGGCTTGCCGCTCTCGGCGTGCGCAGTATGGAGGAGCTGGTCGGGCGTACCGATTTGCTTGACGTGTTAGAAGGTAATACTGATAAGCAGCGGCATTTGGATTTAACGCCGTTATTATTTAGTCATCCAGCCAGTAGCAGCAAAGCGCAAACTTGTCAGGTGGCGCGTAATGAGCCATTTGATAAAGGCTTGCTCGCTGAGCAAATGATTAACGATATGCTGCTAAGTATCCGTCAAGGTAACGGCGGCGATTATAGCTACGCCGTCGGTAACTGTGATCGCTCTATCGGCGCGCGTATTTCCGGCGAAATTGCGCAGGTCTGGGGCAACCTTGGCATGAGTGATAGACCCATTAAGCTGCATCTAAACGGCACCGCAGGTCAAAGTTTAGGGGTCTGGAATGCGGGCGGTTTGCATATTGAGCTAGAAGGCGATGCCAATGACTATGTTGGTAAAGGCATGGCGGGCGGTGAGATTGTCATTTATCCACCGCAAGATTCAAGCTTTACCACGCATGAAACCGCCATTATCGGCAACACTTGTCTGTATGGCGCTACCGGTGGCAAGTTGTATGCGGCGGGTACAGCAGGCGAGCGTTTCGGCGTACGTAATTCGGGCGCTCATGCGGTTATCGAAGGCACGGGCGACCATTGCTGCGAGTATATGACCGGCGGCATCATTACCGTCCTTGGGCGTACGGGGCTGAATTTCGGCGCAGGCATGACCGGCGGCTTTGCTTATGTCCTCGATATGGATGGTGACTTTTTCGATCGCTGTAATCATGAACTGATTGATTTAAACCGTATCTCAAGCGAGCAAATGGAAGGTCATCGTATTTACTTGCAACAAGTGATTGAAACTCATGTTGAAAAAACGGGCAGTGCGTGGGGGCAAACCATCTTAGCGGACTTTGAGCATTACGCGCGTAAGTTCTATTTGGTAAAACCCAAAGCGGCAAACGTTGCGACCCTGCTTAAAACCACGACGGCTGACCCACAATAAATTGGCTTGGTCAATAATAGGTTTACAAGCAGTTTAATTCATAGGTTTTAAACAGGTAAATGACAACCTCTATCCGTAAATTTGCCTCATTTGGGCTGCAGATATTGGCTGTCGTTACCCACTATAGAAGAGACAATACCATGGCAAAACGCTTAGAAAATAGTTTTCAGTTTTTAGATGTACCGCGCCTTGAGCCGATCAAAAAAGACATCGTTACGCGCTCAACAGAGTTTGTAGAAATTTATCAGCCGTTCGATAGCGAATCAGTAGCGCAGCAATCGCACCGCTGCCTTGAGTGCGGCAATCCATACTGCGAGTGGAAATGTCCGGTACATAATTACATTCCCAACTGGCTTAAATTAGCGGCAGAAGGACAAATATTTCAGGCAGCAGAATTGTGTCATCAAACCAATACTTTGCCTGAAGTTTGTGGCCGTGTCTGTCCGCAAGACCGCTTGTGTGAAGGCGCTTGTACGCTAAACGATGGCTTTGGCGCGGTCACCATCGGCAATGTTGAGAAGTATATCAATGACACCGCTTTTGCCCTTGGCTGGCGCCCTGATATGTCCGAGGTGGTTTGGACGGATAAAAAAGTCGCTATTATTGGCGCAGGGCCTGCAGGACTGGGCTGCGCCGATATCTTAGTCAGAAATGGGGTCAAACCTGTTATCTTTGATAAGCGTCCTGAGATTGGCGGTTTATTAACCTTTGGTATTCCAGAGTTTAAAATGGAAAAAGATGTCATGCGCAATCGCCGTGTCATTTTTGAAGGCATGGGCATGGAGTTCCGTTTAGAGACCGAAATCGGCAGCGACGTCAGTATTGACGAGCTGCTAAGCGAGTACGATGCGGTATTTATGGGCATGGGCACTTATACTTATATGCGCGGCGGCTTTGCAGGCGAAGAGCTAGAAGGCGTCTACGATGCGCTAGATTATTTGATAGCTAACGTCAATCGCTGCAATGACTGGGAAAAAAATCCAGCAGACTATATCGATTTAAAAGGCAAAAAAGTGGTGGTGCTAGGCGGCGGTGATACAGCGATGGACTGTAACCGTAGCAGTGTGCGTCAAGGCGCGCAGCAAGTAGTTTGCGCTTATCGCCGTGACGAAGAAAATATGCCCGGCTCTCGCCGTGAGGTGGTCAATGCGCGCGAAGAAGGCGTTGAGTTTTTATTCAATCGTCAACCGACGAAAATCATTGGTTTAAATGGCAAGGTGAATGCGGTTAAGGTGATTACCACGCATTTGGGCACGCCTGACAGTCATGGTCGCCGCCACCCTGAGCCCATTCCTAACTCAGAAGAAATCATCCCGTGTGATGCGGTTATTCTGGCTTTTGGTTTCCGTCCTAGCCCGGCCGATTGGTTTGCCAGTCAGCAAGTGACAATGGACACGTCAGGTCGAGTCGTCGCCGCCGAAAAACAAACCTTTAAATTCCAAACCAATAACCCAAGAATATTTGCCGGTGGCGATATGGTGCGCGGCTCTGATTTGGTGGTGACAGCGATTTGGGAAGGTCGTGAAGCGGCAGAAGGTATTTTGGATTTCTTAGAAGTCTAGCTTTTAGAAGTCTAGTATTTAGCTGTTGGCAGTTATCAATAGCCAAACACGCTTTTCCAATATTTTTCTGGTTATGTGCTAGTATCTTTACACCTTTAACGCCTTTTCTCTTTTAACAGATAAAAGGCGTTATTTTTTTGATAATTGTTTTATGAATGGTTAAGCTAGCAGTTATCATTTAAGCCACTTTTTATTTATTATAAGAGACGCCCTGCGTGAAACCGACTTTTTGGCAACGATTTACCGTGCCGTTTGTAGAGCCTTACGCCCGCTATCAGCATGCCGATGTTTTGCATGCCATACGTTTGGGCGTGGCCGTGCTTATTGCCCTGTTGTTAAATGAGTTTACCCACTTACCGCATGGTGAATGGACGACCATCACCGTGTTTGTGATATTGGGTTTGTTGCAGTATCAAGGGGCGATTTATACCAAGGCCAAAGAGCGCATACTCGGCACTTTATTAGGTGTGGTGGTCGGGCTGAGCTTTTTATGGTTGATTCAAGATACCGGTGGCTGGCTATGGTTATATTACGGGCTAATTGGTATTATCAGCGGTATTATTGGCTACGTGGCGGTTAAGCAGTTGGGTTATATCGGGCTGCTAACGGGCATTACCATGCTGATGATTGTCTCAAGCCCCGACCATAGCAATATCACCCAAGACGGTCTGTATCGCGCAATTAATATCTTACTTGGCGCAGGGGTTGCGGTCGCTGCGACCTTGATTTTACCGCTGAAATCAACGCTAATGTGGCGGTTTTTATTGGCCAGTAACCTTGAAACCTGCGGTAATTTATACGCTGGAGTGGGCAATCATATTGATGCCGAGATTTTAGTACCAAAACCCTTTAAATATAGTAAGGCGACCAGTTCAGCCAGTATTATTTACCCAAAAAACCCCTCTGTACCAGATACACCAGTGAATAAAGCCTTGGTCAAAGCGCTGCAAAAGATCAATAAGCGCCTGCTTGCCGTACGTCCGCATATCGCCGCCACAGCGAGCGAATCTGGGATTGAAAAAGAAACGCTAGAGACCATTCAGCGTACCCATCGCAATATTATTGGTACGATTGATTTATTATTAAGTGCCGCGCCGCGCTTGGCAAACATCGAGATTGACGATGAAAACCATATTTTACTGATTCATTATCAGCACGAATTAACCCAAGCGATGCAGCATATGGCGGCAGTATTACGTAGTCCAAATGATGAAGTGTTTCGCCCGATTACCCGTATCGCGGTATCAGAATATCCAAGTGTGGAAAACTTAGGCTTTGAATGGCAAGGTTATTTTTGGCTCACCCAAACGCTGCAAGTACAGTTACAGCGGCTTAGTGAATTATTGCAAACCACCAAGCCGCAGTGGTTTGCTGCCTCTGGGTTGCGCTATCAGCGCCGCGAGCAGCGCCGTATTGAACATAAAGGTAGCGAAACCGATTTGCACTTATAAATAAAAGACAAATAAAAGAAAAGACAAATAAAAAACGCTGACTTAATAAAGGCAGCGTTTTTTGGATAGATAATAGGTATCTAAAACAGCAATCAATAAATGCGTATTAATTTACAGAATTAACGCCCCGTTTTAAGCTTATCCCAATACTGCTGATACACTTGCAACGCTTCATCACCGACATCTTCTTGAAACTCCGCTTTTGCTAGCACCTCTTTGCTTGGATAAATGGTTGGATTGTTGCGCACCTCTTCTGGCATCAGCTCACGCGCGGCCATATTCGGTGATGCGTAACCAATCTCTTCGCTGACGATTTTAGAGTTCTCAGGACGCAGTAAGTAGTCGATAAATTTGTGCGCCGCATCCACCTGTTTGGCATTTTTTGGAATAACAAAGTTGTCCATCCAAAGAATAGCCCCTTCAGTTGGGTATTTATACACCAAGCTGGTCAAGCCTTCGTTATTGGCGATGATGGCTTCACCATTCCAGCTCATACCAACCGTGGTTTCCCCTTCCATATACGGCATGCGTGAAGCATCCGAGTTAAAGGTTTTTACATTTGGCATCAAGGTCGTTAGCTTCTCGTAAGCGGCTTTGATTTCTTCAGGGTTTTTACTATTACCTGAATAGCCCAAGGTTAAGAGCGCCATGCCAAACACTTCGCGCATGTCATTCATCAGCATCACTTGACCTTTATACTCAGGACGCCATAAGTCATTCCAGCTATTTACGGTTGCAGGATCGACCGCTTCGCCATTGATGGCAAGACCGGTGCTGCCCCACATATAAGGAATCGAGTATTTGTTTTCTGGATCAACCTTGGTATTGGTAAAGGAGGTATCAAGATTTTTAAAGTTGCTTAATTTGGATTTATCAAGCTCTTGTAGCAGTCCTTCTTTGGCCATTTTTTCCACATAATACGTCGATGGAATCGCTAAATCGTATTGGCTAGAATCATCAAGCAATTTAAGCTTAGCGTACATAGCTTCGTTAGAATCAAAAGTAGTGTAATTGACTCGAATGCCAGTCTCTTTGGTAAAACCATCAAGAATTTCTTGCGGCATATATTCCGACCAGTTATACAGGTTTAACGTTTCTGCACTGGTCGCAGCGCCATCGGTAGCGGCGTTATCTGATTTACTACAGCTCACAAGTGCGAGCCCAACCGCCACGGCTAATAAGGCTTTTGGAAGCATGCGAGCGCTACGAGCGGCAGCGCGCGACGATGATAAATGAGTCAAAATATCTCTCCTAAAATAAGAATGGTGCAAAGCAAGAAAACCCGTAAAACAGGCGCGATGCTAAATTTACAGCTATGTAAACCATTATGGCTATGATTGCGCATAATTTAAAGGGCAATCGTGCATAGCGTTTTTGCTAGTATCGTTACAGCTAAGGCGATTAAAAATAATATGCCAAATGATCATAAATGATGACAAATGCCGCTTTGTATTATGCTTGATTTAACAATAGCCTTTTATAGAATAAACAGATTTACCATAGCGTCGTAATCAAAAAGGCGACATGATAGGCGCGTTTTATGCCACTATAGTTACCGCATGAGACTTTAAACAATAAAAATAAGACAATTTTACCCAATTTGATTGAATTAAAAGAGGAAGACAATGAATAATCGTGTACGCGCTGGGATAGTGATGGCTTTAATTGGCATTATAGGTTTTATGATTATATTTAATTCGGGCTCGCCAACCTCAATTCTGAATTGGCCAGTTGAAACTTATCTGGGTTTGGCATTTACCATTGGCTGGTTAAGCCACGTACCAAATTGGCTGGCTTATGTGCTCGCAGCGTTGGTAATTATTTTAATCATCGTCGGATTTTATAAAGTCGGTAGCTGGCTTTATGGTTTGATGGCTAAGCGTCGTTAAATAGCGTCGTTAAATTCTGCTAGGACGTGCTCTTCTTTTAAAAATGAGGACACGCCTTATATAAATAGCGGTTTTTATAAACTATTTATCAAGACGCTATATGAAATTGCTTGAGTACCGACTGGATGCCACGCTCTTCAATCGTACCCGTGACAAAATCCGCGCGCTCAATCAACGCAGGCTGGGCATCGCCCATCGCTACTGCATAGCCGACCAAATCAAACATCTCTAAGTCATTCATGCCATCGCCAAACGCCATGCATTCGGTTGCATCTACGCCATAATAGCGACAGACGTCTTTGATACCGCGCGCTTTAGAAGCATTGGCGGGCAGGATATCTGCGCCGATATGATGCCAATGTACCAGTTTTAAATCGTCCTGTGCAAAGTCGATATCTTGCATTTTATCGAATTGATTGTTAAAAAACACTGAGCATTGATAAACGGGGTTTGATTGATAATAGAGTGGATCCACGATAGAGTTGGGCGTTTTGGCATTAAAATCACGCAAACGCTCGTTTTCGCCTGACCAAGCAATGTGGGTCGCCGAGTCAAACTTATGAATCAGCTGACTGGTTTGGCATAACTGCACAATTTTGTCCGCTTGCTCAGCAGACAATGGATAATGGCTAATCAAGCCTTTATTATCAAAACTATATTGTCCATTCATACAAATAATGGCATCTAAGACATCCGCTTCGAGCAAGGCTAAAATATCCGCTGGCAATATCGCTTTAGAGCGTCCGGTCGAAATCACCAATTTAATATCAGTTTTGGCCAGCGCCTCAAGCGTCGCTTGGTTGTGCGTAGCGATGATGCCATTACGGCTGAGCGTGTCATCAATGTCAAAAAATATTACTTTCGGCACTGGTAACGCCTGATTGATATTGGCTGGCGCCGCCTTATCTACAATAAACATGAGTATCCTTTATATTTAAAAACCGACTGTATAGGTATTCAAAGCAAGTATAGAAAGTCGTTGGAACTTGCTGAATAATTTTAAATGTAGGGTGCGTCCAGCGCACTATTTCCATACTTTATTAATCTTATCGGTGCGTGGAACGCACCCTACTAACACTCAACTTGTTAGATTGTAAAAGCTAAAAACCCATAAAGTACATCTATGAGTATCATCACTCTTATCGATAAGTTACTCATTGACAAACGATAAAAGGCTTTGAGCGAATTCGAATTGTAGGCCAAGTCTATATGCGTCATCATCAGACCAACCTAAATCTTTTAAAGACCTAATAACTAATTCAACGTCAATTTGTTTATGAGTTTTATGGACTAAATATAAGAACCGAAACCACCTTTCTTCGTCTAATGGATGTCCAGCAAGAGTCGACTTGTTTGCTAATCTTGAAAATCTCTCAAGAGCTTCTTTTGTTTCAGAATTAAAAGTACTTTCTAAAAAGTTAATATTTTCTGAATTCATAAGATTTTTTCCAATAAAGTTTATACGATAAAGTATTTTTCTTACTAAAGAACCATAAACTACCCAATCTCAACACTCGTCACATTCTGAAAGCCTCTTGGCAACTGTCCACCGCGATTACCGCGAGTGCCCGTATAATTAGCCAAATCATTAGGCTTTAGCGTCACATGGCGTTTGCCAGCAGTGATGATTAAGCTGTCTTGCTGACTGAGTGGCGTGATGGCAAGTACTTCTTCACCGTCTTTTAATTTGATCAGCTTATTACCCTTACCACGTGCCTGTTCAGGCAAATCATCAAGGGCAAATATCAATAGATAGCCCGCATTGGTCACGACAGCGAGATGGTCAGGTGTGGCTGTTACCGCTTCACTATTATCGCCATTAGCTTCTGCATTAGCATCAATCTGCGCAACAGGTAGCAAGCGGCTATCAGTTGCTAGGTTGATGATGTTTTTACCCGCTTTTTGATTGCTATCGAGATTGCCAACGGTGTTGATAAAACCATAACCTGCTGAACTTGCGAGGATGATGCGTTGGTTATTATCTCCCGTTAATAGCTGCTCAAAACTGGCGCCCGCTGGCGGTTTGAGTACGCTGGTCAGCGGATCGCCTTGACCACGAGCCGATGCGAGGCTATGGGCGTCGATACTATAGCTGCGCCCAGTGCTGTCGAGCACGTAGATTCTCTCATTGGATTTAGCACGTACATGCGCTTGATAGCTATCACCTGAGCGATAAGTCATGCCGGCAGCATCGACGTCATGACCTTTGGCAGCGCGAATCCAGCCCGCTTTCGATAGGATGGCAGTGACAGGCTCGCTTGGTACGAGGTCAGACTCTTTTAACGCTTGCGCTTCTTCGCGTTCTGCCAATTGCGATACGCGCTCGTTGCCGTGTTCCTTCATGTCGGCGCTAAGCTCATCAATCATCAGATTGGTCAGGCTGTCTGGATTGTCCAAGTATTCTTGAATGATGGCACGTTCGGCAGCCAGTTCATCTTGCTCGCGGCGCAGCTCAATCTCTTCTAGTCTTGCCAGCTGGCGCAGACGAATATCTAAGATAGCATTGGCTTGGATTTCAGTCAGATCATAGCCTTGCATCAATGATAATTTTGGATCGTCTTCTTCACGAATGATACGAATGACTTCATCGATATTGAGATAAGCAATCAGCAAGCCTGCGAGGATATGTAAGCGTTTATCAATTTTATCGAGGCGATATTGCAGACGGCGGGTGACCACGGAGCGGCGACAGACAAGCCATTCTTCAAGGATTTCTTTGAGGTTTTTGACCTGCGGCTTACCATTTAAGCCAATCATATTCATGTTGACGCGGTAATTACTCTCAAGGTCAGTACTGGCAAATAAATGACTCATGACACGCTCAACATCGACGCGCGATGAACGTAGTTCAAGTACGATACGGCAAGCGTTTTCGTGGTCTGATTCGTCATGGATATCCGTTACCCATGGCAACTTTTTATCCATCATGAGTTTAGCGATTTGCTCTTGAATTTTATTGCCTGACACTTGATAGGGAAGCGCGTCGATGATGACTAAATTCTTCTCTTTTGGGTCAATATGGAAAGTGGCGCGCATTTTATAACTGCCGCGACCGCTTTCATACATTGCCTGCAAGTCTTTTTTACTGGTGATGATTTCAGCAGGCGTTGGCAAATCCGGTGCGGGTATCGATTGGGTCAATTGCTTCACCGATAAATCAGGATTTTTAAGCAAACGAATTGCCGCCCGTACCACTTCATTAAGGTTATGCGGCGGAATATCGGTCGCCATACCGACGGCGATACCCGTCGTACCATTCAATAAAATATTGGGTAGGCGCGCGGGCAGGGTGACCGGCTCTTGCATGGTGCCATCGAAGTTATCTTGCCAATCGACCGTGCCTTGACCAAGCTCGGCAAGCAAGGTATTGGCATAAGCCGACATTTTAGCTTCGGTATAACGCATGGCAGCAAAGGATTTGGGATCATCAGGGCTACCCCAGTTGCCTTGACCTGTAATCAGCGGATAGCGATAACTAAACGGCTGCGCCATCAGCACCATCGCTTCATAACAAGCGATATCGCCATGAGGGTGGTATTTACCCAGCACGTCACCGACCGTACGTGCGGATTTTTTGGCTTTGGCAGACGATTTTAGCCCAAGCTCGCTCATCGCATAAACGATACGGCGCTGCACAGGTTTTAGACCGTCAGCGATATTGGGCAATGCGCGATCCATGATGACGTACATGGCGTAGTTGAGATAGGCTTGCTCGGTGAATTCCGCCACGGAGCGGGTATCCATCGGTTCATTAGGAATAATAGGGTCAATCGTATGATCAATAACATCGGACATAAAATAGGGTTCGCTTTTGATTCTTAAAAGAGGTTTTCAATCAGTTTATATCGATAAAATAGGGAAAAATAAGATAGTGCTATCGTAAAGGATATTGGCAAAATTAAAAAGGGATAAGTCAGAATAGACGACAGGTCGTGACGCGCTTGATATAACAGCTTTAATATCAAATATTGAGAATGAAGTGTTGAGCAAAGTAAAAATGTGCCGGTTTTATAATTTTAGAAATGGTGGAAAATAGTGAAAAAACTGATAAATTTCTTAATAACAAATAAAAGTTTATTATATAAATAGTCGTAATTATAGCCAATTTTAGTATTTAAGTCACTGATATTAATAAAGATAGATATCGTCAAGTAAGTTTAAGAACTCAAGTTTCAATCTTTTGTATTGAGTAGTTTGTATAAAGTGTGTATGTTAATCAACAAAGGGCTATTTACCGCTATATTGTTGATCCTTCGCCATATTTTATATCGTCAGCCGCCGCCATTACTTACGTTATATCAATGGTTGGTTGTACGGCGATGTTAGATATGTTTGACCTTTTCGATTATGGATGGATTGATACCAGCACACTATTATTAGGAGCAGTAAGATTATGGAAAATCAAGGTAACGTAATTCGTCGCGATGACAAACCGTGGGTAAAAACTTACGAAAAACTTGGCATCCAATACGATATTGATATGCCGCCCGCCAACACTTCTTTGATCGATATCCTCGAACAGAATTTCGTTACCCATGCAGGTCGTACCGCTTTTGTGTGCATGGATGTGACACTTTCTTATGAAGATTTAGACCGTTATAGCAAACAAATTGCCGCGTATCTACAGTCGCTTGGTTTACAAAAAGGCGATAAAGTAGCGGTTATGATGCCCAATATCTTGCAGCTACCGGTTGCTGTATTAGGGGTGTTACGCGCTGGCATGACCTTGGTCAATGTCAATCCACTTTATACCACCAAAGAGCTTGAGCATCAGTTAAAAGACTCTGATACCAAAGTGCTATTCATCCTAGAAAACTTTGCCAAAACCTATCAAGACATCGGTAAAGACTTGGTTGATCACGTCGTCATTACCTCGATGGGCGATTTGATGAGCCCGTTAAAAGGCTTTATCGTGAATGCAGTCGTGCGCCATGTCAAAAAACTGGTGCCTGATTATAAGGTTAACGGTAGCGTAAACTTTAAAAAAGCACTTAATAAATTGTCTGTCAAAAACTATAAACGCCCAACCAATATCGGTCTTGATGACGTGGCGGTCCTACAATATACAGGTGGAACCACAGGTGTTGCCAAGGGCGCGATGCTGACGCACGGCAACTTGGTCGCCAACCTTATTCAATGTGATACTTATCTTGGCGATGCGTTTGATAAGTTCCAAGAGCGTAACGAGCAGCCGGTCATTATGACCGCCTTGCCGCTGTATCATATTTTCTCATTTACCGTTTGCGGTATGTACGGTTTATATAGAGGTTGTATCGGCTTATTGGTACCAAATCCACGTGATGGCGCAAGCTTAATCAAGGCTTATAAGGACTATCCACCGGCGTTTTTCCCAGCGGTCAACACGCTGTTTAACGCGCTTGCCAACAGCGAAGCCTTTCAAGCATTGGACCATAGCAAGCTTGAGATGTCGATGGGCGGCGGCATGGCAGTATTAAAAGACACCGCGGCTAAGTGGGAAAAAATAACCGGCAATATTATCGTCCAAGGTTATGGCTTATCAGAGACATCTCCTGTCGCGTCGGCAAACCCGCAAGGTACCGGCGAGTTCTCAGGAAATATCGGTCTACCGATGCCAGCGACTGACATGGCCATTTTGGACGAAGAAGGTAATGAGTTGCCAATTGGTGAGCGCGGCGAAATCTGTGTTCGTGGTCCGCAGGTTATGAAGGGCTACTGGAAACGCGAAGACGCGACGGCTGAGGTCATGACGGCGGATGGCTATTTCCGTACCGGCGATATCGGCGTGATGAATGAAGAAGGTTACTTTAAGATTGTCGATCGCAAAAAGAATATGATTTTGGTCTCAGGCTTTAACGTTTATCCAAACGAAGTAGAAGATGTGATGTCTGGTCATCCAAAGATTTTGGAATGCGGCGTTATCGGTATCGACGATGAAAAAAGCGGCGAAGTGCCGAAGATTTTTGTTGTGCGTAGTGATAGTAGCCTGACCGAAGAGGAAGTGCTTGCTTATGCCAAAGAAAACCTCACCGGTTATAAGCGTCCTCGTTATGTTGAATTTATCGACGAGCTGCCAAAGTCTAACGTCGGTAAGATTTTACATAAAGACTTACGCGCCCTAGAAGAAAAGAAACACGCTTAAACCGTTTCATATAATAAATAACCTAATACCAAATTTAGCGGGCTTTTTATAGCGCTTTATCAATACTGAGCATTGATAAAAATATCTTGATATTTGATAGGCGAATGGTGAAAGATGATAAGGTCTTATGCAAATGACCTTATCATCTTTTTTGTTTTTCTATAAGGGTTTGCTAGTATTCATAGAGAACTGGGCGCAAAACTGCTATAGTTCTTGCCCATAAATACTCTATTTAACAGGTGTATTTGACGATAAATGTAGAATATTATCGTCATAAATACCCTTAGACATGCTCTATATGTCTCGAGATTTTTAACTTAAAAGTTTGTGAATGACAAATTCTCTTGAATAAGCAGTTTCTTATGTCATAAGACTTCTTATTCACAAGTTTTTGCTTTTATAACTCAGTGATTGTAAACCACGGTGATTCTATTTAATAAATTTTGATAGCAACTTACTAACAGTAATATTTAGGGAAGATTATGACGGACAGTACCAATAAAGAAGCCAAAAACCATAACGCTGCGGCAGATAGTCAATCAATGGTTGAAAATACCTTTCCTACCATGCCGACGATAGATAGCGACAGTCCGTGGTTAGGCGCGTATGAGCGCTATGGCATCAATGCAACCATCGATATGCCAGAAGACAATACGTCTTTACTGGAAGTGTTCGAACGTAATTTTAGCCGTTATGGGCAAAAACCTGCTTATATTTGCATGGGTTCATCAATCACCTTTAAGCAATTAGATTTATACAGCCGCCAAATCGCCAGTTATTTGCAGTCATTAGGATTGGTCAAAGGTGACAAAGTTGCCGTTATGATGCCCAACATCTTGCAGTATCCTATTGTGATGCTCGGTATCATCCGCGCTGGCATGATTTTGGTCAACGTTAACCCGCTATATACCAGTCGCGAGTTGTCGCATCAGCTAAACGATAGCGGTGCCAAAGCGTTATTTATCGTTGAGAATTTTGCCAAAACTTACCAAGAAGCCGAAGACAAAGGTCAAGTGCAGCACGTTATCGTCTGTAAATTGGGCGATATGCTTGGTTTGGTCAAAGGCACCGTCGTCAATCTTGTTGCGCGCCACGTGAAAAAAATGATTCCGGCTTACCGCTTGCCCGGTAGCACGAGCTTCAAACACGCGTTAAATGCTGTCTCTGCGAGTAAATATAAGCGTCCTGATTTAAACTTAAGCGATGTCGCTTTATTACAATATACCGGCGGTACCACCGGTGTTGCCAAAGGCGCGATGCTGTCACACGGCAACTTAGTCGCCAACATGCTCCAAATCAGTGTCTTAATGAATAGCGCCTTCAACGACGATGTCGATGCCGATGACGTGATTTTGACCGCGCTGCCGCTATACCATGTGTTCTCGTTTATGGTTTGCGGTATGTACGGCATGTATCAAGGTTATGCTGGCTTGCTGATTCCAAATCCGCGTGATTTGGATGGCTTGATTAAAGAGATGGCGAAATATAAACCGGCATTTATCCCGGCGGTAAATACCTTATTTAACGGTTTGGTGCATAAAGAAGGTTTTGCTGATTTAGATTTCTCTAATCTGAAAGCCTCGATTGGCGGCGGTATGTCGGTCTTGCCAAGCGTGGCAAAAGAGTGGCATAAAATCACTGGCTTGCCCATCGTTGAAGGGTACGGTTTGTCGGAAACCTCACCAGTAGTGGCCTTTAACCCGATGACCATCTCTGAATTTACCGGTAAAATTGGTATTCCTGCTTCTAGCACCGACATTATTTTAATCGATGATGATGAAAATGAAGTTGCACTCGGCGACCGCGGCGAAATCTGTGTCAAAGGGCCACAGGTGATGATTGGTTATCAAAACCGCCCACAAGAAACGGCTGAAACCTTTACCGCCAAAGGTTTTTTGAAAACGGGCGATATCGGTATCATGGACGAAAAAGGCTTTATCAAAATCGTTGATCGCAAAAAAGATATGATTTTGGTGTCAGGCTTTAACGTCTATCCAAATGAAATCGAAGAAGCCATGAGTGAGCATCCGAATGTGGTAGAATGCGGCGTTATCGGCATTCCTAACGATGAGCGCGGCGAAGATCCTAAGCTGTTTGTAGTCAAAAAAGGCGAGGTAACCGAGCAAGAGCTGATTGATTTTGGCAAAAAGCAATTAACTGGTTATAAGCGTCCGCGTCATATTCAGTTCGTGGATGAATTACCAAAATCAAACGTCGGTAAAATCCTGCGTAAAGAATTGCGTAAGATGGAAGGGTTAGAATAAGGTTGGCAGCAGACCTTTAACACTAAACTTTTGGCATCAAACTTTTAGCACTAAATCTTGCGAAAGTAGCGGCGTAATAGCTTGGTGATTCTTGCTATTGCGCCGCTGCCACGTTAGGATAACGTCATCTTTTCGTCTGCCAACATAGCTGTTGACGTCGCGACGACCCTATTATTTTATAACGCTTTATCACTTTGATTTTATAACATCGTACTAGGAAATTTTATGCGTATTGATAACCGTGAGCTTAACCAACTTCGCTCGATCAGCTTTGAGCGCCATTACACGAAGCATGCTGAAGGTTCAGTATTGGTCAGCTTTGGCGATACCAAAGTACTATGCACCGCGAGCGTGGAGACGGGCGTACCGCGCTGGCTCAAAGGTAAAGGCAAAGGCTGGGTTACTGCCGAATACGGCATGCTACCGCGTGCGACCAATACTCGTAATCAGCGCGAAGCGGCTCGCGGTAAACAGTCAGGGCGCACGCAAGAAATCCAGCGTTTGATCGGTCGCAGCTTACGAGCGATGATTGATTTGGGTAAACTTGGCGAAAATACCATCTATCTTGATTGTGATGTATTACAAGCGGATGGCGGCACGCGTACCGCCAGTGTGACGGGCGCGGCGATTGCCCTTATCGATGCATTAGAGAGCCTACAAAAAGCCAAAAAACTAAAAGCTGATCCGTTAATTGGTTTGGTCGCTGCGGTATCGGTTGGTATGAAAGATGGCGAAGCGTATTTGGACTTAAACTACGAAGAAGACGCCAGCTGTGATACCGATTTAAACGTGGTAATGACCCAAAAAGGTGAGTTTATCGAACTACAGGGTACGGCAGAAGAAAAACCTTTTACCCGCGCACAAGCAGACGCTATGCTTATCCTTGCCGAAAAAGGTATCGCTGAGCTGATCGATATGCAAAAAACAGCATTAGGTTGGTAAATCTCTAAGCGTATTTTTAAGGTTTATTATTTCAATTTTTAACTATCCACTGCTCTTAAACAGGTATTCATGCATGCTAAAGCTGACCGATGACGGCGCCAAAATCACCTTGCAAGGTCAGTCGCCCGCAGCCGATAATGGGCTGTTTTGGTTTGGCACTGCATTGTTGGTTGGAGCGGTGGCGGTCGCTTTGGCAATGAGCTTGCTATCTGAGCGCTTAGCAATTGGTGCTTTGGCACTATTGATTATTGGTAGTTTTATTTTTAATCGGCAGCGCCAGCAGCGTAAAAAAACCATGAGCGGTGTTATTAGTAGCGGCGTCTTGTGGGTGCGCGATGGCGAGTTGGTACATGACCATCAAGGTAAACGCGCGCATATCCATCTGACCGATGGCGACAAAATTAACTTAATTGGCGAGCAGCTACAAATTGTCGACTGTGATGACATTCGTAAATATCTAATCAGTGGCTTTGATAATATCCAAGAAGCAACCGCGACCAAAGCCATCTTACAAGGTCAGGCTTTGAGCAAACGCCATGCCAATATAAAAATGAGCGATGAGTAAATTATTGATTAGCTTTTATCCTTTGGTCTGTTTTTCTATAAATAGTCTACAATCTGATAATAGCTAAGTATTCTTTCTGAATCTCCGTTCATATTTCTAAAGCCGATGTCTTTCTAAAAACCATATTTTTATAAAAACCAAGCCTCGTTTTACCACTTATCCTCAATTTCATACCTTTTATCGCTTATCTAAAAGCAATAGTACTTGCAGATTCCTGTACAAATGGTTTATAAGTAGGGTTGAAAAATTTATCTTATTTATCGTTAATATGCTTATTGATACCAGCTTATAAAGACCAAACTTTGTGAATGGTCAAAGCTCAAGCTAAGTCATCAATAATATGTCGCCAAGGAGTTGGTCATGTCGCGTTTGTCCTTTTGGTCAATCACAACGTCGAGCAGTGCATTATTATTTACCTTTGTTACAGTTTTTCCGGTCAACCAAGCAAATGCCGATAGCATGAGCGCCCTGATTGCACAAAAATCAGCTCAACCTAATTATAGCGCCCGATATACCCCAACGTACTCAGCGGTTCCTCCTGCCAAAATCACGACGCGATCTACCATTCAACGCGCTAGCAATGCTGCTAGCTATCGCGCGAATGCGAGCAGCGCGCAACCAAGTTATACGACTAATAGCGCGTCTAATACCTCGTATGCTAACCAAAATGCTTATATCGGTAACGCCCAAAGCAATTACCGCTATCCGGCAGTCCAACGCCAAGCGCCAACCGTTCTGCCGGCATTTCTATCGGGCAGTTATGACAATGTCGATAGCGAATATTTGCCGCTACTCAGTAATGCTGAAACCCAAAGTAGTCGGGCGGCGCGGGAAGTCATCAGCACCGCGCGCAAGATGGCGCTCAATGAGCGGACGATTATTAAAGGTGGCTGCTGGGATTATCTCAATGCGGTATTTAATCGAGCAGGGGTGAGCCGTAATACCATCCATAAAGGCACCTACGGACAAGGCCCTTATGCCAATAGCAGTGAGATAGAAGTCGGTGATTGGCTCTACTATATCAATCACGGCTACAATGGCGTCGAGCACAGCGGGCTATTTGTTGGCTGGGTCGATGAGCGTGCCAAGCAAGCATTGATACTTAGCTATGCTGGTGAAAATCGCCGTGAGCCTGCGCGCTACCGTGTTTATGATTTAAGCAATGTCTATCAAATCATGCGGCCAAATGTTTAATAGCGTTAATTTGAGATAACAAGACTTAAAAAAAGCGTCCGTTACTTATTAAAGTAATAAACCGTCCAACATTTGGGGGTCAGTTCATAACGGACGCTTTTTTTTGAGTTTCAGACTCAAGATAAAAATACTTTTAAGGTAAGTCAGCTTTACTTTCCATTATTTTAAAAAGGTTTTACCACCACTAAAATGACAATGAAAATTAACGCAAATACGGGGATTTCATTAAACCAGCGCCAAAATTTATGTGTTTTATAATGCGGATTATCAATCAGCTTTTTGCGATAAAATCCGCAAGCGCCATGATAACCTGATAGCAGTACCACCAATAGTAGTTTTACGTGTAGCCAGCCCTGAGTTTTATACACATCCCAGCCCATTCCCAACATCCATAAACCAAACAACCAAGTGGCTATCATCGATGGCGTCATGATACCGCGATAGAGCTTTCGCTCCATAATGGCAAAGCGCTCGTAGCTGATGCTATCGTCACTCATCGCATGATACACGAATAGGCGTGGCAGATAAAATATCGCCGCAAACCAGCACACCATAGAGATAATGTGAGCCGCTTTAATCCAATTAAAATAGTCTGCCATCATTTTCTCTCTTACGTTTTAGTATTTTACGTTTTAGTATTTTGTGCGCAATTTCTTAATTAATAATGTTGGCAAGCTTAGCGTAGATGACGCGATAATGGTAGCGGCACGTATGGCATTTACTCTGCTAAGACAACTTGCGACTGATGACCACTCATGGCGTCAAGCACCGCTACTTGCTTTGGCGCTCGTGGCGCGGCAAATTGCTTAGTCAAACCAAGCTCGCGCATCAGTCTATCATCACCTGACTGGCTGGCATTGCCAGTGGTCAAAAGCTTATCACCATAAAAGAATGAATTTGCCCCTGCCATGAATGCCAATGCTTGTTCAGCGTCAGACAAGCTTTCGCGTCCAGCAGATAAGCGTACGTAGCTGGTTGGACAGCAGATACGCGTTACGGCAATCGTCCGTATCCATTCAAGAACGGATAGCTGACCTTGTGCTAATACTTTATCGCCAATCGGCGTCCCTTGAATAGGCACCAGTAAATTGACTGGAATAGATTCAGGCGCTTTGGGCATTTTTAGTAACTCATGGACCCAAGCGATGCGATCATTACGGCTTTCACCCATGCCAACGATGTTGCCGCTACAAACGTTAATACCTGAATTGCGTACATTCGCAATGGTATCTAAGCGCTCATCATAGCTGCGCGTACTGACCACTTGCTCGTAGTAACTTCTCGAGGTATCGAGATTATGATTGTAATAATCTAAACCTGCATCCGCCAACTGTGCTGCTTGGTCTGTATCTAGCATACCAAGAGTCATACAGGTTTCAAGTCCCAATGCTTTGACTTCTTTGACCAGTTCGACCACATAAGGCATGTCTTTGGCGCTTGGATGCTTCCACGCTGCACCCATACAAAAGCGCGATGAACCTGTGGCTTTGGCGCGTTTGGCGGCGGCAATGACTTTATCGACTTCTATACGCTTTTCTGCTTGTAGCTTAGTGGTATCGCGGTGGTGACCGGACTGCGAGCAGTAACCGCAATCTTCAGGACAGTTACCGGTCTTGATAGACAGTAAGGTGCTGATTTGTACTTCATTAGCGCTAAAGTGTTGGCGGTGTATCGTCTGTGCTTGCAGTAATAAATCCATCAACGGCAAGTCAAACAACTGAGCGATTTGTTCACGGCTGTATTTTTTCTCGCGGTTTTTAGTCGCGTCTGTCGCTAAGCTTGCTAAAAAATCATGGGACGCATTGTTATTATTAAGTATTGAAACAGTATTATTATGACTATGGTTATTGGCATTTGGTTCTGAGATATTAAGCAATCCTGCCATGAGATAAATCCTTTTATAACGATATTAAGAGGTATTAGATAAATTAATAGCGATTAGTTAAATTAAGAAAAATTGAGTAACCTTGGGTTTATGCCTTTGTTAAAGTGTAGACAAAATAATTTAGGCAATAAAAAAAGGTTGCCGTATAGTATACCGCAACCTTTTTAGAAAATCAGAATAGTGCTAAGTAGTGAAACGTATCTAGGTTATTTTTACACTAGACTGTTTTTACGCTAAATTGTTTTTACGCTAGATTATATGGACGTTAGCCAGCTACTCTCTGCTTATTTTCACTCGTGACATTATTTATTCGATTGAGTTATTACTTACCCAATTTATGCTTAGCAACACCGATCCAATGATTGGCAAATTGCTGCGCTTTATAGGCATAAGGCTTGGCTTGTTGAATATAAGGTTTGTACTGTTCTGGCACCGCTGGCACAATATGTTTGGCAAGCTTATTGAACCACATCATGAGGCTATAGTCGCCCTCGATGCTCAAATTGCCTTCTTGCACGGCAGTCATAAAAGCAGGCAGGCTGCCTTTGGTCAATAGCTTAACGCCCGTCATCGAATCTTTAAAATTAATCGTCAAATCAGCGTCTTTGGCGTGACCGCTATGTTGACTAAATTGACCATTATCAAAGCTATAGTAACGCGCGATATCAGCGTCAGTGCTGGCAAGCTCGATAGTGACTTTACGATCAGCAAACAGCGCTTTGACGTCTTCATCTTCGCTATCAGCGAGCATCGATAAACGATAACCAATCACCGCCAATAACACATCTAATGGGTCAGACTTAATATCTAATACAGGAACAGTAAACATAATCGAACTCCTAAACAACCTAAAGAATGAAAAATGAAACGCAAAATAATGCGTACTTTATAACAATTTTTATGACAAATATATAATTAGATTATAAACGATTGAATAGATGATAAGTTTCCATTCTTTAGGATTTACGTAGAGTGCCTTAAGTATCTTGTAACATTCGATGACAGCGGTATGATTGGAACAAGCTTAGTAAATGACCGAATGACTGAATTACTGAAAGCGCGGTTGATAGTCATCATCATAAACGGGCGTGTGTTCAATATAGCGGGCGGCTTGTCGCTCGCGCTGCTGATGTACAGTGCGGCTGACGTCTTCGTAACGCAATGCTCTATAGAGTACCCAACCTATCAAAGGCAACCAGCTAATACCCATCGCGATCACATAATTGTGCCATTCTGATAGTACCGACCAATAACTTAACAAGCTATGAATGGCTTCAACCGCCAACCAATACGCCATGCCGCCAAACAGATACCACAGTAACCAACGCTGCGACGATAAAGCCAGCGCAAGCACCAAACCCATTAGCAGTCCAGTACCCAATATGGCACCTACGCCCCATGTCTCACTGGCAAAAGTAGAAAATATGGTTAATAACATTGTTCATCTCGCTCTTTATCAGGTGAATTCCAACAGGGTCATTATGGAAGTTTGCGAGCTAAAGCTAAAGAGGCTAGCGACGACTTTGCGACAACAGCTGACGTTTGATTTTTTTAAACAGTTTTAAGGAAATTGCTCGCAAATATCGCCGTTAATAGCAACAAAAAAGCGCCTCAATCGTGGGCGCTTTTTTGGACTTAACATACTCTTTAACGTAGATTTGGCTTTAAGGGCGAACGCCGCGGCGCCCCCACCACGATAAGGCAGTGACCAAAACAGCGCCTAACAGCATCAAGCCCAAAGTCGTCAGCCAATGCGCGCCCGTAGGGTATTGCCATGGCATGACGTTACTGATAGCAGCGCTATTTAATGTACCGAGCGCATCGGTTTTCCATGGCCAAACTTTCACCAGCGAGCCTGCAATAAAACCTGTCAACAAGGCAAGGGTTGCTTGATAATAGCGTGATAGCAACCATTTGAGCATACGGGTAAATAATAATAACCCCGTTGCCATGCCAGCTATGACAGTAAAAATAATACTAAAGTTTAGCGTATGCACCGCTTCGAGTACGGTGTCATAAGCGCCCATTAATAATAGAATAAATGAGCCTGAGATACCGGGTAATATCATCGCACAAATGGCAATCGCACCTGCAAGAAACAAATACGGCAAACTCGGCGCGGTGGTCAATAACGGTAAGCTACTGATGACAACCGCGCTACCAGCCCCTAGCAAAAACAATACCACCCGTCCTATATTCCAGCGTGTAATCTCAGTCAATAAGATAAAGACTGTTGCCACCACCAAACCAAAAAAGAACGACCAAATCAGTAAAGGCTGATGGTCGAGTAAATGCTTAATAAATCCAGCTAACGTAGCAAAACTGGTGGCGATACCAAGTAGCAAGCACACCAAAAAAGTGGCATCGACTTGCTTCCATACGGCGACCAAGCCTTTAAGCCCGCCTTGTTGGCGAAAGATTTGCCAAAGATGAGGGCCGACGCTACTCAAAGCATTAATCAAGCGCTCGTAAATCCCTGCAATTAGGGCAATCGTGCCGCCAGAAACACCGGGTACAATGTCTGCTGCACCCATCGCAATGCCTTTGGCATAGACGCCAAATAGCTGCTTTGGACTGTCATTATAAATAGGGGTGCTTTCTTGGGATAAAGACGCATTATCTATAGGAGTGGAAGATGACGGCGCATCTGGCCGCGGTGATTGTGATGCCGTCATGGACAGTCCTTTTTTATTTAATAAGATAAAAGTAAGATGAATAGGGTAAAAGAGATGTAGATATAAAAAAGCTTCAACCATAAAAGCTAGGCTAAAGACAAATCCTTAACCTAGCTAATTTTTTAGAATGGTTAAGCGTTATTTAGTGCGGGCAAAGGCTGGATAGCCAAGCGCATAAAGCACGCCTTCAAGCCCTGTAACATTGACCGCAGCGTCCGCACGCGCTTGAACGATAGGTTTGGCATTAAACGCCACGCCCAAATCCGCTAGCGCCATCATCGGTAAGTCATTGGCGCCATCGCCGACGCAAACCACTTGTGACATATCAATACCCAAGCGCTCAGCAGTATGTTCAGCAATCGCCGCTTTTTTGGCGCCATTAATAATCGGCAGTTGCACATGACCGGTCACTTCGCCGTCTTCGATATCTAGCGCATTGGCGTGGACTTCATCGATGCCTAGTTGCTCAGCGATATAACGGGCAAAATAGGTAAAGCCGCCTGAAACCAAGACTGTATGATAACCCAGAGCTTTAAGGGCGCTGATAGTGGTCAGCGCGCCTGTTGATAAGGTTAAACGGCTACAAATATCATCAAGCACATCGGTCGATATGCCTTTTAGTAACGCCACGCGCTGTGCAAAGGATTCATCAAAATCCATCTCACCGCGCATCGCCGCTTCGGTAATGGCTGCAACTTTCTCGCCGATACCCGCAGTTTTTGCCAGCTCAACGATGACTTCTTGTTCAATCAACGTCGAATCCATATCAAAACAGGCCAGCTTATGGGTACGTAGCATATGACCGACCGACAAGATATGACAGTCGACCACATCTAAATGCTCGCTACCTATGGCAGTTTGCGAGTTTTTATAGTCTTCCATTAATTCTTGACGCAGACGGGTGGTCAATTGGTCATCGATAATGTGCGCCGCTGCTGTCTTTTTAGCAGGGTGCATGAGAGTATCGGTGACGGGCACCAGCAGATAGCGGAACACTTGCACATCAATAAACGAGCGCTTGGCAAATGGCTGCGTGGTATCTATATCAGCAATCTCAATATCGACAAAATTGGCGTCGGCGTCTTCTGCGACAGTGACCAAGTGCCAGTTTGGCTGCTCATCGACCCAAGACTGCACATATTGATGAATATCGAGCGAAGATACATGCGTCGGCAATACCACAATTAAGGCAAACACAGGCAAGGATTGTAGCGCATCAAAATCATGTAGATTTGTGCCTTCAGGCAATAATGAGGCTACAGAATCGACCGCTTGTTGCCAAGCTTTGCTGTCTTTTGGTAACGAGTAAGATGTATTTTTTTGCATCGCTCAATTGTCCCTTGTATGCTGATATAAGATTGGGAATAATAGCAGCTTTACTGGGCAGCGCCTATAGATGAGGTACAAAGTCTCACAGTCTGATAAAAACGCTTAGCATACCCAATTAACAGGCCTAAAAAGCGCCGCCGCATAGAAGAAAATTCTTACAATAAATTTATGCGATTCGCTAACGCCATAACCCTTACTATGATGATATAGTAGAGAAAATAAGCGCTCGATTTGTCGGTAAAGGTATGAACCAAACATAATTGCACAACAAAACTGCTGTACGATGGCAAGGTCTTATCAATAGCATTGGTTTCATTGTCATCTGTTTAGGTGCTATTTGTTTAAGTGCTATTTGTTTAAGTGCTATGCGTTTAAATACTGCAATACTATTGATTGAGTGGCAGCGCTAGTAAATTAAGCAAAAAATAAATAGACAAATTAAGAGCTGCATACACTTCTAGAAAATGAGCCTTAGCCTCGTTTTTTTACTTCCATTTATCCAAAAAAGTTTACCATATCATGACGTATTTAGCGCCGCGGCAAGGGTTGTTTGCCATTATTCTTCTGGTTAGTTTTTGTTTGCAGACCCTATTATTGGTCATCAGTACCGATCAGCAGCTGAGCAATAGCCGTGCCCAAAAGGGCGAGCAAATGGTCGCTCAGCTCATTGATGAAGCGCGCTTATCTTTAGAAAATAAAGACCGCGTCAGCCTTAGCGTCATAGCCAATCGTTATACCAGCGAGCAGGACGTCACGCGCATTTTGATTAAAGACAATAATGGTGATGTCTTGGTACCAGTCGGTAATGCACCGATGCAGCAAGGCGATACCATTAGCCAAATCGCCACCAAAGGCGATGCAGTCATCGGTAGCGTGGCCTTGACGCTTAAAGACATTAGCAAGGGTGAGATTATCGCCATGCAGTGGCCGTTTGTGATTGGCTCGATGCTGCTGCATTTGTTGCTATGGCTGATTTATGGTTATATTGCGCGCCCAACCAAAGAGCAAATCAATGCGCTAAGCCGCGATATTCAAGATTTGCATCGCGAGCAGTACAGACAGATTGATCAGCGCGAATTTGCGCGAGGTTATGAGCGCAACCTTGAGCGTGGCGATGAAACAGAAGATGTGTCAACAGAATCCGCTAGTGCAGCCAATGCCGCGGCTACCAGCCGCAATCCAAATGCTGATAAATCAGACCTACCGCGTAAACTAGATATTCATAGTGCGGTCAATCAATACGTTAGAGGGCAGCAAGGTCAAAATCCTGAGCTTGATGCGACTCATGACACCACTTCACATGCTATGAATAACGATGGCGCGGACAATCTACAGGACCAACTGACTGCTGGCAATGCTAACAATCATGACAGCCATAAGTCTAATGGCTCTAATGGTATGGCTCGGCTGTCTGCCAACCGTCCATTTGATAGTGTCAGCGTCCAGATAGTCTTTCATGATGAGTTCAATATGCTCGAGCGCTTAGCGCCGTCGCAGCGCCTGCCTTATTTGGCATTATGTACGCAGTTATTAAATCAAGCGGTGACCGAATTACTGAAGCAGCCATTATTGCTTGGGGTCAGCGCAATTAATGAGCCACACTTTGATGAAAGCGGCGCTTATGTGATGCTAAAGGCAGATAATAGCCATGCCAAAGTAGCATTGGCAGGGGTGATGCTCGCTAAGCTGTATCTCATGCTCAATAAAATTATCCACGATAAGCATATCGAGCTGTCAAGATTTGCCTTACCAGCGAAAGCGGGTGTCAGTGACAATGCGCAAGTTGAAGCGATGAGCCATTTATTAGAGAGCGTCGGTAAAAAAGAGCAGATGCTTATTTTGCTACCAAATGCGGGTATTAAACAAATCAATCATCATGTTCAGCTCCAAAGCGTCATGCGCCCAACGACCGTTTATGAGCGCGAATGTGCGATATTCGATGGCGGTAATGATGCCATGATTCAGCGGCTGGCTGATGTACGTAATGCGGTATTGATGATTGAAGAGACAGAAGAGCAAGGGTAAATTTGTCACTTTAGACGTCAGTGAATCTCTACAATTGCCTGTAAGATAAATGCCTATGCGCTTATTATCTTTGAGCATAACGTTGTCATAGTGATAAAAAGGATTGACAACGCTTGGGAGAGACTTTATAAGGCATATATATATTTATGTATTTTTAATACCTTTGCCGAAAAACGATAGGAGCTTGTCATGAGTGACGCTGATATTGATGACGATTTTGATGACGATTTTGTCGATGATGACGACGCCAAGATGGTGGAAGAGGCCGAAACCAGTGTGCGTACGCGCTTAAGCAGCCTTGAAAAACGCCGTTTGATTGATAACCTACTAGAAGAAAAACGTCTAGAAAAAGAGCTCAAAGACGATCTTGATGACATCGATAATTTTGATGAAGATGGCGATGACTGGGATGATGACGATATTTAACCCGTTATTTCTGTTTTAAGTTTGCCGCCTGATAATCAGGAAAAGTAAAGATAATGGCTTGTGTTAGCCGAAAGTTGTTAACTGGTTACACAGATAAGCAATCATCATGTTAAGTATATTGTGCTAAGCTGATTGTCAGATATTTTTAATAATATTAAATTGTTAAAAATGATGCTGCAATCAGCTCTTTTTATGTTGCCATACTCATGTATGGCGTACGCCGTAATCTAGCCGCCAAGGACTCCCTGCTATGAATAACCCACTCAGTTTCGATGAATTATTAGACTATTTGGACAATGATGAGAGCCAGTTCGTGCTGGATAGTGTTGCCACCCACGGTTTTTTGACCGCCACTATTATCGGACGTCCATTGCCAAATTGGCTAGATGCGCTATTTGAAGGTCACGTCAGTGACATTCCTGCAAATGTGATTGACGGTATTCAGCGCTGGCGCGACTCGATTATGGCTGAGCTAAAAAACGAAACGCCGATCGAGCTACCCTTTGGTGAAGATGCGGGTAATGAGGAAGTGGCGGTCGATTTTTCAGAGGAGTCTGACATCGTTGCTTGGTCGATCGGTTTTGTCGATGCGATGTATGGCGATGAAGCCAGTGATTGGTTTGAAGATGAAGAAACGGCAGAAGATGTGGCGGTCTTAACCTTGCCTATGATTGTGCTAAGCGGTATCGATGATGAGGATCCTGAGCTTGCCGAAATGCGCGCTGATGAAGATAAAATGGCGCAAATGGCCAATAGCATCGAAGGCAATTTGACCGAGCTGTTTTTATTGTTTCATACCAATGACTAGCAGGGTTTGTTTCAACAATATTGATTGTTTATTATGCACTGACACCATCAATCTTCATTAAATTCATATAAGTCACCAATAAGGCTGTAGCATGACTGTGCAACTTTCCAACCTTGAGCACTTACCCAACTACCAGATTACCGAGCGCTTGGACGTTGTTTACGGTAGTACTGTGCGCTCAAAGCACATGGGCAAAGACTTGTTCGCTGGGCTAAAAAATATCGTTGGTGGTGAGCTGACGGCTTATACCGAGCTATTAGAAGAGTCACGCCAAGAAGCCATCGATCGTATGGTCATCAAAGCAGAAGCCTTAGGTGCCGATGCCGTGGTAGGTCTGCGGTTTTCGACTTCGAGCATTGCCCAAGGCGCTTCTGAGCTGTTTGTCTATGGCACCGCGGTTAAAGCCGTACCCATGCCGCAGCAGTCCGTCTCTTCGCCGTCATCTCATCAACCGCCAAGCAATCCTTCTTGTCCTACAGGTTTGCAAAATCACGACCAAGCAGCGCCGCAAAACCCCAACGTCGCCGCTGATGATTTGCCACGTTTCAATCCTTTTGGTTAATTAACCAGCAAAAAAAGCAGCAACGCTTTTTGACGCTCGAGACGGTCCATGAATAATTCTCTCACCCAAATGCTCATCAACTACGCGCCGCTTCTGGTGTTGTTTGTGGTCGGCTGGTTTTTTGGCTCACGGCATGAGCGTCAGCACTTGGCACAATTAAAAATCGCTGAAAAAGAGCTTAGCCATATTGTCGTCTCGACCGAGCGCTTTTATGTCCCCAAATTGGATGCTCATACTGAGGGTGAATTGGTACTTGGCAGCGTGGTGATTGCGCAAGATTATTTTAAAATGGTCATTGCTCGCGTTTTAAGTATCTTTGGTAAAAATCTTACCACTTATGAGACCTTACTTGATCGCGCGCGCCGTGAAGCTGCCGTACGTATGCGTAGCCAAGCGCAGGCGAAAGGCTATAGTCATATTTATGGCCTGCGTTTTGAAGTCAGTAATGTCAATCAGTTGGGCAGCATGGTCGAAGCCATTGCCTATGGTACCGCCGTCCATAGTTGTGAAAATTCTAATAAAGCCTCTATGTATTAGATATCATTTAACCGTAACTCCTTAGAATCTTCTGGCAAACCCTTTCTATTTCTACTCTATTCCCACATTTTACACTTGACTGATGAGTCGTTGAATAAAGCAAATGTATATGACATTTGCGCTATATACTCGCTATATGTTTTGCTGACTTTTATGCTATAAGCACTCTCATAAAAGCTATAGTGAGTGAAAAGTAATATCGATACATCAGCAATTCAGTATAACAATGAGTGATGGCTGTTGATGTTAAGCGTTAGCCGCTATTAACCAGCCTTAGCAAGGAATGCTAAGCAGGTATCACTTAATCATTAGCAGTTGATCTAGGAATAGGTCACATTTACAGGGATGTTAGTATGGAAAGTTTGGCGCTAGTCACTTTAGTAAACTCAGTTATTATTCCTATTTGCTTGTTTTTAATCATGATGGGCATGGGCTTGACCCTCGTCACCAACGATTTTAAACGGGTGTTAAAGTATCCCAAAGCTGTCGGTATAGGCTTGACCAATCAGCTGATACTACTGCCAATCATCGGCTTTACCTTAGCCAATATCATGCCATTACGCCCAGAGTATGCCGTTGGCGTTATGCTGCTCGTGCTATGCCCAGGCGGCACTACCTCAAACTTATTTACTTATTTGGCCAAAGGCGATGTGGCGCTGTCGGTGACGATGACCGCGATTGCCAGCGTTATCACGGTATTTACCATTCCAATTGTACTGAGCTTTTCGTTGATTTATTTTATGGGCAGCGGTAGCGCGTTTGAATTGCCCGTATTAAAAACGGTGCTTACTTTGGTGCTGCTAACGATTGTGCCTATTAGTATCGGCATGCTGATTAAGCGTTACGCGCCAGCAGTCGCCGATCGCTCACAAATCTATGTGTCGCGCTTTGGCGTGCTTTTTTTAACGTTTTTAGTGCTGTTTTTGGGCTATGTGCAACGCGATATCATCGTCGATGCCTTTATCGCTACCGGCCCTGTGTCGATAATATTGAACCTTTCAACCATGGCGCTTGGTTATTATAGTAGTAAATGGTTTGGTCTAAACTTGGCGCAAAGAACGTCGGTCACGTTAGAAGTCGGGCTCCAAAACAGTACCTTATCGATATTTATGGCGTTGACGTTATTATCGAACTACGATATGTCGATGATGCCAGCCATCTATACCTTGGTGATGTTCTTGACGGCAGGGATTTTGGTACGCATATTTAGCGCGCGACACAATAAACTGAGAAAGTCTGAAATAGAAAGCAGTGTATTAGCCGCGCGCATGCTTTAACGCTAATGATTTAGACAGACGTTAAGCATCTATAGCCAATTCAATATAAAAGTGGTTCATTTAAAATAGCGCTCTGCTGGAATAAATCTTCCTCGCTTGCTGTGTGCTTCGCACTCCAGAGGCTTCGAAAAATTTATTCCAGCAGTCCTATAACATTTCTAAATGGAATTTACTATATATCACTCGTTCATAAAATCCCATAACAGGTTTAAATGCTTAAAATCTGTTATGGGAAATTAGCTTAAGGATTTTACTGCTAATTATTGTTAATAAGGTCGTCGGGTATTTATACGGCTGTTTATATTGTTGACTTCGTTTGGTTTGTCTTTGGCAGTTTCTTCTTTGACCTTAGCAATATCAAACAAGAAGGTACGGTTTTTTAGTACCGCGACAAACACCACCCCGCCAACGGTGTTGCCAACCAATATCACCGCCAAAAATAGCAAATAGCGCGCTAAGCTGACGGTATTGCCATAAAGCAAAGCAGAAAATATCTCGATATTACCGACGATACTATGATGCAAACCTAAAAAGCCAATACTGCCAGTAATCAAGGTCACTAAAACAATGCGACTTAGGGTATCGCGCGCCGAGGTCACAAGCCAGGCGGTGATACCCATCATCCAGCCTGCCAAGATGGCGCTACCAAATATCACCCACCATCTAAACCCTAAGATATGCTCGGCATAGGCATCGATGTCACTGACGCTAAACAGCTGCATATTTAAACCTAGTCCGATCATCAAAGCGGCAAATAAACAGCCACCAACGACGTTACCGGCGATGACAATGCCCCAAAGGCGTAGCAATTTATGTAAGGGTTCGATTTTATTGAGTACAGGAAGGCTTAAAAGAGAGGTTTGTTCGGTAAATAAAAGCGATTGACCGATGACGACAATAATAAAGCCAATCGGATAAAGTAGGGAAGCGAGGACGATCGCGTAATGGCTCGGGAGCACGCCACTCAAAAGCGCAAAAGCCGATAAAATCATAAAGAAGCTGATGCCAATCTCAAGCCCAGCAGTAAAAGCACTGGTAAATAACGAGCCAAGCGAGCGCTCAAAGGTTTCTCTGGCATCCATCACCTGCTCAACCAAGATACTGGCATAGCTTTTTGCTTGGCTGAAATTGTCATCATTGGCGACTTTTTTGATGGTCTCTTTGTCTTCTTCGCTAATATCCTCAGAGAAATCTTCGTCCTCTAAGTTTTCTGTGGTATCGGAGTCGCTCTGCGCCTCAGTATCGCCTTCTACTTTGTCTTCAGTACTATTTTCTTCAGCAGCTATAGAGCGTACATCCTCTCTTTTTTCAGCTTTAGAGTGGCTGCTATTGCTACTATTATTGTTATCGTTGTGCTCGCTATCTTTAGACACGGTCGGCTCGCTGTTTATCTGATAATAATTTAGGTTTCTCTTTATTCTAGCGTATGCGCAGCGTTTATTATGTTGAGTGTTCAGCCGATTACTGTTGTAAATTGGCCCCTGCCGCTATTGAAGACTGATAAATGTCCTTAGCATCTAACAAAATCTGCCCATCTGCGTTAAAATCACTCTATTAATTATTTTCCCTATTTTTCGATAACTTTGTTTGACCACCTTCATTTTTAATAAAAGACCATTCTATTATGAGTACTTCTAATACCCCTGATAATACCAAGAGCAACACCAAGAGCAACCTGACACAATCGATTCAGGCCGCCTTAAGTCAATTAGAGAACGCCTATAATCCAAGCGATGTCGAAGCAGGCATGTATCAAGGTTGGGAAGAAAACGGTTATTTTAAGCCAAGCTTTGATAAAGACGAGTCGTTCTCTATCGCCTTGCCGCCACCAAACGTCACCGGTTCACTGCATATGGGTCATGGCTTTAACAATGCCATCATGGACGCACTAACCCGTTATCACCGTATGGATGGTGACAACACGCTTTGGCAACCGGGCACCGACCATGCGGGTATTGCCACCCAAATGGTCGTTGAGCGTCGTTTGGAGGCGCAAGGTTTGAAGCGCCGTGATATGACGCGCGAAGATTTCATCGATAAAGTCTGGGAATGGAAAGAAGAGTCGGGCGACAATATCACCCGTCAAATTCGTCGTTTGGGCAGCTCAGTCGACTGGTCACGTGAGCGCTTTACCATGGACGATGGTTTGTCGAATGCGGTAAAAGAAGTATTTGTACGCCTATTCGATGATGGCTTGATTTATCGTGGTAAGCGTCTGGTCAACTGGGATCCTAAGTTCCAAACGGCGCTATCGGATTTAGAAGTAGAAAACGTCGATGAAAAGGGTAGCTTATGGCATTTCCGCTATCATTTCACCGATAAAGACTTAACGACCCAAGAGGGTAAAAACTATCTGGTCGTTGCCACCACGCGCCCTGAAACCTTGCTTGGCGATACCGCCGTTGCCGTCAATCCAAAGGACGAGCGTTACGCGCACTTGATTGGCAAAACCATTACCTTGCCGATTACTGGTCGCATTGTTCCTATCGTTGCCGATGATTATGTTGATATCGAATTTGGTACTGGCTGCGTAAAAATCACCCCAGCCCATGATTTTAATGACTATGAGCTTGGTCGTCGTCATAACTTGCCATTGATTAATATCCTTGATGAACGCGCCAATATCTTACCTGCGATGGAAGTTTATCCTGACCTACAAACACGTGAGCCGACATTAGAAACCACGCCAAGTGAATATGCAGGACTTGAGCGTTTTGCGGCGCGTAAATTCTTGGTTGAGCAAGCGGGCGAGCAAGGTTGGCTAGAGGATATCGAAGACTACGCACTCAAAGCCCCACGTGCTGAGCGTGGTGGTACGATCGTTGAGCCGTGGTTGACCGATCAATGGTACGTGGCCGTCAGTAAGCTTGCCAAACCTGCGATTGATGCCGTAGAAGATGGCCGAATTGAGTTCGTTCCTGCGCAATATAAAAATATGTATATGGCGTGGATGACGGACTTGCAAGACTGGTGTATCAGCCGTCAGCTATGGTGGGGACATCGTATCCCTGCATGGTACGACGATGCGACTGGTGAGATTTATGTTGCCCGTGATGAAGCGGAAGTGCGTACTAAATACAATCTAAGCGACGATGTTAAATTGCGCCAAGACGATGATGTGCTCGATACCTGGTTTAGCTCGGGACTTTGGACGTTTAGTACGCTTGACTGGGCAGACCCGAACGCTGATCCGCGCGTACTTAAAACCTTTCACCCGACCAGCGTCTTGGTCACGGGCTTTGACATTATTTTCTTTTGGGTCGCGCGCATGATTATGCTGACCATGCATTTTGTCAAAAACGACGATGGCAGCCCGCAAGTACCGTTTAAGACCGTTTATGTCCATGGTCTCGTCCGTGATGGCCAAGGACAAAAAATGTCCAAATCAAAAGGCAACGTTCTCGACCCAATCGATATCATCGATGGTATCGATTTGGAGACGCTAGTAGAAAAACGTACCAGCAATATGATGAACCCAAAAGACGCGGCGAAAATTGAGAAGCAAACGCGTAAAGAGTTCCCTGAAGGCATCGCGGCTTACGGTACGGATGCATTGAGATTCACCTTTACCTCCTTGGCGAGCACGGGCCGCGATATTAACTTCGATCTGAAACGCGTTGAGGGCTATCGTAACTTCTGTAATAAAATCTGGAACGCCAGCCGTTTTGTACTGATGAACTGTGTCGATAAAGAGGGGAGCGCACTGCCTATTGACCAAAGCGCGAAGCCTGAGGTGTGGGAGCTACCCGAAAAATGGATTATGAGTCGTCTAAATTCTAGTGTCCAAAATATCCATCAGCACTTTAACCAGTATCGCCTTGACATGGTCAGCCATGATATCTATGAGTTTATTTGGAACGAGTACTGCGATTGGTACGTTGAGCTTGCCAAAGCCAGTCTCAATGATGACTCAGTGACAGACGAGCGTAAAGCGCAAATCCGCTACGTACTGCTGCATGTGCTTGAGAGCTCCATGCGCTTCACCCATCCGATTATGCCGTATCTGACCGAAGAGATTTGGCAAACCATCGCGCCGCTGCTAGATCGCAAAAACACCGACAGCATCGTCATCGCTGACTACCCGCAAACCGATAGCACGCTGATTAGCGAGCAAACCGAGTCTGATATGGACTGGTTACAAGAGCTGATCGCTAGCGTCCGTAATATCAGAGGCGAGATGAAACTCGGTAACGCGGTGCGCTTGCCTGTGCTACTACAAAATATCTCTAATGAGGAAGAGCAGCGCCTATCGCGCATTGCCAATCAATTTAAGGCATTAGCGAAAGTGGAGAGCTTAACCCTTCTAAAAGACGGTGATGAGGTGCCACTATCGTCATCGAGCATGGTTGGCCAGCTACGCGTCCTTGTACCCATGAAAGGACTGATTGACCCGACCGCTGAGCTAAAACGTCTGGGTAAATCTTTTGATAAGCTACAAAAGCAAGCCGAAGGTATCTCGCGCAAGCTCTCTAATGAAGGCTTTGTCAGTAAAGCGCCAGCCGAAGTAGTCGATGCTGAGAAGGCGAAACTGGCTGAGTTAGAAGGTCAGATTAAGACTATGGCGGGGCAGATGGAGGAGCTTAAAGCGTTGTAAATAAAGCGTAAATATCTATATAAGTAGAAAACGCCGTCACGATTGTGATGGCGTTTTTTATTGTCTACTGGTAGGTTCTATAAGTAAATCTTGGTTCTGATAAATAACTGAATATTTGTATGCTTTTATCTATGGTTTATTAATATGAACTCGAATATATTTATATAAAGTAAAGCATCTGCAGAAGCGGTTGAGGCTGAAAAGATTAAACTGGCTAAGTTAGAGGGGCAGTTGACCGCGATGAAAGAGTCAAAGGCGTTGTAATGAAATACACATTAGTGAATCCATCCAAGACCAAGAGTTCTGTTCATTCAAATATATTCACTACAAAAGTAAAATGTAAAATAGATGATTGCTTAAATCTTACGTTCGGCACATTGGATAAGTGTGCCTTACATTGTGAAAAGGGTGATTATCGCACAGATTGGTATAATGGTTTACTATCAGAATTTACCAACTTATTAAATAGTTATATATTGAGGTACTTTAAAGATGACTATTATAGTTACAAAGGTCTAAACCATCATGCTAATCAGTTAATTTATGAATTAAAAGCATATCTTAATACTAGTAGAGATCTTTATTTATCGACTGTAATAGAAAGGTTTTTTTGTGAAATTGATATAGTGTTTTCAGGTATAAGGTTTCCAACTAGAGATAGCAAAGATAGTTTTGATTATTTTAAGACATTAAGAATGTTCAAAGGAATACACTTTGTTAATTGTGAATTTTACCTAGATAATTTATATATAAAAAATATAAGTTTTTTCTTTCAAAACTGTTACTTCAATAGCAACTTTACAATCCATCCAATAACACTGTTAGATAATGATATTGACTCATTATTCTCTGAATGCACTTTTGATGGGTGGACACGAGTCATCCCAACTGATGATAATGACTCTGTCGAAAATACTTTATTTTCAGGCTGTGTATTTAATAGTAATTTAACTATCTGCGACATGAGTATTAGTGCAGATATATTCGATTGTGAAGAAGATGCAAAAAGTAGAATTTCGAACTTGACAATTTTATCAAGTGTTTTTAAGTCTAGTTTGAAGTTAAATTTAATGAAAATAAATAAGCTTTGTATCGAAGATACTGAATTTGAATCTAAATTTGAAATAAAAAATAGTGTAATTAATATTTTGGAGTTTAGAAACTCTAATGTAGAAAAAGTATTTGACTCATTTGAAAGTGAGTTTGAGAAGTCTTATTTCTATAAAAGTATTTTTAATGGCTTTGCTGGATTTGAAGGAGTCAAGTTTGGAGCAGTTGATAAAAACACAGAAGAATATCAGGCTAAATTTATATATACCACTTTTATGAGTTTCTCTAACTTTAGAAACACTAAGTTCCTATCAGGTCTGGATTTTGAAAATTCTAATTTAAAAGAACAGCCCAATTTTTTAAAAACTATAATCAGCCCAAAAAATACTAATCGAGAAACATTTAGAATTATTAAAAAGTCTTTCGACGATGTTGGCAACCAACTGGAAGCGAATAGATTTTTTGTTGAAGAAATGAACGCATACAGCAAGGAACTAATAGCTTCAGATGGTAATTATTCAGAAAAAATAGTTTTTTTTACTAATTATATAACCTCTAGCTTTGGAAGAAGCTATATAAGGCCATTTTTATTATTAGTATTATCTTTATGCTTTTACGTAGGTTCTTATGAATTCTATGTAGCATGGTACCAGAGTAATATATATATTCTTCCTGAACCTATTCACACTATAGCCAAGTATCTAAATGATGGTGCTAAAAGTTTTTTACCTTTTTCTAGGTTTATACAAGAAAGAAGGGGGTTTGAATTTATTAGTTTAATTTTTTATGTATTATTCGCTATATTAACTTGGCAGATAATCGTAGCAGTTAAACGACATACTCAACGTTAAGGAACACCATGAACCATCTCACCGTTGGACAACGCGCGCCTTTAAGCAATCTTGCTATTGACGATACCGTACCAATAACGCTTAAGTTCACCCGTCAAAGCCCGATATCAGCTGTTTTGCACTAACTCAGCTTCACTCAAAAAAACCGCCACAGCAACCACGATGGCGGTTTTTTATTACTCAAACTATTTTAACGCCTACAGCGCCCACAGCGATTGATATTGCTCATCAGTCAACGTCACAATATCGATCTCGGCCAGCATCTCGCGCAGCTCTTGCCACTTACTCGCATCAGGCTTGATAGGCGTGATCAATCTACCTAGCGTATTATCGATAATCGCATCCATCAAGGCATCTGCGTCGGTTTGACTATAGTCATAATACATGCGGCGCGCAGACTTAGGCTCACTTTTACAGTGTTCTGTCATTTGATTGGTCACTTGGATAAAGGTATCTATCGCGTCTTTTTTCGCGCTATAAGTCTCATCAGTCGTGAGGATTTCTAACGCCGAAAAATTCGGATAAGGGGACAGATGCTGATCGATAAACGTAAAGTCTAAACCTTCATGAGTCGCCTCAACCCCTTCAAAGTTATAAAAGCACAGCCATGCACCATCGAGACTTAGGTCTTCTTGCAGGTTTTTTATATGGTAGAAGTCTTTTTGTACAAAGGTCACATTATCACGGCTGATACTAAAGCCGTTTTTCTTGGCATAGCGGGCTAATATCTCAAAGCCAATGCGATTGGTTTTTTCTTCAGCCGCTGGGGTACAAACGCGAATCGGTTGATTGTTCTTGAGCTTATCCATGCTGGATTGCTGCATCAATATGCCGCCATCGGTCTCAAAAAAACAGCCAAGCGCACGCAGATTAGGCGCGTAATGCTCAAACAGATGAATTGGCTCATTCACATGCAGATCGATGCTTTGATTTTGCAATTCAGCAAAGCCATCATAGTGGTCATCAGGCTCAATGATGGTGATATCTAGCCCTGCTTGCTCATACGCGCCTGTGGTCACACCCGCGATAAAGGGCAGGTGATCAGGGTTCAAAAACCATTCGAGGGTGAGGGTCAGTTTGGTGGTTGACTGCATGGTTGTTTCCTTTTTAATGATAGAAAACAATCAGACTGATGCTGTTTAAATAAAACAAAAAAGGTAAAACAAGAAAGGCAAAATCTCAACATGTAAGGCGCTATCAGATCAGCGCGTCAGGTAGAGGTTTCTCTTATTCATAGACTGCTTAGGGTCTGTCATGCTTGTTTCCTACGTCAGTGCTAACTGCTTCAGGTTCACGGGTGTCTCTCAGCGATGGTTTTAACAATCGTTACAAGGTTAAAAGCAAAGCACCCCGACAAGATTGAGTGGTGCTGCATTATTTTTGATCAGTACTGCTCATGAATCCGTACTGCTAATGACTATTATCGATAGCTACTGCATTATCATAGACGACTTGTAAGCGGTGATGCAAGCGTATCAGGAATGACAATGAAAGGTGATGACTGACGCTCGTTAACCGTCCTTTATAACAGTTCTCATTTGTGACGGCTTTTTATAAGCGCTTTCAATCTTATAGGCGCTTTCAATCGACGTGTTAATAGAAGAGCGCACTATCTGTAATTGGTACTTACCCAATCACTAACCAAACATACCGATTGATAGCAAAACCCTCATAAAAATAGTCTTGTAGCATATCTCCTCATACGGCATCCTTAGTGAGTTCTATAAGCCGCCGTCTTTGTCATAAATTTGCCGGCCAAAACCTGATTATCTGACACTATCCAACGATATCCACTATCCAACGACATCCTTTATGAGCCAAAAAAAGCACTTCTACTACCGCCCAAAGACCAATCAACACAATAGCCCAGCGGTGCGTTGGGCATTTTTGATATTTGGTTGGATATTTTTTGTCTTGGGAATTATTGGCGCATTATTACCCGTGATGCCGACCGCGCCTTTTATCTTATTAGCAGCAGGTTGCTGGGCACGAAGCTCACGACGCTTTCATTTTTGGCTGATTAATCACAAGTATTTTGGTAAGTTTGTTCGCGATTGGGAAGAGCGCCGCGCTGTTCCGCTATATGCCAAGTGGTTAGCCACGATTATGATGTCTATATCGACGGCGATGTTATTTTATCGCTTGCCAGCCGATACGCTATGGGTAGCGTGGCTAGTTGCAGCGGTATGTAGTAGCGTCGCTATATATTTATTTCGTTTGCCAAATGCCTATACTTAGCGGTTAAATGCTTAAAATTTTTGTTAAGTATCTAAAAATAAAGCAAATAAGTGCAAAAAATAGCCAATAATTGCGCTTTGTTACACTAAAGATAAGATAAGGCTTGCGATACTGCGCTAGGCCACCTATAATACTTCCAAGCTTAAGAGCAGTTCTGCACCAAATCATTACCTCGTAGTATTAGTTATAATCCTTCGTTTTAATATTTATCGTTCAGTAGCTATTTGCAAGCGTTATCGGCCAATTAGGCCAAAAATAAATTAAATATCAGGGTTATGACTATGTCAGACGTTCAAAAAGGTACAGTTAAGTGGTTCAACGAAGCTAAAGGCTTTGGTTTCATCGCTCCAGAAAATGGCGCAGACGTTTTTGCTCATTACAGCGAAATCACTGGTTCAGGTTTTAAAACTTTGGCTGAAGGCCAAGAAGTTGAGTTCACTGTAACTCAAGGCCAAAAAGGCCCACAAGCACATAACATCGTTGCTATCTAATTCGTCTTTATAGACAACTAGAGCAAGATGAATAAAAAAACGAGCCTTAGGGTTCGTTTTTTTTCGCCTATTATTTATGTTTATTGCTTTTGATAAATAAATAGTAAAGTGTTGAATAAAGTCTTAGGACAACAATGCCGACGATTATAGGAATAATCGTCGGCATTGTTAGTTTTATTGGTGCGTTAATAGCTTTTTTATAGTGAAGCGATGCCAATATTGATCAAGCCGCCACCGATAATTAACCAAGTAAACATAATGGCACCGAGTATCAATGGTTTGACGCCAGCTTGTTTAATGGCACTCATATGCGTGGTCAAACCAAGGGCAAACATTGCCATCGTCAATAACACATCATCAAGCATGACCATACTGTGTTCAAAGCTTGCCGTCATCGGTATCCACGTATGCAATACCACCACCAAAATAAAGATAAAGGCAAACCAAGGAACTTTCACTTGTTGCACGCGATTGATAAATGATGGTTTTTCGCCATTATCGCTACTGGTTTTGGTTAAGGCAAAAGACAATATTAATAAGAAAGGGGCGAGCATCATAACGCGAATCATCTTGGTCACGACCGCTGTATTGCCAACCTCGGTGCTAACGGCGTTACCTGCGACCACCACTTGCGCCACTTCATGAATGGTTGAACCAGTATAAATGCCGTATTGCTGAGCGTTTAGCCAAGGTTGTAACCAGCCAAGTTGATATAAAAATGGATAGAGCAGCATAGCAATCGTGCCAAAGACCACCACGGTGGCAACGGCAATGGTGACTTTATGCGCTTCGGCTTTGACCACAGGTTCTGCGGCAATTACCGCTGCAGCGCCACAAATACTGGCCCCTGAGCCGATCAATAGCGTCGTTTGCTTATCGACTTTAAGCCACTTTGTACCGAGCCAATAAGTGATTAAAAATGTCGAGGTCAGTATCAGTGCATCCGTCATTACGGCTGGCATACCAACGCTTGCGACTTGGGTTAAAGTCAGTTTAAAACCATAAAATATAATGGCAAGGCGTAAAATTTGACCTTTAGCAAAACTAACACCCGCGCTTAATTGATCAGAAAAATTTGGATAAACTGTATTGCCAAGTACCATGCCAAGTAAAATTGCTAGCGTCAACGATGACAGACCAACAATGTGTCCATTTGACCATGTGTCTAGGCTGATATTTAACCACAAACAAAACAAGCTCCCAATCAGCACGACGATAAGTCCCATCGCATGACGGTTATGCGGGAAGTAATTATTCATGGTTTGTGCTATTGCGTTCATTTCGTACGCATCCTATTCTTTATTATCTATAATCGAAATAAGCATAAGCTTATGAATAGACAGTATAAGACAAACCGATTTATAATAAAAACAGATTAATAAGATATAAACTATCGATTTTTTAGGTTAAGAAGTTGTTGTAGGCTAGGTTGTGTCCTAATTAGTTAAAGACAAAAGGCCAGTGCAAGAGGTAATCCAATCATGAAAAAAGTTATGCAGCTGCTACCGAGGATTACCCTTAAGCAGCTATCAGTGTTTGTCAGTATTTATCAAACTGGCAGTACCAGCCGTGCCAGTGAAGAGCTGCATTTATCGCAGTCAGCGGTCAGCAGTGCGCTCACTGAGCTGGAGGCGCGGTTGCAAATGCCGCTATTTGAGCGCGTCGGTCGCAGGCTTAATCAGCATCCAAATGCTCATCCTATTTATATACAGGCACAAGCGATTTTGGGACAAGCTTTAACCCTTGAGCATTATCATAAGCATCAAGCAGGGCAGATTCATATTGGTGCTAGCACGACTATCGGTAATTATGTATTGCCACCGCTGCTTGCCAAATTGTACGAAGCGCTACCCGATGCCCATATCGATATGTATATTGCTAATACCCAAGAAGTAGTCGGCGAGGTTGAGCAGTTAAATATCGATATTGCGCTTGTAGAAGGTATGCCGCGCCCGACAGATATGAAAGTGATTGAGCAGCGCGCTTGGCGCACCGATACCTTGATGGTATTTGCTAAATCTAATAGCAAATGGTTGACAGACATGACCTATAATGAGAAAGAAAAATGCTATGAGCTCAGCGCGGAACAATTGGCAAGGCTGCCATTACTGGTACGAGAGGCGGGTTCGGGGACGCGGCAAATCATCGATGAGCAGTTATTGCAGCATCTGCCACATGCCGAGATTGTCATGGCGATTCAGCAGTCAGAAGCGATTAAGCATATGGTCAGCGCCGATATCGGTCTTGGCTGCTTATCGCAGTATGTCATTGAAGCAGAACTAGCAGCAGGGAAGTTGGTGCAGGTGAAAGTAGCGGGTATTGATTTAGCGCGCACGTGGTGGCTAGTTTGGCACAAAGCGCGTCATCAAAGCCCCATTTGGCAAAGCTTTATCGATATTTTAAGAGAGGATTCACGTTAGCAATACGTGTAAAATTATTGGTGAGAAAATTTACTGTTTTCACGAATAATAAAAAAGCGCACTGTCATACAGTGCGCTTTTGTTAATGAGATTTTTTAATAATTTTAAATAACTTCGGAACGATGCTTGGTCTGTTCTTAGGCTTATTTATTAACGGGTTTATCGAGTCGCACCACTAAGCTGTCGCATGGAACGTTTGGCAAGATATTATCTGCCGTCGCGCCACTTAGCCAAGCCGAGATACCGTGGCGCTCATGACGACCGATGACCAATAAATCAACGTCATGCTTATGGCAATAATTGACGATACCTTCACTGTTAGAGATAGCGGTTGTTACTTCAGAGTTGACCGCGTGCAAGTCATTACGCTCCAAAAACTGAGCCAGTTTGGCGCGCGCTTCTTGGCAGCGTTCATCATCGATTTCATCGTATAAGCTTGAGGCAGGCACCAGCTCATAGCCAAAGCCGACCATGGTATCTTTGACAATATGTAATACCGATAATTTGGCGTTCGGACGATTCTCGACGATACGTTTGGCCTTTTGGGCGACCACATCAGCGTCGGACATCAAGTCGGTGACCAATAAAATATGTTCGTAACTCATGAGCTGCTCCTTTTGACAGATGATTTCAACTATAGCACTACTACTGACTGCTGTTAAGTATGCTTTGTTAATTCCACACTATCTTTATGATGTATTGTTGAAGCGTTATTATTTTTCTCCTAGCGCTATCTTGACTTATCAAGCCCTAAGCCCCATCTAGTTTCGTTAGGCAAATCCTTTTTAGCTGATAATTGCCACTCTATTTAAAGATTACCTATATTTTGTATAACACTGCTATTTTTATAACTTTTACAACGCTATTAATTTTAGACCAATCAATTTTATAAATATAAACCTTTCCATTTTTGATTGTTTATCCTGAGATGCTTTATCAGTTAACGGCCACATGAGCGCTTAACGAAGAAGCTATCAGGTTACTCTATAAGGACAACTATGACTGACACGCCATTTACCGCTGATTTAACCCTACATCCAGCGTTTGAGCTGCTTGAGCACCGTCATATCGATGCATTGTCGATGGACGTATTGATAAGCCAGCACGTCAAGACAGGCGCCATGCATTACCATTTGGCGCATCCAAGCGATGAAAATGCCTTTTTGGTCGGCTTTCGTACCCAGCCAATGGACTCAAAAGGTGAGGCGCATATTTTAGAGCACGTGGCTTTGTGTGGCTCTGAAAAGTTCCCTGTCCGCGACCCGTTCTTTTCGATGATTAAACGTTCATTAAACACCTTTATGAATGCCATGACCGCCGCCGATTGGACTGCCTATCCGTATGCCACCCAAAATAAAAATGACTACTTTAACTTACTGGCTGTTTATCTTGATGCGTCGTTTTTCCCCAATATTCATCCACTCGATTTTGCCCAAGAAGGTATTCGCGTAGAATTAGATGAAAATGATAAACTGCAGTTTAAAGGTATTGTTTTCAATGAGATGAAAGGCGCGATGAGCGGCGAGATTGACCAGTTATATCATACGGTCGCCCATCATTTGTTCCCAACGACGACCTATCATTATAATTCGGGCGGCGATCCTGCTGATATTCCTGATTTGACCCATCATGAGCTGGTTGAATTTCATCAGAGCCATTATCATCCGTCAAACAGCGTAATCATGAGCTTTGGTAATATTCCAGTTGCCCAAACGCAAGCGAAAATTCATGACGATGCCTTGATTCAGTTTGAAGCGGGTAAAAAGCACGTTTCACGTCCAGAAAAACGTCTGTCTGCACCAATTAGCGCGGTTGATACTTATACTGCTGATGAAGCCGGTCCAGACCAAACTCACCATGTGGTGGCGTGGTTATTGCCGTCAATTACCGATCCCAAGCAGCGTTTGGCACTGCGTCTATTAGAAGGTGTGTTGGTTGAGCATGCTGGTTCGCCATTGCGTGCGTATTTGGACAGCCATCCACTTGGTAAAGCGCCAAGTCCGCTACTAGGTTTGGATGACAGTCATTATGAAATGGTCTTTTATACCGGTCTGCGCGGTTCTAACCCTGAACACGCCGAAGCGGTAGAGCAGGGCATTCTTGATTTGCTTAAAGAGGTCGCGAGCCAACCGATTGATGATGAAACCATTGAGACGATTCTGCACCAAATCGAGATTGATCAGCGCCATATCGGCGGCGATAGCATGCCGTATGGTCTAAATCTCATGCTAGAAGGCTTTAGCACGGCGATTCATGATGGCAACCCTATCGATGTCTGGGAAGTTGATGAGCATTTGCAGTGGCTGCGTGAGCAAGTAAAGGACGAACAGTGGTTACCCAATTTAATTAAGCAGCACTTGTTAGACAATCAACACCGTGTCCGAGTCACGTTGACACCTGACAGTGAAAAAACCGCCCGTCTGGCAGCCGCTGAGCAAACCCGTCTTGATACTATTGCGATGGATTTGACTGCTGACGATAAAGCCATCTTAAAACAACAAGCGTTAGATTTGGCAGCGCGCCAAGCTGCGCCTGATGATTTAAGCTTATTGCCAAAAGTTGGCTTAGAAGATGTCCCGACCGATATCAGCTTTAAACAAGGCACGCAAAAACAAGTGAATTTAAGCGGGCAAGACAGCACCTTATTTGAATATGAGGCCGGTACCAATGGTTTATACTATTATCAAATAATTGTACCGTTGACCGATGCGATTGGTCATCAGAACACCAGCGAGCTACCGGTTGATGAAGTGATTAATCATCCATTGTTACCTATTTATCTGAGTTTATTGTCAGAACTGGGCACGGATTCGCTAAGCGCACATGAAATGCAGGCCAAGCAAGCGGCGCATTCATCAGGGGTGACGGCGCGTATCAGTCAGCGCACCAATATCGATGACAGTCAAGCGATTAGCAGCTACTTCGTCGTCGCTACACGCGCGCTAAATCGTAAGCCTGAAGCCATTGATTTGCTTAAAGAAGTCATAGAGCACAGCGTCTTTAGCGAGCATGACCGTATTAAAGAGATTTTGCAGCAGCGCGCAGCTGGTTGGCAATCAAACCTTGCCGGTTCTGGGCATTCGTATGCTATGCAAACCGCCAGTCGCGGCATGAGTCGTCAAGCGCAGTTAGAATATGTGCGTAGCGGGCTGCCAGCACTAAACGCGCTCAAAGACTTCTTAACCCATGCCAGTACTGATGATGCGCAGTGGGATAAGTTGGCCATTAGCTTGATGGATTTACATCAGCGTATAATAAGCTTGCCAAAACACGCCGTCATTATTTGTGAAGCCGAGCAAACCGAACGCTTAAGCAATTTGATTGTTGAGAGCTGGAAAGACAGTAAAGCGCCACAAATTGCGGAAAAATTAAGCCATACTGAAACGGCTATTGAAGCGAACATTCCAAGTGAGTTTGCAGATTTACAGTTAGACTCGGCGCTCAATGGTAAGAATGATGGCGCTCAACTAGAAGAGGTTACCGCTGACGATTTGGCGTGGCTAGTGCCGACCAACGTCTATCATAATGCCAGTGCTTATTCTGTGCCAGCCGCAGACCATCCTGATACTGCTGCCTTAATGGTGTTGGCGCCATATTTACGAAATGGCTACTTGCATAGCGCCATTCGTGAGCGCGGCGGTGCTTATGGCGGCGGCGCAGGTTACGATGCCAACGCGTGCGCCTTTAAGTTCTTTAGCTATCGCGATCCACAGTGTGCTGAAACTTTTGCCCATTTTGATGCCAGTATCGAATGGTTATTGAATGAGCCGCAAACCGATGAGCAATTAGAAGAAGCGATTTTGGGTATTATCTCAGGTATGGATAAACCTGGCTCTCCAGCAGGCGAGGCGGTAAAAGCCTGCTTTGCCAATCTGCATCATCGCGGCGTCGACTGGCAGCGTAAAATGCGCGCGGCGATATTATCTGTGACGGTTGCTGACTTGCAGCGCGTCGCTAAGCAATATCTGCAAGGTCAAAAACACGTGCGAGCGGTACTAGCGCCGTATGATAAAGAAGAAGCCGTAAAAGAGTTAGGCTTTAACGTTTGTAAAATTAAAAGCTAGTTGTTAATTTAGCGCAAAATCAGTCATCGCAAATCATTGACTGTATAAAAAAACCGCCGCTCTCAGTGTTTGTATTGAAAGCGGCGGTTTTTATTGCCGGTAAGTATTTTAAAAAGCTGTATTAATAACGCTTAATCGCTTGGTCTTTGCCAATCAAATCTTGATGAATAGGGAAGTCGGTATGGTCGTCAAACTCCTTGCGGTCGGCAAAGTAGCTTTTTAAGGTACGGCGCACGGCTTCAAAGGCAAGCTTATCCCATGGAATGTCTTCTTCAGCAAATAACGCGCAGTCCAGACTTTCAGAGCCAATACCGTAAGCGCCGTCTTTTAGCTCGGTGATATAAATGCTATAGATTTGCCCGATATCAGGAATATCATATAAGCAATATAAATGCGGGTTGGTAACCACTGCTTCCGCCTCTTCAAAGCTTTCTCTCGCCGCGCCTTCTGCCATGGTTTCGCCATTTTCCATAAAGCCTGCGGGCAACGTCCATAAGCCATATTGCGGCTCAATCGCACGGCGGCATAATAGCACTCTATTTTTATGTACGACCAGTGAGCCACAAATCACTTTTGGATTTTCGTAGTGAATATAATTGCAGTTTGGGCATACCAAACGCGGCATATTATCGGTGGCTGGTATTTTGCGTTCTGCTTCATGGCCGCATTGTAGACAATAGCACATATCAACTGCCTTATATAAGATAAACGAAAGATGGAAAAAAGGTTATCGGTGTTGTAAGAATTATAATTCTTATGTTATGACGTTCGCTTGTCAGCTGGCATCATAGCTATGAAGCCTAAGATAACACAAATTTCCATCGCACTGGTCGTGATAATAAAAAGCACACATTTTTGCTAAACTGATGGTAGCTAGGCTTACGTTTATGAAATAAGGTTTTTTAAGCGTCATTGTCAGCGCTGCGATTGCGCATCAGTCCAGTCACATAAAGTATATGCAGCCGCTTTTAGATTACGCTAGTCTAGACTAGACTGATGTTGAATAATAAATGATCGCTTTACCTTTTACCTTGAAGGATGGATTTACCAATAACGCGGATAATGGCGACCGCGACCGATATTGTTATAAATCAGCGCCACTGCAACCAAGGCAAGCGCACCGATTAGCGTAGGGGTGACTAAAAAATGCCAGTTGACGCCGCCGAGCATGACGATTAGTGGATTAGAGCCGGCGGGTGGATGCGGTACGCGCAGCAATAGCATCAGCGCAATCGCTGTACCGACCGCCAGCGACAAGCTCCACCACTCGATACCAAACAAGGTCAAAAACGATAGCCCCGTAAAAGTGGTGATAAGATGCCCGCCAACGATGTTTCTAGGCTGGGCAAATGGACTCTCTGGATAGGCAAAAATAAGCAAACAGCTGGCACCAAATGAGCCCAAAATCATAGCGACGTTTTGCCAGCTGCCCAGTAGCGCCAGTATGGCGGTGGCGAAAGTACCGCCAACCCAAGCAAGGGCAATGATAATTAATGGCAATCTTTGCGGGCAATCATCGGTCTTGCCCTGCATTTTATTTAATGAAAAAATCTTATCCACAAATATTTCCTAAAAACATGTAATCTTAAAGTGCTTACTTGCGTAATCAGCATCTTATTTAATGGTTATTTAATGGCTATTTAATGGTTATTTATGTTTAACGGCATTGATGCTTGATACTAATAAAAACATAGGGCAATAATAATGTTACTCCCCCCGCAGTCTGTCCATTTCGATGAATTTTCCGTCGCTGTGCCAGACTTTATTCGTTATCCCACTATTAGAAAGTTGGCGGAACGCGTGCAGCATGAGACCTTAAATGCGGTCACCAATCCTGCGTTATACCACAACTCTCATACTTCTCTTAGCGAGCGCATTTTAGAGAGTCTGTATCAGACACCGATTGCTGATGCCTCGGTATTGGTTGCCATCACTCATGAGCGCCATCCCAAGCTGCTACTGACGCGCCGCGCTGCTCACATGAACAGTCATGCCGGCGAAGTCTCTTGCGTAGGCGGTAAACATGACGCCAGCGATGGTAATAATGTCATCACCGCCTTGCGTGAAGCCTGCGAAGAGACCGCGCTGCCACCCAATAAAGTCCAGCTACTTGGTCAGTTACCGATTCAAACCTCTAAAAGTGGCATGAGTGTGCGTCCCATTGTGGCGCTAATTGCGCCAGATTTACTGTTAGTGCCGGAGCTTGATGAAATCTCGCGTATCTTTTGGGCAGATTTTGAAACCTTGCTGACGCAGCCTACCGTTGAGTATGCGATAGAGTATACGATGCAAGGTCAGACCGCGACCATCCTCACGCCAAGCTGGCAAGTGGATGGCGAAACAATATGGGGTCTGACAGGACGCGTCATCGCCAGCTTGCTAGAGACGGGGTTTGATCGGCAACTTGAGTGGTATTACCGCATTCAAGATACGCGTAATTAATACGTCAGTCGCTTGCGGTGATTTATTGAATTGTTTACAGTAAAACCATTTTCTAATCAAACCAAGCGCGTCTTTTGCGGATTTATTATAGTTATTGTAGAGGCGGTTGATAATGGCTTGATATATTCTATTTACTACTAATAATATTCGACTTATGCCCTCTGGTTATGGTTATAGATTTGCATAATATTATTCGTTATTGGTTTTATCTAATACTGAGTGATTATTCTTCTTAAAGTAACTGTAATTAGCACAAGTTATTTATAATAATCGTCGTTTTTCTTTAACCACCAATTCATATTATCTTGGCGTTTAGCACGGAAGGCTTCTAATTTTCCCGCCACCGTTTGATTGTGCTGGCGTGCGGTATCGAGCGCAAAAAGAATCGGCACCGAAGATAAGACGCCAAAACGGATTTTCGATTTTGGCAAATCCAGCCCATCGCCGATATCATCGCCGACCAAGGTACGAGTCACGCTGGCATTGACCATCTCAACGAAACGCCCACGGCGATTGTCCTCGCCCATCAGCTGCCGCGGTAAATCGTGCAGGGCTTTTGCCAGTGGCTGACCCATTTTAAAATCAAGCTGCTGAATTGATAAATAGGTATAAAGCCATTCCCAACAAGCGGCTTCATCTTTTGGTAAGCGCTGTAAATCAACGCCCATCCAATAGCTGGCAAGATTCCAGAGATGTAAGATACCTTCTGCTTCCTCGCTGCTGATACGGGCGCCAAGCAGCCGTAGCCCACGCATAATCAATAATGAAAACTGCAAATGGGTAGCAATCATATCGGTTTGATTGATAGGAATACCCCAATAGTCGGTGTTCCAGCTGCCATCTACATTGTGGTGTTGGTCGGCATCGGGTATGACACCTTTAGCAGCATTGCCTTTACCTTTGAGCAAGTTTTGCCGCACCGTCGTGTGAATTTGCCGCACTTTGATAGACTGCCGCCAGCCTTCTGAGCCAATCGCCAATACCTGCTCAATTGGTTGACGATTATTATAAGAACTAGAATTTAGTTGTGGGTGTTCAGAGACGGCTAGAATATAGGCGTAAGTACGCATCAAGCGCGGTAGGGCGTCGTGCATTAAGGCGCCCGTTTGAATAAGCGGCAGGGAGAGGGCAGGAATACTATAGCCGGCCATTAGCGCGACATTGCGCAACAGCCAAATGAGCATCAATGGATAACGTCGGTAAGCAACCGCACCGATTTGTGCAAGCTTGGGGTCAAACCAAGCAGGATGGCTGCTAAATTGCTCGGTTAAGGTATTAAATGCAGGGTTGCTTAAAAGGGTAGCATCGAAGTTACTGTCACTGCCACCATTACTATCGCCACTACTACTGTCGCTTAAGATAAATTGCTTCAAGGGTTTAGCAAAACGAATACCGTCAGCGGCTAATGCATCGGCTAGTGGATCGCCAATATCGTAGCCGGCAACCATTTCCTGCAATAACTCTGGCGAGATGACAAAATCTTTTGGCAATAAATAACGCTTAATACGCTTTAAGACTTGCAGGTCGCTATGGTCATCAATTGCCGTCGTGCGTCCGTGGCGCTGGTAAGCGTGAATTGCCGGGTTGGGGTCAGCTTTTTGCCGAGCACTGGCGCTATTTTCTTTGGCATTTTCTTTAGCGATATCGATGGGATCCATATTATTAGCTACTCTATATCGTCTGCTTTTATCCACCCATTTTAAGCGCATTAAGCGACTTATTTAGCATGATAGCCATAAGTCGCTCACGCTTAATGAGTGCTTAAGAATGATGGGTTAAGTCCACCGAGGTATTGCTGACCTCTTCTTTTAAGGTGGCTTTTAGCATCAAGTAACCTGCGATACCAGACACGATTGAACCCATAATGATACCTAAGCGCTCGTCAAATAATGGTGTCGCGCCGCCGAAAGCAAGACCACCGATAAATAAACTCATGGTAAAGCCAACGCCGCAAAGTAACGCTGCGCCGTAGATTTGCTTAAAGGTCATGCCCTTTGGCATAGTAGAAATACCCAGTTTAAAAATTAACCAGCACATCAGCATCACGCCCATTTGTTTACCGATAAACAGTCCGGCCGCAATACCGAGTGGCACGGAGTGAAATAATTCCGCAAAGCCTGCACCCTTAAGCGAGATACCGGCATTGGCAAAAGCAAATAAAGGCAGAATGCCGTAAGAAACGGTGTTTTGCAAATCGTGCTCAAGCTCTTCTAGCGGCGAGTGTTCAGGATCCGTACGGTCAAATAGTGGAATGAATAATGCCAGTACCACCCCAGCCAAGGTCGCGTGAACGCCCGATTTGAGCACGGCAATCCACATAATGACACCGATTAGTATGTATGGCGTGATGCTAGTAACATTGCGGCGATTGAGTAGGTATAAGAACGGCAAACACAAAGCAGCGACAGCGAGCGCGCCGAGCGATAAGTCACTGGTATAAAATAAGGCGATGATTAAAATAGCGCCAATATCATCAAAAATAGCAATGGATACCAAAAATACCTTGAGCGAGTTTGGCACGCGATTGCCAAGTAAGCTTAAAATACCAAGGGCGAAAGCAATGTCGGTCGCCGCCGGAATTGCCCAACCTTTCCAAAACTCAGGTTCATTATAGTTAAAAATCAGGTAGACAATAGCAGGCATAATCATGCCGCCCAATGCTGCGCCAGCGGGTAAGATAATTTGTTTGACGTTGGAGAGCTCGCCGATGAGCACTTCGCGCTTGAGCTCAAGACCGACTAAAAAAAAGAACACCGCCATCAGACCATCGTTGATCCAATGATGGGCGTCTTTTGCAATCGCAAAGCCACCGATTTGAATGGCAACGGGCGCGTGAATAAAAGATTCATACCAAGTACTAAAAGGGGTGTTGGCAATAATCATTGCCGCGATAGCTGCCAGCGCTAAGACAATGCCGCCTGACGCTTCGAGGTTGAAAAATGCTCTGATTCTTTGTATTGCCATATTATCCTCATTGACTCAATAAAACGTGCTAAATCATTCAAAAACTTCAAATTTCTAAATTGTTCTGGCTTGCTTACTTTCCTGCTTTGGCTTCCTTAAGTGCATTTCGCCGAGCCATAAACCCTCATCATTCATGCTGCACTTATCATTAAAAATGACGCAGCAGACCGATAGCTCTAGTTTCTCACAATCTTATTCATATAAACAATTAAATACGTTAACGGTTTTATGCGGTTTTTTTAAACAGGCGAAGCCTACCAAAAGGCGTACTGATAAAGCCGCGAATATAACAAATCTAGCAGACTTTGCTAGGTTTTTGGTTTTTTTTACGGTTTTATCTTTATAATGAGCGCCTTTACACAAATTTTAACGTTGCGTTTGTTTTTTTATACCCCAAATTTTCAAGGTTAGTGTCATGGACATATCACTCTCTATCGAGATTATTTTAATGCTGACGGCTGTTGCGGCGCTGGCAGGTTTTATCGATGCTATCGCGGGCGGCGGTGGTTTATTGACCATTCCTGCTATGCTGCTTGCCAATATACCGCCTGTGCTAACCTTGGGCACCAATAAGTTGCAAGCGGCATCGGGTGCGCTCGCGGCGTCTATTACCATGATTAAAAAAGGTGTCATCAAGCCTAAAAGTATCAAATTTGCGATCATCGCCGCTTTTCTTGGTTCGGTTATTGGGACGATTGCCGTGCAGTTGTCGCCGCCTGATTTGTTAGAAAAACTGATTCCGTTTTTGATTGCGGCGATTGGTATTTATACTTTATTTGCTCCAAGGCTGGGTGAAGTAGAAGCCGCACCACGTATCTCAGAAGGCACGTGGCAAAAAGTAGTGGCGCCTTTGATAGGGTTTTATGATGGTTATATGGGACCGGGTACGGGGATGTTTTTTGCTTTAGGAAATGTGGCGCTGCGTGGTCGCCAAATTATCGAAGCAACGGGCGCAGCAAAAGTGCTGAACTTATCTACCAATATCGGCTCGCTTATTTTCTTTATCTTGGGCGGTAATGTGCTGTGGAAAGTGGGACTGGCCATGATGGTTGGGCAGACGATCGGCGCGTATTTTGGCTCGCATATGGTCGTTAAAGGCGGCAGTAAACTTATTCGTCCGATGATTGTGTTGGTTTGTTTGGCAATGCTAACCAAATATGTGCTTGGTTAACGATAGTTATTTTGAGGTTGAGATAGTCTTTATAAATTGAGAAAGCTTTATTCCAGCAGTATCGTCACTGAGCTATGCTGAAGAAACCGTACAAGTAAACTTGGTAAACTAAGCATATTAATCGGAGTTTATCATGGTCAAGAAAATAAGAACCTATAGCACAGAATTTAAAGCTGAAGCCGTTAAGAAGATATCAGACAATAATGGCAATATCTCAGCAACCGCAAAGCAGCTTGGCATTGCCATGCAAACGCTATCGAATTGGCATAACAAAGCCAACCAAGGCAAGCTCAAAGGCACAGAGCAATACGACCCTGATCTTATGACAGCTCTTCAAGAAATAAAGCAGCTCAAACGACAGCTCAAAGTTGCCGAAGAGGAGCGAGAGATATTAAATGAGGAGGGATAAAGCGGAGCATTGCTTCGCCCCGACGCAAGGGGAGAGCTATGCTCGAGTGAGGCGACGGCGTACTTCGCGAAAAACAGCTAGTCAGGTACGCCTTCATCAAAGATAACCAGCACTTCTTTACCATCACCACTATGTGCCGCGTGCTAAGGGTTAAGCATTCAAGTTACTACGACTGGCTGAGTCGCGATATCAGCGAGCAGCAGATACATCGCAACCATTGTGAGCTACTCGTTAAAGCCGCTCACAGTGAAACTCATGAGTGCTATGGTGTTGAGCGTCTGCATGCGCATCTAAGTGAGCAAGGTCATAACATCAGTCCCTACATGGTCAGAAGCATCAAAGAGGAATACAGCATCAAATGCCGTCGCCACAAACGCTTTAAAGTCACCACCGACTCCAATCACAACAAACTGGTCTATCCAAACGTGTTGGATCAAGAGTTTGATGCCAGTCGCCCTAACCAAGCGTGGGCCAGTGACATCACCTATATTTGGACGCTTGAGGGCTGGTTGTATTTAGCGGGAGTCAAAGATTTATATACCAAAGAGCTGGTCGGCTATGCGATCAATAAGCGAATGACCGCAGATCTAGTATGCAAAGCATTGAACATGGCCATCAAGAATAAACAACCAAGCAAAGGGCTAGTCGTTCACTCTGACAGAGGCAGTCAGTACTGTAGCCATGCTTACCACAAGATCATCAAGCAGCATCAGTTTACAGGTTCAATGAGCGGTAAAGGCAACTGCTTTGACAACGCACCCATAGAAAGCTTCTGGGGCATATTGAAGAACGAGCTAGTATATCACCAAGACTATAAAACAAGGTTTGCAGCTATCAGAGATATCATTGGATATATTGAGTTATATTATAATCAGACTAGGATTCAAAAGGGTTTAGGCTATAAATCGCCAAGACAGGTGTGGTTTGATTATTATCGTCAGGCTGCGTAATCAAAATCTCCCAAGTTTATATATACGGGATTGACGGCAGGGGTCACACAGCCTTAAGTTATTTCGTCTATATATCAATTTCCAAACCTTACTCAAGACAGAAAAAAACCTCAGTCCATTTGGCTGAGGTTTTTATTATGCATTTTTATAAGTGACTAATTGATATTACCCACCAGCCATGCTTGGCCTAACCACGTTTAATATCGTCGTATTCACTGCCCATAATGCCATCGCTAAAGACTTCAGAGAATTCGCGCTCGCTGTTTTCATCGATATGACCATCGAAAACGTCTTTTGTACCTGCATCAGGGTCGTTATAAATGGCTAGATCCATTTTGCCTTCTGACTTGGCGACGATAGCGGTTACGGCAGCATCGCCACTGACGTTGACGGCAGTACGCAACATATCAAGGATACGGTCGACCCCTAAGATAAGGCCGATACCTTCGATTGGCAAGCCTACTTGTGCAAATACCATTGAAAGCATAATTAAACCAACACCTGGAACGCCTGCCGTACCAACAGAAGCAAGTACCGACATCAAAATAACGGTCAAATACTCGGTGATGCCCAAATCAATGCCATAGATATTGGCAATAAAAATGGTCGCCGTCCCTTGCATGATCGCCGTCCCATCCATATTGATGGTGGCGCCAAATGGCACGGTAAACGAAGCAACAGAGTTATTGACGCCCATACGTTTGGTGACGGTACGCAAGGTAATCGGAATCGTCGCGTTTGAGCTTGACGTACTAAACGCAAAAATCTGTACTTCGCGCATTTTTGTTAAAAAGGTTCGCACCGATAGGCCTGAAGCAATCTTTAAAACAATCATCATGGTCACAAAGAAATGGAAAGCAAGCGAGCCAATCAATACCGCGACATAACCAAGCAGCGACCAGATAAGGTCTAAGCCAAGCTCTGACATGGCTTTTGCTAGTAGCGCAAACACACCATAAGGCGCAAGGTTCATAATGATGGTCACCATCTTTAAGATGACCTCATTAATAAGCTCCAAGCTTTGCACCAAGCCTTTGGCAGGTTTACCAACCATCAAGATACTGATACCGATTAAGATAGCAAAGAAAATAATCGATAACATATCGCCATTTGCCATCGCGCTGATGGGGTTGGATGGGATAATATTGGAGAATACATCGAGCAGAGGCGGTGCTGATTGCGCTTCAAATGCCGCTTCCGTCTCGATATCCATGCCTTTACCGATGCCAAACAACACACCAAGACCAATCGCAGTGGCAATAGCCAGCGCCGTTGTCATCATATAGATAAAAAAGGTCTTGGTACCGATACGACCAAGCAAGCGAATATCACCGATGCCGCAAACCCCGCAAATAAGCGAAATCAGTACCAAGGGCACAACCAGCATTTTTAGCGAGTTAACAAACAGCTTACCGATAATGGCAAATAAGCCATTGGTCACATAGTCACTAACAAAGCTGCCTTCGGTGTTTAATCCTGAGTAGTTTATAAATAAACCCAGTATGATACCCAGCACCATGGCAACAATAATCTTGCCCGTTAATCCCATATTCTTCCACATAACTACTGTCCTTGGTTGCCGTAACGCGCAGCCATAAATACGCTACCTAGTATATAAGTATCGTTTTTATGCCTATTTTCGTTACGTCTAAAAGTTTGTTATCTGTCTCTGAAGTCAGATTTTGGGGACAATATAAAAGAATTGTTGGGGTAACTGCAAGAAATATTTATGACTAAAACAGCGCAAGAGAATAAACGCACGGTATTTTAATTTTATTTATCGGCAAAAATTTTTAGATTAAATTGAATAACATAAGCAATTTTTGAGTAAATTGATTGGTAGTAGTTGGGGTATAAACAAAAAAGCGAGACTATTCATATTGAATAATCTCGCTTAAGGGCGAACCGATTATGAGCAGAGGTTGGTCTTAGCGGTTTTATACCGTGACTGTTTAAAACCGCAATAACTTCAAACCTTTTTATATCTTGTCATTTTCGTCACGACGTAGACCATCTTGCCACTCAGCATGATTGTCAGGTTTTTCTATGCCACTATCTGTTTCTTTTATCATTTTATCAGAAGTAGGATCAGTTTTATGCAGGCTATGGTTATAGCTCATACGCTCGCTCAAATGGGTTTCTGCATCACGGCGACGCGGATCAAGCGCTTCTGCATCAGGATTTGCATCCTTAAAGTCGGCTTGTTCTTGCACTTCTTCGACTGTATCTTGCTCGCTGACCATTTTGACATTACCATCGCTTTCATAGCCGTGGTCTGGGTTGTCATCGCCCGTGGATTCTTGCTTATCAGCAGTGACCGCATCAGCCGTCTGCGTAGAATCATCTGTCGCAACGCCGTTTCTTGCTTGCGCTTGGTTTTTTAATTGCGCGTAATCGGTGAGTTTATGTACCGCATTATCCAAACTGTGCGGATTATCGCGAGGTTGCGCTTCGGCTAAATGCTTATCAAAGACATCGGTTAATAAGGAATCAAAACGTATGGCATTATAGCGAATCAGCTGCTCCGCCTCTGCTTCGGTAATATCACCATTTTGGCTAGCATAAACCACATGATCTTCAAAAGTCAGACCTTCGAAATGGTCTTTATGCTCTGCCTTTTTAAATTTCTGCCATAAAGGCTCTACTTCGAGCAGGGTTTGATAAGCGTTTTCCATGCGACCATTGACATCATCTGGCTCAGTATTGTAATACACCATGGTTTTAAGGTAATCGCGGAATGGATTGGCTTCAAAGTCATCCATAAAGGTATCGCCTAATTGGCGTTTGAGCTCGTCGCTCACTGGGGCAAAGATACGACCGCTTGGGAAAGTGACAAAGCTGACTACGCTTGCCGCCATGCGATTTGGGAAGTTGGCAAACAAAGATAAAAAGGCTTCTTGAATGGTGTAAAGGCTATTTTTTAGCGCCACTTCTGCATGTAAGCGCTCGGCTTCTGATTTAGAACCATATTCATAAAATTGCAAAATCGCTGTACAGATAAATAGATGGGCGTGAATATCTGCTAAGCGCCCAGAGAGCATCTCTTTACGTTTTAAATCACCCGCGAGTAGACCTAGCGCCATATCAGCGGTCAGGGCAAATCCTGCGCTTAGACGATTGATGTCTTTATAATAAGGGCGGGTAAAGCTATCGGCAAAACTTGGCGCATGACTGCTACCACCGACATAACCTGCGACAAAGGCTTTGGCGCCGCGATTAAAGGTATAGCCCAAATGTTTAAAGAATAGATTATCGAACTCTTTAAGCGCGCCTTCTTTATCGTCACTTTGTAGCAATTGTAGCTCATCGAACAGATAAGGGTGGCAGCGCATCGCCCCTTGACCAAAAATCATCAACGAGCGCGTTAAAATATTGGCGCCTTCAACAGTGATAGAGACGGGAATGGATTGATAAGGAATCGCTAAAAAGTTGCGCGGGCCCATTTGTACGGCGCGACCACCGACGACATCCATACCGTCATTAATGACATTGCGCATGGTTTCAGTCGCATAGTATTTTGCCATTGCCGTCATGACCGATGGCGTACCACCTTGGTTTAGACCGCAGGTGACCAGATGACGAAACGCTTCAAGCATGTAAGTGTTACTTGCCATGCTGCTGGTCACGTCCTGAATGCCTTCAAATTTACCGATCGAGATTTTGAATTGCTCACGTACTTTTGCAAATGCCCCAACGGTCAAATAGGCAACTTCACTGGCCGACGTTGATAGCGCTGGCAAGGAGATGCCGCGACCAACGCCCAAACATTCCATCAGCATCCGCCAGCCGCGACCAGCGTTTTCGACGCCGCCGATAATATAATCGAGCGGAATAAAGACGTCGTTGCCATCGACCGTCCCATTCATAAATGGCGAGCCAACTGGATTATGCCTTGGTCCTGTAATGACGCCTTCGTGACTGGCAGGCACCAACGCACAGGTAATACCGTAATCAGTCTTTTTAGGGTCACCAAGTAGACCTTCGGGGTCATACATTTTAAAGGCTAAGCCAACGACGGTAGCGATAGGCGCTAGGGTAATCCAGCGCTTAGAAAAATTCATACACAGACCGAGTACTTGCTCGCCTTCATGCATGCCATAGCAAACCACGCCCGTATCAGGAATTGCGCCAGCGTCAGAACCCGCCTCAGGGCCGGTCAAACCAAAACAGGGGATTTCATCACCTTTGGCAAGACCCGGTAGCCAGCGTTGCTTTTGCGCATCGGTGCCATAATGCATCAAAAGCTCACCAGGGCCAAGTGAGTTTGGCACCATACAGCTGACAGCAGCTGTCGGTGAGCGCGAGGCAATCTTACTCATCACGCGGCTTTGCGCATACGAGCTAAACTCCAGTCCGCCATATTCTTTTGGAATGATTAAGCCCAAAAAGCCATTGTCTTTGATAAAGCGCCACGCTTCTGGTGACAACTCTTTATCTTCATGGTGAATTTTCCACTCATCAAGCATCGCGCACAGCACTTCGACTTCATTATCGATAAAGCTTTGTTCTTCTTCTGACAATTCAGGGTACGGGTATTTAGCGAAGGTATCCCAATTCGGCGCGCCCATAAATAGCTCTTTTTCCCACCAACTGGTACCAGCATCGAGCGCTTCACGTTCGGTATCACTCATGCTTGGCATGGCGCCGCCCAAAGCTTTATAAACGGGCTTGGTAATCAATGACTGACGCAGCGGAGTGAGCAGCAGCACCAAGCACAGTAATGCAATCGGTATGCCTAAGATGAGCGACCATGGACTGATAAAGGCGGTGACGAGGACGGTAACAAGGGCGACGATACTACCGGTGACACGCGATAAGGATAATAAAAAGATGGCCAAGACCATGGCTAACTGAATGAGGATTGCCAAAATAAAAAAGCCAATGGCCATGACTGTCTCCTTGCTAACGCCGAATACACCAGCGTAAAATTTAAGTGAATAAAAAAATGCAATAATGTGAATTATTATTTTAATTTTTCATTATAGCTGGGCTTAGAACAAGCTCATTTATGCTACAAATTGAATATCTGTGTTGGACTTTATTTAAAACTTAAGCTTGTAGATAACTACTGTATAAAAGCTCTTAGAGCAAAAATAAAGTAAGCTACCAATATGAAACAGTTGTTTATAACTATCAAGAGCCAAAATGCTACGCTATGTCGAAAATATGTATCAAGCGTCAGACAGAAGTTGCTAGCTAAAAGGTCTCAGGCAAAAGGCGCTAGGCTTTTCTCAGCGTACGAGAGCGTTTCATTGCGCCCGACGATGATATGGTCAATTAAAGACAAATCTATTAAGTCGCAGGCTTTTTTTAGCTCATAAGTGAGTAAATTATCGGCCGTTGATGGGGTAGCGTCAGTATGAGGATGATTATGAGCAACGATAAGCTGACTGGCAGCGTGGCTCAACGCATGGCGTAACACATGTTTGATGCAAACCGAACAAGAGGAAATCCCGCCAGTAAATAGTATCTCAAAATTGATTAAATTTAGCGCATTATCTAAACATAGCACGGCAAAAACTTCACGAGACTCACCGCGCAGCTGAGTGCTGATGTAGTCTTTGACCATTTGCGAGCGCCCAAGGGCATGACCGGTTTTAAGCTGACTGTCCAAATAACGCCTGCCCATCTCAAGCGATGCTAGAATCTGCGCGTACTTAGCGGGACCGATACCGTGACAAGCAAGTACCGTCTCTTTTGGTGCGGCCAAAAGTTCAGCTAGGCTGCCAAACTGCTCTATTAAATGCCGAGCAAGCTCAATGGCCGATTGCGACGGGGTACCTGTGCGCAAAAATATCGCTAATATCTCGGCATCAGATAAGTGAGCGGCACCAAATTTCAGTAGCTTTTCACGTGGCCTGTCATCTTCGTGCCAGTCTTTAATTGCCATTGTTACTCCTTAACAAAGGATGGATGCCAGATAACTGAGATAAATCTACAAAACTTCCCCTAACTTATCGCATAATTGTTACTATAAGCGCAATTTTTATCTTTCATTTTTTTATCGATGCCATGCTTATGTCAAATATTGTGCTTGCTATCACTGGCGGTATCGCCGCCTATAAATCTGCTATTTTTGCCCGTCTTTTAGTCAAGGCGGGCTTTGATGTGCGCGTCATTATGACCACAGGCGCACAAGCCTTTATCACGCCGCTGACTTTGCAGGCTTTGACTGGTAATGAGGTGCATATCTCATTACTTGATGAGCAAGCAGAGGCGGGTATGGGTCATATTGAGCTTGCTAAATGGGCAGACTTGATTGTCATTGCGCCTGCTTCCGCCAATACCTTAGCGCGGCTGGCAATGGGTATGGCAGATGATTTATTGACTACGGTCTGCTTAGCTACGACTGCGCCGGTTATCATTGCGCCAGCCATGAATCAGCAGATGTGGGCGCATCCGGCGGTGAATCTCAATGTGCAAACTCTGCGCGATATGAATTATCAAATTATTGCACCTGGCAGCGGCGAGCAGGCATGCGGTGACGTCGGAGCAGGGCGCTTGCCTGAGCCTGAAGATTTATTAGCGGAAGTACAATTATTTACCGCCATGCAAACCACGCCGCAGCTTTTAGCCGGTAAACGCGTGGTGATTACCGCAGGACCAACGGTAGAAGCTATCGATCCGGTGCGCTATTTATCCAATCACTCCACTGGCAAAATGGGCTTTGCTTTAGCCCGTGCTTGCGTGGCCGCTGGCGCAGAGGTGATTTTGATTGCTGGTGGCAAAGTTGCCTTGCCAACACCGCTTAATGTCACGCGCATTGATGTGTTATCAGCGCAAGATATGTTGATAGCCGCACAGCAATGTGTTGATGGCACGCATAGTGCGCTACAGTATTTACCTGAAGACGCTGATGAGCATTCTCATGAACATAGCCATGAACATAGCCATGACCATTCTCATCATCACGATGACTGTGGTTGCGGTGAAGCGCATCAACATGAAAATGAACATGCTGAAAATGAGAGTGCGGGTATAAAGGTTGCTGATATTTTTATCGCCACTGCCGCCGTCGCCGATTATCGTACCCTCGATGCCGCGCCGCAAAAAATCAAAAAAACCCAAGATGCCATGACGCTAAACTTGGTTAAAAACCCTGATATTTTAGCGACGATTTCTCTTGCCCATCCGGAGCTGTTTGTCGTGGGTTTTGCAGCAGAAACGCAAGATGTTGAGCGCTATGCGCGTGGCAAGCTGCTATCTAAAGACTTAGATTTGATCGCTTGTAATGACGTTTCGCGCGCCGATATTGGTTTTGCCAGTGACGATAATGCCATGCAAGTGTTTTTCTCCGAGCGTTATGAACACGATAATGTGATTCTTGAAAAGGCCAGCAAAGATGAGATTGCCGAGCAGTTAGTTACTATTATTGGTGAGACCATTTGGCAACGTCATCAAGCATAATTAATCATAAGAAACGGTCTACTTATGCTGATTGCGCTGTTGTCAATGTCAGTCGCCGATATCTATCATCACTATCGTTATTAGGTTATAAGTTTCTATGACTCATATGACGAATATGATGGATAGCGATAGTACCCAGACGTTATTGCTACTGGCAATTTTTGCGCTAGCATCATTATTGCATGGTATTAGCGGACTGGGTGTGACGTTAGTAACCACCACTGCACTTGCCAGTATTTATCCGTTACCGCATGCGATTGTCTTGGTGATTTTCCCGTCGTTATTGCTCAATGCCATGACGTGGTTAGCAGGTGGCGGACGCAGTATTTGGCAAAATTTCATCTATTACGGTAGGCGCTATTGGTTATTGGCATTGACCAGCCTGCTCGGTAGTATGCTCGGTGCCAAGCTACTGCTGTGGGTCGATAGCGCATATATTCTATTGGTATTAGCTGCGGTGATTGGCTTTTATGTCAGCAGTAGCTTGCTCGGTAAGCAAATCCGTCTGCCCAATACCAAGCCTGTGTTGATTATCGTTGGACTTAGTGCTGGAATAATTGGCGGTGCGACCAATGCTATGTCGACCATACTCATGATGTATTTACTGTCCGCAAGTGACGATAAGCATACCATCGCCAAAGTTGGCAACATGTGCTATTTCTTGGGTAAGGTTGCGCAAATTATTGTCTTACGTGAACCTATCATGGCGCTAAGTGCTAATGAGTGGCAGCTGATTATCTTACTGAGTGTATTGTCTATCGCTGCGCTGTTGGTTGGGATTCGCTTGCGTCGCTATTTACCGCAAGCCCGCTTTCGTCAGCTTATCTTGTTGATTCTTACCGTTCTCGGTATTCGGGTTGGCTGGCAAGGCATAACAGCGTTGCTATAAACTTAACGCTTAAACAAGTTTAGCGATTAAATAGATTTAATATTATAGTGGCAACGATACTGATAATAATCATGGTGACCACTGGAAAGTAAACTCGCGTATTGCCTGAGGTATGTTTGATATCGCCTGGCATATTGCCGAGCCACGAAAATGCATTTGGAAACAGCAGCCAAATAATGCCGATAATAACCAGCAAAATTCCTACACCAATCAATATTTTTGCCATTTAAACTCTCGCTAACCTCTCTAGTTTTCTTACGTTATTTGGTCATGGCTTTTTCTAAGTAACACCTTAATCAATCAATTCTGCAAAAAACAGCTGCTGTGCCAAACGAAACGTATTACAGTGCGCCTCAACCACGTCTTCAATATCTTCTGAATAGCCGCCGCCCATGACGATAGCCACGGGAATATTGGCCGCTTTAGCTTGTTGTAGGACAAACGCATCACGCGCCTTACAACCCTCTAGCGTCAGACTAAGCTTGCCCAATTTATCGGTTGCCAACACATCGACCGCAGATTGATAGAACATCATATCCGGTGCAAACTCATGGATTAAGCGTGGCAGCGTATCCTCTAATATCTGTAAGTATTCTGCATCAGCCGTATCATTATCCAGCTCGATATCTAAGTCTGATACTTGTTTGCGAAACGGGTAGTTTTTTGCGCCATGCATACTAAAGACAAAAACGCGCGGCTCATCCGCCATGATACTGGCGTTGCCATTACCTTGATGCACGTCTAAATCCACGATTAAGATTCGTTGTGCCTGTCCACGATTTAATAATAAATTGCTGGCGATACAAACATCATTAAACACACAAAACCCCTCGCCATGATCGGCAAAAGCATGGTGAGTGCCGCCCGCGACGTTCATCGCCACGCCGTATTGCTGCGCATATAACGCACATTCATAGGTGGCATGGGCAATATAACGACCACGCTCTACCAACTCTGGCGTCATCTCAAAACCAATGGCGCGCGCTTCTTTACGTGGTAAGGTTTGGGTTTTAAGCTGCTGCCAATAGTCCGCAGTATGCGTGGTTAAAATCTCCTCTTCGCTCAGACGTTTTGGGGCAAAAAAATTATCGCTAGTGATGGTCCCTTCGGCCAGTAAACGCTCAGGAATCATCGTATATTTTTGCATGGGGAAGCGGTGTTTTTCGGGTACGGAATAACGAAAAATATCAGAGTAAGCAATTTTTAGCATAGTATTAACGTATGTCTTTTAAAAAGTAATTTAAGAATAGAAGGTAAAAGAATAGAGAGGTTTAAGCGTTTTGAAAGTAGAGGATTGGTGAGTAATTGTAAGAGCGACAAATACTGAGTTTGCGCAATGGATTACTGAACAAACTGCGTAGGTAAGAAAAAGGTGCGCGCATCCTCTTGTCGATGTAGCGCCATCAGTAAATCTTGCAATTCTGTAGCAGGATTTTGATTGTTGACCAATTCACTAAATATCTCATAAGTCACCGTGGTCATCGCGATGACACTTTGTAATAAGTGCTCAATGGTACTTTCATCCATACCGACCGCTTCGACATCGATGGCGTTTTTGTAGCGTATTTCGCCATCATTGATATCCATTTCGAGATTGCCAATCAGCATGTCGTAATTAATTTGGGTAATCAGTAACATGGCGGCGCTTTGATGGCTTTCGGGTATTAAGAACGGCAAAACACCATAGACCGCTAGCAAGTTGTTATGTTCTTGCACGCGAAATAGGTAGCCGCAATCAAGATTTTTATTGCGCATTCTAAAAGACAAATAGTGTGATTGCTGGCTGTCGTTATTATCGCTGACACTGCTTTTAGGTCGATAATGGTTATAATGCCATTGTTGATCGTCGAAATACTGCTTAAGATAATTGACAATAGGGGTGTCATTCAGCGCAGTTTGCTGCGTCATGCTGTCTATGTCATTATCAAAATCAAAATAAGCGTCAGTATCAGTATCAGTGTCAGTGTCAGTGCTGCTATCTAAGCGACTATCAAGATTGCTACTAAGGCTGCTATAAATAACCTCATCGAAGTGATTATCAAAGTGGCTATCAACGCTCTGGTTTGCGTTACGGTTCACATTATGGTTTAAGTCAGGGCTAGAGCCGATAATATCCGTATCATCATTGTCATTATTATCACTGTCTTTAGGATAAGTTTGAATACTATCTCTTTCATTTTTTGAAGGATAAGCGTTGTTTTTATCCTGTTTTGTCAGACTTGAATCTGAACTAAAGTCCGAGTCCAAGTCCAAGTCCAAGTCCAAGTCGTTATCAATCTTCGTGTCGTCAATAGTAGCCTGTTCAGTTGCCATACTAAGCAACTGCTTGATTCTTTGCCATAAGCTGAGTTTAGAAGATTCGCTCATAGATAATAGCTGACTAATAAAGGGTGAATAATAAAATTTTAAAGAAAACCGTACGCTAAAACAGCAGATTAATTGCTGCCAAATACCAGTCCTGCTTTGATACTAGGCTGCGCATAAAACGCTTGCAGCATCTCTGTTATATGCGCCGTAAACCATGAGCTTTCAAGAGCGTCCGTGACGACAGGGAGCAGGGCGGTACTCAATTGCGTTATTGCCTGCTCATCGATGTGTAAACTTGCCGCGATAGTAGCTATGCTATCGGCCTGATGGTTGCTATACCAAGTATCGACGCTCGCTGCCACAAGGCTGTGCAAGTAAGGCGATAGGCGCAGACGGTTGTAGCTTTGTTGAATACTATTTTCAATATGCGCGATACTGCTATCGTTTGGCTCATCGCGTAAATAGGTTTGGATTTCGCTGATTGGTTTTTCTTTGATACGCCCCCAACCGGTGACCAATAAGCGCGCAACCTCTTCGTTGGTTAAATGCGCTTGGGCGTTGGCTTCTGCTCGGCGTGTTAAATCTTTAATATTGCGATGCAGGTAGGACTGCAGTTTTTCATCAAGATTGCGGTTGGTGGCTTTTTCAAACGAGCTGCGCCCAAGTTTCATCAGTTTACCAGCAGGGCCCGCTTTATCTAGCGTGGATTCCATAAAATCGTTGATAGCGTGATACAGCGTTTGCGTCAATAAATCAGCAAAGGTTTCATTGCCAACCAGCGTATGCACCAAGATATTACGCTGCTCTTCATGACTGCCGACATAGCTGGCTAGGATCTCAACTTGGCTGTCATCGACCAATTCTGATAAAGGCACATTATCATTAACCGGATGATAAATAATAGTATGCAAAATATCACGAATATCGCGTCGTACTACCTCGCTTAGCGGCTGCTTGAGAAACCAGTCATTAATAAGATGCTGCAAATCATCGCTACTGATATATTTGCTCAATGGCTGCTCGCCAAACCACTGCCAAGCCTGTGTTGCTAAAGGCTGGGCTTGCGCATGCAGCCATTGTTGCATAAAGGCAACTTGCGCCTCGATTAAGCGGTCGAGCGTTAGGTTGGTGCTCGTAGCACTTTGAGTGTCTAAATTTTGGCTATCTTTTGAAGTCTGCATAGGTTTTGAGGTCATAGTAATCGACAATTTGTTATACTGTGGGGTTGAAGTAAGCATAAAGTATTATGCCACGAACATCAGCGGTGTTTGTGATGAATATTGCCTGCTGCTTAATAAATAAATGAGAGGTTTGGATGACGGCTCTGAATACAGCTTTACTTGCGCTTGATAAGCTAACGGTTCAGCGCGGTGAAATTCCTTTATGTGAAGGCGTGACGCTCAATCTGGCGGCGGGTAGCATTTGTCACTTGGTCGGTGCTAATGGCACGGGTAAAACGACGCTACTGATGCAATTAGCTGGGTTATTGCCAGTGCTAAGCGGTGAGGTTATTTATCAAGGGATAGCAAACTTACCCGTGCAGCCTTTATATGTATCGCATCAATTGGGCATTCATCCAAACCTGACCGTCGCCCAAAACCTCACTTTTTTGCTTAATTTATATGGCATTAGTCCAAGTACAGCTGAGATCGATGACGCCCTTACATGGGTAGGGCTGCAGGGTTTTGAAACGATTAGCTCAAGCCATTTATCTGCGGGGCAAACACGGCGCATTACCCTTGCACGGCTTTATTTATTAACGCCTGAGGTCACGCCTTTATGGCTACTCGATGAGCCATTTACCGCGCTTGACGTCGATATGGTAGCACGCATGGAAGATAGGTTGCGCGAATTTGCTACGGCTGGCGGTGCGATACTAATGACCAGTCACCAAGCCGTCGGCGTTGCCAATCAAGTGCTCGATTTGTCCGATTATATGGTGTAAATGCTATCAATATAACTGCCATGAACATCAATCTAACTGCAACAAGCGTCAATATAAGTGCGACACGCATGAGTGGAAGAGCCAATAAATGATAGACACTGACAGTGCAGTAAAAACCGTGAATACAAGCTCGGATGCTAATACTTCAAATGTTAATACAGCTGCTGTGCGCGGTATCAGTTTTATGCAGCTTTGGCGGCGTGAATGGCAGGTCAAGCAGCAAGGCGCGGTGCAGTGGTTATATCCTTTGGTACTGTTCCTAGTGATTATCACCTTGTTTCCGCTAGCGGTTGGTAGCGAGCCTGCTTTATTACAACGCCTTGGCGTATCGGCAGTGTGGATTGCGGCATTACTGTCACTGGTAATGGGTGTTGATGGCTTGTTTAAGCCTGCGCTTGATAATGGTACGCTTGCGCAGTTAGTCGTCGCTAAAGCATCGCTGCCATTATGGGTGCTGATTCGTTTGGTTATTCACTGGATTTTTAGTAGCGGCATTGTGGCAGTATTAAGTTTGCTCGCCGTGCCTTTATTTCAGCTAAGCTGGTTTGAGGCATGGATATTGATGGCGTCTATTATTACTGGTAGTCCGATGCTGCTCATGCTGTCAGCAGTCGCCAGTAGTTTGACGTTATCACTAAAAAACGGCGCGGTGCTGGTACCTTTGATTGCCTTACCGATGCAGTTGCCGGTATTGATTTTTGCTACTGGTGCGATTGATTTATTTGCCACAGGTCTCAACGGCTTGCCGATTTTAGCGTTATTATTAGCAGGTAGCATCATTTCGATACTGGTGATGCCATGGGTGATTGCAATGACGTTAAAAATGGCATGGTTAAATTAACAATTAATGTTGGCATGTTATATTCAGGTCAATATTAAAAAGAGGCAGCGGGGCTGGGATAAATTTTTCGTCGCCTCTGTCGGCGTAGGCACAGCAAGCAAGAAAAATTTGCACCAGTCACCCGGCATAGTATTGTCTATCCTTTTCATTTAGTATCGACTATATACCTTTTCTGATGAAAGCCCTTTATCTTAACAGCATGATGAAAACTGGCAACTTTGCTATAATAGGCTATTCAACAAATAATCACGTGTAGATTCTATCCAGCGTTTAACGTCAGCAAGTTAGCGGGTAGGCGTATGAATCATGCGTTTTACTCGATAATCACCAGCTGCGCAATAGGTTTATTCCCATGCCCAACCTGAATAATGTCTCATCTCCTAGCCTGTGGCAACGCATTTGGCAGGTCTTTTTGACCACTGTGGGTACTAAGCAGTTTTTTCGTATCTTTGCACCTTGGGTTAAGTGGCTCGCGATATTAGCCGGTCTCTGTCTGTTCATCGGTAGCGTTTGGGGCTTGGCATTTGCGCCGCCGGATTATCTGCAAGGTAATAGCTATCGCATTATTTTCATCCATGTACCCGCTGCCAGTCTCGCTATCTCTATTTATTTTGCCTTAGCGGTACTTGGTGTCATTTATCTGGTATGGAAAATTAAGACCGCAAGCCTTGTAGCTCAGGCACTGGCTCCGATGGGGTTTTTGCTTTGTGTGATTAGTTTACTCACAGGTTCTATATGGGCAAAACCGACGTGGGGGACGTATTGGGTTTGGGATGCACGCTTGACGTCTATGCTCATTTTGGCGTTTTTGTATGCTGGGGTAATGGCGTTGTTTGCGGCCTTTGAACATACCGCCAATCGCGGTAAAGCGGCGGCTATTTTGTCTATCGTTGGCGCGGTGAATTTGCCTATTATCAAGTACTCAGTGCAGTGGTGGAATACCTTGCACCAAGGTTCAACCTTTACCCTGACGGCGGCACCAAAAATGTCGGCAGATATGTGGCTGCCCTTACTACTGATGATTATTGGTAGTTATTTACTGGTCGCTTCATTGGCCATTTATCGGACCAATACCCTGATTTTATATCGCGACCAAGGCAAAGCATGGGTCAAAGAATACGTTCGTAGCCAAAATAAATAATCCTAAAATACAACCATAAACCAAGCAAATAACGGCTAGGGAAATAAAATGCAGCCTTACTTTTATAGCGTCTCTGAGTTTGTTGCCATGGGTGAGCATGGCGTGTTTGTCTGGTCATGCTGGGCAATTACGGTTGGCGTGATGCTGTTTTTTATTATTTATAGCCGCCGTCAACGCCAAGCGCTTATCAAGCAGCTATCCATTCAGCAAGCTCGTCAAGCACAGCGCGCTGCCAAGACCCCTAATTCTAAAACCAAACAACCATCCTAAACAAATCTTCTTAAAAAATTCTTTTTAATATCAAATTTTTAGCCTATCAAATAATAATGCCTTACTGGTAAATATATGACCGCATCGGTTGCTAGGGGGGCTTATTGATTTGGGCAAAAAATGCTACCATATAGGTATTAGAAAAGTACGGTTAGACGGGCTTATCATTAAGTCAGTCCAATAAGCATTTCTTTAATATTTTCTGTTTTGCAGACGAGTGGTTTGTAGAACAGCGACTCATCAATGAGGTAGTGGTATGAACGCAGTTCGTCGCAAAAAACTGATGTGGGTTATGTTTACGCTTGCAGGGGCGGCGATTGCCGTGGTATTGGTGATTTATGCCATTGGGCAACAGACCGATTACTACTTTGACGCCACCGCCATTGCGCAAGGTGAAGCGCCTCAGGATAAGCGTATCCGCGCTGGTGGTATGGTCGTTGCCGGTAGTGTCCAACGTGCGCCAGACGACCCGTTAAGCGTGGAGTTTGCGATCACCGACTTTGAATCAACCGTGCCGGTGACCTATCAAGGTATATTGCCAGATTTATTCGCTGAAAACTCAGGCGTGGTAGCAACGGGTAAAATGCAAGGTGATACCTTTGTCGCAGGCGAAGTATTGGCCAAGCATGATGAAAACTATATGCCGCCAGAAGTGGCCAAATCGATGAAAGAAAACAATCGTAACGGCGCCATACCTTCTTCTGAGCAATACAATCCTGCCGAAAAAGTGCATAAGACCGATACTTTGCAGCAGTAACAACGCTGACAATACAATTATTAATAGTTATCGTAAAAAGTATTAAACATAAAAAAAGCCAGTGACCTTTATCACTGGCTTTTTTGTGCTTATTTTCATTTTTACATTACTATAGCTTACTAATCATCCCATTCTGGTGAATAATCTGGATGCTTAATTTTACGCCCATCGCTACGCGCTAAGCTACCGATTTTCTCAAGCTCATCCGCACTGAGCGTTACCTTGACAGCATCTAAGTTGCCTTGTAAATGGTCGGGGTTAGAGGTTTTTGGAATGGCAATACGTGCCTTATCAGATAAAATCCACGCTAGTGAAACTTGCGCTGGTGTAATCCCATGCTTATCAGCAATGTCTTTAATGATTTCATTATCAAACACATCACCACGAGCAAGCGGCGAGTAAGCTTCTAATAAAATATGGTGATTGTTTAAAAAAGTCTGCAGGGTGTTTTGCTTAATAAAGGGATGAAACTCAACCTGATTAACCGCAATCGGCACATCAGCATATTTTTTAGCCTCGATAATATTGGCGATATTAAAGTTAGATACCCCAATATTACGAGTCAGCCCTTGTTTTTGTAGCTCGCAAAGCGCTGGCATCGTTTCAGACAAAGGCACCCGATCATCAGGCCAATGCAGCAGCAGTAAATCAACATAATCAGTATCTAAGTTTTCTAGCGAGCGCTTGGCCGCAGCGATAAGTTTTTCTGGTTCAAACTTCATGTCATCAGGAAATATTTTCGTCGTTAAAAAGAACTTATCACGCGCGACGCCTGATTGCTTAATGCCTTTTCCCACCTCGACTTCATTATCATAAGCTTGGGCAGTATCAATATGCTCATAGCCCATTTGTAGCCCCTGGCTGACCACATCGATACAGTCTTGTCCCGTTGATTGCCATGTACCCAGTCCGAGTACCGGAATGTTCGCTTGTCCAGCGGTGCGAATATTATAAGTTTTAGCACGCATATTATTATCCTTGTTTTTTTGTGATTTATTAATGGTTCTTATCGTTATTAATAGAGAATTTGAGCAGACATATAAATTTCTTAGATTTTATTAAGCGTCGATTTTTATTAAATCAAAGCTTATATTAAGGCACATTCTCTATTAAGCTTAGCCACTATAAAAAGAAAATAGGCTAAGTGAAAGAGTAAGTGACGCTTTCCTACAAACCACAAACAGGCTGTAACGTCATTGCGAGTCGTTGATTGTACCCATTCAATAAAATTTAAGAGCAAAAAAGCCCACTATTCAAAATAATGGGCTTTTTCAAATTAAGGCAATTTTAACTGTAAAAACGTTTTATTTATTCGAATTAATCGTTTTTACAATGGTTAATATTAACTATTGAGCAGCAGCTTCGGCAACTGGTGCAGTATCTGTTGTAGGAGCAGCGGTTGCAGGGGCTGCAGCAGCAGTAGCTGTGTTCTCACCCCAGATTTTTGGGTATTTGTAGCCTGGGAAGCTATCGTGAGCATACTTTTTAAAGGCCTCTGAGTTATAAGCGTTGGTCACGTCTTTGACCCATTTCTTATCTTTATCCGCAGTTTTGATGGCAGACCAGTTGACATAAGCAAAGCTTGGCTCTTGGAATAGCGCTTCAGTCAGCTTAATACCCGCATCGGTTGCGTAGTTGCCATTGATAACAGCAAAGTCTACTTCATCACGCGCACGTGGCAGCTGGGCTGCTTCTAGCTCAATGATTTTGATGTCGTACTTGCTGTTATCAGCGATATCTGCTTTTGATGCGGTCAGAGGATCGATGTTGTCTTTTAGGGTAATCCAACCAAGCTCATCCATCATGACCAATGCACGAGCAAAGTTACTTGGGTCATTAGGCGCAGAAACGCTCATGCCTTTGTAGGCTTCGTCAAGCTTGGTCTTTTTACCAGTATAGATGCCAAGTGGCGCAGTTGGCACTTGGAAGACTTCAACCAAATCAAGATTATTCTCTTTTTTAAAGGTATCAAGATAAGGCTTATGTTGGAAGATATTGATGTCTAAATCGCCATCAGCTAAAGCAATGTTTGGACGTACATAATCAGTAAAGGTGACCAGCTCAACTTCATAGCCTTGCGCTTCTAACGAGCCTTTTACTTGGTTACGAACCATATCAGCAAAATCGCCTTCAGTGGTACCGATCACAATCTTGCTATGTTCAGGATCGATATCGTTGCCCGCTGCCGTTTCTGTCGTCGTTGATTCAGTAGCACCTTCAGTGACTGGCTCTTTGCTAGCTTCTGGTGCTGATGAGTTATTACAACCGACCAATACAAGGCCTGATACGCCAACGGTGGCCAATGCGGTCGCGAGTTGACGGCTGATATCTGTTAATTTCATGAAACTTCCTTAATAAGGGGGAGGGAATAGGGATTAAATGTCAACAGTAAAAATCCGCATTAAAAAAGCAACATTATGAATAGTAATGCTGCTAAGTTAAAGGCTGTTAAGATAGTATCAAAATTAAAGGGAATCAGTTACAAAGTCAAGCATTTGCTTAGGATGAATCGGCATTAAACCTTGAGTATTATTCATATTAAACAGTCTTTGCCTCTCAAAATAAAAGGTGAAATCACCATAATAGAGAGGGTAAAGACTAAAACTTTGGCTTAACGTTTATCTAAACGGGTAGCTATCCAATTACCAGATGCCTGAATACCGATGACCATAATCGATAGCATCACGACGATAAAGACCATCACCTCAGTTTGATAGCGATAGTAACCGTAACGAATGGCCAAATCGCCCAAACCCCCACCACCAATCATACCCGCCGCCGCCGAAAACGACAGTAAGCTGATACATAAAATGGTCACGGACAATACCAAACCTGAGCGCGCTTCATTAAGCAATACTTTGATGATGGTCAAGGGGCGGGCACCCATAGATTCCGTTGCTTCGATAATGCCGCGTGGTACTTCGCGCAGATTTTGCTCGACCAAGCGTGCGAAGTAAAAGGAACCGGCAATCGCCAGTACTAGTGACGCGGCAATTGGTCCAATACCCGTGCCAACGATGGCTTTGGTAAAAGGACTCATGGCAATCATCAAAATCACAAACGGGAAGGCGCGCATAAAGTTGGTGATCGCACCAAGGACACCATACAAGGTTTTATTTTGCAGAAACTGCCGATCACTGGATAAAAACAAGAATACTCCAAACAGACCGCCGATAACGATGGCGACCGTCGTTGAGATACCTAGCATAATAAAGGTATCTACAAACGCCTGCAAAATTTCTTTACGTAGCGCAAGCAGCTTGTCCAATGAGGCGGATAATTCAGCACCAGTTAACATGTCTATTCTCCTGCCTCTTAATCTTCATGAACCAAGCCTTTGCCAATCGGGGTCGTGGCCTGAATCAGACCGTCGCGGATATCGGCAACCTCGAGCAACTGCCCTTGATGTAACAATGCGGCGCGGTCGCATAGCCTACGAATGACGCTCATCTCATGGGTGACGATGACAATGGTGACGCCAAGCTGCTCATTAATATCACGCAGACAAGTCAATAAGCTGCGCGTGGTTGAAGGATCAAGCGCACTGGTCGGCTCATCAGCCAATAATACTTTTGGGCTCGGCGCGATCGCACGGGCGATACCAACACGCTGTTTTTGTCCGCCTGATAGCTGCGCAGGATAGTGCCCAGCACGGTCAGTCAAATCAACGATTTCTAAGCAGTCCATCACACGCTTATAAATATCGGCACGCGGATAACCTGCCACCGTTAAGTTAAAGGCGACATTATCATAGACAGTACGGTTAGACATCAGGTTAAACTGCTGAAAAATCATACCGATATTGTGGCGGGCGATACGTAAGTCACTGGCCGATAAGGTGGTCAAATCGGTACCATCTATGATGACTTGACCTGAGTCTGGGCGCTCAAGTAAATTAATCAGGCGTAATAAGGTAGACTTACCCGCGCCCGAATAACCCATTAAACCAAAGATTTCGCCTTGTTTTACCGTTAAAGATGTCGGCTCAACCGCAGTAAACCAATGTGGCTTGCCGTCTTTATCTTTTATAGACCGGTCGCTTAAAAAGCTTTTGGTCACATCGTTTAAGACAATCATGTCACTCATGGAATGCTCAAAATTTAATAAATATTTTAATGGCTATGAAGCGGTTGCAGGCTCTTTTGCGTATTTGTGCGCAAATTAAAATCAACCTTCAATAACCCTATAATAAGGGGCGCTAATATAGCATATTATGCAGCGTTTTGGATATGGACATCCATGATTAACAGATAATCTTGGCGGTAGATTGGTTAGCTGATGAGATTAGTGACGGCTGTCATGTTGATAATGAGGGTCGTGCTTGACGGGTAATACCACTAAAAATCGCGTATGACCATTAATGGTATCTGTAATGATACGGCCTTGGTGCGCCGTAACTATCTGGGCAACCAACGACAAACCAAGCCCCGAGCCTTTATTTTTTTGCTGTAAGCGTACAAAGGGGCTAAAGACTTCTTCGCGTTTATTTTCAGGGATACCTTCGCCTTCATCAATCACCGCCAGCACCGCAAATTTCGGTAGCGGGCGTATTGGCTCAGCTTTCGGCTTTTTGAGATGTTTACTAAATATGCCCTCTTTGCGGGTAGCGTTTGCCGTGTCGCCGTTTTCTTTATTAACGTTTTCTTTATTAGGGTCTTTGGTGGCACTTTTGGCGTCATCCTTCTCAGTACTAACGCTTTTATCCGCTTCTTCTATCTGTTTATTGATAGTCTTGTCATCGATGTCGTCGATGGATGTTTCTTGTTGTTCAGGAACCGCGCGCCAAATAACTTTTTTAATTTTTTCTGTCAAATCGGTAGTAAAGCGCTGATAGGTAAGTAATAACGACGGCTCGACAATGGCTTCGGTCTCAGTGGTGCTACTTAGGTCATTGTTTAGCTCATTAGATGAGTCAATAGTTTTTGCCGTCGATGATTTATCAGTATCTGTGCTGTTATCACTATTCGTATTGCCATCAATCTCAGCATCCACAGTGATGCTTTCACCATTTTTATAAATCACTGGCGCAGGTAGTAACGCTGCGGTCGACGCTTCTTCTGTCGACGTTGATGTTGAGGTGGCTTTATTATCGCTAGGAACAATATTATCGTTAGTAATTGTGGCATCAGCATTTTGCTGGGCGTTTTGATCAGTTTCAAGCGCATGGTCGCTATCAGGCGCTTCTTCATCATAATCAAAGTCTGGGCTGTTATAATCGACAAAGCTGCTACACAGTATGGTTTGCAAAAGATAATCTGGAATAGCGTCGGCTTCATCTAGCGTTTGTACGCCGTAAAGTAATACCGTAACGGGTGGTTTGCCGTGCAGCATAGCATTGGTCAATAGGTTACGAATTAAGTGGGTCAGCATCGATGATTGACCATCGATGACGATATGCTCGCCAATCAAGGTTGCTTGAGGATAATGCTGGCGTTCTTGGTTTACTAAATCATATAAGTCCAAATGCTCAACTTGTTGTAGCGCGTGTCCAGCATCTAAACGACTGACCAGCAAAATACTCTCGACCAAATCGTTTAATCCAGACAAATCGCGATTGATAGCTTGGGCACGCTTATCAAATTTTTCTTTGGTATCACTCGGCAATGCACCCGCCAGCATATCCATCATCTCAATCTGTAAGCGAATACGGGTGATGGGCGTACGCAGCTCGTGCGAGGCGTGCGCCAATAGCAGGTTATTGGCATTGATTAGGTGTTCAATTTTTTGTGCTGCTTGGTTAAAGCCGCGCGCAAGCGATGCAATCTCATCATTACCGCGGGCATTGACTCGCACCGTAAAGTCGCCGTCGCCCAATTGCGCCATTTGTTGGCTCATCTGATTGATACGCCAAGTAATGGTACGCGCAATCCACCAAAGCACCCCTGCCATGATAAGCAGCAGCAATAGCGTACCAGTAAATAAATTTAAGGCGGCAGAGAGGACAGGTTTTTTAGGCGGCAGGCGTGATTCGTATAATAGCGTATAGCCGGTGCTACTATAAACTTGGGCTTGCTTGGTTGGGGAGGTTTCGGCAAATGAGGGAAAGACGCGCGCTAATAGCGAGGGCGGCGCAGGCAATTCTAATGGCAAATCGCTGTTGTCGCTTTGCATGAGCAAATGACCTTCATTGTCATATAGGCCCATTTTTGCTTGCAGTGATTCATCAAAAATATCAAAGCTTTTCTTGACCACCGCTAGCATAAAGCGCGCTTGTAAACGGTTGTCTTTACTGACAGCAATATTTAGCTCATGCAAAAATGGGTCGACTTGACCCAAAATTTGCGTGGCTAAGATTTCTGAACGAATACCAGCGTCTTTGTCATGTACCAACTGGGTCAATAACACCATCGCTACCGCAAATAAAATAAGTGCCAGCATGACACTGGCAAATAGTTTGGCAAATACGGAACGAAAACCCAGTTGTTGCATTAAATCATCTCTATTATCAAACGCTTATAACCATTTTATTCATTTTATTTTAATAAGTTTATCGCAATACGGGCTTAGTTTAATAGCGTTTGATTGCATGTGCTAACTATACCTGATCGGTAGCGAATTGATAACCCACACCGCGTACGGTAATGATACGTTTTGGCTGGCGCGGATTGTCTTCGATTAACGCACGCAAGCGCGAAATATGCACGTCAATGGCGCGATCAATATTATCCGAGCTATCATCGTTTGGCATCGCTTGCCATAATTGCTCACGGTTTAACACTTTGCCCGAGTGGGTAGCAAAGTAATGCAGCAGCTGAAATTGATGCGTCGTCAAACGGACTGGTTGATCATCGATAGTGACTTCATGACTGTCAGGAAAAACGCTTAGGCGCCCAAACGTTAAACTATCTGACTGGCTGTCAGCTTGATTTGGCTGCTCATGACGACGAATGACGGCACGAATACGCGCGAGTAGTTCGCGCGGCTCAAAGGGTTTGGCAATATAATCATCGGCGCCCATCTCTAAACCTAATACACGGTCTGTGGTATCGCCTTTCGCCGTTAGCATAATAATCGGCACTTTATTGGTCATGTTGTTTTTGTTGCCACGTATCTTTTGGCAAACTTGCATGCCATCCATATCAGGCAGCATCAAATCTAGCACCACCAAATCGATGTCACGCTCTTTAGCGTCTAACAAGTCCAAACCTTCTTGACCTAGTCCTGCATGATGTACATCATAATAGTTCATGGTCAGATAATCGCTGATTAATTCGGCTAAATCTGGATCGTCTTCAATTAATAAAATTTGCTTACTCATAATTTTTCCTCTAGTTGTTGTTATAGTTTGTTTAAAATGCTGTTTAAAAATACTGCTTTAAAAGTGCCTATCTACAAATGCTGTCTTTATAAAACTGTTTTTGTAAATAAGCACGCCCTAAATTTTCAAAGCCCTTAACTCTTAGTTCATTCTCACTCAAAGCGTAATCCCTATTAGTTTACGCTATATTGCCTAAACAGGATGTTATTAAACAAGATAGGCTTTGTTAATGTTTCTACACAATGTAACTACGAGCTTTGGCGCTTATGAAACTACCGCCTTTTTTCCTTCAGATTCCACCGGTAAGTTTGCCAAGCAAATCAAACTGTCATTGGTAATACCGGCAATTAAATACTGCTTAGTCAAGGGGTCATACTCGATAACTTCGACGGGCTGGCGCGTCAAACGCTGGTCTTGTTTGATAATCCAAACGTTAGCATGCAAAGGACGCAGCGGCTTATAAGGCGGTTTGTGCAGCACGGTTAGGTCAACATTGTGCAGCGCGCGCTTAGGAACAATGGTTCCAACTTCTATTTGTCCGTAGTCAACGCGCCCAGTCACCTGCATATCAGGTCGTATTTGGTTGCGACTGACTTCATTATCAACCACATTGACATAAACCAATAGCTGCTTTGGTAACTCAGTGACTGTCAGCTTACTGACCTGACCGGTAAATTTATCTATCAAGCCTTCCGCCGTGAAGTTAACCGTTTGTCCAACGGAGATTTGTGATTTGGCTTCAATCGGTAAGCTTGCGCTAAAATGCAGCTCCGTCCCGTCGCTAAGCTTTAAAAGAGGTTGACGCGGTGCTACTTGTTGGCCGCTTTTGACGTATAGCTTTTCGATATGACCTGCGAAGCTTGCCCGTACCGTTATCAAATTATTCGCCGTTTCTGTATGCTTAGAAGCTTGGTTATTGTCTAAGTCGTTATTGCTAGCACTAGCAGAATTTCCTTTAACATCCTCACCATTTTTTTCTGTACTGGGTTTTATGTTATCTGAATTCTTAGCAGTGGAATCTTTTGGCGCCGCTTGAGTACTGTTGACGGCAGACGGTTTTGGTTCAGTGGCCGCACCTTTATTATCTACTACTTCATCTTCTACTTCTAAGGAAGTTGCTACTTCATCATCGGCTTGTTCAGATGACTCTGTTGATTCAATAGGCGCTGCTTGCCGTCGAACGGTGAATAATGGTGCGCCTTTTTCGACCCGTTGATTTTTTTTCACCAACACCTGCTCTACCGTCAGTGCTTGGGCAGCAATTAGGTTTACCTGTTTGATAGGCTCAATCTCACCTTCTAAGCCAAGGCTCGGCTGATAACGGGTTGGTTTGACGCTTAGGATATGATCAGGGGTCATCGTAATGCTATCAGCACGTATGAGCAGGGGCGTGTCAAAGGCCTCGCTATTTTCAGCTGTGACAGGTTCTGACGTAGGCGGGGAGGGCTGGCAGGCGATAAGCAGCGCCGCGCCCAAAAGATACGCACTCTTTTTTAATGGGCTAAAAGCTAAAAGTATGGTGCTTGAAAATTTAGCCCTCAAACGCCTTAAATCTATAAAACCTGTCATAGCGATCACCCTTGTCAACGAATTTTTATTATATAGGGAATTATGAGGCGGTGAAATGATTACTCTTATTTACTGATTTTGAATGGTAATCGATGACTCAAAAACCATTCGCCGTACCGCAGAAACTTTATTGCAAAAAGCAGGTTGTGAAGTCGTCACCGCGATTGACGGTTTTGATGCCTTAGCGAAGATTGTTGATAACAATCCAGATATCATTTTTGTAGATATTATGATGCCGCGTTTAGATGGTTATCAGACTTGTGCCTTGATAAAAAATAATCCAGATTATGCGAGCAAACCGGTGATTATGTTGTCATCGAAAGATGGTTTGTTTGATAAAGCTCGCGGGCGCATTGTTGGTTCTGATGAGTATTTGACCAAGCCATTTAGTAAAGATGAGCTTTTTGAGGCGATTAACCAGTATCGCTAAATAATCAGTAACGTGAATAGCAGCCCGTTAAAGACCTGCTATAAAAATATTATAAGTTCGGTTATTCAGGTTAATAGTGAGCGCTTGCTGCTTAATTTTTATCTTGATGAAAATAATACTGGCATTCAATCAATACGATTTATTTTTAATCGGTTTGTTTTAACAATATATCCTGATGGATATCATCAAAAATAAAGGAAATACCTATGACTACTGTTTTAGTCATTGACGACTCGCCATCTGAGATGGCGAAATTTCGCGACATGCTTTCTAAAAATAACTTTCAAGTATTAGAAGCGAGCAATGGAGAGCAAGGTTGTCAGATGGCCGTCGACCATCTACCAGACGTCATTTTGATGGACGTGGTAATGCCTGAGATGAATGGTTTTCAGGCAACCCGCAAAATTACGCGCGGTAAAACGACTGCTCATATCCCTATTATTATGATCAGTACCAAAAACCAAGAAACAGATCGAGTATGGGGTAAGCGTCAAGGCGCTAAAGAATATATCACCAAACCGATTGATGAAAGTGGTTTGGTCCAGATAATTCGTAAAGTAATGGGGTAGCTTGTGGCATCCAGAGGATTTATTGAGCTGCTGCGTATAGCAGACTTAGCACGCGCGCGTAAAAGTGGTCGCCGCGGCGGCAAAGAGTTTGATTGGCAAGGCGTGGTATTTGAAATTGGCGGTCAGCGTTTGGTGGCACCAATGGGTCAAGTATCAGAAGTATTATCCATGCCAGAATATACCAGCTTACCTTTAGTAAAGCCTTGGATGCTCGGCATCGCCAACATCCGCGGGCGCTTGTTGCCGTTAACCGATTTGTCGCGGTTTTTACAAGTGCCCAGCCGATTGCCACAAATGAGCCAGCGTAAAGTCATTGTGATTGACCATGATAATCTGTTTTCAGGACTGCTGGTCGATCAGGTGCTGGGCATTGAGCAGTTTACCCAAGACCAATATCGAGCAGAAGCGCTTGAACCGAGCTCGCCGTTTGCGCCTTATAATCACGGTAAGTTTGTCAAAGATGAGCAAGATTGGTATGTATTTATGCCAAGTCTGCTGGCACAGGATTTGCAATATACCGATGCTGCCATCTAGTGGCTGTGAGTAACTAGTAATTAGCTGTTTTTTCTAAATATTGATTTTTGGTAAATACATCAACCTTAATAAACACTTCGATTATTAACGGGGTGTTTATTAAAGCAAGAAAAGAACAAAGGCTGACATGGTTTGATGAGATGTCAGCATTCATACAGGCTTTGTGAATCATTGTTGTTTTGATGGCAATATGATTTCAGAGTCAGTCACGATACGACTTTGACGATTGTTTGAAAGGAATAGGCACGATGAGTGATGTTATAAATAACCCTGTAGCTGGTACGAATAAAACAACGACAGATGCTAATAGTAAATGGAAGCTGTTATTAGGGCTTTGTGCTTTAGTGAGCGTGGCTTGTCTGTTTTGGCTGGTCAATTCATTGTCGTCGGTCAGCCAATATTTAAGCAATTTTAATCAATCAGTCATCTTGCCTGTGATTGTTTTTGTGGTAGGTGTACTGGGCATTTTATTTGCTTTATACCAATTACTCAAACAACGCGGCGGCTCAGAGCGTTTATTGATTGAAAAAGAAACCTTACGCCGTCGTCAAGAAGCAGAAGCGGAGTCTGAGCGCGCGCGCCAGATTCAAGAAGAGAACGAGCGTAACCAGATTGCAATTTTGCGTCTACTAGATGAGTTGGGCGATTTGGCAGATGGTGACTTAACAGTAAACGCGACGGTATCGGAAGATTTTACCGGTGCGATTGCTGACTCTGTGAACTTTGCAATTGACCAATTACGCCAATTGGTACTGGTTATTAATAGTACCGCTGAGCGTGTCTCGCAGTCCTCAGAGCAAACGCAGATGAATGCAGTTGAGCTTGCTGAAGCCTCAGAGCACCAAGCACAAGAAATTGCTGGGGTATCTGCGGCGATTAATGAGATGACAGTCTCGATTGACCAAGTGTCAAATAACGCTTCAGAATCGGCGACGGTTGCACAGCGTTCGGTTGCCATTGCTTATAACGGTGCGGAAGTTGTACAGCGCTCGATAGAAGGTATGAACGTGATTCGTGATCAGATTCAAGAAACCTCAAAACGTATCAAGCGTCTCGGTGAGTCTTCGCAAGAGATTGGTGATATCGTTGGTCTAATTAACGATATTGCTGACCAAACCAACGTCTTGGCATTGAACGCTGCGATTCAGGCATCGATGGCAGGGGAAGCAGGTCGAGGCTTTGCGGTTGTTGCCGACGAGGTTCAGCGTCTTGCTGAGCGTTCAGCCAACGCAACCAAACAGATCGAAACGCTGGTAAAAACCATTCAGGCCGATACCAGTGAAGCGGTTATGTCGATGGAATCAACAACTTCTGAAGTCGTACGCGGAGCGCGCTTGGCAAAAGATGCGGGTGAGGCACTAGAAGAGGTGCAAACGGTTTCAAATACCTTGGCTGACCTGATTCAAAACATCTCTAACGCCCGCTCTACAACAGGCTGAGTCTGCTGGTCACATCTCGCACACCATGAATATTATTCAAGATATTACTTCGCAAACCTCGTCTGGTTCGATGGCGACCGCGCGCTCTATCGGTGAGCTTAGTGAAATGGCGGCGGCACTGCAAGAATCGGTCACCGGCTTTAAGATTTCTAATGATGATGAGCAGTTAGAGCAAGAGTTTAGCGAAGATGAGTATTTAGAGATCGATGAAAGTGTTTCGGCGAGCATGTAATCTCTAGTTATCAGCTTATGATTGTGATATTGAAATATTAACCAAGCAGTTGCTCTACTCGTTTTTCTGTTGAGCAACACTATTAATAGCAGGTCACGTGAATAATCATACTCAAAAAGACAGTCTGATGATTAATAAAGCCGATGCTTTGATAGCAGAAGCTTTGTGGGATGATGTTGCTTTTGATACTGAGCAATGGCAACGCTATATAGAGCAAGAGATTGGTTTTATATTGCCAAATGTTCAACGTAAATGGTTGGTCAACGCCGTCAGTCAAACGGCACTGGCCTATGGTTTGAGCAACAGACAATTATGGCATCAATTACCGATTAATCATGAGCTGCGCCAGCAATTGTTAGATAAAGTGCTCATTCATGAAAGTCGCTTTTTTCGCCATTTGCCCTCTATATAGTTTATCACTGATTACGCCTTACAGTGGCAACGAGAGCAGCTAATCGCTGCTAGTACTAGCTGCAATACTAATGATAGCAGCGCTAGTATTGACGCCAGCAATCCTGATGATTCATTCCGTATCTGGAGCGTCGGCTGTGCCAGTGGGCAAGAAACTTGGTCGCTGGACATGAGTTTGGCCGCAAGCCAGCTGACCAATTACAGCATATTAGGGACTGATGTCAGTCAGCAGGCATTAAAAAAAGCACGTTTAGGTCAGTATGATAATAAGCAACTGGCTTTGATTCCGCAAGATTGCCAGCAATTTATTCAACTATTACGACCAACAAGTATCGTTGAACAATTACGTTTTCTGCCTGTGTCTACGCAAAAAAATACAGAGAAAAACGCTCGAGCCCACTGGCAGGTGATGCCAACGCTAAAACAGCGTGTACGCTTTGCTTTACACAACATTATCGACAAAAAACCGCCAACGCCGCATTTACAACAAGTCATTGTCTGCCAAAACATGCTGCTTTATTTTCGTAAGTTTGATCAGCGCGATATATTAGCGCGGCTATCAGAGCAGTGCGCAGTAGGCGGTTATATTATATTGGCTCCAGGTGAGGCGTTATTTTGGCGTCCTTCAAACATGCGCCGTATTGCGCACCCACAGATTAACGCCTGGCAAAAAACCAGTGCCTAAATTAGCGCCTAGACGAGTTAGGATACATCTATGAAAAACCAGCCCAACGACATGGTGACACTTGAGTGGTTACTGCCACTGTTTGATCAGCAATTATCACAGATAGCTGATGGCTGGCAATTGGGTGAAAAAAGCGCTGATTATGAGCAGATGACACAGAGCTATCATCAGATTGGTGGCGCTTTGATCATGATTAACTTGCCGATATTGGCAAATTTGGCTACTAAGCTCAGCTTACTTGCAAGGACAGAAATCGATAGCTTAGATGCTGATGCGAGCCGTATAGGTCACATAGCGCATCGACTGCTTACGGGTGAGCTGGTTTATTACGCACGTACGAGCAATTTTCATAGCGCTTTAATAAATAAAACATCAGCTGAGCTTACCCAAGTTTTAGCGCGTTATGATATAGCGACCGATCACCTTGTAGACGCTTCTTTAGACTCTAAAGAGGACAGTCTTGCTAGCATTGCCACTAACGATATTGTTGATATTGCGCTACCCGTCAGTACGGCAATGGTCAGTTTAGACCAGGCGCAGTATCAGCAGTTGCTATTGGTTTGGCGTCAACAAGCGCAAGCGTTACTTGCTGCTGATACCAATGACGCTTCTATACTGGCGACTTTAGAAAAAGTCGCTCAATACTTATGGCAAACCGCAAAAGATGACGATTTGCAGCGTCTTTGGTATTTGACTGAAGCTTGGCTACATGACCTTGCCCATAACGAAACGCCGCGACCTAAGTATTACGCCGCGCTATTGAGTCAATTTGATGCGTTAATAGAGGCAAGCACCCATCAAAAAGCGCTATCGGCAAAAGTTATCAACGAGCTGATAGCGAATATTTATATCGAAATCAGTAGCCTTGCCAAACAGAGCGATAGCACGCAAGTTATGCTGCAAAGCGTAGCGCCGCAAGAGGTCGAAACACGCTTTTTACCGCGCATCTTAAGTGATATTGATACGCTGATTTTTAACTTTGATAAGCCGCAAATCCTAATTAAACCACTCCAACAAATCAGCCATCAGCTAGGAAGTCGTGGTTGGACATCATTTGCCTCGCAAGCAGCATCTATCCTAGCAGATATAGAACGTGACTTAATTGCCCAAACTGGAGTGGTAGAAGAGCAATCACAACAGCAGTGGCAAATTGAGCAGCGTCTCCAAGAATTACACAATGCTATCTACAATACCGAACAAGTTATCTTAAGTAAAATAGGAAGCGCGGCTTCTTTTATACCTGCGGCTGACGTCATTACTCATGATGACATGGATAGCGTGCAAGTAGAAAGTAGCCAAAAAATTAAGACAGACGATAAGGAGCTGCGCGAGCTGCGTATTGCTGTTGAAGACGTTAAGCAAGGCTTTAGTGATTATATTCAGCGCCAAGACCTAGCACTATTACCAGACGCTGCAGATTTTTCTAACATTGGCGAAGCTTTTGACAGTATGAGCCTGTCATCTATCCGCCAGGCAACCGATAACATAGCAGATATATTCGAGCAATTAACCACCCATGATATTGCCGTACTGAGCTGGGATGTCACCGAAGCCTTAGCCGAAGGTTTAACCTCTATCGAATTGCTGCTCGACTATCTTGCGCAGCAGGTCTTTGATCAACCCTTATTAAGCAAAGCTCATGAATATATCGACAAGGCGGCGACACTACTTAGTGGCTATATAGCTGCGCCTGAAACCGTTAATGATACCTTTTTAACGCAAAAGCAAGCGACAAATGATGTACTGCGCTACGATGATAGTGGCGAGATTGCGCCTATTACTGTTGCTAATGAAGACATTGATTTAACCGATAACACAAACCATAGCGATAAAAAAGAAAGTGCCGCTTTATTAAATGCTCGCAGTGAGCTTAAGCACGATAACTTTGATGTTGATGAAGATATTCGTGAGATCTTTATTGAAGAGGTGGAAGAGGTCGTCGCTGATTTAGAGGATTTCTTACCCATTTGGCAGCAAGATGCGCAAGATTTAACGCCATTAACTGAAGTGCGCAGAGGCTTTCATACCTTGAAAGGGTCAGGGCGTATGGTTGGCGCTTTTAGTATCAGTGAGATGGCCTGGTCTATTGAAAACCTACTCAACCGTCTGTTGGACAAAACCCTACCAGTGACCGATGAGGTCGTGGCACTTGTGACAGAAACCACTAAGCATCTACCAGCGATGTTGGCTGATTTTGCAGCACAGAACCCACCAAGTTTTGATCCTGCCATTACTATTTTGCAAAGCAATAACTTAATAAGCCAGCAACCTATCAATACAGGCTTAGAAGTGCTTGATGATAATTTCTCTACAAGTGAGGTTGAAAAAAATAATGCGGTACTAGATGAGGGTACGCAATCGACAGATGAGAGATTCTTAAATATCGAACAAGTTGATACTCTAGACATAAATGACTCTGTTAGTAACTTTGACGAAGTTTTTGAAGTAGAAACAGACTTTTCAGCCTCATTAACGGATTTAGAGATACCAGACGTATTAACCCCATTTATGACAGCGGCGCAGTCGCTACCGACAGATGCTAACGATGCTGATCCTGATATCAAAGAGATATTTATAGAAGAGGCCAATGAAGTTCTAGAAGAAATTGTGCCCTTATATGAGCATTGGCAGCTTACTCCTGATAACTTAAGCCAGTTAACTGATATTCGTCGCGGTTTCCATACTTTAAAAGGCTCGGGTCGTATGGTTGGTGCTAATTATAGCGCTGAGCTAGCCTGGTCGATAGAAAATATGCTCAACCGTATTTTGGATAATACAATTGTAGCGTCTGCAGACATACAGCAGCTTATCGGTGATGTGTTAGGCGCTTATCCAACGCTATTAATTACCTTTGAAAATGACAGTCAAGATTATCCTGCACTTGTACCGTTATGGGTGGCTTGTGCTCAGGCTTTTAGTAAGCAGTTGGGTGATGAATTCAGCTACCGCGCGCTACATAAACAACTATTTTATGGTTCTGAGCAGCAGCAGGACATAAGCACAGCGCAATATTCTGATGTTAAAAATACAGATCAAGAACTTGTTGATGACACTGCTTATGACATTGCCGAAAGTAACAGTAGCATTGATAGTACGCTGCAAACCATTCATTCGGTAAATGAAAAAATGGCCGAAGCGCCCATCGTTTTGACGCCTCAAAGTGAAGAAGAGCAAATCTTTTTCGATATTTTTGTTGAAGAGGCCGAAGAGCTGTTAGAAAGCGTTAAAGATTTTGTTCTTGATCACCAAGACGAGCCTTATGCCGCCGTAAGTGATGAGATTGTTCGCGCTTTTCATACGCTAAGAGCAGCGTCTGGCGCTAGTACTTTGACGGCAATCAGTGAGGTTGGCACGACGATAGAGCAAAGTTTGGAGCTTTTGCAGAAACAAGACACGCCAATGAATGCTCAGCATGTAAAAGCGCTTGCCCAGTCTGTGACGCTGATTGAAGGCTACCTAGCTAATTATAAACGCGATGTGCAGGAGCGAGAAGTTTCGTCAGAAGAGGCGCAAAGTCAGCAAGATATTGCTTCTTTACAAGCCATGCTTAGTGAGCAGTACGCCGTTAGCGATGACGAAGACTCAGCCGATGGTAAACCAACGATAAGTCAATTGTTAGATGACGATATCAATGAGCTACTAGATGCAGAATGGCAGTTAGAAGCCGTCTTTAATAATGCAGAGCAAGAACAGATTCAAAGTTATATCGCAAGGCAAATCTCACAAATAAAACATCTAGCCAGTAAAGCACAAGAGGTACCAAAATTTGCCTTGATTCTTAGCGAATTGGAAAATGCTTATACTTATTTAAGCCATCATCCTGAAAAATCCCGTGATACTGATATCCAGGCCGCTTTACTTGCAGGTCATTGTCAGCTAGTCGGTTTATTTGATGCTTTAGCGGGTAGCACCTCGTTGAAAATTAATCAGCAGGTAGTTGAGCAGCTAAAAGATATTGCTCAAAGTGACGATAGCAATATCAATGTAGAAGCAGGTACTGCAGGGCATACTGATGTTGATAAAGAGGCTGAGGAAGAGGGTAAAGGCACAGTGCAAAGTGTTGCTGCGCCTGAGTTTGCGCTTGAAACCATCGTTACCGATATTGAGCTATTAGAAATCTTCTTAGAAGAAGCGCAGGAGCTTGATGATGCGCTCAATGATAGCTTTAGTAAATGGCGTGCTGATATCAGCAATATCAATACCTTAAAGGTTTTACAGCGCCACCTGCATACCATCAAAGGTGGTGCGCGTATGGCAGGCATACGCAGTATTGGCGATTTGACCCATGAGGCGGAGAGCATTTACGAGGCATTCGTTGAAGCAAGACGTACGCCAACGACGCAATGGCTTGAAATTATGCAAGTCGTGCAAGATACGTTGTCATTGCAAGTGGCGCATATTGTCCGCTATCAGCAATCATTTTTTACACCTGAGCTGATTGAGCAGCTGCAGCAGTTTGAAAAAGCAGCAGCGTTACCAAAAGACGTCGAACTTATTGTACCAATGCCGCAACACCAGGCTGCTGCTGAACCGCAAATCAGCGCCAATGAATATACCCATCGTATCGATAAAACGGCAGACTTCTTAAGTTTAGATAGAATTATAAAACAATCTTGGGCGAACGGCTTACCTGACCCAGATATTTTAGAGGTGTTTTTAGAAGAAGCAGAGGTGCTGACCAACCGTAATGAATGTCTGCAAGCATTCTTAAGTGATGCCGGTGATACCGTTGCATTGCAAGCCCTACAGCGCGACTTACACACCTTAAAAGGTGGTGCGCGTATGGTAACGGCATGTGGTATCGCTGACCTTGCCCATGAAATGGAAACGGTTTATACCGACTTTATTGATCGTCGCCGACCTGCTACCAAAAAAGTCTTGGAGCTACTGGTAGCCTGTCACGATTGGCTGGCAGATGCGGTATTTATTCTCTCGCAACAGGTGAACCCACCAACGCCAGACTTATTAATTGAGGCGCTGCAGCAATTTAGTAAAAACCCCGATAGCTTAAAACACATACCAAAAGAGTCTTTGCAACCGCAGCGTGATGCTATTTTACTGGCGAAAGAAAAGCAAGAATCTACCTATATCCAAAAAGATATCAGTGAGATGCCGCCGATGGTGGCTGATACGACTGAGCAAGAACAGAACGCCAGTAGCAACGAGATGATTCGTATCTCAGGTGGCCTCATTGAGCATATGATCAATCTATCAGGTGAGTCGGCGATCAACCGTGCGCGTATCGATATGGGCATGAGTAGCTTGACCACTAGTATTGAAGAGATGGGAACGACTGTACAACGTCTAGCGGATCAGCTGCGCCGGATGGAGATTGAGCTTGAAGCGCAGATTTTATCGCAGATTGATGATGAGTTGGTCAATCATGAAGGCTTTGACCCTCTAGAGATGGACCAGTATTCTTCGTTAAACCAATTATCAAAATCTTTGACCGAGTCGGCCTCGGATTTGGTTGATATTAATCATACCTTACTTGAAAAGATGCGTGACAGCGAAAGTCTATTGCTACAATTATCGCGGACGCAAACTGAGCTGCAAGATGGCTTGATGAATTCGCGGATGGTACCCTTTACCCGCCTAACGCCACGGCTTGAGCGTATCGTGCGCCAAACGGCCAATGAGCTAAACAAGTCGGTTGATTTAAAGATTATCAATGCTGATGACGAAATGGATAGAACCATTTTGGAGCGCATTACCTCACCGCTTGAGCATATGTTACGTAACGCCGTCGATCACGGAATTGAAACGGTTGCAACGCGCTTAGAAGCGGGTAAAGAACGTAGTGGACAAATCACTTTAGAAGTCCTGCGTGAAGGTAGTGAAATCATTATCCAGTTAACTGATGATGGACGCGGCATTGATGTAGAAGCAGTACGCAATAAAGCCATTTCTCAAGGTTTAATTGACGCCGAAGACAGCAGTTTAAGCGACCTTGATATTATGCAGTATATCTTTAACGCCGGCTTAAGTACCAGCAAGCAAGTGACGCAAATATCAGGTCGCGGTGTCGGTATGGACGTGGTGATTAGTGAGATTCGTCAACTAGGTGGGGCGGTATCGGTGGTGTCAGAGCTTGGTAAAGGCTCTCGCTTTACTATGCGTGTGCCGCTCACGGTTGCGGTGTCTGATGCGTTGGTGGTTCGCGCCGCAGACCGCTATTATGCGATACCGTTAGCGCAGATTGAGCGCGTGGTACGTATCAGTCCAGAAAGAATTTATGACTATTATCAATCGGGCGCCGCTACGCTTAACTTTGAAGATAACGATTATCGCGTGCGTTATTTGAATGAGATTTTATCAGGTAATAAGCTCAATGAGCTGGTCGTCAATACAAACACCAGTGTGCCACTGATTATTATCAAAAACCGTAGTGGCCAAAACATGGCGCTACAGGTTGATCAAATCGCAGGGTCACGTATTGAGGTCGTGGTAAAACCTTTAGGCCAGCAATTCTCGAATCTATCGGGTATCTCAGCGGCAACCATCATGGGTGGTGGCTCGGTCATGCTTATTCTTGATCTGATTGCACTGATGCGAAATGCTGCTTTAGGCAGAGAAGTCGCAAAATCTGCTATCAGTGTTCGTAGCAGTACAGAATCTAAAATCACCGTTTTAGTCGTCGATGACTCAGTCACGGTACGAAAAGTGACCTCACGTTTCTTAGAGCGTCAAGGTTTCAATGTGGTCCTTGCCAAAGATGGTATCGATGCGCTTGAAATTTTACAAGAAACCACACCGGACTTGATGCTACTCGATATTGAAATGCCGCGTATGGACGGTTTTGAAGTTGCGTCGCAAGTTCGTCATAACCGACGTTTGCAACAGCTGCCTATTATTATGATTACCTCACGTACCGGCGAAAAGCATCGCGAGCGCGATTTTGAGATTGGAGTCAATGACTACATGGGCAAACCTTTCCAAGAAAACCAGCTTCTTAATAAAATCCAAGGTCTATTGGGTATAGAGGCTAGCTTAGTCAATGAAGGATAATGTACCTGCCTTAATACTAAGGGATAAGCATAAAAACGATATCAGGGTACTGGTGGTGGTAGAAGACCACCATCAGCGCATGGCTTTTTCTGATACTGTGCGTAGTTGTGGTTTGCAGCTGGTTGACTGCGTATCAAGGACGCAATTACAAAATAGGTTGAGCCGCTATACAGCGCCTATTGATATTTGGCTCATAGATGGTGATTACGATGAGCATATGGCAGTAGCGACTACTACCGCTCAACCTGCTACCGTTGTAGTCGGATTTAGCCAGGCGCCGTATCTTAATGAAGCTGAGCATTATGCCAAATGGCAGCGCAAACTCAAGCGCAAACTTGCCCAAATGCTGGCGTTGCCGTTATTAAGTAAGGCAATAGATAGCCCTGCTTATAAGAATACGGCTTATCAAAATGAGACTAACGATTGGCATTATGTGGTATTTTTAGGTGCTTCGATGGGCGGGCCTAGTGCGGTCAAAGAATTTTTAGATCATTTGTCACCCACCTTGCCTGTGAGTATTTTACTGGCGCATCATTTTAACCAAGCGATGATAGGTACGCTACCACGCATACTCAATCGCCATAATGACTGGCGCTGTCAGCTGATTACCTCATCACAGTGTTTGCGCGGCGGGCAATGCCTCATTGTACCCATTGATAAACAAATTGTTTGCGATTCAACTGGTCGTATTATCTTAATAGATCAAGCGTGGGAGGGCGATTACAAGCCCGCTATCGGTCAAATCCTGAAAAATACCAGTGATGTTTATGGCAGTGAGCTTATCAATATTATTTTCTCTGGTATGGGAAATGATGGTTCGCAGTATTTGGACTTAATCCAAGACAATGACAGTCAATTGTGGGCGCAAGACCCAATATCAAGCGCTTGTCCAAGTCAGCCGCAAGCCATTATTGATTCAGGTTATTGTCAGTTTGTTGGCAGTCCCAAAGCCTTAGCAGAAAAACTTACCCATTATATTGCTGAAAGGGCGATGCCCGCCTCTTCAGAGTCATTTATTGTGAGCGACATATGAAACAGATTCTAAAGCACTCATTTGAAGCCGTGAGCTTATTGACCACTAATAATGGTATGCTCGACGTAACGATTGTCCCAGCCACCGACCAACCGGATTGGATCATTCCTAGTAGCTTGATTTTAAGTGTCGATGAGTGTAGTGAACATAGATGGACGTATGAATGGCAACAACAAGAAGTCGCTGTGATCCATCTATTGCCGCGCCATCAAACGCCGGACAAGATTATTATTTTAGAAGGCAATACCACCGCGCATCGTATCGCGCTACAGACAGCAGGCGAGCTCCGCCAACTACAGGCGCGTATCTCCGATGTCAAAGATATCGACTTGCCTGAGCACTTTATCAAAACCGACAGCAAAACTGATACCGTTCAGCAGCGCGTCCAAGAAGATGTTGTGCTATCCTACCTTTTCCAAGCGGTGATGATTGATGATACGGTTTACATGGTGCCAGATTTGGATAAAGTCGCCCATCAATTGGTTGACTTAGATAGCTAATTTGCTCATGGTTACGCTTTTTATTATGGGCTTTAGTGTTAGCTCTAAATAAGGTTATTAGCCTTGAGCTGGGACAGATAGTTATTATGTTTATTTGCCAGTTACCAGCTAGTAGGTTTTTAACACTGTCATTTGATCCGTATCAGCCAGCGCCTATAAGTATCGATGAATAGGAAGCGATAAAATATACTATGAATAATATCCATTCAAATCTGACAAAGTGGTCGGTTGCTAGTCGAGTCTTTCATTGGGTTAGCGCCTTATTATTACTGGTCACTTGGATCATGATACTGTTATATGACAATCTTGATAGTAAGGTCTATATCGGCTTACACAAGGCATTTGGGGTCAGTTTGTTGTTTTGGATGATTGCCCGCGTGATCAGCCGTATTTTTAATAAAGCACCGCCAGCGCTGGCAATGCCAAAATGGCAAATGCTGCTTGCACAATTATCCCACTTTGCTTTATATGCGTTATTAATTGCGATGCCTATGGCAGGACTGCTGATGTCGGTATATGGCGGCCGAGCAGTTGACGTCTTTGGTTTATTTCAAGTTCCTGTCTTTGTCACCCCTGATAGGGGATTAGCACGGCTTTTTAATGACTGGCATACCGATATTTTGTGGCCGATGATAATTATTTTTACTTTGATGCATATTGGCGCCGCGCTATATCATCAATTCATTAAAAAAGACAATATTATGGCGCGTATAAAATAACGACTTAAAAATGGGAAGAGCGCGTATAAAAAAGCCCTAAGTATGAAACTTAAGGCTTTTTTTGTGCCAGCATTTGTACTAGCAAACGCTATAAATATAAAGTCATGCCGTTTACTTTTTATGTTCAGGTAAACTGATATTCATCTCGAGCACGTCTAAGCTGTCTTCAGAGCGATGGTTGATATTAACATCATCAATCTGCACACCGTTGACGTACTTATTAACCACTTCTAGTATTTCACGTTTCATTTTTTCGATACGGTCAGTGGTCAGGCGATTATTCAAGCGATTTTCACTTGCAACAATAACTTTTAAGCGCTCAGTTGCCATATTAGCACTGCCAGCACTGCTGCTGTCATCCGTACCAAATAGGCTACTCCAAAATCCTTTTTTCTTACTCATCATTAACCCCCAAACCAGCGCTGTAGTAGACTCTTTTTCTTCACATCAATATGACGTAATGGACGCTCTTCTCCTAAGAAACGGGCGACGATATCGTCATAACATTGACCAGCCACTGAATCGGTATAATGAATCACAGGCTCGCCATGGTTAGACGCTTCCAGCACTGAATGGCTCTCAGGAACCACACCAAGTAACGGCACTTTTAAAATATCGTTAGAGATGGTATCGATATCCATCATCTCATTTGCGGCAGCACGGTCGGCGTTGTAGCGGGTGATGATTAAATGCTCGCGTACCGTGCCCTGATTTTCAATCACTTTTTTGGTTTGGCTTTGCAAGATACCAATGATACGGTCCGAGTCACGTACCGAAGAGATTTCAGGGTTGGTGACGATGATGGCTTCATCTGCATGATACATCGCCAGCTGCGCACCGCGCTCAATACCAGCAGGCGAGTCGCAGATAATATAGTCAAACTGCTTTGACAACTCATCCATGACTTCTGTAACGCCGTCGTCTGTCAACGCATCTTTATCACGCGTTTGACTGGCAGGCAGGATATATAAATTTTCTAGTTGCTTGTCTTTTACCAGCGCTTGTGACAGGCGGGCATTGCCATTGATAACATCGACAAAGTCATAAACAATTCGATTTTCGCAGCCCATAATCAAGTCTAGATTACGTAAGCCTACATCAAAATCGATAACAACTGTCTTATAGCCACGTAATGCTAAACCGGCGGCAAAAGAAGCGCTGGTCGTGGTTTTGCCCACACCGCCTTTACCCGAAGTGATTACAACAATCTTCGCCACAATGGCACACTCCTATGAATTGATGGGATATTTATTAGTTAAAACATTTTAGATGAAACAGTATAGATGTAAAGTAGCACAATTGCTCGGCGTTTACCTAGCGGAGATGTGCTATCTGCGAGCATAAGCCTAGCATAAATATACAAAAACTTATAGCCAGTGCGTATTTAAGCACAAAAGCTGCCTACAGATAATGGTTATATCAGCTAAATAGGGAGCCAAAGCGCCCTCTATTATCTGCGCTCAATATTCGCGCCTATAGTCTAGCGTAAATAGTGGCAGAGCTAACAATCCATCATAGCGCAGTTTTGTTAAGTAAACTTACTATAATATTAATTATGCTATTTAGACGTCAATTTATCATTTATCATCAAATATATTCAAACTGATAATGATGAAATGACACCTTTGAGTCGTCTAAAGAGCAAATAAAACCTAAGCGTTATCCATAACCGTAAAGACTAAACCCTGACCTTCTAAATAACGCACTTCAACCGATTTATCAATCACGTGCTCGGGTAGGTTATCACGTAAGCAATACGTGCCAGCAACTGAGACCAGAGAGGGATTAAAGACTTGGCAAAAAATACGCGCATCTTTATCACCCGTTGCGCCTGCGACCAAACGACCTTGGGCGCGACCATAAACGTGCAGGTTATTGTCAGTAATCGCTTCAGCGCCGCTATTGACACTATTGGTTAAAATCAAATCGCCACCGACATGGTTGAGGCTTTGTCCCGAGCGCAGCATTTGATCATAAATCAAGCTGGTAATATGCTCGGCACTGATAAGCGTCTCTGCCGTCAAGGTGGTTTCAGTCGTTGCATTTACCTCGGTAGTGGCAGCAGCTTGGCTATTTACAGCTGAGCCAGCATTATCGGTAGTAGAGCTGACAGAATCGTTCGCAGGTGACGTTTGTGCGCTATCCTTAGAAGCCGCTACTTGACTTAACTGTGTAGTGGCTTTTTTACTGGGCAAAATACGCTCGATACGCTTGCCGTCCGCTGGAAATATCGCTAAGCGTAGCTGACGTGCTTGCTCATCAAGCAAACCTGTGACCACGCCGATAGGCTGCAAACCCCATGACCAAAGCAGCTCTACTAATGCCGCTAAATCCTGCTCGACTTCACTGTCAATCAATACAGGGATATTGCTATTTTTATTACTCAGTGTACTTTCAAGTTGGCTGGCAATCGCCGCAAAGTCATCGGTGCTAAACTGCAGCCGTGAAAAGGTCAGCATTTTGCCATAAAATGCCAAAGCTGGCGTGTCAGGTGAGTCAAGCGCCTGCTGATTGTTGTCTGAAATCGTCATAATATACATCCTCAAAAATGGTCGTGTTGCGGTGTTCAATGTGCCGTTTTTGCCTCGGCATATAGCATCAAAGTCTAATTATTAAAAGTGCGGCTTTCAAAAATATGCATATCAAAAGTATGATTGTCAAAAAAACTGGTTCTCATTCAAAACACTACAAATTAAGCATGTCTTGATGCTTCCATTGCTGCACTTTTATTTGGGCTTCAAATTCGTCTAAACCATCGGCGATGATGCTTGAGATTAACGTATCAAGGGCGCTGTTGTCGGTATCGATTTGAGCAACGCCGCTGGCGATAGCAACCATTAACGCGTCAATACGTTCGGCGTCAAGCAGGCGCTCATTCAGCGCATATACCACGTTTTCGCCGATATTATGCCCGACATGCTGTAGCTGCGACTCAATTAACGTTCCAGCAATGGGTATCATACGCAGATAGCGGCGTAGCTCAGGCGTATTGGCCAATCCCTCTTTGATGGCATTGCCCATTTCGGTGGCGACAATAGTGCCGCCGCCCGATGACTCGGTCAGTGCCTGAAGTTTTGGCGCCAGCTCTTTACGCAGTAGCGATAGTATCGCCGCTTCAATCTCATTGCGATTGCGGGCAATGGTAGATTCGATAAAGGATTTATGAGTGTTAGGATCGGTCAGCTGCTGGCGAAAAGTCTGAATGGTCGTTAAGATGACGCGGTCAGACAGCTCTTCTAACAGCAAATTAATATAAAAATTAATGCGATTAATCCACGGCTGTGGCAGTACTTGATAACCTAGCTGATATAAGCGGCGCCCGATAATCACGGCGCGAAATAAACGCAGCGCGCGCAACTGCGGAAAACAGCCTAACACTTCATACCAATGCACAAAAGGGAAAAAGAACCAGCGGTAATACACCTTTTCTTTAATAGCAACTGCCCAGCGCAATAGCAACTCGGCAATCAAGAATAGCGTAAAAAAACCGCCCGCTGTCCGTAACGAGTCATGAATATGGTTTTGATACCAGTTTAATGCCTCGCTCATACTCAACCACTGCGCGGCATTACTACTAAAATTACTCATCAAAATAGCGTCAGTACTGATTAAAAATAAATCAATACTGATGGCGATGAGCATCACGATATCATAGGTCAGCTTCAAGCGATTGGGCTGGGGACGATTCGGTCTTGGCGGCGGGCTGCTGGGTAGGTCTGAGGACTGAAGAGGCGCTGGTGTTATCGGCGCACGGGTAGAAGAGGCGGGCACAGTCATACCTTATTTAGTAGTAAATGGCATTGGTAGTGAGTAGTCTTTTGCCAATCACTACCAAATAAGCGGCAAGTTTTAATAGTTATTCACATTATCAATGAATCATGCCAAAAAACAAGCCATCAACCATTATAATTTGGTATTTTAGCCGTTATCTTTTTATATAAAAAACCCCACTCTCAACTTGAAATAAGCAATTCAAACTGAAGAGGCGGATTACCAAGTTTTTTGTTGAGTACAAAGCACAGATTGTGTGACAGGATTTTACGAATCAATCGATGAGACAAATGCCATAAATCTCTTGCTCGTACCCTTTGTATATTAAATCGTTCTGATAGCTGACCAATGACTGTTTCAACGATACGGCGGGCTTTCATTAGCCGCCTTACCACAGGTTTGGGTCTATCCTCTTTCATGTTGGCTCTGAGTGGCGTTTGTAAATCCACGCCTTGAGCGTCGTAGTACGATGTCAGACTCGGGCTGATATACCCTTTATCAGCGCCAAGTAGCCCATGAATATGAGTGGTGATTTCTGGGGCAACCGCTCTTTCATCAACATTGGCAGGAGCAAAGGTAAAGCCTTTAATCATGCCCGATAAGTTAACAAGCAAATGGCCTTCAAAGCCATAGTATCTCTCTTGCTTAGCGGCACAGTAGCTAAAAGCTGCTAAGTCTTGATAATTCTTATGCCGATAAGCGCGTCCATAATGACAGACGGGTATCGGAAAGCCGTCCATAAAATGAATGTTGTCACGGCCTTCAATTTGACTGACGTTATCTTGTATCTGCTGTTTGACTTGCCACAGATTGGCGCAGTGCTTTGCGAAGTTAGGGTATGAGCCGATGGCTGGAAACCAGGCTTGCCAATGCTGGGAAAAGTATTGCCAAATTTGTTTGTCTTGATCTAGGTGTAAAAATTCACCGACCATCTCCATGCAAATAACCTCAGGATCACTTAGCTTTGGCGCGTAACCTGCACTTCGCAAGGGTTTGGTGACGACTATTTTGTAATATTGCTCTACCATTAAATAGATATTGATGATAAATTCGTCTATGGGCATCTCACAACTCCATTGTATTCTTGGTCGAAAACAATAGATTAGTGAGGTGCTCTTCTTTTTCAATCACTTTCGAAGTTGAGAGTGGGGTATAAAAAGCCATAATTTTGGTGGTGTGTCAAAAAGTATGCTGGCATCAGACGTAGCCATAATTGACATAAAAGAACACCAGATCGAATACTTTAAAGTGATTATCAAGCTTTTTTGAGAAGCAACAAGTCTTTCTAACCGATCGTCTTAATCGGTGTCTAAGACGGCAGTTATTACCTTCTATACCTACCGTATGCTGTTTGCCAACTCGTTTGTTATCTGGTTTAAAGGCCGTTATGAAACTGTCCCAATTGTCCATACTAATAGAGTCATAGCTCACTTTAAGTTGCTTAAGACGGGCTCTTAACTTCTTAGCCGTTTTTAGGTCACGTTTGCCCCAGACATAAGCGACAATCTCATTAGTAGCACGGTCATAAGCATAAATAAGCCAAACTTTACGCTTCTTGCGATATACGTAAGTCCAGAACTCATCAACCTCTAAGCGTTCATAGTAGCGCTTCTTAGGTACAATCTTGTAAATGGATGAGCCTATGGTGCTAAGCACTTTTCCAATACTAACCTTGGCTATAACGGCTATGTCTCTAACACCACAACCTCGGACAGTCATCAGTCGTATGAGATCTTCTATTCTAGAGTGACAGCCGTTATAGGTTACCGCATGATCGCCAATAAACTGGCGTTTGCAGTCCTTGCACTGGTAGTTCTGCTTGCCATAGCTTTTTATGCCGTGTATCGAAAAACTGGGACTGTGACAGTCGGGGCAGTTGATATCTATTTGTGTCTTCATAACCTCAAATATATCATCTTGCTTCGGCTGTCACCCTTCCTTTATTACCCCAGCATACTTTTTGATACACCATCAAAAATTTTAATGGCTTTTTTTAATCAATTTTTTTAATGTCCTTTTTTATTCACTTTGATGCGCCGCTTGCGGATGAGTCTCAAAATCCGCCAGCATCTGTGTGATACGCATATCTTTTTGACGCCAAATTTGCTCGACCCACTCAAACATTTGCGCTTTAACGGTCTCATCGTTTTCGTAGCCGCCGCCTTGAATACCGGCAAACAGCGCATCGGGTATGGCAATATGGCGGACATCGACGCCTAAGCGTTTGATATTGCCTTTCCACAAATCGCCATAGGTTGGCACGCCGTCAGGGTAGACGATGGTCATATCTAAGATACCATCGATATCAGCGCCCAAGGCGTTAATCGCCAGCGACAAACCGCCAGCGCGCGGTTTTAATAGATGGGTATAGGGTGAGTTTTGTTTATCATGTTTTTCTTGGGTAAAGCGCGTGCCTTCCAAATAATTCAACAAGGTAAACGGCTTGTCCTTTAATAATGCACAAGCGCGCTTGGCTTCTTCGATATCTTTGCCTTTAAGCGCTGGGTTTTTAGCAACTGCTTCTTTAGAATGGCGCCGCATCATTGGAAAATCTAAAAAGTAAAATGCCTGCCCAACGATAGGAATATAGATGAGCTCAAACTTGGTGAAAAACCGGGTCAGTGGTAAGCGTTTTTCACTAATGTATTGCACGATGCTGGTATCGACCCAAGACTGATGATTGCTGACCAGCAGATATTTGCCGTCCATATGTACATCATCCGGCAATTGAATACGCCAATCCTTACGCGGTAATATGGTATCAATCAAAGCATTATTGCTACCAATCCAGTGCTCGGCAATCTTTATTACCGTCCTATCAGCGATAGGAGCGCCCGTGATAATTTTGCCAACGCCCATAAGCCATAATGGAATACTGCCGCCAAAACTATTGGCAGCGATGACTCCGGCCGCTGTGGTAAGCGACATTGCTTTGCCAAGTTTTGGCGCGCGTTCGTGTATTTTTTGCATCGCAGCGTTCAAGCGCATGTCTTATTCCTTACTATTTGCTCGTTAATCGTTTCACTATTATGGTTAAACCGGTGTTTTATATCATCTCAAAAATACAGCTAATTTTTCTAACAAGTTTTAGCAAATTATAATCGCATTTTATCTAATAAATTTTAGTACTAATATTAGGTAAGACCTAATTTTAGTCCAGTTATTATTCGGCTTTTTAATTCGTAAAATGTTTCTACCAAAGTTTTTATAAGATAATGTTAGCAGAAAATAATTAGAGTGTACGACTGTAAACGTGACTTGCGGTAACAAACAACGCGCTTTTATAAACACTAGACTATAGATACTTATGCACTTTCCATACATAGATGTGACAAAATATTACACAAAAATAGACGGTAATTGCCATAATAATAGTAAGTGTGAATAAACAAATAAACAGGTTTGTTGACGCATATTCGTGACAAGCAATATCTATAAAAACACCGTTTATTTATCGATACCTATATTGATAGCCCATTTTTTCAACTTAAGAGGACATATTATGCGTAATACATTAATGGTTGCAGCATTGGCATCAGGCTTAGCATTGAGTGGCTGTACGACTGATCCAAACACTGGACAGCAACGTTTAAATAAAACTGCTATCGGTACGCTAGCGGGTGCAGCTGGTGGTGCCACTATCTCAAAAGCAACAGGCGGTAGTAAAACTGGTCGTGATGCGGCTATCGGTGCAGCATTGGGTGCAGGCGTAGGCTACTACATGGAGCGTCAAGCGAAGCAGCTAGAGCAGCAAATGGCGGGTACTGGCGTTACGGTTACCCCAAATGCAAACGGTAACATTGACTTGGTTATGCCAGGTAATATCACTTTTGCCTTTGACAGTGCTTCGTTGAACCCATCGTTTAGACCAACGCTTGATAAGCTTGCGGCAACGATGAATGAATATAACCAAAATACAGTTACGATTGCTGGTCATACCGACAGTGTAGGTAACCCATCTTATAACATGAACTTGTCACGCGATCGTGCCAACTCTGTGAGAAATTATCTGGTTAGCCGCGGCGTAGCTTCTAACCGTATCAACGTAGTTGCTTATGGCCAGACTCGTCCAATCGCTGATAACAATAGCGATTATGGTCGTCAGCAGAACCGCCGCGTTGAGCTAACGGTAAATGCACCAAGCAGCGTTCGTTAATCGCTACTGATATTTAAAATATAATGTAAATTAAAAAAGACCAACGCAAAGTTGGTCTTTTTTTGCTTGAAATTCGTCTAATATTCAAAAAATTATATTTGATAATAGTTATCAATAACATTATAATTTGCAGGGATTGAATTTTGTCAGCCTTTAACGGGCGTTTAAATTTAACTAGGGTTTAAATGGATTTTATCTTATTGAAATTATAAGTCTTTAAGCTTTCCTTTTATCACTTTATCTTTTGTCATTTTATCTAATGTATCTCATCGAGGACGTGTATGAATATCAGCCCAGCGACAAGCCGTAAAATTTTACCGACTACTTTAGCTGCTGCATTGGCAGGGATACTGCTAGTATCAGGATGTACCAAACAGTCTGATGAGACCACAGCGTCAGAGGCACAAACCGACGTCCAAGCAACCCAAAACAGCGATAACAAAACGTCTTCGGCTGCTGATCAGGCGCATATCGATCGATTGTTGATTAGCTATGCTGATATGGCGCACGCCGCCTATAAAGATTCTTTAGAAACGGCCAAACTTTTACAAACAGCAGTGAATACTTATGTAGACACGCCGACCCAAGCCAATCTTGACGCTGCAAAGGCTGCCTATAAAGCCGCGCGTCAGCCATATTCACAGGCTGAAGTGTTTCGCTTCGACGAAGGCTTTGTGACCGCTGATGATAAACGCGCACTTGGTAGCGTTGATGGCTGGGAAGGACAGGTAAATGCTTGGCCGCTAGATGAAGCCTTGATTGACTATGTTAGTGACAGTTATGAGGGTGAATATAACAGTCAGGACAATATTATCAATAGCAAGAGCATCACGGTTGGTAGCATCAAGCAAGATACCAGCACCATTACGCCTGACTTGCTGGCTGAGATGAACGAGATTGGTGGTAGTGAGGCTAATGTCACTACCGGTTATCATGCGATTGAGTTTCTGCTGTGGGGACAGGATACCAATGGCGTTGGTGAAGGTGCAGGTAATCGTCCGGTGAGCGACTATATAACGACCGAGGGCGAATGTACCAGCGGCGATACGACAAACACAGATGCGAGTATTTGCGAGCGCCGTGGACAGTATCTAAAAGCGGTTACCCAGTTATTGATCAATGATTTGACCGCGATGGAAGCCCAGTGGCAACCTGATAGCGAAAACACCTTACGTAGCGATATGATGGCCCGTAAAGACAAAAACGGTCTGCGTCAAATCATGTATCAAATGGGCAGCTTAGCACTTGGTGAGCTAGCTTCTGAGCGTATACAGGTGGCGTTCGTCACTGGCTCTACCGAAGATGAGCATGAATGCTTTAGTGATTTGACCCATTTGAGCTATGCCAATAATGCCCGCGGTATTCAAAATATCTTTAATGGCGGCTATAAAACCGTCGCTGGCAAGACAGTGGGCGGTTATGGACTAAAGAATTATCTTGTCGATACCGGCAATAAAGAAGCGGCTGATAAACTTGCGACTGATTTTGCTAACGTAGAAGCGGCGTTTAAAGTCATCGTTGAAAAAGCCGAGAAAGAAGGCATCAAGGTCGATCAGATGATTGCAACCGTAGGTCAAGCCAGCAAGCACGGTATTTCTGCTGAAGAGCAAAACAAACGCCGCGGCTGGATTGAAAGTAGTATCACAAGCTTACAACAGCTAACCGATGGTATCGAAAATGCAGCAAAAGCCGTTGGCATTGATAATTTAGACGCTGATGCAGGTTCACAGTTTTAAATAGTGCTTATTTAAAAGAGCGCTTATTTAAAAGGACATCTATTTAAAATGGTGCTTTTGGTTTTAATTTAGGAAGCCTTAATAGCCTGTATTTATGTGCCTGATGAGTCGTTATCAGTGAATGAGAATTATTTTTATAGAAAAATAATTTAGGTATAATATACACGTTGTCGACCGCTGTTGGCAGCGTGTTTTTTTATAGCGCAGCAATGATTTATCGAATTGAAATATTGGTGGTGTGTCAGAAAGTATGCTGAGGAGATGAAAGGAGGGTGACAGCCAAAGCAAGATGATATATTTGAGGTTATGAAGACACAAATACAGATCAATTGCCCCGACTGTCACAGTCCCAGTTTTTCGATACACGGCAAAAAAAGCTATGGCAAGCAGAACTACCAGTGCAAGGACTGCAAACGTCAATTCATTGACGACTATGCCTTAACTTATCATGGCTGTCACTCTAAAATAGAAGACATCATACGGCTAATGACGGTTAGAGGTTGCGGCGTCAGAGACATAGCCGTTATAGCCTCTATTAGTATTGGTAAAGCCCTTAGCACCATAGGCTCATCGGTCTATAAGATTACACCTAAAAAGCGCTATTATGAACGCTTAGAGATTGATGAGTTTTGGACTTACGTGTATCGCAAAAAGCGTAAAGTTTGGCTTATTTATGCTTATGACCGCGCTACCAATGAGATTGTTGCTTATGTTTGGGGCAAACGTGACCTGAAAACAGCTAAGAAGCTAAGAGCCCGTCTTAAACAACTGAAAGTCAGCTATGGTTCTATTAGCATGGATAACTGGGATAGCTTTATAACCGCATTCAAGCCTGACAAGAAACAAATCGGCAAGCAGCATACGGTAGGCATAGAAGGTAATAACTGTCGCCTTAGACACCGATTGCGACGAGCGGTTCGAAAGACCTGTTGCTTCTCAAAGAAGTTTGATAACCACTTTAAGGTGTTTGATTTGGTATTCTTCTATGTCAATTATGGCTATGTCTGATGTCAGCATACTTTTTAGAACACCACCGAAATATTTATTGACTAAAAATGCTTATCAAATAAAAGTGAAAAAATTATAGCACGCGTTTTTAATGGTTCCATACCAGAACTAAGGTTCCCTATGAGTAGCAGTAATGTGTCAACCGCCAAACAATCTACCGCATTTTATTCTCCTTTAATATTTAAAAATTCGCTATTAAAGCTATCGCTAGGAGTGACATGCGTGCTCTCATTAAGCGCCTGCCAGCCATCTCCAACGGACGACACCGCCAATAATAACGACAATAAAGCCCAAGACAGTAGCTATTTGCAAAATATAACGCCTGAGCGTGCTCAAACGATTGAAGCGCTAGCGGGCGTCCCTATGCAGCAGCTTGCCAGCTTTGATGCGCAAGAAATCAAACAAGGTGGCGATACTGGTATTAGTATCACCACGAGCGAAAGCTACTCTAAACCTTCTTCAAATATCACCGCTTCGCGTAAAGGCTCTTTCTTTATCGGCAATGCGTTTTTTAGGCAACCTTGGGTGGTCGCGCCGGCAAGTACCGATAGCCGTGATGGGCTTGGCGCTTTATTTAACGTTGCTGCCTGTCAATCTTGCCATATCAAAGACGGTCGCGGTCATGCGCCGATGAGAAGTGATGACGATGCTGATAGCTTGTTGATTCGCCTTGCGATGCCGGCGACTACCGAAGCGCAGCGCCAAAAGCTAAAAGATTCCTTGATTGAAAAAGTCGCCCATCCTATGTATGGCGGTCAATTGCAGGACCGCGGTGTGCAAGGCGTGCCTGCTGAAGCCCGAATTGTAGTACAGTGGAACGATAAACCCGTTACCTTTGCTGATGGTCATGTCGAGACCTTGCGTGCGCCAACCTTTAATCTGACCAAACCCGGTTATGGTCCATTTGATAATGAGCTGATGGTATCGCCGCGGGTAGCCTTACCGATGATTGGGCTTGGGTTACTCGAGCAGATTCCAGACGATGATATTAAAAAACAAGCAGTCAAAGTAAATAACGCTAATAGCGACATTAGCGGTAAATTTAATATGGTCATGGATCCACAAACGGGTAAAGTGGCATTAGGACGCTTTGGCTGGAAAGCTGGTCAAACCAAGCTGATTACTCAAAACCAAAGTGCGTTTAATGAGGATATGGGGCTGACCTCAAATATCCGTCCGCATGAGTCTTGTATGCCAGCGCAGACCGCTTGTGTGAATGCCGCAACAGGTGCTGATGAACAAGGTAATGGTAAGCCGCCCGTCGAAGTCAATGATGAAGTGGCAAAGTTCGTCGAATTTTATACCCGTAATCTGGCGGTGCCGCATCGCCGCAATGCCGAAGACAAGCTGGTATTGGCCGGCAAAAAACGCTTTTATGATATGGGCTGTCAAAGCTGCCATACGCCGCGTTATCAGTTGCCAAAAACCGACGATGACCATCTTGAGCAGCACGGACAAGTGATTTATCCTTATACCGATTTATTGTTGCATGACATGGGCGATGGCTTGGCTGATCGTACCATTGCGGGTAAGCTGCCATCTAAAGATTTACAGGTTGAGTTTTTAGCCAACTCTTATGAGTGGCGCACGCCTGCTTTGTGGGGCATTGGTCTTGCGCAAACCGTCGATCCACAAGCGACGTTTTTACATGATGGGCGCGCGCGTACTTTGATGGAAGCGGTACTTTGGCATGGCGGCGAAGCGGAAAAGCAGAAGCAAAAAGTACTTAAGCTTGATAAACAAGGACGCAGTGAGTTGAATGCGTTCTTAAAGTCATTATAAAAATAAGCGTATGAGCGTTAAAAGCGATGGTCATTCAACGTAAGAAATACAAAGTTAAATAATTACTTATATCAATATTCATCCAAATACTGAGAAATCTATGAAAATAAACCCTGCTTTAGCAATGGCATTATCAGCGCTAAGTGCTGGTATTCTAATTAGCTGTGTCAAACCTGCGGAAGAAAATAAAGTACCAGAGGTAGATAGCCAAGTCGCGCAAGAGGGTGCTACTTCTAAGGCTGCTGCTGAAAAAGACAGTAATGACGCTAAGGTTGCAGCAGTAGATATTAGTCCTGATACCGAAAAAACCTATCTGACCCACGTGGCAAATGACATTGTCATTCCAGCCTATGCAGATGCCGCAAAGCAGAGTGATTTATTGCATGATTTGGCAAAGAAATCTTGTCAGCAAGCGCCCGTGAGCGGTGATGCGCTAAAAGAATTGCGCGACCAATGGTTGGTGCTCGCACAAGCTTGGGCAAGCGCTGAGATGGTTAACTTTGGACCAGCGACGGCGAGCATGAGTAACTTATATATCAATTATTATCCTGATGAGCGCGGCCTGGTACATAGCGGGGTCGCTGATTTGATTGCTGCCAATCCCAAGCTTACCGCCGAGCAGTTGGCTAACGAGAGCGCCATCGTGCAAGGCGTGCCAGGCTTAGAAGAAGTGCTTTATGCCAATGATAGTTTGGATGCTGGGCAGTGCGCATATGTGATGAGCGCGAGCAGAGCTTTGAGCACACGTCTAAAAGATATCGAGAAAAACTGGCAGCAAAATGCCACTGATTTACTAGCAATTGATAAAACCGCCGAGAGCGATCAAGGTTTAAACCAATGGTTTAACTCGCTGCTGTCATTGGTTGAGACGATGAAATCTAACGCTATCGACCAGCCATTGGGTTTAACTGCTAAAGCAAAAGGTCATCTGCCAGCTGCGACCGCTGGACAAAGCCGCGCGATTATCACTGCGAAATTGGCAACCTTAAATCAAGCAATGACTGACCCTGTTTTGACTGCTATTCTTGGTGGCAATAATGAAAATGCAGTGGCAGATAATCTATCGACCGCGTTTGCCGATACCACGACGTTACTGGCACAAATGCCAGAAGATTTAGCGACTGCTGATAAAGCGACGCAGCAAGAACTACTTGATCATCTCACGAGCATTACGCGCATTATTAAGCGTCAATTGATTCCAACCCTTGGTCTGCGTGTTGGCTTTAACAGCACCGATGGCGATTAAATAATGGCTACTATTGACGCTAAGACAGCAGATAAAGAGCAAGATAAGCAGCCTAATAATGAGCTGCTGGCGACATCGGCACTGACCCTGCTTTGTGCTGCCATGGGTACAGCCGCTCTTGTCGGTATCCATCATCGTTTTCGTAAACAGCAGCAACCTGATGCCAGCTTATGGGATTATGTGGCAGGTATGGGCGCGCAGTTACAGTTGATAAACTTGACGCCTAAACGCGAGCTCGTGCAATTTCGCCACGCTTGTCAGCAAGCGGCAGTTGCATGGCAGCAGGCTTATCGCTCACAGAGAGATGACGGGCAAAATAACAAGTCTTATAGCGTAAGCGATTTTAGCGCAGCACATACGACCACAATACTGCCACAACCTGTTTGTTGGGTTAGCGGCGTGGCGTCTATGCCAAAAAACATCGCTTTAGTAACTGAAGACTGTGACGCTAGTCATAATGAGCACGACTTCGGCGTGGTTGGTATCGACGCTGATAGGCAAATCGTTTGGCAAACGACCATGCCCGAACGCGTGCATGATATTGTCGTTCAACCTATTTCTGATAGGCAAAAATTTTTTGCTAAGAATAACCAAGCACGTGATGTGGTGGTGATGGGTCGGCGCCCGAGCGAAAGGTTTTGGGTATTAGACACGGCAACTGGGCAAGTAAAGTTTGCTATTAAAGCGTCTACGCATCGTCATTTTTATGGCCATGCTTGTTATAGCCTGGATGGTAAATTGCTCTACGTGACCGAAAATGACACCGTAAGCTTAGACGGTAAAATCGGTATTTATGATGCCTGTGATCATTATCAAAAAATAGCAGAGTATGACTCGCATGGTATCGGCCCGCATGAGCTGATTATGCATCCTGATGGCGAAACGTTGGTGATTGCGAATGGTGGTATCAAAACCGAGCAAGCGTCGCGTGAAGAGCTCAATTTAGACAGTATGCGACCGTCATTGGCTTACCTCAATCGTCATACTGGCGATTTGCTTGAGCAGATTATGCCTGAGCACAATCAAATGAGCGTGCGTCACCTCGCCATGCATGACGATGGCACGGTGATGATAGGTATTCAGTTTCAAGGCGAAAAGCATATCAATGTGCCGTTAGTATTGACCCATAAACGCGGTGAGCCTGATTTTAAACCCCTTATTATGCCCAATAATCAATGGCAACGTTTCCACCAATATATCGCCAGTGTGGCGGTTGATAGTGAGCGTAACCTATTATGTGTGACCACGCCAATTGGCGGTTGTGCGGCGATTTATGACTTAAATACTCGTACATTGATTGATGATATTAGCTTACCAGATTGTGCCGGTGCAGCCGTATTAGCAAATCAGAATGCTGACAAAGCAGGCTATAACAATACCAATGCCAATGCCAATGTTAAGGCTAAGGCTAATGCGCACTCAGGTTTTATCGTTAGTGATGGACTAGGTCAGTTAACCGCGTTAACTGTTAATCATTTAGCAACTGCTGAACTTGCTAGAGTAGATAACGTTGAGCGTATTTTTATAGACAGCAAATATCATCTGATGTCGTTTGACAATCACTTACAAGCGCTGTGAGCATGAATGTGCCGTCACAGTATGATTCGCCCTTATTAAATAGCGCTATACGTTGTTTGGCGCAAGCGGATATTGAACTACACATCAGCAAAAAGCGCGTTAAAAATATCAATTTTCGCTTAAAACCGCATAAATTAATGGTCTCTATACCCATCTCTCTTAGCTCAGCGCAAACTGCTCAGGCGATAGAGAAACGCGTGCCTTGGGCAATCGCCAATCACCCGCACGTATTAGAACGCTATAAACGTCAGCAAATCCCATCACAGCAATCTATAAAAGAGGCTTCAACTGCCGATAGCACACTGCTATTGTGGGGCGTAGAGCAATCATTCACCTTAAACCACGATAAAAAAATTGCCTACTATCGGCAACATCTCTCTGAAGTAATGCCTGCATTATTTAATAAATGGCAACCGATTGTCGGCGCTTATGCTAATGAAATACGTCTAAAGAAAATGCATACGCGTTGGGGTAGTTGCAATACCCGCGCACGGCGAATTTGGTTGTCCGTCTATCTGCCAGCTTATCCTATCGAATGCACCGAATACGTCATCGTCCATGAGCTGTGTCATCTGCATCATGCCAATCATAGCCGCGCTTTTTGGCAAACGGTGGCAACGGCGATGCCCGATTATCAATATTGGCATAATATGCTGGCAGGTAAAACAGGGCAGCTAGACTAAAGTAGGAGCTACTGCTAAATAACCAGATGTCATACCTTAATCTGCTAAGATAAGGTTTTTTATCGAAACAAGGATGTGCTATGGAAAACGTCAATCAAGCGCAGTTTTGGCAACAGCGCTATAAAGAGGACAGTATCGGCTGGGATATGGGGCAAGTGTCACCACCGCTCAAAGCTTATATTGACCAGTTGCCTGAATCTGCTAAAGAGCAAGCGATTTTAGTACCGGGCGCGGGCAATGCTTATGAGGTCGGTTATCTGCATGAGCAAGGGTTTACCAATGTCACCTTGGTTGATTTTGCCCCTGCGCCGATTGAGGCTTTCGCAGAGCGCTATCTCAACTTTCCAGCAGAGCATTTGGTCTGTGCTGATTTTTTTGCGTTATCGCCTGCGCAATATCAGTTTGATTTGGTGCTTGAGCAGACGTTTTTTTGTGCCATAAATCCTGCGCGCCGTGATGAGTATGTGGCGCAGATGGCCGCATTATTGAAACCGAACGGCAAGCTAGTTGGGCTGCTGTTTGATAAGGATTTTGGACGAGAGGAACCGCCGTTTGGCGGCTCGAAAGCTGAATACCAGCAGCGTTTTGCACCCTATTTCGATATTGAGATTATGGAAACGAGCTATAACTCGCATCCGGCGCGGCAGGGCAGTGAGCTGTTTATTAAGATGCGCGTAAAATCTTAATCTCACGCTTGATGTTTTGCCGAGCCTGCTTTTCTAACCTGTCATAATAATAATCGGTTAGGTAAAGCTTCGGGTGCGCCAATAACTCTGTTAATACTGCTCTACGTCCATCACGATAATCTGGGTTTGAGACATGCGCATATTCTTGCCGAACCGCTTGGGCATATTGCTCGTAATCAGTCCAAGATGCCCCCAGAATACTCAAATCCATATCTAGTAAATAAGCGGCATCAAAGTTTTTTTGAGCGTTTGAGCATTCAGCAAGTTTATGATTGGCCGTCATCATAATGAGCGCGTAAATATGTTGGCACTGCTCAGCCGATAAATAAGGGCGTAGCGCTTCTACGGCATATTCTGCACTTTTTAGCTCATTATCTGAGCGCGTTGGCGCATATATCACGTCATGATAAAATAGTGCCAATGCGATAATATGCGACTCATTTAAAACATGCTTAATCTGCTCAAACTGCGCAAATAATTGCTCAATATGCTGCAAGCTATGATAAGCGCGCTGAGCTTCATTATAACGTATAGCGATATCTTGCCAAAGATTGTTAACTTTTTCTGGTTCTACAGCGCTATTAATAGCTGTTAAATGGCGCGCAAAAATCTTGCCAAGCTCACGCTCTATTTGCGCAAAAGCCTTTATCATTTAACTTCCTTATTCTTCTACTTTTTAGCCAACTTCCATTCACCACCAGTCATTTATTTTTTATGATCTGCCTCTTCAAAGGCTTGTTTAAATAGTTGCCCAAGCAAATTAACATCATCAACGCGGGCATAGTTTAAGCGGGTGACAAAAGCGATATGACGATGCGGCCCTTTTTCTGCTAATGGTACTGCGACTGCATTTTGGTTTTGCAAATGCAGCTGATCGAGTGCCATTTCTGGCACCAAGGTCGTGCCCATATTAGCAAGCGCCATTTGTATTAGGGTGTTCAAGCTGGCATCAGAAAAGCTTGATTTCATTTGCGCGCGGTCGAAATGACAGACGGTCAAGGTTTGATCGGTCAGACAATGTCCTTCGCCAAGTAGCATCAGATTGGCGGTTGCCAGCTCATCGGCGTTAATTTTTTCAAGCTTGGCATGGACGTCATCCTGTGGAAAGACCGCAAAGAAATCTTCCGCCCAAAACTCAAAGGTATGCAAACCATCGACCGCATAAGGCAACGCAATAATGGCGGTATCAATATGACCATAGCGTACCTGCTCAAGCAAACGCTCGGTTTGCTGCTCGATAACCGTCATACGAAATTCAGGGTAGTGTTTGCGCAGCGCAGGTAGTACTTTTGGCAGCAGATACGGCGCAATCGTCGGAATGATACCAACCGTCATCGGGTACGCAAGCGGTGATTGATGGCTATGTGCGCGCGTGGTCAAATCATTGACTTCAGAAAATATACGCTGCGCCCGCGTCAAGATGTCCTCACCGATAGGCGTAATCAAAACTTGCTTATTATTACGCTCAAAAATCTGCGTATCTAGTTGCTTTTCTAGCTCGGCGATACCCAAACTCAGCGCTGATTGTGAAATGTTACAGTCTTCTGCTGCCCGTTTAAAATGACGATGTTTGGCAACTGCTAAGGCAAACTCAAGTTGACGTAGAGTAATCATAAAACCTCTCTATTAATGGGTTTTGAACGCCATTTGTTTTGGGCGTTTATCTTGTGTACTATAGCAATTTAATGCCGATGTTCGTATAAAAAAAGCCGTTAGAATAGTTTAACAAGTTTAATAAAACAAAACATCACATTAAAAACTTTTAACTGGATTAACTATAGAATTCGCGTATAGTTTGTCTTGTAACCCAGTTAATGAGTGGGTTAATCAAAACCTGCAGCCATAAACACCAATTAACTTAACAACAATCAATTAATCAAAAAAGGAGCCAATCATGGCGTCAATTATCAATCAAGAAATTCCAGAGTTTTCAGCAGAAGCGTTTGTAAACGGTGATTTCAAAACCATCACTTCAGAAGATGTAAAAGGCAGTTGGGCTATCTTCCTATTTTACCCAGCTGACTTCACCTTTGTTTGCCCAACTGAACTTGAAGACATGGCAGCCCATTACGAAGAGCTTAAAGGCCTAGGCGTAGAAGTGTACTCAGTATCGACTGACACACATTTCACTCATAAAGCATGGCATGATTCTTCAGATGCTATCGGCAAAGTCACTTATCCAATGATCGGTGACCCAACTGGCCGTATCACTCGTGGCTTTAATGTCATGATTGAAGAAGCCGGTTTGGCGGAGCGTGGTACTTTCTTAGTAGACCCAGACGGTAAAATCCAAGTCGCTGAAATCCATGCAGGTGGTATTGGCCGTAGTGCAAAAGACATGCTACGTAAAGTAAAAGCGGCACAGTACGTTCGTGATAACGACGGCGAAGTTTGCCCAGCAGCTTGGGAACAAGGTCAAGAAACCCTTAAACCAAGCCTAGATCTAGTTGGTAAAATCTAAGGATATACTTAGATAACTTACTATTTAGACTAGCGAAAAGATAAGTATAAAATTTAATAGTAAGTTTTCATTTTTAAAAGAAAACGCTATTAAATGATGACTTAAGAACGCCCCATCGGCTTTGATTGATGGGGCGTTTTTTTGTCTATTTTTTATAGGCAGATATTTAGAGATAGATAGTGTTAGGACAAGATTACAGGCTGTCTACAGATTGTCACCTAAGTTCATTCGATTTTTATCACAGAATGCTTATGATTTAAAGATATAGTGAGTGGAAAGTAATATCGACACATCACGCACTGCTGATATCAATTTTTCTTGCTTGTTGCCATCACAGTAGAGGCGACGAAGCACTCACCTTAGTTGCACAGAAATGGTTTTACATTGAACCTATCACATAAATCGGTAATGAAGAGAGGATATTATGAGTAACGACAAATCATCTGCTAAAGAATTTCCGAAACAAGAACAATCGCTACCAGGCTCGCAGCAAGAGCAGCACCCAAGCCCTGAGGTACTGCCAAAAGAGTATCCAAATGGCAAGCTTGCTGGGAAAGTTGCTATTATCACTGGCGCGGATAGCGGGATCGGGCAAGCAGTGGCGATATTATTTGCCAAAGAAGGCGCGGACGTAGTGGTCAGCTACCTATGTGAAGATGACGATGCCAAGATGACCAAAAAGCACGTAGAGTCTTACCAGCAGCGCTGCTTACTGGTGGCGTCAGATTTATCAGAAGAAGCTAACTGTCAAAAGCTAATCGATACCGCCATCGCTGAGTTCGGCAAAATTGATATTTTAGTCAATAACGCTGGGATGCAGGTTGAGCAAGAATCGCTCACCGATATCAGTAGTGCGCAATTTGATAAAACCATTCATACCAATTTTTATCCGCACTTTTGGTTGAGTAAATTTTCCTTACCACACATGCCAGCGGGTAGCTCGATTATCAATACCACCTCTATCACCGCTTATCGCGGCAGTGACCATTTGATTGATTATGCCGCCACTAAGGGCGCGATTTTATCTTTCACCCGTGCTTTAGCCAATAATTTAATGAGTCAGGATAAAGGTATCCGCGTCAATGGCGTCGCACCCGGTCCTATTTGGACGCCGCTTATTGTGGCGTCATTTACCCCTGATGAGATAGAGAAGTTCGGTCAGAGCACGCCGATGGGCCGCGCCGGTCAGCCAAACGAGGTCGCGCCTGCTTATCTATACTTGGCCAGTGACGACGCAAGCTACGTTACAGGACAGGTTATCCATGTAAATGGCGGCGAGATTGTCGGTGGATAAAGTGAGTAGATGAGTGCTTCATTAAGTAAGTAAGTAAATGGTTAATTTAGCCAATGCTCATCGAGCGTTTATTGACTTATATTGATCTAAGTACAATTAAAATTGCGACAAAAAATAGCGGCTTGGTTCGATACTTACTTGCTCATCGAACCAAGCCGCTATTGAATCAGGTAGCGTTATAAACTAAAGTGTTTATACCGCAGAATTGAGTTTATTTTTATCGATTATTTTATAAATCTCATCTTTTAAGTGCAGCTTGCGCTTTTTCATTTTTTCTATTTCTTCGTCACAGCTGGCGTGCGTCACCAAATCCTTATCGAGCTGGTTGATTTGCTGATCAAGCTTGGTATGCTCATCAAAAATGCTCGCAAAGTAGCTGTCTTTTTGCTTAAGTTCGCAAATAATATCTCTGTTGTCTTGCCATGTATCAGTCTTTCTCATGTTGTCATCCTTGTTATAAAGCGCAGGCTTAGTAAAGCCATAGCGCATTTTAGTTAAGAGCGCTCTGATGAATTGATATGATTGTGAGACTTCATTCTTACCAAGCCAAATCGCAATTCAGCTCAGTTTTGAACAGGCTTATGCGCAGCAGAAAGGGCATTTGCTAACGACAATTAGCAGTCAATCTGCCGACCGGTAAATAAGAGTGTTTCTTATTCGCCTCATCTGATTGTAGCGAAAAAATTTACCCGATACCATGACTATCATGGATTTTCTTTTATTGATAGGTTTAAAAATTAAATAGTAATGCCTATTTATGATTTGTTTTATTAAACATAAAGTTTGAGTTTATCGGCTTGCGTGGTATGTCTAAAGCCTTGATAATAGACGTATCAAAGGTGGTAAGCCAAGTATTTATGGCTTTTTAAATCAGATACTTAGCTTGTCACCAAACCCTATTTAAATGTGCAGCGATATAGCTGACGTTACATATCTGATAATAATGAGGAACAAACATGATAGATCAAGGTTTATTAGACGCAGTCAAAAGCTATAGTGAAAACATGACCCGCCCCATTACCTTTGTATTGGGTAGCGGCGAACATAGCAAACGTGCTGAGTTGATTGATTTTTTAACTAAAATCGCCGGCACCACGGATAAAATCAATTTTGATAGCGCAGCAACTGATGACAGCTTACCAAGTCCGATTAGCTTTAAAGTCGTCAGTCATATTGATAATGCATTGACTGATACGGGGATCGTTTTTAGCGGTATTCCGGGTGGCCATGAATTTACCTCGCTGATTTTGGCGATTTTGCAAGCGGGCGGTCATACCTTAAAACTGGATGAAGGGATTCAAAAACTGATTAAGCGTTTTAATAAGCCGCTACAGTTTCAGACTTATGTCTCGCTGTCTTGCCATAGCTGTCCGGATGTGGTGCAAGCGCTGAACCAATTTGCGCTGCTCAACTATGACATCAGTAACGAGATGATTGATGGTGCGTTATTTCAAGAGCAAGTCGAGGCCAATAATATCCAAGGTGTACCAGCGGTATTTTTAAATGGTAAACCTTTTGCCAATGGTAAAATCGATACGGCTAAATTGATTGAGAAGTTACAAGAGCAGTTCCCTGATTTATTGAGCGAAGTGGCTGATGACGCTGAGCAGTTAGAGCAGCAAGATGTAACGATTATCGGTGCAGGCCCTGCTGGTGTGGCGGCGGCGATTTATACCGCGCGTAAAGGCTTAAAAGTTACCATGGTCGCCGACCGTATCGGTGGACAAGTGAAAGACACGCAAGATATCGAAAACCTAATCTCTGTACCTTTAACCACGGGTAGTGAGCTGTCAGCAAACTTCGAGAAACATTTGCACGAATATGACATTACGCTTAAAGAGCATGTCAGCGTCAAAGAAATCAGTGAAACTAAAGAAGAAAATTACCGTATTCATCTCAACACTGGGGAAACGTTTGAGACGCGCAGTATTATCTTAGCGACCGGTGCCCAGTGGCGTAAGCTTGGTGTGCCGGGTGAAGATGAAAACGTGGGTCAAGGCGTAGCCTACTGTGCGCACTGTGATGGCCCATTCTTTAAAGGTAAGGATATTGCGGTCGTTGGCGGTGGTAACTCAGGTATCGAGGCAGCGCTAGATTTGGCAGGTATTGTTAAACACGTGACCGTCCTTGAATTTGCCGATGATTTAAAGGCGGACCAAGTACTGATTAATAAAGCCAAAGAGAAGAGCAATATTGATATCATTACCAGTGCTGCAACGCAAGAGATTAAAGCGCAAGATGGTAAAGTGACTTCGCTTGTTTATCAAGATCGTAGCAGCAGTGAAACCAAAGAGCTCGATATTTCAGCCGTGTTTGTCCAAATTGGTTTGGTGCCAAATACTGAGTTTGTCAAAGGCTTTGTTGATTTAAACCGCTTTGGCGAGATTGAGATTGACGAGCGCTGCCGCACCGACCGCAAAGGTATCTTTGCTTGTGGTGACGTGACCACCGTGCCATTTAAGCAGATTAATATTGCGATGGGTGAGGGTAGCAAAGCGGCATTATCAGCGTTTGAATACTTGGTTATGCAGTAAAATGTTGTTTTAGCTTCCACTAGAGTTTTAAACCCCTAAAATCTACTAAGGTTTTAGGGGTTTTGTTTTTTGAGCAACAACAGTTTTATTCAGGGCATTATCAATCGTCTAACAAATCCATACGCTTTGCCGCCTCATAAATACCCGTTGAGCGGTTACCGGTACGGCAAAAAATCAGTATAGGCTGCTCAGCTTGGTTAAAAAAGTCAGCAAATTCTTCAACATGGTTTTGATTGAGCTCGCTACCGGCAAAAGACACTTCTTTATAAGCAAGACCTGCTTGTTTAGCCGCGGCTTCAATCTCAGCACTGGTTGGTTGGTTTGGTTCTTCACCATCTGGACGGTTGTTAATAATGGTCTTAAAACCATTTTCAGCAATCATAGGTACTTGATCAGGGGTGATTTGTCCGGTAATACTCACTTCATGGCTCATAAAAGCTCCTTTTTATTTTTTAGCGTAAAAACGAAAATTTTGCGCTTAGATTAAAATATTTCAATAAAGCCTACCTGCTTTCTATAGCAAACCTTGCATCAATGCGCTTTGATAGAGCAATTTGGCGCGTGCACCGGTGCCGCAAAACATTAGGATGGGTTTGGGCATACTGCGATAAAAGGCGGCAAACTGCTCGACAGTCGCCATGCTTAAACGCTCATCATCAAATGGTAAATGCTGATAGGTAAGGTTGGCCTTTGCCGTTGCACTGGTAAAGTCACAGCTATTAGGCTGCGTCTCTGTTTCAGCGTCAGGTCGAATATTGAGCACAGAGCGGTAGCCAAGCTCGGCAATCTTGACGCATTGGCTTGGGTAAATTTGCTTATAAATGGTTAAGTCATCGGTCATAAGTTTTTCGGTCGCGTATATTAAATGGCGTAAGGTTTTGTCTATTTCTAGATTCTGTAAATTTTAAAGGCTTATTACAATCTAGCATAACACAGTGGTCATAATAGCTATATTTTGTCACTGATGTTTTCTCAAAAGCACTTTCTGTCAGGATTAATTTAAGCGAAAAATTGGTTAGCTATAAGCTAATTATCTTTTAGCGCATTGACCGCATCCATGGTGCTTAAATAAACCTGCCCTGATAGATGGGTTATGACCGGTGTATGCTCGATAATATCCATCACCGGTCCCTTAATAAAGCTAAAGCTTAAGTGCTTTTTTTGGTTAAATAATTCTTGATTGAGGCTGATAAGCATCTCTTGTCCGGTCAAGTCAATATGATTGACCGCTGACATAATCAGGATAACCTCATGCGCCTCGGGGTACTGCCGCGTCGCTTGTATGACGCTGCGATGCACGGATTCACTATTGCCAAAAAACAAGCTCTCATCGATACGCAGCATCAATAAATTGCTAAAGGTTACCACATCATGACGATTGATATTGCGAAAATGTCCTGTACCCGCTAGCTGTCCGACGACGGCAACGTGTGGTTTACTCGACTGCCAAATGAGGCTAGCAAACGACACCATCAAACCGATGACTAAGCCAGTATTTAGCCCAAATATAAGCACCCCGATAAATGCCGCCAGAAAGCTCGCCGCATCTAAGCGGTCGCGTTGCCATGCTGACTTTAAAGTCGCCATATCAATGAGACCGATAATTGACGTCATAATAGTCGCGCCCAAGAGAGCGTAGGGCAGAGGCGCTAATAAATGACCAAAAGCGATCAACGCAGCAATCATAACCAGCACGGTTACCAGACTTGCGACTGGCGTTTTGGCGCCTGAGTCGGCATTAATCGCTGTTCGTGAAAAGCCGCCAGCGATGGTAAAGCTTTGAAAAAAGCCGCCCGCCATATTGGCCAGTCCCAGTCCGGTTAACTCACGATTGGCATCAAAGCTTTCACCGCGCAGGCGTGCATAGTTGCTGGCTACTGAGCTACTTGAGACAAAGATAATCAACGCCATCAAACCTGCGCTTGGTAATAGATTGAGCGCTTCATGAAAATCTGGCAAGTACGGTAGGGTAAAGCTGGGCAGCCCTTGCGGAATATCACCAATCGTCGCTACGCCATGCGTTGTCCAATGCAAACTCATGCTTAATACAATGGCAAGACCAAGCAAAATAAGCGGGAATAGACGCTCAGCCCATTTGGCATAAGAGGCTGACAACCAAGAGCGCCAGACCCATTTGCTCGCATAACGGTTGGCAAACAACAGCGTAAATGCCATCACGCCGATGATCAAGGTTAGCGGATGCAGCTGGCGGCCATACATCTGCATACTGGATAAATAACCAATAAGGCCATTACCGGCAATAGGAATCCCCGTCAGATATTTAAGCTGACTGACAAAAATCAATACCGCCGCGCCACTGATAAAGCCTGCCGATACGCCGCGACTGATAAACTGCATAATCCAGCCAAGCTTCAGCCTTCCCGCCAGCCATAACATCGTGCCAACCATCAAAGACAGTAAACTGGCCATCAATATATATTGCTGCGTGCCATCATTGCCATAAGGATGCAAACTACTTGCCGTCATAATTGCCGTGATGGCGACGGGCCCTACAGCTTGGACATTGCTCGAGCCTATCCACGCATATACCAGCACGGGTACGATAGCTGCATAGAGTCCATAGACCGGCGGCAACCCTGCTAGTACCGCATAGCCTAAGCTTTGCGGAATGACAAGCACGCCAACGACTAAGCCCGCGATGACGTCAGTCGGCAGGGCAGACAGCTGATACTGACGTAACCAAGCAGGAATCAGACGGGCAGCGATAGAAGGCATGGCGATATGTCATCACGATAAGAAAGTTAAAAATAATTAAAAACCAAACGCGCAGTTAGGCATCTGTTTTGGCACAAAAGCGCTCATACAATAACTGTAATACCGATAATGCATCGTCGCTTGCGATACTATAGTAGATTTGCTTACCTTCGCGGCGGGTCGTCACCAGCTCGTCTTTACGCAAAATACCTAGCTGCTGCGATAAACTTGGCTGACCGACACCGACCAAGCCCTCAAGCTCACTGACACAGTACTCGCCTTGGGTCAGCTGACACAAAAGTAATAAGCGATCAGGATGTGAGAGCGATTTTAATAACTGGCTGGCTTGCATGGAGGCTTGTTGCATTTGCTCAGCAAGGTCTTTAGGCGCAAAGTCTGCGACGTTGGCAGATGTAGGCGTGCCAGTGGGGATGGTGGTTGTGCTCAATGCTGAAGTTGAAGTAGTCAGAGCGAGCTCCTTATAAAAGATATAAATAGAAAAAGCAGAGTTTATAGATAAGTTACGGATATATATAGTTAATTATCAATGATATCGCGATTTATAGCAAGTTATCGTTATTTACATTATATAAATTGATAAAATGTATAATGATTGCTATAGTGCTGGTATTGTATTGGTAGGCAGAAGCATAGGAAATATAGGCAACACTAGGGATAGATACTATAAATCAGCAGCAAATGCCATAAATAAACGCCTATTATACGGAACAATACCTTAAAAATTAAAACATTCATATACAAGTAAAGAGGTAGCCATGCAAGTTCATTCTTTCTTACATAGCGACACGGAAACTTACACCCATTTACTGGCTGATGTGCAGCATCAAGTGTGTGCCATCATCGATCCTGTACTGGATTTTGATGCTAAATCCGGACATACGGATACCGTGAGTGTAGATGAAGTAATAGCGTTCGTTCGAGAGCAGGGCTGGACGCTGGTTTATATTATAGAAACCCATGCTCATGCCGACCATATATCTGCTGCTATCCATGTAAAAGATGAGCTTGGCGGTAAGTTGGTCATCGGGCAACATATCACCGAAGTGCAAAAAATATTTAAGCAAATCTTTAACTTTGATAGCAGTTTTCGTACCGATGCCAGCCAGTTTGATATCTTGACCGATGAAGGCGAGACCTTGACGCTTGGCGGTATTACGATTACTGCTATGTATGTGCCTGGTCACACCCGCGCGGATATGGCGTATCTTGCCGCTGATGATGAAAAAACCGTGGTCTTTGTCGGTGATACGCTATTTGCTCCCGATGTTGGTACAGCGCGCTGCGACTTCCCCGGAGGCGACGCCAAAACCCTGTATCAGTCTATCCAAAAATTGCTCGCACTGCCTGACGAAACCATCATGTATCTGTGCCATGACTATCCGAGTCAAGGTCGCAAGCATTGTCCAACCACGACGGTAGCCGCGCAAAAGCTCGGAAATATCCATGTCAAAGAGGGTATCAATGAAGCGGAGTTTGTCGAGATGCGCGAGCGCCGCGATGCCACGCTAGAGATGCCGCGGCTCATTATCCCGTCAGTACAACTCAATATCGATGCCGGACATTTTCCAAAACCAGAAGACAATGGTATGCGCTATCTCAAAGTGCCACTTAATGCGCTTTAAGCGTCAATTATATTTAGATAAACAAAAAAACTGGCAAGAAGTAGATAAATACAATTAAGCAAAAAGTTACGCAAGCACAATACGTGCAACGGTTATCTTGATGCTAGTCTATTTATAAGAGCGTTACTAAGACGCCCGCCGCTGTTATTTTTAAAGGAGTTGTATCATGAGTGAGCAAAACTCTCATCTGGTTTGTCCGCACTGCAGTGCCACCAATCGCGTACCTGCAGCGCGCCTTAATGCCGCACCGAACTGCGGCAAATGTGGTCAGCCATTATTAACGGCCAGTCCGCATGAGCTAAACGCCCAAACAGTTAGTAAAGTCATCCAAAAAAATGAGGTATTGACCATCGTTGATTTTTGGGCAAGTTGGTGTCAGCCGTGTCTAATGATGGCACCGCAGTTTAAAGCCGCAGCCAGCCAGCTGCCGCACGTGGTGTTTGCTAAGATACAAACTGATAAATATGAGCAAGCGACGGCACCTTATAATATTCGTAGCTTGCCGACGATGGTAGCCTTCAAAAACGGCAAAGAAATCGCGCGCCAGTCTGGAGCCTTACCAAGCGATCAAATCGTACAGTGGGTAAGAAGCTTAAACTCTTAATCTCAGATTGAGTTACTGCACTTCATGATTAAACATAAAAAAGCCAATATGCTTATCGCGTATTGGCTTTTTTTGTAAGAGACTTTCAAAACTATGAAACAGGTATTAATGATTACTCACCATAAATCTTAATACCATTGGCAAAGCTACAGCGCTGGATACGAGCAGATTGGATAATGGCATCACGCTCACCATAAAGTCGCGATAATTTGGCATCACGGGCTTTGGTATTGTTACTTTTACCCAAGCCAAAGCTGATATTAGGCGAGATACCCCAACGTCCGGCGGAAACCCCAACGCCGACACCTGAGGCGGCTATGGTCGATTGTTCATTGCGTGCTGCATTGACATAGCGATTGACACGGTTATATTCTTGGCTCAGTGCTTGGCAGTCATAGCTTTGATAAGTGCTCGGTGGCACGTATTGCGGCGTAATATTACCCGTTGAGGCGCAGCCCGAGAGAGCAAAAACGCCAGCTGTGGCGAGTAGTGTTGCTGCAGTAAGAGTTTTCATAATAGCTCCATAAGGCGACGTTGAGAGGTTGATATTTATTTAAGATAGCAAAAAAATAGCGATTAAGATATTGAAAAATATAACTTTTAACGACTCTTAAAATAAATTACCCGGCTTGGTAAAGGCGAGTACCAAGATGCCAACATAGGCGATACCCGCGATAAGGATGCCGGTTTTTCTTTGACTAGGCGTGGCTTTGTCATTAAAAGCTTTAATACTGGCACTGAGTGCGGCAACCAATAAGATAACTTTAGCAAATACCCACTGTACTGGCGCATTGACACTCATAAGTTGCACGAGCATGCCAGCCCCTGAAATAATAATGACGGCATAGAGAATATGAGTCGATATTTTTACCGCAAATGGTGGCTTTTTGTTTGCGCTTAATACCACATAGCTTTGGTATAAAAACAGCGCAATCAACAAGACGGCCATGAGCATATGTAGATGTTTCATTGGATAGGGTTTCCTTTAAAGGTGCCGTTTGCCAGCTTATCTATGTTATTTGGGAATAGCGTTAAGACTAATTTTTGAGACTAGCCTTTATTTTGCCCTGCGCATAATGGGCTGTCAGGACTTTGGCCTTGCCATTCTGTTGGCGTATAAGCATGGATAGCCAAAGCGTGGATTTGACCACCTTGTGAGGTCAAAAGTGAATTTGCTAGATTGTACACGAGCTGATGACGCGCCACCAAGCGTTTGCCTTCAAAGGCATCGCTGACAATCGTCAGTTTAAAGTGACTTTCTTTACCGTCAAAATAACCGGCATGGTTCATTGATTCATTCACCAGTTCAATATGCTGTGCTTGCAGGGCTTGTAGCGCCTCATTAAGAGCGTCTGCAGTCGGCGTATTTGTTGTCATAGTTATCCTCGTCATTTTAATGCTTAGCCTTTTAATTGGCTGATGGCACTCATTATAGCAGACCCTGATAATTATACTGCAAGGCTCTGCAAAGCCTTCTATACCAGTAAAGAGCGGATTAGTGATACGCACAAAAAAGCAGAGCGCAACCTTATTACGCTCTGCTTTTATCGTCTATTATTGTCGTCTATTGCTATTTACTATGAATACCATTTGCTATTAAATTTTAACGACGTGCTTTTTGATATAACGGCATTACCTTAGGCATCAATGACTGCAATTGCGCAATTCGGTTGCTGCTGGTTGGGTGAGTGCTCAAAAATTGCGGTGGCTCGCCTTGGCTGGCGCGCTGCATTTTTTGCCACAAGGTAATCGCGGCTTGTGGGTTGTAACCTGCACGTGCCATCAGTTCAAGACCGATTTGGTCAGCTTCTGCTTCTTGCGTGCGACTGTGCGGACGGCTTAAACCTAAGTCTCCTGCAACGTTAGCAAGCTCAGCCTGACCTTGCGATAGACCAAAAATACTGGCTGCAACACCGATACCCGTTTGCGTGGCATATTGACGCGATAAGCGCTCACGTGAGTGCTCGCGCAACGCATGAGACATTTCATGACCCATAATAGCGGCGATTTCGTCATCGCTAAGATTTAAGCGATCAATGATACCAGTGAAAAACATAATCTTACCACCTGGCATCACAAACGCGTTCAAATCGTTAGATTTAATGGTGTGAACTTCCCACTTCCATTTCGCTGCGTCAGGACGATAGACGCCCACTTGACCAATCAAACGGTTAGAGATATTTTTTAAACGATTGAGCTGGGCCTTATTGGTGTCAAGCAAACCGCGTGCACGTGCTTCTTGGATATTTTTATTGTAGCTTTGCGCTGATAATCGCTGTACTTGCTCACTAGAAACCAAAAGTAGCTGCTGACGGTCAACGCCGACAGCGCCGGTGCTAGTGGTACTTGAGCAACCGGTCAGGGTCAATGCCGACAAAGATGCCGCCATGATGGTGGTGGTAAATAGCTTCTTCATAAAACGTCCTCGCTGTAAATATAAAAAAATTAAACAATATTAAAATGAAAACGGTCGCGGTAAAGATAGTTTTTTATTAAAAAAGGTTAACTGATTAAAAACTCGTCATGCCTGCTGATCTACCAAAACGATAAAGCTCTACCGCAACTATTTATCGTTAGGCATAAGTATAATAATGTTGGCAAGTGAAAACCTAGACAGAAAAAGTAACAATAGGCAGTAGGATTGTAAATGCGATAAATGAAAGTTTGCTACTCAATACCAGCTCCCATAAAATTTGCTACGATTTATAAATTTTTTAAATTTATAGCGTTATTATTAGGAATGAAAATAGTAATTGAAATCAATAATGTATATGTTTTCTTGCCTCGAGAATCACTCAAATTGCCAATTGTCAGTCAAAAACTTGAAAAAAGCTATTGACACCTACAGAATATTTGCTAAAATAGCCAGCCTATCGAGACGTAGTCGTTGTTAACAACATTACGATTTGAAATTTAGCGGGATTAGCTCAGTGGTAGAGCACAACCTTGCCAAGGTTGGGGTCGAGAGTTCGAATCTCTTATCCCGCTCCAAATATAGCTTGCAAAAGCACTAAAGCCTTACTTCTTATAAGAAGTAAGGCTTTTTTTATGTTTTAAATTTAGCACTTAACATTTAAAAGCCAAGTTGGCAGCGCTATTAAAAGTTTATCGGTATACTAAAAATCCCTGCATTATCCTGCATTATGAAATGCACCCGTTACAAATTACGGATAATTTGACACACTCATTTAATTTTAGCCGCGCATAATAATAGTCTGTAGCTTTTAAAAATAATAATAACGATGATAAGGATTTTTTATGCAAGAATTTCAATATAAAGCATTCGGTGGTGTATCAGAAAGTATGCTGAGGAAATAAAAGGAGGAGTGACAGCCAGAGCAAGATGATATATTTGAGGTTATGAAGACACAAATAGATATCAGTTGCCCCGACTGTCACAGTAATAGTCTAAAGAAAAATGGCAAAAAAAGCTATGGCAAGCAGAATTATCAATGTAAGGACTGCAAACGTCAGTTTATTGGCGACCATGCCTTAACTTATCATGGCTGTCACTCTAAAGTAGAAGAGCTTATACGGCTCATGACAGTTAGAGGCTGCGGCGTTAGAGACATAGCTGTTATAGCCTCAGTCAGTATCGGTAAAGTATTGAGCACCATAGGCTCATCTGTTTATAAGATTACGCCTAAGAAGCGCTACTATGAACGCTTAGAGGTTGATGAATTCTGGACTTACGTGTATCGCAAAAAGCGTAAAGTTTGGCTTATTTATGCTTATGATCGCGTTACTAATGAGATTGTCGCTTATGTCTGGGGCAGACGCGACTTAAAAACGGCTAAGAAGTTAAGAGCTCGTCTCAAGCAGCTTAAAGTCAGCTATGGCTCTATCAGTATGGATAACTGGGACAGTTTTATAACCGCCTTTAAATTTGACCACAAACGAGTTGGCAAATCTCATACGGTAGGCATTGAAGGTAATAACTGCCGTCTTAGACACCGATTGCGTCGGGCGGTTAGAAAAACCTGTTGTTTCTCTAAGAAGCTCGATAATCACTTCAAAGTGTTTGATATGGTGTTCTTTTACATCAATTATGGTTACGTCTGATGCCGGCATACTTTTTAGAACACCACCAAGCATTCAACGAATTGTTTGATTTAAGCGGTAAAACGGCCATTGTGACGGGCGGTGCGAATGGTATCGGTAAGGCGACAGCTTTGCGTTTGGCACAAGCGGGGGCAAATATCGTCATTGCAGACTTAAAATTAGAGGATGCTAAGGCGGCCGTTAAAGATATCGAAGAATATGGCGTCAGAGGATTTGCCATTGAGTGTAATATTTTAAAAGACGATGATTTGGTAAATATGGTAGAAAAAGTAGTTGCTGAATTTGGTAGCATCAATATTTTGATTAACAACGCGGGCGGCGGCGGTGGCCGTGAAAACCCGTCTAAGATTTCTGTCGATGATATTCGCCGTGATTTTGAATTGAATGTCTTTAGCGGCTGGCGCTTATCGCAACTTTGCGTACCCCATATGAAAAAATCTGGCTATGGCTCAATTGTGTTTACTACATCGATGTCTAGTATCAATAAAAGTCCAAATATGAGTGGTTATGCTGGTTCAAAAGCTGCTGTTAATCATATGGTGGCCAATTTAGCGCACGATTTTGGTCCTGAAGTGCGTGTTAATGCCGTCGGACCTGGGGCCACGCGTACTGCGGCGTTAGAGAGTGTACTCACGCCTGAGATTGAGGAGAGAATGCTATCACATACGCCTATTCAGCGCTTGGGTGAAGCCGATGATATCGCTGGAGCGATGCTGTATTTTGCCTCTCCAGTATCAACGTGGGTGAGTGGTCAGACCATATTTGTCAATGGTGGCGGGGTGCAAACGTTAGATTAGGATTAGATAATAGCCAGTGTAGAGAACTTGTCATAAAAAAGCGTCACCCAACATTGAGTTGGGTGACGCTTTTTTATGAATATAGTTTTTAACTGACAGATTAAAACTCCATGGCAGCGAAACTTTAATGCAAGTAAGCCATTGTTAGAAACGCTATTTCCTAAGCGAAAAAGCGACAGTCTTATTACCTATCCAGTTAACCCAGCTCACAGGAAAGAAGCGCAGCTGTAATCTAATCAAGTTTGCCATCAGGCCTGGGACGACCAAGAACTGGCGCTTCTCTACGCCTTTGAGCATGGATTTAACGGCATCGTCAATTTTTAGCTCGCCTGCCAGTTTTTTCATGCCGACACCGGCTTGCGCCATGACGCCGACTTCTGCTTGGGTCAGCGGCGTATCTATTGGTGGCGGCGCAAAGACAGTGATATCAATACCGTCAGGCTTCCATTCAAAACCGATCGATTGCATCATGCCCCAAATAGCAAATTTTGAGGCGCTATAAGAGCTGTAGCCATAACTGCCGGTAAATGATGCCATCGAAGCGGTTACCATGACTTGATCGCCACGTGATAAAAACGGGCGCACGGCAGCCAATACGTTACGAGTGCCGAATAGATTGATAGTCAGTACGCGCTCAAACTGTTCTTGGCTCATCTCATCAAACGTCCAAGGCCCTGTAATCCCTACAAAATGCATCAAGATATCAGGCGATAGCTTGCTTGCAGTATCGGCATCGGTGACGTCCAGTTCATAGCTGATAATCGACGCTTTATTTTTGTTCAAACCTTGCAGCGTGGCGACGACCTTATCGAGCGCTTGTTTATCAAACAAGACCAAATTGGCATCTTGCCCAATCAGCTGCTTAGCCGTTTCAAGTCCGATACCAGAGGCCGCGCCAGTGATATAGATAGTCTTACCCGTAAAGTAACCCATCACGTGCTTTCCTTTTGCAATGAGTGGTCTTTTAAAAAATGGCGTCTCGCGATCCGCTTCAATATCAGAAGGAGAAAACAGCAGCGTTTTTAATTCGCCTAAAAAATCATGATACTTGACGATAAAAATGCGGTTTAAGATATGAATGTAGGGGAATTTATAGGTGCTTTGGGTATAGACACCACTGTAGGCGTACCATGTCGGATAGGGCACGCGCACCATGTCGGCGCTTTGATAAAACTGTACCGGCGGCTCATCCATAAAACGTTCTCTAAAAGCGCTTGCTTGCGCGCTGCTTTTAGGCGCTCTTGTGGTAATGGACTTTGGCGCACCTCATCAAAGTCGTGAATGGCTTTCATGCCAAGTGACGTTAAATCCATGTTGCATTTCCTTATGACTGATGGATAACTTAAAATCATACTAGCAGTATAGTTTTAGAATTTATAGCGACTTAAAAAAACTACTCAGTGTGCCAAATTGGTTTTATTAAAATTTATCCCAATAAGGGTCATTACCAAAACGCTCGGCAATAAAATCAATGAGATAGCGACAGCGCTGCGACAAAAAGCGATTTTTCGGGTAGACCGCATAAGCGTTTAAAGTAGGCAGTTGATACTGCTGCATAATGGGGACAAGCTCACCACTGGCTATGGTGTTATAAGTGATAAAATTGGGTAAAAAAGCAATACCGTGTCCCTTTACCGCCATATCGCGCAAAAAATCGCCGTTATTGACTTTTATTTTTGAATTGATAGCGACTTGATGTTTTTTGCCTTGCTCGTCTATCAGCTCTATCGTGCTAGATTTACTCAGACCGTATTGTAAAAACGCATGCTTGGCCAAATCTTCTATGGTTTTTGGTGTACCCATTCTAGTCAGATATTCAGGACTGGCACATAAGGTATAACGAATCAGCGCCAAACGTTTGGCTTGATAACTTGAATCTTGCAGCTCTCTAATCCGAATCGCTAATTCAAAGCCTTCTTCGACCAAATCGGTATGGCGGTCAGAAAAGTTTAATTCAAAGTTCAGATTAGGATGCTGATTGGCATATTCATCGATGACATCGTTTAAGTGCATCAAGCCAAATGACAAAGGCGCAGTCATTTTTAAGGTACCCTCGATACGCGTCGGCGCGCCACTGGTTTCCTCGTTTAGCGCGTCCACTTCGCTGAGGATATTACTCACCTTTTGGTAATATTGCTCGCCAGCTTGGGTTAAGTTTGATTGGCGCGTGGTACGGCTAATCAGTTGACTGCCCAAACGCGTCTCTAAATCCTTGAGTCGGCGGCTTACTGCTGATTTGGCAATATTAAGTTGCTCGGCGGCCTTGGTAATGCTACCCGCTTCTACTATACGCACAAACATCACCATATCTTCTAGTTGTCCCATCCTAGCTACCTCCTTACTGTTATTTGGCTGTTATTATTTAGCGGTTAATCATATAAAAAATAAAAGACCGAGTTAAAAACCCAGTCTTTTTATCAATAACGCCAAATAGTTTAGACTGTGTTCCGTATAAAATACGGTTTAAAGTCGTCAAGCCGTCTTATTTAAGATCAGCTTTTTTACTGCCTTCTACTTGAACGACCAGTTTAATGTCTTTCATCATACCGCCATCGGTAAAGGTATTGATACCCCATTTGGTTCTATCTATCGTGGTTTCAAAATCGCCACCGCACGCCTCAGCTTTTAATAAAGGACTGTCATAACAGTTAAATTTAGTGGCCGTTAAAGTGATTGGATGCGTCTGACCTAGCAGCGTTAAATCGCCTTTGACCGCTTTGACTTTATCGCCTTCAAATTCCCACTTAGTCGATTTAAAATAAGCGGTTGGGTGTTCTTTTACATTGAAGAAATCGGCAGATTTAAGGTGACCATCAAACGCTTTAATACCTGTGCTCAAGCTGCCCATCGGGATGGTAATACCGACAAAGCCTTTTTTCTCTTTAGGCGCGTACTCAAGCGTACCCGATAGATTATAAAAGCCGCCAGCGTTGGTCGTGGTACCAAAGTGATCGACGAAAAAACGTACGGCGGTATGTTTGGAATCAAGCTCATAAGTTGCAGCGTGACCTAGTGTGCTAAGCAAACCAAGCGTACCGATAGCAGCAAAAGTAATTGCGCGGTTTGTTTTTTTAATAGAATTTATAGTGATCATAAATCATCCTTTTTAAGTGAGTAAGTAGAAGCTAGCGTTAAGTATGTCTTACATAACAACATAATGAGTGTAGCAAAAAATTAGGATATTAAACGCTAAATGGCATCGAAAAATGTTTCTTTCTGTGGCGCTTATCTCTAGCGTCTAATAGTATGGCTAAAATGCTAACTGTCTTAATAGTGAGCATAAATAGCACGTAACGCTATTGTCGTTTTTAATATTGTACCAGTAGAATTGCTATTTGACTGTTCTCTAAAAGAGAACTTATATTTGCGATTATCTTGGTTTATCTGCTATTAAGCAACGACTACAATAATGCCATTACCTAATCAAACAAAAGTCTTTTAAATAAAATCTTTATAATCATGACTTTTATGTTATTGGAGAATACTTATGGATAAGCTGCAAGAGCTGAGCGCCCCAATTGGTCGCTTATTGTTATCGATGATCTTTATCTTTTCTGGCTTTACCAAAATTACTGGCTACGCGGCCACCCAAGGTTATATGGAATCGATGGGCGTACCGGGTATGCTATTGCCTTTGGTCATTGCTGTTGAGCTGCTTGGCGGTATCGCAATTTTATTAGGCTTCAAAGCGCGCTTGGTGGCGATTCTAATGGCTGGTTTTAGCATTACGTCGGCGCTACTTTTCCATCAATTTTGGATTGATGAATCACAAATGAACCCATTTATGAAAAACATTGCCATGGCAGGCGGTTTCTTGATGATTTTTGTTCATGGACCAGGCGTATATTCAATTGATAACAGTCATACGCGCAGAATCTAGTAGAGTAAATGGTTTAGACAATATCATCTTATAATTATAATCAAGGAGCCCCTATGAGCGCATCCATAAATATCGCATTAATTATCGGTAGTTTGCGAAAAGAATCCATCAATCGTAAATTTGCAGGGCAGTCGTCGCGTGCCTAATCCTATCTCTACAGAGACTGCCAAGCTGCCCAGCTTTTGGCAACGTCATCAAACGCCTGTACTTTTAACAGTGGTCGGCGGCGCGATTGATACCATTGGTTTTATCACCTTGTTTGGGTTCTTTACCGCCCATGTCACGGGTAACTTGGTGATGGCGGGTAGTGGCTTGGTAAAAGGTGAAGCGGGTCTATGGATTAAACTTGCGGCTTTGCCGCTATTTATTTTAACGGTTATGCTCACCAAGATATTTATTGACCACAGTAAAAATAAACAACTGACCTTGAGCCATTTATTTTTAGCAGAAGCGGCTTTTTTGACCGCGTTTATGGTGGCTGGTCTTTATTACCAGCCGTTTGTCGATGCCGGCGATATCACCGTGGCAATCACAGGTGGCTTGGGTCTCATTGCGCTGGCGATTCGTAATACCGCTAGCAAGACAATAATTAAGCACATGAGCCCGACGGTATTGATGACTGGAAATACCACGCAACTGGGTATCAATTTGACTGATTATCTACGCAATCGAAACGCCGATAATGGCAAAAAATTGGCCCACAGCTCGGTATTGGTGTTTAGCTTTTTAGTTGGCGCGTTAGTAGGTGCTTTGCTATATATGCAGCTGAGTTTTTGGGCCGTAGGTTTGTTTGTATTGCCGGTGCTGTATTTATCAGTGATGGCACGCGATAAAGAATTCTTAGCGCATATCGCTTAAGGAATACTACCAATAATAAATCTCACCTAAACCATTGCCAATAAAAAACGCCCTAGCTTTATGGATAGGGCGTTTTTTTGCTTGCTGGTTAAGCGCTTATGTATCGCTATTTAAGCCTTAGCGTTATGAAATACTGAATTGTTTTGGTACTCTGGATGCTTGTCGATATAAGACTTTACATAAGAACAAGTTGGTTTCACCCGTAGGTTTTTCGCCGCTGCATCATCCAAAATATATTTGACCAGATACCCTGCAATACCTTGACCACCTAACTCTGCTGGCACCTCGGTATGTTTATATTCGATACCTTTTTCGCCGGCGCTCGTGGTGAAAAATTCATAATCCTCTAAAGCAATTTTGTCATCGATATGAATCTCAAAACGCTTTTTCTCGGTATTATTAATGACTTCATAATGTAATGGTTGTTTATTTTTCATATCTGACATAGTTAAATTTCCTTATATCGTATGACTAACATCTTCTGGACTCAATTTACACCTGCTCGCGTTACTTTTTTCATGACACTTTTATCGTAACTTTGGTCATAGTAACAGCTCATGCTAGTTGTACTGTTATGAGTATACAGGGTTCTGTTATAAATATATTACCTTACCTTTATGACGATATTGTTCTAAAAATAAGAATAGTCAATTGCGAATATCGTTGTTTATCTGTTAGTAGACAACAATTATAATAGTTTCATTGTTTAAACGAGTTAATGAATGTCAAATTCTAAAGCCGTTTAACTTACTAATAATTAAGGATACATTATGAGAACCATCTATCAAGCAGCAGATTCTCGTGGCGATGCCAACCATGGTTGGTTAAAAAGCAAGCATACCTTTAGCTTTGCCAATTATCACAATCCAGAACGTATGGGCTTTGGGGCGCTACGTGTCATTAATGATGATTTTGTCATCGCAGGTCAAGGTTTTGGTAAACATTCACATCGCGATATGGAAATTATCAGCATTCCTTTATCAGGCAAGCTCGGTCACGGCGATAACATCGGTAATAATGGCATCATTGAAACCGGTGAAGTCCAAGTCATGTCGGCAGGTACGGGTATCACCCATAGTGAAATGAACGCCGATAACCATGAGGCGGTGAGTTTTTTACAGATTTGGGTCATCCCAAACAAAATGAACGTTGAGCCTCGTTATCAGCAAATCCGTATGGGTGAACTGATGAAGCCAAATGCGTTTAACCAAATTTTATCGCCTAATAGAGATGATGCAGGCGTGTGGATTCATCAAGATGCATGGTTCAGTATGGGCGATTTTGATAAAGGCGTGACAGAGACGTATCAGCTTAAAAATCCTAACAATGGCGTCTATATTTTTGTCATTAGCGGTAAAGTCGTTGTAAACGGTAACACTTTGAGTACCCGCGATGGTCTAGGTGTTTGGGATACTAAGAACTTTACGATGGATGTCCTCGATGGTGCTAAAGTATTACTAATGGAAGTACCTATAAACTTTTAAGACTAAATGAGCTTTTAATGCCAAATAATAGACATTAATTTTTATCTTTTGGTCACACTAGATTCTATATCACATCATAAGAGGTAAATTATGAGTATTGAAACCCTAGAGCCGCGCTTAGCAGATGTGGGCGGCATTCCCATTGCTCGTCTGTTACCCAGTAAAGGTAAGCAGCCAATTGGTGCTTGGTGCTTTCTAGACCATGCAGGTCCTGCTGAATTTAGCGAAGATGAAAGCGGTATGCAAGTCGGTCGTCATCCGCACACCAACCTGCAAACCTTTAGCTGGATGCTAAATGGTGAAGTACTGCACAAAGACAGCTTGGGTAATAAGCAAGTGATTACCAAAAACCAAGTCAACGTCATGACAGCAGGTACTGGCCTTACCCAAGGTATCAGTCATACAGAGCAGAGCGTTTTTCCTGATACCGGTGGTTCGGCAGATGCCGCTCGTGGTCTAAGTATGGTACAACTGTGGATTGCGCTACCGACCGATCAACAAATCGAACGCAGTTTCCACCATTATCCAGAGCTACCGACATGGCGTGAAGATAACGTCGAGATGGTATTGACGACGGGCAGCTATGACAGCGTCACAGGTAAGCGCTATGAAGCGCCAACCATTCAGTACTCAAAAATGGTCGGTATCGACGTTTACTTTTTAGAGGATGGTGAAGTTACGCTTAACCTAGAACCGGGTTTTGAATATGGTATCTTGGTGACAGAAGGACAGATTGAGTCTGAAGGCAAAATTTGTGAGCAAGATCAATTGTTCCGCTTCCACGATAGCGACGTTGCCAATAATAAAAGCATCAAGCTAGTCGCCAAAAAAGGCACCTGTGTGATGTTTATCGGCGGTGAGCCATTAAACAATCAAGTGCTGCTGTGGTGGAACTTTGTCGCCGACAACAAAGAAGAGATTGAGCAATCTATCATCGACTGGAACAACGGTCATGAGCGTTTTGGTAATATCGACTCAGACATGAAACGCTTGCCAGCACCAGAATTACCACAAGGCTTTAAAGGTTAGTTTGTTTAGTTTATTTTGGTTTTCATAAACTATTAATAAGATATAATTACAAAAAGGAAGTATTGATTAAGGTCAATCTTTCTTATAATACAGCAGATTTGTTGATAGTACGCTTGCTTGGTATTACCCATTAATCGTACTCGTATTCATTAGCCTCTAATCACTAATATACTTAATCACTAATATTCCTAATAAATAATATGGAGAAAACTATGTCAGACCTAAAAACATTAGAGAAATTGGCAGAAAAACGTCGTTCAGTTTATGCTTTGAGCGATCAATTACCCGTTTCAAATGATGAAATCGTCAAGTTGGTTGAACATGCGGTTTTACATACGCCATCGTCATTTAACTCGCAATCAACGCGTATCGCTGTTTTGTTTGGTGACGACCATAACAAGCTTTGGCAATTAACCGAAGATACCCTACACGATATCGTCGATAACGAAGAGCAATTTGCGGCGACCAAGCAAAAAATGGATGGCTTTAAAGCAGGTGCTGGTACTATCTTGTTTTTTGAAGATCATAGCGTCGTCAGAGACATGCAAGCTGCTGCGCCTTTGTATGCAGACAAATTTCCAATTTGGGCGCACCAAACCAATGCGATGCACCAGTACATTATTTGGACGGCGTTAGCCAGTATTGATGTCGGCGCCAACTTACAGCATTACAATCCTATTATCGATAAAAAAGTCGCTGAAGAGTGGAATATCGATGAGCATTGGGAGATGAACGCGCAATTGGTATTTGGCGCTATCGAACAACCCGCAGGCGACAAGGAATTTAAGCCTCTCGAAGAGCGTATGAAAGTATTTGGTAAATAAGCTATTTTTTAAAATAGCTAGCAATTAGAAAGAGCGCCACTCAATGGATTATTGGGTGGCGCTTTTTCAACTGTATTAAACGGAAAAGTTAAAATAGTAGCAGCATTAAATACCGTTTATTGAGCTTTTTTACGGCGCATCAAGCTATTAGCTACCCATGCTGGACCAATCAGCAAGAACTGCAAATCTTCAAAGAAAGACGGTTTTTTGCCTTCAATTTTATGGCCAACAAATTGTCCAATCCAAGCAACCACAAAGATAGTTGCCCAAACCTTAAAGCCCCACGGCAGTAGCGTCATCACTGATAAGCAAATGAGAATAAATATGCCCATTGCCAAAAACAGCGGCGTCGATAAACGCATATAAAATATTAAAACTAAGGCGCTCATCACCAAGGTGAACCAGACCGATAGCGACATGCCCATGCCTAAGATACTGACAAAAATGGTTGGAACACAGAGCCAATGGATTTTTTTATTGACTAGGTTTTGATGGCTGACAGAATATTCACTGAGCCATTGCTCAAGTGTGCGTTTTGACATACGGCCTTGACGGGTACGAGACATACTAACCTCCTTGTTAGCAAATAAATTTATTCTTACCAGTTGTAGCACTAATTGGCACAACCTGCCATTTTATCTGGTAAACCGCACAGTCAAATCATACCAGCACTTAACTACATTAAACCGTTCTTCAGCTTCATATCGTTTATTAAAATTATCCCTTAACGTACTGGTTGGGCTGACTCCCTAGAGTCTTGCTCGCTGCGATACCATTCATACAGTCCGACAAACGAGTTGACTTGGTAAACCATGGTTTGAATAGCAAAGATATAATTGCCCGACATTAGGTTCACGGTTAGCCAAACGAAATTGGATAAAATCCATAACCACCAGTTAAATGAATAACGCAGAATCATCGCTGCCTGCGCAGTGATAGACAGCACAAAAGCGATAACGTTAATCCAAAAGAAAGAGATAAAACCTAAGAATTTACTGTTATCATCTTCAACGACGGCGTAACCATAGCTGGCAAGTAAGTTATTTACTGTAGGAAACAGCGCCAAACCGATGACCATAAAAGCGATGGTTAATAGCCAAATCCAGCGACTGGCAGATTTGGGCACCATATCGCCATCGGCGTCGGTATGCTTGGACCAATAAAAAATCCCATACAGATGACTAAAAAAGTTAAATAACGGCGCGAGCATCAAACCAACGGCGCCAGAGGTCGCTTGAACCACAAATTCACCTGCGGTTGCCGCCATTCCAAAACCATTACCCAAAATATTTTTGCGGAACGATAATGACACCACGCAAATCAAGCCAATAAATGATACGGCTAAGTAAAACCAGTCAAGGGTCGTATGTTCGGTGGTCAGCCAAAAGCCTGCTGATAAGGCAATCACGCCGCAAATAAACCAGATGACAATCCATTGTATCGCCCATTTTCCGGTGATGTTGTCTAGGAGCTGTATACGCATAACGCCTTTTTCCTTAAAGTATAAAAGCTATAATAGTTTTTTTCTTTTTTTTAGTATGGTTTAGTATGCCGTTTTTGCCATTTCTAATACTTGTCATAGTCATTTACTTCTAGCAATAATTTTTGCTTTCGTTCTTTTTATTTTCGTTTTTTGATACTGTTACTTGCCATAAATAACCTCATCAATAATTAACAAAGCTTGCCTATAGCGGGCATCATAATCTGGTTTATCAATCATATGCGGCTTAATATCATGACGGGCGAAAATATCTAATAAGCGCTGCTCAAAGCGACCGCGAGCCTCAGGCGTACCCAATGAGCGCATGCCATCATCAACCCATGGGGTATTGTTATCGACCATAATGGTATGGTCTAGGCGAAACTCATCGATACAAGCAGTCACAAAAGGATGGCTACGACCCTCGTACTCTTCACAAAAAGCCTGAGTGGTGACAAAGTCAGTATCAACAATAGTTACGGGCGCTGTTGCTCTAGCGGCGGCATCACGGATTGCTTGGGCATGATTGAGCGCAATGGGTCCGTAATCGCTGTACTGCAAGCCAATCTCGCTACCGCCCAAATCTGTACCGACATACAGCCGTCCCATCTCTAGCGCAAAGCTGGCCCCATAATAGTTGGCAAGCTTATGTACCAATGTCGTCTTGCCCGAGCTTTCACCGCCAACAATCGCCACCGTTTTGGTATAGTCGCCGCGTACTTGTGGGTGCAGCGCCGACCAGTGGGCGACCGGATTATGTGCAATAGCGTAAGAATCAAATTCAGATTGCAATGGCGTCGTGACTACTGGCATGACTAACTGTCCAGAAATGTCCGATTGGGCTAATGGATGGTTTTCTGCGGCAAACAAAACCGTGTCCGCCGGCAGCGCTAACGCGTCTATCAATCGTTGCAGCTTGGCATTGCTAGCTGCAATATCGATGATTACATCGGCAAAGCTTTCATGCAGCGGCAGCTCAATCTCATCAGTGGTATGAATATGGATAAAGGGCAAATCTGCGCACGCCATCTGTAGCCAACGTGCCTTATCTTGCAAGGTAATAGTAAAGTCTGGATGCGGCGCAGGGTGCGTCATAATCACAATATGCAGCGTCTTTGCTTGTCCTGCGGCGTCCAATATACTGCGCATTTGCCCCAAATGTAGCGGTTCAAAATGTCCAATTATTAGTCCTGATTCGTACATAGCTTTCCTTATGTGCTGTTTTTATTTTAGTTATGATTCATCGTGGCAATTCATATTTCCTAAGCCTTGATGATTTAATAGCATGGTATAAAGGTTTGGATAGATTTACAGGTAGGTTATTGTAAATAGGCGTTATTTTAGAAAGGGCTTTTAATATTAAATTATCAATAGATAATAAAGTTTTTACACCTAAACAGATTTAAAGTGATTGCTTGAGCTTTTTAAACTTGTAACAGAATATGTAATATAAGCGAAACAAAGTGAATAGTGAAACATTTTGAAATAGTTATTTAAAATCAGGAGTTTAGGCGCAATTATGAGAGCTTAGAGTAAGCTTAAGTAGCATAAACTCACAAAGCACGTCTATATCATCAACAGATAAAAAGTCAATAGTTGCTATACTTATTTATAAGTTCATAAGTTCATAAGTTCATAAGTTCATAAGTTCATAAGTTCATAAGTTCATAAGTTCAAAAGGGCTATGAATTTTTATAACGTTTTAAAATAAATGATAAGAATAACGTTACATAATACATTCAAAATAAGTAGAAATAATAAGAGAGGTATTTGATTTGGCTAAGTTAGCAAAATTACATCGCTCAAGAAATAATCGTATGATCGCAGGTGTGATGGGCGGTATTGCAGAATATGTCGGCTGGTCGCCAACATGGGTTAGATTGTTATTTGTGATTGTCTCCACCATGAGCGCCGCTGTCCCAGGCATCTTAATTTATATTATCTTATGGATAATCATGCCTAAAGCAAATAATCAGTCTTATCAGTAAAAGCAAAGTTATAAAGTTAAGATGAATATTGATTGTTAATATTAATGTTATCTAAATCTAAAGTCATTTAAATAAAGACAACGTTAAGAACGTAAAATACAAGGCTAGAATAAAAACAATAGCCCATGAAAAAACAAAAAGCCTGACTCATCAGGATGCCTGCGACACACTTTTCCTCCTGCCCGAATGCTCACGCATTTGGGTATTTTTTTATCTTGTTTTTATATCTATCGGCTTAACGACGCTGATAGGTATAGTTTGACGATGAACATAGCCAATAACTGGCTATTTGAGCGATTTAGACAAATTTAATTGCGCTAAATATAGATAAAATGGTCAATTTTTAGTAAGGTGAGCAGGCAAATAGAGCCGTTGCCAAATAGGCCATACGCGCGCTATCAATATCTTATTTTATAATACCTATTCCACCGCGGCGTTATGACATGCCCCAAACTATGACAATCCAAACTATGACATCTCAAGCGACAACTTCGATGACCGCAGAAAAACACGCTCAGCCGATGACTTTTCAAGATTTAATTCTCACCTTACAGAACTACTGGGCTGATAAGGGCTGTGTGGTTTTGCAGCCTTATGATATGGAAGTCGGCGCTGGTACCTTTCATACCGCGACATTTTTGCGCTCGCTAGGTCCTGAGCGCTGGAATGCGGCGTATGTGCAACCATCACGCCGTCCAACCGATGGCCGCTACGGTGATAACCCGAACCGTTTGCAGCATTATTATCAATTTCAAGTGGTTTTAAAGCCCAATCCACCCAATATCCAAGAGCTGTATTTGGATTCACTACGCGCTATCGGTATTGATCCATTGGTGCACGATGTGCGTTTTGTTGAAGACAACTGGGAGTCGCCAACGCTTGGTGCGTGGGGACTTGGTTGGGAGATTTGGCTCAACGGCATGGAAGTCACCCAGTTTACTTATTTCCAACAAGTTGGCGGTATCGAGTGTTTCCCCGTGACAGGCGAGATTACTTATGGGCTTGAGCGCTTGGCGATGTATGTGCAAGGCGTTGATAGCGTCTATGATTTGGTCTGGGCAGATGGCGAATTTGGCCGCGTAACCTATGGCGATGTTTTCCATCAAAACGAAGTTGAGCAATCAACCTATAACTTTGAGCACGCTGATGTGCCAATGATGGGTCAGATGTTTGATTTTTATGAGCAACAGGCGGATAAGTTGGTTGCTGAAGGTTTGCCATTACCTGCCTATGAGATGGTACTAAAAGCGTCGCATGCCTTTAACTTGCTTGATGCGCGCGGTGCGATTTCGGTGACAGAACGTCAGCGTTTTATTCTGCGGGTACGTACGCTGGCGCGTAAAGTTGCCTTTGGTTACGTCGAAGCACGCGCCAAATTGGGCTTTCCGTTGGCCGATGAGGCCCATCGTCAAGCGGCGCTCGATAAGTATTTGCCAAAAGAAGATGTGCTAACTGAAAATACAGATGATAATCAAACTACTAACAATAATAAATAGGAGCATCCCATGAGTACTATTTTATTTGAACTGGGGTGTGAAGAGCTACCTCCAAAAAGCCTAAAACCGCTACGTGATGCGCTACAAGCAAGTGTCACCGAGCAGTTAAATGAGGCTGATATCACGTTTGATAGCATCAAAGCATTTGCCGCGCCGCGTCGTTTGGCGATTCAAATTGAGGGTATCAGCGATAAGCAGCCTGATCGTAGCGAGCAAAAACGTGGTCCGGCTATTAAAGCGGCGTTTGATAGCGATGGTAATCCAACGCGCGCAGCGATGGGTTTTGCTAAGGGTTTAGGTATCGACGCCAGCGAGCTGATCACTATTAACACCGATAAAGGTGATTATGTCGGCTATGAGCAGATTATTCAGGGTCAAGCGACGACTGAGTTACTACCTACTATTTTCCAAACCGCGCTTGATAATTTGCCGATTGCTAAGCGTATGCGTTCTGGCGAGAGCCGCAATGAGTTTGTACGTCCGGTACAATGGGCGGTATTGATGCAAGATGATGTGGTCATTGATGCGACTATCCAAGGACATCAAACTGGCAAGCAAACGCGCGGTCATCGCTTCCACAGTCCTGACTATCACGAGATTACGCACGCCAATGATTATGAGCAGCTGCTCGATGGTTTAAAAGTCGTGGCAGATTTTGATAAGCGTCAAACGTTGATCAAAAATCAAGTCAAAACGCTAGCCGATGAAGTTAATGCCGATCCTATCGTGCCGCAAGATTTGTTAGATGAAGTGACGGCGTTGGTTGATTTCCCGATTGCGCTGCGAGCAAACTTTGAGCCGCGCTTTTTACAAGTGCCGCAAGAAGCGCTTATCTCGACCATGCAAGCGGATCAAAAGTATTTTTGCTTGACCGATAAAGCAGGCAAATTGCAGCCGTACTTTATTTTTATCACCAATATTGAGTCAAAAGATCCGAATCAAATCATCGAAGGCAATGAGAAAGTCGTGCGTCCGCGTTTAGCTGATGCGGAGTTTTTCTTCTTGCAAGACCAAAAGCAGCCTTTATTTGCTTTGACTGAAAGCCTAAAAACGCGTGTCTTCCAAGATAAGCTCGGTACGATTTGGGAAAAGTCTGAACGTATTGCTAAGCTTGCTGCCTTTATCGCTACACTGATGCAGCAGCAAGGACGCGATATTAATGTTGATGAAACGGTACGAGCTGCAATATTATCCAAAGCGGATTTGGCTAGCTCATTGGTCGGTGAATATCCTGAACTGCAAGGTATCGCCGGTACGTATTATGCGCGCTTAAATGATGAACCTGAAGCCGTCGCGGCCAGCCTGCAAGAGCAATATTTGCCTAAGTTCAGCGGTGATGTATTACCGCAGACACCGATTGGTATTTGCTTAGCGTTGGCTGATCGTTTAGATACGTTGGTTGGTATTTTCGCCATTGACCAAGCACCGACTGGCTCAAAAGACCCATTTAGCTTACGTCGTTCAGCCATTGGAATTTTGCGTATTTTGATTGAAAAGCAATTACCAATTAATTTGGTGGTGCTCGTTGAGCAAGCGATTAAAGGTTATAGCACCAGTGAAGGCAGTAAAATTGCTAAAATGGGCGATACCTTTACCCAAGTGATGGCGTTCTTAAACTCGCGCTATCGGGCGATGTATACCGAGCAGGGCGTCAGTGTCGATACGATTCAAGCCGTGCAAGCAATCAATCCGCATATGCCGCTCGATTTTGATCAGCGTATTCGCGCTGTGCAAACCTTTAGTGAATTGCCACAAGCCGAAAAGCTTGCCGATTCAAACAAACGTGTTGCCAATATTTTAGCGAAATCAGAAGTAAGTGTCGCTGACACTGTCGATGAAGCGCTATTATCTGAACCTGCTGAGCAAGCGTTATATCAAGCGATTCAGCAAGCGCAAACGGCGGTCAAACCTTTGCTAGAAACTGCTGACTATACGCAAGTATTGCAAACGCTGGTCAGTTTGGATGCGCCTTTGTCAGACTTTTTCGCTGACGTCATGGTCAATAGTGAAGATGCGGCGCTGAAAAACAATCGCTTAGCACTGCTCAAGCAAGTGCGCGCCTTATTCTTAACCGTGGCTGACATCAGTGAGCTGCAGCTGTAGTTTGTTCATTATAGTTCGACAGTGATAGACCTCTGTTAGTTTAAGCATCTATGAGGTTAATTTATTAACGACTTAAAAAACTGGCTGTATATGGCCAGTTTTTTATACGTTTATTCTACAGCGTTGGGTTTATAATGTCTTAGAACGTATCCAAAGGAGCATTGCCGTGTTGGCCGTTATCATTGTAATTCTTATTATCTGGGCTGTGATGTGGGGCTTTTATAAGTTTATGTACCCGCGTGCGCCAAAAAGCATGATGCCAAAAAAGGGCGATGTGACCACGCCGCGCCAGTGTGATTTTTGTGGCAACAGTTTGGCTGAGTATCGCGGTGTGCTGGAATCTACACCTACTTTAAATAGTAATAATGATATGGCCGCTAATAAAGCATTGTTCTTTTGCAATTATGAGCATCAAGCAGACTTTCATGCTGGTAAGACTTATCAAGCAGATGCCTAACTTGTAAGCCATAAGTTGTTAATCACAAGTCGATAAGCTTTTATCACCATTTAAAAAAGCGCTTAGCTCTGATGAGTTAAGCGCTTATCTTTTTAGAATACCTATTTAATATTGAGGCAAATTTATAAAATGGAATGCGCATCTTTCATAATTTTGTTGAGCAGTGCTTCAGACTGTTTGCTTTGTTGGAGACGATCTTCTTCGTTTCTTTCATGAGTTTGGATTTTTTCATATAAATTTAAGCAGGTTAATACCAGTAGGTTTTCTTGGCTAAGACTTGGTGCATCTCTTCTTAACTTTAGAGCAAAGTCGTTGATATAGGAAACTGCTGCACGCAATTCTTCTTGCTCGTGTACAGGACAAAAAATAGGGTAGGTTACGCCAGCAATCGCCACATCGACCTTTTTAATTTGTGGTTCAGGAGCGCTTGCAGGTTTAGCAGCGCTATTTACCGTATTACTATTTGTCTTATTGTTATTTGCGTTATTGTTTACATTGCTATTTGCATTGTTATTTTGCGGGTTCGAATTATTTGGCATGGCTTTTTGTGGTTGCGTGGTTTGTGTTTGATTGTCTTTTGCTGGAATGGCTGTTGATTGAGTGTTTTTGGATTGAATGTTATGGGTCTGACTGCTTGGCAGCTGACGCTCTACAGGGTTTGCGCGGTCATCGGTCATGATAAATCCTACAATATGTGTCATTAAAGTGAATAAATAGCTGTCACTGCTCTAAATAGGGTGCTGATAAACCTAATAAACTTAAATGCTGAATAGATAAAGTTAATCAGCAAAATTGCTCAAGTTAAGCATGATGAATATCAACGTCTGCTTAACTTTCGGCTTGGTCAATGCGTGTCAAACGCTGTAAGACCACTTGGGTACGCTCAGCGGCCAATTCATTTTTCTTCTTCAAGTCACTATTTTGCTGCTTAATATCGCTATACTGCTGTTTTAATTCATTATTACGCTGCTGCAGTGCATGGTTTTGGTGCTGTAATTGCTCAATCTGCTTGTTTAATTTGTCTTGTTCTTCGCCAATCATATGATGGGCTTCGGCAAGGCTTTGGTAGCGCTTATCAAGATCGTTTAATTGTTTTTTGGCACCGTCACGCTCGCTATAGCTGCTATCGAGCTTGGTTTTAAGAGCGGTAAGCTCTTTTGGGTCAGTCACTGGTTGTTGTTTGAGGCTGCTAAGTTCAGCACTGACAAGCTGATACTGTTTTTTAATATCGAGTACCATTTTTTCTAATATTCTAAGTTGGTCATACATAGTCAGTTTTTATCCTTAACAAGTAAGCGTAAATGAATTTTGTTCTCTGCGTTTAATAATGCCATAGGTGACCGCATAATATCTATATCAACAAAGTAATTGTATGGCGCTTTGTTTTGTGACTTTTATCACTTGCCGCTTTATGAATCATATCGGGCGGCGTCTGTTGGTATTTACCACTATTAATCAATTACTAGGACATCTATTATGAATGACAATATCTCTGGCTGGAATACTTGGCTGGCTGCGTTTGATGACTGGACGGACGTGTCTATCAGCGAGGTACACGGCTTGATGACGGGGCTGATGACCGCCTGTAATGCCCCTGATGAGCCAGTTTGGGCAAAGGTGTTTGAAGAGCTGAGCTTTGCGCCGCTGCCTGATGCCGCATTAACTTTACTCACCGAAGAGGCAGAAGACATCGTTTTTCAGTTAAAAGACAAAGACGATGCTTATGCGTATATGCCACTGGTGCCAGATGATGAACATGACCTGTACGAGCGCGTGATGGCGCTGAAACAGTGGGCAAATGGCTTTATGACCGGTTTTGGTATTACCGATTGTGGTCTAAGCGCTGAAGAAAACGAGATGCTTTCAGATTTGGCAAAAATTGGCGCGATACGTTTAGAAGATGATGAAGACTTCGAAGGTGGCGAAGAGTCTTATCTGCATATTTTTGAATTTGCACGCATGGTTCCGGTTAGTTTTGCTACGCGTCAACGCAAGCCTGTGAAAGATATTGCTCTGATTGCTGGCTTGGCTATCGATGCCAAAACCACCAAAGAGCTACAAGCAGAAGGTAGGTTGCCTAAACCGATGCCGCCGGTCGTTGATGTGATGAATCAAAACCGCCCATCATAATTAACATGATAGGATAAAGGGAATGAGAAATAGCTGAGATTGATGCCAGAGAAATGGTACTTGGCTATTGGATAGCTATCCAAAATAATGAAAGGGATATGATGATGACTACTGATAATGAGATGGTTTATTTACGCCGCTGCATTGAGCTCGCTGCTGAAGCATTAGAGGCGGGCGATGCGCCGTTTGGTAGCGTGTTGGTCGATGGCAATGGCAAAGTATTACAAGAAGATCGTAATCGTGCCAATACGGTCGATGCGACTTACCATCCTGAAATTGCCGTCGCCAAGTGGGCCGCGCAAAATATGACCCCTGAGGCACGAGCAAAAGCCGTGGTATATACCTCGGGTGAGCATTGCGCCATGTGCTCAGCGGCACATGCGTGGGCTGGTCTGGGTCGTATTGTCTATATCAGCTCATCAAAACAGCTCGGTAAATGGATGGACGAGATGGGTGTGAGCTCAACATCGCCCATCCATTCATTAAGTATCCAAGAAGTTGCACCGAATGTGCCCGTCGAAGGTCCGATTGCCGGTTTAGATGAAGAAATCAGAGCCCTACAGCAGCGTTCATTTCAAAAAAATAAGTAAAAAACTTAAATAAAAAATCTGCTTAAAAAGGCTAGGGCGTGTCTTCATTATTACGCTTATTAAAAAAGCTGTGCCTTTTTATCTTAGTACGATAAGGAAGTCTTATGACGCTAAAAAATTACGATAACGTTGCAGAACGAGAAACGCCCAATACTCATTATTCTACTGGCAATTATCCAAAAGACAGTATTGATTGGCTGACAAGATTAATTGCGTTTGATACGGTCAGTCGCCATTCAAATTTGGCGTTGATTGACGATGTGAAAGCGTATTGCGAGCAATTGGGCTTAACGGTAGGTTTAACCTTTAATGATGCTAAAAATAAAGCCAATTTATTCGTTACGGTGCCAGCGGGAAAAGATGCCGATGAAGTGAATCATGGTCTGGTACTATCGGGTCATACCGATGTCGTACCAGTAGATGGGCAAGACTGGACGTCGGAGCCGTTTACCGCGACCATTCGTGGCGACAAGCTATACGGTCGCGGTGCTTGTGATATGAAAGGCTTTATTGCTTGTGCGCTGACACTATTGCCGCAAGCGGTAAAACTCTCTAACGCAGGCCAGCTGCGTCGCCCATTGCATTTGGCATTGTCGTTTGATGAAGAGGTCGGCTGTTTGGGCGCACCGCTACTCTTGGCAGATTTGAAAGCGCGCGGTATTACGCCTGATTACTGTATCGTCGGTGAGCCGACTAACATGGCGATGGTGGTGGCGCATAAAGGCATCGCGGTTTACCGTTGCCGTGTTCATGGCAAGTCTGGGCATTCGTCATTGACTGCCCAAGGTGTCAACGCTATTAGCTATGCCAGTCGTTTGATTGGTTATGTTGATACTTTAGCAGAAGAAATCAGCCAGCGCGACGATAACGACGCCATGTTTGATGTGCCTTATTCGACATTGTCTGTTGGCACCATACAAGGCGGCACCGCGACCAATATCGTCCCTAAACTGTGTGAATTTACCTTTGATTATCGTAATCTGCCGCATATGACACAAGACGATATCCTCGCACCGATTGCGGCAAAAGTTGCAGAGCTCAGCGCCCAAATGCAAGCACGCGCTGCCGATACTGGTATTGAGCTGCTACAAGAAGAGAGTGTACCAGCGATGACCGATAGCGATAGCGCTGAGCTACAAGCGTTAATTATCGCTCTGACCGGTGACGATACACGTCATAAAGTCGCTTATGCAACTGAAGGCGGTCAGTTTACTAATAGCGGCATCCCAACGATTATTTGCGGTCCTGGTAGCATTGAGCAGGCGCATAAAGCCGATGAATATGTCGCGCTAAGTGAAATGGCACGTTGTGATGAGTTTTTACAAAAGCTGCTAAACAGCTGTGCTATTAATTGATAAAATAGTCAACAAGCAATTCTATTGCAATATAGATGCGCATGACATACACCGTCTTTATGGCGGTGTTTATTTTTACCCCACTCTCAACTTCGAAAGTGATTGAAAAAAGAAGAGCACCTCACTAATCTATTGTTTTCGACCAAGAATACAATGGAGTTGTGAGATGCCCATAGACGAATTTATCATCAATATCTATTTAATGGTAGAGCAATATTACAAAATAGTCGTCACCAAACCCTTGCGAAGTGCAGGTTACGCGCCAAAGCTAAGTGATCCTGAGGTTATTTGCATGGAGATGGTCGGTGAATTTTTACACCTTGATCAAGACAAACAAATTTGGCAATACTTTACCCAGCATTGGCAAGACTGGTTTCCAGCCATCGGCTCATACCCTAACTTCGCAAAGCACTGCGCCAATCTGTGGCAAGTCAAACAGCAGATACAAGATAACGTCAGTCAAATTGAAGGCCGTGACAACATTCATTTTATGGATGGCTTTCCGATACCCGTCTGTCATTATGGACGCGCTTATCGGCATAAGAATTATCAAGACTTAGCAGCTTTTAGTTACTGCGCTGCTAAGCAAGAGAGGTACTATGGCTTTGAAGGCCATTTGCTTGTTAACTTATCGGGCATGATTAAAGGCTTTACCTTTGCTCCTGCCAATGTTGATGAAAGAGCGGTTGCCCCAGAAATCACCACTCATATTCATGGGCTACTTGGCGCTGATAAAGGGTATATCAGCCCTAGTCTGACATCGTACTACAATGTTCAAGGCGTGGATTTACAAACGCCACTCAGAGCCAACATGAAAGAGGATAGACCCAAACCTGTGGTAAGACGGCTGATGAAAGTCCGCCGTATCGTTGAAACAGTCATTGGTCAGCTATCAGAAAGATTTAACTTACAAAGAGTGAGAGCAAGAGATTTATGGCATTTGTCTCATCGATTGATTCGTAAAATCCTGTCACACAATCTGTGCTTTGTACTCAACAAAAAACTTGGTAACCCGCCTCTTCAGTTTGAATTGCTTATTTCAAGTTGAGAGTGGGGTAATTTTTATAAAAAAGTAGGGGTTGGTTGATGTCTTGGCATCTGTTTGCGGTATTTTTTGCAAGTACGTTTTTTATCTCAGCGACCCCCGGTCCAAACATGCTACTGGCCTTTCAGTATGGCCTTAATTATGGCGTCAAGCGTACCTTATGGACGCTGGCAGGTTTAAGCCTTGGGCTGTTTATTTTACTGCTGTCAACGCTCCTTGGACTTGATGTTATTAGTCGTCAATCGCCATGGTTATTGACAGTGATTAAGACCGTTGGTGCGATTTACCTTATTTATTTGGGTGTCGCATCGTGGCGCGATAGTGGTAGTAGCAGCTTAATGAGTGATGCCAGCGAGCTGAGTACAGAAGTTCATAAAGAGCTGACTACGACTGCGGAAATGGCAGATAAGCCTATGCCGCGCTCACTTTCGAGCGCGGCTGTTAAAGCGCCGCCTAGCGATTGGTTATTGTTTCGAACGGGCATGTGGGTGTCACTGTCTAATCCAAAAGCGATATTGTTTTTTGCCGCCTTTTTTCCCAAATTTATCAATTTTAGCGCGCCGCTGTGGCCGCAGTATATTATGCTGACTTGTGGGCTGTTTTTGAGCGAGACGATTTGGCAGCTGATTTATACCATTGGCGGTAAAAAGCTGGCTGGTTGGCTTGATGTTGGTGAGCGTTTGGCATGGCTCAATCGCGGTTGCGGGGTGATATTTATTTTAATTGCCGCGGCGTTATTGGCTGAGGTGTTAAATAGTTTCTTGGCTTAGGAATTAATCAGGTTTATGTTTAACGTGGTTTTTTAAAAAGTGATACGTTTTCTAGAAAATTTTTATATAATTAAATTAATTATTGACTTTATTTTTTAAATCATTATTATTATCTCATTGATTTATAGCGCTTATCTTTCATAGGTGCTACATTATCCCAATTAATCTGCTATTGTCGCTCTGACATTGGCCACAACCTACGGAGGAATCATCGTGTCCTATTTAAACATCAAGACGTTTTCAAAGATTGAACGTATAAACTGCATGACAGCAATGACGACTTCGAAAAGGTTTGGCTGAATCTATATATAAGCTATTGAGTGATATCTTGTTTATTGATATCAACGCATAGCCTTCTATATCTACTCACTCTATCCCTCTTCTAAGTGCGCTATGTCAACATAGCTCGTAATCGTGCACGGCATTTTCGCGTTTGCTATTAGCTGTTTATTCGAAATTCTACCTTACTATTATCACTAATATTCTCGCTCAGCTCACGCTATTATTTAGTAAATAACTATTTATGTGTGTGCTATCTAAGCTTTCATTTTTAAGCTGAATATTTTGGTAGCGTAAAAATTCTTTTTAAAACGTCCATCATAAAGTAATCATACATTTTTATTGATTTTTTAATCAATAAAGAAGCGGTATTTTATTGTCTATTTCTTATGAAAAATAACTTATTGAGTGTTTTACTTAATGGTAATCAATAAGTAAATTATAAAGTTAAAGAAATAGGTAGATTAAAATATATTTTGTATGGTGATTAAAATAATAAAATGGAAATAATACATTATGAGCATTCAATTAGTATTAAATGAAAATAGTAAGTCTGGCGTACCGGTCAAGATTTATACATCAGATATTGAACAAGAGGCGATGCAGCAATTACGAAATTTGGCTCAGCTGGAGTTTGTACATTCGCATATCGCGGTGATGCCTGATGTACACGTTGGCAAAGGCGCTACCGTTGGAAGTGTGATTCCGACCAAATCCGCCATCATTCCGGCTGCAGTCGGTGTCGATATTGGCTGCGGTATGAACGCGGTGCGTCTATCTCTGACGGCAAGTAATTTGCCTGATAGTTTAAGGGCATTACGCTCAGTAGTGGAGCAGCAAGTGCCAGTTGGCTTTAATATGCACAAACAAATCCAAGCCAAAAACTCAACGCTTGATCCGTTAGGTAAACGCCTAAGACCGATTACTGATAAGCATCCAGGTTTGCTCAAGATGCTCAAAGGCTTTGAGCGTACGTGGGCAAAGCAACTTGGCACATTGGGTGGTGGCAATCATTTCATTGAGCTGTGCTTAGATGAAAACAATGATGTCTGGGTCATGCTGCATTCTGGTAGTCGCGGCATTGGTAATTGTATTGGTCAGTACTTTATTAATCTTGCCAAAAAAGAGCGTCAATCACGCTTTGGTCATGTGCCAGATCGGGATTTGTCTTACTTTGCTGAAGGCTCTGATAGTTTTGTTGATTATGTTGAGGCGGTGGACTGGGCGCAGGATTATGCGCTAGAAAACCGCCGTGAGATGATGCGTTTGGTCATTAAAGCCATGCAGTCACCACAAGCGGGGTTGCCACGTTTTCAGCTGACCAAAGAAGCCATCAATTGCCATCACAACTACGTCAATGAAGAGGTACATTTTGGTGAGCAAGTCTATGTCACGCGTAAAGGCGCTATCAGTGCCTACCAAGGTGAGCTGGGGATTATTCCCGGCTCTATGGGCGCAAAATCCTTTATCGTCCGAGGTCTTGGCAATGATGAATCGTTTTGCTCGTGCTCGCATGGCGCAGGGCGACAAATGAGCCGAGGCAAAGCCATACGGGCATTTACCATTGATGAGCTAAAAGCGCAAACCGAAGGCGTTGAGTGCCGTAAGGACAAAGGCGTCATCGACGAGATACCCGGTGCTTATAAAGACATTGAAGAAGTGATGGCCAACCAAGCCGACTTAGTCGAAGTGGTGCATACGCTGAAACAGGTCATGTGCATTAAGGGTTAGTTGGTTTTGCAAAACAGATTTAGAGATATTAAAAATATAGGTAACAATATGAGCTTAAAACAAACCTTAAAAAAGGCCAAGCAGATTGAACGGCAGCTGGAACAGCAAGATGCCACAGCCAATCAAAACTTACTTGGTGCTGTAAAACCGCGAAATTATCTGGCGCTAAATCCACTGCTCAAAAAAGGCGGTATTCATGAAAAAGAAGATATTGATATCATGCGCAAAAAACGTCGCCGCGAAACCAAGCAGCAATTGCGGAAGACCGATTGGTTATCGCAGTAAAGACAATTAATTTTAACATCCACGCACAAAAAAGCCGCTCCCTACTTAAATAGAGAGCGGCTTTTTTATTTATACAGTTTTTTATAAAGGGTTAAGCCAATACCTCGATAAGCTCGCCTTTTACCATATGCGGACTGACAAAATCGGTCACGCGTACGCTAACGATTTTACCCAGTAGTTCATCTACTTTATCAACGTCAAAAGGGAACATCACGGTACGGGTATTGTCTGCTGTGCCGATTAAGCAATCAGGATGACGATTGGCCACTTGCTCGACTAAGACGCGAGTCGTAGTGCCGACCATTTCATGGGTTTTGGCAAGGGTTGAATCAATAATAACCTGTTGAAATTCTGCCAAGCGTGCTTTTTTGGTTGCGAAGCTCACATCATCAGGCAATTCTGCCGCCGGCGTACCCGGACGCTTAGAGTAAATAAAGCTATAAGAGTGATCGAAGTTTAATTCTTTTGCCAAGTTTAAGGTATCTTGGAAGTTCTCATCAGTCTCGCCAGGGAAGCCAATAATAAAGTCACTCGATAGGTGAATATCAGGGCGTATGGCTTTGAGCTTATTAATCTGATTGATATAAACATCAATGGTATGGTTGCGTTTCATCGCCGCCAAAATAGCATTTGAGCCACTTTGAACCGGTAGATGCAGGTGTGACACCAGCTCTGGCAACTTGGCATAAGCATCGATAATATCATCGGTGAACTCTAGCGGATGGCTGGTGGTATAGCGAATGCGCTCGACACCATCGACATGCGAGACGTAATGCAAGAGCTCAGCGAAACGGCAAATACTGCCGTCGTCTTTTTCGCCGCGATAGCCATTGACGTTTTGCCCGAGCAGGTTAATCTCGCGCACGCCTTGGGCAGCGAGGCTATCAATCTCTGCCAAGACATCATCAAGCGGACGCGACAATTCTTCTCCGCGCGTATAAGGCACCACGCAAAATGAGCAATATTTTGAGCAGCCTTCCATGATGGAGACAAAGGCTTTAAACCCTTCTACTCTTGGTTCTGGTAAAAAATCAAACTTTTCGATACTTGGGAATGACACATCCACCGTACCGATACGGTTTTTAGGCGAGATAGAACGCTGCTCATGCGACTGGTCATACAGCTCTGGCAGACGGTGTAAGGTTTGTGGCCCAAAAACCATATCCACGTAAGGCGCACGTTTTTGGATATTATCGCCTTCTTGCGAGGCCACGCAGCCGCCAACACCGATAACCAGATCAGGGCGTTTTTCTTTTAATTTGCGCCAGCGACCCAATTCTGAAAACACTTTTTCTTGCGCTTTTTCGCGAATTGAGCAAGTATTCATTAGTAGCACATCGGCTTCGTCGATATTGTGGGTGACTTCCATACCGTGTGAATCGCCCAATACATCAAGCATTTTGCCAGAGTCATAGACGTTCATCTGACAGCCTTGAGTGGTAACAAAGACTTTTTTCGGCGTACCACTGCCATTGACTGGAGTTTGGGCAATAAACGCTTCAACAGAGTTTGACGCTTCGAGTGCCGTAACGGCAGGCGCAGTAACCCTGTTCTCAACAGCAGCGTCATCGATGCGGGGATTAAATACAGTAACACTCATAAGCGAAGTCCATGATTGACTAAAAATATAGCGAGGTAGGCGATTAACCGGTGGCGTATTTTATCATAATCTGCCATCAATGTGAAAAGTTAGCATGGGCTTAAACTGTTGACGCCATTTGATTATTTATAATAGTATCAATTGCTTATCTATTACCATCACTCAGATAAAGGCTTTTAGCACAATTAAGCCTAGTAAAAGCGCCGTAACACCTTCGTGTTACGCATGGCTATCCAATTTATTAACGAAAAGTAAAGCTGATGGTTGAATGTGCAACGAGTATAGTATGATGCAGACAACCATATCCGCACTATTGTTTAAATGAGCGTTTTAAGCAGGGTGAAAAATACTATTTCAAGCCTAGATTTAAACTGTTTATTTAGCCAAATTATTTAGACTTATTATAAAGAGAGTCCGTATGTCAAAGCCGCAAGTTGCTCAAAGTATCAAGGATAAAGATGCCAATTATCAAAATCATATGCCTAAAAATCATAAAACAACGATGCTAAAAACCAGTGTGCTGAGTGTGGCAACGGCGATGGGGGCGCTGGCATTGTCGCAAGGGGCTTATGCTGAGCTTACTTGGGGTAATAATACCAGCAGTAATGTCAATAGTTATCCGCAACAAGGTAGCTACCAACCGGACAACTATCAGCCTCAAAGCTATCAGCCTGATAACTATCAAGCGCAAAGCTCGCAGCCAAACAGCAGTTATCAAGCGGATAGTGGTGCAAGCTCATTTACAGCAGCAGCTATCGCCGCAGAACGCGGTGATGTCAACGCCCTTTATAATTATGAGCAGGAGATGAGTGGCGGTCTATTTGCCATGTATCCGCCTTATTGGCGTATGAATTTGGACCTAAACTCACAAAGCCCAGCAGCGGTTACACAGTTTGCCCGCCAGTATCCAGAGACGGTAATGGCAGAAAAGCTGGTTGCCGATTTTGCAGAAACCAAAGCAGGTTCCAATGATTATGCCGCCGTACGCCAAGTGGCAAATCTCATTACCAATGCCGATGACAGTGAAAAGTGCGCCGTTGCCCTTGGCTTTAACAATGGCGGCGATAGCATGCGCGCGATGGCGGCCAAGTCCGATGTCTGGCTAACCACCAAAAAACAGCCAGCGCTGTGCGATCAATTGGCGCTAGAGATGAATAATAATGCGCTGATTAGCAATCAAGATAGGGTATCGCGCCTCAAACGTATGCTGCGTAAAGGTAAGACCGGCGATATTATGGCCTTGTCCTCAAAGTTGGGTACACCGATTCCTTACTCGTCGTTAAGTGAAATTCAGCTCAATCCCTCAGCATTTTTTAGCCGTTTTGCTCGCGAGCCAAACAGCCAGATGAATCAATATCTGTATTTGTATGCTATGGGGCGCTTGGCAGAAAAGTCCTACCGTGAGGCAGCGCTACAATTAGATTTTGATGTGAAACAAGACCATCAGCGTGCAGCGAAGTTATTAAATGATGACACCCGTCGCTATGCTTATCGCATTCTTGGCGTTCAGCGTATGAACCACAATACTGACGATGGTTTTAATGTGGAAGCGGTCGATTGGTTCCGTAATAGCTTAGATAATGATTTTAGCTTTGAAGAAGCCGAATATTATGCCATGGCGGCGATTCGTTTTAGTCGTTGGGACGATGTGGTCGAAGCCATCTCGAAAATGGATGCTGAAACGCAAAAAACCAATCAATGGCAATATTGGTTGGCGCGTGCTTATGAGCAATCAAGTGATGCCAACAAACGCAACACTGCCAAAAAAATGTATCAAAATCTTGCAAAAAGCAATGAATACTATGGTTTGATGGCCAAGGATAAAGTCGGTCAACGTTTTGATGCCAGCCGCTTAGGTGGCAGTAATTTGCCTAACGTTAGTAGCGCCGACCGTGCCCGCGTCATGCAAAACCCGCACTTTGCACGGGCGTTTGCTCTATATAACGCCGATGCCAGCCGCGCTTATGCCAATCGCGAGTGGAACTGGGCGGTGAAAAAAGCGCGTGACAATCGCGATAATAATTTGATTATTGCGGCCGCGCGTCAAGCGTATGACATCGGTTGGCTCGATCGAGCAATTTATGCCATTGATAATACTGAGACGGTAAATAATTTGGCTCTATCACATCCGATGCCGCATCAATCGGCGGTCGTGCGCTACAGCCAGTCGGCAGGTATCGATCCGGCATGGGCGTATGGCATCATGCGTCAAGAGAGCCGTTTTGTCTCGTCGGCTCGCTCAAACGTTGGGGCGAGTGGACTTATGCAGGTTATGCCTGATACCGCTAAATATATCGCACGTAATTTGGGCGAAACTTATAGCGCTAGTCGCGCCAATAGCGGCGATACCAATATCCGTTATGGCACATGGTATATGGGCGATATCTTTGGTAAATTAAACAGCCAGCCAGTCTTGGCCACAGCGGGTTACAATGCCGGACCCAACAATGCCAAACGTTGGCAGCCAGTTTATGGCTCACTTGCGGCCGACCAATATGTCGAGTCGATTGCCTTTCCTGAGACCCGCAATTACGTCAAGCATGTAATGGAAAACGCCACCATCTATAGCAGTTTGCTGGGCCGTGGTCAGCCTATTAGTCAGCGCATGGGAACCATTCCCGCCGCCTTCTAATTCTCTTTGTTTTCTTAAAAAGCCATTAATTGCTCGCTGTTAATGGCTTTTTTTATAGGGTTCATTTAAAAGCAGTAAACGATCTATAGTCAAAATATCCTAAAAACGCGACGGTATTGCTGATATCAATTTTTTGTAGCCTCTGTCTGTGCAGGCATATCAAGCAAGAAAAATTGATATCAGCAGTGCGTGATGTATTGATATGACTTTTCACTCACTATATTACACGATGCATCAGCCATGTTTACGTTTCTGCTATAGATTAAAAAAAGCAATTTGCTACCATTGTTTGAGTTTCCGTCTGGATTTTCTGTTGGCTCACTTCCAGCCTGCGGACTTACTCCCAGAAGGCTAAATACTTTCAAGCGACCTAATGTGATCAGTGTCTTAGTTTGGATTGTGGAAATCAATGAATCCTAAAAGCTCCTATTCGTCATTGCTAGATGCTCTAACTTCTTATGATTAAAAAATATTTCAAGTTGCCCATATCGTCGCAAGCTAAGCGTCAATTAACTCTTCAGACAAAGGTGGGCTCGATGTCAAAGACAGCGCTATCAGAGCATTTTCATAAATATTGGTTACGTACAAAGTATGATAATAATAAAGGTAATGCTGCGTTTGGTATAACAGCGTTACTATTGTTGCAGGGTGCAATAACGCTGCCAGCTCAAGCGGCGAATGCCAGCAAACCGGGTCAGCGAGTGTTGATGATTGAGATGACGCCAGCGCTATGCAGCTTACAGCCAACGCGCGCACGTATGCGCCAGTGCTTAGAAGGCTATTCGCTTACCGTTTCAGGTCTCGATATGGGCTATGGCGAGCGCTGCGGCCGCGGCAGTGAGCCACGCTTGACGCCCTTACAGTTAAAAGTTGTCAACCGTATCATGCCTGATACCACGGTGCGTACCCAAGCATGGCAACGCTATGGCGCTTGCAGCCCGCTTAGCGCTAGCAGCTATTTTCGCCAAATTACCAATTATGCCGGCGACTTAAAGCTACCGAATGAGTTAAATACAGGCAACAGCTATACGGTATTAAAATCGCGTTTTGTCGGTCAGATGACCCGCTTGAATAATGGTATGTCAGCGAATAGCGTGGATTTGATTTGTCAGGTAGGCACGCGCCGGCAAATGGTATTGACTGATGTGCACGTATGTTATGAAGGCAGCTCATTCGGCACTTGTAGCAATGTCGTCGACAACTGCGGTAGTAAGTTTATTATTTCAGGCGGAAAATAATTCTATTTTGACATTGAGTTATTGCGCATTAACCACCTTCTTTCTGCCTTTAATGAATAAAACAGTAAAGTACAAATGGCAAAAATATAGGCGATTTTTCTTATAACTCCCCTAAAATCTTAGCCATTATTCTGTCTAAAACGCTTTTAAACCGTCTTTTAATACTTCTTTTGCACCTTTCTTGAAGTCCCTCTAACGCCTTACTCCTCTAATGTTGTGCCAAAAATCTCATTATCTATCCGTATAAAATGTAACAATATAATTTGTATTGTCCGCAAACGCGTTCGCGCTTTCTCTAGACGGTTAATAGGCTGAGGTGCTACACTAGTGAACGGTTTATGACTGCTATATTCAGCGAGCAGGTCGCTATCTCAAACGATATTCATCAATCAAAACCATCTATTACAACCATCCATTAGAATTGTGAATTATCTAATCTATAATTAGGGAGTATTCAATGTCAATGAAACAGCCTTTACGTGTTGCCGTCACTGGTGCCGCTGGTAATATCAGCTATGCTATGTTATTTCGTATTGCATCTGGTGAAATGCTAGGTAAAGATCAGCCAGTTATCTTGCAATTGCTTGAAATCACGCCAGCTCTTGACGCCCTAAAGGGTGTGGTCATGGAATTAGAAGACTGTGCATTCCCATTATTGGCAGACATCGTGCAAACTGATGATGCGACTGTTGCCTTTAAAGACGTCGACTATGCACTATTGGTTGGCGCGCGTCCTCGTGGCCCAGGCATGGAACGTAAAGATTTGCTAGAAGCCAACGCGGCGATTTTCTCAGCGCAAGGTAAAGCATTGAACGATGTTGCTAGCCGTGACGTAAAAGTATTGGTGGTCGGTAACCCTGCCAACACCAACGCTCTTATTGCTCAGCGCAATGCACCAGACCTAGATCCACGCAACTTCACTGCTATGACGCGCCTAGACCACAACCGTGCCATCGCCCAGTTGGCTGGTAAAACAGACAGCACTGTCAATGACGTGAAAAAAATGATTATCTGGGGCAACCATTCATCAACTCAGTACCCAGACCTAACGGCTGCGACTGTTAACGGTAAACCAGCGTTAGATTTGGTTGACCGTGATTGGTACGAAAACACCTATATCCCAGAAGTACAACAACGCGGCGCTGCTATCATCAAAGCTCGCGGTGCGTCATCTGCCGCTTCTGCTGCCAACGCTGCCATCGCTCATATGAGTACGTGGGCTCTTGGTAGCGATGAGAACGATTGGGTTTCTATGGGCGTTTACTCAAACGGCGAATACGGTATTGCTGAAGGCTTAATCTACTCATTCCCAGTGACTTGCAAGAATGGCGACTGGTCTATCGTAGACGGCGTTGATGTCTCATCTGATTTCTCAAAAGAGAAAATGGCAGCCACCGAGCAAGAGCTTAGCGAAGAGCGTGATGCCGTAGCACACCTGCTTCCATAAGCAATCAATTTGCTAAAGCTAATATATAAGCATGAAACTAAATAATCGTTAAGCTAAAAAGCCCTCTTATTAGAGTAATGCCAGTCAGTTAAGGCAAAAACTCAATAAAAGTAATAAAATAGCCCATCTAATAAGTAGATGGGCTATTTTACTATGAGACTACAAAACGCTATTAATGAGACGCATAAAAGGATTCCAGACACCCTAGAACAATTTAGTGAATTAATAGATCCTGAGTGGATACAGCAAGCTTTAGAATATACCGGCAAAGCGAGCATTAGAAGGCGTAAGCTACCTGCTGAACATGTCGTTTGGCTAGTCATAGGTACCGCCTTATATAGAAACCGTTCCATCTGGTATATCACAGAGCAAATGCGTCTTAATCTAGACTCACAGGCCTGTGTACCCAGTGCAGTCGTACAAGCAAGACAACGCCTCGGGCATGAACCTCTAAAGCAGCTATTTCATCAACTAAGTGCTCACTACCAAACAGAATCACTAACCCAGCAGCAAGACTTTATGGGACTTAGCGTCCAAGCTGTAGACGGTGTCGTATACTCACTACCCTATACTGATGAGAACCTTCAGCACTTTAGTTCAAGCAAAGGCAGAACCAAAGAGGCGCCCTATCCACAAATGCGTTCGGTATGCCTGATCAATACTGACACGCATGAGATCATTGACACAACCCTTGGAGATATGGGTCAAGGAGAGATCACCTTAGCCCGTCAGCTAAACGTTCAAGACAATAGCATTACGCTATTTGATAGAGCCTATTTCTCAGCAGACCTACTTATCAGTTGGCAACAAACCCATCCAAACAGTCATTGGCTTATGCGGGCTAAAGATAATCTGCGTTACACTGTGATTGAAACCTTTAGTGAAGGGGACTACTTGATACAAATGCCGGTTTCTCCCCAAGCTCAAAAGAAAAACCCAAACCTACCCGATACTTGGCAAGCTCGATTAATTGAGTGTCGTTATGAGGGTAAGACAAGACGATACATAACCTCTTTAATAGATGATAAACGCTTTACTAAGGATAAAGTGGCACAGCTGTACTTGCAGCGCTGGGAGATCGAGATGGCTTTTAGGGAAATTAAGTCTGATCTACAGGAGGGGCTGGTGTTAAGAAGTAAGCTGCCACAGCTTGTGTTACAAGAGTTCTGGGGGCTTATGATTGCTTATAATCTGATAAGACGTTTGATGCGCTATATGGCAGTTAGAGCTAAGGTTAGCCCTCTACGAATTAGCTTTCATATGGCGTCTATTACGATTGTTGATCTGTTACGGTTTGCGCCTTTACAGGCTGCAGGACTCTTCCCTAAGTTGTTAGATACACTTTTAGAGGAAGGAAAATTGTTTGTTATTCCTGAACGTAGAAAGCGATCTTGCCCGAGGGTAGTTAAGGGTAAACCACAAAAATATCCCAAAAAAAATACCAGTCAGCGTTAACTGACTGGCATTACTCTTATTAGAGGGCTTTTTTGTGGCTTAAATAATAGACAATACAATTGATAACGTTAGCTAAACGTTGATTTACAGCTATTCAAATAAAGCTTGCTACAATAAAGTGGTAAATCCAAACAATAAACACAATTAAATCTGTATCATTTAAGGAGAAAAGGTATGTTGGGTGAACCTGAATATAGTATGAATGAACTTTTTGCGCAATTAGGGCTGGATAGCTCGGACGAAGCAATAGATGCATTTATTGAAAAGAATCAATTAGCCAAAGAAGAAGAGCTCACCGATGCGCATATTTGGAACGACAATCAACGCGCTTTTTTAAAAGAAGAATGGTTTAAGGATGCCGCTTGGGTAGAGACTATTGACGAATTAAATGTACGTCTGCACCCTGACGCCTAAAAACAATAAAGTATAGACATAAAAAGTAGTACCGTAAATAAAACCCACAAACGTTATGAACGCTGTGGGTTTTTTATTATCGGTCTGATAATGATAGCTATCTATTTAATCAGGCTGCTGGGCACGCCATTCGAGTAAATCAATCACGTCATTATGAATGCCTGCTTTTAACGCCTCTAAACTTTCATAATGGCGCTCACCATGCAAATAATGCAAAAAGCGTACCTGCAAGGTTAAGCCGTATAAGTCTGCTTGCAGCTTAGGAAAGTGTACTTCTAAGCGCCAATCATGTTCTTTATCTACCGACGGTCTGATACCAAGATTGGCAGTACCAAATAAGCTATGCGGACGTAGACCTTTCACCCCTGGATTTTCATTATCAGTGAGTGCGGTTAGACCATTTGGTATGACATTGCCATTGTCATCGAGACTAACAACATCGACAGCAAAAATACCATGTAAGGCAGGTTTGATGCGTTTTAAATCGACATTGGCAGTGGGGAAGTCCATGGTACGACCGATTTTATCACCACCAATGACGACGCCTGTCATCGCATAGTCGCGTCCCAGTAGGGCGTTAGCTGCGTCAATATCGCCAGCCATCAATAAGTCTCGGATACGCGTCGAGCTAATGCGCGCGCCTTTACCTTTATCGTCGATAACGGTGTGCAGATTGGTCACATCTAAGCCATAATCGCGTAGAAACTGACTGTCACCAGTACGGTCATGACCAAATTTAAAGTCATCACCCAATACCAAAGCTTGGACGTTTAAGCGCAGTGCCAAAATATCGGCGAATGCCTGCGCTGATAGGGAGCGAAAATCGCTATCGAAGCTGGCGACAATTAGTGTCTCGATGCCGTATTCTGCCAGTAAAGCTTGCTTTTCGGCAAGGTTGGTGAGGCGAGCAGGCGCGGTCGCTGGCGCAAAGAACTCACGCGGCTGTGGCTCAAATATCATGACAGCTGAGCCAAGATTTTGCGCTTTGGCAAGCTCACGCACTTGCGACAGCATCGCTTGATGACCTAAATGGACGCCATCAAAGTTACCGATAGTCAGTACGCAGGGCGGCAACGCTACTGGGATAGTATTGGCCGGTAAAGCGTTTGGCGACGCCATCAGTTGCTCAAGAAAATAGGTGTTCATAAATGTCAGCTATGATAGATAAGACCAATAAAAAATGAAAAACACACTGCGATTAAAACAAACTTTTAAAACAGATGTGTTTAAAAGCAGCCATTATAAAGTAAAATAGCCCTACTAACATCCTATAGTCTGTTGTTAATCAAACAACCATGCTAACAGCTAAACGTCTATTAATCACTTATCCCTATTTTTATTATTATCTATGAATATTCATGATGGAAACGCTATGCCTGCTGCTATCTCTACGACGGATTATGATAATGGCTATGACTCTATACAGCCTACATCATCCGTCTATAAACTTAACGAGCGCTTTATAGTGCAGCGTGCCATTCAAGACGACTTACCCGCAATTTTAGCCATTTATAACCAAAGTATCGCCGGCAAGCAAGCAACCGCCAATCTCACACCCGTGACTTGCGCAGAGCGGCAAGATTGGTTTGATGAACATCTAAATAGTGACACGCGGCCGATTTATATTGTTAGAGCTGTGCTTGAAGATGCAGATATGAGTGTCGAAAAAATGGTTTTGCCAATCGTCGCTTGGGGTAGCTTTAGCGATTTGTATACACGGCCCGCTTATCATATCAGCACGGAGATTAGTATCTACTTGCATCAAGAGCATCATGGTCAAGGATTGGGCAGCTTATTGACCCGCTGGATGCTGACGCAAGCGCCGAGCTTAGGTATCCATAACGTGGTTGCGCTTATCTTTGCCCATAATCAGCCAAGCTTAGGATTGTTCCGTAAACTTGGCTTTGAGCAGTGGGGCTATATGCCAAAGGTTTGCGATATGCAGGGATTTATCGCCGATGTCGTGATGCTTGGTAAAGCGGTCATTGCCGATAGTAATGATCAATGAAGATAGCGATGACTAATAAAAATAGTAATGACCAGTAATAACGCCAAATGAAGCAAGGTTAGAGAATGGCAGCTAGATGCCTTATCCTAAAATCTTCCATTTGCCGTCGATTTTTTGTAGCTCATAAGTCAATGGCGCAGGCTTACTTTGACCTCTTAACATAATCTCACCCATGATGGTGGCACGGGTTTTATCATCGTTGTATTTAGTATCAGTAAAAGTCACCCCATCAACGGTTTGCTGAAACGCGGATTGCGTTTTGGCAAGCTCTTCCTCAAAGTTTGTCATATCAACTTTATAATACGTTGCAGCTTGTTTGGCGTCGCCATAATACAAACTGTCTAACGCTTTTTTAACCGTATCTTCTGGCGTGCCATTTTGAGTTGGATTGGTCACCAAGCTTTTTTGCTTAGCGTCATCGTTCACTGAGGCCACTGGATTGATAGTATCGCTCGTGATGATGGTTTTATCTTGAGTGCTATCTGTTACTTGCGCATCTTCACTCATATTATCCGTACCCACTGATTTTGCTTCGTCAGTCACAGTGTCATTAGATGTTTCAGCGATTGCTGTAGTGTCTTCATTATTATTGACAGCAGTCTCAGTGTCGCCCTTATCATTATTGCTACAACCACTTAAAAGTAGTCCAGTAGACAAGATGCCAACAGTCAGTAGGCTTGGTAAGCGTGACAAGGTTGTTGATAAAGCTGTCTGTGAAGCTGATGATTTAATCGTCATGTTAGTCCCCAAAATTATGTATTTAGTAGTAATTATGGCAACTATCAGCCGCATTCACTGTCAATTCTCATACCTAGCTTGTTTTGGTTTGGTAAGTTACAGCCCTACTCAGGGCTTAACAATAAATGCTTAATAATAAGTGCTTAACCATGCTTTAGCTGGCGCGGCCGGAAACCTGTTGCTAGTAGCACGACGCCATAAACCACCGCACCAACGACGCACATAATCAGCAGCGCAACGATACGTTTCCACTGCGCATCATTGGTTGGGAAATAGGGCAGCATGACATAAAGCACCGCAACCATAGAGGCGGTAGAAAGCCCAAACTGGCCAAACAGCTTTTTCCAATGACTGCCAAAGCGGAAAATCTCGCGCTTATGCAAGAAGTAATATAACAAGCCTGCGTTCACAAATGCCGCACCCGTCGTTGCCAATGCCAAACCACCATGTAGCGGCATATCTAAGAAATAAAAGATACCGATAAAAATCACACTAAAAATCATATTGGCAAAGACGGAGATAATACCGATTCTGACTGGCGTTCTGGTGTCTTGACGGGCAAAAAAGGCGGGCGCGAAGATTTTAATTAACATAAAACCTAAGATGCCGCCTGCCATGCTTTTTAGCGCCAGTGAGCTCATTTGTGCATCGCGTAGGGTAAATTCGCCACGTAAAAACAGCGCTTGCATGAGTACGTCAGAGAGTATAAACAGTGCTGCCGATGCCGGTACGCCGACCAAAATAATTAAGCGCGCTGCCCAGTCGATGGTCTTTTTGAAGCTGACGTCGTCTTTTTGCGCTTCACTTTTCGATAGACTTGGTAAAATAACCGTACCGATTGCCACCCCAATTAAGCCAAGTGGCAACTCGCTCATACGCTCAGCAGCATATAACCAAGAAACCGAACCGCCAATCATTAATGAGGCAAATACGGTGTTGAGCAGCAAATTAATCTGGGTGACAGAAACGCCAAAAATAGCCGGCAGCATCAATTTCAAAATACGGCGCACGCCTTCGTGTTGAAAGTCTATTTTTGGGGCGACCAGTAGTTTTTGTTGCGAGAGCTGTGGTAGTTGTATCAATAACTGCAATAAACCTGCGATAGCGACGGAATAACCCAGCGCCATAATAGGCACATCAAACATCGGCGCAAACACTAGAGCACCACCAATCATACATAGATTTAGCAAAACAGGCGCAAAGGCGGGCGCGGCAAAACGCCCGTAGCTTTGTAAAATACCGCTGGCAAAAGCGGTCATAGAAATAAACAATAAATAAGGGAAGGTTAGGCGCAGCAATTCAGCAGTGATAGCAAATTTATCGGGCTGATCAGCAAAGCCTGGGGCAAATAAGGTCACTACCCAAGGGGCGATTAATATCACCACGACCGTCAGCATTGATAATACTAGCAATAGCGCCCCTGACGTGCGACTGACTAAAATCTGTACCTGCTCTAAACTATATTTTTCTTTATATTCAGACAGTACAGGAACAAACGCTTGGCTAAAGGCCCCTTCGGCAAATAGGCGGCGTAAAAAGTTGGGAATCTTAAAGGCGACCAAAAAGGCGTCCATCAGACCGCCGGCGCCAAAGACGCCTAACAAGACGACATCACGCACCAAACCTAAGATACGCGACAGCATGGTCATACTACTGACCACCATGGTTGAACGAAATAACCGACTTTTTGCCATGAGAACCTATTTTGCTAATTTGTTTGCTGATGGTTGTTTGCTAATGTAGCATTGTTGAAAAACTGACGGATTATAGCACTTTCATTGTCCTGATAAATGGATTGAATGTGGAATAACATCTGTCGTTTACAGAAATTTTAATAAGAGTGTTTACTCAATCTTGGTTGTAAAGTGATGACTGACTTGCAATATGGCGGGTAACCATCTCTCGCAACTTTGTCCATTCAAAATAATCACCGGGGTCAGTTTTGCGACCGGGCGCGATATCACTATGACCAGTAAGATGCCTACGAGTTTTTGGATAAGCGTCATAGATAGCGACGATAACTTTGGCAAGTGTTTCGTATTGAGCCGCGCTAAAGGACACAAAATCTGAGCCTTCAAGCTCAATGCCAATGCTATAATCATTACATTCAGGGCGACCCAAGTAGCTGGAGCGCCCAGCATGCCACGCGCGTTCGTTAAAATCGACAAACTGGGTAATCGCGCCATCTCGCTCTATAAATAAATGTGCTGAGACTTCTGCACCTTTAATAGTTTGAAAATATGGATGCGCCTCCCAGTCTAATTGATTGGTAAACAAGGCTTTGACATAATGTAGACCGTCAGCATCACAAGCGCCAAACTCATTGGGCGGCAAGCTAATATTGTGAATAACGATAGCATCAATCGCGATATTTTCAGGACGTTTATTAAAGTTGGGCGAGGCAAGCCAAGTCGCAGCGGATAATCGACCGGCATGGATAGTCATTGGCGATGCTATGGACATAATACTCTCTTCTATAATGTGATAATAAGTGCGCAGTAAATACTATTAGTTATATTTTATTATCAATAAATGGCGCATTTAACTAAAAATAACCTTTAAAAAAAGTTGTTTAAAATGTTTTAAGACAGTGATACATCATATCACTCTAATAATTCGATAGAATTCTAACGCGTTACGCGTCTGACCCCTACAGTGCGAGATGTTACTCATGTCCATATATTCAAAATATTCGAACCTTTTGGCGCTAGATTGTACGCCAACAAACACGCCAACAAACATTGGCAGGCGAGCGCATTTGCCGCTTACCATAGCTGGACTGCTACTGACCTCGCAAGCACAGGCGTTTTTGCCAACGCCCGCGTCTCTTGTGACGACAGGGGAGTTGGCGCTGGATGCCAATGAAACTATTGATAGCAACTTGGTCACTACATCACAAAATGCTGAGCCAATATTATCGACTTATACGAAGCCCATTGTTGCCAAAGCAAATGCCGAAACAAATAATATCATCGAAGAAAGTCACAGCCCAAAGATAGAGGTAGCTTCTTCTACATCTCATACTAAAAATATTAATAACGCCGATACAGAGCAGCTATTAGCATCATGGCGCGCGCACGCACAAGTAAAAAATCTTGCCCAACATATAACATGGCGACGGTTATTATATTTCTTTGATGATCAAAGGAATCTAATCGGCAAGAAAAAAGACAGCAGTATCGTTGATGATGATGCATTTTACTTAAGTAAAAATGGACAGCATGATTCAGCGGCCGAGCTTGATGCCTTGCTCGTTGCCCTTGCTGACGAAATGGCTACGACTCCGGATAATAGGACTGCTAATAGCAAGCTTTCTAATCCTACCGCTCAAAATTCAGTACAAAGCTCAGTACTATGCCGTTTTCCCGCGCGCGTACAATGGCTGACTGATACACTCAATATCGACAAAAGCGGCTTGCAAACCGACTGTCCAGAGCTGAATGACTGGATGCAAAAGCTGGCACCTGAGCAGCTGTCTATTATGTTTGCACAAGAATATTTAGACAATCCTATTTCAGCCTTTGCTCATACATTATTGCGTATTGACTCTAAAGCCAGCGTTGCCGATCCAAGCCAAATTCATCATGCGGTTGCGTTAAATTATACGGTAGGTGGCGACTCAAGCGATAACTTTTTGGTCTATGCCATCAAATCGATGAGCGGTGGTTATGACAATTTGATTGAAATTGACCCATATCCGGAGAAGCTGGCGAAATACCTGCAAGAAGATGAGCGCGATGCGTGGACCTATCAATTGGATTTGACCCCAGCGGAAGTGCAGCAAATTATGCTGCATGTTTGGGAGATCAAGGATTTGAAGTTGCCATATTACTTTACCACTGATAACTGTGCGTCTGAGATTTTACGCTTGATTGATGTAGTACGCCCGCAGCAGCATTTATTAAGCCGCCTGCCTTATGCGGTTATTCCCTCAGATGTCGTGCAATTGCTCGATAGCGAAAATCTACTTGCCAGCACCAATTATACGCCCGCCGATAGCACCTTGCGTCAAGCGCAGTTAAACAAGGTTAAAGAGCAGCGTGCGCAATTGGGCTATCATAATAGTGCTAAGCAGACGCTGAATGAGATTAAATCTGCTCAGTCTAATGCTGTCTCAAGCATAGCCGCTGACGGTCAGACATTGCTCCCACGGCTTATTACAGTAGCGGATAACAATCCGATAGACAGACATCCCTTGCAACTGGGATTTATCGGGCTAGGGCAGCGCGGTGATAATAATTATATTGATTTAGGCGTGCGCGCAGGTTATCACGATACCCTTGACCGTCCGTCAGGTTTCCCGCAGTTCTTTGATTTAGAAGGCGCGGCTGCAACCTTGCGTCTGTATGACAGCGATAATGATAAGGCCAATCATCCAAGTAGTGTGGTCTTGCAAAATGTGACCTTGGTGCGCGGTCGCTCGTTCAATCCAGTCAATTCTGCCAAAAAAGGTAAAACCTGGGGCGCAAGTATCGAAGCGACACGCGTAAATGACGGCTCACAGCAAGAGGGTAGCGATCATTTAGTCGGCAGTTTGGGCTATGAGACGGGTTGGTCATGGGCGTTTGGCACCCCTAGCGCGGGCACAGGCGAGATGCCGCCGCAGCTATGCTATACATTCTTGGCAGGTACGGCGCAAGCAGGCCGCGGTATTAATAAAGGCTATCGTGTCGGCGCAGGCGTCAATGCTGGTTGCCGTTATCAGATTAACAATCAGTTACGTGCGCAGGCTGAATTGCAACTGCCATATTGGTATCATGGCAGCAGCGACGAGTCTAATGCCCGTGGGCATTATTGGCAGCCGATATCGACGTTAGGGCTGCAATACGATATTGATAAAAAACAAGCGTTACGTATCAATGCCAACTACGAATGGCAAGATCGTATCGATGCCAAAGAAGACATACAGCTGTCGTATAGACGCTATTTTTAGCATCTTTTATGAAAAGCCGTTTTATTAATAAAGGTTTTAATAGACAGTCCTCACAAGCAGTTATCGAACAAAGGATAAATGATGAGTACGCAAAATTTACTAATTATTGGTCAAGGTGATATCGGCTTACCCGTCACCAATAAGCTCGCTCAAGACGGCCTAAACGTCATGGGGCTGGCACGCCGTGAGCGTCATCATTATGATATCCATGATTCAGCTAAGTTTTTGCAAGCCGATGCGTTAACGCTCAGCGCTGAGCAGCTGCAAGACTTTACTGCGATAGCGATTATCGTCACCCCTGATGACTATTCGACCAGCGGTTATCATGACAGTTACTTAGCCATCAGCCAGCATTTGGCAACATTGGCGGATAAACTAACCAACCTTACGCGCGTTGTTTTTATCTCATCAACGGGTATCTATGGGCAGGATAATGGCGCATGGATTGATGAAAATACCGCCCCTGTAACGCCAGAGCGTGAAGCTTCGCAAGTGATATTGCAAGCAGAACAAGTATTGCAACAAGGTTTCGGTAATAAGGCGATTATCATTCGCCCGAGTGGTATTTATGGACGCGAGCGCCTGATGCGGCTGTGTAAAGCCCGCGAGGAACAAAAAGAGCCAGTGGCAGCAGCGCACTGGAGCAATCGCATTATGGATCGTGATTTGGTTACTATTATTGCCAATGTCATGACCATAGGCACGCCAAAACCACTTTATATCGCTACTGATTATGCACCAGTCACCACTTTTGAGCTGAGCACTTGGTTAAGTGAACAAATAGATGCAAAGCCGCCTGCTATGGATAATTCAAAAACGAAAGTAACGGGAAAACGTTTGCATAGCAATATTTCGTTAGCGTGGCTGGACTATCCTGATTGGCAAGCAGGTTATCGAGATATTTTGCAGCATCAAGAGCAAAAACAACATCAAAAGTAAAATGACTGTTTGATTGCTTTTATTTTTACATCTTTTAAATTGGTAAGCCTAGGGAACATCTATGACTCAGCATTCTACTTCTGACGATGGTTTATCCAGTGCTGATTCTATGGCAGAGGAGCAATTTGCAGAAGGTTATGCTGAGCAGTCCGCTCATTTAGCAAATAGTCAGCAGCCGGCGATTGTCCATCCTAATTTTGATCCTAAGCGTTTGCCACTCGATCCTGCTCGGCCATTGACTGATATTCCAGAGCCTGCGCGGCGCTTAAATGGTCAGCTGCGCCGCTTATATGGCAGCTCGGCACGTTTTTATCAGCCTAAGACGGACCGCTTATCGAAATGGGCGCTAGTGGCTTCAGAAGCATTGGCCGAGCATTTATCACTGCTCAGTGCGGCAAAGCTGATTGAGTTGCCCGAGAGTTTTTATCACAATCATAGCGATCAGCCGTTATTATCGCCATTGACTGATATGACGTTGCTTGATATGGCAGATATTCAGCGCGCGCTACAGGCATACCCAAAGCTGACACGTTATGGGTTTGCGAGTGTCGATAGCATAAATATTGATAATAATATTAATAAGCCTTTAAAGACAGAATCCCTACGAGCATTGACCAGACGTTATAATCCTGATGAGCTGCTTAATAGCGTCTATGCTGACGATTGGCAAGTGGTATTGCAGCCGCAGCAATTTGACAGCGGCGCGGGCAGTTTGGCGACCGATATTATGGCTTGTAGTGTCGCCGTCCATGCTTTAAAGCAATGCGGTACGCGCAGAACCATCAATCACAGCTACAGCGCGGCGCAAATTTGTCAGCATCTGCGTAGTTATTTGCTCAGTCAAATAGTGTTTGAGCCCGCACAGCGCCATGCTTATCGTCAAGTGCGCTTATTTACGGGGCATATTATCGTTGCTGCCTATCATTTAGGCTGGGACATACAAGTCAGTCACGATGGGCAATGCTACTTTACTATCTCATCGCGCTGCGGATTATTGACGCGTTATGCGAATATGCAAGATTATGATATCAACGGTTGGTCAAGTTAAGCCGACGCGACTATAATGCCTTGCACAACTTTTTGATTGTTCAATTTTCATTTTTCTTTGCTGATAGGAAGACCCTATGCTGAATGCCGCCACGCTTAATAACGCTCAACATGCACAAAACGCCTCATTTTCATCGCATCAATTTATCCAATTGGCTTTAGACAATCAGGTCTTAAAATTTGGCGAGTTTGTGCTTAAGTCTGGACGTATTAGTCCATACTTTTTTAATGCAGGTTTGCTGGCGTCAGGTGAGATGTTATCGTTATTAGCCCGTGGTTATGCCGATGCCTTAGCGGAAAAGATGGCTGAACAAATGGCAGCTAGTGATAATGGTACAAATGAGCAAGAGCTGGTCATTTTTGGAGCGGCTTATAAAGGCATACCCTTTGTCGCCGCAACCGCACAAGCGTTATGGCTACACCATGGCATCAATGCTAAATGGGGCTATAACCGTAAAGAAGCCAAAACCCATGGCGAAGGTGGTAATTTAGTCGGCGCTGATGTCAGTGGCAAGGCCGTCTGGGTGCTTGATGATGTGATTACCGCTGGTACGGCAATGCGCGAAGTGGTTGAGATTTTGGAGCAAGCGGGCGCCAGGGTGGCTGGTATTATCGTTGCGCTTGACCGTAAAGAAAAAGGTTTAGCGGAGCGCTCTGCTATTCAAGAGTTGGCAGAAACCCTAGACGTGCCGGTACGTGCCTTGGTCGATATTGACGATTTAATCAGCTACTTAGCAGGAAGTAGCACAGATAAAGATGCTGCCCAGCTTGCAAAAATGCAGCATTACCGCGCCCAGTACGGCGTATAATTTATCGCAAATGTGGCTGCACTCAGGTCATGTTTAAATAAAGTTTAAGTGACATTTGAGCCATACGCTATGTCCTCAATGTCTTTGAGATGTTTGCTTAAATAATTAATACTATAACGAAAGTGAGCCTTATCATGAGCCAAGAACAACAAAAAAAATCGTTAAAAATACTGGTCATTATGGATCCAATTGAGCTGGTCAATTATAAAAAAGATACCACGCTGGCGATGATGTGGTCGGCGCAAGACCGTGGGCACAGCCTTGGCTACTGTCAGATTCATGATTTATGGCTAGACCGTGGGCAATTGATGGTCGATAGCCAGCCGGTGACAGTCAAGCGTGACCCCGAGGATTTTTATGCGTTAGGGGATAAAGCGACAGCGCCAGTCAGCGACTATGATGTGATTTTGATGCGTAAAGATCCGCCGTTTGACATGCGCTTTATTTATGCCACTTATATGCTTGATCATGCTAAAGCCGCAGGCGTGTTGGTGGTGAATGACCCACAAGCGATTCGTGATTGTAATGAGAAGCTGTTTGCGACGTGGTTTAGCGATTATATGAGCCCAACGATTGTGACCAGTAAACAGGCGCATATTCGTCAATTTATCGCTGAGCAGCAAGACGTTATCGTTAAGCCATTAGATGGTATGGGCGGTACGGGCATCTTCCGTTTGACCGCTGACAGTCCGAATATCGGCGTGACGCTGGAGATTTTAACGGAACTTGAGACGCTACCTATTATGGCGCAGCGTTATTTGCCAGAGATTAAGCAAGGTGATAAGCGTGTGTTAATCGTCGATGGTGAAGTGGTCGATTATAGCTTGGCGCGTATCCCGGTAAAAGGTGAGACGCGCGGAAATCTTGCCGCCGGTGGTAGTGGGGTTGCGATGCCGCTCACCGATATCGAGCGCCAAGTAGCAGAGGTAGTGGCACCGATTGTCAAAGAAAAAGGGCTAATGTTCGTCGGTTTAGACTTAATCGGTGGCCGTATCACTGAAATTAACGTCACCAGTCCAACCTGTGTGCGTGAGATTGATGACCAATGCGGTACTGATATTGCAACTGACTTTATTGTCGCTATCGAGAAAAAACTGGCTGTTTAAGCTATTTATTCTAAAGTATTGGTCTAAATAAAGCCTTTAAACGATAAGTTTAGGCAACGCCGTAAGGATAGAGTAATTTATCACTAAGCTATGTGCACAATACTTAAAAAACAGTGTGCTAAGCTATAATGATAGACCGTATCTCTTAATAGCACTTTTAAAAAGTGATAAAAAATCATGAAAAATGATTTTTTGACCTGTTAAGTGAATTTATAAAAGCCAAGCCGCGATGAATCACGGCTTGGATTTTTATTATTCATACGGCACAAAATGCTGTCTATCCGGCAGCGATTTACACTATACTATGCGGGCTTTTATAAGGCTGTTTTGGTTCGATAGATAGCGCAATCAAAAGATAATAAGTCTTTCATATACATAAAGAAAAGATAGGCAGACGTTCATGAAAACACCGCATATATTAATGATGGCTGCGGGGACAGGCGGGCATGTATTTCCAGCGCTAGCAGTTAGCGAAGAATTGACCAAGCGCGGCGCTGTTATTCACTGGCTGGGTACGCCACATGGCATGGAAAATCGCTTGGTTGCACCGACTGGCTATCCTTTTCATGCGATTGATATGCAAGGGCTGCGCGGTAAAGGCGTAGGGCGCTTGCTTAAGTTACCGGTTAATTTGTTGTCAGCGACGATGGCGGCGATCAAAGTCATCCGTGGCAATCAGATTGATGTGGTTGTTGGTTTTGGCGGATATGTCACCGCGCCCGGCGGTATTGCGGCGCGCTTAACCAAAACGCCGCTAATTATCCATGAACAAAATGCCATTGCAGGCATGAGCAATCGCTATTTGGCCAAGATGGCGACCAAGGTCATGCAAGCGTTTGAGAATACCTTTGCGAATAGCCAGCATGATAGCAAGATTGAAACGGTGGGAAATCCCGTGCGCAATGCTATTAGCGGAGTTGCCGAGCCTAGTGTGCGTTACGATGTTAATGATAACTCGCCGCTTAAACTGTTGGTGGTTGGTGGTTCGCTTGGCGCGCAAGTGTTAAATGAGACGCTGCCAAAAGCATTGGCTTTGCTTGACCGTCCGTTTGAGGTGCGTCATCAATGTGGACGCGATAATGAAACCGCTACGCAAGCGGCGTATGATAGTGAAGCGTTAAGCGCTCATCAGTTTACTGTGCAGCCATTCATCGATGATATGGCAGCGGCGTATAATTGGGCTGATATCGTGGTTTGTCGAGCGGGGGCATTGACGGTGACGGAAATTCAAAATGTTGGGATAGCGGCAATATTTGTCCCGCTACCAAGCGCCGTTGATGATCATCAGACCGCCAATGCGCGCACCTTGACCGAGCACCAAGCAGGGATTTTGTTGCCACAAAGCGAGCTAACTCCTAACAAGCTGAGTAATGAGCTCAATATGCTAGATAGACGCGCTTGTTTGGAAATGGCAGAAAAAGGCCATGCGCTTGCCAATCGTCAAGCTTGTCAGCGAGTTGCCGATATTATCTGGCAAGCGTTATAAAAACTGATTGTTTTGTTTATTATTTTTATTACTTATTATTAACCAAATTTGTTCGTCTTCAATAAAGAGAAAACCCTATGCCGACCTCTGCTAAATCTTTAACCAAACGTTTGATTGAAATACCAGAAATGCGCCGTATCCAGCATTTGCATTTTGTTGGCATTGGTGGCTCGGGGATGTGTGGTATCGCTGAAGTGATGAACAATCAAGGTTATACAGTCAGTGGTTCGGATATTGCTGAAAGCTTGGTGACGAAGCGCCTAGCACAGATTGGTATTGATATCGCGATTGGGCATGATTCCAAAAATATCGCCAATGCCGATGTCATCGTCGTCTCATCTGCCATCGACCGTAGCAACCCTGAAGTAAAGGCAGCGCTTGAAGCGCGTCTGCCTGTGGTACGCCGTGCAGATATGCTCGGCGAGTTGATGCGCTATCGTCATGGTATCGCTGTAGCGGGCGCGCATGGTAAAACCACCACCACCAGTCTGCTGACGACGATGATGGCAGAAGGTAAGCTCGATCCGACTTATGTCATTGGTGGTAAATTAAATGCTTCTGGTAAAAATGCCGCGCTTGGTAGCAGCCGTTATTTAATTGCCGAAGCCGATGAATCTGATGCGTCGTTTTTAACTTTGCATCCGATGGCGGCGATTGTCACCAATATTGATCAAGACCATATGGAAACCTATGGCAACAGTTTTGATAAATTAAAAGCCGCTTATATCCAGTTTTTACAAAATATGCCGTTTTATGGTTTAGCGGTGGTCTGCGGTGACGACCCTGAATTGTACGCTATGATTGATGACATCGGGCGTCCGGTATTAACCTTTGGGCTTGAGCCGTTTAACGATGTACAGGCGGTTGATTTGGTCAGCGAAGGTACAAAAACTCACTTTACCGTGCTACGCCGTGATCGCGAGCCATTACGTCTGACTTTGAATATCCCCGGTGTACACAACGTTTATAATGCACTGGCTGCTATTACCATGGCAACCGACGAAGGCGTCGACGATGAAGCAATTACCCGCGCCCTACAAAAATTTGCCGGTGTCGGTCGCCGCTTTGAGCAGCAAGCGTCTGTAGAGATAGACGATGGTAACGTCTTGCTGATTGATGATTATGGTCACCATCCAAGAGAAGTCGATGCCACTATAAAAGCGGCGCGTCAAAGCTTCCCTGAGCGCCGCTTAGTCATGATGTTCCAGCCGCACCGCTATAGCCGTACGCGTGATTGCTTTGATGATTTTGTCGAAGTGCTTTCAAGCGTTGATGAGTTGTTGTTATTGGACGTTTATCCTGCTGGTGAAACTCCGATTGCGGGCGCTGATACCAAAGCCTTGGCACGCAGTATCCGTTTGCGCGGCGCCGTTGAGCCAACGATTATCGATAAAGCTAATATCGCCCCGGTCATGCAGCGTTTGCTCAAAGCCAATGACATGCTAATCACCCAAGGGGCAGGAAATGTCGGACAAATAGCAGTCGAATTGGCCGCTAATAATCTATATATCAAACAAGCCGCAAAAGAATTTTAGGAATAAGACTCATGACTATTAATAACCAAGAAAACATTAAACAAGAAAACAATCAGCAAAAAAATGAAAGCAACATTGATAAAAGTATCAATGCAGACGCTAAAGCTACGATTGTCAATCCAGATCTGGCGTTAGCAGCGGCGGCACAAGCACAGCAAGATAATGCTGCAAGTCATGAGCAAAACGATAAGGCCGTTCCTAGCATCGCAAACAGCAAAGTCAAAGACGCCAGTCAGTTTGGTAAAGTTGCCGTCATTTGTGGCGGCAGTAGCAACGAGCGCAGCGTGTCATTAGACAGTGGGGCTGCCGTATTAAAAGCGCTACAAAACCAAGGTGTTGATGCCACTCATTTTGACCCAAAAGATCAAGATATTACCGAGCTACGTAAGTTTGATCGCGTTTTTAATGTCTTGCATGGTCGCGGCGGCGAAGACGGTCTGCTACAAGGCGTGCTGCAATGGTTTAATATTCCGCAAACTGGTTCAGGTATTTTGGCATCAGCGCTTGGAATGGATAAAGTCCGCACCAAGCAGCTTTGGCAAGGCTGCGGCTTATCAACCGCGCCATTTTCATTGTTAACCGCGGATACCGACTGGCAGCAAGTGGTGAATATGCTTGGCTTGCCGCTGATTATCAAACCAGTCCATGAAGGCTCAAGCATTGGTATGACCAAAGTTAATAACCTCGATGAATTGCCTGCCGCTTATGCAACGGCGGTGCAGTGCGGTGACGCGGTGATGGCTGAGCGCTGGATTACTGGGCGCGAATTTACCATTGTTATTATCGATGACGAAGCTTATCCGGTTATTCGCCTTGAGCCTGCTGATATCACCAACTTCTATGATTTTGAAGCCAAATACAATCGTAACGATACCAGCTACTACATACCTTGTGGGCTAAGTACTGCGGATGAAAAGCACTTGCAAGATTTGAGCTTGGCGGCATTCCGTGCTGTCGATGCTAAAGGCTGGGGACGTATTGATGCGATGCAAGACGAAGCAGGCAACTTTTGGCTACTCGAGATTAATACCGTGCCGGGTATGACCAGTCATAGTTTAGTGCCAATGGCTGCCAAAGCTCGCGGTATGGATTTTGATGCTTTATGCTGGCATATTCTAGCGCAAACTTTATAGTTAGGCATTTAGCCACATATAAAATTGTGTGAATGGTTTTTAAATTGACTATATAAGCTCTATTTGATCATAAGTTCTATTTGATCAGCGATATATTTAATCATTAATAGCGCTGTCTAATACAGACAAATGTATCGCTAGCCCTGCTATAACACAGCTTCGTGTAAACTTGTGTAAATTCGTTGTTAGTAGTAAGGGTTAGGCTATTGTTTAAACGTAAAATACGTTAATATTGTAATTATTGGTCTATATTAGTGATATTTATGGTTATTTATGCAAATTTCTTTAAGTTATTCATTAAATAAGAAAAATGTTACGTTTTAATGCGCCTAACTGAGCTTTATCGCTCGTTTTAGACAAATAAATTGATAATATGGCAGTTTCATCGATTGCTGTACCGATTAGCAGATTTACCATTAATAATAAGCACTATTGGCGTTATGCAAATAGTTTAAGCAAAAATAGGGACGACGTGTATTATGACTCAAACTGTCAATGACATCGCTGACTTGATGAGTGATAACACCTCGCGCCCTAAATCTAATTTGCAAATACCCTCTATGCTCAGATATTTTTTCACAGTGTTGGTGTTAGGTTTGCTGGTGCTGATATTGGTCATGGGCGGTAAAGCATTGCGTGATGCACCGCCTGCCGCTATTCATGTCGACGATAGAGGGCTGACCGTAGCGCAATATCGTGCGTTACAACAAGTGATGAACCAACAGAGCGTGAGCAGTTTTTTTACCTCTGATTTGCAGGCGCTCAGAGATATCTCTACCGGTCTTGCTTGGGTTGACCAAGTCAGTATCAGCCGTGACTGGCAACAAGGTATTGTCGTGAAAGCGCTACCAAAACAGGCCGTGGCAAATTTTGGTACCGAGCGTTTAGTTGATGCGAAAGGCGCGGTTTTTGTGCCGGCTGATAGTAGAGAGCTGACGCAAGAGCAATTTGCGACGCTGCAAGGCGATATAGCGCAAGCGCCAGTTATTATGCAACAGATGCAACAAGTTAACGACTGGTATGCACCGCTCGATATGCAAGTTGAGGATATCATTTTATCGCCAAGAATGACGTGGCTGATTCGCTTTGATAATGGCTTACGTGTTATCGTTGACAATGAAAACACTGCGCAAAAACTGTTGAATTTAAGTCAACTGCTTGGTAATCAATTAAGTAATCGCCGCGATGAAATGCAGTCCGTCGATCTTCGTTATAAAAATGGATTTACTATCGCATGGAATTTGGCGCCCCCAAAAGATGGTGAAACACCGCCATAAAATAGCATCGTAAAATCATACTAAGCAATAAAAATAAAGCACCATAAATTAAGAAAGCAATCGATTTCCAATACCCGTTTGCTTCTTGATAAAGAGAGTTTACTGATAATATGACCGCGTGATCATAACGCATTTTTCAATGATTTAATGGAGACATCATTTGCTCTCCTGTTTAGCGATAATTTGTCTGGTACCATGAAAAATACTGAAAATCTGGTTGTTGTCCATTTAAGTGCCACGGCAGTCTATGTCGTTATTGGTAATGTTGTGTCTGCAAAAGACATACGTATTATGGGTGTGGGGCAAGTTAAAAATAACGACTTCTATCAAGGTCAGATAAAGCATCGCGAACGCTTACAAGGCGCTATCAGACAAGCGATTCAAGAAGCTGAAGACACTGCCAATTGCCGCGTGCATAGCGTTTGGCTGACCTTAGCGACTCCTGAGCTGTTAAGTAAAAACAGTGCCGGAGATGTTAGGGTAGAAGACGAAGTTGTCCGTGCCCAAGATATGGTGCAAGCGTTATCCAATGCTAAGTCACAAGATTTGTCGCCTGATTATTATTTGATGCATTGTTGCCAACAAGGTATTTATATCGACAATCAAGAGTTTATGGTTGACGATGCCATTGACATGGTCGCCCACAATATCACCGTCATGTATCATATGATGATGATGCCTGTCTCTAGCCGTCAGAATATTCAAAAACTTTTGCAAAGCTGTGACGTCGGTATCGACCACATTGTTTTTGATGCGGTGACCAGCGCAGAATATAGCTTGATGCCCGATGAGCGCCAGCAAGGGGTTTGTTTGGTCGATATTGGTGCCAGTACCACCAGTATTTGCGTCTATAAAGAAAATAAGCTGATTTTTACCCATTGTATTGCCACGGGTAGCCATGAAGTGACGATGGACATTTCAGCCGATGTTGGTATCTCAATGATAGAAGCTGAGCGCCTTAAAAAAACGCACGGCACGGTCGATGTCAATAGCGTCGATCCCAGCTCGTTCTTTCTTTTTAAGCCGCAAGGCTCAGGTGACGAGATTAATATCGGTACTTATAATCTAGCGCGCATTATCGAAGCGCGCTATGAGCAAATATTTACCGAAGTGGTACGCCAATTACACGACGCCGACTTGTTAGGCTATATTGATAAAGGGTTGGTACTCTCAGGCGGCGGCAGTTCTATTAAAGGCATGATACCTTTTGCCAAAAAATTGCTAAAAATGCCAGTAGTATTGACCAATACCCATCCTGCGATTAGCGCTTATAATCACTTTGACAATGATGAATCGTTCAAACAGCTGAATATGCAGGTCAATGATCGCGCTTATCAAACCGCATTTGGTACCTTACTATATAGTCAGAGCGAGCAATTTCGTCGTAGTGAAAAAAGTGAGCCAGAAGCGATTCAAAAAAGTCGCGTGAAGGGTGTTTTTCAAAGTGCCGGACAACGTTTTGCCAGTGTACTCAAAAAGATATTATAATTCTGCTGGCAAATTTGCTTCTGTTAAGCGTTAAGCAGAGAAGAGTAAGTCACAGCATAATAAGCAAACAGATTAATAGCAGCACCCTGTACCATAACGGCATACATTGGCAACGCATGACTATTTAAGCCATTGCCCTGTTTTAATTAAATACGTTTATATATAGTAAGTCGATAGCGCGCCCTATGAGTGTGTTACTACGTATCGACCATCACGCTATCTGCAACTGGAGAAATCTTTTTATGTCAAAATACACCATGCCAGATGATAATCAGCTTCAAAGTAACGGCCAGGCAAGCTTCACTGTATTCGGTGTGGGCGGCGGCGGCGGTAATGCGGTTGAGCATATGGTACAACAAGGGATTAGAGGTGTAACATTTGTCTGTGCCAATACCGATAAACAAGCGCTCGATCGTCTTACAGCGCCGCATAAATTGCAGCTTGGTGCCAAAACCAACCGCGGTCTTGGCGCAGGGGCAAACCCAGAAGTCGGCCGTGAAGCGGCAGAAGCAGATGAAGAAGCCATCCGTGCGTTACTCGAGCATTCAGATATGGTGTTCATTACCGCAGGTATGGGCGGTGGTACAGGTACGGGTGCGGCGCCAGTGGTTGCGCGTATTGCCAAAGAAATGGAAGTCTTGACTGTAGCGGTTGTGACGACGCCGTTTAAGTTTGAAGGTGGTAAGCGTATTAAGGCTGCCAAAGCAGGTATTGAGCAGTTGACCAATTTCGTTGACTCAATCATTACGATTCCTAATGATAAGCTTATGAGCGTCTACGGCAACATCTCTATGCAGGATGCTTTCAAAAAGGCCGATGACGTTTTATTGCATGCGGTACAAGGTATTGCAGAAACCATCGCTAGCGAAGGTATGATTAACATTGACTTTAATGACATTCGCACCGCAATGACTGCTAAAGGTCATGCTATGATGGGGATTGGACGTGCTAGTGGCGATGATCGTGCGCGTCAAGCAACCGAAAAAGCCATTAGATCGCCGTTACTTGATGATTTACGTTTAGAGAATGCCAAAGGCTTACTCGTTAACGTTATTTCATCTGAGTCATTATCACTCGATGAGATGAGCAAAATCAGTGTTATCGTTGAAGAAATCACCGATATCGACGATGCCCATATTTTCTACGGCTCTGTTATTGATGAAAAAATGGGTGATGATTTGCATGTGACGGTTATCGCAACGGGTCTGACCTTAGATGAAAATGCGGGTCAAGAGCCTGAAGTCGTGGAGCAGCCAGTACCTTCTGTTAATAGTACCCAGCCTGTTGATCCGAACTTGCATACCAGTGCGCTAAACAGCCAAAAGCAAGCCCAAGCGCAGTATCAAGAAAGCCCCGTACGCGCAAATGTGACGCAAGAACAGCCTAAAACTAAAACCAACAGCATTCAAGACTACCTTAAGCGTCAACAGAATAAATAGTCTTTAACAAAGCAATCGTTAGATAGTTTGGATAAAAAAGCCAGTATTTCGATACTGGCTTTTTTGTTTTTTAAAAAAATAAAAAAATATAAGGTTGATGGTTAATAAATAGGCTTTAGTCATAATTTAGCTAAGATTGAGCATTTGTTACGTTATAAAAATAAACGTTAAAATAATGACGATAAGTGTTATCAATCAAAGAGATAAGCAAATTAACGCTTTTTAGCGCTAGCGAAATAGGGTCGGGTAATGCTACACTATGGCAATTGTAACAAAATATGTGAGAAGACAGCCATGAACCAACGAACCATAAAAACAGCAATAGCCGTTACAGGTACTGGTCTTCATAGTGGTCAACCTGTTGACTTAGAGTTTCATCCGCAGCCTATTAATACTGGCATTATTTTTGAGCGTTCTGATATAGCAGGTAGCGAACCGATTCCTGCCAGTGCCTTTTTGGTACAAGATACCATGATGTCATCGAATCTAGTATTTGGTGGCACGCGTGTGGGTACCGTTGAGCATCTGCTCAGTGCGATAGCAGGGCTTGGGGTTGATAATCTATTAATTCGCGTGTCAGCGTCGGAGATACCGATTATGGACGGTAGCGCCGCGCCATTTGTAGGTTTGCTGCTGCAAGCAGGTTTCTGTGAACAAGAAGCAGCAAAGCGCTTTATTAAAATTGTACGTCCTGTCCGCGTCAAAGTTGACGACAAATGGGCAGAGCTGCGTCCTTATGACGGCTTTGAGTTAAATTTCGAGATTGATTTTGACCATCCTGCTATTAATAAAGATTTTCAGCATGCACAATTGCAGTTCTCGACGCAAAATTTTATTGAACAATTAAGCTCAGCGCGTACTTTTGGTTTTTTACGAGATATCGAGGCTCTACGCCAAAATAACTTGGCGTTAGGTGGCAGTATGGACAATGCGATTGTTATTGATGATGCCAATATTCTTAATGAAGAGGGGCTACGTTTTAATGATGAATTCGTGCGTCATAAAATTCTCGATGCTTTAGGCGATTTATACCTCATTGGCTATCCTATTTTAGGCCGTTTTAATGCTTATAAATCTGGTCATGCATTAAACAACATGTTGGTACGCGAGATATTATCCGATCCTAGTAACTTTGAAATTGTAACTTTTGATGACAATGTAAGTTGTCCTATCGAATATTTACCTTTGAATCGTATAACAGTCGAAGGATAAATACACGAATATACACGAAGTATCGAAACATTTACGCAATATTACATAACTTGGTTATAAGCAGTACTAAATAATATTCATTTAAATAGATATTTTCTCATCTATTTTTGAAAAAATGAGCTACAACTTCGATAGAATAAAAGCTGTAGGAGATAAAAAAATCATCTGTCAGTACGGTTCACATTATGAATCACACTGACAGATGATTTTTTTTGTTTGTAAGATTACAAAAACGCAGCTTTATCCGGGTCGAATATGGGTCTAGTTTACATAACTTTACATAGCAAACCGTACTTTTTTAGGAATTAATTAAGCGCAAAAGTGCATTTTTAAGATTTTTATCGGTGGTGACATGCTCTGCAGCCTGTGATATAGTCCGCTTTGTGTTTTGGCTAAGGGCCTGATTTTCATGGGCTTTACGAGGCTTTGATGAGGTCGCTGATAACGCTTTTGATGATTTAGAATAATTATTATGAGCGGGAATATTGGCTACGACGACGCGAATTTGCTTGAGTTGTTTAAATGTAATCGACTGCTCTGTTAATACCTGCAAATAGGCGTTCTGTAAATAGCGAATATGATTGGCAGCGGTTATCGAGCCCACACTGAGTATAAGTTGCTCAGCGGTTAAGCCCACGACCCAGCAGTTATTGAGGATTTCCTCAGGTAGACAATCTACCAAAAGCTCTTTTACCTCGGTCGTTGCTTGTAGATATAAACGCATATTGTCAGCAAGAGTTTGTGGTAGTGCGCTACCGGCAAAAGCTTGATGATCAATCAGTTTAGCAAGTCGGTTAGGTTGTTTCTTTGACATCGTAAACACTCATCTTCTAGGTGACAGCAGCGATATTCATCATAAACAGCGAGCTTTTGTACTACGGATTTTATCATGTTTATTTCATGGTCATCTTCCCTAAATTAATTCATGCTTTGTCACGGACGGCGAGCAATCCTGTATTTACAATAGGTAGTAAATTTATGAAACAAGCTTTATTAATTTTGTCAGTATTGGGAATGGGTATAGCACAGACGAGTGGTGCTGTCGAAACAACCTTTCAACCAAATAATACCTTGAGTCATACCATTACAAATATCTCTACTTCTGCGAACTACGGTTCAAGTCGCAATATCTATAGCACCAATAGCGGTGCTTATGTTTCTAGCAATGACGAAATCAGCCAAGCGATTGACAATCTTAGTGCGCATGCAAAACAGAAAGAATATCAGCTTGCTTCGCTAACCAGCCGCTTATCTTATGAGCAGCGTCAGCAGCAAGCAAAATCAGTACCTGATCGTTATTCTGCTCCTGCTATCGCCGCCGCCAATGCGTCACGCGTTGCGCGCTCAAGCAGCACAGGTTACTGTGCCCGTTACGTCCGTAAAGCATTACAATCAGCAGGTTACGAGTTTACGCCAAATCCGTCAGCCTATCAGTATGCCTCTCGTGGTACGCTAGCCCAAGCTGGCTTTGCTAAGATTAGTAATAATACACAGCCACAAGTAGGCGATGTTGTGGTTTATGATCGCAGCTCAAAGCATCCGCATGGTCATATTCAAATCTTTGATGGCAATGATTGGGTATCTGACTTCCGCCAGAGTAGCATCAGCCCATATAGCGGTGTATACAGTTATACCACTTGGCGCGATTCTAAATACGTTGACGATGCATCGAACCGCGGTATCTATCTTGCTATGGCTGACTAATCAGCAAGCGTGAAATAACGATTATAGATTTTAGAATTCAGTGTTTTCTCCGAACCCAGTAATGCTCTTGATGGCATTACTGGTTTTTTTTTGCTCTAAAGCATGAGAATAAAAGGTAAATATGATTAAAGAATAGAATGAGGTTTGTGCATTGCCACTTTTTCATCAAATACTGACCAATACTGCGTGTCGTGAAAATCGGGCGGGGCGGCGTGATTGGGCGCGAAATATAACGCCGTCTTACCGAATTTAGTATCAAAGCTTAAAATCACACAAGGATGGATGTATTCAATGCCAATCTCATCGTTGGTAGTCTGTATTTGGGATAATTGGTTTAATGATAAATAAAAGCTACGCTCGAAATGATAAGTTTTAGCGCCAGCTATTAATGGACCATTAAAAGAGGAGGTTGGCATCGAACCCGATTGCAGCGCTGCGTTGTCAGCGGCGTTACTCACTGAGAAGGGAGGAGCTGTCCAATTAATAGAAGCCCGTGTTTGCCCATTTCCTTGTAACAGCGGCGTTGGCGGTAATGTCGCAGGCTTACGATAGTCGGCAAATTGATAAAGCGCATAACGGCCGTCAGGACTGGCGTTAATTTCCATATAAGGATTTGTTTTGTTATTATTTTCATTTATCGAAACGGCGCTGTTTATCAACTTGCCTGCTAAAAAGCACTCAAGACAAGTCTGCTCCCATAAATAATCTGCAAAACCCACTTGTTCAGCTTGCCATGTTGGCCAGTACAATTGCGCTGCTAACGATTTAAGCGGTAACGTGATGCAGTAATCAAGCTGTAATTGCCATTCTGTAGGCTGGGCAATGACAGCCCTATTGACCAAAGTTGCGACCACTTCTATTTGAATGCTTTTTAAGTCTCCTATGGTGACACCTAGCTGCTCGGCATCAGCGGCTAGCGTATCAGTTGCTAAGCATAAATTAAAAATTTGGCTCATAGGTCGATAATATCCAGAGTTTAATAACAGTAGCGCATTATGATACTTGTAGTATTTTATTTAAACTGACTATAAATAGCATAAAAGCCGCGAGCAAATGCAGCGCGGCTTTTATTCAATAAGATAGAACATAAGCTAAAATTAAATAGGTAGCTTATTTATTGGGCGTGACGCGCAAGGTTTGACAGCTTTGGATTGGCGTTTGGGTTTTGACGCAGTAACAGTGCCATACGGCCAATTGAGTGTATCAAAGTCGCATTAGCCGCTGCGGCAAGCTCAGCGCCAATGACATCGCGCTCTTCTTTGCTGCCAGCTGGCAATTTTACTTTGATAAGTTCATGATCGGTCAAAGCACGATCAATCTCTTCAGCGATACTTGGGGTAATGCCTTTATTGCCAATCATAACAATCGGTTTTAGGTCATGACCAATGCCTTTTAGGCGTTTAACGGTAGCGTTATCGAGTTGCATACTATTCCTAGATGTTGGTAAAAATAAAAGCAGGTACTATTGCGAGCAGATAATGACCATTATAGATAATCTATGGTCACCTTGCATGAGATCAGCAGGATTTTGCACGATTTTACGTGATGAAAATGTTAAACTGAAAGTATGAGTACATTATAAACGCTACAGGTTTATAAAGCAGTGTTTTTGCCAAGAGAATTTCGCGGTTAAAGGGTAATGAGACAGATACAAGATTTCGTTGTTCAGCACTAGCGTAATCATATGCTGATAAAAGCGCTTTTATAGATAATTAGTAGACACTTATTAAAATTGTCATAAATAACCCCTTTATAAACCGCCAGTCGTGTTTTACAAACGATGTATTTGCAAGCAGGTATATTACCAGACAATAGGAGCAGTCATTTTGGTCACGCGTATTGAAAATAAAAAATTGTCAAAAAGTAGTAGTGCTTGGATGCAAGAGCATATTGACGATCCTTATGTGAAAAAAGCCCAAAAAGATGGCTACCGTGCCCGCGCTGCTTATAAATTGCTGGAGATAAATGAGAAAACCAACCTGATTAAAAAAGGCATGACCGTCGTTGACTTGGGCAGTGCGCCCGGCAGTTGGTCGCAAGTCGCTGGCAAATTGGTCGGTGAAAAAGGCGTCTTGATTGCCTCTGATATACTGCCGATGGATACTTTGCCCGATGTGACCTTTATTCAGGGTGATTTTCGTGAGGCAGATGTGTTCGAGCGTATCATGGCAGAAGTCGGCAACCGAAAGGTCGATGTGGTGCTATCGGATATGGCACCTAATACCGCTGGTAACAGTGCCATTGATCAGCCGCGCATGATGTATTTATGCGAGCTGGCGGTCGATTTCGCGCTGACAACCTTACCCGAAGGTGGCGCGCTTATTATGAAAGTGTTTCAAGGCGAGGGTACGCAAGAATTACGCAAGCAGATGCAGGCGGATTTTAGTAAAATTCGTAGTATCAAACCGGGTGCTTCACGACCACGCTCAAAAGAGATGTTTTGGATTGCCATTAAGTAGTAGGTCGTTTAACTATTTAATAAAAAGGTTTTAACGTCAAGCAGTTGCGCAAATCATCCATCCTATAAAGTGTGATAAAAGGTCACCATAAAGGCTATGGTTAATGAGCGTAAAAACGCTACAATCCGTTAACTGAATAAATGTGATTGCTGCTTGAATTATACAGGTTAGCACCACATATCATGATATATTAACTTTGTTTTAAATCTATATTTTTACATCTACGTATCAAGCCTATGTTTTAAGCAAAGTCGTCTGAGAGTAAACGCTTTAACCGCTCAGTTATTCATTTTAGTTCGTTTATTTATTATTTTGCTCAGGTTTTTAGAGTCATTAAATCTAAGTAAAAATAATAATTTGCAGCTAGGCATTGAATAGTGAGACATACGTTTATATATAGACGTCACGTGTTTAGTAAACACACCAATAAGTAAGGGATGGGAATAACTAGTGAGCGACATGGTAAAAAATACCTTATTGTGGCTGGTGGTGATCGGTGTTTTAGTGCTGGTGTTTAGCGGCTTTGACAAATCATCTGAGCCGGATAATCTTAACTACTCGGAGTTCGTGACCGCCGTGTCAGAAAACCAAGTAGCCAGTGTTGAAATCGATGGCGAGCAAATCACCGGCGAGAAGAAAAATGGTTCATCATTTGAGACCATTCGTCCAGCTGTGACTGATGATCAGCTGATGCCACTATTGCGCGAAAACCAAGTTGAAGTTCAGGGCACCGCGCCTAAGCGTCAAAGTGTTTTGATGCAACTGCTAATAGCCAGTTTCCCAATTTTATTGATTATTGGTCTGTTTTTATTCTTTATGCGTAATATGCAGGGCGGTGCTGGCGGCAAAGGCGGCGGTCCAATGAGCTTTGGCAAATCAAAAGCCAAAATGCTGACCGAAGACCAAATCAAGGTGAACTTTGATGACGTTGCTGGCTGTGAAGAAGCCAAAGAAGAAGTCGTCGAGGTTGTTGAGTTTTTACGCGACCCTGATAAATTTACTAAGCTTGGCGCGACGATTCCACGTGGAATCTTAATGGTTGGTCCTCCAGGTACGGGTAAAACACTATTGGCAAGAGCCATTGCTGGTGAAGCCAAAGTACCCTTCTTCTCGATTTCAGGTTCTGACTTTGTTGAGATGTTTGTCGGTGTTGGTGCCTCACGTGTGCGGGATATGTTTGAGCAAGCGAAGAAGAGCGCGCCTTGTATTATCTTTATTGATGAGATTGATGCGGTCGGTCGTCATCGTGGCTCTGGTATGGGCGGCGGTAACGACGAGCGCGAGCAGACATTGAACCAATTATTGGTTGAAATGGATGGTTTTGAAGGTAACGAAGGCGTTATTGTCATCGCGGCAACTAACCGTGCAGATGTCCTTGATAAAGCATTATTGCGCCCAGGTCGTTTTGACCGTCAGGTGCAAGTAGGTCTGCCCGATATTAAAGGTCGCGAGCAAATCCTAAAAGTGCATCTACGCAAATTACCAAATACTATTGGTGTTGATGCCCATGCATTGGCACGTGGTACGCCGGGCTTCAGTGGTGCGCAGCTTGCCAACCTTGTTAACGAAGCGGCGTTATTTGCCGCGCGTCGTAACAAACGTAGCGTTGATATGAATGACTTTGAAGACGCAAAAGACAAGCTATATATGGGTCCTGAGCGCAAATCTATGGTTATCCGTGAAGAAGAGCGCCGCGCGACAGCCTATCATGAAGCGGGTCACGCGTTGGTTGCAGAATTGCTACCAGGCACCGATCCTGTTCATAAAGTGACGATTATGCCGCGTGGCTTTGCCCTTGGTGTGACTTGGCAGCTACCTGAGCATGATCAGACCAGCATGTATAAATCAAAAATGCTTAACGATATTGCGATATTGTTTGGTGGCCGTATTGCTGAAGAAGTCTTTATCAATCAAATGTCAACGGGCGCTTCAAACGACTTTGAACGTGCGACCAAAATGGCACGCGCGATGGTAACCAAATATGGTATGTCAGATGCGCTAGGCATCATGGTTTACGAAGACGATGATAGCTCACAAGGTTACTTTGGTGGTGGCGGTCGGACGATCTCGGAAGCCACGCAGCAAAAAGTTGATGAAGAAGTACGCCGTATGCTAGAAGAGCAATACGATATCGCCCGCGAATTGATTGAAGGCAATCAAGACAAAATGCATGCGATGGTAGATGCGCTGATGAAATGGGAAACCATTGACCGCGATCAGTTGCAGGATATTTTGGCAGGTGAAGAGCCTCGTCCGCCAAGAGTCTATCAGCCTAATGAAGTAGACTTATCGAAAACTGATATTAAACCGACGAACTCTACACCGCCGCCATTACCAGCGATGTAGTTTCTCGTTTATTACAATCTCATAGATAGTCGATAAAAAGCCCTTTTTGATAAAGGGCTTTTTTGTGGGCGTCATTTGACGAAGGCTTTAGGACGGAATAAGATTTGCTGCTATCATGGACGTTTATAATCTTAAACAGTGTAAATACCGCTAACACAGTTCTTTAAAATACAATTTATAATGGATAAGTTATGTCATTATTCCAGCATTTACCCAGCTATAAAGTAACGAGCCGCGATAAAACTTTAGATTTATCACAGCCGCATATTATGGGGATCTTAAACGTCACACCTGATTCCTTTTCTGATGGCGGACGGTTTACTGCGATTGATAGCGCCATCATTCACGCTAAAGACATGATAGGCGCGGGTGCAACCATTATTGATATTGGCGGTGAGTCTACGCGGCCCAATGCCGCTGCTGTGTCTACCGAAGAAGAAGTGCAGCGTGTCGTGCCAGTCGTCAAAGCGATTCGCCAACAGCTAGGTAGTCTAAACAAGGATATTTGGTTATCTATTGATACCAGTAATCCTATCGTTATGCAGGCAGCGTTTGAAGCGGGCGCTGATATTTGGAATGATGTTCGCGCGCTGAAGCGTGAAGGCGCAGCAGAGATGGCAGCTAAGCTTGATATTCCTGTCATGCTGATGCACATGCGCGGTGAGCCTACGACGATGAACAATCTTGCTCAGTATGATGATGTGATTAAAGAAGTCAGTACCGAGCTAACAGCGCGTATCGCTGAAGTGACAAACGCGGGCATCAAGCGCGAAAAAATCATTATCGATCCAGGTTTTGGCTTTGCAAAAAACTATGAGCATCATTGTGCGTTATTAAGTCAGCTCGAACGTCTGCAAACGCTCGGATTGCCAATGATGTTTGGTATTTCACGTAAGCGTTTTTTAGCTGAAGTATTAAGCAAAAGCGGAGTCGAAGCGTTTGCCAATACTCAAGCGCTAGAGCGTGACGCGGTAGGAACGGCGGCGGGGATTTTTGCACTACAACAGGGCGCTAGTATTATCCGCACCCATAATGTCGCTATGATGCAGCAAGCGGTGACGCTATGGCAGCAATTATCGGCGTATAATCAAAGCTGATAGGCTAATAGCTTTTTATAAGCTGGCTGTTGCTAGATTGCCTTTTATAGACGAGGCTTTTATAAGCACGGCTGACTCCTGTTATTTATTAATCTTACTATTTATTTAACGTCTATTTAGTTAAATACCATTTAAACCTATGGGAATATTTTTATGACAATTAGCAATCAACCAGAGCCAAACAAGCAACCAGAACCCACCCTCGAGCAACGCCGCATTATTTATCAAGCACGCCGTGGCTTAAAAGAATTGGACTTTTATATTGATCCTTATATTAAAGAGTTATATTTAACTGCCGACCCGAGTGAACAGGCGACTTTCGCAGAAATGCTGACCCATGAAGACCCAGATTTATTGGATTATTTTACCAACCAAAGCCGTCCAGAAAATGCAGCGATATGGGATTTGGTTAATAAAATTAAAACATGGCGTCATAGTAAAAGTTAAACGTAACCATTAAGGTTTTTTCAAAGTACCAGCCTTTTAGATAGAGGCTTTGAATACATAAAATCCTGCTTGGATGCTAACGATGACATTGCTAAGCTCCTTACGTATCGACGCGCCAATCCAGCCTGCGAGCCGTATACGTTTGATGTTTTATCTGCTTTTGGTCAGTGCGCTGCTGATATTGGCAGCGCTTGCGTCATTGGCGTTGTGGCAGTATGTACTCATATTGATTGTAAGTGCCGCTACCCTAAGCTATTTAGCGCTATCGCGACCGATTTTACTGCATCTAAGCCAGCCGCCCTTAAATAAGAGCATCTATCAACATTGGCAACTTCTGATGCGGAGCAGTCGCGGCGATAACTTGTGGCAAGCTGAGCTGGTCGCAGTCAGCAGCTATTCTTGGGTGATATGCTTTAAATTTTTATTGTCAAAGAACCTTATCAGCGCCCTTTAGCAGTCGCGATATTTCGGGATCAAGTCAGCGCCGAGCAATGGCGCAAATTGTCTATTTTAGCCAATAGCGTTTCTGCTAAAATGGCGTAAATAAAGACCACGCGTTAAGAAAATAATACAAGTAGCGTCATCTATATGGTGCAATTCTTTATATATCTTTTCCTACCTCTCATTTCATCCTTTCAATCACTAACATGCCGCTACATGCCATAACAAAACGTCTATCTAGGCTAAGTAAGGGTTTTGCTATAGTAATCATAATCGTCAAAATCTTATTTGTTTTATTATTTAAGGATTTGCCATATCCGTGGCGAATAGATTTTTAGATGAGTAAAGAAGATCAGATATTTGACGATACATTATTTATAATAAAAGGACGATATCATGAGCTTATTAGGAAACTTAGTCAGCCAAGTGGCGCGCAGTGCGATGGACCCAGAGGATAGACAACGCAACCCGGTCAACCAACGTATTAATCCACGCCGCACCGGTGGTTTAGGCGATATATTGGGCAGTGTATTAGGTGGTGGCACCCAGCCAAGTGGCTACAATCCACAGCAGTATGAGCGCCGCAGTGATAATGGTTTTGGTTTAGATGACATCATCGGCGGGCTTACGGGCGCAAACCAGCGCGGCGGTATGAGTGCAGGCGCGGGTGGACTTGGCGATATTTTAGGTAGCGTCTTAAGTGGTCAAATGGGTGGCGGTCGAACCTCGCGCGCGGGATTTGGTGGTAAAGGTATGCTGATCGCTGCATTGATGCCGATGGTACTCAGTTGGATCAAACGCAATGGTGGTTTGAGTGGCGCTTTATCAAAAATCACTGGCATGGGTTACGAGAATCAAGCGCGTTCTTGGATGAGTAACCAAGAGGTCAATGATAATCTTGATCCTAATGAGATTACCCGTCTATTTGATGAAAGTGAGATTCAGCAGGTAGCGGCGCATACCGGCGCAAATGAGATGGAAGTTCACCAAGGTCTGGCTGAGCTACTGCCTGAGGTTATGAACCAATTAACGCCAAATGGCAATTTGGAAAATGAACCTGAAGCCAATGAAGAGATTGACCAAATTATCAATCAGTTATCAAATCGATTAGGCACATTAAAGTAAAATAATTGTCCTTTATAAATCTTCCTTTCCGTCATTAAGAAAAGAGTGCATATACATGCGCTCTTTTTTTTGTTTTAGCTTAGCAAAAATACTTACATTCTAACGCGATAAGGGCGCAGAGTTTTCTATGTGAGTCGAGTGCTAAAAAGATAGATATGTTAAGAACCGTGACTAAAGTCGCTAAGAAGATTCAAAAAATTTATGATAACGGTATAATTTATTTAAGGCTACTTCATAGCTTTGCATGTTATTACCCAGTTTCTTTAAAAAGCTTTATATAAAGTCATGCGATATAAAGGTATAAGTATTTTACAAGGATATTACTCATGCCATTTAAGCCTATCCAAGCAGCAATTGCCATCTTAGTTGGTTTGATTATCTGGTTTGTGATTCCTGTACCAAATGGGGTAACACCAGAAGCATGGCATATGCTGGCCTTATTCATCGCCACCATTGTGGCCATCATCGGTAAAGTCTTGCCCATCGGGGCGATTGCCATTATCGCCGTTATGTTGGTGGCGCTGACTGGGGTGACTAATGACAGTCCAAAAGACGCCATCGCTGATGCCTTATCGAGCTATTCAAGCCCGCTGATTTGGCTCATCGGTATTGCGGTAATGATATCGCGAGGACTTATAAAAACGGGTTTGGGGCGGCGTATTGCTTATTACTTCATCTCGATATTTGGAAAAAAGACCATTGGCGTTGCTTATTCGTTAAGCGCAGCGGAGCTGATGATAGCGCCGATTACCCCTTCTAATACCGCTCGTGGTGGCGGTATTATTCACCCCATTATGCGGTCAATTGCGCAAAGCTTTCATTCAACGCCAGAAGAGGGCACGCAAAATAAAATTGGCCGTTATCTAGCGATGGTTAATTATCACGCTAATCCGATTACTTCTGGTATGTTTATTACCGCCACCGCGCCAAACCCACTGGTGGTAGATTTGGTCAATAAAGCCACAGGGAGTGAGATTCAGCTGTCATGGACGACGTGGGCAGTGGCCATGTTTATACCGGGGATGCTCTGTTTATTATTGATGCCGTTGGTTATTTATCTGATTTATCCGCCCGATGTCAAAGTCACCCCAGATGCCAAACAGTTTGCTAAAGACAATCTAAGCGAGATGGGGCAGGTGAGCACGCAGGAAAAAATCATGTTGGGCGTCTTCGCTTTAATGCTGATATTGTGGGCCAATATTCCAGCACTAATCTTTGGTGAACAATTAAGTGTCGATGCGACAACCACTGCTTTTATCGGTTTGACGGCGCTTATACTGACAGGCGTATTAACTTGGGATGACGTGCTTAAAGAAAAATCAGCATGGGATACCATTGTATGGTTTGGGGCACTGATTATGATGGCGTCTTACCTCAATAAATTAGGCTTGGTTGGCTGGTTCTCAAGCAACATCGAATCAATGATTGGCGTGATAGGCGTCGGCTGGATCGGCGCTGTGGTGATTTTGACGTTGGTTTATTTGTATATTCATTACTTTTTTGCCAGTACCACCGCCCATATTACCGCCTTGTTTGCTGCTTTTTATGCAGTAGGGTTAAGCCTAGGCGCGCCGCCGATGTTATATGCGCTTATTTTAGCAGCGGCAGGCAATATTATGATGACGCTGACCCATTATGCAACAGGTACGGCGCCGGTTATTTTTAACTCGGGCTATGTGACCCTAGGAGAGTGGTGGATTATCGGCGCCATCATGAGTGTGGTCAATCTTGTGGTATGGATAGGCGCAGGTTTGATTTGGTGGAAACTGCTTGGTTATTATTGATAAATAGACTGATAATATTATGAATCATCGATGATTTTGCTCAAATTGGTTAGAAGCGCTCATCTAAGGTATCTAACGTATAATTTAACGCCTCAAAGCAGATATCGGTATTGAAGCCACGATATTGCAAAAATCGTAGCTGGCGAGCCTTGTCTTTTTGCTCAGTTGGGATGTTATCGCCATATTTTTTGGTACGGGCGGTGACGGCAAGTTTTAGCCAATCGACGCCTTCGACCAAGTTATCGGTATCTTCCTCGATAAATTCACTAAACTCTTCAGATTCGACATTAGCCATGTCTATCAGCTCATCAATATTGCCGGGCATGGCTATCTTTTTATGATAGAACTCTTGCTTAATACGAGCGCGTCCGCGTCCTTTACGGATATTTTCTCGTATCAACATCAGCGTGGTACGATAATCGCTTTGATAGCCTTTTTCTGCAAACTCATCAAGTAGGGCATCAATTTTATCGGGGTCTTGTTCTTTGTCTAGCAGCTTTTGTTTGAGTTCAGCTTTACCGTATTCACGGCGCGATAGATAATAAAATGCCAACCAGCGCAAACGGCTTTCGGCTTTGATGGCGTCGATATCCGCTTGGCGTTGCTCAGGCGTACGCAAATAGGCTTTAAGCGCCGCAGGTAGGTTGTCTGTTTGATTATTAGCTTGATGGTTTAATTCACTATGACCTTTAGCAGTGTTACTGTCTGTATGGTCATTATCTTCGCTACTATGAACATCGTGTTTGACCTCGGCAAGTAGCTGTTTAATACTTTGCGCTTCTGGTGGCTGATAGGCAGGTACGTTATTAGGCTCAGGAATGAAATTTGCCGCTGGATGAAAGTTTTTTTTGCGCTTTTTGTTTTTAGAAGGTTTTTTATTATAAGAGGAAGATGAGACAAGCGAGTCTATATCCGCTATAGCATCGTCCTGTAAAGGTGTTGCTTCTTTTTTTGTATAAGTCGTATGTTTAGCCCTTTTCCTGGACTTTTCTTGATAGGGCTGCTGAGAATTTTTAGCAGACTCAGAGGATTTGGTAGACTTTTTGGATTTGGTAGACTTTTTGGATTTGGCAGGAGTAGCACTCGCTGAATCGGCTTCCGACTCAGCGAGTATTTCAGCTAAGGTTTTAATTTTCATAATCAATCATGATAGACAATCATATTCTACAAAAAATCTATTATTGCACAGGCTCAGGAGCAAAGTCTTGTTCAGGCTCTTCCTTGTCTGGAGCTTTATTAGGGTCGACTACGCCAAGTTTTTCAGCCCGAATTTTCGCTTCGATCTCTTCAGCAATTGCAGGGTTTTCTTTTAAAAACAGTACCGAATTGGCTTTACCTTGGCCGATTTTTTCATCGCCATAGCTATACCACGAGCCTGCTTTACCAACTGCGCCAATCTCAACGCCCAAATCAATCACTTCTGCTAGATGGTTGGTACCTTCACCGTAAGTGATTTCAAATTCAGCTTGACGGAATGGCGGCGCCATCTTATTTTTGATAACTTTGACGCGGGTTTGGTTACCGATGATATCATCGCCATTTTTTACCGCCCCGATACGGCGGATATCCATACGTACGGACGCATAGAATTTTAGTGCATTACCACCGGTTGTGGTTTCAGGGCTACCAAACATAACGCCGATTTTCATACGAATCTGGTTGATAAAGACCACCATACAGTTCGAGCGTTTGGCATTACCGGTGATTTTACGCAGCGCTTGGCTCATCAAACGTGCCTGCAGACCCATGTGCGAATCGCCCATTTCACCCTCGATTTCTGCTCGCGGGGTTAGCGCCGCGACGGAGTCGATGACAATCATATCAACTGCCCCTGAGCGCACTAACATATCGGTAATCTCAAGCGCTTGCTCGCCATTGTCTGGCTGTGACACGAGTAAATCGTCGGTATTTACCCCAAGTTTACGGGCGTAAACTGGGTCAAGAGCGTGCTCGGCATCGATAAAGGCACAAACGCCGCCTTGCTTTTGACATTCGGCAATCGCTTGCAAGGTCATGGTGGTTTTACCAGAGCTTTCAGGACCGTAAATCTCAACGATACGACCTTTTGGTAGACCGCCAATACCAAGCGCGATATCTAGACCCAATGAGCCGGTAGAGACCACATCGGCGTCAAGCGTGGCTGAGTCGTCACCAAGATGCATAATGGTGTTTTTACCAAATTGCTTTTCAATTTGACCTAATGCCGCTTTGAGGGCTTTGGCTTTATTTTCGTCCATGTAGGACTCCTTGTGAAAAATAATAAATATAAGATGGTCTGGTTATGTCAAACGTGGCATTTAAAACGATAGGTTTAAAGCGTTTGTTAAATAACGACTTGCTCAGTGAAATCACTCACGACTTTCATCATCAGTAAACGACACGTTTGGCAAGTTTGAGGTAGAGGGTTATAGTGGGTTTAAGACAGTGATATCGGCTATATCACCTTACTATACAGTAAAAACGAATCATGATAAAAGCAAAAAAAAGTTCATAGATGCGAATGCTCATTTGCCATAATAATGGCTGTAGGTTTATCTTTGCGATACTGGTCGCGCTATTCTGTGTTATATCGCTGTTGTTTAGATAAGGCTATTATAACAAAAGCCAAGCCCAATATTTAGCGTAGCAAGCGGCTAAACGACAGTGAATGTCGCCTATTATTCTACTGATATTATGACGAAGTAGTTATGCTTTGCCCTATATTTTGAACTTAATAACAGGGCGGTTTGTCAATAGTTTTGTAAGTTGTCCACAATAAAAAAAGTATTTTTATTTGTAGGTTGTGAAACATTGATAAGCTTTAAATTAATTTGAAAAAAATTAAAAATATATTATTTATCTTTTAAATATGTCGTAAGTAATTGATTTATAATGCTTTTAAAATTGTACAAAAAATGAACGATTTTACCTAACCCTTTAAGCTATCTAAGGAAATGCTTGTCAAGTAGCGACTTATACACAGGGTTATCCACAGCTTATGGGGAGAACTCAGCAAACCCTTATGTTACCGATGTTTGCGCAGACATAAAAACTTAGAGACAGGCGAAATATTGATGATTTCTATTTTTGCAACTTTAAATTTAATAAAGAAATTGTTCTGTTACGCCTATGTTTCACATAATGCCTGCGCCTACAGGGCGTTCAATAACAGCCTTGAATGGCTCAATATCTTAAAAACGACATGCAAAGCCTTATATGTCAAGGGCTATGCTAAAAGTAGCAAAATTCAGCTAAAAGCGGAAAAATGAATTGGCATAAAAAAACGGCTAAGTACGTTATTAGTATCTTAGCCGCTATCGTGCAGGAATGCTAGGGTTACGCTACCAAGCCTAATCCTTGATATAGATCAAATCCCAAACGCCGTGTCCGCGCTCTAAACCGCGGCGCTCAAACTTAGTCATTGGACGAAAGTCAGGACGGACGGTGAAATTACCTGCGCCTGCTTGATTGGTCAGTCCAGCAAAAGCATCTAAAACCTCAACCATCCAAAAGGCATAATGTTCCCAGTCGGTCGCCGTATGGAACCAGCCGCCTTGTTTTAAGCTGCGCGTAACAATTGTCATGCGCTCAGGACTGACAAAACGGCGTTTATAGTGGCGCTTTTTTTGCCACGGATCAGGGAAGTAAAGCTGAATGCGGTCGATATGATTTTCTGGTAGCTGCTTGAGCAATTGGATGGCATCACCGTTGATGATTTTAACGTTGGTTAACCCTTGCGTCCCTGCCATATAGGCGCATTTACCGATGCCTGGCTCATGGACTTCAACACCAACAAAATTGCGCGTCGGCTCTGCGGCGGCCATCTCGATAAACGAATCGCCTAGACCAAAACCAATCTCTAAAGTCAGCGGCGCATCACTGCCATTCGGGCTATCTGCAAATAACGCGCGTAAATCGTTAATGCCCTCAAGATTGCCATCACCGAAACTGTTATTGACCAAGTAATGCGCAAACTCTGGCGCAGTCAATGCCAGTTCGGCATTTTTATTCATGTGCGTCCGCCGTTTCATAAAGGTATTAACGATACGAATGTGCTTGTCCGTTGACTCTTCAGTCTGACTGCTGGCATCAGTATCCACATCCACGTTATCAGTATTAACGCTATCAGTGTTAATGTTAGAAGCGGTTTGCATTTCTGTGTTCATGGTATCAGCGGTATTGGGGTTTTGCGCATCAGTCGTATCGTTACCACTACTATTGATGTCATTGTGCTTAGGATGTTGACTCATAGGATTAACAAAGCTTAATTAAGTAGATAAAGTTGCCTCATTATAAGTGAAATCGTCACCACTGTGAACGCACAATACAGTTTTAGCGCACCCGCTATAACGCTTATAACTTTATAGGCTGTTTGTATATATAGGTTTCATATATATGGGTTTTCTACGCAGGGCTTTTGGCGTTATCATATAGCCAGCATGTTTTAAAAATAAGGGTTTAAAAATAACCACTTAATCAGAAACGTTGGATAAAAAAACGATATACAAATCCGCGCGTTAATATTTATGCTTAATAATCAGTAAGGCCTATCACCATGTTATTTATCGAGACGGATTCGCCGCCACCGTTTTATCAAGAACAGCTGAGCGCTGCTAAACGCGAACAACTGGATAAATGGTTTATCAGTCAGCGTAGCCAGTCGTATTATCTTAAACGCTTTAAGGAGTTTGATGAGCAAGGCTACCTGTCGCCTAAATGGCACTGGGCGGCGTTCTTTGTCACCTTTCCTTGGCTGTTGTATCGCAAGCGCTATATGGATGCGATTGTATATAGCGTCGCAGGTTGGTCATTTATTCAACTGAATGTGGCGCTGATATTGGTAGCGTTTGAGTTTGTGGCGATGCCTTTTATTGCCGATGCGTATCAGATGGGCATACGTATCGCTATCGCGGCGCTGATTTGGCTGTTTTGGTCGTTTATGGTGGCACGCTGGACAGATGCTTATTATTACCGTATGGCACGGCGCGAGATTGCAGATGCTATCAATGATTATCCGCGCGATGAAGCGGCGCAAAAAGCGCATTTAAAAAAGGAAGGCGGGGTCAGTTTATTTGGCTTAGGCTTAGGCTTTGGATTTTTTGCTTTTGCATTAATGGTAATCAAGCTACAGTTTTTGCCCATTGTCGCCAAGCCTAAAGAAAATGAAATATTATTTGATGCGTATGATACTGCTAAAACGGCACAAAATCGTGTGGCGCTTAGCTATCGGCAAACAGGACAGTGTCCGCTTAATCTGCCTTTAGATATGGGCACGCAGCAAGTCAATATCGCGGTTGATACCCAAGCTGCTGGCGTGACAAACACCGATTGCGCAGTTATCGCTACCATTCAAAACGTCAAATTTCCATTACGTTATTTAAATGAGCAGACGCTGGTTTTTTATCATCTGCCCGATAGTGATAATTGGCGCTGTACGACCTCGCTAAATAAAAGGCAAGCGCCTAAAGGCTGTAGCGAGGATTAATAAACGATAAAACTATAATAGCCGTTAGTTTTTAGAGTCAGCGGTCAGATCGTCTTTTTCATCGGCGGGTATGGATTGGTTTTTTAGCGCGTCATAAAAGTCCGTCAAATCCATTTTACGGGCTTTATCGATATCTTCATCAAATAAGCTCTCAAGCTCCGCTATGGCTGATTGTGCCGATTCAATCATACTGGCTTCGTCGTCATAGATCGCTTGCTGGCGTTCAATCAAATCATCATCATAATCGCGGAAAGTTTGGACGGTTTCGCGTGCTTTTTCTGCTGAGATACCAAGTAGTTGTAGCGACTCACGTGACATATCTAAAGACGATAAATAGGTCTCACGCCAAATATGACGGACGCCGACTTCACGCAAACGGTAATAATGCTGGCGGTCACGGGCGCGTGCTAAGACAATCATATCAGGATAGTTTTTACGCAAATATTGAGCGGTGGTAATAGAGCGCTCTACATCGTCGATGGCAAGGATAAAAACGCGTGCTTTTTTGATACCGGCGGCGCGTAGTATCTCGGGGTTTTTTGGATCGCCATAATAGACTTGGTTACCAAATTTACGCACGAAATCGACGCGATTTGCCGAGCGCTCAATCGCTGTAAATTCGATGTTGTGCATACGCAGCACCCGACCGATAATCTGCCCCACACGCCCAAAACCGGCAATAATCACCTGATGCTCATCGTCAGGAATGGTATCGTACTCGCGGCTGGGTTTTCTTTTGGCAAAGAGCGGCTCACCGATTTTTTCTAAGAGTAAAAATGCCAGTGGCGTCAGTGCCATAGAGATGGTGACGATAAGGTTTAAAGTGTTGGCAAGCTCAGGACGCAATACATTTTGCACGCTCGCCACACTGAATAATACAAAGGCAAATTCACCACCTTGAGCGAGGGTAACCCCCAAACGAATACTGGTCGGCCAGCGATTGCCCGATACTTTTGCAATCGCAGTAATCACCGCAAATTTAATCACCATCAACGCCATAGCGCAGCCGATGATAAAGATAGGCTTTGCTAAGATGAGTTTGACATCGGTGAGCATGCCGACCGACATAAAAAACAGCCCTAACAGCAAGCCTTTAAACGGCTCGATACTGGCTTCTAGCTCATGACGATATTCAGAATCCGCCAGCAATACGCCAGTCAAGAATGCACCTAATGCCATCGATAGGCCAATTTGTCCCATTAAAATAGACACGCCCATGACGATAAATAAAGCGACGGCGGTTAAAAGTTCTGAAGCACCGCTAGATGCCACAAATTTAAAGAAAGGTCGAATGATATAACGGCTGGCAAAGATAAGTCCGGCAAAAACGGCAAATACTTTACCAAAATAAATCAAATCGTAGCTTTGCTCGCGCACCCCTGATAAAAACGGAATGACGGCTAATAAAGGGATAACGGCGATATCTTGGAATAATAAAATGGTAAAGGCTTCACGGCCATGGGTACTAGAAAGCTGCTGTTTCTCTGTTAATATTTGCAGGACAAAAGCAGTGGATGACAGCGCCAAACCAAAGCCGACGATAAAAGCAGTATCGAGCGGCAAGGTAAAAAACTGGTGTAACAGCCACATCAATAGCGTGCCTGTCAGACCGACTTGTAATCCCCCGAGGACAAATATCGAACGCCGTAGCGCCCATAATCGTGAAGGCTGCAACTCAAGACCGATAATAAACAACAGCATGACCACGCCAAACTCGGAAAAGTGCAATAAGCTCTCGGCGTCGCCTGCAACGTCTAAACCACTGGGGCCCAATATTAAACCAGTAATCAGATATCCTAACACCGTCGCAATACCGAAACGCTTGCCAAGTGGTACAAACAGCAGCGCTGCCCCCAAGAAAATTGTAGCTTGTAACATCAAGTTTGGTGAGCCGGCGGCGGCAGCGAGCATCTGGAATCCTTAGCGGTAACGATAAAATAAGCAGTAAAACGGGGTAGATCAATAGTCAAAAATTTTGAACATCGTTTATTTTTTACGATAAATCTTCCATACGCCATTGTCTGCCAGCGGATTGCTATAAGCATCGTTACGGCGTTTCCGCGGGGTCTGACGACTGTCGACGATTTTAAAATCAGGTAGGGCATGAACGATAAGCCCCGTGCGGTAAAAGCGTACGCGCTCAGGCTCTAGCATCTCGCCCTTGGTATCGCGGCAAAATACATATGCGCGCAAATCAATAAATTCACGATGCGCCACCAAACGTGCCTCATCATCATTGTCAAATACGGCACTCATACGGGCGATTTCATCGGCACTATAATCGCCACATTTATCGGTCAGCGCTCCGACCGAGCCAAAACTTTTGGATTCTTTGGCGCGGGTCTTGGTCAGATGTAACCTTTGCACATGATAAATAAACTGCGGTATCTCAAGGCTGGCGGGCAAAGGCAAATAGTCGGGTGGCAGATTGGCCGCCGGATAAAATGCCATCGCGCGCTCAAGCAGACTGTGCCAACGCTGCTGATAAGCTTGGACTTCGGCTAAATTGCCTTCATAAATCGGCATATCACGAATTTGCCGCAAAATATCAGGCGGAAACTGCTCATCTCGAAAGCTGGCAATATCTTCTTGCAGCGTCGATAGCAATGCTTTGGCATGCTTTTTACCCTCGCTTGAGATAGGGTCATCAATGTAGCTTGGAGCAACGAAAGGAGCTGAGCGTCTTGACATGGCAGAAAATAATCCAGTAGTGGCAAATTGGGCGTTTCAGCTTTAAGTATACAGAATTTAGATAAAAAATATGGCGACGCGGCCAAATTTCCCATGATTTTTAACATCCTATTACAATGAAAAAAGTCACCTGATATAAGCTTGTTTAAAATTAACTCTCTTTCTTAGGCGCTTTTTTTTATGGATAATGGCTCTAAATACTTCCTAAATCATCATAATCGGCGGAGCTTCTTAAGAATTTTTAGTAGAGTGATTTTAAAAATTACCGGTGCAGGATTGGCGCTAGTATTTGGATTTTGGTTGCTACTGGCGTCAAATATGGGACCGGTTTATCTGCCACAGTTTATGGACGGCGCGCTAGATTTTTGGATTCGCATGACGCTGTTGGGGCTGGGGCTAAGTATTTGGCTCATAACAGCAGTTTGGTTCATTTGGTTTGTGCTGCGTTATAGCCATTACTTGATAAAGTACTATTTGACAAAACGTCGCTTATAAATGAAACATAAATAGACGACGTTTTAATGGATAGTTGGTTTTAATGGATGGTTAGTTTTAATTGATTGTTATAAGAAGGGCACTGTTTTTGATATGTCGTATCTGGCTTATTAATGGCTAATGTTTAAAGTTTAGTGTCTTAGAAATCTTACCTAAAATCATGCCTAATGGTTGTGACCAATATGACTATTGCTATTAGTCGCCTGCTGGGAGATATCGCAGACTAAGGCGTCGCTATGGGTTTTGGTTTGCGGATGCGCTAAGCTTTCAACCTGTATCGTTGCGTGATGAATATCAAGCTCAAGAAGGCTCTGCTCTAAACTGGCAATCAAGATACTCGATTCATAAATACTCATTTCACCATCGACGACCACGTGACAAGATAGGGCGTTGAGACCGCTGGTGATACTCCAAACATGTAGGTCATGGACTTTTTGGACTTGTGGATGGGTAAGTAGTTTATCTTCGACCTCTACCAGTGAGATGCCTTCTGGCGTGCCTTCCATCAAGATATGTACCGAATCACGTACCACGCGATAACCACTAAATAAAATCAATATGGCCACAATGACCGACGCTGCCGCATCTGCCCAAACCCAGCCAAAGCTCATCATCAAAAGCGCGGCAACGATAGCGGCAACCGAACCCATTAAGTCACTTAATACGTGCAAATAAGCACTTTGCATATTTAAATTAACTGGTGCTTTAGCTTCAGTTTGTCCATCTTGCTGTGCATGGTTGTCGCCATGGTTATGATTATGTGCATGCCCATGCGTATCAGTGCCGCGACTGCCGCGATGCATCAGCCAAGCGACCACAATATTGACCAGCATACCAATGGTCGCAACGATAAGCATCCCTTGGGTCGCAATCTCAGGCGGCGAGTTAAAACGTTTAATCGCCTCATAAAAAATCATGATGGCAATAATAACCAGCGTTGCACCATTGACCGTCGCCACCAAAATCTCAAAGCGTTTATAGCCAAAGGTTTTTTGATGGGTGGCCGCTTTTTCACCAATTTTAAAGGCCATTAACGTCGCGCCAAGCGCTACCGCGTCACTGAGCATATGACCAGCATCAGACAGCAGCGCCAAACTACCCGTGAGCCAGCCGCCAATGGCTTCGACAAACATATAGCCTGTAATGATGATAAAGCTAAACAGCAAAGTGCGCTGATAACCCTTGGTATCGCGCGGTGCAACCGTCTCTTCTAGATGCTCATCGTGGTCATGATGGTGTTGATTATCCTTGGTATACCTGTCTTGAATATTACTATTATCTGCATGATTTTGAGCATGTTTATGGGTATCAATCGCCGCATTCTGATGAGAATGGTCATGTTGTTTAGATTTCGGGCGCTCTTGATTCATAACAATACTCGGGATAATAAAAGGTGAAATAGAGGATTTATAAAGCTTTGATTGCTTATAAAGTTGGGCTTGCGATGCATAACCAGACAGTTATAGAGAATTTAGCACATTTACTAAAGGCTTGCTGTATCTAGGCAGTAAACGATATAAGGCGAATTTTGGCTAGCGTTCTTTATTGACGCTAATGTATAGAATGACGATTAAAACTGGCGCGGTGTATTCTAAGATTGAACGTTTACCAGCCGACAGGGTCGATATCTAAGGTCAGTTTTAGATATTTGGCGCTTGGCAAAGCAAGTACAGGTTGCCACCAGTGATTGAGTACCCTATGTAATTGCTGTCGGTCTTTGCCTAATAGCAGTAATTGCGCGTGGTAGCGGCTGTTCTTTTTACTCATCGGCGCATCGATAGGGCCGAGAACAGCAAGATTATGAGCGTTTGGAAGAATACCAACGGCATCTTTTAGCGCTTGCGTGGTGGCAGCTAACGTTTTACCTTCGCAGCGTATTAGGGCAGCATAACTATGCGGTGGCAAGCCCATCATTTTACGCTCTTGCAATAGCTCACGTGCGAATGATAAGTAACCGTCTTTTACCAATTTTAATAACAGCGCATTATCAGGTTGCAGCGTTTGAATAAGCACGCGCCCCGATTTGTCCCCGCGACCAGCACGGCCTGCCACTTGAATCATGAGCTGGGCGGTATGCTCCGGCGAGCGAAAGTCGGCGGACAAAAAACCGCGATCGGCATTAGGCAAGCAGACAAGCGTGACGTTGGGAAAATGATGACCTTTGGCGACCATTTGCGTACCGACTAAGATGGCAGGCTTGCCTTCATTGATACGCTGATAAATATTCTCCCAGCTGTCTTTACGTCTGGTGGTATCGCGATCGATTTGGATAATAGGATACAGCGCTTTACTGGTTTGCGGATTGGCAAAAATTGCATGCAAATTTTCACTTAGCCTCGTCGTTCCGATACCTTTGGCGTCCAAATTTTGACTACCACAATCAGGGCAAACCGTCGGAATATAGGCCTGCCAGTCGCAGTGATGACACTTTAAATAAGAGCTGTTTGAATAGGAATTGGATTGCGATTGGCTATTATAATGCACGGTTAAATGCGCATCACAGCGCGGGCAATCGGCTTGCCAACCGCACGCTTCGCAGAGCAAAACTGGCGCATAGCCGCGGCGATTTAAAAATATCAATACTTGGTCGCCCGCTTCTAGCGTTTGCCGTATCGCGCCGATAAGCGCGTCGGTCAATCCGGTATCATAACGTGCACCGTCGTCTGTCGTCTGTTGATGGGTGCTTTGCTGGCGCGCGTCAATCAGCTGCATGGTTGCAGGTTTGGCGTTACCAGGGCGAGTTTGCAGTTGGTATTCGATAAGCTTGCCATCATCGACCAGTTTTAGATGTTCAAGCGAAGGCGTCGCAGTACCAAGTACGACGGGAATATTGGCTTGGAGTCCGCGATACAGCGCGACGTCAGCGGCATGATAGCGCAGCGTGTCTTGCTGTTTATAAGAACCATCATGCGCTTCATCGACGACAATTAAGCCCAAATTCGCAAACGGATACAGCACCGCCGAGCGTGTACCGATGATAATTTGCGCGTGACCAGTACGGCAATCTTGCCAACCTTGCAGGCGGTGGGTATTGTTCATACCCGAATGTAATAAGACTATATGAGCGGCAAAGCGACTGGCAAAGCGCGCGCGCGTCTGCGGCGTCAATCCAATCTCTGGCACTAGTATCAAAACTTGTTTGCCCGCTTCCAAGACCGCTTGCATCGCTTGCAAGTAGACTTCAGTCTTACCACTACCGGTAATGCCATTTAATAAAAACCCCGTATATTGCTTATTTTCATGCGCAGCAATAATGCCATCGACGGCAAGCCGTTGCTCCTCATTTAGGTCAAGCGGCATTTTTGCTAAAGTAACGGGCGCGGGCGCAGATTTCGCTTCAATATAGCGCTCGATAAGCCCTTTTTCTTCTAGCATCTTTAAGAAGGGTCGCTGCATACCTTCTAATAATAGGACGTCTTCACTAGCGCCGTGCTCACCGTGTAGCTTAAGCATCTCAAACTGCTGCTTTTGTTTTTTGGCATTGCTATGAAAGTCAGCATCAGTGACGTGCGGTAAAATCCGCCAATGGGTAGTGAGTAAATCCAGCGGCTTACCTTGGCGTACGAGGGTTGGCAACATCACCGCTAACACGTCACCGAGCGGATAGTGGTAATAACGCGCCAGCCAATGCGCGAGCTTTAGCATATTGCTGTCTAAAATGGGCTCAGCATCTAAGCATTTATTAATAGGTTTGAGCTTATTCGTCGGTACGTCGCTAGCCGCTTCCTCAATATGAGCAATGACAATACCGATTAAGGTTTGACGACCAAAAGGTACCTCAACACGGCTACCAATCGCTGGTAGCGCCATGGCAGCGCCATTTGCTAATGTCGGCGTGTTTGCCGGCAAGCGGTAGTCAAATACCCGATAAAGGGGCACGGGCAGGGCAACTTGTAGCAACATAACTGGGCTTCGCAGTCTTTTATCGAATGAATAGAGGATAGAAACAACAACGCAAATCTAAACAGGCACAGACAAATAAGCTTAGCATGAAGCTAAGCTTATTATCATTTACTATAAACCAGTAATGCTCAGTAATGCTCAGTAATGCTCAGTAATGCTCAATAATCGTCTTATTCAATATACATGATAGATTCGATTTCAACCACACCGCCTTTAGGTAGCGCCGCCACTTGTACGGCAGCGCGGGCAGGATATGGCTCGCTTAAGTTGGCGATAAATACGTCGTTTAGCGCGGCAAAGTCATTTAAATCGGTTAAAGAGACGTTGAATTTAACCACATCATTTAAACTGCCACCGGCTGCCTCACAGATGGCTTTGATGTTTGCAAATACTTGCTTAGCTTGTGCTTCAAAGCCTTCTTTTAGCTCCATGGTATCAGGGTCAAAGCCCAGTTGACCGGAAATATAAACAGTATTGCCTACTTTTACCGCTTGTGAATAGGTGCCAACGGCGGCTGGCGCTTTATCGGTTTGAATGGTTTGACGGGTCATATGATTTCCTTATGATGTTTTTGATGTTTTTTGGTTAAAAAATTGGCCAAAAAATTTCAGGCGATATTAAATGCTCAATATTGAATGGATTTAAAAGGGATAGATTTTAACATGTATTTTAACGGCTTTTATAATTGATAAAGCCTAATAATATTAGGGAAGCCAAGTAGCGAACGCAACTCGCGAATGCCTTGCGCTAAATGATTGCGACTACGCACGACGATATGAATAATGGTGTCGCTGCTACGCACGTCGACCTTTTCGACCCCGATATTTAACTGGCGCAGATGATAAATCACTTCACTGATTTGCTCGTCGCTTAGAGCAATAGATAGTTTTAAGTAAGCAGGGAAGCGGATTTTGCTGTTATGTTCCCCGGATGAGTCGCCTTGCTTAATGGCTTTATCATTGCGCCAGCGCAGTTGGATAACTTGATAAGGATTGTCTTTACGGATATCGTCTAACGAAAAGCACTTATGGCGATGCACAACCAGACCATGACGTGATAAATGGCCAACGATAGGGTCGCCATAAATCGGATGACAACAATTGGCAAAATCAAGCTCAACGCCTGAAGCGTTGACAATCAATTGTTGCGGTTGGGTCATATCATCAACGCTTTCTTGCGATTGCATATCACTGACTTCATCGCTAAACAAACGGGTGACCACCAGTTGCGGCAGCAGCGTGCCCGAGCTGATTTGCTCAAACAGCGCATTTTTTTCTGTTAGACCCCGCCATTCGGTCAGGTTTTTCCAATCGCTTTCGGTCAAATCATCGAGGCTTTTCTGATAGGTTTTTAGCGCGCGGTCTAAAGCCTCTCTGCCATGATGCTGTTTATCTGCAGGCGATAAGTCTTTAAACCAACGTAAAATCTCCACGCGGGCTTTATTGGTCACCACAAAGCCGAGCCATTCCGCTTTTGGTTCAGAATGACTGCTGACTTCAATCTCGACCAACTGCCCGTTTTTCAGCACCGTCCCGAGTTTTGCATGCTTGTTATCGACATTGGCACCGACCGCGACATTGCCCACCATAGGGCCGACGGCGTAAGCAAAGTCTAGGGCTGTGGCGCCTTGTGGCAGCTCATAAGCGCGGCCTTGCGGGCTGTAGCAGATGATTTTACTCGAGTGTAGATAATCCATCAGCTCATTAATAGTAGAAACGGCCGCGGAAAAATCAGGACTGTCGGCATCTAACGTGTCTTCGTCAACCAAGTCTTTCATATTACGCAGTGATGCTTGAATAACCGACTGGCTGACATCGGAGGCGTGTTCGGCACCAATAACGCCAAGCCTTGCCGCGTTTTGCATTTGCTTGGTTAAGATGGTGACTTTAACAAAATCATTGTCACGCTCATAAATAAGGGTGAGCGACTGATTGCCACCGGGCAGCGGACGCCGAATGTTATCGGCGATATGACTGTCATCAATCTGATATTTTTTAATGAGATAATAAGCGAGCTTGTCACAAGCTTCGATGTTATCAAGCACAATCTCAAACGCATAATGGCGCAGTAGCGCATTGATTTCACCGCGATTACGGAAAAACTGCCGGAAGATAACCACGCGATTGTCTAAAACTTTGACCATGCCATTCAGATCAAGGTTGTTTAGCACAATGCTCAAGTAGCGATGAATGGCTTCTCTTTGAAAATTACGCCCAAGTCCATGTTGCAGCAGCTTATCAGACAGCTTGTTATACATATCAGAATCAAGATTACGATAACAAAGCACTTCGATATAATCGGCAATGTCATTGAGGCCCATCAAGCGCGCAAAAGGTACATAAAAATCTAACGTTTCTTGTGCAGTAGTTCGCTGTTTTTCGGGGCGTACCGCATCGAGCGTCGACATATTGTGCAAGCGGTCAGCCAGTTTAATAATCAAGACGCGCGGGTCAGCAAGGGTAGCGGTCAAGATTTTATGAAAGGTGGCGGCTTTGTTTTCTTGCTTGTTATGGGTTGATGATTTTAATTTGGTCACGCCATCGACCAGTCTGGATACTATTTTACCGTAACGCTGCTCAATATCTTCAGCGGTAACCTCGGTATCTTCTACCGTATCATGAAGGATTGCTGCAATAATGGTATCGCGATCCAAGCGAAAGCCTGCCAATATTTCGGCGACGGCAATCGGATGCGTGATATAAGGCTCCCCTGATTTACGCTTATCTTTGATATGCGCTATATCACCGAACTCACAGGCATCAATAATATCACTACGTTCAGCCGCAGTGAGATAACCTACTGAGCGCAGCAGGTTGTATTGAGCATCATCAACTAAAGGATGACTGAGTTTGGGCAAGGTTTGAGTCATAAGGTGGTAATCCTATTTTCCAATACCTATTTATCAGTTCAGGACGGTTCGTCGGCTACGGACTTTTAATGGGTTCAGGACTGTTGGGTAAATGATAGCTGGATGAATAAGCGGCGGTTATGCAAAAGAGTAAGCTATTAGGTCAAAGCATACTAACTTAAAACGCACAAAGCGAAAAGAGGGCAGACCACCCTCTAATTAATCGTAAATCGTTCTCAATGTCAACTCTTATGCGCGTAAGTCAGGCAGAAAATAAAAAATTCTACCTGAGTGATATGATTTTCGCTATAAATGGTCGCAAAAATTGGCAAGCGTTTGGTGTTATCAGTCGTTTCATAACCAAAAAACCACAGCCGATGCTGTGGTTCTTATCTTTTAGTAATGTCAGCACGGAATAAAGTGGTCGTGCTTATTGCTAAAAGTTAGGCTTTACTAAAAACAGCTCTGTATTAAAAGCTATGATCGCCCGACAAAGCCAAATCTAATGAGCTTGTCGCAAAGTTATGCTCTGGCTGATTTAAAATATCACGGGTGATTTTGCCGGCAGCAATTTCACGTAATGCCAAGACCGTAGGCTTGTCGTTATCGACGTCAACCATCGGCTCAGCGATACCTTTGGCCAATTGACGGGCGCGCTTACTGGCGACCAAAATCAGCTCAAAGCGATTATCAACATTATCCAAACAATCTTCAATCGTCACTCGTGCCATAAATAGCTACCTCGGTTGTTTTTATCAGTCACAGCATATGGCTGCCACTCAATAAAAATAATATCAAAAATATAAAAGGGGGATAGCTGGACATTATAGCATTTTTTGCTTAGACGCGTAGTTGCTTTTTATATCTGCTGTTAGTTATACGAAAATCGAGATTTTTCACTTTTAAGCTTTCTTTTCCCTAAGTGTTTTTTGCTTATTCGTCGACTTGGCTATTTAGCAAATTGGCAATAGTGCGATGATAGCGCTGCTGTTGGCGTTTAAGGGTTTGTCTATCGGCGACGATAATGGCTTTTAGCTCGGTTAACGCCACTTCAAAATTGTCATTAATCACCACAAAATCAAAATGTACATATTGCGCCATCTCAGTGACCGCGCCCGCTAAGCGCTGCTCGATGACTTCCATGCTGTCCTGCGCACGCGTCGATAAGCGCTGACGTAAAGTTGCTAAACTTGGCGGCAAAATAAAAATCATCGTTGCATCGGTAAATATTTTTTTGACTTGTAGCGCCCCTTGCCAATCAATCTCAAGGATAACATCGACGCCTGCCTCTAGCTGCGCGCGCACGCTTTGCTCTGATGTGCCATAATAATTGCCAAACACTTCGGCATGCTCTAAAAACTTGCCTTCGCCGATAGCCGTGACAAATTTATCAACGTCGGTAAAATGGTAATGCTGACCATCAATCTCACCGGGACGCGGTGCGCGCGTGGTGTGCGACACGCTAACGGTCAAGTCGTTGGTGGTGGCCAGTAGCTGTTTGACCAGTGAGGTTTTGCCCGTCCCTGAGGCGGCGGTAATAATAAATAATGAACCTGTCATACGGTTTTTCCTAATGGATAGTTTGCTAATGTAAGGTGCCACAATGGAATAGGTACTAGTAAAGTATGCGCTAATAAAAAGCTAAAAACGGCGCAAATAAGTGTTGAGCTGGTAAAAACAAAAAACGCCATCAAGTATGGCGCTATAAAGTTGTATTGATTTCTCATTGATACGTCATTATAAACTGCTTGGCGCGCTTTTATTTAATTCGCGCAAGCTTTTTAGCACTTAATCTTATTTATTGTCTGTTTTTGCATTAAAAGGCTCTGTGTCAATGAACGTTAATGCTCAGTTCATTTGAAACAGGGCTATTTTCAAAGGCAATAAAAGCAAATTATGCTAAAGTAGAGCATGGATGTTATCCCAAGTTTTGAGGTTAAGCAGTTTGACGTTAAGCTTTAACCATAAATTATCTAATGATAGGCCCTCTTATGCAAATTTATCTTGCCAATCCACGTGGATTTTGTGCTGGTGTGGATCGCGCGATTGCGATAGTGAACGAAGCATTGACACGTTTTGAGCCACCCATTTATGTGCGTCATGAAGTCGTGCATAACAAATTTGTGGTCTCAGATTTGGCCAATCGCGGCGCGGTTTTTGTCGAAGAGCTGCACGAAGTGCCGGATGGTTCAATCGTGATTTTCTCAGCGCATGGTGTCTCAAAGGCGGTCGAAGATGAAGCAGAGCGCCGTGATTTGACCGTATTTGACGCCACTTGTCCATTGGTTACCAAAGTACATATCGAGGTGGCACGATTTGCCCAAGACGGGATGGATGCGGTATTGATTGGTCACGCAGGACACCCTGAGGTTGAAGGCACTATGGGGCGTTTTAATCGTCGCCACGGCGGGCAAATTCATTTGGTCGAAAATGAAAGCGATGTTGAGGCTTTAAATGTGCAAAACGCTGAGCATTTGGCTTTTGTAACCCAAACGACTCTTTCGATGGATGATACCGCGCGCGTTATTGATGCGCTGCGTGAAAAATTCCCCAGTATTCAAGGCCCACGCAAAGACGATATTTGCTATGCCACCCAAAACCGCCAAGATGCGGTCAAAGATTTAGCCGGTCGTTGTGAAGTGGTGTTGGTGGTTGGTTCGCCAAACTCGTCAAACTCTAATCGCTTGCGTGAGTTGGCTGAGCGTATGGATTGCCGCGCCTATCTGATTGATAATGCCACTGAGATGGATAGAAACTGGTTTGATGGCATTCAAAGTGTTGGCGTTACTGCTGGCGCGTCTGCGCCTGAGATATTAATCCAAGAAGTGCTACAACAATTGCAAGATTGGGGCGGAGATTTACCAAGTGAGCTGTCAGGTATCGAAGAAAACGTGACCTTTAGCTTGCCAAAAGCGCTGCGAATTCCGGTCACGCAAGTAGGTAAATAGCATGAATAAGCAGAAAAAAGGCTTTGTGTTAGCAGAAGCGACGCTTGATGAGATTAATAAACAATTAAAAATTAATCTGTTTACCATCGTTGTGCTGATTGTCATGCTAGTGCTGAACACTGCGCAATTTATGAAAGATTATAGTGTCTTATATGGCGCGCTTATCGCTGTCATGGCGTTTTTTCTATTTATAATGGCCAAAAGTCGCACCATGCTTATGATGAGAAAACAACAGCTTACCAAGTAAATGCTAAAGGTAAATTAAATATAACCGTTATTATGAAAGACCAACCTATTAAAGTGGTCGAGAATACAGCATTAATAAAGAAGATTAGATTAAGGATGTTCATGCAAGCTTATTATCAGTTTATCAAACGCGAGCAGCTAGAAGGTGGCGTTAGCGTTGCCCATTATCAGCCAACCAAACATGCACAAGGCGCTTGGAATGAACACGAGCAGCATATGGCACCAGCGACTGGCCTGCTGACCGCTGAGCTTGAAAGTTATGCGCCGCAAGCAAATATGCGTATCGCTCGTATCAGTCTGGATATTTTAGGCTTGATACCGCTTGATGAGTTTACCGTTACCACGCGTTGTATCCGTCCGGGTAGAACGATTGAGCTAATTGAGGCGGTCATGAGCAGTCGTGGCCGTGATGCCATTATCGCCCGTGCTTGGCGACTGCTGACCCAAGATACTAGTGAGATTGCCGGACTTGAAGATCAAAAAGCGCTGTATCAGCCTGAGGATTTGCCTGTTTGGGATGGTATGAAAGGCTGGCCGGGCGGTTTTATCGAAAGCGTCCACTTGGTTGCCGAGCCCGACCGCCGTGCTGGTCGTGGTATGGTATGGATTACCAATGATGTTGAGATGGTAGAAGGCGAAACGACTGACGATTTGGTACATCTAATGGGGATGGTCGATACCGCCAATGGCGTCGTGCCACGCTTGGGACTCGGCTTATCAAAATTGCAATGGATGTTCCCCAATACGGATTTGCAAATCCATATGCATCGCGCGCCAAAAGGGCGCTGGCTTGGCATCGAAGCGGTGCAACAATACGGCGATGACGGTATTGGACTGACCAGTGCCGTGCTGCATGATGTGCACGGGCCGTTTGGTCGTAGTGAGCAAATCTTGACTATCCGCCCTATGCCGCGTTAATTTTAGTTATTGAACAACTATGCGTTAAATAAGTATGGGTTAAACATTAAACAACGAGCAACCAAACGTAACGTTATCAAAGTTGCAACTTGCCCTGTCAAATGGTATTTAGTTCATAACGTTAGGCTATAAAAATTTTGTTATCTAATTATATAAAATAAATCAAAAGTATGTGATTAATTTATTATACAAATAATTGAAAATCGGTTGTAATGGAATACCACAACGAGGCAAGGTGATTCAAAACTGCTATGATGGGTTTTGATAGTGAAGGTTACCTTTCACTTTATCCTTGCAACAACGATAACTAAAGGAATATGACCATGAACGATATGAACGATAAAAAATGCCCTTACGATATGACGCCGTTGACCATGAGTAATGGCGCGCCAGTGGTTGATAATGAAAATAGTAAAACCGCGGGCAAACGCGGTCCTCTACTCGCAGAGGACTTATGGCTTAACGAGAAGCTTGCTGATCTAAACCGAGAGGTTATTCCTGAACGCCGTATGCACGCCAAAGGTTCGGGCGCGTTTGGTACTTTCACTGTCACCAATGACATTACTCAATATACGCGTGCTGATATTTTTAGCGAAGTGGGTAAGCAAACGGAGATGTTTGCGCGCTTTAGTACGGTGGCAGGTGAGCGCGGCGCTGCTGATGCTGAGCGTGATATTCGCGGTTTTGCCCTAAAATTCTATACCGAGCAAGGCATTTGGGATTTGGTCGGTAATAATACGCCGGTATTTTTCGTTCGTGACCCGCGCAAATTTCCAGATTTAAACAAAGCGGTCAAGCGTGACCCACGTACCAATATGCGTTCGGCAACCAATAACTGGGACTTTTGGACGTTATTGCCAGAATCTTTGCACCAAGTCACCATTACCATGAGCGACCGAGGTATCCCAGCCTCTTATAGACATATGCATGGCTTTGGCTCGCATACGTATAGCTTTATCAATAGCGACAATGAGCGTTTTTGGGTCAAATTTCATTTCCGTACTCAGCAAGGTATCAAAAACTTAACCGATGCCGAAGCCGCTGAAATCATCGCCTCGAATCGTGAAAGCCATCAAGAAGATTTGCTCAGTGCCATCGACAATGGCGATTTTCCAAAGTGGAAAATGTACGTGCAAATCATGCCAGAAACCGATGCCGATAAAGTGCCTTATCATCCGTTTGATTTGACCAAGGTATGGCCAAAAGGGGATTATCCGCTGATTGAAGTTGGCGAGATTGAGCTTAATAAAAACTCAGACAATTATTTCTTAGACGTCGAGCAAGCGGCTTTTGCGCCGAACAATCTCGTGACTGGCATCAGTGCCTCACCAGACCGTATGCTACAAGCGCGTCTCTTTAGCTACGCCGATGCTCAGCGTTATCGCGTTGGCGTCAATCACAAGCAGATCCCAGTCAATAAACCACGTTGTCCGGTGACCAGTAACCACCGCGACGGTCAAATGCGTGTCGATGATAACTACGGTGGTCGTCCACACTATACGCCAAACAGCTTTGAGCAGTGGCAAGATCAGCCGCAGTACGCTGAGCCAGCTTTAAAGATTGATGGCTACGCAGCGCATTACGATTTCCGTGAAGACGATAGTGATTATTTTAGCCAGCCGCGCGCACTGTTTAACCTAATGAACGATGAGCAAAAGCAAGTGTTGTTTGATAATACCGCCCGCGCGATGGGTGATGCGCTTGATTTTATTAAATATCGTCATATTCGCAACTGTAACTGGTGCGACCCTGCTTATGGCGTAGGCGTTGCCAAAGCCCTTGGCATGAGCGTTGAAGACGCTATGGCAGCACGTGAGAATGATCCTGCTCGTCATTTACCTAGCTGTTTATAATCTCTGTAGAAAATAAAAACGATAGAATTTAGCTGTTCTATATTTATCTAAAAACACCGCCTTAGGAAACTGGGGCGGTTTTTTTTATGCTTAATTATTTTTTTAGCTTAGTTTAGCCTATTTGATCTTGAAATTTTTACCCGTGCCCCTATCTGATTAGGCAGCCTAGCAGTATTTACAGCGCCTTCTTGCTAAGCAAATTTAGTAATTAGATTGGGTAATCAAATTGGCTAAACTGCTAGTATTTGAAAATTTGTGATTAACGTCTGCTGGTAACAGCATTTTTGGTATCAATAATAGGAGTTTTTATGAGTGAACAGACCCAAGCGGATAATAAAAACGCTAATGACATCAATATTAATAAAGACAGCCCAGAATTAAAAAAACACAGTTTTGAAGCAGAAGTGGCGCAGCTGCTGCATTTGGTGACGCATTCGCTTTATTCTAATGCCGATATTTTTGTGCGTGAATTGGTTTCGAACGCCTCGGACGCTTGCGACAAATTGCGCTTTGAAGCGACCAATGACGACAGTCTTTATGAAGATGATGGCGAGTTAAAGATTCGTATCGCTGTCGATGAAGATGCCAAAACCATTACCTTTATCGATAACGGTATCGGGATGAATGAAGCCGACGCTATCGAAAACTTAGGAACGATTGCCAAATCTGGTACTAAGGCTTTCCTCGACAAATTATCTGAATCGCAAAAACAAGATGGACAATTAATCGGTCAGTTTGGGGTTGGTTTTTACTCTGGATTTATCGTTGCTGATACCATTAGCGTTGAGTCACGAAAAGCGGGCGAGCCTGCTGACAAAGGCGTACGCTGGGTTTCAGACGGTACCGGTAGCTTTACTGTTGAGCCAATCACCAAAGAGACGCGCGGTACCAGCATTACTTTGCATCTAAAAGAAGAGTACAGTGAGGGTGAAGATAATTACCTAGACCGCGGTAAAATCAAGCGTTTGGTCAATAAGTACTCAGACCATATCAGCTTGCCAATCCAGATGCGTAAAGAAGTCTGGCAAGAAGATGTGAAAGAAGAGGGCGACGACAGTGACGCGCCAGCAGGCGGTCAGATGGTCTTGACCGATGAATGGGAGACCATTAACAAAGCCAGTGCCTTATGGACTCGCTCAGCATCTGAGGTTGAAGATGATGAATATATCGATTTTTATAAAAACATCACTTATGACATGGATGCGCCGCTGACGTGGACACATAACCGCGTTGAAGGTCGCGTTCAGTATACCCAGCTTTTATATATTCCGAAAAAAGCGCCGATGGATTTATACACGCGTGAGCAGCAGCACGGTTTAAAGCTTTATGTGAAGCGCGTCTTTATTATGGACGACGCTGAGCAATTGCTGCCGATGTATTTGCGTTTTGTGAAAGGGGTGATTGATTCAGCGGATCTGCCACTTAACGTCAGCCGCGAAATTCTACAAGAATCGCGCGATGTCAAATCTATCCGAGATGGTAACGCGCGCCGTATTTTGACCTTGCTGGCGAGCCTTGCTAACAGCGAAGACAGCGATAAACAAGAAAAATTTGCCCAATTCTATAGCGAATTTGGCGATGTGATTAAAGAAGGCCTTGGTGAGGATATGGGCAATCAAGAGCGTATCGCCAAATTGTTGCGTTATGCCACCAGCACCAATGACAAGGTTGAGACCAGCTTTGAAGATTATAAAGGTCGTATGATTGACGGTCAAAAAGCCATCTATTATTTAACGGCTGATAATTTGGCGGCGGCAAAGAATAGTCCACAACTTGAGCTATTTAAGAAAAAAGGCATCGAAGTTATTTTGATGACCAGCCGTGTCGATGAATGGGCGATGAACTTCTTAACCCAATTTGATGGCACGCCGCTACAAAATATCGCCAAAGGTGCGGTTGATTTGGGCGATTTGCAAGATGAGGAAGAAAAGGCAGAAGCTGAAAAAGCGCAAGAGACGATGAAGCCAGTCGTTGATAAGCTAAAAACAGCACTTGGCGCGCGCGCAAAAGACGTTAAAGTCTCAACGCGTTTGGTTGATAGTCCAGCGTGTCTAGTCGTTGGTGAAGGTGAGCTGTCACCGCAGATGATTCAGATGCTGAAGCAAATGGGTCAAGATGTACCAGAGAGCAAACCAACGCTTGAGGTCAATCCTGATCATCCACTGATTAAAAAGTTAGAGAGTAGCGAGCAGTCTGACGACAATTTTGACAAGCTGGCGCAGGTCATTTTTGACCAAGCGTTACTTGCCGATGGCGGTCAACTAGAAGATCCAGCCGCTTATCTAAAACGCGTCAATGAGCTATTGATGCGATAATAATTGCTGCTTAATAAAAGGAGGTCTTGATTTTAAGGCCTCCTTTTTTAATGGATTGTCAATCAACGTTTAGAGTAATTTTTCGGCAGTTTTTACAAATCAGCCTTATCCTCTTGAGCGACAATCCGTTACAATCGCGATAGATTAGCGAGCTAAAATATTAAGTTAGATTTCTCGCTTTTCAATCCTATTTTATCGTCAAATAATAATAAATTGGCGTTATTTCTCTCGACTGGCTAGAGGTCTAAGTCTTTGTCACTTGCGTCATTAAAAACCGTATCGCTTCAGCGCTTCTCGCTCAATTTCGCGGCCAATATTATTGCCACCTTGTGGATGCTGGTCGGGTCGACGCGGGCGTTCTCTTGGGTAAAACCCACCTTTATCCAGTTTGCGGTATTCGCCATATTGGCACTGGGTAGTAATGTCCTATTCTCGTGGTTAGCCGCCGCAAATGGTAGCGTCTTTAATGAGCAAGGATTGGTCAGCTATTTAATTTGGCCAATGATTATTTTGCTCGGCGGTATTATTTTAGCTCGCCGCGCTGGTAACCAAGCGCTGGTTTTTGTGCCTGTCATTTTATGGCTGGTTGCTGATACGCTATCAGCGTTACTGCAAAGCCTGGTACAGTTTTTTGGCAGCTATGGGTGGTTGCCAAGTTGGAGTTATTCTTTTTTACCTATTTTATTTTTAGTGCTGTTTTTATGGCAGACACTCGCTTTATTATGGATATTTTTCCGTCGCCTGCGCATTTCTTGGTGGGAGAGAATCATCGTCTTAGTAGGGGCAGTGGCATTATTGACCATTTGGCAGCGCAACGTCGCCGACCAGCCGATATTTAAGCAAATTCCTGTTGAGCCAGTACTAGAAGAAGCGGCTTTGTACGAGCAGCCGCGATTATTGCAGCAAGCTTTAGACCGTATCGACCCGAGTATACCCGGTAAAAGCGACTGGTATTTTATGGGCGTGGCAGGATTCTCAGAACAAAACGTCTTTCGTTCTGAGATTAATAAAGTGCGTGAATTGTTTGACGTGCGCTTTGGTACCAGTGGCCATTCGCTGGCATTGATTAATAATAACTATACGTGGCTAGATGAGCCAATTGCGACAAAAACCAGTATTTTGCGCGGGTTAAAAACCATCGGTCAGCAAATGAATGCTGATGAAGATGTATTATTTCTTACCCTATCGTCACATGGTGATGAGAATGTTATTCAACTGGCAAATCCACCATTAGCGATGGATAATTTAGATGCCACGTGGCTGCGTGAAGCGTTAGATGCGTCCGGTATCCGCTGGCGAGTGATTGTGGTGTCGGCGTGCTATTCAGGCTCATTTATCGATGAATTGGCATCACCAACAACGGTAATTATTACCGCCTCCGCCGCTGATAAAATGTCATTTGGCTGCACCAATAGTGCTGAGATGACTTACTTTGGACAGGCTTTCTTTGCGGAGAGTTTGCGCGAAAACACCAGTTTTTCTGATGCGTTTAAAGATGCCGCTTACCGCGTGCAAGAACGTGAGCTCTATATGGGTTTTGAGCCATCAGAGCCGCAGATGGTCATTGGTAGCTTAATGGAAACCGCGCTGCCAGCATTTGAGCAAGTACTGTTTGCTAAAACCCGCCCAGCACTCGCCAATATGACTAATCAGCCGAATTCTGTTAAGGTTACTCAAGCTCCTGATACGGCAAACATAATCGATAATCTGCCTGAAAATGACTAAGGCCTGCTGATAAATTAGATTTATGTCGCTACTAAGGCGCGCTTTTTGAACTTTTAAAATACTACTCGAGTGACCGACTGTCTTTAATTGACTTTACTGAATTACTTGTCTTTAACAGTTTGCTTGCTAATAGTAAGGATGGGCAGTTGTCACTCAGCGCTTATTTCGTCTTGGATAAAAAGGATGTCACTTATGAATAATTCTTATAAACACAGTTTGTCTACCAACTCAAAGATTGAGCAAATCAGCGTCAATCGCTGCTTCGATGGCGAGCAGCATTATTATCGTCATGAGTCCACCGCGACCAAAACGCCGATGACCTTTAGTATTTATCTGCCAGATGAAGCGCTGGCTGGGCGCCGTTGTCCGGCTGTTTTATATCTCTCGGGTTTGACCTGCAATGCCGATAACGTCACCCATAAAGCGCATTTTCAACAAAAATGCAGCGAGCTTGGCATGATATTTATTGCGCCGGATACTTCTCCTAGAAGTCATGACGCACACGAGGTCGCAAACGATGAGCGTTATTTTGTCGGGCAGGGCGCAAGCTATTATGTCGATGCGACGCAAGCACCGTGGGCAGAACATTTTAATATGCAAAGCTATATCGTTGATGAATTATACGATTTACTGCGCTCAGAGTTTCCGATTGATAGTATCGGCATCACAGGCCACTCGATGGGCGGTCATGGGGCGTTACTATTGGGCTTTAAGTTCCCAAGTAAGTTTGTCAGTGTCTCCGCCTTATCGCCTGTTTGTGCTGCCAGTGAGTCGGCATGGGGGCAGGCCGCTTATGCAGAGTACTTCGGCGATGATAAGTCGCTATGGGCGCAAGCGGACGCCTCACAGATGATTGTAGAAGTCGGCCAGCAGTATGCCAGTATTTTGGTCGACCAAGGCGCGGCTGATAATTTTTTAGCAGAAGGTCAGCTGCAAACGCCTAAGCTACAAGCAGCGTGTGACAAGGCCAAGCAGCCATTGACGTTACGCTATCAAGCCGGTCATGACCACAGCTATTACTTTATCCAAACAGTGATTAATGACCACATCGAACACCACTGGCGTATGGCGCAAATGGGCTAAGCCTGTCCAATAATATCTGTCTACAAATAATAGCCGTCTAATAGCTGAGCGTATCGTCTGTCATATAACTTGACAGAGCGTTACGCTGATTATTTAATCAAGCGCCTTTACTGTTATAAAATAGATCGGTACAAAACAGATTGGTGCAAAATAGAGCGAGCTTGCCAATAGGCAAAACTTTTTTAAAGGTAAGTTTTATGATGAATAATCTGATAGCGCCATCGAAGACAAATCTGACTAATCGACAGCAGGCGGCTCAATTATCGCTGGCCGCGATGCAAGCGGATATGGCTGATATGAGGGCGGCTTTAAAAAATAAGCAGCAAGCTAATATGGTTCAAAAAGATAATGTCAAATCAGAAACTCGCAAAGTAAAGTCAGCTAATGCAGCTAATATTAACGCGCTTGATGCCGTGCAATTATCGCGGGTGATAGAGATGGCGTGGGAAGACCGAACACCGTTTGAAGCGATAGCGCACAGCTACGCACTAAACGAGACTGCAGTCATTAAGCTGATGCGCCAAGAGTTAAAGCCGTCGTCTTTTCGCCTATGGCGACGGCGTGTCACCAGCCGTGTGACCAAGCATCAAGCAAAGCGTCCGTTTGATGTCGGTCGCGCGTATTGTAAGAGCCAATATAAACCGCGCTAACGTTTTTTTAAAACGGCTCATTTAAAACCAATCGTTTAATAAGTGTAGTATCTAAATACCAATTCCAGTGATTAAAAGCTTTTTTATTAAATGTTTATACCAACCCAAATAGGTAGCTCAACTATGACTAGCCCAGCCAAACCTTATCTTATCGCGCCTTCTATTTTATCAGCTGACTTTGCCAGACTTGGTGAGGAGGTCGAAAAGGTATTGGAGGCGGGCGCTGATGTCATCCATTTTGATGTGATGGACAATCACTATGTGCCTAACCTAACCTTTGGTAGCATGATATGTCAGGCGCTGCGTGACTATGGTATCGAGGCGCCGATTGATGTCCATCTTATGGTATCGCCAGTCGATAGCATGATCGAGCAGTTTTTAGAGGCGGGTGCGAGTATTATCACCTTCCACCCAGAAGCCAGCGCCCATATTGACCGCTCTTTGCAGCTGATTAAAGATAGCGGTGCTGAATGTGGCTTGGTCTTAAATCCAGCAACACCGCTGCATTATTTAGATTATGTGATGGACAAGGTTGACCAAATCTTACTGATGAGCGTCAATCCAGGCTATGGTGGGCAGTCATTTATTGATGGTACCTTAGATAAAGTGCGCCAAGTCCGTCAGCGTATCATTACCAGTGGTCGCGATATTAGACTAGAAGTAGATGGCGGCATTAAAGCGAGTAACATCCGCGCGATTGCCGAAGCGGGGGCTGATATGTTCGTCGCTGGTTCCGCTATTTTTAATCAAGAAGATTATAAATCTGCCATCGACGCTATGCGCGCCGAATTAGCCTTGGCAAATGGTTATTAATCCCCATTTATAACTATTAGTATGAGTGTTAAGGTTATAACGATGGACTCGATAAGCCATATAAAGGTGAAATATGAACACGCAAAAGCCCATTAACTCGTCAGTATCGCCTGAGCCTATAAAAGAAAAACAGTCGCAAGCCCCAAGCTTAGTACCTAAGGGTATCACTATTGGCATGGCAGCTTTTGCCTTGGTGCTTAGTCTCTCTGGTTATGGTTTTCGCCTGCTGATTGGCGATGATGTCGGAGAAGTGCTGCGTCATGCAGCAGTGATAGTGCCAGCCTTTATGATTGGTATTCCGCTATTTTTTTGGCTCGGTTCGCGCATTTTAAATAAGCTCAAAGGTTTGCATATCGCAAGCTGGAACGCTATTAGCTTGGGCTATTTAACCTCTTGTATAGCCATGCTTTGGTTAATGGGCACTTATAGCTAATAATTGGCTGATGTTAGCGCTTTAACATGGTTATCTTTTAAAACTTTGTCTTTATGGCATTCATCGATTTCTACTTTTTAATAAGTCGCGCTTTATGATGCGACTGGACACTTGCTAGTATGGCTACTTCCTCTAAGAAAATCACCGATATTATTTTCCCAAAAGACCTTCCAAACAGTTTGTTTATTTTGCTGATAATCGCCTGTTTGCTCTTAGGCTTATCCTACCTGCGCCATGGTACCGGACTGCAAGGCTGGCTACACGTCTTTGAAAATTGGCTACTCATGTTGCTTATTATTCCAACTGCCACCGCTACCGTAGCTTTACCGTTTAAATATCGCGACCCGTCGCTTGAGCTCAAGCAAATGTATTATCTGGGGATGTTTGTTGCTTTCTTATTTACCTTAGCGAAATTACGCTATTGGCGTTAATAGCGATTTAGCTCGTTCATAAGGTTGATAAGTAGTATTAAATAGCATTTAGGCAAAACACTTACGCGTCAGGCCTTGAATTGTCGGTGCAAAGCGTCCATTGTATAAGTAAGATAGTTTTGCCCGAATATCTGTAAAACTAAGATTTTATAAACGAAGTCAGCGCCTTTTTACAGACATAAAGCGGGATAATAAGGAAAAAATAGATGCCATACGATATTGATAATGAAATAGAAGTAGATAACGATAGTCGCGATCAGTTCGCTGGATTTGCTAAAGAAACCACGCTTGAGTTGGTTGAAGCAGCGGATGGCAAATTGCTGTTACGTGATGCCGAGGAAGAAGAAGCACCGCTGATGACCATCGATTTTTCTGATAAGCTGAAAGAAATACTAGGCAGCGATACCCAAGCGATTGGTCAGCACATGATTCATGCCGCGATTCAGGTCATTATGCAAAAACAGATGAGCCAGTGGCATGCCCATGTCTATGACAAAGAACCCACTCACTATAGCTAAGGCTAAACAGGCTGATGTCTTCTAAATTTATAGCTTCTAAATCTGTAAGAACGAAATATAGTAGCTGGTTAAAATAGTGTATGGTTGAAATGGTTGGTGGGTCAAAAACTGGCAATAAAAAAAGGGTTTATCTATTGATAAACCCTTTTTTTGTTCAAATAATTTAGTGATAAATTATTTGATTTTTGCTTCTTTAAAGATGACGTGCTGGCGTACTTTTGGATCAAACTTTTTGATTTCCATTTTACCAGGCATAGTGCGCTTGTTTTTGGTAGTGGTGTAGTAATACCCAGTACCAGCAGTTGATACTAATTTAATTTTATCTCTCATGATAGCTTTCCTGTAAATGAGGGGTCTTCAAACGATAGGTACGAGTGCAAAAAGGTCAGTTGCTACGAAGAACGTAGCCAAAAAGCAGCTTGGAAGGTGAAAATTATCGACCACTCAAGCTGCTTATCTTAACTTATACTTTTTGACCTTGTGCGCGTAGATCCGCTAACACTTTGTCGATACCAAGTTTGTCAATGATGCGCATACCTTTGGTAGACACACGTAGACGTACAAAACGATTTTCAGACTCTACCCAAAAACGATGGTTATGAAGGTTTGGTAGAAAGCGACGACGGGTTTTGTTGTTTGCGTGCGAAACATTATTACCCACCATAGGGCGCTTTCCAGTCACTTGGCAAACTCTAGACATGGCGAACTCCTAATCTATGAGGTATGAGGGATTCTCATACCAGTCTGGGCAAGTTGCACGTTTTTGCGGCATGGACACAGCAAGCGGCAGCTTTGCACCAAACAAAACTATTATGAAGGTTGAGCTGATATTACTGTCATCTAAAGGCAAATAACAGGCAAACCAATTCAGAAAATTTTAAAGCCGACATTTATACCATAAAACTAATGAATATTCAAATATTTTTATAATAATCGCCGCTTTAAACGATAGCTATTATACCCTGAATTGCGTGTGCTATGTGATTGATTATTTAATACTAAAGTTCGATTTTTTAGTTGTAAGTTATAACAAAAGTCAGTAAAGTTGCGGTTATATATTTAATACAATCTGTTAATACAAATGCTTTTAATGTAAGTCTACGTATCATTAGTATTCTATTATAAAGCCATGTAATGATTGTGTAAATTTCCTCAGATAAATTGCGTCTGCCGCGGAATTCAAAAATGTCATATAGCTCACTACCACCGACTTCTAAGTTATTTCAACTCACTTCTTTGACTTGTGCTTTAGCATTGGCAGGCTGTGGTGGTGGAGACGGTACCGATGTCGTTGCGCCTACACCTGATTTAGGAGTGAAGCCTGGCACTGGCGGCGGTAATAATAATGGCAGTGGTAATGGCGGTGTACAAACCCCTGTAGAGGATTTTAGTTTACAGAAACTCTATACTGATCCAGCTAATATTGAGCTGAGTGATGAGCCTGTTACATTTAATGTTACTGTTAAAGCAGTGGCAGCATCAGGCGGAGCGGCAATTAATAGGTCTGTGAGCTTGAGTGTTGATGACTCTATTAATACTGGTGTGACCATTCAAGGTGCGAGTGTTCAGAGTACCAATGAGAAAGGTGAAGCCACTTATGAGCTTCGGCTTAACCCACTAGTACTTAATGACGAACAGAAAGTAAACTTACTCGCTCATGGGTTTGGACTAAAAGCAACGGCTAAACAGCCGTCAAATGGCGCAACCATCACTCAAGTGTTGACCGTCCGCATCAGTAAAGAAGGCAGCGGTGATGGCACTCAAACAGTAGTCAGTACTCTTGATATCGACAATCGACTTCAAACAAGTTCAGTATCTAATAATAAGCTAAATCCTTACGGTGATACGGCTCAATTTAGCGTTATTCTCAAAAATGCGGATGGCGCACGCGCTGCAGACGTACAGGTTGGTATGGGAATTGATGATATCAAAGGGGTTGCTATTGCCGGAAGTAACAAAACCACTGATAGCAATGGCATGGCTACCTTTGACATTATTGTTGATAAAGGGGTGGTGTATCAGAAAGTATGCTGAGGAAATAAAAGGAGGAGTGACAGCCAGAGCAAGATGATATATTTGAGGTTATGAAGACACAAATAGATATCAGTTGCCCCGACTGTCACAGTAATAGTCTAAAGAAAAATGGCAAAAAAAGCTATGGCAAGCAGAATTATCAATGTAAGGACTGCAAACGTCAGTTTATTAGCGACCATGCCTTAACTTATCATGGCTGTCACTCTAAAGTAGAAGAGCTTATACGGCTCATGACAGTTAGAGGCTGCGGCGTTAGAGACATAGCTGTTATAGCCTCAGTCAGTATCGGTAAAGTATTGAGCACCATAGGCTCATCTGTTTATAAGATTACGCCTAAGAAGCGCTACTATGAACGCTTAGAGGTTGATGAATTCTGGACTTACGTGTATCGCAAAAAGCGTAAAGTTTGGCTTATTTATGCTTATGATCGCGTTACTAATGAGATTGTCGCTTATGTCTGGGGCAGACGCGACTTAAAAACGGCTAAGAAGTTAAGAGCTCGTCTCAAGCAGCTTAAAGTCAGCTATGGCTCTATCAGTATGGATAACTGGGACAGTTTTATAACCGCCTTTAAATTTGACCACAAACGAGTTGGCAAATCTCATACGGTAGGCATTGAAGGTAATAACTGCCGTCTTAGACACCGATTGCGTCGGGCGGTTAGAAAAACCTGTTGTTTCTCTAAGAAGCTCGATAATCACTTCAAAGTGTTTGATATGGTGTTCTTTTACATCAATTATGGTTACGTCTGATGCCGGCATACTTTTTAGAACACCACCAATAAAGTAATTAAAGTCGAGTAGTAAGTTACTTGCTTTGGAGATAATTTCTTAAAAACCCCCAACCTCGCGTTGGGGGTTTTTGTATTCATAATCTCAATAACCAAATACAAGCAACTCAATCAGCAAAGTTTTGTAAAAGCGATTAGAATAGTCGGTTTCCTATGTTGCTAACATATTCAAAGTAAGCAGCATGTTTCATTTTTGATTGGGCGCACTATGTCAGACAATACCACGACTGCTACAGCAAGCATAAAGTCGAGCAAAAATCCTAAAAATTCACCAGTTGCGGCTGCTATTGATACCGCGACGTTATTGATCAAATGCCGCGATCAAGCGGGTATCGTACAGGCTGTATCTGAGTTTATACACCGTTATGGCGGCAATATTATCACTCTCGATCAGTATTCAACCGCTCATGAAGGCGGGCAGTACTTTATGCGTTTGGAGTTTGCGTTAGCAGGCTTGAGCGAAATTATGGATAACTTTGAAGCCAGCTTTGGGCATACGGTGGCTAAGCGCCATAATATGGCGTGGCGCTTGCATAATAATGCGATTAAAACCAAGGTTGGCATCTTAGTGTCAAAGTTTGACCATGCCTTGTTAGATTTACTGTGGCGGCATCAGCGCGGGTTACTCGATTGCGAGATTACCTGTGTCGTTAGTAATCACGAAGACTTGCGCCAAGCGGTAGAAAACTTTGGCATCACTTTTCATTATGTGCCAGTCACCAAGGATAACAAAGCCGAGGCAGAAGAGCAGATTCATACCTTGATGGCAGGCAATGATTTGCTGGTATTGGCGCGTTATATGCAGATTTTATCATCTGATTTTGTTAAGCGTTGGCCGATGCAAGTCATTAATATTCACCATTCATTTTTGCCCGCCTTTGTCGGTGCTGATCCTTATCGTCAGGCTTATGAAAAAGGCGTCAAGCTTATCGGAGCAACCGCGCACTATGTGACAGCTGAACTTGATCAAGGGCCTATCATTGAGCAAGATGTGCATCGGGTCACTCACCGTCAAGGAGTGGCAGAATTACGCGCTATTGGCCGTGATATCGAGCGTAATGTCTTAGCGCGCGCAGTAAATTGGCATGTACAAAATCGCGTGATTGTGGCAGGTAATAAAACCGTGGTTTTTAATTAGCTTTTTTTAAGACGGTGTTAAACCAAAATAAGAGCGTAAAAAAGGCCGCCAGTATTGGTATTTAATACTGGCGGCTTTTTTTAATCACACTACCACTATTACAGCACTGGATTTACAACAGCATCTCTAGCACAAACTTACTACCGACAAAGCCGATTGCTAATAAGATAAACGCATAAATGGTCATATTGGCAGCACGTTTACCACGCCATCCTGCGCGCCAATTACCCAATAATAATGCGCCAAACAACAGCCATGAGAGCACGCTAAAGACCGTTTTATGAGCAAGGTGCTGTGCCAACAAATCTTCTACATAAACAAAACCAATGCCTAGCGCGATACTCAATAAGACAAAGCCGACCAATAGCATATCGAACAATAAACTTTCCATGCTCTGCAAGGACGGCAGTTTATTGACCCAAAAGCGATGAATCGACTGGTGTTTCAGCTCGCGTATTTGTAAGCGCAAAAATAGCGCTTGCAGCGCTGCCATCAGCAGCACACAATAGGCGGCAAGTGATAGTAAGATATGCGCCTCTAACCCGACGCTGATGTCTGTAATCGGACGATAGGGCGCGCGGCCGATATAACCGACAATCATCCCGATTAATGCCGTCGGTGCTGCTAAAATACCGAGGCTGACGATAGGGCGGTATAAGCTAAAAATAACGTAGAAAAATAAGAAAAATAAACTGATCAGGCTAATGGTATTAAACAAGTTGAAATTTAGCCCATAAAGCGTGACCACATGCGGATAGAGTAGTGCGGCATGTGCGAGCATGCCGACGACCAATAAACCTAAGCTTACGCCCTTGTGGATAGGTTTATCGTGAATCAGCGCCCAACCAATGTAGATGCTGACCAAAATATAAACCATGCCAGCCATTAAAAATGCAAGTTGCAAGATAAAAAACCTCATCTCATGATGAGCGCAAAAACGCCGCTCAATTGAATGCTAAAATGGTATTATCAGAATGATTAGAATAATCATCCAATTTATCATAAAATGGCAAGCAATTGAGCGCCATCTTACGGATTGATTATAGCGCTTGTAGCACAGCAGCGCTTATTAGAAAAATGCCATTTGCAAAACGACTATAAGCTTTGTGGTCTCTTAATGCTATAGTGTTGATAATATGCTACTTTTTATCATTAATTTTATAAAATACTGCTTGATCGTTTGTAGCATCGCCAAACCATATAAATCAGCAAGCAACGCTGAACCAAATTTGACGACGTATTGTTGTCATAGTGTTTTTATCAAGAACCGCTTTTACCAAGAATTGCTTTTATCAAAGATTGTTTTCACTAAGAATTATTTTAATTGAGAGTTATTTATGTTTGATACCTTAACCGAACGCTTATCATCGAGCCTGCGTAATATCGCCGGTACTGGGCAGTTGACCGAAGATAATATCAAAGACACGCTGCGCGAAGTGCGCATGGCGCTGTTAGAAGCCGACGTCGCGCTGCCAGTGACGCGTGATTTTGTCAAACGTGTCAAAGAGCAAGCGCTTGGCGCAGAAGTGCTCAAAGAGTTGGCGCCAGGACAAGCCTTTGTCAAAATCGTCCATGACGAGCTGACCGAAATGATGGGCAGTGCCAATCAGCAGCTTGAGATGACGGGTAAACCGCCGGTTGTTTATCTGCTAGCAGGCTTGCAAGGGGCGGGTAAAACCACCACCGCTGGTAAATTGGCGAAATTCTTACAAGAGCGTCATAAGAAAAAGGTGATGCTGGTTTCTGCCGACGTCTACCGTCCAGCGGCAATTGCTCAGCTTGAGCAAGTAGCAGGACAAGTCAATGCCAAGTTTGTCAATTCAACAGTTGATGAAAATCCGATTGATATCGCCCGCCGCGCTATCGAAGAAGCTAAAATCCAATATCAAGATATTTTGATTATCGATACGGCTGGTCGTCTGGCTATCGATGAGACCATGATGGCTGAAATCAAGGCGTTAACCGCGGCGGTCAACCCGTCTGAAACCTTGTTTGTCGTCGATGCCATGACCGGGCAAGATGCGGCCAATACCGCCAAAGCCTTTAACGATGCGCTGCCATTGACTGGCGTTATCTTAACCAAGACCGACGGTGATGCGCGCGGCGGTGCAGCATTGTCTGTACGCGCCATTACGGGTAAACCGATTAAGTTTTTAGGTCGCGGTGAGAAACTTGACGCGCTCGAGCTATTCCACCCTGAGCGTATCGCTCAGCGTATTCTTGGCATGGGTGACGTCTTAAGCTTAGTTGAAGAAGTCGAGCAAAAAATCGACCGTGATAAAGCCGAAAAAATGGCGAAAAAGATGCAAAAGGGCGGCGACTTCGACCTTGAGGATTTATTGACCCAGTTTCAGCAAATGAAAAGCATGGGCGGCATGGCAGGTTTCTTAGATAAAATGCCTGGTATGGGCGGCTCTGACATGCAAAAAGCCGTGCAAGACGCTAAGCCTGAAGAAAAAGTACGTGAAATGGAAGCCTTGATTAATTCAATGACGCCGTTTGAGCGTAAGAATCCAGATAAGATTAATCCAAGCCGCAAGCGCCGTATTGCCGCAGGTTCGGGTCGTGAAATTCAAGACGTCAATCGTTTGCTCAAGCAGCACAAGCAAATGGCAAAAATGATGAAAATGATTTCTAAACCTGAAGGTATCAGTAAAATGATGAAATCGATGCAAGGCTTGATGGGCGGCGGCGGTGCTGGCGGCGGCGGTCCGTTATTTGGCGGCGGTCAGCAAGGCGGTGCCAAAGATGTGAATCCCGCGCAGATGGCAAAGCAGATGGGACTGGATCCAAACAATATGCCGAGCACTGAAGAGATGCAAAAACAGATGCAAGAGCTACAAAACCAAGCGCCAAAGAAGTTTAAAACGCGCTTTTAAGCAATAACCGTTTGGATTAGCACAGTTGTTACGTCTTAATATCTTTACGTTTTCATGAAAACCCCAAGCTAACATCGCTGTGGGGTTTTTTATGTCTGGCGTATTTGCATAAATATTGATGGATGCACTAGGAAAATTTAGAAATTAATAAAATTTTTTTATCCTAAATGCTATGATAGGCGCTGATTGATGAGCGCATGTTTTGTGGTATTAAGAAAATAAGCCGAGGTAATGATGTTTTTAGCAATGGATACCGTATTTGAGCAGTGTTCGATCGCGATTTTAGATGCCAATGGTCAGGTGCTATCGAGTCATACCGAACAAGGTAAACGTGAGCAAACTCAGCACATTTTGCCAATGATTGATGCGGCCTTATCTGAGGCTAATCTGCGTCTTACTGATATAAAAGCATTGATATTCAACCGTGGTCCTGGTGCTTTTAGCGGTATCAGAATCAATACAGCGGTGGTGCAAGCCTTATCTGTCGCCCACGATATTCCTTGTGTCGGTGTTTCTAGCTTACAAGCCATTGCCCAGTGTGCGTATCAAAGGTATGGTTTGACCCAAGTTTATAGCGCGCTTGATGCGCGTATGCAGCAAGTATATTTTGGGCAATATGCGCTAATAGACCATATTATGCAACCCGTTGTGCAAGAAAATGGCGAAGATACCGAGCGCTTACTTGATTATGACAGCCAAACCGCTGCTAATCTTCCTATCGCCGGTAATGGTGCGCCGCTACTAAAAATGCATGACGAACAAATTCTCCATGAAGAGGTTTGGCCAGATGCGGTAGTGATTGGACAATTGGGTATCGCTCAATTCATACAGACAGGCGGTAGCGATGCCGCTAATGCCTTACCAAAGTACTTGCGCAATCAAGCATGGAAAACGCTAAAAGAGCAAGGTAAGGCATAGTGCTTACATGATGATTCGTAAGCAATGCACTTTGTACTTCTACGTATAAACGATTATAAAAGCAACAACAATATAAAACAGCGGCTAGCGCTGTTTTTTTAGGGAAGCAACTGTGGATATACTGTTATTAATCCAAGCGCTCATTATGGGTATCGTTGAAGGTATCACGGAGTTTTTACCCATTTCTAGTACGGGGTATTTGATTTTATCAGCCGATTTGATGAGCTTTTGGACTAAGGAAAAAGTTGATTTGTTTGTGGTGGTAGTCCAGCTTGGTGCTATCTTAGCGGTCATTTATGATTACTGGGGCAGGCTGTGGCAAGCGCTGATGGGGCTACTGACCGGTAAAGCAGAAGGTATGAGTAATCCAAGGCAGCTTGGTTTAAGCTTAATTGTGGCGACCATTCCGGTAATGATTGTAGGTTTTACCTTTGCAGACGAGATTAAGGCGTATTTGTTTAACCCTATCGTGGTAGCGATTATGCTGATTGTCGGCGGTCTGCTGATATTTTATGTCGAAAATCGACCTAAAACGATTATTGCCCAAGAAGCAGAAGACGTCAGTCTAAAAACAGCGTTAATGATTGGTTTGATGCAGTGTCTGGCTTTGATACCCGGAACCTCACGCTCAGGTGCGACGATCATTGGCGCCCTCTGGCTTGGCGTGTCGCGCAAAGCTTCGGCGGAATTTTCTTTCTTTTTAGGCATACCTGTCATTGTTGGCGCGGCATTGTTGGATTTACTAAAGCACCATGATGTATTGACCAGTAGCGAAGACTGGCTGGTATTGGGTATAGGCACCGTGGTGTCATTTGTCGTGGCGTTACTTTGTATTCGCCTATTGGTCGCTTGGGTTAGCCGTCGCGATTTCAAAATTTTTGCATGGCTACGCATTATTACCGGCATCATCGTATTGGTCGCCGCTTGGGGTTTTGGCTATCAGATGGCAGGCTAAGTTTTAACGATGTGGCGTTATCATTTTCAACTGGGTTAACGGTAACGTTTTAAACCGTAAAGTATTAAAAGGGAGGGCAATCATGAGCAGTTTGCAACAAACATCAAGCGATTTTATGCATTGCCAGCTTTTTTATGTTAATGAAGCCCAACAAGCGCAAATCGCCAGCCTAAAAGCGCTGGTAGTGAAACATCAATTGCCTATTGTTCTAAACATTGAGTTGTTTAGCGAAAAGCTCAATCAAAAACGTCGCCAGCAATTAAGCCAGCATTCTATCCAGCCTATCTTAGTATTAGATGAAAAAGATAAGCTATCATGGCTGAGCGATGGGCTGAGCGTGGCGCCCGAATGGGATAAGCTACAACGCCGAGTGGTGAGTGCCGGGCGTAAGTCTGAGTTACTGCTACAAGCTGCTAAAATTACAGCGGATAGCACGGTCATTGATGCGACCGCAGGCTTTGGGCATGACAGCCTCATATTAGCCAGTACTGGCGCTCAAGTCATTATGCTTGAGGAGCAGCCCTTGATGGCGCTGTTTTTGCTAGCTGAACAGCAGCGGATGAGTACGCTACCAAATTGGCAAAAGCTGATGAGCCGACTACAGATTATTAATGTCGATGCGCTTAGTTATTTTGAAAGTATTGATTTTGCAGATTCTAGTAATGGTTCGACCGCTGATAGCTATCAAACTATTGATGTGGTATATCTCGATCCTATGTTTCCAGAGGATAGCTATCAAGATAGCAAAACGGGTAAAGGCGCGAAAGTGGGTAAGCATATGCAAGCCTTGCACCAATTGGCACGTCCGCCAACGCTAGAAGAAGAGTCGCAATTGCTCCAAAGTGCACAAGCGGTTGTCAGTCAAGGTGCAGGACAAGGCCGCGTCGTCGTCAAGCGTCCGCAGCTTGCACCATTACTGGCGCATCAACAACCGAGTGAAAGCTGGCATAATGAAGCGGTACGCTTTGATGGTTATTTCGTTTAAAAGACCTTTCGTTATCATGCATGGACTCAGTTAATCAGTTTGAGTGTTTAGAATACAAATATTTAGAAGTGGTGGATTTAATAGTAATGGATTCAGGAGAAAAGGATGTCAACGATTATAATTTGGGTCATTGGTGCAGGCTTATTACTGATGAATATTGCGTTGCGAACAGAAGTTTTACAGCTCAAAGCCCACCTAAAAGCGCTTAGGAATCCAAAAGAACAAATGGACTACTTACGGCAGCAAGCAAAGCTTAGCCAAAATAATAAGATGGCATCCATTAAGGCATTACGCAAGCAATATCCTGAGTTGTCACTCATTGAAGCCAACAACTTATGGCAACAAATCCAATAGCTCGCCAATCCTTTCGCTTCTATTCGCTTAACCTAGCAGCCTGCAAAAAAGTATATAAAATTTCTATAGATGATAATAAAACGCCATGACATTTAACGACAAATTACAAGCCTACCTGCAATTAACGCGCTTTGATAAACCTGTAGGTATCGAGCTGTTGCTCTGGCCAACGCTCTGGGGGGTAATGCTGGCGGCGATGGGACAGGCGCAGCAGCAAGGGGCAACGGCAGGTTTGCCGAGTCTAAAGATATTTGTATTATTTGCACTGGGCGCGATTTTTATGCGCGCGGCAGGCTGTGCAATCAATGATTTTGCTGATCGCAAGGTCGACGGTCATGTCAGCCGCACCAAAGGCCGTCCATTAGCGGACGGGCGTTTATCCGCTAAAGAAGCCATTGCTGCTTTTTCAGTATTGGTATTGCTGAGTGCCAGTTTGTTATTCTTTTTGCCTATTGCGGTATTCTACTGGTCGCTTGGCGCCGTTATATTGGCGTTTATTTATCCCTTTATGAAGCGTTTTACCCATTTGCCGCAAGTCTTTTTAGCGGCAGCGTTTGGTTGGGCGATACCGATGGCCTATGTCGCGATACAAGGCGCGCCTGATATCTGGTGTTGGTTACTGTTTATCGCTTATATGTGCTGGACCGTGGCTTATGATACCCAGTACGCGATGGCAGATCGTGAGGATGATTTAAAAATAGGAGTCAAATCAACGGCGATATTATTTGGTCGCTACGATGTGATTATCATCTCGCTGCTACAAACCGCATTTTTACTTATTATGGGTGCGGTCATGTGGCATTACTTTGCGCCAACCAGTGTAGGCGTGATACCAGTATTTGGCTTGGCGCTCGTGGCAATGATGTTTGCCAAGCAGAACAGCGCTTGTGCCAGTCGTCAAGCACTGGCCTGTTTTCAGGCATTTTTGGCCAATATATGGGTAGGGCGTTACGTCTTTGCTCTTATCGCAATCGCGTGTTTATGGACGACTTTTAATGGATAACTTTAAGAAGCTCTCAAAGTCAAAAGCTAGAAAGGTATCTGATGTTAATGCACCAGTTATCGATTATCATGCAAAACTAGCTGAACATGGCTTAACACGTGCACAAGTCATCGAAACTGAGCGTAAACTGGCGAAATTTGCCAATACCATGGATTCGCTCGTACGTATTCCTTTTACCAAACAAGGCATGGGGGCGGATGCGGCACTGTCGACCATTCCGCTGGCGGGAGATTTGGCAGGTCTTGCTTTGACCAGCTATGCTTTTATATTAGGTCGGCAGTTGGGAGTACCGGCGCATAAAATGACCCCAGCGGTTAGGTTGGCGCTGATTGATATGGTGGTTGGTATCGTACCGGGGATTGGCACAGTGCTCGATATCTTTATTCGGCCAAGTCGTAAGACATTGACTATCGTCCACGAGCATCTACACGATGAATATGGCATCACCGAAACCATGCATATGGATCGGCCGTTTTTGCATCAATCATTAGAAGATAGACAGCAGCAAAGTCGCTTTGCGTTCTTTTGGCGTAATCCTATCGTTGCTTGGCTATACCTGCATATTCCTGATCTATTGGGATTAATCGTTATTGTGGTTATTGGTTGGGGCTTATGGGCGCTGATAAGCTGGCTGGTCGGTCTGTTTAGCAAGACCACTGGTTTTGGTTAAAGGTAAAGTAGAGTAAAAAAGGCGGCAAATATGATAAGTATTTGCCGCCTTTTTTAGGGTTTAATTTATTATTTTCGACAGGTTTTAAGCCAAACTCTTATTGATAACATTATTCGGTAATGACTTCTGCTTCTACACTCATGGCCTCAAAGCTCGTTGTTTTATTGTTTTGAATAAGATCAATGCTGCTACCACCGCCATGACTGACCAGCTGAATACTGCCATCGTTTGAGCGATAAGTAGGGTTATTGCCTTGGCCTTCTGGCGCACTCAAGGTCATTTTTGGTTTATTTGGCAAGGTGACGATAGCGTTAAGTACGCCTTTTTCTGAGGTTTCAAAGATGACAAATAACGTCTCACCGCTGGCACTGCGATAATTGACATCAGTGATTTGCGCGCCTTTGATGGCTTGTTCTGGATTGGGCATTATCGCAGCACTATTTGTTGAGGTATCCGCTGCGCTAAGCTCGTTTTCTGTTTCATTTAAGCTTGTATCTTGCTCTAAAGTGGCTGCCGAATCAGTAGCGCTTGGCTTTGTTTCAGCAACTTTCGGTGCATTAATATTAGAGCTTACTGGCGTCGTTTGGGTGGTTGCTTCAGCAGTTTCATTAACGGTTTCAGGTTCTGGCGTCTTTTGGCAAGCATTTAGCAGTGATAGGCTTAAGAACGCAATAGAAATTGCTTTAAAGGAGGGTTTTGATTTCACTAAGGTAAAAATATCGGTTTTCATAATAGATAGCTATCCATTTATCATCGTTATTTAAGTGTTTTAAACTTTAAGGCTAGTCTAGCATTATTCTTTAAGCCTGCTTCTATACTGTTATAAATACATGCCTTGGCTTTGAGAGCATTTTTATAAAACAGCATCCGTATAAATATTGATAAAGGTTAGGGCGTGTCCTCAATTCAATCGATGGACATCTAAAAGGTCTAAAAATGGCTAAATTTTGCCAAACTTCGTCAAATAGCTGGGTAATATCCCGATATTAACTGCACTATTTTCCTTGTTTGGCTACAATTTATCTCATTTTTCTCACCATTTTTAAAATGAGGACACGCCCTAGCGTAACGTTAAATTATTACCTTTTACGCTTTATGCAATCGCGCCCGATTAGGTGATAGCCGCCCTAACATAATAGCCGATAAAGGGGTAAAGCAGCCGAGCATCATATCTGCTAATGCTTCAGCGCATATCGGTGCTAAAGCATAACCCTTTGCACCCATCGCGGAGAGCGCCCAAATGCGGCGGCTTTGCGCAAGTTGTCCGACCAAGGGATGGTAGTCAATCGTTTGCGTGCGCACACCGGCGCGTGCTTGCCATGCGCTGGTATCGTCTGGCAATATATCGCTTAATTCAGGAATATCCTCAAGCAATTTTTCGTAATTTTGCTGATTTTCTTCTTCACGGATATCAATGCTGGCGTCAGCATCTACAAAGCTGGCACCCAATAAAAACTGCGGCTCATTGTCGCGAATGTTATTTATCTTAGCATCGCCGCTTTGTCCGATAAAGGGCGCGCAATAACCACTATATTTGAGCGGTAATTTAGGCAGACCAGCTACCTGCTCGTCAGTGGGCGTAAACCAAGATAATTGCCCGCGAATAGTACGGCACTCAACGATACGTTTGTCTAATTGATGACTCTCATAGGCGGCGCAAATAACGACATTATCAGCGCAGATAGTGACAGAGCTTTGACTATTATCACTGCTGCTTTCTTTATCACCAATCACCGTCACTTTATCTGCAGTTTCTTTGATATCGGTAACGCTAAGCTGCTGATAATTGATATTTGAGTGCTTAAGGATGAGCGTTTTTAGCGCTTGTGGATTGACCAATCCAGATTTTGGTAAATATAAATTGTCCGTTAAGTCTTTAGTTTTTAAGCCGCTTAATTGCCGCGCCTCTTCAATCGTAACCGTGGTTGCCATTTCATTGGGATAATCGGCAATTTGCACAGGGCCGATATTGGTTTTGATTAGCAAGTCTAACGCGCCTGTTTGCTCAAGTATGAGCGGCGTTTGCTGCAGTTCTGCTTGCTGATTAAAATAACGGTACAGCCTGCCGCTATAGAGATAGCCGATAGAGTGCAAGTGCTCATAAACATGATGAATGGGCGTCATATTTGGTGCGAGGAGGGCGCGCGGATTGCCAGAGGCGCCAGCAAGCGGCGCGACTTTATCTACTATCGACACAGTCATACCGCGATTGGCTAGCGTCCAAGCCGTAAGTAGTCCCGCAACGCCTGCGCCAATAACCACTGTATGATTAGGAGTATGGTCATGAGGGTGTGACAAAACGCAAACATTGTTATCGTTATTTAGTGCTAAAGAATCAGGTAAGGACTCATCATTGTCCGCCATCGCTGCCGTTAACATTTCACGCTTGCGTCCAAAGCCTTTTACCTTTTTAATGCTAAAGCCATGCGCTTGCAAGCCGCGTTTGACGATACCAGCACAGCTATAAGTAGCGGCAGTGGTGCCAGTGCGAGATAAGCGCTGCATCTGGGTAAATATCGACTCTGCCCACAAGCTTTCATTACAAGAAGGCGCGAAACCATCTAAAAACCAAGCATCAATATAAGGGCGCTTGATAGCGGTCTCAGTATTTAAAGTAGCTAGGCTATTAAAAGTAGCCAGACTTGCCAAACCATCGCCCGCATCGCCCAACCAAATATCAAGCGTGATATTATCGTCAATAAAATTTAGTCGATGACAGCCAGCAATCAGCGGTGGGTAGTTTGCTAAAAGCTCTTTAATCAATTCGGCAAGTTCGGGCGCGCGCTGTGCCCATAAAGCGAGTATCTGCGTTAAGTCGTTAAGCGGTATGGGGTATTTTTCGGTAGTGATAAAGTGTAAGCGCGCGCTTGTTAACTGCGGCTGCTGCGTACGAAGCTGTCGCCAAAGCTGCCATGTCGCTAAAAAATTCAAGCCCGTCCCAAAGCCCAATTCAGCAATCGTAAAGCATTGCTTATCAGCAAGGTTTGCTAGGCGCTCGGGTAATTGATTATGGGCTAAAAATACATGGCGAGATTCTGCTAAGCCATCAGCGTGCGAGAAATACACATCGCCAAACTCCCCTGATACTGGCACTTGATTGCCAGCATCATCGGTTTGCCATGTAATATTAGCAGGGGTAATCACATCTGGCGGCGCAGGTTTTTTAGGGGGCTTGGTGGCTTTTTTATAAGTGGCAGGAGAGGTAGGCTTAGATATAGCTGATTTAGACTGAGGTTTAGACACAAATTTGGACATAAAGCATCACATTTATAGAGGATTTACTACCAGCGCTCGCGGCGCACAAACACCAACCACGAAATAAATATCCCAACCAATAAGCTCATTAACACCGTAAATGCGCCGTATAAAAACAACTGACCTTTGCTTTCATAAACCAAAACGTTTACTTGTGTTTGTAAGTCATTGACTTGACGCTGAAGCTGGGCATTACGGCTAAGCAATTCTTGATTGGCTTCAGAGAGCGCTTTAGTTGATGGTTGTAGCTGCGCCGCTAAAGTGTCGCTAATATTGGTAGCAGGCTGAGCATTGGTAGCTGGGTTCGGCGCTGTAGTAGACACCGTATTTGAGGCAGTATTTGGAAACGCTAGTTGATTAACAGTATTGGGCGCTAATACAGCGTTAGGCGCTAGCGGAGCAGTTCCTGCCACAGGATCAGCATTGGTCACAGTTGGTGCTGCTTGTGCTGATAGACTGGCAAGTAATAATAAGCTTGCAACGCTAACATTAGTAACGAAACCAAAAGCGGGCTTAGTAACATGATTAAAAACATGATGAGAAACAGAACCATTTAATAATAACTGCTGAATCACGATGCTGTTACCTTATTTGCTGGCTTGTCTGATGATGTAACTGCGGCACTGTCAGTAGGCGCAGGCAAGGTCTGCACGAACGGCTTGATATCTACATGGCTATAGACGCCATCACGCAAATAAGGCTCAGCGCTTGCCCATGCTTGCGCGGCATCAAGGGAGTCAAAGTCAGCAATAATCAAGCTGCCTGACATCTCGCTTTTACCGTGTTCGATGGGCGTTGGACCTGCGATAATAAGTCGCTGCTCGCTTTGTAATACTTGCAGGCGGGCAACGTGTTCGGCGCGCGTCACCTGACGTTGGGCGCTGCTGCCAGCAACATCGTGGCCGATAATAGCAAATAAGGACATGGGACTTCCTCAAGTAAATAATATGAATAAAGCGCTAATAACGACAATAAAAAACAATGATGATATGTCTCATTATATTTTTAAGTCTTATATTATGATTGAACTAGCTTCTATTTAGTGGTTTTATCGGTTAACGCTGGATTGAGATGGTTCTTTAATACGGCAAATTGCGCAATTACGAATACCAACATAATCGGAATCCAGCCGTAAGTTTTAAAGTTAATCCAAGCCTCATCAGACATCGTAAATGCCGTGATATAATGCAAAATACCCATAAAGGCAAAAAACAGTGCCCAAGCGACGGTCAGTTTTTTCCAGCCACTCAAGGTCAGTGAAAACACTTCTTTCATCGCCAATTGCATCAATGGCTTATTGATGATGGCACTGACCAATAGTGTTACCGCGAAGATACCGTTGATGATAGGCGACTTCCAGCGTAAGTAGATGTCGTCACGCAATAGCAGCGTCCCACCGCAAAAGACGATGGTTAATAATAAAACGACCCATTGCTGCTTATCAAATTTGCCTTTTTGACGCACAAAATGGATGGCATAAATGATGATAGTGGCCACGAGCAAGGCGCCTGCCGCCGCTAAAATGCCACTGTAACGCGCAGCAATAAAAAACGCGATCAACGGAATGAAGTCTAATAAGGCTTTCATAGCAAATAGGATGTCCAACAAAAAACGTATGGGGTAGTTTACACGTCTACTGCTGCAAAAAAAAGCAAGTAACAGGATAATCATCCGTTATGATCTGCCTTCATGCGTTATCTTCGCCGCATTTCGTCTTTTTTACTGATAATATAGTCAGTAATGACAGCATATCTATATGCACAACACTTTCAACACCCTCAATATCTTAAGGCCAGCTTTATGAAAATCGACTTACATTGCCACAGTACATGCTCTGATGGTACCTATGCGCCGACCGAGGTAGTACAGCGCGCGCACAACGCTGGCATTCATGTACTGGCGCTGACCGATCATGATACCTTGATGGGTATTGACGCGGCACGCGCGGCGGCGGCGGCCTATGATATACAATTAATCAATGGGGTTGAGATTAGCTGCGAGCATACACTTAGCGGCGGCTATGGCAAAAATAAATCCACCAATAAAATTATCCATGTGTTGGGACTTGATTTCACCGACTTTGATAAAATGCATGCGACGTTGCAGCAATTGCAAGACAGCCGTGCCACGCGCGGTCAGCGTATCACTGAAAAGCTTAGCGAGCTGCTAGATATTGATTATACCGAGCTATGGCAAGCGGTGCTCGATAAAGCAGGCGGCAATCCACAAGCGGTAGGGCGTGCGCATATTGGGCAAGTGTTGTTTGAGCGCGGTGCGGTAAAAACCGTGCAAAAAGCCTTTGATAAATATCTGGCCGATAATAAGCCCGCTTACGTGGCGATTGAAGCATTAACCATGCAGCGCGGCATCGAGCTGATCCACGCTTGCGGCGGCAAGGCGGTACTCGCGCACCCAACGCGCTATCAGCTATCTGCCACCCGCGTACGTAAACTGATCGAAGAATTTGCCGAGCTTGGCGGTGATGCTTGTGAGTTACCTTCAAATAGCGAACCGATTAGTACCCGAAGAATGGTCGATCGCAGTATCGCTGAACATCAGCTTGCGGCCTCTATTGGCAGTGACTTTCATGGAAGTAATATGCCGTGGCGACGTTTGGGCGACGTACCAAACCTTAATCCTGAACAGCAAGGTGTTTGGCAGTCATTTGCGGCATTGGCTTAGTCCAAAACAGGTTATTCTTAAGCTTAATAGATACGCTAAAATAAAACTTTAGATATTGACGGGTAAATCGATTAAAACCGATTGATAATTAAAGGAAAAATTGCCACACTAAATGCGTCAGTTTAGGTCTAATATAAGTCATGCTGTTTATTTTCATGTTTGGTTTGGCTCAATAACTTTCACTATCTGCGGTAGCCCATTATGGCTGTATCGATATCTCATCTAGGCTATAGAAAGCTCTCGCGAGTGATTTTCGAGTGGCAAGCGGCTGATAGGGCCTCACTGCTGGCGCTGTTTGTGTTAATAGAAGTCACCTCACATTGGTTATGGTGCGCGTTTGTTTGGTGGCGCCAAGATCTTTATGGCTCCTATGTAGATATGGGTCTGCTCTATCCTTTATGGACTGGGGTGACGCTGATGCTAGTGTTCTTTTTTTGGATGGTCAGCCGCACATCGCCGATTAGGACAGACACAAGCTCGTTATATAAATGGCAAGCGGTTATGATCACGCTTTATAGCCTTTATATTGCAGTGGTAATTTTAGTCATGGGTCATAGCAGTTTGGTCGCTGGGGTTTCGCTGGTTGGTGGGGCGATGCTTGGGATGATGCTGATACGGCGGCGCTATGTATGGAAAGCCTTTTTGGCTCACATTGCTTTGATCTTTTTGGTCACCTTAATTCCTTATTTTGGTTTTACCATTCCCAATCTGCGTCAAATGACCATCACTTCTTTTCCCTTAGATACTTATAGCTATCTTACCTTTAGTGAAACGGCGGCAATCGAAAACGCCATTTCTGCTGCAATTTTTCAAAATGGCACGCTCAGCTGGGATACATTTAATCAACTGCGCTCTTCTTCGGCATTTTTTTGGCGTACCACTCATATTTATATGGCGCTGCCAAAGGCGATTTTTATCATCTATATGTTTCGCACCCTGCTGTTGATATTGGATAATAGTAAAGCTGAAATCATGCAGTATGCCAATCAAGACGAATTGACCCAACTAAAAAGTCGGCGCTACGGTTTGACGCAAATGCAGCAAGCACTGCTAGCGATGGACGATAAACAAGATTTTAGCGTGATTTTATTGGACTTAGATTGGTTTAAAAATATCAATGATAACTATGGACACGATGTCGGCGACCAAGTTTTGTCTGAGGTTGCCCAAACGCTATTAAAATCGTTATCAGAAGAGGTGATTGTCAGTCGTTATGGCGGCGAAGAGTTTTTAATCGTGCTGCCAGATACCACGCACGAGGGCGCGATGACTATTGCTAAACAGCTACGCAAAGATATCGCCCAACAAGTCATCAAGAGCGATGATAATGTCGATTTTTATATCACCGCCAGTTTAGGGGTTTATACTCTGACGCATGAAGAGCGTGCGCGTATTCAAAATGAGTATAAAGCTTTAGCGCTAGAAGAAAATACGCAAGCGCTGACAGAAGCGCGCAAAAACCGTAGGCAAGGAGAGCGTAGACAAGAGCGTGGCTCGCACAGCTCAAACCAAGCAGGCGCACAACAGACCCATGCACAAAAAAGGATTTCGCAGAGAAGAAAGCGCGCTGCTAAAGAAATAGTGCAAGCCCAACTGCCCAGCGATATTTGTCAGCGCTTAATTTGTATCGCCGATAAAGCCTTGTATGAGGCAAAAGACCGCGGGCGTAATCAGGTGGTCAGTGCCAACCATATGCTCGCGGCAGAAACAGACAAGATCGCTGTCCTTTATGCGACTAGCTAATCGTTAACTAACGCCAGATGAAGTGCTTAAATTCTGTACTAAGCTTGAAAGTACACTGGTTGCAAAGCTGCCGGTCGTTAAAGTAAAACTGAGTACCAAGCTCAGCCCATGATCTGCGTCCTGCCATTTCCAGCTTAATTCTTCAATCGGTAATCTTAGCGCGCGTCGTTGTGCTTTGATATCGCGCTGCTCTAAGCCTGCTGCCAACTGACTTAACAATGGACTTTTCTGTACGATAATATTTTCGATAGTAGCTGCTGCGCCACTGACTTTATCATTACCCACGCCCCATAATACTGCCGTTGGATGAATATCACCGCTGGCAAGTCGCGCTTGCAAAGTGTCGTCCATTACTTCGCTGGCAAATATTGAACCTGAGCCATCCAAATTAAACACTTCACCGGTAAGCCCCGTATTCCAGCTACCATCACGCACCCGCGCTGCTAATATCTCATTAAATATCAAGCTGCGCGCCGCTGATAATTCCATACTGTTTTGTTCACGCGGCGCCTGTTTACGTTTGCCTTTTTTGGGTTGCGGACGACTTTCTGGCGCTGGACGCGCAAATAACGCCAATGCTTCTCTAACATTATTACCGTGACGGCCAAAGCGCTGCGGACCAAAATAATTGGGCACGCCCGTTATGCTGATATGGGCCAAATGCTGCTCGACGGTATCCTTGTTGCTTTTGTTAGACGGCGTCGTCTCTGTGCCCGCAAACTGGATGTCACGCAAGGTAATGATAAATTGATTGGCTCTATGCGTACCACGATTGAGTTTTTTATTATGCCACTCCTGCGCAAGGATGGTGAGCGATTCATTGGCGCCAATATCTACTGGAGCAAATTCAGACTCAGGTAATTGCTTTTTTGGTAGGCGCAGGCTAAACCACTGTGTCGTCAGCGCATGACGGTCTTTTAGTCCCGAGTAACCGACATCACGCAGTGGAATTTCTGCCCACTCGGACAGCAGTTTAGCTAGATAGGCGGTATTCATACCGAGCTTTTCGATATGCAGCCATAAGTGTTCACCTTCGCCTGTAAAGTCGAGCGGCAATATCTCATTGACCACAAAATCTGTGGCATGGGCTTTATAGGTCGCTTGTTTTAAAGGCGACTGCGTCGGCTGTGGTAATTTGGATGTATCAGTGGCGGCGGTAATATCGATATTTGAGATATCAAAGGTTTTATCAGTCAAAGGTTTGTTATTAGGAGAATCGTTATTAAATGAGTCGTTAGCAAAATCGTCTTGAGAAGTCATAAAAGGTATCTTTTGTATTGATAAAAAGTGGTAAGAGCAAAACGTTAAAGAGGGAATAAAGGTAAGTTTACGTTTTGCAACGCAGTCAGTATATAAAAAAATGGCGTCTGGCAATGGGTCTTGCTAGTATCAAAGTATCTGGCAAGACATCTGGTTTTTTAATCACGTATTTTGGGCGTTAATATTTTATTTAAAATGCCGATAAAAAATACGTTTGCAGCAGGAAATAATAAATTTTAATAATAACCGTTAAGGATAACTATGACCAGCTCAACTATCAAAACCGTCACGATCGATAAAGCCGATATCCCTAATGGCGGCATGAAATCGTTCAAGCAAGACGATGACAGCATCATTTTAGTCACCCGCGATGATAATATGTTCTACGCTTTCGATGGAAAGTGCCCTCACGCTGGGGCTGATTTGGGCGCTGGTGTGCGCTGTGGCAATCGAGTGATTTGTCCTTGGCATCATGGAACGTTTGATAGCACGGACGGCTCATTATTAGAGCCGGTTGCCGCTGACGGCTTAACCCAGTATCAGCTTACTGACAATGGCGACAGCTTGAGTGTCAATACCAGCAAAACTATAGATCACAGTACCATCAATGACAAACTTGACGACACTCATACCGTGATCGTAGGTAGTGGCGCGGCTGGATTTATGACCGCGCACCGCCTTCGTAAGCTCGGCTATGGCGGCAAAATCACCATCATTAGCGAAGATGACAAAGCCCCTTATGATAGAACATTATTGTCCAAAGCCTTTTTGTCAGGTGATGCAGATGAGAAAAAACTCATGCTCGGCGGCAGTGACTGGGCAGAAAATCACAATATAAACTTGCAGTTAAAAACCACTGTCAGCGAGGTGAGGCCCAATGAAAACGTCCTGACCGTCAAAAAAGATACGGGCGATAATGAGACCATCCGCCCTGACTTTTTAGTCGTGGCGACGGGCGCCGAGCCGGTCATTCCACCGATTGAGGGGGCTCAGCAAAACGGCGTCTATACCCTTCGCAGTTTAGACGATGCTAAAGCGATGAAAGCAGCAAGTGTGGATAAGCGTGTGATCATCGTTGGCACCGGATTTATCGGAATGGAGGTCGCCTCAGCGCTTGCAAAAGCAGGTCGTGTTGCTAGCGTTACCGTGATAGGTCGAGAGTCTCGTGTCATGAGTCATATCATTTCAGAGTCAGTCAGCGCTGCGCTCATTAACCGTCACCAAGACCGAGGTGTGACCTTTGTCCTTAATGCTTCAGTCGGCAAAATCAATGGCGATGATAAAGGGGTGAACGGTGTGACCCTTGCAAGTGGCGATCGCATAGACGCTGATATGGTCATTCTTGGTACGGGCGTGTCACCGCGAACGGATGTACTCAGCGACGTCAACGATCCTGATGGCGTGCAAGTTGATAATCATCTACAACTGCGCGACGGTGTTTATGCACTCGGCGATATTGCCAAAGCGCCTAATCAAATGGGACGACTGCGCATTGAGCATTGGCGCGTGGCGCTACAGCATGGCCTTGTAACCGCGGCAGCGATAGTGGGAGCAGACGATGTCAATGACAACGCCGAGCGTGTGCCATTTTTTTGGACGATGCAATGTGACAAAAGTATGCGCTATAGCGGTCATGCAGCCACGACTGATCATAGTATTTTGCGAGGCGATCTACAGCAGTTCAATTATATCGAGTTTTATTTTGATGATGAAGGCGAGAACACGCGAGCCAGTGCTGCTAGTGGGGTTGGTCATGATAAAGAAATGGCTGCCTTTGGCGAGCTACTACGCCGAGGTCACGCGCCAACGCGCGCGCAAATCAATGCTGGGTTTGATATTATCGAGCAAGCCCATGCGTTATCGCGCTAGTAGTAAAAACGGATACGTATTATTATAAAGGCTGGCTTGGTTATCCGAGCCAGCTTTTTATATGACTTATAAGCTATGAACGGAAAAGGAAAACCGATGCTATGAATAAAGACCACATTACTAAAGAAGCCTTAAACAAAACAACCGTATTTTTACGTCAAGCTGAAGTAAGTGATATCGACGCGCTCGAGCAATTGCTCAATCGCTGTTATCGGCAAGCGGCAGGCTGGACCAATGAAGCAGATTTGGTCGGCGGTATTCGCACCACCAAGGACGAGCTATTGGCTGTCATTAATGACCCCAAGCATTACGTTTTTATTTATCCAAAAACCACGACAGGTGAGCGTGACGGAAAAGAAACAGGTGAGCTATTAGGCTGTATCGCGGTCGATATAAAAGACGAAGTTACTACAAATCAGCGTGCTGGTAATCAAAAAGCGTATATCGGTATGTTTGCCGTCTTGCCTGAGCTACAAGGGCATGGCGTCGGTCATCAGATACTGCAGGCAGCTGAGACATTTGCGCAGCGGCATTTACAAGCAAATATCCAAGCGTCTGTACAAAATCCCGCGCGTTTAACGATGTCTATTTTAAGTCATCGACCAGAGCTCTTGGCATATTATCAGCGCCGCGGTTATCAGTTAAATGGCAATAGCATGCCGTTTCCCATCGATGGCAATAATGGCGAACCTAAACGCCAAGATTTAGAGTTGTTAGAATTAGAAAAACTTGTAAGCTAATTATCAATCAATCAGTTTTCTTAAACTAATGGCCATTAACCCCAAAAACTGCCAAAGGTCATAAACAATCCGACACTTAATAGGAGAAATGCCACGATAATTAAACGCTTAAACCAGTTAAAACCGAGCAGGCGCGTGGCATTATCATTGGACATCAAATAAGCAAACAGGCCGATTAGGCTGGCGACCAAGGTCATGATGCCAAGACCAATCGGTAATATAGAAAAATACATCTGCCACACAAGCATCTCGCAACGGTGATTATTAAACGCATCATAGCAGTATCATGATTGTGCTGTCTGCATTATCTGCCTCTTACGTTTGAAAAACGTTATCAGCATAACAGGAGGTCAAAGTGGGAAAGTTTAAAAAATTGACGTTACTCCTCCTATATATACTATTTTTTGTCACCTACTCTAAAGCACCTCCCGACAGTACGGTTGCGCGCTTGATTGCAGCACAATATAAAGAAGGTATCAAGATAATGCGGGCTGCCAAGGCGAACGCTGGCAATGACAAAATGGCACAAGATATAAGCAGTCTAATGGAGCGCATGATGCCAACGTTTGAACGCGTCGAGAATATAGACTGTAACCGCGTCAAGGGTAACCGTACTTTTAGCTGTACCGCTGATATCACCCAAAAGATTGCGGGAAATAGCCGAACTAATAAAACCATATTTAACGTTTATCAAGTCAATGGAGAGTGGACGCTGGATAAGTAACCGCTTTGATAAATGAAGATATTTATATGAAAAACGCAAAATGCCTTAATGGCTAGTAATAAAAAAGGCTACCTTATTAAAGGTAGCCTTTTACTTATATTATCTGGTCCATAAAAACTAGCGCATGGTCACAAATTCTTCTGAGCCCGTTGGATGAATAGCGACCGTATTATCAAAGTCAGCTTTCGTCGCGCCCATTTTTATCGCTACCGCAAAGCCCTGAATCATCTCATCGACGCCGTAGCCAATGCCGTGTAAGCCAATGACCTTTTCTTCTTCACCTAAACACACCAGTTTCATCACGCACTTTTGACGGTGCTGCGTGACCGCACTATACATAGAGGTAAAGGTCGATTTATAGCATTTGATATTTTCTTTGCCATGCTGCTCAACGGCATCAATCTCAGACAAGCCAATCGTACCGATAGCAGGGTGGGTAAAGATGACCGTCGGTATCAAGTCATAACTGAGATGCTCATTGGTTTTATTGTTAAATAAGCGCTCTGAAAGCCTGCGACCGGCAGCGATAGCCACTGGCGTCAAATCAATGCTGTTTTCGATAATATCGCCGACCGCGTAAATGCCTTTGACATTGGTGTTTTGAAATTTATCGACTTTAATTTTGCCAAATTCAGTGGTCTCAACGCCGGTTACTTGCAAGTTGATATTGTCGGTTGAGGGCGCACGTCCAATCGCCCAAATCAAGCAATCTACCGTATCAAGGCTACCATCTGCGGTACATAACGTCAGGCTACCATCTTCATTTTTATGAATCTCAGTGAGTGTGGTATTGGTATGCAACTGGATACCGTCTTGCTCCATCTCTATCAGCAAGGTTTCAACGATAGTATGGTCAAATGAGCGCAGCGGCGAATGTTGACGCACATACTGATGCACCTCAGCACCAAGGCTATTGAGCACGCCAGCGATTTCGACAGCGATATAGCCAGCGCCAACGATAGCAACTCGTTTTGGCATTTCATTTAACGCAAAAAAGCCATCAGAATCGATGCCGTATTCTGCACCTTTGATGTCGGGGAGAATCGGATGACCGCCTGTCGCGATTAAGATATGGTCGGCGGTAATCAGCTCGCCATTGACCTCGACAGTGTTAGTATCGACAAAGGTAGCAAAGCCTTTTATCACTTCAACGCCATTTTTCGCCAGATTGTTATCATAAGAGCGATGAATATTTTCGATATATTGTTGGCGGCTATGGACCAGTTTTTGAAAGTCAAAACCTTTGACCTCGACGTCAAAGCCATAATCGGGTGCATATTTTACGATGGCTTCGGCCACTTGCGCGCCGTACCACATCACCTTTTTGGGTACGCAGCCCCAGTTTACGCAAGTGCCGCCCAATTGGTTGGCTTCGATAATGGCACATTTTTTGCCATAGCTCGCTGCTCGATTGATCGAGGCAATGCCACCGCTACCGCCGCCAATGGAAATATAGTCATAATGTTTTGTCATGGTTAAGTCTCTTTATTCAGTACGTATTAATGCGTATTGGTGCAATTTTGCAGTCTATTATTTTTTAATTCTGTTATTTTGAACTCTATTGTAATGGGTATCATTATTAATCTTACAAGGTTTTTATTATAAGGATATGCCAGCTAGTATCAGAATATAAAAGTATTTAGGCATAAATAGCTTGATATCTAAGCCCATCTAAACTATAGCACGCCGCCTATAAAATAACAGTCCGGGAATGGATAAGCCTAGCACCAATCCCGAGGTTACAAACAAGGCCTCAAATAAATACACCATCATTTGGCTAAATAATTCGTCGGAAAAACCAAAATAACCAATTTGCACCATACTGACCATCGCCTTATAAGCAGCGATACCTGGCATCATACAGATGACGCTCGGTGAAATTAACGCTTTGGGCGGTAGCGTATATTTTTTAGAAAAGTAGACACCCAAAAAGCTGGCAAGCATCGCCCCAAAGAAGCTAGCCACCACCAGATGGATGTGCTGATAAACAAGCGCGGTTTTTAACCCAAATCCAAACGCGGTCATCAGCAAACACGGCAGAATATAGCGTTTGGGCACGCTAAACATCAGCGTCCAACCAAGGGTAATAATGCACGACAACACTACGGTTTTAATGAACCACATCTTAAAACCCCCAGTGCTGTATTCTAAGTAAAACCAGCGCCATGACGATACCAACGCAAGCGGACAAGGTCAACATATAGGTAAAAACGGCACGGCCAACGCCAATATTGACATAGCCTTTTAGGATATCTGAGAAAGAATTGATCAAAGGAAAGCTTGGTACCAGTAACAGCACGCTAGAGGCAACCGCAATATCGGCATTATTACCAATATCAAAATAATAGGTCGTTGCCCCAATTAAAGAGGCGATAAAAGCCGTCACGATAACGGTGATAAAGGGATTGAAATGGTGCTTGGCCAGATAAATGCGAGTGAACATCGCTACCATACCCGCGATAAAGGTCACGGCGGTAATCGACCAACTGCCACCGTTTAGATAAGCAAACGCAGCACAAGACGCCCCAACAAATATGCCCACCAACCATGTTGGATACACCGACTTATTATCTAACTCATCAAAGGCAAGGGTAGTGCGTTGAGTCAACTCATTATCATCGACAGTGGCTTCAGTTTTATTGATAATTTGCTGGATTTGTACCAGTAAATTGACATTAATGCTTTGATTGATCGTGTCTCTGGTGGTGGTGATACAGCGCTCATCACAGATAGTGGTCAAGGTAATGGCATTAAAATTCAGCGAACATTCTACGCTGTTCATCCCCAAGGCAAGCCCTAAGCGTTTGGATAAGTCCACCACCACGGCAGACTCAGCGCCATATTGCATAAGCAGTAATCCGCAGCGCACGCATAATCGAGTAATGTGCTGTTGCTGTACGTAGCTGATAGAGGTCATTGATTAGATACGCATATTGGCTATTGTGATATTTGTGAATGGTATAACTATAAACAGTGTGAGCGGTTATAGTCTATCGAGACAACAAGGTAACGATAGCATAACTTGCCGTGCTTATTTGCTACTATTATAAAGCGTAAACCACTGTCGCAAGGAGAATAAAATGCATATCGCTATCTTAACGCTGACTTTTGCGCTACCCGGCTGTAGCTCGTTAAAAGAAAAACGCCAACGGATGGGCGGCTTGCATGCACGTTTTGGCAATACGCCAAGCGTCGCGGTATGTGAAAGCGGTGAGCGGGATCAACATGACGCCAGCGAATGGACGTTCGTAATTGTCGGGCTGTCTAAACGTGAGGTTGAGTCGCAATGCAGTCAAATTGAGGAGAAGCTAGAACGTACAGTAGATGCAAGGGTGATGAATGTTGAGAGAGAGTTTATTTAGGTTGAATGGACTATAAGGATCTAATTTCGCAACTCTATAGAGTTTCAAGGATATCTGCTAAAATCGTGGCTAAACTGCATTTTGATGTAACTATTTAAAATTGAAGATTAATTGATATTTTGTTGTAAGCCATCCCCAGTATATAGGCTAAAATATATATAATTTAGACTGCTATTTGCTAAAAAAGTAGACAAATGGCTATTTTAAGCTAATAAAGAGAACGTTAATGACTGTTAGAGAAAGAATATTGATAATTGGTAATGGCTTTGATCTAGCTCATTTTTTACCAACGAAGTATGAACATTTTATTCATACTATGAAAATGGTAGAAGAAGCCCCATCAGATACCTCATTATCATTTGATTACCTATATAAAGATCTTTTAGATAATGAAGACTTTATTCTAACTAAATGTAAAGTGCTATATAAGACAGAAGATCTGGAAATAACAGCAGAGCAAGTAGATAGTTTGAAAGAAAAGTTGACAGGTAATCACTGGTTTCGGTTTTTTAAAAGTCAAATTGATAGCGGCATAGATACATGGATAGACTTTGAGAATGAGGTTAAAGATACTCTTAATTCAGTATGTAACTTATTAGATGAGATAGAAGGAGAACCTCAGTACTTCCGTGTAACAGAAGACAGAAAAGAAGCAAGTATAGAGTCAAAATTAATTAGAGAAAAAATGTTTAGAAAATATCCTGCTATTTCCAAAATATTATGGCAGTTTAATATTATAGAGGAGAAACAGTTTGTTAGAGAAAGGCTTACCTTAAACAGAGAATTCGTTAAGTATTATCATAATCAAGCTGTTTATTTAGATACGAATAAAATATTTTTAAATCTAACTAAGCATTGGAACGATTTTATTGAGATATTTTCTATATATATCGAGTACATCAACACTTTCAAACCTAGAAAGAAATTAGCTTTACCTAAAGTCTTATCCAAAGATGAGTGTACTATTTATAGTTTTAATTATTCTTCTACTGTAGAACGGCTCTATAATCATGCCAATACCCAGTTTTTACATGGAAAGACTGGGTATAAAAATACAATAGTCTTAGGTATATCTGCTTTAGAAAATAAAATTCTAGTAGAAGAAAAAGTCTATGGGTTTGTAAAGTATTATCAAAAACTGGTTAATAGTACAGATTATCAATTTCTAAGAGGCAATCCTGATATAACTGATTTAGAGAAAGAAAAAATTGAAGATGGTGTCAGAGGTGAAAACGAGATAATTGAAATATATCTTTGGGGACATTCTCTAGACTCTTCTGATAGTGATTATATCGAGGAAATATTTGGGTTCAACCAAGGTTCGAAACCTTCTATTAATGTAATTGTCTATTATTTCGGTTCTCCTCATGCACAGCTTGCTAATTTAATTTCTATAATGGGTAGAGATATAATAGAAAAGTGGATGAAGGAAGGTTGGTTGGAGTTCGTAGAAAGCCCTGATATTTATCGACTAAATACAGATAAAGACTATAAAGATAAACTGAGTAAAAAAAGTGAGAAAAAACCACAAAAATTCTTTGGCCAGGAAAATGATAAATCGAGACCATCCCGAATTCTGTGTAACTGCCATTTAGATTAAATGCTTACTGATACGGTCATCAAACATAATCATAAAACGATTCAGAGCAGACGTCCAGTTACGGATTGGCATCGACCACCTTGACGACGCCTGCTGGGTGGCTAAGTACACCACTTTGAATGCTGCCTGATCAGATGGGAACACCTTACGCTTATTCACCGCTGTCCGAATCACGCTGTTTAATGACTCAATAGCATTGGTGGTATATATGACTTTTCTGATGTCCTTAGGGTAACCAAAGAATACCGTTAAGCCCTCCCAGTTATTACGCCAAGACTTAACCACGTGCGGGTATTTCTCGCCCCATACCTCATCAAAGTGTTCAAGATTGGCCTCTGCCATCTCAAGCGTATCAGCGCCGTAGATGGCCTTTAAATCAGCGGCTATTGCCTTCTTATCTGTCCACGGTACGAACTTCATTGAGTAACGCAGCATGTGTACGATACACAGCTGAACCTGAGCGTTGGGGTAGACGGTGTTAATGGCATCAGGGAAGCCCTTTAAGCCGTCGACACAGGCAATGAGGATATCTTGTACCCCGCGGTTTTGTAGTTCAGTGAGAACACCTAGCCAGAACTTAGCGCCCTCATTCTCTGATAGCCACATGCCAAGCAGCTCTTTTTTGCCATCAAGTCCCACGCCTAGCGCCAGATAGATCGCCTTGTTGATGATCTGCTTGTCTTGGCGTACCTTAACGACGATGCAGTCCAAATAGACGATAGGATAAACACTGCTTAACGGCCGGTTCTGCCAAGCGGTGATGTCCTCTAATATGTTATCGGTGACTCTTGAGACAAGAGAGCTTGAAATGTCGACGTCATAGAGCTCTTTAATGCTCTCTACAATCTCGGTGGTGGTTTGACCCTTGGCGTAAAGGAATATGATTTTATCATCGAGACCTGAGATACGGGTTTGATGCTTACTGACGAGTACAGGCTCAAAGCTGCCACCGCGGTCTCTTGGGGTGGATATCTCAAAATCGCCTGTGTCGCTACGGACGGTCTTTTTAGTGTGCCCGTTGCGCTTATTAGGTTTATCCGCCTTTTCATGCTTGGGGTAGCCGAGATGATCTTCCATCTCAGCTTCAAGGGCAGTGTCGATAAAGGACTGCATGAGTTGCTTCTGAAAGTCTTTGATGTCATCGAAGCTTTTCATACTACCAGCCATTTGCTCGGCCAGTTTTTTAAGGTCAGATTGAGTAGTCATTGCTTATTCTCCTGTTAGTGGATTATAAGCAGTTACACAGTTTTTAGGAAAGGCTCGTTAAATCAATTTTTTCAGATATTTAGAATCTGTTTATAAGCTTAGTTTAAATATAAGATTTTTCTTTTAAAAGTGGAAGTTACTACAAAAAAAGGCCACTCCCTAAAGAGTAGCCTTTCATCAATAATTAACTGATTTTCTATTAACTCACTGCTTTCATACCTTGCTTAAGCATTGGCTTCAAGAACTCACCAGTATATGAGCCTTTCACTTCTGCCACTTCTTCAGGCGTACCTTCCGCGATGATCAGTCCACCACCTTTACCGCCTTCAGGGCCAAGGTCAATCACCCAATCCGCCGTTTTGATAACGTCAAGATTGTGCTCGATGACCACGATGGTATTGCCTTTATCGCGCAAGGTATGGAGGATATGCAGCAGCTTATCGATATCATGGAAGTGCAGACCAGTGGTTGGCTCATCCAAGATATATAGCGTCTGTCCGGTATCACGTTTGGCAAGCTCACGAGCCAGTTTGACGCGTTGCGCTTCACCGCCTGATAGCGTTGGCGCTGATTGACCCAAACGAATATAGCTAAGACCAACGTCCATCAGCGCTTGCAGGCGACGATGAATCGCTGGAATCGCTGAGAAGAATTCAGTCGCATCTTCAACTGTCATATCGAGCACATCGGCGATGTTTTTACCTTTATAGTGAATCTCTAGCGTCTCGCGGTTATAGCGTTTACCATGGCAGGTATCGCAGGGCACATACATATCAGGTAAAAAGTGCATCTCAACTTTGATAAGGCCATCGCCTTGACACATCTCACAGCGTCCGCCTTTGACGTTAAAGCTAAAGCGACCGGCTTTATAACCACGAGCGCGCGCCTCTTGCGTTTGCGCAAACATCTCACGAACCGGCGTAAAGACACCGGTATAAGTCGCAGGGTTTGAGCGCGGCGTTCGGCCAATCGGGCTTTGGTCGATATCGACCATTTTATCCAAATGCTCAAGACCGCTAATGCTGTCATGCTTATCAGCGATAAGCGTTGAAGCATTATTTAATTGAGTGGCAGCGATAGGCATTAAGGTGCGGTTAATCAAGGTCGATTTACCAGAACCAGAAACCCCTGTAATACAAGTCATAATGCCAATCGGTAAGCTTAAATCGACATCTTTTAAGTTATTGCCTGTTGCGCCTTTTAGCTCAATCGACATCGGTACTTGCTTTGGTTTGGCTTTACCTTTGGCTTCAACTTCGATGGTTTTGGCTTTATGACGAATACTTGGAATCTCGATTCTTTTCTCACCAGACATATACTGCCCTGTGAGCGAGCCTTTGGTTGCCATAATGTCATCGACCGACCCTTGGGCGATGATATGACCACCGTGAACGCCCGCGCCGACACCGATATCAATCACGTGATCCGCTTGGCGAATGGCATCTTCATCGTGCTCGACGACCAGCACGGTATTGCCCAAATCGCGTAAGCGCGTTAAGGTTTTTAATAAACGATCATTGTCGCGTTGATGCAAACCGATCGATGGCTCATCGAGCACATACATGACACCCATCAGACCAGCACCAATCTGGCTAGCAAGACGAATACGCTGTGCTTCACCGCCCGATAACGTTTCAGCAGAGCGGGCAAGGGTAAGATAATCAAGCCCGACACTGACAAGGAAGTTAAGACGTTCATTAATCTCTTTAAAGATTTTTTCGGCGACTTCACCTTTATGACCGCCAATCTTGAGCGTTTTATAATAGTCAGCAGCATCACCGATAGACAGCTTAACAACTTGGGCTATGGTTTGATCGTCAACGCGAACATTGCGTGAGATTTCATTCAGACGCGCGCCATCACAGACGTTACACGTGGTATCTGCTAAATATTTCGCCAACTCGTCACGTACTAAGTTGCTTTGGGTTTTGGCATAACGACGCTCTAAATACGGCAGTACGCCTTCAAACGGCACAGTTTTATTGGTTTTACGCCCGCGCTCATCAGTAAAATTAAAGGTCAGCTTTTCTTTACCCGAGCCATGCATGATGATATCTTGCTGCGTTTTTGGCAAATCTTGCCATGGCGCATCCATATCGATTTTGAAATGATGACAAACGGTCGATAGCAAACCAAAGTAATAAGCGTGCCGCTTATCCCAGCCATTAATCGCCCCTTGATTGAGCGATTTTTCATGATGGGTAATCAGCTTTTCAGCAGAGAAGTACTGACGTTTACCGAGACCGTCACAACTTGGGCAAGCACCATAAGGGTTGTTAAAACTAAACATCCGCGGCTCAAGCTCAGAGACCGCGCGATCACACACCGGACATGAATGCTTGGCTGACATGACTTGATTTTCGTCACCGCCTTCTTTTGGATTACCATCCATAAAGTGCAGCGTGACTAGACCTTGACCCAAACGCAGGGCAGTTTCTAAACTTTCAGCGACACGGTTACCCAAGTCATCACGGACTTTAAAGCGGTCAACGACGACTTCAATCGTATGCTTTTTCTTTTTGTCGAGCGTTGGTAGCTCATCGGTATCATAAACATCACCGTCGACGCGAACGCGGACAAAGCCTTGCCCAATTAATTGCTCAAGCAATACCGTATGCTCGCCTTTACGCTCACGAATCACCGGCGCCAGTATCATAAGCTTGGTGTCAACAGGCAACGCCATGACTTGATCAACCATCTCGGTCACAGACTGCGCAACCATTGGCTCGCCATGCTCAGGACAAAACGGCGTACCGATACGCGCATAAAGCAGGCGCAAATAGTCATAAATCTCGGTAATCGTCCCAACGGTCGAGCGCGGGTTATGGTTGGTCGATTTTTGCTCGATAGCAATCGCTGGCGACAAGCCTTCGATACTATCAACTTCTGGCTTTTCCATCTGTGAGAGGAACTGACGCGCATACGCCGATAAGCTTTCGACATAACGGCGCTGGCCTTCGGCATAAAGCGTATCAAACGCCAAGGATGACTTACCAGAACCTGATAAACCGGTAATTACCACGAATTTATCGCGTGGAATGTCTAAATCGATGTTTTTTAGATTGTGCGTACGTGCGCCGCGTATTGCAATATGGTCATGTGCCATCGTTGATAGGTTTCCTATTTGCTAATGGTATATAAAATCTAAACGTTAAATATAGTTAATGAAAGGGCTGTTAAAAGCATATTTGGTTGTTAAGTTGCTATGGCTTTATAAAAGTCTGTCGTTATCACGGAGTTTTCTTAATAAAACAACAGTTATAAAATGGTTCTTTACAAACTAATAGTTTTTATAAAGCGCCAGTGATAAAGGTTTATATAAGCGTAACGTTCAAAGCTAACTTAAGTCTTAACCTTAAAATCAATAAAATAATCTAAATGAAATGTTTGTTAACTAACATAAGTGCTTTGTTATAGATCGAATCCAGCTTTGTTTTTTAGTTTTGTTTTTCCGCATAGTTTGCGAAAAAATGTCTGTTTTGAATATTGTTAGTTGTAAGTACTGCTTGTTTAAGTATTGGTTGTTTATGTCATGCTACTTTAGATTTTATTATTTTAAATATCGTATTTCTTAAAAGCTTGGCTGCTTTAAAAGTTACTATACTTGCTATATATATCTATCATTAAAATCAGTCTAAGAACAGCCCTACGGTCAAGGCAAGTATCTTGTCAACGTCTTACTTTATTGTCATGGCAGCGGCATTATTCAAGGTGTAATGAGCCATTAGATGCACTTGGTAACAAAATTATCGCCTCCATAAAAAGCGCAAGTAAAGGCTCACCGTGCGGCTGCGGCAGTAAGATAAAAGTTTCGGCAAGCAAACGGCGAATGACTTATACTAGTGGGCTTAATTTGTAGGCTAACGCCTTGATAAAGGCGTGATAATACCAGCAAGCCGCAGTGATAAACCAGCAATGATGAACCAGTGAGGCAAGTATGAATAGCGTAGAAAAACGGGCAATTATTGGGGTCGGTGGTATCTTCGCCTTACGGATGATTGGCCTGTTTATGATTGTGCCCGTGTTTTCGGTGTATGGTGATAATTATGCGCACGCAACGCCATTTCTGATTGGTTTGGCGGTCGGTATTTATGGGCTCGGGCAAGCGATTTTTCAGATACCAATGAGCCTTGCCGCGGATAAGTTTCCGCGTAAGCCAATTATCTTTTTGGGACTGATATTATTTGCTATTGGCGGTATCATCGCTGCCAATGCCACTGATATCTACGAGGTTATTATTGGGCGAGCGCTGGCAGGCAGTGGCGCGGTATCGGCGGTATTGATGGCACTACTTGCTGATGTGACGCGTGAAGAGATGCGCACCAAAGCGATGGCGACCATGGGTTTGACCATTGCTACCTCTATTATGCTGGCCTTTGCCTTTGGGCCTTTATTGGTCGGCTCGCTTGGTATCTCAGGGCTGTTTTGGCTCACCGCTGGTTTTGCTGTTTTAGCGATGTTGCTATTATTGTTAGTACCGACGCCGCTACGGGTGCTTAAGCACAATCTCGATAACAAGTCGATTGGTCAGCAATTGGCTGATGTGCTAAAAATTGGCGATTTAAATCGTTTGCATATCGGTATTTTTGCCCTGCATTTAACCATGACGGCTATCTTTGTTATCTTGCCGCATCAACTCAGTGAAGTACTGGGTTTATCGGTACGTCAGCAGGGTTTGGTTTATTTACCGTTATTATTTATTGGTTTTGCCGTAGCGATACCCTTTATTATTATTGCTGAAAAGAAACGCAAAATGCGCCAAGTATTTTTGGCAGCGATTGCCTTAATGACCGCGGCTCTGGCATTATTAGCACTTGGTAGTCAGGTCGGGGTTGGTATTATTCTAGGCTTATTGCTGTACTTTATGGGCTTTAATTTACTCGAAGCGACCATTCCCTCATGGATATCGAAGCGTGCGCCCGTTGCCAATAAAGCAACGGCGATGGGGCTAAACTCATCAAGTCAGTTCTTTGGTGCTTTTGTTGGCGGGGCGATGGGCGGTTTATTATTGACCCAGTCAAATCTGTTGGCATGGGGTATATTGGCCGTTATTATGGGCGCGGCATTGCTGCTGATTATTCCGATTACTGATCCACCGTATTTATCAAGCACCACGGTGACCATTCCCAAAGATATTAATATCCAAGACTGGTCACGGCAAATGCTGGCGGTAGACGGCGTTGATGAGCTGGTCGTGATGGCAAAAGAGCAGGTCGCTTATTTAAAATTGGATAAAACGCAATTGACAGATTCTGCACGACAAGAGCTGTCGCATTTAGCCCAAAGCCCCCTAGATATTTAACAGAAAAATGGTTAAAGTGAAGTCATATTACTGCTAGTATTCATACTCTATATTAGATACTCGATTAAAGCTGGCAAACAAATTATTTATAAGTAAAAGGACGATATTATGCGCGGAGTTAATAAAGTTATCATCATTGGTAACCTTGGAGCAGACCCCGAGGCTCGCCAATTTAGTAATGGCGGTAGCGTGACCAACATTTCGGTTGCCACCTCAGAGCAGTGGACTGACAAGCAAAGCGGTGAAAAAAGAGAAGCGACGGAATGGCATCGCATTTCATTGTTTAACCGTCTAGGCGAAATCGCAGCACAATATTTGCGCAAAGGCAGTAAGGTTTATATCGAAGGTAGCTTGCGTACGCGTAAATACCAAGATCCTAACGGCCAAGACCGTTATATTACCGAGATTCGTGCTGAGCAAATGCAAATGCTCGATGGTGCGACTGGCGGTAGTAATGATGGCGGCGGCTTTGGTGGTGCTCAAGGCTCGAATCAATATCAGAATCAGGGCAGCGGTTTTGCTGGTCAGAACCAAAACCAAAGTGGCCAAAATAACTTTAACCAACAGGGAAATAACCAACAAGGTGGTTATAACCAAGGCGGCGCTCAGGGTAGCAACCAAAACAGCTTTAATAATCAAAATGTGCCTGCACAGCAGAACCAATTTAATAAACCTGCTCAAACAAAACCGACGGCAATGCCTGACGGTCCGGTAGATGACGATATTCCTTTTTAGGATACGTAATCTAATAATGTTGAATGAATCAGAGAAAAGAGCTTACTTTTAGAGGCTCTTTTTTTTATATGATAAATTCTATTTAATATAAAAGTTTATTTTCTCAAAAATAATTATTTGCTTGCTGATATTTATTATTAAATACCCCACTCTCAACTTATTTTTCTAAGGTATTGGTTTACTTAGTTTTTAAAATTTCAGTTAAAACAATTAGAATTTTAAATTCTATAAAAATCAAAAGCCTACGATAAGTTGAGATTGGCGTTATTAAATATCAATCAATACTTGTAGCGGTTTATATTTTTGTTTATATTACTGCTACTTACGATTTTTATTACGCATAAGTTTTTAGTAAAAATCCAACTCGGTTATAACCTTAATATAAAAGTGGAGTTTACGATGAACAAAAATAACGTCATAGATTTAAATAGTTTAAACGTTGATGAGCTACGTGCGATTACTGAAAATGCGCAGCAATTGATTGAAGAAAAACAGCATCAGCGTTTATATGACGCCTATATGCAGTTTGAAAAAATCGCTGAAGAAAGCGATGCCAGCATCGAAGAAATTATACAAGCGGGCGAGAAGCTGGAGAAAAAACGCAGCATTAAATATCGCAATACCGATAATAATGAAGAAACTTGGACTGGACGCGGACGCAAACCGACTTGGTTGGTAGATGCACTAGCGTCAGGTCGCAAGCTTGAGGATTTTGCCATTTAGCCATTTAAAAACTCTTGGTTAAAGGCTTATTCTATTCTGCTTTCATGTATTATTAATTATGATGGTTTTATAAAATAAGTTGCTAGATAAAAGCCAGTCTCTTTATCGCCACTATTTTGGTGCAAAGATACTGGCTTTTTTTTCTGTCATCTGTACGCCATTGTTTGCTATGATAATGACGTTTTTGTCTTCTATAAGAGTTAGCTAACCGTGCCTCACGTTTCCACGTCGTCTCACAAGCGTCCCCGCAAGCTCTGGTGGCTACTTGGCTTTATATTATTTGCGCTATTTGCCGTGTTGCAAATGCCTGCCGCGTGGCTGCTTGAAAAATATGCCCCTGATACGCCGTATGTACAACATGTGTCTGGCAACTTATGGCAGGGCTCAGCGATTTGGCAGCTACCTGTGTCAGCAACACCGCTTACCGGTGCTGCTGAGTGGTCGTGGCAGCCATGGCATCTACTATTAGGCAAATTAGGCGCAGAGGTCGATATCAGCTCAGAGCAGACCCGCTTAAATGGTCAGGTGAAAGTAGGCACCAGCTCATGGCAAATTCAAAACATGAGCGGTAAGATTGCCCCTGAAACTTTATCAAATGTGGTCGATTGGCAGCTGCCTAATACCCCCATTCAGGTCAATAACGTTTCATTAAAACGTCAATCTGCTAAAAATTCTGAAGCAGGCAATTCAGATAGAAACGCCGCCGGTTTTAGTGAGGCCAGTGGTCAGTTAACGTGGGTTGGTGGCGAAGTCGGTTATCCTAGCGGTGGTAAGGTTTTTTATCTCACCATGCCTGCGCTGCGAGCTGAGCTCAGTGCCGAGCAAAAAAATAATAAAAATCTGCTGCATGTCAATCTTATCAACAATCAAGATAAGCGCTTGGGCGATTTGTATATCGATGGCGATAATATGCTAGATGTGAGCTTAACCCAGCGTTTACTAGAAAATATGCCAGAATATAAAGGGCAAGCTCCGCAAGACACGCCTGTGGTCAGTGTGCGCCAGCCATTGCTTAGTGGCTTAGGGGCGCGCTAGATGATGAATGTTGCCGATGTATCTAGCCGTTTAAAACCTGTTATTAATACCCTCAATCGCTTTGCAGCAGCACTATTGCTATTAGCGATTATTTGGCTATGCTGGAGTGCTGCGCGTTTACTCTGGTTGCTGCTAGCTGCGCCATTAGCGCCTACCTTACCGCTTGCTCCTTTACAGAGTACAGCGAACACCAGTACAGATCATAGTGGTTTATTTGCCATTTTTGCGGACCCTGATCCTACCGCTGCGCCCGTACAACCGCCGCCCAATGTTTTGTTAAAAGGTGTACTTATCGCCATACCAGAGAGTCTGTCTTCGGCGATGCTGGACGTCAATGGCGAAGTAAAAAATTACCGTATCGGTGACACTTTAAAAGACAGTGACTATACGCTGGTCGCCGTCGATTGGAATGAAGTCATTATCGCCGATGCTTACGATAAAGAAGTCGTCATCAGAATGCCAGAAGCCATGCCGCTTGATCAAAGTGCCATGCTGGCGGGTGCGGTGGGCAATCAGCGTTTGCCCGATAATAGTATGTTGCCAAACCTGTCTAATGCGCCAATGTCCGAGCAAGGCAATCCTGAAACTGAGCAAAATGGCCAAGAAAATGGTCAGGCAACCGATCAAAGCGCGCCGCAGTCGCCAATTGATGAAGCCGTTACCGAATTACAGTCAAACCCAGCCAGTTATTTAAGTCGGATGGGAGTGATGGCATCTGGAGAAAGCTATCAGGTCACCGCCGCCATGCCAGCCAAACTGCGTAACCGTTTAGGGCTAGAGCCGGGCGATAAGGTACTAACTGTTAATGGTCAAAGCGTTGGCAGCAATCCCGGCCAAGATGCCAGTATACTGCAGCAAGTCAAACAATCTGGCGAAGCGCAAATAGAAGTACAGCGCGGCGATCAAGTTATCACCATTCGCCAGCAGTTTTAGTTAAAAAGTTCATCGGTTAATACATTTGGTTCATATTATATTTAGCAAAAGTTTTATTCAGCAAGCACGAAAATCAGTATATCCGCGTCATCACTGTAGGTAATTATCAATATGGTCAGTTCTCAAAATTTTTCGGTCACGCCTTTGTACCATATCTTGCAGCGTTTGATGCGTTTGTGTCGGCCGCTATGTTTAGCCGTTCCGCTATGGGCAGCGAGTACAGGGCTTGTTAGTGCAGAAAGCTGGAAAGTTAATCTGCAAGATGCCGATATCAAAGCATTTATTAATGAAGTGGCGACCATTACCAATCAAAACTTTGTCCTTGATCCGCGTATCAACGGTAACGTCACCGTCATCTCTAATAAAGCGCTATCGCGTGACGAGATTTTTCAGCTGTTTTTAAGTGTCATGCAGGTCAATGGTATTGCCGCTATCGATTCGGGTACGACCATTAAGCTGGTACCAGATAACGTCGCCAAACAATCTGGCGTGGCGGTGGACTTACGCGGGGACAGTTTCGGTGAAGCCTTAGCGACACGGGTGATTTATTTGACCAATACCCAAGCGGCAGAAGTGCTTGGTGTCATTCGGCCCTTGATGCCGCAGTCCGCCCATGCAGCAGCGGTACCGGGCGTTAATGCGCTAGTATTGTCTGACCGTGCTGATAGTCTTAATCAGCTCACGTCACTTATCCGCGATTTAGACAGCAACGTCAATGACAGTTTGCAAGTCATACCGCTGCGTCATGTCGACGCTGAGCGTATGATGGAGTTGATTAGCGCCTTGGTGGCAAGCGCAGGTAGCGGGCAAGCACAAGGTGGCAGTAATCAGCTAAAAGTCATCGCTGACACCTCTAGTGATAGGCTGCTCGTCAAAGGCAGTCCGGAGATGATTGCCAAAGTTCAAGAAATGGTCAATCAATTAGACACTACGCCTTCGAGACGTTTAAGTGGTCTGCGCGTCTTTCGCTTAAAATATGCTAGTGCCGGTCACATTGCAGAGATGCTGCGCGGCTTGCTTGCCAGTCAGTCTATTAATAGCGCTGGTGCGGCTTCAACTTTAGAGTCAGCTTCGCTAAACGGCGCCAGTAGTACAGGCTCGGCCCTTAACAATAATACTAATGCGCTTACCAACAGTGCTACGAATACTAATACTGGCGCTACGGGAGCAGCGTTATCTACTGCAAGTACAGGTGGCACAGGTAATGGTATCGGCGGGCGACCTTTTAGCATTATCGCGGATGAAACGCAAAATGCTGTTATCGTCAATGCCGCGCCCGAGCTGATGTTTGAGATTGAGGATGCCGTCGCTCAGCTCGATAGCCGCCGTGCCCAGGTTTTGATTCAAGCGGCGATTGTTGAGGTTTCAGGCGATGACGCTACCCAACTTGGCGTACAATGGGCGCTGGGTAATGCCAATAGTGGCTATGGCGTGGTCAACTTTAATAACGTCGGCGCGAGTGCCGTCTCGCTTGCCGCCGCCGCGTTATCAGGTGGCGCAAATATTAGTGCAGCAGCAGGTTCTATTGCTGGGGCGTTAATTGGCATCGGTGATAGTAAAAAAGACAGCCAAGGTAATACTCAGTTTTATGGTGCAATCTTACAAGCGCTTGATTCGTCGACCAGCGCCAATCTGCTGTCGATGCCATCAATTCTAACCTTGGATAATGAAAAGGCCAGTATTTTGGTCGGTCAAAACGTGCCTTTTGTCACCGGCTCTTATACCACAGGCAGTGACTCATCAACCAATCCATTCCAGACCATTGATCGCCAAGATATTGGTATTAATCTAAATGTTATACCTCATATCGGCGACAATGGCACCGTACGTCTAGAGGTTTCGCAAGAGGTTTCGTCGGTAGTACCTGGCAGTGCCGCCAATGCCAGTGGCCTGATTACCAATAAAAGCTTGATTAATACCACCATCCTAGCCGACGATCAGCAAACCATTGCCTTGGGTGGTTTAATGCGCGATAACACCACTACCCGCCAACAAAAAGTTCCCGGTTTGGGCAGTGTACCCGTCATCGGACGGCTGTTCCGTTCTGATAATGACAGCACGCAAAAGAGTAACTTAATCATATTTTTGCAGCCGACCATCTTACGTGACGGCGGCGCTGTCGCTAGTGTGACTGAGCGCAAATACAATCAGATGCGCGTCCTACAGTTGGTTATCGACAAAAACGGCACTATTAAACAGCTGCCACTTAGCGGTACAGAAGGCTGGAATGGCAATGTCAGCGCAGACTATGAATTGATGCCACTCAATCCACTGGTACCTAAGCGTGACCAAACGCCAAAAACCACTTCACAAGGGTTTACCAAAGTAGATACGCCAAGTAGTAGTGGCATCACCACGTATCCTTTAAAACGCTAAATTCTAATATAGAGCGCTTGCGAATGGATAACGCAGGCGCTAACTTCTTGATTAGAATACAGCCCATCTCATCAGTAAATGTACGGCATGATAGCGCTGCCGTACATTAGCTTGCGTATTCATAACACAGATAAACACAGTACATTTTAGAGGAGCGTATAATTAGAGTGAATCTAATAACATATTGCTTTTATAAGCAATTTTTTAAGATAATTATTTAAATAACTGTCCTTTAAGTAGACTGGGTTAAGTTAGTGATTTTTAAGTTAATAGTAAAAGTAGCTAGAACCTATAGGCGCCACTAATGAGCAATCTTGATAATGAAAAGAAAAAGAAATGGTTAGCCTTAAGTGCGGTTACCATGGCTTTATTACTGATTCCGCGGCGTAGTAGTAAAAAGGCCGATAGCCAATTATCAAATCATAATAACGATGATAAAGTGCCTGACGAAAAAGCAGCTAATAAAGTCTCTAATTTAAAATAAACGTCTATATTTAAGAAAAATAATGAAAACCATTAAATTTGGAGGCTATTGATGACTGCGATTTACGCCTCATTTAACGCTAATGAGAAATTGCCTACAATTTTTCCTCTCATTGATACCCATACCCATTTTGACGCTCCCGTGTTTGATGTCGACAGAGAGGAGCAAATACAAAAAGCGTATCAGCGAGGCGTGCGCCATTTGGTATTGGTAGGGTATTTACAACGGCATTTTGACCGTTTATACGCAACTAAAGAATTTATTAATAAACAGGTGCACGCTATTGCAGGACAGACATTTGAGCAAAAAGAAATCTCTCTGCATGCGCATATTGCCCTAGGCTTGCATCCTTTTTATATCGATAATCATACGGATGAGCATTTAGAAAACATGGCGCAGATGTTAAATGACAAACGTCCTTTGGCCATCGGTGAAATCGGCTTTGATACCTTTACGGATGAGATGAAACAGCCTGATATGGTCGCCAAGCAAGCGCGTTTTTTTAAAGCCCAATTGGATATGGCGGTGAGCCAGCAGTTACCTGTGATGCTACATATCCGTAAAGCGCATGCTGAAGCATTGGCGTTGTTAAAGGCGCATGACTATGATGCTCATGAGCTTGGCGGCGTTGCCCATAGTTTTAGTGGCGGTGAACAAGAAGCAAAAGCCTTTGTAAAACTGGGCTTTAAACTTGGGGTGACCGGTCAGGTGACCAATCCAAATGCCAAAAAGCTGCGCCGTGCGATTCAAGCAGCGGTCGATACTTATGGTATTGAATGTTTGGTCATCGAGACAGATTGCCCAGATATGACGCCGATAATGTGTCAAGTTTCGAGCGGTAGTCAGTCAGCACTTGGCCAAAGCCCAGATGATGAATGGGGCGATGCACCCGCTCATGATAGAAATGTCCCAGCCAACTTACCTTATGTATTAGGCAGTTTAAGTGAATTACTTGCTGTGCCAACCGAGACGCTTGCCGAGCAATTTTGGCACAACAGTTGCAATGCTTTACGTACCGATTGGCGTTATCCAGTTCAAGAGTAGTCCAAGATACTTATTAATAATAAACAACCTTTTAATCGAGCTTTAATTTGTTATGACCGAAGAGACACAATTGCAGCAAACTATAAAGCAAACAGATACTTTAGTTAATAAAGAGGTCACTGCGCGCAGCGAGCAACAACTTGCTGCTGACAGCGTCGATGTGATTGATGAATCGTCCGAGCAGTATGAACGCCGTTTTAAAGGCACGCAAACATTGTATGGTGCCTCTGCTGTCGATACCTTTGCCGCAGCGCATGTTTACGTCATTGGCGTTGGCGGGGTGGGTTCTTGGGCGGCAGAAGCGCTGGCTCGCACCGCCGTTGGTACGATTACATTGATTGATTTGGACATATTGGTGGCGTCAAATGTCAATCGTCAGCTACCCGCGTTAGACAGTACCTTTGGTCAAAGTAAGATTGCGGCAATGGCAACACGTATCCGTGAGATTAATCCGAAAGTTGAAATAAATCTGATAGATGATTTTTTAACACCTGAAAATGTCGCAGCATTATTGCCCACGCGCGAGCAAGCAAAAATGGCTATGCAAAAAAATCCAATTGTTATTTTAGATTGTGTTGATGATATGAATGCTAAGCTTGCTATTGCCCTGCATTGCCGTTTTAACAAACTAAAATTGGTGTGTGCAGGCGGAGCAGGTGGTAAAATAGACCCGAGTCAAATTCGTGTAAGCGATTTACGCGATAGTTATCAAGATCCGTTGTTGGCAAAGCTACGCAATAAACTGCGCCATGAAAAAGGGATTAATAGTACGCTTAAAGAGAGATTTGGCATCAAATGTGTCTATTCGACAGAGCCACCGCGTGTTGATAAAAGCTGTCAAACAGGCGGTTTACACTGCGGTGGCTATGGTTCGGCGGTCGTCGTCACCTCAGTGGTCGCGATGCTGATGGTTAGTGAAGCATTACAATTATTGCTCAAACAGGCGGCGGTCAAGCCAAGCGTCTGACCTGAATTAACGGAGTCCATTTTGTCTACATCTAACTCGTCAGAAATCGGTTATCGTTATCCTGTCGCTGCGGAAGACGCTGAGCGTATTAGTAAACTCAAAAAATATCAGGTACTCAACAATAATGAAGAACCTGCTTTTGCGCGTTTAACCGAGCTTGCGAAATTGTTTTTTAATATGCCAGTCGTAGCCATTACCTTTATGGATGAGGAAACCCAGTATTTAAAATCGCTGCATGGGCTCGATGGTATTTGTACAACGTCACGCAAAGTCGCTATTTGTAATTATACTGTCCTGTCGGATGAGGTTTTGGTACTGCCAGATTTGACAGAGGACAGTCGCTTTAGTCAAAACCCTTTGGTGACAGAAGCGCCATATTTGCGTTTTCATGCTGGCGCGCCGATTATTATGCAAGAAGATGGCAAGACCTATAGTTTGGGTTCTTTATGTTTGATGGATATGCAAGCGCACTACGATTTTACCGATAATGACGCAGATATATTGGCGAAGTTTGCTGCGATGGCTGCCGATGCTTTGAAACTTCAAGACCAGCAGCGCCATGCCAAGCATGCTAATGAGATGAAGTCAGAGTTTCTGGCCAACATGAGCCACGAAATACGTACGCCGATGAATGGCATCATTGGTATGGTTGAGATGCTCGCTGAGACTAAGCTGAGCGCTGAACAACAAGAGTACGTCGATAATATTAAAGTCTCAAACGAGCACTTATTGGCGATTATTAACGGTATTTTAGATTTATCAAAGGTTGAGTCGGGCAAAATGACCATCGATTCAATACCGATGAATATATCGAGCCTTTGTAACGAAGTGGTGAGTTTATTTGCGGTCAAAGCCCGTCAGCGAGGTTTGACGTTAGATTATCATTATACCGAGGCATTATCGCCTTATATCAAGGGTGATCCGGTACGCATCAAACAAATCATGGTAAATTTGGTCAATAACGCCATTAAATTTACCCGTGAAGGCGGACGGGTGACCATTGACGTTAAACACATGGAAAACAACCCTTGTGAGGATAAATACGGTAATCATAAGTCTATATGCAGTCATGAGCTACAAGTAGAGCAAGCTTCTCATTATAATACTGATGATAGTGGTTCGGTTAATCATCAAGACATGACGCTTTGTATTGAGGTTACAGATACCGGTGTCGGTATCAAGCCAGAATCTTTAGAGGCGATATTTGATGCTTATGATCAAGCCAATAAATCGACTCATCGCCTTTATGGTGGAACAGGTCTAGGTCTGTCAGTTTGTAAATCTTTGGTAGAGCTGATGGGCGGCTATATCGAAGTAGATAGTGCCGTCGGTATTGGTACGACTTTCACCGTATTATTGCCGCTACCTCCTATCGATGAAGCGCATTACGAGAGCTGGCAAGACTCAAACGACTTTGGTATGACAGAACCAAGTCATGAGCTTATTGGTCATATATTGCTGGTCGAAGATGATAGCGTCAATGCCATGATTGCTAAAAAAGCACTGAACAATAGCGGTCATACGGTCACTCACGTCACGGATGGACAACAAGCCATAGAGGTTTTTTCGTTAAATCCTGAGCAGTATGATGTCATTTTGATGGATCATCACATGCCGATTATGGATGGTGTACAAGCGACGATTAAACTGCATGAGCTTTATGACCCGCAAGCATTGCCGCCTATCATCGCCTTGACCGCCAATGCGATGGATGGTGAGCGTAAAAAATATCTTGATGTCGGTATGCAGGATTATTGCACCAAACCCTTTAAACAAGAGCAGCTTAATGCTTTGGTGCAATACTGGCTGATGTATAAGCAATCGATGGAAGAATAATTTCCTCATCTAAAAAGCATTTGACATTAAAAAAGCTTAACCCCTAATAGCGGTTAAGCTTTTTTTAAACGAGATAAAGACGCTTAGTTAACGCGCGTTTGGTAATCGCCGGTACGGGTGTCAACACGAACCACTTCACCTTGCTGGACAAATAACGGCACACGTACCACAGCACCTGTCTCTAGGGTTGCAGGTTTGCCGCCACCACCTGACGTATCTCCGCGCACACCTGGATCGGTTTCAGTAATTTGCAGTTCAACAAAGTTAGGCGGCGTGACCGATAATGGCACACCATTGAATAGGGTGATGGTGCAAAGCGCGTTACTGTTTTCTTTTAGCCATTTTAGTGCATCACCAATCGCGGTTTTGTCGGCTTGTAATTGCTCAAAACTCTCAGGGTGCATAAAGTGCCAAAATTCACCATCGTTATAAAGATAGTTCATTTCTGTATCGATGACATCCGCCGCTTCCAAGCTATCGCCTGATTTAAACGTCTGCTCGAGCACGCGACCACTGCGTAAGTTGCGCATTTTGACACGGTTAAAGGCTTGCCCCTTACCCGGTTTGACAAACTCATTTTCAAGAATGGCATACGGATTGCCATCGAGCATGACTTTGAGACCAGCTTTAAATTCGTTAGTAGAAAAACTTGCCACGGAAGACTCCTAAGGGTTGTAAGTATTGTCATCAATAATTGGATGTGGGGTTTGCGCCTTGCTGTGCTAAAGCTGCCTATGATGCACAAGGTTGTAGAATAATTCGTACGCTTTGATAGCGGACGTACTAAGAGCGTATAATAGCGGCTTTTGGGCACAGGTATAAGGTTGTCATGATAAACCATTTAATCACACAAAAAAACTGGCAAACGCAATTATCGGAAGCGATAACCTCTATTGATGAGTTGCTTGAGCTGTTAAAGCTTGAATCATTGCGCTCAGAGGTTTATATACCTGAACATTTTGTGCTGCGTGTACCGCGCGGTTTTGTAGCAAAAATGACGGTCGGTGACGTTGATGACCCTCTGCTTAAACAAGTATTGCCCAATAAAAAAGAACAAATCGCTGTGACCGGTTATGTGGCAGACCCTTTAAGCGAAAATACGCACAATCCAGTAAAGGGTTTATTGCATAAATACCAATCAAGAGTCTTATTAACCATTACCGGTGCTTGTGCCGTCCATTGTCGTTACTGCTTTCGCCAGCATTTTGACTATAGCGCCAATATGCCAACCGCCGATGCCAAAGAGCATATTATCAATTATATTAGCGCCCATCCTGAGATTAACGAGGTGATTTTAAGCGGCGGTGACCCGTTAAATGTCACCAACAGACGCTTATTTTCTTGGCTCGATACCTTAGAAGCGATTCCGCAACTGACCACCATCAGGCTGCATACTCGTTTGCCATTGGTCATTCCAGCGCGTTTAGATGAGGCGCTATTGGATAGACTGTCGCAAAGTCGCTGCCAAATAGTGATGGTGATTCATTGTAATCATGCCAATGAGATTGATGCGCTGACCGCTGAGTATTTGCAGCGTACGCGCGCGGCGGGCGTCACTTTATTAAACCAAGCGGTACTGTTAAAGGGTATCAATGATAGCGTGACGGTGCAAACCGCATTGAGTCAGCGCTTGTTTGCCGCTGGCGTTCTGCCTTATTATCTGCATGTCTTGGACAAAGTAGACGGTGCTGCCCATTTTGATAGTGACGAGCGCGCAGCTATTCAGCTGTACTGGGCGTTACTCGCCGCTTTGCCTGGTTATTTAGTGCCAAAGTTGGTGCGCGAACTGCCTAATAAACCCTTTAAAGTACCGATTGATATTTACAATGAATCTTAAAATAGGCAATATAATACATCTAAATTTTAGTAAACAAATAACGGTTAAGTGATTATTACAGTTGTTTTTAGTGATAAGTTTAAAAATTTTCATACATAGGCACTGTTAAAGCAATTTGAGTCAAACTCATAGAGCGGTCACTGAGCAGTCAATTTGAAGTCTATGCCTAAATAGTTTGTGCCCGAGTGGTTTGTGCTTAAGTGTCGTCGTCTATAAAAGTAAACTCTAGAGATAGCGGTCGACTTCTATTGGTAATCTACGCAATTACTAAGGATAGTAATGGTAAATTTATCGACATTTCAGCAGTATTTAACAGCGGATGCGCCCTTATCGCAACCATTGCCTAAATCGTTTAATAGCGATGAGCAGCATTTACGCAAATGGGCGGCGCTGTTGCCTCTGCAGGCAGAGATGCAGCAAATAGAGCAGTTAGAACAAGTGCTCACAGAGCTGCGTACGGCAAATATAGAGGATCGCCAGCGCCTAACGCTATTTAATATTGTATTGGATGCGGCCAATCAGCTGATTGCGCTGCTGCGCCAGCATTATATCTATGAAACGCAGGCTTTTAACGCTTATCAGCTGGACTATGTAGCACATGTGAAATCGCTGTACTATTTAATGATTATGGGTTACGACGGTGTTATAAAGCGAGAGACTGCTTTTTTAGCAGATAATCAACCATCACCATCTACCCATCTGTGGCAGCGCTATTTTACCAATGACAAATCTTCGTCAATTACCTTGGCCATTGCGACCTATCAGACGCTGTTGATGTATCAAAAGTTGCTGTTTGAAGAAGCGCTTTGCTACCAAAAGCCTACAGCGTCTTTATGGTCTAACATCAATCAGCTCTACTATATGGCTTGCCAACAGCGGACAGTTGATATTGATGTCAGTGCTTATATCACCACCCACTGTGCGGATACTATCCATCAGCTATATGCTCAGTTATGTTTGCATAGCTTGTTAAACGTGCGTGCCATGCGCCGAGCCAATATCTTGATGGTACAGCGTTTGCTCTTAGAGTGGAGTGAACACCTTATTATAACGGTAGAGCTGCAGACGGAGACAAAGGTGTTCGTCAATTTAAATAGTGACAGCGCACCGACGTATTTGACCGCCCATTGTGCGATTAATCCTTATGATGCCCATCATGATTGTGTATTTATCGAGTTAGCACCGCTGGTCGCTTATTTGAAATCGCGTAAGGACAAACTTATCAAGGATGGTCGAGAAGGCGCTGAATATTGCTTGCTTAACACGGTTGCCATGACATTAAGCTATCGCTATATCCAGCCTCGCTTGACACTACCCATCAAGCAAAGTGCCAAACAAGAGGCTCACGTCATCACAGGATTCAATGACATTCATTACCGCGTCAGTAACCAGCAAAGCTTATCAAGTTTGATTGTCGCCAAAGCGTTACCAGATTATCAGCAACCCCGCTACGATACCTTGCCAAAAAAACATGCCACCGATAAAGGGTTAGCGGTAGAGACATTTGACGGTAGATTTAATGGTGGCGCTGTCAATAACGACGATTTGTCCGTTTTTCGTACCTTGCGACTATTGCCCAAACCAAAAGAGCCAGTAGCAACGGCTGAGCATATGGCGTGCAAAAACGTTCATTCATTTTTTGGCCCTGAGGCATCAATAAAAAGCAGAGAGACAAATGATACCCTCGAAAAAGACTATGACCCTAAAGCGATAAAAGATATAGCAAGGATTGCTAATAATGACCTGCTAGATTCTATTGAACCGCCATCACTGCGTATTATGAGTCTGTTCTTATTATGTCGCCCTCATCAATAGATGAGCTAATGACAAATGAGATAGAGGGAAACAGCCATGTGAGTCGCTTTAGCGATACCGCTTTTACTATCTTGGTAGAAAATCAAAATACCGCTGCGCTTGAGAAATTGGCTAAGAAAATTGGCTCGACCATTAGTGATATGCTAATTGAAGTGGATAAACGGACGACAAGTACGACGGCAAGTATTGCGATCGTAAAAATAGAAAAAAATACGCCTGAGCCAAAAGTGTTGCTCGAACGGGCTCTGGATGCTATCAATCAAATTATGATTGAAACCTCCAATCATGGTGATAAATACCATTTATATGACGCTAGCGAACATGCCAATAGTGATGATCATGCCCTTGCTGAGTCTTTAGTCGATGCTATTGCTAATAATCGCTTTGAGTTGTCTTTCCAGCCCATATATGATATCAATCATGATCGCAGTGATTTCTTTGAGGTGTATCTACGCCTGCCATTAGCCGATGCAAACAATACCGTACTGACCCCTGACCAGTTTATGGCGGTGGCTAAAGCGCACAAGCTCCTTGAAAAAATTGATCGCTGGATACTGATTAATGCCTGTAAAAAAATCAATGATGTGCGTAAATCCCATCCAGATGCAAGGTTACTGGTACAACTGACCAATGCGTCGTTGATAGATAAAAAACTACCGAGCGTTGCTAGTCAACTCATCAATGCAGTTGGCGGCAGAGCGGGCGCGCTAACCTTGCAGTTTAATGAAAAAGACATTGCTGACCATTTAACCGTGGCGAAATCTCAATTTACGGCGCTTAACTAAGTAAACTGTCAGCTGGGTATTAATAATTTTGGCTCGTCTGCTAAATCGGTTGAGCTGGCCAATTTTGTGCAGCCTGATATGGTGCGCTTAGCCCGAAATTATGTCGATAGCCTTGATAACCCAGAGAATTTAGAAACGGTTAAGTCGCTCATCATGCGTACCAATGAAATTAGCGTTGATGTCTTGATGCCATATATTGAAGATGCGGCGACCATGTCAGTCGCGTGGAGCGTAGGCGCACGCTACTTACAGAGTTATTATTTAGAAGCACCTAGTAATACCATAAAAGTGGCAAGCGAGAGCTAAATTTGGGTAAATAAACTTCATGTTACATTAGCCCTGTTTAACGGTTAGCAACGATATATACTTCTACGCAGCGTTATGTTTGTTTATCCTTTTTACCTTGTATTATGGTGAAGGTAGGCGCATACATAGCCTCTGCTCCTCAATTTAAGATTATTCCACCATGTCTATTATCAAAAAATACTCATTAGGCGCTGTATGTGCCGCTATGCTATTGTTCACCGCTTGTGAAAAAACACCGCCTGATTATCGAGATCCGGTCACGCTGCCGCTTTATACTGAGGGTGATGCCGATAACGGTGCGCTGATATACCAAGACGCATGCGGTCAGTGTCATCAGCTTAACCCTGGGCTCAATAAAAAAGGGCCGCAGCTGATGAATATTTATGGCGCAAAAGCCGCCGAGCTAGAGGATTATACCTATAGCGAAGGGCTTGCGGCATCAGGTTGGGTATGGGATGCTAAGACGCTTGATACTTATATCGCTGATGCTGAAAAAGCCATGCCCGATTCAAAAATGCTGTCAGATCCGATGCCAGATAGTAAGGAGCGTGCCGATGTGATTGCCTATTTATCAACGCTGCGGGCACCGGTACCAACAGTTGATGAAACAAAATAGCAGCAACGCTCGATTGAGAAATACCTAACAGAGAGGTGTTCTTTTTTAAACCTATTTCATTAAAAAATGAGCCAAGAATCGATAATGAACCAAGCCACCAATGACTATCGCCATAATCAGCAAAAAATTGCTCAGCTAATGGCGCAATTAAATCAAATAGTGCTAGATAAACCCGAGGTGGTTAAACTGGCGCTCAGTGGTATTTTGGCAGGCGGGCACTTGTTGTTGCAAGATCTGCCAGGTATGGGTAAAACGACGTTGGCGCAAGGCTTGGCGCAATTGCTCGGGTTAAGCTTTAGCCGCGTGCAATTTACCAATGATATGCTGCCAGCAGATATCTTGGGTATGAGTATTTTTGATCAAAGTCAGCAGCAATTCGAGTTTCGTCCCGGCCCTATCTTTACGCAGCTGTTACTCGCCGACGAGATCAATCGCTCTAGCCCTAAGACACAAAGCGCGTTATTAGAAGCGATGGAGGAGCGGCAAGTGACACAAGATGGGCAAACCTATCTATTGCCGCAGCCATTTTTTGTCATAGCCACCCAAAACCCATTGCAGCAAGCGGGCGTCTATCCGCTGCCTGAATCGCAGCTAGATCGTTTTTTATTGTGTTTGTCGCTTGGTTATCCATCGCCTGCCGCTGAGCGCGAGCTGTTAAAGGGACAAAATCGTCGTGAGCTATTAAAAAAGCTGCCCGCAGTGCTTGATACGCAGGCTGTATTATTAGCGCAGCAAGGGGTCAAGCAAATATATGTCGCCGATGTGGTGTTGGATTATCTGCAAAGACTGGTCGCAAAAACGCGTGCAAGCTTTGATTATCATGGTTTATCACCGCGTGGTGTGCTATCACTACAGCGTGCGGCGCAAGCATATGCTTATGTATCGGGACATATGGAGGTGACGCCTGAAGATATTCAAGCGGTGTTTGCGGCGGTCACTGACCATCGACTTGGCCAGCGTTTCGTGCCTGCGCATGTGACGGGAGGACAAGCGACACAAACCATCGCCCAACGCATTTTGGCAGATGTGGCTGACGTTGTTTAATTGTTTGCATCTTTTATGGTAAGGATAGGGTAGTCATGAGCATATTGCCAAAAGCCTTAACCGTACCAGCTCGCTCAGTGTTAAGCCGTTGGTTTGCCTCGCGTGCGCCCAAAAGTGATAGTGCGACGCTGAATTTGCGTAACGTCTATATCTTTTTTAGCCGTGAAGGGTTGCTGTTTGCCGTTTTATTAATCATCACCTTTATCGCTGGTATCAACTATGGTAATAACTTGGTATTGGGGCTGTGCTTTTATCTCATCAGCGTCTGGCTCATTAGCTTTCATGTAACCTTCGCCCATATCTCGGGTCTGCAAGTCCGTCTGCTTGATATCACCATGGCAGAAGCCGGCGCGCCTGTTTGGGTCACGTTGCAGCTGCGTAATGACAGCCGCCGACCAAGACGGCAGTTATTATTTACCTTTGAGCAAATTGTCTCTGCGCAAACTGAGCAAAAGCCTCATAAAAAGGTCGATAGAAAAGCCAATAAAAACAACGATAACCAACATGAGATTAATGCTGATAGTCAGCTCTCAGTATTGGTCACGCGCCTACAAGACGAGCAAATCATTCGTTTGCCGGTGCAGACTTATCGTCGTGGGCAGTTGCAACTACCAAGATTAAAAATAAAAACCGTTTACCCCTTAGGGATTATGCGCGCATGGTCATATGTCTATTTCGCCCGTAGCGCGTGGGTTTACCCAAAACCTGAAGTATTTGACTGGCAAGCACAATATGCCATTGCCAGTCCGGAGGATTTGCCGATAGGCGGGCAATATCGCCAAGGTCAAGACGACTTCGAGCGGCTTGATAACTATATCGAAGGCGAGTCGTTAGCACGCGTTTCTTGGGGTCACGTGGCGCGCGGCGAAGGGATGTTTACCAAGCATTTCGCTGATCCTGTTGGCCATGAGCAAACCTTAGACTATGCTGATATGCCAGCGGCGCAGCATGAACAAAAACTGGCGCAAATGGCGTATGGGGTGCTGACATTGGGTGAACTTGGCGTCCCATTTAATATACGCTTACCGAATGACATGCGTTTTGATCAATCCTCTCATGCACCGATGGGTGAAGGTGAGGCATTTGCACGAGCATGCTTGTTAAGGTTGGCAAAAGCACCATGACCAACTTTCAAAATTACTCTGCAAATGAGACAGAGATAAATCCTGCGAACTTTGCACAATTGGCTTTGGGTCAACATATCACTTCTCACACTGAGCAGGCTAGCGATGCTAAATGGACTCGCAAGCTATTTGCCTTGCCAGCGTATTATTGGGTATTAATTGCGCAAGTTATTGTTATTTTACCGCATGCCGCGCACTTGCCGTTATGGCTTATAGGTTTTGCGCTGGTCAGTATCATTGCCCAACTACCGCGTATTAAAGCTAAGTTTAAAAAACTGACGCATCTAAAGCGCGTTTATCAAAGCATGCAAATGCTTGGCTTCTTACTTGGGCTTGTGGGCTTATGGGTGACTTATAACACGGCGTTTGGTCTGGATATGGGTGTGGCATTTTTAGTACTGTGCCTTATCAGTAAGCTGTGGGAATTGTACAAGCGCCGTGATGCCTATGTGGTGCTCAATTTATCTTTGTTTGTCCTTGCTTCACTGTTTTTGTTGGATCAAGGCATTGTGACAACACTAGAGGTAATCATCGGTGCGGTCATTGTATTGTTGGCGTTTATAGCGCTTAACGATGATGGCAATACTCGCGGTGATGGTCGCCTGCGTACTTTGGGTGTGCTGGGTATTGGCGCATTGCCGCTGTTGGTCGTGCTGTTTTTATTCTTTCCGCGCTTGCCGCCGCTATGGTCAGTACAGCTCTCAGGTCAGCAAGCGTTTACAGGTGTCTCTGACAGTATGTCGCCCGGCGACTTTGCAAATTTGGGCCAGTCGACTGAGCTGGCTTTTCGGGTAGAGTTTGCAGTTAAGCGCCCGCCACAGCAGCAGCTTTATTGGCGTGGTTTGGTTTTTAGTAATTTTGACGGGGTCACATGGCGTCCCAGTCCGCAGCAACGAGAATGGCAACCCGCGCCGCAAATGCCAAATTGGATAGCGAATGCCTTAGCGACCGTTCCTGATGAGGTGAAAATTACCCCGAATCGTTATCAAATTATCTTAGAGCCAACGCAGCAAAACTGGCTATTTGGCCTTGATTATCCTTTTGCTCAGCAGCAAGATATCAGTATTACCTCAAATTTTACCTTACGAAAAGATCAGCCAGTTACCCAGCAGCTGCGCTACGATGTCTTGCAGTTTGCGCCGATGCGTATCGACCCTGTGCTGTCTGAGGCGTCGCGCCGTCTCAATCTTGCACTACCAAGTAGCGGTAATCCGCAAGCACGCCTACTGGCGCAGCAGTTATTTGCCCAGTCTGGCTCGGATCCCGTGCGCTATATACAGGCAATCGAGCGCTGGATAAATCAAACGAACTTTCGCTATACGCTATCACCGCCACGTTTAAATACCAACCGTATTGACGAGTTTTTATTTGACACCAGAGCGGGGTTTTGTGAGCATTATTCTTCTAGCTTTACTTTTATGCTGCGCGCCGCTGGTATTCCTGCTCGCGTTGTCGCCGGCTATCAAGGCGGAGAGCCTAGTCGTAACGGTAACGTTTGGGAAGTGCGGCAGATGGACGCGCATGCTTGGACGGAAGTCTGGCTTGACGGTCAAGGCTGGGTACGTGTCGATCCGACAGCTTTTGTCGCCCCTGAGCGCGTCGAGCAAGGCATGGATGCGTTGACACAGGCGCGAGGAGCAGCAATGTTTGGCGAGGGCGCTGGGGCACAAATCAGCTATCAGCAGTATCAAATGCTGCAAACCTTACGCCGTCTGTCAGACCAAGCGAGCTACTATTGGCAAAAGGACGTCGTTGGTTACGATCAAGATAAGCAAGCGGATTCGCTACTGAAATGGTTTAATATTCGCTCAATCATGCAGCAAATCACTTGGTTGGCAGTAAGTGCCATTAGCGTTATGGCAATGCTTGTGTTTGTTATCTGGCAGCGTCGCCGCAAACGTTGGCACCCAGCAGACCTGCCGCTTGCCCAACTCTCAAAACGCATCGCTAAAGCGGATAAATCGTTAGCGCGTTCAGAGAGTGAAGGGCAGTTGGCTTGGCTTGCGCGTTTGGCAAGCGCAATCGATGATGACAGTGGTCAAAATAGTAGTAAGCATAATAATGCCAGTAAGCTAACTGCTAGTGGTGATTCAAAAGTTGTCCAAGTAAAAATTGAGCAGATTCAACAACACTATCGCAAGCTACGCTATGGCCGTTTAAGTACCCTTACAACCAGCGATAGCGAATATCAAACGGTGCTTAAACAGCTCAAGAAAGAGACAAGTGAATTGTTTTAATGGCTGTTTTTGAAGGTGCTGTTTAGAGCGTGATAAATTTTTAGTAAAAATAGAGGAGTGCAGGCATATGGCAATTTACGTGGATTTTATGCAAATAGAATTTAAAGGCTATAAATGGTGCCATATGCTGGCTGATACCTTGCAAGAGTTGCACGATTTTGCCGCACTGATTGAAGTAGATAAGCGCTTATTTCATCAATACGCCAGCTATCCGCATTATGACGTCACGGTGCAAATGCGTAAAACCGCGCTTGAATATGGCGCTATAGCGGCCGATCGTAAGAAAATTATTGAATGTGCAAAAAAGCTAAAAGTAGAGTTAAACGCTCCAATAACACGTGCTAAGTCGTCAAAATAAGACTTTACTTAACTTACAACAATAAGTAGCCTTAATCCTAAATCGCCACTTTCAAGCTTTATTAAGATAAGCGCTCTGCTAAATAGTCCACCAGCAATCTGATTTTTGGCGATAAATGACGATTGTGCGGATAAATCGCCCAAATCCCTTCCTCAGGCTCTCTATAGTCATCTAACACGCTAACCAGTGCACCGGACGCTAAGTGTTTTTGTACATAATAATCAGGTAGCTGCACGATACCCAAGCTTTTTAGTGCCGCATCGACTAGGCTGTGACCGCTGTTATATTGCACGCTGCCAGAGACGCGTAAGTTTATTTCCTTATCAGCGTTTTTATCATTTTCTATAAAGTGCCAATAATCCCGCGTACCAAGTAAGCAATTATGTTGTCTTAAGTCGACTAGAGAATATGGTACGCCGTACTTTTCTAGATAAGCGGGCGCGGCACAGACAAAATTGGTACGATGACTAAGTTTTTTTGCCATCATCGTTGAGTCGCTTAATTTGCCAATACGAATCGCCAAATCATAACCACCCTCAATTAAGTCAATTTTTTGATTGCTTAAAAAAGCCGTCACTTCGATATCGCGGTATTGCACCATAAAATCATTGATAAGGGGCAATAACTGCTGTTCGCCATAGGTGACAGGGGCGGTCAGTTTAATTCTGCCTTGGGGTTTGGTTTGTAAATTGCTTACGGCTTGTTCGGCCGCATCTAAGCCGTCAAGCACACCGCGGCAATGCTGATAAAATACCCGACCTTCTTCAGTCAGCGATACCTTGCGCGTCGTACGATAGAGCAATTTAATGTTAAGGCGTTTTTCTAAGGCGCTTATCTGCCGACTGACCTGCGCGGTTGAAATACCCAATTCTTTTGCTGCTCGTGTAAAGCTTTCGTATTCCGCCACATAGACGAACTCGCTAATGCCATCCCAGCGCATGATTATTACCATTGTGTAAAAGATATTTGCAAATATAGCATATTGTTATCACAGCAGAAACAACTATAATGGACAGCATAAAATGAATCCTTTACAAACAGCTCAAATATAAACTGCTATAACTAGCGCTTGCCTCTATCAAGTAAGCGCTATAAGCTAAATTGGTCTGCGGATAATAAACGATAAAATTAATTAAAAAGAGAGAATACTATGTCAGATAACTTTATCAAATCCAAAGCCGCCATTGCGTGGGGGCCAAATGAGCCATTGTCTATCGAAGAAGTGGATGTGATGCTGCCCAAAAAAGGCGAAGTACTGGTGAAAATTGTCGCCAGTGGTGTTTGTCATACCGATGCGTTCACCTTATCTGGTGAAGACCCAGAAGGTGTGTTTCCTGCAATTTTAGGCCACGAAGGCGGCGGTATCGTTGAGCAAATCGGCGAAGGCGTCACCAGCGTGCAAGTCGGCGACCATGTCATTCCTTTATATACTGCAGAGTGCGGCGTCTGTAAAATGTGCCGCTCAGGTAAAACCAACCTGTGCTCGGCGGTACGTGAGACCCAAGGTAAAGGCTTAATGCCAGACGGTACGACGCGCTTTTATAAAGATGGCGAGCCAATTTACCATTATATGGGTTGCTCAACCTTTTCTGAATATACGGTGTTGCCAGAGATTTCATTGGCAAAAGTGAACAAAGAAGCGCCGCTAGAAGAAGTTTGCTTACTTGGTTGCGGCGTGACCACTGGTATGGGCGCTGTCATGAATACTGCAAAAGTCGAAGAAGGTGCAACGGTTGCCATCTTTGGTTTAGGCGGTATCGGACTATCAGCGGTTATCGGTGCACAAATGGCCAAGGCCAGCCGTATTATTGCCATTGATATTAACGAAAGCAAGTTTGAATTGGCCAAAAAATTGGGCGCGACTGATTGCATCAATCCAAAAGACTACGATAAGCCAATCCAAGATGTCATCGTTGAGCTGACCGATGGCGGCGTTGATTATTCGTTTGAATGTATCGGTAATGTTGATGTCATGCGCTCAGCGTTAGAGTGCTGCCATAAAGGTTGGGGCGAGTCAGTCATCATCGGTGTCGCGGGCGCAGGGCAAGAAATATCAACCCGTCCATTCCAGTTAGTCACAGGTCGCGTCTGGCGCGGTTCAGCCTTTGGTGGTGTCAAAGGTCGCTCAGAGTTGCCAGGCTACGTCGAGCGCTACCTAGCAGGAGAAATTCCGTTACAAGACTTTATTACTCATACCATGCCGTTAGAAGATATCAACGAAGCTTTTGACTTGATGCATAAAGGTGAGAGTATTCGCTCTGTGGTGCATTTCTAGAATGATGCTTAGATAGCTAAGCTTTTTTAACGCTATTAAATAAAAATGCCGCTCCTATAATGGGGCGGCGTTTTTTTGTATGCCTTTTAATCTTTTTTAAAGCTGTGCATATCTTCTAAAACGCCTGTAAATCTATCGTATAACCAAGGTTCAATATCGTCGACCACTTGATTGTAGAGAAGTGGTCCCAAGGTTTCGATTATAAAATCCAATAAAAACTTAGCAGGCAGGTTGCCAATATCAACATCAAATTCCTCGCTCATATACTCTCTAAGCTTATCCAAGACAATTTCTTCTGCTTCGTCTGACAGCGTCAGTAATTTTTCTTTACTCATTAATCATAGTCCTATTAGCAAAGCTTTATTTACTCTTGCATAGCAGCCAATTGTTGTAAAATATTGACGTAATTGTCCACGCCTTGCGCGCCGCTGACCAAGTGCCGCTCATTAAAAATCATTGCTGGTACGCTTTGGATACCTTGCTGCTGCCAGTGGCGCTCTTCTGCGCGTACCTCTTTGGCAAAACGCTGATCCTCCAGCACAGCCAGCGCCTCTTCACGATTAAGTCCAACTTCCGCTGCAATATCAGCCAGCACCGTATTATCAGAGATGTTGCGACCATCGGTAAAGTGCGCGCCAAATAACGCCTGCTTTAAGTCATGCATCGGCTTTTGTCCTTGTTGACCTGCCCAATACAACAGCTGATGCAGATTAAAAGTATTGTGTATCCGCGTGTCATCGTTGAAATTAAATTCAAAGCCAACTTCATTGCCCGCTTGCGTCATTCTAAGGCGGCTCGCGTCTGATTCTTCCTTGCTCGAACCGTATTTTTTCATAATGTGCTCGCGCAAATTTTGTCCTGCGCTTGGCATATTAGGATTTAGCTCAAATGGATGCCAGTGTATTTCGTGCTCGGTATTGGTTTGCTTGAGCGCCTCAGCCAATTGACGATAACCGATGATACACCACGGGCAAACCACGTCTGAGACGATATCGATGCGCAGAGGTTTTCCGGATAGCGGTTGATTTGAGTTTTCCATATTTTTATACCTATTTTATTGATTATGTTCGATTTATTTATAGAAGGTTTTATAAAGTTGAATCCATATTAAGAGAATGAAATCGTGATTACAATGGTTGCTAAGTTACAGGTTCTACTAACGAGGTTAAGCAGCCAACCGCAGTTGTAAAGGAGAGTTATCGTAGGTTCAAAAGTTGACAAAAAAGTTTTATCCTCACTATTTGCTTAAAAAAACTACACTGCAATGACTACAAAGTAAAAACAAAGCGCTGTTTTTGATACGCCATAATGAAACGATTGACGCTGTTTAAGAGCGTGCACACTTATCCTTTTATGAATAACTGCCAGCGAGAAGCCAGCATGTCTACCTTGACGTTAATGATTAATCAGCAAGATTATCAGCTCGATAATCTTGATCCGCGCACGACATTGCTTGATGTCTGCCGCCAGCATCTACAAATTACTGGACCCAAAAAGGGCTGCGACCACGGTCAATGCGGCGCTTGTACCATGCTCATTAATGGGCGACGGGTTAATTCTTGCCTGACCCTTGCGATCATGCACGACGGTGATGAGATTACGACGATTGAAGGCATTGGAATGCCTGAATCGCTCTCAGACTTACAGCAAGCGTTTAAAGACCACGATGCGTTTCAGTGCGGTTACTGTACGCCGGGGCAAATTTGTTCAGCCACTGCTTTGATTGAAGAGATTAAGCAAAACTGGCCAAGCTATGTGACTACCGATTTGCAAAATCCTGATGGCTTGCTGGTACAAGAAATCGCCGAACGCATGAGCGGTAATATTTGTCGCTGTTCGGCTTATCCGAACATTATTAATGCCATCTCGCAAGTCTTGGAAAATAACGTAACAGGTAAAGCTGTCTCTACTACTATAACTACAAAAAATACTATACCTACAAAAGGCTCAGATGCTGCAAGCGTTACCGGTATTTGGTCGCCGCCGCCTAGTGAAACTCAGCTTAGTAAGCCGTCGCAAAATGAGGCGTCACAAAATAAAAACCATAACGCCCAATTAGGAGCTCACTTATGAAACGCTTTGACTATGTCCGTGCCGAAGCTCCTGAGCAAGCAGCGACTGCTGCCAGCTCAAAAGATGCGTCATTTATCGGCGGTGGTACCAATCTCTTAGATTTAATGAAGTTTGAGATTGAAACACCAACCAAATTGGTCGATATCACCCGTCTTGAGCTTGAGCAAATCGAAACGACTGCTGATGGCGGATTACGTATCGGTACGCTGGTCACCAACAGTGATTTGGCGGCGCATCCGGAGGTCATTGCCAATTATCCGGTATTATCGCGCGCTATTTTAGCTGGCGCGACGGGTCAACTGCGTAATAAAGCCACCACTGGCGGTAATTTTTTACAGCGCACGCGTTGTTATTATTTTTATCAGACCGACAGTCCGTGCAATAAACGTGAACCCGGTAGTGGCTGTCCAGCGATTAATGGCGAGCACCGTACCCTAGCTGTTTTAGGTACAAGTGATGCCTGTATTGCTCAACATCCCTCTGATATGGCGGTGGCAATGCGGTTGCTTGACGCTGTCATTGAAACGGTGAAAGCAGATGGTTCGACCCGTTCTATTCCAGTCAAAGACTTTTATTGTCTGCCAAAAGACACGCCGCATATCGAAAATGTCTTGGAGAGTGGCGAGCTTATCACTCATGTTGTTTTACCATCGCCTATCAAAGGCATGCATACCTACGACAAAGTACGTGACCGCGCTTCTTACGCCTTTGCCTTAGTGTCTTGTGCGTCTGTCATCGAGAGCGATGATACGGGTAATTTGGCGACTGTACGTTTGGCGTTTGGTGGTATTGGGGTGATGCCGTGGCGTAATGAAGACGTTGAAGCATTATTAACGGGCACGGCGGGTGATGACGCTACGATCGCACAAGCCGCAGACTTATTATTAAAAGAGGCCAAAGGTCACGGTCAAAACGATTTTAAAATACCATTGACGCGTCGCCTACTTAAACAAGTTATTCAGCGCGCCTTAGCGGGCGAGGGAGCATAATCATGTCATTATTGGACTCAGTATTGCCATCAGAACCTACCAAAAAAATGATGATGAATGAGCCTGTCGATTCGCTTTTTGACAAAACAGCAAGCAATTTGGTCGGCAAACCGATTAACCGTGTTGATGGTTCGTTAAAGGTCAGCGGACAAGCACCTTACTCAGCAGAGTTTTATCGAGAAAATCAAGTTTACGGCGTTTTAGTTGGCGCGAAAATAGCCAAAGGACAAGTGGAAAATATCGATAGCAGTGCTTTAGAAGATATTCCTGGCATCATCAAAGTGGTGACCGATCCTAAGCATTTTTTGCGAAACTCACAGCAAGGCGGTGAGACCGAAGCACCAACCCAAGGCGCTAGCGAGATTTATTATCACGGGCAGCCGATAGCGGTAGTGGTTGCTGAGACTTTTGAAGCGGCGACCGAAGGCGCTAATGCCCTTAAAGTCACTTATAAAAATGAGACCGAACAAGCGGCATTAAACTTTACCCAAGAGCTGCCAAGTGCTCATGATGTCAATGAGCAAAAGGGCCCAGATAAAAATTCTGTTACAGGCGACCCTGAAAAAGGCTTGGCGCAAGCGGAAATTACTCTCGATCGCTTTTACCATACGCCAAGTCAAAGCAACTCGCCGATGGAGCCGCATGCGACGCTGGCTTATTGGGAAGACGATAAGCTCATCATGTATACCTCAAACCAAATGATTGCACCTTGCAAACAGCAAGTGATGGATGCTTTAGATCTAAAAAAAGATCAGGTCCAACTAATTTCTTATTTTGTTGGTGGCGGTTTCGGTAGTAAATTGGGTATCGCGCCTGAGTCGATTGCAGCAGCGATTGCGGCAAAAGAGCTTGGTCGTCCGGTGCTGATCAGTATGACGCGTCCGCAAGTGATGGAAGCGACCGTTAGACGCTCAAACACTCGCCAGCGTATCGCCATTGGCTGTGATAAAGACGGCATCATCAATACCTTTATTCACGATACCGTTGGCAGTAATTTACCGGGTGAGGCATTTTTTGAGCCGACAGCATTATCGACTAAATATTTATACCGCGGTGAAAATCGCCGCGTGAATTATAAACAAGTAGATATGAATTACGTGCTTTCTGGCTCTATGCGCGCACCCGGTGAAGCGGTCGGTATGATTGCGGTTGAATGTGCGATGGATGAATTGGCCACGCAATTGAATATCGATCCGCTTGAGCTGCGACGTCGTAACGAGCCTGAGCAAGACCCAAGCCAAGACATTCCGTTTTCGACGCGGCAGCTACTTGCTTGTATGGAGCAAGGGGCGGCGCAATTCGGTTGGGAGCAGCGCAATCATAAACCTGTCAGTCAGTTAGAGGGAGATTGGTGGATTGGTACGGGGATGGCGGCATCCGCTCGTGGTAACCAATTAAAACCGTCAGAGGCGCGGGCGACACTGCAAGTTGACGATTCAAAAGCCCTTGGCATTAAAGCCATTATCGAAACCGATATGACCGATATCGGTACGGGCTCTTATACGGTATTTTCTCAGGTTGCCGCTGATTTACTAGGCTTACCAATAGACCATATCGAGATGAAGCTGGGTGATAGTGAGTTGCCACCGGCTTCAGGTTCGGGTGGTAGTGTGGGCGCCGCAAGTGCAGGGAGCGGTATCTATCTTGCCTGTGAGCAACTACGCGATATGTTGGCAGAAAAAGTCGGGCTTTATCCAGACACCATTCAGCTTGATAAAGGTCAGATTAAACGAGCAGGTGAACATGACCCTAGCGTAACAGAAGCAGCGGTTGAAACGCTTAAAGACAAAGCGCTAGATTTAAAAGATACAGTCACTGAAAAAACGGGTTTAGCTTTACCCGAGTCTGCTGCAGAAAAATACGATTTTAGCAATTTTCAGTCTTATGCATTGGCAGATATTATCGCTGCATGCGATGAGAAAAAAATGAGCGCTAAAGGTCAAATCAAACCAGGAAAAAATGCCAAAAGCCATCGCCAAGCGTCGTTTGGTGTCAATTTCGCGGAAGTCGCCGTCCATAGAGTGACTGGCGAGATTCGTCTTAAACGCATGACGGGCGCCTTTGCTGCCGGACGTATTCTTAACCATAAAACCGCCACTTCACAATGCTACGGGGGTATGGTTTTCGGTATTGGTTCGGCGCTTATGGAGGAAATCATCCATGATAAGCGTGATGGTCGCCTATGCAATCATGATCTTGCTGAATACCATGTGCCGGTCAATGCCGATGTGCCGCAACTGGAGGTAATATTGGTCGAAGAAGATGACCCTTATACCAATCCCATGCATATCAAAGGGATTGGCGAAACCGCGATTTCTGGAGCAGCGGCGGCTATTGCTAATGCTATTTATAATGCGGTCGGTGTGCGCGTTTACGATTTCCCAATCACTCTTGATAAGCTGCTTTATGAGTTGCCAGAATAACTATTGTTGATAGTCGATATTAACGAATGGCTAACTGATGCTTGATATAAAAACCCGCTAGCGGCCATCACTAGCGGGTTTTTATAAGGCGAAATGCAATTTTAATCATTAAAACTGAAACTAAAATAAAAATAAATAGAGATAAGAGGCACTATGAATCAGGTCGCTGATATTCTAAAGCTCGCAGGCGAGGCGCAGCAGCAAAACATCGGTGCGGTGTTAGCAACGGTAGTACGTACCGAAGGCTCGGCCTATCGTCGGCCTGGGGCAATGATGCTTATCTGCGCTGATGGACGCTCGGTTGGGATGATTAGCGGTGGTTGCCTAGAACCACATATCATCAAACGTGCTTTTTGGTTGACGCGTCATGGCGCAAACGTGCAGGTTTATCAAACGGGTAGTGATGAGAGTGACGAGGCAGATGATGATAGTGAAAGTAATGGCAATGGAAATGGCGATTTAGAAAATGAGCTAAATTTCGGTTTGGGCTGTAATGGCAAGGTTCATGTACTGTTTGAGCGTTTGACAGCCGCAAGGCCGTTTTTAGAAGTTATTCGTCATGTTCGTCGTAGCCAAAATCCTACAACGATAGCGACGTTAATTCGCGCAAATGATCAATACCATTTACCCATTGGGCTTCGGCTAGATTTGAAAGACTATATTGCTAACGAAAAAATAACTTTTGTCAGTGGCGCTAGTATGGGCAATAAAGGGTTCATTGAGCAATCGAATATTTTTACTCATGAGATTAGAGATACCATTAAAAAACTGTCAACGCATGAAGTTTCTAACAAAAATACCGAATACGTTGTCCTAAAAAACGGTGATATCACCACAGAATGGCTTATCCAGCGTCTACAACCACAACACCGTTTGCTTATTTGCGGGGCAGGGAATGATGTGATGCCGCTTGTGACCATGGCAAAATTACAAGATTGGCATGTCAGCGTTATTGATAGTCGCGTTCACTATGCCACGCGTCTGCGTTTTCCCGAAGCGGATATCGTGATGCCAGTCGCATTGGACGATAATGAGAAACTGCTGAAGCTCAGTCGTCATGCGGCGGTCGCGTTGATGTCGCACAGTTTGACCCAAGACCGTGCCCGTCTTTCACTATTGTTAGAGCATCCTACTCATTATAAATATCTTGGGCAATTAGGCCCAAGTTATCGAACCGAGCGCTTGGTAAATGAGATTCGTGCTGTCAAAGACAATCCGGCAAGTTTAAGTGAGGGCGTGAAAAAACTCCACTATCCGATTGGTTATAAATTAGGCGGTGATGGCCCTGAAGCTTTAGCACTTGGCATCATGGCACAAATAAGCGCCGTTATGCATAAGCAAACTGCGACTGCCAAATTTTCAGCGAGCAATAATACGACATCTGAAATATTGAGCGATGTATGAAGAAAAGTGACTCGACGTCAAATAGCGCCGCAATATCAAATCAAAACCTTGAGCAGCAAACCAACCATGGCATCATTATTTTAGCCAGTGGCCTCAGTCGTCGTCTGGGTCAAGCTAAGCAGCTGCTTTGTAAAAATGGTGTTCCGTTAATTAGCCATATGATAAGACTGGCAGCAAGCACAAATCCGCAAGTTATTATTGTTGTTATTCCTAAAAACAAGGCATCGATAGCTAGTGAGATAGCAAAACTAAGCGACACCCATCTACATATCGAAACTGTCATTAACCAAACGCCCGAAACTGGTATGGGACATAGTCTTTATACTGCTATTGAAGCCTTGACTCAGTTTGTTAATGATAAAGATTTTAATCATGAAGCGCTTGAGCGAGTGTTGATTATGGGGGTTGACCAAGTTTTATTGGATATGGAACATGTTAATGGATTGCTAGCCGGTAAGCATCTAGTGGCTGCTAGCGCTTATGAGTATTGGCAGATTTTCGATACGTTATCAAAAGACGACCATATCGAGCGTAAAGCCGAGGTCAAAAATGAAACGAAAAATCCCATCGTTGGTCTACCGTTAGTTATCGATTATCAGCTACTTAAACAATGGCAGTTTCATATACGTGGAGACAAAGGCCTACGTCATTTAATCAGAGCGCTCTCGCCCAGTGAAATCAGTACAGTCTTCAATAAACAGCTGAGCTATGATATCGATACGCCCGAGCAACTTGCCTATGCCCGACAGCAGGGCTGGGTTGATAAATAATTTGACGCCAAGAATCGTTTGGATGATAGGTATATTACGCCTAAACCGTTAGCAGGGTTATAAGCATAGTACAACGCCTAGGCACCGATGGTAACAGGATTACCTGAATACATTACTACCGTCATACAAGGCTGCCAATAACCTGCGATATCATTTGCGCATTATAAATATAAAGTAAGGGGATCTTATGAGTCGTACACTGTGGCTAGTCGTTGGTATCATCAGTATTCTTGGCGGTATCTTTGCTTTTTTTAATCCGCTTAGCGCCAGTTTCGCTGCCGAACAACTGGCTGGATTCGTCTTTCTTTTGGTTGGTATTTTACAGTTTATTGCCCTGTTCCGTGCTTATACCACGACGGGTAAAGTGTTGGCGGCCATCGGCGGTGTACTTGGCATATTTATTGGTATTGAGCTACTACAAAACCCGCTACAAGGTATTTTGACCCTAACCATGGTGATTGCGATTTTATTTATGGCAACGGGTATTGTCAGAGTAATAGTTGCTTTTGGTTTACGCCGAACCGTGGCTTTTGTGCCAATATTAATCTCAGGGCTTATCTCGATTGCGTTGGCTATCATGATATTCACCAGCTATCCGCAGTCAGCGACTTATATTCTTGGCGTCCTATTGGCCATTGAGCTGATATCTAATGGTATCTCATTAATCATGTATTCACGTGTGCAACCACCTTTGGTTCGACGCTTGTAAATACATAAACTTATAAATGACACTAGCAATAAATCGCGATATAAAATGCATAAAAAAGACGCCGTAAAATGGCGTCTTTTTTTATTCTATAAGTTTTGATTGTTTTAAATATTAACGCGAAAACGTCAAAATATGCCCTTTAAAAGGTAGCTCAAGATAAGTGGTGTCCTCAGGTTTCACGTGCTGACTGCTAAAGCCAAATTCAACCATCTTATGGGTCAGCTTGTTTTTGCGCCCGCGTCCAGGGTCAACGACGATAACCTCACAAGTTGGCAGCGCATGACGTTCGATAAACTCCGCTAAGATATCAATATGCTGGTCTTCATATAGCAAGTCACTACCAATGATGATATCAAACTTGCCAAGATGGCTATTGTCTTCAGCCCAGTCTAAGCGTTCAAAGTTAATTTCTTTATTATTGTTCAACGTGGTATTTCTATCCAAAAAATACTCAACCGTCGGGTGATAATCGGTCGCAGTAATATCGGCATGGCGATGGTTCAGTAGTAGACTTGATAACGCCATACCGCAGCCAACTTCCAAGATACGCTTGCCTGCAATATCATAATCAAGCATATGATTGGCCAGCACCAAGCTTGACGGCCAAATTACGCCGAACATCGGCCACGACGCCGAGCAAATACCAAGGTCCAGCGCCTCGTTATCGGGGTCACTAAATTGTTGATTGTCGCGTAGGGTGCAGATATGAATGTCAGTATTGCCAATTTCAATCGTTTGATAACGTAAGCGCACAGTGGTTAGCGAAGCCATAAACTGTCCTAAAAATAAGCAAGAATGCAAGGTTTGGCAAAAGTTGCCACGTTCGGGGAATGTAGTTATTAATAAAGATGATTTAAAACATTGGAAATGTGAAGATGAGGAAAATCTAGCAATGGAGGTTTTTATTAAAATTATAAATTTAACGGAAAAGTAAACAGTTGCTTATAATAAGTATAATCTAACGTTTAAACCTTTATTGTTAATTCTAAGGGTATTGTTATTACGCGATAAAATTATAAATGGTAATTTTTATTATCATATTCAGTAGTTTAAGTTACAGATACAAAAAATGCACCGCTTATGGTTAAAGAGTGCATTTATAAGAAGCAACTGGTTTTATTAAGTGTAGTTTGCTAAATATTCGGTCTAATTAGTAAATTTAAGCCCAGACGTTTTAAGCGCCCATACCAACTCAACAAAGGCACGGTTGTTGGTTAAAGGTTCGCCATCGATGATAAGCACGTAGCCTGAGCCATCAATCCATAAAAATACAAAACTGGTTTCAGGAATCAGCAAATCAACTTGCTGAAAGAAAGAAATCGCTTGGCTCTCTACTGCCCAGCCGCGTTGTTTTTGGCGTAGCATAAAGCCTGAAAAGTCCGCCGCCACACTGAGCATATCCGCTTCTTCTTGGCTATAGCCAATCCGTGCCAGACAAAACCCTTCATCAGAACCAATCGCCGCGCGGCGTTTACCCGACAAGCTTGAAACCACATACGGTAAAAATTGATCAAGCGGCAAATTTGGCGCGGGCAAAAATAGCGACAGCTTCTCAATCCAGCCATGTTCTAAAAAGCTGTCTAACCATTCATCAGAATAGCGCTCGAGCCAGTCAGCGGCCAGCAGCGTCTCGTTATGCGACAATAAATCTTGCAAGGATAACTGCTCAGGCGTTGGTTCACTTTGCGAAAATGCCTCAAAAATGCCAGCTGGGGTCAAGGTCAGATAGGTTTTATCAGCGTTTAAATAAGAAGACATAGCGGCTACTCGTTAGATGAATGTTGATGATGCTATGAAAAATAAGCACGTTAAGCGTCTTGTGTGTCTTTGGTTTGCTCAAGTTTTTGCTGACAGTCATTCCAGCGCGCATCGAATTGCCAATCGCTTTTACCCAAGCGAAACCAAACCAAGGAGAATGCCAGACGGTCGTGACGCGCGATACAATGGGCAAAAAACTCGTTTTCGATTTGCTCTATGGTATCCCAGTCTTGATTGTCACGCGCGAGCATCAAATCGTTGGTGATGTCTTTAGCGATTTCTTTGGCGTCATCGCTACTGATACGCAGGCGCTGCGTCTGTTCATTTAAAGATGGTGAGACCAGTACGCTCCAGCGCGTTGCCAGCATACTGTTTTTTTGGATATAGCTTTTTTTATCGATACAATCACGAAAGCCTTGCTCGATAGGCGGCAGCATGCGCCCTTGCAGACGGGTAAACATATTGGTGACATCATAAGGGATGTCATACCAGCAGCCATAAAAAAAATCGGCTACCGCGCCTTGTAGTGGTTCTTTTTCGTTTAACAGTAGGGCAGCATTGATACGTTGTTCGTGAAAATGGCGGTTGTTGGGTGCGATAAATATTTTACGCGAATAAAGACGATAGACGCGCCGTGCTGCCATTTCACTTTCTTTGATGAGATCTAAAGCAGACATAAGCGTGTCCTGTTAGTCATAGCACTATGCAAAAAGCGATTAAAAAGTTATTCAAAAAGTATTAATAAAAATGCTATTAGGCCACCACTTTGCTCAATCGCTATGACGTGATAGACCATAGCGATGGTTGCTTAGCATTATTGTAGCCTAATAGGCTATGACGGCAGTAAGATGCCAATGAACCTGCTAGTCAAGTAACGTTTGCATCAAATCAATCATAAATTCTGCGTCTTCTTCGTTCATAGCTTCAAAACCTTGCGGCATACCAAGTTCAGTCAACGCTTCTTTACCATCATCATCGTTATGCAGATTCAAAATGGCATCCATCAAAATGTCAGTATCCGGAAAGCCGTCTTTAATCAGCAAAACGTGGCTGATATCGGCCAAATCGCTTTCGATTAACACTGATAGCTGCGCTTTGGTTAGGCGTGAAAAGCTATGGAAAATCTCTGCCAAAAAGAACGCTGCTTGCGCGTCACCCTTAATCACTTGGCGCGCCGCTGCCTGATATGTTTCAGTCACTGACCAGTTAAGGTCATTATCTTCGATATCGACCGCTTCAAGCAGGCGTAAACCAATCAATTTTACATCGTGGTTATCAGCCATTGCTATAGTAGCGCCAGCTTTGATGTCGTCTAAGCTATTGATATCGCTATTTGCCGCCGCGGCGATGACCATCTCATCAGATTTGCCGATAGGGCGCGCAACCGCATGGTAACCGTGCTCACGGATAAGGGTAGCCGCATCAAAAGGGTTGGCATAAATAACTTGAATATCACCTTCACTGATAACGGTTTCTTGCTCAGCATGCGAGGTAGGGATGTTTAGGTGCATGTTGAGATTGGCACGCTTTTGAATCAAAGTATTAAACATGTGCCAGCCTGCAAAACGCTCCGGCGAAAAATCAGGCGCGATTAACATATTATGTGTCGTCATGATTTAGCCTTCCTCATTTTGTTTCATTTCGGCATATTGGGCGATTGCCGCATCAATCTTGCTGCGCGATGGTTTACGGCGCACAGAAGTATAACCAACCGTTTCGCCGCGGCGCACGTTTGGTACGACAGTCGCGTAAACCCAATAGTGACTGCCATCTTTGCATAAGTTTTTCACATAGCCATGCCATTTTTGCCCAGCGTCGGCGGTCGACCATAGGTCTTTATAAGCCGCTTTTGGCATATCAGGATGGCGTAAAATATAATGCTGCTTACCGATTAATTCATCGACATCATAGCCGCTAATCTCGACAAAGGCATCATTCACGTGCGTCAAAACGCCGTTTAAGTCGGTACGTGAGACGATTAATTTACCGTCAGGATAAGGGCGTTCGATACCAGTGTCATAAACAGTGCGCGAAGTGCCGTCGTGGTAAGTCAGAGTGACTTCTTCTGCTGGCATGTCAGGCTTCATGGCGTCGGGGAGTGGAGAACCCATTGTAATCTCCTTCATTTATCATGGTTGTGATAATTATTAAAAAGCGTAAACCTTATTGAAAAAATATTTGGTTTAAGCGTATGACTTAAATTTATATGGCAAACTGACAATTAAACTCAGGTTTTAAACCGCACTGTTAGATTTATTCAATATAAACGGTATGCAATACCTTAAATAATTTTTATAAGACAAGGCATGATTTTTCATTTAAAGTGTTGTTTATCAAGTAGTTTATAGCGCTGATAGCCCATAAAGTCTTAATGACAGAACTTTAAAAATAAGTATTAGATAAGTTTTGCCAAGGCTTCTGAGGCGCGCTTAATATCTAAGAATATCAAGCCAAGTTTGGCGTTTGGTTTTGCCATAATGGTTAATACCGCCTCATCACCTGATGAGGTCATAATCACATAGCCTTTTTCGCCTTGGATCATAATACGGTCGATGCTACCACGAGCCAATTCACGACCTGCGCGGTCACCTAGTGATAATAAAGCAGCAGACATCGCGCCAACGCGGTCTTCATCAACGCCTGTAGGCAGCGCCGATGCAATCATAAGACCGTCGTTCGAGATAAGGGCAGATGCTTCAACATCGGCAGATGAGCTGTTTAGGTCTTCCAAGATTTGCTGGAATGAGTCTGTACGCATAACGATTTCTCTGTGACGAATAAATAAGGGGATAATTGGGATTGAGGATTTGCTGATTTTAGTCTTCGACTAGCGGGCGATATTATAAATCCTTACTATCACCATTGATATGGCTGAACAACGTTTGAAGCCTTAATATTCGGTGTTTTTTTTACCGCTCAATACTATTTCACTACCGTTTATCGCAATTTCATTGCGATTAATAAATAAAAGTTGGCATAGTTTAAGTTATTTAGTGTTTTTATTTTCTATTAAGATGTTTTTATTATAGAGTCAAAGTAGCAAGTAAAAAAAAGCATTGCCGAAAATGACTCAAATAAGCACGGTCATTTTTTTGACTAACGAGTTTTCACGGCGGGTTTATTGATAGATTATAATGAAATGGTGGTGTGTCAAAAAGTATGCTGATTAAAATTTGAACAATTTTTAAAGCCTTGAAAGCCCTATAGAATCAGTAAACTTAGCATAGATTTTTTATTGACTTTTATAGCCAGCATACTTTTTAGAACACCACCAATGAAATAAATATCCTTTATAAATTTTGATGATGGTGATATTTACTAGACTTATACAGCAAAAAAATGCTATATAGTTATGAGATAAAAATTGTTTGTGCTTCTGGGTTTACGATTTAGAGACACATTCAGTTGGCTTCTAATCCCCCAGTTTCTATATTTACTAGCGTATAGAAACGATTTCAATCTCACATTGGTGTTTTAAATCCCATCGTTTGTATTTAAGCGATAAAACACCCGCGTGAATCAGCACGATGACCATTTTTACCCTAAGGAACCTATATGAGTATCAGTCAGGCAATCGAAAAAGTCGAAGCACGTTACGCCCATCAACCTGAGTTTATTCAGGCGGTAAAAGAAGTTGCAATCACCATTGCTCCGCTATACGACGCCCATCCGGAATATGATACGTTCAAAATATTTGAGCGTCTTGTCGAGCCTGACCGTGTTATCGCTTTTCGTATCAATTGGGAAAACGATAAGGGTGAAGTGCAGGTCAACCGCGGCTGGCGTGTACAATTCAGCAACGCCTTAGGTCCTTATAAAGGCGGCATCCGCTTTCATCCTACCGTCAACCAATCGGTCCTTAAGTTCTTAGGTTTTGAGCAAATTTTCAAAAACGCCTTAACTGGATTGCCGATGGGCGGCGGTAAAGGTGGCGCTGATTTTGATCCTAAAGGTAAGTCTGACAGCGAAATCCGCCGTTTTTGCTATGCCTTTATGCGTGAGCTGCATCCATATGTCAGTAAAGACATCGATGTACCGGCAGGCGATATCGGCGTCGGTGGACGTGAAGTCAGCTATATGTTTGCGATGTATAAGAATCTAACGCGTGAGCACGGCGGCGTCTTGACCGGTAAAGGCGTGGGTTTTGGTGGTAGCTTAATGCGTACTGAAGCGACCGGCTATGGCGCAGTTTACTTCTTAGAAAACATGCTTGCCGCTCAAAACGATAACATCAAAGGCAAAAAAGTGTTGGTATCAGGTGCCGGTAACGTCTCACTCCACGCCGCTGAAAAAGCCCACATGCTGGGTGCAACAGTACTGACCGTATCTGATTCACAAGGCACGCTGCACGATGCAAACGGTATGGACCAAGAAAAAATCAACTGGCTAAAAGAGCAAAAAGCCCAAAGTAAGCCGTTGTGTGATTATGTCGATGTATTCGGCGGTGAATGGTTGGCTAAGCAAAAACCTTGGCATATCAAAGGTGATATTGCCATTCCATCAGCGACCCAAAACGAAGTTGATGAAGAAGATGCCAAATTAATGGTTGAAAACGGCATTAAATATATTGCCGAAGGCGCTAACATGCCACTGACCGCTGATGCGATTGACTATGTGCGTTTGCACCGCGTCCACTATGCACCAGGTAAAGCGGCCAACGCAGGCGGGGTCGCGGTATCGGGTCTTGAGATGTCACAAAACTCTGTACGTCAATATAAAACCTTTGAAGAAGTCGATGAGTGCTTAAAGTGCATTATGAAAAATATCCACGACTGCGCCGCTGACGCTTCAGAAAAATATAACCAGACCGATAACGGTTATATCGACTATATGGCAGGGGCAAATATCGTTGGTTTTAAACGCGTTGCTGATGCCTTATGTGCTTATGGTATCTTGAACTAAACTTGTCTTAATACGAAAGCAGTTTTTTATAAACCGCGCTTATCTAAGAGGATAGGCGCGGTTTTTTTGACTGCAAACAATGATGATACATTAGGATACTTTTTTGCTGCACAGGTCTATCTCATCAGCGTTATGATAAGAAAAGCGGTAGAGTTGAATAAAAAATACGGTAAACAAAATCGATAGTAATAAATAAAAATATGAATCAGGAGACGATATGATGAATAAAATTCTCAAAGGTTTTAAGCTAACAACATTGGGTGCTTGTCTGACATTAGCCTTGACGACGGGCGTCATAACTACAGCCGCCAGTGCCGCTAGTAATGTAGACGAAGTACGCGCTGCGCAAGCTGCGAAAATTAGCTTAAAGCAAGCCATTACTATCGCCAGTAAATCAGCTTCTGGTATTTTAATCAGTGCCGATTTTGATGAGGATGATAGCGATGCCATTGGCAAAGGTGGCGTCTATGAATTAGAATTCAGTACCGATAGCGTCAATTATGAAATCAAAGTAGATGCCAATACAGGTAAAATTGTAAAAAAGGAAACGGATCGTCTTGATGGCGATGATATCAACGTTTACCAAATTCAGAAAAAAGCAAAAACCGATATTATGAAGGCCATTAATATCGCTGAAAAACAAACGGGTGGTAAGATATTAGAAATTGAATTTGAGAATGATCGCGATTATGCCAATCATACGGCGTATTATAAAGCTGACCTATTAAAAGGTAACAAGATTGTTAGTATTAATGTCGACGCTAACAGCGGTAAAACATTTGCCAATAAGTTCAAAAAGTAGCAGTTATTTTGATAAAAATAGTATAAAAGACATCAGTCATAGGGTTGATGTCTTTTTTATTGAAAACGGCTTATTTACTATGCGAGCACTCAATATAATAAACGCTTAATATGAATATAACCAAAGTAAGCTCGTCTTACCCTTATTATGAATAAGTAGCTTCATCAAGGATTTTCATCTAAAAAGCCGCTATATAAAGCCTTATAAATGAGTAAAGCTTAACAATCTTACGCATACTCACTGTTTTTGTACGTTTATTCTTACCCAACTGCGCTAGTATATGAGCAAGTCATGGTTGCATAAGTAGGATTGCCGTTAAAAATATTATGAATATTAACCGTCACTTAGCCTATTTGATGCAACATAATAGAAAAATAGTATTGAAAAATAGCCGCAGTATCCTCAAATCGGGAAGCCAAAGCCAAGCATGACAGCCAATAGGCACAATTTTTAGTCAAGACTGCTTGTAATGCTTTCACCCTATTTATTGGTTTGCTACTTTTTGCCTTATTCACCTACTTTATAAGGACGTCTTATGAAACGTCGTACGCTTTTAGCCTTTGCCGCCAGTACGGTATTACTTGCCGCTTGTAATCAGTCGCCTACTACTGATGCTGATACCAATGCAGCCGATAGTGCGGCGACTGGTGGTTCTGATTTGCTCCAACGTATCAATAATGGCGGCACTATTAATGTCGGTACTGAAGGTACGTATCCGCCGTTCACCTATCATGATGAGAGCGGTAAGCTGACCGGTTATGATGTCGAAGTAACGCGGGCGGTTGCTGATAAACTAGGGGTGGATGTTGAATTTAAAGAAACCCAGTGGGATGCCATGCTAGCAGGTTTGGATTCAAAACGTTTTGACATGGTTGCCAATCAGGTAGGTTTGACCACGCCTGAGCGCTTAGCGAAATATGATAAAGCGACTGAATATAGCTGGTCAGGCGCTGTAGTGTTGGCACCGACTGATGACAATCGTTATAGCTCGTGGGAAGCGCTAAAAGGACTGCGTTCAGCGCAATCGCTTAGCAGTAATTATGGTGAGCTGGCAGAGCGTTATGAAGCTGAAATCGTTCCCGTCGATGGTATGGCGCAAGCGATTCAGTTGGTCAAACAAGGCCGCGCTGACTTTACTATGAATGACAACCTTGCCGTATTGGACTATCTAAAAAAATTCCCAGACGCCAATCTTGAGATTAAATTGGTTGCGCCTGCCAGTGAGCAGACGGGTTCGGGCTTGGTGCTGCTGAAAGGTGATGACGCAGTTGTCGAAAAACTCAATGGCGCCATGGCTGAGATAAAAGCTGACGGCACGCTAACCAAACTTAGCGAAGAATTCTTCGGTGCTGATATAAGTCAACAAAAATAATGCTAGCGTCTATAACCTCAGTATTAAGCGATTTATTGGCACTATTGCCCTTTATGGATGCTGCACGCGCCCAAATCGTTATCAACTCATTTTGGCCAATGCTCAAAGGCGGTATTTATTATTCGATACCGCTGGCATTGATATCATTTGCGATTGGAATGGTGATTGCGCTGACGGTAGCTTTGATTCGCATCGTGCCGCGTGCAGGATGGTTCCATGAGATACTTTATCGGCTTGCTCGTATCTATGTGTCTGCCATTCGCGGTACGCCGATGTTGGTGCAGCTATTTATTATCTTTTATGGCTTGCCAAGTGTTGGCGTGAAGCTCGACCCGTTTCCGTCAGCGATTATCGCCTTTTCGTTGAACATTGGCGCTTATGCGTCGGAAACGGTGCGTGCGTCGATTCTGTCTATTCCAAAAGGTCAATGGGAAGCGGGCTCCACAGTTGGTTTAACCTATCTACAAACCTTTCGCCATGTGATTTTGCCGCAAGCGCTGCGGGTGTCGGTACCGCCATTGTCCAATACCTTTATCAGTTTGGTAAAAGACACGTCTTTGGCGTCATTGGTACTGGTGACGGAGCTGTTTAAACAGGCGCAAATCATTACCGCCCGTAATTATGAGTTTATGCTGGTTTATACCGAAGCGGCGTTTATTTATTGGGCAATTTGTCTGTTTTTAACCTTTATTCAGGGCAAACTTGAAACCAGGCTTGATCGTTATGTGGCGAAATAATTTTTGCTAAAAAATATAGCCATCTTGTCGTTTTTTACCATCAGCGTTTTTTCATTTGTAAGCGGAAACCTCTATGATTCAAGTCACTAATATCCACAAAGCCTTTGGTAGCAATCAAGTGCTCAAAGGCATCGACTTGTCCATTGAAAAAGGCAAGGTAGTGGTCATCTTGGGTCCATCAGGGTCGGGTAAAACCACGTTTTTGCGCTGTCTGAATGCGTTAGAGATTCCTGATCAAGGGGTAATTGCATTTGATGATGGCAGCTTGACCGTCGACTTTGCCACCAAGCCAAAAAAGAAAACCTTACTCGCTTTGCAACGCAAGTCAGGCATGGTATTTCAGTCTTATAATTTATTTCCGCATAAGTCAGCCATTGAGAATTTGATGCTTGGGCCGACGGTGGTACAAGGACAAAGTAAAGCGCAAGCGCGCGAGCAAGCGTTGGCGTTACTTGATAAAGTCGGCTTATCGGATAAAGCAGATTTGTATCCGTTTCAGTTGTCTGGTGGTCAGCAGCAGCGTATTGGTATTGCTCGTGCGCTGGCGATTGAGCCGTCATTGTTGCTATTTGATGAGCCAACTTCGGCGCTTGACCCAGAGTTGGTACAAGATGTGCTTGGAACGATGAAGCAGTTGGCTTCTGAAGGCTGGACGATGGTGGTGGTGACCCATGAGATTAACTTTGCGCGTGATGTTGCTGACCATGTGGTCTTGATTGAAGACGGTCACATAGTCGAAGAGGGTAGCGCCAAGCAGCTATTTGAAGATTCAACGCATCCACGCACGCAAGCGTTTTTGCAGCGTATCGAGCAGTAGTTCATTTTGAAAAAAGACTGGCTTCTAAATAGCCAGTCTTTTTTATTGTATAGTAAGTGAAAAGCAATACCGTAGCGTTTTTAGGACATTTTGACTACACCTTTATGCTTTTTAACATTAGCCTTTTAAAACCCTGCATTACACCTGCAATAAAAAATTCGTTAATAAACGCTTCGCCCCCTCAGTCGCAAACGACTCTGGGTGAAATTGTACACCTTGTATCGGGTAGTCAGTGTGCGCAAGTCCCATAATCTCATCACCTGCGACCGCTGCATCTGTCAGTCTTAAGTCATGATGGGCATCATTACTCACGACGGCGGTAACAGTTAAGCAATCTGGTAACGTATCTGCCTTTACCATCAAGGAATGATAGCGCATGATTTCTATCTCTTGTGGCAAGCCTTGATAGACACCTGCATTATCATGGCGAATGGCTGAGACTTTGCCATGCATTGGTACGCTGGCTCGTACCACTTCGCCGCCAAAGACATGCGCAATGCCCTGCATGCCCAAGCAAACGCCCAATAGCGGCGTCGTCTTGCCCATAACCTCAATCACTTCGGCGCAAATACCAAAATAGGCCGAGTCGTCAGGCGCACCAGGGCCGGGTGAGATGATAATGCGGTCAAGATTCATCGCCTGCACATCAGCCAAGGTAATTTCGTTATTACGTTTGACGATGACATTTGCCGCTTGTTTAGCGTCGTCTTTATCACCATCCATGGTTTGTAAAATCTCGCCAATATATTGATAAAGGTTAAAGGTAAAAGAGTCGTAGTTGTCGATAATTAAAACATTCATAAGGCATAAGCTCTTTAGCAAAAGTACAATGGATTCACGCTGTCATAAAGCTGTCTAACACCACTTTCATCGCTGACAGCTTACGCTGGATTTCTAAGTATTCATCAGCAGGATTGGAGTCGTAAACATTGCCGCCGCAAGTTTGCGCATAAGCCGACTCACCATTGATAAATAGACTGCGAATAGGAATGGCAAAAATACAATCACCATTAAAATTAAAGGAGCCTAGCGCGCCGCCATAAGCACCGCGGCCATCAGGCTCAAGCTCATTAATCACTTTAATGGCTTCCACTTTTGGCGCCCCTGATAAAGTACCGGCGGGGAAATTGCTGGCAAGGGCGCTAAACATATCTTCATCGGGGTGCAAAATTCCGACGATTTCAGAAGAAATGTGCTGCACGTGTGAGAAGCGTTTGATATCCATGAGGCTACGCACCTTTACCGTACCAAATTGTGCCACACGGCCGATATCGTTGCGATGCAAATCGACCAGCATATTGTGCTCGGCAATCTCTTTGGCATCATTCAGTAGCGCGCGGGCAAGCTTACGGTCTTCTGCGATATCGACGCCGCGCTTAGCAGTGCCCGCTAATGGGTAGGTTTCCATCTCACCTTGGCGCAGGCGAAACAGTAGCTCAGGCGAGGCACCAATAATGCATTGCTGAGCAAATTTCATAAAATACATATGCGGTGACGGATTAACCGCGCGTAGCTTTTCGTAAATTGGCATCTTGTCGCCGAAAATGCGATATTTGGATTTAAAGCCAACTTCGCACTGAAAGATGCGCCCAGAGATGATGTCTTCTTTGACTTGCAGCACCGCTTTGGCATGCTCCTCTTGACTCATGCCATCCCCCAAAAACTCTACTGAGGGTGGTTCATAATTGGGGATGGGGGCTTCAAGTAAGGCTTTGATTTGCTCGATGCGATTTTCTTGCTGCGCGGTTGGATAGTAGAAATAGAAAATCTCACCGGTCATCTTATCAAGCGTTAAACCATCTAAATACACGCCAAATTTAAAGGGTTCAAAATCATCACTGGCTTTGGCGTTGAGACTTGGCTCAAAGAAATTAACACTGTCATAACCCAAGTAGCCAACCAGTCCGCCGCTTTGGTCGCGCGCAATAACGTGCTGCGGGGTGATGCTGCGTAATAGCTGATAAGGATTGTCAGTTTGATAATGTGTGGTTTCGGCGGTTTTATTATCAGTAATTGCTAAGGTGGTACGGTCGATAGCGGCAATAGTCATCACTGGGTCAAAACCAATGGCATGGTGGCGCGCCATATGTCCATCCTCGCCCAATGATTCAAGCAAATAACAAGTTTCAAAAGCGTGCTCAATACGCTTAAATAACGCAAAAAAATCTATATCCTGCGTGAGTTTGATACGCTGTGGTTTGCTAGGAATTTCGATAGCAGCAGGTTGGTCAGGCTTGGAAGTAGAAGCGGTCATAACGATGTCCAAAATAGTTCAATGATTTATCAAAAAAATAAGGCAGAATGAAATTATGTTTTTGCCCAATTAAGCGTCTTTTTTATGCGTATTTTCTCTATGAGTTTTAAGTAGGGCGCTCACATCGTGACTTTGCATGGCTTTCGCACCGCGCGAGACAGTGGCGATACCGACGCCGAGCTGCTCAGATATCTCACGCTGGGTGATACCGCGCTCTAACAAATCAAAAATACGGATGCGATTGGCGATTTCTTGTTGTTCTTTATCGGTCAATAGCGCAGTAAATAGCTCGTCGATAGCGCTACTATCGTGACAGCTGGCCAAATGAGTTAATAGACTGTGATAAGGATTGGCGCTCATAATATATAATCTTAGTAAGAGAAAGGATAATAAGCAAAATATTGTTTCGTTTCAGTATTCTAGTACAGTAGTACAAGAAAAACAAGTAACGTGTTTGGACGTTTAGCGTTATTTGTTTAACGCTTGATGTTGAAGGTTAAATTGAAAATAAAAATAATAGCCAGCGCATGGTGATATGCTGGCTTTTAGGTCATTTATAATTTTAGATAAATTAACGCTGTGGACGTATAAACGGCATGTGTCTATTTACGTCTTTATAGAGTAAATACCTAAATGGACCAGGGCCCCCGGCGTAACAAGATTGCGGGCAAAATGCGCGTAGCCACATAAAATCACCTGCTTCAACTTCGACCCATTCACCGTTTAAGTGATAGACGGCTTTACCTTCTAGCACATATAAACCATGTTCCATGACATGGGTTTCATCAAACGGAATCACGCCGCCTGGTTGAAAAGTAACGATATTGACGTGCATATCGTGACGCATATCAGACTGTTCGGTAAATCTCGTGGTTTTCCAAACACCATTGGTTTCTGGCATCTCAATTGCTTCAACATCATGATCGCTGGTGACAAAGGCTTCTGGCGCATCAAGTCCTTCTACAAACTGATAGGCTTTGCGAATCCAGTGAAATTTAACAGGCTCATTACTATTATTTTTTAGCGTCCATTGACAGGCAGGTGGTAAGAAAGCATAACCACCGGCTTCAAGATGATGGGCTACGCCTTCGATAGTAATATCCATCTCACCTTCAACGACAAACAGCACGGCTTCGGCATTAGTGTCGAGCTCAGGCTTGTCGGAGCCGCCGTTTGGAGCGACTTCAACGATGTACTGTGAAAAAGTTTCTGCAAAACCGCTTAAAGGACGCGCAATCACCCACATGCGCATACCTTCCCAAAACGGCAGGTAGCTAATCACAATATCGGTGAGCACCCGTTTGGGGATAATCGCATACGCTTCGGTAAAAATAGCGCGGTCAGATAACAGTTGCGTTTGCGGCGGTAAGCCGCCAGTTGGGGCGTAATAGGTACTTTTAATTGGCATTATTAATAATCCTTAGGGGGTTTTGCTGTGTTAAATTAGTGTCTATCTTCAAGAGATAAAGGGTGAGTACGGCTGTTTAAGTCTTATTTTCATTTAAGCAAGGCATTAAAAATAGCTTAAATAGTTCAGCTTAGTCTGCGATTTGTGTATTTGGTTCGGCTTGTTCATTTGCTACTTCAATATTCACTTGCCAATCATCAATGGCCAGCTCGTAGCAGTTATTACCCTCACCATTGATACGGTCAATGACCAAAAAATCTGAGTCGCGACCAAGTGCCAGCAGCGGATGATGCCAGACATTGGCATCGTATTGCACGCCTTGATGCGATTTGGCATAAAACACTGATAAATCAGCGGCCGAATGTGGTGGTTCACCAGCTTGTGCGACGACGACAATATAATCTTGACCATTCATCGAAAAAAACGCTTGCGACCCAAAGGGATGATACTCCATCACCGATAAGGCGATAGGCAGTTCGCGCTTTTTGGCACGAAAGATACTGAAGCCAACATCGCCGCCGTCAAGCGTAGCCTGCGTAATCGCATGATGTCGACACGCATAACCTTTATTAATAAAGAAGCAGTTTTCAGAGGTCTGCTCTTCTTTGTCATAGGGTTCAATCACCGTACCATAAGGTGCAAATTCGGCCTTGGTTAAAGGCCTCGCGATAATTGTGGTAGTCATGATGTCACCTTTTGTTTAATGAGCAGTTTTATGTATTTAGTTTAGCTAGCGCCAGATGATTACATCCAGTTGGCGATGTTATCATCAGTAGCTGGATGGTTTTCATACCAGTGTTTGGCAATGTCATCGCGGCGGCATATCCAGACATCGGGTTTGCTAGTAATGTATTGCAAGAATTTTTTGAGAGCAGTGATACGGCCCGCACGGCCAATGATGCGGCAGTGCAAACCGATGGTCAGCATTTTGGGTTCGTTTTTACCATTTTTATCCCCTTCTTCATACAAGGTATCAAAGCTGTCCTTTAAGTATTGATAAAAAGGCTCAGCATTGGTAAAACCAGGGCTTGAAGCAAAGCGCATATCATTGGTCTCTAAACTATAAGGAATGACCAAATGCGGCTTGCGGGCGATTTTTTGCCCATCTTCTACTTTGACATTGAGCCAGTAGGGCAGCTCGTCGGCATAAGAGTCTGAATCATAGATATAACCGCCTTGTTCGGCAACCAGCTCACGCGTGTTGGGACTATCGCGGCCGGTATACCAACCAAGCGGCTGACGACCAAGCATACGCTCGAAGATTTCGGTAGCGCGGCGCACGTGTTCGCGTTCCGTTTCGCGATACATATATTGATAAGTAATCCAGCGTAGCCCGTGACTGGCGATTTCGTGACCATCTTCTAGCACGCGCTCGATAATATGCGGCGTTTTTTCAGCTGCTGCGGCGCAGGTAAAAGTGGTGATGGGTAAACCATACTCTTTAAAGGTATCTAACACGCGCCAAACGCCGACTCGGCTACCATATTCAAAGGCGGATTCGATAGATTGGTGGCGGTTGTTAAATTCGGGCGTACCTAGTACATCCGATAAAAAGCGCTCCGATTGACCATCGCCATGAATAACGCTATTTTCTGCGCCTTCTTCAATGTTTAGTACAAATTGTACCGCAATTTTTGCTCCGCCCGGCCAATTGGCATTTGGCGGATTGCCTGCATAGCCTTTTAAGTCACGTAGGTAAGTGTCGTGATTAAAATCACTGGTTATTTTTTGACTCATTTTTAAACTATCCTAAATACAATAAAGCAAATTAAAGGTGAGTATTTCTACTGTCGGCTCATTAACTAATTATCTGACTAAATAACTGTCTCATTAAATAACTATAGCCCTGAAGCGTAAGCGACGAGTTGTTGGCGTTCTGCATCGGTCAATTGAGTGAGATTGCCCAGTGGCATATAGCCAGTTTGTACCGCTGTGACAATTTTGTCTTGATGGATTTTCATATCTGCTGGCGTCTGCAAAATGATGCCCGATGGCGGTGCGGCAAATCCTTGCTGGGTTGGCTGCGCCGCGTGGCAAGTGGTACAACGGGTGTGGACGATATCCATAATGGCATCATCTGCTGAGGCAGTCACAGGTACGACTTCGGTAGCCGCTTCATTGGCAGCGCCAGTTTCGGTAGCAGCACTCATTTCCGAGTTATCGGCTGAACCAGCAGTAACTGGTGGCGTAGTGTCCGATGTAGTGTCTGGTGTAGCGTTTGCTGTAGAAACAGAGGCACTAGCAGCGGGTAATGGCTCAACAGGGGCAGGACGCATCCAAATAATCAATAATACTGTTGCTAATGCCGGAATCCAGAGGAATTTTGGCTTGTGATGCCCCAAGTGTTTTTGATTAAAATAATGACGTACCGTTGCTGTGATGATACCGACAAATACTAACACCAACCAACCGTGCGCATGTGAATACATCATCGGATAGTGGTTGCTAATCATGGTAAAGATAAGCGGCAGGGTAAAGTAGTTATTCATCAGCGAGCGGTTTTTTGCTTGTAGCGCCAAATCCGCCACTTCTTTGCCGGGCTTCACACCGCGGCGCACACAATCTACCAACGCGCGCTGAGCAGGCATAATACCAAAGAAGACGTTCCCCGCCATTACCGTCCCTAAAATGGCACCAATATGAATAAATGAAGCGCGATCACTAAATAGCTGATAAGAGCCCCAGCAAGCGATCACTAGTAATATAAAGATAATACTGCTAAAAATCAGCGAGTTTTTACCAAGACGACTACGAACAATCACTTCATACAGAAAGTAGCTACCAAATAAAAACAATAAGCTGGTCGAAATCGCGCCGATACTGCTGCCAAAAGCGACTTTACTGGGATCAATCAGATAGGCAGTCGCATTGAAATAATAAACGATAGCCAGCATCGCCATGCCAGTAAGCCAAGTGGTATAAGCTTCCCATTTAAACCAATGCAGGGTTTTTGGCATCTCTTCTGGTTCAAGCTTATATTTGGCAATTTCATAAAATCCGCCGCCATGTACCGCCCATAAGTCGCCGGATATACCCTTGTCCGCCTTCCACTGTGGCGGCTTACGTAAACTCATGTCTAGCCAAACAAAGTAAAAGGAGGCGCCAATCCACGCCACGCCAGCGATGACGTGAAACCAGCGGAAAAATAAAGCGACCCAGTCGAGAAGATATGCACCCATGCGCGAATTGTCCTTTTCTTTGCAATACTTTTTTATTTAATGTTTGGTTCAGCGTTCTGTCGTTAATTGAAAACGGTAAAACAGATAGCTATAAATCCATTAAGCCATTCATTTATGAACCGCGATAGGTACTATAGCCGTGTGCGCTGAGCAGTAGCGGTACATGGTAATGACCGCCATCACTGATCATAAAATCGATGACTACTTGCGGGTAAAATGCCGTGAGATTTTGCGCGTCAAAATAGGCTTGGGTCGCAAACGTCAAGGTATAACGGCCAACATCTAAATGATATTTAGCGATATCGATACTAGTATCAAATTTCCAGCTGTCAGCGGCAACTCGACCATCGGCGTTGGTGACACCTGTTGCCAATAGATAGGTCTCACCGTTTGCAGGCACGCGGTGGAGGGTGACTGCGATATCAGCGGCAGGTTTGCCAAGATGGGTATCTAAAATGTGGGAAGAGAGAGTGCCTGACATGATCATTCCTTTTATATAGTAAAAATAAGCACATTTGCTTTAAGCAGTGCCGAGTAGTTTTTGTAAGCGCAAACGGGTAATTTTATTTTGCTCAGTAGCCGCATTTAGTAGCTCAGTGGCGCGGTCGTTTGGCAGGCGTGTGAGTAATAAATCCAGCATTTCTTGCGCGCTTTTGCCCGTCGCAAAGACGATAAAGATAAAGCCAAATTTAGCAAGATACTCTTGATTGCCTTTTGCCAATGCTTCAATGACATCCATGTCAGCATTATTGGCACCAGATTGCTCATGCGCCGCGCTGTCTTGCGTATTGCGGTATTTTTCTTTTAATGAGTCAACGTTGCCGATTTGTGGATGACCATCAAAGGCCTCAAGCAAATTGGCTTCTTGGGTTTGCGCTTGCTGCCAAGCCTTGTCGCTACTGGCAAGTAGGTCGTCTATATCTGCAAAAGGGCGAGCGCCTGCTACGTCATGCGCCCATTTGCTGCTAGTGCAGCAGGTCAATAGTTTTGAGAGTGCTTCGTCTGGCGAGAGGGCATTAAATTGCGCTAGTGTTAAGCTCACGGTGACATCCTTTTCATTTAAATTTAAAACTCTTTATTCTTATGTTTAATTGAGTGATAAGTGGTTTAATAACATCCATTCTGCTTAAACCTGACCATTTGGTCAACTGTTTTATGCAAATTATTTTTATACGCTGGCGAAAACCCTGCTATATTTTCGCTAAATAAAAAATAAAATTGGCTTATCAGTGCTGTTGTATGTTGCAATATGGCTACTTATTTATCCTCCTATCCAATGGTTTATCTTATGACCCAACCTAATCAAACATCTCAAGCGTCCGATTCTGAGGCGCCTATTCATCGTAATCAGCAAGATATCCGCGCCCAAAATCAAGCAGTAATTTTGGCAGCTGCAGAAGAAGAGTTTGTATTACAAAGCTATCGCGGCGCTACGATGCAGGGCATTGCTGATCGGGCAGGACTACCAAAAGCCAATGTCCATTACTACTTTAAAAATAAAAAAAACCTCTACAAAATGGTTTTGCGCTCTATTATTGAAGAATGGAACGATGGTTTGGTGACAATGACCGTCGATAGCGACCCAAAAGCCGTGATAGAGAAGTTTGTACGCACCAAATTACACCAAGCGTTTGTGCATCCAAACCGTCATAAATTGTTTGCGTTAGAGGTCATCGGCGGCGCCCCATATTTACATGACTTTATGTCGACAACCATGAAAGAGTGGGCGCTTGATAAATCACAAGTGATGAAAACTTGGCATGAGCAAGGCAGAATTGGCATCGCTGACCCATTGCAGCTGTTGATTTTGATTTGGGCAACGACGCAGCGTTATGCAGAATTTGAAACAGAAATCGTCGGTCTGCTACAAAAAGACGCTTATGATAAGCAAGATGAAGCGCGCGCGGCTGACTTCTTAATACCCTTTATTCTGCGCGGTTGCGGGCTTGAATAGCGGATTTTACATAGCGCGCCATTTATTCAACCAAGCCCGCTGCCGTTATAACGGCTGACCTTCAACCTCACTTTTCGGCAACACGCGCACAGGTTTTAGACCATCTTCTATATGTTGATCAGACGTATCAAACTCGACGCCATAGTTCTTTGGCAAAATCATATCCAACGTGATAGCGACGATACCTGACATGGTCACTGCCGAGCCAAAGATATTGCGGAACAGCTGCGGCGTTTGCGCAAAGACATCAGGAACAAACGCGATACCCATCGATAAACCAAGCGAAGTCGCAATAATTAAGATATTACGGTGGGTAAAATTCACTGTGGATAGGATGCGGATACCCGCAGTAGCAACGGTTGCGAACATCAATAGCGTCACGCCGCCAACCACAGGCTTTGGCAGCTGCGTAAAGATAGCGCCAAGGATAGGGAATAGCCCCATGGTAAATAAAATCGCCGCCACATAAAAACCCACATAGCGGCTGGCGATACCAGTCATTTGAATGACGCCGTTATTTTGGCTAAAGGTAGTGACCGGAAAGGTATTAAATACCGCGGCAATCCACGAATTGACCCCATCACCTAGCACGCCGCCTTTGATACGCTTTTCGTAGACAGGACCTTGAATAGGTTCGCCTGAAATCATTGAAGTTGCGGTCAAATCGCCTGAGGTTTCGATACTGGTAATGATATACATAAAGGCAATCGGAATAAACGCTTGCCAATCAAAGCTCAAACCGTATTTAAAAGGAATAGGGACGGTAAGTAACGGCGCTTCAGAGACTAAAGAGAAGTCAATACGCCCCATCAACATCGCCGCAAATAAGCCAAGCATCAAACCGATAAAAATAGCGCTTGAGCGAATCACTTTATTATTGACGATACTAATCAGCACCACGCTGACCAGCACCCCGCTGCCCAGTAGTAAATTTTCCATACTACCAAAGTTTTCGGCACCAACCCCGCCTGCCAAATCAGTCAGACCTGTTTTGGTTAAAGACAAACCAATGGTGACAATGACGCAGCCAGTGACGATAGGGCTCATCAAAGATTTGAGTTTGGTGACGAATTGGCTTAAGCATATCTCGACAAATGCGCCGAAGAATGACACGCCAAAGATGACCGACAAAATCTCCTCTGGGCCACCACCTTTATTTTTTACCACAAAACCTGCGGCAAGGACGGCAGCCAAAAAGCCAAAACTGGTGCCCTGTAATGCCATCAGCCCCGAGCCGACGGGCCCTACTTTACGGGTCTGAATAAAGGTGGCGACCCCTGATACCATCAGTGACATGCTAATCAGATAGGGGATGTGCTCTCCCAATCCCAAAGCGCCACCAATGATTAAAGAGGGCGTGATAATACCAACGAAAGCGGCAAGTACGTGCTGTACCGCCCCTAAGAAAGCTTTTGCAGGAGCAGGGCGGTCATGCAGTCCATATAATAAATCAGGGTTTCCTTGAGTAACTTCACTCATTTTGGCTTTCTCCTAAAGTGACTTTTAGTCCAATCTCTGAAGGTAAACCTAAACAGCGTAGGAAAACTGATGATTTGAGAGTTGAGTCCGTGACTTAAAAAAGCCTTTCAGTAAACTCTAGATCTTCATCTTGTTTCTCTAGCTATCTAAGCATTTAATAATTTTCCAACAGAGAGTCGCACTTTTCCGTATGCTAATAAATAAAAGCAGCTCACCATTATTTATCAATATTGCCAGATATGGTGATTAAAACCTGACTAATTAGTCAGTTATCTAAGGGTATAGCGAAAGCCTTGCTTATTGCAATGTTTTTTTTGCGATTAAAATATTAATTTGTTTCATCTCGGCGATTTAACAAAACCTTAATGCGCTTATGACAAATAAAATTACGACTGCTATTAAGTACTTAATAGCAGTCGATGTTAGGTGCTGCTTAACTTTCACAATGTCGTCTATCTTATTGAATTAAATTCCTTACTTTATTTATTGCCAAATTGTTAATACTTCGTTATTATGCCTGTCATATTTCAAATGCTAATCATTATCATTAGTGTTAATCATGTTATTTCTATATGTATTTGTTGATTGAGTAGGCGTGGTCAATCAATAAAACTCAAAAATTTTAATAGAAAATAAAAAGCAAAATCCCAAATTGTTTTTTTCGGACCATCTTTTTCAAACTGTCTTTCTAAAGTGGCACTTAAATCCTTCAATCCTAATAGTAAGTAAAGTGAGTGTGTTATGCGTGAAGTTAAGTCAGCAACATTTTCTAATCAATTAACGGTGTTATCGGTCGCTGTTTCAGCAATTCTGTGTTCACAGCTGGCGGTTGCGGCAACGGATGTGCCTAGTACGACCTTACAAACCATCACCGTAACTGCCAACAGCTCGGTACGTGAAAAGGTGCAAGAGGATGGCGTCGATGTCGAAGACTATACGCCTGCACAGCAAGCAAGCCATTTAAGCGATTTTTTAAATGTGGTGCCAGGCGTGACCATAGGTGGTACGTCAGCGGTCAACCAGCGCATTCGTATTCGCGGTCTTGAAGATAGCAACCTAAAAGTCACCATTGATGGCGCGCGCCAAGAAGGCAAGCTGTTCTATCATATGGGCGATATCACCATTGATCCTGATTTGCTCAAACAAGCGGATGTGGCAGTGGGTAACAATTCTGTCACGCTCGGTAATGATGCACTTGGCGGCGCGGTTGCTTTTAAAACGGTTGATGCGGCTGACTTGCTAAAACCGGGTCAAAGAATAGGTGCCAAATTACACGCAGGTTATGCCAGTAATAATGATGAGTTATTAACATCAGCGACGGTGTTTGCTGCACCAACGGACAATGTTGACTTACTGGCTTATTATGGCAAGCGTGATACTAATTCGGGCGAGGATGGTAACGGTCGTGAGCTGTTTGAAGACAGTAAAAGTGAAAATATTTTATTAAAAGCTGGTGCTTATATTGCGGATGATCATCATATTGGTGCAAACTTTAGCAGTACTGAAAAGAAAGGTATTTTCCCATTCCGTCCTGACTTTCCTAGTCGTAATGACGCCCCAATACCACAACAAGTTAAACGCGATACTTATGGGCTAGATTATACTTATAATCCGGCAAGCAAGTTAATTGATGTTGATACCAATGTTTATCAGACCAAAACCCGTATTTTGCGCGATTCTGATTATAATAAAAACCCAGGTTTCGAGTTTGATGCACAGGTTAAAACCACAGGCGCTAAAATACAAAATACTAGTATAGTTGATAGTAGTGTCTTTGAGGGTATTACCGGTACTCATAAATTGATCGCTGGTGTAGAGCATTATAAAAAAGAATCTGACTACCATGGTGTAGAGCGTGGTACTACGATACCGGTGAGCGGTAGAGATGAAGCAACAAACACCTCTGTATATCTAGAAGACCAATGGCAAATGGGTAAATTTAGCCTAACGCCTGGTGTACGTTATGACCGCTACAAATCTCCTGATTTTATCGCTGGTGGCAAAACCTATGATAATGTCGTCGGTGCACTTGCCGCAAGCTATGAGATTGCACCACTAACGCAAGTATTTGCCAGCTACACGCAGTTATTTAATGGTCCTGATTTGAGTCAAGCGATTTTTAATCGAAATGGTGTTGGAACTGTTGTTAACAACGACTTAAAAGCAGAAGAAGGGTCTAATACTGAGGTTGGTATTGTTAAAACCTTGCGTGACCTAACGGTAGCCGGTGATGCGTTACAGTTAAGCGGTAAATACTTTGAAACCGATATCGAAAATTATATTGAGTTTGTACGTTCAGGCTTGGATTGTGCACCAGAACCTGGAAGTAATTGCCAAGGCGCAATAAACAAAGATGAAGATTATAAAATTAAAGGGGTTGAGCTCGCCGCTGACTATAAAATGAATAACTTTAGTATGGGTTTGAGCTATTCGCGAGCGCGCAGTAAAGGCGACAAAACAGGCTATAGTATTCCGTCAGTGACCGGAAGCAGCTCAGAATCAGGCGATAAATATATGGTCAATCTGGCTTATGCTCCAACAGAGACCACAGATATCGGCTGGCGCAGTACCTATGTCGCTTCAGTGATGCCAAATACTGGCGAAAATGACATTGAAAAACCAAGCTATAATGTTCATGATATCTTTATGAACTATTCGCCAAAACAAGTTGATGGATTAAAAGCCACGCTTGGCGTTTATAATCTTTTCGATGAAGCTTATGCGAGCCACTCATCTCGTCTAAATCCGATTGATGATGTTACTACTGACTTTGAAAAAGGTCGTAATATCAAAGCTTCTTTAACCTATCAGTTTTAACCCTGTATTTATTTTCTAGTCGCAATAGAGCCAGCTTTTTATAAAAAAGAGCTGGCTTTTTTATCGCCATTTTTCGGAAATTGTACTGTCTTGTTTTAAAAATTACGCTTCGACTGTAGCACCATTAACCCTATATATTCATAAAGAATCAGCACTCATGATTTCACTTTCATTATCTTCTTTTGCATCGAATATACGCCGTATTTGTCTATGGATTCATCGTTATACTGGGCTTGTAATGGCAGGTTTTTTAATCATAGCGGGTTTTACTGGCTCGTTATTGGCTTTCCATGACGAGTTGGATAATGTGTTTAACCATCAATTGGCTCAGATTGAGCGGCAAGATGCGCCACAGCTTCCTATTGCAACCCTGCACGATAAGGTGGTCGCCGCCTATCCAGAGTACAATTTTTCTAGTATGCCAACGTCATTAAAAGCGGATAAATCTGCGGTATTTTCAGTCGATAGAGTCCGAGGTCAAAGCGCTAAAAATCAGCCCAAAGCGCCGTTTCAAGAGGTTTATATAAATCCTTATAATGGCGATATATTAGGGACGCGTGATAAAGATGAATGGGCGTGGCGCAATACTATGTGGAAGGTGTTTTGGCTGCACCGTGATTTATTGCTCGGTAATTTTGGTAAGCTGCTGCTAGGTTTGATTGCCCTTATTTGGACGATTAACTGCTTTATTGGCTTTTACTTGACCTTTCCTAGAGCTATTAACGGTAAAAAAGCATTGCAGAAAACTGTACCTAAAACTACGCCTAAAAAACGTGCGTCTTTTATTAAGCGCTGGCTACCGGCGTGGAAAATCCGCCGCAAAACTAATACCTTTAAGCTCAATTATGATTTGCATCACGCTTTTGGTTTATGGTTGTGGCTGATGCTATTTGTCATTGCGTGGTCGAGTGTCGGTTTTAATTTAAAATCGGTGTATCAACCCGTGATGCAAGCAGTGGTTGGGTTTGAAGGTAGAGAGGGTAAAAGAGAAGAAAAAGGCAAGTCAAAGACAACAGATAAATCGAGCGAGCAGGCTATGTCAGCCGTTGCACCAATGAGCACTGAAACGGGTAGTAATACCTTTGTTAATAAAGCGAATAGTATTGCGTATTTAACTGAGCAAGCGCATATTGCTGCGCAAAAAAATGGCGTAACCGTACAGCAGACATTGGGTATCCGCAGGCTTACAGAGGAGGGGCAATGGCAAATGCGTTTTAAAACCGACAAAGATGTCGGCACTCACGGTGGTGCCTCGTCTATCACAGTGTCTGCGGCGACTGGCAAAGTTGAAAAGGTTAATTTCGGTTATCAAAGCGCATTTGGTAATAAAATCGACCAATGGTGCTCAACCTTACATATGGGACATATTGGACAGGGTAACGCTCATTTACTGTATCAAATATTTTTAGCAATGATAGGGTTGGCCGTGGCAGTTTTGTCCGCTACCGGTGTGTATTTATGGGTCAAAGCTCGTCAAAGCCGATTAAAGCAAAAATTGACCATTAAAAATAAATTTTCAAACCATTACGGAAAACTAGCTATTAAAAAACAGTTATAAAACACCCCGTACTTAAACCGTATCGACAATCACGGGTCGGCCTTGATGGTTAAGGACAGTCACATCGACTTTGTATAGCTCTTTCATGGTTTCATGCGTGAGTACATCAACAGGCGCACCGGTTGCCAGTACGCGACCCTCTTTCATCGTCACTACCGTATCGGCAAATTGCGCCGCTTGATTGATGTCGTGCAAGACAATCACCACGGTTTTTTGCTCAGTATGACTCAATTCGCGCAGCTCACGCATCAGACGGCCAGCATGGTACATATCTAGATTGTTGAGCGGTTCATCAAGGAGTAGGTACGGTGTATCTTGGCAGACAATCATCGCAATCAGCACGCGTTGACGCTGACCGCCAGAGAGCGTCGATAAAAAGCGCTCGGCTAACGGCTCAAGCTCAAAGCGTTCGATAATTTCCTGCACTTTTTGCTGATCATCAGCCGTTGGTTGTCCTTGATGATAAGGATAGCGCCCAAACATCAGCAGCTCATGCACACGCAACCGACCTTGTACTTGGTTGTCTTGCCCAAGCATGGCTACGGTCTTAGACAGCGTTCGTGCATGACAGCTGACAATGTCATGCTCCTCATTCCCTATAACGAAACTGACCTGCCCTGATTGTAGCGGTTGCAAGCGCGCCATCACCGAAAACAGCGTCGATTTACCCGCACCATTTGGTCCTATTAAGGCAATCACTTGCGAGGGCGGTAAAGACAGGCTAATGTCATGCAGGATTTGCTGTCTGCCAATATGGTGGGAAACATTATTTATTTTAATCATAGCAGTTCTTGTTTTTAGAAAAATTTAACCGTTGCGTTTTAAAAAGTCATCATTAGCGGCGATAGGTCATAAATATGAGTAATAAAAATACCAAGCCGCCTGCCAATTCAATCACTACTGACAATACACCCGCCATGCCGAGTACTTGCTCAAATATAGTTTGACCGAGGACCAAGCAAATCATCGCCACCAAGCTGACCAATATCAGACGCTCACTGTGATACATATGGCGCGCGATACGATTGGTCAAGGCGCAGACCAGTAAGCCAAAAAAAGTTACCGGACCGACCAAGGCGGTTGCCGTAGCGACTAATACCGCAATGACCGTTAATAGCCCAAAGGCGAGGCGTTGATAGTTGATACCAAGGTTAATTGCTTGTGGTTTGCCCAGCATCAAGACATCGCATTGATAGCGCCAGCGCCAGATAAATAGCGCACTGATGACGCAAATAACAAAGCTAATGCCCAAAAGCTGCGGATTGACCGTATTAAACTGCGCGTAACTGGCCGATTGGACTACCACGAAGTCATCGGGGTTAATGAGCCGTGCAACTAGCGCTGATAAGCTGCGAAACAACACGCCAAAGATAACGCCTACCAGTATCAGCCGCGTTAAATCCTGACTGCTTTTTGAAAACAACAGTCGAAACAACAATAACGACGCGCCAAACATGAGGACGATTTCAAGGGTAAATTTGGTAATGGGGTTGATGCTGGTAAAACTAATGGCGCCTAAAAAGAACACCAATAAGCTTTGTAATAACACATACAGTGAGTCAAAGCCCAATAAGGAGGGTGTCAAAATAGGATTGTGGGTCAAGGTTTGAAAGAGCAGGGTTGATACGCCGATGGCATAACCGACGACCATTAGCGCCAGTAATTTTTTACCCCGTAATGGCAGGGCAAAGTCCCAATAGCCGTTGACGTTAAGTGTCAAAAACAGCGTCATCGAGATAAGTAAAATAATCGCGGCAATGGATTTTGGATGACCAGCGATAAAGGTCCAAAGTTTTGCTAAAAGGTTTTGACGACAAGTATCTTCAAGGCTGTCATTGTCTAAAGTAGCATTTGCTAGAGCGCTCTTTTTTGCCGAGCCAGTCTTGGTAGAATTGTCGTTTATAAAGTTATGCTTAGACGATGAGAACATGAATAAATCCTACTATGCTACCTTCAATAGTAACAACGCCAAGCTTATCTAATCAGACAACAGGACGAATAAATTAAGAAAAGTGTTAACAATCAGGCAGCGACAAGATTGCGCTAGGGCTTATTGCTCAGCAGGCGCACGTAATAACAACCATAAAAATATCACCGTGCCGACCACACCAAAAACTGTCGCCACAGGCACTTCAAAAGGATAACGAATGGAGCGCCCGATAATATCACAAAGTAGCACGGCTGATGCGCCCAAGAGCGCGACTGCGGGCAAGCTGCGACGTAATTTATCGCCCATAATGCGGCTAACGATATTGGGTACGACCAAACCGATAAAGGGAATCATACCAACGGTTACGACGACGACAGCGCTCATCATCGCCACCATGCCAACACCAAGCCACGTCACTTGTCGTTTACTAATCCCCAAGTTTAGCGCGATATTATCGCCTAAACCGACGATGGTCAGTTTATCGGCGATAATATAAGCCAGCACGCATAGTGCGCCCGTCAACCAAAGCAATTCGTAACGTCCAGCTAATACCGAAGAGAAGTCGCCAAATTGCCAAACGCTGAGCATCTGTAGTGATTCCGTTTGGTAGGCGATAAAAGTGGTTATCGCCTCGATAATGCCACCAAAGACAATACCGATCAGTGGAATCATCAAAAAATCCGTCGGCGGAACGCGATGTATCAGCAGCATAAAGAGCATCATGCCCGCGACTGCCGCAATAGTTGCGACACCCATTTTGACCAGTAGCGCGCTGGCTGGGAACAATAAACTGACTACCAGTAATCCCAATGCGGCGCTTTGGGTTGCCCCAACCATCGAGGGTTCCACGAAGCGGTTTTTCAGCACCACTTGAATAATCATCCCAGCCACCGCCATCGCGATACCCGTCAAAATAATGGCAACGGTGCGCGGAATACGGCTCACTAACATTAATGAACTATCAGAGTTGGCGCTTTGACTGATAAGGCTTTGCAAAATACCTGACCACGAAAAATCTGCTACACCAATGGATAAGCTTAACAACACCAAAAGCCCCATAATAATGAGGCTGGCTGTGTTTATTAACCACGGCGGTATCGCAGCGCGGCGCTGTTTATCACGGGCGTAGCGGCTGCCACTACTTGCACTCGGCTGCCAGCTTGATGGCGCAGCTGGCAGAGTAGAGCTGGTTTTAACGCTGACTTGAGCACGAGGTGAAAATAATGGCATAACGGCTACTGGCTTACGAATAGAGTGTGAAAAATTTTATGGATAGCAACTGTCATAAGCAACAGCTGCTACTTGTATTTTGTGTAGCGTCAAAATTTATTTTGCCTTAGTAAAGGCGTTTTTAATCGTCGTTAAATCCTGTAGCCACTGATAATAACCACCAAAGGCTAAGTAAGAGTCTGGGCTTAGATACACTACCTGGGCTTTATCCCACGCAGTGGTTTGCGCCACCAGTGGGTTGTCCAATACGGCTTTGGCACCCGCACCATCTTCACCGATTGCAGCGCTACGATCGACGACGAACAACCAATCTGGATTGGTCTTTTGTATGTATTCAAATGAGATAGGCTGACCGTGACGCGCATCAGTGATTTTATCATCTGCCATTGGAATATCTAATACGCTGTGAATAAAACCATAACGCGACTTATCACCATAGGCTGACAGCTTATTGCCATTGACCATAACCACCAAGCCTTTGCCTTTATTTTCTTTGGTTAAGGCTTTGGTCTCGTCAATCAGCGTGTCAATATTGCCTTGCAATTTCACTGCTTGATCGCTTTTGCCAAATAACGCACCCAAATCGTGTAAGCGCTGCTTGCTTGACTCATAGATATTTGCCGTATCAATGCTCATATCCAGCGTGGGTGCGATACTCGATAGCTCATTGTATTTTTCTGCCATACGCGAGCCGATCAAAATTGCTTGCGGCTGCATGGCGTTCAACGCTTCAAGATCAGGCTCAAATACCGTGCCGACTTCTTTAGGATCAGGATGTACTTTTGACTGTAAGTTATCTAAATGTAGCCCACTTGGCATACCGTCAACCGCTACGTCAAGCGCCGCCAAATCTTGCATCAAGGTCATATCATAAACGACCAATGGTGATGGATTCATGGCCAAATCGACTTTACCTTTTACCGTATCAACTGCGATGGTCGCAACAGAAACGTTGTCATTTTCAGCCACATTCGAGGCCGCATCAGCCGTTTGGTTTTCAGCTTTGGTTTCTGTTATCTCATTATCACTTGAATCAGGCGAACTACAACCTGCTAAGCCAACACTAGCAATGAACGCGGTCATCATGGCGGTCAATAATGGACGTTTAACAAGGAGGCTTGCGGTACGATTAGAACATAAAGTAGTAGTCATAAATAACTCGGTATATCAAAGGTTTGGTTGGTATTGTTATAAGAATGCTAAAAAAACAGCAGAATAATGATAAAAAATAGCGGCTTTATAATTAAAGTTTTACGATCATTTGCTATTTTCACTATAAAAACAATTGCCATGATAAAGTAATTGAGACTTATTATCAATATTAACGATAATGGTTTTTATTAACTGACTTTTCATTCATTAAATTTTTAGTTTTAAACAACTTTGCTCAAGAACTTTGCTTAAGATAGGCAGTAAAAAAATGGAGAGATTAATAATTTACTATTGATAATAGTTATCGTTTGCATTATTATCTACGCTATTCTATAACGGTTAAATGTTAGGGTGTTATGAGTTCAACGGATTTAGAGGCGCCACCACTTAGATTGATACTTATCGCTATTATTTTAGTGGTCGGGCTACACCTGCTTACCGCAATCGCTTTGGTGATCATCAAAGCGCCTATGCTTAAAGATGAGCCCATTAAAGAGACGCCGCCGCTTGAAATCCAAATGGTCACATTACCTACTCAACCCATCGAAAACGTGGTTACTGAGGTAGAGGAAGTGCCGCAAAGTAAAGCTGAATCTATACCAACGCCTAAACCCGAACCCAAGCCTGAACCAAAAACGCAACAAAAAATGAAAGCGGTTACGCCAGTAGATCCAGTAGTAAGAGAAGAAGAACCAATCGTTCAGAAAGAAAAACCTGTACAGACGCCGCCTATAAAAGAACTACCTGTAAAGAAAAAAATAGAAGACAAGCCACCAGTTATTGATAAGTCAGTCGCTGACGAACAGCGCCGTATAATAGCTGCGCAGGCAGAAAAGGCAGCGCAACAAGCGGAAAGACAAGCGCAAGCAAAAGCGCTGCAAGAAGCGCAGGCGCAAGCGGCTCGTGACGCTCAAGCGCAGGCAGACGCCAATGCCGCTAGAGAGGCGGCGCAAAAAGCAGCGCAGGCAAAGGCTGAAAGAGAAGCAGAAGCCGCTGCTCGAGCAAAAGCAGAGGCTGCAGCCAAAGCTGCGGCTGCGGCAAGTAATGAGCCTGTCAATTTTACCGCCAGTGCTGCGAACTGGGCATCGGCGCCAAACTTTAGCTTCCCAGACCGCGCCGCTCGCCGCGCCCGTTCGGGAGATACGCTCAACGTGGTGTTGGTATTAAGAGTCAATAAACAAGGTGGTATCGATAGCGTACGTGTGGCCCAATCGTCAGGAAATCCGCTGTTAGATAAAGAAGCACAGCGCCAAGTGCGTTCAGGTAAATTCAAGCCCTTTACCAAAAACGGCGCGCCAGTGGTCGGTAATGTCACCCTGCCAATTGCCTATGCGGTTCCTTAAATATAAAAGACTGGGTGTAGAAAAGCGCATTTATACAAGCAGATATAAAACAACCGACACATACAAAATATAGTGAAACACAGCGAAATATAGCAACGAGGTACGAAAATAGATATCAAAACTCGTACTGCTAACAATCATAAAATGACAAGTAACGACATCCCACATTAAGGAGTCTGATATGGACTTTACAACCTACTGGCAATATAGCGATATGGTGACCAGAACCTTATTCTTTTTGCTTCTTGTTTTATCTATTGCCTCTTGGGTGACGGGTATCATTCGCATATTGCAAAGTCGCAAACTGGCAGCTAGCGTCGCCGATGATTTGAGTGCGCAGATTCATAGTAAGCAGGTCAGTTTGGTTGAAAGCGATGCCGCGTCTCGACGTTTGGTGATTGAGCAGACGTTACTCAAGCACATCGGTCGCTATCGTTTTGCCAGTGAGCGCGGTTTGCCGATACTTGGTACGACAGCAGCAATCGCGCCGTTTATCGGTCTGTTTGGCACGGTCTGGGGTATTTTCCATGCGCTGCATAATATCGGTGTCAGTGGTCAGGCAGGATTAGGACAAGTCGCAGGACCTGTCGGTGAGGCTCTTATTATGACTGGTTTAGGGATTGCTGTTGCGATTCCGGCGGTGGTGTTTTATAACCTTGCGATACGTATCAATCGCCGCGTCATGTATCACGCCAATGATAGAGCGCATGATTTATTGGCACAATCTAGCGAGCTTGCTGCAGTGCAACAAGCGCCAATTCAAAAGCCAGCAGTCCAACGTGATACTACTAATCAAGTAACGCAGTTAACGAAGCAGTCAAATGCAGATAAACAAGCTGAGCATTATCATAAATCCGCACCATCGCAGTTGTAGTGATGGTTCAGTAGAGATAATAAGCCAAAAAAGCACGAGCAGCAAAGACGACAATTAACGGTATTGAGAACAATTATGGCATTTCAATTGGGTGACGATGACAGTCAAAGCATGAATGAGATGAATCTTATTCCGCTTATCGATATCATGCTGGTATTGATGATTATCTTTTTATTGACAGCGACCGTACTGAATCCAACGGTGCCATTGGATTTACCGAAAACCAGTGCCGAGGTCAATGAAACACCGCCCGAGGCGATTCAAATTAGCATCGATAAAGATGCAGGTTTGTTTTGGGATGACAAGCCTATCAGTATAGAAGCATTAGAAGTGCGTCTGCAAGAACAGTCGGCGAATGGCAAGGATCCTTCTATCCAGCTGCGTGCCGATAAAGAAAGTAGGTATGATACCGTGGCGCAAGTATTAGCGGCAGCCAGTCAAGCAGGATTAACGAAGGTGGCTTTTGTTAACGAGTAAGGTTTAAACGACTGATTAATACAGTTGAGCAGTAAAAATAGTTTTTAAAACAATAAGCTAGCAAGATAAATAAGTAAGCTTAGTAATAAGAAAATAACCACGACAATAACAAGAATAATTAAAATAATAAACTTTCTCTCCCGCCTCGCTTGGGCAACCTTGCGAGGTTATCTTTTTTTAGCAACCCTTCAATTTAGTAGATTGTATGGCATTCGGTGGGTCATATAGTGAGTGAAAAGTAATATCGATACATCACGCGCTGCTGATATCAATTTTTCTTGTTTGCTATGCCTACGCAGACAGAGGCTACAAAAAATTGATATCAGCAATACCGTCGCGTTTTCAGGATATTTTGACTATATAGCGGGCATTAATCATAGTAATTACCAAGCATAACCAAACGGGCGATAACCATAGCCAAAGCGTCCAGGTCCATAACCGAATGGATACGGCGAGCGCAGATAATCAAGGTCGCGCTGACGCATATAATAGTAGCGTCCTTGTGCGTAGGCTTCCTCAAGTTTTTCGATGCCTTCGAGTGGACAGACAGGCTGCCAATCATAACCTTCGCGGCCAAGTTTATAAGCATTGAGCTCGGTACAGTAGTTTTTTAGACCTTGCTGGCGACCTTGCTCCCACAATACGCGGTTTGGCGTTGCGCCAACGACACTTGCGCATTGATTGGTATAATTGCCAAAGTAAGCCCCCGAGCGCCCGAGAAGTCCATCGACATAGCCGACTTCTTGCCAATTGCTATTTTGGCATTGCTCGGGCGTCAGACTTTGGGTGGTCGCGCAGCCCGATAAAGTCAGTAAAGCTACGCCTACTAGCGAGATGGTCAGCCCAGATTTACCCATAAGTTTGGTGACAATTTTATTTACTGATGCAGCAGTCGATGAGTTTTGTTTAATAAGATAATTCATAATAAACCTGCGCGCGTTTAAAATTATGGTTTATCATAGCACCTTTTTAGGCGACCAACTTTTTGCATCTTGTTATCGAATCAGTGGTTTTATGTACTAAGTATTTGATATGCCACTATAAATAGCAAGGCGTTGGTAAATGTCAGGTGTGCCTAGCAACTAGCCCTTTATAGAAGATAGTATTTACGAGCGTTTGTTTTTTAAAGGTTTACGCTCATTATAAGCGACTAGATAGTCGCCGTTTATATTTAAGCTGTTATATAAAGAGCCACGCTGATAGATTATTCAGCACGTTTTAATCACTAGCACACCATTAATTTTGTTAAAAGGTCAGACTGTTATGGGAATGTGGATTGCGATCGCCATTGTACTATTTGTATTAGGGAGTATGATGGCGCTCAAACCTAGCGGTATCGACCAGCGTTTGGATAAGCTGCGTATGACGGCGCGCCGTTTGCAGCTCAATCCCAAGTTAGTTACTTGCCCTGATTGGGTAAAAGGCCGTGACAATGAGTATGGTCGCGGCATGATTGGGCAATATGGTTTGGTGCTCGATAATGTCAAGCTGCCATTAACTCGCTATCAGGTGTTAGATGGACAATGGCGTCCGGCAAGTAACGCCAGCAGTAGTGATAACAATAGCAGCGACAATAAAAGCTTACCCGTACAAGCCAATTTTAGCTTGGATAAAGAACCTTTAGCGCTGCCAGCCAGCATCGAGCCATTTGTGAAAGCGTTATTGGTGAAGTCGAATAGCATTGTTATTTATTGGGAAGATATTGCTTATGTGCGTCCGGCGACCAATCCTGCTTATCAGCAGCAAACGATTGAAAGCGACTTATTAATCATGAAAGAGAACCTTGAGAAATGGGCATTACAGATGCAAAAGTCGGCATAAAAAACGCACGGTGCTAGTAAAAAATTTTTTCGTCTCCATAAAGAGGCAATATGCAAGTCCTTTTGGCAAACTCTCAGTCATTTTAAGTTGACAGCTTAACGCTTTGCAGTGTAACGTCTTTATAACTGTATCTATGCGTTATGGTTATTGTTTGTTTTATAACCGTTTTTATCGGCCGCCATTACTACAATAATTCGCTGAGCCATTATAACTAACTATTATAAATTGCCAGCTGCCGAGTTTATCCTTATTTTAATTTACTTATTATGGTGTCGTCACTTATGGCAAAAACCGCAACCAAAAAAAGCCCAGCCACGGCAAAAGACCAACCCAAAGGCAAGTCTTTGGTGATTGTTGAATCACCCGCCAAGGCAAAAACCATTAACAAATACTTAGGCGACGACTTTATCGTGCGCTCAAGTATCGGTCATGTCCGTGATTTGCCAGTGGGCGCGAGCAAAAGCGCGAAAAAGCCAGCCGCGAGTAAAAAAGATGATAGCCTGAGCAAAGAAGAAAAAACCCAGCAGGCATTGGTACGGCGCATGGGCGTCGACCCAGAACATGACTGGGCGGCTGTCTATGAGGTATTGCCCAATAAAACCAAGGTTATTAAAGAGCTTAAAGCCTTAGCCAAAGACGCTGACAAAATCTATCTGGCGACGGATATGGATAGAGAAGGGGAAGCGATTGCTTGGCATCTCAAAGAAGTCATCGGCGGCGCAGACAGTAAATATGAGCGCGTGGTCTTTAATGAGATTACCAAATCCGCCATTCAAAATGCCTTTAAACAGCCCTCAAAGCTCGATATTGACCGCGTGAACGCGCAGCAAGCGCGGCGCTTTTTAGACCGCGTCGTTGGTTTTATGGTATCGCCGCTACTTTGGCAAAAAGTCGCTCGCGGTCTGTCAGCTGGTCGCGTGCAGTCGGTCGCCATGCGTTTGGTCGTCGAGCGTGAGCATGAGATTCGCGCCTTTATTCCAGAAGAATACTGGCAGATTCACGCCGATACTCATGTTGCTGATAGTAAAGCCAAGAAAGCGGCAGACGCTGAGCACATTGCGATTCGTCTAGAGGCAACCAAGCAAGACGGCAAAACGCTAAAGCTTGTTAATAAAGAGCAGACCGATAAAGTCCTAGAAGTTCTTAATTCAAACGACTTTATCGTGAAAGAGCGCGAAGAGAAGCCAACGCAGTCGCGTCCGAGTGCGCCGTTTATCACCTCGACATTGCAGCAAGCTGCCAGTACGCGCTTGGGCTTTTCAGTTAAGAAAACCATGATTTTGGCGCAGCGTTTATACGAAGCTGGTCATATTACTTATATGCGTACCGATTCGACTTTCTTGTCTGGTGATGCATTAGCCGCCGTACGTGGCTATATCGAAGACAGTTATGGCAACAAATACGTGCCAGAAAAGCCAAACTTCTATGGCAATAAGCAAGGCGCACAAGAGGCGCATGAGGCGATTCGTCCGTCTAACGTCAATATGAAATCGACGCAGTTAAAAGGCGTTGAGCGTGATGCCATTCGTCTATATGAGCTGATTTGGCGTCAGTTTGTCGCTTGTCAGATGACGCCTGCGAAATACTTATCCGTGAATCTATTTGTCGCTGCCGGCGATGTCGAGCTAAAAGCACGCGGTCGCACCCTAGTGTTTGATGGCTTTACTAAAGTCATGCCACCAGCGAAGACTGACGATACTTTATTACCTGATGTCAAACAAGGTGATAAGTTAACGCTCGATAAGCTCGATCCGAGTCAACACTTTACCAAGCCGCCACCGCGTTACACAGAGGCAAGCCTTGTCAAAGAGCTTGAGAAAAAAGGCATCGGTCGACCTTCGACTTATGCGTCTATCATCTCAACCATTCAAGATCGCGGTTACGTGAAGCTTGAAAACAAACGTTTATTTGCTGAAAAAATGGGCGATATCGTCACCGACAGATTGACCGCCAGTTTCCCAGATTTGATGGATTATACCTTTACCGCTGCGCTAGAAGACAAGCTTGACCATGTTGCTGAAGGTGATACCGACTGGAAAGATGTCCTCGATAACTTTTATGGCGACTTTAAAAAGACTCTAGATCGTGCCAAAGAAAAAGATGGTATGCGTCCGAATGATCCAACCGATGTGCCAGACGTCCATTGCGATATTTGCGATCGTCCGATGCAACTACGTACCGGCTCAACGGGTGTATTCTTAGGCTGTACTGGCTATAATTTACCGCCAAAAGAGCGCTGCAAAGGTACCAAGAACTTGATGCCAGTCGAAGCGTTTGCCAATCTTGATGATGGCGACAGCGATGATGAAGCAGCCGAAGTTAAAGATTTGATGGAGAAAAAACGCTGTCCGAAATGCGGAACGGCGATGAATGGCTATATCGTCGATGGTGGTCTAAAGCTGCACATCTGTGGTAATAATCCTGATTGCGACGGCTATATCCTAGAAGAAGGTAAGTTTGAAGTACCGGGTTCAGATGCGCCAACCATCGACTGTGATAAATGCGATGGACAGATGGAACTAAAAACCGGACGTTTTGGGCCATACTTTGCTTGTCAGAAATGTGATAACACGCGTAAAGTGCTTAAAACTGGTGAAGCGGCACCGCCGCGTATGGAGCCTATCCATCTGCCGGAGCTAAAATCGACCAAACATGATGATTACTTTATCTTGCGTGAAGGGGCGGCTGGGATGTTCTTAGCTGCGTCTAAATTCCCAAAAGTACGCGAAACCCGTCCACCAAAGCTGGCTGAGTTACGCGAAATCAAAGATAAAATGGAAGATAAATTCCAGTATCTGTTTGCAGGTCCAGATGAGGATCCAGATGGCAATCCAACCATTCTACGTTGGTCACGGAAGAAAAAAGAGCAGTATATTGGCTCTGAGAAAAACGGCAAAGCCACCCGTTGGGGCGTGTACTGGCGTAATGGCGAGTGGGTAGAAGAGTAAACCTCTTTAATCACCTTATCTTTAAACCATAAAAAACCTCTTAGATAATCTAAGAGGTTTTTTGCTATTAACTTTTGGGCTATCAGTTCTTTTCGATGATACCGCAAGCAACGCGATCGCCTGCGTTACCAGCAGGCTGGCTCTTATAATCATCAGCACCGCTATGGACGATAAAGGCTAGACGGTTAACACTGTATTTACCTGCATCAGCGGCAGAGATTTTCTTATTCACATAGTTGATAGTAGCAACGCCATTCGCATCGGCGGTTAAGTTCGGCAAGTCGCCCGCATGACCATTCATATCATCAGGATGAGAATGCGGTTTTTTATCTGGATTAAAGTGACCACCAGCCGCTTTACCCATATCGCCGCAGCTACCCGTTTCATGAATGTGCAATGCCACAGTTTTACCAGGCTGCAGGTTCATGAGCTTACCATAAACTTGGACACCGCCATCTACTGGGCGTAGGAATACTTGACCCACTTCATTTTTATTACCAGCGACTGCATTGATCGTAGATTTTAACGCAGGTTGGTTAAGTGGATTGCCCGTTTGCATTTGACCTTTGACGGTTTGGCAACCTGTCATCGCTAGAGCTGAACCACATAACAGGGCACTTGCAAGCATCGTCTTATTCATTATTATCTCCATTTATATTTATTTGTTGTGATGAATGTCTATTGTTTTATTAAAATACTCAAACATTGCTTAATGTCGCAATCAGTATAGCCAAGGTTTAAATATAACTATTCATTAAATGCGCAACAATCGGTTAATAAATGTAAATAACGTATGCGTTTGAAAAAGGTTTACAGCGTTTTCTTTACTTCGTTTTGCCAAACTAAGGTTTCGCCTGTTGCCATCGTTTGCAATAAATTATAACGAGGCATATCGGTCTGATTATCTGCTGTTGGCTGTGAGGGTTGTAAGCTTAATGTTAGCTGACTGCTGCTATCACGCATCAAATCAAACAAAGCGGACTCGATTCTATTGCCTGTCTCACCGCAGCCCATTACAGTACTAATAATAGTGCCGACTTTGAAAGTATTATCATTGAGTAAAAAATAGGGCGCGCGTGAGCCGTTACAGCCTGAGCTAAAGGAGGCGTATTGATTGTTAGGCCAACTCTCAAAGCTCGCTGAAATAGGGTGATCGGGGTGATAAAAATTGCCCAAAGGTTTTCTAGTTAATTCCCCTTTGGCGTCATAAGTATTACTGGCGGCACTCACCAGCGTCCAATGATACTGCTCTAATAACTCGTTAGTAATGGGCAATCCAGCGGGAGTTGCCAATGCTTTAGGTGAACCTATAAAAATTAAGCGATTACCATTTTCGATATTAAGTGCCAAACGTTTAGGGGCAGCTTGTATAGCGACTGGCGCTGATTGTGATGTTAAATGTGAAGTTGGCAATAACTCAAAATTAAGCCTAACAGGTGCGTACTTAACAAATAACGATTGAATACTATTATCCTCTTTAATTGCAGTATCAGTATTATTGTCGTCATGACAAGTTGTGGGTACTTTAGTAAGATGAGAATAATAGGGATAAGGCGGCGCGGACAGCGCATGAAAATCCATTCTATAATGCTCACAGCCTTGATGCAGACTTATTGAACTGGGTTCTATTGCTAAGGTAATCGGTGCAAAATTTTCGATATCGGCTATGTTACCGTTTTGATGAATTACTTGCGCCAATTGCCAGTCATAATGAGCTACCCATTGCATTACTTGTGATTCTTTAATTACTATCTGGTCAGTAAAGTTAGATTTATCTTTAGTAATAGGTGTGTTGACGATAGTGGTCTGCTGGGTACTATTCAATGGCGCAGACTGGCAACCCATTAATCCCACTGCTACAGACAAGCTGATAATAGTTAATGAGCGCTTTATAGTTGGCAGCAGCATTGTAAAATCCTTTTTAAAAAATATGAAAATGAATAGAGGCTAAGGTGTTTTCTTTACTTCGTTTTTCCAAATGAGGGTTTCACCTGTTTCGAGTTTTTGCGTCAGTAGATAATAGGGTAAGCTTGAGGAGTCGAGATTGGTATTTGCTAATCTTTGTAAGATTAATTGGCTTTTGCTTAACTGTTCAAGCTCACGAATTTTATCTTCAGCAGCTTCACGTTTAGGACTACATCCCATCATAGTTTGCGGGCTTGAACCAATCAACAATTTATTGTCAGGCGTCAAAATGTAAGAACCACCAACACCATTACAATCAGAGCTAAAGCCAACGTGATGCTCATCGTTATATAGTGGGTAAGCAAAGTAGGCAGTCACTGGAAAATCTGGACGACTAAGCTCAATGATGGTGTTTTTATTGCTATCGACCGCGCTTACTAGTCGCCATTGATATTCTTTTAGAAGCTCATAAGTAATGGGTAGTCCCGTTACTGGTCGTAAGGTCTTAAGTGTACCTTCAAATATGAGCTGCTTGTCCTGAACATTTAAGATCAGCTCATAAGACGTTGGTTTTTTTGGAGTAAGTTTATTCAAAAATGAAAACGGTTTTGATTTTGTTTGTGTAGATGGTGAAGTGATTCTAAGGTTAAAACGTCCTCTGCCATATTCAGGAAATAATTGTTCTAAATACTGAAGGATATTGCTAGCTGCTTGTTTATCAGTTATTAAGCAAGAAGGCTGCGTAATGGTAGTTATGCCGTATGAGCTGTAAGTGTAATCTTGATAACCATCATGGTTTAAGCGGTAGCGCTGGCAGTCATATTTAAACACTAAATTGCTCGGACGTACATCAAGCATTAACGGCGGCACGGTATCGACATCATTAACAATACCTTGATTGTCTATCCGGCGCACCAGCTTCCAATCAAAGCGATTGACACTTTCAACATTTATCACTTGCTCAGATAGTATGGGAGCAGAAGTGATAGAGCCAGTCACCATTGAGTTAGCAGGTGTAGAATTATCTTTTGCAATATTAGACTGACAACCTATTAGCGCTGCCGGAAAAGAGATAGCGAGCAATAAGGATAGAATTAAGCGGTTTGAAATCAGATGGTTTAACATTATGGCTATTACCAAATAAACATTTGTTTAAAATATAGCACAGAGTTTTAGAGAGATTGTTTTTTATTATTGCCAAAAAAGAGCCGCCCAACATGACGATGAGCGGCTCTTTAATTTGTAAGACTGGATTAGTAACTAATCAGATTAGTTATGCAGCGCTTTGCCTGAGGTTTTATCAACCGTCACTTTGGCAGGTTTCAGCGGCACTGGCATACTGACCAATGCTACTTTTAATATCTCATCAATCGTCGCTACTGGCTGGATGGTCAATCCTTCTTTGACATTATCAGGGATATCGGCCAAGTCACGCTCGTTGGTCGCTGGAATCAAGACGTGCTTGATGCCACCGCGATGCGCAGCTAGCAGCTTCTCTTTGAGACCACCGATACGTAGGATTTTACCGCGCAAGGTAATCTCGCCTGTCATCGCAATATCTGGACGAATGGCAATGCCCGTCAAGGCAGAGACCAGCGCTGTGGTGAGCGCACCACCAGCTGATGGACCGTCTTTCGGGGTCGCGCCTTCAGGCATGTGCACGTGGACATCAGTAGTTTTAAAGGTCTCGTAATCAATCCCTAAGCTGTCACCGCGAGCACGTACTACGCTCATGGCAGCGCGAATCGACTCTTTCATCACATCGCCGAGTGACCCTGTAAAGCTCAGCTCGCCTTTACCTTTCATAGCTACCGCTTCGATGGTTAATAGCTCACCACCGACTTGTGTCCAAGCAAGCCCAGTCACGCGACCAATCTCAGGCTCTTCTTCTGCCAGACCATAATCGTACTGATGGACGCCTAGATAGTCATCGATGTTTTTGTCATCGACTACTACCAGCTCACGTTCGGCTTTTTTAGGAGCACGTGCACCATGGGTTTCAACCGAACCGCGAACCACTTTGCGGCAGATTTTATTGACTTCACGCTCAAGGTTACGCACACCTGCTTCACGCGTATAGCTACGCACGATGCTATGTAATGCCGCTTCAACGATTTCAATTTCACCTTCTTTAAGGCCATTATTTTTAATCGCTTTTGGCACAAGGTATTTCTGCGCAATATTGACCTTTTCTTCTTCGGTATAACCCGGTAGACGAATGACTTCCATCCGGTCAAGCAGGGCTGGCGGAATATCCATGCTGTTGGCAGTACAGATAAACATCACTTGTGATAAGTCTAAGTCCATATCCAAATAATGGTCGTTAAAGGTATCGTTCTGTGATGGATCTAGCACTTCAAGCAACGCTGACGCTGGATCGCCGCGGAAGTCTTGCGCCATTTTATCGATTTCATCCAATAAAAATAGCGGGTTTTTGACTTCGACTTTTGCCAATGACTGGACGATTTTACCCGGCATCGCACCGATATAAGTACGGCGATGACCACGAATTTCTGCTTCATCACGGACGCCACCAAGTGCCATACGTACAAACTTACGACCCGTGGCGCGCGCAATTGACTCACCCAACGAGGTTTTACCGACACCCGGAGGACCGACTAAACAAAGAATCGGACCGCGCAGTTTTTTCACCCGCGATTGTACCGCGAGGTATTCTAGGATGCGGTCTTTCACATCTTGCAAGCCATAATGGTCTTCGTCTAAGACGGTTTTCGCTTTATCTAAATTGATAGACACTTTGGTCGTCGCATTCCACGGCGTATCCAAAATCCATTCAATATAATTGCGCACCACTGATGATTCACTCGATGCAGGCGGCATCATTTTAAGTTTTTTCAGCTCTTGCTCGGCTTTTTTGCGCACATCTTCTGGCAAGTCAGCATCTTCTAAACGCTGCTCAAGCTCAGCCACATCATCTTCATCGAACGCGCCGTCATTCATATCTGACAGCTCGTTTTTGATAGCCTTCATCTTCTCATTTAAGAAGTATTCGCGCTGATTGTCTTCCATTTGCTGACGAACGGCATCTTGGATATCTTGCTCGATATTTTGCTCAGCGCTTTGTTTAACGAGATATTCGGTCAAGGTATTGATGTGGGTTTTGATATCGTCTTCTTCTAAGAACGACTGCTTAATATCCAAATCCATCGACACACGGGTTGAGATAAAATACACCAGCTCAAGCAAATCATCGATGCGTTTCGCCACGCGAGTTAGCTCACGAGCATTACGCAGACGAGCGTCGGCATAGCCTTCAAATAACGTCGTTAAGGCCTGAATGGTGTTTTTTTGTTGGCTCTCACTCATGCTGATATCGAGATCAGCACGCGTAAAGCTTGCCATCAATAGCTCGTCGTGATTTTCAATATTATCAACGCGCGCACGGTATTGACCTTCAATCAATACTTTGATGCAATTTTCATCGCTATCATGCGGCATAGTGCTGACGATGCGGCACACCGTTCCGTACTGATACAAGTTATCTTGATCAATATCTTCAGTTAGCGAGTCTTTTTGCGCCACGACCAATACTTTATTGCCGTATTCAGCTTGTGCCAATTCAACGGCTTTTACCGACGGCGCACGGCCGACAAATAAAGCAATTTGCATATGCGGATAGACAACCACATCACGCAATGCCAGTAGCGGCAGATAACTCTCTTCACCGTCTTTTGCCTTAACGCTTTCAGCTTCGATGTCTTCAGCGCTGTCCTGAATAGTTTTAGACGCCGAGACGTTTTCTAAGGTATCGTCAGATGAAGTATTTAGCGCCTTATCATCAGCAACGTTAGATGAAACGTCGACATCGATGTCGATATTGTCTTGGGCAATTTTATGTTCACTCATATATTCTTCCTCGTTCACCAGACTTGTAAAGTCAAGTTAGTGGTTCATGTTTAGATAAATGGTGTTGCTAAATGAAATTGCAAGGCTATATGACGAGCAGTCATGACAATATTGCGTCTTTATTTGCAGGGTCGCTCCTGTCTGCTAAGTTTTGCGCGTGGGATTTATAGCTAAAATCAGGTAAAATGACGCGCGTCTTAAACGCTCCGTTCAAATAGCAACTATATGGGTTAACGTGTGAGTTAAAACGCTAGGGCGAAATAAATAGGTCGGCAATGTGCTAATAGCGTGCCAATAGTCAATAGCGGACCAAAAAACATAGGGTAAGGGGCGAGAATATGACCATCAATGCGGTGCTACTAGCGGTAGTCATCATGCTAGGCCTGTCTTTGGCGCGGGTACACGTGGTACTCAGTTTATTAATCGGCGCGCTGGCAGGTGGGCTGATTGCGGGTCTTGGTATGACCGATACCTTAAATGCCTTTCAAGAAGGTATCCGTAATGGCGCGCAAATTGCGTTGTCTTATGCCTTATTGGGCGCTTTCGCGGTAGCGATTGCGCATTCGGGCTTGCCGCAATCTTTGGCAGGGGCGGTGATTAAACGCATTGATGCCGGTGGCACCAGTGGCATGATTAAATACATGCTGTTTGCAGGGCTCGTCACCATGAGCTGCTTTAGCCAAAACTTAATCCCGATTCATATCGCCTTTATTCCTCTGCTTGTACCGCCTTTATTGCTTGCCTTTAACCGTATGCAAATCGATAGACGCCTGATTGCCTGTCTGATTACTTTTGGTCTTGTGACCACGTATATGTTTATCCCTTATGGCTTTGGCGATATTTATCTTAATCAAATCATGCTTAAAAACGTCGGTGAAGCCGGTATTGATGTATCGAATATTTCGGTCACCAAAGCTATGGCGATTCCAGCGCTGGGTATGCTTGTTGGTTTGCTAGTGGCGGTATTTATCAGCTATCGTAAGCCGCGCCAGTATGCCCAATTAGCCATTGATAAAGAGGCTCGCGATGCGATAGTAGAAAAAGACGCGTTAAGCAAAACAGCTGCCGATGCCCAAACGCAAAGTAAAATGAAAACCATCGTAGCGCTAATTGCTATCGTCACAGCCTTTGTCGTACAGCTTTATACTGATTCATTATTACTCGGCTCAATGTTTGGTTTTGGCGTCTTTATGGCAACGGGCGTGGTCAAATGGCGTGACGCCGATACGGTCTTTAATGATGGTATCAAGCTGATGGCGATGATTGGCTTTATTATGATTACCGCCCAAGGCTTTGCCGAAGTCATGAAAGCGACCGAGCAAATACAGCCGTTGGTTGATGGCGCGGCGTCATTGTTTGCGGGTAATAAAGCAATGGCTGCATTTATTATGCTATTGATTGGCTTGATTGTGACCATGGGTATTGGTTCGTCTTTTTCAACTATTCCTATTTTGGCGGCGATTTATGTACCACTATGTATCTCTTTAGGGTTCTCACCTTTAGCAACCGTGGCGATTATTGGTACAGCTGGCGCGCTTGGTGATGCCGGTTCGCCTGCGTCAGACTCGACGCTTGGACCAACCTCTGGCCTAAACGTTGATGGCCAGCACGACCATATCAAAGACAGTGTGGTACCAACCTTTATCCATTACAATATTCCGTTATTGGTATTTGGTTGGATTGCGGCGATGGTGTTGTAAAGCTATCAAAGTTAAGTAGAGTTTGGTATAAGCTGGGTTTTTAACCCAGCTTTAAAATGTCAATTACCTTGTTATTAAACTGATTCTCTACAAAAAAAATCGTCTTAAAAAAAATAAACAGACCTGCCGAAAGCAAAGCAATAAAAATAGTAAAGATGACAGGAATGTCCAAAAAATCATCCCACCTAATGACGGCGGTGCATGCATCGCCATCATACCGAAACCAAATAAAAATAAAATGCTAGTCAACAGCATAGCGAAGAACTTCCAGCGACTATCCATATATACATCCATAGTTACCAGTAGGCTTAAGTGAAACAGCATCGCCATTATTAATATAACGACTAATTCTATAGGATAGGGGTGCGGAGGAGGAATATTCTGAACGTGAAGTAAATAGGGATCTGTGCTAAAACCTAACGTGATAATAAGACCGACGAAAATGATCCACAAGATAGTAAAAACTACCCTTAGTGGTTTTGAGCGAAAGTAGCTCATTGTTGACTTTGCAAATCCTTTATGGGTCTTTATTGTCATCTTCAAAATCCCCAATCTCACCAGTTAAACTAGCCAAAAACTCATCACTTTGCGCCAGCAACTCATTTAAGCGTTTCTCATTAACCACCTTTGCTAATTCGTCGGAGTTGAAGGATTGTTCTTGACTGTAGTAGAGCTTCTCTCTAGCGTCATCATCTCCCGATGCTCGTAAGTACGTATCAACACTATCAGCGCTAGATGCTTTGTCATGGCGGCTTGTAATCTGATTTCGTTTAAACCACCTCAAGCCACTTGGCGTAATTATGCCATCCAATGGTACATCCCATGGTTGACGTTCTAATTGCTCAACCACTTGAAAATCATAGCACCAACCAATTTTCAATGGTTTTTTTAACCCTGCCTGATGGCTTTTACCAAGCGTTGTATCATAAAAACCGCCGCCCATGCCCATACGATTGCCGCTATTATCAACCGCCACTAATGGACAGATAATGACGTCTAACTCTCGTGCCCATAATAACCTGCGATGATGGTTTTGATTCATACCTAAGCTGTGAATGCGCGTCGGTATATTCAGCAGTTTCGACTGATAAATAGGCACAAAGCGCAGACGTTTATCATCATTACCATTTCTAGTACGACCTAGCGAACCAACCACTGGCAGATACGGCTGATAATTCGAACGTATAATCCAGTCCAACAGTGGCTGAGTGGGCAGCTCACCAAAGCCATCATAATATAAGCCAATACGCGCATGCGGAGGTAAGCGCTGTTGCAACTTGATTAAATGTAAACTTGCCATGTGCGCATATCGTCTACGCTCGCCAGCCGTTAATTGCCGACGCTGGCGGGTAAATTGTCGTCTGGGTGGATTAGCCAAGCTATCAGCGGTTTTGACATCGTTTTTTGAGTGAGCGTCATCAGCCGATAACTTAGAAAGCGAATCAGATAATGCAGTAGCAGAATGTTGTTGGCCGGTGTTTTTAGACATCAGTTAGCCTCACGGACTTGGAGAAATTTGTGATAAGTCATGCTATCATAACGCCACTTTACATCGTATTTTCCTTTATGTGCAGCGTGTGTTGCACTTTTTCAAAGCAGCTATACAACAAACCATCAAAGAGGGTAGTTATGTCGACACAGAATCAGGCAACTCGTACCGAAAAAGATACCATGGGCAACGTGGAAGTCCCAGCTGACGCTTATTGGGGTGCGCAAACTCAGCGTAGCCGTGAGAACTTTAAAATCGGTGGCGAGACCTTGCCACGCCCGATGATTGAAGCAATGGCATTAGTGAAAAAAGCCGCTGCGATTACCAATGCGAGCCTTGAGCGTATCGAAGGCGATAAGCGCGATTTAATCGTGCAAGCTGCTGACGAAGTCATCAACGGCGGTCTAACGGATCAGTTCCCATTGGTGGTATGGCAGACAGGTTCTGGTACCCAGTCAAACATGAACATGAACGAAGTATTGGCCAACCGTGCTAACGAAATCGCTGGCAATGAGCGCGGCAGCTATACGCCGATTCACCCGAATGACCATGTTAACCATGCACAGTCTACCAACGACAGCTTCCCAACCGCGATTCGTGTTGCTGCTGCTCGTCAGATCAATAGCCTGCTTATCCCAGCGGTAAAAGCATTGCGCGATACGTTAGATGCTAAAGCCAAAGAATTCGATAGTATCGTTAAAATTGGTCGTACCCATTTGCAAGACGCGACGCCTTTGACCCTAGGTCAAGAATTTAGCGGTTATGTCAGCCAGCTTGACCATTCATTAACTCGTATCGATAACGCGCTACAAGGTCTATATGAATTGCCACTAGGCGGCACAGCGGTTGGTACAGGTCTAAACGCCCATCCTGATTATGCGGTAAAAGCTGCTGAGCAATTGGCTGAATTAACAGGCTTACCGTTTGTCACTTCACCAAATAAATTTGAAGCGCTAGCCGCTCGTGATGCTGAAGTATTTGCTTCTGGCGCACTCAAAACGCTAGCTGGCAGCTTAAATAAAATCGCTAACGACGTCCGTTGGTTAGCATCAGGTCCTCGCTGTGGTCTAGGCGAGTTGACGATTCCTGAAAATGAGCCAGGCTCATCTATCATGCCGGGTAAAGTAAACCCAACCCAGTCAGAAGCAATGACCATGGTCGTCGCGCAAGTGATGGGTAACGACGTCACCATCAGCATGGCAGGTGCGTCAGGTAACTTTGAGCTTAACGTTTATAAGCCAGTGATTGCCTTTAACTTGTTGCAATCTATCAAGCTATTGGGTGATGCGTGCAATAGCTTTAATGAAAATTGTGCGGTTGGTATTGAGCCAGTCAAAGACAAAATCGATGACTTCTTGCATAATTCATTAATGCTAGTGACTGCTTTGAACCGTCATGTCGGTTATGAAAACGCAGCAAAAATCGCCAAGACTGCTTATAAAGAAAACAAAACTTTGAAGCAAGTTGCCGTTGAGCTAGAACTATTAACTGAAGCGCAGTTTGATGAGTGGGTAACCCCTGCTGATATGGTGCATCCTTCTTAAGTCGTTGACCGAATAACGACCTGCTACGGTGTCAGACTCGCTTAATGTACGACAGGTGCAATTTGCGCTCATCTTCCTTGTAGCAGTGTGATATTTGTTCCACTGAGAAGTCAGTTATTTGAAAAGACCTTGCCATCCTTTATAGAGGAATGAGCAGGGTCTTTTTTTTGCCTATGAATTAAGGCGCATACATCGCGCGCAACAATGTCTTACGCTCAGACAACAAGCATACTAATAGTTATAACAGCGCAAACAAAATTTTAATTAGAATATGTGTATAGATAAGGGCTCGTGAATGAAAGTTTTAAAAAAAATTTTAAATCACGACAAAGATAATAAGAGCGAACGATTAGACTAACTAAAAATAGTTCGCCGCTAACGTCCATATTTTTCTTATCTATGACTATTCTATTTATATCATTGAGGTAATTTATGAAAAAGTTAACTGCCGCTCTATCATCAGCGGGTATTATGATGGCGATGTTGGGTTCTGGTTCTGCCATGGCTTACTCGGACCAAGTGATGGAGCCAAGCGAGAGTTATGATACCGCTGTTAAAATTAGACAAGTCAACTATACTTGCCAAAGCGATAAGAAAATCAGCGTGACTTACGGTTTTAACAAAGAGTATTTACCGACCTTTGCAGAAGCCAATCTAAATGGCAAAAAAAGATTTTTACCAATTAACTTAGGTCGTTCTGACGATGTCGATACCGTGTTTGGTGATGAAGACAACTTTAGTACTATGACGGGTGCGCTGCGTTTGAATAACTATCATAAATCATCGGCTAATATCCAAAACGCTAGCCGTGAAATCCTTTATAAAGGCTGTAATGTTGCCTCTATCAAAAAGCTTAAAGGCTAGTTTTTAGCAGGTTAATAGAGTTAGATAAAAAAAGACCTTGTCATATAATGTGGCAAGGTCTTTTTTTATTGCATATACGTGCTTAACTAAAATTTATAAAGCAATCCTAGCGTCGTCGTGGCATCCGTACGCGAGTCAACCATTGGACTATCGTATTGTTCATTTGGCAGATAGCTTAAGCTTTGATTGGCAAATCCTGCCCAGCGCTCATTAAAGTCATAATTAGCGCTAATATTGATATAAGGGTTTAAGCTATTATTTGACTCATAAGCAGCGACGCCTGTCTTCGCTGCCTCTTGCGCACTAACGCCATAATAATAGTTATTGTAGTCAGCATCATGATACTCAAAGCCAATGCTTGGATAGACGGTCAGCTTATCTTTAGTAATTTTAGCAAGATAGGTCAAGCGCGCTGTATTACCACCACTTTTATCTAACACGTCAGTCGCGACTTGCAGGCGGAAACCACCAACAGGCGTACGGCGCAGATAGGATAGACCGGCAGCGGCTGAGGCTTTACGCTCATCAAGACCTTGCAGGGCGCCAGTTGCATCGTCAGGGTCGAACTCGCTGCCATCGAGCTGAGCATAAGCGGCTAGCTGATTGGTGCCATCATTGATGATATAAGCGCCCGCTTGCGCACCGCGTGCGTAGATTCTGTTGTTATCATAAAACACACCCGGCAATACTTTTATGTCGGTGCTGTCTTCCAAATCATAAGCCGACTTGACTGCCATGACGTTGACGCCGACGCTTAAAATGGCATCTTTATCAGTTGGTAAGTTGTTTTTAAAGAGGGCGGCGTTAGAGATGCTGGCGACACTAAATAGGGCAGTGGCGGTCAATGCGCTAAGGACAGTGCGCGTCAACGGTTTCGATAGCGCTGATGATTTAAACATGATTTGCTCTCATAAGTGGGTGGGATAAATGATAAAAACAGAGTCGATAAATAGAATAATAAATAAGTCTGGCATTTTACTCAATGGCGGCGAGCACTTGTAGTATTTGCTGATGAATATCTTGCCACCACCATATAAAACCAATACTGATCAGCAGCATGACCAGCCACGGTAGCAATTGCCAAATAAACGTCGATTTGGTCACTGTTTGTTGTTCGTTAATTTTGCTGTGATTAAGGGCTGCTTGATTAGCATAGCTATCTAAGGGTAAGTTTACAGCAGAGTCGTGATTAGAACTGCTGTTATTATCAAAACTACCCCCATTATCAAAGCGAGGAGCGTGGGTAGAAGTAGGGATAGAAAAGTCAGTATCGCTACTTGTTGGAGAATTGATATAAGTAGTCTGATAAATGTCTTGCGCTGCGCTAGGCACATTCTGTAGCGTAGCAGCCAAGCGCTGACGGTAGGCGATAGCAAACGCCAATGCAATCACCAATCCTGTGACCGCGCCGCCAATATGACCGGCATTATCAATGCCCGGTACGGCAAAGCCATATACCAAATTGATGCCCATAATAATGATTAGGCTTTTCAGATTGAGCACCATGCCATTGACTGATATTTTAAACAGCGCGGCTATCAATAGCGCGGCACCGATACCCATGATACCGCCAGACGCGCCCGCTGATAGCCCAGGTTGACCAGTGCCATCCAAAATACCTTGCCACGTGATATAATTGTTCAGTAAATTACCACCGATTGCCGCCAGTAAAAATAACGCCAAAAACTTCGCTGAGCCAAACATCGGCTCGGCGATTTGCCCAAAGAAATACATGGCAAAACCATTAAACAATAAATGCATCAGACCGATGTGCAAAAAGGCACTACTTGCCAAGCGCCATGGTTCATTATCCATAGTATAAGGCAAAGCATTGGCGCCCCATTTGAGCAATGCTTCAGTCGATGGATTGTTAGCATCGACGCCGCTCAGCACCTGCATGATAAATAAGCCGATAAAGCTTATTAATAGCAAAGTGGTGACGGGCGCGGTTTTTAATAATTGTTGAATGGTCATAAACGCAAACTATCAATAAAAAGTGATGAGTAGAGTATAAAGGCTAGGGTTAGGGCGTGTCACCCATAAGTGGGTTATAGTCGATTCAACTGCAAAACGATATAGGGTTGCTAGAATAAATTTTTCGAAGCCTCTGGAGTGCGAAGCACACAGCAAGCAAGGAAAATTTATTCTAGCAGCATGCTATTTTGAACATATCCTTTTTAGATCAAATTGAATATATCAATATTTAATAAAGCTGGGTTTTTAATAAGGACTGGCTTTTTAATAAGCATGAGTTTTAAGATTCTCATAAGTGCCTTTAACCAAAATGTCATCCGTCACTTGATTGATATCGGTATGACCACAAAACGCCATGCTGATATCACACTCGTTATAAATAAGCTCTAGCGCACGGCGAACACCATCTTCACCATAAGCGCCAAGTCCATACAAAAATGCGCGACCAATCATTGTACCATTGGCGCCTACAGCGAGTGCTTTGAGCACATCTTGACCAGAGCGAATACCACTATCGAGCCAAATCTCAATATTGCTATTTTCCGCTCGTACCGCTTGCACGATATCAGCGAGCGCGGCAATGGAAGACAACGCCCCATCAAGCTGACGGCCGCCATGGTTTGAGACGACTAATGCATCGGCACCGCTACGGGCAGCCATGATGGCGTCTTCAGGTTCCATGATGCCTTTGATAATGAGCTTGCCGCCCCACATATCTTTAATGCGTGCGACGTCATCCCAGCTTAGCGCCGGGTCAAACTGTTCAGCCGTCCATGCCGAGAGCGATGAGATATCTTCGACGTTTTTGGCATGACCGACGATATTGCCAAAACTATGACGTTTGGTGCCGAGCATATTCATGCACCATTGCGGCTTGGTCATGAGATTCAATATATTACCAAGGGTAGGTTTTGGCGGCGCGGATAGACCGTTTTTGATATCTTTATGGCGCTGTCCGAGCACTTGTAAATCCGCGGTTAAGATAAGCGCGGAACAATTGGCCGCCTTAGCGCGGCGAATCAGATTTGCCATAAACTCTTGGTCGCGCATCACATAGAGCTGAAACCAAAACGGCGCACTGGTGTTTTCTGCGACATCTTCGATAGAGCAGATACTCATGGTTGAAAGCGAGAAGGGCACGCCAAATTTCTCCGCTGCCCGTGCGGCGTGAATCTCACCATCGGCCCACATCATGCCAGTAAAGCCAGTTGGGGCGATAGCAACGGGCATTTTGACTTTTGAGCCCAGCATATCCGTGGCAAGCGAGCGCCCTTCCATATTGACCAGAACCCTTTGGCGCAATTTAATACGGTCAAAGTCGGTTTCATTGTTGCGATAAGTAGTCTCAGTCCATGAGCCTGAATCGACATAATCATAAAACATCCGTGGTACTTTACGCTCGGCAACACGGCGCAAATCCTCAATTTCCGTTATTTTCTTTAAATCTTTCATAAGTTTCTCATTATTATCATTTTTTACGTTGTCTGTTTTATGACGCTGCTAATAATTGCTGCAAATCCAACACTGAAAAAGGATAGTTCAAGCGTTTTGATGGCGTCAATATCACAGGAATCGTAGTAGCAAACTCCATCATCAGCACCTCATCAAAATCAGCAATATCAACATACTGATAGCGTATCGGCTGCACCGCTTGAAATTGGCTAAGCAGCTGCTCAGCGATGTCACAAAGATGACAGCCAGTCGTTCCGAGTAGCCACCATTTATCCTGATTTTCAGCCGTACCAAGATTGGGATTGGCGGCAATCATGCGTGCCCGTAACATTGCTACTGTATTATTAGCCATATTTACACTCTTATTCTTATATCTATTTATCGCCAAGCGTTAGTTTTAAATTTCTTAGATTAACACATGAAGTGCAATACCAAATGTGAGGTGAAAAAAAGACCTAGATGCGCTAGCATCAAAGTTTTTATCCACCGACCAAAGTGAGATTGCAACCATGAGCTATACGCATCTAAGCCTAGGGGAACGATACCAGATTTATGCCCTAATAGGGGCAAAACATAGTATTAATTTCATAGCTCGAGAGTTAAACAGAAGTCCCAGTACCATATCAAGAGAGCTTAGGCGTAATAAAAGCCTACGAGGTTACCGAGCAAAGCATGCTAATAACAAGGCTTGTGATAGACGGGCTAACAACGCCACAACTATTGTGGCTGACATCTGGGCATGGGTGACAGACAAGCTTAAAGAGAACTGGAGTCCCCAGCAAATAGCCGGGTTTCATGGTGGTATTAACCACATGAGTATCTATCGCTATATATGGAAGGACAAGAGACAGGGCGGCAAGTTATGGCAGTGTCTCAGACGTAAAGCCAAACCATACCGGCAGCGTCTAACTGCTGAGACCCGAGGCCGTATCAATGACAGAGTCTCGATTCATGAACGCCCTTGTATTGTTGAAGAACGCTCACGTATTGGTGATTGGGAAGCGGATACCATTATCGGTCAGCATCACAAGCAAGCGATTGTCACGCTCGTTGAACGTAAAACGGGGCTGCTGAAGATGAAACGTGTGGATAATAAAACGGCCCAGCAAGTATCAGAGGCAATGATAGAGCTCTTAAAGCCAGTGAGGTTGCAGGTTAAGACCATTACCTCTGACAATGGTAAAGAGTTTGCTCAGCATAAGAAGGTGAAACAAAAGCTCTTTAGCCCTTTCTTCTTTGCCGATGCTTATGCGTCATGGCAGCGAGGAACCAACGAAAATACCAACGGCTTGATCAGAGAGTATCTGCCTAAAGGCTGTGACTTTAGACAAGTCTCTGATAATGAAATACAGGACATTGAGAACAAACTAAACAACAGACCAAGAAAACGCTTAGGGTTTAAAACGCCTATGCAGGCGTTCTATAATATTAATTAGCGTTGCACTTGGTGTGTTAATCTAAGTTTTTAAAGAAAAGTATTCGTAGCACTTGGCAGTATTTACATAATAAAGAAATAGGGTAAATAATGACAGCGATTGTGAGATTAGGTAAGATGACCTGCTATTTATGATTAACGCGTTAGGGTTAACAGTTTATTATGTTGACTATTTTTTAACTACTTGGATATCGCTCGCATGGCAAGTTTTGGCACATTTCTCAAACGCTTATTACTGGCATTCATGTTGTTGGTGGTGGCTTTTCATATATTGGTCGCAGGTCTGCTACTGATTTGGAAGACCCAGCCGATTAATAATAGCATGTTTATGCTGACCCATCGTTTAACGGGTGGCACGGTCACGCAAACGTGGGCTGAGTATGACGCCATTGCCAAATCTGCCAAACAAGCAGCGATTGTCAGTGAAGATTCGACCTTTAGCCAGCATAATGGCTTTGATATGAAAGGCATTAAGGCGGCACAGAAAAAGAACGAAGAAACGGGCAAAATGTCAGCGGGCGGCTCAACGATTACCCAGCAATTGGCCAAAAATTTATTTCTTACCTCGCATCGCTCTTATACCCGTAAAGCTGAAGAAGCGATTATCACAGTAATGATAGAAACCTTTTGGGATAAGCAGCGCATTTTGACCGCTTATCTCAACGTCGCTGAGTTTGGTAACGGCATTTATGGTGTTGAAGCTGCCGCCCAGCATTATTTTGATAAATCAGCGGCCGACTTAAATCGTGACGAATCGGCTTTGCTCATCGCCATGCTGACCAATCCAAAATACTACGAAGGTCATCAAAGTGACAAACGCTTGCGCAACAAACAACGTATCATTAAAAAACGCATGAAAAATGCCGTCTTACCGCAATCCGCTTAGAAAACGATTGGCTTAGCATGTAATTAGCTTAAATTGTCGGTTGGCATTAAATAGCGTTCATAAAAAGTAAAAGATGACGGCATATCGATCACGTAAAGGATTAAAAAGGTGGCAGAGATGGTTAATAAGCAAAATAACGATCATGAAATTAACGATAGTATTAATGTTAGTACAAAAACGGATAGTGAACTCAGCACGAATCTGGTCAAAACAGAAGAAGAGCTAACAGCAAGCTTGACCAAGAGCTTGAGCGAAATAGATTGGCAGCGTTTCGACGATGGCAGCTATTCGCCGAGCAGCTATATCAATCGCGATTTGTCATTGTTGCAGTTTCATCTGCGGGTGCTGGCGCAGGCCGCCAGTCCGCGCCATCCTTTGTTAGAGCGCTTGTTTTTCCTCATTATATTTTCTTCCAACATGGATGAGTTTTTTGAGATTCGTGTCGCCGGTATCATGCAAAAACTCAATATGGGTGATGTCTCAACCAGCGCTCATGGTATGCGCCCAAGCGAAGTGCTCAGAGAAATCTCTGCTGTCACTCATAAAGCCATCAGCGAGCAATACCGCATTTTAAATGAAGATATATTGCCAGCCCTAGCTAAAGAAGATATTCGTTATCTCAAACGTGATGAGCTAACTCCTGAGCAATCGGCATGGATGAAGCAGTATTTTACCGAGCAAGTTTCACCAGTCTTGACCCCGATTAGTATTGATCCGGCGCATCCATTTCCACGCTTAGTGAATAAAAGCTTAAACTTTATCGCCACGCTAGAGGGCAAAGATGCCTTTGGTCGTGATATCAATCTCGCCATTGTACCAGCGCCACGCAGCTTACCACGTGTCATCCGTTTACCTGATGAGCTGACGGGTGGTAAAGAGCATCATGTGATGCTATCGGCGGTGATTCATGAGCATATCGGTGAGTTGTTCCCGGGGATGAATGTCACTGGTTGTCATCAATTTAGACTAACGCGCAATGCCGATTTGGATTTGGCAGAAGATGTCGATGATATTGCCAAGGCACTAGAGGGCGAGCTTGAAAACCGCCGCTTTGGCGACAAGGTACGTTTAGAAGTCACTACCGATTGCCCAGCGCCGATTAGCGATTATTTGCTCAATGAGTTTGAGCTACATGACAATCAACTTTATCGCGTCAATGGGCCTGTCAACTTAACGCGCTTGCTGTTTGATTTTAATATCCCAGCGCTACGTTATCAGCCTTTTACCCATGTCGTCCCCAAACCGTTCCGCCGTGAAGTTGATAAGCTCGATAAAGCGACCAGTATGTTTGCCGCGATGCGTAAGAGCGATGTCTTGGTTCATCATCCGTTTCATGCGTTTTCACCGATTATCAATCTATTGTGGCAAGCAGCAAGTGACCCAAAAGTGCTCGCCATTAAGCAAACGCTATATCGTTCAGGTACCAATTCAGAAATCGTTAAAGCCTTAGCGGCGGCGGCGCGCAATGGTAAAGAAGTCACGGCGGTTATCGAGTTACGCGCCCGTTTTGATGAAGCCTCAAATATCGCAGTGGCTAATTATCTGCAAGAAGCAGGCGCGGTGGTGGTTTACGGTATCGTCGGTTACAAGACTCACGCCAAATTGATGCTTATCATTCGCCGTGAAAACGATAAAATTCGTCGTTATGTGCATCTCGGTACGGGCAACTATCATGCTGCCAATGCCAAAGTCTATACCGATTATGGTTTATTTAGCGCCGACCCTGATATCTCAGAGGATGTGCACAAAATCTTCCAAGAGCTGACGGGTATGGGTAAACCTGCCAATCTAAAAAAACTCCTACATGCGCCGTTTACCTTGCATGAAAAGCTCATGAGTTTTATCGATGATGAAATTGCTCAAGCCAAAGCAGGCAAACGCGCTCATATTATCATCAAGGTCAATGCGCTGACCGAGCGCCGACTGATTGATAAATTGTATGATGCATCGCAGGCAGGCGTTAAGATTGAGCTAATTTTGCGCTCCATGTGCTGTCTGCGCCCGCAGGTAAAGGATCTGTCCGAAAATATCACTGTCCGTTCTGTGATTGGGCGCTTTTTGGAGCATACGCGCATTTATTACTTTTATAATGCTGGCGATGAGCGCTTGTATTGCGGCAGCGCCGACTGGATGGACCGCAACTTATTCCACCGCGTTGAGGTGGCGTTCCCAATCGAAGACAAAAAGCTATTTAAGCAAATTTATCAAGATGGTTTAATCAACTATCTACAAGACAATACTCAGGCTTGGACGCTTGACGGTAATGGCGTTTGGCAGCAATTACAACCAGCGGCAGATGAAACGCCGCATATCGCACAAGAGCATTTATTAAAGGTCATTAATGGCGTTGGCGAGTCAACTTAGACTATTTTTCAACAACCTTTTTCGATTCAATAAGCATTGAAAAGCCCAAATAAAAACTAAGCATCCGTATTTATCGGGTCTTGGTTTTTTTGTTTAACAGCGCTTATAAAGTTGCGGAATAAATTACCAAAAAAGTAGCGCACTGATGAAAAGCAAGTTACAAACTGTCGGCTAACCTCACATTTATTCACACATTGATACCGCAGTACACTGGTGAGCAGTCAAAAATTATTCTTATAATTAAGTTATACCTCGTCTCTGATAGACGACAGTCTATATATCAATAATTTACAAAGAGCGAGCAAGGACAAGCTAATCATAGCTAGCACAATTTTATTATAAATAAATTATAAATAAGAGGAATTGCCCCATGAGTAATACCAATAATGACACATCTGATGTAAAAAAAGCTGCAGAACAAGCAGATAGTCAACAAATCGAAAAAAACCTAGCAGATAACAAGCAAGTCGATGAACCAGAAAATCTAAGCGAAGAGCAAAAAACGCCTTTTATCGAAGATGATTTGCGTACTGATAAATAATAAAACTAATCTGTTGCTCTACACCAAACACGAGGGACACGCCATGAAAGACTTTACCCAACCTAATGATGAAGAACCAGTACCAATTGATGATCCTGCGGCATTAAAGCCAAAAAATCCTAAAGACAGCTATAAAGGTCGAAAGTACGAGCCGGATATTGATGGACCTGAGCAAGCATCACAGGAAACCGATGAAGTATATGTAGACCCACGTAAAGAAGAAGATTTGCCACCCGGTGGTAAAAACGTCGCTGATTTAAACGCTTATGACTTATCTCAAAAAAATAATGAGTAATTGGTAGCAGTTATTCAACTGAAAGATAAATGAGCGAATGTAGCGATTTACTATCATGATAAAAATAATAATTTAAAAAACGATAAGGATATTATGATGCAAGCCAAAGATATGCCAACCAAAGATCCTGAATTAACCAAAACTCGTATCCAAGAGAATGATATTCGTGAAACAGCTATTACAGAGAATGAGGTTCATTCATCTGTTGCTCATGATGAAATCGAAGACAATACTAGAGTCAATAAAGGTACCGATACCTTTAAAGAAGGTGTGATAGAAACAGAGCATGTAAACAAAAATGACAATCCTGCGCGTCAGCCAGATCGCCGCGATCAAGAAGGTAATGCTTTCGATGAAGGGGTAAATGAGCATACTATCATGCCTGAAGCGGCTAAAAGTACCGATATAAACGATTTAAATCGCTATGCTAATGTCGATAATGCGCAAACACGCGTACTAAATCCTGATGAAAAAGATTTCTAATAGTTAAGATGAAAGGTGCTTAGCGAGGCTAAGAGTGCTAGCAAATATAGATAGCTATTTTTTATATACTAATAATTATAAAGAGAAGGCCTATGACTATACAAAACGACAAGAACGTTAATGCTACGGACGTTAATAATAAGGATGTTGATGTGCATCAGCAAAAGTTGAATCATCCAGAAAATAACCCTAATCTAAAAGATGCCGATGACAATAATGGTATTGTACCTGACGATGCCCTGCAAAAGGTCAATCCGGCAGAAGCAGAACGGTTGACGGATGACCACGATCCGCATCATGTGGTAAAAAATCACAAACAATATGATACTTCGATAACCGAAAGCGATAAATAATGGCTTTCAGGACAATAAAAGATTGAATAATATAAGAACTTGACAGTTTGTAATGTTGTTTTAGATTGCAGTATTTAAAAGGTTTAATCATTAGTGAGGTTTTATACGCTAACGGTTAAACCTTTTTTATTTCAAGTGAAAATTAATAAGATGCTTAGTTAATTAAGCAGGGTTACCACTATGAAAGCGTAGCTCGCTATCTGGACTTGATATCAGCTCTGCTTCAACTTCTTTAAAAAAGGCGACACGCTCGTCAATACTATCTTCAGCTAGTGATTGTGCTAATGCCAAATAATCTTCAAAATGGCGACTTTCTGATTTAAGTAAGTAGCGATAGTATTTCGCCAATCGTTTATCATTAATGACTTCCGCCAGCGCCGCAAAACGCTCACAAGAGCGCGCCTCGATAAATGCCCCAATAATTAAGACATCTACCATCGCGGCTGGCTCGTAAGTGCGTTTATGCTTGAGCATGCCTTTGGCATAACGTCCAGCGCTCAGATATTTCCATGCTTGCCCGCGCTCATTCATGATGCCGAGCACTTGCTCATAATGCAGCATCTCCTCGCGTATTAATTGTGCCAATTTGCGCTGTAAGTCATAAGAAAACTCATAACGAAAGATTAAATTCATCGCCGTACCAGCCGCTTTTTTTTCGCAGTTGGCATGGTCTTGAATGATTAACGGCAAATCCGCAAGGGCAGCATCGACCCAAGCCTGCGTGGTACGCGCGCCTAAAAATTCATAAATAGGCGATAGGTCTACTTTTAGTGGCGTTCTTAATTGCGCGATATCGACACTGTCTTCTTGAGAGCTGTCTTGGTCAGCGTCATTATTTTGAGTTAGCGTTGCAAGATTTTGGGTAGTAATAGTCATAGTTTTTCGGACTTTTTAAACAGTAGGTTTAAGGCAGTATTTATTAAACAATAATAAAAAGGCTTAAGAGTGAGAGCTATTATAACGGCTATAACGGCAAATATTTTTAATGGCGTTTGGCATTTCTGGCATGATAGATAATCAGGCAAGCTTGGTACTTTCAAATGCTTTGGCTTAACAGATAACTATTAAACATAATTTGATGTAGTAATGATTACTTACGGTTTATACCTCATTTCAATTCTAGCGCTTAAGCAGACTATTTACCGCACCTAAAGCCATATGGCTTATAGAGTATCATTTATAGACAGCCTAAGTATTTACTTAGTGAATGGTCTTTCCTTGTTTATTTTATTATTTGATAGTAGGATGAGATTTTGCTTTTAGAATATCTTGTCTTACTATTATTATCAGTTAATAGCTAGCCAATCGATATTATATCAACTATCCATGCCAGCGCAAAAAGTAACGCTTAGCGCCCTAGCATTGGCTTTGCACTGCACTAAGTAGTAGCAATATAGATAATAGCAATCCGGGATTAACACACTTCACGAACAGATAAGGATAACAATATGAGCCAGTCTTCTAACGCCAATCGTATTCAAAAGGGCATTCTTGCCATCGATAAGCAGATGTTCGATTTTATTGAAAACGAAGTGCTGCCGAAAGTCGGTGTTGATTCAGACAGCTATTGGTCAGGTTTTGAAAAGGTTATTAAAGAATTTACGCCGCGTAATAAAGAGCTGCTCGCGACCCGCGCCAAAATTCAGAAGCAAATTGACCAGTGGCATCTCGACAATCCTGCCAAAAATGGCGATATTGATTACCCAGCTTATAAAGCGTTTTTACAAGAAATCGGCTACTTATTACCAGAAGGTGATGATTTCAAAGTCAGCACCCAAAACGTCGATGACGAGATTGCCCATATCGCAGGCCCGCAGTTGGTGGTACCAGTCCGTAACGCCCGCTATGCATTGAACGCAACTAACGCGCGTTGGGGTAGCTTGTACGACGCCTTGTACGGCACAGATGTCATCAGCGATGAAAACGGACAAGAAGCCAAAGGTGGCTATAACCCAACGCGTGGCGCCGCGGTCGTCGCCTATGCCAAAAAATTCTTAGATGAGAACTTTGCATTGGCATCAGGCTCATATACTGATGCTACTGGCTTTAAAGTTGTCGATGGCAAGCTTGAAGTTGTGCAAGGCGATAGCAGCACTGAATTAAAAGATGCCGCTCAGTTTGCAGGTTTTGTCGGCGAGGCTGAAAACCCAACTGGTATTTTGTTAAAAAACAACAACCTACACGCTGAAATCCAAATCGATGGCAGCCATCCAGTGGGTAAAGACGATCCAGCTAACATCAAAGACGTACTATTAGAGTCTGCTATCACGGCGATTCAAGATTGCGAAGACTCAATCGCGGCGGTAGATGCCGAAGAAAAAGTAGAAGTGTATCGTAACTGGTTTGGTTTGATGAATGGCGACTTGCAAGAAACCTTTGAAAAAGGCGGCAAAACTCGTACGCGTAAACAAAACCCAGACCGCGAATACACCACGCCAGATGGCGGCGCACTTATCCTACCAGGTCGCTCGCTACTCTTAATTCGTAACGTTGGTCACTTGATGCAAAACCCGGCTATCCTGGTCGATTTGGGTAACGGCCAAGAAGAGATTTTTGAAGGCTTAATGGATGGTTTGATTACTCCGCTATTGTCTTTAAATGATTTAAAAGGTAAAAACGAGCTATCAAACTCGCGCAAGGGCTCGATGTATATCGTTAAGCCAAAAATGCACAGCCCTGATGAAGTCAAAATGGCGAACGATTTGTTTAACGCCGCTGAAGACTTATTAGGCTTAGAGCGTAATACCATTAAAATCGGTGTGATGGATGAAGAGCGCCGCATGACGGTTAACCTCAAAGAAGCCATTCGCCAAGCAAAAGAGCGCGTGATCTTTATCAATACCGGCTTTTTAGACCGTACGGGTGATGAGATGCACACCAGTATGAACGCTGGACCCTTCGTCCGTAAAGGCGATATGAAATCGCAAGCATGGCAACCCGCTTATGAGCAGTGGAACGTCGATATTGGTTTAGAAACCGGTCTACAAGGCCACGCTCAAATTGGTAAAGGCATGTGGGCGAAGCCTGACGAGATGAAAGAGATGATGGAAAGCAAAATAACCCATCCACAAGCAGGCGCTAGCACAGCTTGGGTACCATCACCAACGGGCGCTACTTTGCACAGCATGCATTACCATGAAGTTAATGTTGCCGATGTACAAGACAGCCTAAAATCCCGTGAGCGTGCCAGCTTAGATGATATCTTGACCATTCCATTAGCCAAAGATAGCAACTGGACAGAAGAAGAGAAGCAGCAAGAGCTTGATAATAACGCTCAAGGTATCTTAGGTTATGTTGTGCGCTGGGTAAACCAAGGCGTTGGCTGCTCTAAAGTACCAGATATCAATGATGTAGGTCTCATGGAAGACCGTGCAACCTTACGTATTTCAAGTCAACATATCGCTAACTGGTTGCATCACGGCGTGGTAAGCGAAGAGCAAGTCATGGATACCATGAAGCGTATGGCAAAAGTCGTCGATGAGCAAAATGCGGGCGATAATGGCTATCAGCCAATGGCCAATAACTTCGATAATTCTTACGCCTTTAAAGCTGCCTGCGATTTGGTCTTTAAAGGTCGTGAGCAGCCAAGTGGTTACACTGAGCCATTATTGCATCAAGCGCGTTTAGACTTAAAAGCCAATACGCATTGCTAGTTCGTCATTTTTAAACGTTATTTTGGGACTACTTACCCATAGTTAAGTAGTCCTTTAATAGCTAGCATGTGCATGCTTATTTAAAGCGATGTATATTTCTACGTTGATTACTTATAAAAATTTACCCCTATTTGCCAATGGCGAATAGGGGTGTTTTTTTTGTTTTTATCTAAATAATCGTTAAACCTTAGGTTAAGCATGGGTTTAAGAATTTTTCGTCATAAAAGTCTCAAAAAATATGTTGCAAATTATGTCAAAGTTGTTATGCTTGTAATCGAAGTATGAGTTTGGTAACGGATGTTACGCAACAGAGCGATAAAGACCAGCATTTACATGGCAGTTACGATTCTAATCCCAGTTATGTAAGTCATGGTTTTTTTCATCTTACGGTAATAGCACTTCGCCACACTTGTTTCTGACTAATCTCGGTAGCCAGTTACACATTATATCTTTGAGGATTTGTGACGATACCATATTGGGCACCGGCTAATAATAGCTCGCTCATTACTAAAATTGTAAAGTGGAGATACCCCATGAAAAAACTACTTTTAGCTACAGCAATCGCTGCCCTATCTGTATCTGCAGCCAATGCCGCGCCAACTCTATATGGTAAAGCTTTTTTAGCTGCTGATTATGTTAATGCTGAGTTTGACGCCAATAACTATGATGAAGATACCATAGAAATCAACTCTCATGCTTCACGTATTGGTATCAAAGGCTCTGAAGCCATGACTGCTAATACTGATGTTATCTATCAGTTAGAGTACGGCACAAGCGTTGATGGTGATAAAGATGGTTTCACTAACCGTGACACCTATCTTGGTGTTGTCAACAAACAGTTTGGTGAATTCCGTGTTGGTAAAAACCAATCTACGTTAGACAGAATTAACAACGTTATCACTGCTGACAGCGGCTACTGGGATAACTTAGGTAATAATAAATTTGAAAATAACGTTGTTGAAGCGTTAAATATGGCTGATAGCAGACGTGTTAATAGTTCAATCATTTGGACTGCACCAAAATACGATAGTCTACCATTAGAAATCTCTGCAATGTACAACTCTGATGATCAGAATAACAATGATAATTCTGGCTTTGGCGTTGCAGCTATGTTTGATCAAGGCACAGGCTTCACCGCTGGTGTTGCTTATGATAAAGATACCAACATCGTTGGTGATATCATCCGCGGTACTGCAACTGTAGATCTAGGTAAATTCATGGCAGCTCCTGTCACTCTAGGTGCGCTATATCAAGTAGCTGATTATGATTATAGCAATCGTGATGATGATATGAAGAAAGAGAAAGGTTTAATCATTAGTGCAGCAATGCCTTTGACTAACTTTGCTCGTCCAGCTTCTATCTATGCACAGTACAACAAAACTGACAACTTAAACGGTTGGAATAACGCTGATTCAGACCAGATCGTAGTTGGTGGTAAATACTTCTTTAAAGACAACATGATCATGCATGCTTACGCTGGTGTGAACAACGCTGACAATGTTAGATCTGTGAATATCGACGGTGATGATAACGTAACTTCTTATGGTCCTTATGGCGATGCGGAAGTATTCGTAGTAGGTACTGGTCTAGAATACAAATTCTAATCTAAGCATTAGAATCTGACTTTAAAAAACTCATCCTTCGGGGTGAGTTTTTTTGTTGTGGCCTTTTTAAGGCGGCAGTGGCGTATAATAGTCACGCTTATGATAAATATGCACTGATGCGGGCGAAGCGCTAAAAACGGAGTGTTTTAAAGAGTTTGTGCTTTTGCTCTATATTTTGTGGCGTATTTTTAGTAAAATCCTTCTTTACCAATTACCGACAGAGTACTATGACCAAGTTTATATTTGTGACCGGTGGGGTAGTGTCCTCACTAGGAAAAGGTATTACCGCAGCCTCTCTTGCCGCAGTCCTTGAAGCACGTGGCGTGAGCGTGACGATGACTAAAATGGATCCGTATATCAACGTCGATCCTGGGACGATGAGTCCATTTCAACATGGCGAAGTGTTCGTCACCGAAGACGGCGCCGAGACCGATTTGGATTTGGGCTACTATGAGCGCTTTTTACGCCATTCAAAGATGAGTAAGAGCAACAACTTTACCAGTGGCCGTATCTATCAAAACGTGTTGAATAAAGAGCGCCGCGGTGAATATTTGGGCGGTACGGTACAGGTGATTCCGCATATCACTGACGAAATCAAAAGTAAAATTCTTGCCAGTGGCCAAGGCTACGACATCGCCATTATCGAAATTGGCGGTACGGTCGGTGATATCGAGTCACTTCCCTTTATGGAAGCGGTACGTCAAATGCAAGTAGAGTTAGGTCGCAATCGCGCCATGCTGATGCATTTAACGCTGGTGCCTTATATTGCTAGTGCAGGTGAAACCAAAACCAAGCCTACCCAGCATTCGGTAAAAGAGCTACGTTCTATCGGTTTGCAGCCAGATATCTTGATCTGCCGCTCTGACCACCATATTTCACAAGACAATCGCCGCAAGATTGCACTATTTACCAACGTCGAAGAGCGTGCGGTTATCATGTGTGAAGATGCGCAAAGTATTTATCAAATACCGCGCACCCTGCATGAGCAAGATCTTGATGATTTAATCTGTGAGCGCTTTGGTCTTGATGTACCAGAAGCGGATTTAAGCGATTGGGATAAAGTCGTCGAAGCTCAGCTCAACCCTGAAGCGGCAGTGACGGTTGCGATGGTAGGTAAGTATGTTGAATTGCCAGATGCTTATAAGTCTATCAACGAAGCTTTGCTACACGCTGGTATCACTCATAAAGCCGACGTCAAAATCGACTATATCGACGCTGAGCTGTTAGAAACCGATGATGCTTTATTTGCTCGTCTTAACGATGCCGATGCTATTTTAGTACCGGGCGGTTTTGGTGAGCGCGGTACCAATGGTAAAATGAAAGCCATTACTTACGCGCGCGAAAATAACGTACCTTATCTTGGTATCTGCCTTGGTATGCAGCTGGCGGTGATTGAATATGCACGTAATGTGCTACATATCGATGCCAATTCCTCTGAGTTCCATCGTACCGCGGCCGAGCCTATCATCGGTTTGATTACCGAGTGGTTGGATGAGCGCGGCGAATTGCAGATTCGTAGCGATGATTCAGACCTTGGTGGCACCATGCGTTTAGGCGCGCAGCAAGCGGAACTGGTGGCGGGTAGTAAGCTTGCGCAAATTTACGGTTCAACCAATATCACTGAGCGTCATCGCCATCGTTATGAGATGAACAATCGTTATATCGAACCATTAGAGCAAGCAGGTATGACGATATCGGGTTATTCTGCTAAGCAGCATTTGGTTGAGTCGGTTGAGATTCCTAACCATCCTTGGTTTATCGCCGTACAGTTCCATCCTGAATTTACCAGCTCGCCACGCGGTGGTCATCCACTGTTTAACAGCTTTGTTAAAGCAGCAAGAAACTATAGCGATAATAAATAAGCATTATCGTACGACAGCTTGGTAACTATAAAAAAGACTGATCTTCGGATTGGTCTTTTTTTTGGCTTGAATTCAGACTTTTCTAATGACATTTTTTATAGATACAGCTTTTATATCAGGTAGTTAAAATTATCAATTACGCTTGGATACTTTTTTTCATTGAGCTATCGGTTACAATAGGAAAAGTCAGATGAATAAACGCTGTTGATAACGACAGTAAATAACAATAATGAGGGTCAGCACTTCATGGAACATTTATTAACCGCGCAATCACACATCAAGCTCAATACGCCAAATGGCAAGACGATTAATATCGGTAACGACCAGCCATTTGTACTATTCGGCGGTATGAATGTCTTAGAATCTAAAGAATTGGCGTTTGAGATTGCCGAGCAGTATGTCGAAATATGCGAGCGTTTGGGCATCGGCTATGTCTTTAAAGCCAGCTTTGATAAAGCCAACCGTTCAAGCTTACATTCTTATCGCGGGCCGGGTTTAGAGCAAGGTATCGATTGGCTAGGGCAAATTAAAGAAAAGTTCCAAGTGCCGATTATCACTGATGTACACGAACCGTATCAAGCAGCGCCAGTCGCTGAAGTGGCCGATATTATCCAGCTACCAGCGTTTTTATCGCGTCAGACTGACTTGGTGCATGCGATGGCAAAAACCGATGCGATTATTAATATCAAAAAGGCGCAGTTCTTAGCACCGCACGAGATGCGTCATATCGTCAATAAATGCCTTGAAGGCGGTAACGATAAGCTGATTTTGTGTGAGCGCGGCAGTGCCTTTGGTTACAACAATCTGGTCGTCGATATGCTAGGTTTTGATACCATGAAGCAGATGGATGTCCCCGTGTTTTTTGATGTGACGCACAGTTTGCAGCAGCCGGGAGCGCGTAGTGACAGTGCTGGTGGTCGTCGTGAACAAATTACCAACCTTGCTCGTGCAGGTATGGCGACAGGTTTGGCAGGTTTGTTTTTAGAGGCGCATCCAAACCCAGAAGTGGCGAAATGCGATGGCCCGTGTGCGTTGCGAACCAGTCAATTAGAGCCGTTTTTGCGTCAGCTTAAGCAGATTGATGAGTTGGTCAAAGGCTTTGAGGTATTGGATACGCATTAATGCTATAAATGCTATAAACGACGAGAGGATAAGATCATGGCGATTAAAGTTGCACAAGTAAGTATCGAGAATATCGATGATACCGAAGGGTTTGAGAGCGTGATGACGGCGCTAAAAAACATTACTGGTGTCACAGAAATTGAGCTACAGCCTGAAAACAGAATGGCATTTATCCATTATGATGATACCAAAACGACGGTGCATGCATTTGTTGCGGCAATCAGCATGGTTGATTACGTGACTCAGCCGTTTCCTATCGATGCCCCGCAAAACCCGCGTTACCATGATTAGAGATTACAGCTTACTCTTGTTTTAGAAATAGGAAGTGTGGCTTGTCGTTTTGGTATAAATTCATGGCTTTATTAATACAGTGATAACCAAACTTACTTGTTGTTAGCAGTAATACGTCTTATGCTAGTTGCATGCTGTATTGATAATTAAGCGCATAAAGAGCATTATCAAAACAGTTTTTGCACATTATAAAAAATTCACTAATAAAAAATCCGTTATAAGAATAAGGAGCCCCTCATGGCAAACCAAACTAGAATTATTAATATTGATGGCATGACTTGTGGTGGTTGTGTGGCAAGTGTTCATACCGCGACTGACGGCATAGACGGCGTAGAGACAATCTCTGTTGATTTGGCTGATAATTTAGCGACCGTGACCTTTGATGACAGTAAGACCAGTGCAGAAGCTATTGCATCGGCTATTGAAGAAGCGGGCTTTGATGCCACCGTCGCTAACTCTTAAGATTATTTATATTTATAAAAGAACCGGCTCCTGATGGCTGGTTTTTTTAATGGCTAAAAAATAATGAGGCAGCAATAACTAACGTCTTTTCATTTATACGCAATAGCTCTTGATGAGTTGCAAGCATAGAAAAAGTTGAATTACCGCCAATCATAACCATTTAGTATTTATCCCAGTAAGTTTAGAAAAGGGCGCTTCAAATACGCTTTCGTCTAACACCTTTATCAAGCTATTGAGCTTTTTTTCGCGCAAACGAATGCCTAAATATCTAAACGCTATCATGCGTTTTAACGCAATAACGAGTTCTCTCTATGAATGACGCTACCCGTACCGCTAACAATGACCCTTATGAAGTTGAGACTGATATCCAGTCAAATACGCCGCTTGCGCCCAAGCGTGCGCACCTGCAACTGGCGATTGAGGGGATGACATGTCAGGCTTGTGCGTCTCGCATCGAAAAAGTCCTTAATAAGAAGCCGGCGGTCTATGAAGTCAATGTCAACTTCGCTGGTGAGACGGCTAACGTCGATTATGATCCAGCGCAAACCACGCCTGAGCAAGTGACAGAATGGGTCAATAAAACTGGTTTTGTGGCCAATTTGCAGGCCGCTGATAGTTTGTTTGCTAAGTCGGATGAAGATACCGCAACTGAATATCCATGGCGCTTGATTGCGCTGTGGGTTTGTTTGCTACCGTTCTTGGTTGGTATGGCAGGCATGCTGGTTGGGCAAGGCATGGCGTGGATGCCGCCTGTTTGGATTCAGTTTATCTTAGCGACCATTGTGCAGTTTGGCTTAGCATTGCCTTTTTATAAAAGCGCTTGGGCCTCTATCAAAGGTGGTCTTGCCAATATGGACGTATTGGTGGTCATTGGCACGGTAACCATTTGGGCGTATTCTACTTATTTATGGCTGACCTATGGCGATGGCACGTTAAGTAGCTTATTGCAAAGTGGTCATGCAGGCGGACACGGACCAGCTGTTTATTTTGAAGCAGGGGTGATGGTTATTGCCTTTGTGCGTACGGGTAAATACCTTGAAGAGCGTACCAAAAAGCACAGTTTAAACAGTATTGATTTATTATTATCTTTAACGCCTGATGAGGTTGAGCAGCAACAGCCAAATGGCGATTTTCATAATGTCGCGCTACAAGCGGTGCAAGTAGGCGATATCCTGCGTGCCAAACAAGGCAGCCGCGTGGCAACCGATGGTGTCGTTATCGGCGGTGCTGGCTGGTGCGTTGAGAGTCATTTAACTGGCGAGTCCGTACCGCTTAAAAAAGAAGCGGGTGATGTACTGCTAGCAGGGGCGTTGGTCGAAAATGGCAGCTTACTCTATCGCGTCAGTGCAAAGGGTAGCGATACCAAGCTCGGTGATATGGTACAAGCGCTGAGCGATGCACAAGGCTCAAAAGCCAATTTAGCGCGCCTTGCTGACAGAGTGACGGCTATTTTTGTCCCTGTGGTAGTAACGATTGCCTTGGTTACTTTTGGGCTGACGTGGTGGCTCACGGGTATGGTTGATACTGCCTTGATGCATGCGGTGTCGGTGTTGGTTATTGCTTGTCCATGTGCGCTTGGTTTGGCAACGCCAGCGGCTATTATGGCCGGTATGGGCGTCGCCGCGCGTCATGGCGTTTGGTTCAAAGACGCGCAAAGCTTAGAGGCGGCAGGTAATATCGATACCGTAGTGCTCGATAAAACCGGTACACTGACTATTGGTAAGCCTACCATCGTCGATCAGGTCATGGTGGATAAATCGCTTGCCGTCGATGATGTGCTGCAAATTGCCGCAAGTGTTGAGGCGCACGCCAGCCATCCTTTAGCGACGGCGTTGATTAACGCGGCTCAAGAGCGTAACTTGCCATTGATGACTGTCACCGATATCAGTGTCATCAAAGGTGCGGGCATACAAGCAAATATCGAAGGCTTAGGTATGGTAAAAGTTGGTACGGCAGAGTTTGCTCATTTAACCCTGCCAAAACTGATGCCAAAAGTATGGCAAATTGCCAGTACTGTCGCCATTAGTATCAACGATGAGCCGCTAGGCGCGTTTGCCTTAGCTGATGATTTAAAAGACGACACGCCGCAGGCAATTACTGCGCTACAAGATGCGGGTATCAATGTCATTTTGATGAGTGGTGATAAGCAATCGGTCGTTGACCATGTGGCAGGGCAGCTGTGTATTGAGCAAGCGTACGGTAAAATGAGCCCGCGTGATAAGGCGAGCCAAATTGCCCTGTTACAAACAGCGGGTCACAAAGTGGCGATGGCAGGCGACGGCGTCAATGATGCGCCAGCGATGGCAACCGCCGATGCCAGCTTTGCGATGTTTGAGGGTACGGATGTTGCTCAGCATAGTGCCTCTGCGCGCTTGATGGGTGAGTCGCTCATGCATATTGATGCGGCGCAAAAAATTGCCAATGCAACGGTGCGCAATATCAAGCAAAATCTATTCTTTGCCTTTATCTATAATTGCCTCGGTATTCCTTTGGCCGCTTTTGGTTTCTTAAACCCTATGATTGCTGCCGCAGCGATGGCGCTCAGCTCTATTTCGGTATTGATGAATGCGCTACGTCTGACGCGATTCAAAACCGAGGTTGAGCTAAATAACACTGTCTCTAATACTCATACTGACAGTAAGCATTTAACAAAAGCATAAATGCCAAACTGCCTGTTATATCGCCGCTGTTATTAGGGATTAAAACCCCTCTTTAATGGCTGATATTACAGGCGATATTTAATTTTATGGGCGCAAGTTGGGGTAAGATAAGGGAAGTTTTACAAAATTTATGCTATGATGCCAAGCACGATAGCTGACACTTAAAGTATTAGATAAACCTTTAATAATACATAAAACCAGCCAATGATATGAATAGATGCTGCTGGTTTTGCTATAAGTGCTATACGATATTTTGTTTTACCTTTTTTGTATTGTAGTTGCCGTTATTTATCCCTCAAACTTGGCATGACCATAGGAATTAACAGACATTATGTACGCTGAAGAAACCACCAACGTCGCCGCAATTATAGACATTCGCGCTCGTGAGATTTTAGACTCGCGCGGTAACCCAACGATTGAAGCTGATGTCATCTTAGCTGACGGCACGATTGGCCGTGCTGCTGCCCCAAGTGGCGCCTCAACGGGCTCACGTGAAGCGCTTGAGCTACGTGATGGCGACCAAAGTCGCTATATGGGTAAAGGCGTCAAAAAAGCCGTTGCCAATGTCAATAGCCAAATTCGTAGCGCGCTGATGGACAAAGACGTCACCGAACAGCAAGCGATTGATGACGCTATGATTGCGCTCGATGGTACAGAAAATAAAGACAACCTTGGCGCTAATGCCATGTTGGCGGTGTCTTTAGCATCAGCAAAAGCAGCTGCTAAGTCGCAAAGCCTGCCATTGCATCAGTATATTGCAAACTTGCGCAATCAGACATCATTAACCATGCCAGTACCGATGATGAACATCTTGAACGGTGGCGAGCACGCAGACAATACCGTTGATATCCAAGAGTTTATGATTGAGCCGGTTGGTTTTACCAGCTTTTCAGAAGCGCTGCGTGCGGGGACAGAGATTTTCCATAGCTTAAAATCAGTATTAAAATCACAGGGCCTAAATACCGCGGTCGGTGATGAAGGCGGCTTTGCCCCAAACCTACGTAGCAACGAAGAAGCCATCACCGTGATCATGCAAGCGATTGAACAAGTCGGTTATAAAGCAGGCGATGATATCCATTTGGCTCTAGACTGTGCTGCCAGTGAGTTTTATAAAGATGGTCAATATATTTTGGCAGGCGAGGGTAATAAATCCTTTGATAGCCAAGGTTTTTCAGATTACCTCGTAGGCTTGACGCGTCAATATCCTATTATCTCTATCGAAGACGGTCTTGATGAGTCGGATTGGGATGGCTGGAAATACCTAACTGAGCAGATTGGTGATAAAGTCCAGTTGGTTGGCGATGATTTGTTTGTGACCAACCCTGCTATTTTGCAAGAAGGCATTGATAAACACATTGCCAATGCGATTTTGATTAAGTTTAACCAAATCGGCACCTTGTCAGAAACCCTAGATGCGATTTATCTAGCGAAGAAAAATGGCTATGCAACGATTATCTCGCATCGTTCAGGTGAAACTGAAGACAGCACTATTGCAGATTTAGCAGTTGGTACAGCAGCGGGTCAAATCAAAACTGGCTCACTATGCCGCTCAGACCGTGTCGCGAAATACAACCAGCTACTACGTATCGAGCAACAAGTACGTGCAAGCTACCGTGGCCGTGAAGAGTTTATCGGTCTACGTGGCTAATCAGCTGAGTAGCTGAAAAGTTAGGCTTAAAGCTAAGCGCTATATTGTCATTCACAGGATGATATAGCGCCTAATTTAATCAGATTTTTGTTTTAATTATTATCTCTTTATTACTTGGCGTTAATACTTTATGAAATACTTTAGCCAATTTATCTTACTTGCTTTAGCGGTCGCTGTACTGTTAGGGCTGCAATACCAGTATTGGCTGGGTGAAAACGGTCAATTTGAGCATCATAAATTATTGACCCAGATTGAAGAACAACAGCGTTTAAATGACAATCAAGTAGCGGCAAATAACTTGCTGCGTACGGACGTTCATGATCTAAAAACCGGCCTTGAAGCGGTAGAGGAACACGCGCGTTTAGATTTAGGCTTGATTAAGCCAAATGAAACCTTTGTACAAGTATCAACAGCGCCGACAACCCATAGCCGTTATTGATTCTATCTACTCCAAAATAAACGATTACCTATAATTTTTTCTGCTTATATTTAAAGTACGATTTTTTTTAACTTCCTTTTTATCCAATCCAGTCATATCATCATGGAATCTGACCATGAGTATCAATCAAAACCACCTTATGAATACCACACCACATATACATGCCATGATTGTCGCTGCGGGTCGCGGTAGTCGTTTTGGTGCATCAATCGCCAAACAATATACCAAGCTACAAGGGCAGACCTTGTTACAACATAGCGTGGCACGGCTTGCGAGCAGTCGTTATATTGATCAGTGTTTATTGGTGATTGCAAAAGATGATCATACGGCGCAGACGCTTAATTTTGCATTGCCTATTGAATATACGAGCGGTGGAGCAGAGCGTTGGCAATCCGTGCAAGCAGGGGTAGAGGCGCTTATTAGGGCAGGTGCGCATGACTCAGACTTGGTGCTTATCCATGATGCCGCGCGTCCAGCGGTGCCTCAACAAGATATTGATAAAGTGATTAAAGCCGCGCTGCAAGAGCCGTATGGCGCTATCTTAGCGACCCCAGTTGCCGATACCCTAAAACAATCCTATACAGCGTCCTATAAGCACGCTAGCGCTGTCTCCGAAGCTATTAATAGCGCTAAAGGTAAACAGCATTCTTATGTTGAACGTACGCTTGAGCGTAGTAATATGTGGCAAGCGCAAACGCCGCAAGTCTTTCGCTTAGCTAAGCTGCGGGAAGTGTTGGCGTATGTTGAAGAGCATGCCCTTGCTATCACCGATGAAGCAAGCGCGTTTGAGTACTTAGCGCTGCCAATTCGTTTGGTCGTTGGCAATCGGCAGAACATTAAACTTACCTATCCTGACGACGCCATCCTGCTTACCGCGATTCTTAACGCCCAGTCCCAATTGTCTTAAAAGATTTTCACCACCGTCACTATTTGCATTTCTCATTCTTTTCCCTGCTAAGTATTTCACTATAAATTTTCTATTCTCAAGTTCTAAATTGAGATGACTCTTCTCATAGCATCCATTTTTCATCTTTATTTTTCTAAGATTTTAGACCGACTGTTGAATAAAAAAGCATTTATTTATGCTATATGTTGAATATAAATCTTATTAAAGCAACGTTTAGTATTAATAAGTAGTCATTTGAAATAAACATATATTGCTTTGATGACGAAATTAGCCTATGATGTAACCAACTTAATACAATTAATATAAACATTTATAAATCAATAATATAACAAGCCAATTTGTTACTTCTAAATGCCTTGTTGCTCTTTTTTTTCTAAAATGAGTATGGTTGTCTTAGCTACATTTACCTGATAATAGGGAGAAGCTGATTGTCAACAGTGAATGATTCGACAAATCCAGTAACGCCAGATCTCTGCCAGCTTGTATATCTGAGCCACATTACGTCGACTGGTCTTGCAAGTGCGAGTACGCTTAATGACATCGCAGAGGTCGCGATTGAGCGTAATCAAGCCGATAACATTACCGGTATCCTTTGCTACGGCAATGGCTACTTTTTTCAATGTGTAGAAGGGTCAGAGCAAGCATTGACCAATCTGAAAAATCGCTTGTTGGTCGATGATCGACATAAAGATTTAAAAATATTGGATTTTTCGGCGATTGCTGAGCGCCGTTTTGCGGGTTGGTCGCTACGCTCGATCACTCTTGAGCGCTGGATGATGAATGAGCCAAAGCTAAAATCTTTTATGCCATTTAAGCCCCATACTTGGGAAGTTAATGGCTGGCAGCAATTTTTAGATATTCTGCAAGGTTATTATGAAGACCAAGAAAAGACTGGTGAGCTTGATACCCAGCCGATAAAATACAGTACGCTAGGGGTGACCTTAGGTAAAGTCGTCGGTCAGCATCAAGCGTTTTTCTTAATTCAAAGCGTCTTAGCGGGCTTAATCGTATTGGCGCTGCTTTGGTTGATGTTAGCCGATAAGATTTGGTAAATTGTTGTAAATAATTAGCGCATAGATATTTAAAAAGCCAGCATTCAGTGCTGGCTTTTTGCTGCGAGAAAATAATATAAATCACGTTCGATTTATTTATGAGTATTTATAAATATTGATGAAAGACAGATAGGTTTTCGTGAAAAACAAATAGGCATAAAAAAACCCCACTCATATTTCTATGAGCAGGGTTTTGCTGGTACGCTTATTAGTCTTATTGATGCCGTACAGCAAATTTGCTAATAAGTGACGCCAAATAGTGGCGTCCCCAGGGGGATTCGAACCCCCGTTACCGCCGTGAAAGGGCGGTGTCCTAGGCCTCTAGACGATGGGGACTAGTAACAACGCTTCAGCTGCTTTCACCATTTATGCTGAAGTGGTGCGTATTTTAATGGCGACCGCGCTTGCTGTCAAGCCTTTTTCGACGTCTTTTTGAAATTAAGTATCTTTTTTTAAGCGCGCGCCGTGGATGTAGGTCTTTTCGTTTTAAATGATGCCGAATCCACAACGACGTACAAGCGCTAATGGTTAACGCCAGTAGCATGTAACCGATAATGGTTGCCCATAATTTAACCTGTGGTTCCATAGCAAAGTCCCTTTTTGTTAAGCTCACCTAATCCATAATAGGTGATTAGCTATAGATAACACTATTCATTGAGTTTAACAATGCAAAGGGCGTATGCTTTATTTTACTTGGCGTCGTCAGCGTTACTATCGACAGTGCTGTTAGCGGCTGTCTCGGTATTTTCCTGCTCGTTATGGATAGCGTTCGCGAGCATCGGGTAGCTATTTAAAATATGACAAAACAGTTCAGCCGTCTTTTGGGTATCATAGAGCGCTGAATGCGCGTCATTACCATCAAAATCAAGCCCAGCAGCCTTACAAGCACGCGCGAGTACCGTTTGTCCAAATGCCAATGCAGACAGCGTCACGGTATCGAAAACTGAGAAGTTGTGAAACGGATTATGGTTTTTGCTGTTGGTACGCAACACTGCCGCATTTAAAAACGCTAAGTCAAAATGGGCATTATGGCCAATCAAAACGCATTGACGGCAGTCTTCAGCGCGGCGTACTTCTTTTAAGCCTTTAAAAATACGGCGCAGCGCCGTTTTTTCATCTTCGGCAATGGCTTTACGCAGTGGATTATTAGGATCGATACCGGTAAAGGCAAGCGCGCTTGGCTCAAGATTTGCGCCCTCAAAAGGCTCGATATGGGCGTTAAATGCCTCTCCTGGATAAAACACGCCTTGCTCATCAAGTAGTACAGGAATACAAGCAATCTCTAATAAGGCGTCGGTTTGCGCATTAAAGCCTGCGGTTTCGACATCGACGACAACAGGCAAAAACTTACGAAAACGCTCTTTTAAGCGCATGGGTGCTTGTTCATCTGTTGCGCCGTTACTATCGGCAGTAGCGCTTGAGCTTGAGGTAGTAGTAAGACAGGCATTTTCCGTATTAGCCAAATTGTTTCTAGGTAAGCCGGCATCATTTTGAGTGGTCATATCAGATTAAATCGCTTTTATCAGTCGTGCTGTGGTATTGAATTAAATAAAAAACACATATCCCATGATAGGAGGTTTACTTTTGCTAAGCGAATTGGCGTTTTAGAAAAAGTGCAGACCTAGCATAGGATAGAAATAAATGCAGGCAGACAATTTTACATTGTCGCTATTAAGCTTTAATAGACCAAGGTAACGTCTCACCAGCCAATAGGGGCGTTAACGACGCGCCATCAAAATAAGGGTAATTGGTCGGTACTTGCATCGGCGTGTTTATCAATTTGATGGTGCTGCCATTTAATGGCAAACCATAGAACTGGGCGCCAAAGCGGCTGGCAAATCCTTCTAGTTTATCGATTTTACCTACGCTATCAAAAGCAGTGGCGTATAGCGGCAAGGCATTAGCAGCGCTATAGCAGCCGGCACAGCCGCAAGCCGATTCTTTTGCGTTTGTTGCATGCGGCGCCGAATCTGTGCCTAAAAAGAATTTTGGATTGCCACTGGTGGCGACATCCAACAATACTTTTTGATGGCTTTCTCGCTTCAAAATAGGCAGGCAGTAAAAGTGCGGCTTGATACCACCGACCAATAAATGATTGCGATTAAACATTAAGTGCTGCGGCGTAATGGTCGCAGCTACTTGATTGCCTTGCTCTAAAACAAAATCGGCGGCATCACTGGTGGTGATATGCTCTAGCACAATTTTCATCGTCGGAAATTTGACGATGATTTGCGCCAATACTTCGTCTAAAAAGCGCTTTTCACGGTCAAAGATATCGACATGGTCATGCGTGACTTCACCATGTAACAGTAGTGGTAGATTGTATTTTTCTAAGGCTTCAAAAACATCGACGCAGGCATTAATATCGGTGACACCGTCGGCAGAGTTGGTCGTTGCGCCAGCAGGGTAGAGTTTGACCGCTTGCACGATACCTGATTTTGCCGCCATTTCGATATCCTGAGCGGTGGTGTTATCAGTAAGATACAAGGTCATGCGTGGGTCAAAAGCTGCTTTACGCTCCGCACTCAAATCGCTTGCTGCTAAATGCTGCAGGATGCGCTCACGGTAGGCTTGCGCCGCATCGATATTTTTAACAGGCGGTACCAAGTTTGGCATACAGATAACGCGGTTAAAGCTTTGGGCGGCGTGCGGAACGGTAGTCGCCAACGCTTTATCATCGCGCAAATGAATATGCCAATCATCTGGCTGCAGCAGGGTTAATTCTCTAATCGAATCGGTCATAGTATCTTCGCGCTCTATATCTTTATACGGCAGTAAAAGGGAGTCTAGCTGAGCTGCTATCATAACAGATTTGCCTACTTGACTAAATATGCGGCGAAATATCTGTACATAAAAGCGTTATGATTTCGTTGATAAGTAACCAGCGCCTATGTATGCATTCATGCTAATTTTCGGTGAAAACCTAGCACCGAATGGCGCTGATACTTTTGCCGCTCGTAAATATGATGTACACTGAGCAGGCAATCTATTTTTTATTTATTTCATCCTATCCTGCGCATTTTTATTTCTCATTAAATGTATTCGATAATAAATTCTTATATTAGGAGTTATTCATGGCTCAGCTTGATCCAAAAAATATTAATAAAATCGTCTTGGCCTATTCCGGCGGTCTTGACACCTCAATCATCGCCAGATGGCTACAAGAAACCTATGATGCAGAAGTGATTACCTTCACCGCTGACATCGGTCAAGGTGAAGAAGTTGAGCCGGCGCGTGCCAAAGCTGAAGCGATGGGTATCAAGCATATCCATATCGAAGACTTACGTGAAGAGTTTGCCCGCGATTATGTGTTCCCGATGTTCCGCGCCAATGCCATTTACGAAGGCGAGTATCTGCTCGGGACTTCTATCGCGCGTCCTTTGATTGCCAAGCGTTTGGTTGAAATTGCTAAAGAGCATAACGCTGATGCTATCAGTCATGGTGCGACTGGTAAAGGTAATGACCAAGTACGTTTTGAGCTTGGTGCCGTTGCTTTATCACCTGACGTGGTCACCATTGCGCCGTGGCGTGAGTGGGATTTATCAAGCCGTGAAAGCTTGATGAAATATGCCGAAGAACATAATATCGCTATCGATTATGCCGGCAATAAGAAAAAATCTCCGTACTCAATGGATGCCAACTTACTGCATATCTCTTATGAAGGCGGCATCTTAGAAGACCCATACGCCGAAGCAGAAGACGATATGTGGCGCTGGTCAGTCAGTCCAGAAGAAGCACCTGACGAAGCGCAATATCTAGAATTAGAATACAAACAAGGTGATATCGTTGCCATCGATGGCGAAGCGCTTAAGCCTTATGAAGTAATGATTAAGCTGAATGAGATTGGCGGTAAGCACGGTATTGGCCGTTTGGATATCGTCGAAAACCGTTATGTCGGTATGAAATCACGCGGCTGCTATGAAACCCCAGCCGGTACCATTATGTTAAAAGCCCACCGCGGTATCGAATCATTAACCCTTGACCGTGAAGCGGCGCATTTAAAAGATGAGCTGATGCCACGTTACGCTAAAATTATCTATAACGGCTATTGGTTTAGCCCTGAGCGTATGATGTTACAAGCCTTGATTGACAAATCACAAGAATATGTCAACGGTACCGTACGCGTCAAATTATACAAAGGTGCGGTTAGCGTCGTCGGCCGTAAGTCAGATGATTCATTGTTTGATGAAAAAATCGCCACTTTTGAAGATGATGCCGGTGCTTATGATCAAAAAGATGCCGAAGGTTTCATCCGTTTAAATGGTCTACGTTTGGCGATTGAAGCCAGCCGTGGTCGTGATTTATCGAAGTAAGCATATCTTTTTAGATTGTTCTAAATAAAGTATGAATAAAAAAAGGCGCTAATAAGTTAGCGCCTTTTTTTTGTTTTTTCAAGGGTTGTTCGACTATTTTCGTCTACTTCAAAATTTATCTATGAATTATTCTTATTGAGCCGCTTCTTTGGTTTCTTTAGCACCATCTTCATCGTCTTCCATCATAACAATTGCCACATCTTGCTGTTGACGCTCCTTGATAAGATCTTGCTCGATGACTTCTTCTGTGGCCAATTTGATACCGTCAGATTTTTGGCTTTGATATTTGAGCGCTGCTAGCCCGCCAAGTACGCCAATAACCGCAATAATGATTAGGATAACCGGATTTTTCCAAAGCGGTATAGGCGCGTCGTATTCAATCGGCTTTTCGCTGGTGGTGGTCGGCGTATTGTCGTTATTGCCGCCAATTAGACCTAAGCTTACCAAAGGCGGTTTGGGTGCGCTGGCAGGCTCCGAGGTGATGCGTAGGCGGTTACGCTGCAAATATATTTCTGAAATTTTCGCCAGTTGCAACAGCCAACGCTGGTGTGGCAAGCTTATGGCCGACATTTCGGCAAACACCAATAAGTCATTATGTTTGCCTTGCTGAGCATTCGCAGGTGAGCGCCCAATGACCTTTAAATAATTGCCCGTCGCTAGCTGCATGTCTTGGACAGGCTCATGGTTTTCAGGTTTAAATGTCGTCAACTCGTGCCAATAAGGATCAAAAGCGGGCGGGGTATCAGCGAGCTGCGCTGTGCTTAACAAAGTGCGTTCTGTGGTATTTTTTACTTCTGTCTTTAAGTCAGGTTGTAAACCAGATTCTGTAGAAGTGGTTGTTGCTTCATTTTCATTAGATTCAGCCAGTTTGGCAGACGTTGGCTTATTGGCCACAAACCGCTCGACGGATAAAAACTGCGGCTGCAAGGCGAACCATTTGTCCAGCTCCTCATTATCAAGCTGGCTATATTCTGCTAAAATCGCCAGTTCACGTAAGACAATCACGCATAAAGAGGTGAGTAGTATTTGCACTTGCGGTGATGTTGCGTCAATCTGCGCAGCAATGTAATCGCTGGCTTTAATCACGCGCGCATTCTCATGAAAAATCGCATCGGCCACCTCTTGGCGATAATATAAAGTCGCATTGATGGTCGAAAAATTCATTGAATTATATCGGCGTAGTTCTTTGACGGCGGTACGAGTAAACAGTTTTTTGCTTACGGCTTGCCCATCATTATGCTGCTGATAAGCAAGTAAGGCGCTGATAATCGCTTGCAAACTCGCATCCATCGCCAAGCGCGCTTGCGTTAATGACAGCTTAGCCGCGTCTGCTAATAATGACACCATCGGCTTGGTATCTTGATAGAGAAAATCATACATCGACACACGTGTCGGTGAAATAGTCGTCATAATCTGCTAGCATCAAAAAGTGTGCTCCTATATTACGGTGCCAAAAGCCTTGATACAATCCCTTAATAATAGAAAAACGCAAACATTTCGCTCACCATTTATTCTCAACGCAGTCGATAATAACCACTGTAGATTTATGAAAGCCGGAAAACCTTATGACAAATAATGAAAGCTTTACCGAAGAGTTTAACGAAAAATCTGATGTGCGACTGGTTATTAACATTGCTCAGCAAACGTTAACGCTATATAAATACGATAAAGAAATGACACACTATACGGTATCTACGGCTAAAAACGGTATTGGCAGCCAGCAAGATAGCGGCTGTACACCCCTTGGTAAGCACATTATCGCGGCAAAAATTGGCGGCAGTGAACCCATGAACGCGGTATTTGTGGGACGCAAACCGACAGGCGAGGTCTATAGTGCAGAGCTTGGTAAACTGCATCCTGAACGCGATTGGATATTAAGCCGTATTTTATGGTTAAGCGGTCTTGAAGAGGGACTGAATAAAGGCAGCAATACTCACGGCGGCTGCGATACCTATCAGCGTTATATTTATATTCATGGCACACCAGACAGTGAACCAATGGGCGTACCGCTCTCGCACGGCTGTATACGGATGCGTAATGAGGATATTTTGGAGTTATATGAGCAAGTGACCGAGGGTGTAGCCGTGACCATTGTTGCTCATTAGTATTTACTTCAAAATATCGCGTTTAAAAAAAACAGCGTACTTAATAGTCGCTGTCTTTTTCTTGGATTATGTAAAAGTCGAATATAAATAACACGTGATGTTAAAAAACCAGTCTCAGTATTATTACCAAAACTTATCTGCAGATTTAAGCTTAGCTAAGTGCTTTTTGGTCTTTTTCTGTGCATCTATTAAAGAGGCGTTTAACCAGCCTGCGCCGTACAAGGCATTGGAGTCTGTGCTCGCTTTATATTGATAGCACTGCTGATAATAAGTGGTGTCAAGTTGTTGCCTAAGCGCTTGCTGTGCTTTTACGAGACGCTTTAGGAAGCGCTTACTTTTCTTTTTAGACTTTTTAGTGCTAAGCTTTTTATTTTTGAAATTTTCATTGTTGATTAGGGGTGCTGCAAATTCACTAACGTAGCGCAATTTTTCAAGCTGACGGTATAATTTAAGGTGAGCTTGTTTTTCGTCTTTGTTTTTGACTGGCAAATCTATATCCTGCGCCGGCAGACTTTGCGAATCCGTATTTTCTAAACTTGCACTATCTAAATCTGTGCTATCCGCGTTAGCATTCATAGCTTCATGAAGTTTTCTCTCAGCTTTCAGCAATTTTTTATAACGTTTGACCAATATTTTTCTAAGCTTATGAGCGGCGCGTTTATCTGCCTGTGGTTCAAGGTTGGGGTCACTCATGGTAAAGGCTATTAGCTCAAGCAAAGTCAATTGCAAATCATTGGCACGTACCGCATCGATAGGAGTGATTTTCGCCGCTTCAAGTTCTGCCAACCAATCAACGCTTGGTGCCTCATGCTTTTGTAGATAGGGTTCGATATGACTGGCAAGATAAGCAAACTTGCGATAATCAGCCAGTAAAGTAGCTGTTTGTTTAAGGATGATTGCCCAATCAGGATTGAGCTCATCAGAGAAGCCTTTAAATACCTTAAGCGCGGTACGTAGGCGCTGAATGCCGTTATGCAATTGTAAAACGTGCTCATCAGCAGTGCTGCCTGCGACGATGGCGCTACTATTGGGTAGTATTTGCAATAGGCAATTATGTACGACTGCCCGTATAAATGCCGGCCTGCTGCTGTCTTTATCGACAGTTAGATCGCTAAGATTGGCGCTAACCGCTCGGCTATGTTGTTGCCCCGTAATTAATAGGCCACCGCGCTCGGCTTTGGTCACTGTCGACAAGCAGAGTTTATGGCGCTGGCACCAGTTTTTGGCAGTCGTAAATAAAAAATCTACATCGCCTGATATCAGCTCAAACTCGATTTCTTGAATGCTATCGCGCTGAGTATCATCGCTACCGTGAATAATTGCTCCGCAGTCGTATGCCATTTCAATCTGATTGCTGCTGTCCTTATCACTATTATCTGTGAGCAATCGTGTTACACGCTTGACATCGGTGACATATAATCGGGTGAGCGTTTTAGCCAGTTTCGTTAGTTTAAACGCCGCTAGAGCAGGGGCGATGGGAGTGTCTTGATAAATGCTCAAATCAGGCATAAGGGTGTCTGTGTCCAACATAGCTTGGACTTGTTGGGTATCTAGTACCGCATTGTGCTCTAAACGCGCTGCAATACCGTCGCCACCCGCTTTGATGGTCTGCACCCACGCATCGCCTTCCTGACGAATACGTAAGCCAATACCCGCCTTAGCGAGATGCTGATCTGGAGTGTCATAATAATGCGCGGCCAGCTGCGTGAGCTGTGAGGATTTAATATTCGCTTGGCGCATCAAACCTTTTAAGCGTGATTCTGGTACTAGAAACTTCAGCTCTATCTCTTGCATGATGGCTCCCGATTATAGTTATGAATGGTTAGTAATACCTGTTAAATAATTACCATCGTATGAAAGCTATCGAACAATGACAAGTAAAAGTTTTACTTTGGCTAATTAGCGGATACTAGGGCGTGTACCCAGTTCAATCGATAGACATCTAAATGTGCTAAAAATGGCTATTTAATAACGCTGTCCTTTTAAGACAGGGAAGTTATTTAAAGCCAAAAAAAACCGCCCTACTAGGTAGGACGGCTTTTTATAACGGCTACTTATAAAATATAACTATAAGTGAGCGATTATTAGAACTGGTTCATGGTGTTTTTGCCACCACCAGCTTTAAGGGCGTTTTCACCAGAGAAGATTTCTTTGTGATCATCGCCAAGGTCAGAACCCGCCATTGCTTGGTGTTTAACACAAGCGATGCCTTCACGGATTTCTTTACGTTGGACGCCAGCTGCATAAGCAAGCATACCTTCTTCACCGAAGTAGCCTTTAGCAAGTTCATGAACGCTAAGTGCAGTGGTGTGGTAAGTCGGTAGCGTGATTAGGTGATGGAAGACACCCGCTTCGCGTGATGCGTCACGTTGGAAGTTCTTCGCAGCGATGTCAGCAGCTTCATCAAGCTCAGTACCGTCGTAATCAGCACTCATCAAGTTGTCTTTGTTGTAGCTTGATACGTCTTTGCCTTCTTCTTCCCACTGAGCGATAACTTGCTTACGGAAGTTTAGCGTCCAGTTGAACGATGGGCTGTTGTTGTATACAAGCTTCGCTTTTGGCTGCTCTTCTTTAATACGGTCAACCATCATTTTGATGTGTTCTACGTCTGGAGTAGGTGTTTCGATCCATAGTAGATCAGCACCGTTTTCTAGAGCGGTTACACAGTCAAGTACGACGCGGTCGATGTTGGTTTCTTCGCGGAACTGATATAGACCGTTAGCTAGACGCTTAGGACGAACCAATTTGCCGTTGTGCTTAAGAAGGCTGTCATTTTCTTTTGCTTCTTCGATGGTCACTTCTTCCATTTCTAGGAAGTCGATATATTGAGAAGCAAGGTCGCCTGGCTCATTTGATACTGGGATTTTTTGCGTGAGTGATGCGCCCTCACTATCAGTACGAGCGACGATAACACCGTCTTCAACACCCAATTCTAGGAATGCATAACGAATTGCGTTGATTTTTGCGATGTAGTCTTCATGCGGTACGGTTACTTTACCGGCTTGGTGACCACACTGTTTTGCGTCAGATACTTGGTTTTCAACCTGGATAGCACAAGCACCGGCTTCGATCATTTGCTTAGTTAGCAAGTAAGTCGCTTCTTCGTTACCGAAACCTGCATCGATATCAGCAATGATTGGCACAACATGCGAATCGAAGTTTTCGATTTTTTCTAGGATAGCTGAAGTGTCTTGACCCGCTTCTTCTGCAGCGTTTAGCTCACGGAAGTAGTCGTTTAACACTTTAGCATCAGCTTGACGTAAGAAGGTGTAGATTTCTTCGATTAGCTTAGGCACAGACGTTTTTTCGTGCATAGATTGGTCAGGTAGTGGACCAAACTCAGAACGTAGGGCAGCAACCATCCAACCTGATAGGTAGATGTACGTTTTAGCGGTAGTGCCAAAGTATTTTTTCTTAGCGTACATGGTTTGCTGAGCAACGAAACCATGCCATGCACCTAGAGATTGCGTGTACTGAGACGTATCATTGTCATAATCTTCCATGTCTTGACGCATGATTTTTGCAGTATACTTGGCGATATCTAAACCAGTTTTGAAACGGTTTTGCATCATCATACGTGCGGCATCAGTCTCGCTGATATTCTGCCAGTTACCGTGCTTTTGCTTTAGTTCACGTACTAGATCAATCGCTGATTTATATGCAGTTGACATCTATAGTCTCCTTGGTGGGGTGGGGATTAAAGGGGATGTAAATTACTCAAGTAAAAATATGCAGATAAGTGTTGCCGATAAAATAATGATTCTTGGAAAGAAATACATTGGCAAAAGTAAAGTTTGGGATATAAACCTTTTGCCTGAGCAATCTTTACTAAACTATAAGAAAATGATTATAAAAGCAAATAAAACCTGTCTTATTGGTCAGCTTTTATTTTTTAGATTTAATTGACGCTGTTTTAGTTAAGATGTGCTTGCCAGTTAAACCACTTATTACCCTAGAGCGTATATAGCATCAATTCAAGCCTAAAAACTGCCGCGAGCAAAACGCCAAATTTATAAAAAAACGGCTTGCATAATAGGGCTTACGCAATAAATTTTCTATCCATCTTTTAGTATAAAAATGCGATAAAATAGCAGGCATCATTGATTCGTTAAAAGCCGTGCTGATGGCATAAGATTTAAAAATGACTTATCAGCGCTTGCTAAGCACTATAGCTAGGTTACCCTGATTTATCTAGTTTATGATTATTATCTTGGGTATTTCATTTGGTTATAGTATAGATATAACAATGGCTTGAGCAGGGTAAACTGGAGTATAATAAGCGTATATTAAAATTATTTAGATAGGAAAACGCTTGATTTAAGCAGTCGCAAAACAATTTTGTAAAATAATAGAATGGAAGATGCCACGCTTTTTTAAGCTTATGGTGGCATTTATTCTACGGTAAAGAGAAATAGATATGAATTTGCAGCGGGTTGATTTGAATTTGTTGGTACATTTAGATGTACTACTGCGTGAAAAAAACGTCACACGTGCAGCTGAGCAGCTCGGCATTACCCAGCCAGCGATGAGTAATATTTTGCGGCGCCTACGTAAGTTGTTTAATGACCCGTTATTGGTGCGCTCATCGGAAGGCATGACGCCGACCGAGCGCGCGCTTGAGCTGCAGCCGCGTATTCGTGAGATATTAGCAGATTTGACGCAAGTGCTTGAGCCGCGTACTGAGTTTCGTCCTTATAGTACCTCGCGGGTTTTTCGTATCATGACCTCAGATTATGCTGAGGCCACTTTGGTGCCAAAACTGGTCAAAGCGCTACGTTCTGAAGCGCCAAATGTGATTTTGGATTTCTTGACGCCATCTGATGTATCTTATCGCGATATGGAGCAAGGGCGCGTGGATTTAGCGATTAACCGTTTTAATGAGATTCCGCAAAGTTTCCACCAAGTATTGGTTTGGCGCGATACATTTAGCTGTCTGTTATCCGCTGAAGGGCCGTATGCCAATCGTTTTAATTTAAAAAACTATCTCAAAGCGCAGCATGTTTGGGTGTCCAAAACAGGTATGGGCGTTGGCTTTGGGGTCAATCCAGAAAAATCGGGCGGGCTTGGTTCTATCGATCAGGCGCTGCAACGCCTAGGACAGAAGCGCCAAATCAGCGTCTTTACCCGTCACTATCAAATGCCAGCGATGCTTGCCGCCAATAAAGACTTAATTGCGACTTTGCCGACGCGGGTTGCGAGAATGCAGGCCAATAATGACAGCATCATTATGGAAGAGCCGCCGTTTTTTATCCCTGAGTTTGAGCTGACGATGGCGTGGTCACCACTGTTACAGCATCACCCAGCGCATCGTTGGTTACGTCAACTAATTATGCATGTGGCGCGACAAGTGGTTGCCGAAGAAGAGAATCCGCCGCCAGAAATTCCCGTTATTAACCATTTGTTTTAGCACAACTTTTAAAAACCAGCGCATGTATCATGGGCTGGTTTTTTTATTGCCTCCATTTTTATATCAAGGTTTTTAAATTAAGAAGCTCTTTGAATCAAAAGGTTCTTTAAATTTAATTTCTTAAAATAAAATCAGTTTTTATAATGGCGTCACACTATTAACATCTTACGCACACTTCTTCATAACTTGTAAAACTACCGCTGGTGCATTTTGTTATGCTAAATGGACATTAAGAAAAAAGACAACTAAAGCGAGCATTGTTAAGTGATTCGATAATATCGGCACACTTAACGATAGAGTATTTCTTAGTCATCATGGCTCGTTTAATAAGTATCCATTACATAATAAGCAAATAAATAAGGACAATTATCATGGCAGATATTACCACTGTGAACCCAGCAACAGGTAAAGACATTAAAAATTACACTTATATGAGCGATGATGAAGTGAACAAAATCATCGATGCCTCGCACGCAGCGTTTTCAAAATGGCGTTTGGTTAGTGCCGATGAGCGCGCCAAAGTCATTAACTCGATTGGCGAGACGCTAATGAAGTATAAGGACGAGCTTGCGAAGCTAATGACTGAAGAGCGTGGTAAGACCTTAGAGGCAAGCTTAGCTGAAGTAGATTTATGTAAAGCGATTTGTGATTTTACCGCGGGTGAAGGCGTTGCTGCTCTAGCTGACGACGAACGCGATATCGAAGGCATTAAAAAAGGTCTAATCAGCTATGACCCTATCGGTATTATTTATGGTATCCAGCCGTGGAACTTCCCAGCCTACCAAGTATTCCGCTATACCATTGCTAACTTGATGGCCGGTAACAGTATCCTGCTTAAGCACGCATCCAACGTGACTGGCTCAGGTCAATTGATTGAAAAAATCATGCAAGAATCTGACTTACCAGAAGGCTTATTCCGTGCCTTGATTATCGATCATGATCAATCTGAAAAAGTGATCCAGCACGAAAAAGTACGCGGTGTTACCTTAACGGGTAGTGATGTCGCTGGCCGAGTAGTGGCGCAGCAAGCGGCCAAAGTACTGAAAAAGACGGTCATGGAACTTGGCTCGAATGATGCCTTTATTGTGTTAGAGGATGCCGACTTAGATCTAGCAGCAGCAACTTGCGCCCATGCACGTTTATATAATAATGGCGAAACCTGTATTGCCGCCAAACGTTTTGTCGTCGTCGATAGCGTGTATGATAAATTCCGAGATTTGGTGATCGAAAAATTCAACAGCTATAAAGTTGGCGATCCAATGGAAAAGTCAACTGACGTAGGTCCGATGTCGAGTAGCAAACAGCGCGATACCTTGCACAAGCAAGTGCAAGAAAGCGTAGATAAAGGCGCGACCATTACGATCGGCGGTGAAGTACCTGATAAGCCAGGCGCATTTTACCCACCAACGATTTTAGAGAACATCAAACCAGATCAACCTGCTTATAAAGATGAGTTATTTGGTCCCGTTGCCGCGCTTATTCGTGCGAAAGACCAAGACGATGCTTTCCGTATTGCCAATGATAGTCGCTATGGACTCGGCGGTGCTATATTCTCAAAAGATGAAGAAAAAGCAATTAATCTAGCTCAGAAGCATTTCGATACGGGGATGGTTTATATCAATGGCTATAACTTGGTCAATCCTGGTTTACCATTCGGCGGCGTGAAGGATTCAGGCTATGGCCGTGAACATGGTGGCTTTGGTATTAAAGAGTTTGTCAATATTAAAGCAGTACATGTGGTTGATAAAAAGCCTGCTTAATGATTGAACTGCTTTAGATTTATCATTTGAAATGCCTCGTTATTCAGTAACGAGGTATTTTTTTGCTATATAGTCAAAATAACCTAAAAACGCTATGATATCAGCAGTGCGTGATGTAACGATATTACTTTTCACTCACTATATTATATATTACCTTTGACTTAAGCATAAAAAAAGCAGAACCCATTACGGATTCTGCTTTTTAGTTTATTAGAAAAGCTTAAACATCTAACCATAGCTTTAGCGGTAAAGCCGGTAGATAAGATGATTTAGTATCCTCAGGCGGATTATCTAAGTCAATAATGCCCTTAGCAATCAGTAATAGGGTCCACGGTAAGAGTTGATGCTCACCTTTTTGTACGCGTGCTTGCAGGCTATCCGCAGTGTCTTTGTAATTGACTTCAAGCAGCGCTTGGGTCAACACCGCACCGGCATCAAGCTCGGCGGTGACCACATGAATACTACAGCCATGATGGCGTTCGCCCGCTTGTATCGCACGCTGATGGGTATCTAGGCCCTTATAAGCAGGCAATAGAGCAGGGTGCAGGTTAATCATGGGCGCAGGCGCATTATCGATAAATGAGGCGCTTAACACGCGCATAAATCCTGCAAGCACAATCACATCAGGCTGCCAAGTGGTTAATTGAGCATTAGCATGGGTTTCAAAGGTTTTGATACCCATGCGTTTGCCACTAGCAACGTGAGATAAGACAGCAACGGGAATTGCAGCGTCATTGGCGCGTGTAATGGCATAAGCATCTTCGCGATTACTGATAACGCCAACGATTTCAATCGGTAGCGCGCCAGCTTGCGCGGCATTGATCAACACTTGCAGGTTGCTACCGCTACCCGATACCAAAACAGCGACGCGTAACGGCTTAGCTGATTGCTTTGCCATGCTTTTTAAATTGTCGTCTGGCATTAACGGTACACCACGGCGACCGCTTCACGGCTCACCATTTCACCCAATTTCCAAGCGTTTTCGCCTGCATCATTTAAGGTCTTGATAGCCGCTTCTGCTTTGTCTTTAGGCACAACGATGACAAAACCGACGCCGCAGTTAAAGGTACGGTACATCTCGCTTTGCTCGATATTGCCTTGGGTTTGTAGCCACGTAAATAGCTCTGAGAACTGCCAGCTGCTCGTATCAATACTAGCAGCTAAATTATCTGGTAGTACACGCGGCAGGTTATCGGTTAAGCCGCCACCAGTAATATGTGACATGGCGTGTAGGGCTGAGCTACCAAGGCTAACTTGCAAGGCTTTAATGGCTTTAACATAAATACGTGTCGGTGCCATCAGTGCATCCTGAATAGGCTGACCATCTAATTGCTCATCGCTTGTCGTGACATCAACGCCGCTGACTTCGATGACTTTACGTACCAATGAGTAGCCATTAGAATGCGCGCCGCTTGAAGCAAGGGCAATCAATACATCGCCCTCGCTGACGTTTTCGCCAGTAATGACTTCCGCTTCTTCGACTACGCCGACGCAGAAACCTGCTAGGTCATAATCATCATCTTGATACATGCCCGGCATCTCAGCGGTTTCGCCGCCGATAAGCGCGCAATTCGATAATTTACAGCCTTCGCCAATGCCCGTGACAACAGTTGCTGCCACATCGACATCAAGCTTGCCCGTTGCATAATAGTCTAAGAAAAACAATGGCTCAGCACCGCAAACCAATAAATCATTGACGCACATAGCGACCAAGTCGATACCGATGGTGTCATGACGGTTTAATTGTAATGCCAATTTGAGCTTGGTACCGACACCGTCAGTGCCCGAAACCAACAACGGTGAGGTATAACCAGTCGGAATACGACAAAGCGCCCCAAAACCGCCAAGTCCGCCCACAACCTCAGGACGAGAGGTGGCTTTTGCCACTGATTTAATACGTTGCACCAACGCATCGCCGGCATCAATATCAACGCCAGCATCTTTGTAGCTTAAAGAAGGCTTGTTACTCATGGTCATCTCACAAATTTATAAGGAATGAAGGTCTGTCAGTAGAAAAGCGGATCGGTCGTGTTAATTTTGCAGATAGTGCGCGCATTATACCCAAAAATGACCCTTAGCCGCAAAGCAACTTGCCAATATTTGGCGGATATTTGCAGAAGAGAGCTAATAAAGCTGTCTTAGGTGCAATAAAAAATTAAGAAACAAAAAATGACTGATTTTTTGTTCGACTCTGCGATAATAGAACGCCAAAGTCGTTGGCAAAACCTAAGACGATGACGCTGCTAATGACCATGACAAATATAAAGTTGCTGAAGACATATTTCAGTGAATAAATCATCAGATGCCAGTATTTTACATTGACTTAATCGTAGGGTTACCCTTAATGATAAACCAACCAATAGATCCCTTTTTTCGGCGCTTATTTATCGTCGTTGCGATTGTTATAGCGGTATTTTTATTGTATTTGATGATGCCGGTCATCGTGCCGTTTGTCGTGGCTTTTGTGTTGGCGTATTTGTTTAATCCGCTGGTCAAGCGTTTATCAAAATATATCAAGCGCTGGATGGCGATTATTATTGTTTATTCGACGATTACGCTTGGTATGGTGCTGCTGCTTTGGTGGTTAATACCGACTTTATGGCATCAACTGCAAGCGGCGTGGGAATATCTGCCCAAAGTATTAAATTGGTATAACCAAGTCGTGCGTGAGTGGTTTATCAATAACAGCCGTATTCGTCTGCCAGAATTAGAATCCAAAGGCTTTTCTGATACCTTGGTTGATTATATGCAGACCAATTATAAGTTCGCTGATGCCAGCAGCATGATGAGCCAAATTTTGGCCTCTAGTATGAATTTTATTAACAACGCTGGCTTGATTGTACTGGTGCCGATTTTAACCTTTTATTTCCTATTTAATTGGGATCAACGTCTGCATACTTGGAAGATGGCAATTCCGGCGCCTTATTGTAAAAAGGTGATTGCCATTGCTAAAGAATGCGATCAAGCCTTGATGGCATTTATTAAAGGTCAGTTATTGGTCATGGTATTATTGGGCGTCATTTATGCCGTACAGCTCCAGCTTATCGGGCTTGAGCTTGGTTTGATTATTGGTATGGTGGCTGGTATCGCAAGCTTCGTGCCGTATTTGGGCTTTGGTATCGGTTTTATCGCCGCGATTATCGCCTCTTTATTCCAATTTGGTCTGGATTGGACTTATCTAGCCTTAGTAGTTGGTGCGTTTTTGGTCGGACAAGCGGCAGAGGGTTATATTTTACAACCGTTATTGTTGGGCGACAAAATCGGTTTATCGCCGTTATGGGTTATATTTGCCGTATTGGCAGGGGCGAGTTTACTTGGCTTCGTCGGTATGCTGATTGCGCTACCGGTATCCGCTGTCCTCAACGTCTTATTCCGTCATTTGTACGCCTATTATCGATCCACTGACTTTTATAAAGGCCGTAAACAATTGGCGTTATTTGAAGAAAAATAAATCGCCCAGACATTCTATGAATAATGATAGATTGGGCTTAATGGGTAAAAGACTTGTCAGTCATTTTGCAAATATGTTATATATAGGCGCAGTATTAACGGTATTTACCGTTATTAGGTTGGCTTTGCTAAATGTGAAAGTTAGCAAAGCCAGTTTACAGAATATTAGTCGTTTAGCCTTTTTAGTGATTGCGCTACGCAAACCGAGTTGATGATTCATGGCAGAAGCACAGCTAAGTCTCAATCTGGACATTAAGCATGATGCGAGTCTCAGCGACTTTGCCGGTCCAGGTTGGATGTCTATTATCGATGCAGTGCGGCAGCTACATGTCGGCCTGATAGGTCAGCTGTACCTATTTGGCAGCCCAGAGACGGGCAAGTCGCACTTATTATCCGCCATCTGTGAGTCGTTTATCGAGATGGACAAATCCGCGATTTGTCTGTCATTAAATGAGCTGATTCATACCGATGTCAATGTTCTATCTTCTTTAGAAAATTTTTCCTTGATTGCGATTGATGATTTAGAAGTGCTTGAGCAAAGCAGCCAATGGCAAGAAGCCTTATTTCACCTAATTAATCGTAGCCGAGAAGGACAACGGCAGCTGATTTTTGCCTCCAACAAACCTGCGACCGAATTACCGTTTCAGTTAACAGATCTCCTCACCCGTTTGGCGCAGTCACCAAGCTTTAAAGTGCCAACCGGTCATGATTTGGCAGACCGTCAAGCTTTGCTACAATCTATCTTACGCCGCCGCGGTTGGCAGTTTGATGAGCGTATTATCAATCATTTACTCACCGAAGGGCCGCATCGTATCGGCGCTATGATGGACGTCCTAAATTACATTCAGCCGATGTTTTCTAACCTTGGTCGTAGTAATATATCCAAAGCGGTCATTAGCGATGCGCTGCGCACGATTGATGAGCAGACGCTCGCCGCCGAGCTTGCTGATATCGCCCAAGAAACGCAAGGTGACAATGAGGTCGCTAATCAAGATCAACATACCATGCCGCTCGACTTTTAACCTTTCGTTTTTTGACCTTTAGCTTTTAATAATTAGTTTTTAATGTTCATAGACACGCCCTTTATACCGCTACTTTACTATCCTTGGAATAACTTATGAAACCAAACGCTTCTTTGCTAAAAAAACTGACTGTTGGCTCCTTATTAATTGCTGCAGGCTCAGTATCGATGTTATCGCACGCGGCAGTGACCTTGCTTGTTGATGACCATATCAAAGTGACCGCTATCAATGGGCAAGAAATCCAGCAAAGCCCGTTTCAGCCGCTGACGAAGTCGTTTACCTTAGAGCCTGGTCAGCATGCGATTACCGCTAAATATGATCGTTTATATAACTTGCGCCGTGATGAGCACGATTATTTGCGCTCGGGTAATGTGAGTGTGACGGCAGAATTAAAAGATAATCAGACCTATCGTCTCGTTATGCCAAATCAGCCAGAAAAATATGAAGCAGCAAGAGAGTATGCCAAGCGTCCAACCCTAGCGGTGCAACAGAATAATACGGTAGTTGCCAGTCAGCAAGCTTTGGAAGGCAGCCAAGGTGGTTTGCTATCAGGTTTGGGTAAAACATTGGGTGGTGTATTTGGCGGCGCAAATGATGCTGAGCTACAAAACCAGCGTGCCATTGCTGCGTTAGGTCAACCTACTGCCAGCACTGTCAATACAGGTGCTGTGACCACAGTTCAGCAAACGACAAGCGCTGCTGCCTCTACCAGTACTTTAGATCAGTTTATGCAACTTTGGTTACAAGCAACGCCAGCAGAGCGTGAAAAAATACGCCAGTGGATTGAGAAGTAGAATAGGTTCAGCTATTGAAAGAGCTTAACGTTTATCGATTTTTAGCAAAGCGAACACAAAAAAAGCACCTAAATTAGGTGCTTTTTCCTTACTTACTATCTATTCAGTTAATAAACGAATTGAGTGATAAATGGTTTTATGTATTTATCTGTTTAGCCGTTATTTAGCCAAAAAAGCGTTATACATCCAAACCAGCTTTTCTTGTTGTTGTACATACTCATCAACTAAATCGGCTGTACCTTGGTCTTCAGCTCGTTCTGCCAACGCTGACACTTCGCGTTGCTCTTCAATCAGCGCTTGTAGGCCAGTCACTACACCTTGCACACAAGCATTACCGTCTTTAACGTTTTTATCTTCTTGAATGTTGGTATGTTGACTAAAGTCGCTATAAGCATGCAGTGGCGTGCCACCCAAGGTTAAGATACGCTCAGCGATTTCATCAATTTCTACTTGCAAATTGGTATATAGCTCTTCGAACTGTGGGTGCAAGGTGAAGAAATGCTCACCTTTTACGTTCCAGTGATAACCACGTACGTTGATATAAAACATATGATAGCTTGATAATAAGTCGTTTAACTTATCAATCACTTCGCTCATATCTGCTTTTTCTAGACCGATTTGGTTGGTTGCATTATTAGTATTACTCATAATATTATCCTTATAGTTTGAGTGTTGATTTGAGAGACTGGTTATTTTTATAAACTTAGACTTAATCATCTAAGGCAAATGTAGAAGTCTAAGAGTGTAGCAAGTCATATCCTGCATTGCTATGCTCGTTATATATCTTCTACAGGTTTTTAGGTATCTATACCTTGTCTGTTTATGCTTATTATAATAGCAAAGATACTATGATAAGTTAAATTCAATTAATCTAAGTCTGTGATTGATTTGATAGAATTATAAAGTCACAATATCCACGCTATTCATACTATTTTATAAAGCCAACACCTATACAAGTTTAATGCTGAATTATAAAAAACGACTAACCACAGCACTCTAAAAGCCACTTCTTAATTTAAAAGTCACTTTTATAGTTTTGCAGGTGGCTGTAAGTTTTCAGGGTTTAAGCCTTTAACGGCAATGACTTCTTGTAGGTGCTGACGTACGGTATCGATTGGGAATTTTTGCGCTTGTAAACGCTTAGGAATGATTTGGCTGCCCTGTTGACCTTTTAGCTCAAACATCATGAAGATGTAGTCATCGGTTTCATCCCAGCTTTTGACGGCGCTCCAAGGAATAACCGCTTGCTGAGTGCTACCAGCACGCATCTGCATACCGCGCATCTGATTGCTATTAAACATGTCAGGCTGATTGACTGGCATTGCCATGACTAAACCATGCTTTTGCACGCCCAATTTCATCTGACGCATCTCATCAGGCATTTCTTGGTCAGCAACTTGTTTTTCAAACTCTTTTTTGACATACCATTTAAAGCCAAGGGTACGTACCAATAGATAAATGACCACCGCCGCTAGCATAAGCCAAAAGATAATGGTCGAATAACCAGTTAAAAAAACCAAGCCCGCGATGGCTAATATGACGACGACTGCCATAATAATCCACTCTTTCATCTTAATACTCGACAGACCAAACGACGGGCTGGCACTGGCAAATAGCTCATATTGGGCTTGATGAAATTCGGCCTCGGTTAGGTTTAAGGCGACAGGTTGAAGCGTGTAGGGGTACAGGGCCATAAAGGTTTCTCAGATACGTATTTTAAAAGCGTGGGATGAAAAGCGCCAAAGCGAGGCTGCGATGCCATACTTAGCGATGCTTGGCGGAAAGTAGAATAAAGATATGCGCTTATCTTACCGAAAACTGCTCTTAAATGAAACATATAAGCGGGTCTGTCGACCAATAGTTCGGTTATTTTTCAGATAGCATCCTTATTTATACTAAGGTCAATGAGAGAACTTGATGTATAAGAGCATGGCGTGACTTTTATTATTTGTTATTTAACCCATAAAGCTTGTGCAAAGAAAGTGCTAGACTGTGGCAAAATATAGCCAAAACATGGTCAAATCTGCTCGGTATTGGTATGATAGTGACTATTATTTATTATTCAGATTGACGTGGCCTTATGGCAAAGCTTTATAGTGGTTTTATAAGGCTTTGCGCGCTATTTTTTGTTTTATCTCATTTATGGCTAGTGATATCTAAGCACTATACTTGGCTACTATTTTCCCTTTTTATTTCTTACTCACTTTTGGCGCTACAGGCAACTATTATGATTGACCCAAAACTCTTACGCGGTGATTTAACGGATTTACAACAGCAGCTGGCCACGCGTGGTTATGCGCTTGATATGGCGTTTTGGCAAAGTATCGAAAACGAACGTAAGTCTTTGCAAGTCAAAACCGAAGAGCTGCAATCGCGTCGTAATGCCGGTGCTAAGCAAGTGGGTGCGCTAAAAAAATCGGGCGCAGATGCCAGCGAACTGTTGGCTGAGATGCAAAGTGTCAGCGGTGAGATTAAGACAGCTGAAGATGAGCTGCGTACCTTGCAAGAGCGTATTAGCCAAGCGGCCATGCAAATCCCAAATATCCCAGCCGCCGATGTGCCAGTCGGGACATCAGAAGACGATAACGTCGAAGTGCGCAAATGGGGAACGCCGCGCGCGTTTGATTTTGAGATTCAAGACCATACTCATATCGGTGAGACGCTAGGTATGCTTGATTTCGAAGCCGCTGCAAAGCTGACTGGTAGCCGTTTTAACGTCTTAAAAGGTCAGCTTGCGCAACTGCATCGTGCCTTGATTCAGTTTATGCTCAATACCCATACCATCAAGTACGGCTATACTGAAACCTACGTGCCTTATATTGTGAACGCTGAGAGTTTAAAAGGTACGGGTCAATTGCCGAAGTTTGAAGATGATTTGTTTAAATTGACCAATCATACCAATAACGAAGGTACAGATTTTTATCTGATTCCAACGGCCGAAGTGCCCATGACCAACTTGGTACGCGGTGAGCGTTTGGATATCAAAGAGCTGCCGTTAAAATTTACCGCCCATACGCCATGTTTCCGTAGTGAAGCGGGCTCGCATGGTCGCGATACCCGTGGTCTAATCCGTCAGCATCAGTTTGAAAAAGTTGAGATGGTCAATATCGCTACCGCTGAGCAATCAGATGACTTACTTGAGGCAATGACGGCACAAGCTGAGTACATTTTGCAGCAGTTGAATCTGCCGTACCGTGTGGTCAAACTATGTACTGGCGATATGGGCTTTGCCGCTCAAAAAACTTATGACATCGAAGTGTGGTTGCCAAGCCAAGATACTTATCGTGAAATCTCAAGCTGCTCAAACTGTGGCGACTTCCAAGCTCGCCGTATGGGCACGCGCGTTAAAGATGGCAAGCAAACCAGCCTAGCGCATACGCTAAATGGTTCAGGTTTGGCAGTCGGTCGTACGTTATTGGCAGTGATGGAAAATCATCAAAATGCTGATGGTAGTATCACCATTCCTGAAGCATTGCGTCCGTTCATGGGCGGAGTTGAAACCATTTTAGCTTAATGATTTAGTTTTTTATCTAAACTGCGGGTTGGTTGCTGACTCGCGGTTTTTTCATACGTATTGGTTTAATAAAACTGATACGAATGATTGTTAAATACAAACGCTTCTGTCAGCGCATTTTTAGATTGCCAGATGGCAAATATGTTAATATTGCATGTGATTTTATAGTCTATCTTTTGATGACATCCATTGTATTTTTGTCGTATTTCTGATGGATTGCCCTCTGAGTAACCCTTTCTCTTATGCTCCATACTTTTCATTCGAATATTAGGACACTCTATGCCGACCCCAATTAATGAACGCAAACTTGCCAATGCCATCCGTGTACTGTCGTTCGACGCGGTTCAAAAAGCCAATTCTGGACACCCAGGCGCGCCGATGGGCATGGCTGATATTGCCGAAGTATTGTGGCGCAAATTTTTAAAGCACAATCCTGCTGACCCGCAATGGCACAACCGCGATCGCTTTGTACTATCAAACGGTCATGGCTCGATGCTCATTTATTCCTTGCTGCATTTATCAGGCTATGACGTCAGCGTTGATGATTTAAAAGGCTTTCGTCAGCTGCATTCAAAAACTCCAGGCCATCCTGAACTTGGCTATACGCCAGGGATTGAAACCACAACGGGTCCACTAGGTCAGGGTATTGCCAATGCCGTTGGTTTTGCGATTGCAGAGAAGACACTAGCGGCGCAGTTCAACCGTGACGGCCATAACATCGTTGACCATCATACTTATGCGTTCTTAGGTGATGGCTGCTTGATGGAAGGTATCAGCCATGAAGTTTGCTCATTGGCTGGCACGTTAGGTTTGGGCAAATTGGTCTTTTTCTATGATGATAATGGCATCTCAATCGATGGCGATGTCGAAGGCTGGTTCACTGATGATACGCAAGTGCGCTTTGAGGCCTATGGCTGGCAGGTCATCAAAGTCGATGGTCACGATACCGATGAGATTACCAAAGCCACTGAGCAAGCCATTGCTGAGACCGCTAAGCCAAGCTTAATTATTTGTAAAACGACGATTGGTGCGGGTAGCCCGAACAAGCAAGGCTTAGCAGCTAGTCATGGTGCGCCGCTTGGTGATGATGAAATCGTCTTGACCCGTGACGCTTTAGCATGGACTCATGCGCCGTTTGAATTAGATGACGAAATCTATGAAGCATGGGATGCTAAAGCTAAAGGCGACGTACAGCAAAAGAACTGGGATGCGGACTTTGAAGCCTATAAAAAAGCCTATCCAGAATTGGCAAGCGAGCTACTACGCCGCTTAAACGGTGAATTGCCAGCGGATTTTGAAAGCCAAGCACAAGCCTATATTCAGCAAACGCAAGAGCAGGGCGGTGATGTTGCCAGTCGTAAAGCCAGTCAAAATGCGATCAATACCTTACAGCCGTTACTACCAGAATTGTTGGGCGGTTCAGCGGATCTGGCAGGTTCAAACCTTACGCTATTTAAAGGTGCGAAAGGCATCGAAAAAGACGCTGACGGCAACTATATCTATTATGGCGTGCGCGAGTTTGGTATGACCGCGATTGCCAATGGTATCGCGTTGCATGGCGGCTTTATCCCTTACGTGGCAACCTTCCTGATGTTTATGGAATACGCGCGTAATGCGGTACGTATGGGCGCACTCATGAAGCAGCGAGTGATTCATGTTTATACTCATGACTCTATCGGTCTGGGTGAAGATGGCCCGACGCATCAGCCAGTTGAGCAATTAACGAGCTTACGTACCACACCAAATCTACGCACATGGCGTCCGTGTGATGCGACCGAATCTGCTAGCGCTTGGGTTGAAGCGATTAAGTCCGAAAACAATCCATCAGCATTGATCTTTAGCCGTCAAAGCTTGCCACATCAAGCACGTGATAGTGAGCAAGTCGCTAACATCGCTAAAGGTGGCTATGTGTTAGCGAAAGAGGAAGGTGAGCTACAAGCGATTATCATCGCGACAGGTTCAGAAGTTGGTCTTGCTATGCAAGCGCACGCAACATTGAGCGCAAATGGCGTTGGCGTCCGTGTCGTCTCTATGCCATGTGCCGAGATTTTTGTAGAGCAAGATGCTAGCTACCGTGAAGCGGTATTGCCAGCTAATATCCGCGCCCGCGTAGCGGTAGAAGCAGCACACGTCGATTACTGGTATAAGTTTGTCGGTCTAGATGGCAAAGTCATTGGTATGACGACTTATGGTGAATCCGCGCCAGCTGAGGAGCTATATCAAGAGTTTGGTATTACTACGGAAGCGGTGGTTGATGCGGTGAATAGTTTGGTTTAATAAACCTAACTTAGTTAGCGTTTAAACAAGAAAGAGCTACTAGAAAAATATGGTGGCTCTTTTTTTGTGATTAACTTTTGGTTTTGAAATATTATAAAAAGCCCTGTAAATAGATTGCTGGGTAGGTTAGTGTCGAGACTTAATGCACCATGAGTCGTTAAATGGTAACGCAAAGTTCGACCAGCCGCCCTATAACCAAGCTTAATGTGTTTTTTTAGTTGACCGTGGTTAGTGTTATATCTATTTTGCTAATTTAAAGCGAGCTTAAGGACGTGTACCTGTTTTGTACTGGCACGTTGATTAATAGACAAGGTGCGTCAAAAAGAGCTAGATAAGCATCATCAAAAAGAACAGGCCAAAGTTGATAAGAAGATTCAAGCAATGATAGACGATATCAACCAAAAGGCAATGAAAAAGCAGGAAAAAATAGATACTAAAATTCAGAAGAGAAGAAATAAAATAGATAAGACTGGTATAGCAGAAGAGCAAATATGGCAGTACTAAAAACGTTAGAAAATATGTTTATAATATTTAATCTATTTTCGAGTGATTTTTAGGTCATAATATTTTTAAATAATTAAGCGTTTCTGTAAAGAACGTCTTGAAAATCTATAATGTTATCTACCCAACTTAGAAATTCTAAGTTGGGTTTTTTGTCACTTAATCAATTAGCTGCAATCAGCTTCCCTGATATTTCAAGCGGAATGATATTGCTAATCAGTTTCGGGAAAGCTGTCACTCCATAGCTATAGCGATCGACCATACCTGTCGCGCGAAACTTTAACGTCGGTTGAGAGGTGGCGGGGTCAATCTCTACATCAGATAAAGTCACTCTTACCGTTAACGGTTTGGTTTGACCTAAAGCGGTAAAGTCGCCCGTGACATTGGCTTCTTTCGGCGTAATCATCTTGATCTTTTTTGAGACAAACGTCATCGTCGGATATTGCTGCGTATTGAGCAGCTCTTTACGGCGCAAAAAAGAGTCACGTAGCTTGCGCTCGGTATCGATGCTATCGGTATGCACGGTAAAATTAATGGTCGTACTCTCAGGCTTTTTGACGTCATAATTGATCGCGCCATTTACTTTACGAAACTTACCGTCAGTGGTCGCCTTGCCTAAATACTTGACCTCAAAATCAGCGCTGGTCTTAGGCACGTCCAGTTTCCACTTTTGTGGCATCGTGTTGGCGGCGACTCCCATTATAGGCAAAGATAATAATAAAGAGGTACCAAGCGTAATCTTTAACAAAGAGGCGGCGCGAGTATTCATACGTATGATCCAAAGGGTAGTAATAAAGTCGTCAGTATTGAACATGCTTTTAGAGCATAACTGAGCGTTATAACTGAAATATTAATGCAATAGCCTACTACAATTGTGCTGTTTCAATGTATTATTAAAGTTATGAGCGATTTAGAAGTAAGTCTTATACTGGCTTATCGCTTAAAATAACCAATTTGACTTTTTATCAAAAAGCGCCGTAAAACCATGTCTCTTCTAGGGCGTGGATATCAGGCGTCAGCTATTGTCGCTCAGCCTTAAAACAGACTTGTCAACCAAACTTATTAAGACCATAATCACTCTATGAAAACGCTCAAGTTGCGCATCAAAGACAAACATGCCAATCAGCTAAATAAACTGGCTGGTGCAGTTAACTTTGTGTGGAACTATGTAAATGACTTGAGTTTTAAACATCTTCAACGCACCAATCATTTCTTTTCAGCTTATGATATTGCGGCTTATGTAAAAGGTAGTGGCGAGCTGTTAAACCTGCACAGCCAAACCTTACAAGCCATCACCGAAACCCATACTAAATCTCGAAAGCAATTCAAAAAAGCCAAACTAAACTGGCGAACCAATAACCCAAAATCTAAGCGTAAATCACTTGGTTGGATTCCCTTTAAAAAAGCAGCAATCAAATACGTAGGTATCAAAAAATCAGGAAAGAAAAGTCTTAAATCCACCATTCAATTTAGCCTGGCTAAAAGCAAGAAGCTGACCATCGACGTGTGGGATAGCTATAATCTAGCACTCTACACCATCAACACCTGTGAGCTTGTACAAGACAGTCGCGGCCACTGGTATGCCTGCATCACCGTTAAAGAGTACCCAAAAATTGAGTGCGGTACAGGAGAAACTGGTATTGATTTAGGCTGCAGGGACTCAGCAACGACAAGTAATGGTGAGGTACTAAAAACCAAAGTCACCCAGCAATACGCTAAAAAACTAGGCATTGCTCAGCGGGCTAAAAACAAACAAAGCGTTAAAGCGATTCACGCCAAGATTAAAAATACCCGCCAAGACTTGATTCATAAATTTACCACCAACCTTACCAAGACTAATAAAATAATCATCATTGGCAAACTTCAATCAAAATCATTCACTAGGGGCAAACTCGCCAAGTCCGTCTATGATGCAGGTTGGTTTGAGATTAAGCGGCAACTGACCTATAAGTGCGAGAACGCAGGTTGCTACTATGATGAGGTGAATGAAAGTTACACCACCCAAACTTGTTCGTGTTGTGGCTCACGCCAAAACAGTCCGAAAGGTAGAGCAAACTTAGGAATAAGAGAATGGCTTTGCGAGTGCGGTGTCACTCATGACCGCGATATTAATGCGGCAAAAAATATTCTCGCGCTCGGGCCTGAGCGTCTAGTAGTAGGAATCCCCTCACTTTAGAGAGGGGAGGAAGTCAAATAGTAGAAAACCATGTCTTTGATGTCCAGCTTTAAAGGTATCGTCGGCGAGATCGTCATCAATGTAGCTATGTGGCTAAAACTTGATAAAGATATTTATCATCGCCTAAACAATATCACTCTGCCATTAGCAGATGGTGGTAGTACCCAAATTGACCATGTTATCGTCTCTAGGTATGGCATCTTTGTCATCGAAACCAAAAACTATAAAGGCTGGATTTTTGGTAATGAGAAGCAAAGACAGTGGACGCAAGTCATTATGGGTCGCAAGTATAAATTTCAAAATCCATTGCGGCAAAATTATTTGCATATAAAAACGCTGTCTGATTTATTAGAACTGGAGATGAGTTATTTCCATTCGATGATTGCCTTTATCGGCGAGTGTGAGCTTAAAACTCGCGATGAACTACCTGAGCATGTATTGACGAGCGGCATGGCATCTTATATTAAGAAAAAACAAGATAAAATGCTTACCGATGAAGAGGTTAAAGCCATCGTTGAGCAAATTGAAAGCAATCGATTTAGCAAGTCTTGGCGTACTAACAGAGCGCATAAAGCCTATTTAAAAGAAAAGCATAGTCCGTCAAATAAGCAACCTAGTGATAAACCAAATGTTCAGTCAGTTACTACATCAGCGAATCAACCTGCGTCTGAGTTAATAGTAAAACAACCTCTTAAAAGAACCACTCTTCAAAGCAGAGAGGTGCTGCGATGGTCTGGGCAAACGGAAGTTGAAGCGGTCGATGTACCGATTGTCTCTTCTAGCAATATGCTGCCTATCTCTCAACTAAATAATGATGATAATGTCTTTATTACCCCATTTGAGGTTTTGGAGTCAGAGCCGAAGATTGAGAAAGCTGCTACTAGGGAGGCTTCTATTATCGAGTCAGTTGAAGCGTCAATCGTTTCTGATAATACTCCCGCTTGTCCGAAGTGTAATGGTGAGATGGTCAAGCGCGTTGCAAAAAAAGGCCAGCAGCAAGGTCAGACCTTTTTTGGTTGCAGTCAATTTCCTAAGTGTCGCGGTGTGGTTAATATTAATTAGGTGATAGTTATACCAAACCCAACAATTAAAGTTGTGCCCAAGCACGAGCAGTTAACGACCGAATTCTTTGTGGCTGTTTAAGCAAATTATTCCAAGCCAAGCAAGTGGCATCGACAATAGCCTCATAACTGTCATAACAACGATTGGATAACTCATTTTGCTTAAGGTACTGCCATACCCTCTCAGAAGGATTCAGCTCAGGTGAATAAGGCAGTAGTTTAAGCATAGTGACATTAGCCTGATTCAAGCTTGGTTGATGCCATAATGCGCCATCCATCACCACCACCGCATGACGTCCTTTTGGTACGGCTTTACTAATCTCTTGCATATGCAATAACATGGTGTGTTTATTCACTGAAGGCAGTACTAAGCCGACAGCCTTCTTTGTCGCTGGACAAAAGGCACCAAACAGATAAGCGGAATGAAACTGTTGCTGTTTGATCAGTCGAGGTCGCCCACCGCGGTAATGCCAAACTCTGGTCAATGAGCCTTGTTGTCCTATTCGAGTTTCATCTTGAAACCAGATGTCCACTTGATCTAAGCTCACATCAGTAGGCAGTGACGCCTTAACCTGTGCTATAAAGTTTTTTTAAAAGCGTCTTGAGCTTGTATGTCGGCTTTTGGATGCTGACTACGAGCACTTATCCAACTCATATCAATACGCTTGAGTAGCTCGTAGATACCGTTAACGGTGTAGTGAGCGTTGTAGTGTTCTTTAGCCAATTGCTGAATGTCTTTGCCTGTTAGACGACCGCCAGCTCGCTTTTCTTGTTCAGAGACTATCATGGCTTTAAAAGCGGCTGTGTCTGCTTCTGCCAATTTGCTGTGACGACCTCGACGATGACGATCGTAGAGACTCTCAAGTCCTCGTTCATAATATCGCTTCAATGTCCGTCTGGCAGTTTCAGGATGTATGCAGAGGTCTTTAGCAATATCGTTAGTGGCTTTGCCCATACTATATTGGTATAAGATGAGCAGGCGTAGTCGGGCTCTGGGATTGCGCTCAGTCTTTGAGTGTTTGCCAAAGTCATGGTCTTCTAGGTTATGTATTGGTATAGTCATAAGTGGATGATACTATATATTTTGGGTTTGGTATTATCCTAAAAACTAACGGCTACTTCATAATAAAAGCGACGTCAAAATCATGGGTTGGCACAAAATTACTTTCTTTTATTTCAAACGTCGTTGGTCCAATCTTTTTGATTTTACCTTTACCTTTCCAACAGAAGGAGACCAGTTCGTTAAGGTCGCGTTTGACGGTCAGTTTGAAATGAGTAATCGGTTTGGCCCAGTTTGCTCCCGTCGTTAGGATATAGCTTAAGGCATGATAGGGCCGTCCGTTATTATTAAATCCTCGCTGAGTTGATTTATCTACACAAAAATTTGAAAATTCTTCCTCGCCTAAAGATACTGATCCACCTACTAACGGTTTATACGTGTGTTTGACCTGGGTGATCGTATTGGCTTTGAACTTTTGCTCCCAACTATAAATCACCTGTGAATCCCAAGGGATATAGAGACTTTCTCTATCACTGATAAACTTATCGAGTGCCTTGCTATTACAGTCCAAAAGCCGTTGATTGATATCGTCGGTATCAAACCGATAGCTCCAAGGTGACATCATTTCAGCGTCACTAATACCACAAGCCTTGAAAATATTGGTGGTATCAATAGGGGTTTCTGCATAGTTCCGCTCACCATTTTTGATCATGAGCGGGTACATAAAAGTGCGGACATGCTGCTCAGGAATGATAGGCTTGCCATTGGCCCAAATTTTAAAGTTATCATAAGTAGCACTAGTATTAGCGTAATCTGAGTCTGTAAAGCTAGGTACAGCTGGCATAGGAAAAAGAACCGTCTCGGTAATGTCTTTATTGCTTAGATTTTTAAATTCATAATTGACGCGGACTTCATCTTTTGAGATGTATAAATCTTCACTATGCATGCTGATATGTTTATTTTTAATATACTCAACCCCACCTGCACCGACATAGCCGGTAGAGTCATTGGCTTGGGCAGCAGTCATCGCGATCAGCACCGCACAAGCTAATGTACCGCTAAACACAAAATGCCGCTTATCCATAAATCTCTTCCAAACGTATACACGCAACCAAGCGACCATCCCATTCGCGCAGTTGCGGCTCGACTTCACTGCATTTTGGTTTGGCATAAGGGCAGCGTTTATGTAGGGCGCAACCACTTGGGGGATTAAGCGGACTTGGCAGCTCACCTTGTAGCGTTAAATCATTCTTGTGACCATTGACAGTTGGCGCCGCCGCCAGTAAAGCGATGGTATAAGGATGCTTTGGCGCGTTATAAATGGCTTCTTTTGGCCCATGTTCGACGGCTTGACCTAAATACATGACCATCACATCGTCGGCGACATGGCGGACTACGGATAAGTTGTGTGAAATAAAAACATACGCCGTATGGTACTCGTCCTGCAAATCCATAAATAGATTCAATACTTGCGCTTGAATCGATACATCGAGCGCTGAGGTCGGTTCATCAGCAACGACGATTTTTGGATTGAGCATCATGGCGCGGGCGAGGGCAATTCGTTGGCGCTGACCACCCGAAAACATATGCGGAAAACGGCCAGCATGTTCAGGACGTAGACCGACGTTTCTCATCATCTCGTTTATTTTTTCGCGCTTTTCTTCCTTTGACAGTTTGGTATGGATATCTAATGGCTCGGTTAATTGATAACCGATCGTATGACGCGGGTTGAGACTGCCATAAGGGTTTTGGAACACCATCTGAATCTCGGTGCGCAAATCTTTTAACGCTTTTCTGCTATAGCCAGTGGTCGCTTCACCATTGATAGACAGCTCACCATCAGTCGGCTCTTCAATTAGGGTCAATTGGCGGGCAAGTGTCGATTTGCCACAGCCTGACTCACCAACGACCGCAAGTGTTTTACCCGCTTGAAGCTCAAACGAGATACCATTTAACGCTTTAACATATGCTTTTGGTTTGCCCAAACCTTGCGATACTGGGTAATGCTTGTGTAAATTGTCTGCTTTTAAGACCACTTTATCACTCATACTTGGGACTCCAAAGTAGCAGGGTGCGGGGTAGAAATGCGAGTAGGTAAGCTTGGTAGTTCGGCGTGAATACAGCGCACTTTGCCAGTAGGCGTCTCTAAAATAGGCGGCGGCACTTCGCAAGCGGGTTCTTTATACGGACAACGAGGCGAGAGCAAACAGCCACTTGGTCGGTCATATTGGCTTGGTACCACACCCGGTAAGCTATTAAGCCTATCTTGGCCGATAGCCAACTCGGGAATCGCTTGTAGCAAGGCATCGGTATAAGGGTGAGCAGGATGCTGGAAAATCTCCGGCACTGTACTGGTTTCAACCACTTGTCCGGCATACATAACGGCGACATCACGTGAATTTTGCGCGACTAAACCCAAGTCATGGGTGATCAGCACCATGGCCATCTGTTTTTCGCGTTGTAAGCGACCAAGCAAGTCCATAATTTGCGCTTGTACCGTGACGTCAAGCGCCGTGGTGGGTTCATCGGCGATAAGCAGTTTCGGCTCGCAGGCAATGGCCATGGCAATCATAATACGCTGACTCATACCGCCTGATAATTGATGCGGATAAACTTTCAGTCGGTTTTTAGCATCGGGCATCTCAACCAACTCGAGCAGCTCTAATATGCGTGTACGAACCGCCGAACCACGCAGCCCAAGGTGTTTACGCAGTACTTCACCCAATTGCATCTCAACGGTAAAGCTCGGATTTAAGCAGGACATGGCATTTTGAAAAATCATGGAGATATCTTTGCCAATGATGCCGCGTTTTTCTTTGGCGGACATACTCAGCATGTCTTTATTGTTAAATATCACCCGCTGTGCGCGAACGGTTGCAGAAGGCGGCAATAAGCCCATAAGTGCCATCATAGTGACTGACTTTCCTGAACCGGATTCCCCAACGACAGCGAGAACCTCGCCTTGGGTGATTTTCAACGATACATCATCGACGGCGCGAAAAGCGCGCGCGCCTTGACCAAAGGTGACTGAAAGGTTTTCAATATCCAATAAGAGTGGCGCTTCTTTTTTTAATGAACCAGTCATCGAAGTTTCAGTAGTGACGGTTGTATTTAACGTATCAGTCATTTAGGTCACCTGCTTTAATTTTGGATCTAGCGCATCGCGTAGGCCATCACCCGTCAAGTTGATTGACAGGGCAGCTAGGAAAATAGCGACGCCGGGCCAAATGGCAAGCCAAACATTACTTTGAATATATTGCCGCGCTGTCCCGAGCATCGCACCCCATTCAGCATCTGGTGGTTGCACGCCAAAGCCTAAGAAACCAATCGCGCCAGCTTCTAAAATGGCAGAGGAAAAAATCATTGTTGCCTGGACGATAAGTGGTGCCATACAATTGGGTAAAATGGTGATAAATAATAGGCGTAGCACGCCAGCACCCATCACTTGTGAAGCGATAAAATACTCACGCTGTAGCTCGACCATCGCCGTTGCCCGCGTTAAGCGAATAAACGGCGGCGTACAAACCAGTGCAATGGTAATAATGGTATTGGTCATAGAAGGGCCTAAAATAGCCGCAATAATAATCGCCAATAGTAAGCTTGGATAAGACATCAAAATATCATTGACCAGCATCACCGCTTTGCCCCAAACCTTTGGCCAAAACGCCGCGCTCAGTCCTAAAGAAATCCCGACCAACATCGCAAGGGTTGTGGCACTTAGTCCAATAAATAAGGAATAGCGTGCGCCATACATTACCCGCGATAACGTATCGCGGCCGGCATCATCAGTACCCAGCCAAAACATCGCATCGCCGCCACTTAAAAAGGCGGGCGGTAATTGCTCTTGACCGGTAAACAACTCATAAGGGTCATGCGGCGCGAGGGCTGGCGCAAGTATGGCGATAATGACCATCAAGGCTAAGACAATAAAGCCTAGTACCGCACCTTTATTTCGGCAAAATGTCGACAAGAATAACTGCAAAGATGACGGCGGTGCGGCGCCTATCAGATTGAGATCAGAAGGAAGAACAGAAGGCTTCATGAGTAGTTCCTATAGTGGCCAGCGCTAAGAGCATGTAGAACCTCATTTCTTGAAAAGTTGAGGATTTGCTAAAAATTGCTCTAAATCATGCAAGCGCGTATCACCACTATTTATAATATGGGTATTTATCATTATCAAATTAAGAGGTATGTCGAATACGCGGATTGATCAAACCATATAAAATATCAATAAATAAACTGACTAAAATCAAGGCGGTGGCGACCAATAAAATACCATTTTGCACAATAGGGTAATCACGGGTAAAAAAGCCATCAAGTAGCCAATTACCAACGCCCGGCCAACTAAAGATGGTCTCAGTGATAATCGCGCCAGCGAGCAAGGTCGCCATCTGTAAGCCAATCACAGTGACTACGGTAATTAAGGCGTTGCGCATCACGTGTACCAATATCACGCGGCGCGGCGATAAACCTTTGGCGCGTGCTGTGCGCACATAGTCTTCATCCAATACCTCTAGCATCGCCGAGCGTGTCATGCGCGCAATCATCGCCAGTGGTATGGTCGATAAGGCAATAGAAGGCAAAATAAAATGTTTTACCACGTCCCAAAATGCGCCAGGCTCACCGGATGTTAAAGAGCCCAATAACCAAGAGCCGTAGAGTGGGTGAACATCTAAAAACTGCGCGACAGAAATGACACCGGCGACCGGCAAAAGGTTTAAATAATGGGCAAATATACCGGTTAGGATAGGCCCTAATAAATAGATAGGCATCGAGTAGCCAGCCAGCGCTCCTGACATTAAGGTGTAATCAATCCATGTGCCACGGCGCAGCGCTGCAAAAATACCTAAACTGACACCGACGACACTCGCAATGATAATCGCACATACTGCAAGCTCCAGCGTTGGGACAAAATGGGCAAAGAAATCTTGTAATACGGGGGCGCGGGTACGAAAAGACGCTCCAAAGTCACCGGTCAATATACCGGTTAAATAATCCCAATATTGGACGATGAGGGGTTTATCCAATCCAAGTCTTTCTAGGGCGCGCGCATGTAGCTCTGGATCGACCATACGTTCACCCATCATAATCTCGACAGCATCTCCAGGTACGAGACGAATCAGAGTAAAAGTGGATAGCGTTAAGCCAATATAGACAGGAATTAAAATCGCAATTCGACGCAGAATATAAAGTAGCATGGGCTGCTCAATAGTTGTGGTTCAAAAGTGATAAATCGAAGAGTAAAGCATTAGCAGTGATAAAAGCGTCCGTGAAAAAATGTTTAACAAGACGCTTGATTCATAGAAATTCGGCTGGAACAAACAAAACGTCTGACCAGCCGAATATGAAATATGAATTAAATAACCGTGCCTGTCATACCGGACTTTATTGGCTGATGCTATTCAACTTTCACACCATCGAAGCGTATGGCACCAAGCGGACTGATTTTATAATCAACAACGTTTGGTGCGGTGAATACGGTCACGACCGAATGCGCCATTGTCGTCCAAGGCAGTTGCTCTTTAAATATCTGCTGAGCTTTTACATAATCATCGACACGCTCATCTTGATTGGTAATCTGACGGGCACTGGTCACTAAATTATCAAAATCTTTATTACACCAGCGCGAGTAGTTATTACCACCGACCGCGTCACAAGATAATAGCGAACCAAGCCAGTTATCAGGATCACCATTGTCACCGGTCCAGCCTGCCAAAATGACATCAGGCTCACCTTTAGCGGCGCGTTTTAAGTACTCACCCCATTCATAAGTGACAAGCTTGGTATTCACACCAATCTTCGCCCAATCTGCTTGTAGCATTTCAGCCATGAGTTTGGCATTTGGGTTATAAGGGCGCTGAACCGGCATATACCATAGGTTGATAGAAAGGTTATCCGCACCTGCTTCTTTGATAAGGGCTTTGGCTTTTTCGACATCATAAGGCGCATCTTTGATCGATTTATCGTAACCCCACTGCGTTGGCGGCATAGGATTGGTGGCTTTAACCCCTTCACTTTGGTAGACCGCGTTGATAATAGCGTCTTTATTAATCGCCATATCTAACGCTTGGCGAACTTTAAGGTCGCTAAGTTTCGGTTTTTCAACGTTGTAGCCGACATAGCCGACGTTAAAACCAGGTTGATCGAGAACCGTGGCTTTGCCGGATTTTTTGACAGATTCAATTTCGGCAGGTTTTGGATAAGCAGACACATGACATTCACCAGCCTGCACCTTTTGCGCGCGCACGGCCGAATCTTTGGTGATGACGAATACTAAATTGTCGATATGAATGTCATCTTTGTTCCAGTAATCTGGGTTTTTGGTATAGCGAATCTGTGCGTCTTTTTGGTAGGACGTAAAGACGAAAGGACCGGTACCAACTGGTTTGGTATTAATATCAGCTGCGTTACCAGCAGCCATTAATTGGTCAGCGTATTCAGCAGAATCAATGTAAGCAAAGGCCATCGCTAGGTTTTGTAAAAACGGCGCGTTGGTTTCGCTTAAGGTGACTTTGACGGTATTGTCGTCAACTTTTTCAATATTAGAAATAAGATCAGGCAACCCCATGCCGACCGAATACGGGAATTCGGCAGGGTAGGCTTTATTAAATTCAAATTCTGGATTGGTGAGACGTTCTAGGGTAAAGACAACGTCGTCAGCGTTAAAATCGCGGGTCGGGGTAAAGTAATCGGTTTTACCAAATTTGACGCCTTTACGTAGATTAAAGGTGTAAGTTTTGCCATCTTCGCTGATATCCCAACTTTCAGCCAGCGCAGGCTGAATCTCGGTGCCGTCTCTTTTAAATTCTACTAAAGCGTTGTAAATAGGGTAGGCACTGGCGTCGAAATCCGTACCTGCCGTATATTGAGCTGGGTCGAAACCAGCAGGGCTGCCTTCTGAGCAATAAAGCAAGGTTTTTGCGCCTTTGGCGTCTGAGCTAGCAGCAGAGTCATCGGTGGTTTTGTTGTCGCCGCTACAGGCACTGATACCCAAGATAACAGTCGCTAACAGGGTCAGTTTGAAGAGTGATTTTTGCATTCTTACATCCTATGTAATGATAAGTAGTCGCTAATATATCTATAGGTTCATAAGTAAATCCTATAATCAGCGAGCTGCTAATTCCCTTTAAAGTGTTTATAAATAAAGTATTTATACTATGCAAAAAGAAAATGAGTCAGAGATTTTTAACTCAAATTGCAGGCTGCGATAAATAACAATATAAATAAGTGGTTTAAATATACTACCTTACACAGTTGTAACGCAAGGTATCAATATATTTAATTTGATAGAAAATGTCCCGTTTTAATATCCGTATTTTTGAATGTAAGCGCTATTTTCAATAGAAAAGTTTATGAGATAAAAGCGCCTACCGTAAAATATTTTACTTACTTGTTCTATGATGCGATTTGCTCAGCGTGATGATGTTTTGCTTTAATCAAATCTGCCATTTTTTCGGCAATCATAATGGTTGGCGCATTGGTATTGGCACTTATCAAGGTCGGCATCACAGACGCATCAATAACCCGCAATCCATTGATGCCGCGCACTTTTAGTTCTAAGTCGACCACAGATTTGTCATCTGAGCCCATACGGCATGTACCGACTGGATGATAGATGGTGTCTGATTTATTACGAATATAGCCAAGCATGCCGTCTTTTTCGATATAAGGGGCAGGGTAGTCTTCGGTGATATATTTGGCGATGGGTGCTTCTTGCATGATGGCGCGCGTACGCTCAGCGCCTGCGACCATATACTCTACGTCTTTAGGATGGGAGAGGAAGTTTGGATCAATCAATACGCACTCTGAGGGGTCAGCTGACGCAAGCCTGACGGTACCGCGGCTTTCAGGGCGCAAGTAGCAGGCGTGACAAGAAACAGCAAAACCGCGTCTAAGGTCACGACCGTGTTCAATCACCCGCGATATCACAAAATGCAGCTGGGTATTTGGCCATTCTTTTGGGGCGTCACCAACACTAAAAAACGCGCCTGCTTCGGCGTAGTTGGTAGACAGCAATCCTGTGCCATCTTTTCTCCACTGTCGAATGCTTTTGGTCAAGGTTGAGAGCGTTGCCATGCCAATACCAATCACATCGGTAGTATTGACCTCATAATCAAATACCATGTCTAAATGGTCTTGTAGATTACCGCCAACCTCGGGCGCATCGACCAATACATCAATGCCGTGCTCCTGCAGGTGCTCAGCAGGACCAATACCAGATAGCATCAAAACTTTCGGCGAACCAAAAGCGCCACCTGACAAAATAATTTCCTGACGCGCCATCACCGTATGCTCGACGCCGTCTTTTTCATAAGCGACGCCAACGGCTTGTTTGTCTTCAAAAATAATGCGGTTGGCTTGGGCGTGGGTGATGACGGTTAAATTTGGCCGACTTTTTTGTACGGGGTGTAAATAGGCGGCGGCCGCAGAGCAGCGTTGACCTTGTTTTTCACCATGAAAATGGGTGACTTGATATAGTCCTGCGCCGTCTTGTTTTTTACCATTAAAGTCTTGATTGTGCTCCAAGCCATTAGCGACAGCCGCTTCTACAAATGCTTTTGAGATTTCACGCGGGCTTAATAAATTACTGACGTGCAAAGGGCCGCTATCGCCATGCAGTTCATCCGCGCCGTGGACATTGTTTTCAGCTTTAATAAAGTAAGGTAGCACATCGTCAAAACCCCAACCTTCGCAGCCTTGCTCAACCCAGCGCTCATAATCAAGCGCGCTGCCGCGAGTATAGATCATTGCATTAATGGCGGATGAGCCGCCCAAGCATTGACCGCGCGGTTGAAAGCCGCGTCGATTATTAAGATGGGTTTGCGGAGTAGTATGAAAGCACCAATTGTTTGATTTTAGCGGTTTGCCTGGTACTAAAAGGATTAAACCTGCCGGTACGCGAATCGCAAGGTCTTTGCCTTCACCGCCGTACTCTAATAAACACACACTGATATCGGGATTTTCTGTCAGCCGGCTAGCGAGCACACAGCCTGCAGAACCGCCGCCCACGATGACGTAGTCAAATTTTGGATCAACTTCCATGTTATCTTCCTTTTAGCATCCATGCTTATTAAGACGAGCTCGTTACAACCAGCTGATTAAAATGGCTTCTCCTTACAGTATCTATTATTTTGCTAAAATAATGCAATAAAAATGACTAGGGCGTGTTATTCGCCCATAAGACTTTGAATATATAGTGCTTAGACATGGTGCTTAAATGTTTAAGCTAAGATTATGCCCTTTGATATAAAGTTATATCTATCACCTCTGCTTTATACTTCACATATCTCAGAGCGCACGATAAAACGTTTGCCCTCAGGTATTTCTAGCGAAAAACTCGCACCACGACCATCGACTACATCGATAGTTAAATCAGTATGTTGCCAGAGTTTATACTGGGCTTTACCCATATAAAATGGACAACCAGCAAGCTCACCGACGAGTACGTCTTGACCACCAACTTTGAACTCACCCAGCGGATAACACATCGGTGAGCTGCCATCGCAGCAGCCGCCAGATTGATGGAACATCAGGTCACCGTGTTTGGACTTTAATAGCTCAATTAACGCAACGCAGGCTTCTGTCGCTTCAAGTTTCATAACGTGCTCCTTATTTTTAAACTTTTACCCAAACTAATCGGCAAAATATAAAAGGTCGTATCATCTTCACTCACATCATTCATAGCATGTGGCTGAAAACGATACGACCTAGCGTTAGTGATTAAGTGATGTTTTGTGACTAAACGTACCAATCACTGAGACAGTTGCAATGTCTACATAGCGTAGTCAATCACGATACGTCCCTCAATCTTGCCATCACGCATACGATCAAGAATATCATTGATATTCTCAAGCGGCTCAGCGGCAACGGTCGCTTTTACTTTACCTTCCGCTGCCATATCTAGCGACTCTTGTAGGTCTAGACGTGTACCAACGATTGAGCCACGAATGGTAATACCATTTAGTACCGTATCAAAGATAGAAACAGGGAAGTCGCCTGTTGGTAGACCATTACAGACCAAAGTACCACCGCGGCGCAGCATGGTCAGCGCTTGATCAAAGGCCTTAGAGGAGACGGCTGTCACTAGCACACCATGAGCACCGCCGATCTCTTCTTGCAGATACTCACCAGGATCGGTGTTTTTGGCATTGACGGTGACTTTTGCCCCCAGTTTTTTGGCAAAATCGAGCTTTTCATCGTCAATATCGACGGCAGCAACGTTCAGTCCCATGGCAATGGCGTACTGTACCGCCATGTGACCAAGTCCACCGATACCTGAAATGACGACCCAATCACCTGGTTTGGTGTCTGTCATTTTCAGACCTTTATATACCGTCACACCCGCACATAGAACTGGTGCAATCTCAACAGAGTCAACGCTCTCAGGAATAATGCCAACATAGTCAGCATCTGCCAATACGTATTCTGCAAAGCTACCATTCACTGAATAACCAGAGTTCTCTTGACTTAGGCACAGGGTTTCCCAGCCACCTAGACAGTGCGTACAGTGACCACAGGCAGAGTAGAGCCAAGGCACACCGACACGGTCGCCTTCTTTAACATGCTTAACACCTTCACCCACAGCAGTGATCAGGCCGACACCTTCATGACCAGGGATAAACGGGGGGCTTGGTTTGACTGGCCAATCGCCTTCGACAGCGTGCAGGTCGGTATGACAGACACCTGATGCCTGCATTTTTACTACAATTTGACCAGGACCTGGGGTAGGGATATCAACTTCTTCAATCTGCAGAGGTTGGTTGAACTCATGCAGAACCGCAGCTTTCATTTTATTAGCCATGTTACTTTCTCCTTATTACTAGCAGTCACTAATGCTCGACTTAGTCTTTTAAACTGCCAATTATTTTACATGTAGATGCTTAGTAAGCATCGAGTTTGCACCTTACGCTTCCTTGTAAGGTGCTTTAGCAAATAGTGTTTAAAAGAACCCCATCGCTTTTGGACTATACGATACCAGCATGTTTTTGGTTTGCTGATAATGATCAAGCATCATTAGATGGTTTTCGCGGCCGATACCCGATTGCTTGTAGCCACCAAATGCAGAATGCGAAGGATAGATGTGGTAGCAGTTGGTCCACACGCGACCTGCTTGGATGCCACGTCCGAAGCGATAGGCTTTGTGTACACTGCGTGTCCAGACTCCAGCACCAAGACCATATAAGGTATCATTGGCAATGCTCATGGCCTCTTCGTCGTCTTTAAATTTCGTGACGGCAAGTACTGGTCCAAAGATTTCCTCTTGGAACACGCGCATGTCGTTAGTGCCTTCAAAGATAGTGGGCTGCACATAGTAGCCATCTGCAAGGTCGCCGTCATGCTTGGCTTGTTCGCCACCGACCAATACTTTGGCCCCTTCTTTTTTACCAATATCCAGATAAGATAGGATTTTTTCTAACTGGTCTGTGCTGGCTTGGGCGCCAATCATGGTATCAGTATCTAATGGGTTACCCATTTTGATGGCTTTGACGCGCTCGATACAGCGCTTCATAAACTCATCATAAATGCTCTCGTGTACTAATGCGCGCGACGGACAAGTACAGACTTCACCTTGGTTAAGCGCAAACATCACTAGACCTTCGACCGCTTTGTCCAAGAAATCATCGTCTTCGTCCATGACATCAGCAAAGAAGATATTTGGACTCTTACCACCCAGCTCTAGGGTAACTGGAATGATGTTTTCACTGGCGTACTGCATGATTAGGCGACCAGTAGTCGTCTCACCAGTAAAGGCAACTTTATTGATACGTGGATTGGAGGCAAGCGGCTTACCAGCTTCAACTCCGAAACCGTTGACCACGTTGAGGACACCTTTTGGTAAGATATCAGCAATCCCGATCGTCTCTAGCATAAATAGGATAGAGGCAGGCGTTTGCTCTGCAGGCTTGAGTACTATACAGTTACCAGCAGCAAGCGCAGGGGCTAGCTTCCATACTGCCATGAGGATCGGAAAGTTCCATGGGATAATCTGGCCGACGACACCAAGTGGCTCATGGAAGTGATAAGCAACCGTGTCATCATCAATTTGACTGATGCCGCCTTCTTGTGCACGAATGGCACTGGCAAAATAGCGAAAGTGATCGACAGCTAATGGAATGTCTGCTGCTAGGGTTTCACGTACAGGCTTGCCGTTTTCATACGTTTCGGCAATGGCGATGGCTTCTAAATTGGCTTCCATCTTATCTGCAATTTTGAGCAGTAGATTGGCACGTTCAGCGACACTGGTTTTGCCCCAAGCGTCTTTGGCAGCATGAGCAGCGTCTAAGGCTTTTTCAATATCCGCTTCTTTTGAACGGGCGACTTGGCAGATGACTTTACCGTCAATGGGGCTGGTGTTGTCAAAGTATTCTCCATCGGCTGGTGCGACCCACTCACCATTGATAAAGTTGTCATATTTTTCGCGGAATTGGACGGGGCTGTTTTCTGTATTGGGATAGGCGTGTAGCATTAACGACTCCTTGTTGTCTTAATTTATAAAGCAAATAAACGTTCAAGCCTTTGATATATGATCTTTTGAGGTCATATCTATAAAGTCACTTGCACGGTTTTGCTGGATCTTCCTGATCAGGTTGTCAGTCTATCCTACTGAACTTTTATACATAAGGATAGGTACTTTTAGTAAAGCAAATCAGGTTGTTTCATAAATTTAGGTTATGCATAAGTATCTGCTTAAATTGGTTCGAAAACTTGGTACAGCTGTTATAATTGCTACCATTATGATGCTACGACGGTAGTTTCCTTTTTCTTATGTTATTGGTTGGTTTGGATATATGCGTCAATCTTCTGCTCTTGATATCTTAAAAACAGGTCAAAATGTGTTTTTGACTGGCTCAGCAGGTTCAGGTAAAACTTATACTCTCAACCAGTACATCAATTACTTACGCGCGCGCCGTGTGCCAGTTGCTGTGACTGCTAGTACGGGTATCGCGGCGACACACATGAACGGCACGACTATCCATAGTTGGTCAGGTATAGGCATCAAAGACGAGTTGTCTGATCGTGATTTGACCAATTTATCGCGTAAGCAGTTTTTAGCAGACAGATTAAAAGACACGGCGGTATTGATCATCGATGAGATTTCCATGCTGCATGCCAAGCAGCTTAACCTAGTCAACCAAGTGCTCAAGCATGTGCGAAAAAACGATGCTGCATTTGGTGGTATACAAGTGGTGGTTGCAGGGGACTTTTTTCAGTTACCACCGATTGGAAGTAAGGGTGAGAGTAACCGAGAAAAGTTTGCCTTTATGAGTGAAGCGTGGCTCGATGCCAAATTTCATATTTGCTATCTATCTGAGCAACATCGACAAGTGAGCGAAGCAGCAAATGGCGGGCTTGATTTAGACGATATTCTCAATCAAATTCGCCGTCAAGAAGTGAGCTTTGAAGCCATTGCTGCTTTAGAAGCCACCTTTGATCAAAACGTCGATATCAAGCGTACCCGTCTTTATACCCATAATCTCAACGTTAATAAAATCAATGATAAAGAGCTGGCCGCCTTAGATGGGGATATGATGCGTTTTGAGGCCACCTCGACTGGCGATAGTAAATTGGTTGAGACCCTCAAAAAAACGGTACGCACTCAAGACGATTTGGTATTAAAGGTCGGTGCTAAGGTGATGTTTATCAAAAACAACAGCGAGCTTGGTGTCTCTAACGGCACGATGGGTGAGCTGATTGGTTTTGCTGCGGTAAAAATTGACGATAGTAAAGATACGAGCGATGATTTGATTGAAGATACTGCGCAAGATGCTATTGCTAAGAATACGAAAAACAAAGCCAAAAAAGATAAAGAAAGTAAGGAAAAACCAAAAGATGAAAAACCAACCACGCAAAAAATGCCTGTAGTTCGACTAAACTCAGGTCGTGAAGTCATCGCTGAGCCTGAAGAATGGATCATCGAAGACGAAACCGGCGACGTGCTGGCAAGCTACTTACAAGTGCCGCTGTGTTTGGCTTGGGCCATTACTATTCATAAATCGCAAGGCATGACCCTTGAGGCGGCCGAGATTGATTTATCGCGCACTTTTGAGCTTGGGCAAGGTTATGTGGCATTGTCACGCTTAAAGTCGCTGGCAGGTTTGCAATTGCTCGGTATGAATGACATGAGCTTGCAGCTTGACCCGCTGGCACGCGGCGCCGATAAACGCTTTTTGGCACTGTCAGAGGAAGCGGATGCCAATTATGCCATGCTTGATGAAGAAAGTATGAGGCAGGCGCATGAGAAATTTATTCTAAAATCAGGCGGCACGCTTAGCAAGTCGGTGATTGAAGCGTATGCCAATTTGCAGAAAAAACGCCGCGAGCAACAGCAAGCGCAGATAGATAAAAAACAGAAACTTGGTAATCAAGTTTCTGATAAATCGGACAGCACCTTGCTGGCGACGCGAATTTTATTAGAAGAGAGCTTATCGATTGCCGAGATTTCGCAGGCGCGGCAGCTGTCGCAATCGACCATTATGCGCCATATTGCAGAATTAAAATCGCAAGATCCAAGTTTGGCGTGTGATCATCTGCGCCCAGACGATGAAGTGATGACGGCGGTTGGCAACGCTTATGTGGCCATTAAGGTCGCCAATAACCCTAATGACTTTAACGATGATGGCAGTGTTAAGCTGCGTCCAATTTTTGAGCATCTAAAACAAGCGGTTGATTACAATACCATTCGTTTGGCATTAATTTTTATTACGCCGTAGCATCCAATCGGTGAGAAAAAATCTCTAAAGATAGACCGTCATTATGCTGATAATATTCAATGTAGCGCGCCACTCTTTTTATATCTCTTTATAGCGATACCCTTTTATGTCTGACGTTATACCTGATTTTTCTAGCGCAACTTACCAATTGAACGCCGAACCTAGAGTGGCGCTTACGCATGCGACAGGCGAGCATACGCAGCCCTTGAGGATTGCTATCAATGGCTTTGGCCGTATTGGACGTAATGTACTGCGTGCCTTGTTAGAGCGCTTTGAGGTGTTGGGGCGCGCTATCCATGTAGTGGCGATTAATGATTTGGCATCGGCTGATATCTTATTGCATTTGTTAAAATTCGATAGTACTCATGGTCGCTTAAGCCGACTTGGCGTCAGTGCAGAGGTTTTAGACGATAAAAACAATACTCAGCTGTGTTTGACTAAGAATAATCTGACCTACTGCATCAAAATGCTCTCAGAAGCTGACCCAAAAAACCTACCATGGCGCACGCTTGGTATCGATGTAGTGCTAGAGTGTACGGGGCATTTTCGCTCTTATGAGCAGGCGCAGCTACATATAGCAGCGGGTGCACAGCAAGTCATTATTGGTGCTGCGCCCTTTGATAATGTCGATGCTTGTATTGTCATGGGCGTCAATACCGCTGAGCTCACACGCAAGCTGCCGATTATCTCGAGCGTTTCTTGTACCACGCAGGCCTTAGTACCGCTGATTGATACGCTTGATAAGGCATTTGGCGTTAGGTCGGCTATGATGACCGAGATTCATGCTGTGACTGCTGACCAGACAGTGCTCGATCAAGCGCACCGAGACCCAAGACGCGCACGCGCCTCTGGTTATAATATTATTCCGACCACCTCAAGTAGTATTGCTGCGACAGAACGGGTATTGCCTGCGATGGTAGGGAAGATAAACGGTCACTCGATACGCGTACCGACCATTGATGTGGCGGCGATTGATGTGACGTTTGTCTTTGATACGCCGGATGTCAGCGTCGATGCGATACGAGAAAAGTTAAGAGCTGCTAGCCTTGGTGATTTGATAAATATCATGGCGTATACTGATGAGCCGCTCGTTTCCAGTGACTTTATCCATCAGCCAGAATCGCTGATTATCGATGGGCAGCAATTGATGCAAGTGGGCGAGCAATATAAAGTGTTTGCCTGGTACGACAATGAATGGGGCTATGCCAACAGGCTGCTTGATATGTGCTTGCACCTCGCTTTAAGTAAATAACCTGGTTTGCAGTAAATGTTTTAAAAAAAGCACGGGGTAAAAAATTTTGGCGCACGCTAAGTCATTGATTTAAAACTGGCTGTAAATTAATTTCATTTTTTTAATATGAAGCGCTTGCATTATACGATGATATCTATATAATGATGCACCAATGGAGACGTGGCAGAGCGGTTGAATGCACCGGTCTTGAAAACCGGCAAGGGTTCATAGCCCTTCGAGAGTTCGAATCTCTCCGTCTCCGCCAAATTCGAAAAAGCCCCAATCAGTTATTGATTGGGGCTTTTTTATGTTTGCATAAATGCGGTTTTAACTTAGCGGGCACTCTATAGTTGGTTTATTTTAAACCCGATACCGTGCCGAGCGACTGGGATGAATTTTCCGCAGCCTCTGCACTAGCGTAAGCAAGGAAAATTTATACCAGTCGCACATAGTTATGCCCCTATCGATTTTGTTTTGAATGGACTATATGAACTCTCTATTATTTCGCCAGCGTTTGCTCAAACTCTACTTCTTGCCCATCCATTAATACCAGTGTGCCTTCGCTAATCTCAATGTGTATGTCCGTATGATTTTTAATCGCGCGCATGACATTGATATCTTCAATACTGCTTTCGATGATGATTTTGCCAGACTGTTCAGGTTCGATTGGTGGCTGGAACTGGGTCAACGGTACATTAAAGCTTTTACTTTTGGTCAAATTGGCCTCTTGCATGGTGAGCTTACCCTTAAAGCTTTTAATCGCTACCTTACCGTGGTTTGACAGCATAAACTGTAGTTTTACTTGGTTTAGACTATCGCTATCGCTGGTTTTTACGGGGAGTAAAGCGACAGGGTAATTTTGTGCTTTGGCAGTATGCACTTGCGGACTGGTGACAATCGGGCTTTTTTTGCCAGTAGGATTATTTGGATGCAAGCGCTCATATTCACGCTGCTGGATAAGGGCTTGCTTGATGGTGATACGTGGCATCGCTCCGGACTCATACGCGCCGCTGAGCTTCATACGTAGCATATAGCGGCTCAAGAGCTGTCTGTCAGCCTCAGGCAACCGCTCAAACGTATCGCCAAGCTTCTTTTGCCATTGGTCAGAGTTGGTTGGTATGGTCTGCCTGCTTGGATCTGCTGGCGGCTGCATGCAACCATTGATAACTGGCAACATCGCTACAGTAAATGCCAATAACATGGCCTTTTTTATATAGCGTGCACGGCCTGCGTGTTTATATAAACCAATCATCATATGCCTCCTTCTCAACCCATATCAATGCGAATAACTTTTATACCAATATAGCGCTTATCAATATAGCGCTTATGATAATTTTGTATGTTTGTTTATCGCTAATGGGTATTCGATGTTATTAAGCGTATTGAGAAGGGCATATTTTACGTAGCAAGTTCAAATTAAATAGCAAAAAAAAGACCAAGCGCCGTTAAGCAAACTTAGTCTTTTTTTTGTATGTATGATAAGCCAAGCGCTACTCTTTATCTTGCAGCTCAGATAGCGGGTGGGTGGTGGTATTATTATGCGTGACCACAATCGCCTCATCAATGATACGTTGGCTGACCCCACGCTTACGTAGGCTTTCAATAAACACTTCATCATGCGCCAAGGTATAATCTTGATGGTCGCGATCCAATCCTTGACGGATATAAAGACGAATCAGACCTTGGATACGTTTAAAGCCCAGCTCTGCTGAGGTAGACTCTAATAATCTAATCATCTCTTCAGACAAGCGAATACTGATCGGACGCGTGATTTTTTGCGGATGATCAGAGAATTTATTTTTTATACGAACAGGTATCATAATAAACCATTACTTTTAGTGAGTAGGAATAAAACACTCAGACAAAAACGAACTTGGTCACAGCCACTCCTACCATACAATAAAAGTCGCTAAAAGAACACCGTCGCCGTATAAATATTGTATTGGTGAATAAGGTAAGATATTAAGGATTAAATAACGACCACAAAAAAACCTCCATCAAATAGTTGATGAAGGTCTTTTAAAATATGGCTCTCCAACCTGGGCTCGAACCAGGGACACACGGATTAACAGTCCGTTGCTCTACCAACTGAGCTATTGGAGAATAAGTTGTGATAACGGTTAATTAAACAAGTTTTACAAAGCCTTTGGTAGGTGCGATTGCTTATCTTGTTTGCGTTATGTGGGGCACATTTTAGCCAAGTAGTTCTGGGCTGTCAACCTTATTAGGCGATAAATAATAAATATAATTATAAATAGGATAAAATTGTGGGTGTTTCTTGTTAAAGCGGCGCCTTTATTGACGGTGACGATGATTGCTGCTGCTAAAATGTGTATAAAAATTAATTTTTCTTAATATTATAACAACTTACTTTATTCCTTAGTTTGATAAGACTATCTATTTGAAACTAAAGAAAAACCTTATATTACTTTAACCCTTAAAATCTTTATTTCATGCACCCATATAAACCTATAAAATAGCCATCCGAGCGTTCTTATCGTTTTATTTAACTGACTGTTTCTAATTCAATACTTTCTACCAATATAAGTGCCCTAAATATGAGTCCAACCATGATTGCTTACGGTTACCTTGCCATCGCTATTGTCTGCGAAGTTATTGGCACTACCTTTTTGGTCAAGTCAGAGCAGTTTACGCGCTTTGTGCCCACGCTTATTATGGCGGTGCTTTATGCTATTTCGTTCTACTTATTAACCCAAACCATAAAAACCATCCCTATCGGTATTGCTTATGCCTTATGGGGCGGGCTTGGTATCGTATTGACTTCACTGGTAGGACTGTTCTTTTTTAAGCAAACGCTTGATACCGCAGCGATTATCGGCATTGCGATGATTGTTGGTGGGGTAGTGGTGATGAATTTATTGTCTAATTCGGTGGCACATTAAGTAAACAGGCATTAGTAATCGTTAAACATTAAGACGTCAAGGACAAACACATTGACCACATTAAAATATATCGCGCATTACTCTGAGCAAATTCAAAGCCAAGCGGCGACGCTGATTAGCACGGGCAGACTGGGTGAGTATTTGGATAAAAAATATCCAAACCGTCATCAAGTACAAAGCGATAAAGCGCTATATCAATATAGTAATGACATTAAAAATCAGTATATGCGCAAAAGCAGTCCGCTGTCGCAGGTGTCTTATAACAGTAAACTTGCCGTGCTCAATCAGGCGCTTGGCATTCATACCTATCAGTCGCGCGTGCAAGGCAGCAAGCTAAAATCACATAATAGCATCACGGTAGCCAGCCTATTTAAAGAAGCGCCGCCCGAGTTTTTGCGTATGATCGTGGTGCATGAGTTGGCGCATTTTAAGGAGCAAGAGCATAACAAGGCCTTTTATCAACTGTGCTGTCATATGGAGCCAAACTATCATCAATATGAGCTTGATACTCGTTTATGGTTGCATTGGCGCGAGCGCTCATCTATCGTGATGAAATAAAAGCTAACAATAATGCTAAGCCAATAAAATAGTAATAGGGCTAATGACGATGAATAAAGCCGCTGTTTTAACACTAAGGTAGTCTATGAGTCAGTCAGCGCCGCCGTCCATGGCTAAAGATAAAAATAAAAAAGCATGGCTCATTCCTGTGCTGTGTCTCATCGCGGGTGGCGGATTGATCGGTGTTTCTACCAATCTAGCCAAATTAGCAGGCGAGGTCGGTCTGACGCCGCTGGCATTTCTGTTTTGGTCTATCACAGGTGCGGCGTTTATTTTATTTAGTTATGCGTTGTTACGCCACGAGCTGCCGCCGTTAAGCAAACCAACCTTGAGCTATTATCTAGTGGCTGCGTTGGTGAGTGTGGCAGGCTCCAATCTCATTTTCTTCTCCGCTATTCCGCATGTCGGCGCCAGTTTTGTCGCCTTGATTATTTCTCTGCCGCCGCTATTGACGTATCTCGCCGCTATCATCCTAAGAATAGAGCGCTTTACCAAGCTGCGCGCGCTTGGCGTGGTCGCGGCACTTGCCGGCGCCGGGGTGCTCGCCGCCCGTAAATTCGCTGCGCCCGATGCCAGTGTTTTTTGGATTGGGCTAGCGCTTTGTGGTCCAGTGTTATTGGCGATTGGTAATATTTATCGCACCTTATATTGGCCTGACAATCTCTCTCCGAGCGCGCTGGCACCGGGTATGCTGATAGCCGCATCCGTGCTACTCGGCTTGTTTAGTATTTTACCTAATTATTCTCTTGCCGTTCCGCTAGCTGAGATGTTGCCGTTAGGGTTGATTGCGGTGCAGGCTTTCGTTTTTGCTGGTCAGTTTTTATTGTTATTCTTACTACAAAAAACCGGCGGCCCCGTACTACTCAGTTTATTAGGCTCAGTTGGGGCGGTGGTTGGTGTGCCGGTTGCTATTTTTTTACAAGGCGAGCGTCCGCCCGAAGGGTTGTTTTTGGGCGCATCATTGATAGCGCTTGGCGTCGTGTTGGTTACCTATGGTGGGGTAAAAATGGCGGCATCAAACCAGCAGACCCGATAAAGGGTAGGCTTGCGGCTAAAAGGGGTAAAAAGCAGCTAAACCGTTAAGTTTTTTTAGGATTGAAAGATTAGGTTTAAATGTCCGCCGTCTTTGCCATACGATTGAGCATGGCTGCTAAGCGCGCGTTGTTATTGGCAATATATTTATCACCAAGCGCTATGATCTCAGTAGGTGATTGTACGGTTTTAGGATAGTTAATTAGCCCTTTTTGAATGGCATTGTCGCCGTTTGCTACCATTTTAACGATGCTTTCTTTGGTGACTTCAAAATGACACTGCCAAGCCATCACCCAAGTGCCAAGCGCTTTTTGCTGCGGCGTTTGATAAAGAAAGCCTTGATTGGGCCACGCTGCTGATGTTGCTAACGGAATCGCTCCTTGTGGATATTCAAACCCATCGCCATGCCAATGAAAGACCGTAAACGCCTGCTTTGGTAATTCTTGGAGTAAAGGGTGAGACTGAGCGTCTGTGGTCAACTGAATAGGTAGCCAGCCGATTTCTTTTACGCCTGCTGGCTCTACGCTTGCTCCCAAGCAGTGGGCAATAAGCTGCGCCCCCAAACACACGCCAATGACGTTTTTTCCGCTATCCATACTTCGTTTAATCAGACGTTTTTCTTCAATTAGCCAAGAATGGTTGTCCTCATCGTGGACACTCATCGGCCCGCCCATCACGATTAACCAGTCAAAACTGTCAAGCGCTGGCAAGGTGTCTTTATTATAAGAACGCGTGTAGGTAATAGTGTGCTGATGATGAACTGCCCAATGCTTAATAAAGCTGAGGTCTTCGTAATCTGTGTGAAATAAAGCATGAATGCGTAAGGTCATCTGATGATCTCGATTAAGAAGTTGTATTTTTATAATATTGAGAGTCTATAAGCTATAAGTTGTCTTAGAATAGTGGAAACTATTTAGAGTACTCTAATTCTCTTAAGTGTTTCATTATAAAGCGTAAAATTAGCTATTCTCATAATAACCTAATATTGTGATAGAAAAGGCTTGCAAAGTTTTAAAAACTTGCTAAAATGCATGTCCTAAATAGGCGTATAGCTCAGTTGGTTAGAGCGCTACCTTGACATGGTAGAGGTCGCTAGTTCGAATCTAGTTACGCCTACCAGATTCGAAAGCCCCAATCTTTATGATTGGGGCTTTTTTTATGCCCGTTTTATAAGGGTCGTAGCGCAAAACTTCTATTTGATTCGTGTTGTAGCTGCTCTATTTTTATCAGTATTCTTTTTTCTTAAAAAAGCTCGGTGACCAAATGGTGACTAAAACGTGACCAACCTAAAATATCACTATCTTGTCTTCTCCGATATTTGACCTCTACTCCAAACTTTTCTTTACCACCTATTTAACTTCTTCTGATGCCTTGTTAGGGATATAAGTAAATAATTCACCCACACCCACATCTAGTGCTTCACAAATCTTATCCATGGTTTCAAAATCTATTCGCGAAGTCTGTTCATTATAGATTTTGTGCATTGTAGATTTACTAATGCCTGTCATCCTTATCAAATCAGCAACCTTCATTCTGCGCTCTGCTAATAAAACTGGCAAATTAGACACAATCATAATAAAAACCTTTATTTCATAAAAAGTACTTGTATCGAATAACAAATAACGGTATATTAAGCGTATCGAAGTACTTTGTTGTTTTATAGAAGTACATTAATGTTCGATAGACTCGTAAAGTAGCTTAATTAACTTACAAGGAATCTATTATGTCACATACTTACCTGACAACCCAAGAGCTTTCTGAGCGTATCAAATACAATCCGCGCACGATCCGTAATGAGCTTAAGGATAGCGTACTTATTGAAGGCATTCATTACATACGTCCTTTTGGTGGTCGCAAGATTTTATACGTTTGGGAAGAAATTGAAAAAGACATGCGTACTGGTATCACCGGTAGCATCAACGCCATGGCATTGCAATAAGGAGAAATATGATGGCTAGCATTAGAAGCAGAAATAAGAGGCTTATAGTCGATTTTTATTATATGGGCAAACGCTGTCGGGAGACGACAAACCTGATAGATACTCCGGCAAATCGTAAAAAGCTTGAAAGTATTATTTTGAATATGGAAGCCGAAATTAGGTTAGGTATTTTTAATTATGCTAAATACTTTCCGAAAAGTGATAAGGCTGCAGAAATGGTGGCTTTGAACGATCGTAAGGAATGTATTAATACCAACGTTCCTTCCTTCAAGCAGTTCGCAACACTGTGGTTTTCTGAAAAAGAAATTGAGTGGCGCGATACTTACAAGCGCAAAATACAGGAGATTATTGATATGTATTTGCTTCCTGAGTTTGGTACTAAACCCATTCATCTCATAAAAAAGACAGATGTATTAGCCTTCCGTTCATCGCTCGGCAAAGTAACGTACGGAAAAGCTAACAAACATCTGTCAGCGGCACGCATCAATTCTATAATGGTACCTTTAGGTATGATACTAAAAGAAGCCGCTAAACGCTATAAGTTTGATAACCCTTATTATGATATCAAGGCACTCAAACAGCCTAAAACTGATATTCAGCCTCTCACACTGGAGGAGGTTTGGACGTTTATTAATGGCGTGAGGGAGGATTATCGCCATTATTATCTGGTGCGATTTTTTACAGGTATGCGTACTAGTGAGATTGATGGGCTGACATGGGATAACGTTGATTTTAATCGTCGTGAAATTGTCATTAAGCAGGCGTTAGTCAAAGGCAAGATTGTTCCTCCTAAAACACAGGAGTCTTATCGTGCTATTCAGATGTCTCCATGGGTCTATGATGCGCTGAAAGAGCAAAAAGAAATCTCCTATAGGCGTTCGGATTATGTGTTTTGCTCACATACGGGTGAGCCATTGGATTATAACAATGTGAATAAGCGTATTTGGCATCCCACACTTAAAGTTTTACGGTTGAAGAAGCGTAACGCCTATCAAACACGCCATACGGCAGCGACTTTGTGGTTGGCGGCAGGTGAGAGTCCTGAGTGGATAGCCAGTCAAATGGGGCACTCAACGACTAAGATGTTATTTAACACTTATAGTCGCTATGTGCCAAATATGACACGACAGGATGGCAGCGCTTTTGAGGCGCTCGTAAATCGAAGCCAGATTACTCAAGCATCTACTGACAAGGAGACGTCAAAATGAAAATTATTGATTATGACAAGCTATTTGCCGAGTTTAAGCCTAATGGTTATGTCAGTGAGGGTGCCAATACTATCGCTAATATGTTGATTTATGATTTGTGTATTCAACCTGGTTATAATCTAGCACGCTTTTTAGAAATCAAGCCTTGCTTTGATAACCATATGGCAATACGTATATGGGTACAGAAGCGCTTGGATGCGAGTCTTGGATATTTGGTTGATGATATGTATGTTCAACTACAAAGCGAGATTTACGAGCTACTACCGCCGTCTGGTTATGGCTACTAACGAGGAGAATATCATGAGTGTTAACTTTGTGTTCGACTCAAGCCTAGATGATGTAGCAAAGCGTTTGTGCTATCAGTATTGGTCATACGTATCACCCAATGACTATATCGCTCATCTAAAGATACTTTGCTACGATTACAATATAAGGTCTGATGAGTTGTTTGCTACGCTTGCAAAATGCCAGGTTTATTTGGGTGATATACATTGCGAGTATTGCGGTCGTCCTTATCAACTCGATGTGCCAGCAGATATCCCCCATGCAAGACAACATAAATCTTGGTTTTGTGATGGATGCATCAGTTTTTCTGGGGGACAGCTTACGGTTAGTAGGTAGGTATTTGATAATACTTGATAACCAGATGGCCTAGGCTGTCTGGTTTTTTATTGTTTGTTATTTTTTTCTATGTCAAAAGCTTAGCGTTTAATCAGTCTTTTTGCGAGACTTCTAAGTCACCTATGCGGTGATGAAGTGGGAATGTCTGTTACTGGCGGCGAGGACAAATTTCTAAGTCACCTATGCGGTGATGAAGAACAAGACTTTGATTATATAAACGACATTGATTTTCTAAGTCACCTATGCGGGGATGAAATAAAACTTATTTGGAGAAAGGGTATGAAACTATTGATTGCAAATATGAACTGTGGCGGTTGTGCCCGTGGTGTGACAGCAGCTATTCAGAATATCGACTCAAAGGCCAAGGTTAAGATTGATTTAGCAGCCAAAGTGGTCAGTATCGAAACCATCGCCAGTATTGAGCAGATGACAGCTGCTTTAGCAAAAGGCGGTTTCCCTGCACAAGCGCAATGAATCAGCCTTATAAACGCGCAGCCTATCTGTTTGACAGAAAGGACGATGGGCTGAATCACATCTGAAAATATTGACCAGTTGAAAAAAATCTGACATGGGCAACTGCATCTTAGTGATGCGTTTGCCCCGCGCCTTTGGTTATAGGTCTACTTTTAATGATAAAAAGTGGACAGTGTTATCAAAATGAATACTTTATCTATGACACGAGTTATCGGCAAGCGCATGCAATATTCCGCAGGATTCAGCTAGCGCTTCACTTGCGCATTTTTGCCGCAACGCTAGTAGATGTTGCTTTAATTGTATCAGCTCTTCCATACGTGTCTCTACCGCATCGATATGCTCATCCAATAGCACATTGACCTCACCGCAGTTTTCATCAGGTTTATCTCTATATTGAAGCAGGGTTCGTACTTCATCCAAAGTCATATCGAGCGTACGGCAGTGCAGGATAAATTGTAGACGCTCAAAATGCGCTTCATTATACAAACGATAGTTGCCTTGGCTACGCGCAGGTTTTGGTAATAACCTCTCTTTCTCATAATAGCGAATGGTTTCGACCGTCGCACCGGTGCGCGTGGCAAGCTCACCAATTTTGATTAGCATGTGTATCTCCTTAAATAGTATTTTCTATTATCTAAACAATAAAGTAACTATAAGGTTTGCTGATAAAAAATCAAACCTCTTTATCGTTAAAAGTCTTGACCCTAAAGTTACTATAGGGTTCATACTGCCTTTAACAAGAGGAGAAGTGATTATGCAATATCATATTGAAGGTATGGACTGTGCCAGTTGTGTTGGTAAAATCGAGCGGGCGTTAATGCGAATACCTGGTGTCTCTGAGGTTCAGTTAAACTTTGCGACTCAAAAGCTAGAGCTAACCTTGGCGCCTGATACGAATACTGGCGTTAAAGATATCGAGAAAACCATTAAAAGCCTAGGGTTTGGTGTGTCAGCGTTAACGGGTCAACAAAATGAGAGGGGCAATGATGGTAATCAATCAGCGGTGGACAATCAGCGCTGGTGGCAAACCATAAAAGGCAAACAGGTCATTGGTACGGGGCTTTTGATGGGTGCCGCATATGTATTGTCTTTAATTTTCCCTGAATATGGCGCATGGGCTTTTATTGCCGCTGTGGCTATCGGTGTCCTACCATTTGCTCGCAAAGCTTCTGCACTGGCGTTAGCAGGATCGCCTTTTTCAATTGAAATGCTCATGTCTGTTGCGGCTATTGGCGCGCTTATCATAGGTGAAGCTGAAGAAGCGGCTGCCGTGGTCTTTTTATTCTCGGTTGGGGAGCTATTAGAGAGTGTCGCAGCTAATCGTGCGCGCGCAGGAATCAGAGCATTATCGTCGCTTGTGCCAAAGACAGCTATTTTACTGGACGCGCAAGGACAACAACGTCAGGTGGCAGCGACTTCACTACAAGTGAATGATAAGGTGCTTGTGCGTCCTGGTGATAGAGTCTCTGCTGATGGCGTGATTGTTCAAGGTACGTCTAGCCTTGATGAGTCACCTGTGACGGGAGAATCTGTTCCTGTTGCCAAAACCATAGGCGATGAGGTCTTTGCTGGATCTATCAACGTTGATGGGGTACTACAAATACGCGTAGAAAAAACAGCGGCAGATAATACAATTGCTCGTATTATTGAGCTTGTGGAGCGGGCACAAGCGTCCAAAGCACCGACTGCACGCTTTATTGAAACCTTTAGCCGCTACTATACGCCTATCGTTATGGCGATTGCGGCTTTAGTGATTATTATCCCACCTCTACTGATGGGAGCAGAATGGGGAGTATGGCTATACCGTGGTTTAGCGCTATTACTGATCGCCTGTCCTTGTGCTCTTGTGCTGTCAACACCTGCCGCTATTGCCTCAGGTTTGGCTGTCGGCACGCGCCATGGACTGCTTATCAAAGGAGGTAATGTCATGGAGTTGGTGGGTCAGGTCAACACTGTCGCTTTTGATAAAACGGGTACTTTGACCGAGGGCAAACCTCGAGTAACCGATATCATTGATTTTAAAACAGTACATGGCGATGCTGAGGGTCGCGATAAACTACTGTCACTGTTTGCAAGTGTCGATGCTACCTCCAGTCATCCGCTTGCTATCGCTATTGTGGATCATGCCAAAGCCGCTAAGGTAGTCATACCTGGATCCTCCAACGCCTTTGCGACCGCAGGTAAAGCGGTTCATGCAACGGTTGCTGGACGCTCTTTGGCCATCGGCTCACCAGTCTACGTCGCTGAGAAAGTGATGTTGCCAGCTGAGCAGCAGATTCAAATTGAAATGCTACAAAATGATGGTAAAACGGTTTCTATTTTGTTTGATGAGCAAACGAGGGAGGCGCTCGGATTGGTCGCTCTACGTGATGAGTTACGAGAGGATGCAAAGCAGGCCATTGCCCAGCTTAACAAGATGAACGTGCGCTCCGTCATGCTCACAGGTGACAACAGTCGTACGGCAAAAGCGCTTGCCAGTCAGTTAGATATAGAGTGGAAAGCTGAGCTGTTACCTGAAGACAAGCTACGTCTACTCAGTGAGATGCAAAGCAATAGTAAAATAGCGATGATTGGTGATGGTATCAATGATGCACCCGCTTTGGCAGCGGCAGACATTGGCATTGCGATGGGCAGTGGCACGGATGTGGCTATCGAAACGGCTGATATTGCCCTATTAAAAAGCCGCGTGATAGACGTTGCTAACCTTATTGCCTTATCCCGCGCCACCATGAGAAATATCCATCAAAATGTCATATTTGCACTTGGGTTAAAGGGCATATTTCTGATAACCACTGTGCTCGGCGTGACAGGGCTTTGGATTGCTGTGCTAGCGGATACTGGTGCTACAGTACTGGTGACGCTGAATGCATTGCGTTTACTGCGTTTTAAAACAAGATCTTCCGATTAATTATCATTAAAGGATAAGGCGGTCGCAACTACATTGGGACCGTTTTATTAAACCTATCTCCTGCCTACAAGCAGTCAATGCACCTACCTTTAATCCAGAAATCGCCTAAACCTATCACTCTTCATCCAGAGTAAATCTGCGCCGATATTCGCTAGGGGTCAAACCAACAATGCGCTTAAATATTTTACGAAATGCACTGGCATCACTATAACCAACTTTCCACGCTATTTGCTCAACAGGCATTAAAGAGAACTGTAGAAAGTCTTTTGCACTACCAATGCGTAATCGCTGACAGTATTCTGTTGATGTCATGCCCGTCGCCTTATGGAAACGGCGCAGAAAAGTGCGCTCCTCTAACTGCGCACAACTGGCTAGGGTGGATAAATCAATAACCCGTGCTTCTGTTTTTTGTAGCCAATGCTGCACCTTTAGTATGGCGGCATCACCATGAGTGAGGTTGGGAGAAAACGCACTGTAATAGCATTGTTCACGCCTTGAGGGGTCAATTAACAATGCACGAGCGGCCTCATTCATGACCTGTGAGCCAAGAAAGCGGTCAACCATCCTAAGCCCCAAGTCCGTCCAAGCCATCGCGCCACCAGCGGTCACAATATCACCGTCTTCGATAATAATGCGATCGACATCCAGATCGACATCAGGGAAGCGCTGTTCAAACTCTTCTACATAACCCCAATGCGTCGTTGCTTTGCGTTTGGATAGGAGTCCCGTCTCGCCCAGTAAAAAAGCACCGGCGCAGACGGATGACAGTATCACACCTGTGGAATGCTGATCTCTTAGCCATTCCAGCCATGGTGCCGCTGCTTGCTTTGCAATTGGCGTCTCTAACGTGGGTGGAATGATGATAGCTGCTAACCTTCCTGAGCCATCAGGATTGCTCGAAAAATTGCAGGTAGGACGCAGATTAGAACCCTTAATTTCCCAGTGACTGACCTGTAAAGGCAGATCCGTTGTATCTTGATGTTTGGCAGCGATTTTACTGGCCACCATCAGTAAGTCAGTCAGCCCAAGGATGGCCGCCATTTGTGCTTTCTCATAGACAATCAAGCCTATTTCAATAGCATGTTTTTGATTCATATGTCGTTATTAACCTCTTATGTGTCGATGTAGCCACTCGTTAGTGTAGCACAGAGCTTGTAAAATAGACGCCTATACAGTCACTTTGATAAAAAAAGGAATCATCATGAGCACAAAAGCACTGATCGTTGTCGATATTCAAAATGAGTATTTTCCGCAAGGTAAATTATCACTCGTTGGTATTAATGAAGCCGCTGATAATGCAGCTTTGGTGATTGAGTCTGCTAGAGAAAAAGGCCATACCGTCATTCATGTTCGTCATGAAATGCCTTCTGCTGACGCACCAATCTTTACGCCTGGTACTGATGGTGTAGAAATCAATGAGAAAGTAAAGCCTATAGAAGGTGAAGCCGTTGTTGTGAAGCATTACCCCAATTCGTTTCGTGAGACCTCTCTTAAAGATCTGCTTGATAAAGAAGACATCAAAGACGTTACCGTGATTGGCGCCATGAGCCACATGTGTATTGATGCAACCGTTCGTGCTGCGGTTGACTTTGGCTATACAACGACCACCATCCATGATGCCTGTGCCACGCTTGATCTTGAATTTAATGGCACGACCGTACCCGCAGCTCATGCTCATGCCACCATTATGGCAGCGATTGAGTTTCTATATGGCGAAGTGATTGACACCCAAACTTGGATTGCGCGTTAGTTATAAGTTTTTAAGCAAACCATTATTAACTCATAATATAGACTCATCAATAAGGCATCAAATTATGAAAATATCGAAATCTCTGACCGGCACCACACTATTAAGTGGTGTCATGTTGTTAACCGCATGTACCACCTTTGCCAGTCCAGCGTCCAATTCTAACGCGGTAAAACAGACGGCGACCAATACCGTTCAATTTCAGCAAATCCGTAATGCCACGATTAAGCTTGATTATGACGGTACCACGTTTTTAGTGGATCCTATGCTCGCGGCTAAAAACGCTTATCCAGGGTTTGCAGATACGTTAAATAGCCAAATACGCTATCCAATGGTAGATTTGCCGGTATCTGTTGCAGAGGTGCTAAAGGCTGACGCCATTATTTTAACCCATCTACATGCGGATCATTGGGACGATGCTGCACGCAACCTGGTCCCTCGTAATATGCCAATTTTTACCCAAAATGAAGCCGATGCGGCAATCGTGCGTAAAGATGGCTTTACCGATGTCAGAGTGTTGACAGAGCAAGGGGTGGTGTTTAAAGGCACTAGAATCAATAAAACCATCGGACAGCATGGCACTGATGAGATGTACAAAGTTCCAGCGCTTGCTCAGGCACTTGGTAAAACGATGGGTATTGTGTTCCAAAAGCCAAACTACAAGACCGTCTATGTAGTAGGGGATACCATTTGGAATAAAGACGTAGAGAATGCGCTGACTCGCTACAAGCCTGATGCGGTCATCCTTAATACAGGCTATGCAAAGCTGTCTACCTTTGTCGATGACTCTATTATTATGGGTAAAGACGATGTATACCGTGCGTATCAATTCTCACCTAATGCTCAGATAATTAATGTGCACATGGATACGGTCAATCATGGCGCACTGTCGAAGGCAGAGCTGCGCCGTTTTATCGAAGAAAAACACTTAGACAAACAGCGTGCGCTTGTTCCTAATGATGGTCAAACCTATAAATTCTAGTTCTTTAGAAGTCAATTTTTAGAAGCTTCCCTGTGTGGCAATGCTCAAAGTGTGTTGCCACATATAATAAACACTGCATAACTGAGACAGTTTATGAATATGCCAGGTAATGAGGATGCGACCTCCAAAAAAAGCCTATCACTAGCAACTGAGCAGCTAACAGCAGCAGGCTTTACAGTAGACGCACATCATGTGTCTGCCTCCGATGCTGTTGATGGATTATTGGCTTTTCAAAAGCAAAATGCGGTCGATATTATTATCATTGGCGCTTACGGACATTCTAAATTCCAACAGTTATTTGTTGGCAGTACTACGACAAAAATCATTGCTAAGACGCTATCACCAGTAATTTTGGTTCGCTAACTTCTTAGTGTAGCCAATTCATTAGAAAACGAATACAGTAGGGCTAGGATAAAAACTTTACCACTGCTGCATATACCAGCGCAGCAAGTGGCAAGAGTTTTATCCCAGCTCTATATCATCATAAGTGTGTTTTGATTTTAAATAGACAACAGATTCATTGATAAAAATATAATTAGTATACCGCCGCTTTGTACGTATTAGGCAGTTTTAGTGATAGTAACGCGGCGATTGCCACAAACGCACTCGATATCCAAAGACACGCCTCTAAACCAAATTCTTGGTAGACCCAACCTGACAGCACCGTACCAATCAATCTGCCCATCGCGTTTGCCATATAGTAAAACCCCACATCCAATGACACGCCATCACTATCAGCATAGCTGACGATCAGATAGCTGTGTAACGAGGAATTGACGGCGAAAACCACGCCAAATATCAGCAAGCCAAGAATAACCGATGCTTGAATATAAAAATCAAAGTATAAGGCCAGCGCGATGGCAGCAGGAATAAACGTCAGATAGCTTGCCCACAAAAAGGCTGCGCGACCCGTTGGTAACACGCCTTTTTTCTTACCTGTAAAGTAAGGTGCAACCGACTGGACGATGCCATAACCGATGACCCAGCTGGCCATAAAACTGCCGACCCACCAGTGACTCCAGTCAAAAGTCGCTGCCAAAAACACCGGGAGGGCCACCACAAACCATACGTCTCTTGCCCCAAACAAAAACAGCCGAGCCGCAGAGAGGATATTGATAGCAGGACTTTTAGAAAAAATGTCTTTAAATTTGGGTTTGTTGGTGGCTTTGCCGATGTCTTCTTTTAAGACTATTAAACTAAACACCCAGACGATGGCCAAAAGTGATGCCATCAGTATCATAGCGCCTTTGAATCCAATCAAGGTCAGTAGCAAACCACCGATAAAAAAGCCAACACCTTTTAGTGCGTTTTTAGATCCTGTGAGGATCGCTACCCATTGATACAGCTTACTCTCAGCATTTTTGGGCACCAGCAGTTTGATTGCGCTTTTGGCACTCATTTTATTCAAGTCTTTGGCGATACCTGATAAGGCTTGGGCGATCATCACATAAACCACGGTGAGCATATCAGCAGGTACAGCGAGCATGGCAAGGGCGACAATTTGTATGGCCAATCCAATATTCATGGTTTTGTTGAGCCCAAGACTGGTGCCAAGCCAACCACCAACCAGATTGGTGATAACCCCAAAAATCTCATAAAACAAAAATAGCATCGCAATGCTTAGTGGACTATAGCCTAACTGATAAAAATGCAGCACAACGAGCATTCGCAATGCGCCATCCGTTAAGGTAAATGCCCAATAGTTGCCAGTGATGACTAAGTATTGCTTCACTTGCGACGATAAATCCGTAACGGATAGCAGTCCCATGATTAACCCTTATCTGCTAGACCAACCATTTGGACCAATTCAGCCGTTCTATTGGCGTAACCCCACTCATTGTCGTACCAAACGTAGAGCTTTACTTGGGTATCGTTGACGACCATCGTCGATAGCGCATCAACGATACTTGAACGTGGATCGGTTTTATAATCAATCGATACCAGTGGACGTGTCTCAAAGCCCAATATGTCTTTTAGCTCAGTTTCAGATGCTTGTTTAAGTAGTTCATTGACTTCCTCAACCGTGGTGCCACGCGCCATTTCAAACACACAGTCGGTCAGCGAAGCATTAGCCAAAGGCACACGAATGGCATGACCGTTTAGCTTACCTTTTAATTCAGGGAAGATATGCGTAATGGCAGTCGCAGAGCCTGTCGTGGTTGGGATAAGGCTCATACCGCAAGCACGTGCCCGGCGTAAGTCTTTATGCGGTGCATCTAGTATCGTTTGGGTATTGGTAATGTCATGAATGGTGGTCATCGAGCCATGCTTGATGCCTATTTTCTCGTGCATCACTTTAACCACAGGCGCTAGGCAGTTGGTGGTACAAGAGGCAGCAGTCACAATGGGATAGATGTCTTTATCATATAAATGCTCGTTTACACCCATGACGATATTTAACACACCTTCTTCTTTGACGGGGGCTGTGACAACGACACGTTTGACCCCTTGATCTAGATAGGCTTGTAGTAAAGCCTTGGTTTTTATCTTGCCTGAGGCTTCGATGACCACATCGCACAGTGACCAGTCGGTGTCTTTGGTCGCTTTGTTTTGCGTACAAGGAATGGCTTTGCCATTGATAATCATGGACGTGCCTTCGTAGGTAGCGTCGTGATGCCAGCGACCATGCACAGAATCAAACGTCATTAAATGCGCGAGCGTCTTAGCGTCACCCGCCGGATCATTGATGTGGACAATCTCGATGTCGTCCCAATCAAATGCCGCGCGCATGGTCAAACGTCCCATACGTCCAAAACCATTGATACCTACTTTGATTGTCATAAAATTGTCCTTAGTACTGTTTAAAATCATCAGAAGAAATGGTGTAAAACGTTCAGTGTTATTTAAGTATGGATGATGGATTATTTACAAAAACTGGCTCTGTCGGGGCGGTTTTGCATCGCATCCAAGCGCCCAATCTCATGCTCAATTAAGTGAGTATTGTTTTCTGTGGTTTTTGCAACCACAGTCTTTGCCCATACAGGCAACTCAGGATTGATACGATAAAATACCCACTGACCGTTTTTTCGATCAGTGATGACGTTTGCCTTTTTTAACACAGCAAGATTGCGTGAGATTTTGGGCTGACTGTCCTCTTCCAAGGCTTCCATCAATTCGCACACACACAGCTCACCATGATATTCGATCAGCATCAACGCTTTGAGTCGAACGTCATCCGTCAAGCTTTTGTAAAAGGTAATCGGATCAAAGTCAGATGATGCCGTGTCTTCTTTATTGACGGCAGTCTTTGTAAGGTTATGTTTTTCTACAGACAGAAACATCGTTAAGCGACTGTTTAATTCACTTAAGGTAGTAGTAAAGGGATGACTGCCAGCACGTGTTTTTGGGTCAGGGATATCCCATGCCAGTTGCTTGGCCGTATTGGGGTAGCTTCGGCATTCGGTACTGGCCTTTTCGCACAGAGTAATGACGTAGTCAAAAAACTGACCTTCAAATTCGTCGACGTGCTTGGATCTTAAGCCACTGGCGTCGAAGTCAAACCTTTCTAGGGCTTGGATGGTTCGTTCATCTACTTCGCCTTTCTCTATGCCTGCGCTATAAACATCATAGATATCACTGGCTTTATACTTTAATAATATCTCAGCCATTTGTGATCTGGCTGAATTACTGGTACAGAGAAACAATACCTTTTTCTTATTTGAATGTTCCATAACCTAACCCTATTAAAAGACTATACATATGAAATATTATATATACAATATTTCATATGTATAGTCTTTTAATAGTTATTATTGGCTTTAGTTAGTGAAATGATATTTTGGAGCGATGCAAGATTATTTGCATGATAAGCTGAATCAAGATGTCGATAAAAATTTCGTCAAAACATGTATTCAATTAAGATCTGAAGAGTAAAAAGCAAGCCTCAGTATGAGCAATTGATTTTTCTGGTAGCAGACACTAAGGAGCATTATGTCAATTAAAGTATTCGACACCATCATTATCGGCGGTGGTCAAGCCGGTTTAGCCGTTGGCTACTATCTGAGACGTGCGAAACTTGACTTCATCATTCTTGACAATCAAGACCAAAGTGGCGGCGCGTGGCAGCATACTTGGCCATCGTTACGCCTATTTTCTCCTGCTCTTATGAGCTCCTTGCCAGGTCGCTTGATGCCAAAAGCAAAAGATGGAGAGTATCCCCATAGAGACGAGGTCATCCATTACCTTGCTGACTACGAAGAACATTATAAGTTACCAATCTACCGACCTTATCAAGTCCAAAGCGTACAGCGTGATGATGAAAACAATTGCTTACGGGTGACTGATGGAAGTTTTACATGGTTGGCAAAAACCGTCGTGAGCGCAACGGGAACCTGGAGCAATCCTATAATTCCTTCTATCAAAGGTCAGCAAGCGTATCTTGGGGAGCAATGCCACTCCGCGCATTATGAAGGCCCAGACGCCTACAGAAATAAGCGCGTATTGGTAGTAGGTGGTGGTAATTCAGGTGCACAAATCTATGCGGAGCTGGCTGAAGTGGCTAACGCCAGCTGGGTAACACGTGAGCCCCCATTGTTTTTAGCCGATGATGTCGATGGACGTGTCCTGTTTGAAAGAGCAACAGCACGTATTACTGGCAGCAATAATGGTGATCCTGAGGGCGGTATCGGTGATATCGTCATGGTGCCTCCCGTCAAGGCGGCACGTGACAAAGGGGTTTTACATTCAGTACCTATGTTTAACCAATTTACTGAACAAGGCGTCATTTGGGCTGATGGTAGTGAAGAAACGATAGATGCCGTTATTTGGTGTACTGGGTTTGAACCAAATCTTGACCATCTAGCACCTTTAAATGTCTTAGAAGCTGATGGAGAAGTGCAAGTTAAAGATGGGCAAGCGGTCAAGGAGCCTCGGTTATGGTTATTTGGTTATGGTGACTGGGCAAGCCCAGGTTCTGCCACTCTGATTGGTGCTGGACGCAGTGCTAGAGAGAATGTTCCCACTCTATTGGAGTTTTTAGCACGTGATGGTTAAAACAACCGTATCCTATGTATTGCGCGGTGCAAACATAATAATAGCCATACCTAGAAGTGCCACTGCTGTACCTAATATGTCCCATGTCGTTGGTCGAATACCATCAACAGCCCATAACCATAGAATTGCCATTGTTACATACACTCCACCGTAGGCGGCATAAACTCTGCCAACGGCGGTTGGATGTAAAGTCAGCAACCATACAAAAGCGACCAAACTAAGCGCACTAGGGACAAGTAGCCATATTGACTTACCTTCTCTCAGCCATAAGTATGGCAAATAGCAACCTACAATCTCTGCTAATGCCGTAATGGCAAAAAGCCCAACTGTTTTTAATTCAGACAAAAAACTTACCCCTTTAGTCATTCATAATCTAGCGCTAAAGTTTATCATCACACCGTAAAAAAACATCCTCAAAAAATACACTGTTATGTATACCCCAAAGGAACCAGCTATTTCACCCTTTAAACCTATTAACAGACTACTCAAAATAGACTGTTAATATGGAACTATCTATAACAGGCTTTTGAATTATGGGACTGGTCGCCGCGCTTTTGCCCTATCATTAGCCTATAGTGTGATGTGCATTTCACTATTTTATCAATTTCTCAGCCTGTTTTTTTCCCAGCCTACTTTTTGAACCACCACCTGCTCGAGGTCTCATATCCTTATGATGTTTGTTTCCTTCAAACCTAGCTACTTTACACTTAGCGGTTTGATTAAGCTACTTACTTGGGCTATTTGCTTGAGCTACTAGGCTCAGCTATTTACTTAACTTTAGTATTCTAAAGGCGCCTTGAATAACTAAAGCAAATACGATGCTCCCAATAATTAAATCAGGGGTACTCGAGTTTAACCAATTCACCAGAACACCTGCAACAATCACCCCTAAATTGATAATCACATCGTTTGAAGTGAAAATCATACTGGCTTTCATATGAGCCTCTTCTTTACTCTTCGATTTTTGCAATATATAAAGGCAGATTGAGTTTGCAATCAGAGCAAGAATCGATATAACAATCATGGTAGAAAAGTCAGGTAACTGCTCATTGCCAAAGAAACGTCTTATTACTTCTAAAAAGCCGAGAATCGCTAGCGTGATTTGAAAATATCCAGCAATTCTAGCAATACGTTTTTTCTTTACAACCGTTCCACCAACAGCAAACAAGCTGATTCCGTACACGAAGCTATCTGCTAACATGTCTAAGCTGTCGGCAACCAATCCCATTGAACGAGAAATCAGCCCAGTGCTCATTTCGATAATAAAGAAGGCAAAGTTAATAACCAGCACTATCCACAGTAGCTTACGTTGCTCCGCGTCTTTTTCATGATTAGCGTTAGTTTTGACTTCGATATTATCATTTGAATTAGAGGGGTCAATAGTTTCGGTTGAAAGTAGGGTGTCGCCTAAATTTAGGTCATGAATAGCATGCTGTATATTTTCAACATTACCATGATGAAATACGGTTAATTGACGATTAGGAATGTCGAATTCAAGATATTCAATATCCGAATTGCCATCTAGCTTCATTCGGATTAGGTTCTCTTCCGAAGGGCAGTCCATTTTCGATATTTTAAAAGTTGTTTTATTCATAAAGGTATCTGAATCCGGGTGGTGGTTCAAAAAGTAGGCTGGGAAAAAAACAGGCTGAGAAATTGATAAAATAGTGAAATGCACATCACACTATACATCAAATGCCCAGCCTGTCTAAGTGACAATATAAAGAAAAATGGCTTCAAAAGCTATGGTAAACAAAACTATAAATGCAAAGACTGCAAACGGCAGTTTATTGGAGACCATGCCTTAACGTACCAAGGATGTCACTCCCAAAAAGATAGCAAAATACGATATCTTATGGTTCGAGGCAGTGGCATAAAAGACATCGCTTGCGTTGAGAGAATCAGCAAAGGCAAAGTACTAGCCACCCTAAAAAAGTGTCACTACCCAATAACCCCCAAGCAAAGGTAATACGACTGTCTTGAAATTGATGAGCTTTGGACATTCGTAGGTAAAAAAACCAACAAACAATGGCTAATTTATGCCTATCACCGTGACACAGGTGAAATTGTTGCCTATGTGTGGGGAAAACGAGACCTTAACACTGTCAAAAAGCTTAAAGCTAAGCTGAAAGCCCTAGGCGTAAGTTGTGCTAGAATCGCTAGTGATACCTGGGATAGCTTTGTTACTGGTTTTAAGGGCTTTACCCAAGTCATTGGCAAGTTTTTCACGGTCGGCATTGAAGGTAATAATTGCACTATCAGACATCGAGTAAGGCGAGCATTTAGGCGAAGTTGTAACTTTTCTAAAAAACTGGAAAATCACTTTAAAGCCTTTGATTTAGCTTTCTTTTACATCAATCATGGGTATGTTTAATTTAGCCTACTTTTTGAACCACCACCAAGTAAATCAGCCTCCGATAAAGTCGGGGCGGTTCAATTTGAAGATGCCTAGGTAATTACATGAAAGTCTATGACGAATTATTAGAAACTGTAAACTGTCGAATCAAACGTATGTGATTATTAGTAACTTGCTACATACTGACCGTCTGAATTAACCAGACAGTATAGCCGACGAAAAATAGTACTAAGGTGGTGCCAGAAGTACGACCGAATGCACGCTTGGTTTTAAATGCAAATAGGCACATCGCAAACAGTAGTAAGGTTAAGAGACCCATCGCTAATATATCACGCGACAGAATAATGCTACTCGGAGTAATAGGCGCAATGAGTGCTGCTACACCTACGACTCCTAAAGTATTAAAAACGTTAGAGCCTATAATATTACCCAAAGCCATATCATGCTCGCCTTTACGTGCGGCCGACAAGCTCGCAACTAATTCAGGCAGTGACGTACCGATAGCGACGATAGTGAGACCAATGATAAGCTCACTCAAGCCCCATAAAGTAGCAAGTTCGATAGCGCCCCAAACGATAGCGCGCGAGCTTAGTATTAATACGAGCAAACCAAGAAACAACCTACCTAAACCTTGCGCCATACTGTGTTCAGCTTTTGCAGTTTCTTCTACAGTATCGCCTTCATGTTCGTGGTTGCCTTCACGCAGGCTCAAGATGATTTGTATGCCTAAGACAACGACTAGAAGTACTATTAATACTATACCGTCGGTATTACTTAAGACGCCATCGCTTAATTGCCAAGCAGCTACTGCCGTCACCAACAGTAGTAAGGGCATATCACGATTGATAATACTTTTTCGGATAATAATTGGACTTATCAATACCGTTGCGCCTAATACTAAGGCGATATTAACAATGTTAGAACCATAAGCATTACCCAATGCTAGCTCAGGGCTACCTTCTAAAGCAGCTAACATGGACACTATCATCTCTGGTGCTGAAGTACCTAAACCTAGAATGATGACACCAATCAAAAAACTGGGTACATTCAACTTATTAGCTAAAGCGACGGCACCATCAATAAAAACATCAGCACTCCATACCAAAATTGCTAGTCCTACGACTACTGCAAGTATTGCCAACCACATCAGTGTCTTTCCTTATAAAAGTTAGAGTAATCGTTAAGAAAAATGGGCATAAAAAATTGAGCAATAGAAGGCTCAGTTTTATAGTAGCATAAGCAACCAGCGCAATTATGAGGAAAGGTATTATTATTTTCTATATTTTGAAGTCCTTAACCTCCCATTCAGCCTTGAAAGCATGATTAATGCATTTGCGATTACCAATAATGTGATTGTCATCATATTAAGCCTTGTAATTAATACCATCGAAAACCTTAAGAGATCCCTATGCTAAAGAAAACTGAGCAAAGATTAGAGAAAATCATATTTAATAGCCGTTGGCTACTAGCCCCATTTTATTTGGGATTAGTACTCGGTATTATTTTATTATTTATCAAATTTTTCCAAGAAATGTGGCATATGATCACCCATGTGCTCAGTGCGTCTGAAGCCGATGTGATCGTTGGTGCGTTAGCTCTTATCGACATGTCATTGGTCGCAAGTTTGTTACTCATCATTATATTCAGTGGTTATGAAATCTTTGTCTCAAAAATTGATACAGGGGATCATGAGGATCGTCCTGAATGGATGGGAAAAATTAATTTCTCTGGCCTAAAACTTAAAGTCATCGGTGCTATTGTTGCCATTTCTGCTATCGATCTTCTTAAATCATTTATGGATATACCCAAAGAGATGAGCGAGAGTGATGCTGATAGGTTGATGTGGAAAGTGATTATTCATATGACGTTTGTACTTTCAGGCCTGTTGTTTGCCTTGATGGACAAGATTGTTGGTGATACTAAAAAACATTAAAAAAAGTTCAATAGAAATCTATTTATTAATTTACGCGAATATGCGCTAAGGATCTTAGATGGCATGAGCCAGTTTATTGACCTTATTCGATGACATCAGTGTGATAAGTGATTTGTGCATTAAAATCCTGATGGTAATCTAATCAAGATCTATGAACGTCTAACAGAAATAGAGCTTTTAACAAAACTTAAAAATAAGCAGCCAACCTTTTTAGTAGCAGGCACTGAGGGCCCCCTGTGGTCAGGGATATCTGACTAACTTAGAATTCTCGAGTATATTGATTTTTCTTTGGTCATACTGTTTTTTTACGATAGAGAGTAAGCTTTATAAGACTAGCTCATAACTCGTACTGCGCCCTTAAGCAGTAGACTTCTCTAATATGCTTTTTTCTACCAAATCCTTAATAGCTTTCAATTCAGTATTCGCCGAACACTTCGTCATTATCCCCCCCCCTTTTTTTTTGATCATGAGTTTGCCTTAAACACTAATCAACAGTACATTGACCATATTTACTTGCCTTGGATTCAATAGTTGCTGACGGTGGGTCTGCCAAAAGCTGGCTTTACTGATGATTTTATCCGTGGTTTTCTGTGCGCATAATAGTGTTTACTCTAAAGCTTGTAAAAACCAAATCAACCATTCAGTAACATCTGCATTCCCTTTTTGAGTACGCTCTAATATTTTGTAGTAATCATTACGATGTTTAAGTATTTGAGCCGACACGCTATAAAAACGTTGCATGCTAACATCACTTTACGCTACCAGCCCTGTTCCTCGTGAGTAAGGGGATTAACTAGAATACAAGTCATTCTCATCCACTTTAGCATCAAAATCAGAATTAATTATATGCGACACCAATTGACGCTTATCTCTCAGAGCAGCTTTTTTAATATCCTTTAAGGTTGTAAGGTATTTAACAAGGGTAGAGGTCAAATTTTAGAGGAATATAAAATGGATAATGTCACTATTGCTAAGTTACAAAAGACTTCAGTCGTGATTGTTAATGACATCGTCAAATTGTTTGAAATCTATAATCAGTTCATTCGTCCGCAAATTAAATCTTCGAACACATTTATAGCTTATCAAAATCTGACGCTAGCCAAGCCTATACTATTTATAAAAACCGGCGAAGTAATACAATTAGTGAATAACTTTGAAGTTTTTTATCTGTTAAAAACTGTAGATCTTAACCAAGAGTTGTGCGCAGAGAAAGTATCCATAGTAAAAATTAATGAAGCGCAATTCGAGGTTAAATATGCATTTTATGAATTGATTGACATTATATGTAGATATCAAAAATATTTAGATATCAGGTTAATTTATATTCATTTAAATAGATTTCTCACTGCTGATATAAACCAGCAGCTTTTTAGCTCAAAAAAATTCTCTATCGGTACTTTTTGTAATCTTATTAACATTCATGAGCAGACTTATTATAAACGTTATAAAAAGGACAAAAATAATGTCAACTATTAAGTCTCACTACCATCTTCGCGATGTACCGAGTCTCGACGTTATCAAACAGACCATCAACCACCAAGGCGATCATGACGATTTTAAGAATAGAGAAAGGGCAGTAGCAGCTATTGGTGATATCGTAGCAGTGGTTCAGGAAGGTTATTGCAATGCTGATCACCAAGAGCAACTGATTAATAAAGTGATAAAAATATTGCATGAGAGACCGGTTGCCGAGCGTGATATGCACATTGGCAGATCTGAGCTCAGTGAAAAGCCGCTTATAATGCAAGTCTTAATTTTGATGCAAAATATCATGTATAAGCGTCGTCAAACCGTTCGTCTTCGGCAGAAGCTGTATTGGCTTGCAATTGCGTTACACACTGCGGTTTTGCTTATATATCATGGCAAAAAGACGCATATGCACAATATTTTGATGCAATTTAAACTGGCTCAATTCTCAAAGGCAGCAACACGAACCTGGATTTGGCGTGAGCTTCCTGAGATACCAGAGCAAAAAGTAGATAATATCTTGATATCACTACAAGATGTGTCAAAGCGTTTAGCGATTAAGTATGGTGATCGTACACAAAAAGAGTTTTTAAAGCTTCCTGATGTCAGACAAATTAATAAGATCATAGCGTCTTATCAAGATGCTCACTATGTGAAAAAACGTCTAAAAATAGAACCCAATAACCAGATAAAGCCTATTAGCCTAGCCAATCAACCTGTATTGTTAGCAGTCAATAATGTTCAAAATGACCTAGGGTCGAATGATGAACATTTTGAAGATTTCGTATTAGAGTCGCAATCGCAGTTTTATACGGCGATGACTGAGAGTTATGAGGGCTTAACCACCACATATGAAGAAAGTATTGATCATTATGACCCGCCCTTTATAAGTTATGAAGTCACTACTGACTTGCCAAAAGGGCTGTCTTTTCCGCTCCAAACGATAGACTTATCGCTGCAACAAAACCACATTTCTCAACAAGAACTCGCGCTCAATTCAAACGTTCGGGTACTACCAAAGTCCAGCTATCAGCGGATATTTTCAGCGCTTTGCCAAGATACTCAGTTTTCAACCAACACTTCCAATCGGGACTGTGCTTACATTTTGTTGCTGTCTATGATTACAGCGTTGCCCATTAAATCTTTAACTATTGCAGGATACATTGGTCATCCGAGTATTTTTAAAATTGGTTTGAATCGAAGCTACATTCATCATTCGCTTGGTATTACCAAACGGCAAGAAGCGTTTAATGGTAGTAAGTATGAAAATCAGCTTGACATCATTAAAATTCCTGTCCCGCAATGGCTTATCGATGAAATATTAACAGGTGAGCTACCATCAGATAATGGTATTCAAGAATATCTTACCTATCTACGCGCTAAAATAAGTTTGCCGTACTTATCAACGAATCGTATTGAGACTGCACTGCATGTGGTGCTTTCTCGCTACACGCCAAACAGCAATGCTCACATCGCTGACCTGATTTGCAGAACGCCTGCCTCTCAAGCTCCAGCCATGTATTACAGCAGTCATCTTAGCGAAGAGATTTTGTCTCACTATAAATTAGCGCTGAGTATATTTAATCAAGACAATCACTTTGATATGTCATATATCACCCCTTGGCACAAGTACACGTTAGGTTCTGGATTTGCATTTACGCCAAATTATGTTCGTGAGATTATCACTGAGCTGCAAGCATGGGCGGACAGCAGTACTGATGCCAATACACATTTTAATCGTATCAGCATTTTCGTATGGTTTGTACTTTGTTTATTAACGGGTGTACGACCAAATAACGGTATCGGACTGATGAGCGATATCGATCTTGAGGCTGGCTGGCTAATGATTGATGACAAACCCAATCGAAAATCAAAGAGTCATAGACTCATACCTTTATGTTCGACACTCATACGCTTACTAAGCGATTACCGGAGCTATTTAATTGGTTATCAGCTTAATAATTTATTGAAACAGGAAATTAGCGAATGTATTGATGAGATACGTCTAGGTAATGAGATCGCATTATTGCGACTGCTATCAGAGAACTTCAGTACACTTGATGTCATCAAACGAGGCGACGCTTATCATATGACCAAAGATATTATTGACACTGACCCTTATTGGACCCGTCATTTTGTACGGACTCAACTTGAAAGACTAGGCGTTGATATGGTGCTCATCAATGCAGTTGTTGGTCATGAAAAAGCGCGCCAACATGCATTAGGACGTTTCTCATCACTTAGTAAGCATCAGATTAAACAAGTGGGTGATCAGTTTGAACAGCTGGCAGAGACATTGGGTTTAAAAGAAATTAATATCAAAAACAATCATGATGAATGGAGCATGTCGTGCTCGTAAATGAAATCAAGCCGCCTAAAATTATAGATACACTGGCAAAATTTGATGGAAGAAAAAAGGCTTATATCCCTGACCCTCAAATACTAGAAGAGGTAGGGAAGGCCAAGCAGCTTGAAATTGGATTGCTTGCTAAGTTTCAAACCAAATGGGAGCAACTACGTCAAGCGTATCCTGATAATATCAAGATACTAAAAGATACTAAAAAATACTCTCGTAAAGCTTGTGCTTATCATAGCCATACTTTTTTAGTAGAGAAGCATAGATGTCGCATTATATATTTTGATAAGCGCTGGTGGCGTTGGGATTTGCTGTTGCAACAGTTCAATATTGTTTTAAATCAACAAATCAGGCCCATAGATGCAGAAGGGTTTTTAGAGTTTCAAAGCTATGCTCATCAAACCATCACGCAGACATGCCAAACAGAGAAAAGAGTTAAACAAGCCTATAAAGTGGTAAATCGTTTTATTGACTATCAAAACAAGCATTTTATGCTTAATGATTATCGCTATCCTAATATCAAGACTGTATTGCCCACAAAATTTAATCCGCTCCTCATTAATAATGATTGGATCACTAAAGGTAAGCAAATTAATGAGATGGTACGAGCGGTAAGTCACCACTGGACACAAACGAGTGAGTATAGCTTAGAAGAAATATTAGGATGGCTGGTTTACTCTGGCATCATGTATGGTGGCATTAATAGTAAAGCCATACTTGAAAGTTGGCTTGAGGCTCTAATAAATGAAAAATACCAGCCATTTATCAATAAGCGATTACTAATATCAGTCCGGTTTCTACAAGCGTATTATGGCAATGAGCGTAGTAACACGCAAAATCAGCTTTACAACACTCAGCAAATTGTTCTAGATATGGTCAGCCAATGCTGGTTGCTACGATATCGCCAAGCAAAAAATAAACTGGCTATCAATGATGAGGCTGAAAAAAGTTTAAAAAAAAGTGCTGAGAGTTACTTGATAAACGCTTTAAAACCAGTGCTTAACAATGGGGGTTTGACGATTTTAACTTTTCCGCAGATGCTGTCTTACGCAAGTTACCATTGGGAGATGCTTGATGGTGCTGATATTGATCAAGCTTCCGTAGCGGTACTGAGTAGCAAGCAAAATACAGCAGGGCTGACCAAAGAGAAGTTTAAAGAATTTTTAGAAGGACAATATAAGAAATCGGTAAAAAATTACGACTTAGACGATATTCTAAAGTTGTCAATAAAAGGATCAGAAAATATATTAGATAAAAGCACGACTCCAAGCCTACATGGTAGAAAAGTACGGCGCTCAGAGCTGATTACGGATATCGCTAGTGATTTTAAAATTGTAGGAAGTCTAAAAAGTAAGAGATTAGGCTATAAACCGCTTACTTTGATCCAAAGGATAGAAAAAAGGTATGAGCAATACACTGCAGTTAATGAGAGGGTGTTTTTAGATTGGATACTGGCTCTTTTAAAAGATGAGTTGGACAATTCTATTAAAAGTACTTCCGTGTTGCAATACATTAGAAGCATTGGCTATGAATGGCTGTATTTTTCAATGAATCAGCCTATTGATGGTTGGGATGAAGAGGACTTTGAGGTGCTCTATGAGGATATTTTGGAGTACAAAACCACAGTTCGCCGTCACATAAATATTTCTTATTATGCAAAGCTGTTACAACGCCTTCATAACTTTGCTCATGAAAATTACGATCTACCACAAGTAACGATTGCCTATGAAAAAGAGGGTCGACGCGTTCGTGCTGAGTTGATTTCCCTTCATATGTATCACGCGATTATTACACAGATTTTGCATAGCGTGGATATTCTAGAGCGAGAGATGTTTGCTTTGATGTTTATGCTGGTCTATCGAACAGGAATGCGTAAAAAGGAGCTGTTAGGATTACGGTACATTGATATAGAAGGCCTAAATTCACCGTCTCCGTCACTTGTTGTTCGTAGTAATCCTTATCGTGATTTAAAAACAGCTGGCAGCAATCGTAGAATCCCTATTTATGCTTTGTTGCAGCCAGACGAGTTGGCATTATTTATAAGATACACACAAAGTACTGTCGGTCTTAATCCTAGAAGCTTTATATTCACACTATCTTCTGAAAAGACGCCAATTGATGATCACGTACCGCTACAACTGCTAAGACGTATCTTACAGGACATCCCAAAAAAGCCAGGTAATAAGCCGGAGCAAACCTTTCATGCGTTTCGACATACGGCGGTTACTAATTTATCACTTGTACTATGTGGTGATACTGAGCTTGTTAAAGCTTTGACTGATTATAACGAAGAAGACATTAAACGGATCAAATATGGCGTTCTTGGTGAGCATCTTAATGCGCAAGATCGCTGGTACGCTCTATCTGGAATCATGGGTCATTTATCACCGCAGCGCAGTTTTGAGTATTACAACCATATCGCTGTTTTAATGGCAACTTATGCGCTGAGCGGCGCTAATATTAAGCTACCAGTTGTTGCCATTAACAACGTCACTGGCATCAATAGAAAAAGGCTTAAAGAGAATGATGCCATTATCGACCATAACGACGTCAGCCTAACTAGCGTCCGAAAGTTGTTGTTTCGAAGTCTTAGTCAGCGCAAATATAAAGCGCCTCGCTTATGTATTAAAAACACGACCCTTTTAGTCGATTCACAAAGTAGGACAGAAACGTTATTTATGCGCTATGGCATGAATAGCATTTGGTTCTTATTACAGCAAAATGCTTTATGCATAGCTTTAAAGCAGGCTGCAATAATGGTTAATATTGATTTACACGACGCAGATATCATTATAAATCGAGCGCGAAAAGTAGCCAATGTGACCTCGAGCCATGATAACCCTAGATTCATTGGAACAAATGGCCTTCCAAAAAGTATTCAGTACAAAAGTGATTATAGATTACTGTCTTCACTGCAAAGCAGTGCTCAAAAACTACGAGATAACTCATTAGATGATTGGCAGTGGTTTATAGCTCTATGCCAAGAGCATCTATCTTACAGTAAGGCGTTTGTTCCTTTTTCAATCAAAGAAAAGAAAGCGTTACGACGTTTTATCAAAATTGCCAAACAATTACTGCCAGCGAAAAATTGGCTAGTTGCTCATCCTGCGGCATCACAAGTCCATCTTAATTTAGCTGATATGAAGGGATTGCGTAGCATCAGTAAAGATAGTATGGGTACGTTCAACATTGGAATCGCTTTGATTGATAACAGATCCTCTGTAAATGATAAATGGCAATTTTCTCCGTTGCTGCGATTTTTTGTTTATATGGTATTGATTACGGATGAAGAGTTAGTGATTTTAGATAATGCGTCATAAGTTATTTAAGTTTGCTTCGGTGTTCGACAGCGACGCCTAGAATTTAAAAATCAGTGAATCTACTATCAATAATGGGGTAACCCCAGTTCGGGATAAGCCACATTGTAACTCATTGATACTATTTACAATGTCGCTACCTGTCTCTGCTGAGGCATGTTTTTGATGGTGGGTTTATAGGGAAACCAGCAATACGCAATTAAACCTGACAGCAAGTTTGTGCTAAACCCCGTGACACTACGATGGCGTGAGTGTTCGATTTGGCACAAGTTTTTAAGCTCTCCAAACACCGTTTCAACCAAAGAGCGATGATTGAGTAGTGCCTCATCCATAGGCTCAAGTAATTGGGGTTTCATATTACGCCGAAGTTTGGTTATCAACGTGGTATCACTGTGTTTTGTGAGCCACTCGTTTAGGGCTTTACTGATATAGCCTCTATCCCCAAACACCTTGCCAAACACAGGCGTTGCCATATCCTTAACAGGCGCTCTATCATCGGTATTACCCTCAGTGACTTTGACGGAGACCAGCTCACCTTTATGATTGATAATGGCATGCAGCTTAAAGCCGTAAAACCAGCCCATGCTGCTTTTGCCTCGGGTTGCAAGTCCTTCAAAGACTTTATGACGGTAGATACGTTTGTTATGACAAACTGCTATCTTGGTTGAATCAATATAGCTGATACCCGTACAGTCGCCCATCATGCTTTGCAAGTAGCTGCACAGTGGTATGATACTGCGCGGCACAAGCTCTATAAATCGCGAGTAGCTCGGCAGATTTGGAAACTCCCGTTTCATCATGCCAAGCATGTGATGGTAGTAAAACGCCTTAAACTGTCGATACCGCAGTTGATGAAACAGTATCAAGATGGTCATAATCTCTGCTACACTTATCTGGCATGCTCTTAACCTTTGGTGTCCCGTTGCGATTAAATGAGCGTCAAACTCAGGTTTGAATTGCTGATAAAAGTCGTCAATATGGCAGTATAGTTCGGTTAGGTTGTCCATGTAAGAAGTCCTTTTTGCTTAAGTGGTCTTGGTAAACTTACTTTAGCAACTTTGGACTTCTTTTTTTATCTTTTTTTTGAGCGCTTATCCCGAACTGGGGTTAGGTATTAATTCTGCAAATGGAATGTATCTTGTTAGAACTGCATTTATATTTATTTGTTCATGCACCTCGACACTTATTTCTAATATGCAGACTGCTTACCCCAATCATAAATACCGCGTTTGTAAGCATAAATCAGCATGATTAAGCCGGCGATAATCATCGGCGCGCTTAAGATTTGCCCTTTGGTCATCCAACCTAATAATATGAATCCTTGGTCAGCATCTGGCTGGCGGAAGAATTCAATGATAAAGCGGCTGATGCCATAGCCTAGTAAGAATACAGCGGAGGCGGCCATACGTGGACGTGGTTTTGATGAATACCACCATAAGAATATAAATAGCAGCAGACCTTCGGCAAAGGCTTCATATAGCTGTGATGGATGACGAGGCAATATGTATTGACCATTGACTTCAATCATCAATTCTTGCAATTGTGGATTGCTCTGTAATTGCTCCATATCAAACGCCGCGGCTTGCGGAAAGTAGGTCAGCCAGTTATAGCCACCGTCTGAGACGCGACCCCATAATTCGCCATTGATATAGTTGCCGATACGCCCAAACAGTAAGCCGGTTGGTACACAAGGAACGATAAAATCGAATACTTGAAAGGTAGTCTTTTTATATTTACGGGCAAAGAACCACATACCTAGCATGACGCCGATAAAGCCGCCGTGGAAAGACATACCGCCTTCCCAGACTTTTAATATATAGGCAGGGTTTTGGAGTAATTCACCGAACTGATAAAACAGCACATAGCCAATACGACCGCCTAAGATGACACCAAGCGCGCCATAAAAGACTAAGTCAGAGACCATGTCGGTGGTCCAATTGTCGCGTTTGGTACTGCGATACCAAGCCAAACCGTAAGCGGCAGCAAAGGCTAGCAAATACATTAGCCCATACCAGTGCACTTCCAATGGACCCAAGGAAAGCGCTACGGGATCATACTGAGGATGAATCATCATAAAGGCACCATAATTATTGGTAATAGAATGTATGAAATAGGCTTATATAAGAAATTTTTTGTCCAACAATTGAAAAGTACAACTATCGCAAGTCAGAATCTCATCTTATGGATAGAGAGACCTTCCAAGTAAACTCGCCTTCGATCTAATCTGAGCGGTTCATAGACAGTATGAAGGTATTTACTACCTGGCAATCAACAACTTTACAGCAACCTCAAAAAGACACTCATCTTTGATAGTAATACTAACTTTGCCATTATGAGCATTGGCGATAGCTTGCACAATAGATAAGCCTAAGCCTGTTCCTGAATGCATCGTATTCGTTTTATCATGACGATAGAATCGCTCAAACAGTTTATCGGCTTCAATCTGATTTAATGGTTTGTCTAGACGGTTGGTCATAGTTATTCTTAACCAGAGCTGCTCTGGGGATTGAATATCGTCTTTTGGCGCATTAAGCGAGGTGCTTGAAGTGAGGACAGTAGCGGATATCATAATAGTGCTATTACTAGCCGCATAATAAATCGCATTTGACATCAGGTTGGCAAACAGCCGTTGCAATAAGCCTTTATCACCTAGTACTGTTTTAAAATCACCCGATTTTTCAAAGATTATCTCACGATCCTCAGCAATCATCTCATAATAATCTATAAGCTTTGTGATCAAGCTCTCTATATCGACATGACTGATTTGCGAATCACTCAGCTCTTTTTGAGTTTTTGCCAGTAATAACATATCGTTAATCATGGTGGATAACTGCTTTAACGTATCATGCTGATGATGCAATTGCTCAATGTATTCGTCGCTTTCTCTTGGCTTAGTTAACATGACTTGCGTTTGCGTACTCAGCGTCGCTATTGGCGTACGTAGCTCATGGGCGATATTGTCTGAAAACCGTGATAATGATTCAAAGTTACTTTCAAGCTTGACCATCATAGAATTATAAGACTCCGTTAGTGGACGTAATTCTAACGGCATATCGCCAACCACAATTCTTTCATCTAACCTTTGAAGATTAATGCCTTTCATCTTTTGTACGATAGTAGCTAGGGGAGCAAAACCCCAGTGTACACTTAGTGCTGCTACTGAAACCAATAATAAGGTAATGGCGATAAGTATCAAGCTCAGCTGGCGATTAAACTGGATAAGATATTGATGATGCACATCGATAGGTAGAGCAATAAATGCCAAAACCTCTTGATGTGTAATGATAATGGCTCGGTAATGCCTATTATTTATCTTGATCATAAACTGCTGATCGCGATAGTCCTGCAATAGTTGTAACAAGCTAAAATCTGCCGGTAGATCATTGATGAAATTACTGGGATCGCTGGACAATAAATTGCCGTTTTTGTCTGATATTAACGTTTTTAAATCATAGTCTAACCAAGAAGAATGTAGATGATTGGCATCAATTAGCGCTTGCGACTTTGACACTGTAAAAGGTTCTATGTGATCGTTAAAATTCACCATGCGTTTACGCAGGTTAAAAGCTGCATGGGTAATAATCTCTGAGTCCATTTGCTCAAAGTGCTCGTTAACAGAGCGCTGAACCCATATATAAATAACAACTTGAGAGATAACAACAAATATTGTCAGTAAAAAAACAGTACGCCATAACAAAGGCCAGCGTCGATTCTTAAATTTATCTCTCATTTTATTTTAGATCATCTTTGTTGGTGTCATCGTCGCCCATGCCACTATCCACGTCGACATTCAGTGGCTCTAACTTGTAGCCCATTCCGCGTACCGTATGAATCAGCTTTATATCAAATCCATCATCAATTTTTATCCGCAAGCGCCTTATAGCCACGTCAATGACATTTGTATCACTGTCAAAATTTATGTCCCATACTTGTGAGGCAATCACAGTGCGTGGCAGTACCTCACCTTGACGTTCTAAGAAAAGTTGTAATAAAGCAAATTCTTTAGCAGTCAATTTTATGTTGGTATCGCCTCTATATACAGTGCGTTTAGCAATATCTATTTTTAGGTCAGCCATATGTATGACAGAGCTTTTATAGTCTGATTGATTGGCACGCCGCAATAGGCTTTTTATTCGGACAATTAGCTCGGCAAAAGCAAAAGGTTTGGTCAGATAATCATCGCCACCAATTTCAATGCCCTTAATCCGATCGCTTAAATCATCTTTAGCGGTTAAAAATAAAACAGGCGTATGCTTTCCAGCAGCACGGTAGCGCTGTATCAGCTCAAAGCCGCTGACGTCAGGCAGCATCACATCCATCACCACCACACTAAAATCTTCAGTCATTAACGCATGATAGCCATCTAAACCTGTCATGTGATGATCCACGATGAAACCGGCCTCAGTTAAGCCTTTCTTAATATATTCTCCAAGGTTTTTCTCATCTTCTACTAACAGTACTTTCATCGTTGCTTACCTTTATATCATTATAGTTGTCAACAGCGTATCACTAACATTGTTAGCTTATCAGCCATATATTTATCAGGAACCCTTGTTATAACAGTGTTCTTTGGATAGAGACAGATGCTGGTACTTGGTTTTAATGACAAGAAGATGACAATATTATGCTGTTCCTAACGAACATGTAATATCCGTGTCATCTAGCTGTCAGCCACCATTTAGTATTCTAAATCAACTCCGCATATTGGCTTGTCTCTGATACAGACTGCCTCTACGAGTAAAGCAATTATCCTACTTAAACAGTTTGTTATTTATCTTTAAAGGGTCTTATATGAAAAATTATAGTTCATTAAAAAAAGCAGCTTTACTTTCAGTATCGATGTTAGTGGGCATGTCAGCGGCCAATGCGCATACCACAAACTTAGATGCTTCTGTTCTTGGTAATTGTGATGCGCTCACTAGTTTTGCAAGAAACGCAGATCATAATGATGCACAAATGTCCAAAGAGCAAAAGAAAAGTTATGTCGACGCCAGAGTGGCTTGTCAGGTTCAACATCAAGATCAACATTTGCAATCTGAAAAGTATTTTGTAAAAAAATATGGTAGCGATCGTGATAGAAATGCTGAAGCCATATTAAATGAATATATCGCGCATTAAAATCTAAAGCGGTGAGAATGACAGAATTGTAATCTTATCGTCATCTACCAGTCAGAATGATTAATGTATCATTTAGGCTGGTTTAACAGCTATTGAACTCAATAACCTTTAATCCAAACAATAGGAATTAATCATGTCACAATTTAAATTACTGTCTAAATCAATCGCAATGACGGCCATCGCTCTTGTCGTATCGACCTCAGCTATGGCGCATGACCCTAAAATGCATGCTGAAAAAGATCAAATGAACTGTGAAAAAATGCAAAAGCATATGCAAATGATGCAAAAAATGGATCATAGCAAGATGGACATGAGCGATCCTGCTATGAAAGCAATGATGGCTAACATGGGTAAAATGAAGCAAATGTACCAAAAACACTGCGTTACTAACGACAGTAAATCTTAAAAATTTTAGCTCTGTTAAATAGCAGTCAACACTTAACGGAAATAAATTTTTAGGAAAACATATGAAATTTTTATTGGGTGCGCTCTTTACCGTATTTGTGGCAATCGTTGGCGTGTTTGCGGTTGTTACTAGTGGCGTTGTCAATGTGGGAGCTGACCAAGAGCATAGCCCAATGATGTTTAGCTTTTTAGAAACTGCTCGCAATCGTTCCATAGCAAATGCCAGTAAAGATATTGTGGTACCAGATTTAGAGAAGGTTGAGCTAATCAGTTCTGGTGGCGCGGACTATAAGGATATGTGTGCAGGCTGTCACTTGTCTCCGGGAGTGGCACAAACTGACTTTAGTGAGGGCTTATATCCAAAGCCGCCCAACTTTACCAAGGCTGATATTGTCAAACGTTATCAAACAGAAGACGGTGCAAAGCAAAGCTTTTGGGCAATCAAGCACGGTATTATGGCATCTGGAATGCCTGCGTGGGGCGCGTCCCATGATGACGCTAGAATGTGGGCAATGGTTGCTTTTATCAGATCGTTACCTGAATTAGATGAAGCTCAGTACACGATGCTAACCACTAGGATAGATGGCGATATGATGGACATGTCATTTGATGGTGATATGAATATGTCGGATGATGGATCTGGAATGCAGCATTAATACTTTCTAGATATGAAAGCCTCCTAACTCACGGTTGTCGCTATCACCAATGTAGTACTGAACAGTGCTGCATTTAATGTTTTTAGTTAAGTACATAAGAATTCAAATATAGGGTGTAAGTTTTTAGAATAGCGAGCATAACAATAAACGTTTAGGAGTAATTTAATGAGACATTACACACATATGCTTTCTAATGGACATAGCTGGTTATCCGGTCGTGTCCTTTTATTGGTGGTGACATCGTCACTCTCGTTAACGCTAGCCGCTTGCAGCCAATCTAATACCAGTGGCTCTGATTCTCAACCAGTAAAGGTTGAACAGTCTGCTACCCAGAATGCACAAGTACAAAATGAAAGTTCTGCTCCTACAAATGCTCCCGTTAACAGCTCGTCATCATTACTCAAAAACGTCTCAGCCACGGTTTATAAAGATGCCAACTGCGGCTGCTGTAAAGAATGGGTAGGCTATGCAAAAAACAATGGATTAAGTGCAACCACGCACGATGTGGAAGATCTATCCTTATTTAAGGAGCGTTATGGCGTACCACAGCAAATGCGCTCTTGTCATACCACCGTTACCACCGACGGTTTTGTCTTTGAAGGGCATGTCCCTGCTAAACACATGGCTGAATTCTTAGCAAATCCTCCTGCACAAGCTATTGGACTTGCCGTACCGAGTATGCCGGTTGGTAGCCCCGGTATGGAGTATGAAGGTAAATTCATGCCTTATAAGGTAATGCAGCTTAATAAAGACGGCACCACAGAAGTCTATGCTGCTATTGAGTCTCCTCAGCAGCAGCTGTAGTGTTGGCTTAGATGTGAATAGATTCTGTTAAATATCGAAAATGTTATAACTATAAGCTTAACCACCATCTCTCAAATTAAATCAGGTTATCATTATGAATAAAAAGAACATACTGAACCGCCGACGTTTTTTAACCGGATCCTCTGCTGTCCTTGGTGCCTCCTTGATGCCGACTATTGCTAGTAGCGCATTGGGACAATCGAGTCGCTCAGGCAGTCAGGGCGCTACTATTAACAGTGATAAACCCGATCATAAAGTACCCATACTGACAGGCAAAGAGTTTGATCTTTATGTCAGCAAAAAACCCATCATTGTTGATGGCAAGTCAAGCACGGCGACGCTCATTAATGACTCATTACCAGCGCCAACGCTAAAAATGCGCGAGGGCGATACGGTAGTGATACGCGTCCATAACCAAATGAATGAGTCGACCTCTATTCATTGGCATGGTCTACTAGTACCGTTTGAGATGGATGGCGTGCCCGGCATTAGTTTTGATGGTATACCAGCAAATAGCACCTTTACGTATAAATTTACGCTGAAACAATCTGGCACTTATTGGTATCACTCGCACACTGGATTCCAAGAACAAACCGGTATGCGCGGGGCCATCGTCATTGAGCCGAAAGGGCGCGAACGTCATCCTATCGAGGAAGACCATGTCATTTTGCTCAGTGATTGGACGCACCGTGACCCGCACAACTTGGTTAAACTATTAAAGCAACGCGCAGACTTTGATAATTATCATTTACCAGATTTTAAAAAGCTACTGTCCGATATTGCCGCAACAGATCTAAAAGCTGCTTTTGATAAGCGCAAAATGTGGAATCAGATGCGGATGATGCCGACAGACTTTACTGATCTGTCTGGTGAAAAAACCTTTACCTATCTGATGAATGGTAAAACCACAGCGGCTAACTGGACGCAACTTGTCAAGGCTGGACAGCCTGTCAAACTACGTTTTATTAATGGTTCAGCGCAGACGATATTTGATGTACGCATCCCCGGCCTAAAAATGAAAGTCGTCGCGACGGATGGGATTGATGTCAGTCCCGTCGATATCGATGATTTCCGTATTGGGGTGGCCGAGACTTATGATGTCATCGTGACGCCCACTAAAGACGCGCATACCATATTTGCTCAAAACATAGATCGGTCAGGCTATGTTGCGACAACGCTTGCTACCAAAAAAGGTGCTCGTCCTGCGATACCTGCTATGGACAAAATCGAATGGCTGACGATGGCCGACATGATGGGCGCCATGGGATCGAATGGCTATAACGCTAAACATGCCAAAACAGAATATGACTTTAAGTCCGATATGCGCGTTGATAGTCCGCGTATGAACCTTGATGACCCTGGTATTAATCTACGTAACATTGATAGAAAGGTTTTGAATTATAGTCAGTTGCGCTCTGTCGGCGATGAGATAATGGCAGAGCAGCGCAAACCCACCAGAGAGATTGAAATACATCTGACGGGAAACATGGAGCGCTATATTTGGGCTCTAGACGGGGTTATGTTCAAAGATGCCGCACCGGTCAATATTAAGCCCAACGAGCGCGTACGTATTACCTTAGTCAATGACACCATGATGAATCATCCCATGCATTTGCATGGTATGTGGAGCGATCTGCGGATGCCTTCAGGTGAGTTTCAAGTACGTAAGCATACGATAATGGTACAGCCTGCACAAAAGATAAGCTTTGATGTCACCGGAGAAGCTGGCAGATGGGCATGGCATTGCCACTTGCTCTATCACATGGAAGCAGGGATGTTTAGAGAAGTTGCCGTTGTTTAATAAACCTTCGAATATGAGCCTTATTATGAAAATATATAAAGTAGGTCTACCGTTTATTGGCATGTCATCTTTGATGCTACTAATGTCACCTTTAGCAAACGCTGCTGAGATGTCGAACATGGATCATGGCAGTATGGACATGTCTGGTATGGATATGTCAGATATGGATCACAGCAGCATGGATATGTCTGGTATGGGCATGTCGGATATGGATCATAGCAAAATGGATATGTCTGGTATGGACATGTCGGATATGGATCACAGTGGCATGGATATGTCAGGCATGGACCATGGCAGTATGGATATGTCAGGCATGGACCATGGCAGTATGGATATGTCAGGCATGGACCATGGCAGTATGGATATGTCAGGCATGGACCATGGCAGTATGGATATGTCAGGTATGCAAGGTGGTAAAGCTCCAGCTGATGCTCGCAGTCCTGACTATTCAAACGGTGTTCCCTATGGTCGCTTTGGTAAGCCTGTGATGATGGGTAGCTTACCGTTATGGGGCGTATCAGTAGACGATCTGGGCTATCAATTTGACGATGATCAAATCAATTATGAGTTTGATACGTGGTACGGTACAGACAGCAACCGCGTAACGCTACGTAGCGAAGGTAGTATCCAAACTAAAGATGATAAAGAAATTGATAGCTTAACCTCACTATCTTACTGGAAGCCACTTAGTATTTTTTGGAATGGGGAAGCCGGTGTTGCTTATGATACCGAAAATGATAAATCTGCCGTGATGGCTGGTATTGCAGGCACTGCACCTTACTTCATCGAAACCGATGCTAGAGCTTATTTATATACTGATGGGCAAGTTCGTCTAGATCTAGGTGCGGAGTATGAGTGGCGCTTAGATCAACATTGGGTAGTGATTCCAGAAGTAGAGCTGACGGCATTTAGCAAAGATGATACAGATAACCATATTACTAAAGGCTTTAATGAGTTTGGGGCTGACGTTAGGCTTACTTACGAGATGTTAAGTCGTCAGCTCGCGCCTTATGTGGGTATCAGCTATGAGACCGCTTTAGGCAACGCAAGAGATTTGCGACGTCAAGAAGACGAAGCTGTTGATTCTAGTAGCGTTACAGCTGGTGTGAAATTTTGGTTCTAGTGTTAACCATGTAAGTAACAACAGTTTATAACACTAGCTCTAAAAAAAGGCACCTCTTTATTTAGGTGCCTTTTTACTAAATTAAGGACAAGAATATGAATAACCATATGGATAATAAACAGAAGCAAATGAACCCTTATGTAAAGTTCACAATCATGATTTTAACATCGACAGTCGTGATGTTTATCATGATGTATTTTAATACTTATCAATGGGATCATGTTTATTTTAGCGAAACCAGAGCTTATATGGCGTTATATATGGGCGCTATGATGGCTATTATTATGCTCGCCTTTATGACCAATATGTATAAAAAGACTAAGGTCAATCTAATGGTTTATGGGATTAGTGTCGTGCTATTTGCCTTTGGTTTATGGGGCGTTAGATCACAACAAACGGTAGATCAAGTGGATTGGATGCAGGCGATGATACCGCATCACTCGATTGCTATTTTGACCAGTTCGCGTGCTGATATCGAAGATCCACGTGTACGTCAGCTTGCTGATGACATTATCGAAGCACAAAAGCGTGAAATCGGTGAGATGCAAGCACTTATTGATGAGTTGGAATAGGCAGTCACAAATTTTGAGCACTTTGTATTAGGCGTTATTAAGTAAGCAGACTATTGAGAGGTGTACGTTCACACACTAGCACTATATCATTACTTATACTAAGGAAATAACAAATAAGGAGTCCTTGTAATGGTTATTATGATGCACGGTATGATGAACGGGACTATGCACGGCATGATGAATGGATCGATGCACGGTATGGGTTGGGGAGAATCTATTGTCTCCTTATTGTTTACAGTACTGGTTTTTGCGGTACTGATATTGACTATTATGGCCTTACTCAAATATTTGCGTAATAAAGATTAAGTTCCAATTGAAACTTAATTTTCGAGATATCTAGATTAGTAATTAGATGAATAGCAATTAAAGGTTGATGACTGTGCTTTAAAAGCTTTATTTATTGTCTTCAAGGAGTGATTTTATGAAACATATTGCCGATGAAAAATCTATCAAAGGTGGTCAGTACGATAAAGTGCCAGAAAACTATAGTGGTACGGTTTATATCTGCCCGATGCATCCTGAGGTTAGAGATACTGAGAAGAGCGATTGTCCGATATGCGGCATGTTTCTCAAACCTGAAGACGAGGTTGCTGAATCCAACAGTAATGAGGGCAGTCATGCGCATTGTCATAAAGCGGATGCTAATAATAGTACTGAGTTAAAGTCTGTCGAAGGCAATAAGTACGACAAGATACCAGAAAATTATAACGGCACGATTTATATTTGTCCTATGCATCCAGAAGTAAGAGATGTTGAAAAAAGTGACTGCCCAATATGTGGCATGTTTCTTAAACCTGAAGACGAAGTTGCTAAAGATGATAGTCACGCCAGTTGTCATGGAAAGGATACTGATAGTAGCGGAGTAAAATCTGTTAAAGGCGGTAAATACGATAAAGTACCTGCTGATTACGATGGCACGGTATATACCTGTCCTATGCATCCTGAAGTGAGAGACGTTAGAAATAGCGGTTGTCCGATATGTGGTATGGCGCTTGAGCCCGAAACGCTTACTATCGGTGAAGAGGACACCTCAGAGCTTGACGACATGACTCGTCGTTTTTGGATATGTACCGTGTTGACTGTACCGCTATTAATATATGTGATGAGCGGTATGTTTGACTTAAACGTAGTTAATTTTAGTCAGTATGGTATCTCTTCAAAGATCTTACAATGGGCTGAGTTAGTGCTCGCGACCCCTGTAGTGCTTTGGGGCGCCGCCCCGTTTTTCGTCCGTGGCTGGCAGTCTATAAAAAGCCGCAATCTAAATATGTTTACCTTGATTGCGATAGGCGTAGGCGCTGCTTATATTTTTAGTATTGTCGCGACCTTTTTCCCCGATATTTTCCCAGACAGTTTCAGAGATGCCTCTGGTCAAGTCGGAGTCTACTATGAAGCGGCAGCGGTCATTGTGACCTTGGTGCTACTGGGTCAAGTATTAGAGCTCAAAGCTAGAAGTCAAACTTCAGGTGCGATTAGAGCTTTGCTTGAGCTCGCACCACCAACCGCAAGACGTGTCGATGAAAACGGTGAAGAAGTCGAAGTCTCGCTTGATGAGGTCGTCACTGGCGATAAGCTACGGGTTAAACCAGGTGAGAAACTACCCGTAGATGGTACAGTGATCGATGGTAATAGTAATGTTGATGAATCAATGGTGACGGGTGAGCCAATCCCTGTATCAAAAGTAGCAGGAGATACAGTGACTGGTGGTACGGTAAATGGCACCGGAACGCTATTAGTCGAAGCGGTCAATGTTGGAGCAGATTCAGTATTATCTAAAATTGTACAAATGGTTGCTGAAGCCCAGCGTAGCCGCGCGCCTATCCAGCGCTTGGTAGATCAAGTGGCGGGTTGGTTCGTACCTATTGTTATTGTCACCTCTATCATAACCTTTATTGTCTGGGCGATATTCGGCCCTGAGCCCGCTATGACCTATGCTTTGGTTAACGCGATTGCGGTACTGATTATTGCTTGTCCTTGTGCCCTTGGTCTAGCGACGCCGATGTCCATTATGGTTGGTACCGGCAAAGGCGCGCAAAACGGCGTCCTCATCAAAAATGCTGAAGCGTTAGAGAGTATGGAAAAAGTCGATACCATTGTCGTCGACAAGACCGGAACACTGACCGCTGGTAAGCCCGAGCTTACCGCAATTGATGCGCAGGTAGGTCAAGATGAAGACGAGTTCCTCGCATTGGTAGCCTCAGTAGAAAGCGCTAGCGAGCATCCTTTAGCAGAAGCTATCGTTAGAGCAGCTCAAGAAAGATCACTCATTATTCCTAAAGCTACTGACTTTAATTCGACTACTGGCGAAGGCGTACAAGCCGTGGTCGATGGTAAGAAAGTCGCTATTGGTAACTCTAAGCTTATGGAAAGCCTAAATAGTTTTGATAATGAGCTGTCCACTAAAGCTGATGTCCGTAGAAAAGACGGAGAAACGGTAATGTTTGTGGCTATAGACGGTAAAGCTGCTGGTATTATTTCAGTTGCTGACCCTATTAAACCAAGCACTAAAGAGGCTATTTCACTGCTTCATGACGCAGGTTTAAAAGTTGTGATGCTAACCGGTGACAACGAAAAAACCGCGCAGGCAGTCGCCAATAAACTAGGTATTGATGAAGTTCATGCGGATGTCTCACCAGAGGATAAAAACCGTATCGTCAAAGAAATGCAAGACAGCGGTAAATTGGTCGCTATGGCGGGTGATGGTATCAACGACGCACCAGCGCTAGCGCAAGCTAATGTTGGTATCGCTATGGGAACCGGTACCGATGTGGCGATGGAGAGTGCGGGCATTACCCTGCTAAAAGGTGATTTAATGGGCATTGCCAAAGCTTATAAGCTTAGCCGCGCCACCATGCGCAATATCAGACAGAATCTGTTTTTTGCCTTTATCTACAATGCACTTGGTGTTCCTATTGCCGCAGGTGTGCTCTATCCCATATTTGGGCTTCTGCTCAGTCCGATGATAGCAGCGGCAGCGATGAGCTTGTCGTCATTCTCGGTGATTGCTAACGCGCTGCGATTGCGCCGTTTGAAACTATAATTCTGGTACGGTAAAAAGTGTTCTAAAGCACACTGACACATACTGGTCTAAACAAGATCACAAAATATAAGGATACCGTTATGGGCAGCTTTTCTATTACACATTGGCTGATTTTATTGGTCGTAGTGGTGGTCGTATTTGGTACTGCCAAGCTTAAAAATGCAGGTAAAGATTTAGGCGGTGCGGTGAAGGGTTTTAAAGAAGCGGTCAAAGATGAAGAACCCGAGAATGCTCGCAAAAATCATGTGCTTAGCCATGAAAATAGTACGCCAGCTGCAAGTAATGATTTAAATACGCGTGTAGGTAATCAGGCTGATGATATGGAAATCAGCCCTATTTCCACTGATGACCAGCCTAAAGTATGAAGCGCGCCGCTTATAAATAGCGGCACTAAGTAGTCTATTAATATATGTGACTGTTATGTTTGATATTGGGTTTTCCGAATTACTCTTGTTTGGCGTCATTGCTTTAATCGTATTGGGCCCAGAAAAACTGCCGCAAGCCGCACGTACCGCTGGGCAATGGTATGCCAAACTGCGCCGTACAGTATCCACTCTACAATCTGAAATAGAAGCTGAGCTTGATCTAGCTGAAACACGTCAACAAATGCAAAATGAACTTGCGAAAATCCGTCAGACCGAGTCGGATATGAAGCGCGAATTAGCAGAAATGCGTGGCAGTATGCAAAAGTTTGAGCAGTCACAGAACCAAAGCCTAGACGCTTCACATCAGTCAATCACCCCTTATGATAAAGACCATCAACAGAATACTACCTCCTCGTTCATTAAACAGGAGGCGGATCAGTGAGCCTATTTAAACGGCAAAAAAGTCGACAAGAAAAAATAACAGATATAGAGTTTGAGGCGCCAACAGATACAACACAGAATAGTGAGTCTGGAGATACGTTAGGTACGCTTGGCGATATGCCTATTACCGGACATTTAATCGAGCTGCGTACGCACTTAATAAGAATATGCGTGGTCGTCTTAATTATATTCTTAGTATTGGTGGGATTTTCACGCGAGCTTTATAATCTTTTATCAGACCCATTAGTGGCGCAGTTACCCATCAATTCGACCATGATTGCCACTGATATAACGTCAAACTTTATGGCACCCATTCGCTTAACGATATTCGTCGCCGCATTTTTAGCAATGCCTTATATCCTGTATCAAATTTGGTCATTTGTAGCTTCCGGCTTATATAAAAAAGAGAAGAAAATTGCCATTCCTGTACTGCTATCTTCGATATTTCTATTTTATGCTGGTGTTGCTTTTTCCTACTTTGTCGTACTCAAAGGGGTATTGAAATTTTTTATTATGTTCGCTCCGCAGAACGTTATACCAATGACCGATATTGACAGTTATCTGAGCTTTGCCCTCAAGCTATTTATGGTGTTTGGACTGACTTTTGAGATTCCAGTGGTTACCTTATTGCTGATAATGGCCGGAATCGTTTCTACTCAAATTTTAGAAGATAAGCGTCGTTATATCATAGTCGGCTGTTTTGGGATCGCCGCGGTAGTGACACCGCCTGATGGTGTATCAATGCTGTTGTTGGCGATTCCTATGTGGCTATTATTTGAGCTGGGTTTACTCTTAGCAAAGATATTAATTAAAAGTGAACGAAATAACGATTTAGTCTCAGGAAATGAGATATCAGAAAGTAGCTAGCACTACTTAAACACGCCAAGTACCTTTTTTACTTTTTACTTTTTACTAGAGTATGTCAGCGTGAGTACTCTACTTAGCGACGGACTCTAAATGGAACACCCAACTAATAACAACGAAAAAAATGACGGTCTTGCAAATCGACTTAACCAAGAGTGCTACTGCATTACCCTTGATCGTAAAGCGCTTAATACAAGCCTTCAAGATCAATTGGTAGAAACTAGAAACAATCCAATAGGAGCGAACGAGCTTAATAAGCTTTTTTCAGCAACACCCGTGTTCGTTCCCAAAACAGAGATAGAGGCGATGGAGCGAATCGTCAGGGCTATCGAGTCAGCTGCCGAACTGCCATTGTATCAAGAGCAAGTGCTGTCGTGGGCACCAGAAATAGCTGCTTTCGACCCAGGCCCAATAGGGGCCCTCATGGGTTATGACTTTCACTTGGGTAGCGATGGACCTCAGCTCATCGAGGTCAATACTAATGCCGGTGGCGCATTTCTGAATGTGTTGCTCGCTCGCGCACAAAAACGCTGTTGCAACCCCTCAGAGCAAAGCGCTGTAACCAATCAAATGCTAGATAGGTTCGAGGAAGCAGTGTTTGACATGTTCAAACAGGAATGGCAGCGACAGTCCGCTGTTGCTATGCCCAATCGGATAGCCATTGTGGACAATGACCCCGAGAGTCAGTTCATGTTCTTAGAGTTTGAGTTAGCCTGTCAACTGCTCCAAGCTAGAGGTATTGATACTGTGATACTTGATCCCTCTGAACTCGAGTATATCGACGGTACGTTAACAGCCCATGGCCAGAAAATCGATATGATTTACAATCGGCTTGTCGACTTTGCATTTGAGGACCCTGACCATGTATTGCTTAAGCAGGCTTATTTAGAGGGTGCTGTGGTAGTGACACCCAATCCCCGCGTACATGCTATGTTGGCCAATAAGCAAAACCTGACATTGCTATCAGACTCCCAAATATTGCGCTCTTGGGGTCTGGATGAGGCTGCAGTGGAGTGCCTCGAAAGGTCTGTACCGAGGACTAAGATTGTATCAAGAGACGATGCAGCAGAGTTGTGGCTTACTCGGCGGCAACTGTTTTTTAAGCCAGTTGCTGGTCATGGAAGCAAAGGCGTTTATCGCGGTAGCAAACTGACTCGACGCGTCTTCGAAAACATTCTGGATGAAGATTATATCGCACAGACCTTTGTCCCTGCAGGAGAGAGATCACTCAAAATTGATGACATCGTAACAACAAGAAAGGTAGATATACGTCTTTATACGTATGGCGGAAAACTGTTACTACCTGCTGCGCGTGTGTATCAAGGTCAGGTGACTAACTTCCGTACGTCAGGCGGTGGATTCGCGCCTGTCTTTCAGGTGTGATCGTCTAGGTCTTATTTAGATGGCATTAGGCTGTTATAAGTCCGGTTAACTAATTCAATATTCTTCTTACCTAACAAAAGATGGTTGTATATTTATGATTGTCTATTACTTTCGGCACGCTTTTCAAAACACTTCGAAAACAATTGGAGCTAGAGATAGCAGTAAATTTCAATAGTTTCCAATAATAAAAATCCAACCGTTACAGTGAGCTTAAATCATATTAGAATAAACAGGGTTAGACCGTATGTTAATCACAGAATTGGGTTATTTTGCCTTGCTAGCCGCCTTAATCTTGGCGATTTTGCAGGTGGTATTACCAACGATAGGCGTTATGCGTGACCATGTTGCTTGGCAGCGTTTGGCACCGAGTTTGGCATGGGCACAGTTTGCTGCCATGATTTTTTCATTTGTTGCATTGATGGCAGGCTTTTATTTCAATGACTTTAGTCTCGTCTATGTCACGCAGCACTCTAATACTTTGTTGCCTTGGTACTATAAACTCTCGGCGACATGGGGCGGACACGAAGGCTCGCTCTTGTTGTGGATGACCATCATGGCCACGTGGTGCGCGCTGGTCTCCTATTTTAGCCGTGGCTTACCGTTGTCGATGCGCGCGCGGGTACTCGTGATATTGGCCGGTGTGCAGGTCATGATGCTAGCGATGCTGATTTTTACCTCGTCGCCATTTGATCGTACCTTGCCCAATCTGCCCGTAGATGGGGTAGATCTCAACCCACTTTTGCAGGATTTTGGGCTGATCGTTCACCCACCGATGCTGTATATGGGTTATGTGGGCTTAGCGGTGCCATTTGCTTTTTGTATGGCGGCATTGTGGGAAGGGCGTTTGGATGCAGTATGGACACGTTGGTCGCGTCCATGGGCGCTAGCGGCTTGGGGGTTTTTGACCGTTGGTATCGCTCTTGGCTCTTGGTGGGCGTATTATGAGCTTGGCTGGGGCGGCTGGTGGTTTTGGGATCCTGTAGAAAACGCCTCACTGATGCCTTGGCTTGCCGGTTTAGCCTTGCTGCATTCGTTGGCAGTGACTGAGAAGCGCGGTGTCTTTAAAGCATGGACCATTATGCTGGCTATCTTTGCTTTTGCCTTAAGTCTCTTGGGTACTTTCCTTGTACGTTCAGGGGTTATTACCTCAGTGCATTCGTTTGCCGCTGACCCCACTCGTGGTCTGGTAATTTTAGTGATTCTTGGCATCATCGTCGGTGGTGGTTTGCTGATGTTTGCGCTGCGTGGCTGGCGTTTGACGATTGAAAGTCAGTATCAACTGGTTTCGCGTGAGTCATTTTTAGTCATTAACAACGTCATCATTTTGATTGCAACGTTAGTGGTATTGCTTGGTACCCTCTATCCTATCATTGCCGACGCCTTTAGCTTGGGTCAGGTATCGGTAGGTCCTCCGTACTTTAATGCGCTATTTGTGCCTTTAACATGGCTATTGCTGGTTGCCATGGGTATGGGCTCCAATATCCGCTGGAAACAAGATAAGCGTCCATTGTTAGGCGTTGGTATGGTCATTGCGGCGAGCAGTCTAGTATTAGCTGCAGTCATCACTTACTTTGTCAGTCCATCTGCCATGCTTAATATTGGTGTAACACTAGCAGTAAGTTTTTGGGTACTGTTCTGGATGGTGGTTGATTTCAAAGACAAAACCAAAAATGCACCAAGCTTTTTGCAAGGCTTAAATAAGCTGCGTTTAAGCTACTGGGGTCAGCAAACGGCACATATTGGTGTGATTGTAGCGGTCATCGGTGTTGCCTTTACCAGTACCTTGAGTATCGAGCGCGATGTGGCATTGAGTGTTGGCGAAACGGTCCATGTCCAAGGTTACGACTTCACCGTTAAAGGCTTCCGCGAAGTCAAAGGCAGTAACTATGATGCGACCCAAGCTGAGGTCGAAGTGAGTAAAGATAGCCGTGCTGTGACTACGTTATACCCTGAAAAACGCAATTACATTATTAGCATGATGCCAATGACCGAAGCAGCGATTGATGACAGTCTGATGCGTGATGTGTACGTCGCACTTGGTGAACCTATAGCTGAAGGCAGTAATAAATGGGCCGTACGTATTTATGTGAAGCCATTGATTCGTTGGATATGGCTCGGCGCTATTATTATGGCATTGGGTGGTCTGCTGAGTATGCTTGATAGGCGCTATCGTCTCAAAACATCCAAGACCCCTGCACAAATTGCAGCGAGTAAGTCAGGCTTTACGACGGTTACTGATTTAGATGTTAAAAGCACTACTAATAACACGACACTAATAGGGGAGAAGCAAAATGACTAAGTCTAATCATTTTTCCGAGCAACCCCCTGAAACAAAAGGTAATCGAACAATGAAAAAAAGCCAATTTAGAATATGGTTTTTGATCCCGCTGATCATCTTTGCTGCTGTTATGGTTATGCTTTATTTTCGTTTGGGGCAGCCGACTGAAATCGTAACCAATACCGCGCTTGAACGCCCAGTACCAGCGTTTGAGCTGCCATTGTTGTCCGATACCAGTCGGATCATGACCAATGACAACTTACCTGATGAGCCCTTTTTGATGAATATTTGGGGCTCTTGGTGCCCAACTTGCGTTATTGAGCATCCTTTTTTAATGCAATTAGAAGAGCGCGGAGTCAATTTGGTTGGTGTTAATTACAAAGATGACATCGGTGATGCGCTAGGATATTTAAATCGTGGCGGCGACCCATTCTCCATGTCTATTCAGGATTTGTCCGGCCAGTTTGCCTTGGACTTAGGGTTGACGGGTGCGCCTGAGACTTTCACTGTCGATGGTGAAGGCGTTATTCGCCAGCACATTGTTGGTGAGATTAACGAGAGTAACTGGCAAGATCGTATTGAGCCTTGCTTAACGGTACTCAATGATGCCAATGATAATAACGTCAGTCCAGATGCGATTCAGGTTGAAGAGGTGTGCAAATGATAGCCCTTTCAATAAAGGCCGTTACGATAAAAGTAGCGAGCTTAATACTTGCCTGTCTCCTAAGTGTGACCAGCTATGCGGCGATTGACGTCTATGATTTTGATTCTGTCCAACAAGAAGCACAATACCGAGGATTGATCGAAGAGCTACGTTGCCCGAAATGCCAAAACCAAAACTTGGCAGGTTCTGATGCACCGATCGCTCAAGATTTAAAGCAAAAAACCTACGATATGGTAAAAGACGGTCGTAGTGATGGTGAGATTCGCGCTTATATGCAAGAGCGCTACGGCGATTTTATCAGCTACAAGCCGCCTGTACGTCCATCGACATGGATTTTATGGTTTTTTCCGCCATTGCTACTGATCGTATTATTGATAGGGTGGTTTTGGCAAAGCCGTCGCCGCCAGCTGGTAGCGAGCGGTCAGAGTAGAGTGACGGTAGATAATACCGCCTCGGAGCTGACTGCCGCCGAAAAAGCCGAACTTGATCGTCTGCTATCGCGTGCCAATAGCACCGATAATGACGCTCATGACACCACAAGCCCCGAGGACAAAAAATGACCATATTCTCTACTTTTGGCTTATTTATTGCCCTAAGCTTATTTATTGCACTGATACTAGCCCTCATCGTTATCATGCCATGGTTGCGAGCGTCACGCTTACGAGAGAAACCTGTCGATAACCAGTTACTAGATATCAATATCGCCGTTTTTCGTGAGCGTTTGATAGAATTACAGTCCGATAAAGACAATGGCACGATTGATGCCGCCCATTATCAAAATCAAAAAACGGAGCTTGAGCGTCAGCTATTGGATGCTCAGCGTGAAGTAACACCTATGGTCGCACCTGGTATCAAGATCCGTTTGATTATCATGGTATGGGTGCCAGTACTTGCAGGATTGGCTTACTTTTTGGTTGGTGACCGTACACCGGTGTTTGACTTGTGGACAGCAGAAGATAAAGTTGCCCAAGTAGCCGATGATTTATTAACCGGTAAGATTAACCAGCCACCAGCTTGGGCGATTGAAGATGGTACGCAATTAATCAGCGCGATGCAGACCAACGTCTATCGTCATGCCGATGATCCTAATCGCTGGATGCGTTTGTCAGAGCTGTTTTTATCGCTTGAAGCTACCGACTCAGCGCTTGAAGCTTTGTCACGCGCTTACCGTCTGTCACCAGACAATGAAGAGATTGCGACCACTTATGCGCAGATTAGCTTTTTTGCCAATAAAGGTCAGCTTGATGCCAGTAGCCGCCGTGTATTACAAGATGTCCTTGCCAAAAATCCACAGCATGAAGGTGCGCAGATGCTAATGGCAATGGGTGAGGCACGTGGTAGTAACTTTGCAGAAGCGCAAGGTTGGATTAAGCGTTTACGTGAGAGCATCGCTGCCAAACCAGGTGACCATAGTAAAGCGCTAGCGAGCCTTGATGAGCTAAGTGCTAATGTCATCGAGCAAGAGCAGCAAGCCGCGCAAGGTATCGAAGTTACCGTCTCTATTGATGCGAGTCTATTACCATTGGTTAAAGCCAATGATGTGTTGTTTGTAGCGATACGTGATGTGAAAGGGGGCCCTCCGTTTGCCGCCAAACGTTTACCTATTAGTATCATCAAGCAAGGTAAAGCCAGTATCCGTTTAAGCGATCTTGATGCGATGATGCCAGAACGCACGTTACAATCTGCCCGTAGCGACAAAACTCAGTTAGCAGTCGTTGCTCGTGTTAGCCATAGTGGGACTGCGTCCGCAGAGTCGGGTGATCTATCAGGTAACCCAGTAGTGATTAGCGCTGAACAGACTCAAGTTAATATTGAAATCAATCAACAGATCCCTTAACAAATGATTATTACAGTAAGTTTCATAATACTAGAACCGTATGTAGGACAGCTTTTGAAAGTGGTGCTATCAATAGCTGTATAACCTATTAGTAAAGAAGTAAAAAACGGCTATGGTGTTTTGCTAGTGAAATAATTGGACGGATGACTATAGAAAGTCTTGATTAAACATAACAGACAGCTCATTTTCAGCTTCCCGCAGAAGAGGTATATGGCTTAATAACTCTACTAAAGACTTTTTAACAGTGGGACCATGAGTAAATACGGTGGCAAAGGTTTGCTTGCTGCTCACTATTTAGAATTAGTACCGCACAGGCAACCATGCCTCGAATGAATTCTTAGTTATCTATCCCTATCTGAGTATCCCGCGTTTCAGCTATGGTCCGCGTAGCTTGTTTTTACATCAGTATTGTTAGCTCTAGCAGTGATAATGAATATATTCACTGTCAGATAACTTTGGTTTAATTTAAAACAGAATCATGACGTTTTGGACAATCATCACTACGCCACTAATGACCATTAATAGGATCAGCATCACTCTAAACTGCTTGATATTCATACCTGCTAAAAAGCGCTTACCAATGATGTTGCCAACCACAGCACCAAGCCCTAAAGCAAAGCCATAAATCCAAAGATTGGCAGTCAATACGCCAAAAAAAGTATAACTACCAATCTGAGCCAATCCTACAAAGAATGAATTAGCTGTTTTAGTAGCGATTAAATCTTCTTTTTGTAATCCCGTATTCATATAGAAAGGATTGAGCACAGGACCCAAACCGCCGACGAGTGTGCTAATGAACGCCGTAATAAAACCTAAAGGCACAAACCCCAGTTTAGGCATATTAAAAGATTTTTCTACTTTGCCAAAACGATACTGCAAGACGGTAGATATCAAAAATGCACCCACTAATAACTGAATCCAGCTCCCATCAAGACGGCTAAATAATAATGCAGCTAACCACGCACCAACGATAGCGCTTGGCGCATAATACTTTATTAGCGACCAGTCGATATGATGCCAAAATAAATAAAGACGTGAAGGGCGACTAATGAAATTACCTAAATTAATCACGGGTGGCGCAGCCGAGATCCCTATCAGCGCAGAGGTGACAGGTATAAGTAAAAGTGCACCGCCACCTCCTGATATGGTGGAAATCACAAAAGCAATCATACCCGCCAAAAACAGCCCTGCAAGATGCCAATTAGGAATTGCTTGTAAAATATCGAGCACGGTTAAGCTCCAACATTAACAGAAGGGAACGAGATTGTTTTAGAGCTATATCCTATCTAAAGTCACCATAAAACGTTACCTGAAGAGCAAGATGCCAAGCGTGCCAAAAATGAGCTCATACAGTTTGCTACTGATCATGGTCATAAACTTGCTGCGTTCTACGTAGAGAATGGGTCAGGGGCAAAGCTAGTACATCCAAAGCTGATAGCTATCATAACCCCAGTTCGGGATAAGCCACATTGTAACTCATTGATACTATTTACAATGTGGCTACCTGTCCCTGCTGAGGCATATTTTTGATGGTGGGTTTATAGGGAAACCAGCAATAAGCAATCAAACCTGACAGCAAGTTTGTAATAAAACCCGTGACACTACGATGGCGTGAATGCTCAATCTGACACAAGTTTTTCAGCTCCCCAAACACCGTTTCAACCAAAGAGCGATGATTGAGTAGTGCCTCATCCATAGGCTTGAGTAATTGGGGTTTCATATTACGCCGAAGTTTCGTTATCAGCCTAGTATCACTGTGTTTTGTGAGCCACGCGTTTAGTGCTTTACTGATGTAGCCTCTATCACCAAACACCTTGCCAAACACAGGTGTTGCCATATCCTTAACAGGCACTCTGTCATCCGTATTACCCGCAGTGACTTTAACAGATACCAGCTCGCCCTTATGATTGATAATGGCATGCAGCTTAAAGCCGTAAAACCAGCCCATGCTGCTTTTGCCTCGGGTTGCAAGTCCTTCAAAGACTTTATGACGGTAGATACGCTTGTTATGACAAACTGCTATCTTGGTTGAATCAATATAGCTGATACCCGTACAGTCGCCCATCATGCTTTGCAAGTAGCTGCACAGTGGTATGATACTGCGCGGCACAAGCTCTATAAATCGCGAGTAGCTCGGCAGATTTGGAAACGCCCGTTTCATCATGCCAAGCATGTGATGGTAGTAAAACGCCTTAAACTGTCAATACCGCAGTTGATGAAACAGTACCAAGATGGTCATCATCTCTGCTACACTTATCTGGCATGCTCTTAGCCGTTGACGGCCCGTTGCGATTAAATGAGCGTCAAACTCAGGTTTGAATTGCTGATAAAAGTCGTCAATATGGCAGTATAGTTCGGTTAGGTTGTCCATGTAAGAAGTCCTTTTTGCTTAAGTGGTCTTGGTAAACTCACTTTAGCAACTTTGGACTTCTTTTTTATCTTTTTTTTGAGCGCTTATCCCGAACTGGGGTTAGAATAAGAACTAAAGAAAATCAATAAATATGGACGTGCAAGGTAGCCATTACTCGTGGTAATGCGCCTTTAGCAATGTTGCTTTATTGTAATGAAAATAAGGGCACTATACTAGCGTTATTGCGAGCAAATACTGATGTAAATAATAAGGTAAGTAGCAAAGTAAGTAGTAATAAATAATGCTAAACCAAGGATTTAGCGTCTATGTTAAAAAGGCTATTTAGTAAGATTGAAAAAGCCAACGTCCTATTATCAAAGGACGTTGGCTTTTTAATGGGTAGAAATGATGTGGAATTTATCTACATTTAAACGATTAATTTAGCGCGGTTAAGGTTTGCTCAAACGCTGCGCGCCCGATTTCACCCACTTGTTGATTGACCAATTGACCGTCTTGATAATACAGCAATGCTGGCGGACCAAACAATTTATAACGCGCTAAGATTGCTTTTGAATCCGCTGTTGTCTCCGTGATATCAAGTCTGACCAATTGCCAATCTTGCATTTGCGCAGGACGATTATGAAATAAGTTTTTATCCATAATCCGGCATTCAATACACCATTCGGCGGTGATATCGACCAGAACTTTAGGATTGGCGGCGACAATGGCATCTAACTCAGCGAGCGTCGTGACCGTCTTATCGGTTGCATTACTCATGGCTGGTTGACCAGCAGTCGCCTGCATCACCGGCGCGGCGCTTAATGACGCAAGCGGATGCAAGCTGTCGTCATTGCCCAATGCGGCGCCGACGATTAAACACGTCGCCCAAATACCAGCGATTAAGCCTAGCGCTTGGGTCAGCATCCGACCTTTGCCTAGCCAGCTCCACGCCCACATCGCCACGACCATAAACCACAGCGCCCAAACCATCAGCATCACAGGCGAGATAAAGACGCGTTCAATTAATAACAATGCCACGGCAAAAAGCAACAAAGCAAAGCCCTGCTTGACCCAATTCATCCACTCGCCTGCTTTTGGCATGATTTTACCTTGGGTCGCGCCAATTAAGATAAGCGGCGCCGATAAACCAAAACCGAGCATAAATAAAGCCGCAAAGCCAAGTAATGGACTTCCAATCGTTGATACAGCAAGCAGCGCCCCAAATAAGGGTGCCGAAACGCATGGCGATACCACGAGCGCCGATAAGAATCCAGCAATCAAACTGCCGCCCGTACTACCAAGTTTGCTATCGCCTGCTTGGCTTAGACCCTGCATTTTACTACTAATGAATCTCGGCAGACGAATGCTAAATACGCCCAACATATAAAGGGCTAATAAGACAAAAACGATGGCAAACCCAATTAAAATAATCGGATTTTGTAGCCAACCGATAATGCCTAACGATTCGCCAAATACCGCAATGACCGCGCCTAAAATACCATAAGCGATGGCAACACCAATAGCGTAGCTGGTCGTTAAAATAACACCGCGTTTTACCGTTGGATTGTCTTCACGCGCGACGATATTGGCAACAATCGGTAGCATCGGTAACACGCATGGCGTCAATGCCAAGACCAACCCTGCCAAAAATAATAATACTAATGCCAACCACGGATGAGAAGCCAAACCAAAAGGATCGCTATCGACCGCATTATTGCCAGTTACTGTATTTTTGTCTGTTGCAGCAGCATTATTTATTGCAGCGCCATTATTTGTAGGCTCACTTGTGACGTTGCCACCTACCACCTGTTCATCTGCACCAGAAATGGTATTGCTAGCACCAAGCTCTGCCTCTAAAGCCTCATCATCTAGCAAGGCATAATCAATCACTTCATCATCTGACGGGTTTTGCTCTACAGCAGCATTATTAGCCTCAGTTGCACTTGTAGATAACTGAGCACTGTCTGCAACGCTATCATTCGTTGCAGAATTTGTAGCGGAAGTACTGGCGCTATTTGCGGCAGAATTTGGCGTTACGGCAGCAATATTCACCGTGGTGTTGATTTTTTCAGGTGGATAGCATAGTCCTGCTTTGGCGCAGCCCTGCCAACCAATCGTCACAGCAGCATTATCCAAGCTCTTGCCATTACTATTGGTCAAAATGGTAGTGGCAACCATATTGGTTTGATCAAATACCGGTACGCGCCCAAAAGTTGGATCATCGATTGAAATTGGCTTTTGGCTAAAGGTAAAAGGTGCAGCGCTCACGCCAGCAGGCAACGTTAGCTTAATTTGGTCTTTATAAACATAGTGCTCAGGCGTAATGTCAAAGTTAATGGCTAAGCGCGTGCCATTATTGGTCGGTTTGCTGCTACTGCTAACTTGAAACGCTTCATCAACAGGCAAAAATTTCGGTTGGGTCGCGCTTTTATCACTGCTAAATAAATCGCCCAATCCTGCCGCTTGCGATGCCACTGGCACGGCCGTCAGCCCAGTCGCTGCTAGCCCTGTCAATAATGAACCCGCGCTGAAAGCGAACGCCAACAGATAAGATTTTTTCGACGATTTATTTTGCGTTAATGACGGAGACTTTTCTGCGCTCTTAAGGGACATGAAGGGCTACCTATTATTTCCAATATTCGAATTGACCAATTCACTGTCTGTATGGACTTGTCTATTTACAACCCCAGTTCGGGATAAGCCACATTGTAACTCATTGATACTATTTACAATGTGGCTACCTGTCCCTGCTGAGGCATATTTTTGATGGTGGGTTTATAGGGAAACCAGCAATAAGCAATCAAACCTGACAGCAAGTTTGTAATAAAACCCGTGACACTACGATGGCGTGAATGCTCAATCTGACACAAGTTTTTCAGCTCCCCAAACACCGTTTCAACCAAAGAGCGATGATTGAGTAGTGCCTCATCCATAGGCTCAAGTAATTGGGGTTTCATATTACGCCGAAGTTTCGTTATCAGCCTAGTATCACTGTGTTTTGTGAGCCACGCGTTTAGTGCTTTACTGATGTAGCCTCTATCACCAAACACCTTGCCAAACACAGGCGTTGCCATATCCTTAACAGGCACTCTGTCATCCGTATTACCCGCAGTGACTTTAACAGATACAAGCTCGCCCTTATGATTGATAATGGCGTGCAGCTTAAAGCCATAGAACCAGCCCATGCTGCTTTTGCCTCGGGTTGCAAGTCCTTCAAAGACTTTATGACGGTAGATACGTTTGTTATGACAAACTGCTATCTTGGTTGAATCAATATAGCTGATACCCGTACAGTCGCCCATCATGCTTTGCAAGTAGCTGCACAGTGGTATGATACTGCGCGGCACAAGCTCTATAAATCGCGAGTAGCTCGGCAGATTTGGAAACTCCCGTTTCATCATGCCAAGCATGTGATGGTAGTAAAACGCCTTAAACTGTCGATACCGCAGTTGATGAAACAGTATCAAGATGGTCATAATCTCTGCTACACTTATCTGGCATGCTCTTAACCTTTGGTGTCCCGTTGCGATTAAATGAGCGTCAAACTCAGGTTTGAATTGCTGATAAAAGTCGTCAATATGGCAGTATAGTTCGGTTAGGTTGTCCATGTAAGAAGTCCTTTTTGCTTAAGTGGTCTTGGTAAACTTACTTTAGCAACTTCGGACTTCTTTTTTTATCTTTTTTTGAGCCCTTATCCCGAACTGGGGTTATATTATATACAACATACTACAATATACTATTAAGGGATACAAAATCATGGTGAGCTATGCTGAAGAAACCGTAGAGATAAACTTGGTAAACTAAGCGTATTGACAGGAGTTTACCATGACCAAGAAAGTAAGAACCTACAGTGACGAATTTAAAGCCGAGGCCGTCAAGAAGATATCAGACAATAATGGCAATATTTCAGCGACTGCAAAGCAGCTTGGCATTGCCATGCAAACGCTATCAAATTGGCATAACAAAGCCAATCAAGGCAAGCTTGTCGGCACAAAGCAATACGATCCTGATCTTATGAGTGCTCTTCAAGAAATAAAGCAGCTCAAGCGGCAGCTCAAAGTTGCCGAAGAGGAACGCGAAATACTAAATGAGGAGGGATAAAGCGAAGCACTGCTTCGCCCCGACGCAAGGGGAGAGCTATGCTCGAGTTGGCGACGGCGTACTTCGCGAGAAACAGCTAGTCAGGTACGCCTTTATCAAAGACAACCAGTTCCTCTTTCGCATCACCACTATGTGCCGTGTGTTAAGGGTTAAGCCATCAAGCTATTACGACTGGCTAAGTCGTGATCTCAGCGACCAACAGATACATCGCAACCAGTCTGAATTACTGGTTAAAGCGGCTCACAATGAAACGAAAGAACGTTATGGCGCAGATCGACTGCATGCTCATCTAAGCGAGCAAGGCCATAACATTAGCCTGTATATGGTAAGAAGCATCAAAGAGCAACACGGCATTAAATGTCGTCGTCATAAGCGCTTTAAAGTCACCACCGACTCCAATCACAACAAGCTGGTCTATCCAAACGTACTGGATCAGAAGTTTGATGCTAAGCGCCCTAACGAGTCGTGGGTCAGCGACATCACCTATATCTGGACGAATGAGGGTTGGCTGTACTTAGCAGGGGTCAAAGACTTATACACCAAAGAGCTTGTCGGTTACGCTATTAACAAGCGTATGACCGCAGATTTAGTTTGCAAAGCACTAAATATGGCCATCAAGAATAAACGTCCAAGCAAAGGGCTAATCGTTCATTCAGACAGAGGCAGTCAGTATTGCAGTCACGCCTACCACAAGACCATTAAGCAGCATCAATTTATAGGCTCAATGAGCGGCAAAGGCAACTGTTTCGATAACGCTCCGATAGAAAGCTTCTGGGGCACATTAAAGAATGAGCTGGTATATCATCAAGACTATAAAACAAGGTTCACAGCCATCAATGATATTATCAGTTATATCGAGCTGTACTACAATCAGACGAGGATTCAAAAGGGTTTGGGCTATCAATCGCCAAGACAGGTGTGGTTTGATTATTATCGTCAGGCTGCGTAATTAAAATCTCCCAAGTTTATGTATACGGATTTGACGGCAGGGGTCAATAGTTTAAAACTTTTATATTTACGTGCGTTAGGACGTTACCTAGAAAAAATAAAAAACTTACGCTGATTAAATTATTATGATTAAGTTTACTATTACCCTCGTCTTCTAAGTGTGGTTAGACCTTGGCCAAAATAGCTTAGTAGTAATAACAGGGTTATTATTATCAAGATAGGATAATTTCCCATAAGCATAAAGGGAGTGTTACCAACCCGTGCCTGTATCTCACCACGTAGTACAGTACGCTCAAACTGCGGTGCGCGTTTTACAATACGACCTTTATGGTTAATGATAGCGGTAACACCAGTATTGGTCGCTCGAATAAACCAGCGCCCGTTCTCAAGAGCGCGCATTTGTACCATTTGCAAATGTTGCAATGGTCCTGCTGAAGTGCCAAACCAGGCATCGTTAGAGACGGTCAACAAAAAGTCAGTATCGATTGCATTTTTACGCGTGGTATCTGGATAAGCTACCTCATAACAGATAGCCGTCCCTATATTGTGTCCACGCACCTGTAGCGGTGACTGCTGATCACTACCACGACTATAGCTCTTAATATCCTGACTACCGGCCAAACTTGGGAAAATATCGAGCACGCCTTCAAATGGAATATACTCTCCAAAAGGCACCAGACGCTGCTTCTTGTATAGGCCTTCCGCTTCTACACCTCGAGCAATCACGCTATTGTAAAATGGGGGATACTTATCCGTATTGGCATTGAATGCCACTTTATCCTTATAAGGGATACCAGTTATCCATGTCGTATTGGTCGCATTAGCCATTTCTATCATTTCACTAATAAAGCCCGCAGCCTCATCCTGAAACATCGGAATAGATGATTCAGGCCACACCACAACATCACGTCCCCACTCAGTGCGCGTTAACTTCGCATAAATCTTTAGCGTTTCTACTTGATATTGAGTCAGCCACTTTATATCTTGTGAAATATTACCTTGAATCAATGACACTGACAGATCAGGTGTGCCCTTAGGTTTTGTCCATTGCGGATTGACCAGCCATAATGATGTGCTAATGGCTAATAACAGTACAGAAACGACGGCATAACTACTGCGCCGAAGCAGTAGCTCTACTAAACTTGCAGCCAATAGTATGGCAACAAAAGAGACGGCAAAAACACCAGCAACGGGTGCTAAGGACGATAACCAATACTCTTCAGTAAACGCATAACCAACAAACAGCCACGGAAAGCCTGTGAATAACCAAGTTTTTAACCATTCTTGTAGCACCCAAAGAGCAGCAAATGAAAAGGGTTGTTTGCCTACCATACGGTTAAAGGCTAGTGCTAAAAATCCATGAAACAGTCCCATACCGAGACCCATCAATCCAATCATAATCAATGCGAGCCACGTTGGAGTATCGCTATAATCATGGATAGCTGTATAGAGCCAAAAGCCGCCGACGCACCATAGCCCCATACCGTAAGCTTCACCGATAATAAAAGCGCGACGACCACTCATATTTGGCACCAACAGCGCATATAAAATCGCTGGTGACACTATTGCTAGCGGCCAGAACCCATAAGGCGATAATGCAAATAAAAAAATAGCCCCTGCAAGCCATGCTGCTACTAGCGTAAGCCATAGCGGTAATTGATTTAAGTGAGTACTCAAACGCTTTTGTAGACTAATAGTAGACAGGTGCATCGCAAATTATCCAAAATTATGAGCCTTGAATTTTTAATCAAAATCCAAAACTCAGATAGACCCGTTAATACTACAGGCAGCATTTCAAAATAAAAACTGCTTATGATACCAGTCCGCACTGCTCAATGTATAAATTTACGTACCCCGTTTGATGGGTTATTATGCTACATTACCAAACGATATGAAGTGTTACTTGACCTTCTATAGCTCACAATATTTACAGTACATGAGAGAGCACTATGACCCCCTTAAAAATAAAATCCAGTCTTATATTCAATCGTCATCTGTCTAAGGGGTTGCGTGGTACGCTGGTGTTACTTGCCGCCTCATCACTATTTGCTTGTAGCCAACCGAGTAGTGGCGTATCTGATGCAAACACAACATCAGTAACAACCGAAAATGCAACAGCTATCACTTTAAAGGAAGATGAACCAAACGCTAAAAGTGCTCACATGATGACAAGGTCAGTAAGTAAACCAGACCTACTAAAAAACGTCTCAGCTACGGTCTATAAAGATGCCAATTGCGGCTGCTGTAAAGAATGGATAAGTCATGCAGAAGATAATGGTCTAAGTGCAACCGCGCAAGATGTTGCGGACTTAGCCGTATTTAAAGAGCGCTACAGCGTTCCAACTGAGATGCGTTCTTGCCATACTGTAGTCACTACTGATGATTACGTCTTTGAAGGTCATGTACCTGCTAAGTATATGGCGCAGTTCTTAGAAAATCCGCCAGTACAAGCTATGGGTCTTGCCGTACCTGGCATGCCTGTTGGTAGCCCAGGTATGGAGTATCAAAATAAATTCATGCCCTATCAGGTTATGCAGCTCAATAAAGACGGGACGACCCAAGTTTATGCTGATATTGAATCGGTAGAGCAGCAATTATAGTGTGTTAGCAGTTAAGAATACTTTGATTATAGTGTTAGCGTTAAAAGTAAATGAGGCAGGTATAAGACTGTTCTATTGCTTATAAAATGATTCTTCATCAAAAAAATCATTAGCTATTGCGACTTTAAAAGCAAAAATAACTTTGAATTTGTAACTTTTGATGACAATGTAAGCGGATTTATCGGTTATTAACCCTTAAAATAGATAAATAATTAAGGGTTAATACAAGAATATACAGGATGTATCGAAACAATTACGTAATATTACATAAGCCAGTAGGGAATTAACATCTATATTAATATTATAAATTATTATATTATCTTAATAATTAGTTAGACCCTATATAGGGTAATTACTTCATCCAATAAAAAAACGTCTGAGGATTAAATCTGTAATTTAGATTTAACCCTCAGACGTTTTTTTGCTTATAAAACAGTAGAAATTGTTGTCAATTTAGTCAGCTATATTCTGTATATGTTACATAAGCTTACATTGTAAAATGTGGAATATTAGCAATTTTTTCAACATCAAAAAAGTATTTTTGGGGTTTTTAAGGGTGATGACAGGCTAAACAGCCTATGCTAAAGTCGGCTTTGTGTTTTGGCCAGCAGCTTGATTTGCAACAGCTTCGTAAGACTTCAATGATGCTGTGATCGCCAATAATAATTTTTTATATGAATAATATGCAGCAGAAGTATCAGTCACTATGACGTATATATACTTGAGTTGTTGAAATTTAATTGACTGCGCTGTTGTTGATAACAGACCATTTTGAATTAACCGTAGGTATTAGATTTATGAAACAGGCTTTATTGATTTTGTCAGTACTGGGTATGGGCATAGCACAAACGAGTGGTGCTGCTATCACAATCTCTCAAACAAATAATACCATCACCAATACTTCTGTGGCATCAAACTACGGTTCATCAAAAAACATCTATAGCACCAAAAGTGGTGCTTATGTTTCTAATAATGATGAAATTAGTCAAGCAATTAGCAACCTAAGTGCGCAGGCCAAGCAAAAAGAGAATCAGCTTTCATCATTAAACAGCCGCTTATACGCTGAAAAACAACAGCAGCAAGTCAATAAGGTTCCTGACAGCAATTCAGCCCCCGCTATCGCTGCTGCTCGCGCCTCAAAAGTGGCTTTATCTGGCAGCTCTGGATATTGTGCCCGTTACGTACGTAAAGCACTACAATCAGCTGGTTATGAGTTCACTCCAAATCCTTCAGCCTATCAGTACGCTACTCGTGGCACACTTGAGAAAGCAGGTTTCAGCAAAATCAGCAATGATATGCCAACCCAAGTAGGTGATGTTATTGTCTATGATCGCTCATCAAAGCGTCCACATGGCCATATTCAAATTTTCGATGGTACAAATTGGATTTCTGACTTCCGTCAGAACAGCATCAGCCCATACAGTGGTGTCTATGCTTATACGACATGGCGCGATTCAAAATACGTGGATGACGCATCCGCATCAGATCGTAATATCTACCTTGCTATGAATGATAAATAAGACTTTCTAAGTCAGCACAACATAGTTGTTATTTCCTCCAACCCAGTAGGGCGTGTTGAACATTCACAAATAGTCTCTGTCAGTGCCATGGTTGAAGGTTCAACACGCCCTAGTGACTAGTGACTGTGCCCGATATGGTTATTCGCAGAGCTTTGCTGCTCTGATATGTCGCAGACCAATGCATCGCTATGGGCGCTGGTCTGCGGGTGTGACAAGCTTTCAACCTGAATGGTGGCGTGATGAATACCAAGCGCAAGCAACCCTTGCTCAAGATTGGCAATCAATACGCTGGCATCCGAGATTCTCATATCCCCATCGACCATCACATGGCAAGATAGCGCATTTAGCCCGCTGGTGATGCTCCAAATATGCAGGTCGTGGACTTGTTTTACTTGTGGATGGGCAAGCAGCTTGTCTTCCACATCTACCAGCGATATGCCTTCTGGCGTGCCCTCCATCAAGACATGTACCGAATCACGTACAACGCGGTAACCACTTACTAAGATAAGTACCGCGACGATCACCGACGCTGCGGCATCGGCCCAAACCCAGCCAAACCCCATCATCAGTAAAGCGGCGATGATCGCGGCGACAGAGCCCATCAAATCACTTAATACATGCAAGTAAGCGCTTTGCATATTGAGGTTGACAGGCTCTTTGGAATCATTGCTTTTATTTGCTTTTTCTTTATTTACTTTGTCTGCATTTGCTCCATGGCTGTGGGTGTGTCCATCGCTGCCGCTACTACCACGATGCATCAGCCAAGCGACCAAGATATTAACCAGCATACCGATGGTGGCGACGATTAGCATACCTTGGGTAGCAATCTCAGGCGGTGAGTTAAGGCGTTTGATCGCTTCATAAAAAATCATCAAGGCGATAATTACTAGCGTCGCACCATTGACGGTGGCCACGATAATCTCAAAGCGTTTATAGCCAAAGGTCTTTTGATGGGTGGCGGCTTTTTCGCCGATTTTAAATGCCATCAACGTCGCACCAAGGGCGATGGCGTCGCTGAGCATGTGTCCTGCATCAGAGAGTAACGCCAAGCTGCCTGTCAGTAAGCCACCAATCGCCTCGATAAACATATAGCCTGTGATGATCACAAAGCTAATCAGTAACGTACGCTGATAGCCTTTGGTATCTCTTGGTGCGGTGTTTTGCTCTAGGTGAGTGTCATGATCATGAGCGTCTTGATTGCCAGCAGTATAGTTACTATCGTTGTTTTTATAGACATCAATAGGCTCACTTGGAGGCAAATGCTTATTTTGCTTATGACTGGCATCTTCTTGACTCATAACGTTACTCAAATTTATTAAGACTTATGGTAAATAACTTCAAGGATTAATGATAAATCTAACATAGTCGAGTATTAGAAGCTGTAACGACGAGGTAAAAATGCAGCCAGTAAGCTATAGTCGATTCACTGCAAAAATGACATCGTGCTACTGGTATAAATTTTCCTTGCATGCTGTTATTACAGAGGCTGCGCAACATTCATTCCAGTAGCACTCTTCAATTTATCACCATGTTATTTTGAACTGACTAGGGCGTGTTGAACATTCATAATTTGAGCCAGATATAAGCACAAGCAAGAGCGACCGTATTTTCATAACTTTGCTTGAGCTTATCAAACCTGGTGGCAACCGCCCTATACTGTTTTAGTTTGGCGAAAGCATTTTCTACTAGATGCCTCGCTTTATATAAGTCCCAGTCCATATGGTCGTTAGAAGACTGAGTATTTCGTTTTCGAGGGATGTTATCCCGTGTCCCTGCTTGTTCAATATGCGCTCGTAGTGCATCAGAATCATAGCCTTTATAGGCACATAAAACCTCTGTGTTGCTCAAATTAACTTTGTCTACTAAGTCAGGTGCGACTTTAACATCGTGGGTCGTGCCATCTGACAAGATAAAGGTAATCGGATTGCCATGCGCATCTACTGCCAAGTGAATCTTGGTCGCGCGTCCTGCCACACTTTTACTAATGGATTGTAGGTTCTCATTGCCACCACTGCTGTGCTGATGCGCTTTAATATGAGTACCATCAATGAAGACCCACTCAAGGTCTGCGTCTTTGATTAATAAAGCAAACAGCGTAATCAGCTTATTACTACGAAACCAGCGCTGGTAAGCTTTATAGATGGTATTGGGCTTGCCAAAACACTCGGGTAAGTCGCACCAAGGACAGCCAACACGCATGCGATAAAGCACGCCTTCAACCGTTTGTCTAAGATTTCCTTTGTCATAGATATTAAGTTCTAGTAATATAGGTTTCAGTCTTGTCCAGTGTTCATCTTTGAGCATAGTGCGAGGCATAGCGATCGATATCTTTTTTGTGTGAGAACTTAAAGATTAACCGTTCGCTATTTTTTTTGCCATTAATTTATACCCAATGTTCAACACGCCCTAGTGATCTTAATATCATTGCTGGGTTTTTTTGTGCTTAACATCAGGGCGTATTTAACCTTTCATGATTTGATCCGTCAGAAATGAACACTACTGATATCATTACTCATGACAGGAGTTATCGACAAGCGCGTTTAAAATGCCACATGATGACGCTGGTGCACTACTTGCACATTTCTGGCGCAAAACGGTCAAGTGATGCTTTAAGTGCATCAGTTCTTCCATTCGTATTTCCACAGCATGAATGTGCTCATCTAGCAAGTTATTCACATCGCCGCAGTCCTTGTCAGGCGACTCCCAGTATTCAAGTAAGATTCGCACATCATCTAAAGCCATATCGAGCGTACGGCAATGTAGGATAAATTGTAGACGCTCAATGTGCTCTTCATTATATAAACGATAATTCCCTTCGCTACGAAAAGGCTCGGGTAATAAACGCTCTTTTTCATAATAGCGAATGGTTTCTACTGTGGCACCTGTGCGTTTAGCGAGCTCACCAATTTTGATTGTCATAACAACCTCTATGATTTAAATAATTAAAGTGGCTGTAAAGACTAGCGCTAGAGAAATTAAAATTACGAAACTGTAGATAAATAACCTTGACTCTAAAGCCACTATAGGGTTCATAATATCATTATTCAAAGGGTAAATTATTATGAAATATCATATTGAAGGTATGGACTGTGCCAGTTGCATCGGCAAGATTGAAACAGCTTTGAAACGTATGCCTGGGGTTTCTGATGTTCAGCTGAATTTCGCTACAGAAACGCTAGAGCTAAATTTAGCCCCTGGTGCGCCGACTCAGGCTAGTGATATCGAAAAAACAATCAAAAGCCTAGGGTTCGGCATCTCTGCCAATACTGGTCAACAAACTGTATCGGCTATTGATATTGACAGCGACAATCAGATGGCTCCGCAGGATAAGCAATGGTGGCAAACTCAAAAAGGCAAACAGGTTGTTGGCCTCGGTATTTTGATGGGCAGCGGTTATGCACTGTCACTACTGTTGCCCGCTTATGGGATATGGGTGTTTGCCATCGCTGTGATTGTAGGCGTTTTTCCATTTGCGCGCAAAGCCTTAGCACTGGCTAAAACAGGTTCATTCTTTTCAATTGAAACGCTGATGTCCGTCGCCGTGCTTGGCGCACTTATCATTGGTGAAGCTGAAGAGGCCGCAGCGGTTGTCTTTTTGTTCTCAATCGGTGAACTGTTTGAGAGTATCGCTGCTGATCGCGCTCGCGCTGGCATCAGAGCCTTATCATCGCTGGTTCCGAAAAGTGCAATTTTACTTGATGCTCAAGGTGGGCAGCGTAACGTTCCAGCGACTTCATTACAAGTGAATGACCTTGTGCTGGTGCGTCCTGGAGATAGGGTATCTGCTGATGGTTCCATTGTTCAAGGTGCGTCCAGCCTTGATGATTCGCCCGTGACGGGAGAGTCTGTTCCTGTTGCCAAGACGATGGGTGACAATGTATTTGCAGGGTCAATTAACATCGATGGTGTGCTCCAAGTGCGCGTAGAAAAGACAGCCGCCGATAACACCATTTCGCGCATTATTGAGCTGGTAGAGCAAGCCCAAGCCTCCAAAGCACCCACTGCCCGTTTTATTGAGAAATTCAGTCGCTATTACACACCCGCAGTGATGGCTATTGCCGCACTAATTATTATCATTCCACCGTTAGCCATGGGTGGAGATTGGTCGACTTGGTTGTATCGCGGTCTAGCACTGTTGCTGATTGCCTGTCCCTGTGCTCTTGTACTATCAACACCCGCTGCCATCGCCTCTGGTCTTGCTGTTGGTGCGCGCCGTGGCTTGCTGATCAAAGGCGGTAGTGCTTTAGAAACTATCGGCCAAGTGAAGACGGTCGCTTTTGACAAGACAGGCACTTTAACTGAAGGCAAACCACGCGTGACCGATGTTGTTGCCTTTACACAAGAGGACTCAAGTATTCAAGGTCAGAATTCTCAAGGTCAAGATGAGATATTGGCACTTTTTGCCAGTGTGGAGACTGGTTCTAGTCACCCGCTTGCTGAAGCCATTGTTAGTCATGCTGAAGCTGCTAAAGTGTTCATACCTGTGGCCTTCAATGCTTCTGCAACTGCCGGTAAAGCGGTACACGCAACTGTCGCGGAGCGCGCGCTAGCTATCGGTTCGCCTGTTTACGCAGCCGATGAGGCATTGATTTCATCCACACAACAGGCGCAAATTGAGGCGCTGCAAAATGAGGGTAAGACCGTCTCTGTTCTTTTCGATGAGCAAAACCGTGAAGTGCTTGGATTAATCGCGCTAAGAGACGAATTACGAGACGACGCTCATGAAGGTGTGGCTCAGCTCAAAGCGATGGGTGTGCGCTCCGTCATGCTAACAGGCGACAACCGCTTAACCGCTCAAGCACTTGCCAGTAATTTAGACGTGGAATGGGAAGCTGAGCTGTTGCCTGAGGACAAACTGCGCCTGCTTAACGAGATGAAGAACAACCGCAAAATAGCGATGGTTGGTGATGGTATTAACGATGCGCCAGCGCTAGCAACTGCCGATGTTGGCATCGCGATGGGTGGTGGTACCGATGTGGCCATTGAGACGGCCGATATCGCATTATTAAAAAGTCGTGTTACGGACATGGCTCATCTCATCGCACTTTCACGTGCCACCATGCGCAACATTCATCAGAACGTCATTTTCGCTTTAGGTCTCAAAGGCATCTTTCTGATCACGACCATATTCGGCATTACTGGACTATGGATTGCGGTTCTAGCTGATGCTGGAGCAACAGTGATCGTTACTCTTAATGCGTTACGTTTACTGCGCTTTAAAGGCGCGCCTCCACTGGTAAATCCGCCTAAAGTAGTTAAATAAAACCCTTCGAAATCAATTAAAAACTAGAGATAGCAGCAGATTTCGGGGTGGGTTCTAATAATAAAAATTCCACCGCCACAGTAAACTGCAACCGCATTAGAGTAAATAAGGTTAGACCGTATGTTGATTACAGAATTGGGCTATTTTGCCTTGCTTACCGCTTTTGTACTGGCGTTATTGCAGGTAATTCTGCCAACTATTGGTGTTATTCGTAACCAAGTTGCTTGGCAACGACTAGCCCCTAGCCTAGCTTGGGCACAGTTTGCCGCCATGATAACGTCATTTGGCGCTTTGATAGCAGGTTTTTATTATAATGATTTTAGCCTCAGTTACGTCGCGCAGCATTCTAATACGCTGTTGCCTTGGTACTATAAGTTATCGGCGACATGGGGCGGACACGAGGGCTCTTTGCTGCTATGGATGACCATCATGGCCACATGGTGTGCACTGGTATCATACTTTAGTCGCGGCTTGCCGTTATCAATGCGTGCGCGGGTATTAGTTATTTTGGCCGGTGTACAGTTAATGATGCTAACGATGCTGATATTTACCTCGTCACCGTTTGAGCGTACCTTACCCAATCTAGCGGTCGATGGCGCTGATTTAAATCCTGTCCTACAAGATTTCGGTCTGATTATTCATCCGCCCATGTTATATATGGGCTATGTGGGTATGGTAGTACCTTTTGCATTTTGTATGGCGGCATTGTGGGAAGGGCGTTTAGATGCTGCTTGGACACGCTGGTCACGTCCATGGGCGCTCGCGGCTTGGGGATTTTTGACCATTGGTATTGCACTGGGCTCGTGGTGGGCCTACTACGAGCTTGGCTGGGGCGGTTGGTGGTTTTGGGATCCGGTAGAGAATGCCTCGTTTATGCCTTGGCTTGTCGGCTTAGCATTGCTGCATTCATTAGCAGTCACTGAAAAGCGCGGGGTGTTTAAAGCATGGACCATCATGCTGGCTATTTTCGCCTTTGCCTTAAGCTTGCTTGGCACGTTCCTGGTACGCTCTGGAGTCCTTACCTCAGTGCATTCGTTTGCCGCTGATCCGACGCGTGGTTTGGTTATCTTAGCTATTCTTGGCATTATCATCGGTAGTGGTCTATTAATGTTTGCCGTTCGAGGTTGGCGTTTAACCGTTGAAAGTCAATATCAGCTGATTTCACGTGAGTCCTTTTTAGTGATCAACAACGCCATCATTTTGATTGCAACCTTAGTGGTGCTGCTCGGCACCCTTTACCCTATTATCGCTGATGCTTTTGGTTTAGGACAAGTGTCCGTTGGCCCTCCTTATTTTAATGCATTATTTGTACCTTTAACGTGGCTGTTATTAATAGCTATGGGTATGGGCTCAAATATTCGCTGGAAAAAAGACACCCGTCCACTACTGGGTATAGGCATGGTCATCGCCGTTAGTAGCTTAGTATTAGCCGCCATTATTACTTACTTTGTTAATCCATCGTCTATGCTTAATATTGGTGTGACTTTAGCCGTTAGCTTTTGGGCACTGCTATGGATGGCAGTTGATTTTAAAGATAAAACTAAGAATGCGCCTAATCTTTTTAACGGTTTGCGGCAGTTGCGTCTGAGCTATTGGGGTCAACAGACTGCTCATATTGGCGTATTGGTTGCTGTCATTGGCATAGCCTTTACTAGTAGCCTGAGTATTGAGCGTGACGTAGCAATGGGTATTGGCGATACAGTCAATGTTCAAGGTTACGATTTTGAAGTAACTGAATTTTTTGAAATAAAGGGTAGTAACTTTGATGCAACGCAAGCGCAAGTGGTGGTATCCAAAGACGGTCGTGAAGTGGCGAAACTGACTCCAGAAAAGCGTACTTATATTATCAGCACGATGCCAACAACTGAAGCTGCTATTGACCCCAGTCTTATGCGCGATGTTTATGTCGCACTGGGCGAACCTATTGCCGATGGTAGTAACCAATGGGCATTAAGGATTTATGTAAAACCATTAATTCGCTGGATTTGGTTAGGGGCAATTATCATGGCTCTAGGTGGATTAATTAGTATGCTTGATAAACGATACCGCATCAAAAAAATTAAAGCTCCGTTGCTAGTTACTGGTAGTTTGGCTACTTATGGAGTCAATGAGGTAGCTATTGAGCAGGCAATCTCAGTATCGACGATGTCGACACTAAAGGAGAAGTAAATGACTATGTCGAATAACACTCCTGAGCAAAAAGATAGCCAAAACAGTAAGCAGCGTAACCCAAAGGCAATGAAAAAAAAGCAGATGAAGCTATGGTTCTTAATTCCGCTTATCCTCTTTTTTGGTTTGGTAGTTATATTGTACATGCGCTTAGGTAAACCAACAGACATTGTGACCAATACCGCTCTTGAGCGTCCGGTTCCTGCCTTTGAGCTGCCGTTATTAGCAGATACTACCCGTACTATCACCAATAATAATTTGCCAGATAAGCCGTTTTTACTTAATGTTTGGGGCTCGTGGTGCCCAACTTGCATTATTGAGCATCCGTTTTTAATGCAACTAGAAGAGCGCGGCGTTGATATCGTTGGTGTGAATTATAAGGATGAGATTGGTAATGCGCTCAGTTACTTAAACCGAGGCGGTGATCCATTTTCTATGTCTATTCAGGATTCATTGGGTCAGTTTGCTCTAGACTTAGGCATAACTGGTGCGCCCGAAACCTTTGTTGTGGATGGAGATGGCATCATTCGTCAGCATATTGTTGGTGAGATTAATGAAGCCAATTGGCAACAGCGTGTTAAGCCGTGCCTGACCGTACTTAATGAGGCTAATAAGAACAACGATAGTCCTGATCTCATTCAGGTTGAGGAGATGTGCAAATGAACGTTACTCGAATAAGAGCTCCTCAAATAAAACTCAATATAATTTTAAAACTAGCAAGCTTAATACTAGCGTGTTTGCTTAACATGACGGCAAACGCAGCTATTGACGTATACGATTTTGATTCACCACAGCAAGAAGCTCAGTATCGTGGATTAATAGAAGAGTTTCGCTGCCCAAAATGCCAAAATCAAAACCTTGCAGCCTCTGATGCACCGATTGCACAGGATCTAAAGCAAAAAGTCTATGATTTAATTAAAGATAGACGTAGTGATGCTGAAATACGCGCCTATATGCAAGAGCGCTACGGTGACTTTATTAGCTACAAGCCGCCTATGCGACCATCGACATGGATCCTATGGTTTTTTCCACCATTATTATTGCTCGTCTTAATTGTTGGTTGGTTTTGGCAAAGTAAACGCCGCCAAGTTGTCGCCCGTGGCCAAAACGGCGTTACAGTGAACAGTACTGCTGCCTTGACCTCTGCGGAAAAGGCTGAGCTTGATCGTCTATTATCGCAAGCTGAGAATGTCGACCACGATATTACTAGCATAGAGGACAAAAAATGACTCTATTTTCTACTTTTGGCTTATTTGTAGCTCTAAGCTTGCTGATTGCTCTTATATTTGCGCTAATTGCTATTATGCCATGGCTACGAGCACCGCGTTTGCAGTCCAAACCAATAGACAATCAACTGCTAGATATTAATGTTGCAGTATTTCGCGAACGTTTAGCTGAGCTACAAACAGATAAAGACAGCGGTACTATTAATAATAGCCATTATCAAAATCAAAAGCTGGAACTGGAGCGTCAGCTATTAGATGCGCAGCGTCAGATAACACCTATGGTCACCCCTGATGTCAAAAGCCGTTTAATTGTCGCAGCTTGGATCCCAATATTGGCTGCAATGGCGTACTTACTAATAGGCAATCGTACGCCCGTGTTTGATTCGTGGACAAGCGAGGACAAAGTAGGACAAGTGGCTGATGACCTATTGACGGCTAAGATTGATAAGCCACCAAAGTGGGCGACTGAAAACGGTCGTCAGTTGATTAGCGCTATGCAGACCAACGTCCATCGTAACGCTGATGATCCTAATCGCTGGATGCGCCTATCTGAGCTTTTCTTATCGATGGAGGCGACTGGCTCTGCTTTAGAAGCCTTATCGCGTGCCTATCGTTTAGCACCTGATAACGAGGAGATTGCTACTACTTATGCTCAGACTAGTTTTTTTGTTAATGAAGGTCAGTTAGACGCCAATATTCGCCGTGTATTACAAGCTATATTAGCTAAGAATCCGCAGCATGAACGGGCTCAAATGCTCATGGCAATGGGTGAGACTCGTAGTAGTAACTTTGCCCAAGCGCAAGGTTGGATTAAACGCTTACAAGGCAGCATTGTGGCCAAACCAGGTGATCATACTAAAGCTTTAGCAAGCTTAGATGAGTTAAGCAACTACGTTAGCACGCAAGAAAAGCAAGCGCTAGAAGGTATTGACGTGACAGTGAAAATTAACGCTAATTTATTACCGTTAGTGAAAGCTGATGATGTGTTGTTTGTTGCGATACGTGACGTTAAAGGAGGTCCACCGTTTGCCGCCAAACGTTTACCCATTAGTATTATCAAGCAAGGTGAGGCTAGTATCCGCTTAAGCAATCTTGATGCGATGATGCCAGATCGCACGTTAAATTCAGCTCGTAGTGACAAAACTCAGTTAGCAGTCGTTGCTCGTATTAGTCATAGCGGTAATGCCATAGCAGAATCAGGCGACTTATCGGGTAATCCTATAATGATTAGCGTTGAACAGACTCAGGTTAATGTTGAAATCAATCAACAGATTCCCTAATAAAAAATTAGGGGCTGTCCTAGATAACTAGTTCAAACCCTGTTTAACCCATTGTTTTAATTGTAGTAATTGCGACTTTGGGTCACTGTGATTAAAACGCCACTCACATTCCTTTAAATAGAGGTGAAAATGTTCTTTTGGAACTCCGTTAAACTTACGTAGATGCCGTTTAGCTTGGTTCCAAAAGTTCTCTATACCATTAATGTGATTCTTGTCATTAACAAAGGTTTTGGAGTGGTTGATACGATAATGAGTAAACTCACTGACATCTAATGCGTTATAGCTTTTAAATGAGTCAGTATAAACAATGCTATCAGGCTTCACTTTTTCTCTTATGATGGGGATCAAAGTATCTGCTTTAGCATTGGGTATAATACAAGCGTAGACCTTGCCATTACGCTTTAATAGACCAAACACGGGCACTTTGCTACCAGCACCTCGCCCTCGCTTGCCTTTACGAGTTCCACCAAAGTATGATTCGTCTACTTCGATTTCGCCTTCAAATAGACCAGGGTCTTGACTATTCTCGTAAATAAGCAGTCTTAGCCTATGAAAGTAATAACTGGCTGTCGTTTTATTAATACCAATTAGGCTTGCTGCTGTTCTCGCGGTAGAACCGGCAACAAATAACTCGATTAGTCTGCTTTGTTTATACCAACTTAGTTTACTCTTTCTCATAGTGCTATCCTAAATAATTTTACTTATCTAGGACAGCCCCAAAAATTATTACCGTAAGTTTCATAATACCAGAGCGGTAAGTGGAGCCGTTTATGAAAGTGGCGCGATTAATAATCGTATACCAAAAACATATACGTTTAACATTGTTCATTGTATAAACATAGATAAAGGAAACAACTATGACTGAATCTACCGACAGATTAGATAGTACTAAATTGAATAGCGTTGAATCGGCTAGTACTAATATTGCTGACAAGAAGGTACCTATAGCTGTGAGTAGTACTCATCAATCGATTGACTCTAAAACCATAAATCATACGCCTAAAGCTATGTACGTGACTTCAGGCAACTCAATAACACCTAAAGATAAGTTGGACAAAATGCCAAAAATGGTTGCCAATGGCAGTCGCGCTTTTATCTGGTATTTGTTGGCGATAATGGTATTAATACTTGATCAATGGACTAAGTGGTTGGCCCAAACCACATTAGCGTTCAATGACCCCGTACCGGTCATTGAACCATTTCTCAACTGGACACTCGCTTATAACTATGGGGCAGCATTTAGCTTTTTAGCCAACGCTGGCGGTTGGCAGAAATGGTTTTTCTCAGGCTTAGCTTTTGTAATGGCTATCTTTTTAACGGTTTATTTAATCAAAGCGCCACGTGCAGCCAAGCTATTATCTATGGGGTTGGCCTTAATGCTTGGTGGTGCGATTGGCAACTTAATCGATCGTTTAAGAATTGGTAAAGTGGTTGACTTTATCCATGTGCATTATGCTGATGTCTGGAATTATCCTATTTTCAATGTTGCAGATATAGGTGTCTGTGTCGGTGTCGCATTGATTATAATTGACATGATATTTTTAGAAAGTAAGCGTAATAAATAAGCACATTGATACCGATTATCACAAACAAAATGAACTAGCGTCGTATTCACTCTATACGGAAAAATACTTTTTATACTTGAGTATGTTTATAAAATGTGAACTGGAAGGTAATGTATGACTGGTATAGGTACTCACTCATTTTAGGTCTTAAAACTCAATACTTAAAAGCTCTGCGTAGAGCCATTATTATAGAGACATTGAATAATCCATAAATTCTTTATTGATAATAACAAAAGGAAAATACAGTGTCACAGACTCAGCCAACTATTGAAAAAATTCACAGCCTTAGAAAAAAACAAGAGACAGCGTTAAAAAGTCTTACCCTTATAGGCTATCTAGAAGGCACCTCTTTCTTATTATTGCTCTTCATCGCCATGCCACTAAAATATATGATGGACATTCCAGAAGGTGTGAAATACATCGGTATGGCACACGGTATGTTGTTTATTACCTATATCATAATACTTATAGGCTCAGCTATCAAAATGAAAATGCCTCTTTGGGCAATACCTGCGGGCGTACTCGGCTCACTCTTACCTTTTGGCCCATTTATATTCGATCATTTACTAAAAAAGAACTTGCAGGAAAATGTAAGTAAAGAAGCCTAGAACAAGCTCTGCTATAAATGCCACAAACGTATCTTATTACTCAAGATTATTTTTCCTAACTAAATCACAAGCCGCCATCACTCATCGTGGCGACAAATGAATAACATTGAGCAGAAATTAATCACAATAAAACTTTAATTCAGACCCAGTATGAATAGTCTCACACTCCAGTTACTTTTCGAACTTATCTTACATACTATCGACAAACCCGTTTTGTTTAAAAGCTAAACAGGTTTTGTCATCCGCGATGGCTTTCCTGTTATCGTAGGGTATACCCCAGGGGCACTATCAAAACAGGTCTCTTAATCAATTAATAGTCTACTTATAATAGACTGCAATAATGGAACTACTTATAACAGACTATTTTAGGTGTTTATGTTTATCAGAGCATAGAGCGCCCATCAAAGATCAAGATGCCAAGCGTGCCAAAAGTGAGCTCATATAGTTTGCTGCTGATCATGGTCACAAAATTGCCGCCTTCTATGTTGAAAACGAGTCAGACGCAACTTTAATACGTCCACAGTTAATGTAACTGATAAATGATGCCCATGAAGGCGATATAATTTTGGTTGAGCAGATTGACCGCTTAGCACGTTTGAACCAAGCTGATTGGGATACTCTCAAAAGAATGCTATTAGAAAAGAAGCTGGCGGTAGTATCAGAAGAGCTACCGACCTCTTATATAACTCCTCAATCTGATAGCAGCATTGTATTTATGAGCAGCGTATTACAGGCCATCAATTCGATGATGCTTTATATGCTCGCTGCTATTGCTAGAAAGGACTATGAAGATCGACGTAACCGTCAGATGTAAGGTGTTTCTCGTGCTAAGGTAGAAAGTAAATATTCAGGACGTAGGAAAGATACCGAGAAGCGTAAGATTATCGCTAGCCTTCTGAAATCTGGGCGTAGTTATTCTGAAATACAAGCTACAGCTAAGTGCTCGCGTCAGTTGATAGCTGTTATAGCTAAACAAATACTCAAATACTCAAATACTCAAATACTCAAATACTCAAATACTCAAATACTCAAATACTCAAATACTCAAATACTCAAATACTCAAAATTATTTTGAGGATCTGTAATAACCTTGTCAAATAAAAATTGTCTGTTATCAAAGTTCCTCTAATATATTCTGTTTAAGTAAGAAAAATATTGATTACGTTTCAAGTTACAGTATTTTAGCCGAATCTTTTATAAACGAATCATTATCGCAACGATGATACTGATACTAGCTTAAGCTTGATTATCAAGGCAGATTTTCTTGCGTATAGCAGGGTTTGTTCTAACTATTCAAACCATCTGCTTCATCTTTAAAGGTTTCTACAACCACAGAGAAAATATCGTCCCAAACCTCATCATTTGCCAAAAACGGATAATCCTTCAATAGCTTATTACTTTTAACACCCTTATTTTGTAGCATGCTACGAATAATTCTATCGGCATAGCTGTTGGGCATCTCAACAATCTCTTTTATCGCCAGTCGTGCATGGTCATGCTTTCTTAGGTACTGTGACTCGTTATGCATCTCTTTTTCAATAACATGAGCAATGAGTCCTGATAAGTACTGAACGTGAGGCGTTAGATCCATAAAGCGCCATGCAGGTTGAATTAGGTGAGTATTTCCAAAATTTAAGTTTGAGCGAATACCATCAGGGTAAGTAACTGCCTTTTTATCAAAGCTGTAATGATCACGGATTTGCTTCATAAGCGGCACAGAGACACGGTCTAAAATTTTATCATAGGCATGACGGTCTGAGGGATGCTCAGCAATGGCTTGTGATATAGGTAGGATAATCGGCTCATGAATGATCTGGTCGCGTCTGAGTACATCGTTAATTAGGAAGCGATGTACTCGGCCATTGCCATCCGCTAGCGGATGAATATACACAAAAGCAAAGGAAGCAACCGCACTACGTATCAGTGCCGATTGTCCCTCAGTCTTCTCCATAAATACCTGTAATCCTGCTAGCTTATTAGCAATGTCATCAGCAGGTGGCGCAATATAGTGCACAATCTCTTTAAAGCCATTGACCTGAGTATGCGACACAAAAACTGGTGATTGACGGATGCCGTACTGCTGAATAATAGTTTTACTACCCAATATGTCTTGTTGCAACTCTGCTAGCGACTCAGGATCAAGCGGAATATCGCCCTTGCCGGTACGCCGTGCCATTACATCGGCGAAACGTTCAATACGTTTTAACTCTTTCCCTTCACCTTCTATAGTAAAACTGGCTTTACTCTCTCGTAATGTCATCCATACGGATGCACGCATCAGTAAGTCTTGCCCAAATTCATCGTTCAGCTTGTCAACCATCGTGGCAATATCGAGTGCAGCGGCTTGCGTAAACAACTCTGTTTTCACCAATTGAGGACAGAAATGACGGGTTCCTGCTAGATTGTCATTGATACGCCAGCGAGCGTTCTTGATGACATGCGCAGGGCTTGAAGTCACCAGCTTCTTAGCATCTAGAGCATCCACATAGTTACCGCCTAAATTATTCGGTACTGCTAACTGCTTATCCATGAGCCACTCATACAAGAAAGCCATTCTACGGGCATAGCTGCCTGTGGGCTCAGCGTTTACCCATGCTTGTACATCATCAGCCCCTATCTGCTCAAACAGACGAGTCAGTAACTCTAAACTCAGTACTTCATGACGCATGTGAAATTGTAAGTGCGCAATGATTGTGTCCAGTGGACGCGCGGTTTCCTGATAAGCGTTATGAATGACGTCACCGTCTTTATAGGTTTGTCTGCGCCCACCGATACTACTGCTGACATATAAAGGGGCAACCAGCTCGATGCTTGCATGACGGATAAGCCATGCTGCGCCAATAGGGTCTAAGGTAGGGGTGTTTATCATGAGTGGCTCAAGCGATTATAGATAAGCCATTTTGCGTAAAAACAATTATGAATGCAATATAATGATTATAATGAAGCATTATTGCATTAAATCGATTTTTATATGACGCTGTGATGTCTTTAGATAAAGATCGAGGGGCGTTTTAAGTGGGCATAATTGATCGAAATTGAAGGTGGTAAATACCCCTCTTTTAACACAGCTACGTAGTAATAGAGTGCCTATTCTGTAAACAAAGTCTGCTTGCCTCGCGTGTAAAGCCTTATATATCAGCTGTTTACAAATAAAAATAAAGAATTAAATATTCCTAAACAAATGGCCACCTATTCTTAAATTGGCAAGTTCACTTATTACTATAAATAATGGATAGTTAATTTACCATTTCATGTTCGACTGTATCCAGTCTATTTTAAGCGGTCTATTTGACTGGCTTAAGTGGTGTATACCTAAAATATACCATTTTCAATTACTGACGTTTGTTGCCACGAATAGTAATTCCTCGTACTGTCTGATTAATATATCCCAAATTAGTTTCTATAAAATTATTCGCTTAGGTCAAGGTGAGTTGACGGGTATCATAAATAATAAACATTGCTAATAATTTATTCATAGTCCTGATTAAAAGTAACGGATAGCTCGAGAGCAGCTTCTCGCATAATAGGTACATATTCTAATAGCTCATCCAAAGTTTTTCTTACAGTTGGACCATGGGTGAATACTGTAGCAAACGTTTTATTTTCATCATTAGGAATGAGTACAGCACAAGCAACCATGCCTGGAATAAACTCTTCGTTGTCTATCCCCACTCTAGTATCCCGTGTCTTAGAAATAGTCTGCATCAATTGCTTTTTATCTGTTTGCGTATTGGTAGTTAATGCATGTATCGATATTTTATTAATGATACGTTCGCATTTTGCATTGGATAGTTGTGATAAGAATAACTTCCCACTTGCACTTGCCCAAATCGGTACATGAGTTCCTACTGGCAGATATATTTGAAGTGGCCAATCAGATAAAACGCGATCTACATAAACTACATCTAGGTCTTTCATAATTGCAATGCCTACGGTTTCTCCTATTTGTGCTGAAAGCTGCTGTAATATTGCAAGTCTTTCAATTTTAAAATGATTATTCTGTAATAGGTCCATAGCTAACTTATAGGTTCTTTTCCCAGAGGTCACCTTCCCAGGCAAGTCCAATTGTACAAACCCGATATTTTGTAGCTGATCTAATAACCTGTACATACTAGGTATAGGTACATCCAATGTATCTGCTAAGTCGCTAACGCTCATTGGTCTTTGCGATCTCGCCAGAATTTCCACAATTTGCAAAACCCGCTCAACACTTGAGCCCTTCTTTTTAGTATTACTCATATCTTTGTCACTCCCTAACCATATGACTTCTAATGTTTCTAATCATTATAACGATAATATTTAATGATTTAAGACTTGTCATTATAAAAATATTCTGTTATTTTCACATAACGATATAAATTTTATCGTTATGTGAAAATAATGAAATGGATTTTATGTATATATAGCACAGGGAGTGCATATGATAAGTTTATTGCCCATTTTGCTGTCGTTAGGTTTATTAATGTATTTGGCCTACCGTGGTCATAGCGTGATTTTGTTAGCGCCTTTGCTAGCAATGCTTGCTGTGCTTTTAAGTGGTGAGGCTAATACGATGCTAGGCGTCTATACGCAAGTATTTATGAAAGGTCTGGGTGGATACATCATCAGCTTCTTCCCGCTTTTTCTACTAGGCGCTATATTTGGTAAGTTGATGGATGATTCAGGTTCCGCACTTAGCATCTCAGAGTCACTCGTCACTAAACTCGGTAAGAAGCAAGCTGTTTTATCTATCGTCATGGCCTGTGCGATTTTAACGTACGGCGGTGTGTCATTGTTTGTAGTGGGCTTTGCTGTATACCCAATCGCTGCTGCTTTATTTCGCGAATTGAACATCCCTAAAAGACTTATTCCTGGTGCTATCGCCTTGGGTGCTTTGACCTTCACGATGACCGCTTTACCAGGGACACCGGCAATTCAAAATGCCATTCCTATGCCATTTTTCAAAACAGATTCTTTTGCTGCCCCTGGTCTTGGTGCTATTGGTGGCTTGATCATGTTAGTAGGCGGAATGATTTGGCTTAATTATCGTACTAAAACAGCTCTAAATGCAGGAGAGGGTTATGGTCAACATCATCATGATAAGTTAGCGGTAGTCGATCATAGCGCCAAGCCTTCATTACTTGTAGCGTTATTACCAATCATCTTAGTCATATTGATTAATTTCATTTGCACAAAATGGCTATTACCTAGTATGGATAACAGCTATCTAGCAACTGAAGAGTTTGGCGCTGTTCCTCTATCTAAAGTTCTTGGTATTTGGGCTATTGTTATAGCTTTGGTAGTGTCTTGCGGAGCGATGATTCTGCTCAATTGGAAGCGTTGGAAGGACCTAAAAGAATCGCTCAGTGAGGGTGCGCTAGGGTCATTGCTACCAATTTTTAACACGGCATCTGAAGTTGGATATGGATCGGTTATCGCTACTTTAACCGGGTTTATCATTGTAAAAGAATTCTTATTAGGTTTGTCTCCGGAGAACCCTCTAATTTCAGAGGCTGTTTTCGTAAACGTTATGGCGGGTATTACTGGCTCAGCGTCTGGTGGACTAAGTATTGCTCTCAATACCATGGGGGACAACTATCTTCAGTTAGCTTCTCAATTTGGTATCAATCCCGAGTTAATGCATCGTGTAGCTTCTATAGCATCAGGTGGTTTAGATGCTCTTCCTCATAATGGTGCAGTTATAACTCTACTCGTAATTTGTCAGCTCACTCATAGAGAGTCTTATAAAGATATCTTTGTGGTAGCTGTTGCGGTACCTGTGCTTGCACTCATAGCAGTCATTACCTTAGGTACATTAATAGGCTCGTTTTAGCACAGTATTAAACACATAGTGATCAACACAAGGATAGGTAAATATGTCACATAGTATTCTTCTACCAAGAATCATGGAGGTAGGCCGCGATGCATGTCAAAAGCTGCCGACGATATTAGATAGCTTAGGTATCAAAAAGCCTCTCATCATTACGGATGAGATGATGGTTAAACTGGGTTATGTGGATAAACTACAAACCATTTTAAAAGAGGTTCAGATTACAGCTGATGTATTCTCAGATACTATGCCTGAGCCTACTGAAAGCTCTATTGAGTCAGGGGTGCAGCAGGTACGGCACCAAGAATATGATGGTTTGATTGCCTTAGGTGGCGGTAGTCCTATAGATAGCGCAAAAGCAATTTCAATTTTAGGGAAATTTGGTGGCGTCATTAATGACTATAAATTTCCTCGTCAAGTAAATGAAGCAGGTTTACCTATTATTGCGATACCTACTACGGCCGGAACAGGGTCAGAGGTTACTCGATTTACTATTATTACTGATGAAACAAATAACGAAAAGTTGTTATGCGTTGGTATGGGATTTATGCCTATAGCCGCCATTATTGATTATAGCCTTACTATGAGTGTGCCTCCTCGAACCACTGCTGATACTGGCATTGATGCAATGACTCACGCTATAGAGGCTTATGTCAGTCAAAAACGTAACGCTTATAGTGATCAACAGGCTTTAGCTGCATTACGTTTGATTGGGCCCAATCTACAAAAGGCCTATCATAATGGCGAAGATGAGGATGCTCGTGAAGCCATGATGTTAGGTTCTACGTTAGCTGGTATTGCATTCTGTAATTCATCGGTGGCTTTGGTGCATGGAATGAGCAGACCGATTGGCGCTTTTTTTCACGTACCGCATGGTTTATCAAATGCGATGCTATTGCCAACTATTACTGAATTTGGCATATCAGGCACTCCAGAACGATATGCAGATTGTGCACGAGCATTAGGAGTGGCGAGCTTTGATGATACTGATAATCAAGCGAATATAAATTTGATTACGTATCTGAAAAACCTCAATATCGAGCTCAAAGTGCCTACATTGGAACAATTTGGAGTTCAAAAAACTGATTTTGATGCGCTAATAAATACCATGTGTGAACAAGCATTTTCCTCTGGTTCACCTAACAACAACCCCCGAATACCGAGTTTGGAAGAAATGGTTCAACTTTATACATTGTTATGGGCAGAAAGTAGCTCAGATGATGTTTCGACAAGCTAATAAAACTAAAGCTTACTTTTAATCTACGTATAAACTAAATGCTATAAAAGGAATATATATTATGCAAACTATCGGACATTTTATTAATGGTCAGGAAATTAATGAAGCGAGCCAAACACAACCTATTTATAACCCTTCTACTGGTGAAGTAAGTAAACAGGTTGCTTTAGGTAGTTCTAAAACTATTGATGAAGCGGTTATCGCTGCAAAAGCGGCCTTTCCAGCATGGCGTAAAACGCCACCGATGAAACGCGCTAGAGTCATGTTCAAATTCAAAGAGCTATTAGAAAAAAATGCTGATGAAATTTGCAGGCTAATTGGCGAAGAGCATGGAAAAATTTCGCATGATGCCGCCGGTGAATTACAACGCGGTATCGAAAACGTTGAATATGCTTGTGGTGCACCAGAGTTATTAAAAGGCGAACATAGTCGTAATGCGGGTCCAGATATTGATTCTTGGAGTGAGTTTCATCCACTAGGAGTAGTGGCTGGCATCACCCCATTTAATTTTCCTGTTATGGTTCCTCTTTGGATGTTTCCTATGGCTATCGTCTGTGGAAACACCTTTATTCTAAAGCCATCTGAACGTGATCCAAGTGCATCGCTGTTTATCGCAAAACTTTTAAAAGAGGCGGGTTTACCTGATGGTGTTCTTAACGTCGTTAACGGAGGTAAAGAGGCGGTTGATGCTCTATTACATCATTCAGATATTGAAGCTATAAGTTTTGTAGGATCTACTCCAATTGCTGAGTATATCTACACTACAGCAACAGCCCAAGGTAAAAGATGTCAAGCTCTAGGCGGGGCAAAAAATCATGCAATCGTCATGCCTGATGCGGACCTAGATAATGTGGTCACTTCTCTATTAGGGGCTGCATTTGGCTCGTCAGGCGAACGTTGTATGGCTTTATCTGTTGCGGTAGCAGTAGGTGATGATATTGCTGATAAAATGGTTGAAGCATTGCAGCCGGCAATACAGCAACTAAAACTAGGTGCTTATTCGGACAAAGAAAATGATTTTGGCCCTGTCATTACTCAGGCTCATAAAACTAAAATTTTGGAGCATATCAAAAGTGCTGCAAACCAAGGAGCAAAAGTAATCATTGATGGTTCTAATGCGGCACCAGCAGGTCATGAGAAAGGGTTTTTCGTTGGTCCTACTCTGATAGACAGTGTGACAAAAGAGATGGACAGTTATGATGCAGAAATTTTTGGTCCAGTACTTCAAATTATGCGTGTTCAGACAATGGAAGAAGCTATAGAGCTTATAAATGAACATGAGTATGGTAATGGAACGTGTATTTATACCAGAGATGGAGAAGCGGCTCGCTATTTCGTTGATAATATCCAAGTCGGCATGGTTGGGGTAAATATCCCATTACCAGTGCCAGTAGCATCACAAAGCTTTGGAGGTTGGAAGCGCTCATTGTTCGGAGATCTATTTATGTATGGTCCAGACGGTGTAAGATTTTTTACTCGCCGAAAAACTGTTACTCAGCGTTGGCCTAGTGCAGCAATACGAGAAGAGAAGCAGTTTTCTATGCCAACATAAAGCTCGTCTATATTAATCTCAGTTCGAAAGTCCACTAATACAAGTTTAAATAGAAACAGGACCTCTTACATGGGCGAAATATAAAGTACAAGCGCTTAAGCCTCTAGATAATATTCTAATCAACCACCGCTCTTTAATTGAGACGGTGGTTTTCAAGTTGAAAAATATGCAAGACTAAAATCTTTACAGATTGTGCTGTTACAGTACCCACTGCTAATCTGATATCAGGCTTGATTGCTTATTACTAGTATTCTTTTAAATATACTCTTAAAAACATACCTGCATAAACATATCTGAAGAATTCTCATTTAATAATTTGCTTATGGTGCCATTACACTAATAAGAATTGACAAATCAAAATTACTACGTTAAAAGTATACATAACGATAATCATCTTATCGTTATGTATACTTTTTTATCTACGTCCTTTAATAAGCAATGTAGAAAATATTGCTGTAAACAGTATGGATACTGGGACAAAAACAAGAGGGAACGAGCATGATTTATGCAGCACCAGGACACGCAAATAGCTTACTTAGTATTAAGCCACGCTACGGCAACTACATCGGTGGCAAATTCGTCGAACCTATAGGAGGCGAATATTTCATTAACAATACTCCAATAAACAATGAACCTTGTGGTGAATTTCCACGTTCTCAACAAGCTGATGTGGACTTGGCCCTTGATGCGGCCCATGCCGCAGCAGAAGCATGGGGTAAAACCTCCGTCCAAGACCGTTCATTGGTCTTATTAAAAATAGCTGATCGAATCGAAGCCAATCTTGAATATCTAGCTGTAACTGAAACTTGGGACAATGGTAAACCGATTCGTGAAACTCTCGACGTTGACGTACCACTTTCAGCAGACCACTTCCGCTATTTTGCTGGCTGTATTCGCGCTCAAGAAGGTGGTGCATCTGAAATCAACGAAACTATGGCAGCTTACCACTTTCATGAACCACTCGGCGTGGTAGCACAGATTATTCCATGGAACTTTCCACTCTTGATGGCCGCATGGAAATTGGCACCTGCACTTGCAGCTGGTAATGCCATCGTACTTAAACCTGCCGAGCAAACTCCACTGTCGATGACCGTACTGTTGGAGTTGATTGGCGACCTCCTACCAGCGGGTGTACTCAACGTGGTACATGGTTTCGGTAACGAAGCTGGTGAAGCACTTGCTTCAAGTCGTCGCATTGCTAAAGTCGCCTTTACCGGCTCAACCCCAACTGGCATGCATATCATGAAACATGCTGCAGCCAATTTGATTCCAAGTACTATGGAGCTTGGCGGTAAATCGCCCAATATTTTCTTTGCCGATATTATGCAGGCCAATCCAAAATTCATCGATAAAGCTGTCGAAGGTTTGGTGATGGGCTTCTTTAACCAAGGTGAAGTCTGTACTTGCCCCTCGCGTGCATTGATACATGAATCTATTTACGAGCCTTTTATGGCCAAGGTCTTAGAAAAAGTCCGCAATATCCGTCAAGGTAATCCTCTGGATACAGAAACCATGCTGGGTGCGCAGGCCTCAGCACAACAGTTTAAGAAAGTATTGGACTACATCGAAATTGGTAAAAATGAAGGTGCAGAAGTCTTAATCGGTGGTGAAAGCCAAGTGCCATCAGACACACTAAAAGAAGGCTACTATTTACAACCCACCCTGCTCAAGGGTCATAACAAAATGCGCATCTTCCAAGAAGAAATCTTCGGCCCTGTTGTCGCAGTCACTACCTTTAAAGATGAAGATGAAGCCATTGCTATCGCTAATGATACTGAATATGGTCTTGCGGCAGGGGTATGGACCCGAGATATCAGTTTGGCCTATCGTATGGGTCGCGCTATAAAGGCTGGTAGAGTCTGGACAAACTGCTATGGTCTACATCCTGCGCATGCGGCCTTTGGTGGCTACAAAAATTCAGGTATCGGTCGTGAAACCCACAAGATGATGCTGGACCATTATCAACAAACCAAAAATCTCTTAGTCAGTTATGACGACAATTCAATGGGATTCTTCTAAGGTCTCCATATAGTCACCACCCCAATCTGATCCATATTTAAAAAGGATATTTACTTATGCGTTATTATGATTATTTAGTACCTAACGTCAATTTCTTTGGTCCAGGCTGTTTAGAAGTCGTAGGACAACGTTGCCAAATATTAGGTGGAAAACACGCTTTAATCGTCACCGACCAGTTTTTAGCCACGCTCAAAGATGGTGCTGTTGAAAAGACTATTGCCTACCTCGATGCAGTCGGTATCAGTAGCAGCGTGTTTTCTGGTGTTCAGGCAAACCCTAAAGATTCCGATGTAACATCCGGACTAGCATGCTACCAAGATAATCAATGCGACATGATCGTTACCGTAGGTGGGGGTTCACCACATGATTGTGGTAAGGCAATCGGTATCATGGCAACACATCCAGGCAAGATTGGCGACTATGCGGGCATTGATACACTGAGCCATCCACTTCCACCGATCGTTTCAGTAAACACCACGGCGGGCACTGCCAGTGAGGTCACACGCCACTGCGTGATTACCGACACCGAAACTCATTTAAAGTATGTCATCGTCAGTTGGCGTAACCTGCCTATGGTCTCAATCAACGATCCATTGTTGATGATTGGCAAACCACGCGCCTTAACGGCTGCAACTGGTATGGATGCCCTAACTCATGCTATTGAAGCCTATGTTTCAGTAGATGCCAATCCAGTTACCGATGCAGCTGCCATTCAAGCTATCAAACTGATTGCTAACAACCTACGCACTGCAGTCGCCAATGGTAGTGATCTTAAAGCCCGCGAAAATATGGCTTATGCTTCGCTATTGGCGGGTATGGCCTTTAATAATGGTAACTTAGGTTATGTGCACGCTATGGCACATCAACTCGGTGGTTTATATGACATGCCACATGGTGTTGCCAATGCGATATTACTACCGCATGTATGCCGTTATAATTTAATCGCCAATGTACAAAAATTTGCTGATATCGCAGAATTTCTCGGAGAAAATACAGTAGGTTGTTCAGCGATAGAAGCGGCTGAAAAAGCCATTAATGCCTTGTTTAGACTTTCTGCCGATGTCGCCATCCCTGGCCATCTCAGCGAATTAGGAGTCAAAGAGCAAGACTTTGAACTCATGGCAGATAATGCATTAAAAGATGGTAATGCCTTTAGTAATCCACGCAAGGGAACAAAAGAAGATATCGTATTAATTTTTAAAGATGCATATTGATGATGTATCAATAAATACTGTTGATATTTACTATTGGCAGTTTAAAGAATAACGAGAAAATAGATGAAGCTATCCTAGGTAATAAAAATTATTGAGGATAGCAATTCCTAATCTAATGCGGTTATCAAAATTAATCAAGAGAACAATGCTGAGTACGAGTATCGATGCCTATAAACACGAATAGAAAATGCATAGTAAGTACATTACAAAGCACACTGCGTACTATTTCATAACCCCCCCATGGCATGACTGGTCCTTGTGCCCCCATTTGGATTAATATTTAGGGGTGACAACTATTCTGCCATAGGGGGAGGGCAGTATTTTCCAAAATATATTAGCCCATCATTATTATGATGGGCTAATATTTAAAATACCTCAGCTGTTAGCCCTGTTTTAAGACACGATAAACGGTCGCAACCCCCGCACCTACTGCCTTAGCGATCTCTTCTTTGGTCATATTGGTTTGACTGGCCAACTCTCTAATACGGTTGTGTTTTGCGGTATTCGGCTTCTTGCCATTAGGTTTATAGCCGCTATTGGCCAATCCTTGCTTGATACGCTCTCTACGCTTATCGTTATCCAGCTTTGCCATGGTTGCCAGTAAATCGATCAGCATATCGTTAATGACCTTTAGAATCTCTCCAGACATACCCTCGCTAACCGTATGCGTGGTTGGTAAATCCGCCACCACCAATCGTAAGCCCTTATCTTTGATACGCTGCTTTAGAATCGCAAAATCATCTTGAGATAGCCGGCTTAATCTATCCACACTTTCGACCAGCAGAATATCGCCTTCTTCAGCATCATTGAGTAACAGAGTGAGTGCTGGTCTATCAAGCTTAGTACCACTGAAATGCTCTACGTACTCAACATGGTTATCATCATAGCTTTGGCTAAAGCTAAGCAAGTCAGACAAGGCTCTCTTAGCGTCTTGATCCTTAGTGCTGGCTCTCACATAAATACGAACGGTCATAACGCGACCTCTATTACTTAGACTTAATAATTAATGTTCATTGATAATAGCAAGATATTACTATCATTTAATTTTAGAAACAAGTCTAATGATAGCTAAGTTATCGTTTAGAAGTTTTATGTTTTAGGTATAGGCTAATGATAGGTTTTCAGGTGTACTCACTGGTTTAGTATTACTGTAATATGTATATTGTTTTGATTAACTATAAAAACCAAAGGGGGCTGAGCTATGCTGAAGAAACCGTAGAGGTAAACTTGGTAAACTAAGCGTATTAATCGGAGCTTACCAGAAACAAGAAAACTACCTCCTAGAGCCGAATTTAAAGCTGAAGCTGTCAAGAAGGTTGCGGGAGGGTATAACTAGGACTAGCTGTCAATCAGTGCCCAAGCTTATAAAACAATCTCATAATTTGTACTACGCCCTGAAGCAGCGGACTTCTCTAACATTCCTTTTTCTATCAAATCATTGATATCTCGAAGTGCGGTATCAATCGAGCACTTATTAATAGTCGCCCATTTTTTAGTGGTCAACTTGCCGTAAAAGTCACTCATCAAACTATTAAGCATCTTAATCTGTCTATCATTTAACGCATGATGTCGATGCATCTGCCAAAAGCTGGCTTTATCCATAATTTTATCGGTGGTCGCTTGAGCTGCAAGTAAAGCGTCTTTCAGCGTTTCTAAAAACCAAACCAGCCACAAAGTAATATCGCGATCGCCTTTTTGTGTACGTTCCAACACCTTATAATAATCATTGCGCCGATTTAGAATTTGCGCGGACATACTATAAAAGCGCTGAGCGCTACCATCACTTTTTGCTAGCATTCGCTCCGTGATTGCTCTTGTCAGCCGTCCATTACCATCATCGAAAGGATGCAACGTCACAAACCATAAATGCGCGATACCCGCTTTAATGACCAAATCTAAATTATCTTGCTGGCTAGACGGCATATTAAGCCACTGTAAAAAAAGATCCAACTCATCAAAAATCCTGTCTGCATGAGGAGCAACAAAATGCACTCGCTCTCGGCCATAGCCTCCTGAAACTGCTTGCATAGCGCCTTGACTGTCATCCCGAAGCTTACCGACTTTAATACGATAAAGCCCGCTATAGCCTTCTGGGAACAGCGCTCGATGCCAACCGAGCAAATCTTCTAACAATAAGGGCTTTTGATAGTGGAATGTTGCATCTAGCATCATCTCAACCACTGCATCAATTTCTCGTGAGGCTGCAGGCATATTATGGTCATCAACCCCTAAATGCCGAGCAACAGAGGATCTTACTTGATCTGTTTTTAAAATTTCACCTTCGATCTCAGATGTTTTAACGATTTCAAGAGTAACGGCGTCTAACTGAGCTTCAACATTTAAATCAAATCCTAGTGTCAGCAATTTTCCGAGAAGCTGACCTTGAAGCAATCGCACTTGGCTTACCAGCGGCAACAGTTTTTTATCTGACCATTGCCAATCTGTCCAATTGGGGTGTTCATGAATATAAGTAACGTGTTTCATAATAAGACCAAAACCTGCAGAAGTTAGAGGGCTATTCTCCTTATATTATGCAGAGATTGAACTTAATAAACAAGGAAAGTCATCGCCGAAATGATGAGTTAAACCTAGCCTTTTTAGTAAAAAGGACAGAAAAAGTGGAGAAAATATAGGTAATTAGCTCAAAAAACCGAGGAGGGAGTGGAGGTAAAAACACTATAATTTTATAGTGCCTATTTACGAAATAAATCTAATATGATTTTAAATAACTTTGCGTTTTCGTGAAGTTAAAAATCGCTGTAGGCATTATAAATAAAGGGATGTAATATAAGATACATTTATGGGTTTTGGTTGACCTACCTTGACATGGTAGAGGTCGCTAGTTCGAATCTAGTTACGCCTACCAGATTCGAAAGCCCCAATCATAAAGATTGGGGCTTTTTTTATGCCCGTTTTATAAGGGCTGTAGCGCAAATCGAAATTATACATTAGTTAAAAACTCTGTTTTTCTATTCGCAAGTAAACTCTATTAAAAATCCTGTGTGCCTAAAATGTGCCCAAGGCGTGCCTAACGTATTTTTGGCTCGTTAAATAATGGAGCTTTTTGACCTCAACCTTAAATACTATCAATGTTTGTAGTTTACATGTTTTGAAAGTCTATATTAGCGAAAGCCCGAATCATCACGTGATTTGGGTTTTTTAATGTCTAACACATATGATAAATCGTATCTAAATCTGCAGTTAACTATACAGCCTAAGCTTATGATTAATTTTTCTTAGAGTCTAGCGCTTGTACATTCTCCGCATCGGAGCTAGCAACATATTCAAAGATATCTCCAACCTCAACTTCTAAGAACTCACACAGCTTATCAATGGTATCAAAATCAATTCTTGATGATTGGTCGTTATATATTTTATGTAACGTCGTTTTGCTGATTCCTGTAGAGCGTACGGCATCCGCTACCTTTAATCTTCTTTCGGCTAACAAAGTCGGTAAATGATTAACTATCACATTAAAACTCCAATCTTAGTTGTAAAAAGTACTTACATAGTTATAAAAATATGTTAAATTACAACTATGATGTTCAAAAGTACCATTATGATTAAACTTTATATAAGGAATGTATTATGTCACACACTTACCTGACAACCCAAGAGCTTTCTGAGCGTATCAAATACAATCCGCGCACGATCCGTAGTGAGCTTAAGGATAGCGTACTTATTGAGGGCATTCATTACATACGTCCTTTTGGTGGTCGCAAGATTTTATACGTTTGGGAAGAAATTGAAAAAGACATGCGCACTGGTATCACTGGTAGCATCAATGAGCTATGCTGAAGAAACCGTAGAGCTAAACTTGGTAAACTAGGCGTATTAGTCGGAGCTTACCAGGAACAAGAAAACTACCTTCCAGAGCCGAATTTAACGATGAAGCTGTCAAGAAGGTTGCGGGAGGGTATAACTAGGACTCGCTCTCGGTCATAGCCTTCTGGGAACTGCGCTCGATGCCAACCGAGCAAATCTTCTAACAATAACGGCTTTTGATAGTGGAATGTTGCATCTAACATCATCTCAACCACTGCATCAATTTCTCGTGAGGCCGCAGGCATATTATGGTTATCAACCCCTAAATGCCGAGCAACAGAGGATCTTACTTGATCTGTTTTTAAAACCTCGCCTGCGATGTCAGATGTTTTAACGATTTCAAGAGTAACGGCGTCTAACTGAGCTTCAACATTTAAATCAAATCCTAGCGTCAGCAATCCTCCAAGAAGCTGACCCTGACGCAATCGCACTTGGCTCACCAGCGGCAACAGCTTTTTATCTGACCATTGCCAATTTATCCAATTTTAATGAGAAGGTAGGCGCTAATTTTCATAAAAAAATGGTGATCATACTTAAAGTATAACCACCACAGCAGAGTGTTTCAAAAACAGAATCGCTAAAAACTAAACAGCAGGCTTAAATTTTCTGCGATAGATACTGCGCAACACTGGCATAAACACCATCAAAATAGCCAATAACCATAACACCATAGTGATAGGGCTGCCCCACAGAATACTTAGCTCACCTTGAGAAATAGATAGCGCGCGTCTTAAATTGGATTCCATCAGCTCGCCCAAAACATAACCTAAAATAAGCGCTGATAATGGAAAGTTTAACTTACGTAAGAAATAACCGAACACCCCAAGTGCGACCATAAAGACCAAATCAAAAGTCGTACTATGGATTGAGTATACTCCAACAAAGCTGACCGCAGCAATTGCTGGTATTAAGATATAATTTGGCACATTTAGCAATTTTGCAAATAAGCCAACCAATGGAATATTCATTACCAGCAAAATAACGTTACAGATAAATAAAGAGGCAATCAGACCCCAAACGATATCAGGCTGCTCGGTAAATAACTGCGGGCCCGGAGTGATGTTGTACAAAGTTAGCGCACCCATCATAACCGCTGTAGTACCTGAACCTGGCACACCTAAAGTCAGCATAGGCACAAACGAGCCACAAGCTGAGGCATTATTCGCTGCCTCTGGCGATGCAACACCGCGCAGATCACCGTCACCAAACGTACCTTTGTCACCAGCGATTTTGCGTTCACTGGCATAAGTCATGGCACTCGCAATAGTAGCCCCTGCACCCGGTAAAATACCAACAACAAAGCCCATTAAACCACTACGTAACATCGCGCCTAAGGTAAACATAAACTCTTTAAGGTTTAATAAACTACGCTTACCTTGCTCAATTACCTTGTGTCCAGTAGTAGTTTTTTCGAGTAAGATTAAGATTTCACTGACACTGAAAAAACCAATCACAATAGTGGTGAATTGAATACCATCAGATAGGTTGACCGAATCAAAAGTAAAGCGGTAAATCCCTGTAACCGCATCGACACCAACCGTCGCTAAACCAAGACCGATTAGAGCGGCAATACCAGTTTTAATGGGTTGATCACCGACCAAACCGCTGAGACAGGTAATAGCAAATACCATCAATACAAAATATTCGGCGGGCCCAAATGAGATGGCCCACTTGGCTAATAACGGGGCAAATAAAACCACACCGATCGTGGCAATCGTCGCACCAACGAAGGAGCTGACGGCGGATAAAGAAAGTGCAATACCGGCCTTGCCTTGTTTGGCTAATGGATAACCATCTAATGTCGTCATAATAGCGCCAGCATCACCTGGCACGTTAATGAGAATGGCGGAGATACGACCACCATATTCACAACCAAGATAGACGGCGGCAAGTAAGATGAGCGCACTTTCTGGTGGTAATCCTAAAGCAAAGGCGAAAGGCAGTAATATCGCCACACCGTTAATAGGACCAAGTCCAGGCAACATACCGACAATGGTACCCAAAAAAGCACCGATAAGTGCAATCAGTAAGTTCTCTGGGGTAGATGCAATAGCGAAACCGTGCATTAAAAATTCAAAAGTATCCATACTGGCTATCCTATTATCCCTGATAATAATCCAAGTGGTAATTTGACATCCAAAAGTATGTCAAATAAGACGTATAAGCCAATACTGATTAACACTGAAAAGATAAAGCTTTTAAGCGGGTTGCCAGCAAATAGTAAACCTACGGCAAAGGACATCAGAATGGTGGCAACAATAAAGCCCAGTACCTCAAAAATCAAACCATAGACGAGTAACGCAAGCGCACAGAGTACTAAGTTTCTAATAATTGGTTTGGTAAGCCCTAATTCTATCGGCTTGGTAAAGCTTGCTGGACGAAAAGCAACAACTAGCGCGCCAAATGCCAGCAATGAAAAGATTAAAATCGGGTAAGGACGAGGGCCGATGGGATCATAGGCAATAGGAGCGACATAGCCAATGGCTAGGTATATTAAAAATAAGCTCACCAGTGCCATTAGCCCAGAAAACAGACGTTCCATAGTCATAATAGGACTCCTAGAATGTTAGGGCAAAAAGGCTGGCATCTCTATTTTCTGCCAGCCTTTTAAGAATACGATCAAACTTTAGTATTCAATCAATAACGTGATTGAACACCAAGCTCACTATTTGGCTTCAGCCTCAACAAGACCGTATTCAGCAGACAACTCACGAAGCTCACCCGTACGCTTATAAACATACTCTTGTAGCTCTTCACCGGTCATAGAGAATGGCAATAATTCTTGCTGTTCACGTAGCTCAGCAAACTTTGGATCAGCAAGCATCTTATCAAAGGCATTCTTCCACCAGTTATAAGCACTTGGGCTCACATCTGGACCCATGTAATATCCACGTACGACCGGCCACGTGACATCATAGCCTTGCTCTTTAGCAGTAGGAATATCGCTCATAGTGCCACCTAACCTTTCATCGGCAAATACGGCTAGGACGCGCAATTTACCAGCAGTGGTTTGCGGCATAAGCTCGGCAATGCCTGCACTAACGGCGGTGATGTGATTACCCATAACCGCTGTGATTGCTTCACCGCCGCCTTCCATTGCAACATAGGTCATGTCGTTAGGGTTGACGCCAACGGCTTTGGCCAATATGGCAGTTTGCATCCAATCTTGACCGCCGACACTACCGCCCGCGCCGAAGCTGACTGATTTTGGATTTGTTTTTAGAACCTTAACCAAATCATCTAAAGTTTTGATGTCTGAATCCGCATTGACGGCGACAGCGCCATAATCTGTGCCGACACCGGCTAGCCATTTCACATCTTTTTCAGTGAATTTACCAAATTTACCTTGCGATAAATTAAGAATAGAGCCGGTTGAGAAGGCAATAATGGCATCACCGTTATCACGATCATTGGCAACGATTTTGTTATAAGCAACCGCACCAACCCCGCCTGGCATATAAGTCACACGCATAGGGTCTTTTAAGATGCCAGTGTCTTTCAAACCCGCTTGAGCAAGCTTACAAGTCAAGTCAAAGCCGCCGCCTGGCTTGGCAGGTGCGATACATTCAGGACGTGAAGGAGCAGTCAGCTCACTTGAGCCATCTGTCGCTGCTGCATCTGTACTGGCCGTTTCATTAGCGTTATTACAGGCAGTCAAAGATAGAATAGATAGGCCAAGAGCCAGATAGGAAAGTTTTTTCACACGACACTCCTTGTGTGTATATTTATACTAAAGTTTCAATAGAATTCTGATCGGCGCAACCCGTTATTAAGGTTTGAAGCTACGATCAGACTAACGAAGTTACTGTACTTCATCAAAATATGTTTTTTTGTCACTGTATAAAAGTAACAGAATATTTTGTAAATGACAAGAAACATATGTATGTCTGTATGAATTTTATTATACTATAGAGACGCATAAGGGTATTGACTATTATTCCTATGCTTAGCTTTCAGTTATAAATAACAAACACTTTTATAGCTTTCTCTTATTTATAAGGGATTAAAAGATAAGTTGGATCACTAAGATTGCTATTATCCCAACACAAATGTCTAAGGGCACAGCTTTGAATAACAGAGCAGTAAAGAGCTTATTTTTTTCTATAACGACTTGAGAGGCGCCTAACATGAGACTACCACCTGATGAAAAAGGTGACAGTGATGAGCTTTGCGCGCCCACAACAATACAGGTAAAGAGTAATAAAGGACTTATGCCAGAAGCAACGGCTAGGGGTAACACTATAGGAAATAAAGTAGGGGCGACGACGCCAAGTGTACTGGCAAATACGGACATGATTGCGCTGATAACGAAGACTAGCGTCGGTATCAACCAGATAGGGACGTTGGTACTGAGCCATTCGGTTAGCTCGTAAATAACTCCTACCTCTACACCGAGGCGAATCAACATACCGACACCGCAAATCATAATAAGCGTATTCCAAGGTATGAGTGCTATCACCGCTCTTTCGTCGCCTAACTTTAAAAATAGGCTGATTAAAGCAAAAATAACCGCGATAAAACCAATATCGATCCGAGCGTTCAAAAACTCAATCGCTGATATTTGCGGCATGAGCAGATTTAAAATGGGCACGATAAGCACAGTCGCCATCATGATAAAAATCAGCATAATAGATTGTTTTTGCTTACTATCAAAAGGCTCTGGCACTGTCGTTTGAATCGAGATTTTGCTATTTTTGGCATTGAACACGCTATAGCCACCCAAGAGAATTACAGGTATGACAAAAGTAGCAGCGAAAACCCCTAAAACATACGTAAAGCTATTGTCGTTTGCCACACCTGCGCCGCGCATCAGCTCCCTAAAGATAACGCCGCTTTGTGAGGTAATAAAGTTAGCACCGGCGAGCGCGCCATAATTGACAGATAAGGTGGCAATGACGATATTTAAATTGGTGCGTTTAGACAAAAGCAAAATCATCGGTGCCATTGTCGCTAAAACGGTGTAATAGCCTGCGCCTAAGCCTGCGACAACTGTAGCAACAAAAAATATAATCAATGGCAAAAATGCTGGAAAATGACGACACCTATAGATTAAATGATTCGATAATTTCTCTAACGCACCGTTTGCGAGAGGGAAGTTATAAAAAAGCGTCACAGCAAAAATAACAAAGAAGATTTTTAGCGGCCATAGCTCAATAATCTCATAAGCCTTTAGACCCATACCGAAACAACCAATCAGATACGAAAACGCAATAGCAAACAAGCCGATATTGATTTTGGTGGTATAGCCTAAAATAATGCATATTACGATGGCTGCGAGAATATAAAGTGTCACAACTGCCCCTTGATTTTAACGGTATGAATTCTATAAAAAGTCATAGCAGCTTTTATAGAGTAAAAAGCAGTACGCTAATATCGAAAAATAACTTTATAAACGATAAGTCAAATAAGCCTTAGCAGCGCCTCTAATTAAGTAGAATGATAGCAAAAAAACTCATATGAATTAGATAAGGTTGATAATAACAAGCGGATCAAAAATACCTATTAAAACGATTAGAATAGTCTTACTTTTACGGCAATAATGTCGCTTAAAAAAATCGAGTTATTAAAAATTTTCCATGACGGTGAAACAATGATAGACAATTTCAAAAACTTTAAAATGCCACGATATGAGCAGGTAAGATGGCACATACAAACCTTACTGACAGAGAGCAAGTGGGATGAAAACACACCTTTACCTAGCGAGCAAGAGTTTGCTGATAAATATCAGGTATCGGTAGGCACCGTGCGTAAAGCGGTTGAAAAACTGGTGGAGGAAGGGGTTTTAATAAAACAGCAGGGCAGAGGGACGTTTTTAAAGCGTCCAGATTTTAATAGCTCATTATTAAGATTTTTTAAATTTCGTGATAAAGAATCTGGTTATGTCACGCCAACAGGAATAATTAAAAAAATCTCAGTGATAGACGCGATTGATGATATTAACCAAAAATTAGATATAGATGAACATGAAGCGCTCATTTATATAGAGCGGGTTCGTATCGTCGAAGACAAAGTCTTACTGAGTGAAAAGATATGGCTTCCTAAAAGCTGTTACGAAGCCTTTACCAACTTGGCGCCTGAAGATTTTGAGAATCTTCTTTATCCTTTTTATTATACAAAATGTGGACAGTTTGTGTCGTCTGCCGTCGAGACTCTATTTTTTATAACCAATCATATAGACCCTTATTTAGGCAATAATAAACAAGAAAGTTTGGTTAAAGTATGCCGTATTGCCAAAAATTTAGAGGGTGACCCTATCGAGTATAGAGAGTCATATGGACTGGCAGGGAAATTTAGTTATGAAATCAATATCATTTAATCATTATGATAGACCGTCAATAAAACCAAATGACTTATTAAAACAGCACATTGACGTTTCTTATTATCATTATCAGCCCACTAATAACCATGAGTATGAGTAGCATTATTCTAAACTGACTAATCGTCATTCCCGCTAAAAAATGCTTACCAATGATATTGCCGACGACCGCGCCTAACCCTAGTACCAGTCCATATAGCCAAAGTCTGGCAGGGAATACGCCAAAGAAAGCGTAGCCGCCGATTTGCATGATACCCACAAAAAAGGAGTTGGCAGTTTTAGTAGCAATCAGGTTTTCTTTTTCTAGCCCAGCATTCATATAAAAAGGGTTGAGTATAGGGCCGAGACCACCGACCAAAGTACTCATAAAAGCAATGACAAAACCCAAAGGTATAAAGCCGAATTTTGGCATATCAAAGGTTTTATCGACTTTACCGAACCTATATTGGAAGATGGTCGATACCAAAAATACGCCAACCAATAACTGAATCCACCCTGCATCCAAGCGGCTAAATACCAAGGCGGCAAGCCATACCCCTACAATGGCACTAGGAACATAGTATCTGGTCAAGGACCAATCGATGTCATGCCAAAATAGATAGAGCCGTGAGGCATTGCTAATAAGCGTGGCCAAATTGATCACGGGAGGCGTAACGGCTGTTCCTATCATTGAAGAGGTGACAGGTATCAATAGCATGGCCCCGCCGCCGCCAGACACCGTAGAGATGATAAAAGCGACCATGCCAGCGACAAACAAGCCTGCCAAGTGCCAATTCGGGATGGTGTGCAATAGCTCTAAAACACTGGTCACTATAAAATCCTATTCCATCAAATTCTAAAGTATCTTAAATGACTGATAGTATGAGTAGTCGAGATGTTTAAACTAGTAATCTGCTTTATTACAGCCCCTAAAATGCAAACTGCGGCAATACCCCGTAAAACTAATAATAGCTCAGTTCAAAATAACTGGTATTTAATGCTGTTTGAAAGAGACTTACATTATCTTAATCTTTGATAAAGTATGGTGGCACCAACGCTTGCTCATTGTTGTTCCGCCAGACCTGCTAGTCATTAAGCTTTGTTTGAGAGACGAACAAAGCTTTAGGGCTAGGCAACATAGAAATGTTACTATAACTCTTAAAACTAATAACGATGACAGTTATTTAATGCTGATTGTTTGCTAGCAGTCGTTTTTAGTATCCATTCATTTAAAACTAAAATAAATAGGAGCAAAACATGGGCTTATTGGTCGATGGTCAATGGCAAGATAAGTGGTATGACACCGAGGCGAGCGGTGGACGCTTCGTACGCGAAGATGCTGGTTTTAGAAACTGGGTAACAGCGGACGGTAGCGCAGGCCCAACCGGCGTGGGTGGCTTTAAGGCCGAAGCCAATCGCTATCATTTATATGTGTCGCTTGCTTGTCCGTGGGCGCACCGCACCACGATTTATCGCAAGCTCAAAGGCTTGGAAGATATGATTTCGCTGTCTGTCGTGCATCCCTTTATGGGCGATAAAGGTTGGACGTTTGCAGAAGGTGCTGGCGTGATTGCCGATCCGATTGTCAATGCCAGCTATTTGTATGAGGTGTATGTAGCGGCTAAGCCCAACTATACTGGACGCGTCACAGTGCCAATATTATGGGATAAAAAAACCAATACCATCGTTAGTAATGAATCGTCTGAGATTATTCGGATGTTAAATTCTGCTTTCGATGAAGTAGGGGCGACGGACGTTAATTTTTTACCAAAAGCGTTGCTTGCAGAAATCGATACGATTAATGAATTCGTGTATTCAGCGGTCAATAACGGCGTGTATAAAGCAGGGTTTGCCACGACCGAAGCTGCCTATAAAGAAGCAGTAGTGATGCTATTTGACGCGCTTGATACGCTAGAGGTGCGCTTAGCTGACCAACGTTACTTGCTCGGTGATACGATTACTGAAGCCGATTGGCGTTTATTCACCACGCTAGTACGGTTTGATGCAGTATATGTTGGGCATTTTAAATGTAATATCCGCCGTATTGTTGATTATCCCAACCTTTGGGGCTATCTGCGTGATTTATATCAGGTGCCCGGTATCGCCGAGACGGTCAGTATCGAGCATATCAAGGCGCATTATTATACCAGTCACGCCAACATCAATCCCACGCGTATTATCCCCGTCGGTCCGCTGCTTGACTTTAACGAACCTCATGACCGTACGCATTTCTAGCTTTTATTGAGCTTTTTAAATTAAGCTAAGAAAAAACCGCGCCAGCTTCTATAGAAGCTGGCGCGGTTCTTTGTATAAAGCGATTTAATTTATATTAAGCGTTATTCAACTGACGAGCCGCTTCTAGGGCGAAATACGTCAAAATCCCATCAGCGCCCGCACGACGGAAACCAATCAAGGATTCCAAAATCACCGCATCGGTCAGCCAGCCGTTCTGAATAGCAGCCATATGCATGGCGTATTCACCAGACACTTGATACGCAAAGGTTGGTACGCCAAAGGTGTTTTTAACTTCACGAATCAGGTCTAAATATGGCTGACCCGGTTTAATCATCACCATATCAGCACCCTCATTGATATCCATGGCAACTTCGTGCAGCGCTTCGGCGCGGTTGCCAAAGTCCATTTGATACTGCTTTTTATGCCCACCTTTTAAGTTGCCGGCGCTACCAACGGCATCACGGAACGGACCGTAGTAAGCAGAAGCATATTTGGCAGAATAGGCCATGATAGCGGTGTTGACAAAGCCTTCAGCTTCAAAGGCATCACGCATAGCTTTGATACGGCCATCCATCATATCACTTGGCGAGATGATATCAGCGCCTGCGCGAGCGTGGACGAGTGCTTGCTTGACCAAGACTTCGACGGTTTCATCATTGACCACATAGCCGCTGTCATCGAGCAGACCGTCTTGACCGTGAGAGGTATAAGGGTCTAGCGCCACATCAGTCATTACCACCATTTCTGGCACGGCATCTTTGACCGCTTTGACGGCGCGCGCGCTTAAGCCATTTTCATCATAAGCCGATTTGCCATCAGGCGTTTTTAATGAATTATCAATGACAGGAAAGATATCGATAGTGGTGACGCCCTCTGCTAATAATTCTTTGGCATAATTAATCAACAGATCAATCGATAGGCGCTCAACGCCTGGCATGCTAGCGATTGCTTCACGCTTGTTTTCGCCCTCTAAGACAAAAACAGGGGCGATAAAATGCTTAGGATGCAGCTCAACTTCACGAATCATCGCGCGGACATTATCGTTATAACGCAAGCGACGCAAGCGGGTTTCAGGGAATTGACGGTTAAAAGTATAAGTCATGAGGTTTCCTTATTTGATTTTAAGCATGGTTATTTATCAGCTTCATGGAAACAGCTGTTTTAAAGACTGGTTTTTATAAGATTGGTATCATTAAGAGAATAAAAAGGTTGTTAGTATAATTTTGCGCGATAACTGGCACTACTATAACCAATAGTGACTATCGAAAGCAAAAAGCCCTACCAAGTCGGTAGGGCTGATTGTAGATATCGACTATCAAGGTGAGGAAAATTTTCCCACAACCTTTAGAGCTACTTAACGCTCATTAATCTGCGTGACCGGTACTTGCTCAACATTGGCCTCTTTCGTAGTGGTCTTTTCAGTGACCACGCCGACAGCAGCGTCTGTCTTGCCATCATTATTGACATCGACAACAGCCGTTGGGTTAAAAGTTGCTTTCTCTATTGGCTGTGCCTGCTTAATCGCTTGCGCTTCTTGTGCAGAAGCCACGCGAGCTGAGCTGGCAGCTTCGATAGCATCGACCGCTTTGGCTTTATTGCTATTGGCCGGTAGATTGACCAATTGCACTAAGTTTTTATGCGGTACAGGAATGACCGTTGGTACATCAAGGTTGGCACCGCCACCTAGCACTTGATAAAGCTCGATTTGGCTGATGATTTTTTGTAGCTCTAAGTCCAAGATACCTTGTTGCGTTGAAAATAGCGAACGCTGCGCATCGAGTACATCTAGGTAGTTGGCAATACCCGCTTTAAAGCGCGCATCGGCAATCTGATACGTTTGTTCAAAGTTATCTTGCAGACGGTACTGGGCGGCCAACTGGTCGCCCAATGTCGCGCGTGTCGCTAGGACGTCCGATACTTCACGGAACGCGGTTTGAATAGAGCGCTCGTAGTTTGCTAGCGTCTGTTCGCGCTCAATTTTCGCCACATCATAATTGGCATCTAAGCGGCCGGCATCAAAAATAGGTACGCTAATGCTTGGACCAAATGACCAGCCAACCGAACCACTCTTAAATAAATCATCTAAACTGCCACTACTCAAGCCCACGCTACTGGCTAAGCTGATAGATGGGAAGTAAGAGGCGCGTGCTACTTCGATATTGGCACCCGCCGCTTTTAGATTGTACTCTGCTTCCAATACATCAGGGCGATAGCGCAGCAATTCACTTGGTAAGCCGGCGCTAAATATCTGCTGGCTTGTGATATTGCTAACTGCAGGCGCTGGAATAAGATTGGTTGGAATGGGGCCACCGACCAAAAACTGCAGCGCATTACGCGATCTTAAAATACTGCTTTGCGCCTGTAAAACGGCAAGTCTGGCATTCTCTAGTGATGCACTGGCTTGCAAAGACGGCAGTTTGGGATCTATACCCGCTTCAAAGCGTTTATCAGCGATAAATAGAGACTTCTCACGGCTTTCGACCGTCGCTTCAGCCAGTTTTAACTGCGCAAGGCTATAGCTCAAATTGGCATAGCTTTGAGCAATATTACTAATCAAGCTGATTTGGGTGGTGTCTTTCGCTGCCGTAGTCGCTAAGAAGTTCTGTAACGCCTGCTCTTTTAAGCTGGCGATTTTACCCCAAAAATCTAACTCATAGTTGGCCAAGCCAAGATTGACATTATATGAGCTGTTAGGGTTTTTATCCGTTCTGTTTTGCGCTTGACGCGTATAACCACCGCTACCATCAATTCTAGGCAGGTCATTGATATCGGTAATTTGATATTGCGCGCGTGCTTTCTCAATGGCTAGACGTGCACTTTCAAAGTCTTTGTTGTTCTCTAAGCCTAAGGCAATCAGACCTTTTAAGCGCTCGTCGCTATAAAACTCCTGCCAGCGCTGCGCGGCAATACTGGCTTGATTGGCGCTGCTGACGGTTTCTTTGTCGAACGCGCCATAGGTTTGTTCGATAGGCACGTTTGGTTCAGCAAGCACAGGACGCATATCTGCTTTTGGAATGGTGTTACAAGCAGCCATGCTCAGTGCTAAGGCGGTGAGGCCAATGAGGCGACCGCCATTTTTACGCAGTACTGCTAGCGCTGGTTGGGCAGTGGTAGCTATAGTAGCTACCGCTGCTGAGTTTAAGGTAAAGTTTTTTTGAGCACTCATTGTATATTATCTCCAAAGCTTGCAGGCTGATAACTATCAGAAGGCATTGGGTCAGAAGGCGTTGGGTTTTGCGGGCCAGGTGTGCCGTCATCACCGTCATCTTTATTGTTGGGTTTATTATTCTCATATTTGTAAGGGAATAAACTACGTACCCAAATAAAGAACATTGGAATAAAGAAGATACCTAATAACGTCGCGGTGACAACACCACCTACCACGCTGGTACCAATGGCGTTTTGACTGCCTGAGCCCGGACCTGTGGCGATGAATAATGGCACAACACCAAGTCCAAACGCAAGTGAGGTCATGATAATTGGACGCAGACGTTGACGCGCCGCTATCATAACCGCTTCTTTTAGCGTATTACCTTCTTCTTGATGCTCTTTTGCAAACTCAATAATCAAGATAGCGTTTTTGGCTGATAGACCAACGACCGTTAGTAGACCAACTTGCAAGTAGATATCGTTATTAAAGCCGCGTAGCCAGGTAAATATCACCGCACCTAGTACCCCAAGCGGGATAACCAATAGTACAGAGAAGGGGATAGACCAGCTTTCATATAGAGCGGCGAGACATAAGAATACCACCAAGATCGACAGGGCATAAAGCATCGGCGCTTGGGCACCTGACTTTTGCTCTTCAAGTGACATACCCGTCCACTCGTAGCCGATACCTTCAGGTAGCTTTTGCATCATCGCTTCCATCGAGCTCATCGCTTCACCCGTACTAAGACCAGGGGCGGCGCTACCTTGGATATTCATTGACGGTAAGCTGTTATAACGGGTCAGACGCGGCGAGCCTGATTGCCATTCACTGCTTGAGAACGCATCAAATGGAATCATTTCACCGGAATCATTACGTACATACCATTTGCCGATATCATCAGGATTGGTACGACTGCTTGGCTCGCCTTGGACAAACACGCGCTTAATACGACCACGGTCAACGAAGTCATTGATATAGCTTGAACCCCAAGCGGTAGAAATGACGCTATTAATATTAGCCAATGACAGCCCATAAGCAGCGGCTTGTTCTTGATTGATATTAATTTTTAACTGCGGCGCATCTTCTTGACCGTTTGGACGCACGCCTGTTACTTGATCGTTTTGCGCAGCCATACCGAGCAGCATATTACGTGCTTCCAGTAAGCCTTCATGACCGACGTTACCCGTATCTTGAATCATCAAATCAAAACCACTGGCGTTACCTAGTTCGGTAATAGCGGGCGGTACAATCGCAAAGACTTGCGCTTCATTTAACTGGGTAAAGAAATAACCCATCGCTCGACCAGCGACCGCTTGTGCGGTATTTTCATCGCCGCTTCGCTCCGCCCAGTCTGTCAAACGTACGAAAGCCAGACCCATATTTTGACCTTGACCGGCGAAACTAAAGCCTGCCACAGAGAACACAGACGCCACGTTGTCTTTTTCTTGGGTTTCATAATAGTTGGTGACTTTTTCTAGTACTGCTTCCGTTTCATCAAGCGTCGCCCCAGCAGGAAGCTGTACTAAGGTAAACATAATACCTTGGTCTTCCTCGGGTAAAAACGAGCCCGGAATACGTAAGAATACCACGGCCATGACGCCAATAATGGCGGCATAACCGATTAAGTATAACCACTTAAATTTAAAGCTTTTACCGACAGAGTTTTCATACTTACGGCTGACTTTATAAAAAGAGCGGTTAAACCAACCGAAGAAACCTTTTTGCTCTTCAGTAGTTCCTTTCTCGTGGCTTTTACTACGTTTCAGCAAGGTCACACATAGGGCAGGGGTAAAGATAAGCGCCACTAATGCTGACAGTACCATGGCGGTAATCAGGGTAATGGAGAACTGACGATAAATGACGCCGGTTGAGCCACCAAAGAAGGCCATCGGTACGAAAACAGCCGATAGAATCAAGGCGATACCGACAACGATTTTACTAATCTCGCCCATCGATTGTATGGTCGCGTCTTTAATGGAAATATGAGGGTCTTCTTCCAAGATACGCTCAACGTTTTCAACGACAACGATGGCGTCATCGACCAGTAGACCGATGGACAATACCAAGGCAAACATGGTCAATACGTTGATACTAAAGCCAGCGATATATAAGACGGCAAAAGTACCCAGTAATACCACGGGTACAGCAAGCGTTGGAATAATGGTCGCGCGCCAGTTTTGTAAGAAAATGAACATGACGATAAAGACTAAAACAATCGCTTCGATTAGTGTTTTGACTACTTGCTCAATAGACAAACGTACAAATGGCGTGGTGTCATAAGGAACAACGGTCGTCAGATTTTTTGGGAAATTCTGTTCAAGCTCCGCCATACGAGCGCCAACGGCTTCACGAGTTTCAAGCGCGTTTGCACCACCCGCCAAAGAAATACCGAGACCAGCGGAACTCTGCCCATTATAAAGCGCAGTCACACTATAGTTTTCACTACCGATTTCAACTTTTGCAACATCACCTAGGCGAACCTTTGCCCCAGAGGTATCGGTTTTTAATAAGATATTTTTAAATTCTTCAGGGGTTTGTAAATAGCTTTGCACGGTAACCGTGGCGTTAATAACCTGTCGATCCGTATCTGCAGGCGCTTGTCCTAATTGGCCAGCAGACACCTGCGCGTTTTGCGCACGTACGGCATTGACCACATCAGCTGGCACCAAGTTATAACTACGTAGCAGCGAAGGATCAAGCCAGATACGCATGGCATAGGCTGAACCAAACACCTGCACTTCACCCACACCTTCGACACGGCTGAGCTGGTCAACGACGTTTGAGTTGATATAGTCAGCAATATCGCTGTTATCCATACTGCCGTCTTCAGAAATAAACCCTTGTACCATTAAAAAGCTACTAGAGGATTTATTGACGTTGACACCTTGACGCTGTACGGACTCAGGGAGTGAGCTCATCGCGGCTTGCAGTTTGTTCTGTACCTGTACCTGTGCGGTATCAGGATCGGTACCGTTTTCAAAGGTAAGCGTTACAGATGCGCCACCATTTGACGAGCTCGATGATGACATATACATCAAGCCATCAAGCCCTTTCATACGTTGTTCGATAATCTGAACCACTGAATCTTCAACGGTCTGCGCGTTCGCACCAGGATAGCTTGCGCTCACCGAAATGGTTGGCGGTGCAATGCGTGGATACTGCTCAATCGGCAGGTTGATAACCGATATTACCCCGATGAGCATGACCAAAATAGCCATCACCCAAGCAAAAATAGGGCGATCAATAAAAAAACGTGACATAGTATATTCCTAGTCTTCCTATCTTTGAATGGAATTAGTTAGCGGTAGATTCTGCTGGTTTTTTAGCAGAGGTATCTTTACTAGCTGGCTTATCCATCGCTTTTGCAGCTTGCTGCGGCGTTTGAGCAGTTGGCGCGCCCGGCTTAGCAGGAGCAGCATTTGGATTTTCTAAAGGTTTGGCGACGACTTCTTGCTCAGGTTTGACTTTTGAGCCACCGATCACCACCACTTTATCCCCTGCTTTTAAGCCATCAGTGACGACCCATTGATCTTTGTAGGTGCCATTAATAGTGACAGGACGTACTTGGATTTTGTTATTTTCATCAACGATATAAACTTGCGTTTCGCTTTTCGGTGTCCGCATAACGGCACTTTGTGGCACTAAAGCAGCGTTAGTGATGACGCTTTGAGTCAAGCGCGCACTGACATACATACCCGGTAACAAGATATTATTCTTATTAGGGAAGACTGCACGTAAGGTCACAGCACCCGTTGATTCATCAACTTTTGCTTCTGATAATGCTAGCTCGCCACGTACCGGATACGTTGAGCCGTCCTCTAATACCAACTCAACCGAATTCATACCCGCTTGTGCTTTACCAGCAGTAATTTGCTGGCGTAGTTTAAGCAGCTCAGAGGATGACTGGCTGATATCGACATAGATAGGATCTAAGCGCGAGATGGTCACTAAAGGATCTGGTTGTCCGGCGCTAACCAAGGTACCAGCAGTAACGCTAGAGCGGTCAGTACGACCAGCGAGCGGCGCTCGTACGATAGTACGGTTGAGATCTAGTGTACTGGCTTGTAAGTTTGCTTTTGCCGTTTGGATGCCAGCTTTAGCACTCTCAATACCCGCTTCGGTTTGTCCAATCGCCGCACGTGCGCTTTCGACTGCTGCTTGCGCCGTACGAACTTGGGTAACCGCTTGGTCGTATTGCTGCTTTGAGATGGCATCAATTTCGATCAAGCCTTGCAAACGATTTAAGTCATTTTGTGCTTGTGATAAAGACGCTTGGCGACTGACCAGCTCAGCTTTGGCATTGGCATTGTTTGCCAACGCCGTCTGATAGTTGGCTTCAGCTTGTTGAATGGCCGCCTGCCCACTGGTGATAGACGTCGCGTAGTTATCGGTATTGATACGGTATAAAGGTTGATCTTTTTTAACGTTGCTGCCTTCACGGAACAACACCTCATCAATAATCCCGTTTACTTGTGGGCGAACGTCGGCGGTTTGGTAAGCGGCAGTACGTCCAGCAAAGGTTTGTACTTGCGGTACGGTATCTAGAGTGACAGTCTGAACGTTGACGACGGCAGGTGGCATCTGCTGCTGCGCCGCTGCCCCAGCTGCGTCCTCATTTTTATCACAGCCGACCAATACAGCGCCAGATAGTACAGATGCTATTACAAGCGCAAGAGTAGAGTGCTTCATCAATGTCCTCGGCAATATAAATATCATATAATAATTACAGTTTAAAAAGTTTATGGATAAATCTTAACGAAGTAAATATGAAACGTAATATGTCTTTACCGCTGTTAGAGTTCATTACTAAATAGATAATATAATAACTAAACAAAGAACAATCGGCTAAGCAGATTTAAAGTAATGCATGATTATAAACTATAGGGTATACCCCACAGTCAAGATGCAAAAAAATCTTCATCTACCTTGTGATAAGCTCATTTCTCAATAAATATCTAACAAACATTGATAATACAAGCGTAACCTTCTAAATACTTTGTAAGATTGATAATCAATACAGCGACAAAATATTGTTAAATTTTGTTTTTTTAAATACGATTCAGAGATAGTAGCAAGAAAACCATATAAAAATACAGTAGAAAATGGCATGTACAGAAAAACGGTGTTTTAGCAATACTTAAGTGTGAACGCTAAAATCTCAGGGAAAAATAAGAACAATTGAACGAAGAAAGCGATGGGTAATGAAAAAGCTGCGTGTATAGCAACCTTATTCTCTCATTTTATTTATTTCATTATTATAAAGTACAACTTAACTAAAAATTAAATGGTCACATACTTTTTTATTGATGCCTAAACGTTTTAAGCATTAATAATATTTTTAAGCATCTATAATATATAGGCTAGCAATATTTACACTAACCGCGCGCTGGCAAGTTCAGTCAGCTGATATAGCCCTTGACGGTAGCGGTTGTCAGGTAAGCTGCTTAGCGCTTGCTGAGCCAGTTTGGTTTCTTCCAAAGCACGCTTTTTACAGTATTCAAGCGAACCTGACTGACGGACGAGCTCGATAAGCTGCTCAGCGTTTGGCGTTTTACCCGTTTGCACTGCAAGTCGTAATTGCTTATAGCCTGCTTTATCGCTGTCTTTTAATAATTCAAGCGCCTTGATGGTTGGCAATGTAGGTTTACCTTCTGCCAAATCATCGCCCAAATTCTTGCCCATCACTTCACTATCGCCACTGTAGTCGAGTACATCATCGACGATTTGAAAAGCGTTACCGAAGTGTTGACCAAAATCAGCCAATGCTTGCAAGTGCTCGGTTTTATTTTGCAAAATAGCCGCGCCTTGGGTCGCCATCATAAATAAGCGCGAGGTTTTGCCATCGATAATATTGAGGTAGTCTTGTTCAGTGGCTGCAGGGTTATGCTGATGCTGTAGCTGTAAGACTTCGCCCTCAGCAATATCACAGGTGCCATCGGAGAAGACCTGCAATAACGGCAAGCTTTGAAAACCAACCAACAGATTAAAAGCGCGAGCAATCAAATAGTCGCCGACCAGCACAGCAGTGGCGTTGTCCCAAGTGGCATTAGCCGTTGGTTTGCCTCGGCGTTGACCTGACTCATCAATCACATCATCATGTACCAAGGTTGCCGTATGCAGCATCTCAGTAATCGCCGCCAGATGCATCGCTTGCTGCGATGGCTCGTCGTTAAACATACGGGCGCACAATAAGGTAATCAGCGGGCGCATACGTTTGCCACCAGCATTGATTACATGCTGCGAGACGCTCATTACCAGTTGCACTTTAGAATTCAAACTGCCAAAGACTTGCTTATCCATAATCTCAAAATCGTTAGCAACGATACTTTGGATATTAGCATAGCTTAGCGTATCAGCAGAGCTTGGCGTACTGGTTAGAACGTTTAATGGCGTGGTCGAGGGTGCGGCGGCGTTCGATAAAGAATTACTGGTCATAATAAGTCGTCATACTAATGAAAAATGGGTTTAGATAGCGGTCTATTTATAATAATGCTTGCAGCAAATAATAGTTAGGCTAGCGTTTGACGCATAATAGCATAGCTGTTTAGGTCAATGGTTGATTTAAGTATAGCAGAAAGTAAGTTAGGACTTTTAATATAGCGACGTGTTGTCCTTTTGATTTCTATCATTTTTAAAAGTTAACTGGTTAGATTTTTTTAATGAGCCACTTACATTAGCAATATTTTATTAATAATAGTCGTTAATAAGGTTTATATTTACAAAAAACTGTAAGTTACTGATTATATAAGCTATAATAGCGGCTGTTGGATTTTAACCCATTCGCGTTTGATATAGTGTATCTACATAGAGCGGTTTATCTTAACATCGGTAGTCACTACCTTTGCCAGTGAAATCTATCGCTTTTTTAGAGACGTATATCAATCGCTATGATTGTTATTACCACCTTGCAAAAACAAGAGGCGCGGCTTGCTTTTATGAGCAAAAAGCCGTAAAATCTTGCCTTTAATTTTTCCCTGTCGTGTTCGTTATTGAAGCGTTGATATAATATCAGCCACGGCACACGGGTTAAACGGAGTCAGACAATGTACGCAGTAATCAAAACTGGTGGTAAACAGCACCGTGTTGTGGTCGATGAGCTTTTAAAAGTTGAATTACTAAAAGCAGAAAAAGGCGAAACAATCAAATTTGAAGACGTATTGATGGTTGTTGACGGTGAAACTGTCAAAATCGGTCAGCCTGTCGTTGAAGGCGCTAGCGTAGAAGTTGAAGTGGTTGAGCATGGTCGCGGCGAAAAAATCCGTATCATCAAGCACAACCGTCGTAAGCATTATCACAAAGAGCAAGGTCACCGCCAATGGTATACCTTGTTAAAAATCAAAGCCATTAATGCCTAATTATTCACTTAGCAATTACTGCTAAATAGCGCACTAAATGCTTAAGAGTTGTCGCATTAGCGATAAGTCACATTAACAAGGAGATTTTCTCATGGCACATAAAAAAGCTGCCGGTTCGAGCCGTAATGGTCGTGATTCAAACCCAAAAATGCTAGGCGTTAAAATCTTTGGTGGCCAAGCTATCACAGCTGGTAACATCATCGTACGTCAACGTGGTACAGAATTCCACGCAGGCGAAGGCGTTGGCATGGGTCGTGACCATACTTTATTTGCACTAAATGACGGTGTGGTAAAGTTTGCGACCAAAGGTAAATTCAACCGTCGTTATGTTATGGTTGAAAGCGCATAATTGCCCATCTAGGTTATGTAGTTATTCACTACAATAATTCGATGACTAAAAAAGCCCTTATTACCCTTTGGTAGTAAGGGCTTTTTTATGGCGCTCATTTATACGAAAAGTAAAGAATAAACAGCGCCATATGCCGTGTAACGCTATCGGTTACAAGCGTGTATGGCAGCGGTAGTAATGATTGCAAATCATGACTAGGCGTGTAATAAAAAAACTGGCACACTGTCTGCATTGTTTACTGACGTCGATTTTTTGGCGCGAGATAAGCACTTATTGAAAACAAAAAATTTAATTAACACGTATTATTTTTATGCAACTTTGCATTTGAGAGAGGATTTATAATGACTGTATTAACGAAAAAGCCACTTACTAAAAAGATCACTTTAAAACAAAAATTAATGGGCGGTGCTTTAACGGGCGTATTGATGACTGCACTTGGGGTGGCAGCGCCGATGGTAGCATTGACCCAAACAGCAAGCGCTGCTCCTGCGGATAATTTAACGGCTGCTAAACGCTTAAATAAGCTACTAAGCAACACCAAAAGCATGTCTGCTAATTTTAGCCAAACCACCAAAGGTGCGAATAGCGGTACTTTTAGTGGCACCATGAGTGTTCAGCGTCCAAATAACTTCCGCTGGGAAACCAAATCACCGTCAGAGCAGCTTATTGTAGCGAATGGCAGCTCAATGTGGGTTTATGACAAAGACTTGGAACAAGCGACCAAGCAAAATGTCGATAGCCAAGTAGGTAACACGCCAGCGTTATTGTTATCAGGTGACCCAAGTAAGATTGATAAAAACTTTAAAATCACCCAACCTTATGCCAATAAAAACTACTATGTGCTCTATCCAAAATCAGATAGCGCCAGCTTTAAGAGCTTATCGATGAGCTTTAGTGGTGGCAAACCTGTGATGATGGTGCTGAATGATACGCTAGGACAGACCACGACGATTAAGTTTAGCGGTATTAAAATGAACCCAAGTATCAATAGCAGTCAGTTTAAATTCACGCCGCCAAAGGGCGTTGATATTATTAATCAATAATTCTTTTACTGATTAAGCCTATAAAAAAAGGACACGCTTATAAAGCCTGTCCTTTTTTATTGCTATAAGTCCAAGATATACAGATTTTACTTTAATCAATAGGAAATAACGACTTGGTACTAAGACAAAGCTTTGATGGCTTCCATATCGGGCAGTGGCGGTAGCTCATCTAAATTGGTCAATCCAAACGCATCTAAAAATTGCGCTGTGGTATGTAGCAATGCAGGGCGTCCCAAGGTTTCTTTATAACCTTTCTCTTCAATCCAGCCTTTATCAAACAGTTGACGCAAGATATTACTTGATAGCGTCACACCGCGCACATGCTCGATGTCACTACGGGTCACCGGCTGCTTATAGGCGATGACACTCAAGGTTTCAAGCAGGGCTTGGCTCAGGCGCTCTTGACGCTGAGGAAAGACACGCTGGATTAATGCACTATAGTCGTCGGCAACTTGCAGTCGATAGCCGCTAGCCGTTTCATGTAAGGTCAGCACACCAGTATCTAAACGTTGTTGTAATAGCGCTAACGCTTGCGTAAGCTCTTTAGTGTTTAATGACAGATATTTTTTTAAAATACTGGCAGTCAGAGGCGCTTCTGAAGCGTGCAGGAGTACTTCGATATGCTTGCTGATTTCTTCTAAATCTTGATTTTGCTTATCTGTCATTGCACGTATTCTCTGTTAAAACCATTAAGCTAGCCACTGTAACGTTAATTGTCCTATATGGCGGTCTGCTGCGGTTTCATTATGGGCAGCTGATTGGCTTTCTGGGTTATTATTCACGACACCAACCAACTGCCGTTTCATTAGCTCAAGTACCGCGACAAAACTGACTACGACGCCTACTTTACCTTGGGATTTATCCAGTAGCTCATAAAACGAGCGCGCACCATACGTGCTTAGTTGTCTGCTAATACTGGCGATACGATCAGAAAGGGGTACGGCATCAACTTTAATGGTATGCATTTGATAGTCGGGCTGTAGCTGCATTTTAAATAAGCTATCAATCAAAAGGTTTGGCGAATAATTGGGTAATTCGGCATTCATAACGTCTTGACTTGGCATACTGACCAGCGCTAAAAATACATCGCGCTCAAGACGCACGAGATTGTCCAAACGCTGACTGGCCACTTTGATTTGCGCATACTCTTCAAGGCGTTCAATCAGCTCAGCTTTTGGGTCGCGCTCATCGCTTGGCGTTTCAGGCTTTGGTAGCAGCAGCTCGGTTTTAATGGCAATCAAGGTCGACGCCATCAGCAGATAGTCACCGGCCAATTCAAAATGTTCGGTATCCAGCTCACCGATATAAGCCAAATACTGCTCAGTAATCGGCAATATCGGCATTTGGGTGAGATCGACATTGTTCTTTTTGACCAGATATAATAAAAAATCTAAGGGTCCAGCAAATTGCTCAAGCCAAATGGCAAAGGCTTGCGGTGGTACATAGAGATCTTCTGGTAGATGCTGCACCGGCGTCTGATAAATACGCAGCGCCATATCATTATTGATTGAAATACGATGTTTGCTATTGTTATCCATAAACTTAGCGTTTTCATCCACGCTTACGGAAAATGCGGCCTTTGGTAAAGCCGCTGTTTTATTTTTCAATACTGTCTGCACCTTTAGCATCCGCCCTGATTACTGTGAGTAAAAGCAATCAAAGACTTACTTAAGCTTAGCGAGGGGGCGAATGCCAATAGCACGGCGAGTTTTATCGAGCTGTTTACGGCTATGGCGACGGGCTTTTTCTGCGCCCATTTGTAAGATTTCTTCTAGCTCTTTTGGATTGGCCATTAGCGCTTCGTAACGAGCACGGAATGGGGCAATCTCGCTATTGATTTTATCAAACAATGCTTGCTTGGCATCACCCCAGCCAATGCCAGCTGCATATTGATCACGCATATCAATAATCTCTGCAGGCGTCGCAAAAGCTTTATAAATCTCAAAGAGGGCAGAATCATCAGGGTCTTTTGGCTCAGCAGGCAACTGCGAGTTAGTCACAATTTTCATGATGGCTTTATACATCTGCTTTTCAGGGCTGACTTGCGGATTAGGCTCACCAAATAAAGGAATGGTATTGCCATAGCTCTTACTCATTTTACGGCCATCAAGCCCTGTTAATAGTGGGATATCTTCATCAACAACCGCTGACGGTAACGTAAAGAGAGGTTTATAACGATGGTTAAATGTACCAGCGATATCACGTGCCATCTCGATATGCTGTACTTGGTCACGACCGACGGGTACATGAGTCGCATTGAACATCAAGATATCAGCCGCCATCAGCACTGGATAGCCAAATAGACCCATATTAATACCTTGATCTGGATCAACGTCGGCTTTTTCGGTATTGATATCGACTGCCGCCTTATAAGCGTGCGCGCGGTTCATCAGCCCTTTGGCGCATGAGCAATTTAAAATCCAAGCCAATTCTGGAATCTCTGGCACATCTGACTGACGATAAAAGGTCACACGTTCAGGGTCAAGACCGCAAGCAATCCAAGTCGCGGCAATGATTTTGGTCGATTCATGAATGACAGCAGGGTCATAACAGCCGATAATGCCATGATAATCGGCCAAAAAGAAAAACGCCTCATCATTACTATCTTGAATAGATTGAATGGCTGGGCGAATAGCACCAACGTAATTACCTAAATGAGGAATGCCCGTCGGTTTGATGCCGGTTAGGATACGTTTACTTTCTTGTTTAGAACTGTCTACAGCTGCGTCAGTTTGAGTACTCATGAAAAATCCGTTATTTTATTTCTCACATCGTTATTTATGCAGATGAGTTATTGATATGAGTGAGTTATTAATAAGTTATCGAGGTAAGTAATAGGGCTGATAAAATACCAGCTGCAAAGTATAGCAAATTTCGCAGCTATTTTTTGGGGAATCAAAACCTACTTATAAATATCGGTACGACCGTTAGGGCCGTTTTTAAAGCGACGATGGAACCACATCCATTGGGTAGGATCGATACGAATCAAGCCTTCTAGCACCTCATTAACGCGGGTCGCGTCAGCAACCTCATCATCGCTTGGATAATTGTCTAGCTCTGGTGTGATGGTCAGATGATAATGCGGACGTTTGCCTTTGGGCAGGTTATCAGGTGTTTGCCGATAAGTATGCAGCGCCATGAGTGCGGGTGGGTTTTGCTTGTCACCCAATTTTGCCATCCGCCGAGATGCGGTAATAGTAGCAGCGGGCACACCAAAGAACGGCGCCATGACACCTTGTTTTAAACCATAATCTTGGTCAGGTGAGTACCAAATCACGTGCTTAGCTTTAATAGAATTAACAAGGCTACGCATGTCACGGCTGGCAATCTGCTTGCCAAAAATCTTAGTACGTCCGTTATAAATGAACCAATCAAGAAGCGGATTGTTTTGCGGGCGGTACATACAATCGGTGGCAAAAAACTGCGTACAGAGCATGCCGCCAAGATCGAGCATTGTATAATGCGCCCCAAGTAAAATCACTGGACGACCTTGGTTTTGGGCATTCACTAGGTGCTGTAAGCCCGAGATAGACACCGTACGGGTAAAAATATTGGGACGATACCAAGCGCACAAGGTTTCAAACACACCGATACCTTGATTGACAAACACTTGCTTTGCCATCAACTCGCGCTCAGCTTCGGTCTTTTCTGGAAAAGCCAATCTTAAATTAATTAAGGTATCACGTCTGCGCGAGCCGGCCAGTTTATAGATTGAAATACCCAGTTTACGACCCAACCAAAACTGCCAACGCAGCGGCAGATATATCATCGGCATGATAATTGCCAATAACAGCCAGATGCCCCAATATTGCGGCAATAAAAACTGCCACTGAAAGGGTTTTTTTTCTGCTTGCGCTGTTTGCTTATGCGTTTGCGTAATTGTAGGCATGCCAGCAGGAATGGCGGGCGACTTAACCATGTCGTTTTGTTTATCATGCTTACCTGTAGGCGGCGGCATACCCATTTTTGATGGGTTACTAGGATCGTATTGTTCGGGGGCTTTCATAATGAGCACAGTGTAATAAAAGTTATTATTATGATGGGGGAGCGCGTCCAAGTTTGCAAGCAAGTTTTAATAAACTAACGACAACGAGAGCTAAGGACTTTTAAACTATTAGGCATTTAAACAATATAGTCAAAATATCCTAAAAACACTACGGTACTGCTGATATCAATTTTTTTTAGCCTCTGTCTGCGCAGGCACAGCAAGCAAGAAAAATTGATATCAGCAGGGCATGATGTATCGATATTACTTTTCACTCACTATAGAATTAAAACAGCAGCGCTAAAAAACAGCCATAAAAAAACCTTATAAACTGTGACCAGCTTATAAGGTTTTGCAAATCTACTCTTTTGCTTAATACGGCTGCAGCGACTCTGAGAAAAAGACGCCAGCAGTAAAAGCCAAAGAGATAGCTTTGATTAACGTTTTGAGAATTGTGGACGTTTACGTGCTTTACGTAGACCCAATTTCTTACGTTCAACTTGACGTGAGTCACGAGTAACAAAGCCAGCTGCTTTTAGAGCAGGTTTGTTGGCTTCGTCAAGCTCAATCAATGCACGCGTGATGCCGTGACGGATTGCGCCCGCTTGACCACTGATACCGCCACCTTTTACAGTGATGTATAGGTCATAAGCAGTAGGTGATTCAAGGAGTTCTAAAGGCTGACGAACAACCATGCGCGATGTTTCGCGGCTGAAGTACTCATCAAGTGGTTTGCCGTTAACAACGATAGTACCAGTACCTTTCGCTAAAAAGACACGAGCGGTAGAAGTTTTGCGACGACCAGTTCCGTAATTGCGTTCCATAAGTATATCCTTAGATGTCTAGTTCTTTAGGTTGCTGAGCTTCATGTGGATGTTCTGTACCCGCATATAGTTTCAGCTTTTTGATCATCGCGTAGCCAAGAGGACCTTTTGGAAGCATACCCTTAACCGCTTTATGTAGAACATCTTCAGGCTTATGTGCAATCAGCTTGGTGAAGTTGGTTTCTTTAATACCACCTGGGTAACCACTGTGACGATAGTACTTTTTGTCTTGCGCTTTTTTGCCCGTTACCGCGATTTTTTCTGCGTTGATAACAACGATAAAATCACCAGTATCTACGTGCGGCGTATAACAAGTCTTGTGCTTGCCACGTAAGCGACTAGCGATTTCAGTAGCTAAGCGACCAAGGGTTTTGCCGTCAGCATCTACGACATACCAGTCATGGGTCACTTCAGCTGGTTTTGCACTAAGTGTTTTCATGATAAAACCTTAAAATTAGAATTCGTTGAGAGTTTAGCTGGGAACGGGGCTCTCAAAAAACAGACTGCACATTATAAGCAGTAGCGCCTACGCTTGCAAGCTGCATTGGGGTTTATTTTCGCCTTATATACATTAAACTGCAGCGTTGGCCAGTTTTTTAGCGGTTTTAAACATTGATGAAATTTGTTAATGGCTTTTATTAACCCGACAATTATGATGCTGAAAGCTGATAAAGTCCAGCGACAACTTGCCCAACTTTGGTTTGTTTTAGGCACTCAAAACGTATCAAGCCTTGCGTTATCTCTATTTGCGGCTCAGCGCTTTCGTTGATACTTGCTACCAATTGATCCAGTTGCAGGGTTAAATCTTTATCCGCCTCTAAATAAATCAGCGTTTTTGTGTTGATTAAAGACTGTTTAATAAGTGCTGTCAAAATCGGCTGCCATAAATCTTGCGCATACGGCGGGTCGATAAAGACGATATCAAAATGCTGCTTTATCGTTTGGTTTTGCGTCAGTACTTGCTCGGCGGTGCCTTGAATAATCTGATAGTTACGGGCGTCTAAGCGTAAGTTCTCCGCACTTTTGCGCAGCATAGTGACTTGCGCCGAACTTACTTCGATAAAGGTAGCGTGCGCGGCGCCACGTGATAACGCTTCAAAGCCTAAAACGCCGCTACCAGCGCAGCTATCAAGTACTTGAGCGTCATGAATATCGGCAATCAACCAATTAAACAAGGTCTCACGCAGGCGATCTGGTGTCGGGCGCAAACCTTCGGCATCGATAAAACTCACAATGCGGCGTTTAAACTGCCCGCCAATGATACGTACGTCGCCTGCTGCGGCCTGTTTCGCATGATGGTTGTTTTTTTGCTCACGATGTTTTGAAGATTTTTTCATAATGTTTTTTAGGTATTGCCTTTTGTTCATTTATTCTGAAGTATTTTATTGCTGAACTTTTTATTGTTTAGCTTTGTCATTACTCAGCAGTGGCAGCGCCGGTTGTGGCTGCCGCGCTTTGCGCTTCTTTTTGCTCAGCGAGTGCTTGTTCTTTATCACGTAGGGCGTCACGCATGGCTTTTTCAAAGGCCTTTTGGCGCTTGATAGCTCTTAACTCATCGGCGGTTGGCGGCAAAATAGGGTCGGTTTTACGCTGTAGCATCCAATAATCAAATAAGGCACGACCAATAGGCGCGGCGACAGCACTACCGCCGCCACCATTTTCGACCAGTACCGACAGGGCGATTTCTGGCTCTTCTACAGGCGCAAAACCATTAAACCAAGCGTGATCCCAGTGACGTTTATCGAGGGCCGCTTTATTATAGCTTTTACCTTGGGCAATTGATTTGACCTGTGCGGTACCGGTTTTACCAGCGATGCGATAGCGCGGGGTATAAATGCCACGCCCTGTACCCGCCTTGATCGTTTGTTCCATCGCATCGTGCATACGCGTCCAGTCAGAAGGTTTGCCATTGTAGTCAATTTTGCCATCAGGCTTGCTAATCACGTTAACGGCCGCCGCGCCATCGCTGCTTTTTAATAAATGCGGGGTGATGTGATAGCCTTTATTGGCGGTCATGGCGGTGGCATTGGCAATCTGTAATGGCGTCGCTAAAAAATACCCTTGGCCGATACTGACAGAGATGGTTTCACCCGGTAACCAGCCTTTATCATAGGTGTCTCTTTTCCATTTTGGTGACGGCATAACGCCTGGTTTTTCATTGGGTAAGTCAATACCGGTCTGCTCACCAAAACCAAAGCGCACCATCCAGTCATGAAGGCGCTGAATGCCCATCTCATACGCCAACTTATAATAATAGGTATCGACCGACATCATGATGGATTTCTTTAAATCTACCGTACCGTGGCCACCGCGTTTCCAATCGCGAAAACGGTGCGAATCGCCGGGTAGACTGAAATAACCCGGGTCATAAATGGTCGTTTCCCAATCTCGTAGGCCGTAATGAATACCGCCCAAACCCTCAAAAGGTTTAATGGTCGAGCCGGGCGGATACGTCCCTTGTAGCGCGCGGTTATAAAGAGGCTGATCAAGGTCATCACGCAGAGCGCCGTAGTCCTTAAAAGAGATGCCCGAAATAAAAGGATTGGGATCGTAGCTTGGGTTACTAACAAAAGCCAAAACATCGCCGTTTTTTGGGTCGATAGCGACGATCGCGCCGCGGCGACCATCAAGCTGCTGCTGCGCAATGGTTTGTAAGCCATAATCTAGACTAAGCGTGATGTCATTGCCCGCAATGGGCGCTTTGGTATCAAGTTGACGTAGAATATTGCCATGGGCATCGGTTTCTACCGACTGATAACCGGGCTGTCCGAGCAAGATATCTTCATAAAAATCTTCAATACCAATCTTACCGATAAGATCGGTGCCCGCGTAGCGATCCTTATTAATTTGCTTGGATTCTTTATCGTTAATACGTCCGACATAGCCAATCACGTGGGCAAATAGCTCATCGTAAGGGTACGAGCGCGTGAGTTTACTCTGAATACTGATACCACGAAAAAAAGGCTGACGCTCACTAAACTGCGCCAATTGCGCTTCGGTCAAATCAATTTTGATGGTCACCGGGTCGTTTTTGGTTTTGCTAACCCGTGCCAAAATATCGGTAATGTCTTTTTCGGTAAGATCAAAAATGGGCGCGAGCAGATTTAGCGTGCGCTCTGGATCTTCGACTTCGTCAGGGCTGAGCATAGCGGTAAATACGGGCTGATTGTCAGCGAGAATCACACCGTTACGGTCGTAAATATAACCGCGACTGGGCGGCGCAGAGATGAGCTTGATGCGATTGTTATCGGCTTGGGTAGTGTACTTATCATGAGCATACACTTGCAGATAACCGTACCGCGCGATCAAACCCAACAAGCCCACAAACATAAACAGCCCAAGGATAATAATGCGGCTGGTAAAAATACGATTGACCTGTTCAGTATCGGACGCGAGCGGTTTGTTCATATAAAGTCAGTACCCAGACGATCAGTAAAACGGTCGTTGATAAAGTGATGGTTGATTAAGCACAGATAAATAAAGCCAAGAAAGATACAGTCATTTTTTTGTTTATCTAAAGCGGGGTGAGCATAAAGGATAAGACAAAGTATTTCAATAACATAGCGCGATGATTTATCAATAAAAAGGTCAAATAATTTACTTACCGTCTTCAGCTAGCCAGTAGCATTAAGCAACCGCAAATTATAACAGAACAAACACTTGCGCGCAGTAGGCAGTCGTCTATTTTGTGAGGATCGTTATTGCCATGATCGACAGTGTTCTTTAGCCATTTTTAACATCATTAAATGATAGTAAAGGTTTAGGGTGGTGAGTAGGGCGCAAAACGTGTCATCGCTAGTCACAACTTGCCAAGGCTTGATATGTGCTAATAAATAGCAAGTATGCTAAAATCAGGCGATTTATTTTAGCCACTTATCGCATCTATAGCGTTATTTAATTTAGTGGTTATTGAGGATAGAGCGTTTTTATTGAGCGTTCTTAATCGACTAAGGATATTTGCTTAACAACGACCATCATCACCTCAAGGATAATTAGAGTCATGGATGCAAATTCATTGTGGCAGACGATAGCGGAACACCCCGAGTTTTTTGCTATGTTGACCATTCCACCAGTGACTGCATTTGTCACTTGGATACACGTGTGGATGGCACTCAAGATGCTATTTTATCCGATTAAATTTTGGGGTATTCGGATTCCAAACTTTCCATTCTTTGGTTTGCCGGGATTGGGTTGGCAAGGGATTGTGCCACGTAAGGCAGGCAAGATATCGGGCGTGATTGTTGATCAGACGCTCTCAAAGCTGGGTTCGCTCGATGAGTTTTTTCAGGCGATGGAGCCAGAACAGATGGCGGTATTTATCACCGATACGGTCGATGAAAACCTTGAGAGTTTGATTGATGAGATTATGCTTGACCATTCGCCAGCGCTGTGGGGCAATCTGCCTTATGCGTTAAAGCGCCGCGTCTATGCCCAAGCGCATCAAGAGTTGCCAAATATCATGCAATCCTTGGTGACCGATTTGACCTATCACGTCGAAGATTTGGTCGATATGCGCAAAATGATTGTCAATAAAATGGAAAGTGACCGGCGTTTGATGGTCAATATGTTTTTAAAAGTTGGGCAAAAAGAGATTGATTTTATCTGGCATATCAGTGCTTTGATTGGCCTTGTATTCGGTATTATCCAAATGTTTATATTTTTGGTGGTACCGCAGCATTGGACGGTACCGTTTTTTGCCGCTATTTGGGGATTTTTGACCAACTGGATTGCGATTTGGATGGTGTTTAACCCAGTTGAGCCACGTTTTATTCCGTATGTGAAGTTTTTTGTGCTACAAAGCCGTTTCCCATTTATTAAGCCGCAACTGCCGCATATCGCGCAGTACCGTTTCCAAGGCGGTTTTATGAAGCGCCAAGAGGAAGTGTCTGAGGTTTTTGCTGAGATTGTGGTCAAAGATTTGGTCACTTTAGAAAACATCATGAATGAGATGATGTATGGTGACCGCGCCGCCGAAACGCGTGAGTTGATGAAATCGCATTTGTATAAAGTGTTAGAATCGCCGGTCATTAGTACCACATTGCGGGTTGGACTGGGTCGCCGCGAGTTTGGGCAATTGAAAAATACCATTATCGACAAATCCATCGTCGCGACTATGGTGCCACTGCGAGACCCTGAACTTAATGAAAGCCGTGCCAGTAAAATATTTGGGCTATTTCGCGATCGTATTCGCGCGCTATCCCCTGATGAGTTTCAAAACCTATTGCGTCCCGCTTTTCGCGAAGATGAGATGACGCTGATTATACTCGGCGGTTTGACAGGTTTCTTGGCAGGTTGGTTGCATCTGGTCTTGGTGTTTTTCCCTGCCATGCAGTGAGAAAGGGTTTTTATGTTCTTTACACATATCGCCTACAGAGTGGATACAGAAACGTGACAAGTTGACGCTAATGTACCATGCTGTAAGTCTTCTAAGCTACAATGGCTGATAGCTACAGATGCAGAAAAAAGCATGACAATGACGGCGTAATGTCTAAAAGTAACGACTATTGACTATTCTCAGACGCATTAAAAATACTGCTTTCTAAAATAAACAATGACCGTATTAAGGTAAACAAGGTTAGACCGTATGTTAATCACAGAATTGGGTTATTTTGCCTTGCTGGCCGCCTTTGTATTGGCGATTTTGCAGGTGGTATTACCAACCATGGGTGTCATGAACGACCACGTTGCCTGGCAGCGCCTTGCTCCGAGTTTAGCGTGGGCGCAGTTTGCGGCCATGATTGTCTCGTTTGGGTCATTGATGGCAGGCTTTTATTTTAATGATTTTAGCTTGGTTTATGTCACCCAGCACTCTAATACCTTGTTACCTTGGTATTATAAATTGTCGGCGACGTGGGGCGGACATGAAGGTTCGCTGCTACTATGGATGACCATTATGGCCACTTGGTGTGCGCTGGTCTCCTACTTTAGCCGTGGCTTACCATTGACCATGCGCGCCCGCGTACTGGTAATATTGGCTGGCGTGCAAGTGATGATGCTGGCGATGTTAATCTTTACCTCATCACCGTTTGATCGCACTTTACCAAATTTACCCGTCGATGGCGCCGATTTAAACCCTCTGCTACAGGATTTTGGTTTGGTTATCCACCCGCCGATGCTGTATATGGGCTATGTGGGTATGGCTGTGCCATTTGCATTTTGTATGGCAGCATTATGGGAAGGACGTTTGGACGCTGTCTGGACCCGCTGGTCGCGTCCATGGGCACTGGCTGCATGGGGCTTTTTGACCGTTGGTATCGCACTTGGTTCTTGGTGGGCTTATTATGAGCTTGGCTGGGGCGGTTGGTGGTTTTGGGATCCAGTAGAGAACGCCTCATTGATGCCTTGGTTAGCTGGCTTAGCTTTACTGCATTCATTAGCCGTGACCGAAAAGCGCGGGGTCTTTAAAGCGTGGACCATTATGCTGGCCATTTTTGCTTTTGCCTTGAGTCTTTTGGGCACCTTCCTTGTGCGCTCAGGCGTCATTACTTCGGTGCATTCGTTCGCTGCCGACCCAACGCGCGGTCTGGTTATTTTAGTCATTCTGGGTATTATCGTCGGTGGCGGGCTGTTGATGTTTGCCGTACGCGGTTGGCGTCTGACGGTTGAAAGTCAGTATCAGCTGATATCGCGTGAATCATTTTTAGTCATTAATAACGTGATTATTTTAATCTCAACCTTAGTCGTACTGCTTGGTACGCTATATCCTATCATCGCTGACTCCTTTAATTTAGGTCAGGTCTCTGTTGGTCCTCCGTACTTTAATGCGCTATTTGTACCTTTGGCTTGGCTGTTATTAGTAGCGATGGGCATGGGTTCTAATATTCGCTGGAAAAAAGACAGCCGTCCGCTCTTAGGCGCCGGTATGGTCATTGCGGTCAGCAGTTTATTATTAGCAGCGATTATTGCCTACTTTGTTAGCCCGTCTGATATGTTAAATATTGGCGTGACGCTGGCGGTTAGCTTTTGGGTTTTACTTTGGATGGCAGTCGATTTTAAAGACAAAACCAAAAACGCCCCAAGTTTCTTTAAAGGACTACGTCAGCTACGTTTGAGCTACTGGGGGCAGCAAACTGCTCATATTGGCGTAATCGTCGCCGTCATCGGGGTGGCGTTTACCAGCACCTTGAGTGTCGAGCGCGATGTGGCATTGGGTGAAAATGAAACTGTGCACGTACAAGGCTACGACTTTGAGGTCAAAGATTTTCATGAAGTCAGGGGCAGCAATTTTGATGGTATGCAAGCACAGGTTGAGGTGACCAAAGAAGGTCGCGCGGTGACAACTTTGTATCCGGAAAAACGTACTTATATTATTAGTGGTATGCCAATGACCGAGGCGGCAATTGATGCCAGTCTCATGCGTGATGTCTATGTAGCGCTGGGCGAGCCTATCGCAGAAGACAGTAATAAGTGGGCGGTACGTATTTATGTCAAGCCGCTGGTGCGCTGGATATGGCTTGGGGCGATTATCATGGCCTTAGGCGGTCTGCTAAGTATGCTCGATAGCCGTTATCGTTTTAAAAAGGCTAAGGCATCAACGCAAACGGCAGCCAACAAAGCAGGATTTATTACCGAAGCTCACGTAGGGGAGAAGTAACATGAGTCAGTCAAATAATTCTTCCCAAAAAGCGCCTGACAATAAAGGTGATGCAAACCACAAAACGACCAAGACCATGAAAAAAAGCCAAATAAAGATATGGTTTTTGATTCCGCTGATTGTGTTTGTTGGTTTTATTATTATGCTGTACCTGCGTTTGGGTCAGCCGACGGATATCGTCACCAATACTGCGCTTGAGCGGCCGGTACCGTCATTTGAGTTGCCATTATTGTCCGATACTAGCCGTATGATGACCAATGACAATTTGCCCGAACAACCATTTTTGATGAATATTTGGGGCTCGTGGTGTCCAACTTGTATCATTGAGCATCCTTTTTTAATGCAATTAGAGGAACGCGGGGTCAATTTGGTTGGCGTTAATTACAAAGATGACATCGGTGATGCGCTAGGATATTTAAATCGTGGCGGCGATCCATTCTCCATGTCTATTCAGGATTTATCTGGGCAATTTGCTTTAGATTTAGGCTTAACTGGCGCGCCTGAAACCTTTGTGGTTGATGGGCAAGGTATTATTCGTCAGCATATTGTTGGTGAGATTAATGAAAGCAACTGGCAAAGCCGCATCATGCCCTGTCTGATGGTGCTCAATGAAGCGGATAAGAAAAATGTCAGTCCCGATCCTAGTCAGGTTCAGGAGGTGTGTAAATGAACGCCATACCTTTAACAGTGATGTCATCAAAAAGCACGTCATCAAAAAGCCTGTCAGCACAAAGCATAAAACCAGCAAATTTTATAATAAAGTTAGCCGGCTTAATGCTTGCGTGCTTGCTTAGTTTTATCCTCAGTTTCAGTGCGCATGCTGCCATTGACGTTTATGACTTCGATTCGCCGCAGCAAGAAGCGCAGTATCGCGGACTTATCGAGGAGCTGCGTTGCCCCAAATGCCAAAACCAAAATTTGGCAGGTTCTGATGCGCCCATCGCACAAGATTTAAAGCAAAAAACGTACGACATGATCAAAGAGGGTCGTAGTGATGCTGAGATACGCGCTTATATGCAAGAGCGTTATGGCGACTTTATTACTTACAAGCCGCCTGTGCGCCCATCGACTTGGATACTGTGGTTTTTTCCGCCATTATTATTGATTGTGCTAATCATTGGCTGGTTTTGGCAAAGTAAACGTAGCCAGCGCGTGGCGCGCGGTGAAAGTGCGATTAATATAGACAGCGCCGCAGCGTTATCGGCGGCAGAAAAAGCGGAGCTTGATCGTTTATTGTCGCGTAGCAATAGCAATAGCAATAGCAATGCTAAAAGCGAAGCTGTTATCACCAGTACAGAGGACAAAAAATGACCCTATCTTCTACTTTTGGCTTATTTATTGCCCTAAGCTTATTTATTGCGCTGCTACTGGCCGTTATCGCTATCATGCCATGGCTACGCGCCTCACGCTTGCGCGACAAGCCCGTTGACAACCAACTGCTAGACATCAACGTTGCCGTATTCCGTGAGCGTCTAACAGAGCTGCAAACCGATAAAGACAGCGGCACCATCGATGACGTCCATTACCGCAATCAAAAGCTCGAGCTTGAGCGCCAATTACTGGACGCGCAGCGCACAGTCACGCCCATGGTAGCGCCAAGTTACAAAAGTCGTTTGATTATCATGATATGGGTGCCGGTATTGGCAGGATTGGCTTATTTTTTAATCAGTGACCGTACGTCAGTATTTGACTTATGGGTGGCTGAAGATAAAGTCGGACAAGTGGCAGATGACTTATTGACTGGTAAAATCGATCAGCCGCCTGCTTGGGCGATTGAAGACGGTACGCAGCTTATCAGTGCCATGCAGACCAACGTCTATCGTCATGCTGATGATCCTGATCGCTGGATGCGTCTGTCTGAGCTGTTTTTATCATTAGAAGCAACCGACTCAGCGCTTGAAGCCTTATCGCGTGCTTATCGTTTGTCGCCAGGCAATGAAGAGATCGCCACCACTTATGCGCAAATCAGCTTTTTTGCCAATAAAGGCCAGCTCGATGCCAATAGCCGCCGCGTCTTACAAGACGTACTGGCAAAAAATCCACAGCATGAAGGCGCCCAAATGCTGATGGCAATGGGTGAGGCGCGTGGCAATAATTTTGAGCAAGCACAAGGATGGATTAAGCGTTTGCGCGCCAGTATTGCCGCCAAACCGGGCGACCATAGCCAAGCGCTGGCAAGCCTTGATGAATTGAGCGCCAATGTCAGCGCTCAGCAGCAGCAGGCATCTGAGGGCGTTGAGGTTACGGTCTCTATTAATGCAAGTTTGCTACCATTAGTAAAAGCAGACGATGTGTTATTTGTCGCTATTCGTGATGTCAAAGGTGGGCCACCGTTCGCTGCCAAGCGTTTACCGATTAGCGTCATTAAACAGGGAGAGGCGACTATTAGCCTAAGTGATTTAGACGCCATGATGCCTGAACGTACGCTTGCGTCTGCTCGAGGCGATAAAGTCCAGCTTGCTGTCATTGCGCGTATTAGCCATAGCGGCACCGCCGATGCTGAATCCGGTGATTTAACCGGTAATCCTGTTGTCATTAGCGCTGACCAAAATCAGGTCAATGTGGCGATTAATCAACAAGTTCCTTGATAGATATATTGTAAAAATTGAATACTTAGTAAATGTGCGCCGTCATACTTTTGGCGGCGCACAACCCGCACAATCTTATCTGATGAACAGATAAGTCATCGTAACTTGCCGCATCAAGACTAAAAATACTTGAGCTTTTGAAAGCCACAAGGTAAGGTAAGCTCTGCAACCCACCAATCCCTAAGTTTTATTAGTCCCAAAATCCTATCTATTAAGGAGAGTCGTATAATGATGCGTATTATTTTGCTAGGTCCACCAGGCGCCGGTAAAGGTACCCAAGCCCAGTTCATCTCTAAAGAGTATGATATCCCGCAAATCTCAACAGGTGATATGCTACGTGCCGCCATCAAAGAAGGTACTGAACTTGGCAAACAAGCAAAAGATGTGATGAACGCTGGTGGTTTGGTTTCTGATGATCTTATCATTAACCTCGTGCAAGAACGCATCGCCAAGCCTGATTGTGTCAACGGCTGTATTTTAGATGGTTTTCCGCGTACCATTCCACAAGCCCAAGCGCTTGCTGATGCCAACGTAGCGATTGACCATGTGATTGAAATCAGCGTGCCTGATGATGAAATCGTTAAGCGCCTATCAGGCCGTCGTCAGCATGCTGGTTCTGGTCGTGTTTATCATATCGACCACAATCCACCTAAGGTCGAAGGTATCGATGATGTGACGGGCGAGCCGTTGATTCAACGCGAGGACGATAAAGAAGCGACCATTCGTGATCGTTTAGCGACCTATCAACAGCAGACCTCTGCTTTGGTTGGTTACTATCAAGAAAAAGCAGCTGAGGGCGGCGATGCTCCTAAATATGACAAATTCGATGGCACCCAAGGCATTGATGATGTTAAGCAGCAAATATTATCGGCACTAAAAGGCTAAAGTTTTTTAAACGTCGCCGATAGACGTGTTGATTAACCGTTATATTCAAAACCCTGCCGCTTGTTATTAATAGCAGCAGGGTTTTTTAGTGCGTAAAAGCAAATACTAAAAAACGTCCATAAAAAAGCCGCTTACTTAAATTCAGTAAACGGCTTTTAGATACTATTGTTTAAATGCAGCTTAGCTCATACTTTAGCAGATTAAAACTTACGCGTTACCTTGGGCATCAACTTGCGCTTGCTGCTGGCTTTGCGCGTATGCTTGGTCAAAGTTGACTGGTGCAAGCAATAACTGCGGGAAGCTACCACGCGTAACGATGTCGCTAATCACTTCGCGTGCATATGGGAACAATACATTCGGGCAATAAGCACCCAAGATTTGACCGATTTGGTCTTCTGGAATGTCTTTTAATAAGAAAATGCCCGCTTGATGCACTTCGGCGATAAATGCCGCTTCTTCAGCGTTTTTGGCGTTGACACTGACCGTCAATACTACTTGATAATGATCGTCATCAAGCTTTTCAGCGTTGCTTGATAGATTGATATCAAGCTCAGGGTTCCATTCTTTAGTAAATACAGCGGCGCCTGGGACTTCAAGTGACATGTCTTTTACATAAATGCGTTCTAGTGCCAATTGTGGTTGTGCTTGTTCTTCAGCCATGGTCATTCCTCTAAAAGTTAATCAAATAATGGGGCAGATTGTCATTGTAACAACATATCATTGTAATATAAATGCAGACTAAGGTTTGAGATTTATCTCAAGGTCTTTTACGCAGTTTTTTTAAATGTTTTTTATCACAACGCTTTATTCTTAACGCTGTCTATTTTTACACAATAAAAATAGACAGAAAAGGACAATAGCAAATTAACCGGCTAATAGCTCGTCAAGCTTGCCTTGTTGGTTCATTTGGTTAAGCTCGTCAAAACCACCGACAAAGGTATCACCGATGAAAATTTGCGGCACAGTGCGATAGTTATTGGTCTTTTGCATCAAAGCTTGGCGCTCTTCGCGGCTGATGTCATGCATGCCGATTTCTTCGTAATCAACGCCTTTAGATTGTAATAATTGCTTAGCGTTTGAGCAGTATGGGCACATTGGAGTGGTATAAACTTGCACAGAAACAGTCATGGTCATTCCTTATTTATAAATTTATGGGGGAGCAATTTTGTTATAAGTAATAGGATAAATAGTAAGATAAAAAAATTATAGGGTAGTCATTAATATAATCCGTTATCAATACGTAAATAACCCCTATATTTGCTGCTGCTCCGTATAAAATGGGGATGGCTATGGCAAATTCAAGCAGTGTTGGTTAAAAAGTGCTGACGGTAGCATAGTTAGCGTATAAAAAAAGACACCTGATAAAGAGGTGTCTTTTTAATTGGTACTGCTGGTCAATAAGACCAGCTATTAATATTGTCTTACTTATGCAAACTTGGCTTGGCTTTGCCTTTGTTTTTAGACTTAGTATCTTTTAACCCAACCAATGGCATACCAGCGCCTTGCCAGCCGCCGATACCGCCCTCTAGGCGATAGACATTGTCTTTGCCAATCATTTGGACAGCAGCACCTGCTTGGATACCCATATCACAGACGATGATGACTGGCTGCTCAATCGCACGAATTTCCTCAATGCGGTCTTTGAGTTCAGTAAAAGGTATGTTGCGGCTGCCTTGGATATAACCAGTTTCAAATTTCTTTTTGGCGCGAATATCGATCAGCTGCGCATTTTGCGAGTTGACCATCATACCCAAGGTGTTGGGCGATATTTTTCTGCCACTACGTTTGTTTTCAATAGCAAAAAACAGCACGGCAAGCACGGCTAATATACCAAATAAAAACGGGTGGTTGCCCACAAATTCCAGCGCACGATCCAAACCATACCTCCAAAAATATAAGTGTTCGGTCAAACTGAGATAACAGCCCAACGATGGTGAACAAGGCGCTATTATACCGATAAGGTCATCTATAGTAAACGGGCGATGGCTTCGTCGTTACTTTATCTCGTCGTTCCTTTATCAGTAACCTTTAGACATATCTGCTAATAAGGCTTAGTATCCGCCTCTTCTGTTAGCGTGACAAGGTTTTCGACCCGGCGCTGCAACACTTCGCCGTCCGCAACCGCTTGCCACAAGGCGCAGCCTTTACTGTTATGGGTATGGCGACAATCGCGGAACTGGCAATCACCTGCCAGTGGCGCAAGCTCGATAAAGCCTGAGATAATATCATCAGGCGTTAAATGCCAAATACCGTACTCACGAATACCAGGGGTGTCGACAATGCCGCCTTGGGTTAAGTCATCTGGATTAAATGGTAATAAGCGACTGGTGGTGGTGGTATGTTGACCGAGCTTTGAGTTTTCAGAGATAATATTGACGCTTTGTGCTGATTCAGGTAATAAGGCATTAATTAAGCTGCTTTTACCGACGCCTGACTGACCAGCAAAAATAACCAGTTTTTTATCGATATAGCGCTTTAGCTCATCAAGCCCTTTTTGCTCGTCACTATCAGCGATGTTTTCAGGGCATGCAACCGAGGTCAGTACGCTCTCGTAACCAAGCGCCGCGTATTGTGCCAATAATTCACTGGTATCGACGCCGTTTTCTTGCGCCAGTAGATCAGCTTTATTAAGTACCAATAGTGGCTTTACGCCCGCATGATGACAAACGACCAAATAGCGATCAATCAATGTCGGCGCAGCGGCAGGCAAGGGTGCAAATACAATGGCCAAAATATCAACATTGGCGGCGACAGGTTTGAGCTTATGATAACGGTCAGGACGCGAAACGAGCGAGGTGCGGGGCTTGACGGATTCGATACGTCCAAAGCCGGTATTAGGGTCTGCAGTCCAGCGTACTTGGTCGCCCGCTGCTAGCATGGGCAGATTGGTACGCACATGACAGCGCCAAATATCGCCTAACGTTAATTCCTGCCAAAACGGCTCAGGATCATCAGGCGCAATCTCCGGCTGCACAGGAATTACTGCCGGCAAGCTGGTCACTTGTACTTCTAGCTGCTTACCATAATGCGCCATGACCACGCCATCCATCAAACTGTCATCGATGCTGTCTTGGCTATCAAGCTGTTGTTTGTCGATGCGACGAATCTGTTGTTTAGTCAGTTTGCGTTGCCGGATTAATGCCATGGGTTGTGACCTATTAGAAAAATATTGCTAAGTGTAGCGTGAAAATTTGCTAACATACAGCCTAAAGCGCCGCTAGCAGATAGTGGTTTTGTAATGTTTTCGTTTTATTAGGCATTATAGCCAACCAAGTGCAAAGCATATGATTTTAGCCTGACCATTTAGAGTCAGTTTAATTGATTAACAAGGCTCATAAGTTGTGCCAAAGTTTATTGACCATAGGATATTTTATGAGTACCGACGACCATCCCAATAAAATTAAAATCAAAAACCAAGGTAAAAAAGGGTTGGTGTGGATTGACCTAGAAATGACCGGACTTGATACCTTAAATGATGAGATTATCGAGATTGCGACCGTAGTGACCGATGAGGATTTAAACGTCCTTGCCGAAGGACCTGTTTTCGCAATCAAGGTATCCGATCAAGTGTTAAATAAAATGGATGACTGGAATACCAAGCAGCATGGCCAGTCAGGCTTGGTCGACCGCGTGCGCCGTAGTACCGTGACCTTAGCAGAAGCAGAAGCGGAAACCATTAAGTTTTTGAATAAATGGGTCGATAGTGGCAAGTCGCCGATGTGTGGTAACTCAATCTGCCAAGATCGCCGCTTTTTAGCCCGCCAAATGCCCGAGCTTGAGCGCTTCTTCCATTATCGCAACCTTGATGTGTCGTCGATTAAAGAGCTGTGTTTCCGCTGGCGTCCAGATATTTTAAGGAACTTTGAAAAAGGCGGCAGCCATTTAGCCTTAGATGATATTCGCGATTCTATTCGCGAACTAAAACATTATCGTCAGCATTTCTTTAAGTTGATGCCTTAACGTCATGTTTAAAGATTGGTGCCTTAAAAATCAATCTTTAGAAATAACCATTTAAGAACAAGTAAAAAGCCCGTTAACGAAACGAAAGCCGAAATATGGCTCGTTTCTTTGCGGGCTTTTTGTTTCAATGATACTTTGAATGAAAGCTTATTGGGATAATCCTTTAAGAGTATATTAGCGACTCTCATCAGGTCGCTTAATGCTATCAGGGCTGGCTTCATAAACCGCATCTAATTCTGCTTCCGACAAATATTTTTCTACCGTCGGGTATAACTCGCGCTCTTCAAAGCGAATATGGTCGTATAATAGGGTGCCAAGCTCATGAACTTGTGCCACGCTGACCTCTTTATTGCCAGATTTTTGCGATTGTTCGACCATATTTATCAGTTGATGTAATTGCTTATGCTGTCCATCAAGGGTATTGAGTACTGACGCCACATCGGATTCAGTAGCGCGGTACGGCTCTAGCGCATTAGCAATTAAATTGTCTTCAATTTGGAAGTGATAAGCCATATCGTTAATATAAGAGGTGAGATTGTCCCAATGTTTGGCAATTTCTTTGGGTTCATCCAAGCTTTCTTTGGCATGGCGAGACAGATTAAGCCCAAGATGGTGTTGGCGTGACAGCGGCTGCAATTGATTGGCGCGTTTCATAATTAAATACCTTAATGCTTCGAGAAGTGATGATTGATTAATTATTTGGAGTAATACTCTATGTTCAACTATCTTTTAATTTTGCATTTACTCGGGGCTGCAATTTGGACAGGTGGTCATTTAATACTAGCATTAGTGGTGTTGCCAAAAGTGCTATCTTCACGTAATTTAGACGCATTGTTACAATTTGAGGGGCAGTTTGAAAAAATTGGTATGCCGGCATTAGCCATTCAAATCATCACTGGATTATGGATGGTATATAAGATATTACCTAACATAGAGATGTGGTTTGCCTTTGATAATGACATCAGTGTCTTGATTGGTATAAAGCTGAGTTTGTTATTACTGACGGCACTAGTCGCGATGCATGCGCGCTTTTGGGTCATACCACGCTTATCCGCTAATAATTTGAATGGGTTTGCCATCAATATTATTCTGGTGACGTTATTTTCAGTGGCGTTCGTCGTGGTTGGTACGCTGTTCCGTACGGGATTTTAAAGAGAAGTTTTTAGATAAAATGATATAGGCTAAGTAGCAATTAATAGCTAATACAAATCAACAAACACAAAAAAACCTCAAGTAAATGAATACTTGAGGTTGAAACTTTGTACTTAATAATGCAATTAAAAACCAAGTTTTAAATATGGCGCAGCGGACGGGACTCGAACCCGCGACCCCCGGCGTGACAGGCCGGTATTCTAACCAACTGAACTACCGCTGCTTAGGTCGTCTTTAGCATGTCGTCTTCTAAAAGACCCACTCGCTAAATGAGTGGTGGGTGATGACGGATTCGAACCGCCGACATTCTGCGTGTAAGGCAGACGCTCTACCAACTGAGCTAATCACCCTTGCTGTGGGTGTGTATTATATACATTTACACATGGCTGTCAAATATTATTTTAAGTATTTTTAAAATTATGGCTAATAAATTTTATTAACCGTCACATTAAGCCGTAATTAGGGTGTTTATAGACCATATAACCGCTACATAGTTGGCTATTGCGTGCTCGCTAAAAGCCACTATACTGATAAAGCTTTTTGCATCTAACGAACAATACGTCTACTTATAGGGCGTCTACTTAATAAAACAGCGGGCTAATAACTAATTAATAGATGAATGATTTGAGTGATATAGGGTCATGGAGGTGAGCATAGATAATTTTAATATAGAAGCTCTGTCTATTGAAGACTACTTTACGACATGGTCGGTAGGAGACTTTGCGGGATTGGGTTTGATATTGCACGTGATTTTGATGATCGTCATGACCCTGCGTATCGTCTCGGTACAGCGCAATATCGGGGTATCGATTGCTTGGGTTGCCGTGCTTTATACTTTGCCTTTGGTTGGCTTTATTGCTTATATCTTATTGGGTGAGCCGATGATTGGGCGGCGTTATCGTGCGCGTATGAATCAGGCGCGGCTACTAATGAATGATATGGCTAAGCGTGAGCAAATGGTGTTTGATGAAGGTCAAGAGCTGCTACCCGATAATTATCGTGGGGTCAGTAAAATCGGTACGCGCTGGACAGGTTTTGGGGTGTTTCCCGGCCATCAAATGCAATTATTGACCACACCGAGTGCGATCTTTGGGCGCTTGATTGAAGATATTAATGCCGCTCAGCGCATTATCCTGATGGAGTTTTATATTATTTATCCAAAAGGTCAGATACTCGACGTCATGGATGCGCTGATGGCAGCGGCGCGGCGCGGCATAGAGTGCCATATTTTGGCGGATAGTGTGGGCAGTTTTAGCTTTTTTAATAGTAAACAGCATCGCATGTTAGAAGAAGCCGGGGTTTTTGTGCATCAGTCGCTACCGGTTGGTTTGTTTAAAACCCTATTTAAACGCTCAGATTTGCGTAATCATCGCAAAATTATCGTCATTGACGAACATATAGGCTATATCGGTAGCTTTAACTTGGTAGATCCAAAGTTTTTTAAACAAAATAAAAATGTCGGTCAATGGATTGATGTGGCGATACGCAGCGTCAGTCAAGAGCCGATAAATATTGCCACAGCGATGGCAAAAGTAGTGGTCACCGATATTGGCGCAGAAAATAAAGACAATCTCGATGCGCTCAATCACCGCGTGAATAACTATACGCGTAAGCTTTATGTCATGAGTCCGACTATTAATGATATCAATAGCCGCGTTAAAGTATTAGACGAGATTAGCGATACAGATGAGCTACCCGAGATTGGGTCGACATCGATTGTGATACCGCGTATGCCAGTCGTTGAGAATGTGTTAGCGCAGCTGATACCTTCGGCGCCGCAAGTGACGGCGCACGTGATTTATAATACCTTGGTGACGGTGATTCATCGCGCCAATAAACGCATTCGCATTACCACGCCGTATTTTGTCCCCGATGAAGCCTTGTCAGGGGCGTTGACTACGGCGGCTAAACGTGGGGTTGAGGTGACGATTATTGTGCCCGAAAAGGTAGATTCATTTTTGGTGCAGCATGCCTCGCAAGCGTATTATCAAGAGCTACTCGAAGCCGGGGTAACCATTGCTTTATTTAAAGGTGGACTGCTGCATGCTAAAACCGTGGTTATTGACGATGATTATTGTCTGTTTGGTACGGTAAATATTGATATGCGCAGTTTTTATTTAAATATGGAGGTCAGCTTAGCGATTTATACGCCAGAAATGGTCGCGCAGGTTGCTGATTGCCAAGAAGTTTACTTGCAGAGTTGTCGGTTTTTAAGCTTAGAAGAATGGCAAGAGCGCCACGGGGCAGAGCGCTTATTTGATAATGTGGTGCGCTTATTTAGTCCTTTATTGTAGCGCTTTTGATTTTAGGTTAAGGTAAACTACTTATTTTTATTACCATCTTATTTTTATTATGATTTGAAATGTTGGTTTTCAAAACGCTCAACTTTAAAAGATAGGCTCGCCTTATGTCTGCATCGCCCTTAACACCGCTTGATTACATCGCAGCAGGCTATTGGCAAGATTTTTTAGCTGGCCGTTTTGTTGCCGGCGGCATGGCTTATGAAACGGAATTGCATCGATGCACACTCGATGAGTCGCTGGCAAGTTTACAGCGCGTAGATACTTTGCTGTCGCAGATACGCCGCGATATGGTTAGGTCGGGCAGCTGGGATGAAGCGGCGCTATTAATAGATGAGCGCTATCGTAATTTTATGGTATTTTTGGCATTTTATGCCGGGCGCGTATTGGCACAGCAATGGCAAAATACGCCGCATTGGTTCGGTGAGTTTGAGCTACGTAAGCGCTATCCGGCCTTACCGCTACTGACCGATGATTTTTATCAGCATATGGCCGTAGTTTATCGCGATGATGGTGAGGTTAATAATCAGTTTAATATGACTGACTCGCTATTTTTTGCTTTAGAGCCGATAGGACTGCGGCTGTTTGGTCATATTGATAGAGCGTTTCAAGCAGTGCAAGGTGGTCAAGTGGCAAGCGGGCTATATCAAGCAGTGAGTGCAAGACTACCAAACGCCATTGATAATACCCATATATTACCCGTAGACAGCGCACCACCTGCTGATAAAAACGTGACTGAAGTAGGAACGACTCAGCATAACAGACAAGACATTTATACAAATCGTGTTAATAGTAATGCTGATAACGGGCTGCAAACAATACCTGAAGTTGTCCAAACAGAGGCGGTATCAGCAAAGCCTAATTTATCGACCGCTTCATTAGAAAGCTCCACTGTACAAACTATAACGGCAGAAACTGCGTCAGTAGCATCTTCACAAGCAGCGTTAAAAGAAGTTGCAGTAAAACCAACAGTAAAACCCGCACCAACTCCAGAACTTTTTACTCAATTGCTGATAGAGCTTGATGAAATAGACGTCGCCCAAAGCGCTGGCAAGACAGAGTATGAGCAAGCCCGTAAAGTTTTAGATCAATTTGAGCAGCATATTGCTAAGCAAGAGAAACCGCGCGCGCAAGTTATGTTTTCAGCAAAGCATTTGGTAGCAAAGCAGCAAGCCCTAACAAGATTGCAAGACGCTGCCCATGCAGGTAATAGCGCGGCGATGCTACGTTTGGCGATGTATGAGCTGCTTAGTGAAGGAATAAATACGGATAAAGTGGCTGGTATGGAAGTAGGCGTAGAATGGGTTCAGAAAGCCGCGAGCAAAAACGACAGCCGTGCCCAGCGCCTATTAAGTAAGCTCTACTATCAAGGATTTGGCGTGCCGCAAGATATGACTAATGGGAAATACTGGCTTGAGCAAGCGGCCAAAAATGGTCATCCAGAAGCGGCCAGTTTGATGAGCCAATGGCGGCAAGCGCAAACGTTAATCAGCACACAAAAACAAGAGCAGCATAGCCTCAAACGTTATCAGCTATTGTTTGCGGTAATCATTGTTATTGCTATATTAATCTTCATTATTGTCTAAATACTTATTTTAAATTCTAGCTCTTAAATCCTCGTTTTTAAATCTTTGTTTCTGATAGCAAGTGCTTTAAAACTATTGTTTAGCATTAAATTCAGGTAGAATTGGCGCGTTTTTTATTGGCATTTTTTATTGTCATTTTATAACGTCACCTCCTATCGTCCGATCCATTACTAATCTGGGCTTCTTCATGCCATCTTCTGATAATTCCTTACCCTCTTTTGATAAGTCGACTCAGCCGATACAAAGCCGAGCTGTTTATAAGCCGCCTGTTTATTACCAAGTAACGATTGGGTTGCTAAAACCGCTCTATCGTCTGCAAGTATGGCGCCGCTCGCATAAGCGTGATAATTATCAGCAAGAAGTCGAGCAGCGTTTTGGTAAGCGCTATCCTGCGCCGCCTGTACCTAATGCCAAAGTTAAACCTAATGCGACTGCCAACGAAAATGGCAATCTTAAAGAGAGCAATGGCAAAAAAGTCATTTGGTGCCATGCGGTCTCTTTAGGCGAGACCAATACTGTCGCGCCTTTGCTGGATGCGCTATTGGCAAAAGGCTATCAGATATGGTTGACCAATACCACGCAGACTGGATATGCGCGCGGTGCCAGCCGCTTTGCCGATGATATTGCCCAAGGTCGCTTAAGCCATAGCTATGTTCCTGTCGATAGCCCTGCGGTGATTGAGACATTTTTAGGACATGTACAACCCGTCGCCGCCCTGTTTGTAGAAACCGAGCTTTGGGCCAATATCTTAACCAAACTGTCCGAGCATCATATTCCAAGTGTTTTGGTCAATGGACGGCTGTCGGCGTCTTCTTTTAAAAGCTATCAAAAAATTGGCGCTGTCAGTGCCAGTATGATGAAGAATTTGAGTTTGATTATTGCGCAGGATAATGAATCGGCAAAACGCTTTCGGCAATTGGGCGCTCATAGCGCGCAAATTCGGGTGGCAGGTTCGCTAAAATGGGTAATCAATACGCCAAAGCCAAAAAATGACAATAACAATGACGATAATATAAAAACAGCTGAAATAATAAACGATGGCGCAGACTTGGACTTAGATTTAGGCATAGCAGATCGTCCGATTTGGGTGGCAGCAAGCACCCATAGCGGTGAGGAAGAGATCGTATTATCATGGCAGCAGCAAATCCTATCTAACCCTTTATTAGCTAATAGTTTGCTGATTATCGTGCCAAGACATCCAGAGCGTTTTGATGAAGTGGCAGAGCTGATTGAAAAATCAGGATTGGCGATGGCGCGGCGTAGTGCTGAAGATGCCATTAGCGCAAATACTCAAGTCTATCTCGCTGATAGTATGGGTGAGTTGATGCGCTGGTATGCGCTTGCCGATGTGGCATTGGTAGGCGGCTCATTAGTCGATATTGGCGGACATAATCCCGTTGAGCCGGCAAGCGTAGCAACGCCAGTATTGATGGGTGCTTATACCCAATCTTGTCAAAGTGTGGTTGATAAGCTTGCTAGCGTTGGAGCGTTATATCAACCAAATAATGTGTTTTATAGCGCGATTAGTGCGAATGGCCAAGTATCTCAGCCGCTATTACAGCCGCATCGCTCTGAGAGTAAACAATCTTCTTCAGATGATGATGACAATCTTCTTTATCAGCAGCTAAAGTATTGGCTCAGTCATCTATCCTTAGCAAAACAGGCAGGGCGAGCGGGTGCAGCAATGACCGAGCAGCAGCAAGCAGTCTTGCATCGGCAGCTATCGATGATTGAAGGTGTTATTGAACAATACGCTCAACCATCTTTTGAGCAAGACCTGAGCCAAGACGTGAATTAACAGCGGATATAAGTGACGCTATGAACTGTATATTATTACCAGCGACCAACTTTCAACATGATAACGCGTCTGCGTATATCAATGATTTGGCGCAAATTGCTCATGTGAATAAAGTGCTAAATGCCCAAGTAGGCGATAGGTTGAAAATTGGTCAGCTTGGTGGTCAGCTTGGTAGCGCTATCATTAAAAATATTACGCCTGACAGTATTCAGCTAAGTGATATAAAGCTGATCATCAATCCGCCACCAAAGCTTAATCTTACGGTGGTGTTGGCATTGCCACGGCCAAAGGTGTTACGCCGCCTAATCATGGATATGACCGCACTCGGCGTTAACGATATTATTCTTATCAATAGCTACCGTACGCAAAAAAGCTATTGGCAAAGTCCAATGCTAGCTCGCCTTGACGAGTTTGTGTTAGAAGGGTTGCAACAAGGCGTGGACACAATTGCGCCGCGCATTAGCCTGCAAAAACGCTTTAAACCCTTTGTCGAAGATAAGCTTGCAAGTTTAATCACCAATCGCGCTATCGTTGCTCATCCTTATAGCGCGCTGTCATTTGCGCAATATGTCCAGCAACCACTGGCAAAACCTAAGACAGCTCATGAATCGGTTTTACCAAGTATGGTATTTATCGGTGCTGAAGGTGGCTGGAATGATTATGAGATTGAGTTGCTTGCTGAGCAAGGATGTACGCTAGTTAATATCGGGCCACGCATCTTACGTACCGAAGCGGCGGTCAATGTCATTTTGGGACAATGGCTGCTACAAGGTCGAGATTAAGCTCAGGCAGATACATAAATCATTGATATCTTGTTAAAAATTAGACCAGTTTATCGGCACAGCAGGGCCAGATAAATGTATTGATAATTAATCTCATTTCTATTAGTATAATGTGTCTTAGATATTAAGGTCTTATTAATCCCGCTGTTTAATCATTTTCTAATGATTTTAATGTCGTCTTATCTCACTTATCCGTAGCACCATTATGGGGAATGCCATGTCATTAACTGCTATCAGTGCAAATCTATCTTCTAGTAAGCTTACTTTACCTATTGCTGTATTTAGCATGATGTTGGGTCTTGCGGGCTGTAGTAACTCATCGACGCCAGAAGAAAACGTAGATGCTGACACTACAACCACTGCTGAACAATCTGGCACTGAGCAAGAAGTGGCGAAAAATGATGACGCAACGGCCGCTGGTGGGCAAACCGTTACTATTTACTCATCACGTAATGAGCAGTTGATTAAACCGTTATTGGATAAATATACCGAAAAAACAGGCGTTAAAATTGAGCTGGTCACCGATAAAACCGGCCCATTGATGGCGCGTCTGCAAGCGGAAGGTAAAAACACGCCTGCGGATATGTTATTAACCGTTGACGCGGGTAATTTATGGCAAGCAGCGGAGCAGGGCTTATTGCAACCTGTGTCTTCTACTATTTTAGAAACCAATGTTCCTGCTAAATACCGTGATCCAAAAGGTCAGTGGACAGGTCTGTCTTTGCGCGCGCGTACAATTTTTTATGATCCAAGCAAAGTTAGCGCCGACCAACTATCTACTTATGCAGATTTGGCCGATCCAAAATGGAAAGGCAAACTTTGTCTGCGTTCATCAAAAGCTGTTTATAACCAATCATTGGTTGCAAGCATGATGGAAAATCTGGGCGAAGAAAAAACAGAAGAAATTATTCGTGGTTGGGTAGCTAACTTAGCAACAGACGTCTTTAGTGATGATACCAGTATGTTAGAGGCGATTGCCGCTGGTCAGTGTGAAGTGGGTATTGCTAACAGCTATTATTATGGTCGCCTGCTTGATGAAAAACCAAATTTCCCTGTAAAAATATTTTGGGCGAACCAAGGTACGACTGGTACTCATGTCAACATCTCTGGCGCTGGGGTTATCGCTAACTCAGACAATCCAAATGGTGCGCTTAAATTGATGGAGTGGTTATCTTCTGATGAGGCGCAAGGTCTTTATGCCAGTTCTGATAAAGAGTATCCTGTAAAAGTAGGTATCGATGAGTCAGAGCTACTCAGATCTTGGGGTCCGTTTAAACAAGACAGTATCAGCGTGCAGAAGTTTGGTGAGCTACAAACCCAAGCCATTCAAATGATGGATAAAGCGGGTTATAAATAACAGGCTACAAGTCGCTGAGCGGTTGGTTTTTAGCGATTAGATGTTTAGTCATCTAGCATCTAATCGCGTCATTATGCGTATGACTCGGTAACAATTTATGATAACAATGCCAGAAGCGTCTGCTAAACAAGACAATACTGTCAATGAAGCTAATAACGACAATAATAGCCCGTCTATCAGTCAAGACCATGTCGTCCGCAAACGTATTATCTCGAAATCAGTCTTAGGACTGATTTCGTTGTTTATGCTAGTACCGATTTTAATCGTACTATTATCGTGGACGCAGCCGGTCGCTGATATTTGGACCCACATGCGTCAATATGTGTTGCCGCAAGTGTTAAAAAATACCGTCATTTTATTGCTGATGGTGACACTGATTTCTGGCATTATCGGCACGGCACTTGCGTGGGTGACCAGTATGTACCGCTTCCCGGGACAGCGGTTTTTTGCGTGGGCGCTGATGCTGCCATTAGCGATGCCCGCTTATGTCTTAGCATTTGTCACTGTCGGTATCGTTGACTTTAGTGGACCGCTGCAAACGGCGTTAAGGGAGTTTGGTTTTACCACCGCTATTCCCTCGGTACGTAATGTTTGGGGCGCAGGTTTGGTATTGTCGTTGGCATTTTATCCTTATGTCTATTTGCTGGCACGCCAAGCGTTTTTATCGCAAGGCAGGCGCGCGATTGAAGCGGGGCAGATGCTTGGCTTAACTCGTAGTAAGGTGTTTTTTCGGCTGGCATTACCACAGGCGCTGCCTTGGGTCATTGGTGGTTTGCTGCTTGCTAGCATGGAAACGCTGGCAGATTTTGGTGCGGTATCGGTCTTTAATGTCGATACTTTTACCACGGCGATTTATAAAGCATGGTTTGGATTTTTTAGTCTAACCACTGCCGCGCAGTTGGCCGCATTATTAATCGGCGTGGTTTTTATCGTCGTCTTGTTTGAGCAGTATTGGCAAACCAAGCGTGGTAATACGGTGACGCAAGGTAGTAGCCAGCGTTTTGAAGCCAGTAAACCTGCGAAGTGGGGCATGGCGCTACTTTGTACGCTGGTATTTTTAATAGCGTTTTTGATTCCATTTTTGCAGCTGCTTTATTGGACCGCTTTAAACTTCCAGCAAGACTTTGACGCGCGTTATATTGATTTTGTTAGCAATAGTCTTATGGTTGCCAGTATGACGACGATATTTATCGCATTTTTGGCGATTATTATTGCGTGGGTCAAGCGTCAATATCCGGATAAATCGACCAAACTCATGACTACTTTAGCCAATTTGGGCTATGTGGTGCCGGGTACGGTCTTGGCGGTTGGGATATTTATTCCGATTGCGTGGCTTGATAATCAGCTGATAGCTTTTGGTATTACCTCAACGCAGTTTTTTTCTGGCAGCGTGATTGTGATGCTGCTCGCCTTGTCGACACGCTTTATGACAGTAAGCTTTCAGCCGGTCGACCGTCAGCTACAACGCTTGACCGTCAATCAAGAAGCGGCAGCGAAATTACTCAGTGATAGCCCATATCAGCGCTGGCGGCAAGTGATGCTACCCGTACTTAGCCCTGGGGTGTTAACTGGGTTATTAATGGGTTTTGTCGAAGTTATGAAAGAGATGCCGATTACTTTGATGACGCGGCGACAAGGCTGGGATACACTGGCAGTACGAGTGTTTGAGATGACCAGTGAAGGCATGTGGGGACGCGCCGCCTTGCCAAGTTTGTTGATTGTACTGGTTGGTCTTATTCCTGTTTGGTTATTGCTGCGTCAAAGTGATAAACAAGGTTAAACGCCTTTATCATTAAGCAACCATAATCGAAGCGCTATAATCAAAGAGCCTTAATCAAAAAGCCCTAGTTAAAAAAGAAGTATTTTAAAAAAGCCATACCAAATACCGCGTCAATGATGGGTTTTATTCACTAATAGCTTACTGGTACCGTCTATGTATACTAACTTGATGAACGATTCAACCAATCCAGCAGCGCCTAAATCCGTCAAGGTGGGCGGCAAGCCAAGACCGGAGCATGTGAAAAAACCACCGACGACTTTATTAACCAAAGCTCAAGTAGCAAAGCTGCAAGCAGATAGAAGCTTGCCTAAAAATACAGCAAAACAAAATATATTAAAACAAAGCATATCAAAACAAGGTACTTTAAATCAAAGCGTTATAAATCAGACTGTCTCAAATCAAGAAGCAGCAGAACAGAGCCAATCGCAAGATAACCAAGCTATTAAAGCATCGACTAACAACACCAGCGCTGATGACGCTTACTTTAGCGTCCAAGATTTAATCGTTGGCTATAACGATACGATTATCGTTAATGGTTTGACGCTCGATTTACAGCAAGGTGAAATAGGCTGTTTTTTAGGTTATAGCGGCTGCGGTAAAACCACGGCGTTAAGGGCAATTGCTGGTTTAGAGCAAAGCCGCGGTGGCAAAATTCGCTTAAGTAATCAACGTCTGACCGAGCAGACAGCGCGCACCACCTTTGCGGTCGCGCCAGCCAAGCGCGGTATGGGCATGGTCTTTCAAGATTATGCGTTATTTGGCCATTTAAGCGTGGCAAAGAATATCGCTTTCGGTCTTAATAAATGGTCGGCTGCTGACAAAAAAGCGCGTGTTAAAGAAATGCTAGCACTTGTCGAATTGACGGAACATGCCGATAAACGTCCTAATGAGCTATCGGGTGGTCAGCAGCAGCGGGTGGCATTAGCACGTGCGTTGGCACCAAAGCCTAAACTCTTGCTACTTGATGAACCGTTTTCTAATTTAGATGTGGTACTACGTGAATCACTGGCGATGAGCGTGCGTGATATCCTTAAACGTACCAATACCACCGCTATTTTGGTCACCCATGATCAAAACGAAGCCTTTGCTTTAGCGGATAAAGTCGGGGTCATGGATAAAGGTAAATTGGTCCAGTGGGCCACGCCAAGTGAGCTATATCATGAGCCAATCAGCCCATTTGTCGCTGAGTTTGTCGGCGAAGGGGCAATGATAGACGGCATTATCAAAGAAGGTCATGTCGAAACCGCACTTGGTGATATTTATCGGCGCATGGAAGTCTATGACGAGTTAGGGCAGCCACTATATTGCGAGTACGACTATCCGAACGGCACACCGATTAAAGTATTGGTACGTCCTGATGATATCGTCCATGACGATGAAAGTGCGCAGACGGCTTTAGTCGTCGGACGCGTATTCCGCGGGGCAAACTATCTATATCGCTTACAGCTTGCTGACGGTCAAACCGTATTGTCCTTAGTTGCCAGTCATCATAACCATGAGATTGGCTCGCAAATTGGTATCTTGCCTATCTTAGAGCATGTAGTAGTGTTTGATGAAAAAGACATCAATGCCACCACCTGGTCAGAGTATGATAGATCCGAGCGCGTGGAAGAAATCAGATAGTTATCAGTTTTAAAGTTAACGCTGCTCTTTAAGCGTAGCGAGAGCCTTAAACTTGGCGCGTTGCCAATATATGCAGATAACGTCCCAGCCATTTATACGGCTCGAGTTGTGAGTAGCGTAGCTCCATACGTATTACCGCATCAGGGTCATTATGACCGCCACGTTTGAGCGGCGCATAATCGTGAAATACGCGCAAGCCACTGGCAAGTATGGTTTGATACTCATGCGTCTTTAGCCACGATTCTACTTCTTCTTTAGCGACCGGATGATTGGGTGTGAGGCTTTTTTTATTGTCCGCTTTATACTCTGTATTATCTAATAAGTTAAAATTACCCATAATAAGATTGCGATAATCAAAACTTGCCGGATTATAAAAGCACAGCGATAGCGCGCCATGTTCAGTTAAGTGCTTATCAAAAAAATCCATCACAGCGGCCGGTTCTGCCAACCATTCAAGCAGCGCATGACACATAATCAAATCAAACTTTTCCGTGTTACTCGCGAGCTTTTCTTCAAGCGCTTGATACGGACAAATATACCACCTAATATCTAAATCCTTTTCGACGCTTTCAGCGTTTGCTTGCGCTTTCTCCAGCATATTGGCTGAAATATCATTGATCACCAACTTATGTCCCTGAGCCGCAAGCTCAATGGCGATTTGCGCCAGACCTGCGCCGACATCTAGAATACGTAACGGTCGCCCAAGCATTTGGCTCATCTGCGTACAATAGATAAAAATATCACGGCGCAATACGGCCAAACGAATGTCGCCCTTTAAGCCGCCATAAACCTTTTTTTCAAAATGATCGGCAATCGCGTCAAAGCTGCGGTCTGTGCGCGTATCAGATTGTGCAATGGGCGGTATGATAGCTTGTTTGCTTGGCTGGCTAGTTGCGTGATGAATGGATGGACTGCTTGCTTGGCTCTCTTTTTGTTTCATAAAGTGCTCTGTTTTATCTAAAGTATTTGCAAGGGTTGTTTATAACTTTTATTGGATTTTAATAGGGTTTTAGCGTATAAATAGTACGGTTGAAGTATAGTTTTTTATTAAAGTATCTAAACTAAACTACACTTGTCCATTGCCTAGGATTTCAGGCAATTTTCTGTTTATCACTGCTAAGGATAGCAATCATGGTCTTACCCAATTCATCCATTATAAACAAACCCGCCATGACGCGTGGTCTATTATCGATCGCCATTGCCAGTAGCTTATTGCTCGTTGGTTGTAATGACGATAATGATAAGATTGGTTTTAATAATACGCCCCAACATATCGCCTCTTTTACTGCTGCTCAAATAGATCAAGAGTTGGAAGAAGCCTCAGAAATAGGTAAAGCAGTAACACCAGATGCTATTTGCGGTGTAACCGTAGAAAAAATTAGCTACCAAACTAAAGGGTCAGCAGGTGAGGCAACCAATGCAACGGCTGCTTTGATGCTACCCAGTGGTAGTGCTGATAAGTGTCAAGGTGACCGTCCTGTATTATTACATGCCCACGGTACAGCGACTGAAAAAAACTATGATTTCACGCAAGTGGGTAATACTGATAATCCAGCAGGTGTTAGAGCCACGCTGATGGCCGCGAACTTCGCAGCGCAAGGTTATATTGTAGTCGTACCAAACTATGCAGGGTACGATACCTCTACTTTAGATTATCATCCCTACTTAAATGCAAAGCAGCAATCAGAGGAGATGGTCACTGCACTAGATACGGCGCGTGCGCTTATTAAACAACAGCAAACTGCCAATAATGCTAACTATGTCAAGGTCAAAGATTCTGGTAAGTTATTCATAACCGGCTATTCACAAGGCGGGCACGTAGCTATGGCGACGGCTCGTTTATTACAGGATCAAAATAGAGTTGTTACCGCCATTGCACCATCATCAGGGCCTTATGCCCTAGCTGCTTTTGGTGATGCTATAGTTTCAGGTAATGTGAATGCTGGCGCCACTGCCTTCGTTCCGTTATTAGCTGTGAGTTTGCAAAAAGTAGATAATAAAATTTATCGCAATCCAACGGAAATTTTTTCCAAACAGTATGCGGATACTAAGCTACCAACAACATCAAGTTTTGAAGACTTGATAAAGACTGGTAAATTACCAAAGACCGCTTTATTTCAGTCAGCACCGACAGAAATACCTCAGCTTGACCCTGTTTCACCCAGTGATAAATTTGGTTTTGCAGAAGAAAACTATTTGATTCAAACCAGTTTTCGTGCCGCTTACCTAGCAGATGTTCGGTCAAATCCTGATGGTTTAGTGGGAGGGAATGGTTTACTACCAGCGGCTAGCCCGCAAAATGAATTGCGTAAAGCTCTAAAAGATAATGATTTGCGTGACTTCATTCCTCAAATGCCTACGCTTATCTGTGGTGGTAATCAAGATCCAACTGTATTTTTTGATCTGAATAGTGGCTCAATGGCTGCCATATTACAACAAGCAAACGCTGATTCTGCGAATAAACTTAACGTTACAGTTCTAGATGTTGATACTACTAACAATGATGATCGTGTACAAAATCCAATAACCCCGATCGGTTCAGCACTAGATAACCCATGGATGCTCACCTCAGCAATAACTGATGTCCAAACTAAATTTACAGGTACGGTTGATCAAGTCTCTACAACGGCTTATACAAAAGCTTACACCAATGCTTATCAAAAAGCGCTTGCCGACGGTAAAACAGCCGCTCAGGCTGATCTATTGGCTGTTAAAGTGGGCGAAGATGCTGCGCAATTTACTGTAGCTAGTACTTACCACGCTGGTCTGGTCAGCACTGCTTGTACACAAGCCACCCGTAAGTTCTTTGAGCAAAATTTTAATCAATCGTAAGATTGTTTAAGTTTGAGTCTAATATTCATACTAATAAAAAAAACTGTATCCTTTGGATGCAGTTTTTTTATGAAATAGCCTTTAAAAACAGCAAAGGCAATGCCCAATTATTAAAGTCGTTTTTATCCTTATCGCTAAAGATAAAAACGAGCGCTAATCAGCTGTTTTGCTTGATTTTAATAGCATCTACAATCCCCTAAATAGACAAAAATGTGTTAAAATAGCTTCTTCAATTAAACGTTATTTCTAACAAAAACCGTATCGCCATTTTCCTATTGTTTAGCCTGTTTGATAACGCTTTTTATAGTCTGTATATCATGGATAATGACGCTTTTTAGCGCCTTTATTTTTGTACAACTATCAGCATTTTTAACCGAGCCAAATACTAGAAAAAGAATGTGAATAAAGGAGTGTATATGAGCGACTCGATCAGTCCTATTGCCATCGTGGATGAATTAAAGCAGTCCTATCTGGATTATGCGATGAGCGTGATCGTCTCGCGCGCGCTGCCTGATGTGCGTGATGGGTTTAAGCCAGTGCACCGCCGTGTGATGTACGCGATGCATGTGTTGTCCAATGATTATAACAAACCTTATAAGAAATCAGCACGTGTGGTCGGTGATGTCATCGGTAAATATCACCCGCATGGTGATATTGCGGTCTATGATGCAATTGTACGGATGGCACAGGACTTTAGCTTGCGTTATCCGATGGTTGATGGGCAAGGAAACTTTGGTTCGATTGACGATGATCCACCGGCGGCGATGCGTTATACCGAAGTGCGTATGACCAAGCTGACTCACCAAATGCTAGCGGATTTGGATAAAGATACGGTCGATTGGGAAGACAACTACGATGGCTCTGAGCGTATGCCAAGCGTCTTGCCTGCGCGTATTCCAAACTTATTGGTCAATGGCGCAACCGGTATTGCGGTTGGTATGGCGACCAATATGGCACCGCACAACCTGACTGAGGTGATTAATGCCTGCTTAGCGTATGCCGAAAACCCGCAAATATCAGCCGAAGAGTTGATGTCGCATATATCAGGGCCTGACTTTCCTACCGGCGGTGTGATTTATGGTCGGGCGGGTATTTTAGACGCTTATCGCACGGGTAAAGGCCGCTTGCATGTACGCGGTCGCTATATCATTGAGCCAATGAGCGATACGGGCGTCAACCGTGACCGTGAGCGCATTGTCTTTACCGAAGTACCTTATCAAACCAATAAAGCCAAACTGATTGAGCGTATTGCTGAGCTGGTACGCGACAAAAAAATCGAAGGCATTACGGAGATTCGTGACGAGTCTGATAAAGACGGTATGCGTATCGCCATCGATTTGCGCCGCGGTGAAACGGCAGAAGTGATTGTCAATAACTTGTTCTTGCAAACGCCGCTCGAATCTAGCTTTAGTATCAATATGGTGGCGCTTGATAACGGTCAGCCAAAGCTGTTGACTTTGCGTCAGCTAATTGCCGCCTTTGTCCGCCATCGTCAAGAAGTGGTGACGCGTCGTACTATTTTTGAGCTTAATAAAGCCCGCGTTCGTGGTCACTTATTAGAAGGCTTAACTGTTGCCTTAGCCAATATTGACGAGATTATTGCGACGATTAAAGCCTCTGCAAACCGCGGCCTTGCTCGTGAAAACCTACTCAATAATACGTGGGGTTCAGGCAGCGTCGTTGCGATGCTAACTGCGGCAGGTAGCCAGTCGGTACGTCCAGACTTCATCGAAGGTGAAGACCCAAAAGCGCCGTTTGGTCTGATTGACAATCAAGAAAGCTATCGCTTATCCCTTGAGCAGGTCAATGCCATTTTAGACATGCAGCTGCATCGTCTGACGGGGCTTGAGCAAGACAAATTGACCGAAGAATACCAAGATTTATTACGTGAAATCGCTCATTTAGAGTCAATTCTTGGTGATTTTGATAAATTAATGACCATTATCTCAAACGAGATGATTGAGATTCGTGAAAACTTCGGTGATGAGCGTCGTACCGATATCATTGATTCCCGTATGGACTTTAATCGTGAAGATCTGATCCCAGAGCAAACCGTTGTGATGACGGTATCGCGTACGGGCTATGCAAAAACGCAGCCGATTGACGATTATGTGGCGCAAAAGCGTGGCGGTAAAGGCAAATCTGCAACCGCGATGAAAGAAGACGATGTGATTGATCACTTAGTTGTGACCTCAACGCACGCAACGGTATTGTGTTTCACCGACACAGGCCGTGTATTTAGCTTACGTGGTTTTGAAGTGCCGATTGCCAGCCGCGGTTCGCGTGGTCGTCCGCTAGTGAATTTGATTGGTTTAAATGCTGATGAAACGGTCACCACGATATTGCCAATACCGCAAAATACCGCGGATGTGAGCGGGCATTTTGTCTTCTTTGCCACGGCAAATGGTACGGTTAAGCGTGTTGAGCTTGAACAGTTTGCCAATATTCGCTCGAACGGTTTGATTGCTGTTGGCCTAGAAGATGATGATAAATTGGTCAGCGCCCGTATTACCAATGGCAGTCAAGAAGTGATGTTATTTGCTTCGAGCGGTAAAGCCATTCGTTTTGATGAAAATGATGCGCGCGTGATGGGCCGTACTGCTAAAGGTGTGCGCGGTATGCGTCTGGCAGCCGATGAATTTATCAAATCGCTGGTGGTTATCGAAGATGATGTGCGCGAAATCCTTATCGCTTGTGAAAATGGCTTTGGTAAACGTACCTTTGTCGAAGAATTTAATACTCAAAATCGCGGCGGTGGCGGTGTTATTGCTATCAAAACCAGCGCCCGTAATGGCGCCTTGGTTCGGGCGACCAAGGTTGAGCCTGAAGACGATATTATCTTAATCTCTGATAAAGGCACGCTGGTTCGTACGCCCGTTGAACAAGTGGCAAGCTCGGGTCGTAATACCCAAGGCGTTACCTTGATTCGTCTGTCAAAAGATGAAAAACTGGTGGCCATGGCGTGCGTTGAGAACGAAGAGGGCGACGACGAGTTGGTCGAGGCGATGAAAGAAGATGGTACTTTTGGCGTAGAGGGTCAAGAACAAATCGATATTGATGCCGAAACTGGCAACAGCGCGACGACCGACGTCAACGATGTTATCGATATTGCCAATGACTATACGTTAGATGATGAAACGTCAAATGATGTAGCTGATGAAAACACCGACGATGACGAGTAACCATATCAGTTGTTAGCTTTTTAGTTTAGTGAGTAATACTGCTCTAGAATAAGCCTCTGACGTCATCGTTGGAGGCTTTTTTCTGAGCGCTGTTTATTCTTACAGCGTGTTTTTTAGCTTTTAACTTTGTATGCTTAGCTTCTATAAAATTATGATAAATAATATCTATTAAGCGCTATTTTTTAAGGCCGTTGTTATGCTTACGACCAATCAAACTTTTCAAGGAACGTTAGCCGCAATATCATCGAGTTTTTTATTCTCGATGATGTTTTTGTTTGGGTTATTTATGCTGCCCTTGACAGGAACACAGGTAGCATCATGGCGCATATTGATGATGCTGTTGAGTTTGCTTATATTGGTCAGCTTTACTAAGCAGTGGCAACATGTCTTTGACTATTTAAAAACCTTAAAAACGCCAAAAGAATGGCTGATATTTATCTTGCCGACGCCGATTTTGGGTGGGCAAATTTGGCTATTTATGTGGGCGCCGGTCAATGGCTTTGGGCTTGACGTCACTTTGGGCTATTTTTTATTGCCGCTGGTGATGATCATATTGGGGCGCTTTTTTTACTATGAGCATATGAGCGCGCTACAGTGGTTAGCGGCACTGTTGGCCGCTTTAGGTATCGGTCATGATATTTGGCAATATGGCACCATCTCTTGGGTTACGTTGTTTGTCTGCTTGGGTTATCCGCCTTACTATCTGCTGCGGCGTAAGCTTGCCGTACCGCCGATTACTGGTTTGTTGTCAGATTTGACCTTGCTGACGCCAGTGGTACTTATTATGTTATACAGCAGTGGCGGCTTTAGCGTGGCGGCACAAAACATGAAGTTTTGGTATTTATTACCGCTGCTTGGCGCGTTTAGTGCGCTTGCGATGTCATTGACCATGATTGCGAGTAGTAAATTACCCGTCTCGTTATTTGGTGCCCTAAGTTATGTAGAACCAATGCTATTGTTTGTGTTATCTATCACCGTGTTAAACCAGAGCATTGAGGAAGGCGGCTCGTTATTTATGTACGGCATGATTACGCTGGCGCTATTTATTATGATTGCTGATAGTGTGATGGGTTATCTTCGTCGCCGCCGCGACAACCATTTGCATGGCTACCGCGAGCCACAAGTGGGCGGTTTTCCGCCGCGTCGCCGCTTGATAAATTACCGTATCGATGGGGTGTTAGCCGCACATCGTTTCCGTAAGATGCGTCGTTATCAAAGGAAACTCGATAGCATACAGCGTAAAATCGAGCAGCTTGATAGCAAATAAATCTTTACATGTATGGCAAATGAATAAACCTGATTTTTAAATGAACAGACGGGTTAGGCCAATGTATTGCGTATCTATGCCGACTTTGACATAATGCTGAGCATGAGATACAGAAGCGTTTATCTTAATTTTATTTAGTTAAAGGATATAGTCACAGCACTTTTAAACCGCTACGGTGTTGCCCACCCTAGATGTACTCAATGTACTATCTGCGGTCGGTCACCTTGTAGCGATTCTAAAATTCCTTGACTATAGATAAAAATTTCTATCAACAATAGAGCTGATAGACAAAAGGCCTCCGACGTTCGCGTCTGAGGCTTTTGTTTTTTTTCAAAATTGCCAAGGACGTGCGCTTATTTTTAAAGGCAATTGTTATGCTCCTCACCAATCAGACGTCGCAAGGCACCATCGTTGCAGTCGCCGCAAACTTTTTATATGCAGGGTTGTTTTTATTTGGTCTGTTGATGCAGCCATTATCAGGGACACAAGTTGCTGCTTGGCGCGTGCTGATGATGCTACTCAGTTTGGTGTTACTGGTCAGTGTGCTGAAACAGTGGCAGCATATTTTTGATTATTTAAAAACCTTAAAGACGGCAAAAGAGTGGTTTTTATTTATCATTCCCACGCCGATTTTGGGTGGGCAAATTTGGCTATTTATGTGGGCGCCGGTCAATGATTTGGGGTTGGAGGTGACATTAGGTTACTTTTTATACCCGATGATTATGATTGTCGTGGGGCGCTTTTTTTATAATGAAGACATGAGTTTGCTGCAATGGCTTGCGACCATTTGTGCGGCGCTCGGTATTGGCTATGATGTGTGGCAATATGGCAGCATTTCTTGGGCGACTTTATTTGTCTGTTTGGGTTATCCGCCTTATTATCTGCTGCGGCGTAAGCTTGCCGTACCGCCCATCACCGGACTTATCTCGGATTTGGTATTATTAACGCCGGTGGTGTTGGTGATATTATACTTAAGCGGCGGTTTTGAGCTGGCGTTCGCGACCGATAAGTTTTGGTATCTATTGCCGCTACTCGGTATTATTAGTACGGCGGCGATGGCGCTGACCATGGTTGGCAGCCAAAAGCTACCCGTGTCGCTATTTGGCACGTTATGCTACCTTGAGCCGATATTTTTATTTATATTTTCCATCACCATTTTGCACCAAAGTATCAATGACGGCGGCTCGCTGTTTATGTATGGCATGATTGTCATCGCGCTGCTGATTATGATTGCTGATAGTGCGCTTGGCTATTTGGCACGTAAGCGTCACGACCGCCTGCAAGCGTACAATGAGCCACAAGTCGGCAGTTTCCCGCCGCGCCGCCGCCTAAAAAATCGCCGTATTAAAGGGGTTTTGATTGCGCATCGCTTTCGTAAAATTAGAAAATATCAGCAAAAAATAGATAAGATAACGCGTAAAATTGAAGAGCTACATGCCAAATAAAACTGTCCTGCCAAGAAGCTAAATTAAACTTAGCAGATGTTGTTTTTCATTATATTTTTCGTTATTGCTCTACATAGTTTCTGTATTAAAGGGCGATTAATTGCGCTATTATCGACAATAAGGGCGCCTTGCTCAATCATGTTTCGTAACGTTCAATTGTGCTCAATAAAAGTCAATAGTGAAGGGCGGGCGTAGCCTATTAATATATGTCTTATTTAAGATTATCGCTTATTCACATTATAACTAGGATGGTTTATGTTACATCTTCATCATTTAGCAAACTCACGCTCGTTTCGTATTTTATGGCTATTAGAAGAGCTTGGACTCGATTATAAATTGACCTGCTACGAGCGCAACAAGGCTTATCGCGCCCCAGACAGTTTAAAACAAGTACATCCGCTCGGTCATGCGCCCATATTAGAGGTAAACGATCGTGCGCTCGTCGAGTCGGGATTTATCATTGAGTACTTGCTTAAGCATTACGATAAAGAACGCCAATTCAAGCCTGCTGATGACAATGAAGCGGCATGGGATGCTTATACGTTTTGGCTACATTTTGCAGAAGCGTCACTCATGCCGCCATTGGTCATGCGTCTGGTCTTTACCAAAGTGGTTGAGCAATCGCCGATGCTGATCAAACCTGTGAGCAAAAGCATTCGCAATCAGGTGGAAAAAAGCATGATTAGCAAAAGTTTGGATACAATGCTGGCCATGATGGAGCAACATCTGCAAGATAATCATTGGTTTGCAGGCGCAGAGTTCAGTGCCGCGGATATTCAGATGCATCTTGCGGTCGTCGGTGCCAATGCGGGAGCAGGTTTAGATAGCAGTAAATATGCCAATATCTTAAACTGGCTAAAACGCTGTGAAGAGCGCGACGCCTTTAAACGTGCAGAAGAAAAAGGTGGGCGTTTAAAATTTTAGATGCAGCACACTTCATCATTAATAAATGACTGAATTCATATTAAAATAAAGGTTTTGTTTATTTATAGACAAAACCTTTTTTAGGATAAAAAATGACAGACTTAAATAAAACAAACAACCAGAAGACGGATGCTGGTGCGGTTACCGAACAACCCATTAATATGGCTGAAGGTCATAGCAATAACCAGCAAGTCTCTATCAAAGCGTGGTCACAAAAGCTGCTGGTAGTACTCCTATGTCTTGCGAGCTTTTATGGTGGCTGGAAATCCTATGAATCTAATATGGTCAATGAATGTACGGCCAATGGCGGTAAAATGATTGAGGGTCAAAGAACCATGCTATGCCAGTCTTTATAAAGTCGTCTTTATAAAAACATCACTATAAGAACGTCGCTATAAAAAGTATTTAGATAAAGAGTTTGCCTATGTTAAAGCTTACCTTTTTGGGCACCTCAGCGGGCGTGCCAACCAAGCAGCGTAATGTTACCGCATTAGCTGTTGAGTCTCTTAATCCCTATGCCTCAAACACCCAAAACACGACTCAATCTAAAAAATCACGGCCTTGGGTGTTGGTTGACTGCGGCGAAGGCACACAGCAGCAGCTCTTACATACTAAGTTATCTTTACATCAGCTCCAAGCAATTTGCATCACTCATGTGCATGGCGACCATTGTTATGGTCTGCCAGGGCTACTAGCGAGTACAGCAATGTCAGGTCGCCGTGAGCCGTTAATCATCGTTGCGCCAAAAGCAATCGCCACGTTGCTTGAAGCGGTAACTTTGACGACAGAGCTATATTTTCCATTTGTTATTAACTTTATGGCGATAGAAGATTTGCTCTCTGAATCAGATGAGGGAAATAAAACTCAAGTAACGATTACACTAGACAATCAGCATCAGCTGACGATAGGTATTTATCCTTTATCGCATCGCGTGGCCTCTTATGGCTTTGCCATCACCCAAACTATCAGCCGCCGTGCGCTGAATACTGATAAATTGACAGCCGATGGTATTCCAGCAAGCGCGCTGTGGGGCAAGCTGCAGCAAGGCGAAGATGTTGTGACCGAAGACGGACGCACGCTTTATTCAGCCGATTACGTCGATAATAACAGTCAGCGCACAAAGGTTATAGTGGCGGGCGATAACGATACGCCAGAGTGCCTAAGTGCTGCGGTAGTCGATGCCGATTTGTTGGTACATGAAGCCACGTATACTCATGAGGTGTTAAATAAGATTCAGGCAAAAAATCCAGACTTTGATCCGATGCACAGTAGCGCGCAATCGGTCGGTCAATTTGCCCAAGAAAACAGCGTTAAAAATTTAATTTTGACCCATTTTAGCGCCCGTTATCAAAGATTTGATAATCCTCATAGTGATACGCCCAATATGGCGCATATCCGCTTGGATGCCCAAAGTGCTTATCAAGGCAATCTATGGTTAGCCGCTGACTTTGATCAATATATGGTGAATGGCGCAGCTGACTTAGTAAGCGCAGAAGAGGGGAGCCGCGTACAGTATCTAGGCTCTGCACGCGACAATCATTCATGACTTATAGTCATATTTAAGATTGATTGTCCTCAGCTGCTAATTGCATTTGTCCTATCCAGTAACGGCTAAATTGATAGGCCACGCGCCCCGAGCGGCCACCGCGCTCTGATGCCCAGCGTAACGCCGCTGCTCTAATGACGTCAGGCAGCGTATTATTTTCCTCTGCATGATGATTACTTTCTTTAACGTCATTCGCATTATCTAGCTTGCGGTTTGGCGAAAGTGATAAATAATGGCGCACAATATGTAAATACGTGTTTTGATCCATCGGGTGAAAGGACAACCATAAGCCAAAGCGATCAGACAAGGAGACCGTTTCGTCAATGGTTTCATAAGGGTTGACCTCGTCAGTCTGACCGTTATAAATATTGACATTGTCTTTCATCAACTGCGGCAAAAGATGGCGACGATTACTGGTGGCATAGACGAGTAGCTTGTCTTGCTCGGAATCCAGTGCGCCGTCTAACACACTTTTTAGCGTCCGATAACTTTCATCTTGACCGTTAAACGCCAAGTCATCACAGTACACCACATAACGGCAATCACAGTCCGCTGGTAGCGCATTAATCGCAGCGCGTATCTTATCAAGCATCCGCAGGTCATCGCGAGCGATTTCGATAATACGTAGCCCTTCGCTATGATAGGCTTGTAGCAGTGCCCGAATCAGCGATGACTTGCCAGCGCCGCGTGTGCCTGTCATCAGGACGTGATTGGCAGGATAGCCCTTTAAAAACTGGCGCGTGTTTTGTACCAGTTTTGCCTTTTGCGTATCGATACCATGCAAGTCATCTAAACTTAAAAACAAATTCACTGCCAACGGCTCCAGGTGCCCTTGTTGACCGCCAACCCAACGATAAGCAAGCTGGGCAGGATCAATCTCGATAGTTGGCGTGACCTGCTCTTGCAAATACTGCTCAAGTAAATTTAATACATGGTCGGGTAGGGCGTAATTCATAACAGGCGTAGTAGATTGGGGCATAATACATAGTCGCTTATAATTTAGTTACTTATAATCATAAAAATGGCAGATTGCCTATTACATCTATCAAGTACATGCATCGAGGCAGCACTTATCATGAAAAATAGTGCCAGTAATCAAGCTGCAATTCAAGCAAAGCCAAAGCAAGACTTGGCAAAACAAACGTTGCAAACGGATGCGCAGCAAATTCTGCCTGTATTGACCATAGCATTCTTGGACTTGAAGTATAATAAGATAACACATCAGCGTATCAGTCAGCAGAGTGTCACTAATGTGCTTGAATATCAAGGTTTAACACGCGCCAAGCATCCCCAGTTTGGTGAGGCCATGATGAAATGGCAATTAAGTACCGATGCTCATCGATACGGATCTGATTTATCTTATGAGGCCGACGTTCTAAAATCTATCAATCAGTTCTCGAACCATCAGGGTAGATTTTCTTCTATCGCGCCGCCGCTATTAGCCAGTCATCATTTACAGCTACAAGTATTAAATAACAGTCAAACACTCACCATTGTTGTTATGCCAAATTATGCCAACGGCAGTGTCGCGCGCTATTTAAGGCAAAGCCTGACTGCCGAGCAAAAGCAGCAATTAATCATTCAAGCAGCAAAACTTATTGCCAATTTGCATCACATAGGTTGGCTGCATAATGATATTAAGCCGAGTAATATTTTGCTAGATGCTTTCGTGCCAAATCATAGGGCTATTGGCGGTATCGTACCTAATTTATTATTAACTGATTTTGCTTTGGCAGAACCCATTAATAATGGTATTACTCAAATAAATAAGAAAAATAGTACGGAAAATAATGCTGGCACGCCCGCTTACCTTGCCCCTGAACGCTGGCAAGGGCAAGGCGCAACGCTGCAAAGCGATATTTATGCGTTTGGGATAATGCTATATGAAATATTGGCAGGCGAGCGACCGTTTAAGATTGATAATCCGAGTGGTGCGCCGTTAAGAGAATGGGCGACTCAGCATTGCCAACAGCCAATTGCAACATTGCCGTTAGAGTATAGGCGCTATCAACGTATCATCAATAAAGCGTTGGCGAAGAGAATTGAAAAACGTTATCAAAGTATGGAAGAAATCGTGATGGATTTAGAAAGGTTATAATCATGAACGCTAAATGCTAGACACAAAAAAACCTGCTAAAAAGCAGGCTTTAATATTTGGTCTAAGATGTACTATCCGAAAATGGTGGGGCTGGAGAGACTCGAACTCTCACACCTTGCGGCGCCAGAACCTAAATCTGGTGCGTCTACCAATTCCGCCACAGCCCCATTTTCGTTACTCTATCATCAAAGGCAGTTAAATTCAAATGCCATCGAGATAGTTAACTGATTCGGTAGTGCGTCTCAGTGGTTGGCTATTATATAGAGTTTGAATCGTTTGGCAACCCCTATTTGCGATTTTTTTTAATTATTTAGCAATTATTTTCGATGTATTTCATAAAATACTGATATTTATAGGAATTTTTTATAATGATTTCTGGTTTTAATTTCAATTATTTTGCTCTGATGCGGTAATCTCTAATTGCTGTAATTTGCGGGTCAAAGTATTGCGCCCCCAACCCAGTAAGTTGGCGGCGGCTATCTTTTTACCGCCGCTATGATTGAGAGCAGCTTTAAGCAATACACGTTCAAACTCTGGCGTTGCGGTTTGTAAAATATCGGTTTCACCAGTTTGTAAAGACTGCTCAGCCCATATAGCCAACGCTTGCTGCCAGCTTTGCTTATCATTCGTTTGGGTCAGTTGACTGTTCTGGCTGTTTTGCATGTTTTGATGCACGTGATATGCCGCATTGCTTTGTTGCTCTACATTAGGGGTAATATTGTCTAGCAGCTCTGGCGGCAAATCCTCAATCATAACGATGTCGCCCGTGGTCATTACCGTCAGCCAAAGGCAAACGTTTTCAAGTTGACGCACATTACCGCGCCACGCAAAAGATTGCATCATCTGAAGCGTGGTAGGATGCAGCTGCTTTTCGGCGCTATTTAATTGGTTGGCGGCGCGCTGCATAAAGTAGTTTGCTAATGCAGGAATGTCTTCAGGGCGCGTCCGTAAGGGCGGCAAGGGCATACGAATCACATTAAGGCGATAAAATAAATCTTCACGAAATTTGCCTTGTTTGACCAATTCTTCTAAGTTTTGGTGGGTAGCGGCAATGATGCGTACATTGACTTTGACCGGCTGCTGTCCGCCGACGCGAAAAAACTCACCGTTGGCCAATACGCGCAGCAGTCGCGTCTGGGTACTGTATGGCATATCGCCGATTTCGTCTAAAAATAGCGTGCCGCCGTCCGCTTGCTCAAAACGACCTTGCCGCGTCGTCGTTGCGCCCGTAAAAGCGCCTTTTTCGTGACCAAACAATTCCGACTCAATCAAGTCATGCGGTATCGCTGCCATATTCAGCGCGATAAAAGGTTGCTGCGCTCTTGGAGAATGCGCATGAAGCGCGCCTGCCACCAGCTCTTTACCTGTGCCTGATTCACCAGTAATTAAAACGGTAATAGGAGAATGCGCTAAGCGTCCAATCGCGCGAAATACCGTTTGCATCGCTTGTGATTGACCGATGATACCGCTCGGATTGTTATTAATACCGCTACCTGTTGGGTTTTTAGGTTTAGGTTTAGATTTAAGTTCGGTGGTCGTTTTGGTTTCCTTTTTAGCTTTCTTGACAGTCTTTTGAGCAGGATCATCTGCATGACTTGCTATTACTAAATTCGGCTGATAATTAATGGCTTTATAAATTGTGGCAACCGCTTCATCTAAATCAAAGGGTTTAGGCAGATATTCAAACGCGCCAGTTTGATAGCTATTAATAGCAGAGCTTAGGTCGGAATGCGCGGTCATAATGACAATCGGTAGCGTAGGAAAATGCTGATGTACCCAATCACTAAATGACAGACCGTCCATCATTGGCATACGAATATCAGTCAATATCACATCTGGCAGTTGGTCAACTGATACGCGCTGTTGCAAGATATCGTTCAGGCGCGTCCACGCTGCTTGCGCTTGGGTAAAGCCAATAACCGTTAAGCCTGCCTCTTCAAAGGTATCTGCCAATACCAAGCGCAGCGCCGCATCATCATCGATAAGCCACAATGTCGCGGGAGTAGCAGCAGGATTATTGCCCACGGTGACCATAGGGATTTGCTCATTGCTCGTAAGGTATTTTGTGTCATTATACTGAGTCATGGGTTTCGCCTGATAAGCAGTGAGAAATGGAAAATGAATATAAAATCTTAGCCTTAACGGTCAGCGCTTGGCTGAGAAAAAGGCAGGTAGAGGGTAAAGCGGGTTTGATTGTGCTGATAATGACTTTTAAAACTGCCGCTAAAATCTTGCGCTTGCTTTGAGCTAACGTCAATCATACCATGATGGCGGCTGATGATATCTTGGACGATGGATAAACCTAGACCTGTACCAGCTGCGCGGTTGGTCACCATCGGGAAAAATATCTGACCGATTAATGCGTCGTCTATCCCTGAGCCGTTGTCGGTAATGGTGATTTGCAAGACTTGTTTGTGCTGCAAGCTACCGATGGTATGCTGAAAAACAACCCGCGTTTGGATATGCAGCTTAGGTTGATAGTTATCATTAATATCAGAGTGTTTCTGCGCAATAGCTGATGGAAAGTTGCCAAACGTGGCTGGCGTATTTTGTTGCAGCGTTTGCTCAAACTCAGTCATCGATTCACATGCATTATTCATCAGGTTTAAAAACACTTGGATTAATTGATCTTTATCCGCGCATAACTCGGGTAACGATAAATCATAATCACGTTGTAGCATCACGTCTGGATATTGATGAATGATTAAAGCCAAAACGTGCTCTAGCGGTTCATGGATATTGAGCATTTGCCAATTTGGCAATTGATGAGAGCCAAGAAGCTGCCCAATCAACTGGGTCAGACGATCGGTTTCTGAGATGATAATATCGGTATAACTCCGCAGCTTTGTCGCATTCTTTGTCAGGTTATTTTCATCCGCTACATTCAAATTTTCATTCACAATAGCAGAAAATTCATTAAACTTAATAAATTGCCGCTGTAATAATTGCGCCGCCCCGCGAATACCTGCCAATGGATTTTTAATTTCATGGGCGACCGAGCGTAACATATGACGGGCGACGCTATATTGCTGCTGCTGGCGCTGTTCTTCTGAAATACGACTTTGCCGGTCTTTGCCCCATATCTCTATAATAAAATAAGACTGCTGCTCATCGCTAACGGGCGTCACGCTATAATCCACAGATAACGTCAGTCCGCCGTTTAGCTGGGTGTGTATAAGGTGATCATGATCAATAAACGGCTGTTGATAGTGTTTTGCTTGACTAAAACGCTCCGTCAAAGAGTAAGTTTTGTCTTCTCGATTATTATTCCTAATAAGACTGTCTTTCAACGTCAACTCATCGGGCGCAAGCAGGGTCAAGATTGATTGACCTCGCAAACGTCCGCTGCTAATGGCAAGCAGCTGCTCGGCTTGCGCATTTAGCCACCTAATGGTCAGCGCTTCATCAACGCATAAAATAGCGGTAAATAAATGCTGTAATATAAACGTCGAATCTGGGTTCGGTTTGGCAATGGACAAATCAGCCGTCATGGATAATGCCTAAAATTAAGCGATACTGGGGATAATATTTAACCATAAATCAACACACTAGCGCGGCAAAACTGGCGATTATCACAAAAAAAACGTACAATGCGCACAGCCAATTTATCTCTAGCAAGGTCAGCCATGCCCAACACTTCTACCGAGTCGCTTAATACGACTGTTACCACCTCATCAATTTCTACATCGTCAGCTTCTGCCTCATCAGCTTCTATGCCAAAAAACACTGCCACTATTTTTAATCCTGCAAAGCCAAATATAGCGCAAGAAAGCAGTCAGGCAGATGTCAGTCAAGCAAACACTAACCAGCCTTACCACCATAAAGCCAATCACAATCAAAACCGTAGTATTGAGCAAAGTAGCGATGTGACGTTAGCCAATTCAGCGACGATTGATGCGCCCGTGAACGCTGCGCCAAAGATTGGCTTTGTATCGCTTGGTTGTCCAAAGGCGCTGGTCGATAGTGAGCGCATTATCACCGAGCTTAGTCGTGACGGTTATCAAGTTGCCAGCGACTATGAAGGCGCAGACTTGGTTGTGGTTAATACTTGCGGTTTTATTGAGTCAGCCGTGCAAGAATCCTTGGACGCCATCGGTGAAGCGATTAGCAAAAACGGTAAAGTGATTGTCACCGGCTGCTTGGGTAAAGAGGCCGATAAAATCCGTGCCATGCACCCAGCTGTGCTATCGGTTACCGGTGCGCATGCTTATGATGAGGTAATTACTGCCGTCTCGCAGCATGTGCCCAAACCCAAGCGCGATATAGATAGCAACTATGATCCAAAGATAGATTTGATTAATGAGGCGGGGATTAAATTGACCCCCAGTCATTATGCGTACCTTAAAATATCAGAAGGCTGCAACCATCGCTGTACTTTTTGCATCATTCCAAGTTTGCGTGGCGATTTGGTTTCGCGGCCGATTGATAGCGTGATGAATGAAGCAATGGCGCTGAAAAACGCTGGCGTGAAAGAGCTGCTGATTATCTCACAAGATACGTCTGCTTATGGGCTGGATTTAAAATATAAAACCAGCTTTTGGAATGGCATGCCGCTAAAGTCGAAATTTTATGACTTATGCCAAGCGTTAAATGATTTGGGTATTTGGGTACGCCTGCACTATGTTTATCCTTATCCGCATGTCGATAAAGTGGTTGAGCTGATGGGCGAGAAAAAACTACTGCCTTATCTTGATATTCCATTCCAACATGCTAGCCACAGTATTTTAAAAGCGATGAAACGTCCGGCGCATAGCGAAAATACTTTGGCGCGTATCAAAGCGTGGCGTGAGATTTGCCCTGATATTGTTATTCGTTCAACCTTCGTCGTTGGTTTCCCAGGCGAGACCGAAGAAGATTTTCAGTGCTTGCTTGATTGGCTGGTCGAGGCGCGCCTTGATCGCGTCGGTGCTTTTACGTATTCAGAAGTCGAAGGTGCGGTCGCCAATGATTTGCCAAATCATGTACCTGAAGACGTTAAGCAAGAACGCTATGAGCGTTTGATGACACTACAGCAAGAGATTTCGGCACAAAAGCTGCAAGAAAAAGTCGGTAAAACCTTGATGGTATTGGTCGATGAGATTGATGATGAAGAAGGCATCGCGATTTGTCGTAGTTATGCTGATGCACCTGAGATTGACGGTCACGTCTATGTCGATGATATCACCGCGCAAGTCAAAGTTGGACAGTTCCTAACCGTCACGATCGATGACGCCAGCGAATATGATTTGTTTGCCAGTTATAAAGGTTAGAGAGCCACAACGATAACCGAGTGAAAGTTGCCCAATCGTGGGCAGTTTTTGCTACAATTAGCGCAATTTGGCTTTTTACCTATTTGACATCGTTTTTGGCGCTTATTATGCCATTTAGGATAATTTGAAAGGGTAAGCTAAAGTCCAATGCAATTTGTGTTTTACCGCTTATTTTCATTATAATTTCATGCTAACAAGGTGACCTCATGTCTGACAAAAACCCGCGTTACTCTCGTATCTTGCTAAAACTTTCTGGTGAAGCCTTAGCTGGTGGCAAAGAGATGGGGATTGATACCGAAGTGCTCGATAAGATGAGCTTGTCTATCGCCCACTTACGCGGACTTGGAGTACAAGTCGGTATCGTCGTCGGCGGTGGTAACTTGTATCGCGGTGCCCAGTTGCAACAAGAAGGCTTGGTCGGCCGTGTCACTGGTGACCAAATGGGCATGCTAGCCACTGTGATGAATGGTCTGGCCATGCGTGATGCCCTCGAGCGCCGTAATATTAAAACGCGTTTGATGTCAGCATTGCCAATTGGCGAAGTCACTGAAAGCTATAGTAGCCGTAATGCCATTCGTTATCTTAAAAATGGCGAAGTGTGTATTTTTGTCGCGGGCACGGGCAATCCGTTCTTTACCACTGATACCGCCGCTTGCCTGCGTGGTATCGAAATCGAGGCGGGCTTAATTTTAAAAGCCACCAAAGTAGATGGCGTTTACGATAAAGACCCAAGCCTCCATGCGGATGCCAAAAAATATGACGGTTTAACCTTTGATGAAGTGCTCGAGCAAAAACTTGGCGTCATGGATTTAACAGCGATTGCTTTATGCCGCGAGCATAACGTCCCACTACAAGTATTTGATATGACCAAGCCTAATGCGCTATTAAACGTCATTATGGGCGAAAATGAAGGCACGCGCGTTTATCATTAAGCGCTCGCTTATTTTATAGATGACTAAATGATTATATGAATAAAGATCATTGATGTTGTAAGCATCAATCGTTGCATAAGATTTATACCTAACAACTTTATACCTAACAATAATGAGTGATTTATCGATAGCGATAAATAAGGATACATGATGATTAAAGAGATTAAGCAAGACGGCGAAGCACGCATGCAAAAAACCTTAGAAGCGCTTGAGACGACTTTTAGCAAAGTACGTACTGGTCGCGCGCACCCAGGTATGCTATCTGGCGTGATGGTTAGCTACTACGGCGCCGATACGCCATTGAATCAAGTTGCCAGCGTCAACGTCGAAGACTCACGCACCTTACTGGTACAGCCATTTGAGCGTAGCATGGTGCAAGCGATTGATAAAGCCATTCGCGAAGCAGATTTGGGCTTAAACCCGATGACCGCTGACGTCATTCGTGTACCGATGCCAGCGTTGACCGAAGACACACGCCGCGATATGCAAAAACTTGCGCGCAGTGAAGCAGAAAATAGCCGCGTGTCTATCCGTAATATCCGCCGCGATATGATGAATGACATCAAGGAGTTGGCAAAAGAAAAAGAAATCTCAGAAGATGACGAGCGCCGCGCCAGTGATGATATCCAAAAAATCACTGACAAATATATTGAAACCATTGATAGCCGCTTGAGCAAAAAAGAAAGCGACTTGATGGAAGTATAGGCGATAGGCAACCGTCTTTTTTTTTGATTAAAAACGGCACCTTAGCATTATCTTTTCTCTAAAAACAGTCAGTGTTAAATAAATACTGACTGTTTATTGCCGTATAAGAAATTAAGCCATTCTTAAGTAATTGTTTTGTTAAAAACTCTTTATGAAAGCGTTTTCTGCTGAGTTTAGGTTTTTCATAAGTCATTTGCTAAATGTGCAATATTTTTCTTAACAGGCGATAACGCGCGTCACATTACTTTACCCAAACCACAAGCAAGTCAGCCTATGTCTATTTCAGATGCTTCAACTCCCGCTCTTCTCCCGCGGCATATCGCCGTCATTATGGATGGCAATAATCGTTACGGTAAAATCAATCATTTAGGCAAAGGTCAGGGGCATATCGCTGGCAAAGATGCGCTAGACCCTATTGTCGAATATTGCGTTAGCACGGGCATTGAAGTCTTAACCGTTTTTGCCTTTTCTAGTGAGAATTGGCAACGTCCACCGAGCGAGGTGGCATTATTGATGCATTTGCTGAGCTTAACGATTAATGAGCAATTACCGCGCATGCAAAAATATCGCATTCGCTTGCGCTTTATTGGTGATCGCAGTCAGCTTAGTGAAGATTTGCAAGCATTGATGGTAGATGCGGAGACAAAAACCGCTGACTTTGAAGCGATGACCTTGGTAATCGCTATTAGCTACGGTGGTCAGTGGGATATTGCCCATGCTGCTAAGCAGTTGGCGCAGCAAGTCGAAGCGGGCAAGTTGCGCGCAGAAGACATTAATAAAGAGATGCTTGGCGGATATGTGCAATTAGCAGATGCGCCAGCGGTTGATATGTTGATACGCACGGGCGGCGAATACCGTTTGTCAAACTTCCTATTATGGCAATCTGCTTATGCGGAGCTGTTTTTTACCCAAACCCTGTGGCCCGATTTTAAAGTAGCCGAGCTTGCTGCAATGATAACAGAGTTTGCTCAGCGCCAACGCCGCTTTGGCAAAACCAGCGAGCAAGTAGTCATAGAGCAGCAGACTTCTTAAAATAATTTTAGCCAATAAGCGCTGTAGAAATAATTGCTTAAGTCGTCCGCGAGGTTTGAATTACACTTGTTTGGTCTATAATAAGCTGCTTTAATTAGCGTTAATCCTGTTTAATGGGCTATTATAGAGCGCTGTTATGCTAGATTTGACCAAACATTTTTCGTTATATAAGGCTCGATAAGTATGTGGCAACGAATTAAGACGGCAATTGTTCTCGTTATTATCGTTGGTATTGCAATGTTTGCGAGCCAAACGCCTATTTTATTTGCACCGCTGCTAGCGATTGGTGTCATTATCGCCGCCCACGAGTGGACCAAACTGATGCCAAAATGGCAGCAGCCTACGTTGTTTGTGTTGTTGGTTTTGGCATTGACCATCGTCTCGCTGATGTTTAAAGTCACCTGGCTGTTTTGGTGGGTGGCATCACTAGTTATCTGGCTGATGGCACTGTCTTGGGTTCGAGTCTTTCCTACTCATATCAACTGGTACGGTAAAAAAATGGCTTGGATGGGCGCTATTATATTAACCGCTGCCATTACCGCTATGTTCTACTTATGGCAACTGTCTGCATGGTGGCTGCTGTATGTGTTTTTATTGGTATGGTGTGCCGATAGTGGTGCTTACTTTGTTGGGCGTAAGCTCGGTCGCCGTAAGATGGCGCCAAACGTCTCTCCCAATAAAAGCATGGAAGGGCTAGCAGGTGGCTTGGTCACAGGTTTGCTCGTGGTTATTGTCATTAGCGTCTTTAAACTACAGTTGACTGGTCTACCGTTAGTCGCTTTTGTAGCATTGTCAGCACTGACGATTTTGGCTTCTGTACTCGGCGATTTGTTTGAGTCTATGCTCAAACGCCGCGCTGACGTCAAAGACTCTGGCACCATTTTGCCAGGGCATGGCGGGGTACTTGACCGCATTGATTCGTTATTATCTGCTACTCCGATATTTGCGCTTGGCTTTTGGGCGCTACAGCAGCTCGGTTTAATGGTCGTATAGCAATAACTAGTTTAAGAATAAAAAATCTAAAAATAAAAAACTATCAGGCTAAAAATATAAAATAGGTAGGGCTTACATATTTGGTAGCGACTAGGCTGCCTCTTATTAGGTTTTATACCTTATATTTATTGTCTTTATTTCTCATTTAATTTCACCGTATTATAGGCATAGATGGTTATGACCCAACGCATCGCCGTACTAGGCGCGACAGGCTCGATAGGCGATAGCACGTTAGCAATTTTGGCGGCACAACCACAGAACTACGACGTTTATGCCTTATCAGGCTACCACCGTTTAGATAAATTATTCGCGCTTTGCCAACAGTTTTTGCCAAAACGCGTCAGTGTGCCGACAGCAGCGGTCGATGATTTCGCTCAGCGTCTTAGTGCCGCTGGTTTAAATATCGACGTGGTCGGCGGTGCTTCAGGGTTGGTCGATATTGCGACTGATCCGCAAACCGATACCGTCGTCGCTGCTATCGTAGGCGCAGCCGGTCTGCCTTCTACTTTGGCAGCAGCGCGTGCAGGCAAGCGTATTTTATTGGCGAATAAAGAAGCATTGGTCATGGCAGGAAAGGTAATGATTAATGCGGTTAAAACGCATCACGCGACTTTGTTGCCCTTAGATTCAGAACACAATGCGATTTTCCAGTGTTTACCCTTTGCGATTCAACAAGACAGTAGCCAAATTCATCAGCCAAACCATGGCGTTCGTAAGCTTTGGTTGACCGCGTCTGGCGGGCCTTTTTTGCAGCAGTCATTTGCGCAAATGCAGCAAGCTAGCGTCGCTGAAGCGGTTAAACATCCCAATTGGTCAATGGGACAAAAGATATCGGTTGACTCAGCAACGATGATGAATAAAGGGCTTGAGCTCATCGAAGCTTGTCATTTATTTGATTTAACGGAGGATAAGATAAATGTGGTGATTCATCCACAAAGTATCATCCACTCAATGGTAGAATATAGTGATGGTAGCTTTTTGGCGCAGCTTGGCAGCCCTGATATGAAGACGCCTATTGCCCATGCCCTCAGTTACCCTGCCCGTATCGATAGTGGCTCGCAGCCATTAGATTTATTTGCATTAAGTGGTTTAGAGTTTATTGAGCCTGATTTGCAAAAATTTGCCTGTTTGCGTTTGGCAAGGCAAGCGATGCAAGCGGGTACGCAGGCCACGATTGTACTAAATGCGGCCAATGAGATTGCAGTTGCCGCATTTTTAAATGGGCAGATTCGTCTGACTGATATTGCCGATATTAATGCGCAAGCACTAGATGAGATACAAGTAGCGGTATTAAATGAGACTGCCGATATTGAAGATATTTTAGCGATTGATAACATAGCGCGTCAGCATACTGATACGTTAGTGGCAAAGTTGGCATGAATCTATAAAAATTCAGTCATTTGATAAACGATGTTAAAAGAGCATATTGAGAAAAGATCATGACGTTTTTATTAACGCTACTTGCGGCAATATTTGTCTTAGGTCCACTCATCGCCTTACATGAGTGGGGCCATTACATCGTGGCGCGTCTGTGCGGCGTTAAAGTACTGACGTACTCTATTGGCTTTGGTCCGAAACTCTTTGGTTGGACCAGTAAAAAAAGTGGCATCGATTATCGTATCTCGGCACTGCCGCTTGGTGGCTACGTCAAAATGCTTGATGAGCGTGAAGGTGAGGTAGCAGCAGACGAGCTACATCTAGCGTTTAATCGTCAGCATCCGCTCAAAAAGATTGCGGTGGTTGCCGCAGGTCCTATTATGAATTTTGTCATCGCTATTGCATTATTTTGGGTGTTATTTATGACCCCATCAGAGCAATTGGCAACAAAGATAGGGCAAGTGCTGCCCGATACCCCAGCAGCGATGGCACAGTTACCTGTGGGCGATAAAATTGTCGCTATTGATGGTCATGAGGTGCAGACGTGGGAAGGTATTAACTATCGCCTTGCTGGGCGTATGGGTGAGACGGACAATGTCAGTGTCACCTTACAATCTGATGCAAAAGGTAGTAACGCCACCAAAACCTATCAAGCACCGATTAAAGAGTTTATGCAAGGCGATGCCCAAGGCAAAGATGCGTTATCAAGCTTCGGCATGATACCGTGGCAACCAAACATCACACCAATCGTTGGCAATTTAACGCCCGATGGCGCTGCCAGCCGTCAAGGCCTACAGGTTGGTGACCGCATTACGGCTATTAATGGTAAAGAGATTACCGACTGGATTAGCGCCACGCGTATCATTCGCGACAATCCTGAAACTTTGCTTAATTTCACTGTATTACGTGATAGCAAACAAGTTCAGTTATCCATCATGCCGCAAGGTAAAAAAGACAATTTAGGTAACGATTACGGGCAAATTGGTGCTATGGTGGCAGAGTCTGAAATTGTCATTCCTGACGCCTACAAAACCACCGTTGTCTACGACCCTGGTGAGTCATTGATTAAGTCGTTTGAGAAGACGGAGCAGTTAGCCGTCATGACGGTCAGCTCAATGGGAAAGATGCTGTCTGGTATGATAGGTTTGGAGAATTTATCAGGTCCGATTACCATTGCGAAAGTCGCCAAACAAAGCTTTGATATTAGCTGGCAAATGGTATTATCGACAGCAGCGTTGATCAGTTTGAGCCTTGCGGTTTTGAATCTTTTGCCCATTCCAGTATTAGATGGTGGACATATTGTCTACTATCTTATTGAGCTGATACGCGGTAAACCTCTGTCTGAAGGCGTGCAAATGGTTGGTCTAAATATCGGTTTACTCTTGCTGGCAGGTTTCATGGTGTTAGCAATTGGTAATGATATCAGTCGGCTATTTTGATAAATAATGCGGCGGTTTATTAACTAAAGCATGATGGTTTAATGCTTGCATGCTACTACAGCGCAGGCAGTTCATGTAATACGGCGCTTGTTTTCTATTACCGCTACTGTACTAATTTTATTTTTTAGTTTATTTTATGATGCGTTTTATATAAAGTGTCCTGAGTCTGCCGTGCTGAAGTTTTTCGACTTTATGCGAAATGGGCTAGACAACACGTGCTTTTTACCTTAACTTAAGCAAGTTTTTTATTGACGGATAGTGTTTATGCGTACGCCTTTATTTATGAGCGCGGCTGGGTTGCCGTTAGTTGTAGCAATGATGAGTATGCCGGTGCAGGCTGCAGAATTTGTGGTCACTGATATCGGCTTTAATGGTCTACAACGCCTAACTCCTGATAGTCTCTATCCAGTTTTGCCGATTTCGGTGGGTGATACGGTTAATGATAGTCGTTTGGCCGCCAGTATTAAGGCACTATATGCGACTGAAAACTTCGCTGATATTCAAAGTCGTGTTGAAGGCGGCAAGTTGCGCTTTGATGTCGTCGAGCGTCCTATCATCGCTGAAGTCAACTTTGAAGGCAATAAACTTATCCCAAAAGAAGGGCTTGAGCAAGGGCTTGGTAACGCTGGTTTGTCTGTGGGTGATGTGCTAAAGCAAGCGACCTTGCAAGGTGTTGCCAACGAGCTACAACAGCAATATATTAGTCAAGGTTATTACAATAGCAATATCGAAGTCGATCAGACATTATTAGATGGTAATCGCGTCAAGCTTGATGTGCGCTTTATCGAAGGTAAACCCGCCAAAGTCGTCGATATCAATATCATTGGTAATAAGCACTTTAGTGATGAGCAGATTAAAGACGTTTTTGCGGTAAAAGAGTCGTCGTGGACGCGCTTATTATCTAAGTCTGATCGCTATGCTAAAGAAAAGCTGGCGGCCAGTCTAGAAAGTTTAAAAGCACTTTATCAAAACGATGGTTATGTACGTTTTTCTGTCGATAATGCGGTTCTTAATATTAGCGAAGATAAAAGCAATGTGTTTATCGAAGTTAGTCTTAGCGAAGGCGAGCAGTATCAATTTGGCGAGGTGAACTTCTTAGGTAAACCAACCTTTGATAACGCTGAGCTAAAAGAGCTGGTCACGTTTGCGCCCGATGAAAAATATTCACAAGCCAAACTGGATGCGACCACTGCTGCACTGAAGAGCCGTTATGGTAATGAAGGATATTATCTCGCACAAATCAGACCAGTACCGCGTATCAATGATGAGACCAAAGTGGTCGATATTGACTATTATATCGATCCTGCGCGTCCTATTTATGTGCGCCGTATCAACTTTACGGGTAACTTAAAAACCCAAGATGAAGTGCTGCGCCGTGAAATGCGTCAGTTAGAAGGTACACTGGCCTCTAATGATAAAATTCAGCTATCGCGTACTCGTTTGATGCGTACCGGTTTCTTTAAGGCGGTCAACGTTGATGTGAAGCCTGTGCCAAACCAGCCAGATCAAGTTGATGTCAGCTATACGGTCGAAGAGCAGCCTTCTGGCAGCTCAACGATTGCTGCTGGTTACTCGCAAAGTGGCGGTGTGACCTTCCAGTTGGATTTAACCCAAAATAACTTTATGGGTACGGGTAACCGCGTGAAAGCAGCGCTATCACGTTCTGAAACGCGTGATTCTTACAGTTTAGGTTATACCGATCCGTACTTTACCGAAAACGGTGTGTCGCAAGGTGTCAGCGCATATTATCGCGAAACCAAATACGACGACAGAAACGTTAGTAACTATGTCACTGACGCTTATGGTGCCACGCTCAACTACAGCTATCCTGTTGATGAAACCAAACGTGTGAGCGCAGGCTTAAACGTTGATAAGACCACCGTACGTGCTGGTAGCCGTCTTGGCGTCTCAAACGTGCAGCAGATTATTGATGGTGGTGGTTCATTCGAAAAATTTATCAATGATGATAATGAATTCTCGGGTCGCACCGGCTTTAAAAACGATTATCAGACCTATAACTTATTACTAGGCTGGGATTACAGTACGCTAGATCGCCCCGTATTCCCCAATAAAGGCATGAGCCATACCATCGATGCAACCATTGGCTTTGGCGATGAAAGTTATCAAAAACTTGTTTATCGTGGCAATATCTACTATCCGATTTATAAAGATTGGGTGGCGCGTGGTTATACCAAGCTTGGCTACGGTAATGATTTGCCATTTTATGAAAACTTCTACGCTGGGGGTTATGGTTCAGTACGTGGCTATGAAGCCTCAACACTTGGACCTAAATCTGAAAGTTACTACAATGCGATTAATGGTACTACAGAAAATAAAGACGAGGAAATTGGTGGTAATGCGCTAGTCACTTTTGGTACCGAACTGATTTTACCGATGCCATTTAAAGGCGATTGGGCAGACCAAGTACGTCCAGTACTGTTTGCCGAAGGTGGTCAAGTATTTGATACCACAGATAAAGAAGATCGTACCTTTATTGATCCAGATACGACAAATCCAGATAGAGATACCGGTGTTCCACTATTAACTCAAGATAATAAATTCCGCTTTAGTGCGGGTTTAGGTGTCACTTGGTATACGCCAATTGGTCCGATCTCGCTCAGTTATGCTGTGCCTATCGGTGACAAAGAAGGCGATGAGACTGAAAAAGTTCAGTTCCAAATCGGTAATACTTTTTAGTCCGATAAAGTTAAATGCAGCGGTTTAATTGTTTTTGTTTATTTATGCAGCTAAGTAAACTAGTCCGCAGTTAAAAATTAATAGGTCGCCAAGCTGATATCTCAACTTGGCGACCCACTTATTCATATCAATACTAATTTTAATTATACCAATAGCAACTATGATAACGATTGAGCAACTTATCACTCGCATTGAGCAGCGTCAGCCTGTTCTTAACAAGGACGACCTTAGCGCTGAGCAGTTGTGTCTAAAATTAGAGGGTATTGGTAATTTAACCACCGCCAATTTGAAGCAATTAAGCTTTTTGGCCAACCCACATTATCTGCCTAGTCTGGCAACCAGTCAGGCGGGGGCTGTGTTAACTACCTCAGAGCATCAAGGCAAAGTGGCACAGAATACGGTTGCCTTAATCGTTGCCGCGCCTTATTTGGCTTATGCCAGTGCCAGTCAACTATTTGCCCGTACGGCCTTGTTTAAAGGTATTCATCCGAGTGCTGTGATAGCGGAAAGCGCTGTTATTGGCAACCAAGTGACTGTTGGGCCTTTTTGTATGATTGGCGAAGGCGTACAAATTGGTGATCGCAGTGTGCTCGATGCGCACGTGGTCATTGAGGCGAACAGCAGTATTGGTACCGATTGTGTGCTCAAGTCACAAGTGGTCATCGGGCATGATTGTGTGCTTGGTAATCGTGTAAGATTGCATGCTGGCGTTAGCATAGGGTCAGAAGGCTTCGGCTTTGCACCTACGAGTAATCCTAGTGTTACCGGCTGGGAGCGTATTGCTCAATTAGGACGCGTGGTAATTGGCGATGATGTACGTATAGGTAGCCAAACCTGTATCGATCGTGGTGCAATTGACGATACGGTGATTGGCAATCATGTTATTATTGACAATCTTGTACAAGTTGCCCATAACGTCCGTATCGGTGATGGTACTGCCATCGCAGCGCAAACTGGCATTGCCGGTAGTACCACTATTGGCAAGCGCTGTATTATCGGCGGTGCTGTTGGCATTACTGGTCATATTGAGATTGCGGATGATGTTACCTTATCTGGCATGACTATGGTAACCAAATCTATTACCAAGGCTGGCTCATATTCTTCTGGAACAGCGGCCATGCCAACCGCCAATTGGCGCCGTGCGGCGGTACGTTTTCGCCAGCTTGGTCGCGATTAGCCTAGCGCGATTAATGCATGACAATGAATGCTTAATGAATAAGACATTCAATTATTTATAAAATTTAAAAACACAGCAATGCTTAAACACAAAGCACTGCTTAGTATATAGCAAGGAAGCGCCATTATGAGTACGACTGTTATTGATAGCCCAAGTGATGAAGACATCAAAAGCTTAGCAGAACAAGGCTTAACACTGCCATTAACCTATCATACATTGAAGCACTATCTGCCGCATCGTTATCCGTTTTTGCTGGTAGATAAAGTCATATCGTGCAGCCCTGGCGAATGCATTACAGCGATCAAAAACGTGACCATTAATGAAGAGTTTTTTAATGGACACTTTCCCGATCAGCCCATCATGCCGGGTGTATTGATGGTAGAGTCGATGGCGCAAGTATCGGGCGTCCTTGGGTTTATCAGTGCCGGATTGACGGCAGAAGATGGTTATTTGTATTTGTTTGCAGGGGTGGATAAAGTGCGCTTTAAACGCCGTGTTATCCCTGGTGACCAGCTGATTATCCGTGCAAAAACCGTGATGCAAAAGCAGGGTATTTATAAGTTTGATTGTACCGTCCATGTCGAAGATGAGCTTGCTGCTAGTGCCCAAATTATGATTGCCCGTCAGGGACAATAAAATACGATGAACGCTAACGTATGGCAAGTTTATAAGATTGGCTAAATCTTTCGCCTTTAGATAATTGTTAGTAGAAATCTAGAAATTTATCTCGGTATTTTACCTAGATTGCCACTTTTAAAAATCGTTATGCTTTTAGGCGTCGTTGTCTTTTTAACCAGTTTTAACCAGAACCAGTATCAGGTTGATTATTTACCCTAAGCTTGCTTTACTTGTTTTACCATTTATTCGCATCAGATGATACAAAGGTCCATATTATGAGTCAGATTCATCCAACAGCACTCATCTCACCGTCCGCTAACATTGATGAGACTGCCATCATTGGTCCTTATTGTATTGTCGGTGATGAAGTTTCTATTGGCGCCCATACGGTTTTGCATCGGCACGTGGTCGTAGCAAGACTGACGCGTATTGGGCAGTACAATCAGTTTTATCAATTCGCCAGTATTGGGGAAGACCCGCAGGATTTGAAATACGCTGGCGAACGTACGTGGCTTGAGATTGGCGATCATAATACCATTCGCGAGGCTTGTAGCTTGCACCGTGGCACTGAGCAAGACGGCGGCTTAACGAAGATTGGCAGTCACAATCTTTTGATGGTCAATACCCATGTGGCCCATGATTGCTTAATCGGCGATCATAATGTATTGGCTAATAATGTCGGGGTGGCAGGGCATGTGACTATCGGTAATCATACAATTATTGGCGGCAACTCAGGTATTCATCAGTTTTGTACCATTGATGATTACAGTTTGGTTGGCGGCGCCAGCCTAATTTTAAAAGACGTCGCTGCTTTTACCATGGTTTCAGGTAATCCTGCTAAAGCCCACGGGCTAAATGTCGAAGGTATGCGCCGTAAAGACTGGTCTAAAGAGACGATTGATGTATTGCGCCAAGCGTATCGTGTTATCTACCGATCAGGTCTAACAACGGCTCAAGCGCTTGAGATTTTAAAAACAGAGCTATTACCAACAGAGCCAAAAATCGCCCTGCTAATAGATTCGCTACAAAAAAGCCGCCGCGGTGTGGTTCGCTAAACATAGTTTTACTAATTATAAAAATACTGTGATAGCTCGATTTTCAAAATAATATACTTTGACAAATTATCTCGATAAATATAAAAAGCCATAACTATTAGTTATGGCTTTTTATATTTATCGCTACTTGACTTTTTTGGTCGCTTAGCAGAAACTGGGCGTTTACGATATTGTAAACAATTCTTTCATAATGTTGCTAAGTGCGTCACATTGACAAGCTGGTTAAATGAGTCTCAGTCATTAAGAGCGATTTATGATAATCAAGGAAGATTATAAGCAACAGTAATTGAAGCACGAGGAAGGCAAAATGGCTATTAATAAACAAGAACATGCTCAGTGGAGCTCAAGTTTTGGCTTCGTACTAGCAGCAGTAGGATCGGCAGTTGGTTTAGGAAATATTTGGAAGTTCCCTTATATGGTTGGGGAGAGTGGTGGTTCCGCTTTTGTTATCGCCTATTTATTTTGTCTTGCTCTGATTGGTTTTCCAATTTTGGTTGCAGAATGGCTGATTGGTCGCCGTGGGCAAAAAAACCCTATCAATACGTTTTCTGATGTCGCCGCAAGCGAAGGTAAATCACGCAGTTGGGGTATTGTCGGTGCGACTGGTATTTTAGGTGGCTTTTTAATCTTATCGTTTTATAGTGTCATCGGTGGTTGGGCGCTTAATTACATCACCAAAGTTGGCTCAGGCAGCTTTGCCGGACAAGACGGTGACTCTGTAGCGGCAACCTTTGATGCGATGTTGGCGTCAGCTGGCACCTTGACAATTTGGCATACGGTTTTCATGGCAATCACCGCTTTAATCGTCGGTGTTGGTGTCACCAAAGGTATTGAGAACACGGCCAAAGTGCTTATGCCTTTACTGGGTGTGATTTTATTCGTGATTGTTGGTTACAACGTCATGAACGGCGGTTTTGGCGAAGCGGTGAACTACCTGTTTGCGCCAGACCTTAGTAAGTTAAATGGCGATGTGATGCTAGCGGCGCTTGGTCATGCTTTCTTTACCTTATCTATCGGTATGGGCATCATGGTTGCTTATGGCTCTTATTTGGGTCGTGATGTCAATCTATTAAGCACGGCGCGTACCGTTGTTATTCTAGACACTGTCATTGCTTTAGCCGCTGGTTTGGCTATTTTCCCAATTATCTTTAACAACGGTCTTGATCCTGCTTCTGGTCCTGGTCTTATCTTTGTCAGTTTGCCTATTGCTTTTGGTAGTATGGGCGCCGGTGCCATCATTGGTACTTTATTCTTCTTATTGATTACCTTTGCCGCTGTGACGTCATCAATCTCACTGCTTGAGCCAACGGTTGAGCTGTTAGAAGAGCGTACGCCAATGAGCCGTACGGTATCGACCATCGTCGCCAGTATCGCGGTTTGGTTATTAGGTATCGCAGCTTTGTTGTCATTTAATCTATGGAGCGACTTTACCATCATGGGTAATGGTATTTTTGATGCTTTGGACAAATTAACCAGTAAATTCATGTTACCTTTAACCGGTCTTGCCGCGATTATCTTTGTCGGTTGGAAAATGGATCAGCGTAGCATTCAGCAAGAGCTTGGATTGTCTAATGGCACCTGGCAATTATGGCAAATCATTGCTAAATTTGTCGCGCCTATTGCTGTACTGATTGTCTTCGTGACCACTTTGATGAGCTAATAGATTAACTATGATTAATACGTACTTATAATTCTAGGCGGTATTGATTATTAGCTAATAAAAAGGGCTTAAGATTAATCTTAAGCCCTTTTCCATTTTAATGCCTTTAGCTTAAAGCAGCTTACGCAGATAAAATAACTCTAAAAATGGTTAACGTAAATTGAGTTCAGGAACGCTTTGACCGCGTTTACTATAAAACTCATGCACAAACTCATCAAATTTATCTTGTTCAATCGCGTCTCTGATACCTTGCATCAAACGCTGATAGTAACGCAAGTTATGAATGGTCGCCAGTTGCGCCCCTAGCATCTCTTTACATTTATTCAGATGTGATAAATAAGCACGACTAAAGTTTTGGCAGGTATAGCAGTCGCATTCAGGGTCTAATGGCCCTTCATCAGTACGATACTGGCTATTACGTATGCGTATAATGCCGGCGTTCTCAGCGTCACCGGTGACAAAGTAATGACCATTACGGGCGTTGCGAGTTGGCATCACGCAATCGAACATATCGACGCCGCGGCGTACCCCTTCAACAAGGTCTTCAGGCTTACCAACGCCCATCAAATAGCGCGGCTTATCAGCCGGCATATCATCAGCGATATAATCTAAAACCTCTATCATCTCTTCTTTTGGTTCGCCAACCGACAAACCGCCGATGGCATAACCATCAAAGCCAATCTCAAGCAGACCTTCGAGCGATTGCTGACGCAAATCGGCATACATACTGCCTTGGATAATGCCAAATAAAGCATTGGTACTGCCAAGCTTCTTATGTTCATTGACACAGCGCTGGCCCCAGCGTAGTGACAACTCTAAAGATTTTTTGGCTTCTTCATGAGTGGCAGGATAGGGCGTGCACTCATCGAACTGCATCACGATGTCTGAGTTTAAGCTATATTGAATTTGCATCGATTTTTCTGGCGATAAAAATACTTTTGCGCCATCGATAGGCGATTTAAAAGTCACGCCTTCTTCGGTGATTTTACGCATGGCCCCAAGACTGAATACTTGGAAACCACCCGAATCGGTGAGAATAGGCTTATCCCAATGCATAAATTTATGCAGACCACCAAATTTATCAATGATATCAGTGCCCGGACGCAGCCATAAATGGAAAGTATTGCCCAAGATAATATCAGCGCCAATCGCTTCGATATCACGTGGCAGCATGCCTTTTACGGTACCATAAGTACCCACTGGCATAAAAGCAGGCGTTTGCACATCGCCATGATTGAGATGAACCGTACCACGGCGTGCGCGCGTGATACCGCTGGCCGTTTTGTGTAAGACAAATTGCATAAGATAACCGCTATTTAAGCTATGAAAATGGCGCTAATTATAACATTGTTAAGCATTTTTTTGGACATGGATATTTAAGCGGCTGACAATTGGTTTAGAGAAGGAGAGCGTTTATAAAATAGCCTAAGCATGCTAACAATTAAACGGGACATTAATCGCTTATTAATTGGCATGCTATAACCAAAAAATACAGACATTCTTGCCAAGTCATTGCTAAATTAGAAGAGTAGCTACTATAAATCAAATAAATGTTAAGTGCTAAATGTATATAGCGGAGAGAGGATATGGATAAAGCAATTTATTTGTCATCGATTCGCTTGCTATTGAATAATGACTTATCAAATAAAGCCCTATTAAATGGACTGTTACTAACGAGCGCATTATTACTATCAGGAGCAGCTATGGCAACCGAAGAGCCAAAATATACTGTACTAAAACAGACTGAAGACTTTGAGCTGCGTCGTTACGATGAGCAGTTAATGGCACAGACTTGGGTAACGGGCGACCAAGATGCCGCCAGCCGTGCAGGATTTAAGATTCTAGCAGATTATATCTTTGGCAATAATAGCGCCGCAAATGGCAAGAGTCGTAAAATTAGTATGACTGCGCCAGTCAGCATTTAACAAACTAAAGACAAATGGCGCGTGCAATTTACCATGCCAAGCCGATATACGCTGCAAACGCTGCCAAAACCCAATAATCCGAATATCGAAATTGTAGAAGTTCCAGCGCAAACTTATGGCGTTATTAAATTTTCAGGATTGGCGGGTACTGAAAAGGTCGCGGCAAAAACTAAAGAGCTACAATCTTGGATGCAAGGGCAAAATTTAACCATCACAGGTAAGCCTGAGCTGGCGCGTTATAATCCACCTTGGACGCTGCCATTTATGCGCCGCAATGAAATAATGATTGCTTATCAGCCTAAATGATTCATTATTAAAAAAATAACGCCAAAAATGATGCTAAAAAAAGACAGCAAGCGCTGTCTTTTTTATTGGCGATTAAATAAGATTAGCTGTTTTGCTCACGGATGATATTCAGCATACGGCGTAATGGCTCTGCTGCGCCCCATAATAGCTGGTCGCCGACAGTGAACGCACCCAAATATTCAGGGCCCATATTGAGCTTGCGTAGGCGTCCTAGCGCCACTGTTAAAGTGCCAGTTACTGCTACCGGTGTTAAGCGATTTATAGCAGCTTCTTTGGTATCTTCAACCACATCTAACCACTGATTATCGCTATTTTTCAATGCCGCTTCGATTTCTTCTAGCGGGATGTCTTTTTTAAGTTTAATCGTTAAGCCTTGAGCGTGACAACGCATGGCGCCAACGCGGACACACATACCGTCAATGGCAATTTTATCGGCTTCAGAATTGCCAAGGATTTTATTGGTTTCAACGCCACCTTTCCATTCTTCGCGCGATTGTTTGTTTTCTAACTGCGAATCGATATAAGGAATCAAACTGCCTGCTAGTGGTACGCCAAAGTATTGCTTTGGAAAGTCGTCTGAGCGCTGTGTCTGAGCGATTTTTTTATCGATCTCAAGGATGGCGCTGGCAGGGTCGGCAAGCTCGTCTTTGACTGCTTCATGGAGTACGCCCATACCTTCGATTAGCTCGCGCATGTTGTTGGCGCCAGAGCCACTCGCTGCTTGATAAGTCATGGCGCTGACCCATTCAACCCAGCCTTTATTAAACAGCTCCCCGATTGCCATCAGCATCAGTGACACGGTACAGTTACCACCGATGAAGTCTTTTTTGCCATTTGCCAGTGCCTTATCAATCACATTGCGGTTAACAGGATCAAGAATGATGATGCTGTCATCTTCCATACGTAAAGTACTTGCCGCGTCAATCCAGTAGCCAGTCCAACCGCTATCACGTAGGGGCTGATGTACCTTTGAGGTATAATCGCCGCCTTGGCAGGTGATAATTACGTCACAGGCAGCAAGTGCTTCAATATCATGAGCATCTTTTAGTTTGCTGGTCTTGATACCGTCAAAGCTTGGGGCGTCGCCGCCAGCGTTACTGGTCGAAAAAAACACTGGTGTGATACCATCGAAGTCTTTTTCTTGACGCATACGCTCTATCAATACTGACCCGACCATACCGCGCCAGCCTACCAAGCCTACTGTTAAATTACTCATAAAACTCAATCCTTTTCACCATAAGTTGTTGCACTGCCAACCGATAACAATGCCGTGAATAGCAGCAAAAAGCAAGGTTTTTTAGAGAATATACCGCATTTTTCAGATATGACTTATTCACTTTTCTACTTATCAATGCTACTACCCATAAAGCCTGCTATTTATTAAGCTTGCTGATTGTTTATCGTGTCAACTTCTCTTAAATTCAAGCCCCTCTAAATAAGGCTTAAATTGTAATTTTTTATAGCCGCTAACGTCTAATGAATGTTCAATAGTAGGCGCAGGCGTGATGAGGTGCTAAAGTAAGCAGGCTATTTATCTTGTGACAAAGGTTTAGAGTTTAGCCGCTCAATCATTTTTAGCTTAAATAATTTTAGCCCAAACAATTATTATATAAAGAATATTCACTATTATTGGCTTTGCCATTCATTTAATAAACGGTCGACACACATTATGGATCTCTCCCTCTTATATTATGGCGCTCAGTGGTTGGCAGGATTCATCGCCTTTGTCACTATTTGGGGCTTGTTGCCTCTTGATAATTGGTGGGTGCGAGGTGTTGAGTTTCCCCGTATTCAAATCATGTTCCTCGGGTTCGCCGCTTGGCTTGGCATGGTTATATTTTGGTCGGACTGGCAGCTTGGTCAGTGGCTGTTATTTATCGTTTTAAGTAGCGCGCTCGCCTTTCAATTGCGTATGGTGTTGCCCTATACCATACTTTGGAAAAAAGAAGTGCTCACTGCCAAGGATATGCCAAATGGACATGCGCACCAGCTTAAAATCATGGTTTCAAACGTATTGACACCCAATGATGAGACCCAAAAACTGGTTGAACTGGTAAAAGATAAGCGCCCCGATATTTTAATTACTTTAGAGACTGATAAAAAATGGGAGAAAGCCCTTAATCAAATAGAAGCAAATTATCCTTATACTGTCAAAGTGCCTTTGGATAATCTATACGGTATGCATCTGTATTCTAAGCTTGAGCTCATAGACCCTGAAGTTAAGTATTTGATGATTGATGATATTCCATCTATCCATACGCAGCTACGTTTGCAGGGTGGACAAGTGATTTGGCTCTATTGTTTGCACCCGATGCCGCCCAGTCCGACAGAGGCAGATAAGTCTACGACCCGCGATGCTGAGCTGCTGATGGTTGGAAAACATATCAAAGAAAATAAGCAAACGGCGATATTGGCAGGAGATTTAAACGATGTCGCTTGGTCAAAGACTACCCGCCGCTTTCAACGTATCTCAGGCTTGCTAGATCCTCGTATCGGGCGCCATTTTATCAATACCTTTCATGTTAAATATCCGTTTTTACGTTGGGCGTTAGATCATATTTTCCATAGTGCCTGCTTCACCTTAGTCGATATTCAGCGCATGCCGTCTATCGGCTCCGACCATTTTCCGGTGCTGACAACGCTACAATACGAGCCCGAAAAAGTCAGCACCCAAGAAACTAATGCGCCAATTGAGAAGGCAGAAGATGTCAAAGAGGCAAAAAATACCATTGAAGCGGGTAAGGAAGAGGGCTGTAAAGTATCAAAAGAACATGCAGAGGCTGAAAAGGAAAGTGATTGCTAAAAAGGTTTTATCATCTGTATAAAACCCTCGCCACAAACAATGGCGACGTAAGCAAATGCTTACGCTAAATAAGGTCTTTAGCCTCTAGTCGTTCCGCGTCAATTCACCTAGAATACAACCATCAACACAAGGATACGTAAGGATGCAGTGTTGAGGCAGTAACAATAAAAGCACAGGTCAGCCCGCTGTCTTATAGGTTACTGTTTATGACTTAGGACGAGTCAACACGGAAGAGATAATAACAACAATATGAAACGCCATAGCCCTGAACCCAACGCCCTAGGTTCGGGGCTTTTCTTTGTGCATTATTTTTATTTGAAAAATATTTTCGACCGTTAATAAAAGCGTTAATAAAAGCGTTAATGAATGTATAGTTAAAATATCCTAAAAACGCGACGGTATTGCTGATATCAATTTTTTGTAGCCTCTGTCTGCGCAGGCACAGCTAGCAAGAAAAATTGATATCAGCAGTGCGTGATGTATTGTTATTACTTTTCACTCACTATAGAGCTCTGAGCTAAAGCTTATCCCATCATTTATGGAGTTTTTAATAAATGACCTAAATTAAAAAAGGGTACATGCATTAGCATATACTACCCTTCTTTTATAAAATTTTTTCGATATTATTAAATACTAATTAGCCGAGTATCTGAATATAAGCGCCGGCTTGTAGTTCTTGTAGCCAGTCTTCTTTGGCTTGCGGAGCAAGGCGCTGATATAGCGCTTGACGTGCCATATTGCGACGGTATTCATCGCTGACATCTTGCTCGCGTTTGCCTTCAACTTTTAGAATGTGCCAGCCAAATTGCGTTTTGAATGGTGCAGAGTAATCACCGACGGCGGTATTCTTCATCATTGTTTCAAACGGACCAATCATTTGCTCTTCACCAACCCAATCCAAATCGCCACCGCGTCCTGCTGAACCGGGATCATCTGAATAAGTTGAAGCTAGGCTCGCAAAGTCGGCTCCTTTACGTAATTGCTCGTAGAGGTCATTGATTTTTTGCTCAGCCAAAGCATCGGTTTGTAGCTCATCGACTTTGACTAAAATGTGACGCGTATGCCACTGCGGCACTAGCATGGTATCACTGGATTTTTTATCAGCCAGTTTGATGATATCAATACCTTCTGGGGTCACTAACGGCGCACTGACGGCGCCAACTTCAAGTTTGGTGATTTCGCTAGCAAGCTCGGTTGGTAGTGCAGCCGCTTTATGAAAGCCCATATCGCCGCCTTGCAACTGAATAGGGTAGCTGCCTTGACTTGCGGCAATGGCTTCTGTGACATCGACATTTGGCGCTTGCAGTCGTGTGCGTAGACGCTGCGCGACTTTTAATGCTTCTTCACGCTGGGCGTCCGACAGACGGCTGTAATCGTCCATATAGGGGATACGTACGTGAATGGTTTGATATTCGCTTTGACTCAAACGCTTGGCTTCAGGAGAGGCCAAAAAGGCATCGATATCTTGTTCGCTGATGCGCACGCGGCTTGCGATTTGGCGCTGCTGCAAGGCTTGAATCGCGGCATCTTCAATCAATTGCGCGCGTAGGGTAGCATAACTGCCTGGTTTTGCGGCGTCCAAACGTTGTTGCAACTCGCCAAGGCTGCTGAGTCCTTCTGCTTGGGCGATTTGAGCCAGCCGCTGATTGATGGCAGCTTCATCAGGATTGAGACCAACTCGTTTGACCATTGAGAGTTGTAATTCACGCATGATGAGGGCGTTTAACACTTCAGACTGCAGCTGGGCTGAATTGGCAATCGGTTCACCAGCCGCCTGCGCCCTTGCTTGGGTTTGCGCCATGGCAGCGATGAGATCACTTTTTAAGATAGCGTTTTCATTGACCAAGGCAATGATACCGTCCGTACTATTGGCAGGCGTCAAACGTGCGGCGCTATTTTTCTGAGTGCCAGCATCAACGTTTGCAGCTGAAGTTTTTGCAGGCTTAACGGTGGCTGCTTGCGCACTTAGGCTCAGAGCAATAGCGCCCGTCATACCCATAGAAAGCAATACAACTCGGCTTGTCTGACGTAAAGAAAAAAATCTCATGATGCTCCTCATCAATGTCATTGCATCGGATGGTAATCGGTTAAGCCATAGCCGTTACTCTTCATTTAAGTAGCGGCTAAGGCTGTTTATAATAGGGTGTAAACACTGCTATATGCTGTTATAGCACAAAAGTTACTTGATACATAAACCATCAATCATACGTGAGTCTAAGGATATAGACGACGTTTTATTCATCTTTCCATGCGCTTTGAACCGGCTCAAAGCCCAACACTTTATCAGAAAGTAAGCGTGTTAAGCGGCTGCTACCGCTACCAAGACCGTTGAGTCTGATTTCTGCCATAATCGCTTGTGTTGGTTTGTCTTTGATATTCAAATCATTATAGTAACGACGACCATAAACTGCAAAACCAAAACAGCAATCCTCATAATCAACACCGATTAACGAGTCGAGCATTTTATCACGATTATAATCGTATTGACCTTGCGCCAATACGCGCCAGTTATTATTAATTGGGAAAACCGCTGATGCGGTAAACGCCGATAAAGGTAACTGGTCGGTGTTTTCATCGCGCATACGCTTCACAAAGCCGACGTTAAATAAACTGTTGTCAGATGGCTGATAACGCAGCTCAGTGGTGATATAGTTTAAATCATAGCTATGAGTAAGCGCGCCGCTTACATCGACCCAGACGTTATTATAAGGCTGGGTACTGGTATCCCAAACCAATCCTGAGGAAGAATTCGTCAGCACGGGTTTTTGGTCTTCAAGGGTCACGCGCCCATCATCGATATAAAACTGCTCTGCGATACTACCATCAAAACGTGTCACACCCGTTGCATCGATGTAACGATAATTAATACCGGGTGTAAAGGCATGCAAATCTTGCAAGCGGTCATGACCTAAAAACCAGCTGTCCGAAAACAGTTGCTCGTAGTTGATAGAGGCAATACGGGTATTAAAGTTAGGAATATCGTTTTGGTCTTTATAGGGCGAGTAGGTATATTTTAAGCGCGGACTGAGCAAGCGATAACCGCCTAAAGTATCGTCAAAGGCGCCAAAGGGTGAGCCCGCTTGAGAAAAGTGCAGGCCAGCATCGACACTGACTTGAGGCACAAATACCGATTGGTTGCCGTCATCTTTGCTCAAATCATTGTCCGCCAAGCTGTCTTCATCATAAGAAGTATATAAATGCTGTAAGCTAAGTTTAGGTTTGATATAGCCCCAAGATTTTTCCATCGGATAAACGGCGCTTAATTTATTATAAAAACGCGTGCCACTTTTTTCATTTTCAGAGCCATCATCGATGGATTTTTTAAAATAAGCCGAGTCACTTACGCCTGTGATATCAAAGCTTTTTGCCCATGGTAGACGATAGTCAAGTTTAAGCTGTGGCAAGCGCGAGTACGGCTTGTCTTTATCTTGTAATGGCTGTCCATTATTGTTAAATGCATCGAGCGTTTGGAAAGTCTCGACTTTTAATTCACCATTGACATAATCGTTATAATAATTCACCCGCGCACGGCGTGGTAGGTTTAAGGTATTGTCTGACAAACCCAAGGTATCGAAGTCATTGAGATAATCGGCATCTGACACATAGCTATATTTTGCGTCGCCACTTAAGCGTGGAATACTGGTAGATGACCAGTAATGATCGTAAAAAAAGCTGCTGCGATCTTCGCCGTCATATTTTTTATCGTTGGGCAAATAAGAGCCGTTAAAAATCCCTTCGCCGTACTCCTCAGTTAGATAACGAAACTCACCGGAGAGCATGGGGTTACGGTTGGTATAAACGCGAGTATTAAGGGTGGCGTCGTAGTATGGCGCTAAATTAAAATAATAAGGTACGTCAACTTCAAGTCCGCTTTCACTACCGACACTCGCGCTCGGTAATAAAAAGCCGCTGCTGCGTCTATTGTCTATAGGGAAATTAAAATAGGGTAAATAAAATACCGGTACATCAGCAATTTTAAACGTTGTGTTGTAAGCTTCGCCGCGGCCTGTTTCGGTATCTAAATCGATGCTTTTAGCATCAAACTGCCATTTACGGTTGGTCGGCGGGCAGGTGCTAAACATCACCTCATCAAGCTCATACTGCGTCTCGTTAGGGCGGTTTAAGCGCTTGGCATAGCCGTGTGCTTGCAGCTCTACGCTAGCAAAAGCCACGTCCTTAGCTGTTGATTGTCCAGTTTCGGTATTGTAGTTTAAGCTGTCGGCGACACCGATAAGACCGCCAGTGGAGGCTTTTTCAGTGAGGCTAGACTTAGCGTTTTGACCATTGATATTTTGTCCGTTGCTGTTTTGAAAACGGTTAGCTTCGGCCAAGCCAGCAGCGTTTTTGTTTTGTCCAGTCGCTTGGTCGGTAAACATCACTTTACCCTGTGCGGCTGCGACATTGTTGTTCAAATCGAGTACGATTTTTTCCGCTTCGATATGCTGCGTTCCTTGGTCAACGATGACATTACCAGAAAGCTCGGCGTAGTCGACATTGTCGTAATAGCCATAATCCGACTCTGCAAACAGTGGCGCTTGATTATTAGGAATGCCGTTTAAGTTGGGCGCTGGCTGGCCGTTAGGTGCGCCCGTTTCATTGATCGCACGTTGGTAATTAGGATTTTTTTTAGGATAAACCCATTGACCTTCACAGCGCTGGGCGCTATCGACGCTATTTGGTAGCAGTTTTAAGTCGTTGCCTACAGGTTCAATGGTTTGCGCGGCAAAAGAGTTTTGAATATCGCTGTTATTGCTATCTGCTACGTCATCATTGCTATTATTATGTAACGTAGCGGGATCTGTATCAGGCGTTAATTCATAAAATTCTGCTAAACGTATCAGGCTGTCTTGAATACTTTCGTCATTGACATCAATGCTGCGCTTATTGGATTTGGCTGTGCTGCTGTTATTAACGGGCGCAGTGGTATTGTTTGTTTTAGTAGCGTTGTTGACGGCATTATTATTAACATCAATCCTGTCACTGCTGTCATTAATTGCCGTGATATTTACGTTGTCACTGGTAAATACGTCATCATTGTTGAAAACAGGCGCAGTTGTTAATTGACTGTTTAACGCTTTATTATTAGCATCAGCAGTGCCACTTTGGGTTTGATTGCCCTTTTCAGTAGAGAGGGTATACAAGGTGGCGTCACTACTATTTTCAGTGATTAGTGGCTCAGTCGTCTGTGCATCAACATTGTTATCGACAGGATTAAGAGCCGCACTGACCGTCAAGCTGGTTAAGCCCAAGGCGCCAAATAAAATCAAACGGATGCTTTGGTAAAGCGGAGAATATAACAAGGGCACACCTATGATTGTAGAGCCTATTGGATTGCGATCGTTAAATGACAGGCTATATTTTAACGTTATTTAAAGGCGAATAAACCTATCATTAAGACGATAATCTCGAAAATCGGAACGTTTTACATATAATGACGACTAATCATAGTCAAAAAAAACCAAATCAGCTACACTATTTACCAAAATTTATACGATAGCGGATGATACAGACCTTTTTACGGCTACATAGCCAGTAGATTTTGTCTGCTTAAAGCGGCTGCACTGTTTAGGCGCACGCTCATTATTTTAACAACTATTTGCCCTACATATCACTTATTTATGACTGATATTTAATTTGCGATACTTTTTATGACGGATAAAACCATGACAGTACCTAACGTAACCGCTACGCGCCAGCAGCAGTTAGAGCAATGGTTGCAAGACGTGTTTGCCAACCAAAAATTTATTCTTGATAGTCTGCCGGGTGATGCCAGCGCGCGCCAATATCACCGTATCCAGTTACTTGATAATGATGCTGTCGAAACTGAGCGCTATATTGTCATGGATTCGGCTGACGAACAAGACGCGTTGCAGCAGTTTATTAATGTCGCAAAACTGATGGCGCCAGCAATCAATGTTCCGACGCTCGTCGCTCAAGACGTGGCAAAAGGCTTTTTGATATTGCAAGATTTTGGTACGGTAGAATTTGCTCATCTGCTGGTCGATGCGCCAGCCGCTCAGGTGAATGATTACTATCAATTAGCGCTGCGCACTTTGGTTGCCTTACAAGTGGTGCCAGTGGCGACCGCAAAGACGGATCATCAATTACCAGATTATGATACTGCCCTACTAAACCGTGAGATGAATTTGTTTAGCGAATGGTTTATTCCTTATATTGGTATAGAGCTTGAGCAAACGCTTTGGGAAAATCTTAAATCGGCTTTAATCGCTGAGATTTTGGTGCAGCCGCAGGTCATCGTCCATCGTGATTATCACAGTCGCAACCTTATGCAAGACCAAGCAGATCATACGCGCTTGGGCGTGATTGATTTTCAAGATGCGGTGATAGGCGCGTATAGCTATGATTTGGTATCATTGGTACGCGATGCTTATGTAGAATGGCCAGAGACTCAGGTATCAAGCTGGATACAGGACTGCTGGCAATTGCAAAAACAGGCAGGGCTGGTAACGGCTGATAATGCAGCGCAGTTTGAAAATGATGTCAATGTCATGGGCGTACAACGGCATTTAAAAGTGCTGGGTATTTTTATCCGCCTGTTTGAGCGTGATGGCAAAAGCCGCTATTTGGCCGATATTCCAAAAGTCATGCGTGACCTGATTTTTGAGCTAGAATGGCTGGCAGAACACGGTAATTCCGATATGCAGCAAGCGGTTACTCCTTTTAATGAATGGCTGCGAGAGTCTATCTTGCCTGCTTATCAACATAAATTTGTACAACAGTATATTTAAACAGCATGAGCAAAATAAAAGCGATGACAGTATTCATCGCTTTTACTTTGTTTAAAACAGTCGATAATGAATAATAGGCAATCATACAGCCAACAACAAGGAGCGTGTATGTCGGTAATAACGCAAGCGATGATTTTGGCGGCTGGCAAAGGTACGCGCCTGCGTCCGCTCACACTCGAGACGCCAAAGCCTTTGGTGGAAGTAGGCGGGCAGCCGCTTATTGTCTGGCATATCAAGGCGCTACAAGCCGCTGGCATTACTGATATCACTATCAATGCTTCATGGCTTGCAGACAAGCTGATGCAGACGTTGGGTGATGGCGCAGAGTATGGCGTGACGCTGCATTGGTCGATTGAGGGCGATGAGCCGCTTGAGACTGCTGGTGGGATTTTTAACGCGCTGCAAAACCATAAGCTGCGCGATGAGCCTTTTATCTTAGTCAACTCTGATATTTGGACGACCTATGATTTTGCGCCGTTGCGAGATTACCCGTTAGGCGCTGACCAACGAGCGCACTTATTATTGATTGATAATCCTGAGCATAATAATGGCGGCGACTTTGCTATCAATAATGGACTGGCAAGCGAGCAGCCGATTGCTGATGCAGACAAATATACCTTTGCAGGTATCAGTGTCATCTCACCAAGACTGGTAGATGGGCTGGTAACAGGACAACCGGCAGCCCTTGCTCCCTTGTTAAAACAAGCAATGCTAAAGTTCCAAATTACCGCTGAGGTGATTAAAGACAATTGGATAGACGTCGGTACGCCCGAGCGCTTAACACAAATTAATGACTATATAGAAAATCACAGTGTCGATAATCATCGCGGTGCATAAACGGTTTTACGACAGTTAAAGTTAAAACAAAAAAGCAGCGCTGAATATTTACTATTCAGCGCTGCTTTTTTATGGCGCTAGGTTTTGATAAAGAGATTTTATACACCCATTGCCAATTTTATTAATTGGGCAATGGTAAAAACAACCAAAAAACCCGCCAAGTATAAGCCTATAAACCAAGCCCATTGCGATTGTTTTTTACTGAGTTTTTTCATCACTATCTCCAAACTGCCTTTTAACTCCAAGCTATTTTCTAACTTCAAACTACCTTTCTAATCTAAGCCATTTTCTAATAATCAGTCATCACATATTCATGAGCGGATTAAGCTAAGCGCGGCTACTATCCCTACTAGATAGATAATAGCCGCTGCTTATTTAATACATGTGCTCGTGGTCGGTTTTACCTTTAAAAGTATAATACGCGAAAGCCGTGTAGCTTAAGATAATAGGTAACATAATACCGGCACCGATGAGCATAAAGGAGAGCGAAGTATCAGCCGCTGCCGCCTCATAAATGGTCATTTGATAAGGTACGATATACGGGAATATTGCCATACAAACGCCGATATAACCCATCAAAAATAATGCAACGGTCAATAAAAATGGACGATACTCGCGCTCAGTAGTTAAATCTTTACGCATAAAGAAGAATAAGAGCAAGACGATAATTGGCATCGGCGCTAGATACAACAGCCCTGGTAAACTAAACCAGCCTTCAAGCGCTTCGATATCTGAAAAATACATAAATATCGTCACCGCAATCATTGCGATGATTAAGGCGGTGAGCAGCCAACCTGATACTTTGCGTGCCCAGACTTGCAGCGTATGTTCGGTTTTGATAATCAGCCATGTAGAACCCAGTAGCGCATAACCAATCAATAGCGCAAAACCGCACATGATAGAGAAAGGCGAGAACCAATCAAAAGGGCCGCCTGTATACAGGCGATTGCTGGCCTCTAAGCCTTGGACTAGCGCCCCAAGCATAATACCTTGGGCAAACGTCGCAACGACAGAACCGATAAAAAAGAAACCGTCCCAAACGTAGCGATGGGCGGTGGCTTTAAAACGGAACTCAAACGCCACGCCGCGCATAATTAAGCCAAACAGCATAAAGATAACCGGCAGATAAAGACCGCTCATAATGATGCCGTAAGCGACAGGGAAAGCTGCGAATAAACCACCGCCGCCCAGTACCAGCCAAGTCTCGTTACCATCCCAAAAAGGCGCGATAGAGTTCATCATGCGGCTACGGTTTTTATCAGAGCCTGCAAACGGAAATAAGATGCCGCAGCCCAAATCAAAACCATCTAGTAAGACGTAGATAAAGACTGATAGCGCAATCAAGCCACCCCAGATTAAGGGTAAATCTAATACATCACCATAGTTAAACATTAGCGTAACCCTCCATCATCGACGTCGTCAGCAGGTTTATCCAAACCTTCTTCAGGCCCTTTGGTTTTATCAGCAGCGCGTTTATCACCGCTTAGCGTGCGACCTTGGGCTTCGGTGACAGAGTGATCATAGAAATGATCATCCGAAGGGTCCTCGTACGGTTTGGGTCCTTGTGCGATGAGGCGCAAAATATAAAAGCTGCCCGCGCCAAACACAAAGGCATATAGCACAATAAAGCCAATCAAGGTTGTCGCCACTTGCTGCGCTGCGATAGGTGACATACTCTCAGCAGTACGAATAACCCCATATATCGTATAAGGTTGACGACCTGTTTCGGTCACAAACCAGCCGGCAAGTAACGCTATAAAGCCAAGCGGCGTCATCATCATCCACGCACGGTGGAAGAGCTTACTCTCAGGATCGAACTGCTGCTTTTTAAAGTACTTATAAAGACTAAATAAACCGATGAGCACCATTAACATACCAATACCAACCATGATACGAAATGCCCAAAATACAATCATAACGGGCGGCTGATCTTCTGGTGCCCAATTTTTAAGACCTTTGACCTCACCATCTAGTGAATGGGTGAGAATCAAACCGGAGACATAAGGAATGCTAAGCTCATAGTTATTGGTTTGGTTCTTTTGGTCCGGTATGGCAAATAGCCGCAATGCCGCACCGCGCTCATCTTCCCAAATCCCTTCCATCGCCGCGACTTTAGCTGGCTGATGCTCAAGAGTGTTTAAGCCATGCTCATCACCGATGAGAACCTGCGCTGGCGCCACAAATATCGCCATAATCATCGCCATGCCGAGCATGACTCGACCATGCTGCCGATGCTCAACGTGCTTTTTGGACTGTAAATAATAAGCGCCAATACCGCCAACCACAAAGGCGGTGGTTAAAAAGGCTGCCGTCATCATATGGGCATAGCGATAAGGAAACGAAGGATTAAAGATAATTTCAATCCAGTTGGTGGGGTATAACAGACCATCAGCGCCCAGCATAAAACCTTGCGGCGTTTGCATAAAGCTGTTGGCGGCCAAAATCCAAAATCCTGAAATCATCGTACCGATGGCAACAATGGCGGTAGAGGCAAAATGCATGCGTTTGCTCACCCGTCCCCAACCAAAGAGCATAATCCCTAAGAAGGACGCTTCTAAGAAAAACGCCGTTAAGACTTCAAACGCCAATAATGGGCCTAAGATATTACCAGCTCTGTCGGAGAACACGGCCCAGTTGGTTCCGAACTGATAGGACATGACCACACCCGATACCACACCCAGTCCAAATACCACAGCGAAAATCTTAACCCAATGTTTGTATACTTCAACATAAATAGGCTCGCCAGTTCTTAGCCAGCGAAATTCAAGCACGGTCAACCAGCTGGCAAGACCGATAGAAAAAGCGGGGAAGATAATATGCCAGGAAATAACGAAGGCAAACTGAATGCGCGCGAGCATCAACGCATCCATTTGATCAATCATAAATGTAGCGAACATAAACGGTTACCCTTATCTGTTAGCTGAATAGCGTTGGCTTCCATGATACGCGCAAGTAACTGTCCGTAACCGTCCATCATTCAGGGCGCTTATTATTACGGGCAATCGCTAAGTATTAGTTAGCGGCAAATGTAATTAAGATAAAAATTTAACTAAAATAGCGTTCATTACCCTTATGTTTTATTCATTACCGTATGGTAAGACTAAAAAATTTTAGGGCTGACTATTTAGCCAAAGTAAATAATTTATATCCTTATAAACTATTAAATATTCATCAAACGATCGTTTTATTCATATTAAACATTTTAGTATTATGCGCTTCACCTTACGCACACGCAAGTTGCACAAGTGTGCTATCACACACCTATGCGTTCATAAACCACTTACAATATTAGCCAATAATCTTTGAAATAATAGTCATTGTTTAACTATTGTTATCAATAGATACCAAACAGCAATATAAAAAAACAAATTTTAATAATAAGAATTCAAAGCTTTTTATATAGGTGAAATTTAGTTTGTATCTTGCTGCTGTAATTGTTGATGCAAAATACGGCGTAAGGTCAAAATGGTTTGCGGGTTTTCTTGGATGCTATGACCGCCGTTAATAACCGTCTCTGACGCTGCACCATCGAGGTGAGCGCTGGTGTAGGGCACGATACCATCTGACAGCTGCTCGGTGAGTGCTTGCCCAATCTCGCCATCGACTGTCACGGCGGCGACCAGGGGTTGACCTGGTAACTCATCACTATCCGTTAACAGCGCATTGCTGTCATCAACGTCGATAACGTCCTCTGCATGGTCATTTTCTGTTATCTCTTCGGACAAGTCGAGCTTTGCTCCAGCAGGCTGCATTTCTGCCAAACCTCGGGTGATATCGGCATCGTTATTGGCGATGATTGAATGATAGGTGATACGGTCGTTGATACGGATATCTTTGGTTAATTGAATAAAAGACGATTTGTCACTCAATTGACTGGCGCCGTTTTGTAAATATAGCGCGCCGAGCGGGTTCTGGGCCAAATCGCCTTGGATGGCCAAGGCTGCTAAGTTATCGGTCACCGTTTTTACCAAACCAACGGGCAGATACACGATGCGGCGTAGCGCGCGCGTGAACCAGCGGTCGGCATAATCGGTACCGCGAAACGGCGACGATAAAAATACCGCCGTATCTACTTGTGGTAAAGTTTTAAGCTCAAAACGCTCTTTTAGCTGCTCTTTGCCCGCAGACTGCTTGATCGCCTCACGTATTTGACGTTTCTCATTCATCGACAGCGCATTTTGGTCGTCAAGTCGGTCCAAATCATCGAGCAAATTTTCGTCAGACAACATCATACGCGCAATGATACCGCCCATACTATGACTGATAATGACGCTGTTTTTGCTGGCGATATTTTGCCCCGTAGGGTCGGTTTTCTCATAAGTGGTATTGATGAGCTTTTGGATTTGATAACGATTTTCCAAAATAGGCAAGTTGGTTGGATAAAAAATCTGCCAAACTTGATAGTTATTGCGCAGTTTGTCGTCATTAAAAATATCGTTGGTTAAATTGACCCATGTCGCTGGGCTTGAGGCCAAACCGTGCAGCATAATGATGACGCGCTTATCAGCATCATAAGGTTCGAGCATAAAGAGCTTGGGTAAACTGGTTTCTTTTTTACGGGTAATCAGGTTTAGATAACCGACGCCATCAAGCTGGTTTTCTGCCAACCATAAGCCGTAACCTGCTGAAAAGTTTGCCGCCAGTGGATAATCGTCACCTAAGATATTGGCGCTCTCGCTGCGGTAAGGGTTGTATAAATGAATATCAAGCTGTTTGCTGCTCAGGGTATCAAGCACGCTATTGCCCGTCGGCTTAATCAGCCCGGTCATCAGTAAATGTCCGGTCGGATAAATACGCGTACTGGCATCATCACTGTCCAAGCTATCCTTTGAGCGCTCTTTCGAGCTTTCGTTTATATCGCTGGCTGTTCGACGTGGGCTTTCTTGATGCAGTCTGCCCGTCCTATCTGCTAACGACGAGATTAATAATTGACGAATGGTAGTGGTATAGCGGTCGTCCAATGAAGCTACCAAGCTGATACCCAGACCTGGGCGCTTACTAATAGAGTTTAGTCCAGAGAGGCGTAGCTCATAGGTCGAGACCAAATCGGTTAGGGCAGCGGTTTGTTGATTGGCATTTTTGAGGTAGTTATTTTCGTTGGGCAAATAGACATTGAGATTGTAGTCGTCTATGTGCATTTTCATGACTTTAATTTGGTCAGTTGGTTGTCCCTTGACGGCCGTAAGATTGGCAATTACTGCTTGCTCGCTGCTAGTGGCAGTACTTGCGGACGTCGGTAGGTATTCTACCTTGGTATTACCCATCATTTTACCGCCACCATCAGCCGTTTGATAGAGCTGGGTAATCACATCGTTACTAGCGGCGTTATAGATGTCTTGGGTTTGGATATCCATCTCACTTGGAATACGACTTTGCGTGTGTGAGTGTCTGGTTTCTTTATCCGCACCTTCAAAATCATGCTCTAAGCTGTCATAAAATAAGTACGTATAACTGGTTTTAATGGCATCAAATAAACGTTCTTGATAGCCAATCAAGCAGCTATCGGTTCTTTTTTGCTGCGCCTTGGCATCAGTGTCGCTTAAAGGCGCGTTGGCATAATAAGGGTCAAGTGGCGGGCGGGCGAGGGCATTGCGGCAGTCTTTAGATTCGCCAAGCTGGCGCGCTTTAGCGTAGTGTAATTCAGCAAATACTGCCAAAGCTGGGCGGTAATGTTCATTTAGCATGCTGTCGGTAAGCTGCGTTAGGCAGAGGTTAAACTGCTGCATACACGCTTGCTCATTAAGCCCGGCTGACAATAGGACTGAGGCGGTATCGCTACTCAGTTTGTTATCGGTGACAATATTGCCGCGCTGGGCGGCGATGGTCTTTGCTGAGGGCTGTTTATTGACGGAGACGGTGCTACAGGCAGGCAATATTGCCATGGCGGCGACCACTGCGAGTAGAGCAAAAGGCGTCTTGTTTTTATGCTTATACTTATACTTATACTTATGCTCTAGCGACGGCATATCGTTGGCAGGGTCAGCAAATATCATAGGTCATTCCAATAATAAGTATCAGCAACGCATCATAAATAAGTGATAAATGTCACATTTATATAGCAGCATGAGTGTAACGTAAGTCGAGCTATTCGACTATTGTATTTGTTATCTTATAGTCAGCTATCTTATATTCATATAGCATGAAATACTATCGAAAATATGGATAGGCAATGCTTACCAAAGCCCACTTAGATATTTCTAAATTAAGCACAAAAAAGCGCGCTCACATTATTAATCATAATTGTAGCGCGCTTTTTTACAGCTCTTTAGAAAACAGTGTGAGCTATCATTTTACCAAATAGCTAACACTTTACGTTTCCATCACAAAGAATTAAGTGCTTGGTTTGATATTAATATCTGGGGCAGGGATATCCCAAATATAGAATTTACCATCCTCGATGAGCTTGATTTGTTGACGAATAATAGCGTTGTCAGGGTTTTGTTGCGCCAAGCGGCGTAAACGCTCTAGTGCCTTATCACGGCGATCACTTAACAAGTCAGATTGCGCAAGACTCTGCTCAGCTTCGGTATAACCAAGATCGACTGCTTGATCAAGGTATTTTTGACCTTCTTTAAAACCGCCACCTTCTGAGAGCATCATGCCATAGATAAAGTTGGCCTCGCCGCTATTCGGTTTAAGTTTGATGGCGCGATCGATATATTGTCCGCCACGTACCGTGTATTCTGAGCCTAAATCTAAGTTACGTCCCATGCCATTGAGTTTAGCGGCGCGAACTAAGACATCGTACGAGGCATTTGGCGCTTTAGCGTACGGCTCAATCCATTCAGTCAAGACTTTGATTTTTTCGCGGGCGTTGTGGCGCTGGGTGCGGTTCGGGAAGTTTGGTGGATAATGGCGCGCATTTGGTGAGACTTCTTTGATAAAGTCATCGAGTAAGCTGACGTCCAGTTTATCGGTGCCAAGTCCTTGCTGCTGCGGTATGAGCACGGTAGGGACAAAGCTGATATCTGAAATACTCACTTGCGGGGCTGGGATGTTTGGCAGCTGACCACTGCGTAAATCAATCCCCGTCGCAGTGATAGGACCACGCTCATAAACGCGCGTCGTACCGGTCAACTCGGACGTGTCTGGTGTTGGTAAGGCTGGTGGCTGGGCAGCATTTTGCGCCGTATTTAAAGGCGCACGGTTTGGTTGGACAATAGCCTGCTGGACATTGCCTTGTTGCGTATTAGGGGCTTGATTATTAGCTGATTGCGCTATGTTAGTTGGTTGGACGGCATTCTGCTCAACATTGTTTTGAGCGCCAGTCTTAACTCCAACATTGGCTTGAGCATCAGTTGGCGCCGTGCTAATCGTTGCATTTGGCTTGGCTAGGCGAATGATACGTTTACTAGAATCGATAGCGCTAGGTACTGCTGTGCTGCTCGTAGCGGGCGCTGCGGCGGTATTCGCTTCTTCAGCTGCATTTGCCGGCGCTGATAGCAGCATGGCACAAGCGGCAGCGAGTGCTGTTAGGGTCGCAAGCCTAGGCGCTTTACTAGAGTGGGGCGCTTTACTAGAGTGCGATGCTTTATTAGAAATAGGCGTTTGGCTGATGGCTTTCATAAAAATAATTACCTTTTAATCGTTGTCGTTGACCAGTTATTGTAGTTACTGACTTGTTATCTCTTCATCCATTGATTGATCGTTAGGTTTTGGCATTCCGTAAAATCGTACAAATTTTTCATACCCTAGCAAATTAATCTGACTGCTAACAGTAGTAGGATTGTTAAAAGCACAGAATAATGCCGTCTGTAGCCACTAAAAAAGGATGCAGATTAGTAGCGCCTGCGTATTATAGATGATAAACGCTTATAAATGATAAGCAGTGGCTTTCATGCGATTGGCCATCCAGCGCATCGTGTGGCGCACCAGTGGTGACAATGCCGCGCCGCCATTTGCCAGCGCCAACTCGCGGTGATGTAATTCTTCAATATCCATTTGCGCCAGTATTTCTCTTGAGCGTTGATCTTGCGGTGGCAATTGACCGATATGGTCTTGCAAATGCTCACTAACTTGCGCTTCGGTTTCGGCGACAAAGCCCAAGCTAAACTCGTTAGAAATCGCCCCTGCTACCGCGCCAAGCCCAAATGACATGCTGTACCATAAAGGCGTAAAAATACTAGGATGGCTACCAAGCTCATCTAATCGTACCTCGCACCACACCAAGTGATCGACTTCTTCTTCAGCCGACTGTTGCATGGCTTGCTTGACGTCATCGTTTTTTGCGGCAAACGCTTGCCCGTGATACAGCCCTTGGGCGCAGACTTCGCCCGTATGATTGATACGCATCAAGCCTGCGACATGACGGGCTTCGTTGATACTTAGCTCAGGAATCTCATCACTGCTAACAGGCAGCGGGCGAGTGCTAGGATTTGAATGCGGTACAACCGCTCGCAATGCTTTATCTACGCCAAGTAATAGCTGGTCAATTTTTGATAAGGAACGCTGCGCCATGATTCACTCCTGATGGCTGTATGAATTATAAATAGAACTTATGATGAATAGGTTTAAGCTATTTAATAGGCCACTAAACCTATCAGACAACACTTATCGAACCACTATAACAAACAATAGACAATCTCGGCAGCGAAATTATTGGCTTGCTGATTCATATTGCGTTTGGCGCTAGTCGTATCGATTCTGCTCGTCATCATGGGTTTGGATAACGGCCTGTTTGACATGTTTATTAAGCTTAAGATATAAAAATATACCAAAAATAATATTTAATATACCGGTGACTAAAAACAGTTGCGGCAAATTTAGACCCAGCGCATTTAATACCACAATCGAGAAAATCGCCGAACACACCATAAAAATGGCATTAAAGATATTATTGGCACCGACGATACGCGCGCGATGGCTTTTTGGCGCATAAGCCTGCATAGAGGCGTATAAAGGCACGATATATAAACCGCCGCTAAAGCCCAAAAAGAACAAGTCGGCAAACACGCGCCAGCTACCGCTCATATCCCATAAATCACTGATACCAAATAGGGTAGCCGAGCTGACATTGAGTTTGAGCCCTGACAAAGAAAAATATAAATCAATAGCAAAAATGCTCAAACCTGCAATACCAAAAGGCAGTAAGCGCAGACTGACTTGGTTTTTGGTCAAGGATTTGCACAGTAGCGAGCCAATCGACACCCCAACTGAAAATAGCGTCAATAGAAAAATAACCACGGACTCATCGCCATGCAAAATGACTTTGCTAAATTCTGGCGTTTGGGTCAAAAACGTCGCGCCATAAAACCAAAACCAGCTATTACCAAGAATGACAAAGAATAAAAAAGGCAACGAGTATAAATAACGCACCGTCGCCATACTGGTGGTAAAGATATTCCAATTAATCTTCAAATCAGGCTGCATCGCTGACATGGTAGGAATAAAACGGGCGGCAAAATAGCCTATCGCCGCAACAAAAAGCACCGTCACACTTATCCAAAATAGCGGCTGGGTAATTTGGGTCAATACCCCAGCGATAATCATACCAAGCAAAATGGCAAGCGAGGTGCCCATTTGAAACAGACCATTGGCACCGACCAGCTCATTTTTCCTCATCGCTTGCGGCAAGTACGCATACTTAATCGGCCCAAAAAACGTCGACTGCGTGCCCATCAAAAACAGCGCCACAAATAACAGCGCGTACCATTCAAAGACAAAGCCAACAGCAGCGATAATCATAATGCCTATCTCAAGCAATTTGATTAAGCGCGTCAGTTTTGATTTTTCAAACTTATCAGCAATTTGCCCTGCCAATGCCGAAAATAAAAAGTACGGCAAAATAAACAACATCGCCGCCAAGTTATTTAAAATACTGACTTCCATACCCAATTGGCTGGCAGCAGTATAGGTTAGCACCAGTATCAGCGCTTGCTTAAAAATATTGTCATTAAAAGCACCCAAAAATTGGGTAAAAAACATGGCATTAAACCGGCGATGCTTAAAGAGTTGAAACTGATTGGCCATGAAAATTCCTACAGGTGGGGCGCGGCTAATAAAGGAGAAAACAAACTTTTACGCAGTGATTGGCAGATAAACAATTATCAATACTATCAAAAACTTATCGAAATATAGCATAGGTTTTATCTATGTTACGCCGTATAATAGCAAGGCTTTGGTAAAAATACATGCGCACAGTGCTATGATTTGAGAATTAACTAAGTTATGATTTGTAAATTTTAGCCGTCCAAACCTTTAATGTCAGCGAACTGTTCTACGTTTATTCACCGGTAAGACGAGGCGATTGCCATCGACCGTCACTTGTGCCGCGTGAGGTGATAGGAAATCAATATGAAACACCAGCCTTCAACTCTAGCGCGCCACTCATCGGGGATACCGCATGCTGCTGCGTCAAATGCGCCGCTGTGTTCGGCTAAATTTGCTCATCCTACCCATATAAATCCTATGGATAACCCTCGTGTTTATTTTACGCGTACGGCACTATTTCGGGCATTGACCACCACTTTGGTTGGTTTTGGGGTCAGTGTTGCTATCGCGCCTAGTGCTTTTGCCGCCACTGATTCAAATAATAATACGGCCAATAATGCAAGCAGCAGCCAACTTATCAAAAATAGTGGCAATGATGCGACCACTGCACAGCCGCAACGACAATCGCAGCTACCAACGCCAAAACCGCCTTCCAATTCTTCGGCTCAGTCCTCGTCTAAACGAGCACTTTCTAAAGATGCTTATGAAGACAGCCAGCTTGATATTGCTTTGGACGCCTTACGTCTAAAAAAAGCCGTTGAAGAAGGTATTATCGATCAATCGGTATTGGATGATTATAGCGAGCAGAACTTAGGTATTAAAAATCCTAACAAAAACGCCACCACGCAAGCAAATACCACGGATAAGTCCCAGTTATCAAATAATGATATCGATAGTATTAATGACTTTGCTAGTGCTATCGGTAATGGCATAGATAGTCTAGGCAACAACCAAGCATTTGACAGCAATGAAAACTTAGAGCAGCAAGTTAATAGCGTGCAGCAACAAGGCTATCAGATGATGACGCCTGACGAGATTGATCGCGAGCTGGCGGCGATGGATAAGCAAAACGCTCAAGATATCGGCAATATCACTCAAAGTAATGCCGTTAATAATATCGATGGCATGCGTTATGACGACAATGACTTTCAAGCTTTAGATGGCGCATTTGATGCGCCTGTTGCAAGGTTAGACGATAGCACGCCGCCAATTGGGCTCGATGTGAGTTTAGAGGCTACCAATTTACCAGCACCGAGCAATCTTGAAACCTTAGGCAGAAATGAGGCCGCTGCTAAGCAGGCAGAGACAGATAACGTGATGTCACGTCCTATGGACGTCAGCGACTCGGTTGCTAGTGGCACTGGCGATAGCACAACCAGTGTGGACATAGATAATGGTATAGCAAATGCCCAGTCGGACAGCATCAATCCTGATGATTATTTGCCTAACTATGAAAACGATGTCAATGCGGTAAAAGAAAGTATCGAACAAGCGGCAAAACCCAAACCGATAGCACGTAATAAAAAAGGCAATATTGTTAAGCGCCTTTATAATCGCTTTTTTAAAGGTGGCGTCGTCACCCTACCGCATGTTGAGACGACGATTTATTTGCAACAAGCCGCAGCAGATAATTTAAACGATAATAGCAAAAACAACGCTCAAAACAGCACGAGAAACACGAGGCCAACATTAACCAAAGCTGACGATGATATTCAGCCCTTTAAGAATATCAAAGCCGCTATTGATGACACTACCGTGCAGTCTGTGGTTGATTTCACTGCTGCGCTGCCGCGTCTACGCCAGAGCGCCTTAGATGCTGCCAAAGCCGTTGGCTACTATGATGTAACCCTACGTTTGCGTCAGCCAACTACCGATACCATTGATGTCATTATTGAAAAGTTGGGTGAGCCGGTACGCGTTGATAGCCGCATTGTTGACATTCGCGGCGAGGGCAGCGAGCAAGAAGAATTTGCCAAGTTAGAAGAAGATTTGCCGCCACAAGAGGGCGATATTTTTAATCACCGCGTTTATAAAGACAGTAAGGCGGCGCTTGAGACCCTCAGTGATACCTACGGTTATTTTGATCAATATTGGCTCAACAAATCGGTCGATATTATCTTGCCTGACAATACCGCCGATGTGTCGCTGGTTTACAATACGGGTGATCGTTACAAGTTTGATGAAGTGGTGTTTTTTACTTATGATCAAGAGTCGGGTACGCTAACCCGCGATCCTGAAAAGCTACCGGTTGAATTGTCGTTATTAAAGCAGCTGGTCGGCTTTGAAGAAGGCGAGCCATTTTATCGTCCGGCCGTGACCAAGTTTAGTAACGATTTATCGGCGACCCGCTATTTTAATACTGTCAACGTCGAGACGATTTTGCCGCCAGACGAGCGTACAGAAAGCAGTACTTTAGCCTTTGATAATACGCCTAATAGCAGTAGTACTGAGACTACCGATGGCGACTTCGATAGCAATAATATCGAGCAAGATGAGGCAGTCAAAGCCGAAAATGACGCTGAGCGTTACGCTATCAGCGGTGAGACGGTCAATCCAGCCGATATCGCTGCCATCGAGTTTGAAGCCGATGAAGAAACCTTGAGTAAACTGCAAGCCATTAGACAAAAAGCTGAACGTTTAAGCCGTTTGCCGGATGATCGCGTCTTGGATGAAAAAGACCAAAAAGCCACTAGTATTTTGGGTAAAATCAGCGACTCTATCAGTAATGTCGCACAAAAAATCTTCCCTGATGAAGAAAATATCCTTGCCGATGAAAACTTCGTCCCGCCAACGCTTGCTGGACGCAAAACCCCGCAGGACGTGTTAGAAAACAAAAAAGTACCGCTGTACGTCTTTGTTTCGGCAAACAAACCACGTGATGCCCAAGTCGGTCTCGGTTATGGTACTGATACTGGGGTGCGCGCCACTGCCAAGATAGATTATAATTTGATCAATCGTAAAGGCTATCAAGCAGGGGCGGAAACCGAAGTTTCGCGCATTACCAAAAATGTCGCCGTGTATGGCAGTCGACCATGGAAGCATCCGCTAAACGATAAGTTGGATGCCCGTTTGACCTACGAAGAAGAGGTTATCGATCAAGGCGAAGGTAATTTTGACTTATCTACCCGAACCTTAAAAGCAGCATTGGCGCGTAATATCCGCCGTGAAAACGGCTGGGATCGTAGCTACTCTCTGCGCTACCGTTTAGATGAGTTAGAAACTGGCGTCGATGAGGAAGAATTAGACAATCTGCCAGTACGTTTTACTTCCTCGAAACCGACGCAGCACGCCCTATTATTTGGTTATGGCATGAGCAAAACAGACGTCGATAATGCTGCCAATCCTACCCGCGGGTTCCGTCAGTATTATGCGCTTGAAGCAGGTTCAGAAAGTCTGCTAAGTGATACCGATATGGCAATTTTACGCGCGGGTGTGAGCGGTCTTTATAGCTTCGGGGCTGACGATAAACACCAAGTGCTGGGCAGTTTAAATACCGGTTATATCTGGGCAGATGATTTTTACGAAGTGCCTTATAAACTGCGCTTCTTTGCTGGCGGCGATCAAAGTATTCGCGGTTATGATTACGAAAGCCTATCACCGATTGAGAAAGGCTATCTTACCGGCGGACAAATCCTGGCAGTCGGCAGCGCGGAATATAACTATGAGTTTAAACCAGGTTTCCGCGGCGCAGTCTTTACCGATGTCGGTAATGCCTATGACAAAGATTTTGAAACTGACACCAAAGTTGGCGTCGGCGTCGGTATCCGCTGGGCGTCGCCGGTTGGTGTGGTACGTGTCGATGTTGCTGCTGGCGTGACGGAAGATAGCATCCCTGTTAGACTGCATCTGTTTATCGGGTCGCCTTTATAAATGGCTGCTATAAGTACGCCTAACACGAGTGCTTATAGCAGTCTTGATAAAAACCCAAAAACCGCCTTATTTTTCATTCTAGCGCTTGCTGGTAATCCTTCTTTAACATAGCTGAGTGTCATGTTGACCAAAAATACCCCGCCAAATAAGCCCTCGGATGAAGATCCAGCACAGCGCGATGCCCGCGCTGTTAGACGTTGGTTTCCCCTGTCTTTTTTGCTCAAATTAACGGTTCTTATTTTGATTGTACTGGCGATTATGTTCGCCATATTTTTATATGCGGTCGGTACTGAGTCAGGCACAAAGTTCATTTTAGAAAAAATCAGTGCCGAGACGGGGGTTAAGTTTAAATACGGTCGGGGTAATCTGCGCGATGGTATTTGGGTCAGCGATATCGATATCAACGCTACCGAAGACCTTGAGATATTGGTCGATAAAGCTTATGTCAAAATAGGCTGGCGCGCGGTATTTGCCAAAGAAGTGCATCTACGCGATGCCGACATTCAAACCATTGAGATTATCAATAATAAGCCACCTACGGGCGAGCCGTTTGATTATCGAACGCTTAGCTTGCCAGTCAATTTGCGCTTTGATCAAGCAAAAATAAAAACCATTATTTATAAACAAGTCACCAAAGACCCTATCGTTGTGCATGATATCGAAGCGCGAGATTTGACTTGGGTTGGTAGCGTGGTGAACGTCGGGCGCGGCAAATTGCAGTATGCGGATATTGTAAAAGTCAGCGCTTTAAAAGGTCAGGCAGATTTACAAGGCGACTATCCTTTAGATTTGAGCGGAATTGTCGAGGTAAGTGCGTTAGAAAAAGCCTATATCGACCCTTTAAATATCACCGCAACCGGTACGCTAAAACGTACCGTTGGTAAAGTCCGTAGCCGTTATAACGACAGCGATGTCAGCGGTGATTTCGTGGTGCAGGGCCTAGATGAAGGTTCGCCGTTTCAAGCGAAACTTAAATGGGACGATATTTTAATTCCTTATGCCGATAGCCAAAATATCCACCTAAAAAGCGGCATGGCGACCGCGTCGGGCGTCATCTCGGAGATACGTCTGCGTATCAATACCGAGCTGACCGCTAAAGATATCCCATCGGGTCACTATCAAGGTCGCGGTATTATCGCCAACAGTCAGCTGCGCGTTGATCGTTTGGATGCGCAAGTACCAGCAGGCAATTTGACATTGCAAGGTATTTTGGACTGGAAAGAGAGTTTTGATGCGGTAGTCCGCGCCACAGGCAGTAATTTTGATATTCGACAGGCGATTCCAGCTGAATATGCCGACTTTAAACCCTATGCGCCGCAAAAGCTCAATGGTCGTTTATCGGTACGTTATCAGCATAAAAATAAAAATGGCAATCTAGAGATGGATGCAGATTTGCGTCAGCGCGATGGTGAGCATCTCAATGCCAATATCGTGCGTGGCAAAACGCCTGCTCGTGGTCGCAGCGCCAATTCTAAGCAAGTCACGCCTTGGTATATCGATGCCAAGTGGCAAAATCTGGTACGCCGCAATCTGCCAAATATCGGTAATGTCGACAGTCCAAGCGGACAAGCCAATGTTATTATCCGCGGCTCGAATTTATCGGTCGATGGCAAAGCGGTGATTAATGAGTTAAATGCCGCCCCTAAAGGCAACTATGATGTGCGCGTGCGTAAAGCCGGCGACGTGATTAATATCAACCGTCTTAATTACAAAGGTATAGTAGGCGACCTATCTGGTACAGGGCAGATTCAACTGGCCAGTAAAAAACACCCGCTAACGTGGCAAATTGATGCGCGTACCAATGGCTTATTACCCAAAAAATATCGTAGTGACTTACCGCTTGAGCGCTTAACAGGGCATATCAATGCGCGCGGGCGTATGCTCAATATCAGTAAAAACCGTGTCAAAGGTCAGCGCCATATTATTAGTTTTACTAATACCGATTTAAAAGCAAACCTTGATGCCAGTCAAGATAGCCGCGCTATTGGTATCACGGGCAGCGGTGATGCTAGCGTTGATATTATCGGCGGCGAGCTGTCTGTTTTTGATGCTCGTTTTGATGGTCATATTGATTCCGCTGACGTACCAAAGGGCAGCTTATCGATTGATGCTGCTGGTACGCCAAAGCTGATTCGTATTCGTAAACTCAACTATAACGGTGAAGCCGGCGCAGTAAAAGCGAACGGTGTCATTGACTTACGTCAAAACATTGGCTGGACGGTCGATGGCCGCTTTGACAAATTTAACCTTGGCTATTTTTTACCCAATAATGCCGCCATTATCACTGGTGATTTAAAAACCAGCGGTGTGTGGCAACCGCCGCCAAAGAACCAAGCCAATACTAATTCTAACGCAAAGGGTAAGCTGAAAAACTTTGCGGTGAAATTTGATGGTATATTAGATGCTGAGCAACTGCCAGCCGGTAAACTTAGCATTGACGCCAGTGGTGACGCACAGCTGATTCGTATCAAGCGTTTCCGCCATGTCGGCGCCGCAGGTAGTATCGATGCTAATGGTACGGTCGATGTGCGTAAAGGTATCGCTTGGAATGTTAAGGCGGTGATGAATCGCTTTAACTTGGGTTATTTCTTTAAAGATATCCCAAGTACCATCACTGGCACTATTGATACCGATGGGCGCTGGGGTGACAATCAGCAAATCGTTAATATCAAACAAGTTAACCTAAGTGGCGTGCTAAAAGGCCAGCCGCTCAGTGCCAAAGGTAGTCTGGTGGCGAAGCTGCGCCTACCAAAAGACTTGGGCAGTTATTTTAAACGCTTACAAGCACAGGATGCACAGGCACAGTATCAGCAAGTTAATGCGCTAATCGATAGCTTAAATGCCAATAATTTGGTGCTACGTTGGGGCGATAATTATCTTACTGCCAATGGTAACGCAAAGCAGCTACAAGCTAAGATTAATATCACCAGTCTTGACCAGCTATCAGATAAGCTTGCTGGTAAAGTGACGGGCGGCGCAACCTTGTCGCAGCCCGCAGGCCAAGCGCTGCCAACGATTTATATCGACTTGGTTGGTGAGCGACTAGCGCTACCGGGCTTTATTTTGCGTCAAGGTCGTATCCGCGGTAAGCTGGTCAATTTGGCCAATAGCCCAAGCCAGCTTATTATTAGCGCCGAAGGTTTGGATGCGGCAGGTCAGAGCTTTAAAAAGGTCAATGCCACTTTTAATGGCACTGAGCAGGCGCATGTGGTCAATCTTGAAGTGGCAAATGATGAGCTTGCTATCGCCGCTCGGCTCAAGGGTGGTTTTAATCGCGATAAGCTCAGTTGGTCAGGAGTGATTGGTAAAGGGCGTATCAAATCAAAATATGCGACGTTAAACCAACTACAACCTGCACAATTAATTGTCAATTTACCCAAAAAGCAGGGTAATAATTCTACTGACTTAAAAGTGCAGCTTGCCGCCCACTGTTGGCAGGCGACCGACCAAACGGGCAAGCTGTGTTTACGCGAGAATCTCATTGCTTCACCAGCGGCAGGTCAAGTCAATTTAGCGGTACAAAACTTGGATACTTCACTATTCTCGGTCTTTTTACCCAAAGATATCGATTGGCAAGCGAAAATTAATGGTAAAGCCATCGTCGGTTGGCAACGTGGTCGTCCGCCGACGATCAATACCACGCTGTATTCTGACAACGGCAAAATCGGCTTGATGCAAGATGGCGATAGTCAGCCGGTTACCTTGCCTTATAAGCGCGTGTCGGTCATTGCTTTATCGGTCCCTGAAGGCATCAAACTGCGCACGGATATCAATACTGGTCGCGGTGCGCGTGGCTATGCTGAGGTTATCGTTGACCCTTATAAAACACCGAAACCTATCTCGGGTGCGCTGGTGCTCAATGAGCTGAATTTGGCAGTGTTTAAGCCTTTCTTCCCCGGTATGCGCGTGCTCGAAGGTAATATCACTATGGCAGGTGGTTTGGGTGGGACGCTCGATAAACCGCAGTTTTATGGCGATGTGAAATTGGCTGATGGCCGTATTGCGATGCTAGATTTACCAATCAATTTAAGAAAGGTCAATGTCGATGCCAAAATTCGTGGTACGCAGGCGAATATCGACGGCACTTTTAATAGTGGTACCGGTACGGGCAAGCTGACTGGTACGGTAAATTGGCAACAAAAACTGCAAGCTAAGCTCAGCATCATTGGCGAGCGTTTGGTATTGACTCAGCCGCCATTATTGTTGGCTGAGATTAACCCTGATATCGACATTATCGTGCGTCCGGGTGACCGTTATGTCAATATTACTGGCGCGGTCAGTGTGCCGTCAGCGACCATTCGTCCACCAGAAGCCAGTGAAGATATCATTACCCAAACCGAAGATGCGGTAGTGCTTGATCGCCGTTTGATTGGTAATATTGATGAGGTTTTAGCGATTTCAAAACCTTGGTCAATCAATGCCGACATCGGTATTGACTTGGGCGATGACATCAATTTCCGCGGTTTTGGTGCAGTGATTCCGTTAGCAGGGGCGATTAATGTCACCCAAAATGGCACAGGCGTTATGCGCGCCAAAGGCGTCGTGCAGGTTTCTCGCCGTACCAATGTCAATATTTTTGGTCAGAGCTTAGAGCTGAATTACGGTCAGGTGCGTTTTAATGGCGACGTGATGAAACCAAATCTGAGCATTGAGGCGGTTAAAACCATCAGCGGTAAGACCGTCGGCGTACGCGTTAAAGGCAATACAGAAAATCCAAATATTATCGTCTTTAACAATGCTGGCTTAACCCAGCAGCAAGCGATGAATGCCTTGATAACGGGCCGTATTAATAATAAGAGCGCGACGCAAATCAGTGAGCAAGGCTTTAAATCGCAGGTGACTAATAACCTTGCGGCGGCGGGACTAAGCTTTGGGCTGAGTGGCACGCGCAATCTAACCAATCAGATAGGTCAAGCGTTTGGCTTCCAAAGCCTAACCGTTGATGCATCAGGCAGTAGTGATGACACCAACGTCAACGTTACTGGTTATGTGACCCCTGATTTGTATATTCGCTACGGAGTCGGGGTGTTTAATGCACAAAATAGCCTATCTATCCGTTATCAGCTAACGCGCCGCATTTATGTCGAAGCAACTTCAGCGGCGGAAAACGCGGTCGATGTGGTTTATAGTTGGCAGTTCTAAGCACTTAAGCTTTTAATAGCTTTACTATACTGTCGATTTTTAAGTCGCTTGTTAGTGGTTCATTTAATGCAATAAAAAACGCCTTTATCAAAAGGCGTTTTTTTATGCGGTGAGCAGTTGATTTATTTGGTTAAAATTAAGCGGTTATTGCGCGTTAAGCGTAAGCGATATTCTTCGCCTTCGTGCTCGATACGCACTTCTTTGGTTAGCGCAAATAGGTGCTGTGATTGCAGCGTAGGCAAGCGGTTTTCGCGGCAGTTTAAATAACGAGAGATGACCATGCTCATAGTAAATTCCTTTTGATAAAATAATTAAAGATAAGGCAGTGGGGTAAAGTAAGTTATTAACGATAATAATTATCATTTACATTGAAAGCTTTTGCAAGCTATTTGATAAAATAAATCACAGTTATTATGTAAACTTATATAAAGCAGCATTTACAAACGCTATAAGTCAAAACAATCGTACCATTATAAAGGGCAATAGAATGCGCAGTCATGTAGAGGATTCAAGCAAAAATTTGTTCGCTAAAAATGAGGCAAGTGCCCATAAACCGCTAAAAATCGTCAATGTTGCGGTGGCGGTCATTTATTATCAGCATCAGTATTTGCTCGGTTTTAGAAATGCATCGCAGCATCAAGGTAATCGTTATGAGTTTGTAGGCGGCAAGATAGATACTAATGAAACCATTCAACAAGCGCTGATACGCGAAGTCGCTGAAGAAATAGGTATTGATATCGCAAATAATACTGCAGTGAAACTCGGTCGGCTGCATCATGATTATGGCGATAAGCAGGTATGTTTGCAGGTTTACAAGGTAGCACTAAGTGCGCAGCAGTATGAACAGCATAAACATTGCCAGCAGGGATTGGAGGGTCAAGCATTAACTTGGGTAGATAAATCGAAGTTAATGGCAGGAGATTATCAACTGCCAGCCGCTAATAAAACCGTTCTTGCATGGTTGCGCTTACCACAACAGATAGCAATTACTTATCCATTGGCACACTTTAACGACGCGGCTGATCCAGCAGCAGCTTGGCTACAATTTCATGCAGCGCATTTGGCGCATGATGCTTGGGTTTATGTCCGTCCAAAAGCCATGGATGCAGATAATAATATAGCGCAGCTATTACGCTTGCGTGCAGATATACAGGCGATTGTACCAGCTGAATTTGAAAGCGACCAAGCACATAAGCAAGCTATAAACCACCAAATCGTCGCAAAGCAGTTAACCCAAACACAACTTATACGCGGCTTAAGCGATATTGATAACGCTGTTTATCAGAATAACCATATACCGTACGACGTTCTATCTACAAACCATTTATTAAACTATCCATTAATCATTAGCTGCCACGACGCCGAAAGTGTCGCTGCCGCTAATAAGTTGGCGCATAGACGTTTAGAGCAACAATTACCACCCGTTATCGGTATTTTTATATCACCAGTTTTAGCAACCCAAACCCATCCTGATGTCGAGCCACTTGGCTGGCAAGCGTGGTCGATATTAGCAGAATTAGCCGATATACCAGTGATTGGCTTAGGTGGTTTATCGCCAGCAATGAGGGCTCAAGCAGAGCAGTATGGCGGCATTGCTGTTGCTGGTATCCGACGATTTTTGCGGTAATTTTTAACATGGTATTTATATTATTTTTGCGTATATTCGCAGCCAATAATTAACCAAAATATGAAAGGTAAATCAAAAACTGAAAGCAAATGTAAGGCCATATAAGAGTGAGGTTTAATGGGGGCAAACCACTGATTTTAAATCTATTTTTACACAAGGTAACCATGTATTGCTTGTATGGCATAAATACAGAATTACTTACAAACCGTTGCGTTTTCCTACATTGCTACACTGTTTTGCTTAGCCCTTTGCCATTACTATAAACCTGCAAATTACTAAAGGGCGCAAAATCAGTTTGTTAAGGGCGATTCATCTAGCAACTTTTTATCCAATCACTTGCTATTTAACCAATTGCTATCCAACCACTTCTTATCTATCGTGATTTTATTCATCACAGCGCCACTGAAAGGTATAGTAAACATAAGTAATCCAGTATTTAATTTTCACTCATCTGTCTTTTGTATTTGAAGTGATTGTTGAGCATTATTTATACTGAGTTAATCGCTATAAAATTTGATAAATGAAAAATTTTAACTAACACTATTAATAAATGGTACTCCTATGAAAACCAATAAGTTACCTAAGTCAGCATGGCCTGATTCGCAGGCAGCTGGTTCTCAATCACAGCAGACTAAATCAAGTCATCATTATCTTGATAAAAACTATTTAAAAAAAGGTTATCGCAAGACAGATAATACGTCACAATCGAGTGATGCCAGCAATGACGCTAACTATCACAATGATAGCGCGAACGATATGCCAGTAGACGATGTCGCCCTAAAGGCACCAGCAACAGATAATGAATTCGTCTATAAAAAGATTGGACAAAACGCGCCTAAAGCCGCAAAGTCTGTATTGATTGATAGCAGCGATCACGATCAAAATAACTATAATACAAGTTTTAAAAGCACTCAAGATTTGCAAAGCCGCAGTTTTCAAGATGGCGGTGGATACAAAAAAGCGCCTGCTTATAAGAAAGTGCAAAAAACTACTGATATCAATACTACCGATATCAATATTGATGCTGCTGTAGACATCTCAGCGAAAAGCTTAAATGGCAATACTAAATCCAATAAGTCTATTACTGCTGAAGCTGTCGATGCAGATGACGGCAATGAAGATATGGGTTTACCAACAATACCAGAGCGTATATTTATGAATGGACTTATCAAGCATACAGGTATTGCTCTAGCAATTATTATCCCATTGGCTGCGTTCTCAGCCTATGCAGCGACGCCGCCCGTCAATACCGCGGCTAAAGCTACTGTGACCGCTAATGTAACGACGGATAAAACCAGCACAGAAACCTTATCCATTAAGCCAAATGCAATTATCCATAAATCTGCTAGCGTTCCAACTACAGTTGATAGCGTTGATCTCAAAAAATACGCTGGTACTTGGTACGAGATAGGGCGCTTGCCGATGTATTTTCAGCGCAACTGTGCCAGTGATGTGACTGCGACGTATGTTGAAAAAACTGACGGTTCAGGCATTAAGGTGATTAATCAATGCAAAGCGCAAGATGGTTCAGCCATTACCGCAGAAGGTCTAGCTAAACCCGCTGATGCTTCGGGTAGTAAATTAAAGGTTACTTTTTTGCCGTCATGGATTCGCTGGGTGCCTGTTGGCCGCGCCGATTATTGGGTACTGGCGCGTGACGCAGATTACAAAACGGCATTGGTTGGCACGCCAGATAAAGAATATTTATGGTTACTGGCTCGTTCGCCGAATGTTAGCCAAGAGACCTATGCAAAATATCGCCAAATTGCCCAAAAGCAGGGCTACGATTTAAAAGAATTTAAACTTACCCCGCAGACCAATCAGACGGTAAAGTTGGTTCCTTAAGTTTTTCATAACCATACATGGCATAACCATATAAGTATTTTATAATTATCATATTTTTGTTTGATTTATCGATAATTGACAATAGAGCAGCAATGCAAGCTGCCTTTAGTTTTATGCAGTAACTTATAAAGCGCTAAAAAACGCGATAAGTACGTCAAATTCGGTTATCACTAGCAAAATAGGGCGTTTTAGGCTAAAATCTACCTTATCTAAAGACGGTGACGATAAAGACTGTGACGCTAGTTAGTGATAGTTACTATTGCCAATCACTACCGCCAAAGTCGAGCATGACCGTTTTAATATCGTTATTTAAACAATGATGACCTATCTATTTATATTTCTTCCTACTTTTCTGCTACCTAATTACTGACCATAAGGATGTTTCTCGTGAGCAACGCTGATACCTTACGCCAATTACATCAAGACCATTTGAGCAATTATAACCAACAAGAGCAACAAGCCATCGAGCTTATGGGCTTATTAAATAAGCTTTATAATGAGCAAGATGTGCAAGTGACATTGTTTGGTGATACGCTAGATACAACCTCTGTGGGTCAAATACTGGCATTGCATCAAAAAGTCGCGCTACGTGATAAAGGTGCTAAACCTATCGCTGTCGCGGATACTTTAACGATGGTTAAAACGCTTGCAGAGAATAAAGACATCCAAGCGGCGCGTATCGATGTTGGTCAATTGATTGCTAATGACAGTGATTTACAAGCGGTATTAGAGTCTATTAACAATGACAATGCAGCTAGCAATGGCGCAACGGACGTGGTGCTATATGGTTTTGGCCGTATTGGTCGTATCTTAACGCGTCTTTTATTGTCACAAGCGTCAAGCGCTAAAGGCTTACAGCTAAAAGCCATTGTGGTGCGTCCAGCAGCAGCGGGCGATCTGGCTAAGCGCGCTTCATTGCTTGAGCGCGATTCAATCCATGGTAGCTTCGCTGGTGGCGTCGTTGTCGATGATGAAAACAATGGTTTGATCATCAATGGCCGCTTTGTACAAGTTATTTATGCCAAAGACCCAAGCGAGATTGACTATACGGCTTATGGTATCAACGATGCATTGGTCATCGATAATACTGGTATTTGGAAAGATGAAGACGGTCTTGGCAAGCATTTACAATCGACTGGTGTGAAAAAAGTATTATTAACAGCACCAGCTGGTGGTGATATTAAAAATGTCGTTTATGGCGTCAATAACGATACGGTCGGCGATGACACTATCGTCAGTGCAGCGAGCTGTACCACCAACGCGATTACCCCAACGCTCAAAGTCTTAAATGATGAATACGGTATCGAAAACGGTCACGTAGAAACTATTCACTCGTTCACCAACGATCAAAACTTAATTGATAATTATCATAAAGCTGATCGCCGTGGCCGCAGCGCGGTATTGAATATGGTTATCACCAGTACTGGCGCGGCAAAAGCGGTCGGTAAAGCCCTACCAGAGCTTAGCGGTAAATTGACGGGTAATGCGATTCGTGTACCAACGCCAAACGTCAGCTTAGCGATTTTGAACTTAAACCTTAAAACGGCGCCAGCCAGTGCCGAGGCGTTAAATGAGTTCATGCGTAAAGTGTCTAATAGCAGTCAGTGGCAAACTCAGATTGCTTATACAGATTCTACCGAAGCGGTATCAACTGATTTTGTTGGTGATACGCATGTCGGTATCGTCGATGCGCAAGCGACGATTTTGACAGACAATCATGCTATCGTTTATATTTGGTACGATAACGAAGTTGGCTATAGCACGCAGGTGTTACGTTTGGCCACGCAAATGGCTGGCATCAGCTATGCGCAAATTCCAGCGTAAAAATTTGCACAGCTGCTATCTTAGCCGTTTGTATTTAGATAAAATGCTAAGGCAAAATAGCGGGACGAAAGTAAGTTTTATCCTAGATAAATCGGTGTAAATTATTAACGGCAGTATTCAAACACCCGATAGTCCGAATGGTTATCGGGTGTTGTTGTCATGCTAAATGCTAAGCGTGGTATGACATTTTAGTAAATGCCGTTTTAAAGAAGATTTTATATTTTTTTAAGTTATTCATAACTACCAAACATATAGCTACCATCTAAAATACAGTCGCTGACTGTAAGTTGATAAACGAGATGGTAAATAAAGGAACGAAAGATGCGATTTATTGATGAAGCCGTCGTAACGGTAAAAGCAGGTGACGGTGGTAACGGAATCGCCAGTTTTCGCCGAGAAAAGTATGTCCCACGTGGTGGCCCTGACGGTGGTGATGGCGGTAAGGGCGGCGATGTCTATGTCATTGCCGATGACAATACCAACACCTTAGTTGACTACCGTTATACCCGTCGTTATGACGCCATGCGCGGTGAAAACGGTCATAGTAAGAACTGTTCAGGTAAAGGCTCTGACGATATTTATTTGCCAGTTCCAATTGGTACGACCGTGGTTGATACCGAAACCGACGAAGTATTAGGCGATTTGATTGAAATTGGTCAAACGCTACTGATTGCCAAAGGCGGCGACGGCGGTCTGGGTAATACCCATTTTAAAAGCTCGACCAACCAAGCACCGCGCAAAGCCACTTCAGGTTTTGAAGGCGAATTAAAGGTGCTGAAGTTTGAGCTAAAAGTAGTCGCTGACGTTGGTCTGATTGGTTTACCTAACGCGGGTAAATCAACCTTTATCCGTCAGGTATCTGCCGCCAAACCTAAGGTTGCCGATTATCCCTTTACCACCTTAGTGCCAAACTTAGGCGTGGTTGATATCGGTCGTCACCGCTCATTTGTGATGGCAGATATTCCGGGTTTAATCGAAGGCGCGTCAGAAGGCGCAGGACTTGGCATTCGTTTTTTAAAGCATGTCGCTCGTACACGCCGTCTGTTACACTTGGTTGATGTAAAACCGATCGATGGCAGCGACCCAGTAGAAAACGCGCGCGTGATTTTAAATGAGCTTGAGCGTTTTTCACCTGAATTGGCCAATTTGCCACAGATTTTGGTGCTAAATAAAATTGATCAGGTTGCCGAAGAAGACTTAAACGAGCTTTGTACCCATATTGTGGCTGAGCTTGGTTGGACAGGTATGGTATTTCGTACCGCAACCTTGACCGGTGAAGGCGTTGATGCGATTAAGTACCATTTGATGAATGAGATCGAGCGCGAGCGTGAGCGTGAACTCGAAGATCCGATTTTTGCTGAAGCCCAAAAAGAGCGTTTTGAGCGCTTAGAAGCAGAAGTTCGTTTGAATACCGAAGCGCAGCGTGAAGCCTATCGTGCGGCTCGTAAAGCAGCGCGTGAAGGTACCAATTTAGACGACGATGACGATTTCGACGATGGCGTCGAAGTGGTATACGTTCCTTAATATATCTAAGGTTAAATTGGCAAAAGTTAATGTTTCGTTTTTTAAATAGGTGTGCGTACAGTTCTAATATTATTCACGTAATTCATTTACCCTAGCAACAGGAGTTTATATGGCAGTTGACATAGAGAACACGACAGAAGAAGCAAGGTTTGTTAAGCAAGCTCGCAACTTTGATATTCGGCGCGTTATTGTCAAGATTGGCTCATCGCTATTAACCAATAATGGACGAGGGCTTGATCGAACTGCCATTTACGAATGGGCAAAGCAGATTGCCAAACTGCATAAGCAAGGTGTGGAAGTATTGCTAGTGTCGTCAGGTGCGGTTGCTGAAGGCGTGGTGCGGATGAATCTGGACGAGCGCCCAAGGAAACTGGCGGCGCTACAAGCTTGTGCGTCCATCGGACAGATGGGCTTGATTGAAACCTGGTGGTCAGCATTGATTCAGCATGGTATTCAAAGCTCGCAGCTATTATTAACTCATGATGATTTGTCTAATCGTAGTCGCTATTTAAATACCACGGGAGCATTGACGCAGTTATTAGAATGGCGTGTGCTGCCCGTAATCAATGAAAACGATACCATTACCATTGATGAGATTAAATTCGGCGATAATGACACCTTAGGCGCGATGGCGGCGGCGATGGTCAATGCCGATTTATACATTATTTTGACCGATCAAGAAGGCGTTTTTACTGATAATCCGCGTAACAATCCGAATGCCAAAATGATTCGTCAAGAGCGCGCGATGGCCGATTACTTATTTGATATCGCTGGCGATGGCGGTAAACTTGGTCGCGGTGGTATGCTGACTAAAATCCGTGCTGGACGCTTAGCTGCCATGGGCGGCTGTCCAACGGTTATTGTCAGTGGCGCTATCGACGATGTGATTACGCGTGTGGTTTCTGGCGAAGCGGTCGGTACGTTATTGACTACTAATGATGCCGATAAAATCATTGCTCGTAAACAGTGGCTAGCGGCGCATTTGCGCATGTCAGGCACGCTCATTGTAGACGCTGGGGCTGCAAAAGCGGTTGTCGAACATCACAAGAGCTTATTGCCAGTTGGCGTCGTCGAGGTTCGCGGTGATTTTGATGAAGGTGATGTGGTAGAGATTGTCAATCAAGACACGGGCGAGCGTATCGCTGTTGGTCAAGTGAACTTCTCATCGCGTGACGCTTGCCGCGTGGCTCGCGAGCGTACAGAGCAGTTTGATAGAATCCTTGGTAACAAGGAAGAGCGTGTGGTCATGGTACATCGCGACAATTTAGCGTTAACCGTGTAGTTATACCCCTTTAATCGGTAGGTGTTCTCAAAGCTTAATAGTAAATGGTATTTAATATAAAGAAGCTGATATCAAATCATTATGAAGCTTTTTAGGATTAAATGCCGCTATCTATGCGTTATAAGCGTTTATTAATCTTTTCTTTCACTTATTTTATCTTGCCCTGTTATTTATTTTATTGAATATAGGGCTGTTTTGGAGAGTTGTACATGAGTGCTTCAGACAGTAACCATGCGCTTGAGCAGAACTTTGCGCCTTTAAAAAACGATAGATTGCTACGAGCACTCCGCTTTGAGCCCATAGATACCACGCCCGTATGGATGATGCGCCAAGCCGGCCGTTATTTACCAGAATATAAAGCCACCCGTGCCGAAGCCGGTGATTTTATGAGCCTATGTAAAGATACGGCGCGTGCGACCGAAGTCACTTTGCAGCCGCTGCGCCGTTATGACTTGGACGCCGCAATTTTATTTAGTGATATTTTGACCATTCCTGATGCCATGGGGCTAGGACTGTATTTTGAAACGGGCGAGGGTCCGAAGTTTAAGCATCCGATTCGTACGCAAGCGGATTTAGACAGATTGCCGGTACTCGATATGAATGACTCGCTTGATTATGTCATGCGCGCGGTGACGAGCATTCGTAAAGCACTAAACGGACAAGTGCCGTTATTCGGCTTTTCGGGTAGCCCTTGGACGCTAGCGACTTATATGATTGAAGGCGGCAGCTCAAAAGATTATCGCTATACCAAGGGTTTCTTATATAGCAATCCGGAGTTTTTACATCAATTATTAGATAAATTGGCAACGTCAGTGATTGATTATTTGGATGCGCAAGTGGTTGCTGGCGCACAAATTTTGCAGATATTTGATAGCTGGGGCGGGGCGCTTGGTCATCGTCAGTTTGTGAATTTCTCGCATGCCTATAATAAGCGTATTGTCGCTGAGCTAAAGGTACGTCATCCAGAAATCCCAGTCGTACTATTTACCAAAGGCGGTGGATTGTGGCTCGATGTGCAAGCGGATAGTGAGGCCGATGCGCTAGGTTTAGACTGGACAATGCCTATTGATCGCGCCCGTCAAGTATTGACAGAAAGTCAGCGCCAATTGACCAAGCAACATAAAAAACTACAAAGTAGCAAAGCCATTCAGGGTAATTTAGACCCCGCAACCTTGTACGGCTCGCCTGCAACTATCCGTGCTGAAGTCAACGCGATGCTCGATAGCGCTTACGCCAGTGGCGAAAAAACCGGCTATGTGGCAAACTTAGGTCACGGTATTACCCAGTGGGTCAATCCTGATAATGCCAAAGTCTTTATCGATGCGGTACATGATTATAAAATTTAAGTTATAAAATTTAATATCGTTAATTATTAAAAAATGAACGTTTAAAAGCGCTAGTAATAGCGCTTATATTTAGAAGCAACAAGGTTTAACTTTGATGTAGAGCTTATCTCTATCTAAATATTTACGCATTAAAAGAAAAAGGAATATCTTATGATTTCAGCAGCGATTGTCGGCGGCACAGGCTATACAGGTATTGAGCTGATTCGCTTATTATCTGCCCATCCTGAAGTGTCTATTGATTTGCTAACCTCACGTAGCGAAGCTGGCACCCGCGCTGATGAGATATTCCCAAGCTTACGCGGTATCTCCGATATAGTTTTTAGCGATTTAGGTGATGAGACGCTAGCGACCTTGCAAAAATGCGATGTGGTATTCTTTGCGACCCCACATGGCGTGGCAATGAAGCAAGCAGAGGCATTAACGGCAGCGGGTGTAAAGGTCATTGATTTGGCCGCCGATTTTCGCTTGCAGTCATTAGCAGATTTTGAGCATTGGTATCAGCAAGCGCATGCCTGTCCTGAATTGTTAAAGACCGCCGTTTATGGCTTACCTGAAATCAATCGAGAAAAATTGGCCAATGCGTTAGTTGTCGGTAACCCTGGCTGCTATCCAACCACCGCTATTTTGGGCTTAAAACCTATTATCGATGCGCAAAATCAGCAAGCCGAAAGGCTGGTTGAGTCACGTATCGTTATCGATGCAAAATCTGGCGTTTCGGGCGCGGGTCGGCAAGCGAAGCTTGCGCTTAACTATGCGGAAACCACCGATAATTTCAAAGCTTATAGCGTTGAAGGTCATCGGCATTTACCAGAGATTGAGCAGGGCGTTGCTCAATTGTTAGAGAGCCAGTTTGACCATCGTATCCGTTTTTTACCGCATCTGGTACCAATGATACGCGGCATGCTGAGCTCTATTCATTTAGAGCTTACCGAAGCAGGCACTGCTATCGATTGGCAGCAAGTATTTGAGACAAGCTATGCGGCAGAGCCGTTTGTCGATGTGATGCCAAAGGGGCTTTATCCTGATACACGCAGCGTGCGAGCCAGTAATCGTTTGCGTATTGGTATTCACCAAGACAATGCGCGTGCTGAGCTGACGGTGATTGTCGTGCAAGACAATTTGGTGAAAGGTGCTGCTGGGCAGGCCGTACAAAATATGAATGTGATGTTTGGTTTCGATGAATCGATGGGCTTAGACTTTGCCCCTATCGTTCCTTAACAGATGTCTAGCTATTAACAAATCCCTCATATTTATGGTGCTAGGTATTGATTATAAATTCCGCTATAATAACCTGCCTTTACTGTTAAGAGATATCGTCTAAATGCGTTTGAAGAGTGCACCACGCCTTTGCCAACAGCCTGCACGAGTATCGTGCCAAGACTCTGTTTCCTATGATATGGGGCACGATGCGCATCTCTCTTATTCTCATTACCAACAGAGTCATGCGCTGATAAATAGCCCTATTATTAGCAACTCGCTTATTAGTAATAAGCAACGAGGCGCTTCTACCTTAGTATTGGCATTATTCGTAGTGACGGTATTGGTGACCGCTGGAGTTGGACTCGCATTTGGTCATAAACTTGGCTATCAGCGCGGCTATTATTCGATGCAGGCAGAAACTCAGCAAGCGGTGATTACCAGTAAAGAAGCCACGCAAGAGCTGAAAGATTTACGCCTTAGCAGCAAAATTGCCACTAATGAAGCGGCAACCGCTAAGCAAGAGTTAGAAATAAGTTTGGGAAATTTAAAAGAGCTACGTGAAAATCAACAGGAATTGACGGTTGAAAATAAACAATTAGCCCAACTTAATGAGATATATGCTGAGCTTGTTAGTGAAAATGGCGGTATGCCTTTACAAATACTTGGGGCGAAAATCAAACCTTTGCCTGAAAACGCTTTTGAGTACGGCTTTGATGTGGCAATGCTTGCCAGCGACGGCAAAGCTAAGCGCTTAAAACCTACTTTAACCTTGTTGAATGATAATAACTTTGTAGAAGTGCCGCTTGAGCCGGCAAGTTATACTATCGATGGCATAACGCGAATCCGCGGCCGCTTTATGATGCCAACAGGCTTTAAACCTTTGCAAGTGAAATTAAGCTTAAGCGCAGGCGGACAAGAATTGGAGCAATTATACGACTGGAAGCTTGGTGATAAGGTTGATAGCATGCCGTTGTCACTTTTAGATTTGCCAGAAGTTGATGAAAGCCCCATTGAACCTTAAGTTTTTGATATTTTATTGAACTTTATTTTATTGAATTTTAGATTTTTAATGTATTAATACTTTCTTGTCATATGCTAAGTGATAGCTAGACAGGTCTGCTACTCTTTTTAATCCTCTTTATGCTGTTACAGCATCGCTATTAATTTGTACGCTAATTATGATAAAACAACCGATATTACATTCAACGCCAACCGTTGCCGATTGGCATTTCCCAAATACGCCGCTGCGTCTAGCGCAAGATGGTGATACCGAGGGCGAAACTTCACCGCAAGCCGATGTATTGGTCGCTGAGCCAGAAGTAGCAAAACCGCCGATGTATGCAGTGGTCATGTATAACGATAACTACACGCCGATGGAGTTTGTCGTCTATGTGCTGCAATCAGAGTTTCGTCATAGTATGGATACAGCAGTTGAAATTATGCTGACCATTCACAATAGCAGCAAGGGTATTGCAGGCATTTATCCAAAAGACATCGCTGAAACCAAAGCCAAAAAAGTCAATAGCTTGGCGCACCGTGAAGGTTATCCTTTATTGACTCAAATCGAGCCGCATCAGGGTGAATAATTTTTTAGCCTATTTTGTCTTAAGTTTTCTCTAATTTCGGTTGATTTTACTCACTTCTCTATTTCTTACCTTTTTATTTCTTACCTTTTTATTTATTATAAGAACTCTGCCGTAGAGCAAACCTGATGTATTAGCCAATGGTTTGCTCTAATCTATTTGTCTACTTGATTCCTGCCTTTTTAAATTTATTGTCACTCCTTTAATTCTCTTTTATTAATCTTCCTAGCTTTGCATTTTCTGCTTGATTTTTTTTTCATATCACCCATATATTAAAGTATACCCTTGTACACTTAATCGTATTAAACCCCACATTTTTTCATATCGTTTTAGCACCTTTTATCTCTGTTAAATTCAACCGTTACTTTCGAAAACTTACGCTCGAAGTGTTTTTTGCCTATTTGTCGCTTTAATACTGCACAATAAATACTGCGCAATAAAGGTCTAGTGGACACTTCGATACATTTTAGTCAGCGTTAAAAGATTGACTATGGTTAAGTATCATGTTGAGATAAAGGTAAGACGCAAATAGTATTCAAGCCATGGAAGACATCATTCAGTAATGTCTGTTAATAAACTCAACATTGCCCTTGAACAATCCATCTATCGCCCTGATTTAGTTACTAACTCATTCATAAAGCTATCAATAATAAGATAGGTACAACCGTAGGAAGTCCTTATGTTAAGTCGTCATCTTGAAGTTTCTTTGCGTTTAGCAATGACACTTGCGCGCCAAAAATCGCATGAGTATCTCACTGTTGAACATCTCCTATTGGCGTTATTGGAAAATACCAATGCTGCCAATACGTTGACTGCTTGCAATGCCAATGTCTCAACGTTGCGTAGTGAGCTAGAAGCTTATATCAATAAGCATACGCCAACCGTGGACGCAGATTCTGAACAATCACCACAACCCACCCAGAGCTTTGACCGCATTTTGCAGCGTGCTATTTTCCACGTGCAGTCTATTGGTGGCGGGCGTTTAGTTGAAGGTTCTGATATTTTGGTATCGATGTTTTCAGAGCATGATACTTATGCCGTTTATTTGCTTAAAAAGCAGGGCATCAGCCGCCTTGAGCTGACCCAGTATTTATCACATGGTCAAGACAAAGACGAGCCATCTGAGCCACGTGCTTCAATGACTGGTGAGCGCCGTAGTGCGTCAGAAAAAACCAGTAAAGATCCTTTGGTTGAATTTGCAACCAACTTAAACCAGCGCGCTGCTGAAGGTAAAACTGACCCACTAATCGGTCGTGGTCCTGAGATTGAGCGCGCCGCTCAAGTATTATGCCGTCGCCGTAAAAATAACCCACTATTGGTCGGTGAGCCAGGCGTTGGTAAAACCTCTATTGCTGAAGGATTGGCGTGGCTGATTATCAATGATAAAGCACCAAAACCTTTAAATGGCTGCGTGATTTATAGTCTAGATATTGGCTCATTAATCGCTGGTACTAAGTACCGCGGCGATTTTGAAAAACGGATGAAATCACTACTTGATGCGTTAAAGAAAAAACCCAATGCGATTTTGTTTATCGATGAGATTCATATGATTATTGGCGCAGGCTCGTCAATGAGTAGCAATATGGACGTCTCAAACTTAATCAAACCAGCGCTTGCCAATGGTGAGCTGCGCTGTATTGGTTCAACAACCTTTACTGAATATCGTCAGGTGTTTGAAAAAGACCATGCCTTGTCACGTCGTTTTCAAAAAATTGATGTTAAAGAGCCAAGTGTCGATGACAGTATCGATATTTTACGTGGGTTGAAACCGCGTTATGAAGAGTTTCATAACGTCGAATATACCGACGAAGCCTTGGTAACTGCTGTGCAATTATCGGCGAAACACATTCACGAGCGCTTTTTACCCGATAAAGCCATCGATGTTATTGATGAAGCCGGTGCTTATAAGCGTTTAGGTATCGTCGCGGATCTAGACGATATTGACGCTGAAGAAAGCTTTATTGCCAATTTAGAACAAGACTTTGATGCGCAAATCGATGCCGATGAAGAAGGTCTTGGGGGTGATGCTGACGATGACAGCTTTGATACAACAAGCACTTCCAATGAAATGCAAGAGGAAGCAGATACGGCAAAAGCCAATGATCGTGCGAGCGGGTCTAAAAAATCTAAAGGCAAACGCGCACCGATAAAAATCGATGTTGCTGATATCGAAGCCATCATTGCTAAGCTTGCGCGTATTCCGCCCAAATCCGTATCAAGTGATGATAAGAGCATTCTTGAGCATTTAGATCGTGATCTTAAACACTTAGTATTTGGTCAAGATGAAGCGATTGAAACCTTGGCAGATGCCATTAAACTGTCGCGTGCCGGTCTAAAAGCACCAGACAAACCAATTGGCTCATTTATGTTTGCTGGTCCAACCGGGGTTGGTAAAACAGAAGTATCACGTCAACTGGCTAATTTGTTAGGTGTAGAGCTGGTCCGCTTTGATATGTCAGAGTACATGGAAGCGCATACGGCGTCACGTTTGATTGGTGCGCCTCCCGGTTATGTTGGTTATGACCAAGGCGGTTTGCTGACTGAAAAAATCAATCAGCATCCACATTGCGTGTTGTTACTTGATGAAATCGAAAAAGCACACCCTGATGTCTTTAACTTGTTATTACAAGTGATGGACCACGGTACGTTGACTGATAACAACGGCCGCGTGGCTATCTTTAAGCAAGTGATCGTCATTATGACCACTAACGTCGGCGCTGAAAGTATCAGCCGCTCTTCGATGGGCTTTACTCAGCAAGATCACAGCCGCGACAATACCGAAGCACTCAAACGCGTCTTTACCCCTGAATTCCGTAACCGTTTGGATGCGATTATTCAGTTCAACGCGTTAGATACGTCGGTCGTCGTCTCTGTGGTCGATAAGTTCTTGGTTGAGCTACAAGTACAGCTCGATGACAAGCAAGTGACGCTCGAGATTGACGATGAAGTCCGTGATTACTTGGCGGAGAAAGGCTATGATCGCCTCATGGGTGCGCGTCCTATGCAGCGCCTTATTCAAGACGAGATCAAAAAGCCACTCGCGAGTATGATTTTGTTTGGCGACTTGGTAAACGGTGGGGTAGTCCATCTAAGCTTAGAACCAAAAGAAGCCAATGAGCAAGACGGTGATACGGTTAAGCTTGATAAAACTAGCGGTAAATCTTCGGATAAAGGTTCAGCCGACAGTCGTATTATCTTAACGGTCGTTGAAACCCATGAGCCGCATCCAGATTCTGAGTCACTAGCTAGCTAAGTTTTTGCTATTGATATAATAACAACGGTTACGGTGTTATAAAAACGGTTACAATGGTAGCCGTTTTTTTATTGCTATAATTTATTGAATAATCGTATTTCTTATCCTCCTATAAAAAATAAAAAAGGACCTATCATGGAATTGTTTGATGAAAAATCTACGAAAACCGAGGCCCAAAAACAAGCGATTTTGGACAATGTGCGCTTACCGGACGACTGGAAACAAGCCTTAGCAGAAGAATTGACCTCTGATAATATGGATAACTTGCGCGCTTTTTTAAAAGAAGCTTATCAATCAGATGATAGTATTTATCCGCCAGCGCCCTTAATGTTTAATGCGTTAAATCTAACGCCATTATCACAGGTGAAGGTGGTGATACTGGGTCAAGACCCTTATCATGGTCCAGGGCAAGCGATGGGTTTATCGTTTTCAGTACCAAAAGCCATACCAAAACCGCCGTCTTTAAATAATGTGCTAAAAGAGATGGCGAGTGACATCGGAATCGCTCCTTCAAAACATGGCGATCTGACTTATTGGGCGCAGCAAGGCGTGTTGTTATTAAACAGCTCGCTTACGGTACAAGAAGGCACGCCAAACAGCCATCAAAATAAAGGTTGGGAGCAGTTTACCGACGCCGTAATTGACGTGGTCAATGAACAAACAGAGCATACGGTATTTATATTGTGGGGCAGTAAAGCGCAGAAAAAAGGCAAATATATCAATACCGATAAACATTTGATTCTGACCGCTGTACATCCATCGCCGTTGGCTGCCAACCGCGGCGGGTTTTTTGGTTCTAAGCCGTTTTCTAAGACCAATGATTATCTAATACAACATGGCCAAAAACCGATTGACTGGCAATTGCCACAGTAAATGAAAAATATACAGAATATAAGCTTGCAGCCATTTCAGGCAATTAACTACCAACTTGCTACAGATGAACTTTGGGCAGTCGAAGATATCAACTGGATGCAACAAGCGCTTAATCTTGCTAAGCAAGGCGCTGCACGTGAAGAAGTGCCCGTAGGAGCAATACTGGTACACAATCAGCAGATTATAGGTCAAGGTTTTAATGAGCCGATTGGACGCCATGACGCAACCGCGCATGCAGAGATTATCGCGTTAAGGGATGCCTGCACGCGTTTAAACAACTATCGCTTGCCGCTTCAGACAACGTTATATGTGACTTTAGAGCCGTGTACTATGTGTATTGGCGCGCTGATTCATGCTCGCGTCGATAGACTTATCTATGCAGCAAGCGAGCCGAGGGCTGGTATGGTTGGTAGTCAAATGAACTTGGCTGCCGAGTCTTTTTATAATCATCGTATTCAAGTGTATAAAGGTCTGTGCCGTGAGCATAGCAGTCAAATGCTAAAGGCTTTTTTTCGTGAACGTCGGCAAGCGTCCAAACGAAAAAAAAGATAAAAAAACCGTTCAAATGATTAACAAGATATTAGTCTCACTGCTAGTGATAGGGAGTTATGTTTGCTATACTATCGCCCTATTTGCTTACGAATCTGTCTATTACCGTGCAAGCGTTTGATAGCGCAGGGAAATTCTTTGTTTACCACGATGTCAGCTCTGCCGACGATTAAGTGAGTGTTATGTCTGCTTTTATACCTGATACTAATGACAATAGTGAGACGCCGTCATTGCGCTATCCGGTTATCTGTATTGATGGTCCAAGTGGGGCAGGTAAAGGCACGGTTACGTGGCGCTTAGCGCAAACTTTGGGCTATCAGCTGCTTGATTCAGGGGCGTTATATCGCATCGTTGGTTTAAAAGCGTTTGAAGCAGGTCTGATTACAGCAGATGCCAACCAAGCGATTGATGAGACTGCGTTATTAGAATTGACCCAAAGCTTACAGATCGTTTTTGAGCCTAATAGCGATTCAGGGCGCGTGGATATTATTGTCAATGGCGCTAAGATTGGTGAGCAAGTACGCAATGAAACCGTTGGCGGTTATGCTTCACAAGTTGCAGTTTATCCAAAGGTGCGCCAAGCATTGCTTAAATTGCAGCAAGATATGGCAACCCAATCAGGATTGGTTGCGGATGGTCGCGACATGGGCACGGTAGTTTTCCCCGATGCCGATGTAAAGGTCTATCTGACCGCAAGCGCTACCGCTCGTGCAGAGCGCCGCGTGGTACAGCTATTAAAAGCTGGGCAGGCGGCCGACTTTGACGCGATTCTGGCAACGATTAAAGCGCGAGATGAGCGTGATGAAAACCGAGCAACGGCACCGTCAAAACCGGCTGAAGATGCACTGGTTTTAGATAGCTCAAACCTAGACGCTGACGCGGTTTATGAGTTGGTAAAAAAACATTGTCAAGATAAGGGTGTTTGTTTTAATCGTTAATAAAAACAACATTTTAAGTACTAAAAGGTTTCCTATGGCTTCCGTTTTAGTATAAAATTGTATAAATATAAACGCCAATCTCAACTTATCGTAGGCTTTTGATTTTTATAGAATTTAAAATTCTAATTGTTTTAACTGAAATTTTAAAAAATAAGTAAACCAATACCTTAGAAAAATAAGTTGAGAGTGGGGTAAATATAAGTAAGACAGTCGTTGCTAGTGAGTTCGCTAAAAAATCGCTTATTAGCAACAACCGTTTTTTTATATGACTGCATAAGATATAAAACCAGTATTCTCGTTTTATACAGTCATACATTTGATCCGTACTGTGCTGGACAGGATACGGCTATACAAAGGTAGACATAATGGAATCATTTGCTGAACTATTTGAAGCGAGCATCGAAGAAACAGGTCTTGATATCGAGCGTGGCTCGGTTATTACTGGTACTGTTGTAGCCATCGATAGCGATTGGATCACAGTAGATACTGGTCTTAAATCTGAAGGTATCGTCGCTCGTGAAGAGTTTTTAAGCGAAGAAGGCGAACTTGAAGTTGAAGTTGGCGACACAGTCGACGTCGTGGTTGAAGCGGTTGATAACGGTATGGGTCAAACCTTACTGTCACGCGAAAAAGCCAAACGCGTTGAGACTTGGAATTTCCTTGAGAAAATCTCTGATAACGATGAGATCGTTAAAGGTATTATTTCTAGCAAAGTAAAAGGCGGCTTTACCGTTGATATCGGTTCAGTTCGCGCGTTCCTACCAGGTTCATTGGTAGACGTCCGTCCGATTCGTGATACCACGCATCTAGAAGGCAAAGAGCTAGAATTTAAAGTTATCAAACTTGATCAAAAACGTAACAACGTCGTGGTAAGTCGCCGCGCTGTTATGGAAGCTGAAAACTCAGCTGAGCGTGAAGAGCTATTGAACAAGCTTGAAGAAGGTATCGAGATCGAAGGTATCGTTAAGAACCTAACTGATTACGGTGCATTCGTTGATCTTGGTGGTATTGATGGTCTACTACACATCACTGACATGGCGTGGCGCCGTATCAAGCATCCATCTGAGGTGGTTGAAGTTGGTCAAGATCTAAAAGTTAAAGTATTGAAGTTTGATCGTGAGCGCAATCGCGTAAGCTTAGGTCTAAAACAACTTGGTACAGATCCTTGGGATAACGTTGGCGGCACATACCCAGTGGGTAGCGTTGTTAAAGCTCGCGTAACTAACTTGACTGACTATGGTTGTTTTGCTGAAATCTCTGAAGGCATTGAAGGTCTAGTCCACGTATCAGAGATGGATCACACCAATAAAAACATCCACCCATCAAAAGTTGTGCAAGTGGGTGACGAAGTTGAAGTGATGATCCTTGATATCGATGAAGAACGTCGTCGTATCAGCTTAGGTATCAAACAAACTCTTGCTAACCCATGGGATGAGTTTGATAAGAAACATGAGCGCGGTGATAAAATCACTGGTACGATTAAATCTATCACTGATTTCGGTATCTTTATTGGTCTAGACGGTGGTATCGATGGTCTTGTTCATCTATCTGATATCTCTTGGAACGAAACTGGCGAAGAAGCTATCCGTAACTACAACAAAGGCGACACCGTTGAAGCAATGGTATTGTCTGTAGATTCAGAAGCCAACCGTATCAGCTTAGGCATCAAACAATTAAGCTCTGATCCATTCAACGAATACCTAGTCAACAATGACCGCGGTGCTATCGTTAATGGTAAAGTAAAAGAAGTAGACGCGAAAGGTGCGACTATCGAACTTGCTGACGAAGTAGAAGCTTATTTACGTGCTTCTGAGATTCAACGTGATCGCGTTGAAGATGCAACCAAGCATCTATCTGTTGGTGATGATGTTGAAGCGAAAATCATCAGTGTTGATCGCAAAACTCGTAACATCAACTTGTCAATCAAAGCCAAAGACGAAGCTGAAGAGCGTCAAGCGATTAAAGAATTGGGAAGCACTGGTACGACTGCTGCTGCCGGTTCTGATGCACAGCCAAAAACCATTGGTGACTTGATCAAAGAACAAATGCAGTAAGCGGTAGTTTGTTGATATAGTTATACTATAAAAAGAAAGCGACTCCGGTCGCTTTTTTTTGTGATTAAATTTGAGTATGGGGCAAGTTAGTAAGGTTTTATGGTAAAAAAGGAAACTCTTATTCCTATTTATGCCAATATCCGCTATCATTTGCAACATTGAGTAACGAGATGTGAAAGTTAAATTAAACAGACCTAAACGGTTCATTTACTTCATATCATCTTATCCATTAATCAATAAGGTCCATGTGATAATGCAGCAAGCAATTAACAAGTCCGAATTTATTAGTAATCTGAGTGCGAATTGTGACAACATGACAGACACTGTCGTCGATGATGCAGTACGCGAAATATTAAATTTGATGACCGATACCTTAGCCAATGACGGCCGAGTAGAGGTGCGTGGCTTTGGTAGTTTTTGTCTTCATCATCGCCGTGCCCGTATGGGGCGCAATCCTAAAACAGGCGAAAGCGTACCCGTACCTGCAAAAGCCATTCCACACTTTAAGCCGGGCAAAGCGCTACGTGAAGCTGTCAATGCCAAGGTAGCAAACGGTTAGGTAAGCAGAGCCGTCAGAATGTCGCGTTCTTTGTTAAACGGTTCATACGATTCAACATAAAAGGATATCTCTGATGCGTATTTTACTGCTGGTATTACTGTTTTTAAGCTTCGCTTATTCGCTCGGTTTGGTATTGGCCAATAATACCGAAGTTGGGGTGAATCTACTTTTCTCCCAAGCACCAACGATGAATTTGGGCTTATTACTGATTCTGTGCTTGATACTAGGCATTGTGATTGGCATGCTACTCGCGCTGCTTATCTTCCGTGTGCTACAAAATAAGTGGGAAATCTCACGGCTACAAAAGCTAAATGCCAATCTGCAAGAGCAGGTGACGCAGGCCAATATCGTCATTGACCGTCAGGCAAACGCACCATCAGTACAAGAAGCGGTTTACGGCGCGACAGCGACCAATGTACAAGACGGCAGCGTTATCGATGTAGACGATGGTGCTACTTTAACCAAGCAAAAGCGTGAGCATTGAGTGCTAACTAAGCATTCTTATATTGAGACGTTTATATAATAATTTAATAATAATCATTTAATAAACTGATAGAACGTGGCACAACTATGAATAACACCATCCATTCTCCAGTCGTCGTTGCACTGGATAATATGACTAAAGATGCCTCTTTAGCACTAGCTGACCAATTAGACCCAGCGTTATGTCGCTTAAAAGTAGGCAAAGAGCTGTTTACCCGCTGTGGTCCTGAAATTGTTAAAGCGCTACATCAGCGTGATTTTGACGTGTTTTTGGACTTGAAATTTCACGATATTCCTAATACCACGGCACAAGCGGTACTTGCAGCAGCCGAGCTTGGCGTATGGATGGTCAACGTGCATGCAAGTGCGGGCCTTGAGGCCATGTCATTAGCCAAGCAGCGCTTGTTGAACGGTAATTTTGAAACCCTGCTAATCGCCGTAACCGTGCTGACTTCTATGGACAATCAGGCACTGACGCAAACAGGTATCACCGACGGCCTAGATGCCCAAGTGAGCCGTTTGGCACAATTGACCAAGCAAGCAGGTCTTGATGGGGTAGTATGCTCAGCACAAGAAGCAAAAACACTTAAAGCATTATGTGGTGAAGATTTTAAATTGATTACTCCTGGCATTCGCTTGCCAGACGACAATGCTGATGATCAAAAACGTATCTGTACACCGAAGCAAGCGTTAGCAGATGGTTCTGATTACTTGGTGATTGGTCGCTCAATCACCCAAGCTGTTGATCCTTTGGCTAAATTACAATTGATATTGAACAGTCTTTAGCGCTATAGATCGACCGTATAATAAAAAAAGACAGCCTAATCCGCTGTCTTTTTTACTTTTTGCTCGTTAACGAAAAGCTGCTACACTGGTTAAATTCACGCTAATCGTAAGCTGAGGAAAAAGCTGACTTTTGCAAATAGTTTGATTGGATAATAGTAAAACCTATGAAATTACAGATTTTAAGTGACTTACATATTGATAGTTATGCGCGGCAGTCGTATCCACTAGGGCGCATCCCTAAAACGGACGCAGACGTGGTATTGGTAGCGGGAGATACTGCCAATAGCGATGATGGTATGCCATGGCTACAAGAGCAGGCAGCGCATTTGCAAGTACCTTTGATTACCATCGCGGGCAATCATGAATACTTCGGCGAAGATGTGCTGCATTTCGATAAAAAGCTTGCCACTTGGGATAATTATGATAGTGAATTAGAGCAGGGCGTGCGCTTTTTACAGTGTCAGTATATTGACATCGGTAAGGTAAGGATTCTAGGTTGTACGTTATGGACGGACTATCAATATCAAGCCGATGCCGATACGATGGCAGCGGCTAGGCGTTTTATGCGCGATTATAAGCAAATTTATGCGGGTGGCGAGCTGTTCTCTCCTGAAGTATCGATACAAATCCATACTGCACATCGTCAATGGCTACAGCAAGCGCTGATAACGGCGCAAGCATTGGGTAAAAAAACGGTGGTCATGAGTCATCATAGTATTAGCCCATTATCTGTGTCTGAGAAATTTGCCAACTTGCCGAGTAATGCCGCCTTTGTTAGTGATTTATCGAGCTGGATGCATGAGGACTGGGCACCTGTGCTATGGGTACATGGCCATACCCATGAAGCCTTTGATTATCAAATTAATAAAACGCGGGTGATAGTCAATCCGCGTGCTTATCCTAATGAGGTGAGCAGTACCGAATTGGCGTTCATCTGGAACAAAGTGGTGGATATTGGCTAAATCCTGTTAACCAAGCGCTTATATCGATATGTAGCGGAATAAGCTATAGTGCAACTGACCTTATATTTTGTTCATTCTCATCAATAAATCTGCTACGCTTACTATCATGAGTAAATTGCCTAATAATACCCCATCGGGACGATCGACACCGGCTGAAAAGCCTACGAACCTCAGGCCGAACGCACCTGCACCTTCTCACTTACCTGACAGTATGATGTCTTCGGTCGGTTTGTTGCCAGTAGATAAAAGACTGATTTTATTTACCAGACATTCTCTGCGCGAGCGCTCTGATGGTAATGGTTTTGCCAGTTATCAATTGCCGCTAACGCCAAAAGGTCGCGTGTTGGCAAAGTCTTGGGGGCGCTGGCTAGCAGAACATTTGCCGTATTCGCTCGATGTTGATAGTATCTCAAGTCCGATTGGTCGCTGTATTGATACCGCGCAGCTGATGCAAGAGGGTGCGGGACTACGACGTGATATTGCCCATCAATCGCTACTGGTTGAACCTGGCAGTCTGGTGACCGAACCTGAGATTGCCAACCCGATTTTTAAAGAAATTGGTGTGCTAAACTTTATCAATCGCTTCTTACAAGGCAATCTTGAAGGCACGAAAAATGCTTATCAAGGCGGACTTGATCTTTTATCGCTTTTTTATCAAAACCAGCCGCAACATGGGCATTTAATGCTCGCCGTCAGTCATGATACGTTACTATCAGCGTTTTTGGCAGTGATGCTAGACGTGGTTGAGATTGATTGGAATGATTGGCCAAAGATGATGGAAGGGGTGTTTTTGTGGTTTGATGATAAGCCTTTTGAGCAAGCCAATGCCTATTTCGTTTGGCGCGGGCAAGTATATATTCGTCCAATCAGCGATTTATTACAGGGCTACCGTGCCGCTGGTTTTCATCCAAGCAAATTACTATTGCCACCAGAAGTAAAATGGACATAGGCTTTATTTTTGGAGTATTTAATTAGCCTTATAATGTTTTTTAAATAGTAACGGTTACCTTTTAAATAGGCATAAAAAAACCTTGCTCCAGTATGAAAACCAGTAGCAAGGTTTTGGTCATCACACCATCAAGTGCGATGCGGTCTAAACGCAATCAATCTTAAGCTTGTAGGCCTTTGATAGTTTTGTTTAGGCGGCTCTTACGACGAGCAGCTTTATTCTTATGAATAATACCTTTGTCAGCCATACGATCAAGAACCGGTACCGCTTTTTTGTAAGCTTCGGTAGCCGCGTCATAATCTTTAGCAGCGATAGCCGCATCAACACGTTTTAGATAAGTACGAACCATAGAGCGTTGTGACGCAGAGTTCTGACGACGTTTGGTGTTTTGACGGGCGCGTTTACGAGCTTGTGCAGTATTAGCCACGCGTATCTCCTTGATAAAGACAGATAAAAATATGAATGTTGATTGCAATAATAATGGGTTTAACAATCATCGGTGACGAGCAGCCTCTCGCCAAACATGATGTCGATGTCTATTATGAGGGCACTTATCTGTTATTAAAGCACCTAATAGTAATAGAGCATCGCTCGCGCCAGAACTGTTTGGAATAATTAAACAGCGTTGACGTGTAAAGCCGGTTATCTTAGCAAATTATTGCGCTTAGAACAATATATTTGATGATTAATGCTAAAAGAAGTTATGTTAGCCGATCTTAAAGGTTTAATTAAAGGGTTTATCGCGCTAACAAGTGAATTATATAACAAAAGTTAGACTTAAAATTCTGAATGATTCCCATAAACCTAACCGTTGATAAAATCTCTTACAATAAATTGTGTAGAATAGCGCTAGCGAGTTGTTAATTTAGGTATGATACCAAAGCAAACAATTTCTATAAGACATCATTTTTAGCATTATAAACACCCCAACATGATATAAATGGATAGGCTATGCAGCGAAAAGCAATTGTAATTGGCGCAACAGGACTGGTCGGACAGCATCTTGTTAAGCAGCTTAGTGAGCTTTATGACACGTTGATTGTGATTGCACGGCGGCCGCCTCGCTACATCAATGCCAGCATGCGCTTTTATCAGGTCAATGATTTTGATAACTTGGCTGAAATATTTGCCAGTGTCGGCGCAGATAGTAAGACCGATGCCTTTAGCTGCCTTGGTACCACCAAAAAACAAGCAGGTAGTGATGAAGCGTTTCGAAAAGTTGACCACGACTATAATGTCAATTTTGCCACATTGTGCCGTGCGAAAGGCGTGGAAAACTTCTTTTTATTGTCCTCAATGAATGCCGATATCGACAGCCGTTTTTTATACAATCGGGTCAAAGCGGAAACAGAGCAGTCTATTATGGCGCTAGGTTTTACCCAGTTGGTGATTTTTCGACCATCACTATTACTTGGCAAGCATAAAGGCCGTCCGCTTGAAAGCTTTGGTCAAAAAGCCTTTAAACTGATCTCGCCAATCGTCCCCGAGTCATTATCCTTGCATCCTATTTCTGCCAAGCGCGTTGCCAGTGCGATGGCGATGAGTGCGCATGAGGTGTATCAGCGTAATAAATATCGTAGTGAGCCTACCATTACAGACACGGAAATTATCGAAAATAAACAGCTACTAGCAATGACCAAAGTCAAAAAATAGCCTAAACATAAATTAATAAAAACTCAGATTTCATGATAGATAATTCAACTATTTAACTTAACAAGGAGCGTCACGATGTCAGACACAGCAGAAACAACCACGATGAATAAAGACAACTTTGTCACTTGTGATTTATTAGATGCCAATCCTGAGTCGCAGGTATGTTTGCCCAATATTGAAGGCAAATCATTTTATAGCTTTGGCGGTAAAGACAGATTTTGCGGTGAAATCGTGACGGTAAAATGCTTTGAAGATAATAGCCGTGTAAAATCCTTATTAAACAGCGATGGCAAAGATAAAGACGGCAATGGCAAAGTCTTGGTCGTTGACGGTGGCGGTTCAATGCGCTGCGCGTTGCTCGGCGATATGATTGCGCAATCAGCGATTGATAATGGCTGGGCAGGGGTGGTGGTATATGGCTGCGTGCGTGATGTAGATGATATGGCGCAAATGGATATCGGTGTCATGGCGCTTGGTTGCATCCCGCGCAAATCAAATCGCCGCGATGAAGGTCAAACCGATATTGAAATCCGCTTTGGTGATTTAACGTTAAACTCAGGTATGTTTGTTTATGCCGACAATAACGGCATTATCGCAAGCGAAAAACCATTAATTTAAAAATAGCTTATACTTTAACAGTAGCTTAATGGTTATAACTCCGAGACCTCAGCTTAATCGTTGAGGTTTTTGTATTTAAGTAGCTTGTCGTTATAGATGAATATGCGTTTTATCAATTGTTTAGTTTTTGGTTTTTTCATAACAAGGCTAAGTGACAAACCGTTACGGCATAAATTTTGGTAATTGCGCAAATATTCGTATAATAGCTTTCTGACTCTTAACGTTGACCCTATCCTTTATGTCTATCACTGCTTTGACCGACGCCTTTGACCCTATTAACCAGCAGTTATTTCCTATCCAGAATGCCGAGCGGCGTTGGCTGGCGCCTGTGCATGGAGCAGTCAGTAGCTTGTGGCTCGCAAGTCTGGTACAAACGCCGCTATGGGATGTGGCTGACCGTCTAAAGGTTGTGGTGACGCGTGACCAAAATCAGCTTAACCAGATAGAGACGGAGTTGGCATTTTGCGGCGTCGATGCTTATGTGTTCCCTGATTGGGAAACGCTGACCTATGATGAGCTGTCTCCGCATCAAGATATCGTCAGCGAGCGTATTAACCTGTTAACGGATATGCCAACGTCAGGGGTATTGTTAATATCGGTACAGGCATTGATGCACCGTGTCGCACCGCCAAGCTGGTTGATAGGGCAGCATTTTGATTTGAGTGTCGGTGATCGATTTGATATCAATACTCAGCGCGAACTATTGGCAAAGGCGGGTTATCGCGCGGTTGAGAACGTCTTTGAGCCGGGCGAATTTGCCGTACGTGGTAGTATCATTGATATCTTTGCCATGGGTCAGCCATTTCCGCTACGCCTAGATTTATTCGATGATGAAATTGAGACCATTCGCTTTTTTAATCCGCAGACCCAGCGCACATTGACCGTTGATGACCTCAAAACCATGATAAGCGGCAACGATAGCAGCATGGGCAAAGAATCGCTATCGCTGCTGCATAAACTGCCAGATATCTCAAAGCCCATTAAGCAATTTCAAATACTACCCGCTAAAGAGTTTCCGCTCGATGAAGGGCGGGAGACGTTCCGCACCAACTTTGCCGCCATGTTCCCCAATGCCAGTAGCCGCAAATCTGAGCTGCATAAAGATGTCATGGCAGGTATTGCCAGTAGCGGACTTGAGTATTATCAGCCACTGTTTTTTGATTTAAAGGATTGGATGGCAGAAAGTAGTTTGTTTTCCTATTTGCCAAGCGATGCCTTGTTTATTACCGATGAGCTGATTAACGAAAAACAGGCAGATTATTGGTCACAAATTCAGCGCCGTTATGAAGAGCGCCGTCACGATATTGACAAGCCCATCGTTGCGCCTGAATTGTTATATTTATTATCAAATAGTCTAAACGAACATCTTAATTATTATCCGCGAGTGATATTGAGTGCGCGTAATGAGCTTGCGACCATGACTGATGTCGCTGCGATTGATAGCATTGATAACGATGACGCAACCTTAGCATCTGAACCATTAACCCTGCCGCCAAAAAAACAAGGGCTAGTGACACTAAGTGCGCAAGAGCCGCCACAACTACCAGTCAATCATCAAAAAGCCGAACCCCTTAGCGAACTGTTAGCGTTTTTAGAGTTGCAAGCGCAAACAGCAACACCTGTATTAATTGTGGCAGAAACGGCGGGTCGGCGTGAAATTCTGATTGAACTGTTTAAAGGCAAAATAGATGTCAAAGCTTACGATAGCTTTGAGGCGTTTTTAGCAGCGGACAAATCGAAGGATAATAGTAATAAGTTACCGCAAGTCGGATTGACCATTGCGCCTATTGAACGCGGTGTTTACGTGCCTGAGCGCTTAGTGGTGATTAGTGAGACGCAATTATTTGGCCGGCAAGTGCTGCAAACGCGTCGTCGCCGACAAAGCGGGGTGTCAGAAGAGTTCTTGGTTAAAAGCGTCACCGAAATCACCGAAGGGAGTCCAGTGGTGCATATCGAGCATGGTATTGGGCGTTACAATGGCCTGATTACGCTCGATGTTGGTGACGGCGAGCAAGAGTTTATCCACCTAAAGTACGCTGATGACGCCAGTATCTATGTACCGGTTGCCAATTTACAAATGATTAACCGTTATAGTGGCGGTGACCCTGCACTTGCGCCCCTACACAAAATTGGTAGCGGTAAATGGGATAAAGCCAAGCAAAAGGCGCTCGAGCAAATCCATGACGTGGCGGCTGAACTGCTTAATATGCAAGCACGGCGCGAAGCGAAAGTCGGTATTCATTTTAAAATCGACCCATCGCAATATGAGCTATTTGCCAGTCAATTTGCCTTTGAAGAAACGCCTGATCAAGCCAATGCCATTCATGCGGTGATGGAAGACATGCGGCAGAACCAGCCGATGGATCGACTTATTTGCGGTGATGTTGGTTTTGGTAAAACAGAAGTGGCTATGCGTGCGGCGTTCATTGCAGTGAGTGCCGGTTATCAAGTGGCGGTGTTGGTGCCGACAACCTTGCTGGCAGGTCAACATGAAGACAATTTCCGCGACCGTTTTGCTGATTGGCCGGTACGTATTGAAACCTTGTCGCGCTTTGGTGGTAAAAAGCATCAAGATACGGTGTTAACAGACCTCGCAGCAGGTAAGGTCGATATCGTCATTGGTACGCATAAACTTCTGCAACCTGATGTGAAGTTCTCTAATCTGGGCTTAATGATTGTCGATGAAGAACACCGTTTTGGCGTACGCCATAAAGAGCGTATCAAGGCGATTCAGACCGATGTAGACAGTATGTCGATGACCGCGACGCCAATCCCTAGAACGCTTAATATGGCGCTCTCAGGGATGCGTGATATGTCGATTATTGCCACCCCGCCTGCACGTCGTCTGGCGATTAAAACCTTTGTCATGCAAAAGACCGATGCCTTATTAAAAGAAGCCATCTTGCGTGAGCTACTACGCGGCGGACAGGTTTATCTATTGCACAATGATGTCGCCAGTATTGAGCGTATGGCCGAGACCGTCCGTGAACTGGTGCCTGAAGCACGAGTAGGGGTTGCGCATGGGCAAATGCAAGAGCGCCAACTTGAGCAAGTGATGCAGCAATTTTATCATAAAAAGTTCAACGTGCTGATATGCTCGACCATTATCGAAACCGGTATTGATGTACCCAATGCCAATACTATTATCATTGAGCGCGCCGATAAGTTTGGTTTGGCGCAATTGCATCAGCTGCGAGGTCGTGTTGGCCGGAGTCATCATCAAGCGTATTGCTACTTGCTCGTACCTTCTATCAAAGGGCTTAAAGGCGATGCCAAGCGCCGTCTGCATGCGATTGAACGCGCCAATACCTTGGGTGCAGGCTTTATGCTGGCAAGCGAAGATTTAGAGATTCGTGGCGCGGGTGAAATCCTTGGTAAACAGCAAAGTGGTAACATGCAAGCGATTGGCTTTAGTCTATATATGGACATGCTTGAGCGCGCAACGAAGGCGATTAAAGCCGGTAAAGAGCCAGATTTAAGCACGCCATTGTCGCTGACTAGTGAAATCAATTTGCACAGCTCAGCGCTAATACCAGAAGAATATTTGCACGATGTGCATCAGCGCTTATTGTTTTATAAACGTATTAGTAATGCTGATGATAAAGAAGCCTTGACCGATATTCGTACCGAAATGATTGACCGTTTTGGGACGCTGCCCGACCAAACCAAGCAATTATTTGCCATTCATGGACTGCGTCTACAAGCTGAACCCTTAAAGATTAATAAGATTGATGCCAATAGCAGCAGCCTAACACTAGAATTTGCGCCTGATACGCCGGTCGACGCCTTAGCGATTATTCAGCTGATTCAAAAAGACGGTCAGCGCTATCGTATGAACGGTGCCTCTGGTATACGCTATCAAGATAGCAATAAGCTGGCAACACCGCAGCAGCGTGTCAGCGTCATTCAAGACCTATTGCGCTATTTTAGCGAGCATACAGTGACAGAGTCTGCCTAGCTTTGTTTGTTTATATCGCTAAACCAAGCACATTTATGAAATCGTTTAAGTACAGCAAATACCATACGCTAAGACAATCGGTCACGGCGCTATTTTATCGCTTGGATAACTGATAAAATAGCGGCATCTTATATTTAGCCTGCTGTTTCTTTAAGCATAATGCTTTAAGCGTATTATAGTTTAGTAAATTCAGTTCTGCTTTTCGGTATTTGGTGGTGTGTCAAAAAGTATGCTGATTAAAATTTGAATAATTTTTGAAGTCTTGAAAGCCCTATAGAATCAGAGAACTTCGCATAGATTTCTTATTGGCTTTTATCGCCAGCATACTTTTTAGAACACCACCCGGTATTTTAATTCCATTTATTTGAGCGTCATAACAAGAGAACCGTCATTATGTTCCAACTTCATCATAAACTTGCAGCCGACAGTTTTTTAGTGGGTGATTTCCCATTATCAACCTGTCGTTTAATCAATGATTGTCAGTTTCCATGGTTAATATTGGTACCGCGGGTATCAGGTATCAAAGAATTATACGAGCTATCTGAGGCAGACCAAGCGCAGTTTTTGCGTGAGTCGAGCTGGTTATCAAGCCAACTTGCTAAGACTTTCCAAGCAGATAAAATGAATGTGGCTGCCCTCGGTAATCAAGTACCGCAGCTACATTTTCATCATATCGTCCGCTATCAAAACGACATGCAATGGCCAAATCCAGTATGGGGCATTCCTGCCGTTCCTTATACCAAAGAAGTGTTGGCGCAAATGCAGCAAACGCTGATGATGGCGCTGCGTGGTCATCATCAAATGCCGTTCGATTGGCAAATGTAGTTAAGCTTTAGGTAATGGTTGATAAATGTGACTTTAGTACTTTTTATTTAAGTCGTTTTATCTAAGCCATCTTATTTAAGTAGGTATGCTCAAAGTAAAATCATAGTAAAGTGGTTTTTAAGGGCAATTGAAGGTTTGGTTGCTATAAAATATTCTACATTTGTTTGTTAATTTTTATATTAGAGAGTGGGTTGATTAAATGGATATAGCCAACTTATGTACTTGCAGCCGTTTTCGTGGATTGATGTGTATTGGTAGTTATCAATAGTTATCATTGATTAAGCGCGCATCACAGGTTGCGGGATATTTAATCTTAGACTGAGATTTTTCAGTTGAAGATTTTACTCTATGTTAAGGATAACAAATGGCTACTTCCTCTATCGCACCTCCACTATTACGACCTTTTATGTTACTCATCTCTATTTGTACCACTGTATTGAACCTAACGGCATGTGAGACGGATTCAACGGAGTCTGCTTCAACACAGTTGGCATCCGTACAATCTGCTGCAGCCTTGTCCGATTTGGGGCCAACGATTAGTGAAAATGCTACTGCCGCAGCGGACAGCTCTGTCACGTTAAATCGTAGCGCTTCTGCTATGTCTATGAGAACAATGCCGACAAGTCAGTATCTCGTTGGTAGTGGTAAGGCAGATATCACCGGAGCTGCTGCCGAAACTGGCATGTTTGGTTATGCGGCGGGGTAGGTGGTACAAGGTATCAACGACCGTTTGTACTCTTATGCTTTTATTATCGGCGAAGCGGACAAAAATACGGGCAAACGCGTCGTCTATGTATCAGCAGATATGGGCGCGATGTTTACCGCGGTAAAACTTGAGGTCATTAAACGTCTAAAAGCGGATTATGGTGACTTATATAACGATGACAATGTCATGCTCACCGCCACCCACACCCATGGGGGTAACGCCGGCTACTCACATCAGCAGCTGTATCAAATTGCCAGTACCGATGACACGCTAGCAGGCTATAGCAGCCAAAACTTCAATGCTATCGTCAATGGTATTGTCACCTCAATTAAACGCGCTCACGCTACCTTGACGGCAGGGACGTTATCTTTGGCGCAAGGCGAGCTAAAGGGTGCGACAGTCAATCGCTCGGAGTTTGCCTATAACAATAATAAAGACGCTAAAGACTTTGATAGTAATGTCAATGAAACCATGACCCAGCTGCGTCTTAATGACGCCGATGGCACCCCAGTAGGTCTGATCAATTGGTTTGCGCTGCATCCAACCAGTTTTAGTAATAAATTTATGCACCTAAGTGCTGATAACGAAGGCTTTGCTCAGCGCGTCGCGGAAAAGATTTTTGGCGGAGCATCAAACAAGCCGTTTTTCGCAGCTTTTACCAATGCTGATGAAGGCAATGTGCTGGCGGCAGGTGGTAATGCCAATTCTAAACCGGGCTTTCAAGGGAGCGATAACGAGTGGGAAAACGTTAGACGGGATGGGCAGATGCAGCTGGATAAAGCGGTTGAGCTTTGGCATCAAGGCGTGCCGGTTGCTGGACCAGTAGACGTACGCGCGCGCTGGATTGACTTAAAGGGCTATCAGGTCGATGGCAAGTTTACCAATGGCACGGGTAATAAAGTCTTATGTATGCCAGCTCGTGGTTACTCGTTTGCCGCTGGCGGGGAGAATGGCCCCTCAAATATACCTTGTATGTATGAGGGCATGACCCGAGAAAATTTCCGTATCAATGACGATATCAATAAAGTCGATCAATCATTTTTGGGCAGTTTAACGCGCGGCGCGTTTGTTATAGTATCAACCGTCAGCCAAGATGATTGTCAGGCGGAAAAACAAGTCTTATTGCCAACGGGAAGCTGGGGCTGGATTAATACTCAGCAGCCGGTGCAACTGATGCGTATCGGTAATATCGCTCTCGTTGCCATCCCTGCCGAGCCGACGACCATGGTTGGACGCCGGATGCGCGTTGCCGTGCTTGCTCAACTACAAGACTCGGGGGTTGATACCGTTATTATTAATGGTTTGGCGAATAACTATAGCGGCTATTTGAGCACGCGCGAAGAATTTGCTACTCAGCATTACGAAGGCGCGTCTACTAAGTATGGTCCATATCAAACCGCTGCTTATATCCAAGAATACACGCGGCTGGCTGAAGCGCTGCGTGATGGTATAGAAGTCTATGACAGCGCCACACCGCCTGATCGCTCAGGCAAATCCTTTAATGAGCGGCCAGGGGTGGTCTTCGACGATAAGCCTTTAAAACAAACTTGGGGACAAACCCTCACTCAGCCTAAAACCAGTTATCAAAAGGGTGACATTGCTACGGCAGTATTCCGCGGTGCTCATCCCAAAAATAATCTACGTACCGAAGACAGTTTCTTAAAAGTACAGCGTCTTGACAATGGTAAATGGGTCGATTATCTGAGTGATAGTGATTTTGATACCACTTATACGTGGCAGCGCGGAGGAGCGGCGTATAGTAAAGCCATCATTGATTGGCGAATAGCTAAGGACACCCCAGCAGGTACTTATCGATTGACCCATCAAGGCGACTGGAAGAGCGGTTGGACGCATAAAATTAAGCCTTATTCAGGCGTTTCTAATAGTTTTAGTGCGCAATAACTGTTTTTATTCAGATAGTTGTTGAGTATGGGCTTATATTTATTTTTCACTTCGCAAAAGTCAGATAGATATTATCTGGCTTTTTTGTCTTTGTTATGGTTATTAACTCAAGTCGTTTTTAATGCAAATAGTTTTTATTAATCATGAGCTTTACACTGCTTTTTATGGCTAATAAGCGACAAGTGGTATGCTTTTACTTACCAGTGTCCTAGGTAAGAAGGCATTAAAGCCGTATAATAGGTAGATTTCCTATCTACTTATATTATCAAATGTTGATAAAGCGATTTACTTATTAACGCATTTACTTGTTAACTTAAGGGGTTAGCAACCTGAATGCTTATTAACCTAAGTACTTATTAATCTAAAGACTGCACAAAAACATATGTTAATAGAAGATCCGCTTTAATTTTTATTCAAACCTTCGACAGTTTTCCTTTAAGCGAACCTTGACCATGGCATTTTTTGAAACCACAAGCCCAAAGATTCCTGTACAGGGTGGTAGTAATAGCAATGCCTATCGATTTGATTATCCAGAAATTTTTGTTTTAATACTAACGGTCGTATTGCTCGCAATACATTACAACTTTAGTCCGACGTCGATGGCGCTCGCTGTCGTGGTTTGTCTGCCGAGTTTGCTGATTTTAATCTATAACTATCGCCGGCCAGCCAGTTTTTGGACGTCTAACATTGTTATTATTTTATCTTCAGCGGTCATAGGTTCGATACAGTTTTGTGCAGTGATTTCGCTCAGTCTAGCAGCGCTCATCGGTCTGCGGATTATTCTTAGTAGCCCTGAAAACCATCTTAAACTTCTCGCTGCATCAGTAGTGACGGTCATTGTCTTTTATTACGTCAGTGTGACTTTAAATAGCACGGAGATGGACTGTCACGACAGCTTTGTTACCCCTGCGGTGTTATTGGCCAGTATGATTGTGATACTGTGCCATTTTCGCCATGTTTATCGTGATTATGTAGATTATGAAGCGCGAGCGCGGCAAGCGGCTGGACGTCTAAATACCATGGTTTCTGTCATTAATAAATTGACGCGCTTTGTACCGCCGCAAGTTTGGGAACCAATCGTTAAATCTGACAGTCCCGTTAGCGTCGAAAATAAACGTGCCAAACTGACGATGATGTTTTCAGATATTGTCGGCTTTACAGAATTGTCCGATAGTCTGAGCGCTGACAATTTGGCGGACATTCTAAATACCTATATGCATTGTATGACGTTAATCGCCAATAAGCACGGCGCGGTGCTGGATAAGTTTATCGGCGATGGGATGGTGTGCTTTTTTGGGGAGCCGAACAGTCGAGGGCCGCGCCAAGATGCGCTTGATTGTGTGGCAATGGCGATAGATATGCGCCGTGAAATGCGCACCTTGCGGCAAAAATGGCGGCTGCTCGGTTTCGAGGGACTATATATCCGTATCGGCATTACCACCGGCTACTGTCACGTCGGCAATTTTGGCAATAACAACCGTTTGAGCTATACGCTGATTGGGAAAGAGGCCAACCTTGCGTCAAGGCTTGAGGCAGTCGCGGGTAAAGGCCAGATATTTATTAGCGAAAGTACCCATGATTATATTTCGCATGATTATGACTGTGAATATGTCGGTGCTTTTCAGCTCAAAGGTTTTGATAATAAGGTAAGCGCGTGGCAAGTACTCGACCCTGATGAAAATAAAGGTCAGTTGTCAAAATGGGTGGATCATACGCTACCTGGTTTTAATTTGCATTTGAACTTTAAAGACATGCAAAATAATGACTATCAAGATATCAGAAATCGCTTGAATCTAGCGCTTGCCCGTATCGAACAAGAAGAGCAGGCGGCGCTGCTTGAGATAGTCACAGCAAGTAAGCAGGAAAATATCAGTCATAATTAGGTACAGATTGATTGCGACTTGAAAGTATTTATAAAAAGAAAAATCCAGTTATTTATCATAACTGGATTTTTTAGTTTCATTTCATGCTTCAGCTTTATTATTTAATGATTTTCTTTCGCATGGTTTAACGTGTATTTAGGAATCTCAATCGTTAAATCATCATCTTCAAGCATCACTTGGCACGATAGGCGTGAATCAGGCTCCAGACCCCACGCGCGATCTAATAAATCCGCTTCGATATCGTCCATCTCATCTAAGGTGTTAAAGCCCTTACGCACCACGACATGACAAGTAGTACAGGCTTTTGACATCTCGCAGGCATGTTCAATCTTGATGCCTTTTTCAAGTAGCGCTTTACATAAGTTTGTGCCCGATTCTAGCTCGACTTCGGTGCCTTCTGGGCAGATTTCATGGTGAGGTAATATTGTAATTTTTGGCATAAGTTATTCGTCCGCTGCTAATCAATTAAAAATAAAAAAGGTCAATCTAGTACAGTTGCTAAGTGAGTGTCTTAAGCGCCTATCATATGATTGGTATAAATGCTATCTACTACCAATCTTGCGCACTGGTACCCGACATACTTGCTTTGACGCTTTGATTCATAATACACGCGGCAAAAGCATCACTGTGTGGCTTTAATTTGCCTTGCGCGCTTTCAATAACGGTTAAGTCGTCGGTGCTAAGCGCGGTTTGCAAGGCTTGCATGCTCTCGGTCAACGACCGCTGCTCTTCAGGTGTGATTAACGCCGCAAACTCGTTAAGCGCCGACTGTAGCGCCAATAATTCACGTTCCGCTTCTACTTTGGTTTCAATTAGCGAGCGCGCATTTTTGTCTTCTTCCGCATACTTAAAGCCTGCGATTAATAATTGCTCTTTTTGCTCATCAGACAGACCATAAGATGGCACAATATCAATTTTACTTTCAGTCTTGGTCGTTGTTTCTTGCGCACTGACGGTCAGCTGACCATTGGCATCAATACTAAAGGTCACTTCGATACGCGCAAAGCCCGCTTTCATCGGCGGAATACCATATAGCTCAAAGCGTCCAAGTGAGCGGCAGTTATCCACTGTTTCACGCTCGCCTTGCACCACATGAATGACCATGCCGGTTTGACCATCTTGGTAAGTGGTAAAGACTTGGCGTTTTTTGACGGGAATAGGGGTGTTGCGCGGAATCAGCACTTCAACCAAGCCGCCCATAGTCTCAAGACCGAGCGATAAAGGCGTCACATCGAGTAATAACAAGCTATTATCGCTGTCACCATTGACCAATTGTTGCGCGGTTTGGGCAGCACCTAAAGCCACAACTTCATCTGGATTAAGACGGCAAAGCGGTTCTTTAGCAAAGAAATCTGCCACCACCTGCTGCACCGCAGGCATACGCGTAGAACCACCGACCAAAATGACTTCATCTAAGTCAGCGACAGATAATTTGGCATCACGCAATACTTGCTCGCAGACACTTAGCGTGCGGCGGCTGACAGGCTCTGCAATTGTTATCAAATCGTCGCGGCGTAACACACCTTGAAAAGAGCGCTCATTAACAACAATGTCGATATCGACTTGCTCAGCATCGGTCAATGCTTGTTTATAGCTTTTTGCTTGTTGGGCGAGTATGGATTTGTCGTGCAGGCTCACGTCTTTAGGGTCAATATTTAACTGCTTAATCAGCCAATTGGTCAGTAAGCGGTCGATATCATCACCGCCAAGCGCACTATTGCCGCCCGTTGCTAAGACTTCAAACACGCCATCGCTGAGCTTTAAAATAGATACATCAAAAGTACCACCACCCAAATCATAGATTAAGTAGTAGTTTTCACTATTGTCATCAGTAGGCTGATCAAGACCGTAGGCAACGGCGGCTGCGGTAGGCTCATTTAATAAACGCAAAACGTTAATACCAGCAGCTTGCGCCGCATCTTTAGTAGCTTGACGCTGCGCTTCATCAAAATAGGCGGGCACAGTAATCACCGCACCTTGTATGCTGTCATCTGGCAAAGCGCTTGCGGCACGTTGCTCTAGCGCGGCTAAAATACGCGCTGACACTTCGACAGGAGAGACTTCACCCTGCGCCGTCACAAAAGCTGGCATGGCATCTTTGCTGCCACTTAACTCATAGGGATGGGAGAATTTAATATCGGCTTGGCTACGGCCCATAAAGCGCTTAGCCGAGACGATGGTATTTTTTGGATCATCTGCTAAATGGGTAAGGGCATCATAGCCGACTAAGGGCTTGCCAGCACTTGGATAGTAGACCACCGACGGCAATAAGGTATCGGTCGTTGTATCGGCTTGCAAAACTTGCGCCTTGCCTGAGCGTACCACAGCGACCAATGAGCGCGTCGTACCAAGGTCAATTCCTAGGCCAAAACGATGTTGATGAGGTTGGGCACTTTGATTGGGTTCGGCAATTTGCAATAAAGACATAAGAAAACTCAAAGATAAAATGAATTAAGTGAAATGGTACAAATACAATATATGGGCGACTAGTATTTAAAATTTAAGTAAGTGTTTGGATTTAACAAATCATAGTAAAAATGATAAAGCGCATTTAATGTTTACAATTATACGGCAGAGGAGTGGTTATTTTAACCATATCCGCATATAAGCTCGTTACTCGTAAATATAAACAATCGTCCTTAGCATGACGTTAAACGTATAAATCATCGTCATCCAAATGCTCAGCAGACGCAACTTCATCAAGCCCTGTAGTAACATCGGCATCTAATTTCACCAAAAATTTTAATTTTTGCGTGGCATCAATCGCCGTTTGCCAATCTTGGCTCTGATAAGCACTATCAAAACGCTCAGATTGTTTATTTAGACGCTCGGTAATCTGCGGATGTAGTTGCTTCAGCGCGGCAAGCTCTTTGCCTTCAATCGCATCATCCAAATCCATACGCATTTGCATCGCATCTTCTAAGAAGTCCAGATCGGCAATCGAATGCTCTAAGTTCTGCGCCTGCCCAGCGATATCCAACAAGTAGCTGGCACGACTGTCAGGGGCACTTAACGTTTGATAAGCTTGGTTAATCAGCGCTGAGGCTTGCTCTGATTGCTGCTTAGCTTGTGCGCTATCGGCTGTATTTTTGCTATCAGCAACAAGATTGTCCGGATGATAGCGTTTTTGTAGCAGACGCAGCTGTTGATCAAGGCGCTCTTGATTGACCGCAAACTGTACAGGTTGTTCAAATAGGGCAAAGAAGTTATCAAACTGTGCGTCTGGCGTGATGTCTGTCATAGCGTCTGCCTTTGTTTTTATTTATTCTTGTGAAGATTTGCTTTTACTTATGCGCTGTTTTGTTTACTGTCTGTTTTAAATACTGTTCTTTTAAAGTTCAGTACTTACTCAGTATCTAAGCGCTAACTCAGGTTTTAGGTGCTAAGCGCTCGTATATCAATCGTTTAGCGCGCTCTGGTTTAGAGCTTTAGACGGTAAACGATTCACCGCAGCCACATTCACCTTTTTGATTGGGATTGGTGAATTTAAAGCCTTCATTGAGACCTTCTTTTTCATAATCCATCACTAAGCCATCTAAATAAACCAAGCTTTTAGGATCAATAAAAATATTGACGCCACGGCTTTCATAACGGGTGTCGTTTTCATCAGGCGTGTCAACAAACTCTAGCACGTAAGCCAAGCCTGAGCAGCCTGCTGTACGGATACCTACTCGGATGCCTTCACCTTTACCGCGATTGTCCAAAAAGTCTTGAACATGCTGAGCGGCGCGTTCTGTCATTTCAATCATGCCAACTCCCATTGACTATCAATAATTGAGATAATAATTGCGGCAAAAGCGTTTTTATCAACACCACTGCCAATAAAGCGTTAAAAATAAATAAAAGGTGACAATTACATGAGCGTTATTGTCACCTTAGGGGCGTTAGTAGCTTCTAACGTCGTATTACTCATGTTTGTTTTCAAATTCGCTACTTGCGCCTATTATATAAATAAGCGCAAGGCTTTATATAAATTTAGCTGGTTGCTTCTTCTGTTACTGCCGCAGCTGTACCATGCTTACCTTTATAGTCGCTAATGGCGGCTTTAATGGCGTCTTCTGCAAGGACTGAGCAATGCACTTTTACCGGTGGTAATGCCAATTCTTCAGCGATATCCATATTTTTGATCTCGCCAGCTTGGTCTAAGCTTTTGCCTTTTAGCCACTCGGTGACAAGCGAGCTTGAAGCAATTGCTGAACCGCAGCCATAGGTTTTAAAGCGTGCATCTTCGATGATACCGTTATCATCGACTTGGATTTGTAGGCGCATCACATCGCCACAGGCTGGGGCGCCAACCATACCCGTACCAACGTTTTTGGCATTTTTGTCAAGATTGCCGACGTTGCGTGGGTTTTCGTAATGATCAATAACTTGGTCACTATAGGCCATGGGGTTTTCTCCTAGTTAGATGATGAGTAGCCACTTAAATGTTAAGTTATATAAGTAACTTTCCAAATAACTCACTTATTAAGTTTAAATATCTGTCTACTCATCGATAATTGGGGTCAAACACATATTATAAAAATGGTATTTATAATTGTCTGATGAATTATTTGGTTTAATGCTTATACCTGATAACCATTAAACCTTTTTACTATTAAAGTTTTATAAATAAATATTAATGCTCAGACCATTCTACCGAGTCTAAATCAACGCCTTCTTGATACATATCCCAAAGTGGCGATAGCGCGCGTAATTTGTCTACCGCTTCATGCATCTGTTTTACCACGGTATCGATATCTTCTTCGGTGGTATAACGACCAAAGCTAAAGCGGATTGAGCTATGGGCCAACTCATCTGGGCGACCGATGGCGCGCAATACATACGATGGCTCAAGCGTCGCTGAAGTACAGGCTGAACCTGATGAAACCGCCAAGTCTTTTAACGACATCATCAGTGACTCGCCTTCAACAAAGTTAAAGCTGATATTAATGATGTTAGGCACGCTGTTTTCTAAATCACCGTTTAGATAAATCTCTTCGATATCTTGTAGACCGTCCCACAGCTTTTGGCGCAGCTTTGCCACGTGAGCATGGTCTTCTGCATAACGCTCATTGGCCAATGCAAATGCAGCACCTAGCCCAACAATTTGGTGCGTCGGCAAGGTACCTGAACGCATACCGCGCTCATGACCACCACCATGCTGCTCAGCTTTTAGGCGAATACGAGGTTTACGGCGAACAAATAGCGCACCGATACCTTTAGGGCCATAGGCTTTATGACCTGAAAAACTCATCAAGTCAATTTTCATCTCTTCAAGATTGACAGGTATTTTACCCACAGACTGCGCACCATCGACATGGAATACAACGCCAGCTTTGCGAGTGATCTCACCAATCGCGGCAACATCGGTAATGGTACCAAGCTCATTATTGACCATCATTAGTGATACTAAAATCGTATCGTCACGTAGGGCTTCTTGTACTTGCTCTGGCAAAATCAAGCCCGTACCAGCTTGTGGCTCAAGGTAAGTAATCTCAAAACCTTCTTGCTCAAGCTCACGGCAAGTATCTAAAACCGCTTTGTGCTCAATTTTACTAGTAATGATGTGCTTGCCGCGCGACTGATAAAAATGTGCCGCGCCTTTAATAGCTAAGTTATCTGATTCTGTCGCGCCCGAGGTAAAGACGATTTCGCGTGGATCCGCATGAATCACTTCAGCGACTTGCTGACGAGCCGTTTCTACCGCTTCTTCTGCTTGCCAGCCATAGCCATGTGAGCGTGATGCTGGGTTACCAAAGATGCCGTCTACCGTCAGATATTCGCTCATTTTAGCAGCGACTGACTTAGCAACTGGCGTCGTGGCGGCATAATCTAAGTATATAAGGTTGTTATGTTGGCTCATGCTGGGTTTGCCTCGCTGGTCGATAGAGTAATAGTGTTGATGTCTTTTGTGGACATATCTTTTGTAGCAATGTCGTTTGGAAACGTGAGGTGCTGACGGTCTGAGACTGACTGCACATGTTCCATGTCTAATAATTGCGCTAATGTTATATTTTTCAAGTATTGTTCGACATGATTTGATAAAGCGCACCATAAATCATGCGTTAGGCACATTGTACCACTTTGACAATTACCGCGTCCGCCGCACTGCATCGCATCGACAGATTCATCGACAGCAGAAATGATGCTCATCACATCAATCTGATCAAGGGGCTTAGCTAAATGATAACCCCCTGCTGCACCGCGTATACTGGTGACCAAACCGCGCTTACGGAGCTTGGAAAATAACTGTTCAAGATAAGAGATAGATATCGATTGCCGCTTAGCAATGTCAGATAAAGAGACGGCGCTGTCTTGTTGGCTGGTCTGCAAAGCCAAATCAAGTAAAGCGGTCACGGCGTATCTGCCTCGAGTAGTCAAACGCATGTGTTATCTCCAATCCTTTTTATAAAAAGTTTATTTAACAACGAACTTAGTCTTGTCGTATTCCAAAAGTGCATAGTTATCAATAGGTTCTTTATAGATTTAATAGATTTATAATCGACTTATTGCTAAAGGCTAGTTAGTAGCTAGCCGTACTTGCGCTTCTATTCAGGAAAATCATCTATCGGCTAAGTGGTGTCTTGTCGCTATTAAACAGCAGATGGTTTACCCGATGTGTGCAACGATAGGGTAATTATACTCAATCCCGAGTAATTTAGTCAAGATTAAAGTGTGATTGAATGGTGAGTGTGACTTATTCCTATCATTGATAAAAACAATGATAGGTAATATTAAGGCTTAAAAGAGAATAAATACGCGAACGCGCAGGATGTGAACTACAGAAAGGAAGCAAGAGCGTTTAATAAGTCTACATCCTATTAAACGCTATAAAAAATGACAAAAAGGACTTTAAAAAACGTCAATACTAAAATTAATAACAAATTAGGTCATGATAAATAAAGCAATAATGGCAGCGATAGCGATAACCGCAAAAATAATTGCGGTAATAATAAAGGTCTTCTGCTTACTTTGCAGTTCTTTAACCGTGGTTTCAAGTTCACGGTTTTTAATGGTCAGCGTGTTGATTTGAGTTTGCTGCTCTTTAATACGCAGCTTATAACTCTCCTTTTTTTCTGCCATTTCTGCTTCAGTAGGTTTGGTCTTACTTTTACCGCCCTTAATCTTTTTAATCAGCCCTTGAATTAAGCTACCAAAACCAAGCTGCATAATAAACTGCTTGACCAGCTGTACTTGCACCGCCTCACCGCGCATTTGCAGCTTTTCAGTCGACTCAGTATCGTGGGTGATGATGGCATTAAGCACTTGAATGCTATAAGCGTTGATAATGACGTCAGGCTCACTACGGCCGATAGGCAATCTATCATCTAATAACACCCCTTTGGTAGTAAAGGTGGCGAAAACCTCTACATGAGGCAAGTATAACCTAAGCGCGACGACCGTCTCTTGCTTGGCGAGTGGATAAGCAGCTTTACGGAGTTCTGGGTCTAAACGTAACAGCAGGGTCAGCGCCGACTCGATAAACACCAATATGATATTAAGAAAAGAGTGAGACAACGTAGAACGCTTCATGTAAATAATCCGTTTTTATTGTGTAAGTTAAAGATAAAAGGACAAACAAAGGTCAAAATCAACCCAAAATGTACAATGCAATCGCGCTTATAGTAACGCCTTTAGCATAAAAAGTAACGCACGTTTCTGTCAGTTGGTCAGACACTACCTTATAATTTGCTCATCTATAAAGACACCAAAACTTATGACTGGTAATGCATTAGTCGGGCTTGGCAGCTATTTTTCGATCCAAGTTTATGCTTTAGTTTTTAATTTTGCTTGTTAGTATAAAAACTGAGTTTAAGCACCTGCATCATATTTGAGTATTTAGGTTATCAAGGCAAAATGCATAAGAGAGCCAATACAAAGATAGGTGCTTTGACGATAGGTGCTTTATTTCGTTAAATCCTATAAGCTAAAGTAGCGATTTAATAGAAAATTTGCAGCAGTTTTAAGTAACATTGAGTGTCAAATACGTAGTAGAGTGCACAAAAATATGTAAAATCGCTTGCGCTCCTTATGCTGCCTTGATATAAAGACGTTAACAAAGCGAAACCTGTTTATGCGTGAGGCCAGTGGTTTTTATTGCTTAAGTACTCTGAGAGCGATACAATACTTGGCGTGAGCGTTTTTTACCCCCTAAAACTTGAAGGAAATTTTATGAATAAGTCAGAATTAATTGATAGCATCGCCGAAAAAAGTGGTCTAAATAAAACTCAAGCTGGCGAAGCTTTGAATGCAGTAATGGAAAGTGTTGGTGAAGCGCTAGAAGCTGGCGACAGCATCTCATTGGTTGGTTTTGGTACTTTTAGCGTAAAAGACCGTAAAGCGCGTACTGGCCGTAACCCTAAGACTGGTGAAGAGCTTAGCATTCCAGCAAGCAAAGTACCAAGCTTTAAAGCCGGTAAAAACCTAAAAGAGCGTTTAAACTAAGCCGCTTTGTTTAAGCTGTACTCTTTTTAGCTATTCTATAATAAAATAATCAAATGCTCGTTGACGACGTGATACACGAATAAAAACAGCGTTGGTTGGCAGTAAAACAATAGATAGCAACTTATGACTTAACGATTCATTAAGTCATGAGCGAATGACCAAAAAAGCACCTAGAGATTAGGTGCTTTTTTTAGTGCTGAAATTTGTAGCTTTAAGTGGCAATAGTCGCCTGAATATTTTGAGTCTATATCAAAAATCACGTATCATAGGGCGCGCGATAGCGGTGTTGTATAAACAAGAGTTTTTATTAAATCTTGTTATAAACTTCGTCAATCCGCCTAATTTTATAGCGATAAAATGCACACGTTCTTCTTCTTACCATTGCCTGCTTATACAGCGTTGATATTATTAATAGTATTACAATGGTCTTTCATCAATATAGGTTAATAAAGCAGAGATAACTATGGATAAATTGCGCGATTTCTTAAAAAGCTGGCCGGGTCGCATTTTATTGATTTTGTGCCTATCGCCGCTCGCTCTATTGGGTGTCGAAAGCTACTTTGGCGGCGGTGTCGATCCCAACCAAATCGCTCAAGTAGGTGACAAAAGCGTGGGACTGTCCGAGTATCAAACTGCCGTCAATAACCGTCGTACTGAGCTTTTAGACCAAGTTGATGATGCCAGTTTATTGAATGAAGACGTGCTGCACGAGCAAGTCCTAAAGGGGCTGATTGATCGTACCTTGCTAGAGCAGCAGGCTGGCAAGCTGGGCATGACGGTTTCTGATGACACCATCAATCGTTTGCTGCGCCAAGAAGAAATCTTTAAAGATGCAGAGGGCAATTTTTCTAACGAGCAGTTTGCAAACTTTTTACGTCAACGCAATATGACAAAAAACCAGCTGTTTGCTGAGTTTCGCAACCAGTTGAGCCTAGATCAGCTCAATGCCAGCATCGTCGGTACCGCAGTTTATCCGATGCAAGCGGTCAGTCAGTTGATTGATTTGCAGCTAGAGTCGCGCAATATTTGGCTGCATCGTTTTAAATGGCAGGACTATGCTGAGCAGGTAAAGTTGAGCAAGGGTGATATACAAGCTTACTATGATGCCAATAAAGACAAACTCAAAAGCGCGGCCATGGTGGACTTGGCTTACTTACAACTGACTCCGCAAGCGATTGAAGTTAATGAAGTTGCCCAAGAAGATTTGCAGCAGCAATATGAAGCCTATAAGCAAAGTCTTGCTATCGTAGATGAGCGTAAAATTAGCCAAATCCTGCTAACGGGTAAAGATGCCAAAGCACGCGCGGATAAAATTAAAGCCCGCCTTGCGACAGGTGAGTCATTTGCCAAGGTTGCCAAAGCCGAGTCTGATGATCCGTCAGGCGAAACAGGTGGCGATATCGGACGTTTTAACCCAGCGGTATTTGGTAATGATGCACCAGCCGTGGAAGAAGCACTGGCAGGCTTGAGCGTTGGTGATGTCAGTGCTCCCGTGAAAACCAGCTTTGGCTATCAGATATTTACCGTGACTGAGGACAATGGTAGCAAAATCCCAAGTCTAGAGAGTATGCGTGCAGAGCTAACCGCTAAAGCGAAAGAATATAAACGCCAGGAAATGTATGCCGATAAAGTCACAGCGATTAATGACTTGGCAGCAGATGGCTTTAGTATTGAAGACATCGCTCAGCAAGAGAATGTGCCATTAAAACATATCAAAGATTATCGTAAAGAAAACAACCAATCTGCTTTGGCGCAGCCGGCGGTGATTAAGCAAGCGTTTGATGAATTTACCATTCAAGACCAAGCGGTGACTGCGGGTATTGAGGTTGGTAATGGTACGGTATGGGTACAGCCAAGTAATTATCGCCCAACCAAGACGTTGTCTTTAACAGCGGCGACGCCAAGAATCACGCAGATATTGCGTCAACAAAAAGCAACGGCTTTAGCGTTACAAGCGGCGAAGAAATTGGCGGCCACTATTAAAACGCCTGCTGATATTGCAAAACAGCCCGTGAAGCTGCAAGCATTGGGCGAAGTAAACCGTCAGACCACGCAATTGAGCGAAAAAGAGCGCGGCTTAGCCTTTAGTCAGCAAGCGGCAGCCAATGGCGTCGTGGCGGTAGCGAGTGAGACTGAAACGGGTGCGACATTATTGGTCGGTGATCGCATCAAAACAGAGCAGCAATCGCCGCTATCTGATGCCCAAAGAGCACAAACTGCCGCCATTATTCGTGATAATTTGGGTCAAGATCAGCTGCAAGATTATCTAGATTATCTACGTATGGTCTATAAAGTTGAGATTAATGAAGCCAATATGGCCAATGCGCAAGGACGTTAAGCGACCTATAAGGCATTTGTTAAACCCTTTTTTTAACGAGCTTTATTAAGCCTTAAATATGAAAAAGCCACTATTAATAGTGGCTTTTTTTATGCATTACAATTTTTGGTGGTGTTCTAAAAAGTATGCTGGCATCAGACATAGCCATAATTGACATAGAAGAATACCAAATCAAACACCTTAAAGTGGTTATCAAACTTCTTTGAGAAGCAGCAGGTCTTTCGAACGGCTCGTCGCAATCGGTGTCTAAGGCGACAGTTATTACCTTCTATGCCTACCGTATGCTGCTTGCCGATTTGTTTCTTGTCAGGCTTGAATGCGGTTATAAAGCTATCCCAGTTATCCATGCTAATAGAGCCATAGCTGACTTTCAGTTGTTTAAGACGGGCTCTTAGCTTCTTAGCTGTTTTCAGGTCACGTTTGCCCCAGACATAAGCGACAATCTCATTGGTAGCGCGGTCATAAGCATAAATAAGCCAAACTTTACGCTTCTTGCGATATACGTAAGTCCAGAACTCATCAACCTCTAAGCGTTCATAATAGCGCTTTTTAGGTGTAATCTTATAGACCGATGAGCCTATGGTGCTAAGGACTTTACCAATACTAATAGAGGCTATAACGGCTATGTCTCTGACGCCGCAACCTCTAACCGTCATTAGCCGTATGATGTCTTCTATTTTAGAGTGACAGCCATGATAAGTTAAGGCATGGTCGCCAATGAATTGACGTTTGCAGTCCTTACACTGGTAGTTCTGCTTGCCATAGCTTTTTATACCATGTATCGAAAAACTGGAGCTGTGACAGTCGGGGCATATGATATCTATTTGTGTCTTCATAACCTCAAATATATCATCTTGCTTTGGCTGTCACCCTCCTTTCATCTCCTCAGCATACTTTCTGACACACCACCTAATTTTTATTTACTCTCAACGCTGTTTTCTTAATAGCATTATCTTAACCGCTGATTAATGGCGGAAGTGGCGCATACCAGTGAAGACCATGGCAATACCATGCTCATTGGCGGCAGCAATCGTTTCGTCATCACGCATAGAGCCGCCTGGTTGGATGATAGCAGCAATGCCGACTTCGGCCGCGTTATCAATACCATCACGGAATGGGAAGAAAGCATCTGATGCCATTACCGCGCCTTCGGTAGCAAGACCAGCGTGCTCGGCTTTGATAGCGGCGATACGCGCTGAATTGACGCGGCTCATTTGACCGGCGCCAACACCGATAGTGCGTTGACCTTTGGCATAAACGATGGCGTTAGATTTGACGTATTTAGCGACATTCCAGCTAAATAATAAATCAGCAATCTGTGCTTCGGTTGGCTGGACGTCGGTAACGATTTTTAAATCGTTGGCGGTAATAAGGCCCAAATCTTGCTCTTGCACCAATAAACCACCATTGACACGTTTATAATCAAGCTGGCTGTCGCGCTGCTCAGGCGTTGGCAACTCGCCACAAACTAAGACACGGACGTTTTTCTTAGCAGCGGTCGCCTCCAAAACGCCATCTTCGATACTTGGCGCAATGATGACTTCGACAAATTGATTGTCAATAATCGCTTTGGCTGCAGCAAGCGTAAGTTCGCGGTTAAAGGCAATAATACCACCAAAAGATGACTCAGGGTCGGTACTAAAAGCGGTGCGGTAAGCGGCGACTTGATCGCTATCTACGGCGACTCCGCAAGGATTGGCGTGTTTTACAATCACGCAAGCGGGCGCACTAAAGGCTTTAACACATTCAAGGGCGGCATCGGTATCAGCGATATTGTTATAAGAGAGCTCTTTACCTTGTAGCTGCTGCGCGGTTGCAATAGAGGCTTGCTGGCTTTTCAGGGCATGGTTTTCGACATAAAAAGCCGCTTTTTGATGCGGGTTTTCGCCGTAGCGTAGGTCTTGCACTTTTTCTAATTGGACGTTAAAGGTACGAGAGAAATTCTCTGCCTCTTGGTTTTCATTCACGCGGCTGCCCAAGAAATTGGCAATCATTCCGTCGTATTGTGCGGTATGCTCAAAGGCTTTGACCGCTAAATCGTAACGTAGGGCAGGGGTTAGTGTCGTTCCATCGCCTAATGCTTCAAGCACGCGCGTATAATCAGCAGGGTCAGTCACAATACCAACGTGAGCGTGGTTTTTTGCCGCTGAACGAACCATAGTAGGGCCGCCAATATCGATGTTTTCGATCGCATCGTTCATGGTGACGTCACTACGTGCAATCGTCTCTGCAAACGGATAAAGATTGACGACGACCAAATCAATGCGCTCAATAGCGTGCTCATTCATGACGCTGTCATCAGTACCGCGGCGTCCTAAAATACCGCCATGGATTTTTGGATGTAGCGTTTTAACGCGGCCGTCCATCATTTCAGGGAAGCCCGTATAGTCTGAAACTTCAGTGACGGCGACATTATTTTCTGTTAGCAAGCGGTAAGTACCGCCAGTCGATAATAAACCAAAACCAGCTTTAAGCAAGCCTTGGGCGAATTCTACGATATTTGACTTATCGGAAACCGATAGTAGGGCAAGGGGAGTTGTACTCATAAGAAAATTTCCATAAAAAAAGCCTGACGTAAACGTCTGGCAAGGTAATAATGGCAAGCAGTGCAGAGCATATCGGGTTTGATAAGATCATAAACTATAAACGTGCCATACAATTGAATGTCGGTTAGCAGTGCTAAGGAGCGTGGTGAATGCGATAGTTGGTCGTCGTAAATAACAGCGACTGGTATAAAGCCATAGATTACATTAAGCCATAAGTTTTGAGCTTTTTGCGTAGCGTACCGCGATTGAGACCTAAGATTTGCGCACACTTGGTCTGATTGCCGCGGCACTTTTCGAGCACGACTGACAATAGTGGCTGCTCTATCTCTTTTAAAATAAGCTCATATAAGTCGGTTGGCATCTCATCATCGAGCATCGCAAAATACTGCCGCACCACGCGCTCTACATGCACACGTAACGGTTGGTGCGCATGAAGGCTATCGTCTAAGGAAGCTTCTACCTTATGGATAGAGCGATGATAGCCGTCTTTATAATCAGCAGAGCTCTCAATATCCTGGTCAAAATGAGTGGCATTATACGGTGCATGTGGTGGCATAAGATAATGTCCTTAAGCGTAAGCGTAAACCATAAGGCGTTTAAGCGCTATTATAACAAAGTCAAAGCCTATCAGAACAATAGATTGGGTATTACCCTATTATTACTCTAGGCTTGACGCTATTTATTGTCATTTATGACGACAGATTTAAAACATTTAGGACAAATTTGATAAAAGAGCAAAACTTTTGAATAAATCTTATTGCTTATAAATGGCATTTTACCAAGCTGAATGTTAATAAATAGGCTCGGCGTTTACTTTGTCGATTTGAGCATTGGCAACGGGGATGGTAAATAACAGCTGCTTGCGACTTGTGGCGCCCAATTGGCTCTGCGTGCTGAGTAGATAATCTTGCGGTGCTGCAATAAATTCGCCGATAAGTGCATCAGTACCATAAACACTAACTTTCACATGCGGCAGGAGTTGTGCTTGGGTGCTTTGGTTGTTTAAAGTGATGCTGATATCACTAAAGGTGTTGGCAGTCTTGATGCGGCTAGGTCGATGAGTGATATCGCTTGTACTCAAAGCCGCTAGATTGGCGCTAGGTAAGCTACAAGCGGCGATAGCACATACTTTTTGCAAGCGCTCAGCATGGGCAGGATTTTTAACCAAGTTATCTAAATTAAAAATGACATACTGTGCAAAAAGTAGCAGCGCTAATACCAAACAACCAAGTGTCCAGAGTAATGAAGCAAGCGAGCGCTTAGCAGGTATTGGTGAAAACTTGGCTTGTGCTTGCTGCCTTTTAAGGCGTGCGGCCTGCGTGTTGTCTTCGTCTTTGATAGAAACGCCCATGCTTGCGAGCAGCGCTGATAAACCTGTGTCTTTTCTTGGACTATGACCGTCTTCGTTTTCATTTTGTTCTTTGAGCAGTTTTTCAAGCCAAGACTCATCGCTATTATCATCGATACTGGCATGGATGTCATTAGCTGCCGCTGAGCTAAGGGCTACTTGGGCAGCTGATGCTGGCTCTTTTATAAGAGCGTTTGCTAAAGAGGGTTTTTCTATGGGACTAACAGAGGCGTGAGCGCTTTTATCTAGCTTTGTTGCTGGGCTTTTCGTCGACTTATCACTATTGTTTGTGGTTGAGGTAGGGGTGCTATCTGCTGCTTGCGTTAGCCAAGCGTCCATACTGTCGAGCGAACCGTATTCTAAATCTTCCTCTTCAAAATCTGCAATATCCATATCATCGTGAATCAACTGATCGTCTATCAAATCTTCTTCAGCCATATCATCATGGATAAGAATATCTGCATCTTCTGGTTCAGAGGTGCCGTTTGGCTTGGTTGTGGCTTTTGCTTCTGGCGTAACGGTAGACGTTTGCTTAATAGAAGTATTGGCGGTAGTGGATGCATCAGATTGAGGTTCATGCCCCATAGTGTCAGCAGTCGGCTCTGTATCATTCGTGACAATAAGGTTGTTATTGACCAAAAAACTGTGTTGACAATGTTCACAGCAAACATTGGCTGTTTTTTGGTTTAACTGTGTTTTTTTAATATTAAAAATAGCATGACAATGAGGGCACTGGGTTTTGATTGGCGTAGTCATAAGGTCGAATCCAAAAAGGTATCAGTATTAATACCGCATGTTAATACTGCTTAATCACTTACCAATCGCTGCCAGTTTTTTATGTCTTTTTTTATAGAGTAATCATCATAATTTGCAGGCAACGATAGAGCAGCGTTAAATACACAACATTATTTAACTGCTCCTCTATCGTAACAGATGTAATTAAATGTTGCTATCCTGTAAATGTACCAGATAAACGCTGCCAATGTTGATCTTCTTGCGCGGTAAAAGCATGCTTAGGATCGAGCGCAAAGTAAGGCTGATACGCTTCGCTGACCTGCTCGGTTTGCGATTCAATCAAGCCTGCTAACACGATACGGCTTTTGGGTGCCATCAGGGTCGCAAAATAAGGCGCTAAACCAATGAGTGGCTTGGCTAAAATATTAGCAACCATGATTTCTACGGGTTTCATATCGTTTTGTTGCCAGTAATTATTGAAGTCTTCTGGCAAAAATGCTTGCAAGCGATCATCAACGTGATTGCGTGCTGCATTTTGATTGGTCGCAAGCACCGCTTGTGGGTCAATATCCACCGCATAAACTTGACGCGCGCCCAATAACAGCGCCGCAATCCCTAAAATACCAGAGCCGCAGCCATAATCGATCACAACTTTATCGGTCAGGTCTTGCTCGGTCAGCCAATCAAGACAGAGGCGAGTAGTGGCATGGTAGCCAGTACCAAAAGCCAAACCTGGATCCATAATAATATTGGTAGCGTCAGGGTTCGGCGGTGTCAGCCAATTAGGCACAATCCATAAGTTATTGGCGCACTCGATTGGCTTATAATTGGACATCCATTCGCGCTCCCAATCCTTATCATCGACAGCGTTGACCCACGTTCGGCTGGCCTGTACTTGTGCGCCGATTTCATGGCTTAATTCCTCAAGTAATTGACGATTGCCAGCATCTGTATTGGCGTCAAACAAGCCTGTGATTATGACCTCATCCCATAACGGTGATTCACCGGGAAGGGGTTCAAATAAAGGCTGGTCGCCTGCGTCATCTAAAGCGATTGATAGCGCGCCAGCTTCTAATAACAGCGCCTCAGCGAGATCGACATTGTCTTTTTCACATTGTAAATGCAGTTGTTGCCATGCCATAAAGGTAACCTTAGTTTAAAATAAAAGTGAAGAATTAAAGGAGTAAAAGAAAACAGTCATTAAACCCAATAAAAAACGGGATAAAAAAATTAACGACTAAATCTATAAGCCTATTTTAGCGCTTATAGATTCAGTCGTCATGGTAAATACGAGAGTGTGTCCTATTAGCGCAGCGCCTGTCTGGCCTCATTTATCACGCGAGCGTTACCCTGTGCTTGTCCTGATTGCAAGATGATTTGCCAAAGGTTGCGGCGGCGAGTGCTGTCTTGAGCAACGGTCAAACCTCGGCGCGCCATCGCTTCAGCCTTACGTGGTTGATTCTTTTTAAGAGCGACTTGCGCCAAATAAAAATAGACGGCTGATGATTTGGGCGCGAGGCGCTGCGCGCGCGTAAAGCTGCTCTCAGCGCCATTTATATTGCCTGATTTTAATTGCTCTGTACCTGTTTGCATGAGATTACGAAAGGCTGGCAAGTTGCTGTTATTGGCTGTGCTTTGCTGACTGCGCTGCTGTGAGTTTTGCCGCGCCCGCTCCAATAGCTCATTATGCGAAGGAATTGATGGTTCGGATAGGATGTAATCTTCACGAGAAGGCGTAAGGATGATGGCATCTTGGCTATCAGGCTGTGTGATGATTGGACTTTGTGTTGCTGGCGTATAGACCTGTTCTGCTTCGGATGACTGCATTGTCGAAGTCGGTTGTGTAGGCACTGTATTGGGCACGGTAGAGTACTTATTATCATCGCCTTTAACAATCGGTGCTTGGGTTACCGTTACTGGCTGTTTTGCTGTAGGCTGCTGTTTTTGAGGCGCAGACGTTTGCGCAGGAGACGTTTTTATTGCTATCGGCGCCGTTTGGCAAGCACTTAAACTTAATGCGCTAATAAGGGCGCTAGTAGCAAGTATCGTATTAATCAGCTTAGTTTGCCCTTTAGAAGGAGCAGTGATAGCCTGCTTAGCGGCGACAGTTTGCTGTATCAATAAAGCCATGTTAAAACCCTTTTTTAAGTCTTAAAAACCCTAGAACCATTCAACGGCGCGGTCATACCAAGTATCGGCACGATTGCTCGACCCGCCTTCTTGCTCAGCGTTGCCGGGATTGTTAGCGTCGTCACCTTCGTTATCCGTATCAACGGCTTCGCCATTAGGAATATCTAAGCCTTCACGGCGGCGCTGTTGATTAATCGAGCCTTGCTGGTTTTGCCATTGTATCTGCTCGCGGGCACGCTCTTGTTGATATAAGCTAATAGCACAACTGCTGGCTTCTTCGGGTAGATACGCTGACATCACTGGCAGATAGCGCGCATCAGCACAGCGTTCATTAGACAACTTGCCAGAGTTGTTCTCAAGCCACAACCACTCAATTCCCTCAGGCTCTGGCAGCGCGACAGGGGTCAGCTTGAGACGATTCATATAATCGACCCAAACTGGCAAAGCGCCACTACCACCGCTTAGACCGATAGGTTTATTGTCATCACGACCGACCCAAACCACGCTAACATAGTTGCCACTGTAGCCGGCAAACCAAGCATCACGGTAATCGTTGGTCGTACCCGTTTTACCAGCAAGGTTTAAGTTGCTGCCAAGCGATTGTATGCGTCTGGCCGTGCCGTTTTTGACCACGTCTTGCAAGGCATAGTTAATCAAAAAGTTGGTCTCAGGCGGAATACTACGCTGGGTATTTAAACCGGTACGCTGCAAAATATGTCCGCGATCATCAATAACACTACGAATACTATGAATAGGCGTGCGGAAACCACCGGTAGCGAATACTTGGTAAACGCCCAGCATATCCATTGGGCTAAGATTGACCGAGCCTAATAAAGCCGAAGGATAAGGCGGGATTTTCTCTTTTACGCCCATGCGCTGTAGCTGTTTGGCAAAGGTATTAACGCCAAACTCCATACCCAAACGTACCGCGCTGTGATTATACGATTGCGACAAAGCGGTGGTAAACGGCACGTAACCATGGTCACGATTGTCATAGTTCTTTGGATTCCACTCAGTACCGTCACTCAAATTGACCGTAATCGGTGAATCATCGACCGAGCTTGCCAAATTATAGCGCCCGCTTTCAAGCGCCGTCATATAGATAATTGGCTTTAATAACGAGCCAACTTGACGCTTGGCATCGACAGCACGGTTAAAACCAGTAAATTCACTGCCACTACCGACCACTGCCACCAGCTCACCAGTTTCAGGATTGGCACTGACCAATGCGCCTTGTAAGTCTTTGGTCTTGCTACCGCGACGACGTAGCTCACCAAGTTTTCTCTCGACCGCTTTGTCCGCTGCCAATTGGGCAATAGGATCTAAGGTACTGATGATAATCAGACCTTCGTTTTTCAGATCATCAGAATAATAGACTTTGTTCAATTCACGCTTGACGATATCTAAAAAATCAGGGAACTGGCTTTTGCCTTCGACGGGTTTGTCCGCCACATCGAGTGGTTTTTCTATCGCTTTTTCGTACTCTTCTTGGCTAATTTTACCGACTGCTAGCATATTATTCAGTACGGTATTACGGCGCTCTGTCGAATCGTTTGGATGACGGCGCGGGTTATAAACGCTCGGGCCTTTTGCCATACCAACAAGTAGCGCCTGTTGGTCTAAACGCAGCTCTTTGAGGGGTTTATCAAAATAAAATTGCGAGGCAAGGCCAAAGCCATTGATAGAGCGATTGCCGTTTTGACCCAAGTAAATCTCGTTTAGATAGGTTTGTAGAATCTCATCTTTACTATAATGCAGCTCAAGTAACACCGCCATCAATGCCTCATTGGCTTTACGTTTCATCGTCCGATCGGAGTTCAGATAAAAGTTTTTAATCAGCTGCTGAGTGATGGTCGAGCCGCCCTGTCTAGGGCCACCGGTAAAGTTGTTTAATACCGCACGCGCGATACCGCGTATCGAGACGCCTTTGTGCTCATAAAACCCGCGATCCTCGGTAGCGATAAGCGCGTCAATCAGCGGCTGCGGTACTTGATCGAGCGTCACCACCATGCGATCTTCGTTACTGTCTGGATAAATACCGCCGATGTTTACTGGCTCCAGACGAATAATGCCAGTTTTGGCAGGCTGGGTGCTTTGTACCGACTCAATCTTATTGCCAGCAATGGTCATTTTGATGACTTGCTCTTTATCGACGTCGTTGGCGCTATACGTAAAGCCGCGCGTATGGATAAAGTAGGTATTGCCAGATTTATGGTAGGTACCGGTGCGATCATAAGCCTTGTTGCTTTGATAATTGAGCAGCTTAAGCCAAGTTTTCATGGTGTCTGTATCGACATTGGCGCCTTGATACAGCTCTAGGGGCTGCGAGTAAACCTTAGCAGGAATGTCCCAGCGCTTGCCCTCAAACTTGTGGGTAATGGTGCGATCAAGTTTGACCAAATATAGCGCCAATAGCACCATAGCTGCGATAATGACGATTAATAAAATACCACTAAACACCACGCCGCGCTGCTGTGAGGGTAGCGTATTGATAGCAGGCTTAGACGACTGTGGTCGCTTAGAATTAGACTTTTGCACTGATGACACACCATTTTGGGATAAAAAACTGCCTCATAATGACGCAAATTGACAAATTTTTCAATCTATCATCATCAACGCCTGCATTCATTAAGCAGGCGTTAGACTTTCGTAGTAGGTGTTTTGGAGGTATTAATGTTTTGGGATAAAGGGCTAGGCTGCTTACGCCGCGCGCTTGTAGTATAATGTTTATATTAATAATTAGGTTGATACCAACAGTTTTATCGACCCCTTTTATTAATAGTTTTTACCAATTTTTTAGTCTCATTTATGCCAATATCATTGTGCCAATAACGTTGTGCCAATATCTATGTAAAGTAGCTGTGTTAAAGGCAGATAATTCAATCGCTTTTTTACATAGGGATTGACTCTCGTTAATCAGAGCAAGTTTATTAAAAGCCGGTCGGCTGCAAGTAAACTTGTCGAAAGGAAATAGCGCGATTATGTCTAATATTCCCTCATCTATGCCAGCAAATAACAACCGCCACTATCAAGACCACTCGATTACTGAGGGTCTGGTGTTGCCGCTTGCCGGTCATTGTTTTCATTGCGGTGATCCGGTACCAGAGCCGCCGTTTCATACCGATATTTTAGGTCAGTCGCGCGAGATGTGTTGTATGGGCTGTCAGTTAGCGTCGCAAAGTATTGTCGAGGCAGGGCTTGAGCAATACTATCTTGACCGCTCGGAGATTAACCGTACGGCAAGTTTACCAACCCAGCTGACGCGCCTTGAAGCTTATGATCACGATGAAATAAAATCTCAATTTGTCTACGCCCAAGACGGCATGTCGGTAGCAGAACTATCGGTCAATAATCTGCGCTGTGCGGCCTGTACGTGGCTGATTGAGTCGCGGCTAGATGAGTTAGATGGCATCAGCCAATGTCAGGTTAATTTAACCAATCAGCGCATGCGGGTGATTTGGGACGAAGATAAGCTGCCGATTAGTCGTATTTTGGGCGTTATCAATGAGATTGGCTACGAAGCCAAGCCTTATCGTCAAGATACCCATGAGGCCATGCTGGCACGTCATAACAGTCAGATGCTATTACGGCTTGGTATCGCGGCGCTCGGCTCGATGCAAGCAATGATGTATGCGGTAGCGATTTATTTTGGCGAATATAGCGACATGCTTATTTTTCAGCGTGATTTTCTACGTTGGGTGTCGCTATTTGTGAGTACGCCGGTGTTCTTTTATGCCGGTGTGCCGTTTTTTACCTCAGCATGGTCAGCGATTCGTGCCCGCCAAGTCAATATGGATGTGCCGGTTAGTATCGCCTTAGTGGTGACCTTCTTTGCCAGTCTTTATGCGACCATTACCGGGCAAGGGGAAACGTACTTTGATTCGGTCAGTATGTTCATTTTCTTCTTATTGGCTGGGCGTTATATTGAGCATAATGCACGCTTAAAAGCCGCCACTATGGCCAATGACTTGGTGGTGGTCGAGCCCGTCTTGGTACAAAAAATTGCTGAAGATAAAGACGCGGCGGCGCGTATCTTGCAGCTCATAGAGCAAAATACGCTTAATAATACTATCTTTGATAATGACGCTCTTTCTGATAATAGTGCTGAACAGGTGCTTAATCCAAATAATAATTTAGCGACAAAGGGCACAACCACTAGCGCAAAAACGATGCCCAACTTTAAGCAAAGCATGGATGCCAATATTCAGCAATTGACGTCACGTATCGCTCAAGACTGGCAGCGAGCAAATCATAAACCATCAAATATAGCGCAGACAGAAGCCGTGCCAGAAAAAAGGCAGATGGTGACCGCTCATAGCTTGCAAGTGGGCGATATTATTATGGTGGAAGCAGGCTCTGAGATTATCAGCGATGGTATCTTGCTTAGCTCTACAGCGACCGTCTCGCAAAGCCTGCTAACTGGTGAGGGCGATTTAATCATCAAAACCCAAGGCGATTATATCGTTGGCGGCGCCCAAAACGACAGTCAGCCGTTTGAGATGTTAGTGACGGCATTGCCAGAAGACAGCCAGATAGGGTTGATTGATAGGCTGATGAATCGGGCGATGAGTGAGAAACCAAAACTCGCTCAGCAAGCGGATAAGCTGGCGCGTTGGTTTGTAGCGCGGATTTTAGTATTATCAGCTTTGGTGTTCATTGGTTGGTATATCGTCGACCCAAGCCAAGCAATTTGGGCAACGGTGGCGGTATTGGTGGCGACCTGTCCGTGTGCGCTCTCCTTAGCGACACCGATTGCGCTGACGGTAGCGACCAATCGATTGGCGAGTTATGGCTTTTTAACCACACGAGGCCATACGCTGCAAACCCTTGCTGAGATTACCCATGTGGCGTTTGATAAAACAGGCACGCTGACTTATGGTAAGCCCAATTTATTAAATATCGAGCGATTGGCAACTAATGATACGACAGCTGCTAGCAATGAAGAAAAAGACAAGCTATTAGCGATTGCCGCCGCGCTTGAAGTGGGCAGCCGCCATCCGATTGCTCACGCTTTGCTCACCGCCGCTTATCAATTACATCTGCCTGCGACGCAGTCGTTGCAATACTATCCTGCAGGCGGGGTAGAGGCAATGATTGATGGCGTCCTATATCGCATCGGTCATGTCGATTTTGCCATGGATAAAGCGAATACTGATTCTCAACAAAATAATGCGTTAACCATTGATTTAGCCACTCATCGTGCCAGCTCGGCGGTGGTATTGTCTTGTCAAAATAGTCCGTCAAATGCATGGCAAGCGCTGGCAGGTTTTTACTTTAACGATAAGGTACGTGATAGTGCGCCGTCTATGCTCGCCGCTCTCAAAAAATCAGGTATTGAGCCGGTCATGCTAACCGGTGACCCAAGTCCACAAGCACTGGTAATGGCGGAAGAGTTAGGCATGAAAGCCGCTTATAACGGCCTGTCGCCAACCGATAAAGTCAATCATATTCAAGCGCTGCAAGCAAAAGGCGCCGTCGTACTCATGGTTGGTGACGGTATTAATGATGCGCCTGTTTTAGCAGCGGCAGATGTCTCAACCTCGATTGCGGGCGCAGCAGATTTGGCGCAAGTCTCGAGTGACAGTATCATTCTAAATGGTCAAATCGAAGCTATCACGGCGGCGAAGCGTATCGCTGATAAGACCAAACGTATTATTAAGCAAAACTTACGTTGGGCGCTAATTTATAATAGTAGCGTCTTGATACCCGCAGCTTTAGGCTATGTGCCGCCTTGGCTTGCGGCGATTGGTATGTCGTTAAGCTCATTATTTGTGGTATTAAACGCGCTGCGTCTAAAGCGTGCTTAATGTAAAGCAGCTTAAACTTATTTATATAAACCTCAAAAATTACCCACAAAAAAACCGTCTTTATAAAGACGGTTTTTTTTATTTTAATTATTTTAAATAACGGCTAAATAGGGTTTAGATTAGTCTTGCAGGTAACTTAGCAGACGCATAAATTCGATATACATCCACACTAGCGTCGCAAGAATACCGATACTAAATAACCATTCGTAGTCTTCTGATACGCCCATCGCCACACCGCGATCGATATTATCAAAGTCCAATAGCAGCGTAAAAGAGGCGATAACAATCACAAATAAGCTAAAGCCGATAGCGATAGCGCCACCTTCGAATAAGAAAGGTAAGCTCGAGCCGAACGCTAAAGATAGCACCCACTGCGCCACATAAACCAACATGATAGCAATCAATGCTGAGGTGACGATTGAGCGGAATTTCTCAGTAACTTTAACCAAACCTGAGCGATACAGCCCTAGCATGACCGCTGCGGTGACAAAGGTCGCACACATCGCAGTGACAGGCACGCTTGGGTACATGCGCATAAAAAATAGCGAGATACCACCTAAAAAGATACCTTCCAATAACGCATAAGGTACGGCAAAAGTTTTGGCTTTTTGCGGCTTAAAGGTAATAAAAATAGCAAGACCAAAGGCGGCAAACATACTACCAAAAGCGGCCATGGTGATAAAGCCTTGTGATAGGCCTGCCATTAACGCATAAAAGAAAAATCCAATACCCGTAATCGCCGATAGTCCAAGCAATAAACTGGTCTTTTGAATCACACCCTTTACCGTCATCGGCGCGCCGCCAACGGCAAGCTCTGCGCGACTGACAATAGGATTTGCCATAAAGTTGTCCTTTTTAAAATATAAATAACTAAGATGCCAGCTACTTTAGCAAAACCGCCATTATTGTCAACTGTGTTTACGTGAGCGCATGCAAGGCATCACATGGCTATCGAGCCTTAATTAACTAGGGAATATCGACATATAAAGCGGTAATGAGTAGCAAAACAAATACGCTTAAAAGTGGCGTATGATAGAGGATATATGGGGCCAATTACGACAGTTAACAACGAAACTTCATAAACATGCTAGTCTAAGCGCTGATTTCTCGTTATCATTGCACTGTATTTTATCGTTATGCCGAGTCGTTTTATGGAAAACTCAGCGCAGTCCGCCCGATTGCCGCACTTACATGAATCAGAGCTGTTTCATGCCATCAAAAACCCAGCGTTTAGGCGCATTGGTTTGATGGGCCGCGCCGGAAAACGCAGCGTGACCCAAAGTCTGGTACAGATTGCCAATACCATCAATGAGATGAATCTGACATTGATTATGGATGTGCAGACGGCCAATTTGCCTACTTTGAACCTCACCGAAATTGAAAAAGTTAAAATCGTCAAACGTAGCTTGATTGGTGAGATTTGCGATTTAGTTATCGTAGTAGGCGGCGATGGTTCGATTTTGCATGCCGCCGAAGCATTGGCGCGTTATCGGGTGCCAGTTCTAGGGGTCAACCGTGGTCGTTTGGGGTTTTTGGCCGATGTTAAGCCCAATGAAGCGGCCTTTAAACTACGCCAAGTATTGATGGGCGATTATCAGTTAGACCACAGGTTTTTGCTGACCATGGAGATTCGCGAAGGGCGAAAAATCATTCACGAAGATATGGCGCTCAACGATGTGGTGCTACATGCGGGTAAATCGGTGCACATGATTGATTTTCAGATGAAAATTGACGGGCACGATGTCTATCGTCAGCATAGCGATGGTCTCATTGTGGCGACGCCGACAGGTTCCACTGCTTATGCACTTTCAGGTGGTGGTCCGATTATTCATCCGAGTATGGATGCCATTTGTTTGGTGCCGATGCATCCACATACCTTATCCAGTCGTCCGATTGTGGTTAGCGGCACCAGCGAGATTTGTATTCGTATTCATGAGGACAACCGCACCCAGCCACAAGTCAGTGCCGATGGTAAGCCGAGTATCGCGCTCGACCAAGAGCAGCGCCTTTATATTCGTAAGCATCCTGATAAGCTGACCTTGCTCCATCCGCCAGGGTTTGATTTTTATGAAGCCTGCCGCACCAAATTACACTGGAACGTCCATGCCGAAGAATTCAGTATGGACATCGATGATGATATTATAGAAGAATGAATGCAGTGCTAGATTTCTCAAAACAGTACTGGATTATAAAATAGTCGCGGAGAGTAGGTACGATGGACAAACAAACGATATTAGCAAGTGTCACACCAGAAGTGGTAGAGAAGTTTCGCCAAGCCATTGAGCTGGGTAAATGGCCGGATGGTCGTAAGCTCACGCCTGAGCAGCGCGAAACTTGTATGCAAGCGGTGATGGTATGGGAGCATGAGCACCTGCCGCCAGCCGAGCGTACTGGCTATATTCATAAACCCGTGCGAGACGATGGCTCTGTCGTGGGCGCGGAATGTGATGTCGAGCACGAGCATCATTATCCCAATATGCCCAATCCTAAAGGGGCAGTACAACCCGTTAAATTCCACAATAAATAAGCAATAGCTTTGTCGCAATTAATTGAGATAAATAAGCGGCTAAGCGGCATTAAGCCAAAAGCACCAAATTGAAGGTAGGAAACAGCAAAAAGCCACGCTAATTGCATAGCGTGGCTTTTTTAATACTTTTAAAATAGATAGTTAGCGAAAATAGAAAACTACAGCGCGCTAGTATCAACACTTGGACGCGGCGTTAATGGATTTTTTTCCATCAAAAATCCTTGCCAGCCCCAATGTAAAAAGTTACGAATATTGGCATGGTCGGTACCCTTTGGCGTCGCTTGTACCTTGGCATAATGTTCACCAAACAGCTTTAGCGTGTCCAATTGGTTTAGACCATGGTGCTTAGCGAAACCAAAAATCTTGGCGCTGCCTTCGTTTTCGCCCGCTGCATTGTGCAGCATACCATTAACAAAAGGCGCTGGCGCATAGCGATAAAAATCATCAATAAAGCTGATGACATCATTGAATCCAATGGCTTTTTTATTCAAACCATTAAGTAGAGCCGATACATCTGATTGACGGATACTCATAAATACATGACCTCAGAGCAGATTAGAAAGCAAAAATAGGGTGCTTAATTTATGCCCAATAATTATTGATAGTTAGTTAACGAACAAGCGATCAACTTAGCGATTAAAATAGTCTTCATCATCGAATGAAGGTGCAAAGCTGCCTTGCTCAAGATGTTGCATTTGCGATTGTACCGTGCGTTCATGCTGAATACGCTGATAAATCTCTTCACGGTGTACCGCAATATCTTTTGGCGCATTGACGCCGATTCGTACTTGATTGCCTTTAACGCCTAGGACAGTCACACTGACCTCATCGCCAATCATTAGCGTTTCGCCCACGCGGCGTGTCAAAATTAACATGCGTCACACTCCTTATGTCGCATCAACAGATTATTACTCATCAGATTGCGTCTCAATTACAGGACATTACTCTAGTACTAAATAGGCAGAGCAGTCATTATAAAAACTCTGCGTCACCTAATACTCATAGCGGTAATGATAGATAAATTCATTTAGCCCAAATGAAAGCCCCATTATAGGGGGCATAACAGATACTGTCACGGATTTTCACAAAACTATTAGGTATATACTTACCTGAGCAATAGTAATAAAAGAAAATAGAGCCTAAAAAGACTCTATTTAATCAAAGTTTTACTAAAAAATAATCGCTATTTAGCCAATCGTTATTAAACCAGAAGTATCTTACAGCGATATAATGTATAGCCTTTACACATTATAACCCAGCGATTGTGCTGTCGCCGTCTTCACGGTCAAGACCAAAGGCGGTGTGTAACGATTTCACGGCCTTTTCTAAATGCTGCTCTTGGATAAGTACCGAAACTTTTATTTCACTGGTCGATATCATTTGGATATTGATGTTGTTTTCGGCCAAAGTCTGGAACATAAGGCTGGCAACTCCTGCATGCGAGCGCATACCAACCCCGACCAATGACACTTTTACCACTTCGTTATTGGCCAAGATCTCTTTGGCACCAATTTCATCTTTGACTTCGTTTTCTAGCACTTTCATGGTTTTATCCATGTCCGTACGGTTGACGGTAAAAGTAAAGTCAGTAGTGCCATTGGTCGATAAGTTTTGCACGATCATATCGATTTCGATATTGGCGCGACCGATAGGGCTTAGGATGGCAGAGGCGATACCAGGATGATCGGGTACACCGCGCACGACTATTTTTGCTTCGTCGCGATTAAAAGCGATACCTGAGATGATTGCCTGTTCCATGTTGTCTCCTTCGTCTATCGTAATTAGGGTGCCGACATTGTCTTGAAAGTCTTGGTCGAAGCTACCATCGTTGTTTTCATCAAAGCTAGATAATACGCGTAGAGGCACGCCGTATTTGCCAGCAAACTCTACTGAGCGAATCTGTAAAATCTTAGAGCCAAGGCTTGCCATCTCAAGCATTTCTTCAAAGGTAATCTTTTCAAGTTTTTTGGCTTTTGAGGTCACGCGTGGGTCAGTGGTATAAACGCCATCGACATCGGTATAGATTTGGCATTCATCAGCGCCTAAGGCTGCGGCAATGGCCACACCTGTGGTATCCGAGCCGCCGCGACCTAAGGTTGTGGCGTTACCTTCTTCATCGATACCTTGGAAACCTGCCACGATGACAATGTTGCCTGCATCTAGTTGCTCACGGATGTTTTTGTCATCAATGCTTTCGATACGCGCTTTGGTGTGGGCACTATCGGTTTTAATGGCGACCTGACGACCGGTGAATGAACGGGCGCCAATACCAAGCTCTTTAATCGCCATCGCCAGTAAAGAGATAGAAACCTGTTCGCCCGTTGAGACCATTTGGTCGTATTCGCGTGGATCAGGTTGGCTGCTGATTTGGCGTGCTAAATCAATCAAACGGTTGGTTTCACCGCTCATGGCAGACACAACTACGATCACTTGATGACCGTTGTCATGCCAACGTTTGACTCGTTTGGCGACATTTTTGATGCGGTCGATACTGCCCATCGAGGTGCCGCCGTATTTTTGTACTATTAACGCCATAAAAATCTACCTATTATTCACCAATGGCCATCTGTTACTTATCGACATCAATCCATCATGGCGCGGTCTGCCATGACAGTGCAAGATTCATTTTAATAACGATAAAGCCGAATTATAAAAATTGCGCCCTTTATTTGCTCTGCTATTTTACTGTTTATACCCATACACTTGATATGCTGACAGTCGTTAAGCGTGCTACTTTATACCATATTAGCGGTATAACTTTAAGTGCTAGCAAGCATTAGATATATGGCGATTGGTTATAACCGTTATAACCAATCGCCTATATTCCTACTATTTACGCAAGCTTTTCTGCAACCCAAGCGCTTAGTGCACTGATAACGGTATTGATATTGGCAGATTTTGGCGCACCGCCTTGGGCATAATCAGGCTTACCGCCGCCTTTACCGCCAAGCTCGCTTGCCAAATGACGAATAATATCGCCCGCTTTGACGCGATCGGTCAGCGATTTGTCAACGCTTGCTGCCAGTGCCAGCTGCTCATCTTTATCGCCAATCAGCACGATGATGCTGTACGGCAGTTTTGATTTCACATCGTCTATCAAGGTACGAATGGATTTGCCATCAACGCCACTTAAAGTGCTAATAAGTACCGATGTACCAGCGATGGTCTGCACGTCATCAAGCAAGTTTGCCGCTTGGGCGCTAGCAATTTTTTGCTCTAAGCGTTCTAGTTGTTTTTCCAAATCACGCTGCTTATCTGCCATGGTGCGCACACGCTGTGCAACCTCTGGACGTTTGACTTTTAGCTGAGCTGCAAGCTCGCTTAGTTGCTGCTCGCTTTGCTGCATGTTTTTAATGGCATTCATCCCAGTGACCGCTTCAATACGGCGAATACCCGCAGCAATACCTGATTCACTGGTGATTTTTAACACCCCAATATCACCCGTACGCTGGACATGAAGGCCACCGCATAGCTCGATAGAGAACGGCTTGCGTTGACCATCAACGATGCTATCGGTACCCATGGTCAAAACGCGTACATCATTACCATATTTTTCGCCAAATAACGCCATCGCACCTTGTTTCATCGCTTCATCGATAGACATATGCTCGATACGGGCAGGGGTGTTAGCTTGAATTTGCTCATTGACAAGACGTTCGATACGGCTAATTTCAGCAGCGCTAACCGGTTTGTCATAAGAAAAGTCAAAACGTAATACTTCGCTTGAGACTAATGAGCCTTTTTGTGTGACTGCATCGCCCAGTACTTCTCTTAATGCCGCATGCAATAAATGCGTCGCCGAATGGTTTTTGGCACTCGCCGCACGAATGCTGGACAATACCTGCGCATCAGCCGTTTGCTGAGCGTTAATTTCGCCCATAGTGACCACGCCATAATGGATAATGGCTTGGCCAGATTTTTTGGTGTCTTGCACTTCAAAAACACCTGTCGCTGTGCGAATTTCACCCAGCTCACCCACCTGACCACCGCCTTCAGCATAAAACGGGGTACGGTCAAGGACAATAACGCCTTCCATGCCTTCGGCCAAGCTCTCGGCTGGATTGCCGTCTTGATAAAGCGCATGGATGGTAACGCCGTCTTCTTCAAGCTGTTTGTAGCCGACAAAGGTCGTTGGGTTGTCTACTTGAATGACGCTACTATAATCAACGTCGAATTTGCCCGCATCACGCGCACGTTCACGCTGTGCTTGCATGTGCTCATCGAATTCTGCTTCATCAATCACAATGCCGCGCTCACGGGTGATATCAGCGGTCAAATCAACGGGGAAACCATAAGTATCATAAAGTTTAAATGCTGCTTCACCAGAGAGGGTATCGCCGTCTTGCAAGCCTTCAAGCTCGCTGGCAAGCAAGCGTAACCCTTGTGCTAAGGTTTTGGCAAATTGGGCTTCTTCTTTTTGAATGGCATTTTCAATCGCGCTTTGTTTGTCTTTTAGCTCGGGATAGGCGTCGCCCATCTCAGCAACCAAAGGCGCGACCATTTTATAAAAGAATTCACTGTCCGCACCAAGTTTATTGCCATGACGTACGGCACGGCGAATGATACGGCGCAGTACATAACCACGCCCTTCGTTACTAGGGGTTACGCCATCAGCAATCAAAAAGGCCACGGCACGAATATGGTCGGCGATGACTTTTAATGAGGATTGTTGCTCGTTTTCAATATCTAAAATCTTAGCCGCCGCATCCATTAGATGGATAAATAAATCTATCTCATAGTTGCCATGCACGCCTTGCATGATGGCGCTAATACGCTCAAGCCCCATGCCAGTATCGACGCTCGGCGCAGGTAGCGGCAGCATGGTACCGTCTTTTTGACGGTTAAACTGCATAAAGACGCAGTTCCAAATCTCGATATAGCGGTCGCCATCTTCTTCTGGCGTACCCGGCAATCCGCCTTCGATATCAGAGCCATGGTCATAAAAAACTTCGGTACAAGGGCCACAAGGACCGGTATCACCCATGGTCCAAAAGTTATCAGAGGCGTACGGTGCGCCTTTATTATCACCAATACGGATGATGCGCTCACTAGGCAAGCCAATGTCTTTATGCCAAATATCAAAGGCTTCATCATCAGTTTCATAAATGGTCACATACAAGCGGTCTTTATCGATTGCCAACCATTTATCGGAAGTTAAAAATTCCCAAATATAAGCAATACCCGCTTGCTTAAAATAATCGCCAAACGAGAAGTTGCCGAGCATCTCAAAAAACGTATGATGGCGCGCCGTATAACCGACATTATCCAAATCGTTGTGTTTACCACCGGCACGGACGCATTTTTGTGAGCTCACCGCACGCGTATAGTCGCGCGGCTCCATACCCAAAAAAGTCTCTTTAAACTGATTCATACCGGCATTGGTAAATAGCAATGTCGGGTCATTGTAGGGAATCAAGCTCGACGAGGCGACGGGGGTGTGCTGCTTGCTTATGAAAAAATCGATAAAAGCTTGACGAATATCGGCTGAGCGAAATGGCTGGCTCACAGCGGCTCCTTACTGACGAATGGTTTTATTAAATAGAATAAGTAAAATAATTTTGCAAGCGATTTTAGCACAAACGTACCAAGCGTGTTGAAGATTCATCAGCAAACGCAGCGGAAATAAGGCTTAATTTTCTTTATTAAGCAAGCGCTTGTATTAAGTGACTAGGATAAATTAAACCGCCAAACACATCAGTTGGTTAAAATGGTCACATCGGTTTTATCGAGCTTATCTTGAATAAGTGGATGCGACTCAATCACCTGCACGGGCATATAGCGTAGCTGTAAGCGTATCGGTAAATAGTCGGGAAAATTATCTGCCATATCTTGGCTAATAATCGCCTCAATTTGGCGGACGTCATAAAAGGTAGGGGTGGTCTCGCCGCGAATCACCGCGCGCACGACTTGATTGGTAGTGTCTTTATCGAACTGGGTATTGGTCAGCACGTTGCCCTTGTCGCTAAAATAGCTATTAATCGTCTCTTTGACGCTACTTTCAAACCCTTGCTGCTTGGCGTTGGTTTGTAGGTTGATGGTTAAATAGGTCCCTAAAACGCCCAATAACAATAACGTCACCGCATTACGCCGTAAAAAGGTCCAATAAGTACTTGATTTATAATCATCATCGACCAAGCGGCGAAAACCTAGTAGCCATAGTACCAAAGCGTTGGTAAATTGAATGGCGATAATATTGGTCAAGGCCAATAGCAGCGCGCCAAGTCCCATTTGCATCTCACCATTGGCAAATAATATCCCACTGGCGGCAAGCGGTGGCACCAATGCCGTAGCCACTGCGACCCCAACCACAGCGACCGATAGGTGCGGCGAAACCATCGCATAAGCACCTGCCGTACCACCAGCTAAAGCAATCATCAAATCCATCGAAGTTGGCTGCGTACGCGATAATATCTCAACAGTAAGTGGTTGATCTTTATGTAGCCAGCCGACGATGAAACCGACCAACACCACCAAAGAGATGCCAAGAAATACTGTAATAAGTGATTTTCGTAATAGCGGCATACGGTGGTCAATAATCGCCAACGCCACGCCAGTGATAGGACCGAGCATCATTGCTACCAGCATCGCGCCGATAACCACCGCCGCCGAATTGGTCACCAAACCATAGCTTGCGATGATAGCCGAGAGGATATTCATCACAAAATACATTTTACTCGGCAAGGCGTTGGCCTCAATCCGGACCCGTACTTCTGGATAGTCTACTTTTTTATTACTGAATTGCTCGGCGACAAACTGCTTATAAGACTCAAGTTTGGCTTCTTTTTTCTCTTTTTTCTCTTTGATCTCTTTGATCTCTTCATCTTCGCTATCTTCTACAGTGTCGTCTGCGTTGTTTTCGTCTTTCACCGTTCTACTTTTCACCGTTCTATCGCTGGTTTGGCTGCTATCTTGAACTTGAGTAACGTCCTGCTCGTTTTGCTTGCTATCTTCTTTTTCGTCCGTGTTTTCTATATTTAAACTTGGTTTTGAATCTTCTTGTAGGCTCTGTTTAGTGAGTGACTTATCAGGTTGGATATTGTTTGAATTTGTCTGGCTAGAGTCAGTCTTATCTGCTGGGCTGACCTCAGCTTTATCCTTCTCCTGAAAAAACGCTTCCGCTGTATCGGTAAAGTCAATGTCTGCATTATCATTTGTAAATTCATCAACAGGTTGAGAGTCGTCAACTTCTTCTGGCGTTTCTAAGGAAGCAACCACCACATCGGGTGCCACCGTTTCCATTTTGATGGTTGCCTCAGGCACCTGCGCATCTTTTGACGCTTCTGCTAATGCATTATCACTATTACTTTCGCTATGCGCCTGTGCTTCGATAACAGCCTCGTTGTCGATATTGTCAATGTTGTCAGTCTTACGCGTGGCTGCAAGCTCGCTAGCGTTTTGAGGGGTATTTATTGGCAGTGAGTCTTTATCGGTATCAGATGAGGTCATAAAAGAATGCTTTATTAAAGAACAAGGTTAGAAACAAGTAGGTAACTAAAATAAGTTAAACGCAGCAGGTTAAAAATTCCAAAACTAAAAAGTAGGAAGTCTACTATTGTAATGATAAATGTCCAATATCGTGTAAATTTCTTGTGCCTAAATAGAGGGAGATAAAAGACAGATAAGAGGATAGTTTGGCTATATTTTCAAGAGAAAAATGCCAAGTACAAATCAATAATTATAATATGGCTTTTAATATGAATCACTTGCTATAAATGGGCTGTGGGTCTATAAGAAAAGGCTTACTATTTGTGTGGATTTGGTGTATAAAGGTGTTATACCCACACAAAAAATGAGGAATAAATCATGAACTGGCCACTATTTTCTGTCATCTATTCAATAGCTGCAACCGTGACCGTCGGTGTATTAATGATTGCTGCTTTGGTCACAGGATTTAACCAAATCCCGCACATCCAAATGGCGGTTGCCGCAGGTATCATTGTATCCATTCCAGCTGCCTTATTTTTTACCAAAAAAGTGGGAAGTATCACGGGTAAGGAAGGTCATAAGGCTTAGGGCTACAAAGCTACGAATTTAAGACTAAGCCATTTCAAAAGCTGGCTATTTCAAAAGCTAGCAGTTTCAAAAGCCCGCCACCATAAAAATTAAAAATAAAGAAAGGCAGCTTAGCTTTAGAATTTATATAAAATAAAAAACAGCCCCTAAAAAGGAGCTGTTTTTTTATTGCTTATAAGGCGTGGTTATGCGTTTTCATTAATAACAACTATTTTAGCTCAACGGTGGCGCCATTTTCGATATTGGCATATACCTCTAACACATCCCAGTTGGTCAAACGGACGCAACCAGCGGATGCTTGGCGGCTGATACCTTCAGGTTTCGGTGAACCGTGTAGACCATAAGATGGCTTAGACAAGCCCATCCATACCACACCGACAGGGCTGTTTGGACCTGGTGGTAGCATATGTACTTGTTTGTCTGACCCTTTACCAACGGTCGCTTTATACCACGGCATTTTTACTTTATTAATGATTTTAAACGTGCCTTGCGGTGATGGCGTCGCATCACTTCCGACTGTTGTTGGATAAGTGGCGACCAGTTTATCACCGTTATAAGCATAAAGGGTTTTGTCGGCTTTATTGGCAACGACGCGATTAATCCGCTGTTTGAGTGGATCGCGCGTATTTAAAACGGTGATGGTTTCGCCAGCTTTATACTGTTTGTTTTTATTCAACTTGTCTAAATAGCGCACGTCCATATGGAAACGCTCACCTAACATCTCTTTGATGTCCTGATAATATAAGCCTTTCATTTTCGACTTAGCCTCTGCGCCTGCAGGCGTGGTAGCAAAGTTGGTTTTTACATCATCTTCGGTGATGGTATAAGTCACTAGCACTGGCTTATTGGCTGGGATATTTTTATTCAAAGCGTCCCATGTTTTTTGATCCATTTTACCAGTTGCAGGCAAGCCTTTCATGGTTTGGAAGTTAATCAGTGCCTTTTTACTGTTCATACCCCAGCCGCCATCAATAGCGCCCGGTGAGGCATGATTCCAATCCAACAACGCCTGCATTTTGATGGTCATTGCGGAGTTGACCTTCATGTTCGGTGTCCAAGTGGCACCGTTGACTTGTTTGGCATAATTAGACAGGTTTAGCGTGGTATATTTTTTACCATCGACATCTTCGATACTTTTGATAGAAGTATCGGCTGGGCGGTTATTGGCTATTGCTGCACTAGGAGCGGCAACAGCTTGGCCATCACTGATGTCATCGGTGCTATCAGACTGTACATCTTTACGCGCTAGCTCTTCGACACTCATATTATCGGCGCTGACGCTTTGTTGCTCATCTGCTTGTTGCGCGTCATTGTCGTCTTCGTCAGCTTCCTGTTTTTCATCAATCAGCTGCGTCATACGATCAGGCGATTTAGGCTTTAAAGCAGACGTGGCTACGGCAGGCGCGCGACTATCGAGTGAACTGCTGCGGTTTTCTTGCACGTTAAGGCTGACTTTTTTCGCCAAACTAGGCATTGAGTCAGCTTTACGTACTGGTAGAGTGCGCGTATTGTCGGCAGGGGCAGCAACAGCGCTGACACTGGCACTAACAATCGCAATAGATATAGCGGTGATAAGGGGCTTCATTTTCATCATATTGGCTTACTTATGGTTATAACTAATGCGGCTATTATGCGCATAATTTGGACGCTTCGCAAACTTTTGACACATCTTTTTTCGTTTAGGGCTTGCTAAACGTCAACAGTTGACGTATTCACTACAGTTGGGAAATAATTTAGTCATGCTAGTTATAAAGGAGCATTCACATTTGGTTAGAGTCTTGCTTATTTGCTTTATCGTTAAATGCTAGAGTGATAAGAGGTTAATGATACATTTACCTATCATAAAAGTTGCCTTATTTATTTGCAGTAGCTTTTTGCGCTAAAAAATACAGCCATTGGCGCAGCGCAAGGTTTACGTCTATAATGTATGACCAGTTTTTATTTAATAAATCGGCTGTTAAAAGTCAGCGATTTAATCCATCCGCATGTCGTCGATACGCGTGCAATCAGTAAGGTGTGATATGTCAGAAGACCAAACCATGAGCGCAGAAGAGTTTCAAAATCAGTACTTTGCTGATGAGTCGCAAGGCTTAGGTGATGAGATGACCTACAATTTGGAGTCAGAGCTGCTCGGTGAAGACGATGAGTTTGCCAATCTGCGTGCAGAGCTTGCAGAGGCGCGTGAGCAACTGGTCAGTATCCGTGATTTTATTCGTTTTGCGGTCACACAGCTGCGCAACTATGACGTGGTCGTCGCTCAAGGAACGACGGATGAATTTGCCGAAGCGTCGGCGATTGTGTTGCACACGCTGTCCTTAGATTGGGCAGCCAATGATCAGATTCTCGATTGCCGTTTAACCACTTCAGAAAAGCAGCAGGTACTGGGCTTATTAGAAGAGCGTATCGCTGAGCGTAAGCCGTTGAGTTATCTCATTAATTTATCGTATTTCTGTGACCTGCCTTTTTATGTCGATGAGCGCGTCCTAATTCCGCGCTCACCAATCGCCGAGCTGATTCGTCAGCAGTTCCATCCGTACTTCGATGTTAATGAGTTGGCAAAGCCGCTCGGTATGAGTATGAACAATCAAGCTGCCGCCTTCTTTGACCATGGTTTAGAGATTAAGCAGTTGGCGCAGCCTGAGCGTATTTTGGATTTGTGCACCGGTTCTGGTTGTATCGCTATTGCGCTTGCCACCCGCTTTGTTGATGCCTTAGTCGATGCGGTTGATATTGATAAAGGAGCGCTAGAAGTTGCGATGGTCAATGTCGATCATCATGACTTAGGTCATCAAGTTAATGTGATTGAGTCTGACTTATTTGCCAAGATTCCTGCTGAGCATCAATATGAGCTAATCGTTACCAATCCTCCTTATGTCGATGCCGCGATTATGGCCGATTTGCCACCAGAGTTTTTATATGAGCCAGAACATGCGCTCGCTGCTGGTCAGGACGGACTAGATTTGGTACATCGTATCTTGTTTGAAGCGCCAGATTATCTTAGCCCTGAAGGGTTGCTGGTCTGTGAAGTCGGCGATAGTGAATGGGCGTTAAAGCAAGCGTATCCTGAAATCCAATTTGATTGGTTGAAATTCGCTCACGGTGGTCATGGTATTTTTGCTATTACCTATGACGAGCTTATGACTCATCGTCAATTATTTACCGCTTATGTGCAATTATTAGATGGTAATCAATAAAGTAAAATTGACACTGACACTAAATTAAAAAACGGCAATTAAAAAGCAGCAATTAAAAAATCGACTTCATTTGTTTAAGGATAAATATGGCTGGCAATAGTATTGGACAGGTTTTCACCGTAACGACGTGCGGTGAGTCGCATGGTGCAGGCCTGATGGCTATCGTCGATGGCGTTCCGCCAGGTTTAGAATTGTGCGAAGCAGATTTGCAGATAGATTTGGATCGCCGTAAGCCTGGAACGTCTAAATACTCAACCCAGCGCCGCGAGTCTGATGAAGTCGAGATTATCTCTGGGGTATTTGAAGGTAAGACCACGGGCACCTCGATTGGGCTTTTAATTCGTAATACCAATCAAAAATCAAAAGACTATAGTGAAATAAAAGACACTTTTCGCCCCGGTCATGCCGATTATACCTATAGTATGAAATACGGCTTTCGCGATTATCGCGGCGGCGGGCGTTCATCAGCCCGTGAAACGGCTATGCGGGTGGCGGCAGGTGCCATCGCTAAAAAATATTTGCATGAGCGCTTAGGCGTACAAGTGCGCGGACATGTTACCCAAATTGGCTCGGAATACAGTCAAGTGCTAGACCCGAGTCAAATTGACTGGGATTTTGTCAATAGCAATCCGTTTTTTTGTGCGGATAAAGAAGCGGTCAGCCGCTTTGAAGTCTTGATAGACAGCTTGCGCCGTGAAGGCACGAGTTGCGGAGCACGTTTGGAGATTATCGCAAGCGGCGTGCCCGTCGGATTGGGTGAACCGGTATTTGACCGCCTAGACGCTGATATTGCCCACGCGATGATGAGTATTAATGCCGTCAAAGGCGTAGAGGTCGGTGATGGTATGGCGGTAGCTGGACAGTTTGGTCATCGCTCACGTGATGAGATGACCCCTGGTGGTTTTACGGCCAATCATGCGGGTGGCATCTTGGGTGGTATCTCATCAGGCCAAGACATCCGCGTTAGTATTGCCTTGAAGCCAACCTCTAGTATCACCACGGCTGGCAAGAGTATCAACACAGAGGGTGAAGCGATTGAGATGCTGACTAAAGGGCGCCATGACCCTTGCGTGGGTGTACGCGCGACCCCCATTGCTGAAGCGATGCTAGCGATTGTGTTACTCGATCACTATCTGCGCCATCGCGGTCAAAATGTCGATGTTAAGCTGCCAGTGCAGTCGATTACTTAAATTTTCTACCATCTATTTATTTGCCCTTTGCCGCATCTACTGCTGTTCTATTAGATACGTTAGAGGGTTTTTTTATGCATGCCTAAAAAGTTAAGTAGGTAAGTTATAAACTCTATTTAAATACGGTATGTCTTGCTTAATAAAACAAACAAATCTGGTTTTATTTATCAGTTGAAGGAACTTAAACACATGAGTAACTATTTAGATGCTGTTATTGTTGAACATAATCCTACAAACAAAGTGATTGACCGAGCCGTCATTTGGCTGCATGGCTTGGGTGCTAGCGGTCATGACTTTGAGCCAGTTGTACCACAGTTAGGTCTTGCGGATGACATGGCAGTACGTTTTATCTTTCCGCATGCGCCTAATCGTCCAGTGACGGTTAATGGTGGTATGGTCATGCCCGCATGGTATGACATCTTAGAAATGAGCCTTGAACGTAAAGTCGATATCGCTCAAATCGAAGAATCTTCTCAGCAAATCCATGACTTGATTGCTCGTGAAATCGAGCGCGGTGTTAAGCCTGAGCATATTGTCATTGCGGGATTTTCGCAGGGCGGGGCAGTGGCGTATCATGTGGCACTTGGCTATCCACAGCGCTTAGCAGGCTTGATGGCGCTGTCTACCTATCTGGCGACCAATGACCATATCAACTATAACGCCGCCAACAAAGACATGCCGATATTGATTGAACACGGTACGCATGACCCCGTCGTGCCTGTGGTTCTAGGCGAGCAAGCACAAAATTTGTTATCGGAGAAAGGCTATAGTGTCGTTTACCATACCTACCCGATGGCGCATCAAGTTTGTATGCCGCAAATTCAAAATATTGGCCAATGGATGAATAAAGTTTTGGCTTAGATAATTGAGCTGTAACTTAATGTAATACAGAAGGTTTTTAGGTTGAAAACTGATAGGCAGGTACTATATAATAGTCAGTCTTATTGGGGATGTTCTGGCTTCGACGCTGGTGATGAAACTCAATGATGCATGTCGAGAGTGTATGTCCTCTCGTTAATCAAACATATATTGTTATAGTCGCAAACGACGAAACTTACGCTCTAGCAGCTTAAACCCTGCTTACTTGGTTGCTGATCACCTACAGTTGGTCAACTAAGTTGAAGCGTCCGCATGTAGGCTCGCCACAAGTGATTGTCTCAATCGCTTGGGTTCAAAAGTAGAGAATCGTCCAATCCATCCTGACTGTCGGATCGGTGCGGATTAAAACTAAAGACAGAAACTAAACATGTAGATTCATGAGCGTAATGCTGGCGGACGCGGGTTCAACTCCCGCCATCTCCACCAAATACTAAAAATCCGATCACATAATGTGGTCGGATTTTTTTTGATTTAAATTTATTACTAAGTTCGGAATGTAAATTTTTAATGAGAGTAGAAGGTTGATTGATCTATTTGATAGAGTTCAAAGACAGTAAAAGCACTGTTTTCTTAATGCGCTTATAAGAAAAAGGCCTCCAATCGCTTGGAAGCCTTTTAATATAATGGTACCCGGAGCCGGACTTGAACCGGCACGCTATTACTAGCGAGGGATTTTAAATCCCTTGTGTCTACCAATTTCACCACCCGGGCAAAACTTGTCTTATCTAAAAGTAAGCTTTCTACTTATTAGATAGTGGTCGCTATTATAAGCATTTCCATTAATAATGCAAGCTAAAATTAACGTCATACTTATATATTTATAGCTAAATAATTGGAGGCTGAGGTCGGAATCGAACCGGCGTTAACGGAGTTGCAGTCCGCTGCATGACCACTCTGCCACCCAGCCAATCAAGGATGCCTATATTAGCAAAAATAATTTAAATTACAAGTCATTTTTTAACGAAACAGCGCTTATTTGCTAAGTTGCCGCTATTTAACCATAAATGAGGCATTATTTGAGCCTTAATAAGGTAAAAGGACAGCAAAAGTGGTGCAAATGAAGTCATCGCCAAACCTAAATTCAGTGATGACTTGTTAAAAATAGTTATTCTAGTTTAGCGCTTGCTAGACAATATCTTGATTATTACGTTTTGCTTTTTTGAAATCGCGATAAGTTGCGGTACAGATTAATGTCAGCACCCCAAGGGTAATCGCCGGCCAGACGAGGATATAAAATCCATAGATAAAGACGTTTTCCATGATGTCTCCTTATAGTGTTTATATAAATTTTTTGCTTACTAGATTTTAGTAACAATGGCTAGCCAAGCATTGGTTAACCATCAATGACTAATGAGTTTTTGCTTAAGTTTTTGGTAACGTTTGTGCTTGCGGCTGTTTATCGTAGTTGCCCACCCGCTGTTTAATGAGGTCAAAATCAAAATGCTCGTCACCCATAAGGCTAACAATCACGCAGACGATGGTACTGGCACCGTAAGCGGTCAAGGAAGCCAGCAAGACCATATATTGGCGTAAAAAGCCGGTGGCAAAAATGAGCATCAGTACGAGCGTAATAGCGGCGGCGCCCACACCGATTTTGCGTCCTAAAAAGCCAAAGACCATGAGTCCAATGACGACAGCAGCACCAACACTGGCCAAAATTTCAAAAAATAGTGCGGTGAAGCCTTCAATGGGAATCAGCTCAAAGCGCGCGACGCAAAATAATAACAACCCGACGATGACGGCTGAGGTAAAGGCCACATTGGTGACGCGATTCCAGAACACACTAGCAATCACAGGGAATACAATGGTGCCCCACAATGCGCCAACGAAGACCAGCATGACCAATATATCAAGCTTAAAGCTGGCAAAAATCAATCCGGCAGCGGTGGCAATAATCATGGTTGAGCGTCCAACCAGCATCATGGTTTTTGGTTTTACGCGCCCTTTAGCGATATTTTTGCCATAAACGTCCGCCATCATAATCGTTGATAGCGCCGATAAATCTGAGTCAGCGGTTGAGGATAACGAGCCAATGACCAAAATAAAGAACAAGGCAATAAATACCGGATGCAAATAAGTACTAACCATTTGCGGGATTAAGTTATTCATATTGCCATCGAGCGGTTCAATACCAATGGTCAAAGCCATCAAGCCAATCATACCAAGTCCAATGACGATGCCCGCGTAGCCGACCGTTGCAGTGACAAAAGTGGCTTTGATTTTGCTTTTATCAATGGCAAATAATCGCTGGGTAATGGTTTGGTTGCCGATAGCATAAGCCAATACCGCGACAAAATAAGGCGCCCCTTGCTGAAAAAAGGCTTCGGAAGAAAACAGGTTTTGCTGCTCTAAGGTTAAGTTTGATAAGCCACTGACCATGACCGATGGCCCGCCCATGGCAAATAGCACCGCAGGGATGATGATGACTCCAATCGCCATCAAAGCAACTAATTGAGCAAAATCGGTAAATACGGACGCTCGAAATCCAGAGGTTAACGTATAGCTGAGCACTCCGACACCTGCGATAATGACGCCGGTCTGAAAAGATAACGGCGATAATACTGATACCAAAGCACCAGCAGCGGTGAAGTTGACCATCAAGCTAATTAAGCTGCCCATAAGATTAGATATTGCTAAAATTAATTGGCTTGATGATCCGTGGCGCGCGTGGATAAGTTCACCTAAGGTGTGTCCATTAGGAGCAAGTTCGCGAAAGCGCATGCCAAAAGGGTAGATGAATAAAATCATCAAGGCGCCCCAAAAACCATAATGTAGCGGTCCTGAAACGCCGTATTTATAACCGGAGGTTGCAGCCGCATAAAACGAGGCTGCCCAAATCCAAGTTGCAGTCATACTCGCCGCGCCCATGCCAAAACCGACACCATGACCGGCGACCATAAATCCAGAAGTGGTTTCCTTATCTTTTTTAATCAATAAAGACAGCAGGTAAGTACCGCCATAAAATCCTAATAAAAGTAAAAGAATGGTGATTGATGAAAATTGGAACAATGACTCAGTTTTCAAATTCATACCTCGCAATTGTTTGAAGAATAAAGGTTTGCAATAAAAGTCATGCCACAAACTGTTAGGAATGTAATAGGACGCATTGGTTCTATTCGCTGCTTGTATACAGCGCACAAGCACGCAATGAGGCAAGCCAAACGCTCACGTTAAATGTGATGCCGCTTTTTCATTTAGCACAGCCTGTTAGACAAATATTTGACAAAAAATATAGACTAAAAATTTGTCTTAGAAATAACGGCGGCAACTCTCAATAGGCGTCTGTTAATGGATTGACCATTACGCTGTCAAGTGATGCCTACTCGATAGTAACGAGACGCTAAAAGACGCTTATTGACTAAGCATCTCTAGCAAAAATACGGATAAGCACTGAGCCTAAACTGCTTGAGCGGTGCTAAATAGAGCTGTTTATAGTAGCTGCGTTAAGCAACAGTTAGGATGGATTTTCATCCCTTTATTGCTTGTGAGCGAACATCCGCTGTCGTGATAATAAGTAAATTTTTACGGCAGTTATTGCCAGTATTTACTTCTCATTGATAAATAAAACTACAGCGATGTTAAATTCTCGTAACATGTTTGTGCGGTAAGAGTAACCTATTCTGTCTGCTATCTCAAATTTTACCGCAGACTTTTTAGTCAGCCAGCATTAAGATAAACTAATAGGTCGTCATTAAAATGATCCTAATAAGCAGAAGAGGTTAGGAGAAACTATGAAGTTTAAACAAATTTTCTTGTATTAAGGAAAGGTAACGATAAAGGCTAGGGGCTCTTTTACGAACTTACAGGGAGAGTTAAGTTGAAGTAAAAATAAGTAGAAAATAGTTATTGCTTAGCGGTTTAGTGATAGAGTTAAGTGGATATAATAAAAGAGTCGCCCCTAACTTGTTGTTTTAAGCGTCTTTATAATTGGTATAATAAGTAACTCGGTCATCGCGTAAAAACCCTGCCAGTCCCAAACCATAGTGTTCAGCGACGCGTACTGCAGTACTGGTCGGTGCCGACATACCAACGAGCCAAGGAATGTGGCTACGAATGGATTTTTGTACCAGCTCAATAGACAATCGCGAGGTCATCACCACGCATGTCAGCTTGGTCTTGTTGCGCAATTGCCAACCGATGAGTTTATCAAGTGCGTTATGACGCCCTACGTCTTCAAATAAATACAAATCCTTGCCTTGCATGGTGGCTGCAGCGTGTACCGCACCAGTGAGTTGATGGGTATGCTGGGCGGCGTTAATTTGCTGATGCATGTGCAGTAAATAATTAAGACTGGGCACGGAGGATTCTGACTGTTTTTGTTGCAAGCTGGATGATAAATAATGACTTAAATCGGGAAGCGCTTGCGAAAGCCCGGTGATACCGCACATACCGCAGCCTGTACGTCCTGCTAGCTGTCGCCTCTGCGCTTGAATACGCTGATGACAGCGCTGATTTAGTACCAGCTCTACTACATATACATCATAGTCTTGCAACTGCGCTGAAAATTGCTCAAATGCCGTCTTTTCATCAAGTAAGTCATCCGTTAAATCACTGGTGAATTTTCGGTAACTGGCAATATCGGTCAGTTGCGTTACCTCCCACTCTAATAATTCATGACTATGATGAATCAATCCTTCGCTATACAAAAAACCAATAGCAAGATACTCAAGCTGGTAGGGGCTTGCCATCAATATCGCATAGTGGATACCATTAATGACAATCGCAACCGCTGCCTCTACTGCCAGCAGCGCTGATTTGTCATCAACCTCTGTTTCTGCATTTTTAGAAGAGACATTTGCTGTAGATAAATAAGCATGTTTTTGTGTTAAATGTAGGCGCGATAAAGGCACGGTCTGCATATCCATTATTGGCGCAGCAGCATGATCAGCATTGGTTTCTAAATCGGCCGCTGAGCCATTTAACCAAGGTTCTACTGCAACTACGTTATGTTTACTGACCATCATATTTTAACCATTTCCTTTATCAAACTATCTTTGTTAAGCGCTGGCAGCTAGTGTGTTTTCAGTAACGCGCTGCAAAACAACGGTAACGGATTTATAAGAAGGCGTCCTTGAGTCTGGCGCGTGAGTGTCTAAGTCGATAAGGTCGTTACATTCAGGATAATAAGTCGCCACTGCATTGGCAGCGATATCCATCTCAGTCAGTATTAATGGACCTAAGGTGCGCTGTTCATCTTGACTGTCTTGACGCGATACCATAACACTATCGCCTTTTTGCCAACCTAAACGCTTGATTTCATCGGGATGCATAAATAACACGTCGCGGCGGTTGGTCTGGCGATAGCGGTCTTGATGACCAAAAATCATGGTGTTAAATTGATCATGACTGCGGACACTGGTTAGCTGCCATACTTTTTGCTCAGCGCTTTGGGTTGGATTGTGATCGCTATTGCTTGGATGAATCGCGGGTTCATTATTTTTGCTATGGTCACTTTTAGCATTGTTATTTTTAGCATGGCTATGATAGCTCGATGTGGTTTCTGCCATCTGTGCTGCGACATAAGTAATGGGATATTGTGGGACTTCAAACTGCGCTTTGCCGCTATCGGTATTCCAAACGCGATGACGGGCAGGGTGGTATAAATGAAAACCGCGCTCGTTTTCACGAATACGATCGTTAAAATTCTCAAAGCCTTCAATCGCTTGAGCGATATAATTACGGATGATATCAAAGTCGCTGCTCATTGTTTGCCATGGAATAGACGAATCAGCGTCAAGCGCGTGGGTTGCCATATCGGCCACAATTTGCGCTTCAGATTTTAAATTATCACTAATCGGCTCAATGCGACCGCGCGTAGGAACAATTTGGCACATAGAGTCTTCAATCGTCGCGAACTGCTCACCTTTTTCCGTTACTAAGCGTTCGGTACGACTGATACAAGGTAAGATAAGGTTATTTTTACCCGGATATAGCATAGTTTCATTAAGTTTGGTGCCGATGAAAACATTGAGTTCGGTAGTGGTTAAGGCCGTTTGAATCGCACTTTTATCGGGCGCGGCAACGGCATAATTACCGCCCATGCTGATAAAAGCTTTGAGCTTACCTTGCATTAATGCTTTTGCGCCAGCGATGACATCAAGCCCATCTTCTTGTGGCATAGGGCGCTTGAACACGCGCTCAAGGCTATCAAGTAAGCTCTGTTTAGGGCGCTCATGGATACCCATGGTGCGATCGCCCTGCACATTGGAGTGACCACGCACCGGTGAGGCGCCTGCGCCATCGACCCCAATCATCCCCATGAGTAGCAACAAATTGGTAATCATGGCGACGTTATCTTCGCCTTGGACATGTTGGGTAATACCCATGCCCCAGGTACAAATGGTTGCTGGGCTATCAGCAACAAGTTTGGCAAGTTTGATAATGTCTGCTTTACTAATACCGCAGCCACGCTCTACCTCTGCCCAAGACTGCTGGCGTAACCAAGTATCGAGCGCCTCATAACCTGATGTGTGCTGCTCAATAAAATCATTATCAATTTTGCCATTTTTGGTCAGCCATTTGGCCAAGCCCGTCAATAAAGCGGTATCACCACCGATTTGAATTTGAATGACTTCATCAACCATTTCATCACTTTGCCCTGCGGCCATATGGGTAGGTTTTTGTGGATTTCTAAACTTGCTTAAACCTTGCTCCCGCATCGGATTGATAGAGATGATTTTGCAGCCTTGCTTATGAGCGTGTGCCAGCATCTCAAGCATACGCGGATGATTGGTGGCAGGATTTTGCCCAAACAGCATAATTAGCTTCGCCTGTTCAAAATCTTCCAAAACCACCGTGGCTTTACCGACGCCTAACTGTTTACCGAGCATCACTGACGTTGGCTCGTGACACATATTTGAGCAATCTGGCAAATTATTGGTGCCAAAACAGCGTACGAACAATTGATACATAAAAGCAGGCTCGTTAGTGACGCGTCCTGAGGTGTAAAATAACGCTTCATCTGGCGAATCGAGATTCTGTAATGTCTCGGCGATACGCTCATACGCTGCCTGCCAAGAAATCGCCACATAGCGGTCTTGCCCCGCATCATAATATAACGGCTCTGATAAGCGGCCGCTGTGCTCAAGCTCGTAGCCTGACCAGCCTTGTAGTTCTTTAACGCTATGTTTGGCAAAAAATGCGGCATCGGCGCGCCTACTCATCGTTTCACTGGCAATGACTTTAATACCCGTTTCACAGACATCAAGGCTTTTATGGGTCTTATGATCTGGCCATGCACAGCCCGGACAGTCAAAGCCGCCGTTGGGCTGGTTGCTATGCAAGATACTTATGCTGCCACGCAAAAAAGCCTTATAATCCATTAACTTACGAGTAGAAGCAACCAAAGCTGGCCAACCAGCTGCAGGGTGAGAGTAAATAGGAATTTTACGCATGATAGACCTCATAAGCGAATGGCGATAAGTAAGTATGACTGTAATAAAAGTCATTGCCTTAAGCACTACTATATAATGGCTGGTCAAAATTTTTTAGTCGCATTAACCATAGATAACAAAAAACCTCAAAGTCATTCAGGCGTTTGAGGTTTTTTTATTTTAAAAATCAGCATGACTGATATGTTGTCAGGTTAGTGCATTTAATAACGCGCATCTTTAGGTTTTTTGCCATTAGGCCAGTCGTTTACTTTGCCAGCAAAGTCAGGACGCGGTTGATGGGTAAAAAATTCAGCGACATCGATGGCGTCTTGATCACTGAGCACATTGCCATGACCCCATAGACCTTTGGTTTGAATGCCCATCGGCATATTGTATTTCACAAAAGCCGCCGCTTTATAAGTACGCGCCATGCCCGCACCGATATTAAAGGATTCATCGCCCCATAATGGTGGGAAGACAATATCACCGCGACTGTCTTTCATGCCTTCGCCGTTATCACCATGACAGGTGGCGCATTGTACTTGGTATATTTTTTTACCGCGTACAGGGTTACCGACCAAGGATTCATCCACTTTACCCGCGTTTTGGATATCGACCTTTTGTTCTTTCGGCGTATTTTGGGACAGCCATTTCATATAGGCCAACATTGCTAGCATTTCAGGGGATTCAGGTTTTAATGGTTTGCCATTCATCGAACGCTGAAAACAGCCATTGATGCGTTTGATTAAATCGATTTCTTTACCTGCGCGTGGCATCACACGCGGGTAGAAGTTGTAACTGTTGATATACGGGTCGCCAAGGGGGATTTTACCTTGCGAAATATGACAGCTATTACAGTTCATTTGCGCGCCAACGTGCTCGGGTAATAAGCGCTTGGTTTCGTTTAATAATCGCTTACCATAAAAGATTTCATCAGCGTTTGGCTCATCCAAGATAGAAGTATCTTGCGGCAGTACATAAGTACCGATGTCTTCGTTGGCATCATCAGCAGTAACTAAGCCATATTTAGGCGCGTTTTGCTCAGTAGGCTCGGGCTGTGAGCAGCCACTACTAATAGCGGCGATACTAAGCGCTGAAGCAGTCAGGGCAGCGGTGGTTAGTTTGCCCATTTTTATTTTCTGAGAGATTACGCTAACAATAGCAGGCAAGTTGAGTGGAGAGTTTTTCATTATTTTGCTCCTTTTGTTTGCGCATCAATACTTAAGTCTGGGGCGATATCGGTACTGGTCTTTGGTTTTTTGGCAAGAAAAGCGCGCATTTTTACCACATCATCGACATCGATTTCAGGTGCTTGGTTGGTCCAGCTATTACGGACATAGTTGACCACTTCCGCCACATCGGCATCACTCAGGTTAATAAATTCAGGCATGGTAAAGGCCATGCGGTCGTGCGGGGTTTCTGGCATGCGGCCACCGCTCAAGGTGATTTGGAGTACCGAGTCGGCATTTTTCGCATATACCGCACTATTGCCATCAAGGGCTGGGAAGATACGCGCCACGCCTTTACCATCAGCACGGTGACAAACTTGGCAATACTCGGCGTATAGAATCGAGCCGCGCGAATCATAATTGCCATCAAGCAGTTTTTGCGTGGTAATGTCTTTTTTCGCCGGCAAGGTTTTTTCTTTATTGGGCGCTGGCGTTAAGGTTTTTAGATAAGATGACATGGCGTTGATATCATAGTTTGTCATATATTGCGTGCTGTGCTCGACCACTTCGGCCATGGCGCCAAAAGCAGCCGTGGTGTCAGTACGACCGGTTTTAAAGAAATCATTTAATTCTGCGACGGTCCACGTAGCCAAACCGCGATGCTCACCGCGGATACTTTTGGCGCGCCAACCATCGATAACCGCCCCGCTCAAATATTCTTCTGAGTCGGCATTGTTTAAGGCGATTTCTTGGAAACCGATACCGCGCTCAGTATGACAAGAGCCGCAGTGTCCAGGACCTTCTATTAGATACTGGCCACGGGTCAATAGCGCATCATCAGTTTCTGGCACAAAGTCACGTTTTGGGTCAAACAGTGCTTGCCAATAAGCCAGCGGCCAGCGCCAATTGGCTATTGGCGGCAACTCACTTTTTAAGTTGGCTTGCTTGACCGGTTTGACGTCAGACATAAAATAGGCATACATCGAGGCCAAATCTTCCTCTGGCATAAGCTGATAAGACGGATAGGGCATGGCAGGATATAGCGCTTTATTATCACGGCGCACGCCATGCTTGACGGCATTTTTAAAGTCGCTAAAGGTATATTGACCAATACCGGTTTCTTTATCAGGGGTAATGTTGGTTGAATAAATGGCACCTAGCGGCGTCAGCATAGGCAGACCACCGGCATAGTTCTCCCCGTCAAGCGTCGTATGGCAGGCGACACAGTCAGCAGTACGCGCGATGTATTCGCCTTGTTTAATAAGCGCAGGGTCGGTGACATTAACCTCAATGTCACTGCTGGTTGTGCGCATATTAGGCAGTATTTGCCCAATAATAAACGCTAAAATCAGCCCGACAATGGCTGCCATAATAATGATTAATAGCCACTTTTTCATAAGCCTGCCCTCCATAAGATATTTTTACTAAGCTTCTCATTCGTCATATACATTCTATGAGGACTATTAGATAGTCCTATGAAACATTTAGGATTTAAGCTTAGTGAATGAAAAGTTACACGATTGTCATTCAGTATAGAGGAGCGTGTAACATTGTGATATTGTGGAAAACCACATTATAATTATGGTTTTAATTTATAATGAAGGTTTGATAGCTCAATTGTAAGGCTAGGTGTATGGATAAAAAGTCTAAAGTCTGGGCGAGCTTGAAGGCTTATTTTCTTGTCGTGGTAGCATCCTTTACTTGGTTAATGCTAGCCAGTGCCAATGCACAAACCTACTATTTAGGCGTGCTGGCGCCGCAAGGGGAAACGGCTGCGCAAGAGCGTTGGCAACCTTGGCTTAATCAACTTAATGAGCAACTCCGAGAAGACACTGTGGTCTTGGTGCCGCTAGCGTTAGAAAATTGGCAGCAGGAAATCGAAGCGCAGCAGTTTGCCCTAGTGCTTGGACCACAAGTTCAACTGATTAAAATGAATACCACCCATTGGCGCTGGCTTGCGACCTTGCAAGCTGATACAGAGACCGCTCAATTGCATGCGCCTGCTGATATCAATGGTAAAAACTTTAAGGAAAAAGCTTTTCATGAAAAAGGTTTCAATAAAACCGTTGATAAGCCGCTTTCTACAACGGTTAATCTAGCTAATGAATTTAATAAACTGTCTCAAGATAGGCAGTTAAAAGAGCCCAGCGCCATGGAAGCCGTCGCTAGTGCTCTTTGGGTAAAGGCAGACAGCGGCATTTATCAGCTGCAAGATTTGCAGCAGCGTAAAATTGCTGCCGTCGACAGTGAGGCTTTTGGTGGTTATCTGCTCGTCGCGCATTTATTACAACAAAACGGTATGCCATCCAACCGTTATCAGACCCAGTTCGTCGGTTATCCTATTGAGCGTACCTTACATGCATTGGCGAGTGGCAGTGTAGATGCAGCGATTGCGCCACTTTGTTTGATGGAAGAGATGGCGCAGCAAGGGAAGATTAGCAAAAAACAATACCGACTTATTCACCCTGTGGCGACCGCTTCTAGCTGTCAGTCTTCAACAAAGATATATCCCAATTGGACATTGGCGGCGACCGAGCAAGCGCCAGCTGCCTTGATTCGGCAAATCAATCAAAATTTATTTGGTTTGAGTCAATATGGAAAGAGTCAACCAGAGCAAGAGTCGTTAGGGATAGGACAGCGCTGGCTACCAGCCGAATCGAGTAGCGATGCTGAACGTATCCTTTATGATATGAATCGTCATCCAGCACAAAAGCAGCTGGGCGCGCATATGGTCGATTGGGTAAAGGCGCATCGATTGTGGATGGCAGTTATCGTTTTAATTGTACTGATATCAACGGTGAATTATGCGTGGATGAGCTGGCTGGCATGGCGACGACGGCAAAAAATCATTCTGCAAAATCAACTGATTCGTGATTATGACCAGCAGCTACGTCAATCAGAACGCTTCGCTGTCATCGGTGAGATGAGTGGATCCATCGCCCATGAAATCAATCAGCCGCTGGCGACCATTCAAAATTATGCGCAAGGCTTACTTATTCGCAGTCAAAGCAGTGTCAGCCGCCAAGACGGTAAAGAAAGTACGGTGCTGGATAAAAACTCTGCCCATAGTTTGAATGCGCTAGAAAAGACCCTAACGGACAAGCAAGTGCTAGAAAAGCAAGCAATAGACAAACAAGCGACAGAAAGTGCGTTACAGCAAATTGTTAATGAAACCGAACGGGTCGCGGCTGTTATCAGTAATATTCGGCGCTGGGCAGGGCGCTCGCAGCCGAACAACGTTCAAGTGGACATCGTCACCACCTATGCGCAGTGTATATTGCTACTTGGTGAAAAAGCCTCAAGTATTGGCTTTTGGTTGGCGAGTGACTACCAGACTTTGCAGTTGCCAAGCTTGGTTCTTGACCAGTTATTGATGAATAGTATGCTCAATGCCGAGCAGCAAGGGGCAACGCAGATAATGTTACGTTGTCAGGCAAAAGATTATAATGGTAAATCTTATATCGTATTGCATATAACCGATGATGCAGGCGGTTTTGATGAGGCGCAGTTGCTTGACCATAAACCGTTAGAGGGTAATCAGCAGTTAGTTGAGGGTCAATCACAACAGCGTCTGACTAATAAATACGCCACCAAATCGACCAAAGAAAATGGTTTAGGCTTGGGGCTGATGATATGTCAGCGTTTGTGCAAGTCAATTGGCGGTATGATGCAGCTTGGCAATATCGAATTCCAGCAGGAGCTTAATACTATACAAGCGTTAGATGGTTATCAGCAACGCTTAAAGCGGTCGTTAAATGGTAAAGTGCGCTTGATAAAAATGGAAAACACTCATCCATTAGCAAACAGGGTAGGTGCGCAAGTGTCTTTTTATCTGCCGTTGCATTTGGCAGATGATGCGCAGAAATAAGATAATCAACAGAGACAGTAAGCAAAAGCGAAAGTGAGCAAGAGAGGGTTATCAACAACCAAGCATTTACCCCACTCTCAACTTATTTTTCTAAGGTATTGGTTTACTTAGTTTTTAAAATTTCAGTTAAAACAATTAGAATTTTAAATTCTATAAAAATCAAAAGCCTACGATAAGTTGAGATTGGCGTAAGCATTTATAAATTTTACAAATTAACTTAATCATAAGGTTGCGTATGAATGCTCAGCATAATTCAGTTAAGCACTCAGAATGGCAAACGCCAGTTGATAGCAATAATGAACCTCTACTGGTTCATATCATCGACGATGAAGAAAGCGTGCGTCATTCCTGTAATTTTTTAATTAGCAGCTTAGGATTGCCGACCCAAGTGTGGTCAAGTGCCCTGACTTTTTTGCAGCAAGTTGATATCTATTATCCCGCGGTGATCGTCAGTGATTTAATGATGCCAGCCATGAGCGGTCAAGCACTACAAGCGCACCTTAATCAACAGGACAGTCCGATAGCGCTTATTGCATTAACTGGTCAAGGTGAGATTGCTGATGCTGTTAATATGCTCAAACAAGGCGCCGCTGATTATTTAGAGAAACCGATTAATAGTCACCGTCTCCAAGAAGCGCTTGAGCGTGCGCAAGTATTAACCCTCAAACGAGCTGAGCTTTATAGTATAAAAAAGCTCTATGCGCAGCTAACCGAGAAAGAAAAACAGGTCGCTCATGAGCTGATGCAAGGCAATCTAAATAAAAATATCGCCGACCATTTAGACATATCGGTACGAACGGTAGAGGTACATCGCTCACAGGTGATGAAGAAAATGCAAGCGCAGCATGTCAGTGAATTGATTCAAAAATTGGTCATGCTTGATTCTTAAAAACTAAAACAGCCATAAAAAAACGCCTAATGAGAAGGCGTTTTATTTTAAATTCAAAATATTTTGCAAAATGAGTTAGCTTAATATCAAACTGTCATCTTCGACCTTTTCACCGCGGGTTTGCTCAAACATATCCAGTAAATCATGCACATCCATGCCTTTACGGATATCGCCAGATACGTCTAATACCACCTGACCTTGATGAAGCATCACAGTACGCGTACCATGAGCTAGAGCCTGCTGCATCGAATGCGTCACCATCATCGTTGTTAGCTGATTGTCGGTGACGATTTTATCGGTTAATTCTAAAACAAACGCCGCTGTTTTAGGGTCAAGGGCCGCCGTATGCTCATCAAGCAGTAGAATCTTAGACGGTTGCAATGACGCCATCAGTAAGCTCACGGCTTGGCGTTGACCACCGGATAACAGGCCCATACGGTCGGTTAAACGATTTTCTAGACCCAATTTTAATACCGATAATTTCTCGCGAAATAAGTCACGGTTATTTTGATTAAGGGCAAAGTTCAAACCACGTTTGCCGCCGCGCTTATAGGCTAGCGCCATATTTTCTTCGATGGTTAGCGCCTCACAAGTTCCCGCCATCGGGTCTTGGAAAACGCGAGCAACCCAATGGGCACGTTGGTGCGCGGTCTTTTTGGTGACATCAATACCATTTAACAAGATTGAACCGCTATCCACGCGCGTGGTGCCACTGACAGCATTTAAAAAGGTCGATTTGCCTGCGCCATTGGTACCGATGACGGTGACAAATTCACCATCGGCGATATTTAAATTGATACCGCGTAGGGCAGGGTTTTCAATGGGCGTTCCAGGGTTAAAGGTCAACCGCAAATCTGTAGCTTGCATCATAATAATTATTCCTTATGGTTGCATATTGACATTAAGCCCGAACTTTACGACTTAAAAATTTATTTTTAGCTTTTGGCAAGACTAAGGCTAATACCACGAGTAGCGCGGTAATCAAGTTCAAATCTTGGGGACCAAATCCGATACTACGTAGCGTACTGCTTGATAGAGCCACTTGAATAAAGAGCTTATAAAGCACCGCACCAACGACCACCGCAAAGGTAATCAGCCAAATACGCTTAGCTGGAATAATGGTCTCGCCGATGATGACCGCTGCTAAACCAATGACAATCGTACCGATACCAATTGAGATATCAGCGCCACCTTGCGTCTGCACAAATAATGCGCCTGCTAACGCAATCAAGCCGTTAGAAATCGCCATACCAATGATGGTCATCCATGAGGTATTGATACCTTGCGCCTGTGCCATGCGTAGGTTTGAGCCAGTCGCCCGCATCGATAAACCCGTTTCGGTACTATAAAACCAGTTTAAAAACAACATGGCCAATAGGACGACGACACCAATAATGAGGCAGCGCATCCAGTAACCATTACCATCACTGACCAAGGTACTAAATACGGTCGTTTCACCTAACAATGGTAAGTTTGGCGCACCCATAATCCGTAGATTGACAGAGTATAAAGCAACCATCACAAGGATACTGGCAAGCAGCTGTAAAATGCCCAGCTTAACGTGTAGCCACGCGGTGACAATACCGGCGACTGACCCTGCTAGCATACCAAAGGCACAAGCAAGCCAAGGATTCACTCCAGCGATGATAGAAATACCCGCGACAGCGCCGCCCAACGGAAAACTACCGTCAGCGGTCAAATCTGGAAAGTCGAGGGTACGAAATGAGATAAGGACGCCAAGCGCCACTAGGCCATAAATCAGACCACTTTCAAGCGCACCAAAAAAAGCAATTAAAGACATAAGAGATCAGTAAGTCATAACCCAGCGTTTAATAAATGATGGCGAGATAATTGAGATAGGCGACATATCGCGCTATCAATCAGCCAACTTTGCTTAAACGACTAAGCGGTGAATTTAACAGATAGAGGTATCTGCAGTTAGGGTCAAGCAAAACCTATTCTTAGAATGCTTGATTATAAGCTTTGCTTATTTACAGCCTTGAAAAAACAAGCCCAGCCTACTGACTGAGAGCTGGGTTTGTCTGCGCTACCTACATAGCCATATCAAAATAGCTATATCCAATTAACCTAGACGATAATTGATAAAAACTATCGTCTAAGAATTAGAGTTAAAAGCGGCAGTTATTCTAACACTACTTTTGCTTTATCGATAACGGCTTGTGGAAGCGTGATGCCTTCGGCTTGCGCATTCTTTGGACTGACATGTAAATCAAGCGATTGCGGCGTATAAACAGGGATTTCGCCTGCTTTTTCACCGTTTAAGATACGCGTAACGATTTTACCGGTTTCGCGGCCCAAATCGTAATAGTTCACTCCTAACGCAGCAACGGCACCGCGTTCAACCGAACTGGTATCAGAGGCAATCAATGGAATCTTACTTTCTTTAGCGATTTGGTACAGTGATTCGTATGCTGAAACCACGTTATTATCCGTTGAGGTATAAATCATATCGACTTTACCTTCAAGGCTACGAGCGGCCATCGCAATATCGTTACTACGCTGCGCAGGCGCTTCGTGAACGTTAATACCAAGCGGGGTCAGATTCTCTTTTAGCGCTTTTAAAACGATGGTTGAGTTTACTTCGCCTGGGCTATAGACATAACCGACGTTTTTTAGACTTGGGATAATTTGACGCATCAAATCGATTTGCGGTGCATAAGGAAGGGCATCAGAGGCGCCAGTAACGTTGGTGCCAGAGCCATCAAGTTTCGGTACCAATTTAGCTGCAACAGGGTCGGTGACCGCTGAGAACACCATAGGAATGCTGCTGGTAGAAGCGGCTACAGACTGAGCCGATGGTGTGGCAATCGCTACGATGACATCTGGTGCATCAGCGACGAATTGTTTGGCAATCTGACCGGCAGTGGCGGTATTACCTTGGGCGCTTTGGAAGTTGATGGTTAAGTTTTCGCCTTCTTTGAAGCCGGCGTCACTTAACTCGTCGATAACGCCTTTACGCACATCATCGAGTGCTGGATGTTCAACGATGGCGGTAATAGCGACCGTTTTCATGACAGCTTTGGCATCGCCGCCCGTTGCAGCGCCGTCAGTGGTGTTGGCATCTTGTGCTGGCTGGTTACAGCCGGTCAAGATAGCGGTGCAAACACCGCCCCATAATAAAGCTTTGGCAAAACGATTTTGATACAACATGGGTCTGACTCCTGAAAATAATAATGTGTCCGTACATTATATAAAAGATAAAAAAGGGTAGCGCTGCCAGCCATTATCCTAGCTGATTGTGTAATCCGTTGTATAGCTGATTATTAATTACCGTCCATTTATTCTTTACTATTGAGTCGCAACTATTTATTAGTGACTATTTACTGACCTTTTGTGCTTCTTTGTCGACATTGATGGCGTTTTTAAGTAAGTCTGCCGATAGGCTAGTACCTTGTTCAGCGGCGTGTTTTGGGCTGACATATAGCGTTAAGGTATTCATCACTTGCGGTGCGATATCTTTGGTCGCTTCACCGTTTAATACCCGATACACCATTTTGCCCGTGGTACGGCCAAAGTCATAATCATTAACCCCAAGTGCCGCCGTCGCACCGCGTCTGACGCTAAACTCATCTGAGGCAATAACTGGGATATCAAGTTCATTAGCCGCATTTGCCATTGCTTCAAAGGCAGAAACCACGTTGTTATCTAATGAGGTATAAATAACCTCTACCTTGCCTGCTAGACTACGAGTCGCCATTGCAACGTCGGTAGGGCGATTGGCAGTAACGCCCAATATCTTAAGCCCACGTGCTGGTGCTGCTTTTTCCAGTTGTTTAAGAACCACCACCGAATTGGCTTCGCCTGGGCTATAAACATAACCAATGGTTTTCACATTAGGGACAATTTTTTGAATATTGTCTAACTGCGGTTCAATAGGTAATTCGCTCGACAAACCAGTCACATTGGTTTGGATAGGCACGTCATTTTCGTCAATTAGCTTGGCTGCCACAGGGTCTGAAATGGCGGTATAAATAACGGGAACAGTTTTAGTCGACGCTACGATTGATTGCGCAGAAGGTGTTGAGATGGCGACGATGGCATCTGGATTGTCACCGGCGAACTGTTTGGCAATTTGCCCAGCCGTTGCGGTATTCCCTTGCGCACTTTGAAAATTAACGGTTAGGTTTTGCCCTTCTGCGTAGCCGTTGTCCGCCAGCTCATCAATAATGCCGCGGCGCATCTCATCTAAAGAAGGATGCTCGACAATTTGCGTGATGGCCAAGGTTTTGGCAGGCTTATCGTTAGTTGCGCTATCATCAGCGTTGACGGCAGGGTCGGTCGCATTATTAGAGCAAGCGGTTAAACCAAGCGCCGCGCTAAAAGCAGCGCCGCACAGGCTAAGGCGTAAAGTAGTGGCAAAGGTCATTTTATTTTGGCTCATAGGTTAAAAATTGCAGGTTACCCGAGTCAATGTTATGTGCATGCTGAGATAACGGGCGAACATAAAGGTAATCAATCCCTTGATGATTACGTCCATATTATGACAGTAATGTAACTTATGGCAATAAGAAAATAAAACGCATTTGTCATTGATTTTATAAAAGTGAATAAAGGCAGATTTTTGTCGATATTTTTATTTTTTGCCCACGCTCTTTTTATTTTGTCACCAATGAATTTTAGGCAAAAAAAAGATGCCACGAAAGCATCTTTTTTATTCTATAAGTACAACCGCATTTAAGCTAACACTTCACCAATCACGCAGTTGTCCGGTAAAGTAACCACCGTTAACTGAGTTTTCGGGTTGCCAGTCGATAATACCATGCCTTCTGAGATGCCAAATTTCATCTTACGCGGCGCAAGATTGGTGACGCAAATTACCTTTTTATCCAGCAATTGCTCAGGCTCATAAAACTTACGGATACCGCTAAAGACATTACGCGGTTTGTCTTCGCCAACGTCCAAGGTAAATTGTAAAAGCTTATCCGCACCTTCGACATAATTACAGGCTAAGACGTGTGCCACTTTCATCTCAACTTTGGCAAAGTCTTCAATACCAATATAGTCCGCTTGCCCAGCTTCACTGTCAGTATTAGCCGCTGGTACTGGCTGGGTGTTTACTACTGCTTTTTTATTATCTGAATTATTATCGCTGTTAGCAGTAGGGGCGTCTGCTTGCGCTAACGAGGCCTTTGAATCTTCAACCATTGCCGCAACGTCTTTTTCTTCGATACGCTGCATCAAAGGTTTAAATTTATTGATTTTATGACCAAGTAGCCATTGATTTCGGCTAGCAAAGCTTAAATCATCAATATTTAAGAATTCTTTAGCATTGGCTGTCAGCTCAGGCAATACTGGCGCCAAATAAACCATCAATTGGCGGAAGATATTAATCGCCACCGAGCAGACGTCTTGCACTTCTTTCTCAGTGCCCTCGATTTTGGCAAGCGACCAAGGTTTTTTCTCGTCGATATATTCATTGGCTTTGTCGGCACACTGCATGATTAAGCGCATCGCACGCGAGAACTCACGGTTTTCGTAAGCGGCGGCAATTTCATCACCAGTTTTGGTGATATTTTCTAGTAATTCTGATTCTACGCAATTGTCTGACAGCATACCGTCGTATTTCTTCACGATAAAACCGGCACTACGGCTGGCGATATTGACCACTTTACCCACCAAGTCAGAGTTGACCTTTTGCATAAAGTCTTCTAAATCAAGGTTAATATCTTCAACTTTGTCAGACAGTTTACTGGCGAAATAATAACGCAAGTATTCAGGGTGTAAGTGTTCCGCGTAAGTTTCGGCCTTGATAAAGGTGCCGCGTGACTTACTCATTTTTTCGCCATTGACCATCAAGAAACCGTGGGCAAAAACACCGGTTGGCGTACGGAACTCGCTGCCGGCTAGCATCGCTGGCCAAAATAGCGCATGGAAATAAACGATGTCTTTACCGATGAAATGATACACCTCGGTTTTATGCTCGTTTTCTTGCATCCAATAACGGTCAAAATCAAGCGCTTGGTCGCTACCTTCGCGCTTATCACATAGGTTTTTAAAGCTTGCCATATAGCCAACTGGTGCATCTAGCCAGACATAAAAGTATTTTTCTGGCTCATCGCTTGGTGTATCTGGGATTTGAAAACCAAAATACGGCGCATCACGCGAGATATCCCAGCTGGTCAGACCCGCGTCAAACCATTCTTGCAGTTTATTGGCGACGGAGACTTGCAAGCGATTTTCGCTACGCGTCCAATCTTTTAAGAATTGCTCAAACTCAGGCAAATCAAAGAAATAATGCTTAGAAGTTTTAAGCACGGGCGTCGCATTAGATAGCGTTGAATGCGGATTGATAAGGTCGGTTGCATCATAAGTGGTACCGCATACCTCACAATTATCGCCATATTGGTCAAGCGCGCTGCATTCAGGGCACTCTCCTTTGACAAAACGATCGGCTAAAAACAGCTGCTTTTCAGGGTCAAAAAGCTGCTTGACGTCCTTTGTGCTGATATGTCCGGCGCTATTAAGGCGACGATAAATCAGCTCAGAGAAATGCTTGTTTTCTTCTGAATGGGTGCTGTGATAATTATCAAAGTCAATCAAAAATTTGGCAAAATCGGCTTCATGTGAGGCTTTTACCGAGGCGATTTGCTCTTCTGGGGTGACGCCATTGGCTTCTGCTTTGAGCATAATCGCCGTACCGTGTGCATCATCAGCGCAGACATAGGTGACCTGATGGCCTTGTGCTTTCATCGCACGTACCCAAATGTCGGTCTGAATATATTCTACAAGATGCCCCAAATGGATATAGCCATTGGCGTAGGGCAGCGCACTGGTTACTAAAATCTCACGCACTTTTGTCACCTATATTTTTATATAAACGGGTTGATTTTCAAACGTCTCGAGCACTTTATGAGGAGTCAGCACCGTATTATCAATGCTAAATTATTAACACTTAAAACGTCCAATAACTCTAAAAAAGAGAAGAATTAAAAAAGTGCGCCTATGATACCGTAATTCGGCCGATTTTGTGATATTACCTTGGTAATTAAATCGATGCTAAGACAGTGATTAACTATATTTAGCATTTATATGGTTATTTGTTTGATAGAGGAAATTAGCTTTATTTAAAGTCAGCTATGCTAAAACTAACATAAAAAACCCACCCAGCAATTTGCTAAGTAGGTTTAATGAATAAGTGGATTCGATGAAAGGGTAGATTTCTGTGGTATTTATAGTCCGTTTTTATATTTTAGCTACTTTTTAGAACGAGCCAAACATCGTTCCTAAAATGATAATAACAACCACCGCAATAAGTGGGATTACTATAGTGACCATAGCAACGTTTAGATAAGATTGCTTATGCGTCAAACCACAAATCGCCAGCAAGGTAATGACCGCACCACTATGTGGCAAGGTGTCTAAACCGCCTGCTGCCATCACAGCGACTCGGTGCATCAGCTCTGGGTCAATGCCAGCAGCGACAGCCATTCTCAAATAGTCTTCGCCCAGCGTCGATAGAGCGATACTTAAGCCACCAGAAGATGACCCCGTAATACCAGCCAGCGTGGTCATAGCGACCGCCTCTGAGATAAGTGGGTTGCCAGGGGTTAGGTTTAAGATACTGTCACGAATAATAAGGAAACCTGCTAATGAGGCAATAACTGCGCCATAACCAACTTCCGAGGCCGTATTAAAAATTGGCAACATTGAGTCATAAGTTCCACGGTTAATGGTTTTTTGTAGATTGTTCCAATGTCCAATACGCAGCACAATGAGTACAGTACAAGCAACGACCAATGAGATGATAATTGACCATAACCCAAGTGAACCTGCGATATTTAAGTCCGGAAACTGGGCTTGTAAACCGCTAAAATCCATCGATGGAAAAATAAAGTAAGTTAATAAAGCGTTTAGTGCGATGACCAGCACCAGCGGGATCATAGCAACGGTAAAGGAACTGTGATGCGTGCTCGCCAAATTGGTTTCTACTGTTGCGCTACCAACACCACCCACATCACTTTCATCATGCTGACCATAGCCTTCACCTGCTGCAACGGCTTTTTTGGCTCTTGATTGTAACCACAACCAGCCACAAAAGAACATTATAAGACCGCCTACAATACCCAAAATAGGGGCAGCAAAAACGTTGGTATTGTAATAAGGGATGGGAATTGCATTTTGAATTGCTGGCGTGCCAGGCAATGCAGTCATAGTAAAGGTAAACGAACCTAGCGCAATTGCAGCTGGAATCAAGCGTTTAGGAATATCCGCAGCTTTAAACAAGTCTTTAGCGATCGGATAGATTGCAAATGCCACCACAAATAATGACACACCACCGTAGGTCAAAATAGCGCATACTAAAATAACGGCCAAAATAGCTTTGCTGGCACCGAGCTTTTCGACCACGGTTTTGGCAATCGCTGTTGCCGCACCTGAGTCTGCCATTAAGCGCCCAAATAGTGCCCCGAGTAGGAAGATAGGGAAAAACTTTAGCAAAAATCCACTTAATGCACCCATAAATACATCAGTATAGGCAGGAATGCTGCTTAAGAAATCACCTGAAAGTAATACAGCCAACATCGCCATAATCGGTGCCAAAATCAGCACGGAATAGCCGCGATAAGCAAAGAACATCAATAATAATAAAGTGATAATAATAGCAAATGTGCTAAACATGAAAGCCTCTCCTTGGCCGGTGTTAAATAGCGAATAAATAACGTTTGCTACTACGTCATGTGCAGGCGATAGTAATATCGCTATTATCAAGTAGCACAAACGTGAAATACCGCTCCCATTTCCTTATGGTTATTCTCTAGTCGCTGTGAGAATAATATGTTAAGTTAGCATAAGAATTTTAAATAAGATATATCGATACGCAGTGTATTGCTTTTAAAATAACTGTGTCTATTGGTTGGTAAGACGAGAGTTGCCATGATGTGAGTTGCATCATGCAGGAAAAATCATTAAATAAAATATAAAAAGTGACTTGCAAGGAGATAAGCATGAGTCAATCAAAAGTATATAGCAGCGCAGCAGAGGCGTTAAAAGGTATCGTTAGTGACGGGCAAACTCTTGCTATCGGCGGGTTTGGACTGTGCGGTATTCCTGAAGCGCTGATTGAAGCGCTGCGTGATAGCGGGGTCAAGGATTTGACCTGTATCAGTAATAACGCCGGTGTCGATGATTTTGGTTTAGGTCTATTGTTACAAACGCGCCAAATCAAAAAAATGATTTCATCTTATGTCGGTGAAAATAAAGAGTTTGAGCGTCAATATTTGTCAGGCGAGCTAGAGGTTGAACTGACACCGCAAGGGACGTTAGCAGAAAAACTGCGTTCAGGCGGAGCAGGTATTCCAGCGTTTTATACCGCTACGGGCGTTGGCACACAAGTGGCTGAAGGCAAAGAGACGCGCGAATTTGATGGTCGTACCTATGTGCTTGAACATACTTTGCGGGCAGATGTGGCACTAATCAAAGCGCAAAAGGCCGATAAAGCTGGCAACTTAATCTTTAATAAAACGGCGCGTAACTTTAATCCAGATTGTGCGATGGCAGGTAAAGTTACAGTTGTGGAAGTCGAAGAAATCGTAGAGATAGGGCAGCTAAACCCCGATGAGATCCATCTACCGGGTATTTTTGTCCAGCGTATTGTCTTAAATGATAATCCCGAAAAACGTATTGAAAAAACTACTACCAAAGCAGCCACTACAAGCGCTTAAATGAAAGATTATTTAATGGTTTTAATGAAAAAATAACAATAGGCTTTGTAAAAAATAAGGAAACTATCATGGTATGGACAAGAGAGCAGATGGCACAGCGCGCCGCGCAAGAGTTAAAAGATGGCTATTATGTCAATTTAGGCATTGGTTTACCGACCCTAGTCGCCAACTATATCCCTGAAGGCGTCGATGTTTGGCTTCAGTCTGAAAACGGTTTACTCGGTATTGGCGAGTTTCCAACCGAAGAAAATGTCGATGCGGATTTGATTAATGCAGGCAAGCAAACTGTCACCACCGAACCGGGTGCCAGCTATTTTAGTAGTTCAGAGTCGTTTGCGATGATCCGCGGTGGTCATGTCAATCTTGCGATATTGGGCGCGATGGAAGTATCCGAAAAAGGCGATCTGGCCAACTGGATGATTCCAAAAAAAATGGTCAAAGGCATGGGCGGCGCGATGGATTTGGTGGCTGGCGTGCAGCGGGTAATTGTACTGATGGAACAGGTCAACAAACATGGCGAGCCAAAAATCCTTGCCGAGTGTGAATTGCCTTTGACAGGTAAAGGCGTGGTCGACCGTATCATTACCGAGCTTGCCGTATTAGATGTCACTGGCAACGGTCTAAAATTGGTTGAGCTTGCAGAAGGCGTAAGTTTTGAGGAGTTACAAGAAAAAACGCCGGTGAGCATTACCCAATAAGCCAGTTTAATAAATAAGCGGGTAATACAGGCATCCAAACAACCTATTTAATAATGGACTATAAAATATGGCGACCACATTACAACAAGATTTGACCGGCAAAGTAGCATTGGTCACTGGCGCTGCAAGCGGCATTGGCCGTGATATTGCTGAAACCTATGCTAAAGCAGGCGCTGCCGTTGGTATTGCTGATATTAATCTGGCAGCCGCACAGCAAACGGTCGATGCTATCGAAGCCGCTGGCGGACGTGCACTTGCAATTGCCATGGATGTGACCTCAGAGGATGCCGTAAATTCTGGCGTACAGCAATTATTGGATACCTTTGGCAGTATAGATATTCTTGTATCAAATGCCGGTATTCAAATCATTGACCCGATTCATAAAATGGCGTTCGATGACTGGAGAAAAATGCTCGCTATTCATTTAGATGGGGCATTTTTAACCACTAAAGCGGCTGTGCAACATATGTATAAGGCTGACAAAGGCGGTACGGTCATTTATATGGGCTCAGTGCACTCGCATGAAGCGTCATTATTTAAAGCACCGTATGTAACTGCCAAGCATGGTCTATTGGGGCTGTGTCGTGTGCTAGCAAAAGAAGGCGCTGAACATAATGTACGCGCACATGTCATTTGTCCCGGTTTTGTCAAAACACCATTAGTCGAGAAACAAATCCCGCAACAAGCAGCTGAAAAAGCCATCAGTGAAGAATCTGTGGTAAATGACATTATGTTGGTCAATACCGTTGATAAAGAATTTACCACGGTTGATGATATCGCTCAATTGGCATTATTCTTAGCGGCTTTTCCAAGCAATGTATTTACTGGGCAGTCTATCGTCGCCAGTCATGGTTGGTTTATGAGTTAACGCTGTGGTCAATGGATAGATTTGCGGGCTGTTTGCTTGGTTTAAGCATCATTCGCTTGCTAATAAAACACCAATCCTTTAGCATTTGATTTTATGTTAATTTGAGCCAATAATATTGGCTCTTTTTTATGAGCGCCTGTTGCCCATTTTGCGCTGCACGGAGTAGAAGCGATGAATAATAAAGACTTGGCGTTGACCTATGCCGAAAAAATAAGCCGTGCTATCGAGCAGCAGCAGTATGAGCAAGCGATTGAAGAGATTCAAAACCAGCGCCCCATCGATATAGCTGATTTATTGGCATTAATTGAACCTAAACTCGCTTGGCAGCTCCTTGCGCATTTGCCCAATCGCTCGACGATATTTGCTTATTTAGACCCAGATAGTCAAGTGGCGCTCGCTTATGTCTTTCCGCGCGCTATTTTAGCCAAGATAGTCGGTGAGATGCCGTCAGATGAACGGACTGATTTGTATAAGCGCTTAAGTCAAGACCAACGCGACGTGCTATTACCTGCCTTAGCGCAGGCGAAGCGTGAGGATATTCGCCGTCTATCGGCCTATGAAGAAGGCACAGCTGGTGCCTTGATGAGCTCTGATTATGCGACGTTAGGGGCTGAGATGACTGTCGCCGAAGCCTTGGACGCGCTACGTTTAGAAGCGCCCGATGCCGAAACTATTTATCATGCTTATGTGATTGATGACGCGCGTAAGCTATTGGGCGTGGTGTCATTAAGGGTGCTTATTTTATCATCGCCTGAACAGCTGATTAAAGACATCATGGTCAGCTCGGTCATCTCTTCTGATGTCAACGATGACCAAGAAGACGTTGCGAAAACCGTTGCTCGTTATGACTTAATCTCCCTACCCATTACTGATGCCAGTGGGGCGTTGGTCGGTATCGTCACCCACGATGATGCGATGGACGTGGCAAGTGATGAAGCCACGGATGACTTCCATAAGTCAGGCGGTGTCTCGACCATGGTTGGGCGCTTAAAAGACGTCAGTATTACTGTCCTTTACCGTAAGCGAGTTTTTTGGCTGGTGTTTTTAGTATTTGGCAACTTGCTGTCGGGGCTAAGTATTGCTAACTTCGAAGACGTCATTGCGGCAAACTTGGTCTTAGTGTTTTTCTTACCTTTACTGGTTGATAGTGGCGGTAACGCCGGCTCGCAATCAGCGACTTTAATGGTACGCGCTTTAGCGACGGGTGATGTGGTGATGCGTGATTGGTTTTCACTCCTTGGCCGCGAAGCCTTAGTTGCACTGCTGCTCGGGGCGACGATGGCCGTTGCCATTGCCCTTATTGGCTATGTGCGTGGTGACGCGACCGTCTCTTTGGTTCTGGCACTAAGTATGCTGTGTGTCGTTATGATTGGTAGTGTCATTGGCATGAGTCTGCCTTTTATACTCAATAAACTCGGTTTTGACCCTGCAACCGCCAGTGCGCCTTTGATTACTTCAATCAGTGATGCGTCAGGCGTGCTGATTTATTTATTCATCGCTTCTAGGTTTTTACCAATTGGTTAGTTCGTTTAATAAACGGTCATTTACATAAGACCGCTTAAATAAAAAAATAACACCAATTTTGACCCTCATACCTACTGACAGTGTGGTTTTTTTATAGCGCCCATTGAGCTACACTGTATCTATATAAAAGCATTTGGCAAAAGTTTTATAGGCTAAAGTTTTAGCTAAGAGTTTTTTTAAACAATTTCAAACAGTTATTGTTTAAAAAGATTCATCGTTTTTGCCAAATTTAACCATCGATATAGGTAGTAGAGGTAGCTATGTTTAATTTTATAAAAAAAAGAGCATCTTCGAAATCCGAATCTCCGCAGCAACAAGCGGCTCGTGATAGCGCCGTTGATCAAGTTTTACTCAATTACCATTTAGGTAATAGTAGTCTTGCGACTATGGTCACAGGTCTAGAGCGCGATGGCGATGAGCTGACTTTGGATTTGCATCTGCCGCAAAATAGCGACCCCGAGACCATTCAGCAAGAGCTTGGCAATCTGCTGCATCCGCATGGCATCAGAGTGATTCATATGAATGTGCGCCTACCAGCGCCTGCAAAAGGCGCGGGCTCAAGCCTACCAAAAGCCATGCCAAAAACCACCAACGCGATGGAAAAGCAGACCAAACCTTCTGCAAATACGGATAGTAGCAATCAGGCTGAACCGCCGATTACGAAAGCGGCGCCGACGCAAGCGTCCTTAACGGCGCATCCGCGTATCCGCCATATTATCGTCGTCGCTTCGGGTAAAGGCGGCGTTGGTAAATCAACCACTACCGTTAATATCGCCTTAGCATTACAGAAATTGGGCAATCGGGTTGGCGTGCTAGACGCTGATATTTATGGACCAAGTATGCCGACGATGCTGGGCGTAGACAAGGTCAAACCCGAGCTAGAAAACGAGCAATTTGTACCTATTGAAGCGCATGGTTTGGCAATGCTATCGATTGGTAGCTTGCTCGATGGTGATAATACACCTGTGGCGTGGCGCGGACCAAAAGCCACTGGCGCCTTAATGCAGCTGTATAACCAAACCAATTGGCCGCAGCTCGATTACTTAGTCATCGATATGCCGCCTGGTACTGGCGATATTCAGCTGACATTGGCGCAGCGCATTCCGGTAACGGGTGCGGTGATTGTGACGACGCCGCAGCATATCGCCTTACTTGATGCGCAAAAAGGCATCGAGATGTTTAATAAAACCAATATTCCAGTACTTGGCGTGGTTGAAAATATGGCGCTGCATACCTGTAGCAACTGTAACCATACTGAAGCGATTTTTGGTACGGGTGGCGGCGAAAAAATCGCTGAGCAATACCATGTGCCACTCTTGGGTCAGTTGCCACTTGCTAGCGGTATTCGCGCCCAAGTGGATAAAGGTGAGCCGAGCGTGTTGGCCGATGATGAATTTGCGCCGTATTATCTAAGTATTGCTAAAAATATCGAAGCCAATATCAATAAATTTGCCAAACCAGTTGATGATAAGCGGATTTTCTAATAGTTTTTAATGGCTTCTAAAGTTAATAAAATAGCCTAAGCATATAAAGTCTTACAATCTAAATGACTTTGAATTTTAAAAAGGAAGTATCGTGAGTCTATCCATTTATCAACGTCATTTAGATACTATCCCCAAGCAATATCAGCTCCTAAAGCTATTTCGTCCGCCGATATACGTGATTGAGCTGTCGAATAATCAAGTAAGCGCGGTTTGCTACTATAAAGATGGCAGTGGCAAACGCTATCAGGTTAATGCAGATTTTAGCAATCGCCGAATGGTGATTGCTGATTTTTTACAAGCAGTACAAGCTATGACTGATTTATTGCTTAAGTTTTCTAGGCATCCGTTTGGCATAAGTTCTTTTGCAGTAGTCAATGTGACAGAAGAACTTATAGATGGTTTGACGATGATAGAGATTAAAGCTATTAGAGAAGCCGTTTGGGCTGCTTCAGGACAAGCGAAGAGAAGAATCGTCAGCAGCATGGTTAGCTACCAAGGACAGGTAGTCTCGTAATGAATTTTGGCTAGGATGCCTTAACCATGAAGCAAAATAATAATCATCAACCTATCGCTAATCACTTGAGAGTAGTTGAGATTGACCAGCTTATTCAAAACGCTCAACCTAACTTAGGCGTTTTTGCTAACGTTAAGCGCATCAACTATCTTGACTATCATAGTTATCTTATCTCGCAAAAAGCGCTGCCAAACTGGCGCAAAGCGCTTAAAGCCAACCAATTTTGTTTTATCCAAATTATCGAGCCGCCTTATCGAGTTTGCCTAGCACTGGCGACGATTAAGCTTGCGACCAGCGCCTTCGTTTATCTTTATCATGATGAAACTAGTGAGCTAGAAGTTTGCGAAGCCTTGCAACCTTTGCCGCGGCAGACCTTATTAGAAGGCGATTGCTATCAAGGTCAAATGGCGTTTACCCATGATAAGCTGACCGTAACATTGGATTTTACGCCTTCGCAGATTAACGTTGTGCTAGATAGTCAAAACCTTGCACTCAATGCAACCTTAGCAAGACAATCACAGCCACTAGCTATCTGTACACCAACGGGCAGACGCGGTTGGACCTTTACCCAAAAAGAGCCGCTGACAGCAATATCTGGACATCTACTTATTAAATCTCATTCAACATCTAATATTACTGTTCCTGATGCTAAAGCCAAGCAAATCGACTTTACTGACACGACTATTGCCAATCTAGATTGGACGCTTGGCTATATGCGCCACAAGACCAATTGGTTTTGGACTTGTATTAATAGCTACTTGCCAGACGGTCGTCATTTTACTCTTAACTTATCGATGGGTGTCAATGAAACCGGCGCCAGTGAAAACGCTTGATGGGCAGATAGTGTATTTGCCGCCTGTGATGTTTGTACGTCAAGATTTGGATGCAGCTGCGCAGCATACTTGGCGTATTTATCATCAAAATCTTGGCTGGAGCAAGGTTGATATTGATTTAACCTTTACGCCGATGACTGTCTATAAAAAGACCGATAACTTCGGTGTGCTCGCCAGTATCTTTGAGCAATGGCTTGGTTTGTATAGTGGTGAGATACGGCTAGTAGATGAGGTGATTAAGCTTGATAAGGTAATGGGCTTAGCGGAAGATCATTTTGCTAAATGGTAGCTTATGAGCGCTTATGATGCACTTATAAATAGCAGGTTTAACTTTAAAGTCGTTGCCGCTCTATAAATTGCGCCGTCAATTCCGTATAATCGTCGCTATCAAAATATCATTCATATCATCATCTCGATTTTATATTTGCTAAGGAACAACAATGTCTATCAAGTCTGACCGCTGGATTCGTAAAATGGCCGAAGAACATGGCATGATTGAACCATACGAGCCAGGTCAAGTACGTTTTAATGATGCCGGCGAGCGTTTGGTCAGTTATGGCACCTCAAGCTACGGTTATGATGTACGCTGTGCGCCTGAATTTAAAGTCTTTACCAACGTCCATTCAGTGATTGTAGACCCAAAAAACTTCGATGAAAAAAGCTTCATTGATGTCATCGGTGACGAGTGTATCATTCCGCCAAACTCTTTTGCTTTGGCGCGCACGATGGAGTATTTTCGTATTCCGCGTGATGTATTGACGATTTGTCTTGGTAAATCGACCTATGCACGCTGCGGTATCATCGTCAACGTCACACCACTTGAGCCTGAGTGGGAAGGGCATGTGACGTTGGAATTTAGTAATACCACCAACTTGCCTGCGCGTATTTATGCGGGCGAGGGCGTGGCACAGATGCTGTTTTTTCAAAGCGATGCGGACGACGTTTGTGAGACCAGTTATAAAGACCGCGGCGGTAAATACCAAGGTCAGCGCGGTGTGACACTGCCAAGAACTTAATACTCAAGCACTTAAACGCCAAGAGATTAAGTGTTTTTGAGCCTGTTAGCATTTTGGACTGACCATAAAAAAAGCCAGCATATGGAATATGACTGGCTTTTTTATGGCTAATTCTTTCGGCTATTTTAAAGTCGATTTTTTAACATAATTATTTTAAAACTTTTAACCCTGCTTTATTATCGCGCTTAGGTTTTGGGGCAGCAGTACTTTTCTTGGAGGTAGTCGCTGCGTCTTCTTCAGGGACATAATCATCGTATTCATTAGGGTCAAAAAACATCCCTTGCGAATTTTCTTTGGCATAAATCCCCATTACCGCCGTCAATGGTACCCAAATCTCTTGCGAGACACCGCCGAAGCGCGCACTAAAATGAATATAATCATTTTCCATGCTCATATTACCGGTCGCGCGGCTAGCAATGTTGAGCACGATACGTCCGTCTTGGATATGCTCTTTAGGGACTTGGACATTGTCAGCAGTAGCATCTACCATCAGGTATGGGGTGAGCGCATTGTCCTCTATCCATTGATATAGCGCGCGCACCATATAGGGACGTGTTGGGGTAATAGAGGTGGTTTCTTCGCTCATTTTTTGGTTTCCTTATGCATTATTATTAAATACTGTCTCGTTTGCGATAAAGTCGTATTTATAGAAAAATCATTCACTATATCGCTATTCTATATCAAAGTCTATTTTAGGGGAGTCGTTAGCGGTTGTCTAATTAACGTACGCTTTTTTGAAAGCTGTCACGTTCAAAGACCCGTTTTTGATAGTCAAATAGGGGGCGACTGATAGCGCGCGGTAACTCAATACCCATCTCTTCTAATCGCCATAACAACGGCGCTAATAGCACGTCGCACCAACCAAACTCGTCGGCCATAAAATAAGGTTTATGAGCAAATAAAGGCGACAAAGTAATTAAGGAGTCGCTTAGCTGCTTTTTAGCCAAGGCTGCTTGCGCTTTGTTAAAACTGTCCGGATGCATGAGCAACCGTTTGCCGAGCACTAACCAATCATGTTGTATACGCCAAGCCAATTGGCGAAACTGGGCGCGCTCTTGCGGCGTATCTGGCAGTAGTTTATTGGCATGATAACGCTCCTCAAGGTATTCGAAGATAACGTTAATCTCATATAGCGCAATCTCACGCTGTTGTAAGACAGGCAAAGTGTGATAAGGATTGAGCTCGGTCAAGTCTTCCGGACGCTCAGAATGTAGCCGCGATAAATAATAGGCAAGCTTTTTTTCTTCAAGCAATAGGCGTACCACATGGCTGTTGTAGCCATCGTCAGCGTATAAAATCAGCTGACTACTTGGAATGTCATTCGCATCAATCATGGAAGCCTAATGTATTAGTAAAGCCTATTATCGTAAACAATGTCGCTGTGTTTATCAAGGCAGCGTACGTAACCATTGCCCATAAGGTTATTTTTAACAGAAAACTTTATAACTAACCATTTATTCAAACATAAAAAAAGCACTACCGAGGTAGTAATGCCAGTCAGTTAAGGCAAAAACTCAATAAAAGTAATAAAATAGCCCATCTAATAAGTAGATGGGCTATTTTACTATGAGACTACAAAACGCTATTAATGAGACGCATAAAAGGATTCCAGACACCCTAGAACAATTTAGTGAATTAATAGATCCTGAGTGGATACAGCAAGCTTTAGAATATACCGGCAAAGCGAGCATTAGAAGGCGTAAGCTACCTGCTGAACATGTCGTTTGGCTAGTCATAGGTACCGCCTTATATAGAAACCGTTCCATCTGGTATATCACAGAGCAAATGCGTCTTAATCTAGACTCACAGGCCTGTGTACCCAGTGCAGTCGTACAAGCAAGACAACGCCTCGGGCATGAACCTCTAAAGCAGCTATTTCATCAACTAAGTGCTCACTACCAAACAGAATCACTAACCCAGCAGCAAGACTTTATGGGACTTAGCGTCCAAGCTGTAGACGGTGTCGTATACTCACTACCCTATACTGATGAGAACCTTCAGCACTTTAGTTCAAGCAAAGGCAGAACCAAAGAGGCGCCCTATCCACAAATGCGTTCGGTATGCCTGATCAATACTGACACGCATGAGATCATTGACACAACCCTTGGAGATATGGGTCAAGGAGAGATCACCTTAGCCCGTCAGCTAAACGTTCAAGACAATAGCATTACGCTATTTGATAGAGCCTATTTCTCAGCAGACCTACTTATCAGTTGGCAACAAACCCATCCAAACAGTCATTGGCTTATGCGGGCTAAAGATAATCTGCGTTACACTGTGATTGAAACCTTTAGTGAAGGGGACTACTTGATACAAATGCCGGTTTCTCCCCAAGCTCAAAAGAAAAACCCAAACCTACCCGATACTTGGCAAGCTCGATTAATTGAGTGTCGTTATGAGGGTAAGACAAGACGATACATAACCTCTTTAATAGATGATAAACGCTTTACTAAGGATAAAGTGGCACAGCTGTACTTGCAGCGCTGGGAGATCGAGATGGCTTTTAGGGAAATTAAGTCTGATCTACAGGAGGGGCTGGTGTTAAGAAGTAAGCTGCCACAGCTTGTGTTACAAGAGTTCTGGGGGCTTATGATTGCTTATAATCTGATAAGACGTTTGATGCGCTATATGGCAGTTAGAGCTAAGGTTAGCCCTCTACGAATTAGCTTTCATATGGCGTCTATTACGATTGTTGATCTGTTACGGTTTGCGCCTTTACAGGCTGCAGGACTCTTCCCTAAGTTGTTAGATACACTTTTAGAGGAAGGGAAATTGTTTGTTATTCCTGAACGTAGAAAGCGATCTTGCCCGAGGGTAGTTAAGGGTAAACCACAAAAATATCCCAAAAAAAATACCAGTCAGCGTTAACTGACTGGCATTACTACCGAGGTAGTGCTTTTTTTTTTAGATAAAGTTTGGATCTTTATTGCTTTATTATTTTACGTCTTTCCAGAATTCTTTATTTAACAAATAAACTGGAATGAGCAGTACTAATAAGAATAAAATCACAAAGAAACCGATTACTTGGCGGTCATGACGTACTGGCTCTGCCATCCACGCCATAAAGTTAACCAAGTCACCAACTTCAGATTCAAACTCTTCTTCACTTAAGGTTTCTTGCATATTATGCAACACATGCGGCATAGCAGCGTTTGCAAGTACTAAGTTGTTCGAGCCCCAAGGACGGCTTGGATCTTCATAGAACGATAGAAGGTAAGTATAAACCCAGTCATCACCGCGTAGTCTTGTTTCAAGTGACAAGTCCGGAGGTGCCGCGCCAAACCATGATGCTTGAACATCGGGGTCGATTTCAGCATTGATATGGTCACCGATTTCATCGGTGGTGACCATCAAATACTTTTCAACCAGCTCAGGCGGTATCTCTAAGTCTTTAGCAATGCGCGAATGACGAACATACTTTGCTGAGTGACATCCAGCGCAGTAGTTCATAAAGATTTTCGCGCCATTTTGTAGCGAACCCTTATTGGTAAAATCAATAGGAGCTGTACTACAAGCTAAGTGTTCAACCACACCATCGGCATTGGTAAAAGTACCACATCCACCACCTGATGCGCTTGCAGTGCCAGCAGTCAACGTCAGCGCGGCGCCTAAGCCTAGACCAGCTAGGGATTTAATTAGCGTGCTCATTAGTGACCTCCGGTAACGCGTTCTGGTGGCTGTTTACACTTCTCAATAGCTGTGTAGAACGGCATCAATAAGAAAAACAAGAAATACAGAATGGTAAAGATACGTGCCAAAATCGTCGCTGTTGGCGTTGCAGGTGTCGCACCCAAGTAGCCTAATACCACAAAGCTGATAGCAAAGATAGTAAGGGCAATCTTAGACAAAATACCTTTATAACGTATCGAGCGTACAGGCGATCTATCAAGCCATGGGATTAAGAATAGGAAGGCAATCGCACCGCCCATTGCAATCACACCACCAAGCTTATTAGGAACTGCACGTAAGATGGCATAAAAAGGTGTGTAGTACCATACTGGTGCAATATGCGCAGGTGTTTTCAGTGAGTTTGCTGCTTCAAAGTTTGGTGGCTCAAGGAAGAAACCGCCGCCTTCTGGGAAGAAGAATACCACCGCAAAGAAACAGATAAAGAAGACCACAATACCAACCATGTCATGCACAGTATAGTACGGATGGAATTCGATACCGTCTAATGGTACGCCATTCTTGTCTTTTAGCTTTTTAATATCAATGCCATCAGGGTTGTTTGAACCAACGTGGTGTAGTGCTACTAAATGCATAAACACTAAGCCGACAAGGACAAGTGGAATAGCAACAACGTGCAAAGCAAAGAAGCGGTTTAGGGTGATACCTGAGATGATATAGTCACCACGTACCCATTCAGCAAGACCGTCACCAATGACAGGTAGAGCTGCAGGTAAGTTTAGAATAACCTGAGCGCCCCAGAATGACATGTTGCCCCAAGGAAGTAGGTAACCGAAGAAACCTTCTGCCATCAATGCTAGGTAAATACCCATACCGATGAGCCAAATAAGCTCACGCGGTTTTTGGTATGAACCGTATAGCAAGGCGCGGAACATATGCAAATATACGACGACGAAGAACGCAGAAGCGCCCGTCGAGTGCATATAACGGATGAGCCAGCCTCCTTTGACATCACGCATGATATATTCAACAGACGCAAATGCCCCTTCGGCACTTGGGTTGTACATCATCGTTAGCCAAATACCAGTCACTAGCTGGTTGACCAATACCACCATTGATAACACGCCAAAGAAGTACCAAAAGTTAAAGTTCTTTGGTGCATAGTACTTTGACATGTGATATTCATAGGTTTCAGTCGCAGGAAAGCGCGCGTCTACCCAATGCATTAACTTTTTACCCATGCTCATATTAAGCCTCCCCAATCGTCAAGATAGTACCATCCATGCTGTACTCTGGGATTGGTAAGTTAAGCGGTGCAGGGACACCACTATAAACACGACCCGATAAATCGTATTTAGAGCCATGACATGGGCAGAAGAATCCACCGTACCAGTCATTACCGCCTAAATCAGCTGCGCCCACATCAGGACGGTAGTTTGGTGCACAGCCTAAATGTGTACAGACGCCTTCTACCACTAGGACTTCTGGTGATAAAGAGCGCTCAGGGTTTTTACAATATTCTGGTTGTAGCGACTCATCTGAATCAGGATCTGACAGTAATGACTTGACTGATTCTAAGGTGGTCAGCATCTCTTCAGTGCGCTTGACCACAAAGATAGGTTTGCCACGATACTTGACGACAATCATCTGTCCTGCTTCGATAGAACCAATATCTTGGGTCACTGCAGCGCCTGCAGCCTCGGCTTTTGCGCTCGGCGTCCAAGAACGGACAAAAGGTGTCGCCACAGCAGCTACCCCAGCTGCACCAATGACGGCAGTCGAGGCAATAAGAACTCTACGACGTTGTACGTTAACGCCTTCGGCATGGCTCATTAATACTTCCTCCAGGTGAATGAAATGGGATTATCCCACACTGGGTTTGTGGCTTAGAAAAATGACAATTATCAAGCCACGTTAGCTGTGCCTAATTTTGCTAATTGTTGCTATTCTAAGCTATTTCGGTCATAAAATAAATTATTGTGTTAAAAATAAAGCAGCCTTGAGAAAGCGTACTCCAGTGTTAAACAAGATAATTAGTCTAAAACTGCTTAATTATCAATATTTAACCTACCTTAAAGTACGCTTTTTTATCAACAAGACTATTATGAATAATGACCTTATAAATAATAAGGGTATTCAGCAATAGGGAATGATACTTGAAATCAAGACAATGTTCACTAACTTTCCGCACATTACACGGTTGTAAGTGGTCGTAAGCTATTTATAACCTTTCACCATTTTCGATATAAAGGTTATGTGGTGATAAATAGCGCTAGACAATATCAACTCTCAAGCGTGTGCCAACGCTCAAGCTTAGTCATCATCTCATCTTCGATGACCAATAAACGCTCACTGGCAGCCGTAGCGGCTTCCATATCTTTCGTAAACCAAGAACCGTCAGCCAGCTTTTCTTCTAGCTCCGTTTGCTCAGCTTCTAACGCAGCGATTTCTTTTGGTAAGTTATCGAGTTCGCGCTGTTCATTGTAGTTGAGCTTTTTGGCAGCGGTATTAGACTTTGCCGTGACCGTAGTTTTATTGTTAGCTTTGCTACTAGCAGCATTATCGTTAGACGATTTAGTTTTCTTAGCTTTCGCTTCTTCTTCACGGTTTTTTTGTACCAAGTATTCTTGATAGCCGCCGACATATTCTTTGACGATACCATTACCCTCTTCATCCGTGTCAAATACCCAAGTAGAGGTAACGACGTTGTCCATAAATGAGCGGTCATGGCTAATCAGCAAGATAGTACCGTTGAAGCTGGCGACCGACTCTTCTAATAGCTCAAGGGTGGCCATATCTAAGTCGTTGGTTGGCTCATCGAGCACTAGAATGTTAGCAGGCTTTAATAATTGCTTAGCCAATAACACACGGTTACGCTCACCACCTGATAAGGCTTTAACAGGCGTACGCGCACGCTCTGGGGCAAATAAGAAATCTTGCAGATAGCTCATGATATGCGTTTTGCGCCCGCCAACTTCTACGAAGTCAGAACCTTCAGAGACGTTTTGCGCCACGCTGGCTTCTAAATCTAACTGGTCGCGCAGCTGATCGAAAAAGGCAATTTGTAAATTGGTGCCAAGCTCGACCGTGCCTGTTTTAGTAACTTCATCGTCGGACATATCTAGTAGGGCTTTAATTAGCGTGGTTTTACCCGCGCCGTTGGGACCGACGATACCGATTTTGTCACCGCGCATAATCATGGTGCTAAAGTTGTCGACCAAGACGTTGCCATCATATTCCAGATGCAGGTTCTTAACTTTACAAACCAGCTTGCCGCTTTTCTCGCCTTCACCCATGGTGATATTGACGTTACCGACTTGCTCGCGGCGGCCTTTACGCTCTTCGCGCAGAGCTTTTAGCTCACGGACACGGCCCTCGTTACGGGTACGACGCGCTTTGATACCTTGGCGAATCCAAACTTCTTCTTGTGCTAACTTTTTATCAAAATTAGCGTTGTTTTTTTCTTCAGCAAGTAGCTGCTGTTCTTTTAATTCTTGATAACGCGCATACCCTTTAGCGCCTTGGGTGACGTCATAGCTCGTCAATTGACCGCGATCAAGCTCAACGATACGGGTGGCGAGCTTATTGACAAATGCTCTATCGTGCGTCACGAACAATAACGTCAGACCTTGCCAGTCGAGTAAAAAGCGCTCTAACCATTCGATACTTTCAACGTCTAAATGGTTGGTTGGCTCATCGAGTAATAGCACATCAGGCTTGGTGACCAACGCCCGAGCAAGTAGTACACGGCGTTTACGACCACCAGACAATGAAGACAGGTCAGCTTCAGGATCAAGTCCCATGGTCGTAATTAGACGGGTCGCATCACGCTCTAAATCCCAACCATGTACCGCATCGATATCGTGTTGCAAGGTTGCCATATGCTCGCAAGCATCCATATCACCATTGGCACACATATCGACTTGCTTATTATAGTTAATCAGCAAATCAGCGGTGTGGCGGCTACCGCCCATCACGATGTCCAAGATACGTCCGCTAGTTTCTGGAACGTCTTGCTCTAACATTGCAACACGCATGCTGCTATTTTTGATAATCTCGCCGCTGTCAGGCTGCAATGAGCCATTAATCAGTTTAAATAAAGTAGATTTGCCTTCGCCATTACGGCCAATTAAACAAACGCGCTCGCCTGCATTGATAGAAAAATCGATGCCATCGAGAACAGGAGCCACGCCAAAGGCTAAGTGAATATCTTTTAAATGTATCAATGCCATAGAATATCTTAAGCTTATATAATAGTGAGGTAGGGGTTGTTGCAAAATTCCTAGCAGTATAACATGCTGCCACCTAACTGTAGTATGCGTAAATGCCTTTGTAAACACTATTTTATAAAGTCTGTTTTAAATGGTTAAGTCTGAGATTTCATAAAGAAAATAACTATACTATCTATTATTGAGAACTACTATTGAGAAAAATATGAACCAACCAAATTCGATAGAAAAAAACGCTTCTAATCAACAAGCTCAGCTGTCAGATAGCCAAGCAGATTTACAAGCACAGGTCATTGAGTTGCAAATGAACCTCTCTCACCTTGAAGTTACCGTCGAGAGGCTTGATGAGGTTATTACGCGCCAAGATAGAGATATTCAAACCTTGCAACGTCAACTACAGTTTATCTATAAGCAAGTGCAAAGCCAAGATGGGGAGGGCGGTGTAGCGCCTTTTGATGTCATGGCAGATAGACCACCGCACTATTAGTAATAAGTTTTTTTAATTATAGATAACAAATAATTGCACAGCATTTATTATAAGTTTATATGCGAATTTTGGCATAAATATACGGTTTACTGACTATTCAGTCATATTGCAGAAATAATGTATTTTTCGGTTGTTTTCATGTAAAAAACACATTAGTATCCTTCACCTTAGATACTGTCTACCTAACAAAGTTCGGTGTAGCGGTAAAACAATGTGGATGTTTGGAGGTACACAATGGGCGCAAATTTCAATCTAAAGACTCTAACGGTAGCTTTGGCTGCTCTTTCTGCAGCTAGTATCGCTAGTGCGGCAGGTCTTGATCGTTCAGGTCAAGATATCACCGCGTTTTTGCAAGATGGTACCTATGCCGAAACCGTTTATACCTATATCGATGCTGATGTTAGTGGTAAAGACTCTTCAGGTAATAAAATTGATGACATCGCAGAAGATTATGACTTCTTCCGTTATGGTGTAAAAACGGATATCAACGACACCTTTAGTATTGGTATCTTATATGATGAACCATTTGGTGCTGCAGCTGACTATCTTGGTAATAACGATTTCGTAGCTCAAGGCAATGTTGATAATTCTACGAAGTATTTAACACAAGGTAAATATACTTCTTTTAATGATCTAAACTCAGACTTTAATAGTGCTCGTAACAATGCAGTAGAAGAAGCTACCAAGGCACAAGGTTTTGCTCAGCAAGCAGGCTTAGCTCAGCAGCAGGGCAACCTTGCTGAAGCGGGTAGATTGGCTGCTTTGGCACAAGATGCAAAAGAGAAAGCGACAGGCTATAAAACTGAAGCTGAACAACTTGGCGCACCCTTAAATGCTGTCAAATCTGAGCTAGACAGTAAAGGCGAGGGTACGAATGTCGAGGTACGCACTGAGAGTATTACAGCAATATTAGGCGCAAAATTTGGTACTAACAAAGAATTTCAAGTGTATGGTGGTCCAGTCGCGCAGCAAGTACAGGCCGATGTCAAGCTTAGAGGACTGGCTTATGGTTTAGCGAACGGTTATACCGCTCATATTAGCTCTGATAAGGATATTGGTTGGTTAGCAGGTATTGCTTACAGCAAACCTGAAATTGCTTTAAAAGCTGCATTGACGTATCGTTCAGAAATTGACCATACCCTTCCTATATATGAACAATATCCAGTAGCAGGAATAAAAAAGGGTGGTGATATTGATATTACCACACCAAAATCTGTAAACTTTGATTTTCAGACTGGTATTAATCCAACAACTTTAGCTACAGCAAAAGTACGTTGGGTGCCCTGGGGAGATTTTGCCATTGTTCCGCCTGTTTATAATGACGTAAGTAAAAACCTAACTAAAGATGATATAGGTTTGCCTTTAGTTAGTTACGATAAGGATCAATGGCAAGTAGAATTAGGCCTTGCAAAACGTCTAGCACCGAAGTTTGCGGTAAGCGGTACCGTTGGTTGGGATAGTGGCGCAGGCAACCCTGTTACTTCACTCGGTCCAATCGAAGGCTATTATAGCGTTGGTTTGGGTGGTAAATATGATATCACTGAAAACTGGGCAGTATCTGCTGGCGGTAAGTATTTATGGTTCGGTGATGCAGATGGCCAAATCCCAACCAAACAAGTAGTCAGTAAGTTTGAAGACAATGATGGTTTTGCACTTGGCGTAAAACTATCTTATCAAGCTAAATAATATTTTAACTAAGATTGCTATCATTAATGTAGGTTATAAATTTGCACAAAAAAAACGATCCTTAAAGGGTCGTTTTTTTACGTTTATGATAAAGAGAATGTAATAATAAATACCTTTTAACTGAAGAATAAAGATCTTTAATTTCCGATTTAAGTTTGTCAATAATATCAATTATAAATTAATGACTATTATTTTAATAAACTATTGTTTATTAAAAGGATTTAATATTTTGTACTGCTCAGTCATCAACAAGAAATAAAGCGTTTTAATTGTTGTTTTAGTATTGAAAAGTCATTACTATTCATTTCAGGACATCGTTTACATAAAATTATATTTCGCGTAACAATGCTAAATATGGATTATTAGAACGATTAAACAACGAGGATGTTTGGAGACATACAATGCGCGCTACTTTTCATTTAAAAACTCTTGCGATAGCAATCGCTACTATTTCTGTAGCCAGTGTGACTAACGCTGCAGGTCTTGATCGTTCTGGTCAAGATATCACAGCATTCCTACAAGATGGCACCTATGCCGAAGCTGTCTATACCTATATCGACGCTGATGTCAGTGGCTATGATAGCGCTAATAATAACCCGCTTGATAACTCTTACGTACGCGGCAATGCAACAGGCGATATCGCTGAATCTTATGATTTCTTTCGTTACGGTGTAAAAACGGATATCAATGATACTTTTAGTATCGGTGTTTTATACGATGAGCCATTTGGCGCTGCTGCTGAATACAAGGGTGATAATAACTTTGTTGCTAATACTAATCCAGCTGACTCAGTAGGTGAATTTGCAGATGACGAGCAGCCTAGTGGTTCACTTGGTAATGCAATCATAGGCGCTGAAGCAACGACTGCAGGTGAGAATACTAAAGTTGAAGTTCGTAGTGAGAATTTAACTGCTATTCTTGGTATGAAACTTGGTGCGAATAAAAACTTCCAAATTTACGGTGGTCCTGTAGCACAGCGCGTTAAATCTGATGTTAAGCTGCGTGGTCTTGCTTATGGGCCTGCTACTAGTTATACCTCACATATTAGTCCAGATCAGGATTATGGTTGGTTAGCAGGTATTTCTTATAGTAAGCCAGAAATTGCTTTGAAGGCTGCTTTAACATATCGGTCAGAAATTGACCATAGTATGAACATCTATGAAAGCTATCCTTTAGCTCCTACATTAAGTGGTGGTGCACTTCCATCTACTCAAGTTACTAACATGGAAATTACTACTCCAAAATCAGTAAACCTTGATTTCCAAACTGGCATTAACCCAACGATGTTAGCTACTGCAAAAGTACGCTGGGTACCTTGGAGTGATTTTTCAATCACACCGCCACTATACAATGCAGCCAGCAAAAATCCAGTTTCACGTCCTGATGGCTTGAACTTAGTTGATTATGAAGATGATCAATGGCAAGTAGAGCTCGGTCTTGCTAAACGTATTGCTCCTGCTTTAGCGGTTAGTGGTACAGTTGGATGGGACAGTGGTGCTGGCGATGTAACAACGTCATTAGGCCCTATCGATGGTTACTATAGTGTTGGTTTAGGTGCTAAATATAACGTGACTCCTGAATGGGCGGTATCAGCTGGTGGTAAATATTTATGGTTCGGTGATGCCAAAGGTCAATTACCGACAGGTAAAATCGTTGGTGACTTCCAAGATAACGATGGTTATATCCTTGGTGTGAAACTATCTTATCAAGGTGAGTAAAGATATTAGGGGCTGGCCTAGATAAGTAAAACTATTTAGGAGAGCCCCAAATATTATTATAAATGCAATTGCGATATTAAAAAAAGCGACCCACAAGAGTAATGCCAGTCAGTTAAGGCAAAAACTCAATAAAAGTAATAAAATAGCCCATCTAATAAGTAGATGGGCTATTTTACTATGAGACTACAAAACGCTATTAATGAGACGCATAAAAGGATTCCAGACACCCTAGAACAATTTAGTGAATTAATAGATCCTGAGTGGATACAGCAAGCTTTAGAATATACCGGCAAAGCGAGCATTAGAAGGCGTAAGCTACCTGCTGAACATGTCGTTTGGCTAGTCATAGGTACCGCCTTATATAGAAACCGTTCCATCTGGTATATCACAGAGCAAATGCGTCTTAATCTAGACTCACAGGCCTGTGTACCCAGTGCAGTCGTACAAGCAAGACAACGCCTCGGGCATGAACCTCTAAAGCAGCTATTTCATCAACTAAGTGCTCACTACCAAACAGAATCACTAACCCAGCAGCAAGACTTTATGGGACTTAGCGTCCAAGCTGTAGACGGTGTCGTATACTCACTACCCTATACTGATGAGAACCTTCAGCACTTTAGTTCAAGCAAAGGCAGAACCAAAGAGGCGCCCTATCCACAAATGCGTTCGGTATGCCTGATCAATACTGACACGCATGAGATCATTGACACAACCCTTGGAGATATGGGTCAAGGAGAGATCACCTTAGCCCGTCAGCTAAACGTTCAAGACAATAGCATTACGCTATTTGATAGAGCCTATTTCTCAGCAGACCTACTTATCAGTTGGCAACAAACCCATCCAAACAGTCATTGGCTTATGCGGGCTAAAGATAATCTGCGTTACACTGTGATTGAAACCTTTAGTGAAGGGGACTACTTGATACAAATGCCGGTTTCTCCCCAAGCTCAAAAGAAAAACCCAAACCTACCCGATACTTGGCAAGCTCGATTAATTGAGTGTCGTTATGAGGGTAAGACAAGACGATACATAACCTCTTTAATAGATGATAAACGCTTTACTAAGGATAAAGTGGCACAGCTGTACTTGCAGCGCTGGGAGATCGAGATGGCTTTTAGGGAAATTAAGTCTGATCTACAGGAGGGGCTGGTGTTAAGAAGTAAGCTGCCACAGCTTGTGTTACAAGAGTTCTGGGGGCTTATGATTGCTTATAATCTGATAAGACGTTTGATGCGCTATATGGCAGTTAGAGCTAAGGTTAGCCCTCTACGAATTAGCTTTCATATGGCGTCTATTACGATTGTTGATCTGTTACGGTTTGCGCCTTTACAGGCTGCAGGACTCTTCCCTAAGTTGTTAGATACACTTTTAGAGGAAGGGAAATTGTTTGTTATTCCTGAACGTAGAAAGCGATCTTGCCCGAGGGTAGTTAAGGGTAAACCACAAAAATATCCCAAAAAAAATACCAGTCAGCGTTAACTGACTGGCATTAACCCACAAGAGTCGCTTTTTTATGGTTTGTTAAGAGAGAAGAAATTATGTTAACTTCACAGATCATTAATGTAACGAGGGAAGTAAGATAAAATAAAACCACCTCATTAGGTCTGCAAGTATGGAAACGCGATTTTACCGTACTTGGCTTAACACCAAGACTGGTATTTGATTATGAGACCACCTCTAGTAACTTTGCTTATTATGATGATCGTGATGAAAAATCAGCGACGGTACTACTAACCAAAACTTTTTAATAATATATAAAACGTTGATACTAAAAGACCTCGCTACGATTAGCGAGGTCTTTTCATTAATAGAACCGTAAACAATAATGGTTTATTTATCTAAGTTCATTTCCATCTCTTTATACTTCGCAGATACTGACGGTCTTGGACCTCCAGTCATGATACTGACAGCAAAGATAGCGATGGTACTTAAGATAAAGCCTGGAACGATAGCGTACAACCAACTGTTTAGTGCGACGCCATTCATCTCGAACGGGCCATAGACCCACAGGATAACGGTCAATGCACCAATCACCATACCGGCGACAGCGCCATTGCGGTTCATACCGCGCCATGTCAGACTGAAAATAACCAAAGGCCCGAATGCGGCACCAAATCCTGCCCAAGCATTAGAAACTAAGTTCAGTACCGAGCTTTCTGGATTAGACGCCAGCAAAATAGCGACAAGGGCCACCACAATAACTGAGATACGGCCGACCAATACTTGACGCGCTTCTGGGGCATCTCTATCGAAGAAAAGCTTATATACGTCTTTGGTCAATGAGCTTGATACCACGAGTAGTTGTGATGATATGGTACTCATAATTGCGGCTAAAATGGCCGCTAATAAGAAACCTGAAACAAGTGGGTGGAACAAAAATTGCGTGAATACCAAAAAGATGGTTTCAGGGTCATCTAGCGTCATTGCCGTTTTTTGTACGTAGGCGCGGCCCGCGATACCCGTAACACAAGCACCGATCAGGCTGATAATCATCCAGCTCATACCAATATTACGCGCCGTTGGTACATCTTTCACTGAGCGAATCGCCATAAAGCGTACGATAATATGCGGCTGACCAAAATAACCAAGGCCCCAAGCGAGTAAGGAGATAATACCTAAAGCTGTCATGCCACTTGTGATATCGAGCATGCTTGGATCGATTGCTCTGATAGCATTGGTCGTTGCGCTTACGCCACCAAGGTCAGTCAAAGCAACGATAGGGACAATTACCATAGCAAAGAGCATGATAATACCTTGCACAAAGTCGGTCATTGATACAGCTAGGAAACCACCAAATAGCGTATAAGCGACGACGACGCCAGCGGTCACCCACAGACCTGTACTGTAAGAGAGATTGAGCGAGCTTTCAAAGAGCTTACCGCCACCGACCAAACTTGCGGCGGTATAGACGGTAAAGAATAAGATAATTACCACGGCTGAAATGACGCGCAGTAAATGCGATTTGTCCTCAAAGCGGTTGGCAAAGTAATCGGGTAGAGTGATGGCGTTGTCAGCGACTTCGGTATAAACGCGAAGACGCGGTGCCACGATAATGTAGTTTAAAAAAGCACCCAAGGTCAAACCGATGGCAATCCAAGCACTGACCACACCGTCAGCATACATGGCACCTGGCAGGCCAAGGAGCAACCAACCTGACATATCCGATGCGCCTGCTGATAAAGCGGTCACGGCGGGACCTAGGCTACGACCACCGAGCATATAGCCTTCAGTATCATTGGCTTGCTTAAAATAAGCATACACGCCAATCCCAATCATCACTAAGAAATAGGCGCCAAGTGATATCAGCACACCACTAGAAACTCCGTTCATATAAACTGTCCTTAACCAACATAGTTGGCTGTCATTATTTTTAATGAGAAAAATTGAGTCTTATAAGACGCTGCTTAAAAAACCCTATCTCAACGTATCTCAAGATAAAAAATCTAAAGACGAAAAAAGCCATTAAGTAGGACATAATGGCTTTTATTCAAAATCTGCTGTTAGTTTTATATGATTGGTGTGGTTGTGGGTTGATACCTACAAAGTCGTAATGAAATGCAAACGGCAAACTTGTATCGCAATCTTATCTTCTCACTCGCATCAAATCATCGTTTATAAATATCAGCCGCTTATATAACCAATCATTTAAAACCATCAAACCTACTGCTTACTATCATATATTACTAGAAGTCTTCAATATATGATTATCAGTGAGGTTAAGGTAAAATTATGTTATCTAAACAACGTCAGACGTATTATAACGTATGAGTCACACAAATGCGAACGCGCCTATTTATCGAATAAATATCTTTTTATCGAATAAATATCTTGATTAGCGAATAATTTAAAATCGCTTGCCAATGATTGAATAGATGGTTTAGTCAATCGGAGCAAGCAAATCTAGTAAAGCCGTTACGCTACTAGATTGGGTGAGTTTTGGATTAATGACCACGCCCAAATAGCGCTGCAATTCGATATTATCGGCCATATCGATACGTTCTAAATCTTGACTGATCATGGTTTGCGGCAGTACCGACCAGCCAAGTCCCACAGATACCAACATCCGAATAGATTCTAATGGGTTGGTGCTCATAGTGGCATAAGGTTTTAGATTGTGTTTGGCAAATTCCGCTAAGGTGATTTGGCTAGTAAAGGTATTGGCAGACGGTAAGATAGCAGGGTAGCGCGCCAATTGCTCGAGCGTCACATTGGACTTGGTCGCCAAAGGTGATAACGTACCGGTCATAAAGTAAAGCGGATCTGACCACAAGGTATGATAGGTTAAGCGTTTATCATAGACGGGTGGCAAGGTTAAAAATGCGAGTGACAAATCGCCATCGAGCACCGCTTTATGAGCGGTTTCTGAATCGACAAAATGCACTTCTAGCTGCACGGCAGGATAAGCTTGGATAAAATGCTTGAGTACTGGGGCTAAGTGGTGCAAGCCAATATGGTGGCTGGTGCCGATAACAAGTTTGCCCGAGACAATATGCTGCGAGTGCTGGAGATTGATTTTAAAGTTTTCATAATCTTCAAGCCAGCGTTTGGCATGAGGCAACATCTCACTGGCCGCTTGCGTTGGAACAATACCGCGCCCGACTGTATCAAATAGGGTGATGTTAAATTCGTCTTCTAAGTTTTTAATACGTTTACTGACCGCAGGCTGAGTGATAAACAGCTTTTCTGCGGCACCTGAAATGCTGCCTGTTTGCATAACCGTGACGAATGTCGTCAAATTTGTGGTATTCACACCGATGTCCTTAGCTAGTAGCGAGCTATAATTAAAAGTTGGCTGGCCTAATCAAAATGAATTAGAAATAAAAGTTTGTGACTATGTAAAAATCATCAATTATTATTATAGGATTAGCCTGCTATAATCACAAGACATCAAGACGTATTGTGACATATTTATTCTGTTAAGCGCATTTTTGACAGCGTATTGCTTGTTTTACCAAGCTTGTAGCACTATAAATAGTCATTATTATAAAATATTTGCCTTTATAAAATCTCTGGTTAATTAAATATTAGATGTAAACAGCAACTTAAAGTGCGCCAGCAAATAGATTAAGTCATACCTTCATTAGTAAAGTAATAAGCCATTTAGTCATTAGTAAATAAAAGGATAGCAACATGGCCGGTCAAACGTTATATGACAAACTTTGGAATGCTCACGAAGTCAGCAAGCGTGACGATGGTTCGAGCCTGATTTATATCGACCGCCATTTGCTGCACGAAGTGACAAGTCCGCAAGCCTTTGAAGGTTTAGAGCTTGCCAACCGAGAGCCATGGCGTCTGTCGGCTAATATCGCAAGCCCCGACCACAACGTGCCAACAGTGACCAAAGAGCGCTTAGAGGGTGTGTCTGGTATTAAAGACAAAGTATCGCGTCTGCAAGTGCTGACCTTGGATGAGAACTGTAGCAAGTTTGATATTGCTGAATTCACCATTAATGATGCGCGTCAAGGTATTTTGCACGTGGTCGGTCCTGAGCAAGGTTTGGTCTTGCCTGGTATGACGGTGGTTTGTGGTGATTCACATACCGCTACTCATGGCGCCCTTGGCTGCTTAGCGCATGGTATTGGCACCTCAGAAGTTGAGCATGTACTAGCCACCCAGTGTTTGATTCAAAAGAAATCAAAAAACATGCAAATCCGAGTCACCGGTAAGCTTGGCGCTGGCGTGACCTCAAAAGATGTGGTACTTGCTATCATTGCCAAAATTGGCACGGCTGGCGGCACAGGGTACGCCATTGAGTTTGCAGGGCAAGTATTTGAAGACATGAGCATGGAAGGTCGTATGACCGTCTGTAACATGGCAATTGAAGCGGGTGCACGCGTCGGCATGGTGGCGGTCGATGATACGACGATTGACTATGTCAAAGGTCGTCCTTATGCGCCAACCGAGGAGCAGTGGGAGCAAGCCGAAGCTTATTGGCGCACCCTGTATTCAGATAATGATGCGGTATTTGATAGCGTGATTGAGTTGGATGGTAGTGAGATAGCGCCGCAGGTTTCTTGGGGCACCTCACCTGAGATGGTTGTGGATATTACCCAGTCGGTTCCAACGCCTGACCAAGCGGCTGATGAAGCGCAAGAAGAAGGTTGGTTACGCGCTTATACTTATATGGGTTTAGACGCTGGGCAAAAAATTACTGATATTCAGCTTGATCGTATTTTTATTGGCTCATGCACCAACTCACGTATCGAAGATTTACGGGATGCCGCAGCAGTGATTAAAGGCCGTAAGGTTGCTGATAATATTAAAGAAGCGATCGTGGTAGCAGGTTCTGGGCAAGTGAAATTGCAGGCAGAAGCAGAAGGTTTGGATGCCTTATTTACGGATGCAGGTTTTGAATGGCGCGAGCCGGGTTGCTCGATGTGTTTGGCGATGAATGCCGATAAGCTTGAGCCCGGGGAGCATTGTGCCTCAACCTCTAACCGTAACTTTGAGGGTCGTCAGGGGAATGGCGGTCGTACGCATTTGGTCAGCCCAGCGATGGCAGCAGCAGCAGCATTGGCAGGTCACTTTGTCGATGTGCGCACGTTTTAACTTTTGATTCTGTGCTTTATTTATCAATAATAAATATATTTGATAGGAAATCTTATGCAAGCTTATAACACCCAAACGGGTATCGTTTGTCCGCTCGATCGCGCAAACGTCGATACCGACCAAATTATCGCCAAACAGTTTTTAAAGTCTATTAAACGTACCGGTTTTGGCGTCAATCTATTTGACGACTGGCGTTATCTTGACGAAGGCTATCCGGGTCAAGACAGTAGCACTCGCGTGATTAATCCAGATTTCGTCCTAAATCAGCCGCGTTATCAAGGTGCAACCATTTTGCTGGCACGTAGAAACTTTGGCTGTGGCTCAAGCCGTGAGCATGCGCCTTGGGCACTTTCAGAATATGGCTTTCGCACGATTATTGCACCAAGTTTTGCCGATATTTTTTATAACAACTGCTTTAAAAACGGCATGCTCCCAATCGTTTTAGATGAAGCCATTGTCGATACTTTGATGAAAGCGACGCTCGCCAATGAAGGCTATGAATTAACTGCCGATCTTGAGCGCCAAGTGGTCATCACCCCAACCGGAGAAAAGTACGCTTTTGAGGTCGATGAGTTTCGTAAGCATTGTTTGCTCAATGGTCTTGACGATATCGGGCTGACTTTGCAGCAAAGCGATGCTATCAAAGAATATGAGCATAAGATGATGCAAAAAACACCTTGGATATTCAATGAGGTTAGAGCTTAGTCTTTGATAAAAACGCTTCATATGAACATTTTAATCGACATAAAAAAGAGCTCAGCGCTAATACAGCGTTGAGTTATGGGCATTAAGTGGCTAAAATGAATGGCAATCTATTTTTTACCTTATTGTATTTTCTTCCTTATAAATAGTAGACGCCATTATGAATAAAACACGTTTTGCTGTATGGACAGGCACGGCTCTTGCCGCAAGCTTATTATTATCTGGCTGTCAATTGTTGACGGGCTATCAGCAGATAGACTCGGCAGAGAATGCCAAAGCGTGGACAGGCAAAATAAAACCCGTCGCTGGTGAAGTAAATATCGCCTGCGTGGGAACGTATCATTGTGAAATAGCGCGCATTGATCAGACACGCATTATAAGCAGTGAGACTCATGAGCCGATCAATCCCACTATGCTAGTCAAGACACAAGAGGCAAATGGCAAAAGTCGTGCCGGCAATAAGCAGGTCTCCGTGCCCATTGCGATGGATATGACACCGCTGAGCCATAAAAACGCCATTAAAATTGTTCCCTTAACTGCGTCTGCTATGCCTGGGCTTACCAATTATTATGCGCGAGTCACACCTGCGAAGCGCGAAGTGCAGATTAATTTTTATCCAGAAAATAATTTGGGCTACGTTGAGCGTTTTGCGATGATTCACGACTTTATGGAAGAAGGTACGTATCAGCTGCGTGCTTACCAAAAAAAATCTGGCGCAAATTCAGGTAGCTTGTTAGAAACGGCTTCTCCAGAGCCATTGTGTGTCGATCTTTATCAAGGCAACAGCGTAAAGCGCCGTTTTTGTAAAGAGATGGGGGCTGAGCACCAAGGAGAGTTTGTAGAAACTCGTGTGGTTAAGGCAGCGCCCGCTCAAACGCCATCAGCAGCGAAAAATAAAGTGAAAACCAAAGCTGGATAGATAAAGTTAGATACAAGTAATTATTAAATATTGACGATAGACCCTGACTTCTTGCGCAGCCCATTGCCCAAGAAGTCGTTTTTTAACAGGCTATATAAGCCTGCTAGCAATACTATAACTAGCAATACCATAAACAACAACTTACTTCCCCATTTACCCACAAGGATTAATATGGCAACGATTTTAACATTAGCAGGCGATGGCATCGGCCCTGAAATCATGACTCAAGCCATTGATGTGCTAAATGCTGTCAATGATAAGTTCGCTTTAGGTTTGACCCTAGAATCTGGATTAATTGGCGGTGTGGCGGTTGATGCAACGGGTGAACCGCTACCAGAAGAAACGCTTCAACGTGCGCGCGCAGCAGATGCTGTGTTACTAGGTGCTGTGGGTGGTCCTAAATGGGATGCTATCGAACGTAGCAAACGTCCTGAACGTGGTCTGCTGAAAATTCGTAGCGAGCTTGGTTTGTTTGCCAATCTGCGTGTGGCAAAACTCTATCCGCAGCTTGCTAATGCTTCAAGCATCAAGCCTGAAATTATCTCAGGTTTGGACTTGTTAATCGTTCGAGAATTGACTGGCGGTATTTATTTTGGTGAGCCGCGCGGTATTCGTACCCTAGAAAATGGCGAGCAGCAAGGCTATAACACCATGGTTTATAGCACCAGTGAAATTCAGCGTATCGGTAAAGTTGCTTTTGAGTTGGCAAAAACCCGCGCACAAGCAGCCGGTACGCCCGCCAAGGTTTGCTCAATCGATAAAGCCAATGTCTTAGAAGTCACCGAGCTGTGGAAGCAGACGATGATTGAGATGCAGGAAGCGGATTATAATGACGTAGCGTTATCGCATATGTACGCGGACAATGCTTGTATGCAGCTGATTAAAGATCCTAAACAGTTTGATGTCATGGTCACGGGCAACATGTTTGGTGATATTTTATCTGATGAAGCAGCCATGCTGACCGGCTCTATCGGCATGCTGCCATCGGCGAGCCTTGATGAGGCAGGTAAAGGTATGTATGAGCCTTGCCATGGTTCAGCGCCTGATATCGCCGGTCAAGATAAAGCCAATCCATTGGCGACTATTTTATCGGTGGCGATGATGCTGCGTTATACCTTTAAACAAGAAACCGCGGCACAAGCGATTGAGCAAGCGGTCAGTGAAGTGCTTGACGATGGCTTACGTACCATTGATATTCTCGATCGTAGTGAGACGGGGCTTAAACAAGTAGGCTGTAAAGAGATGGGGCAGGCGGTTTTGGCAAAATTGGCCTAATGAATACCGCTTTAATAGAAGCTGATATTTCTACATCCTAATTAGTTCTAAATCATAAGAGTAATATCCCCATAATTTGCTAAGCAAGTTATGGGTTTTTTTATGCCTATACGGCGCATTTATGGAAGGTAACACACTTACTCAAATAGTCGCAAAAAAAGCCTTTTTTTAACACAGCTACCGCAGGATATAGGTTTAATTAACACAAAGCTGTTATATCCTCACACGCCGATCTGTCACTATAAATAGCTCATTAGCCTATTAAAGTAGAGATTGTTTATCTGCACTATTTTTGTCTGACATCATAATAATTTAAAAACCATTAAGCTCTAAATAAAATATTTATAAACAAAGGGTCTTGATAGGCAATTTTTCATTAAATTCTAATAAGAACAATACCAATAAAAATTCTAGGAGTTTTACATGTATCAAGTAACAAAAATTACTAGCGCATTAGCAGCACTGGGTTTATCGGCGGCTTTAGTGATGAGTCCAAGCTTTGCTGCCACTGACCATACTAAAACTGACAATAATAAAGATATTAGCCCAGTAACCAACGGCGTCAGTCAAAAAGTTGCCAGTAATAGTAAAGCAGCGACGTCATTAAATAAGTACTTACCAACGATTAAATATACAACTGAAAATCTGCCAGTGCAGGCGCAAAAGGTAAATAGTGCTACTTGGAAACAAGGAATGAAGAGAGATCGTGATACTACTACCAAGCTGCAAGCTCTATTAAACTGGAACCAAAATGGCGTAGGTGCAGTTGATGGATATTGGGGTAAGAACACCATCAAAGCCATGCAAGCGTTTCAAAAAGCCAATGGCTTGACGGTAACGGATACTTTAAATAACGAGACTTGGCAAGCATTGACTAAAAATGAAAAGCTAACGACGCAGCCAGTATTGGTTCGTTATCAGCTGAGCGAAGATGACGTTAATATCAAAACCACCACCATTCCCGCTGGCGCAGAAGCCAAAGCCAAGCTCGATGGCATGTATTATGAAAGCGTAACGGAAGGCTTAGCAGAAAAGTTCCATATGAGCGAAAAATATCTTAAAGCGCTCAATCCTAATGCTAAATTCAGCGCCGGCGAAACCATTACTGTTTATAACCCGGGCAATCCAAATACCAAATCTGTGAGCCGTGTCGTTGCTGATAAAGCAACCGAAACGTTATATGCTTATGACGATAAAGACAACTTAATTGCTAGCTATCCGACTACTGTGGGCAGTACTGCAACGCCCTCACCAACAGGTACGCATACGGTAGAAGTAAAAGTGCATGAGCCTAACTATACCTATACGGGTGACGATGGCAGTAAGTCTATCATTCCGCCAGGCCCAAACAATCCGGTCGGTTTGGTATGGATAGGGCTGAGTAAGCCTTCTTACGGTATTCATGGCTCGCCAGATCCTGCGCGTATTAGCCGTCAAGCATCGGCTGGCTGTATCCGCCTGACTAACTGGGATGCTTTAGCTCTGTTAGGTGTGATTCAAGATGGTGCCACGGTCGAGTTTAAATAAGAAGTTGTTATGTATAGAATAATTAGACTTTGAAGCCTACTCCTTAAAATGAAGACAAAAAAATACCGCTACAATAGCGGTATTTTTTTATGGTAAAAGCAAAAAACTGATATTAGAACACTAAAATTCGCTAGGTAATAATGAGTAGGTTAGCAATGTCATTATTATTATCAGTTAAACCACTCAAGCATTTACATCAATGCAGTTATAACCATTTTAGGTAATAAAATTTTAGTTTTTACCACGGTAAGTAATGCGACCTTTTGATAGGTCGTAAGGCGTCATCTCAACCTTAACTTTATCGCCAGTTAAAATGCGGATATAGTGTTTACGCATCTTACCTGAAATGTGCGCAATGATTTCGTGTCCGTTTTCTAGGCGAACTTTAAATAACGTATTTGGAAGGGTGTCGATGACTTCGCCTTCAAATTCAATAATATCGTCTTTTGCCATAATTTTTTATCTATCAATCAATTAAAAATAAGACCATATTATACGCAAGTTAGCGGATTAAAGCAATACAGAACCTGATTTTTACTTGACAGCTTGTAAGTGATATGTATGTCTGTTTGTATTAACGATGTTCGCTCATTATTTAATCAGGCAGGTTAAGCCAAACAGGCGTCAAAGGCGCGTGTGGCAATAACTGTTGAAAGCGTTCAGGATAGTAGGCATTGATAAAATACAGGCCGTCACCAGAAGCGGTCGGCGGAGCAATGCTACGGTCTTTTTTGGCTAAAATATCTAAAAAGGCGGCTGGCGGCAACTCATGTCGGCCGATAGCGTAGAGGGTGCCCATCAGATTGCGCACCATATGATGTAAAAACCCATCCGCTTGAATATCAAAAACGATAAACTGCCCATGCGCAAATAGTCTGGCGTGACTGACATGACGCACAGGCTGATTAGATTGACAAGCGGCTGCACGATAGCTACTAAAATCATGAGTACCGGCAATATCAGCCGCCGCTAATTGCATCGCCGCTAAATCTAGCGGCTCATAAATGTGAGTCACTTGATGATTTAAAATAGCAGGGCGCTGGGCTTGATTAAGAGTGATATAGCGATAACGGCGGGCAATCGCGCCAAAGCGCGCATGAAAGTCAGCGGGCATCGGTTGAATCCAGCGCAGAGCAATATCATCGGGTAATAAGCTATTGATGCCGCGTAGCCAGTTATGGGTAGGGCGATAAGCATGAGTGACAAAATGCGCAATCATATTGCTGGCATGGACGCTTGAATCCGTACGCCCCGCTGCCACCACTTCTACTGGCTCATTGGCGACCTTGCTGATAGCGGTTTCTAACGCTTCTTGGACGCCAAGCACTTCTCGTTGTCGTTGCCAACCATGATAATTTGTACCTAAAAACTCGATGGCAATGGCTAAGGTATAAGTTGCTCGGTCTTCAGTTGCGGTTTCAGCTTTAATGTTGTCATTTTTGATATTTTCGGTCTCAGGTATTGTCATGTTAAAGCTTATAGAGTGATAAACAGTGAATAGTTATTTAGCGTTTTTTGATAGTAGTACCGGCCTGATTGACATTATTTAACCAACGCTGACGCCGTCTGGCCGGGGTATCATAACGCACTAATAGCCATAGCAAGCGCGCATAAATTGCGGGAATGGTTAAGCGGCCGCCGGCAATCACGTGATAATCGTATTGCCAACTGCCCGCCGCATAAGTGTCACTAACGCCGCCAAACGGGCATTGACTGGCACATATCAGCATGTGACCTTTTTCATAAGCCAGTTGCAATGTTTCTGCTAAAGCTGGCGAGTAAGGTACATTACCAGAGCCAAAACCTAATAAAATAATGCCACAAGGCGGCTGTGATAATAAGGCGCGCAGCTGATTGTTTAAAACGTCCGTATCATTTGGCAAACAATATAAAGCGTGAACGCGTGCTTGCTCCGCCCGAGCTTCGATAGTGCTGACCAGTGCTTGCTGATCATCTAGCCAATGCTGGCGGCGGGTATCTGATAAGCTTTTGATATAACTATTGGCCGGATATGCCGCTCGTGAGTGACCGGTAAACGCCATAAAGTCATGGCTATGAATTTTTTGCACGGTTTGTGCAGGCCATGATTCGCCGCCAAAGCTAATCTTCACGCCTGACTCACCAGCTGCCGCCAGTTTTAATGCGTCAGTGAGGTTGTCCCAAGCGTCGCTATGGGTATCAATCGTATAAGCATCCAGCACTTCACTATCGAGTAAGGGGCGCATGCTACCCGTAACGACAACGCAAATATCGCTGCCAGCAAAAGCCTCAGCCAAAAAAGCCCCTAAATAACTCAAGGTATCTGTACCAGTAATTAAAACAAAGCGTTTATGGCCTTGTGCATAAGCCGATAATAACAGCCGATAAAAATGAATAAAATCGTGAGGGGTAAGTTGGCTGCTGTCCTTAATCAGACCGTTATTTAACCAAGATACGGGCGCTAGGTGCGTAGCTGCACTGTGTTCAGCCAATAATTGTTGCAGCGTTGGCAAAAAAATATCTGCTGATAATGGCGCTAATGGACGTCCATAACTGCCAAAAGTGCCGCCAGCATAAATGAGTTGAGTAGGTGTGGAGAGTGTTCTTTTCATAGCAGAAGAGGGCATAGTATGGCCACAATCAGAGAGTATTGGAAAAGGTGATGATAATACGAGTAATTTAGCACGTTAAATAGTAGAAAAGCTAACTGCAAAAAAATCAGCAAGTATTCTTATGCTAATAGAATACTTGCTGATGGAAGAAAATGCTACTTTTTATGCAGTGCGATCTAGGAGTGCTTGCGCTTGACTCTGCTGCTCGCTATTACCTTGGTTAATGACCTCAATCAGTAAACGTTTGGCACTATCATATTCGCCCAATTGCACATATTGACTGGCTAAGTCTAAGGTGACTTGATTGCTGTCTAAGGTTTTAACAAAATCAAAGTCCGCGGCAAAACGTGATGAAAAGTCCTCTGTGGCTTCAATCTCAGTCTCAATAGTAGCGTTATCTAGCGTATCAGTGCTATTGATATCACTACTGACATCATAATCGTTTTCAACTTCAACCGGTGTCGTCGCTGTTGGTGCAGCGGATAAAGACTCGAAGTCAAAATCATCATCAATCAAAGTATTGTCATCGAACCTGTCAGTAGTTGGCGCGTTACTTGAGGCTGCTGTCGCATTCGTTTGTAGGTCAGTCGTATCCACATCTTCGAAACTAATCTCGTCGATGACATTGCTTTCCAAAACACGGTTATTCTCTGATGGATGGTCTTCAAGAACAAAGTTGTCAAATTCATCTAAATCATTCAAGCTATCATCAATAACAGCAGAATTTTCATCTGATGATGATTGTACTTCAACTGGTGTGTCGTTATTATCATCTAAAATATCAAGAGATAAAGCAAAATCATCTTCTAATGAGCTGACGTCTGTCATAGACTCATTATTAAGATTCACATTAGCTTCGCTTGTATCAAGCTCTAAGTCTGCTAAGTCTAAGACAAAATCTTCATCATTTAATGTTATTTCATCATCAGCGTTGTTTAAATCATTTTTAGACAAAGAAGTATTAGTTTCCGACGCAGTATTATCCTGTTCTGCTAAGTCGAAGTCAAAATCCAGCTCACTATCGCTATTGTTGTCATTTGCGCCGCTGACCGTCGATGTTGATAAGCTTTCCTCATCGGCAATATCTAGCTCAATGACAGGTGCGGCACTAGTAGCAGCTGGCTCATCAATATCTTGTTCTAAGTCATCTAAACTTAGGTCAAAATCTTGCGCGCTATTATCAAAATCATTAGAAGTTTCTAATGTACTATCTGATCTAGCGGTTAAATCGTTTTTATATTCTTGACGATTAGCTGCTTGTTCGTTAATACTGGGATCAATGGTTGGCTCGTTATTCTCGATTTTGTTCGCTGGTAAATCAAAATCGATACTTTCAAAGCCAGCGTCTTGATTGTTATCAGCTGGCAACGCACGTTCGGCTGCTTGATTTTGTTCTTCAGTCAGCAATGCTTTTAAGTCATCAGCCTGAGCGATACTTTGGGCATCACCATACATTTTAATAGAATCATAGACTCTGCTAAAGTTATCAGACTCATCTATCGTTGCGTATACTGCTAGTAGTTTAAGAGTTAACTGGCTATCATTTGGTTTTTCAGCGAGACCACGATTGAGAGTTTCAATGGCTTTATCATAGCGCTGTTGCTCCATAAAACGCTGTGCTATCTCAATATGATCAAATCGCTTATCACTATTGACATTAGCTTGAGTAGCGGCACCTTTGATAGCGGTATGTTTTGGTAAAGTCGCTGTTCTGTCTGCTTTTATGCTTGACTGTGCTGGTGGTTTTTGCGCTTTGTTTTTGCGCATGACTAAGACTGCTATTAGTACAATACATACCAATCCAGCGATAATATATAGCATATTGTCCATAGTTACTCCTATACCTACGATCATGGTTTCAGCATACGACACTGATCGGCTAGGCAATTATTGATTGCGTAATTTTTCGAGACGAGCTTGTAACTCCGCCAGTTTTTGGTTTTGTAATTGCAGTTTTTTAGTATAGCTGCCAAGCGTATTGTTGGTCTTTGATAAACGCTGCGCTTGGTCTGCGGTACTTTGTCTTGATGACTTAAGAATATCTAACACATCTGTACTAAGCCCATTGCCCGCTGCCACGCCTTTTTTAGTTTTAGTGCCATCGGCGCTACCGTCATAACCAGGAGCGAGCACGGAAAACTGGGCGGCTGGTAATATCTGCGTTTTTTTGGTTACGGGTTTCTCATTTGCTGCTTTAGGGGCAGGTTTTAGCGCAGCAGATTTTTTGGTAGTAGGTGTATTTGCTTGGCTAGGATACTGCTTTTGAGTACTAATGGCTTCTTGCAACTTCTTCTGTGTTGGCATCACGTCATAATTAGGCAGACTTAACTCGGCATTAGCTTTTAGTTGATCGGCGTTTTTATTAATAAAAGCTTTCGGATTTTGTGCTTGAATCTCACTCATCACGGTTTGAACGTCAAGATTGTTTTTTTCTGCGATTTGCTGGGCAATAACCCATAAGTTATCGTTGCGTTGTACCGTATAGGTAATCTTGGAGTTATTATCATTATTCGCTGCGGTATTTACTAAGCCTAAAAAGCCCGTTTTTATAGAAGGCTCAGTTGTCAGGATATTAGGTTTTGATGCGATTTGGTTTGTGGAAGCATTACTATAAGAAACTTCGCTAGACGGTGCCCTGTTTAAAGGCGCGTTCATAATAGTGTTATTGTCAGCATTGCTTTGAGCAGTTATTCTATTGCTATAAGGCGCTACTGTAGTAGATGCAGTGACCATGACGGCATTATTACTAATATCGTTGTTTTTATTATTCTTAAGCAGTATTTGACGAGTAATTTTTACATTTAGAATATCAAAGATTTGCTCACTCATTGGCGCAGTTTTATTTTTGTCTAAAGCACCAGTTGGGTTTGGCGTAGTGTTTGTCTGCATAGCTACATTTTTATTTATATGGGCTTTATTTATATCGGTATTATTATTCAAACGATTGACAGGAGAAGTCGTTGCGTTATTTTGTGTCATCGTTCTGTCTGGCGATAAACTGGTTGCTGTAAGCGCCTGACTATTACTAACTTGAGATGCCGAGGCTTGGCTGCTCGGTAGTTGAATGCTAGGGGCAGAGGTTTCTATAGCTACTGGCTTTGAAGCCAGCAATTGAGTGGGTGGAGTTTTAGAGACAGGTAATAATGGAGGCGGATTGCCTTTTCTCACTGTTAACGGTTGCGCGCTAGTGGGAGAGACAGTCGGTAGATTAAGTTTATTTGCTGCTGTCACACTATTTTTTGAAGGATTGATGGGCAAGCTGCCATCAAGTGGCATAAGCAATGTCTTAGGGATAACGCTACGCTGCCCCCCCCATCATTAATGGCTAAAACCACATCAGCAAAAGGTTGAGAGACAGGTTTTGTAGTCGTAATAAAGACATGCCCACTGGTGGCTGAAGTAGGCTGAAAACGAACCGTCATTGAATCAGTAGGAGTCAAACCCATTTGTTGATAAAGGGTAGGGTCAGCTAAACTCGCGGAGAAATCAGGGGTTTGAATGTCAGTAACAACAATACTGGCTGATAAAGGTTCATGCTGAGCTGAGGTAATGACAGTCTTACCCATGGTAGCCGCTTGGGCGTTAGACATAAGTGCGGCATAACTGACTGAATAAAGCAGCGCCATTGATACTGAGCGATGTATCGTAGTCAAGCGATGAGATAAATGACAAGACATGTGCAGCCCTTTAAAAATAAGTATCAACTATGTTGTTATAACAAAACAGCGTTTAGTTTACCAGTTTATTTCACCGTCGTTATAAACAATATATTTATTGTTTGCTTAATGTTTACGCTTGCGCTTTTATTTTTCTATCAAGTAACATGGCGTCGCCGTAGCTAAAAAATCGATATTGGTTATTAATGGCATGTTGGTAAGCTCGTTCAATCGCGGCTTTACCTGCAAATGCAGACACTAACATGAGCAACGTAGACTTTGGCAAATGAAAATTCGTAAGCAGTTTATCTATCACACCAAATCTAAACCCAGGATAAATAAAAATATCAGTATCACCCGCCCAGCTAGAAAGCGCTTGTCCATTGATCGTTGTTTTTTGATAAGCGGTCTCAAGGACGCGGGTCACTGTCGTGCCTATTGCAATCACCTGTTTGCCATTAGCATGGGCTTGGTTGATGAGGTCGGCGGTAACTTGAGGCAGATGAGCGTATTCGCTATGCATGGTGTGATTGAGTAAGTTGTCGGTTTTGACTGGCGCAAACGTACCAGCTCCTACATGCAAGGTAACAAAAGCAGTATGGATACCTTTAGCAGCCAGCTTATTTAGGACGAGTTCATCAAAATGTAAGCTGGCCGTCGGTGCAGCAACGCTGGCAAGTTTGGCTGGGTCATGAAAAACCGTCTGATAACGGGTATTGTCGGTCGCATCGGCGTGGCGCTCAAAGTAGGGCGGAATAGGCAGCTCACCATAACGCTCTAAATCTGGCAAAATCGGCGCTTCAAAAGCTAAGATAAATAAGTTTTCTTGACGACCTATGACCACAGCCTGCATATGACCATCAGCAATCTCTAGCCGTTGCCCAAGCTTAGGTGCTTTACTGGCTTTAACATGACAAAGGGTAATATGCTCTTGGTTAATGCTCTTGCCATCTGTCGTTTCTAGCTGTAAGACTGTGCTATTTAAATCTGAAATGTTAACCAAACGCTCAATCAGCACTTCGATCTTACCGCCCGTATCTTTTTGCCCAAACAAGCGCGCTTTCATGACTTTGGTGTCGTTAAAGACAATTAAATCGCCCGCATTTAGCAAATCGGGCAGCTCAGAGAATTGTTTGTCTATAATCTGGCTGTCGCTATCTTTTTGCTGATTGGTGGCTAAATATAGTAATTTTGACGCCGAACGCTGCGCTAAAGGATAACGGGCAATTAAGCTGTCCGGCAGTTCATAATCATAATCATCAACACTTAGATATTCTAAAACTTCAGTATTTTTATCTAGCATCTTATTAGTGTTTTTAACGCTGCTCTTGTCAAGATTTTTTTCAGCAGTATCGGTGCAAGTCGTATCTAAGTTTACAGGTTGAGAATCAGTCATAGTCAGTCTTTCAGTAGATGGAGATTTTGACGTAATTGTAGCAGAAATGCAGATATGAAAGAACGTTTTCCTCAGCTGCTACCGTTCATATTAAAGCTGAAAATAAATTAAATAGCCTAAGCAGTAATTATTAAATACTTAAAATTTATCTTTATCTTTGCAAGTAAAGTGCCATTATTCAAACAAATCTAACTGTGGCAAAATTTGAGTAGCAGGCATCAATGAAGAAAACGTCACCCCGACAAGCCTGATAGGCAGTAAGCGCGGAATATCTAAAAACAGCTTATCAAGCCAGTAATGGGCAGATTCGGCACTATCAAAAGCGGTAGACAAGGTATGTGAGCGCGTAACTTGGGTAAAGTCAGCGTATTTTATTTTAAGGGTAATGGTATAGGCGATGAGCTGTTTTTTGCGTAACTGATTAAAGGCATCGGTATTTTGCTCATAGATTTGTCTGCGTAGCTCATCATCATGACTCAAATTATCTCTAAAAGTCGTCTCAGAGCCAACCGACTTGTGCGTACGCTGCGATTTAACGGGGCGTTCGTCACGGCCATGAGCGATGTCGTGATAAAACTGACCACGCTTCCCAAACTCATTGACCAATAGTGCAGCGGGCGTGCGTCGTAGGTCAGCGCCATTACTGATACCCATCGCATGCAAGCGCCGAGCAGTCGCTTTACCAATACCGTGAAAACGCTCAATGGGCAACGCGCTAATAAAGGCGTCGGCATCCGCTGGCGTGATAACTGCCGTACCATTAGGTTTGTTAATATCAGAAGCAATCTTGGCGAGCATTTTATTAAACGACACGCCTGCAGAGGCATTAAGCCCCGTCTGCACTAAAATCTGTGCCCGCAGCCAATTTGCCATTAGCGTGGCTGAACCTTGATGTACGCTTAATCCTGTCACATCAAGATAGGCTTCATCTAACGATAATGGCTCAACTTGCGGGGTTAAACTATGCATAATACGGCGAATATCTTGACTGACCGCGCGGTAGACATCAAAACGCGGCTGCACAAATATGACATCTGGGCAACGTTTACGCGCCTCATAACACGACATGGCGGAGCGTACACCAAACTGACGCACCTCATAGCTTGCCGCCGCAACCACGCCGCGACCATTTGGATCTCCGCCAACGACTAAGGGCTTGCCGCGCAGTTCAGGAAAGTCGCGTTGTTCCACACTGGCATAAAAAGCATCCATATCGATATGAATAATTTTACGAGGGGTAGGTTGAATAAGAGCGGTCATAACCACTATTTTACCTGATTTTATTATGAGTTTTAGCCTCTATTGCTAATAGAAATTATAAAAGACTGAGCTTAATTTTGGGCTCATTATTTTACTTATCCTTGAATAAGGCGCATCTTGTAAAAATTACAAATTTATACCGCTTGTCCTTAAATACCTACCGTCTGTCGGGAATGCTGCTTTCTATGTTACAGTTTTGCTACTAAAGTTCTACACTAGAGTTTCTATAAAAATAAAGAGTTGTTAATTAATTTAACGACCCATGTTGTATTGTTTTGAATAAAATAGGAAGTTGTTAGAGCTCGCGTCATTCTTATGGATTAAGTAATGCTAAAGCAGGATAGCTGAGGAGCTTGGTATGAATAATGAGCTAAAAGGGAGCGATTTAACCCGCGCGCTACTTAAACGAGGTTATAAGGGCGTATGGTGTGCGGTCGATGATGAAAGTGATGAGCAGGCGATAAAGGATCAATGTGGTAATGATTTTACTGCTTATATTGTGTCATTTAAGAATGGCTGCTTTTATTGTAGTGGGGGCATGTCATGGCTATGTGCGGTACCTATTAAGATAGTGGCGGTCACGCAAAAAGAGATGAAGATTTGAGCAGCGATATAAATAAAAAGCTATCCCTATTTAATAACCTCTAAATTAAGGGTAGTTCTTTTTTAGAGGTTATTTCTTTGAGGTTAAGCGTTTGGTGCATCAGGTTGCTGCATAGGGTCGGCGTCAGCAAAGGCTTTTAGCGTACGGCAATGGGCGTCGATTTGGACAATATTTGGATAAGGATTTAAGTCCACTTCAAAACGCCGCGCCGAAGAAACTTGCGGGATTAAATAACAATCTGCAAAGGTCGGGCTGTCGCCGTAGCAAAATTTCCCGCGAGTTTTGTCAGCGACCAAGCGTTTTTCTAACGCAGCAAAACCCTCACTTATCCAGCGATTACACCATTTTATGACCTCAGCCTCATCTACCGACAGCTCATTGCGTAAATATTGTAAAACACGGCGGTTATTAAGCGGATGAATATCACAACCAATCATTGCGCTTAACGCCCGTACTTGCATGCGCCCCGCAGCGTCTTTAGGCAATAATGGATTTTTAGGATAAACCTCTTCCAACCACTCTAAAATAGCCGGACTTTGAAATAACAGCAAATCATCGGCTTGTAAAACAGGCACCAACCCTTGAGGATTAAGTGCTAAAAATTCGTTTTTTAATTGTTCATCTTGCGCCAAATTAACCGCAATATAGTCATAATCTAAGCCTTTTAGGTTCATCGCGATACGCGTACGGTAAGACGTACTGCTGCGAAAATAGCCATAAAGTGTCATCATTATTTATTCCTTTTATTATGTTGTCTTGTTGGTTATATAAATGGGTATAATTATTGATAAAGTAAATAATTAATTGAGCAAAACATGCCCGTATCTGAAAACCTGACAGACAATCCTACTAGCAATAAAAACCAAGGTGGCGTGCAGTCACTTGAAATTGGATTGTCAGTATTAGACGTTCTAATCAATCACAACGAACCTATGATGCTAAAAGACATCGCTCAAGCTGTACAGATGCATCCGGCAAAGTGTCATCGCTACTTGGTCAGTCTTATTCGTAAAAATTATGCACGTAAGCTCAGTGATGGGCGTTATGGGCTTGGCGCTCGAGGAAATTCGCTTGGGCATGCGGACTTCAATCAACACAACCTATTAGAGCGCCTGACGCATGTGGCAACAGAGATTAAAGACACGGTAAACTGTGCGGTTCAAATTGCCAAATGGTTTAGCGAAGGTCCGATTATCATTCAATCGGTTGAGCCAGACAGCCCGATTAGTATCATCACTCGTATTGGCTCGCGTATGCCATTGACGACATCAGCGACAGGGCAGCTGTTTGCCAGTTATCAGCCAGAAACGATTATTAAGCCATTGGTTATCGCTGAATGGCAGACAAATGATAAAGACACTATCGTAGAGCAATGGCAGAATTTTAACCAGTTGCGCGCCAACATTCGTACCCAAGGCTATGCTACGGTCACTGGCGATATGTTAATGGGGATTAATGCCATTACCATTCCAGTGCTTGTGCCGCAACTAGAAATCAAAACCTCGACCACTAATCAGCCGCTTAGCAATAATCAGCTAACGGCTAATGACAAACCATCTGCTGAAAGCTTGCCATTAGAATATGCTATTACTATCATTGGTACCACCGAGCAGTTACCAATGAATGAGCAACATAACGTGGTTGAGCAGATACTAGCCATTGCACGACGCTATCAAATAGCCTAGTCAAAACTTGCTATTTAACTTAACTACTGAATAAAGTAAGTTTTAACTATTGCATAAATTGACGCTGTTACTCACCAACGGGCGCCACGTCTCTTGCTTCAGCGAGTTCTTCTGCATGTAAAAACTGGGTATGAACGGGCGCACGTTTGGTGCGCGACCATTCATCTAGCATCTCATGTTTTATCTCTTCTGTAATCATCGAGACTTTTTCTTCTGAGGTACTATCATCGTAGGTAAGTTCCATACGATGGCCACTAGGATCAAAGAAATAGATAGAATGAAAAATACCGTGATTGGTCACGCCGACTACGTCGATGCCATTTTCTTCTAAATGCTTTTTTGCAGCCATTAACGCATTGCGGTCTTTTACCTTCATGGCTAAGTGTTGCACCCAGTTTGGCGTATTGGGGTCAAAGCCCATTTCAGGCTGATTGGGTACTTCAAAAAACGCCAAGACATTGCCATTACCGGCATCTAAAAATACATGCATATAAGGGTCAAAGGCTTTGGTCGAGGGGACATGGTCCTCAGCGAATGCTAAGATAAAATCCATATTGAGATATTTTTTATACCATTCAACGGTTTCTTTAGCATCCTTGCAGCGATAGGCCACGTGATGGATTTTTTCAATTTTAAAACTCATATCAAACTCCTTTTGATAAAGCGTCCAACTTAATTGGCTGCCAGCACTTCGCTAAACTAAGTGGTGATAATTGTCTAACAGCCTAAGTAATTTTTTTACGCTTGTCTGATTTGTAATTACTTTATGAAATAGGTCTATTTGTCAAAATCAAAGCTAAGCGCAGGCAGTACTTTACCGCGTACTTCACCAAAGCCAACACGAATGCCGTCTTTTTCGCTATAGCCTTTCATAATCACAGTATCGCCATCTTCAATAAAGCTGCGCGTTTCGCCGCCTTTTAAAGTGACAGGTTTGGTCGCATTCCAAGCAATCTCTAACATTGAACCATAAGAGTCTGGCGTCGGTCCCGAAATCGTTCCTGAACCCATCATGTCACCAACTTCTACTTTACAACCAGTGATGGTGTGGTGGGTAAGCTGCTGCGCCATTGACCAATACATATATTTAAAGTTGGTCTCACAAACTACCGTTGCTTCATCGCTATTCTCAGGCAACAGCTCGACTGATAAATTGATATCAAAGCTATTGTTACTGTCTTTTTCATTGAGATAAGCCAGTGGTTTTGGTTCTTGCGTTGGGCATGCAGTCTTAAAAGGTGCTAACGCATCCATGGTCACAATCCAAGGAGATACCTCAGAGGCAAAGGTCTTGGCATTAAAGGGGCCTAAAGGTACGTATTCCCATTTTTGAATGTCGCGAGCTGACCAATCGTTGAGCAAAACCATGCCAAAGATATGATCCGCGGCTGCATCGACTGCGATCGGTTGACCGATATCATTGCCGCGACCAACGACAAAGGCGGTTTCAAGCTCAAAATCTAGACGCTTACAAGGCGAGAAAATAGGACGTTCATCAGCATTGGGCTTTAGCTGACCTGATGGGCGTATCACATCGGTGCCACTAACGATAACGGTACTGGCGCGGCCGTTGTAACCGACTGGCATTTCAGTCCAGTTAGCTAGTAGAGCGTTTTTTGGGTCACGGAACATGGTACCGACATTGGTGGCGTGCTCTTTAGATGAGTAAAAATCGGTAAAACCTGGTACGTGAACAGGCAGATGCATGGTGACGTCTGCTTGCTTAAACAGCGCTTTTGCCTGCAAGTCTTTGTTGTCTCGCAGTGTGTCAATATCAGCAGACAATAAGGTTTGAATGGTGCTGCGCGCCTTGGTCCAATTATCGCGACCAGAATCAATAAAGGCGTTTAGGGTTGGCTGATCAAAATAGGGGCCGCCAGTCAAACTTAATAATCCTTCTGCTTCGAGTATTGATAAGTCTAATACCTGCTCACCAATAGCAACACCTGCGCGACGATTGTTATTACCAGTAACGTCTTTAGCATCACTAAAAATACCATAAGGCAGGTTATGAATAGAGAAGTCAGAATCGGCGGCAATATCGATAAATGAGGTGAGGTTTTTGTCAATCGTTGACATGAGGTGCTCCTTGCTAAAGCGTGTATTGAATTACGTTATAATTAACTGCTTACGTATAATGTAATTTATAGCCAAATAGATTGCAAGGTTTTTTGTGCAGTGTTTTTTATACAGTTTTTTAGAAAGTGGCAGACATAAAAAAAGGCTGAATCATAACTCAACCTTTTTAATCACATGTTTTTTTTAAATTACGCTAGAGAGTTAGTCTTTTAAAACGTCAGCCATGGCATTGGCAACATAATCGATATTACTGCTGTTTAAGCCCGCCACACACATACGTGAGTTTGAAACCATGTAGATACCATATTTGCTTTGGAGTTTTTCAACTTGTTCAGGCGTCAGACCGGTAAAGCTAAACATGCCGTTTTGCTCAGTTAAATAATCGAAGTCACGGCCGGGGACTTTTTCTTCTAAGACCGATTTGAGCTTTAAGCGCATGGCTTTGATACGGTCACGCATGGCATAAACTTCGCCAACCCATTGCTCATGTAGCGCTTCGTCGTTCATGACGATATCGACCACGCGGCCGCCATGTGATGGTGGGCTTGAGTAGATGCGACGCACGGTTGCATTTAGCTGACCAAAGACGCGCTCCGCTTCGTCAGTGCTTGGGCACACGACCGACAGACCGCCGACACGCTCACCGTATAGCGATAAGTTTTTAGAGAATGAGTTACTGACAAATACGGGTAGACCCATCTCGACTGCTTTACGAATCGCGTAAGCGTCGCTGTCCATGTCTTTACCAAAGCCTTGGTAGGCGATGTCCATAAATGGAATCAATTCGCGCGCTTTAATAACAGTTAGCGCGGTATCCCACTGTTCACGAGTCAAATCCATACCGGTTGGGTTATGGCAGCAAGGGTGCAGCAAGACAACATCATTTTTGTTCAAAGTTTCAAAAAATGCAATCATTTCATCAAACTTAACACTGCTGGTCGCTTTGTCGTAGTACGGATATTTACCGACTTCGACGTCAGAGCCTTCAAAGATTGCAATGTGATTGCCCCACGTTGGGTCGCTGACGTAGCATTTGGATTGTGGGAACCATTCATGGATAAATTCTGCGCCGACTTTTAATGCGCCAGAACCACCGATAGTGGCGATGGTTGCTACCAAACCGTCTTGTAAGATTTGCGCGTCTTTACCAAACAGCAATTCCTGACAACCTTTACGGTGGCCGGGTAAGCCTGCCATTGGCAAGTACGGACGAGGAGAGATAGGGTCAGCAATGCGCTCTTCAGCTGTTTTGACACATTCAAGGACAGGCAATTTGCCATCCTCATCATAATAAACCCCAACGCCCAAATTTACTTTATCTGGATTGGTGTCAGCGGCAAATTTGTCCATCAATCCTAAAATCGGGTCACCGGCATAATAATCGATACGTTCAAACATTTTTTTTCCTTACAAGGGAGATGAGTTAAGGCGTTAAAAAGCATAAACCAGTTTGGCGATTAACTCAATGTTAGATTCAGCGATACTGATTAATTAACGCATTTTTTTGTTTATTAGCAAGTTTTTGGACAGATTTCAGCCTTTGCTAAATTGAAATAATAAGTGCTTTGATTGCCCTTAAACACGCTGCAAATCGTCAAAGTGGCTGGCAAAGTAAGTTTGCAAAAATCGCTTAAAAGCAATGCTGGCGGGCGATAAAGCGCGTGATGAGCGTTGATAAATAAAGAATCGGCGCATTTTAACCGGCTGTGCCAACGGGCGCATCTGCAAACTATTGGCGCTTACCCAATCTATCACCTCTGGCATATAAGGCAAGCACAAGGTAATGCCAAAACCTTGGCGGGTCATCTCAAGGGCGGTGGACATAAAGTTGACTTTATAGCGCGCCTGCTGAATATGGCTGGCGATTTCCTCATCAAGCTCAGCGGTGACTTGCTCGATAAATGGCCCTTGCAAGGTAATAAGCGGCGTGTCTACTAAATCCTGCCAAATGACTTCTGATTTTTGCGCCAGCGCATGGTTATCTGGCATTACCACACAAAACGGCAGCTGATATAATAAATCGGCGCTGATGTCATCGTCAGGCTCCGTAAAGCCACGCTCAGTACCGACGCCCAAATCTACCTCGATGTTTTGAATATGTTCTAAAACATTTTCTGCTGAGCAATCAAGTAAAGACACGCTGATATCTGGATATGCTTTAGCAAATTGAGCAATAACGGCTGGCATGGAGGAGGCAGCAAATTGCGACACCGCAAGTCTGACTTGTCCTTGCGCCAAACTTGTCAAGCTACTGGCTTCATTTTCAAATAGCTGCATCTCATTTAAAATACGCCGCGCTTGCGGCAATAAATGATGACCAACGACGGATAATGACAGCTGGCGGGTGGTGCGATCAAACAACACGATGCCAAGGCTGGATTCTAATTCTTTAATCAAACCACTGACGGCAGATTGGGTCAAATGCATCTGCTCGCTGGCGCGGGTAAAACTGCCATTGTCGGCGACGCTAATAAAAGCGCTCAATTGGCGAATACTGATATTCATAAGCAAACCTGATAAATAAATCAAAAAAAACGATTAGTCTTATAAATCAAGCTAATCTAATATAAATCACTCGTCAATAGGAATGATTGATAAAACTTATTTTTTGCTAATTTTTAGTGATGTATACCACCAATTGAAATTAAGGATGATGACAATGTCAGAGTTAAAGGCAGATTTATTTGATAACCCAATGGGCTTGCAAGGATTTGATTTCGTTGAGTTTGTCTCACCTGAGCCTGAGCTTGTCGAAACGCTATTTCGCAACCTTGGCTTTACTCATATTGCCAATCACCGCTCAAAAGATGTGGCCTTGTTTCGCCAAGGAGATATCAACCTTATTTTAAACCGTGAGCCAAAAAGCCATGGCAGCTATTTCTTAGGTGAGCATGGCGCGGGCGCTTGTAGCATGGGCTTTCGAGTAAAAAATGCGCAGCAAGCGTATGAGCTTGCTATCGAAAACGGTGCTGAACCAGTAGATGTGCCTACAGGGGTGATGGAGCTGCGCCTACCAGCGATTAAAGGTATCGGCGGCTCGCTTATTTATCTCATTGACCGCTTTAGCGATGGCAATTCTATCTATGATATCGATTTTGAATACCTACCGAGCGTCGACAAGCATCCAAAAGGCTTTGGCTTCAAGGTTATCGATCATTTAACTCATAATGTCTACCGTGGTCGCATGGCATATTGGGCCGACTTCTACGAGCGTATCTTTAACTTCCGCGAAATCCGTTATTTTGATATCACCGGTGAGTACACCGGTCTGACCAGTAAAGCGATGACCGCGCCTGATGGCAAAATCCGTATTCCATTAAACGAAGAATCAAAGCAGGGTGGTGGGCAAATTGAAGAGTACTTGATGCAATTTAATGGCGAAGGTATCCAGCATATCGCGCTATTGAGTGATGATTTGTTGTCTAGCATCGACAAATTAAGAGACATGGGTATCCCGCTGATGACAGCGCCAAATAAAACCTATTACCAAATGCTGGATGAGCGCTTACCAAACCACGGCGAGAATGTCGCTGAACTACAAATGCGCGGCATCTTGTTAGACGGTACCACAGAAGGCGGTACGCCACGCTTGTTGCTACAGATTTTCTCTGAAACTATCCTTGGTAGCCCCGTATTTTTCGAATTTATCCAGCGTAAAGGCGATTATGAAGAAGGCTTTGGTGAAGGTAACTTTAAAGCCTTGTTTGAATCAATCGAGCGTGACCAAGTCCGACGCGGCGCGATTGGTCAGCCAGAAACTGAAACGCCATAGTTTTAGCTTAATCGTTTATAAGTATAATAAATGGGCAGGGCAAAAGGAATTTGTCTTGTCCTTAATCAGCAAAGTACTGCTTGCGATGGTAAACCCAGAATACCTGAGAATTACTGACGACAAGCGCATGTGCTAACGCTAATAAAAGGAACACAGGCATGGAACGCCTACAAGCTAACAATACTATTCAAAAATTCCTCAGTGCCAAGAGTGTGTCTTCTAATGCTCTCGGCGCTGATGATGCTAGCCATAGCGATTCAACCGCTGAGAAGCAACCTTACCTCTCGCATCAGCCAGACAGTCAGGGTCATATCCACTATAGTGACGATGAAAATGCCATGTGGCAGGCGCTGCTTACACGTCAAGCTAAGCAAATACCCAATCGAGCTTGCTCAGCCTATCTAGAAGGCTTAGAAAAGCTAAATCTGCCATCGACGCATATCCCGCAATTAAATGACATTGACCAAATCCTGCAAGCCACTACCGGCTGGCAAACCGCTGCCGTTCCTGCGCTTATCAGCTTTGGTAAGTTTTTTAAACTTTTAGCAAATAAACGCTTTCCCGTAGCGACCTTTATCCGCCGCTTTGAAGACATGGATTATATCGAAGAGCCAGATGTCTTTCATGAAATCGTTGGCCATTGTCCGCTGCTGACCCATACTGCTTTTGCCGCTTTTAATGAGACCTATGGCAAGCTGGGTCTTGATGCCAGTAAAGAAGAAAGGTGGTTTTTGGCACGGCTTTATTGGTTTACCATCGAGTTTGGCTTGGTAGGTAGTCACCCTGACAATCGCCGTATCTATGGCGGCGGTATCTTGAGCTCGCCTTCTGAAACGATTTATGCGCTTAATGGTAGCGATACGTTGCACCAATCCAACCATCAGCATCAGCAGCAACCTCAAAATCAGCCAGAACACCGCGCATTTGATTTGCTTGATGTTCTGCGTACGCCTTATCGCATTGACCATATTCAGCCGATTTATTATGTCATTGATGATTTAGATGCGCTGTTCGATATCGTCGATAGCGACATCATGGGCAAGGTCAAACAAGCAATGGCACTTGGCTTGTTTGAACCAACTTATGCACCAAAAAACTCTTAATACATTAAAAAATTTAGCATCGTTAAAATAACGATGGGGTAAAAGTGATGCTGTAAAAACAGTATTAACACGGACGTAACTGTATTAAACCTAACGGTATTAAAAAAATAATAGTTAACTTAAAAGGATATTATCATGACGACATTATCACAAGCCAGCTGTGAAGCCTGCCGTATCGGCGCTCCAACCGTCGACGACACAGAAGCACGCGAGCTATTACAACAAATTCCTGATTGGTCGCTCATCGAAGTCGACGGCATTAAGCAATTACAGCGTCAGTATAAATTCAAAAATTTTGTCACAGCGATGGCATTTGCCAATGAGCTTGCCGACATTGCGGAAGCAGAAGGGCATCATCCGGGTATTTTGGTAGAGTGGGGCAAGGTCACCGTCACTTGGTGGTCACATAGCATTAAAGGTCTGCATCGCAACGATTTTATCATGGCAGCCAAGACCGATAGCCTACTGGGTAAGTCATGAGACTGGCAATAATCTTTGCAACTCATTAAACTTGTCCCACCCAAAACCAACCCTAACGCCAGAGTATATATGATGGCCCCATAAGGATGTGTTATGCCTCCACAAGTACTTACCGAGCTATCTCCCAAGGTAGCTTTTATTATTGCCAGCGTTGTCATCGCGATTATGGGTGTGACCATGATCGGCTTTGGCTGGGTACCGCATCTGTCATTGATGCTTGCAATCGTTGTTTTATTAGGCCTTGGTATGTATAAAGGTCTAAGCTTTGAGAAGATGCAGGGGCAGATGTCATCGGGTGTTGTCAGTGGTATTGGTGCTATTTATTTACTATTTTTTATTGGTTTGCTGGTCGCCGCGCTGATGATGTCAGGTGCTATTCCTACCATTATGTATTATGGTTTTGATCTCATCTCACCGCAGTATTATTATATTTCGGCTTTTGTTTTGACCTCAATTATTGGTGTCGCTCTAGGCAGTAGTTTGACCACAGCCGCGACACTTGGTGTGGCCTTTATTGGTATGAGTAATGCCTTTGATGCCAACGTTGCTATTGCTGCTGGTGCTGTGGTTTCAGGTGCTTTTTTTGCCGATAAAATGTCGCCGTTGTCAGATACTTGTACGCTTGCCTCTTCTGTCGTCGGCATTGATTTGTTCGAGCATATTCGCAATATGATGTATACCACGGTACCGGCGTGGCTCATTACAGCTGGGCTATTTTGGTATTTCTCTGGCCAGACGGGTACGGGTGATTTAGGTCAAGTGACCTTACTGCAATCACAATTGGTCGATAGCGGCTTAGTCCATGGTTATGCCGTATTACCATTTGTCGTGCTAGTGGTATTAGCACTATGCCGAGTCAATGCCATTTATACCATCATTTGTACAATCGCGACCGCTTTAGTGCTTACTTATCTGCACAGCACGCCAAGTATTGGGCAGCTCGGCGGTTATCTATTTGCTGGTTATACGCCCGCCGAAAATTTAGAGCTGGGTGAAGTGGCGGGTATGATCTCACGTGGCGGTATGCAAAGTATGTTCTTTACTCAGACTATCGTGATATTGGCGTTAAGTTTGGGCGGTTTATTACGTGCTTTGGGTATCTTACCAGCGTTATTGTTAGGTATTCGTAATATGCTGACAAGCTCAGGACGTGCTATCTTTGCCGCCGCAATGGCGGCTTTAAGCATCAACGTGCTGATCGGTGAGCAATATTTGAGTATCTTATTATCAGGAACTGCGTTTCGTCCGACCTTTGAGCGTTTGAATTTACACCCCAAAAACCTATCGCGTACCATCGAAGACGCGGGCACGGTTATCAATCCATTAGTACCGTGGAGCGTGTGCGGGGTATTTATCAGCCAAGCGTTAGGTGTTCCGGTACTTGAATATTTGCCTTATGCCTTTTTCTGTTATTTATCGCTGCTGCTTACGATACTGTTTGGCTTCACAGGTATCACCATCAGTTGTAAAGATGGCTCTAGCATTCATAAGCAACCAAAAGTACAAATGGCAAATTAGCGAACATTCATTTTTAAAATAAACTGAGATAGTATTGGTTGCATAAAAACCACTCTAAGTAACTTAGAGTGGTTTTTATGGTTAATTTGAACGCCTAAACCATATATCTAAAAGTGGCTGAATAAGAGATAATAGAGAACATAGATTTTCGCTTACCTCAATAAAAAGGCAGTCCTGCATGACCCATAATAATCCATATAACCTGATACCCTTGCAACCTACGGGCAGAAATGAGACCAATACCGCCAATACCTATTCACCTGAAGATATGATTGCCATTTACGAGCAGCAGTTTCTGACCGAAGTGCCAGAAGACAAGCTCACAGAGTTCTTACCTTTTTTAAAAGCGTTTTATGATATCGACGACCATACCTTAGATGTCAGTGCGGTGATTTTTGATGCGATTGCGGACGCTTGTATTATTTATAATCACAAAGTCAAAGTTGGGCGTTACGAAATATTAGAAGGCTTGGTAAAAGAAGAGATTGCAGAAGATATAAGTGATGCAGAAGGCGCTGAAGAGAAACAAGTACAAGCCTATACCCTAGAGTGTAAGCGTACTTTTTTTATCAATGAGGTGGAAATACCTTATCATTTTAATTTGTTTATCCATGGCGATAATTATTCTACCTTGACGAGAAGAGAGAGCGTGTTAGAAAAAATGTATTGGTTTGTCAGTGATAGCTTTGATGAGCAGTTATTGGATAATTCTGAAGATACTGAGAGCTTGGCGTCTATTAATAAGCAACTGGCAAGTTTGGGTATTCGAGAAATGGATCTGACTACTATTCATCAGCTAGTCGATTATTTAGAAGGTAACATCATAGATGATGACATGGCAGATGCGGTCAATAAGCTGCTAGATGAAGCCGAGTAGCATTGAATACACTATTCACTGTTATTCACTGTTAAAAAAGACCACGCTAAGCCAATTTAGCGTGGTCTTTTTTTGATAGGACAACCAATTTTAAACAGTAAGCAATAAAAAACCCTCGTAATCGATAGATTGCGAGGGTTTCGTATATGGTACCAGTGGTCGGACTCGAACCGACACGCTTTTAAAGGCAACGGATTTTGAATCCGTCATGTCTACCAATTCCATCACACTGGCATGTTAGGAGATAAAGTCTTTACTGCTAGACTATATCGAATTGGGCTACAAGGTTAACTCTGTATAGGCTGCGTATTATAGCAGGCTATTTTTAGCCGTCAAGAATTATTTATTATATTTAAGATAAAAATTCATTTTTAACCAACGAAGGCACGTTCAACGGCATAATCCGCTTGTACGCCCATACGTGGAGAGACGGTGAGACCGAAGTCGTCTAAAATTGTAGAGATATCCGCATTAAATGGCATACTACCGCAGATAAGTACGCGGTCATCGTCTTTATTCATTGGCGGTAGACCGATATCTTCAAAGAATTTACCTGATTTCATCAGATCAGTGATACGGCCGGTATTTCTAAACTCTTCGCGCGTGACAGTTGGGTAGTAGATAAACTTCTCGCGGAACTCTTCACCAAAGATTTCATCGTTTGGCAGCTCTTCTTCGAACATTTCGCGATAAGCCAAATCCTTGACCTGACGTACGCCGTGTACCAAAATGATTTTGTCAAAACGCTCATAGACTTCAGGGTCGCGTGATAACGCTAAAAATGGCGCAAGTCCTGTACCGGTTGAGAGCATATATAAGTGCTTACCCGGCAACAAATCATCTAAGACCAACGTGCCAGTCGGTTTTTTACTGACCAGTAACTCATCGCCCACTTTGATATGCTGCAAGCGCGAGGTTAGCGGACCGTCTTGAACTTTAATAGAGAAAAATTCCAAATGCTCTTCGTAGTTGGGGCTGGCAATCGAGTAAGCGCGCAATAGCGGTCTACCATCGACAACGATACCAATCATCGCAAACTCGCCATTACGGAAGCGTAAGCCATCGTCGCGCGTGGTTTTGATGCTAAATAGAGAGTCATTCCAGTGATGAACCTCAGTGACCGTTTCGGTGCGGAGTTTTGACATAAAGCCCTCGTTAGTAAGTGGTAATGTGTATTCGCCCATTAAAAATGGTGGTAAGCAAAAATTTTTAAGGTAATAAAAAGTGTGAATAAGATTAAGCGCTTATCAATTATCAGTTTAAGATTAAGCGCTTATCAATTATCAGTTCAGGCTAATTAAGCAAATGACATGCTAAGCAAATGACACGGATAAAAAACCGTTATTTTAACATTATTATCAGGTTTTATAAGGCGTCAGATTGTAGCAAACAACGGCGCTGCCGGTAAAAGTAAACTTTGCTGCTTGTACTTTTAGACGTGTGCGTTATGAATGCAAGCCATTCTCAATAAATTTCTCGCTCATCATAACAAACTTTAAAATAAAAATCCGCCTAGCTGCCTGTCTGTACCATGATAAAATGGAATATCGTTAGCGAGTAATTTTCTATCATTGCCGCATGCCATGTATTATCAGCTATTTACTTTTGGAACTTGATTTATGACTTGTCAGACTTCCGCCGCTATTAACTATCATATATCGCCCATTATCGGTTACCACCGTGCGCCGCTGTCACAAAAGTTTGGCGCACCGAGGCAGCCAAATTTGGTGGCTATGACTAGTGTGATTGAAATGCTCGCGCCGTATGACACGCCAGCGGCATTTGTCGGACTGGAGGATTTTAGTCATATTTGGATCAGTTGGCAGTTTCATCATAACTATTTATATAAAGACAAGTTAGATAAAGACAAGCATTCACTCAATAATAAGCAGCAAGACAAAAATGATAGTAATTTTCGCCCGCAAGTGCGTCCGCCGCGTTTGGGTGGCAATCAAAAAATAGGCGTATTTGCCAGTCGCAGTATGTATCGACCATCCGCGCTTGGACTGTCTGTGGTAAAGCTTGAGCGCATTGAGATGGTAGAAGGTCGAGTGTTACTTATTATCAGCGGTGCTGATATGATAGATGGGACGCCCATCATCGATATCAAGCCTTATGTGGCTTATAGTGATGCCTTGCCTGAAGCAAAAAGCGGTTTTGCGCCTTCGGCGCCGCATTTGTTGGACGTGACGATTACCGAATCGGCTTATGAGCAATTTGGACAAATTATCGCCAATCAAAGTGCAGATAATGCAGCGGAAGAAAATGCGCAAAATAAGCAATCATCCGTTAAAGCAGTCATTGATAAAATCCAAAAGCAGTTAGTAATATCTGATTTTGATACTATCAAAGCTTTGATAGCGCAAGACCCGCGCCCTGCTTATCGACGTACAGAGACAGAGTCGTCATTTGTTATGCGCTATAAATCGGTTGATGTCAGTTTTAAATTGCTAGAATCAGGTGAATTGCAGATAATGAATATTGTCACAGTATAATTAAAGTAAAAATCGCCGCTGCCAAATGCCTTAAACCTCATAAGAATAAACCTTTAAAAGAAGACAACCATGCCTGTTCAAAAATATTCGATAGTGATTGATTTGCGTTGGTGCCTAGATGAATTATTGGCAGATAGGGTGATTGATCAGCGCGGTTATAATCTTGTCATTACCAGTCGCCGTAACAAGGCGCAGCATCCGCTGATTACGATTAGCGAGTTTGGGCTGCCAAATGGTCACGCGCTTAATAATAATTCTGAGAATAAATTGACGCTAGCATGGCTTAATCAATGGTTGGCTGCCAAAGCAGATATGCCGCTGGTGCGTATTGATCCGTTAAAGGTCGATGTACCAACAGTGACGCAGCTGATGTCGTTTGAGTATGCGCGTTCGCAGCATATTTTACCGATTGAAGTGACGCTTGATGAAGTGGTTATTGGTACTGACCAGCCATTTTATACCGATTGGCATGGCAATATCGAAAAGCTCATTAAATCAAAAAGCTATCGTACGGTCTTTATCAATCCTGAACAAATCAATCGCTATCGGCAAGAGTTTTATCAAGTCACGCAAGCGATTGCGGGCGCGAACTCCCTACATAAGCGTGCGGCAGCGGACGTCACCAACGTTGAAGCGTTGTTGCAGCTGGGCGATAATGCCAATCCCGATGCCAATGACCAACATATCGTCAAAGTGGTCGATTGGCTATTGCAATATGCCTTTGAGCAGCGCGCAAGCGACATTCATCTAGAGCCGCGCCGTGAGACTGGAAAAGTGCGCTTTCGTATCGATGGGGTGCTGCATAGCGTTTATGAGATGCCGCTGGCGATCATCGTCGCTGTGACTGCACGCATTAAAATCTTGGGGCGGCTCAATGTCGCAGAAAAGCGTAAGCCGCAAGATGGACGCCTAAAAACCCGTACGCCCAAAGGCTTAGAAACTGAGCTGCGTCTGTCTACCATGCCGACTGCCTTTGGTGAAAAGCTTGTCATGCGGGTATTTGACCCAGAAGTACTGGTGCGCTCGTTTGCCCAACTTGGCCTGTCGGGTAAGCAGCTTGAAACGTGGCACGAGCTGACCGCGCATCCAAATGGGATTATCTTGGTAACGGGTCCGACGGGTTCTGGTAAAACCACCACCTTATATAGTACGCTCAAGCAGCTCGCCACCGAGCAGGTCAATGTCTGTACCATTGAAGATCCGATTGAAATGATTGAGCCGGCCTTTAATCAAATGCAGGTCAATCCAGGGGTTGATTTGCATTTTGCCGACGGTATCCGCTCTTTGATGCGCCAAGACCCAGACATTATTATGGTCGGTGAAATTCGTGATGCTGAGACTGCCAATATGGCAGTGCAAGCGTCTTTGACAGGACATTTGGTGCTATCAACGTTGCATACCAACGACGCACCAAGCTCTATTACCCGTCTGCACGATTTAGGTATTCAGCCGTTCTTAACCTCAGCAACGATATTGGGCGTCATGGCACAGCGATTATTACGGACGTTATGCCCGCATTGTAAGCAAGCGCTTGATGTGACGCCAGATAGTGAGATAGCCATTCAATGGCAAGAGCTGGTGCAGCCTTGGCGCGCGCCTGTACCAACACAAGTTTATAAGGCGCAGGGCTGTGAGCACTGTCGCCATACGGGTTATCAAGGCCGCGTTGGTCTGTACGAGATTATGCCGTTATCCAATGAGCTAAAAAAACTGGTCGCCGCCGATGCCAATTTGGATACGTTGAAGCAGCAAGCGTACCGCGAAGGTGTGCAGCCGCTACGTTTATCGGGAGCAAAGCGTATTAGCGAAGGGTTAACAACCATAGAAGAGGTGATGCGTGTGGTGCCGCTGCATTAAAGGATGTCTCTAAAATACACCTCATTCAAAAAAACCATTCTTTAAAAAAATGCTCTGATAAAAAAGCCTTTATATAGACGTTTGTTAAACACGACTTGAAAAGCCAGCTTATCAGAGCAATTAATACTATTACTATTACCAAATCTATATTTTAAGATAATTTTATTTATTGATTCTTATTAACGAGATTGTTTATGTTTACAGATACGCATTGCCATCTAAACCGTTTGGATTTAACCAAGTATGATGGTCAATTGTCCGGCGCGATTGCGGCGATGAAAGAGGCGAATGTCACCCGTGCGATGGCCATTATGTGTGATTTCGCTGAATATGATGAGATTGCCAATATTGTCAGCACTTATAATGACGAAACGCTAAATCTTGGAATGAGCGTCGGTATTCATCCCTGTGAAGATATCGGCGTATTGCAGTCAGCGACAGTTGAGCGCTTGATAGAAACGGCTGATGCTGAGCACGTGTGGGCGATAGGGGAGACGGGGTTGGACTATTACTGGTCGACGGAAAATAAAAAAGAGCAACAAGCTAGCCTTGCGCGTCATATCTATGCCAGCCAACAGCTAAAGAAACCGCTTGTCGTGCATATGCGTGACGCCAAAGAAGATACGCTTGATATCCTAAAAGCAGAAGGCGCTGAACACGGTATTATCCATTGCTTTACTGAAGACTGGGAAACCGCAAAACGCGCATTAGACTTAGGGTTTTATATCTCCTTCTCAGGTATCGTCAGTTTTAAAAGTGCGCAAATGATTCAAGATGCCGCAAAAAATATGCCCAAAGACAGAATACTTATCGAAACCGATAGCCCGTATTTAGCACCCGTGCCTAAACGTGGCAGGTCCAATGAGCCGGCATACGTGCCATACGTGGCAAGCTATCTTGCCCAATTGTATGGCTGTAGTGGCGAGGAAGTCGGCGCATTGACTGCAAAAAACTTTGAAAATTTACTGGCACAGTATCACTAAAATGGTTATGCTATGACCAATCAGTCATTTATAGGCTTGTCTTGTAGTTCTGTGTTGAATGTGTTTTTGATGCTTAACTTAACCCTATGATTATCAATGACTATTTAGCAAACATAAGCATATTGCCTTTGATGGTATTGGCGTAGCCGTTATAAAATTTATAAGCGTGCTGCCAGTACACTGACAAAAGGGACGGTGGTATGCATGATATTGTCAGTTTTTAGGAGAAATTATGAGTCGTCAGCACCAGTTCAAGGCCCGAGAAGAAAATATCTTAGCGATGGCAGAGCAATTGTTACTTGAGTCAGGCGATGGTGATATCACTTTGGACAGTTTGGCAGACCAGCTTGATTTGGCTAAAGGCACCTTATATAAGCATTTCTCCAGTAAAGATGAGCTCTACCTGCGTATTATTATCCGTTACGAAGAGCAATTGTTTGAGATTAACCGTATTGATGACTGTCCGTCGGCAGGCGTCGCGCGGATGATTTTTCAGCAGCTATTTAATCCGCAAAAAGCCATGCTCCTTAACCAAATCGAAGAGCGTTTGGCGGCATCGGTGACGGGTCTGAACCGCCTGTTCGGTGAGCTTTACGATATTCGTCGTCAGCGCATGAAGCGTTTGATTGATATTATCAGTGCGTATCTTCAAGAGCAGCACAGTAGCTTAAGTACGCGCGATTATTTGTCCTCGATTTGGGCGATGGGTCAGGGCGGTGCAGGATTATTAAACTCAAGCTTTTATCAGCGCTACTTAGGTCGCCGTGATACCTTGCGTTATGCTTTTGTGCAGCAAATGCTTGAGTTGCCAAGCCATTATCCAGCGGCCGATGATGAAGTCATGGATGAAGATATGCAAGAATTGGTAGAGCAAATCGATACTGAATCAGAAGAGCACCGTAATACCAATTACTAGCTTTTTATTCTATTTTAAACGCAGTCAGCTATTATTTTATAACGGTCCGTGTTGCTATCTTCTGTATGGCAACACGTTAAATTTCTCTTTTAACACGTGTACGAAGTCATAGTTTTTATAACTCGTCATGTCTTTCGTCGTTTGTATACCATTCAATATAGCGTTATTTTTAATACGGTGACGCCATTCTAGATGACTTCTGTATGTCAAAACCGACTTCCTCAATAGCAGCTCCTCACGCGCACATCCGTATCGGGCAAGCGGGCTTTACCCTTGTAGAAATAGTAGTGGTGGTCGTTATTCTATCTATCTTTGCTGGCATGATGAGCTTGTCGGTCGGTAGTAGTGAGTCACGCAAAAACCGCGCCTTTTATGAGCATTTAACAGATTCTCTGAGCTATGTACGGCTTCTATCGGCTGAGCGTATGGCGCCCATGGGTTTGAGCTTACAAGCCGATAAACAAGGTCAAATGACGCCGGTCATTGTCACGCTATCAAATCCGTATATTACTTATCAAACTCAAGATCCTACGTCTTCTAATAGCGATAGTATGCCTAAAAACGCCATGGAGTTGTCGGCAGATTTGACGAGCATTTCAAGTGCTGTTGCAGATAAAGTGCCCACACCAAGTTGGGAGATTGAGCCAGAAGTTAGTCTGCCTGCCTTGCCTACGGGTGTGAGCTTAAGCGTGCAAAGCCTAGATGCAGGTAAGCAAACAACCGCAGGTCAAACGCAAGCGCTGCAGCCGTGGTTTACCGACCAAAACGTACCGCAAGTACTATGGTTTGGCACAGGTCAGGCCACGCCGGTGACGATTGAGGTGCGTCATAATTCGCGTTTGGTGGGTGAAGTCATTACAATTATGCCCGATGGTAGTATCTCGATAGGACAAGGGCTGTAGCTGATGATTAACAAAGATAAAGCCAAATCGACCTACACAAATCCAAAGCCTGTTATATCAAGGCATGAGCAAGGATTTACCCTGATTGAAGTCATGGTTGCTTTAGCAATTTTGGCCGTCGTTGCCGTTGCCGCGAGCCGTGCGAGTAGTGCGTATTTAAGCTCAGTTGATGTTTTACGTACTCGCACGCTAGCGCAGTTTGTCGCACAAAACGCGGCAGCGGACTTGCATATTCAAGATACGTGGCTGACGGCCAACAAAACACAAACCATCAATGCCCAAGGTCGTGATTGGCAAGTGACAATGACTGCCACCGATGCCATCACACCTGCATTAAAGCAAGTAAATATCGCTGTTGCGCCCATTATAGACGGACAAACACGCAGCGCAGTGACGGATATCAACGTGATGTTAAGTAATGCTGAGCAAGAGGTTGGTAGTTTGGATTTGAGCCAACTAGACCCTAATGGAGGCAATCCATGAAATCAAATCATGGGTTTACTCTGCTTGAGCTGATGGTGGCGATGGCGATATTTGCCATGTTAGCGGTGGCTGGCTGGCAAGTGTTTGATGGCGTTAACCGTGCGCGCGAACGGGCGCAGTTTCATGCGGATCATTTAGCAGTTCTGCAATATGCCTATTTGCAATTACAGCAAGATATGAACCAAATGATTCCCTATCAGGCAGTGGATACGCAGGGTGCTAATTCTTTAACTAATAACGCCTCAACCAATAACGCTACAACCAATAATGGCGCAAATAATAATGGGAGTAATAATAACGCCAGCAATAGCAATCAAGAAAACGCACCAGCGCCCGAACCTTTTATGACTCTAGACGGCGCACGTATCAGCTTTGTGCGTTTTGCGGACCCCGACCCACGTTATCAGAGCAGCGCGAGTCTGCAGCATATCGAATACATTTTTGCCGATGAGGGCTTAATTCGTCGTCAATATACCAGTCTTGGCAGTGACAGCATCAGCTTAGATAGTGTATTGCTTAAAGGCGTCACGGCTGGGCGCTGGCAAGCTTATTTACCTGAATTAAGCACCAAATTTCCCAATAAAGACAATCGTAATAACTTCAGCAATAACGCACCATCAGGGCAGACGGCGAATTCAGCCAATAAAACGTCTGAGACTATACTGTTACCAAAAGGGATTGCGCTTAACTTTACGTATCAAGATATGCCGATCACTTGGCAATGGGCACTGACGCCGCAGCCAATACCAAATGTCAGTACAAATACCAGTCATAAAAATACGCCTAACAATCCTAATGCTAATAGCGGTGATAAAAATAATAACGGCGACACTAATAACGCAGCCAATGGCAATGTAGAAAATAATAACTCAGGCAGCAATAATGACAATGCTCCATTTGGTCAATGATAGAGGCTATTTATGCCAAACAAGCCACAAATAAGGCCAACGATGCCTATAACCTCTATGAAAGCCGATTCGCAACGTGGCGTCGCGCTGCTGACTATTTTATTATTGGTGGTTAGTATTACTGTGGTTGCAGGGGCAATGCTTGCCAGCCAAAAGATTGCCATTAGGCGCAGCGGCTTATTGTTTGACCAAAACCAGCTCTTACAAGATATCAACGCAGGTCAGCAATTGGCCGTTACCTTGATTCGTGCTGATGCCAAATTAAATGATACCGATAGCGCGCAGGATATTTGGGCGCAGCCAATACCGCCTTACACCCTAGGCGGACATAGCATCGGCATCGAATTACGCGATGAGGGCAGTCGTTTTAATATTAATAATTTATATCACAATGGCGCCGTTGATAATGCTGCCTTGGCCGTTTTTCAAAGGCTGCTTACACAGCTAAATTTAGAGCCTGATATCGCCGTTGCGGTACTTGATTATCAAGATGCCGACAGCGAAGTCTACCAAGATGGCGGTGATGAAAATGTGGTATATGCTCAGCAGTCCAATCGCGGAGCGGATACAGCTTTACCAAACCAAGCGTTGCTTAGTATCGATCAATTAGCAGAGGTAAAGGGCGTTGATGCGCAAGTATTGGCGACACTGCGTCCCTATATCACGGCGGTACCATATTATTTACCCATTAATATTAATACCGCCAGTCCCGTTTTGTTTGCTGCCTTGGTAGAAGGGGTGAGCAGCCAGCAAATGCAGAGTATCGTTGAGTTGCAAGCAAAACAAGCCTTCGGCTCTGTCGATGATGTTTGGCAACTGCCCGTATTAAGTAGTGTAAAAGCAGAGCAGCGCAAAGCCTTGACGCCATTACTAGCGGTTGATAGCCAAGCCTTTATGGCACTTATTACCGCCTCTGATAATGCGACGGTTGGTCAGGCAAGGCAACGCTTTGCGACCGTTATTATTAGCAAAACGGCTGCTGATGGCGACATAGCAAATAGCAGCGATAATAATGGTAATAAAAACAGCAGTGATGCTAATAACGCCAATGGCAATACTAATAACGCTGATAATAAAAAGCCCAAAGAGGTGCGCGTAGTAACGCAGCGACTTTGGGCTTTTAGGCCAATTTTCTAATGGTTATAGATAATTAGTAATAAACAGCATGCAAAAATTAAGTCTAATTAATCATTTAAACGGGTTTCTTCGGTAGATTTCCAATTGTAAGCACCATAAAACAGCATTTGTGCTTGGCGCGTGCAATTATGCAGCATCAGTTGTTTTTTCTTTTCAATCTCAGCCAAGTCGACCTCATCATCATGATCTTCGGTATAGGTTAGCTCGAGCCAGTCAATAATCCAAGAAAAAAACATATTGACCCCAGCTTCCGCCAACAGTCTACGATCATAAGTATTGATGTGGGTAAATGCCGGCTGTAGCGCTAAGTCTTCTGCTAGGTTTTGGCCGTGTTTTTTAATCAGCTCATTGATGGCTTTGCGTACCGCCTCCGAGCCGCCATAACGCTCACTGACTAAGAACTGCCAGTAGCAAGGCTGCTCGCTGACCATATATAAAAACATTTGGATGCTTTTAGCGATTTGACGCTCAAAACTGCGTTTGCGCCCAATTTGCAAGTTTTCACTTAACGTTGCCATCGTACCGCCCAACTCTTCGATGACTAAGGCGCGACCAAGCGATTCCATGTCATCAAAATGGCGATAAAAGGCGGTCGGCACCACGCCAACCTCACGCGTGACTTGCCTGAGACTGATTGAGCTAAAAGACTGTCCTGTCATACACAAATCGAGCACCGCATTAAAAAAAGCGTGCCGTGTTTGAAGTTTCTTTTGTTCGCGACTACTCATAATATTTCAAAATTACCTGATAGATGTCTATCATACTCATTTCATTGCGAAAATACGAATAAAATAGAGGATTATCGTTAATGGTTTGCTTAAATTTTGGTTTGGCTCGGTTTTAAATTGTCTCTAAACTTCTTTTTAAACGAGCTGCTTAAACATGTTGTTTAAACAATGGTGCCCCAATGTCCTTGTAGCTCTTGCGCCAGTCGATAGGCTTCATGGTCATTCATACCGGTTATAAAGTCTAAAACATTAAGCATATTATCATAGGTATTATCTGCTAGAGTCCGGCGGTGTTCATCGAGATGCGGCTGGAGTAATTTTAGCAAACGCTGCTGCTCAAAGGATATTTGGCTTATCGGCGCATTGGTTTCATTTGCCTCATTTGTCTGTTTTATCCAGGCGAGTGGCATAAAAGCATCGAGCAGGCGCTGCAAGCATTGATTGGCCATCAGCTCCATGCGTACCTTACTTGGGTGATTAAATATCTTTTCGCGTGCCAATTGCTTAGCTTGGTTAATGCCACTTTGTACGCTCGGCTCACAGTGCGCAAACAAGCTGCCTGGTAGCATCCCCGCCAACATAGTATCACTATTGGCTACAAAGGCATCGGTGACGGCATTGACCAAACGCATCATTGCACGTGCCCGCAGCGATGCCAGATGCTGTCTGACTGATACTTGAGTGGGTAGAATAAGCGTATCAGGGCGCTCGCCAATCAGCTCATAAAAAATCGCCGCAACCTCTGCATAGCTTAGCATATTCAAATTGATGCCATCCTCCAAATCTATCAGCGCATAGCAAATATCGTCTGCCGCTTCTAATAAATAGGCTAGCGGATGACGAGCAAAGCCATCGTGCTGCTTTGAATATGGCAAGCCTAACGTTTCTGCCAACTGCTCTAACTGCGCTGCCTCACTATAAAAGCAGCCAAATTTTTGCATGTTAGTGGTGTGATTGCCTTGGTAAATGCAGTTGTTTTGATCAATAGAGCTGTCTTGATAAACGGGATTGCTATGGGTCGCAAGCCAAGGGTACTTCATAAACGCGCCCAAAGTAGCACAGGTTAAGCGCATACCACCTAAATCAGGGTGGTGCTCATTTCGGGTTAATATACGAAATCCTTGTGCATTGCCTTCATAAGCCAGTAAATCTAATTGCTTGTTATTATTCAGATTTTTCAAGACTTGCTTACGGTCAGGATGTATAAACCAGTCACGAATGGCGTATTCACCGGCATGACCAAACGGTGGATTGCCAATATCATGGGCAAGGCAAGCTGCTTGGACAATGACACCGACATCAGCGGGCGCGACACCGTTCGGTAAGCCGCCGCCCAACTTATCATGCAGCTTCTCTGCTGCCATGATACCCAAAGAGCGACCAATACAAGAAACTTCGAGCGAGTGTGTTAAGCGCGTATGAATACCGAGCTGATTGGTCAGTGGATGAACTTGGGTTTTTTGGTTCAGCTGACGAAAGGAGTGTGAAAATACCAGTCTGTCGTAATCTTTATGAAAGGAGGAGCGTGCGCTGTCCTCGGCAGGAGCTTTTTTATGACTGCCTAAACGCTGCGCACTAAATAGTTTTGCCCAATGGTCACTAGAATTCGTGGTTTGATTAACAGAAACAGTCATCATTTATCGTCCGTTATTTATATCATTCTATTTTATTTTTGCTTTTAGAGAATTTAATTACTTTAACGTTATTCCCTTTATTATAATAAAAAAAGCCAGCGTTGAAGCTGGCTTTTGGTTGTTCTCTACTAAGACTGTGTAAACACGCAATCCGCTTGTACTTGTAAATATTAAACGTTGAACGTTAAACGTTAAAGCGGAAATGCATCACATCGCCATCTTGCACGATGTAGGTTTTGCCTTCTAAACGTGATTTGCCAGCAGCAGCTGCACCTTTTTCGCCGCCATACTCGATAAAGTCGTCATACGCAATGACTTCAGCGCGGATAAAACCCCGTTCAAAGTCGGTATGAATCACACCAGCAGCTTCAGGAGCGGTTGCGCCAACAGCGACGGTCCAAGCGCGGACTTCTTTGACGCCTGCCGTAAAATACGTTTGCATATCAAGCAAATCATAACCGCCGCGAATCACTTGATCAAGACCAGCCTCTTCCATATCCATTTCAGCTAGGAAGTCTTTTTTGTCATCTTCATCAAGCTGAGCAATTTCAGATTCGATTTGATTGCATAGGGCAATGACAATAGAATCTTCGCCAGTGGCATAGTTGCGCACCGCATCTAGATATGGGTTATTTTCAAAGCCATCTTCGCTCACGTTGGCGATATACATGGTTGGCTTTAGGGTAATCAGACCATAGCTTCTGATTAGTTTTTGCTCGTCTTTGTCTAGGTTAGCACCGCGGGCGGCTTTACCTTCTGCTAATAATGGCTCGATTTTTTTGAACACATCAAGCATAGCCGTCGCGTCTTTATCGCCACCTTTGGCTTTTTTGCTTAAGTTGGTAATAGCGCGCTCAACGGCCTCTAAATCGGCCAATGCCAATTCGGTATTGATGGTTTCGATGTCGTCGATAGGGCTGACGCGGCCGTCAACGTGGACGACGTTGTCATCATCAAAGCAGCGTACCACATGGGCAATCGCATCGGTTTCGCGGATATTAGCTAAAAACTGGTTGCCCATACCTTCGCCTTTTGAGGCGCCAGCGACCAAACCTGCGATGTCGACAAATTCCATCGTTGTCGGCAATACGCGCTCGGGCTTGACGATATCAGCCAATTTTTTTAGGCGTGGATCTGGCACAGGAACAATACCGGTATTGGGATCTTTGGTACAAAAAGGGAAGTTTTCAGCGGCGATACCCGCTTTGGTCAAGGCGTTAAACAGGGTGGATTTACCCACGTTTGGTAGACCGACGATGCCGCAATTAAAACCCATAACATGCTCTCAATATATTAATAAAATCAGGCAATAACAGACTTGGTATTTAGTCAGTATAAAGCTTGGTAAAATAGGAACTCAAAATTGGGCATATTGTAGCAAATTTCAGCCAAAATGGGTGAGGTTGTTGTGCTTGCTATTTTAATTTTTACGCTCAATCACAATACTTAGTAACCTGTTTAATACCGCGGTTTAATACCATCCTTTAATATCATCGTTTCATATGAGTGTTCGTTATCAATGACCTTCAGCACCCTGTCTATTATGATAAGCTACTACCTATAAATGATGATGCATGCTGCTGCGCTATCATCAATAGCCAGCACGATAAACCACACCAAAGGCAATTGTTAATAATGACCACCATTTTTGCTACCCACCATTATAATTATCCGCAAAATTTCGTTGACATGAAACCCAAGCTGACGCGGCTTGAGCAGGCGATTAAAAAGCTCGAGGCCAACTTGATAAATGCGGATGCTGAAATATTAGAGCAACGGCTTGCCAGTCATTTAGGGTTACAAGTGGATTACGCTCGTGAGCTGAACCCTAACCAGTTGTTGGCTGCCACGACTATTGAGGGCAAAGTATTGGTCATCGCCGGTGCAGGCTCTGGTAAAACCAAAACCTTGACTTATAGAACCAGCTATCTGATAGAAAATGGCGTCGCGCCAAAAGAGATTTTGCTATTAACCTTTACCCGCAAGGCGGCAAATGAAATTAAAAGTCGCGCTAGAACTTTGCTGGCAAGCCGTCTAGGTGATAGTCACATAAATGGTAAGGCGCTAAATGATATCACTAGCGGCACTTTTCACTCATTTTGCAATATGTTATTGCGCCAATATTCTGGGCTACTTGGTATCAATCCGCGCTTTACGATTTTAGATACCGGCGATAGTGAAGATGCGATTGATTTGATTAATAAAGAAAAAAAGTATCCGACCAAAATAACCAATCAGGCGTTTCCGCGCAAAAAAACCTTGCAAAATATCTTTTCAACTTCTAGAAATCGGCGTATTCATATTCGCGACTTAATCGAAAGCAGTTATCCTGATATCGCCGTGCATATTCCAGTTATTGAGCAATTGGCGGTCGACTTTCATGAATATAAGCGCGCCAATCATTTATACGATTTTGATGACATCATCAGCCAAGTGGTGCGCCATTTAAAGTGCAACGATACCTTTCGTCAGCTGCTACAACAGAAATATCGCTACATCATGGTCGATGAATATCAAGACACCAATATTCCACAAAAAGAGCTGATTGACCTGATCTGTGCGCCTACGTCAGTATCGCTGATGGTCGTTGGAGATGATAACCAAAGTATTTATGCCTTTCGCGGTGCCAGTTATGAGAATATTTTATTGTTTGGTGAAAGCTATCCTGAAGCAAAACTGATTAAATTAGAGCAAAATTATCGCAGTACCCCAACGGTGCTTGATTATATCAATGCTTTATCGGCGCAAATCACGTTGGGCTATCAAAAGCAATTGTACTCGGGCGCATCTATAGAAGGCATTAAGCCAATATTTTGCCGTTTAAGTGATGAAACAAAAGAGGCTAAATATATTGCAGATAAAATCATCGAATTAAAACCAGATTACGATTATGAGGACTTTGCTGTCTTGTGCCGCACATCTTTTCAATCCAACTACGTTCAGCTTGAATTTATGGAACGCAATATTCCCTTTATCGTCGTGGGCGGCATTCGCTTTATTGAGCGGCGTCATATCAAGGACGTTTTAGCCTTTGTCAAAATACTTTATAACCCAAATGATACCATTGCATGGCACCGTATTTTAACCTTGTTTAAAGGGGTAGGGGCAGTAACGGCGACGCGCTTAACCCAAGCGATTAATGCCGATAACAATGTTAATAATAATGTTAACAACAATACTTTTGAGCCGCTATTAGCACCATCATTTGCGAAGAAAAGCCCACAGCTTAAATCATTGCATACGACTTTAACCAAAGCCAGTCAGGCAGAGTCAGTGGAAATAGTGATTAAGCGAATTTTAGCGTTTTATATTCCTGTATTAAAAACGATTGAAGAGAATTGGCGCGAGCGTAGTGAAGATTTTCGTGTGCTTAAAAACCTAGCAACAGAGTACGACAGCCTCGATAAATTCTTAGAAAATCTTGCCCTCGATCCGCCCAATGATTCAGTTGCTACCGCAGGCGAGCCTGAAAAAGACGAAAATAGTAATGATAAAGTTACCATTTCTACCATTCATAGTGCCAAAGGGCTTGAATGGCCAGTGGTATTTGTCAACTCTCTCGTCGATGGTATGACGCCGCACTATCGCTCGCTCAGTGATTTTGAAGAGTTAGAGGAGGAGCGTAAGCTGTTTTATGTTGCTTGTAGCCGTGCTAAGAGCAGATTATTTTTAACTGCGCCCGAGTATTTCTCAAGCTATTCGGGTTACTTTGATAAGCCGTCACGGTTCATCGCTGAGCTACCTGCCGATAAGTTGACGGTCGAGACTGGCAAGAAGCTTTTAGAAACACTAGCAAGTGAGGATCCAATTTGGTGGTGATTGGTTTATTCCTTGCATTTTGATTAGCCAAAATAGGTCTAATTTCTTAATAATTTCTACATTATTCCTATCAGAAATAGCTTTCAATTAAACGCATAACCAAAAGTATTAAATAGCAAAAATATTTCTATGATAAGGGTTTAATCTGATACGCAATGCGTTACTATTACTCCCTTATTTGTTATTTCTCAACCTTGATATTCTGTATTAAAATCTTAAAAAAGGACGTGTTATGCGCTACGAAGTGATCGTTATAGGTGCAGGTATGGTCGGCACCTCAGCGGCTTGGCATTTACAAAAAAATAACGCCAAAGTTTTACTATTGGACAAAAAACTACCGGGCTCTGAGACTTCATATGGCAATGCTGGTTTGATTCAGCGCGAGGCGATTCATACTCATCCGTTTCCACGCCAGCTGACTGAAATGATACGCGTATTGCCAAACCAAGGCACTGATATTCGCTATCGAATCCCAGCGATTTTGCGCTATCATCAAGCGTTATTGCAGTATTGGAAATACTCGACGCCAGCTTCAATTAAAAAAATCGAAGCGGAGTGGCAGACACTGATTGAACATTGCACCAGTGAACACCAAACCATGATTGAAGCGTCTGGCGCTGAATATTTGATTAGCCGCAAAGGCTGGTTACAGTTGCATCGCTCTGAAGAGACGTTTAAAGCAGCTATTGATGCTGCAATCAAAGACCGTGATCAGGGCGTTGAGCACAATGTCTTGACGCTTGACGAATTAAAAGCGATGGAGCCGAGCGCCAATTTTGATGAGTTCGTTGGCGCGATTCATTGGCTAAACTCTTGGCAAGTGTCAAATCCGAGCTTATTGGTGAAATCATACGCAAAAAACTTTCAAGAAATGGGTGGTACCATCAAAGAAAGCGGTGTCAATGAAATCGTCCAAGAAGCAGATGGCTGGAAAGTTGTTACCGACACTGACACTTTTTATAGTGATAAATTAGTCATTGCTGCTGGGCCTTGGTCTAACGATTTAATCAAACCGCTTGGTTATGATTTGCCGCTGTTCCCAATGCGTGGCTATCATCAGCATTTTAAAGTCACGGAAAAAAACACCATCAACCATAGTATGTTTGATATGGATAAGGGTTTTGTGATGGGTCCGATGCAGCAAGGTATCCGTATCACTACCGGTGCTGAGATGACCACCATGAATGCGCCAAAGAATTTTGGTCAATTAAATACCGTATTAAAACTTGCGCGCAAAATTCTGCCGCTAGAAGATGCTGTCGAGAGTGAAGCGTGGGCGGGCTCACGTCCTTGCATGCCAGATATGAAGCCAGTCATCGGTCCTGCGCCGCAGCACGACAAATTATGGTTTGCCTTTGGTCATAGCCATCAGGGTTTTACCTTAGGACCCATGACTGGTCGTCTGGTAGAGGAGATGATTCACGAAAAACCGCTATTGGTTGATATTAAACCCTTTAGCGCTGAGCGTTTTTCTCGCTAACTCCTAGCTAAGCACTGTTTAAAAAAATCTGAACTGTTTATATATTTGACAGTTCAGGTATTTGAAAGAACTGAAACATTAAAAATTAAGGATAATAATTCATGCAAAAGCTGCATAGTAACCAACGTATGAGTCAGATTGTGATTCATAACCAAACCATTTATCTGTCCGGTCAAGTGGGTAATAGCGAAGAGGATATCAAAGCCCAAACCTTGACATGCTTAGAGAAAGTCGAAAAACTGCTGCAAGAAGTTGGTAGTGACAAATCAAAGCTGCTATCCGCAACCGTCTGGCTAAAAAGTATGTCAGACTTTGCCGCAATGAATGAGGTGTGGGATAAATGGTTTGAAGGCGTCCAGCCACCAGCGCGTGCATGCGGTGAATCAGCATTGGCTCGTCCTGATTTATTGGTCGAGATTACCGTTATCGCTGCTGAATAATTGCTTATTTTACTTGTTTAGGTTGAAAGCCAGATAAAATAAAAGGGTGTGATTGCTATCACGCCCTTTTCTATGAGCTATTGTTATAAATTAGTCTATAATCAACATCATTCAACGCCTATAACGCGCAACCAACAGGGTAACCCATCATGATTAATACCAAAATATATAAATCCATCTATGTGTTAGCAGAAAAGCTGCTAGAAGCGGACAGTAAGAACGATCAAAAAACCTTTGATGCGCTATATGCGCAGCTAAAAGATTTGTGTAATGAAAATGAAAAAAGCGATAAAGACCATCCTGAACAGTGGGAAACCTTGGCTGACTTTACCGAGGATTTGGATGAAGCGCTGGTTATATATCAAAAAGCATTAGATAAAGCCGCAGCGATTAATTCAAAAGACCATTTAGCATCGATTGCTTTTTCGATGGCTGAGCTGCAAATCGAATTGGGCCAAACCGATGCTGCGATCAAAAGTCTACAAAACGCTAAAATCAGCGCCAATAAAATCGAAGATAAAGAGTTTAAAGTCGAAATAAATGAATTGTTGGCGAAGTTGTTGGCAGAGTAGCTTTGTTAAAGCTATTGGTTATTGAGAAAAGCATTTTTTATGATACAAAAAGCGAGCTTACCAATTAAGCATCTATAATATAGTTCTATAAATACTGTTTTAGGCGTTGACCCAATTTTATCGCTGCGGCAATATTAGTAGCGGTAATTTCAATATTGTTATAAGCGTTTTTAAAGACATTATCGAGGGAATCTAGCTTTTGGATACTGGGCACAATGATGTCAAACTGGCTAGTCTGAGCGGATTTTAGCCCATCAACACTGCCGCAAATAGCAATCACGGGGGTATGACTCAATTTAGCAATTTGGCTAATACCACCTGCCACTTTGCCCATAGCAGACTGAGCATCAAGCTTGCCTTCACCAGTGATGACCAAGTCTGCATCGGCGATATGCTGTGATAAATTGGCCACTTTTGCCACTGTATCAAAACCTGACTTTAACTCCGCTTGGCAAAAGCTCATTAACGCATAGCCCAGTCCACCCGCTGCACCGGCACCTGCTACCTCTTGATGGCCTTGATAGCCATGCTGCTCGCACACATTTACAAAATGCGTTAACGATTTATCTAACTCATGGACTTGCTGCGGGCTAGCGCCTTTTTGAGGACCAAATATGGCACTGGCACCCAATTCACCACATAACGGATTGGTGACATCACAAGCCACCTCAAATACCGTGTTTAAGACGCTTGCATGAAAGCTGGTCGCATCCAATCGTTGCAAGTTAGCAAGTGCGCCGCCGCCTTGGGCTAAGATGTTGTCATTACTATCATGAAACGTCATACCAAGCGCCGTTAACATACCAAGTCCTGCATCATTGGTAGCACTGCCACCAAGACCAATAATAATGCGCTTGACGCCTTCATTTAGAGCATCCTCAATCAATTCGCCGACGCCATAGCTGCTAGCAATGACAGGATTACGCTCTGCTACCGTCAATAGATGTAAGCCACAAGCTTGAGCGACTTCAATGACCGCAGTTGCATCAGGGAGTAATAAATATTTTGCGTTAATCGGTCGCATTAAAGGGTCATGGACACGCACTTCTTTCCAGCGTCCACCTAACACATAAGACAACACTGCAGAAGTCCCTTCGCCGCCATCCGCCATCGGTAGCAGTTTATAGTCAGCGTCAGGAAACACTTGGCTGAAACCAGAGTGGATAGCGTGGCAGACATCCAGTGCTTCTACACTTTCTTTAAACGAGTCAGGGGCGATTAAAATTTTCATGACTTTCTCTTTAAATGTTTCTTTGAGTCTTTTTTAATTATTTAAATTTTAAAAATTGACTTTCAATAATTTACTTAAAATGCTAGATAAATACCAAGGTCAATAGCCAAATAAAGATGATGCTGGTCACGCCTTGAATACCTGTCGCCATAGAATGGGCTTTGTAAGCCTGCGCCACACTCATACGACTAAACTGGCTAACAATCCAAAAGAAGCTGTCATTAGCATGCGAGACAGTCATCGCGCCTGCACCAATCGCCATCACACAAAATACGCGACCAAGCTCACTATCAAGACCTATTTGACCTAATAATGGGGCGACCATCGCCGAAGTAGTGACCAAAGCAACAGTGGTTGAACCTTGTGCTGTTTTGAGCGCCGCAGAAACGATAAATGGCATAAAAATACCAAGCCCTAGGGCAGATAACGTAGTACCCAAATAATCACCGATCGGCGTGACTTTTAGCATAGCGCCAAACGCGCCACCAGCACCAGTAATTAAAAGAATAGGCGCTGCGACTACCAAGCCTTGTGAGATGCTGTCACTAATCTGCTGTGTTTTTTGGTCAGTATTAATCAGTAAGAATGATAAAAACAAACCAATTAATAGGGCGGTTAATGGGTTGCCAATAAATATGAGAATATCGGTTAGTATGCCGCTACCAAATGGTGTGCTGGGTAAATTGGCAATAGACGATAAGCAAATCAATACAATGGGCACGATAATAGGTAAAAATGCCATAGTCGCTGATGGCAGTTTGCTGTAGTCGTCACGAGTCTTCATATTATCTGGTACGGCGACTGCGTCAAGGGCATCAATATTGTCAGGCGTGGCGTCAAGGAAGCGATTTGACCACAGCCAACCAGCAAGTACCGCAACGGTGGTGACGACAACACCGACCATGATGACCAAGCCCAAGTTTGACTCAAGACCCAAGTTGCCCGCTGCTGCAATTGGACCGGGTGTTGGCGGCACAAAGGTATGAGTGGCATATAAGCCAGTCGCTAATGCGACACTCATTGCCACGCTCGAAACTTTTAAACGCTCAGCCAAAGACTCTTTTAACGAGTTTAAAATAATATAGCCTGAGTCGCAGAACACGGGTACAGATACGACAGCACCAACGATAGACATGGTCAAAGTAGGGAAACGCGGCCCTAGAACTTTAATGACGGTTTCTGCCATCACGATGGCGGCACCCGTTTTCTCAAGGATTAGGCCAATGATGGTTCCAAACACAATCACCAGCCCGATATATCCTAAGATACCGCCAAAGCCATCAGAGATAGTTTTTGCAACCGTATTAAGCGGTACTTGATAAAAAAGTGCGACTAAAAAGGCAGATAGTATCAATACTAAAAAAGGATGCCATTTTAACTTCGCAGTGGCAAAAATGATAAAAAGAATGGTCAGCAGCAGCCAAAATACGATCATTACTGTCTCTATATAGTTGTTAATCTCTTATCGCTATTAATGCAACTCACACAGCATTTAGTGAGTTTGGCGTCTAGCTTAACATTAATAGTGATATGAATTTTTTAAAGGTGCATATTCTATCGTAAATCTATCCTACTAGGGAGTCTATTCGGCTCTCATTTGATTTTATTCGTGGTAAAGCTGAGATACTCTGCTAGTATGTGGGTTTTGTTTTAATTGTATAAATACGAGGGTGGTTTGCTTGAAAACATTTATAGCACCAACGATTGCAAACATAGAAAATAGCGAGCTGCGTCAGCAATTGCAGCAAATCGTTGACCAAAAAACCAAGCCACTGGGCGCCCTTGGACGTTTAGAGACGCTCGCGGTGCATTTAGGCATGATTCAAGGTACGACCACGCCGCAAATTACGCAACCGCAAATTCGGGTATTTGCTGCCGACCATGGCCTAACCAAGCATGGTACCTCAGCATATCCTAGCGCGGTGACGGCGCAGATGGTATATAACTTTTTGCAAGGCGGCGCTGCTATCAATGTCTTAGCGCGTCAGCATCATATGGAGCTAAAAGTAGTTGATGCTGGTGTCGATGCCGACTTTTCCAATTCTCCTTTTAAAGACCACGCGCAACTGCTCAATTATAAAGTGCGTTATGGAAGCCGCGACGCCCTTAGCGAGCCTGCCATGACAGCAGAAGAGTGCTTAGCCGCATTAGAAAATGGTATGGACGTAGTCAAGAATATGGCGGGCAATTTATTGATTGTCGGTGAAATGGGAATTGGTAACACATCTGCCGCCAGTTTATTACTGGCAAAATTGGGCGATATACCGATTAATGCTTGTATCGGTCGCGGCACTGGTCTCGGCGATGCAGGATTAAAGCACAAGGCAAGTATTTTAACTCAAGTATTAGCGCGGCACAGTGAAGCGCAAACGCCATTCGACATACTTGCGGCATTAGGCGGGCTTGAGATTGCGATGATGGCAGGGGCGCTGATGCAAGCAGCCAGTGAGCGCCGTATTCTTCTTATCGACGGTTTTATCGCTAGTAGTGCGTTATTGGTCGCCGAGCGTCTAGCGCCTGGTGTTGCTCAATATGCTGTCTTTGCTCATCATTCTGTCGAGCCGGGACATACGCATTTATTAAAACTGCTCAATGCTGAGCCGTTACTCAATATGGGTATGCGCCTAGGTGAGGGTAGTGGCGCGGCGCTGGCGTATCCATTATTACAGTCGGCTTGTGCGATTATCAATGAGATGGCTAGTTTTAATGATGCTGGTATCAGTGGACAAAACAGCTAATGTCACAATTATCAAAAAAGCCATCAAAACAACCATTAAATCAGACATTGAATCAACCAAATGCATTACCCCAGTCTTCTTCTAAACCAAGTATTAGTCAATTTATAAAGTATGAATGGCGTTTATTGTTAGTAGCAGTACAGTTTTTAACGCGTCTGCCCGTACCGCAATTCGCCAATTACAATCCGCAGTGGTTGCACCAGAGCAGCCGTCATTTTCCTGGGGTAGGTCTGTTAGTTGGGCTGCTTTGTGCAGGTATATTTTGGCTGTGTAGTTTTTTATTTACGCCTTTGGTGGCGGCAGTGGTAAGTACGGCCTTTGGAATTAGGCTCACTGGCGCTTTTCATGAAGATGGACTTGCGGATAGCTGTGATGGTCTAGGTGGTGGTCTGACTCGCGCGCGTACTTTAACCATTATGAAGGATTCGCGCTTAGGGACTTATGGTGTACTAGGATTGGTCTCGGCGTTACTTATCAAAATCAGCTTATTGGCGTCTATGTCTTTATCAGTGGCTATTGTGGCGCTGATTATTGGACATACGCTCTCACGTTTATTATGTATTAGTTTACTGGCGCTATTGCCTTACGGCGGTGAGATTGAGCATGCTAAAGCCAAACCGATGGCGCAGCAGCTGACGCCATTACAAGGATTATTGAGCAGTGGTTGGCTCATATTAGCGGGCTTGCTGGTCGTGCTCCTATTTCCTAATACCGTGCAGCAAATTGGTATTTGGCAATGGTCATTGGCTTTATTACTAGGCATCGTAGCGACGGATTATATGCGGCGCTTGTTGCGCAGGCGTTTAGATGGCTATACCGGTGATGGGTTAGGCGCCACGCAGCAGTTAAGTGAAATTGCTATTTATATCGGACTTGCTGCCTCGAACCCTTTTATTTAATTTTAAGCGTACTATTTAGAAAGGATAATGATAGCGAATGGTTTTGTATATTTGGCGCCATCCAAAGCCCATTGCGGCTAATGGCTTTTGTATCGGACAGACTGATATCAGTGTCGATAAACGCAAAATTAAACGCCTTGCTAATAAAATACAGCGCTTCGTGCGTTTTCATCAATTGCCAAAAGTGATTTGGGTCAGCCCACTACAGCGCTCGTTAAAAGTCGGAGAAATATTGGCGCCGCATGGCTTTCAATATCATGTCGCCCCTGAGCTGGCAGAGATTGATTTTGGCGGCTGGGATGGCAGGCCTTGGGCGCAAATTCCTAAACAACAGATTGATGATTGGTGTGATCATTTTGCAGATTTTGCCCCTAAGGGCGGCGAGAGTTTACAGCAGTTATTTGAGCGTGTGGAAAACTGGTTAAATGAGATGGCTGCGCAAAATAGGGGTCAAAAACCAGTATTAGCAGTCGGTCATGCGGGCTGGATAAATGCTGCCAGTATGATTGCCGCTCGGCAAGAGGCGCCAAAAATAGCGGCTGATTGGCCACAAGCAGTAAATTATTTACAATGCCGTAAACTAGTTTTTCAACCAAAAAAGCTGACTGTTTATAACAGCCAGCTTTTTGAGTAATGATTTTTCTATCTAATTTTTATAATCGTTTATCTTTCATCAATATAGCAATAAAAACCTCTAATCTATCTTATCAAACCATGCTTTATTGTCTTTAGGGCTCATAGAATCAAAGCTAACATAAATACCTTCATCGTCTAAGGTTGCATACCAATGGTCGGCATTATTGCCGGTCAATATCTGGAAATACTTATTATTTACAATCCTACCGACCGTATAGATTTCACCTTCTTTATAAAACTCGTTACCTTGGATGCATATTAATTTGTCATCAGTGTTTATCATATCGTCCCATTTTATCTATGGCTAAATACAGCTAGGATAGCAATAGCACTGAGATTAATGAAGATGACTTTATAAGCAGTATTTTATTATTAGGTATAGGTTATGCAGGTGTTTTATTACCAGTTATTGCTACACAATACTATTGTAAGTATTAATGAAATAGCATTTAGCAAATTTTAGAAATAAAAAAGCCAGCAACATGACGTTACTGGCTTTCTTAGACGGGTAGTAAGTTTACACTACCACCAAAAATTACTCTTCTGAGTAATCTTCGTTGTCGTCTTCAACTTCTTCAGCGGCATCTTCGTTGTCGCCATCTTCAGAAAGAATGGTTACTAAGATGCTAGCAGTTACGTCATGGTGTAGTTGAATATCAACATTGTATTCGCCCACTTGACGTAGTGTACCTTCAGGTAGCTTGATTTCAGCACGGTCAACTTCTAGACCTGAGTTAGTCAATGCTTCAGCGATATCGCGAGTACCGATAGAGCCAAATAGTTTGCCTTCGTCACCTGATTTAGCGCGCATGATAACATTAACGTCCGTTAACGCGTCAGCACGTTCTTGAGCAACCGCTACTTCTTTTGCTTCTTCAGCTTCAAGCTCAGCACGGCGTGCTTCGAACTTTTCAATGTTTGCTTTAGTTGCAGGTAGTGCTTTGCCCTGAGGGATAAGAAAGTTACGTCCGTAACCTGGTTTCACATCGACAGTTTCACCGAGTTTACCAAGGTTGACGATACGCTGTAACAAAATAATTTGCATGAGTCATTCCTAGTTAACGGTTAAATTACTGATGGTTGTCAGTATACGGAAGTAGCGCAAGATAGCGAGCTTGCTTGATAGCAGTGGCTAGCTGACGCTGATATTTAGTAGATGTACCGGTGATGCGGCTTGGTACGATTTTACCATTGTCACTGATGTACTGTTTTAGCAATTCAACATCTTTATAATCGATGTGAGTGATGCCTTCAGCAGTGAAACGGCAGAATTTGCGACGGCGATAGAAACGTGCCATGAGTATTCTCCTTTAATTAGTCTTCACTGTTGTCGTTGTCGTCGTTTTCACGATTGTCTGGACGACGAGTCGTTGCTTTGCGTGCGCGTTTTTCATCGGCATTCTTGGCTAACTGCGACTCTTCAGTGACAGCTTCGTCACGGCGCATAACTAGACTACGAATGATCGCGTCGTTATAACGGAATAATTCTTCAAGTTCAGCCAAAGTCTCACCGTCAGTTTCAACGTTGAAAAGAACGTAGTGAGCTTTGTGAATTTTGTTAATTGGGTAAGCCAATTGACGACGACCCCAATCTTCTAGACGATGGATCGTACCGCCGTTGTCTTGAACCAACTTGATATAGCGTTCAACCATGCCGACCACTTGGTCGCTTTGGTCTGGGTGTACAAGTAACACCAGTTCGTAATGTCGCATTATGACTCCTTACGGATTAGTAGCTATTAACCCTATGTTAATAGCAAGGAGATTTATAAGGTAAGCCCAAATCTTATCGAATTTTGCAAAAACAATAGGGGATAAGCTTAGTTTATAAAGCGCCGTATTATAACAGTACTCAGCCTTTAACACAAAGGTTAATCACTGAGCGTCTGTCAATAAATAATAAAAGACGTAAATATAAATTCTTCAATAAAAAAGCAGCGTATAAACGCCACTTTTTCATATAACCTTATGATATTTATAACAATCGTTTTTATCATAAACTTATAAACCCATTATTTTGCCTTGGGTTGTTTGACCAATTGGCTATTATCGGCTTTCACTACTAAGGTTTTAGCCAGTTTATCATGCCAACCGATGTTTTCAGGACTTTTTGAGGCCATATAATAATGAACAATAATAACCACAAAACCTAAAAAGCTAGTAAATGAGAATAATAAGTTATAAATAATAAACAGTAGTAGCGTACGCATGCCAATAAGCTTGCTAAAAGAAGGCAAGCGGTGGGTGCTTTGGTCAACGACGCGAATACCGGTAATCAGCTTACCAAGTGATTGTCCACGCAAGGTAATAAATACCAGCTGCAGCGCAAACAAACCAAACACCATCACTTGTGACATCATCAAAGTGCTGCTAGGAATACTTTCCATCAAGGTCATGGAATACTGATACGCGGCATCCATATCTTGGATGTTTTGAAATTTGGTATAGTCCACATCCATTTTGGTCAATGCCATGACCAGCGGTAAAATCGCTAATATATACAGTAAGCCATTTAGCGCAGTCGCTAACACCCGTGACATAATCGGCGCAAGCACCACATCACCGACGACTTTATCTTTAGGCGAGGCGGCTTTGACTGTAGCAGACTTATTCAATGATACATTTTTATTGGGTGTATATTGACGATTGGTGGTCATGTCCAGCTTGGTATTTTTAGCATTGTCTGCTGGACGTTCAGGCTTACCATACAATCTGTCTAGCGATATCGTTTTGTCATCTTTAGGGGTGCTACTAGCAGAATCTTCTGGGAAGATAGTGACGTTATTGATAATAGAGTCATTATCATCTGCCGACACTATAGGGGCAGGACGATAATAAGTCTGATTATTGGTTAAATTACCAACACGCTGCCACTGATCTAGGCCTTCATGCCACATCAAATCATCTAATACTACTTCACCTGAGGCGAGCATAATATTGAGCTGATCCAACGTGTATGGACCCGCTTGTACGTTATTTCGAGCAAGGAAAATCTGCATAATTGCCTACATAGTTAGTCATATCTTAAGTCACTTTTTCAAGCTACTTTCGCTCATACATTATATTAGGGTCTATTTGAAAAAATCAAATAGACCCTAATGGTAGTATATTAAATGACTCTGTCAATTAACGCTGTGACGTAACGTTACGTCTTATTTCGTTTCTTCGCCAGCTAAGAAGAACCAAGTATCTAGCACTGAGTCAGGGTTTAGTGACACTGAGTTGATGCCTTGTTCCATGAGCCAAAACGCAAGATCTGGATGATCTGATGGACCTTGACCGCAAATACCAATGTATTTGCCTGCTTTGTTACAAGCTTCAATCGCCATAGATAATAGCTTCTTAACCGCAGGATCACGCTCATCAAATAGATGTGAGACGATACCTGAGTCACGGTCAAGACCTAGCGTTAACTGAGTCAAGTCGTTTGAACCGATTGAGAAACCATCGAAGTGCTCTAGGAAATCTTCTGCTAATAGCGCGTTGGTTGGTAGCTCACACATCATGATGACGCGCAGACCATTTTCGCCACGTTTTAGACCGTTTTTCGCTAGTAGCTCGATGACTTCTTTGGCTTCGCCAACGGTACGAACGAATGGAATCATAATCTCAACGTTGGTCAAGCCCATCTCATCACGGACGCGTTTTAGTGCTTTACACTCAAGCTCGAAGCAGTCACGGAAGTTGTCAGACACATAGCGACTGGCACCGCGGAAACCTAGCATTGGGTTTTCTTCTGATGGCTCGTATAATTTACCACCAAGCAAGTTGGCGTATTCGTTTGATTTAAAATCAGACATACGCACGATAACTGGCTGATCCATAAAGGCAACGGCTAGGGTTGAGATACCTTCGACCAATTTATCCACATAGAAATCGACTGGTGAGGCATAACCGGCGATACGCTCATTGATCGCTTGGGCGATTTCACGTGGCAAGCTGTTCATGTTCAGTAGCGCTTTTGGATGCACACCAATCATACGGTTGATGATGAACTCTAAACGCGCAAGACCGATACCTTCGTTTGGCATTTGGGTAAATGAGAAAGCGCGATCTGGGTTACCCACGTTCATCATGACTTTGAATGCAAGCTCTGGCATAGATTCAACAGAGTTGGTCTGTACTTCAAAATCAATCTGACCTTCATAAATAAAGCCAGTATCACCTTCAGCACAAGAAACCGTCACGTCTTGACCATCAACCAATAATTCAGTGGCATTACCACAGCCAACGATAGCTGGAACGCCAAGCTCACGGGCGATAATAGCCGCGTGACAAGTACGACCACCACGGTTGGTGATAATCGCAGAAGCACGCTTCATGACGGGTTCCCAATCTGGATCGGTCATGTCTGATACTAAGACGTCGCCGTCTTCTACTTTGTCCATCTCGTTTAGGTTGCTAACGATACGTACTTTACCAGCGCCGATGCGTTGACCGATTGAACGACCTTCACATAGGATTTTAGCATCGCCAGTATTGATGATATAACGCTCCATGACGTTGCTGTCTTGGCGGCTCTTAACGGTTTCTGGACGTGCTTGAACAATAAAGATTTCACCGCTGTCGCCGTCTTTTGCCCACTCGATATCCATCGCTTGACCGTAATGCTTTTCAATAGTCATGGCTTGTTTGGCAAGTGAGTTTAGCTCTTCAGTGGTTAAAGAGAACTGCATGCGGTCTTGTTTTTCGACATCGACGGTTTTGACAGACTTAGTAGTGCTGCCTTCATCACCATAAATCATTTTCTTATGCTTGCTGCCTAGATTACGGCGAATGACTGCAGGCTTGCCATTTTCAAGCAATTTTTTAGAGATATAGAATTCGTCAGGGTTGACTGCACCTTGCACAACCATTTCACCTAGACCGTAGCTTGAGGTGATAAAGACCACTTGATCAAAGCCACTTTCCGTATCTAGGGTGAACATCACGCCAGCAGCGCCAGTTTCTGAACGTACCATGCGCTGTACAGCAGCAGATAGGGCAACGCCTTCGTGCTCAAAACCTTTATGCACACGATAAGAAATCGCGCGATCATTATATAAAGAGGCGAATACTTCTTTAATAGCAATCAGGACGTTATCAATGCCGCGAATGTTCAAGAAAGTTTCTTGTTGACCGGCAAATGACGCATCTGGCAAATCTTCAGCCGTGGCAGAAGAACGTACCGCAACCGCGATGTCTTCGCCGCCACTCATGGTTTCAAACGACTGGCGCACTTCTTGCTCAAGGTCGCTTGGCAGCTCTTGCTCAATAATCCAAGTACGGATTTTTTTACCAGTCTCAGCAAGCTTATTAACATCATTCACATCAAGGGTTTTAAGCTCGTTGTTGATTTTGTCAAGTAAGCCTGTTTCTGTCAAAAAGCGATTGAACGCATTTGAAGTGGTCGCAAAGCCACCTGGAACGCTGACACCCAAATCAGATAAATGGCTGATCATCTCGCCAAGCGAGGCATTCTTGCCGCCAACCATCTCAATGTCATCTTTTCCTAGCTGATCAAGATTGATTACAAGTGCTGTAGATTGCGCTGCCATGATAACTCCAGAAAATAAGGTTATTTAGTAAAGATTATAACGGTCGATTATACCCCTATATTTGGATAATTTCGATACCTAGAACCAAATAAATCGTCAAAAATATACAAATTGTGGCGTTTGCTACATATTTGCGCGGTCAAAACTCAATATTTGGTTGTTAGAATATAACAAAGAGTAAAATACAACTGGTTTTTAGAGAAAAAATTTGCTGATAAGAAACTTTCCTTTATAACCATACTATAGATGCATAAATACTCTTAATAGATATCTTTATTACATCGTGCTTACTAAGTGTACGCCTGTAACATTGATTTCTATTAGACAGCTATTGTGCGTATAATATAGGGCACAAGAAACTAACCGCTACAGATTTTCTGCGCTAAATAAAAGCGCCTATTGAGGTCTTAACCAAGGTGTTCACGTTATGTTTGTAAATAATCCGCCCGAAGCCGCCAAGCCGACCATTCAAAACAAACAAGCGTTGCAAGTAGATAACGACCAAAATATCAGAACGGCGTTTTTTATCTCTGATGGGACGGCGATTACCGCAGAAACCCTTGGACGCGCCATTTTAAGTCAATTTGCCTCTGTGCCTTTTGAAACTCGGGTGTTGCCTTATGTTGATAGCTTAGAGCGCGCCGAAGAGGCGGTCGAACAAATCAATATGGCCTATCAGCGCGACGGTTTGCTGCCCTTGGTGTTCGATACGATTGTTAGCCCTGAAATTCGTGAAAAAATCAACTCAGCGCATAGCTGTAATTTGGATATGTATGAAGGGTTAATCGGACGAGTCGCAGAAGAGACGGGCGTCGAGCCGGACGCGCATTCGGGTCATGCCCACGATAATGTCGATTCTGAAACTTATAAAGAACGTATCGATGCCGTGCATTTTGCGCTAGATAACGATGATGGTGCACGTACTCGTCATTATCATGCAGCAGATATCATTCTTATCGGTGTTTCGCGCTCTGGCAAAACCCCAACCTCACTGTATTTGGCGCTACAATTTGGTATTCGAGCGGCAAACTATCCGTTAACCGAAGAAGATTTAAACGACAATCAATTGCCAAAAGCCTTACGTGAGCATAAGCACAAGTTATTTGGCTTGTTAATCGATACCGATCGCTTAGTAAAAATCCGCCAAGAACGCCGCGCGGGCAGCCGTTATTCTAGCTATCAGCAATGTCAGCAAGAACAGCGCGCCATACAGGGCATTTATATCTCGCAAGGGATTCCGAGTCTTGATGTCTCTGAGATGTCTGTTGAAGAGATTGCCACACGTATCTTGCAGATGACGGGACTTAAACGCCGTATCGGCTAAAGGGATTAAGCAACAGCGTATAACGAATAACGAATAACGGCTATGGCGATAACGTAACTGTCGCCAATATTGCAAAATATCCTATCAGCACGTATGGTAGGCACGCTTTAGCGCTATGGGTCTAACTTGATCGTTACTTGTAGACATTCATAGCCTAAAAAATACACAGATTTATAAATTAATAAAAGAGGATACGATGGGAAGCAAACCGATAAGCGACGCGACCAATGACACGGGTAAAGACATTCATACCGAGGTGTCTAATAAAGAAAGCGGCCGCGCGCCGAACCCTGAGCATACTGAAGGTAAAACTAAAAAAGCAAAAATTGAGCAAACCCATGAGCAAGTCACTGAAGATATCATGCATCACCCTGATTTGGTCAATCCGCTTGATGATATCCGCATCGATATTAAAACTCCTTTTACTAAAGACTCGCAGCGCATCAAAGGCGATAAGCATAAGTATGAATATGACGCCGTTGTCCTAGGCGCAGGGCCTGCTGGTGAAGCGGCGGCGATGAAGCTGACCAAGGCCGGCAAAAAAGTTGCGGTGATTGATCCGCGTGAACAGGTCGGCGGCAACTCTACTCATGTGGGCACGATTCCAAGTAAAGCCTTGCGTCAATCGGTTTTTAACTTGATTAACTTTCGCCGCGATCCTATGTTTACCAAGGCGATGGAGTATCAGCAAGTACCTCTAAACCGCGTGCTCGCTAATGCGCGCCGCGTCATCCGTAATCAAGTAAGCACCCACACCCGTTTTTATGAGCGCAACCGTATTGATGTGATTCATGGTTGGGCAAGCTTTGTTGATGCGCATACTTTAAGTGTCGAAAAAGACGACGGCGTCTTTGAAACCGTGACCTTTAATAAAGCCATTATTACCGTTGGTAGTCGTCCTTATCGTCCTGATATTTTAGACTTTGACCATCCGCGCGTGTTTGACTCTGATAAAATCTTGCAAATGGATTATGTGGTCAAAAAAATCATCATTTATGGTGCAGGCGTTATCGGTTGTGAGTATGCCTCTATCTTTACTGGTCTTGGCTATAAAGTTGACTTAATTAATAACCAAAATCAATTGCTCAATTATCTAGACAGTGAGATTAGTGATGCCATCGCCCATGACTTTAGACAGTTTGGCGTCTTAATCCGTAGCAATGAAGAAATTGACCACCTTGAAACTCACGATGATTACGTGGTCTTGCATTTAAAAAGTGGCAAGCGTATCAAATCAGATGCCATTCTTTGGTCAAACGGGCGTTCGGGTAACACCGAAGGCTTAAACTTAGAAGCTATTGGGCTGGAAGCCAATAGCCGTGGTCAGTTAAAAGTAGATGATACCTATTGTACCGGCGTCGAAAATATCTATGCTGCTGGTGACGTCATTGGCTGGCCCTCATTGGCATCAGCGGCCTACGACCAAGGGCGCTGTGCGGCGGCGTTTATGGTTGGCGATAGCGATGCCGAGCCAGTATCAAGCGTGCCAACCGGTATCTATACCATCCCTGAGATTTCTTGTATCGGTAAAACTGAGCAAGAGCTGACCGATGAAAAAGTCCCTTATGAAGTCGGGCAGGCGTTCTTTAAACATCTGGCACGGGCGCAAATCATTGGTGAGCGTTCGGGCGTGTTAAAGATTTTGTTCCACCGTGAGACGCTTGAGATTTTAGGTATTCATTGCTATGGCAATCATGCCTCAGAGATTATTCACATTGGTCAGGCGGTCATGAAATGCAACAATACCCTTGAGTATTTTGTGAACACAACCTTTAACTATCCAACGATGGCAGAAGCCTATCGCGTCGCCGCTCTCAATGGTTTAAATCGCGTTTTTTAAACCAAACATCATCAAGTCAGATAAATAAAAAAGCGCCTGCTTCTTGAGTAGGCGCTTTTTTTTGAGGTATTTTTTATAGCATAAATGCCAATACTATCCATATATTTTTATGCTAAACAGCAGTTTTGCTTTGGCTCGTACGCCAGCGGAAAAGTAGCAGTAATAAAAAGTAAAATGCCCACAATCCTGCCAATGCATAAAAGCCAGTTGCGACTTGCGCCACACTCGCGCCCATTTGATTAAGCTGAACAGAGGTATTAATACCAGGCGTCGTCGGTATGACCCAGCGGATGATTTGTAAAAACTCTGGTAATTGATTGGCAGGCCATGGATATCCGCTGACAAAAAACATCGGTAGCGAGCTAAAAATCAAGATTTGCATACTGCGCTCACGCTGACGGAACCAGAGCCCAAACACACAACCAAGCGTGGCGACAGTTGGGCAAAATAGCAACAAAAATAACAAGCTGCCAAGCATGTTTTGACCACGTGGATAATGGTGCAGCTCAAAGGTCCAGCCATAATAAAAGCAGCCGATGATAAAGCTGAACATACTGAGCGCTGCAATACGGCCAAGCCAGCCGCGAATACTGGCGGCATGACGACGCTGCTCATACCAGGTGCCAATTAACATCGCTGTCGACATCAATAGGGTTTGTTGCAGAATAAGAATAGCGACCGCTGGCACCACATAAGCGCCGTAGCCTTCGGTTTGATTATATAAAGGGATGATTCTTAACGGTACCGCTTGGGTATTTGCCGCTGCGGTTGCAGAATACGCCCCTTGCGCCACGCTTTTTTTAATCTCAACGCCCGCTGAAACCGTACTAACCGCCTGCAAAAAACCCATTTGAACGTTTTTATTTAATAGAAAATAACCCCCATTGCCTAATACGCTGACGCTCGCTGCTTTGCCAGATAAGACTTGCTGCTCAAGTCCGCTTGGGATAATCATATATCCAGCGATGTCATCGGACCATATCGCTTCTTGAGCGTCTTGCTCATTTAAAAAACGCTTGGTATCGAGCTGCGGGCTAGCACTGGCATAACGAACGATGGTTTGAGACAGATTGGTATTGTCTTGATCGACAATACCAACGGGCACATGGTTGACCACTTCGGTTGAATACGGCCAAGGATAAAAGAAGCCATAAATAATCGGCGCAATCATGAGCAGTAGTAGCACGCCTTTATCAGAAAAGACGTCTTGGATAGTTTGCAAAAAACTGCCGAAAAAGCTTTGCGCTGGCGAATGACTTTTTGCCTCTAACATAGCACTAGAAGGCTGATTTTTTGTTGCTATGAGGTTTTCTTGAGATAAAGGTTCTTTTGGTGTCATAACCATTAGCGGGCCCCCCAGCGTTCAGGATGTGCGAGCGCGCGCTTGCTCAATAAGGCGGCTAAAAACATAGTAACAATCGTCGCAAGCGTCAGTCCATAGACGATGGGTAATGAGATGGCAACCGGCGCTTGCATTTGTAATTGCGCTATATGCAGCTTAAGGTAATGGGTCAGTGGTAAGGCATCCGACCAATGCTGAGCGTTTTTACTGATGGCGATATAGGGAAATGTTACCCCAGCAAAGGCATAAGAAGGCGCTGAGATAAATCCGGTTGACGATAAACCCATGCGTAACGAAAATGAGGTTAAGGTAAATATCGCACCCAGCCAAAATGACAACATCATTAGCAATACAAGGCCAATATAAGTCGCAATAATGGAGCTGATAGCAACCGCTTGCTGCGGCGCGGCGAGCCATAACGCCAAAACTGACCATAAGCTATAAGCCAGCATGGGCCAAAAGTACTTACCCAATAAACCAAAGAGCAAAACTGATACACTAGCTTTTCTTGGCTTAGGATCTTCAATGAATGTTTGATTATCTTCAGTTAAGACTGAAACGGCCGTGGTCTGACGGTCTTTATTTTGGCTACCTTGAGTCTCATTGTCTTTAATAGTGGTTAAATCAGGCTGACCACCATTAATAAAGTCATACCAAATACCGATTTTCTTATCGCGCAATTCACGCCCAATGGTCGTCGCGCCAATGACCATGGCTAAAATATGCAGCAGTGCTGGGATAACGGTTGATGCTAAAAACTGTTGATAGTCGGTTGCTGCATTAAACAAACTGATGCGTTGAATACCAATGGGCGAGTAAGCAATCGCTGCTTGCGAGGGTGCCATGCCTTTTTTGACCAAACGCTGTATCTCAACGCCTGCCGATAGCGTCCCAATCACCGATTGGACACTGGTTTGGATAATGCCAGAATGAGTACCGTATTGGGCATTTACTTGCAATACAATCGGCGCCGGTTTACTCGATGAGATATTGCGCGAGAAATCCTCTGGAATAATAACCACCGCATAGATATCACGTTGCAGGAGCGCTGCTTCTACTGCTGCTGGCGAGTGATAAAGCTGTCTGACCGTCAGGTTTGGGTTGGCTTCCAAATAACGCACCGCAGTATTGGCAACAGGACCACGATCGTTATCCACGACGCCAATGGGTAAATCGGTGATTTGTATTTGTGAAAAAATCCACCAAATCAAGAGCACGGTCGCAAGCGGTATCCAGACCACCATGCTTAAATCCCACGGATTTTTGGCTAAAAACCGGCGCTCGTAGCCAGCACTACGTATAAAGGCGCCGATTAATCCGCCGCGTTGCCCGTTTTGCTCAGTCAGGCGCATGGTTTACTCTTTGGTCTGATTGGCAAGGGCTGGATTGATATTGACAACCACGCTCATCCCCGAGCGGATACGTCTATCAGGTGCTGATGGTCGCGCTTTAACTTCAAAGGTGCGCACATCAAAGCCATCGTTGTTGTTGGTCGGACGCCAAGTAGCAAAGTCAGATAAGGTTGAGGTTGCATAAACGGTAAACTGCTTGGTATAAGGCTTTTCAGGCGAGGATAAAGCAGGAATCGTACCCATAAAACGCTGCCCTATGGCAAACTGGTTTAAGTGGGTTTCAGTGACGTTAAGTACTACCCATTGATCGTCGGTATTAACCAAAGTTAGGATAGGCACACCTTGCCCAATGACTTCGCCCGCGTTGACGATGACATTATCCACGATACCGGCAATTGGACTTTTTAGATTGGCTTCTTCTTTAGCGACCAGTGCTTCTTCTAGTTGCGCATCGACTTGGGCAACCTGCGCTGTCGCGGCAGACTTGTCTTCGCTGCGAGCGCCTTCTTTTGCCAAATCATATTGCAAGCGCGCCGCTTCTGTCTTATCTTGAGTCGCTAGATATTGCGCATAAGCTTCATCGCGCTTTTGCCGTGCCATCAGACCTTCTTCATAAAGACGATTGACGCGCTGATAAGTATTTTCTGCCAAATCAGACGCCGCTTTATTGGCTTGCCAAGCCGCTTTTGCTTGGGCAATTTCTTGTGGGCGGGCGCCGTTTTCTGCTTTATCAAGCTGGCTTTGCGCCATTTGCTTGCCAGCACGCGCCTGATTGATTTTAGCGTTAATCTCAGGTGAGTCCATTTCAATAAGCTGCTGACCGACCGTTACCGCATCACCTTCTGTGACCATGATTTGTGCAATACGCCCCGGTACTTTTGCAGCAATAGACGTTTGCTGCATTTGCATTTGACCTTGTAAGGTGATGACTTCAGGCTCATTGTGTTGATTGCTTTTATACAAACCATAAGCAATTGCCCCTAATATAAGCAGCACAAGGAGTACCAAAATCGCCTTTTTAATTCCGGCAGATTTATCCGCGTTTGCAGGCTCGCGTTTATAAGGTGGCACCGCTTGTTCTTGGTCAATATCAGTGCTGTCGATTCTATTAGTGCTATCGACGCTATCAGCACTATCAAAGCCGGCTGCAGTCGGTTTAGTACCATTAATCGCATTAGCATCAACGGGCGTTTGCTCATGATGACTGCGGTTTGTTTCAGTAGCTTGGTCTGTAGCAGGTAGTTTGCGTGAGTCGCCTGATTCGTTATTAGATTCAGTCATGACAGTGAGATTCCTAAAGCGATAAAGTCGATAATAAGCAGAATAGTGTTGGCGTTATTTAATCTTAGCAATTCATATGATTGTTGAATACGGTTTACTAAATAAGCTACTTGTCATATAGGGTTGGTAGACGTATATCAGCGGCGTTCAAGTAAGCATTAAAAGCAAGCGGCGTACCGCAGCTTTGCATCAAGGCGGCAAGCGACTGGACATAAGTATTTGCTGCTTGCGCTTGTTCGGTGCGCGCTTTGAGGTATTGTGTCTGAGCTTGTACCACATCGATGGGCGTATTCAGGCCTTCTTGTAGCCCAAGTTGACGTAAGCGCAATACCTCTGCTGCCAAATCTACATTGCTTTGCAAGGCTTGATAGCGCGATTGGGCGTTATTGACATCATGCCAGTTTTTTTCGACGAGCAATAACAGGTTGTCACTGACTTCTATCTCTGACAAATCTGCTTGGCGTATTTTGGCATTACTAGAAGCTAAAGACGCCTTTTTATCTAACCCGCCCCAAAGCTTCCAGCTGGCTGAGATACCAGCGACCCAACTGGGGTCTTTTTCTACTTGGCTATAGCCATAAAGCATGACCGTAGGTTTGTAACCCGTATCAGATAGCGCATGTAACTGCTGCGCTTGCGCTCGTTTGGCGGCAACTTTTTGCAAACCTGGATGATTATTCAGTGCTAAGTCTTGAAAGTAATTTACATCAGGCAGAGGACGGCTTGAGACAAATAAAGGCGTGCTGGGTTTGATACGATAATCGGTACGTAAAAGCCGCTGCAGCGCCATCATTGCCAGACGCGCATCATTATTAGCATTGACCGATTCGCTTTTTGCATCGGCGAGCGCCGACTGGGCTTCTAAGCGATCGACACGGGAGATAAACCCTTCTTCAAAAAGCCGCTGCGCCATATGGTCAACTTGCTGCACCGTATCATAAGCATCGTCACGTAAATAAGCGGCAATAATCGCCAACTGTGCCTTAAAATAACGCTCAATTAAGGTGTTGTACAGCTCATTTTTATCCAAAATACTATCGGCGACGGCTTCTTGGGTGCGAGCAGTGGAAGCGCCTGTTAATGCTGCTGTACGTCCAGCGGTATAAATGGGCCATACCACGCCAAGGCCTGCGCCCGTCGTTGAACCCGAACGTTTCAAATCGTAAGTATCTGGGATACGGTCACCGACCAATTCCCCAAAGTCTGGCAAATTTTCTATGTCTATCGGCGGGTCGATAACATCAATACTACTATTCACATCGTTGATAATACCGTTTTTAATTGACGATAAATCAACATCGGCGTCCAAGTTATAAGCAGTGGCGGAGGCGCGCGCAAATACTAACGGATGGTCGATGGTCTTTAACGCATCGGTTTCATATTCACTGGCAGCAATCGCGGCTTGATTGGCGGCGATTTTCGGTGAAACTTGCAATAAAATATTTTGCGCTTGCTCAAGACTAAGCAGACTCGATACTTCTAAAGGATAGCTATTTTCAATGCTTTTATGGGTAATAGGATCGATAAGGGTGGTCAAATAACCATTTGGCTCAGCTTTAACTGGCTGTGTTTCTATCGGCGCGGCTTTATTTTTTATAATGCTGTTTTGCGCAGGGTTTTTATAAGTTTGAGTTATTTGAGTGCCGTTTTCTTGAACACTGTTTTTAATACCACTACTGCCTTGCAGGCTGCTTGGTGTATCCGCGTCAACAATTTGCGTCACGACAACGGGCGCTACTTCATTTTGGGACGTGTTAATATCATCATTGGCGTTTGCAGAGTGAGGCGCGGCTAAGCCCATGAGCGTAACCGTCATCACCGCAGTAGACAGAGTCGATAAAGCAAATTTCATAAGTCACATAAGCCATTAATTAGAATGCAAAGTGTTTAAAGCGCAAAATTTCTAGTAAGTAGTCAAATAGGGCAATATTATAGACCATTAATAGAAAGCAAAAATTGGTTATTCATAACAAAGCGTACACTGTAGTGGCACAATGGTGACGGGTCAATGCTCACTATTTGCTTATTTTGCGTTGAATGGGCATCAGTTTTATGTTAAGTGTCTAGCTCTAAGGCAGATAATAGCATTATTTATGAATTGGTTTATAAATCAGTGATAAAACCTGATAAAAATTAGCCGATAAAAAACAACATTATATAAAATAGGATGCGAGTAATGGCAGGATATATTTTAGCGCTAGATCAAGGTACGACGTCGAGCCGCGCAATATTGTATGACGACCATGCCCGCCCGATTAAAATGGCCCAGCAGCCGACGACTTTGAAAACCCCGCAGGCAAATTTTGTTGAGCAAGATGCGCAGCAGATTTGGCAAACGCAGATTAGCTGTGCTTATGATGTGATTAATCAAGCAGGGTTGCTAGCCACCGATATCACCAGTATAGCAATTACCAATCAGCGCGAGTCTATCGTGATGTGGGATAAGAAAACGGGCAAACCGCTAGCGCCCGCCATTATTTGGCAAGACCGCCGTACTGCCAGCTATTGTAAAACGCTTGCTGCGAAAAGCCCGAGCGCTAAGACGGATAACAGCCATGATGATATGGCCAGTGAGATTCAACGTCTCACAGGCTTGCGTTTGGATCCATATTTTAGCGCCAGTAAAATTGCATGGCTGTTAGAAAACGATCCCAAATTAAGAGTCCGCGCTAATAAAGGCGAAATCGCGGTCGGCACTATAGACAGCTGGCTTATCTATAAATTAACCGGCGGCGAGCATGTCATTGACGTCACCAATGCTTGTCGTACCTTATTATATGATATTCATAAACTGGCATGGTCGGAGGAGCTATGTACCTGCTTTGGGATACCGATGAACATATTGCCCAAGATACTACCGTCTGATGGCGATTTTGGTAAAACCAAAAAAGGACTGTTTGCTAAACAAATCCCCATTCAAGCGGTATTGGGCGACCAGCAAGCGGCGCTGTTTGGGCAAGGTTGCCTCAATGCAGGCATGGCAAAAAATACCTATGGCACCGGCTGTTTTATGCTGATGAATATTGGTAAAGAGCCGAAACTGAGCGAGCATAAGTTACTGACGACCATTGCTTGGCAACGCAAATCAACGCCAACCCGCCCAGACAATCTATCCTTTGATCAAATTGTGCAGTCTGGCAGACGCTTGCTACAGCCGCCCAAAAGAGAAGTCACTTATGCCTTAGAGGGCAGTGTTTTTATGGCGGGCGCTATCGTGCAGTGGTTGCGTGACAATCTTGGCATGATTCAACGAAGCAGTGAGGTTGAGCATCTAGCGCGGCAAGTAGATAGTAGTGAGGAGGTGGTATTGCTCCCAGCATTTACAGGGCTTGCGGCGCCTTATTGGCGCTCAGATATCAATGCCAGTATTACTGGTATGAGCCGCGGCACAACCAAAGCCCATATTGCGCGCGCGGCTCTCGAGGCCATTGCCTATCAAACTTACGATGTGCTGATTGCCATGCAAAAGGACAGCCCGCATCCTTTGACTGAATTAAGAGTGGATGGCGGTGCGGCGAATAACGACTTGCTCATGCAGTTTCAAGCCGACTTATTAGGCGTACCAGTGCTACGCCCTAAAGACACAGAGATTACCGCTAAAGGTGCAGCATTATTAGCCGGATTAAAAACCGGTTTATACGATGAGACTACGATACAAGCCTCGTGGCAGATTGACCGCATCTTTGAGCCTGAGATGTCTGCGGATAGGCGTGAACAGCATCTTGATAAGTGGCAACAAGCGATTGATAGAGCGCTAAAAGTCTTATAAATATTTCAATGAAAATTAAAGTTTTAGTGAATAGACGCTTATAAATTACTCAAAATCCTCTGCTGCCCTACAAAATAGTGATAAAGATACAGGCTGTAACGCAAGGCAATCGTAACTTGGACATAGTTTACATAATCTGTGTATCGGTCGTTATCCATAAGTTCCTATACTTTAGATGAATTAAGCAACACTGCTGATTTATAAAAGTTAATTCTTAACAATTATTTTTATTGGTTAATTCTAATATTACTTAGTTTGTTAAATTTAACGCTTTATAAATGAGTGAACAATAAATCTAATATATAACAAATAATTTAAGGATAATATTATGAATAACGATGGACGTATTACCGACCCTAATAACCGCGTAGTGAATGATGATTATGTTGAAGTGGGCGACAGAGAACGTATTATCGATGATAACGATCGCCGTTTAGCAGGCACTGACCGTGATATTAATGGCAATAGAGTTGTCGGTCATGAAAACGACAATATCATCAATGACCATGATGCTATTGACCGTACTGCCGTTAAGCATATGACGAAGGAAAGCAGAGAAGATTTAAACGCCGATCCAATTACAGGTGAGCCAGGTTCACATCCAATTGGTACTGGTATTGGTGGTGTTGGCGGGGCAGCAGCAGGCGCGGCAATTGGTACAATGGCAGGTCCATTAGGTACTTTAATTGGCGGAGCTATTGGTGCTATCGTTGGTGGCGGCGTAGGTCATGCAGCAGCAGAAGCGATTGATCCTACTCGTGAAGAAGCTTACTGGCGCGCAGAACATGCCAATGCCGATTATTACCGTGAAGGTCACGACTTTGACCGCGATTTACACCCAGCGTATGCAGTAGGTTATGCAAATCGTGCTCGTTATCCAGCTGGTGCTCGTTTTGAAGACCATGAATCAGACTTAGAGCGCTCATGGCATGAAGTGAAAGGTGAGTCGCGCCTAGAGTGGAATGAAGCACGCCGTGCCTCACGTGACGCATGGAACCGTGTATCGTAATAAAGCGATGAGTTCATAGATACTGGCTATAAGTCAGGTTAGCCTTAAAAAATGAAGGATAAGTTACGTTTTGTTGAACTGCTTTTTGCTAAACATATAAGTTAAGTTTAACTAATGAGGTATTTAATATAAGTAAGCAAAGGATAAGAAAACTTACTCCTTCATTACTAGAGTTAGTTTGATTGTAGAACTGGCTCTGCTAACTCATAAATATAGTCAGTTTTATGTTATTTTAAAGCTTCCAAAGATGTCTTTGGAGGCTTTTTTAATGTATATTATTATGTATGAATATAGAGTGGTAAAAGGTTATTTTAGAAAATAGCCATTATTAAACAAAGACAATCATCAAAAACAGTTACTCGTAAAAAAGACAATTATTAAAAATAAGGTGGTGTTCTAAAAAGTATGCTGGCGATAGAAGTCAATAAGAAATCTATGCTAAGTTCTCTGATTCTATAGGGCTTTCAAGGCTTCAAAAATTGTTCAAGTTTTAATCAGCATACTTTTTGACACACCACCAAAAATAAAAATAATAATAATAGGTAATTCATGGTTAATAACGCTGAAGACAATAGCCCTAAGCAATTTTATATAGCAACGGCCAATTTACTTAATTTTGCTAACCCTAATCGAATTTATTATGAAAACGCGCCGGCTTATAGCGATAACGAATACCAGCATAAGCTGCACGGCATTACCGACTTACTGGCAAAGGCCCATGCTGATATTATAGCCGTACAAGAAGTATGGGACAGTCAGGCGCTTGAAGCACTGGCAGTAGGGTTAGGATTCAAACCTGAGCATGTGGTTATTCCGCTGGCAAGTAATGATAAGGCCAGTCCTTATACCCAAGGCAAAGGCGCGCAACATACGCCAGCTGTCGGAATTATTACGCGTTTTGAGCAGTTAGAAAACACTTTGTTAGAACAGGTAGAACCAAAAGCGGTCATTGATATTCCTGATATCGGTCTTTATCAGCGCTTTAATCGTCCGCCGCTTGTATTACGAGTCAATGCCTTTGGACAACCGATTACGATTGTCACCGCGCATTTAAAAAGCAAACGGGCTTTTTTCCTACGCGATGAAAACGGTCAGTTGCTAGAGGATATGGACGATCCAAATATTCGCGTTCGTGCCAAGCTGCGTAGTTTGTGTATGCGCGCCGCAGAGGCCGCTTCTATTCGTATGTCGATTATTCAGCGCCTGCATCATACGCGTGAGCCACTGATTTTATTAGGTGATATGAACGATGTCACCGGTAGCGTGACCACCCAACTGATGAGCGAGACAGGCGAAGTCAATTATGATAAAAGTATGCGCGATGTCGCGTTATTTGACGCCGCTCGTATCCAAGCACGTTATGGTTGGATGAAAGATGTTGCTTATACCCATATTTATCAAGGTATGCCTGAAGTAATTGACCAGCTGTTTGTTTCAGAAGAGTTTTTACCTGATAGTAAGTTTTCGCTTGGTCAGGTTGAACGAGTTGACTATTTTAATGATCATTTAAAGTGGGATTATGCCGATAGAGTCATCGATCATGGTATTATAAGAGCGAAAATTAAACTTCACAATTAACCCTGTTTACTTAGTAATTAGTGAGTTATTTTTTAACCTATTCATGTCCCTTGCTTGATAGTTTACAAGCGTTTATCATGCTGCTTCATTTTAGTATAGTAGCGGTGCTATTGGCCCAAATTGCCGGTTGATAGAAAATAGTCCTTCGATTTAGGACAAATACTATCTGATGAAGACTATATAAAGTTAGGGCCTAACCTTAAGAGATTTATGATGATTGAAAATAAAGACGACAAGATTGAAGATGTACTGGTAGATTCTGAGCTGGCGAAAAAGCTAGTGCCAAATAAATTCAAATTTACCAGTCAACAAGGTCGCGCACGCCGTCAAAAACTATTGATGGGCGCGAAAAAATTGAGTGAAACTCAAGCAATTAACGACATCACTTTGGCAGCTGTCTGCGAAGAAGCGGGTATTCCAAGAGCTTCTGCTTATCATTTCTTCCCTAATATCGAAGCGATATTTTTAGCACTGCGTTTTTTAAATGCCATCGATATTTTAGAAGTGCTGACAACGGTTGAAACGGTTGATTATGACAGATGGCAAGCGTACTTGACCGCGTTGATTGAGCGCTGTGTACAAATATTTGATGAGGATCAAACCAAAGCTAAATTGATTTATGACACCAATACGCCTGATTTTGAAGGGGATAGTTATGGTGAGCATATGGACAATCAAGTGGTGCAATTGGTCTATAAACGCTTATCAGAGCGTTATGAGATGCCAAAATTCGAAGATATTCAAGATGTATTATTGATTACCTTTAGCATTATTAATGCCATCTTTACAGTTTCTTATCGCCGTCATCAAAGCATTACTGATAAGTATTTGCAAGAAGCCAATACGGCGTCTATCGCTTATCTGCGTTGCTATTTGCCAGAAAAATTACCGCGTAAAAACCGTTAATTTTTATTGAGTTAGACAAGAGTTTTGAGCCAAATGACGAATATAAAAAAGCCGACATCAAGTCGGCTTTTTTTTACGCGTCTTTATGAGGGTTTATTAATCGTTTAGTCTTTTAATAGGGTGCTTGATTTTTATTGATTGTCGGTAATATCTGACCATTGCAAGTATTATCGCTTGAATCTAAAGGAGCGTGTTCTTCATAATAGCGCACGATAAGCGCTTCTAAAGCGACGTTCGCTTTTGAATCATGAGTATTTACAAATGCCTCGCGCGCTTGCTCAAGCCAGCGGTCTGCCATACGAAAGTGACTGTTCGATGATTTTGCGCCGCGCTCACACTGATCGGTAGCTGCCCATATTAATGAGACTTCGCTAAAGGCGATTTCGCGTGGCGCACTATTGATACCGCCGCTATCTTTAAGAGCGCTTAATGTTGCCCATAAATCAGGACGCATGAGCGCAGAAGTAGACGGAATGTCTTCAATAAGTGCAAGCTCTTCAACCTTATCATTTTTTAACGCTTGCAAGATATTTTCTGCCGTTTGGGCAGCTTCCACACCAACGTCTGAGCGACTATTCATACTGTCTTTATGATTTGCATAGTTTAGCCAAGCTTGGGCTTTGTAAGCAAAGTATTGTTGCCGCGCGCTCATGTTTTTTTGTTGATAAGTTTGTAATTCGTTCAGCATGCAATCCATAGCACGCTGCTGTACGCTTTGTGATTTAGAAGGTGCTAGAGTTTTAGTATCGTTGCTGCTGCGACAGTAATCTGCTGTCTTTAATGTATTCTCTTTTGGCGTAAGACTTGTAGTTGATACACAAGAAACCGCTGACAATAGTAACGCAGCTGATAAGACAGTATATAAAGGTTTTTTATAGCCAGTGGCTTGAATGCTAGTGCGAGGCATAAGAACAACCTTATAGTAAGGTAATAAGTATTTCGAGAAAACTAATTTACCGTGGTATTTAAAGATACATTGGCAGATTTTCTTGCAGGTAAAAGTTTGATATTCCAACGGATATAGCGATATTCAGAAAGCGGCGTATTAGTCATTTTTCCAGCTACTTGACGCACTAAGGGTATATCAGCAAAGTTTTTTCCATCGGTGCTAGCTTGAGCGCTAGCAGGATGTGCTTCACCAGTAAATGTCATACTTGAAGGAATTGGTAGAGTAATAATTAAGTCATTGATATCTTTGGCTAAAGTATTAGTATAAATGACTTTATACTGGATAATAGTGCCTACTGGAGCAGTTCTGACAGGTATATAAACTACTTTGCCTTGCTTATCACTCACTACTTTATTAGTTGTCAGTTCCATTTTTACTCCATTATTAGCATATCCCAGAGTTAATGAAAGCATAAATAATAAAACTGTTGACAAAATAACCTTTAAAAATCTAAGGCAATTCATAGTATATTTCTTCCTCAATTCTCATATCGCTATCTACTTGCTGGCTGTATCAATGTTAAATGAGATATCACCTTCATTATTTAGAGATTATGAGGTAATTATAAGGAAGATGCTATTTAATTATAGGGGTGGTGAATATTTGCTAATCTGTGCAGTTATAAATATGTACGCTTTTGTTTTTATAGCTCTCTACTAGATTATAAATATTTTTTACCAATTCTCTTATAGCAGCTCTAAAAACGGACGAAAGGCAGTTTTAGTATGACCAAACACATCAAAATGCTAAATTTAAGTAATGGCTCCGTAAAATAAAACGACTAAACAATATTCTGAAGTATTGCAAAAAATATCCACTATTTATTTCAAAAATACTTGTCATATTGGCATTTCTCCATAGCTATAAACAAATCCACAATAAGTACCTATAATAGAGTGTCATTATCATTTGATAGTGAGAATTGCATAGTGGCTACCGTTTAATTTTGCAACGGTGTTTACTCGCGCCTAATGCTACTCTACAGTGATACGATTTATTTAGAAGTCTCTGTTATAACCCTGAATAATAATGTCATGCTTATATGCAGAAAGGACGTTATAGGTAACACACCAATTCAATCGATTGCTCATTAAGATACGTACATACTCTGATTTAATAACACCCTGCCATCATGCAGGACTGACTGATAAAAAGGATTAATAAAGATGAACTATTATAAGGATGCTGATAGCACCGAAACCCAAGAATGGCTGGAAGCCTTTGAGTCGGTTATCAAACATGCCGATAAGGATCGAGCGCAGTTTTTATTAAAAGCGTTATACAACATGGCGGTACAAGAAGGACTGCCATTTAACCGTCTCGATACCGCTTATATCAATACCATCGCGGTTGAAGATGAGCCAATGTACCCAGGTGACTTGACAATTGAGCGTAAAATTCGGGCTTTGATTCGCTACAACGCATTGGCAATGGTTATGCGTGCCAACAAAAATGATGATGATTTAGGCGGTCACCTAGCAACTTTTGCTTCAAGTGCGACCCTTTATGAGACAGGATTTAACCATTTCTTTCGTGCGGCAAGCGATCATTTCGGCGGTGATATGATTTATTATCAAGGTCACTCAGCGCCCGGTATTTATGCGCGCTCTTATTTAGAAGGTCGTTTAGATGAAGAGCAATTAGATAATTTTCGCCGTGAAGTGGGCGGCAAGGGTCTGTCAAGCTATCCGCATCCATATTTGATGCCAGATTATTGGCAGTTCCCAACCGTGTCGATGGGTTTGGGCCCAATTATGTCCATTTATCATGCGCACGTGCATCGCTATATGGAAAACCGCGGCTTGCTAGAAAAAGAAGATCGCAAGATTTGGACCTTCTTAGGTGATGGTGAAACCGACGAGCCAGAAAGCTTGGGTGCCATTTCGCTTGCTGGTCGTGAGAAGTTGGACAATTTAATTTGGGTCGTCAACTGTAACTTACAGCGCCTCGATGGTCCTGTGCGTGGTAACGGCAAGATTATTCAAGAGCTTGAGTCGGTGTTCCGCGGTGCAGGCTGGCGGGTGATTAAGGTGATTTGGGGCGGTCAGTGGGATACCTTGTTAGATAAAGATACTACCGGCGTGCTCAAATATCGCATGGAAGAAGCGGTCGACGGCGAATACCAGTTGTACGAAGCCCGTACGCCTGAATTTACCCGTAAAGAATTCTTCGGTAAATACCCAGAACTAGAAGAGATGGCGAACGAGCTGTCTGACCATGATATTTCACGCTTAAACCGTGGCGGTCATGATCCGATGAAGGTCTATGCAGCATTTAGTGAGGCCATGCAAACCAAAGGTCAACCGACCGTAGTTTTGGTAAAAACGGTAAAAGGTTATGGCTTGTCTAATCAAGCACAAGCGGTCAATAAGACACATCAAATCAAAAAACTCGATCATGAAGCTTTGATGTATTTCCGTGACCGTTTTGATTTACCGTTTACTGATGAAGAGTTAGAGACGCTACCGTTTTATCGCCCAAAAGAAGACTCGCTGGAGATGAAATACCTAAAAGGTCGCCGTGAAGCCTTAGGTGGTCATCTGCCCAATCGCCGTAGTGGTCATATTCCATTAAATATTCCAGAGTTGTCTATTTTTGATCGCGTGCTAAAAGGCAGTAATGGCAAAGAGCAATCGACTACCATGGTGTTTGTGCGTTTACTAGCAGCGATGCTAAAAAATAAAGACATCCAAGATCGCGTCGTGCCTATTGTTCCTGATGAAGCGCGCACCTTTGGTCTAGAAGGTATGTTCCGCCAATTGGGCATTTATTCAGCTTCTGGACAGAAATATACGCCAGAGGATAGTGAAGCTTTGATGGGCTATAAAGAAGCCATCGACGGTCATATGTTAGAAGAAGGCATTAACGAAGCGGGCGCAATGAGTACATGGATTGCTCTGGCAACCAGTTATTCTGTCAACGCCTTGCCGATGATTCCACTGTATATTTATTACTCTATGTTTGGCTTCCAGCGTGTTGGCGACTTGGCATGGGCAGCAGGTGACTGTCAGGCACAAGGTTTCTTACTTGGCGCAACGGCTGGCCGTACCACGCTAAACGGCGAAGGCTTGCAGCATCAAGACGGTCATTCACAAATTTTATTCAACGTCGTACCGAACTGCGTGACTTATGATCCTTGCTTCGGTTATGAGCTGGCAGTGATTATGCATGATGGGCTACGCCGCATGTATGGTGAGGGCGAGCGCGTTTATTATTACTTAACCTTGATGAATGAAAACTACGAACAACCTGCCATGCCAGAAGGCGTGGAAGAAGGCATCAAGCGTGGTATGTATTTGCTAGAAGACAATGGCTCAAGCCAAGTTCAGCTATTAGGTTCAGGCGTTATTTTACGTGAAGTGCAAAAAGCGGCGAAAATACTACAAGATGAGTTTAATATCTCATCTAACGTCTGGAGTGTGACCAGCTTTAATGAGCTAACCCGCGATGGTATGGCTTGTGATGATTATAATCGCCTGCATCCAATGGATGAAGAAGTGGTGCCATGGGTGACCGAACAGCTTGCTCCGCACGAAGGTATCGTCGTCGCAGCGACCGATTATATGCGCAATTATCCAGAACAAATCCGCGCGTGGTTGCCTGACAATCGCCCTTATACGACTTTAGGTACTGATGGCTATGGTCGCTCAGACACTCGTGAGCAATTACGTAGCTTCTTCCATGTCGATGCCGCGCACATTGTGGTTGCGACACTTAAGCGCTTAGCTGATGAAGGTGAAGTTGAGATGCGTCTGGTAAAAGATGCGATTTCAAGCTTTGGTATCGAAGCGGATCAACCGCCTGCATGGCAACAACAGCCTCATTATGATCATTTCCCAGATGCCCCAGGCCCTGACAATGTACATCCGAACCCTGTGCCAGAGTTTGTCAGTGAAGATGATGACGAAATAAGCAGCGAAGGCCGCGCAGAAGATCCAGCCGATGCCGCCTTACTCAATGATGACGACATCAAAGAATAGCCCAAAGACAAGGCAACAATAATATAAGGAGAATTACGGATGGACATTAAAGCCCCCGATTTGGGTGTTGATAGCGCCGAAGTCAGTGAGATTATGGTCGAAGTTGGCGACGTTATTGCAAAAGATGACAATATTATCTTATTAGAATCTGATAAAGCCTCAGTAGAAGTACCAAGCTCGGCTGCCGGTAAAGTGACTAAAATAAGCGTAGCAGTCGGCGATCAAGTCAGCGAAGGCATGGTGCTCATTGAGCTTGAAAGCGATACTGATGCTAACAATGAAAACGACAGTGACAGCCAAAGCACTAACGCTGATACACAAAACAAAACAGACGCTGCTGCCGACAAAAAAGATGCAGCGCAGGATAATCAGCAAGCAGATACTAATCCAGCTGAGGAAAATACTTCTCAACCAGCAAAACAAGCCGGCGAGCAAGCAGGAAAAGCAACCACGCACGCCTTGCCTGATCTAGGTGTTGACGAAGCGCAAGTGTCTGAGATTATGGTCAGTGTCGGTGATATGGTTACTGCGGATCAATCTATTTTGCTGATTGAATCTGATAAAGCGTCGGTCGAAGTGCCAGCACCAGAAGCAGGCAAGGTTGAAAAAATATTGGTGCAAGCGGGCGATATGGTCGCCAATGGTCAAGACTTTATCGTGATTATTGGTGAAGGTTCAGAGAGCGCCAATAATAATGCTAGTGAATCTAAGGCTGATACTTCTGAGTCGCAAGCGTCCAAGCCAGCTGAGTCAGATAAGAAAACAGATTTAGACCAAGAATCTAATAAGCAAACGACTGGTGAGCCTAAACAAGTCGCTAAGTCTACGACTAATACTAGTGCTGCAAATGCTAAGCTGACCGAAGCACAAGTCAATGAAAAAATGGTCGATATCTATGCTGGTCCTGCCGTGCGTAAGCTTGCGCGTCAGCTAGGGGTTGATATCACCCAAGTGACGGGTTCGGCGCTTAACGATCGTATCTTAAAAGAAGATTTGTTTGCCCATGTAAAAGACAGCTTGAGCAAGCAAAAAACTGCGCCTGCGAGTGGTAATATGACAAGCTCAAGCCTGCCAAGCTTACCTGATATGAGCAGTACTGAGATATGGGGCGAGAGCGAAGTACAAGATTTAAGCCGCCTACAAAAAGTCTCGATACCGCAGCTCAATTACAATACTTTGCTGCCGCAAGTAACGCAATTTGACTTGTCTGACATCACAGACACTGAAAAGTTACGTGGTGAGCTCAAAGGCGCTATGAAAGCGGAAGGTATCGGCTTCACTATTTTGGCTTTTGTGGTTAAAGCAACTGCTTATGCATTAACCCAGCATCCACGCTTTAACAGTCATTTGAGTGACGATAATACCCAAATTATCTTACGTAAAAGCGTCAATATGGGCATTGCGGTCGCGACGGATGATGGCTTGATTGTCCCTGTTATCAAAAATGTGCAAGATAAAGGCTTAAAGCAAATCGCCATTGAGATAGGCGAGCTTGCGGCCAAAGCGCGTGATAAGAAGTTAACCGCTAAAGAATTACAAGGCGCAAGCTTTACCATCTCTAGTCAAGGTAACTTAGGTGGTACCGCATTTACGCCACTGGTAAATTGGCCACAAGTAGGAATATTAGGAGTATCAGAAGCCAGTATGCAGCCGCGTTGGAATGCTAGTAAGCAATCTTTCGAGCCGCGTCTGATGTTGCCGTTATCTTTATCTTACGATCATCGGGTGATTAATGGCGCCGATGCTGCGGTATTTACCCGTTATATCGCAAGTTTGCTGGCAGATCCACGCCGCATTTTGCTATAGGCTTGCTTATTCATTATAATTAGATATATCGTTAAAAGGACTGTCTGCGGATGGTCTTTTTTATATCTCTTATTTAATAAGTAATAAAAGGCATTCACAAACACAAAGAAGCCAGCTATTAAGCTGGCTTCTTTTACTTATATTATAGCAATGGACTATATTAGAACTGTTTTACGAAAGCAACGCCATAAACCCAAGGGCTAATATCGATTTCACCAATATCTGTACCGTTCAACGTAGCATCAGTTTTGATGTCCATATAACGCGCATCAATACGGAAAGACTCAGTCGGCGCAAATGGGATATCTAGACCGACATGACCAGCAACACCAACGCTATCATCAAGTTTTAGTTCAGTACCTGCAACATTGGCTTTCTCTTTAAAGAAAGTTGTATAGTTCACACCAACACCAACGAATGGCTTTACATTCATAGGCATGTTATAGCCGTCGAAGTGGTACTGTAGTGAAAGAGTAGGTGGTAAATGTTGAGTTCTACCTGTGATTTCACCACCATTTGCATCAGTCAAAGTGAAATCATGATGAAATGGAATAGCTGCTAGTAGTTCAACACCAACGTTATTAGCGATAAAGTATTCGCCACTGATGGTTGGACGTACATCGCCGTCAACATCTACAGAATAATTTGTACTACCTATAGTGACGTTACCATTATCGCTTTTAGGGTCAACATAATGTGCGCCAGCAGCGATAGACCAAGTACCAGCAGGTACCGCAAAAGCAGTGGTCATAGTAAGGGCAGTTGCAGCAGCTAAAGCTAGGGATTGTAGTTTCATCGTTAAGTTCCTCAACATAATAGATGTTATTGGTCAGTTTCTAATGAGGGATGGCATCAGTGACCATTAGATAACGTGAGAGTCAGGATATAACTCGTAACATTATTTCTCTATTATAGTACAAAAACCACACGAGGAGTAAGGTTTTAAACAGGAAATTGGCTTAATTGTATTTTATGTTACAGTCGTGACGGATTTTATGGGTTAAATTACCCTTTCCATTTTTAAATGCTTGTCTTATGCTACATCTGCGTTTTTAAACATTAATATTAAACAATGACATGGATAGAAGGATAGATTGGATATTATGCTCGGTTATTGTAGTAACTCTCCGCTGCGCTGCGAAAATGCCCGCTCAATTAAGCTTTTAAACCAAATAGATGCCTATTGTCCTAAATGCGGCTTGTTTTTATTACCAGCCCAAAACTTAAGCAATCAATTACGAGCGGATGAGCGTTTTTTACGTTTGGTCTTTTTTGTCACGGCGCTGCTATTGGTAATCACGACCTACATTTATTACATAAATTTTGTATAATCATAACGTCTGAAGCAAAAATTGCGATAAATTGTTTAAAAAACCCTCATTGAGTCTGCAAGCGCAACTGCCTTTTTGTTGATATCTCCCACCTGATTTTTAATAATATAAAACCGGTATTACACCACATAGGGACGGCATGCTATTCCAATCTATTCGGCGCTTGCGTCTTTTCGTCTATAACATTTTACAAAACGATGAGCATGACACGCTCTTTAGTCGCTATGTCGATTACTTTCTCATTTTTTTGATTATGGCGAACGTCACGGCGGTTATCGCTGAGTCGGTTGACAACTGGTATTACCCGTATCAAGCGTATTTTACGTGGTTTGAAAACTTCTCTATCGTGATCTTTTCTATCGAGTATTTACTAAGGCTATGGAGTGTCGCTGAAGCCAAACCCGACAATACCACGTGGCGTCAGCGCTGGGAATGGCTAAAAAGTCCGTCGGCGTTGATTGATATCGTTGCCATTGCCCCCGCATTTTTGAATTTCTTTGTCAGTATCGATTTGCGCTTCTTACGTATTTTGCGCCTGTTTCGAATTCTGAAACTTACCCGCTATTTTGTCTCATTGCGTATTTTATTGGTGGTTATCAGTAAGGAAAAAGGCTCGTTTCAAGCAGTCATTTTTATCTTAATTATTATGATTGTGACAGCGTCGAGCGGCATTTATTTGGTCGAAAACCACGTCCAGCCCGAGGAGTTTGAGTCGATACCCAAAGCTATGTGGTGGTCGGTGGTCACCCTGACGACGGTAGGCTACGGCGATGTCACACCTATCACCAATGCTGGTAAGATACTAGGTGCACTTATCACCATACTAGGCGTTGGTCTTGCGGCTTTGCCAGCGGGTATTTTGGCGACGGGTTTGGCAAATGAGCTGAGTCAGCGCCGAGAAGAGCTCGAGCAAGATTTTCGTGAGCAACTGGTCGATAGTAATTTTGATTTGGTGCAAAATCAGATGATGATTGAAAAGATTCGCCGCGAGCTTGGATTGGATAAGGAGCAAGCACAAGAAATCGTACTGCAAGTACTGCGCGAAAAAGAGCTTGAGCGCCGAGAAAAGGAAGTGCGGCAAAAGAATTTTTGTCCGCATTGCGGTGAGCCGTTAGAATAAAGTAAGTATTTAAAATTTTTTGGATGAAAATGGAAAGGGTAAAACGTGAAATCTCAACAGCGTTTTGTCCTTTTTTAATTGATAGGTTTTTTAATTGGTAGCTAAAAACCAATCTAATACTGGTTATGCATCAGTTATACATAGTTGGCGTAATCGGTAGAGCGCGTGCCAATTCATGCGCCACTTCTTGCGCGGCGGTTGCTAGATCTTTTGCAGGTAGCGGTAGATTTTGCAGGGTCAAATGCCAATCATCCACTTCTCGCTGCAAGTGTGCCGCCCAAAGCGTTACACAGTCACGTGGTAGCTGCTTTAAATTAACCTCAAAAACGCGATTGCCTTCATCATCGCTTAAATGAATCTCGCCTTTTTTGACTCTGCTAAACGGTAGGTTGTGGTAAGAGTTAGCGATTAAGGCAATGTGGGTAATGTGCGCAGGTACTTTATCCAAATAAATTCTGATTTGCTCTTGGTCAAGGGGTGCAAGATACATCGCTTGTTCACCGCGGTCCTTACCGTTGAGACTATCGCCTTGATGTTTGACGGATTCTGCCTTATCCCGTAACTGTTTAAACCAAACGATATCGCTGATGGTGCAGTTGTCGTTATATAGTACGCAGGCCAAATCAATATCAATCGCGCCTTCATTTTTCTTAAAGCGTTTTTTTAGGTTTTTAAATAAGCCTTTTTGCTCAATCTTAGTAAATTCATAATTGAGCGCAAAAAATAATGTCCCCGTGTCTAAACCCAGCGCTCTTAAACTGTCTGAAAGTAACGGTGATGGGGTAGTGGCTGACATAATATTCCTTTTGGACTTTTAATTTTGTATTAGGTTTTTAATTAAGATAAACGTTTAATTAAGATAAACGTTGGCGTATTGGGTACAGCGGTTAAATTTTTATCATCGTTAATAATTATAATCATTAGCCACCTTTTTATTGCCGCTATGCATCATTGATGGGTTTGTCTAAAACCGCTTCGTATAGGAGCGCAGGTTTGGCGTCTAATAGACCACTGCCAAAGCCACGTAGCCACCAAACCAGCTGTGAGGTTAAGTTGACGGTTGCGCGTATGGTTAGGGTTTCATCACTATTGATGGTCACGGTCTGGTCGTCACTCAGCTTGCTTTCCGTTAAGCTTTTCCCTGCTTGTTTGGTAAATTGTAGCTCAACTGCGGTATGTTTGCCACGATCGGGTAGCTGGCTAAATAGAGGATGGCTAAAGCCCATGCCACCTGCATCTAAATAGTTATCGAGGTGGAAATTATCAGGGGTTTGAGCCGCGCTTTCTAGTATCTCAACGCTTGCAAAGCGGTGGAGGGCAAAGGTACGAATAATCACGTCTGGGTCATCGGTACGCGTCGCCAATAAGTAAATAATCACCCCACGCTGAATGATAGCAATGGGATTTAGAATGTATTCGCTGGCTTGTGATTTATCGCTGCGAGTATAACTGGCTTTTATTTGTAGTTGATAAAACAACGCATGATAAATATTGTCTTTACTTTCCAAATCAATATGCGGCGCAATCAAAGGCTGCGAGGCAGGCTCGATACGTACCCTATCAATCCATGAATGGGTGACTTTGCTGTTTTTAAGCTGCCGGCGTGCCAAATCAAACCAAGGAAAAAGCTCATCTAAAATAACCGGCGGCAGCAGCTGGCTTAGATTGGCTTCGACCATATTAAAGGCAACCGCTTGCGATAAATTCATATGCGGTAAGCTTTGCAGCGGCGCATCGTCTTTCCAACGCCAGCCTTGTGGATTGGCATTGTTTTTTTCGATAGGAAAGCGTTTGGCAAGGGCATTTAAATCGCGTTGCACGGTGCGTAAACTGATATCAAAACCTGCCAATTTAAGCTGCTCGTAGACATGGGTGGTACCTACCCAACGATTGCGCTGCAACTGCGACAGTACTTGCCATTGCCGCGCGGTTGTCGCAGCGCCATGACGATTATCTGCTGCTTCCTCAGACGCTTTATTATCTGTCACAACCTCGTCATTTTGCTCAGTAACTTTTTTAGGCACGTCTCCTAGCACTAGGGCAGTTGCTGACTCATCAACAGCTGATTGCGATTGAAGACCATCGGCGTCAGTAGAATCTACAGTCATTAAAGATAACCTTTATTCAGTCACGAGTTTAATTTTTATAAGGGTATTATTTATGAATACAGCTTATTAAAACAGCAAAGCGCAAAAAATCATCATCGCAGAAAAGTATATTAGCGTCTAGAGTTGCTCTGCTGTATTTGGGCAGCAGTCATCTTGTTCTTTCTTGGCTTTTTTTTGCTTATCTTGTTTTTTTTGACGTTTGGCCTTACGCTTTTTTTTGTCCTTTTTCTTCGATTTTTTATCATCGACTTCGTCATCAGCGTTTTGATTTTCATCCCAAAGCATCAACCGACTTAATACTTTACCAAATAGAGTGTCTTTACGGTAGCGACCTTTTTTATTCATGGTGTCGACAGACAGACCCGTCATTAAGGTCAAGGCTTCACTAAGCGTCTGTACGCCATAAATATGAAACTGGCCGGCTTTGACGGCGGCAATGATGTCGTCACGCAGCATTAATTGTTTGACGTTGGCCATCGGAATGACCACGCCTTGTTGTCCCGTCAGCTCTTGCTCACGGCAAGCGTCAAAGAAACCCGCGATTTTAGAATTGATACCGCCGACTGCTTGGACTTCGCCTAACTGATTCATTGAGCCGGTAATCGCAAAAGATTGATTGATCGGGACGTTTGCTAAAGCGGACAGCAGCGCGCAGCCTTCGCTGACCGTTGCACTATCACCATCGATATGAGCGTAACTTTGCTCAAAAGCGAGTGAGGCGCTAAAGTTGAGCGCATGATGCTGACTAAATAAGGCGCGCAAATAGCTGGTCATAATCAGCATACCTTTTGCGTGTAAGCTGCCGCCCAAGTCCACATCGCGCTCGATATCGAGGATTTCACCCGCGCCAATATTTGGCTGAATGACGGCAGTCAGACGCGCAGGCATACCAAACTCGCTATCGGCATAGCTGACGACGGTGAGTGCATTGACTTGCCCAACCGCATCACCTTTGGTCTGAATCAGCTGTTGGCCATTTTTTAGCTCATCCCAATATAGGTCGCGCAAGTATCCTGAGCGCTCGTCCATATCGTCAATAGCGTGGGTCACGTGTATGGCGCTAACGATATTTTTACCGCTCAAACGTGCATGGCGGTTGGATTCATGCAACAGCTTAATCAATAAATCACTATGCAAACTCAAGCGGTCTTGGTCTTCGGCTTGTAAGCTTAAATGCTCAAGTAAGGCAGCTTGGGCGCTACTATCAAACGGATAAAGGCTGGCATAATCAATGATGTCTGCCATTTTTGCTACCAATGCCAATTCATGCTCAGGGCTACGTGTTACATCGTCGTGAAAGTCGGCACGAACTTTAAATACCGCATCAAATTCCGGCTCAAGCTCTAATAATTCGTAATATAAATCTGCTTCGCCAAGCAAAATCACCTTAATATCAAGGTCAATCGGTGCGGGCGCAAGCGACAAGCTGCCTGTCAAGGTTAGCATCTGCTCAAGGCTAGATAGTCTGATTTTACGTGATTGCAGGGCGCGCTTAAGGCCTTGCCAGGCGTAAGGGTGCTCAAGCAGATGACTGGCTTCTAATAACAAATAGCCGCCATTGGCACGGTGCAGGGCGCCGGCTCGAATCATACTGACATCGGTGGTTACTGTGCCCAATTGGGTGATTTGCTCGACATGACCCAATAGGTTTAAATGCGTCGGCAAATCTTCAAAGATGACGGGGGCGCCACTATCTGGCGTATGACTGACAATGACGTTGATCGCATAACGGCTCGGCGTTGTGGCAAGAACGGCCGTCACAAACTCCTCATCATCACCGTTAACGATGCGCTCGACATGCGTAACCATATCGGCAAATACGGTTTTTAGATACTCGACAACCAAGGGATGAGCAGCAAATTGCTCATAAATAGGCGCAAATAAAGGTTGTAGCGCACGGCGTGCAATATTGCGATGCAATGCTTCAATGGCATCATTGGCTTCGTCTTCTAATTGCTCTAAGGCGATGGTTAGCTGACTTAAGCGCTTTTGCATATGGTTTTTTTGGGCAAAATTATTCAGCTCAGCTTCATATTCGCTTTTGCCGTATGCGTTGCCATACTCGCTGTTAGCATTATCATCATCAAGATTATTTTTAGTAGGGTGCGCAGTCTTTTCTACTGTTGTTTGATTTTTTTGGCTACTAGAAATTTTTGAATGGTCAATGCTCTGATTGTTTTCTTCGGTAGATAACTTGCTAGGATGGACAAATACCGCTTTATTATCAAATGCGCGAAACGTCAGTGCCAAATCGTACTGTTTACCTTCGGTATTAAGGTCATCGTAAGCCTGACTTTCTTTTTGATGAGTGTCATTTTTAATCGCTTCGATTTTGCTTTGATACTGGTCGCTACGAAAACGTTGGCTAAGTCGTTTTTTTGCTTGCTGCCATAATTGGTTGACCTGCTGTTGCAATATCTGCCCTTGCCCGGCAGGTAGGCGCAGTGCTTGCGGTGTACGCGGATCAGTAAAATTGTGCACATAAACCCAATCATCAGGCGTCGGTGCATCAGCGGCAATGCGTTGTAGTAAGCGACTGATCACTGTGCGTTTGCCTAAACCATTTTCGCCCGCGGCAAAGACGTGATAGCCGCTGGCATGAATGTCTAGCGCCGTCTGCAAGGCTTTCAGGGCGCGCTGTTGCCCAAAGCCGACATCTAGATCAGGGGCAGTGCGGGTATCGGTCGGTAGCTCATCAGGATTGGTATAACGCTTAAGCTGCTCGGCACTAATAAGGCAGCGCTCATTAACCTCGATAAATACTGGATGAGGCGTACTAGGCGTATCTAAGGTGCGCTCTTGCTCATCAGTCTCGTTCGCCTTTATTGCTGTCGGCTTTGTATTGTCTGGCTTAGAAGCTTTTGTTACTGCTGAATTTTTAACAGGTGTTGCCATAGATTTGCTGTCTTTTGAGTCTTGATTTATAGGGGTGTTTTGCGGTTCGGTCATAGTTATATAGATAGTAGGTCGTTTTAAAAGGGTGGAATGGTTATTGATTTTTTACTGTTTGCGCTTTAAGTTTAGGAATGTATTTTTAATCATGCTTACATTTATAATAGTAAATAAGAACATCTTACAAGATATCGGCGCGTTTTAGACAAGACATTCAGCGCAGTTTTGTATCATAGTAAAGTGAAAGTTTTAGCTTATTAGGCTGTAATAATAGAGATTTTATTACGTTGACTTGCTGGTTATTGAAGAAGATAAGCCATCAACATAGGCGTAGATAGTATAAGATGGCGTACATTGGCGTAATCTGCAACTATTCAATGGGCAGAGCGCATGATAAAATAGACGGTTCACATGTCAAAACTGGATAACCCGTATGTCAGATTCTACTAAAACCTCTTCATCGTCTGCTAGCACGGGTAACAGTCATATTGACCCGACAGGTTTTGTCAAGCTTGGTGCGCAATTACCTAAGCTGGCAACTATGCTGGCGCAAGCAATAGACGAGTTGGGTCTTACGTTAAGCGCGCAGCAACAGCGCACGCTATTATTGTATTTAGACCAGCTTTTATTATGGAATAACGCGTATAATCTGACCGCGATTACCGATCCAGTCGAAGCACTTATCAAACATATCATCGATTGCTTGGCTATTATAACGCATTTACCGCCAGGGTCGCTGCTTGATATTGGCACAGGAGCGGGCTTGCCAGCGGTGATTATTGCTATCTGTCAGCCTGAGCGCCAATGTACTGCCCTCGATAGCAACCAGAAAAAGATTCGTTTTATTAAGCAAATCAGTAGCGAGCTTGGTTTGACTAACATGCAGCCAATCGCTTCGCGTATTGAGGCGCATGAAGCCAGCTATGAGGTGGTAACCTCAAGAGCCTTTGCCAGTTTGATTGATTTTGTCGAAGTGGCGCAGCCGCGCTTGGCAGATAAAGGTTATTTATGCGCGATGAAGGGTAAAGCCCCGAGCGATGAAGAGTTGCAAGCGCTAAGTGACGCTTGGCAGATAAAGACGATCGCATTAAAAGTACCGCGTTTACAAGATAGTCGTCATTTAATTGAATTATCTTATAAAAATGTCTAAGCTATGAGCACGTTACGCTATGCAAGACAACAATTGTTCTATGATCATAGATGGCGTGTACGCTGGTGTCTAAATAGACTTATAGGTAAGCGTCAGGTATTTAAGTAATATAATAAGCATGAGCGGCAAAAATACTGTAGTAAAAATCAGTAACAGATTCTAATTAAATTGAGTGAGTGTATGGAAATCATAGCGATTGCGAATCAAAAAGGCGGCGTGGGTAAAACCACGACGGCAGTCAATTTGACCGCCAGCTTAGCGGCCAAGCGCAAGCATGTACTACTGATTGACTTAGACCCACAGGGCAATGCAACCAGTGGCACGGGTGTCGATAAGAACGCCTTGGACTTGACCATCGCTGATGTACTGCTCGATGGCGTTGCGCTATCTGAGGCAATTGTGAGTAGTCCAGCTGGGTTTGATGTCATCGGCGCCAATCGTGATTTGGCGGGGATGGATATTACTTTAATGAGCAAAACCAATAGCCATGAGCTCTTTAAAACGGCAATGGCGCAGTTGGCCAAGGATCAAATCGCGACCAATAAATCTGCTTACGATTATATCATTATCGATTGTGCACCAAGCTTAAATTTATTGACGATTAATGCATTGGTAGCAACCGATAGCGTTATTATTCCCATGCAGTGTGAATATTATGCCCTAGAAGGTTTGGCAGATTTGTCGCAGACGATTGAGCGTCTTACTGAACTTAATCCTAAGCTCTATATTCGCGGTGTGGTCAGAACCTTGTTCGATGCGCGCAATACCTTGGCGCGTGATGTCTCTGCTGAGTTAGAGGCGCACTTTGGTGATATTATGTATAAAACTCATATTCCAAGAAATATTCGTTTGGCTGAAGCACCCGCACATGGCTTGCCAGTTATTGCTTACGAAAGATGGTCAAAAGGTGCGCGCGCCTATCAAAAACTGGCGGCTGAGGTGATAAAGCAGAGCGCATCATTATAAGTTCATGTTGCAAGTTAATAAAAGAACAGCAAATTATATTTATCAGTAAGCCGGTATTTAGCAATATTTGGCTTTTTATTTTAGCGTTAGAGGATAGGTAATCATGGCAAAGAAAAGAGGGTTGGCTGCCAATCGAGGTTTAGATGCCTTATTAGGGTCAATCAAAAAAGAAAAGCAAATTGCCGCCTCTGCCTTACAAGATGACACGGTAGTGCGTGAGCATACTGAGTCAACCAAAATACCACAACCTATTGAGCAAGAAGATAGCGCAGCTGCGGCTGTTAACAAGCCTTCTGCCTTGCCAGTGTCTGAACAAACCAATGACAATAATAATCGTAAAGCGCGGACGATAAAAAAAGCCCCTGTTAATAAAGCGCGCGCGAACGCCACAGAAAATAGCGCTTCTGAAGACCAAATCAGCTTGGTGCAAATCGATGTGACACGTCTGCAAGCAGGTAAGTATCAGCCGCGCCGTGATATGAGCGAAACGGCGCTGGCAGAATTGGCTTCTTCTATTGAGCAGCATGGCGTCATGCAGCCGATTGTTATTCGTCCATTACTGGCGAATGAAGATAAAAGCGAAGCCTTGGTGACGCATGAGATTATCGCTGGCGAGCGCCGCTGGCGTGCGGCAAAAATGGCGGGTAAATCGGTTATACCAGCGATTGAACGTGCACTATCTGATGAATTGGCCATAGCATTAGCCTTGATTGAAAATATTCAGCGCGAAGATTTATCGGTGATTGAGCAGGCGGCTGCCCTGCAGCGCTTTCATACAGAATTTGGTATGAGCCATGCCATGATTGCCGAAGTCGTTGGTAAAGCGCGTACCACGGTATCGAATCTTTTGCGCTTGAATCAGCTGCACGATACAGTTAAAGATCATTTGGCAAATAGTGCTTTAGATATGGGACATGCGCGTACCCTGTTGGCGCTATCATCAGAACAGCAGCCTATTATTGCGCAAAAAATCATTGATGCAGGCATGACGGTGCGCGAGGCTGAGAAATTGGTTAAGTCAATCTTGCAGCCAGCACCAAAAGCTAATCGCACCGAGCAAGTACAGTCTCGCGATGTTGAGCGCTTAACCCAGCGTTTAACTGATATGTTAGGCGCAGAAGTAAAGCTTAAACATAAAAAAGATGGGCAGGGTAGTGTTGAGATATTCTTCCACAATCATGATCAACTAGCGGCTTTGATCAAGCATATAGAAGCGCAGGCTTAGAGCTTTTTATACCCCTGAACTGGTTATTCAAATGTAAAACCGTCTTTTAATAATTAACAAAAACATAGAAGAGAGTGCGTATGTGGGAGCTGGTAAAAGCAGGTGGTTGGCTGATGACACCTATCGTGGTGTGCTCAATATTGGCATTGGTGATTATTATCGAGCGTAGCCATACGTTGCAGTTTAATAAAATTGTACCCAATAGATTGCGCGAACAGCTAATAACCCGTCTACGTGAAAACGGTGATATTGGCCGCACGCAGCTGATGAATGTCAAAGAAAAAACCCCTTTGGGTGATATTCTGGCAACTGGCCTGCTGTATCGCCAATACGGCCTAGACTCGATGACGATGCATATGCAAAACCGCGCCAGTGTGCAAGTGCATCAGTTAGAAAAAAATATCAATATGCTCGGTACTATTGGGGCGATTGCGCCGCTGCTTGGTTTGCTAGGTACGGTGTTGGGTATTATCTCGTCGTTTTTGGCGATTACGGATGGCGCGATGCAAGACCCAACGATGCTAGCTGCTGGCGTGTCACAAGCATTGATTACCACGGCGGCTGGTATGATTGTGGCTATTCCGGCTCTGGTTGCTTACCGCTATTTTCAGCGCCGTATTATCGATATCAATGCGCAGTTTGAGACGCAAGCGGGACTGATGATTCAAGAATTGTATGATTATCAATTGCTAGACAATACGCATGCCTCTACCATGTCTCTACCTGCTAATGGGTCGGAAACAACTAAAACTAAGGGTTATGAGCTTTCACTTGACACCTCGGATTTAGAGACAGCCGCTACAGCAACTTAATTGTGTGATGTCACTTATTTGTTGAATCTGTACATTGCAGCCCATTAAAGAGAGCGATATGCGTTTTAGAAAACCGACCGTTGAGCCACTTGAAATCAATCTGACGCCGATGATTGATTGTTTATTATTTTTAATCGTATTTTTACTGCTTGCCACCTCGTTCAATCACTTTAGCCGCTTAAATATTATTCTTCCTGAAGCGGAAGGGGTAGCATTAACAGAAGAGAAAAGCAGTATTGAAGTCGCTGTGCAAGAAGATGGCAGTTATTTGGTTAATGGCATCACCCTTGCAAGTAGCGATGAGGCGGAGCTGACCAGCATGCTTCAGCAAGAGGCGGGAAGCAATCGTGATATGCTATTTGTCATTGCTGCTGATGCAAATGCCACCCATCAATCGGTGGTACGGGTCATGGATATCGCTGGTAAACTGGGTTTTTTAAATCTCAATATCAGTACGGTTGTACCACTTGGGCAGCCTTTACCAGAATCTGCGCCGCAGTAAATTTTAGGGCGTTTGATATATTGCTACAGTAAAAACATCAAACGCTACTATCATGACCCTTGGTGTTTTTACTGCTGTATTTTATGTTCACTTGCCACTGCTGCATTTGTGTCATTTCTTTTTATACCTAAATTGAGGCTTTTATGAGCCAAGCTTATCAACCTGACTCTAAAAAAAATTCTGCTAAAAAGTTGTCAGCAGCGCCATCAAATACGCCTAGGCATAGGACTTTATTGCGGCTATTAAGCTACCTTAAACCTTATTGGTGGGCGCTAATCTTGGTCATAATAGGCTTTGCGATTAATGCGGCAACAGAGATTTGGATTGCCAAGTTATTGCAATATATCACTGATGCCATCAATCAAAACGATCAAAGCAAACAGAATTTATTTCCATTTATTATTGTGGCGCTGTTTTTTGTTCGCGGTGTGGGCAGTTTTTTGGGTAATTACTATACGGCATTGGTGTCGCGCAATCTTGTTTACGAGTTACGCGTTCAAGTGTTCAATAAGCTTTTACGTTTGCCAAGCTCGTTCTATCTGGCAAATCCAGCAGGGACGATTTCATCCAAGCTTATTTTTGATGTTGAACAGGTGACTGCTGCCAGTACCGATTCGATGAAAACTTTGTTGCGCGATGGTTTGACCGTTATAGCTTTGATAGGCTTCTTGCTTTATAGCAACTGGCGTTTAACTTTGATTTTATTTGTGGTGCTACCGCCGATTTTATGGTTGATACGGGTGGCCTCAAAGCGTTATCTAAAGCTGTCTAAAGGCATTCAAGAAACCATGGGTAGTGTCAGCCACATCACCAATGAGGTCATCGGCGGCTATCAGGTAGTGAAAAATTATGGCGGACAAGCGTATGAAGCCAAGCGTTTTGATATAACCTCAAAGAAAAACTTGCGCCAAGGGATGAAGGTCGTTGTTACCAATAGCATCAATACCCCAGCGGTGCAGTTATTGATGGCGATGGCGATGGCGGTCGTTGTATGGCTCGCGCTGCGTCCTGCGGTAATAGATAATATTTCTGCGGGTGAGTTTATCTCCTATATTGCTGCCGCAGGATTATTAAGTAAGCCGGTGCGTTCACTCACTGATATCAATCAAAAATTGCAAAAAGGGCTTGCCGCGGGCGAGTCAATCTTTACCTTGTTGGATGAGCCAGAAGAACAAGACACAGGCATACTTAGCCCAACTCTAGCAGGTGATATTACGTTCGATAATGTCAGTTTGGTTTATCCTGATTCAACGGTGGCGCTGCGTGATTTTACCTTGGATGTGCGTGCAGGCGAGACGATAGCACTGGTCGGGCGTAGCGGCGCTGGTAAGTCTTCACTCGTTAACTTACTCACGCGTACTTTAAATACGTCCTCGGGGCAAATCACCCTTGACGGTATGCCAATTGACGACATCAAGCTTGAAAGCTTGCGCGCGCAGATTGCGATGGTCAATCAGCAAGTGGTGCTTTTTAATACCACCGTGTTTAATAATATTGCCTATGGCAGCCTAGCAAATAAAACTCAAGCTGAGGTCGAGCGCGCTGCAAAAGACGCTTTTGCCCATGATTTTATTATGAAAATGCCAAATGGCTATCAAAGTGAGATTGGCGCTGAAGGCTTGCAGCTCTCAGGCGGTCAACGTCAGCGTATCTCGATTGCGCGTGCGTTATTAAAAGACGCACCGATTTTGATTTTAGATGAAGCGACTAGTGCCTTAGATAACGAGTCAGAATACTATATTCAAAAAGCACTCGATAACGTCATGAAAGATAGGACGACACTGGTGATTGCCCACCGTTTAACCACCATTGAGTCCGCTGACCGTATTGCAGTGTTAGATAGTGGTCAAATTGTCGAATTAGGCACCCATGAAGAACTGATGCAATTGCATGGCCATTATGCGCAAATGTACGCGCGTGATTTTGAATAAAGCTACTGTTTGATTAAAGCCACTGCAAGCCGTGATGGTACTTTGTAGTATAAAGATGGCTGCATAACTAGGATAAATAACACATCATCATGAGTATTGAAACCACAATGACGCGTGCCTGGCAACGTCAGGCTGCTTGGCTCTGGCTGCTACTGCCTGTCAGCTGGTTATATGGATTCATTACGATGGTGCGCCGTCAGGCTTATAAGATAGGTTTGTTTGCCAGTTATCGTGCGCCTATTCCGCTGATGGTGATTGGTAATATCACGGTAGGTGGTAGCGGCAAGACGCCGCTAATTATTGCCTTGGTCAACTATCTACAAAAGCAAGGCATAAAGGTAGGCGTTATCAGCCGCGGTTATGGCGGTGATAGCAATCAGATGCCCGCTTTGGTGCATGCCGATAGCTTACCAAGCATCGTAGGGGATGAGCCCTGTTTAATCGTCAATATGACAGATGCACCGATGGCCGTTTGCCCCAATCGTAAGCAGGCTATTACCACTTTGTTAAACGCTCATCCCGACTTACAACTGATTATTGCTGATGATGGCTTGCAGCATTATGCGCTGCAACGTGATATCGAATGGATTGTGGTTGATGCGTCGCGCGGCTTTGGTAATCAGCAATTGCTACCAACCGGTTTTTTACGTGAGCCTATGTCGCGCTTAAAAGGCGCAAATGTGGTTTATCATGAAAAAGCGGATAGGACGACCGAAGATAATAAGCAAGCTCAAGCTAAGCGTTTAACGATGCATCTACAAGCGGATAAATTGCAGCCTTTATGGCCTTCTGCTGTTGAGATAGATGGTTTAAGTGTCGCAGAAAAAATGCCTATGCCACTTATGCCACCTATACCAAATGGTCGGGTACATGCGGTAAGCGGTATCGGTTATCCGCAACGTTTTTTTGATACTTTATTGTCGCTTGGCTTTGATGTCATTGGGCACGCTTATCCCGATCATTATGATTTTAGCTTGACTGAGCTTTTACAATATAGCGAGCTGCCGATCATTGTCACCAGTAAAGACGCGGTCAAAATCAGAGCGCTGCTAATAGATATGACTAGCCGCCAACCACTTAGCGAAGAGTATCAAGAGCTTATTAATCGCTTATGGGTATTGCCAGTGACTGCGATGTTATCAGACAGTTGCTATGACAGCTTACAGCAGCAATTAAAAGCTTTAAATATTGATATCAATAATGGCTAGAAGTCTAAAAGCTTAGACAATTTTTTAGGAATAAACCATGTCGTCAGACTTAAAATCAGCCGCAACAATGCCAATTGAAGCCGCGCCAGCCAAAACTCATATTGTTATTCCTGCGCGCTTTAAAAGTACGCGCTTACCCGGTAAGCCATTATTAAAGATTCATGGCAAACCAATGATACTGTGGGTGGCTGAAAAAGCACAGTTGGCTGATTTTGCTGACGATATGTGTATTGCGACTGATGATGAGGCGATTGCCAACGTTTGCACAGAGGCAGGTTTTGATGTGGTGATGACCAGTAGTGAGCATGCGTCAGGGACTGACCGTTTGGCTGAAGTTGCCGCTATCAAAGGCTGGGCTGAGCATGATATCGTGGTCAATATGCAGGGTGACGAACCTCTGGTACCGCCGTTATTATTACAGCAAGTCAAAGCCCTGCTAGTGCAAGATAGCGACAGCGTAATGGCGACTTTATGCGAGCCTATCGAAGACTACGAAACTTTTATGCGCCCATCGGTCGTAAAAGTTGTCAGTCAGACGTCCAGCAATTTACAGCGTGCATTATATTTTAGCCGTGCACCGATTCCGTGCGACCGTGATGTGGTTTTGGCAAACGATAAAAATATACAGCAGCAACCACCAAAAAACGCTTATCGTCATTTGGGTTTATACGCTTACAGAGTTAGCTTGTTACAGCAGTTTGTGCATTGGCCGCAAACGCCGCTCGAGATATTAGAAAGCCTAGAGCAATTACGCGTCTTAGAAAATGGTGGTCATATTGCTATTGCCACTGCAAGCTGTCATCTACCAGCTGGCGTCGATACCCAAGAAGATTTAGATCGGCTAAATGCCATGAGCTTAATTGATTTTCAAAACTGCTAATTTACATAATTAATAATAGCCTAAGTAAATGTTTATAAAGTATTTTATTAAATAGAGTAGGATTGTTTGTTACTCAAAGGTTGTAAGCGTATTGAACGTATTTAAGGTATTGAGCGATGATCGTGAATGAGGTAAATGAAATGACAAGCGCATTGCCTTTGACGGATAATATATATTTTGCCCCGCTATTACCATGGCAAAACGAGCTATGGTCACAGCGGACCAAGCGGGTGTTGATGCCGCAGCAATCTTTGCCGCACGCGCTTTTAGCCGCTGGTATGCAGGGCATGGGCAAGCGCGCTTTTGTTTGGCGTTTGGTGGCGTGGTTATTATGCCGAGAGCGCGAGCACAATCCGCTTGGCGCTTGCGGTATTTGCGAGAGCTGTCAATGGCTCAGATCGGGGACGCATCCAAGCTTACAAGTTCTGCCACTTATTAGTATGCCAGTCAGTGCCGAACATGCTGATGCTAAACAAGCAGCAACTAACAGCGCAAAAGACAAAAAATCTGCCAAAGCTGCTAATAACGCTGCATTAAAAATAAAGGTCGATGATATCCGTGCTCTGCAGCCATTTATTTATCAAGGCGGGCAGGGCATGCGGATATGTGTGCTCGATTACGCAGAGCAAATGACGGTTGCAGCTGCAAATGCGTTGCTCAAAACCTTGGAAGAGCCGCAAGCCCAAGTACATTTATTCCTCATCAGTGATACTCCAGCGCAGTTACTGCCAACCATAAAAAGCCGTGTTCAGCAGTTGGCACTACAGACCATTGAGCCTGCCGTTTTAGTTGACTATGTGACTCATGCTTTAGGTAGTACGGTCAATCGTGAGGCGGTCGGCACGGCGGCCATTGAGCAGCTGATACAGTTGGCAAATGGCGCGCCTTTAGCCGCGGTCGCCCTTGCGCAAGCACCATGGTATAGCAAGCGCACACTATGGCTGACAACGTGGCAAGCGCTGCGTAGCGGCAAGCGTAGTAGCATAGCGGCAAGCGACTATTGGCAGACCCAGCTTAGTATAAGCGAGTTTATTCAATTGTCGGAGCTGATGCTGGTCGATATGCGCCGTGTATGTTTGGGTCTCGATGTGCTGCAAAAGGACATTAATTTACCAGTGTCCTTACACAGTCATCAACCTACTGAGCGCGCGTTAGAGGTCTTTATAAATGGTCTGCAAGAAATAAAAGCCGCTCTACAACAAAATGTGCAAGAAAAATTCGCTTATGATAAGCTGATGCAAGAATTGGCTTATTTATAAATCAGATTAAAAAATAAACCTCACTTATAAAGGAAGCGGACTATGGCAATGCCAGGACGTGGCGGGATTTTAACCTGCCATATTGAAGATATGGAAACGTTATACGCAAGCTATTTATCCTTTGTGACCAATGGCGCGTTATTTGTGCCGTCCGATAAAACCCAAAAACTGGGCGATGAAGTGTTTATTGCCGTGACTTTGCCTAATTCTAGTGAACGCTTGCCTATGAACGGTAAGGTGGTTTGGATTAATTCTAAAAGCCAAAGCGGTCGTCCAGCAGGTTTTGCGGTGCAGATAGGTACAGATATCGCTGGGCTAAGAATTAAAAACGAGGTCGAGCGCTTATTGGCCGGTAAGCTTGATAGCTTGCAGTCGACTTATACGATGTAGTATTTTGCAGAGCTTGAAATGTATTTGCTATTAGCATAATACATTTAGCGAAAAAATGAAAAAAGCAGCCTTCTATATTGATGAGGCTGCTTTTTTATGCGCCGTATTTTATTGAATGCTATAGTGAGTGAAAAGTAATATCGATACATCACGCACTGCTGATATCAATTTTTCTTGCTTGCTGTGCCTGCGCAGACAGAGGCTACAAAAAATTAATATCAGCAATACCGTCGCGTTTTTAGAATATTTTGATTATACAGGCATACATTTGGCTAATAGCGCGGTGGCACGTACATATCATCGGGAATTGGCTCGCGGTAATATTCATCATCGCGCTTGCGTTCGGGCAATTCAATCTCATCGCGCGGTACTTCTTTATAGGGGATTTGCTCAAGTAAATGAGCGATACAGTTTAGCCGTGCGCGTTTTTTATTATTGCCTTCGACCACCCACCACGGCGCTTCAGGGATATGGGTGCGCTCAAACATGGTCTCTTTGGCCTTAGTATAATCCTCCCAGCGCCGACGTGATTGTAAGTCCATCGCTGACAGTTTCCACTGCTTAAGTGGGTCATGAATCCGGCTCATAAAGCGGGAATGCTGCTCATCATCGGTAATCGAAAACCAGTATTTGACCAAGCGAATACCTGATCGTACCAGCATACGCTCAAATTCAGGTACTGATTGGAAAAACTCTTCGTACTGGGCATCGGTACAAAACCCCATGACGCGTTCAACGCCCACCCGGTTGTACCAGCTGCGATCAAACAAGACAATCTCGCCAGCGGCGGGCAAGTGCGCTACATAACGCTGGAAATACCACTGCGACTGTTCGCGTTCGGTTGGTGCGGGTAGCGCAGCAACGCGGCAAACACGCGGGTTTAAGCGCTGGGTAATACGCTTGATAGCACCACCTTTACCCGCAGAATCACGCCCTTCGAATATCACCACAATGCGCTCGCCGTATTCGACCACCCAATCTTGTAGTTTGATAAGCTCTCGTTGTAGTCGCAGTAATTCTTCAAAATAAGTACGCCGATCGAGCTTTTCTTGTTCACTCATCGCGCGGCCATCAAAACGAAAGTCGCGCACGTAATCGTCTATCTCATTTTCCAGCTCTTCGTCATAGCTGTCGATCAAATCTTGATGCATTTTGCGTCGTAGCTCATCGCCAAACACTTCTTTATCCATACGAGTGATAAAGCTGTCTTGTTCGAGTGCTGACCGCGCTTGCCGCTTTGAGGTATTTAAGGTTTGTCGGTCGATCGATGAGAAATCTCTGCTCATAATAAGCTCCTAAGCAATATTTTTATGGTTATTATTCATTATGATAGTTCTATATGTGGTTTATTACTCTAGCATATTTACAATAACGCTATGAGTACACCGTGTTTACTTGTTGCAGTCTTTTTAATGTTTTTTTCAACCAAAACAAAAAACTCCCTCTAATCATCAGATTAAAGGGAGTATTAACATTGAATGCTATTTATTGGCTAATTAACTTAACTAATAAATTATTTCTCTAGAATACAGGTTACGCCTTGACCGCCAGCGGCGCAAATTGAGATAAGCGCGCGACCTGCCCCTTTTTGGTCTAACAATTTTGCAGCAGTGGCTAGGATACGACCACCGGTTGCGGCAAATGGATGACCTGCGGCAAGTGATGAGCCATTGACGTTTAGCTTACTACGATCGATAGAGCCTAGTGGCGCATCAAGACCCAAACGCTCTTGGCAGAACTTCTCATCTTCCCAAGCTGCTAGCGTTGATAACACTTGTGAGGCAAACGCTTCATGGATTTCATAGAAATCAAAATCTTGCAGCGTTAAACCAGCGCGCTCAAGCATACGCGGTACCGCATAAGCTGGCGCCATGAGTAAACCTTCTTTATCGCCAGATTTACCGATAAAATCAACAGCAGCTGTTTCTTGATGAACGATGTATGCTAGTGGTTTAAGACCACGCTCTTTTGCCCATTCGTCATTGGCCAATAGCACACAAGAGGCGCCATCGGTTAGCGGCGTCGAGTTAGCGGCTGTCATGGTTGGGTTGGCGTTCTTTTTACCAAACACGGGTTTGAGTTTAGCAAGCTTGTCTAACGTCGTATCTGGGCGCAAGTTGTTATCGCGCGTCAAACCTTTGTATGGCGTGATTAGGTCGTCAAAAAAACCTTCGTCATACGCGCGTGCTAGATTTTTATGGCTGTTAAAGGCAAGCTCATCCTGATCTTCACGGCTGATGTTCCACTCAAGGGTGGTAATAGCTTGATGGTCACCCATTGATAAACCCGTACGCGGCTCGCCATTTTGTGGTGAGTCGATCAAATCTTTAGGATTTAAACCCATTAGCGCTTTTAGACGTTGTTTGTTGTCTTTAGCCGCGCCCAATTTGATTAGCACTTTACGTAAGCCATCACCAACAGCGATAGGGGCGTCAGAGGTGGTATCCACACCGCCAGTAATCGCCGAATCAATAATACCAAGGGCGATTTTATTGGCAGAAGCAAAGGTTGCTTGTAAGCCAGTACCGCAAGCTTGTGAGATATCATACGTTGGCGTATGTGGGTTTAAGGCGGTGCTTAGTGTCGCTTCACGCGTCAAGTTGATATCACGGCTCAATTTCATCACCGCACCAGCAACGACTTCACCGACTTTTTCATCTTGTAAGTTAAAACGCTCGACCAAGCCATCTAACGCGGCGGTTAGCATGTCAGTATTGCTGTCATCAGAGTAAGCACCGTTTGAGCGCGCAAACGGAATACGGTTGCCGCCTAGGATAGCGACGCGATGTTGACCCGAGCTCAGGCCAGCTTTGCTCGATTCTTTAGCGGTTGTAGCGGTTGTTTTTTTACTAGCTGTGTCAGTCTTTTTATTGGCATCTTTAGCCGCACTATCATCTTTAGTAGCGTTAGTAGTTTTGCTGTCTTTTGAGCTTTTTTCAGCGGTGCTCTCCTTTTTAGACTCGTCTTTCTTAGAATTATCTTTATTAGAGCTGTCTGTTTTCGTATCCGCTGTTTTGGCGTCCGACTTTTTATCGTCCGCTTTTTTTGGCTCAGCCGCTTTTGAATTTGCCATTGTGTCGAATACATTTGGCTGCTTGGCGTCTTCAGTTGCTGCTTTTTTGGTTGCTGCGTCAGTCGCTGTTTCGGTATTTTGGCTATCACCGGCTTTTACGACGGTCGTTTCAACAACAGGGCTATCAGGGTGATTGTTTTTAGTACTCATAATATTATCCTTAAAAAATATGGGTAGAAGATAAAAGGGAAAAACAAAATAAAAATAAAAATAAAAGAGAAAAACATAGTACACGGCAGAGAAGGTTAGCATAAGGCGCTTTTTACGCGCTTACTGTATCTCTTTAGCAAACGATGTGACGCTAATTTTAAGCTCATGCCTTAATGCTAACTATCAAACGCTACTGATTATACTGGTTAGTATTGATTAATAACATTGCATAACGGCGCTTTTGATAATATATTGTTATCTATAAATGCATTTGCCATAACTTATACGTTATATTTTAACATAAGTGGGGTGTTTTTAAGGCGAGAAAAAGTTGCTATCTTGTATACTGGCTTGTCTACAGATTATGATAGACAGGCGCAGCTTTTGGACTTGTTTTGCATGGAAGTGTATAGTTAGAGCAATTTTGAACCTGTTTACTCATATTAATAATTTTTTTCATCAATTATAGGATTATATTATGTCAGACCGTTATGGTGATTTTGTGCAGTCTTCTATTGGCCGAAAAGTGGCAAAAAATCTAGGCTTGCCGATGCCAGTAGAGCTAGACCGTTTTGATAGTGGTCAGCCGTCAGTACGCGGTAGTGTATTGGTTGGCCGTGCTGATGGCGACAATACTGCCATCAGCGAATCAGTTGCTCGTATTTTGTCAGATTTGCACGCTGATGTATTTGTAAACAGCCGTGATGCGGTAAAAGACGCGCTGGCTGATGCAGGCGTGAAAGCCAAAGCCAATACCGGCGGCGATGACAAATTTAAAGTTTTATTGTTTGATGCCAGCAATATCAGTAATGCTGATGAGCTCAAACAAGTGTATGAGTTCTTTCATGCAGTAGCGCGCCGCGTCGAAAAATCAGGTCGTGTTATCGTTATCGGTCGTCCACCAGAAGATCTAAAAGATATTGAGGCAGCATTGGCACAGCGCTCGCTTGAAGGTTTTGTGAAATCTGTCGGTAAAGAGTTTAAGCGCGGTATCACGGCCCAGCTTATCTACGTGGCAGAAGGCGCTGAAAAGAACCTAGACTCAACGTTACGCTTCTTTGCCTCAGCGCGCTCAGCTTATGTGTCAGGACAAGTGGTACGTGTTACTAATGGTGCCAACGTTGATGTTGATTGGACGCAGCCTTTAGGCGGTAAAACCATGCTGGTCACTGGCGCAAGTCGCGGTATCGGTGAAGCCATCGCTCGTGTGTTGGCACGCGAAGGCGCCCATGTTATCTGTCTTGATGTACCGCAGCAGCAAGCGGACTTACAAAAAGTCGCCAGCGAAATCAGTGGTTCAGTATTAACCGTCGATATCACTAGTGAAGATGCGGGCAAAGAAATCGCAGAAGCGGCGCAAAAGCGTGGCGGTTTAGATGCCGTTATTCATAATGCTGGCGTGACCCGTGACAAGACACTGGCAAAAATGGATGAGAAAAAGTGGGACATGGTTATCAACATTAACTTGGGCAGTATTGCCAAGCTAAACCGCTACTTGCTAGATAATGATGTACTAAAAGACCATGCACGTATCGTCTGCGTTTCATCTATCTCAGGTATCGCTGGTAATCTAGGTCAAAGTAACTATGCTACTTCTAAAGCGGGCGTCATCGGTTTGGTAAACGCGACTGCTAAGCAATTAGACGACGGTTCTAAAGGCATGACTATCAACGCTGTAGCGCCAGGGTTTATCGAAACGCAAATGACAGAAGCCATTCCGTTTGCCATTCGTGAAGCCGGTCGCCGTATGAACTCAATGAGCCAAGGCGGTTTACCAATCGATGTGGCTGAAACCATTGCATGGCTTGCGTCGCCAGCTTCTGGTGGTCTAAATGGCAATATCGTACGTGTTTGTGGCCAAAGCTTGTTGGGTGCATAGCTTGTTGGATGCATACTCAGTAAAATAGAGGCAGAATACTGCTCGATGAATGACTAAATCATAGTGAGCAAGCCTGTATTAAGTAAGTAGGGTGTATGAGGTTTTTAAATGGACCTCACATATGCTTACGAAAAATTGCTGATAAATTGTAATAAAGCTGCCCGAGGGTGGCTTTTTTATGATAAAAACAGGTATGAATAAAAGCATGTGCCAGTAAATGAACCAGTAAACCAACCAGTAAACAAATAAGCCGACAAACGAATGCTTCACTGTTTACAAGTAGCCAGATAATTTGCTCCAGCCTCAGTTAGCTCAACCCCATTTAGGATTTATTATGTCAGACAAACATTATGATGCGTTGCCAAAAGCGCATACCACCTACGCCAATATCGTCAAGAGTCTATTGCCTATTGGTAATAACGAAAAGGTCAGCCGCGATCAGTTGCCACAAGCGACGTATTATGTAGATAATTTGCACATCGACCAAAATAATCTTGACGATTATCGTAAGATTTGTGGTTTCGCCGACAATGGCAAAATACCGATTACCTATTTTTCTGTTTTATCACAGACGTTACAAATGAATATGATGGTCAAAGAGCCATTTCCCTTTGCTATGCTAGGTTTGGTGCATGTGGATAATAGCGTGACGCAGTATCGTCCTATCGGTGAGCGTGAAACGGTAGCGATGGCGGTGAAGTTTGATAATCTACGCGACCATGCGCAAGGCCAGCAGTTTGATTTTGTCACCACCGTTAAGTCAGATGACGAGGTAATTTGGGAAGGCACTTCTACTTATTTGTCACGTGGAAAAAAATCAGGTAGCAAAGATAAAAAAAGCACGCCGCGTCCAGTGACCGTTAAGCCTTTGGTGAATGAAGAAGGCGTGCACAGTATCTTTGAAGTACCAGAAGATATCGGCCGTCGTTATGCGTTTGTTTCAGGGGATTTTAACCTCATCCATCTCCATCCATTATCGGCACGCGCATTTGGTTTTCCAAAAGCCATCGCCCACGGCATGTGGTCAAAAGCTAAATGTCTAGCGCTGGTGGATGAGCTACCAGATGCTTGCACGGTCAATGTATCATTTAAGCTGCCTATCTTTTTGCCAGCTGAAGTAGAGCTGATCGCTGAGCCGATAGCGCAGTTAAAGAGCCCAACCGATACTTGCGAGTTTGGCTTATTTAGTGCTAAAAACGACAAGCCGCATCTTGCTGGTGTGATCAAACTGCAAAGCGAAAATCAATAGATTGCGCCATATTTCTAACCTTTATATTTTATTAACCAATTATTCATTATGACTTTACATGACAATGCAACAAGCGTAGCTGCGCCCGATAACTCAGCTACCATAGATGAATCTACTGCTAAAGATAACGGTATCGATTTGGAAAATATGTTTGAGCCGTATTTTCGCCCTGATGACAACACCATCGTGTGCGGCGCCCTCGACGACGAAAAGGTCGCTACTTTAGCGGCGGCTGGCGTTGAGTTGGTGCTTAACTTGCAGCCAGATGATGAGCTAAATTTTGATGAGCGCGCGGCGGTAGAGCGCGCTGGTATGCATTATGAGCAGCTGCCTATCAGCGGGGCCAAGGATTTAAAACAGTTAAATATATTGGCGTTTGATAACATCTTGCGTCAGTACCATGGCAAAAAAACCGTCTTGCACTGTGGTTCTGGTAATCGCGCTGGTGCAGCGGTAGCATTGCGTGCGGGCTGGTTACGCGGACGCAAAATGGATACGGCAATGGAGCGCGGGCGCAGTCATGGTTTGACGAAGCTAGAAGAAGAGGTTCATAATCGTTTATTGGTTCCACGCTAGACTCATGGCATACTAAGCATGTAGGGCAAACTGTACGCGTTACATATGAGCGACATGCAACAAAAAAGGCGACCAATAGGTTGCCTTTTTTATGAGCAAATTTCGTGATTAATTAGCTAATGAATTTTTTGACTATAAAAAATGTTTTTATAAATAAAGCGAGTGAATAATGAAAAATAATAATGAGAAAGCTGATAATCAAAACGTCTATACGTCTATTAATCCTGTTATTCAGCAAAAATTACAACAATTGCTAACATATTTGCAGCTTGATGACGCACCAGCTGGCGGTGCCTTGGTGGTTTATCAAGCGGGGCAATGTATTGCTCAGGCTAGTGTGGGAATGGCGCGCGCGGATTTGTCATGGAGCCCCGATACCCTATCGCTGAATTTTTCAACAGGGAAAGGGGTGTTGGCGACATTGGTGCATGTGTTGGTCTCCGAGCATATGCTTGATTATGACCGAGCGATTGCGGATTATTGGCCTGCTTTTGCCGCGCAAGGAAAAGAACAGATTACTTTACGTAGCGTCATGTCGCATCAAGGCAACTTGTTTTCGATTCAAAGTATCGATGTCGATAATGACATGGTGCTCGATTGGCAGCTCATGCTAGAAAAGGTTGCTGCTATGCCAGTAACAGCGCCTGAAGACAGCGCCTTATATGAGAGCGCTTATAGCGCCTTGGTTTACGGTTGGGTACTGGGCGGCGTGATAGAAGCCGTTACCCATATGTCATTAGCCACAGCGCTGCGTCACTATTTGACTGAGCCGCTAGGAATTGCAGACAGCTGTTATTTTGGGGTGCCAGACGATAAAGTAGATGAAGTGGCTCATTTGGTTAAATATTTCCAAACAGACGAACACACAGCCCAGCAAATAAGCAATCAGGAGCTGTCGCAAGCGCGACCTCGCCGCAGCAAACCCGTGTTAAGAGCGGATTCTGAAAATACTTTGCGTATTTATTCAAGCCTACCAAGCTATACTTGTTGGCAAAAAAGAGCACTAACCAATCAAGCAGGCGCAAATGAAAGCGCAATGGCAGATGGGCTGCCTAATTTGGATACAGCAAAAATTAACCGTTTATACTTTAATAACAGCCAGCTTAATCTAAAAAACTATAAATCGGCTCTTGTGTTGGCTAATAAACAACCTATCGATTATTACGATAAACGGACGCTACAAGCCATCATTCCCGCTGCCAACGGCGTGGCATCAGCGCAAGCATTAGCAACTATTTATGCCATGCTAGCCAATGGCGGTACATGGCAGGGGCAGACATTAATTGACGACGCAACATTTAAGCAGCTTTCAACCCCGCAAACCACTGGCATGGACGCGGTAATGCCGGCGAAAATGAACTGGCGCTTGGGCTATCATCGCAGGTTTAGCATTTGTCAAAGTGAAGCTTCTAATATGAGCGCGCAAGGTTTTGGGCACATGGGTTATAACGGTTCGGTTGCGTGGTGTGATCCTGCGCGGCAATTGTCGTTTACCTTTATCCATAATTTTGATGTAACAATGCTCAATGATGTCCGCCAGTTTGCGCTGACGGAAGCGGTATTAGATTTGATTGACGCTGGAATCTAGTAGACGTGACTCTTGAACTTACCTCAATATTCTTGTTGCCAGTATGAAAAACAGAAATACAGGTGCTTAAAGGATAAGTAGCAACACTATAACTAACAAAAGTATTGAGGTAGTCGTCCGAAATTATCCATGGCGCGGCTTATTAGGCGTGAGTTTAAGCAACCTTGGGGAAATCAAACCATGGATAAAGATAGACGCCAAAATGACAATTGAGCAGACTATCCAAAGTTTAACAGCGTCTACTTCATCAAAGAAGCCTTGATTGAGGGCGTAAGACAGATAATATAAGGTGCCAATACCGCGTATACCGAGCGCAGAAATGGCATACTTTTCAGTATAGGGCAGCTTTAATCCTGATAGAGCAATCAATCCGCCAATCGGTCGAATCAATAATAAAAAGGTAAAGCTGACGATATAGACGCGCCATGTCAGCTCAACGCCCGCTTGCAGTCCTTGACCTAAAAACATGCCAAAAACCACAAGAACTAAGGACATCAGTAAGCCTTCTGACTGCTCAGCAAAATCGTGCAGCTTTTGGTGATAACTGTGTTCACGCTCCGAGCGCCGAAAAGCAAAGGCGGCGACAAATACTGCAATGAAGCCATAGCTGTGCACATATTCTGCCAAACCATAGGCCAGCAAGGTGAGAGCTATGACGACATAGCCTTGAGAGATGGTGATATTGTGGCTATATTTTGAAAAGACCAATTTTGCTAGTAATTTACCAACCACAATCCCGACCACCAAACCTGCGCCAATTTTCCACAGCACATCAGTCGTAAACCATTGCCATAGCATTTCACCTGTGAACTGCTGCCCGCCGCTATAAGCTTCTGCTACCTTAATCGCTAAATAGACAAATGGGAACGCCAAGCCGTCATTTAACCCTGCTTCTGAGGTCAAGGTAAAGCGCGGTGTATCCTCGCCGCCAGTATTGGGCGGTCCGACTTGGATACTAGAGGCGAGCACAGGATCGGTTGGAGCCAGTACCGCACCGAGCAAGATGGCCGCGCCTAATGTCAAACCAAAAGCATAATAGCCTAAGAGCGCCATGGCAAAAATACCAATCGGCATGGTGATAAGTAATAAGCGCACAGTCGGGCGCCATAAGTGCCACGACAGCTCAGTATCTATCTTGATACCTGCACCGACCAGCGAAACCAATACCACGATTTCAGTCAGTTTTTCTATGATTAAACCGTTATCCATCGGGTTTAAAAAAGATAAACTGGTCCACCAATAGCCCATGAGTAGACCAAAGCTTACTTGCAGCATGGGCAGCGAGATGGGCGTACGTTTAAAAATAATAGGAAATAGTGCCCCGAATAAAAAGGCAATACCGCAGACCAATAAGAATAAATTATAGTTTTCAATCATAAGTTTGGTGCACGCTATTTTTTGGTTTTAAAAAGATAAAGTTACAAGAGGTTTAATCGCTATTAATAATGACGGTAAAACCCTTTTAATACCGCAAAAAAACGTTATCAGAACGGCGGTAGCGTTGTTTTTTGGTGAAAAAAAAGCCTGCATGGTGCAGGCTTTGGGTAATTCTATAAGGTTAGTGATAAATCATTGCGTTTACAGACTTATTTAACGCTCAACTTGGCTCACATCACGGACGGCACCCGTGTCGGCACTGGTAGTCATAGCTGCATAAGCACGCAGCGCAGGCGAGACGTGACGCTCACGGCTTACAGGCTTCCATGCGTTACGTCCACGCGCTTCCATCTCTTCACGGCGCGCAGCAAGCTCGGCATCGCTGACTTGCATATTGATGGTGCGGTTTGGGATATCAATATGAATGGTATCGCCTTCTTGTACTAAACCAATCGCGCCGCCTTCAGCTGCTTCTGGGCTGGCATGACCAATGGATAAGCCTGAAGTACCACCAGAGAAACGACCGTCAGTTAACAGCGCACATTCTTTACCCAAGCCTTTAGACTTTAGGTAAGTGGTTGGATACAGCATTTCTTGCATACCAGGCCCACCTTTTGGCCCTTCATAGCGAATGATGACCACATCGCCGGCGACAATTTGGTCATCAAGCACAGCGGCTACGGCAGCATCTTGTGATTCAAAGATACGTGCGCGTCCGGTGAAGACTAAGATACTTTCATCGACGCCTGCGGTTTTAACCACGCAGCCGCGCTCAGCGATATTGCCGTATAGCACCGCAAGACCGCCGTCTTGGGAGTAAGCATGCTGCGCGCTACGAATACAGCCTGACTCACGATTGACGTCAAGGTTCGACCATTCTTTTGATTGTGAGAAGGCCTGCGTGGTACGAACGCCACCAGGAGCAGCAATATAGCGCGCTCGTGCCTCAGTGTTATCAGGATTCATGATATCCCATTTATCGATAGCTTCTTTCATACTTGCGCTATGAATTGTAGGGATATCGGTGGTTAATAAGCCAGCACGGTCAAGCTCGGCAAGCAGTGCCATCACACCACCAGCACGGTGGACGTCTTCCATATGGTATTTTTGTGAAGCAGGAGCGACTTTCGACAGGCAAGGGACACTACGGCTTAGGCGATCAATATCGAGCATTTTAAAATCAACTTCCGCTTCATTGGCGGCAGCCAATAGATGCAAGATAGTATTGGTCGAGCCACCCATCGCAATATCTAAGCTCATCGCATTTTCAAAAGCGGCTTTGGTAGCGATAGAGCGCGGTAATACCGAATCATCGTCTTGCTCATAACGGCGCTTGGCCAATGATACAATCGTGCGACCCGCTTCTAAAAACAACTCGCGGCGTAACGAATGCGTGGCTAATAGAGAGCCATTACCCGGCAATGATAAGCCTAATGCTTCGGTCAAGCAGTTCATTGAGTTGGCGGTAAACATCCCAGAGCATGAGCCACAAGTTGGGCAAGCCGAGCTTTCAATGGCCAAAACATCTTCATCGCTGATATTATCGTCAGCGGCATCCATCATGGCATCGACCAAATCAAGCTTACGAATCGCATTGCCTTTACTATCGGTCGTGTGCACATCGCTGCCACCATCATTATTATGGCTATGAGCGACAGTGCTAGCGATGACCTTGCCCGCTTCCATCGGGCCGCCAGAGACGAAAACAACAGGGATATTGAGGCGCATGGCTGCCATCAGCATACCAGGGGTGATTTTATCGCAGTTAGAAATACAGACTAGGGCGTCGGCGCAGTGGGCGTTGACCATATACTCAACCGAGTCTGCAATCAAATCACGGCTTGGTAATGAATACAACATGCCACTATGGCCCATGGCAATACCGTCATCGACCGCAATGGTATTAAACTCTTTTGCCACGCCGCCCGCTTTTTCAATCTCACGCGCCACCAGTTGCCCCAAGTCTTTTAGATGCACGTGACCGGGGACAAACTGGGTAAAGGAGTTGGCAATGGCGATAATCGGTTTGCCAAAGTCGCCATCCGTCATACCCGTTGCACGCCATAGGGCACGCGCACCGGCCATATTACGACCGCCAGTAGAAGTTTTTGAGCGATAATCCATGTGATATTCCTTACAAATAAGCGAGATTTATAAACGTCTGCAGCATCCGCTGTCATACGGATAGTGTGCTTTTTATGCCATGTGAGTACTAGTGAATAATACTAAGGCGTTACCATACCATTAGATATGGATAACTGAAAATCATTAACCAATAATCATAAAGACTTGAGGGTCAATATTTAAACGAGGCGCTCTAAAATAGCGGTCTCAAACCAAGGCAAATCGGCTTTATCGGTTTCAAGTTTGGCGATGACGACTAAGGCGTGAGGCGCTGGCAAGAATTGATAGTCAGGACTGGCAGCAATAGTCAGTAGCTGTTTATCGTTTTCGGCGTGCTCATCAATACTGATAAGTGTTTGCTTAGTATTCTTATAAAGCACATCGATACGACCAAAAAACTGCCACTCTTTAAAAGCAGCAGTAAGCGCATCGGCTTCATCTTTGGTATAAATTTGCTGGGTGTCTTTACCAGTATTGGTCCAATGCAGGCGTACGGCCAATTGCAGCGCTTCGCTAAACACCACCAATGAGCCAATCACTTTGACATGCCAAGGGCTGGTGATTAGCGCCTTATCAATACCGATAAGTTTCGCCGCCTCGTCAGCTGTCATGGGGGTATTAAACTGGGCAAGTAGGGCAGGTGTTAATGGATAAGTCTGTTTAATGCTGTCATCTAAACTGTCGTAATGATACAAAAAGGGCAGTGGCATATCCTGCGTCATGATTTTTTTGCTGATTTTACAATTATGGATACGCCAACTGATTGCCTTATCAGTTAATGCCTCAGCTAAGATAATGGCGTTTGGCTCAATGCTTGACATGGTTGACGGTGCGCTATCTTCAAGCGTTTCATTAACCGCAGTATGATTTCTCATAGTGTCATGAGCGTGGTCGCTATGAGCGTCAGTAGTGTTTGATGATTGGGATAATTGGGTTGGCAAGGCAGTCAAATCCATAAACCTGAGGTGATTAAAATAGAGGATTAATATAACATTTAAAGCGCACGGCTCGCCAATAAATTAATCGTATCACTTATAGAATTGTTGATAGCAAAACCCAGTAAAATTGAAAGTGGCTAGTGAATGTATCAGCCACTTGTACTCAATCCAAATTTCGTCCACTATATTTGCTGAGCTATTTACTCTTTAGTACTGACAACCAATTGATGACAACTAATTACTAATAAAAGGTTAAGGAATAAAAATGAGTCAAGATACCCAAACCAAATACGATGACAATAATATCTTTGCCAAAATGCTTAACGGTGATATCCCTTATCATAAAGTTTATGAGAATGACAAAACCCTCGCCTTTATGGATATCATGCCGCAAGCAAAAGGTCATGTACTGGTCATTCCTAAGCAAAAAGCCGTTGATTTAGTCGATCTTGAACCAGAATATGCCGCAGCAGTACTGATGACGTCCAAAAAAGTCATGCAAGCGCAGCGTCAAGTATTCGAGCGTGAGGGTATTATTCAAATGCAGTTAAATGGCGCACAAGCCGGACAAACTGTTTTTCATTACCATGTGCATCTAATTCCATCGAGCATTCATGAGCTAGGTCGTCATGCGGTCACGCAAGCAGATCAAAGTGAGCTTGCTGAGATGGCGAAACAGTTAGCAGGCGCTATTAATCCTTAATGTCTTAAATTGACCATTCATAATGCAATCATCAAAAAAAAGGCAGCTAACAAGTTGCCTTTTTTATTGCTGAGTAATAGTCATGTAACAAACGTTAAAATAGTGTTACGAGTCAGGCACTTGCCTAGGGTTTTTGCAGAGAGTGTGATAAAAATTATATTTGTTTTATAAACGGTTTAATAAGAGCCGAACGAGATACTGCCTCTATTCATACAAATTTATAAAGTAGGCGATCTTACTTCTCTTGTTGTATTTAGCTTTCATATTTATTGTTATTTTTTGAGGACATCATTTTTTATGAGTAAATTACCTCGCTCTACTATTTTGTTGCCAGTATTCGTGCCAGCCGCAACCATTATGTTGTTATTAGTGATTGGCACAGCCCTCAACCCTGAAGCTGCGGGTGAGTTGTTCAGCAAAGTTCTGGCTTTTACCACCGATACTTTCGGATGGTTTTATATGTTGGCAGTTGCCATATTTTTGATGTTTATTATTGCCTTAGCCTTCTCGCCGTATGGCAGTATTAAGTTGGGCCCTGACCACGCGGATGCTGAATATAACTTCCTTGAATGGTTTGCCATGCTATTCTCAGCGGGGTATGGCATTGCCTTACTGTTTTATGGCGTTGCAGAGCCAGTATTACATTTCGCCAGTCCACCCCTGTCCACACCGCAAACTATTGCAGCTGCAAAAGAGGCGATGCAAATTGCTTATTTTCACTGGGGTTTTCATATTTGGGCGATTTATGGTGTGGTTGGCTTGTCACTAGCGTATTTCTCGTTTCGGCATGGTCTGCCATTGTCCGTGCGCTCAACGCTCTATCCACTAATCGGTGACAAAATCCATGGTCCTATCGGGCATACCGTTGATGTGTTTGCGATCGTCGGTACTATGTTTGGTATCGCCACCAGTTTGGGATTATCGGTCGCGCAAATTAATGCGGGTCTAAATTATTTGTTACCAAATACGGTGCCAGTTAGTACCACGGTGCAAGTTATTATCATTGCGTTGGTGACGGCGGCGGCACTCGTTTCTGTATTAGCCGGTATGGACAAAGGGGTAAAGCGCCTATCTATCTTAAATATGGTGCTTGCCACTGCTTTGATGTTATTTGTGTTTATTGTTGGGCCTTCAGTATTTATTCTAAATGCCTTTATGGAAAACACAGGCAGCTATTTGGGCAATATCGTCGAGCGTACCTTTAGTTTACAAGCATACCAATCGAGTGATTGGATCGGTAGCTGGACACTATTTATTTTTGCATGGACCATTGCTTGGGCGCCTTTTGTTGGGCTATTTATCGCCAAAATTAGTCGTGGTCGTACCATTCGTGAGTTTGTCCTTGGCGTGATGCTAGTGCCAACGCTGTTTACTTTCTTTTGGTTCTCTGTATTTGGTGACACCGCTCTGCATATGATTATGGTCGATGGTTATGAGGCGCTGATTAGTGAAGTGCAAAACAACCAAGCTATTGCATTATTTAAGCTGTTAGAGCAATTACCATTTACCCAGATTGTCTCGTCATTGACCGTGGTGTTAATCATCACCTTTTTTGTGACCTCATCGGATTCGGGCTCATTAGTGATTGACTCGCTCGCGGCGGGTGGACGTAGCGATACGCCATGGTGGCAGCGTACGTTTTGGGTCGTCACTGAGGGTGCAGTCGCTGCAGTGTTACTTATTGCAGGTGGTTTGAGTGCATTACAAACTGCCGCTATCGTCAGTGCTTTACCGTTTGCGGTGATTATTTTGATCTCGACCTTTGGCATGTGGCGCGCGCTGCGTATCGAAGGTCATCGTAATGAGAGTTTGGCCAACGACAATCATTTACCGCCGCATTTATTGAAATTGGATGCTTGGCGCGACCGCATTGATTATATGACCAATCAGCCAACGCGCGATAAAGTTCTGGGTTATATCAAAGGTACAGTGTTATCGTCGATGCATGAGGTGGCAGAGAAATTTGCCGAAACAGGTTGGTTACCTGAGGTTAATTATGATGAGGTTAATGATCGCGCGGTACTGGAATTAAGACGCGGGGATAATGTGGAGTTCTGGTACGAAGTGCGGTTGTCAGAGCATGAGGTGCCTGATTATTACACCGAAGATATGGCCAATGAATTACCACAAGAGCATCACCATCGCGCCGAAGTCTATCTGCGCCGCGGTGGTCAGACCTATGATTTATATGGCTATCAGTCTGAATCTGTGATTAATGACATTATCGATCAGTTTGAAAAGTATCTACACTTTGTCAATGTTTCGCCAAATATCTTGCCGTGGCGTATGCAGCAACATGATGATGACATCACGCTGGAGCAAGGCAGTGTGTTCGATAAATAAATGTGTATTCGTGCGATAAAAAAGGCAGCTAAGCAGCTGTCTTTTTTCGTTAAATAGCGATGTTTTTCAATATTAATAAACAAAGCAATATTTTTTACCATCATTAGGTAATGTAACTATTGGCTCAGTGATTTAAAATTTATTTGAATAACTGGGCGTTATATAACAATATTAGACGCATACCCAAATTTAAGATTTTTTGAGAATTTTTTATGAGTAAACCTCGCTCTACTATTTTGATGCCAGTATTTATACCGACGGCCATTGTCATGTTATTGCTGGTAGTGGGGACATCGGTCAACCCACAGCTGGCGAGTGATTTGTTTGTCCAAGTACTAGAATTTACCACCGAGACATTCGGCTGGTTTTATATGCTAGCAACCGCGCTGTTTTTGATGTTTGTGGTGGTGCTCGCATTTTCGCCTTATGGCAGTATCAAACTAGGGCCTGACCATGGTGAGGCGCAGTACAATTTTATTGAATGGTTTGCGATGTTGTTTTCGGCAGGGTACGGGATTGCTTTGTTATTTTATGGGGTAGCGGAGCCAGTCACGCATTTTGCCTCGCCGCCGCTATCAGAGCCCCAAACCGTGGCTGCAGCAAAAGAAGCCATGCAGATTGCTTACTTCCATTGGGGTTTCCATATTTGGGCAATTAATGGCGTGGTCGCTTTAACCTTGGCGTATTTTGCTTTTCGTCACGGTTTGCCGCTATCAATGCGCTCGACGCTGTACCCCATCATCGGTGAAAAAATTCATGGGCCTATTGGTCATGCGGTTGATGTGTTCGCCATTTTAGGTACTTTATTTGGTTTGGCCACCAGTCTTGGCATTTCAGTGTCGCAAATAAATACGGGACTCCATTACCTATTACCAAGCATTCCAGTCAATACAACCGTGCAAGTAATCGCCATTGTCTTGATTACGGGGTTGGCCTTGATATCAGTGCTTGCAGGCATGGATAAAGGAGTTAAACGCTTATCTATCTTAAACATGATACTGGCAACGGCGCTGATGCTGTTTATATTTGCGGTAGGGCCGACAATATTTATTTTAAACGCCTTTATGGAAAATACGGGCAGTTATCTGGGCAATATCGTTGAGCGCACCTTTAGTCTGCAGGCGTATCAGCAAGGTGACTGGATTACCAGTTGGACGCTATTTATTTTTGCTTGGACGATTTCTTGGTCGCCTTTCGTCGGTATTTTTATTGCCAAGATTAGTCGTGGTCGCACTATTCGCGAGTTTATCGTTGGCGTGATGCTAGTACCTACCATCTTTACTTTCTTTTGGTTTGCGGTGTTTGGTGATACAGCATTACATATGATTATGATTCAAGGTTATGAATCGCTGATTACTGAAGTGCAAAATAACCAAGCGATTGCTTTATTTAAACTGCTTGAGAATCTACCGTTTACCCAAGTGGTATCTGTACTGGCTGTGGTACTTATCGTTACCTTTTTTATCACCTCATCCGATTCAGGTTCATTGGTGATTGACTCGCTCGCAGCGGGCGGTCGTAGCGATACGCCAGCGTGGCAGCGTACGTTTTGGGTATTGATACTTGGGGTTGTTGCCTCGGCGCTGCTCTTAGCAGGTGGCCTGCAAGCGCTGCAAACAGCGGCAATTGTTAGCGCCTTGCCCTTTACGATTATTATTTTGATTGCGATGTTTGGCATGTGGCGAGCGCTGCGTATCGAAGGTCATCGCAATCAAAGCCTGGCCAGTGACAATCATCTGCCGCCGCATCTGCTTAAACTAGATGCATGGCGTGACCGCATTGACTATATGACCCAGCAGCCAACGCGCGATAAAGTACTTGGTTATATTAAAGGTACGGTTTTATCGTCGATGCATGAAGTTGCAGAAAAGTTTGCCGAAACGGGTTGGTTGCCTGAGGTGAATTTTGATGAAGTCAATGACCGCGTGGTATTTGAACTCAGGGGCGGCGATAACGTCGAGTTTTGGTACGAAGTGCGTTTATCAGAGCATGAAGTGCCAGATTATTATACGGAAGAGATGGCGAGTAAACTGCCGCAAGAGCATCATTATCGGGCGGAAGTTTATCTACGCCGCGGCGGGCAAACCTATGACTTATATGGCTATCAATCAGATTCAGTGATTAACGATATTATTGATCAGTTTGAAAAATATTTGCACTTTATTAATATATCGCCTGACATTTTACCGTGGCGTATGCAAGTACATGACAATGATATTACCTTAGAGCAGGGCAGTGTTTTTGATAAATAGGCATTTTTTCCTTGACGTGCACTAAGTAAATGATTGCCTCAATCACTTGCAATAAAGTTAAGAACCCTTAGAATAACGGCTTGTTTTCACTACGAATCAAGCCGTTTTTTATGCTTATAAATAATCCCGTGTCTAATCAAGCATCAGCAGAAGCTAATAATGACCATCCTTTATTGCAGCCCTTGGTTATTGGCGGCTTGACGATTGAAAATCGCCTGATGGTCGCACCGATGGCTGGCGTGACGGATAATCCGTTTCGTAGACTTTGTAAATCCTTTGGCGCAGGGCATGCCGTTAGTGAGATGATCATCGCTGATACTGCACTTTATGCGCGCAAAAAATCGCTCTACCGCGCCAATTTTGATAACGAAATAGCGCCTATTTCTGCGCAGATAGCGGGCGCAGAACCGGATAAATTGGCAGAAGCGGCACGTTATCAGATTGATAATGGCGCGCAGATTATTGATATCAATATGGGCTGCCCGGCCAAAAAAGTGTGCCGTAAATTGGCAGGATCTGCGCTCTTGCAAGACGAAGATTTGGTCGCGCGCTTACTGGATGCGGCGGTAGGAGCCGTTGATGCTCCTGTGACCTTAAAAACGCGTTTGGGGTTTGAAAATGGCCGCGAAAATATTTTGCGCGTGGCCAAGCGAGCAGAGCAGGCGGGTATTGCTGCGATTGCCATTCATGGTCGAACGCGTGAGGATATGTATACTGGGGAAGCGCGTTATGAGCTGATTCGCGAAGTCAAAGAAAGCATTAATATTCCTGTGATTGCCAATGGCGATATCGATAGCGCGCAAAAAGCGCAGCGTGTCTATGAGCTGACCGGTTGTGATGCGGTGATGATAGGGCGTGCTGCGCAAGGGCAGCCTTGGATATTTCGCGATATCGAGCATTTTTTGCGCTCAGGAGAAGTGCTTGCTGCACCTAGTGTGAGCGAGATAAAAGAGATTGTCCTAGCGCATTTGCAAGAGCTATATGAGTTTTACGGCGAATATTCAGGCTGCCGAATTGCTCGCAAGCACATTGCGTGGTATACCACCGGCATCCCTAATTCCAACGCTTTTCGCCAAGCCATGTATGGTGAAGAGAGTACCGCTGGGCAGTTTCGCGTGGTCGAAGACTTTTTACACGCGCACGAATAGCAAGAAAAAACGGTCAGTTTAAGCAATCCACTTGATAATAAATACCTAACTGCTAATATTCATGATATTAAATGCATTTTACGGCTTATTTATTAACTTCAATCCAATTATATTTGTTATGCTTTAGGCGAACATTAACGGAAGTATCATTTACGAAAAGGATCTTTTATGGCCAACCCCTCAAAAAAAGCAATCAGCAAAGCAGTCAAAGATAAGCATATTATTATCACAGGGGCATCAAGTGGTATTGGTGAGCGTACGGCCTATTTGCTCAGTGAATGCGGTGCTCATGTGATCTTGCTGGCACGTACTGAAGACAAATTAAAAGCTGTGAAAGACAGTATCGAGGAGCTTGGTGGTAAAGCTACTTATTACCCTTGTGATCTGACCAATATGGATGATATAGAAAAAGTCAGCGCGCAAATTTTGGCAGATTTCGGTCATGTAGATGTCTTGGTTAATAATGCCGGTCGCTCAATTCGCCGCTCGGTGCACGAGTCTATAGATCGCTTCCATGATTTTGAGCGTACCATGGATATCAATTACTTTGGCGCGGTTAAAATAGTGCTTGGGTTTTTGCCGACGATGATTGAACGTCAGACTGGTCAAATTGTTAATATATCATCGATTGGTGTGCTGGCGAATAGCCCGCGTTTTGCCGCTTATGTCGCTTCAAAATCGGCATTGGATGCCTTTAGTCGCTGCTTGGCTGCTGAAGTAAAAGGCGATAATGTCACCATTACCAATATCTTTATGCCATTGGTGCGTACGCCGATGATTGAGCCCACTAAGTTATACCGCTACATGCCTGCGCTTATGCCGGATGAGGCGGCGATGATGGTTGCCAAAGCGATTGTCCATAAACCAAACAGTATTGCCAGTAACATGGGTAAATTTGCCTCAGCGACTTACTCATTAGCACCAGCAATTAACGTTGGTATTCAATCGATGGGTTATCGTATTTTTCCAAGTACTCGTGCTGGATTGACTAGCAATAAAAAACCAAACCTTGCTCAGCGTGCCTTTGCCAGAATTTTACCGGGTGAGCATCATTAGAGTAGGTTTATTTCACCTTGACCTAAAATGGAAAAAGGATACTGCGGTGTCCTTTTTTAACGCTCTAAAAAGTATGAATGCTTATATCAATGAGTAAAGCAGGGGTTTTTATTGACGCTAACGCTGCTTGTAATATTTTTTGATAGGTTGGCTTAGCGTACTCAATAGGGTATTTATAATGATTAACTCGAGGTTTTCAATGCTTAAACACCAACACCAACGGCAAGCACTAGTAGTAGAGGGTGGTGGAATGCGCGGCGCATTTACCAGTGGCGTTTTAGACGCATTTTTACAACAACATTTCAACCCTTTTGATCTTTGTGTGGGCGTGTCCTCAGGCTCTACCAATGTTGCTAACTATTTAGCTGAACAACAAGGTCGCACCCTGCATATTTATCTAGATCATTCACTGCGATCTGAGTTTATTCATTATGGCCGTTTTTTTAAAGGCGGTGATTTACTGGATTTGAAATGGATGTGGAACGTGGTGGAACAAGAATATCCACTGAATCAGGCACAATTATTGACTAATAATGCTGAATTTTACATGGTGCTAACACACGCTGTTTCAGGTGAAGCGACCTATATAAAAGCTTGTGAGGACAATATTTTGGATGGTCTAAGAGCATCAAGTTCTATTCCCGTGCTCACCCGACAAGCAGTAGAAATATCTGGCGAGCCATATTTTGATGGGGGCGTGGCCGATGCTTTACCTGTACATTGGGCTGCTCAACAAGAGGGGGTTGCTAAGCTGATGGTTATCCGTACTCGTCCTAAAGATTACTATAAAGCAAGTCACAAAGGTGATCAGTTATTGGCCAAGTATTTTTCTAAGCAACGCCAGGGTTTTGCCCAAAGCTTGTTGGCACGAACAGAACGTTATAATGCGGCTGTACAATTTTTACATTCTGCATCCTCACAAAAAATCGTAGAGGTTTGCCCACCTGACTTAAAAAATATGGCAAGTCGATTGTCCAAAAACAAAGCTAAGATCCGTTATAGCTACGATGTGGGATTGGAAGCAGGTTACAAAGCCATTGAAGATTGGCACAAAGTTTAATCTGCTCAAGGCGTGGGAGTTCGAAATGACTGGCTGTCTTAAAAAACGTTTCTCAGTTTAAGAAAAGGCCTGTTAATACTCATGCTTATAAGGGTGTAGGATTGATACAGCTCCCTAATTAAGACTTGAGCCTTTAGCTATGGGCAAGCCATTCCCAATCCTCCATACGGCAATATACATTTAGCCGTGCAGGAAGATATTCCCAACGAAACCAGTCCTTTCACTCTTCAAACCTATTAATAGACCACTTATAACAGACTAGCCAAACACACGCCACATTATCCAAAATAACCCTGCCATCACCGCAGCAATGACCAATAGCCGCTTTGCCCAATAAGGAATTAACGGCTTTTTATAGCCCAAATCATTGAGCTGACTGTCAACGCCCTCTTGTAGACTTTGGAAGCCTTGCTCCGTTGGCGTAGTTTTAACGCGAGTCTTTGTCAGACGCTCTGTCTCTTCTTCAACTTGTTCTCTATCAAAGCTAAAGGCTTGGCTTGGGATACCTTGTTTGTTGGCGATAGTCGTGAGGGTTTGCTGCTGCTGGTTCTTTAGCGCAAGCTCATAAGCATCTATGCGAGATTTGGCGGCATCCATACTGATATTTTCATCAGCGGCCAAGGTTTTAATTGCCTGCACCAAATTGCCTTTTTCGACCATCATCATAACGGCTTTTGGCAGTTTTTTATTGGCGGGCGTTGAGCCTGAATCAGAGTCAAACATGACAGTCCTTATTTGGGTGTGATACTAGGTAGGTGAGGGTATTATAACCATTTTATCGGCGCAAAATTCAAGCAAAAAAATACCGCAACCATTATCATGTCTGCGGTATTTTCATGGCGCTTATCCTATTTTAATAAAAAAATGGCAATAAACGCTTCTTATAAATTATCTAGGACAATTTATAGGTCTTTCCAGCGTTGGATAGACTCTTTGATGACTTCTTTAGCTTCTGCGACGTCACCCCAAGATTCGACCACCGTTGTACCGGCTTTTTTAAGGTCTTTATAGTGGCTAAAATGGAATTGTAATTGGTTGATAAGCTGCTTTGGTAAGTCTTCTAGGCTGTTATAAGCATTGCCTGTATCACGGTCGTCAGCCGGTACGACGACGATTTTGTCATCAACTTCGCCATCATCAACGAATTTCATCACGCCGATTACTTTCGCTTTTAAGAAAATACCAGTAGGCAAAGGCTGTTCTGTGATGATAAGCGCATCTAACTCATCGCCATCTTCATCAAGGGTTTGCGGAATAAAACCATAGTTACAAGGTTTAGCAAAAATCTGTGGATCAACACGGTCAAGCTCAAAAACTGCCAATTCGCGATTCCACTCAATTTTATGGCTGCTACCAGTTGGGATTTCTACGACCACATTAATGATGCCACCATCGACGTCGCCTGCGTCCAAAATTTTATTAAAATCTGCCATAAATTGCTCCAAGGTGCTTTTGTTATGAATGCTTCAATGATAAAGGGTTAGATGTTAGCGCGCTAAGGTTTTTGCTGCGCCCAATTTGTGCGCCTGCGATTATAACAAGTTTGACTCAAATTTTCTCACAATGCTTAAGTCTAAGCGTGCACGATATTATGCAAAAAAGGATTATGCAAAAACAGTAATTAAAAACTATTTAGGAGCGAGGGCACGTAATTGGATATGTCCAGCATGACGCTTGGCAATATTAGAGATAAGTTTTTGCGTCACTTGTTCATAGCTTAAACAGTTGGTCATTGCTGGCATAGATTGCTCTGCTGCCTGCGCTGCCAGTTGTTTATCCTGCGCTTGCTTATCCATGGCGGCAAAGTCAGCCAGTCGTAACATTTGCATGCCCGCATAGCCGCAAGGGTTAATGGCATTAAAGGCCGATAAATCACAATCTAAATTAATCGCGACCCCATGATAACTAAAACCATGCTTGATTTTAAAGCCAAGTGAAGCGATTTTACCCAGCATAATGGCGTCATCAATCGGAAGCTCAGTGACTGGTTGAGCCTTGTCATTGCTGGCAGTATTCAGATGGCTATATAAATAAACCCCGGGCGCATCGCGGCGGGCATGGGCGCTGATAAGACTGCTATTAGACGCGTGGCTTTTTAGGCAGTCATTGACCACATCTTCAATCGCTTGCTCGGCGTGCGATACCATGTTGCGCACACTCCAGCCCAAACTTTCCAAATCAAACAACCAATAGATAACCAACTGTCCATGCCCGTGCCATGTCACCTGACCGCCGCGGTCGGTCTTGATAATCGGGGTATTGGTACGTTGTAGGATATGCTCTTCTTTACCGGCTTGTCCAAGCGTATAGACATCATTGTGATCGACAATCCAAAGCTCGTCAGGCGTGCGTAGACCTTGCTCTTTTTTGAGCGCGATACGTGCTAACGTACGCGATAGCATAGCATCAAGGGTAGGGACGTAATCAGCAGCTGAGAGTGATTTGCTGACCAGCATATCATTGAGTGGTTGCGCGGTATTTTGCATGAGAGTGATTGTCTTATGGTTTGGTTATTAAAAAAGGGGCTTCTTATTGATATTTAGTGTAGCAGTTTTAGCTTTTGTGCCCAAATCTAAATTTTGCTGTTTAATCTATGAACTAATTGTCCGAGCTGCGTTAAAAATACTGTTAAATTGCGGCAATATAACCCTTGCCTGACACGTATTTCATACAAACCCAGTAGTCAATCAAAGGTGCTGTTCATTGATTGGACAATGCGCTACATTAAACGGCATTGAATAAAATACTGTTTAGCAGCATTGAATGGAATCTCAGGCGCTTTTCGTACTTTAGAGACTGCTTATTTTAACGACCATAGATTCAGAGTCCTAAATCGATAATAGCGTACTGACTCTAACGCTCATAACAAGGAAGACAAATGACTGATAGTAATCAAAATACACCCTCTCAAAATGAGCCTACGCCAACCAATCAAACTCAAAAACCAAATCATGCTCATAATGCAGATGAGTCTCTTAGTATCATTAAAACGGTCGCTGATATGCAAGCGCAATTTGCGCGCTTACAAAAGCTGAGCCGCACGCAGCCTATCAATGATTGGACCACGCGTGAAAATCAACTCGATAATTTAGAGGTGATGCTAAGTGACAACCAAGCGCTACTTGCCAAAGCGATTAGTGCCGATTTTGGCTATCGCAGTGAGTCCGAAACACAGTTTGCTGAGCTATTTCCAAGCTTTACCGGTATTAGCCATGCAAAAAAGAATGGTAAAAAATGGATGAAGCCGCAGCGGGTATCGATTTCAGCACTTTATATGCCAGCTCATAATGAGATTCAGCCGCAGCCGCTTGGCGTGGTCGGTATTATGGTGCCTTGGAATTACCCGCTATTTTTAGCAGTCGGACCGATGATTGATGCGCTGGTAGCGGGCAATCGCATTATGATTAAGATGAGCGAGGCGGCACCGCAATTTGCTCAAACCTTTGCTGAGACTATTTCGCGTTATTTTTCACCGGATATGGTTTCTGTGGTGATTGGCGAAGTTGAGATTGCCGAAGCCTTTAGTAAACTGCCTTTTGACCATTTATTGTATACCGGCTCGACTGCGGTCGGCAAAAAAGTCATGGCGGCGGCGGCACCGAACTTAACGCCAGTCACCCTTGAGCTGGGTGGTAAGTCGCCGGTTGTCGTTTTAGAAGGTGCTAATTTAGAAAACGCTGTTAATCGCGTGATGATGGGTAAAACGCTTAATGCGGGTCAAACCTGTATTGCGCCTGATTATGTATTGGTTCAACGTCAATATCATGAGGAATTTACCCGTCTGGCAAAAGAGTGGATGGAAAAGCATTATCCCAATATTGCAGACAATCCTGATTACTCGCACATCATCAACGGCGAGCAGTTTAAACGCGTCAAAGGCTATCTCGATGATCTAGAAGATGACCATATCCATCAGTTGACGGATGCAGATGCTGATCACGACAGCCGCCTGATGCCGCCAGTGATTGTCAAAGAGCCTGCGCCTGATAGTGAGCTGATGCAAAACGAGATTTTTGCGCCGATTTTGCCCTTGATGCACTATGACACTCTCGATGATGCTATTGATTTTATCAATGAGCGTCCACGCCCGTTGGCACTTTATGTCTTTGGTGACAACAGCAGCGAGATAGATCAGGTGCGTAACAATACGGTGTCAGGCGGTCTGTGTATCAATGAAGTCATTATGCATGTGGCGCAGCATGACTTGCCGTTCGGCGGGGTTGGGCACTCAGGTACGGGCGCTTACCACGGTAAAGCTGGTTTTGAGCGTCTTAGTCATATGAAGCCGGTATTCATACAATCGAAGCTCAATGGTCTTAATATTTTATTGCCGCCGTATGGTGGTGTATTTAAAAAAGCCATGGCACTGTTTTTAAAATAACAATACGCTCTAAATAAGTAGCGTTATAAAAAATAGCATCTACTCAGGTAGGTGCTATTTTTTATCTAAAAGTTAATCCATTACCTTCAGAACATTCAAAATAAGTAGTTAAAAACCGCTTTTTAGAATGAATGAGCATTTGTCATCTTATCTATAAATCGCTACACTTTGTAGACCACCTAAACAAAATGAAGCTAGTTTTTAGACGCACTCTAAGTAAATAAATTAATAATAAACAACAGACTTTAGGTGTAAAAATAAGCTTTACTAAACTTAGAGATAATTTTAAGAATAATAACGATAAATAGGATCTGCCGTGCGCCAATGGATTGCTTTTAGCTTATTATTGATAAGCTCACTCATATTGTCTTTACCAGTATCTGCTGCTGTATCAAGTTGTGATGCGCCGATTAAATTTGGTGCGCTCACGTGGGAGAGTGGGCAATTTACCACTGGGGTGTTGAAATATATCACTGAAAACGGCTATGGCTGTCAAGTGACTGAGATACCGGGCGCAGGTCCGGCGCTTGAAAATGCACTGCTGCAAGATGATATCCAAGTCATCGGTGAGCAGTGGATAGGGCGCTCGCCGATTTTAGAGCAAGCGATCGAGGACAAAAAGGTGGCGATCATTGGCGACACGCTTGAAGGCGGTGCGACCCAAGGATGGTATGTGCCTAAATATGTCCTAGAGGAAAATCCGGGTCTGCGTCGTTATCAAGATTTGCCCAAATACGCTGAGCTATTTAAAGACCCTGAAGACCCGCGCAAGTCGCGCTTTATGAACTGCCCGTCAGGATGGGCGTGTGAGATTTTTAATACCCGTTTATTAAAAAATACCGGTTTAGATAAGACTTTTAATAGTGTTCATCCCGGTACGGGCGCCGCACTCGATGCCGAAATATCCTCTGCTTTTGAGCAGCATAAACCCTTATTGTTTTATTACTGGCAACCGACTGGGCTCATGGCAAAATACGACTTTGCGCCTTTGGAGTTTCCTGCGCACGATGACGCCTGTTGGCAAGATTTATTAATAGCTGATGGTACTTCTGATTGCATCTCAGGCTTTCCTGTTTCTCCTTTGAGTATCGCGGTATCGACGCCTTTTATACAATCTAATCCTGAGCTGACCGATTTTTTTAAACAAGTTAACTTTACCCCGGATCAGCTCAACGGCGCTATTTTAGAGATGAGTGAAAACAAGCGCAGCGGTGATGAGCAAGCGCTGGTATTTTTACGTCAAAATCCTGATATTTGGCAGACGTGGATGTCAGCAGAAGCGGCGCAGAAGATGGCGGCAACGCTTGGGATGAGCCTGAACGGTAGTGCTTTGTCAAATAACGCTGCCTCAAATAGATCAACAAACAATAATACCGCTAACTTATTCAGCGTGTCTTCAAGCTTTCCTGCATGGTCGCTTGAAACGTCGCTCAATAACGTCTTAGCGACTGTGGTTAGAAACTATGGTGACGTTTTTCGCAGTGTTAGTAGCGCCGCTTTAACCTATTTATTGTTGCCCATTGAACGCTTTTTAACCTTTATGCCGCCGTGGCTAATCATTGCGCTGGTGACCGTATTGGCATGGTTTGGTGTTCGTAAAATATGGTTCGCGCTGGCATGTGGCGTCGGATTATTTCTAATTGGTGCGTTTGGACTATGGAGTGCGTTGATTGATACCTTTGCGCTGCTTATTGTATCAGTACTGGTCACGGTGGTGGTTGGTATTCCAATCGGTATCGCCATGTCTGGTAGTAAAATCCTGCGTAAAACTATCACACCGATACTCGATGTGATGCAGACCATGCCAAGCTTTGTCTATTTAATACCCGTGCTTATGTTATTCGGCATTGGTAAAGTACCTGCGCTATTTGCCACCATTATCTATGCTTTGCCGCCGCTGATTCGTCTGACCACACTTGGAATTACCCAAGTTAATCATGAAATGGTCGAAGCGGGACGCTCGTTTGGTAGTACGCATTTGCAACTGCTGATTTGGATTAAATTGCCGCAAGCGCTGCCGAGCATCATGGCAGGTATTAACCAAGCGGTAATGATGTCGCTCTCCATGGTGGTGCTGGCTTCTATGATTGGCGCACCGGGTCTTGGTGAAGATGTGCTGCAATCGATTCAAACGCTCAATATCGGTCAAGGCTTACAAGCAGGCACCGCTATTGTCATCGTCGCCATCATTATTGACCGTATCACGCAGGCCTTTGGGCAAGGAAAACGCGCGCGGCAAAAAACCATTGATGCGGGCAGACACCCGATTGGTTAATGATGAATCATAAAAATAAAAAATGAGAGCCACAATGAACCATATTCAATTAGAAAATATCAGCAAGATTTATAATGCCAATAGCTCGCAAGCGCAGTCGGCCTTGGCATTATTGGCAGAAGGTATGGACAGCATTGCCGTCAAAAAGCAGACTGGCTATTCGGTTGGGCTCTATGATATCAATTTGAGCGTTAAAGCGGGCGAGCTGCATTGTATAATGGGCTTATCAGGCTCTGGTAAATCAACCTTGATACGCCATATCAATCGTTTGATTGATCCAACCAGCGGCAAAATTTGGGTCGATACCGCTATTAACGCGAAAGAATCTACAGCGGGAACCGTCTCTAATTCAGCGGTCGCAAGCGAAGAGCAATTAACGGATAGAAACGAAAAGTCTTCTGCTATTAATATCCTAGCGCTCAATGATAAAGAGTTACAGCATTATCGCCAGCAAACGGTCAGTATGGTGTTTCAGCATTTTGGTTTGGTGCCTCATATGACGGTGCTACAAAACGTCGCTTACGGTTTGCGTGTGCGTAAAATGAGTACCAAGGAGCGCCATGAAGTGGCAAGTTATTGGCTCAATGAAGTTGGGCTACCCAATCTAGAACGCAGCTATCCTGATGAGTTGTCTGGCGGTATGCAGCAGCGGGTAGGGCTGGCACGGGCGTTGGCAACCGACAATCCAATCTTACTGATGGATGAGGCATTTTCCGCACTTGATCCCCTTATTCGCGCGCAACTACAAGACCAGTTGCTTGATTTACAAGAACGGCTTAATAAAACTATCGTCTTTATTACCCATGATATCGATGAGGCAGTGAAAGTTGGTCAACGTATCAGTATTTTAAATGGTGGGCGGCTGGTACAAACTGGTAGCGCAACTGAGTTACGCAACAATCCCGCTGATGATTATGTGGCGCAATTTATGGGTGCTAAAAGTTAACTACCTTATATTCTTAACCTAACTGATATTGACTATTAAATGTCTTATTAAGTGATTGATTAGTTTCGTAATATTGATTTTTTATTATTTTATCCTCATATGAATATAATCGCCCATTAATAATTGCTCACATCATTTCTTTGTGCTCACTTGTGTATATCATTACTCTTACGACGTTGTTAAAGAAGTGTAGCAACCGCTTATTTACTATTAAAGTAGACTCCACTAGCTATGTATACTATTAAGATAGTCTAATGTCTTTGTCATTCTTTTTATTTTCATATATCTCGCAATCTATTTGCTTTCACTAACATTCATTCTGCTTTATTGATTTTGAATACGCTTGACAATTATTAATCATTAAGCGGGTGCACGTAATATTTTGTGAAAAGGATACTTCATGCTACCTGATAAACAAGATAATAAGTCTTATCATACAAATCGCTCTGATAAGGGCAGCAACCCTCATGATTTAGCGACACAGTCCCCACGAACAGCTGCGCGTTGGTTAAAAAGCGTCAGTGCTTTTGGGGTAACGACGGTGTTAAGTGCAGGGATTTTGGTTGCTTGCGGGCAAATGAGTAGCGCAGAAAATAATGCTAAGAACAATGCTAAGAGCAATGCTAATGCCAGTAGCCAAAACAGCGGTGTAAAAAATTTACGGGATATGCTGCCATCTGACATGCTCGGGCAAATGCAAGCGTTGCCGCAATTGACCAAGGGTTTGGGCGATACAGGCGCGGCCGTCATTGACCCGAATAAACCTACCTTAATTAAATTTTGGGCAAGCTGGTGCCCGTTATGTCTAGGCACGCTTGCAGAAACCGAAGAGTGGCGTACCGATCCTAAGTTTGCCGGTTTAAACCTTGTCACCGTTGCCAGTCCCGGTCATCTCAATGAAAAAGCAGAGAGCGACTTCAGGACTTGGTATGCAGGTGTGCAAGCTGATTATCCTAAACTACCCGTATTATTAGACGCTTCAGGCGAGGTGATTAATAAGCTTGGCGTGCAAGTGTATCCAAGCTGGGCGATACTCGATAAAAAAGGCAATTTGGTGCACTTAGTAAAAGGAAATATATCAGCAGAGCAAGCCTATGCCCTTGCTGAAAATGCTGATAATGACTTTGCCGAGCTAAAAGCGGGTAATGCCAAACCGGCAAACGCCCAAGCATTGAATAACAACAGTAAAATTGAAACCATCAAACAAAAAGATGGCGTTTATTATAACGATAAAGGTAAGGCGATTAATACGCGCTCAATCTATTTAGCAGGTGGCTGCTTCTGGGGCGTTGAAGCTTATATGGAGCGTGTCGAAGGTGTGGTCGATGCAGTCTCAGGCTATGCCAATGGCGACACGGCCAATCCAAGCTATGAGCAAGTGATTCGCGGCTCAGGTCATGCCGAGACGGTTAAGGTTACTTACGATGCCGATAAAACCGATCTTGTTACGATTCTAAAATACTACTTGCGCGTGATAGATCCAACTAGCCTCAATGAGCAAGGCAATGATCGCGGCGTCCAGTATCGTTCGGGCGTTTATTACACTGATAAAGCAGACAAAGCGGTGATTGATGCGGCGCTCAAACGTATCCAAAGCCAGTATAAACAAAAAGTCGTGGTAGAAAATAAGCCTTTAGATAACTTTTATCTGGCTGAGATGTATCATCAAGATTATTTGGCAAAAAATCCAAATGGCTATTGTCATGTCGATTTAAGCTTGGCCGATGATAAACCAGAAGGCACGGCGCGAACCAAGCTTGCACCGGTCAGCACGGTTGCTGAAACTTTAGATCCCAAACGCTATGCAAACTTTGATAAAGGTGCGCTAAAAAACACTCTAACCAAAGCCCAGTACAATATCACTCAAGAGGCGGCGACAGAACGTGCGTTTAGTCATGAGTATGATAATTTATTTGCGCCAGGGATTTACGTCGATGTGGTGAGCGGTGAGCCGTTATTTTTATCCACCGATAAATACCAATCTGGCTGCGGTTGGCCAAGTTTCACCAAGCCGATCGATAAACAGGTGATTACTCAGCATGAGGATACTGCCTTTAACATGGTGCGTACTGAGATTCGCTCACGGGTAGCAGACTCGCATTTGGGGCATGTATTCCCTGATGGCCCAAAAGACCGCGGCGGACTGCGCTATTGTATTAATGGCGGTGCACTACAGTTTATCCCAGTTGATGTGATGCCACAGTCTGGCTATGGGCCGTTGGTAAAATTGGTAAAGCCTGCAAAATCTTAATGATTAACATTGATGATTAAACTCATAAAGAAACGTTAAGCTGATGCTTGGCGTCTTTTTTATGGCTGTTATTCCAAACCTATAGGTCAGAGTAAAAGGATGAATACGTTTATTATCGTTGTATTTTTGCTGTTATAAGCGTTGAGTTATGAAAAACAAGGCAAACTTCGTTATACTCAAAATCTGAACCTTTTCTATTATTAAACGCCAATCTCAACTTATCGTAGGCTTTTGATTTTTATAGAATTTAAAATTCTAATTGTTTTAACTGAAATTTTAAAAACTAAGTAAACCAATACCTTAGAAAAATAAGTTGAGAGTGGGGTTTATTAACATTTTGATAACTTTGGCATCTTGATAACTATTGCTACCTATTTCGTCGCTATATTTTTTAGCGGCTTTTCATTTTTGCATTTAAGGCTGTAACATGACCGTTACTCAAACTTCTAAACCTTTTGAACCTATTATTACCTCGTTATTGGATAACGACTTATATAAATTTACCATGCTACAAGCCATGCTGCATCAGTTTCCGCAGACACATGGCGTGTACCGTTTTCGCTGCCGCAATAACGAAGATACGCTGTATCCATTGGCGGATATCAAAGACGATTTAGAGCAACAGCTAGACAGCTTGTGTGAATTGCGATTCTTAGAAGATGAGCTGGAGTATTTACGCGGATTGCGCTTTATGCGTTCAGACTTCGTTGATTATCTAGAACTATTTAAGCTAAAGCGCCGTTTTATAACCGTTAGCACCGACGAAAAAGGTCGCTTGTTTATTGATATCGAAGGGCCGATGATTCAGGCAATGTTTTTTGAAGTATTTGTCCTATCCATTGTTAATGAGCTATATTTTAGTGCCTTATCTAATGCCAGCGTCATTGAGGAAGGGCAGCGTAGGCTAGATGAGAAAGTTGAGTTATTACACCAATATGCCGTAAAGCAGGAAAGATATGATAATAATATACCGCCACTTATCGTAGCCGATTTTGGTACTCGTAGACGTTTTAGCAAAGTCTGGCAAGCGCATGTGGTTGAGACTTTACATAACGCTGAACCGAAAATCGTTAGCGGTACATCAAACGTTTATTTAGCAAAAAAACTCGGCATGACGCCGATAGGAACGATGGCACATGAGTTTATGCAGGCATTTCAGGCATTGGATGTGCGTTTGCGTGATTCACAAAAAGCGGCACTTGAAGCGTGGGTACATGAATATCGTGGTGATTTGGGTATTGCGCTGACCGACGTCGTTGGGATGGATGCATTTTTACGCGACTTTGATTTGTATTTTGCCAAGCTGTTCGATGGTCTGCGTCATGACAGCGGCGACCCGTATGTTTGGGGCGATAAGGCCATTGCGCATTATAAGAAATTAAAAATAGACCCAAGAACCAAGATTTTGACCTTTAGTGATGGATTGGATTTAAATAAGGCGTGGAATTTACATCAATATTTTAAAGGTCAAATAAGAACCAGCTTTGGCATTGGCACCAATTTGACCAACGATATGGGTATCACCCCGATTAATATCGTCCTAAAATTGGTTGAGTGCAATGGGCAGCCGGTTGCCAAATTGTCAGACAGCCCAGGCAAGACCATGATCAATAATGATACCTATCTTGCCTATTTGCGCCAAGTCTTTGAAGTCGATGAGCCAGAGTAAAATTGGTTTAACTTAAATGTCGCTTTTCTCGATGCTATCTTCTTCGGCGAAAGCGGCATCTAATGCTTGCTGCACGGCATTAATACGAGTTTCGCAAACACGATAAGCGGCAATCGACTCTTCCACTGTCGTCATCAGATTATCGATATCAGGCTCGTCTTGTTGCTGTAGTTCAGCGGCATTGGTTTTTAAAATATCATAAGCTGCCTTAAAGGTCTTTGGGGCGGCTTTTTTACGTTTACGAGTAGGGGTTGTCATAAGGTTTCCTAATATTCACATTAGTTTAAGAAAAAATCATAGAAAGAAAAGTAGGTAAAAAGTTATTAAATGTTTTAGTTTCAGAAGTCTGCTGCTGGTATAAATTTTCCTTGCTTGCTGTGTGACTTCGTCACTGTTCGAGGCTACGCAAAATTTATCTCAGCAGCTGTGTATTTTTATGGCAAATAGACTATAACTAATTGGTCTTCACATCAATAATCTGTGCTTTTGCTTTACCATCTTTTAAGACGATATGTAGCGTTTGCTCAGCATAAAGTTGCATACTGCTGGTTAGTATTTTTTTATCTTTTGCATCAGTCAGCATGGTATAGCCTTGCTTAAGCACACGAGAAGGACGATGCAAGAGTACAATATCGCGCAGATATTCGCTATCACGTCGTGCTTGTAGCAACTGCTGCTGGGCACTATGTATAATCGTCTTTTTTTGGTTTTGGCTATAACTTGATGCAATGGTTAATTGCTGATAAGCAGAGTTTTGAGTTTGGACTCGCAGCTCACTGGTTCGTCTGGCTGCTTGTTTGACTTGGCGCTGGGCACTTTGCTGAATACTCTGCCAAGCATAATCACTGTCTTTTTGCAGGGCGGTCAATTGACCAATCGTTTGCGACTGAATGTGACTCAACTGGCGTGACGTTTGTTGCTCAGCGATATTCAGTTGACGCTGCGCTGCTTGTTTGATTTGCGCTTGGTATTGCAGGGTTTGCGTGACGAGCTGGGCCAAATGCGTCATGATAGCAGCAATCACTTTTGATGGTGTATCAAAGCTGCTATGCGCCACTTCATCTAAAATTACTTTATCACGCTCATGACCGATACCAACCCAGACAGGGATAGGTTGCTCGGCAACAAGAGCGGCAAGCTCGTAATCATTGAGATATGCTAAATCACCAACGGCGCCACCGCCACGGATAATGACTAACAAATCTGGCAGGCGCTGATAGGTGTCATAAAATTGCTGCTGGGCGTTAACGATAGCTTGACGGATTTCGCTTGGTGCGTGATTGCCCTGAAAGGTGGCGTGATGATAATGAAAATGACAGGCACCTGTACGAGCTAAGCGGTCCGCATCGGCTTGAAAATCGCCCAATCCCGCCGCTTTTTCAGGGGCAATGACTAAGACATGCTCGATATCAAATGGGGCGGGTAGCTGCTGATTTAGGTTTAATAAGCCTTCGCCCGTCAAGCGGTCGACCATCTCCGCATATTGCCGTGCCAAGTCGCCTAAAGTGTAGCTTGGGTCAATATCTTCAATCGTCAGTGAGAAACCGTATTGTGCATGAAAGCCTGCCGATACTTTGAGTAAGACGGTCAAATCACGGTCAAGCGGCATGCCGGTTGCGCGCTCAAACTTTGCTAAGACGCGCGCCGCTTTAAAGCGCCAAAGATTACCACGGCAGCTGGCAATAACTTTGCCGTCGTCATCTTTTTCTGCTAGCTCAAAGTAATAATGCCCACTTTTACTTGATAGGTTGCGAATCTCAGCTTTTACCCATACGCGGTGATTAAAGGTCTGTTTGATGACCATATCGACCGCCGATAAGTAATCACTTAGGCGCAAAACCGTATCTTCTAAACTGACTTCCAGACTGTTTTCTTGCTCAGCCAGTTCCGCCTCCAAGGTCGCTAAATCTTTGGCAGGCACCAATACTTTGTCTTTTTTGGAGCTGACTTGTTTCATATTTGCTAGATTGGGTTTGCGCATAAGAGGAGACCAAAGGTAATCGAGGCTGAAAGGCTGGTGGCGTTAGATTAACTCATCAAAGTAAAGGTTGCAGGTATAAAAGACCAGACAGGATAGTTTACCCCAAAAGTGCCGCGACAAAAAGTAAAGCCAATAAGCTGCGATGAATATAATAGCTATCTCGCAAACTTATTGGCTAAGAGCTTTGTTAAATTATCATTTTTTATTGGCAACGAAAATTAATCATATACTCATAATCATCTTTACGTGATAAATCTGGCGTGCCCGTCCCAAAGATTGAACCGATGACCGCGCCTGCTTGTCCGACCATACGACCCGTTTGCTCATTTAAAATACCGTTATATTTTACTTTGTCATCAACGATAATCACTTGTTTTCTTCCACAGGTTTTTTGCGCACTGTCTATTGCATTTTGCTGAGCTTTGACCTTGCTCTCAGCGATGCCCGTCGTTTCATAAATCGAGTTAGCGCGCTGAATCACCGGTGAAGAAGGCGTGCTTTGACAGGCACTCAAAGCCAGAGCCGAAGCCAGTGTTGCTGTTAAAGTAGCGGTTTTATTAAAAATATTCATAATAGTTTCCTTTTTCCTATAAGTTCAATATATTACTCGACAACTTGTATGAATCTAACGTATTGCGACAAGTAGTGTCTAGGCGGTTATTGTGTGCAACGTTGCAGGTACACAGCAAATTACTTGAAATATAAACCATATCTAGGATAATTGAGGTATTCACTTTTAACCAATAAGTAAATTTATGCAACTGATTCCTGCTCCTGCTGGCGTGCTCGAAGTCGACGCGCTATGGCAACAAGACAATCCTAAAGATGCGAATACCGATACAGTGGCGCTGCTTTGTCATCCTAATCCGTTATTTGAAGGCACAATGAACAATAAAGTGGTCACGACCATGTATCGTTTTGCGCGTGATAGCGGCATGCATGTGGTACGTTTTAACTTTCGCGGCGTCGGCCAGTCAACCGGCGAGCACGACTACGCAGATGGGGAGGTAGTCGATGCGATGACCGTGCTACAATGGATTGCAGAGCAAACCAACGCTCGTAAGCTATGGCTAGGTGGCTTCTCCTTTGGTGGTTATGTGATAGCGCGCGTCGCTGAGCAAATCATGTTATCGCCACACATTTGGGGATTGAGTGATTTTGAAATAGCAAACGTTGCTCTTATCGCACCCTCCGTTGAAAAAAACGCCACCGATGATTTGAGCTTACCGATTGAGAAAACCTTTGAGATATATGGCAATGAAGACAATGTGGTTGCGCCTGCTAGCATGCAGGAGTTTGCTGAGCGTCTCGGACTGCCGGTTAGTATCGTTGATGGCGCTGGGCACTTTTTTCACGGACGTTTATCTGAGCTAAAAGGTTTGTTGGAAGAGCATAGTTTTGGGTCTAAAGATTCGCACTAAAAGCATTGTCAGCCCGTTTAGCTAACAATGCTTTTAGTTTTTTATATTTATTTTGTCTAATGATGAGTCGTATTATGAGTTTATCTCCCTTGCAACGTTATGAGCAGGCCATTAGCACTGATGAGTTTACTCGAGATGAGCAGCAATATCAGGCGATGAGCTATTTAGATGGGTTGTATCATCAGCTCAATGATAGCGTGGCACAAAAAAAAGGCTTTTTTAGCTTTTTAAAGTCGAAACCTGCAGCGCCCAAAGGTTTGTATATGTGGGGCGGGGTAGGACGCGGTAAAACATGGATGATGGATATGTTTTACGACTCTTTGACCATTGAGCGTAAGATGCGCCAGCATTTTCACCACTTTATGCAGCGCGTCCATCAAGAATTAAATAATCTGCAAGGTCAAAGCGATCCGCTAGAAAAAGTCGCGGATATCATTTATGCAGAAGCAGTGATTATTTGTTTTGATGAGTTTTTTGTCTCCAACGTCTCAGATGCGATGATTTTGGGTGATTTGTTTACCATGCTATTTAATCGCGGCGTGACTTTGGTCGCCACATCAAACATTGAACCAGCAGGGCTTTATAAAGATGGTCTACACCGTGATCGCTTTATGCCAGCTATCGCCGAAGTTGAGCGTCACACCACAGTGATGAATATTGACTCTGGTATTGATTATCGCCTGCGTGTCTTACAGCAAGCGGAGTTATATGAGTCGCCGTTGACTAAGGCCAATCACCACTGGCTTGCCAACCGTTTCGCTAGCTTGTCTAACAATCAAAAAATCAGCAACGCGCCTATTACCATCAATGGTCGCGAAATCAAAATCAATGCCCGTACCGAAGATATTTTATTTTGTGACTTCCGTCATTTGTGTATGGAGCCACGCTCAGCGTCTGATTTTATCGAGATTGCCAAAGAATTTAGCACGGTGTTAATCAATTCTGTGCCCGCTTTAGATGATGATTTGCGCGATCCGACCCGCCGTTTTATTTATCTGGTTGATGAGTTTTATGATCGCCGTGTCAAACTGTTGGTAAGAGCAGAGCAGCCAATTCTCGAGCTCTATCAAGGACAAAAATTGGCCTTTGAGATTGAGCGGACGCGCTCACGCCTGCTTGAGATGCAGTCAGAAGATTATTTGCGCATGGACCATCGCATCGAAGGCTCAGAAGCGGCGTAAGGCATATCGCTAATGCATTTACATAATAATAAATAAGGATAAAATATGAATAGTTCTGAAGATAATATGGATAATAGCAACGAACTGAACAGTGATAGTGAAGAAAATCAAGCCGAAAGCCCGAGAGGGGCAAACGCGCAAGTAACCGATGAGCAACTGATTAACTGGATTAAATCAAGACGTAGTATCGGCAATTTGAGCATTCCTGCACCGACAGAAAGCCAGATTAGAGCAGCTATTGATTGTGCGGTTACCGCGCCTGATCATAAAAAACTGCGTCCGTGGCGCTTTATCGTTACCCAAGGTAATGCGCGTCACGACTTGGGCCGTGCTTTTTTAGCAGCTGCTGAAGCACAAGCGGCGCAAGAGGGCGAAGAGCTGTCTGAGAAATCACGCAAGAAAACCTACAATATGCCGCTGCGTGCGCCCGTTATTATTACAGTCGTCACCCACATGCAAGTGCATAAAAAAGTGCCACCTTTTGAGCAAATGCTCAGTGCAGGTGCAGCAGTGCAAAACCTTATTTTGGCACTACAAGCTCAGGGCTTTAGTACGGTTTGGCGTACGGGATTATTGGCCAATGAGCCTGCCGTCAAAGCCTATTTTGACGTTGGCACAGATGATTATGTCACGGCTTTTGTTTATACTGGCAGCAGTCCTTGCGATATGCCAACGCGCAAGCCGATTGATATTGAGCCATTACTGCGTTTTGAGTCATAGCGTCGAGACAGGTCTATGATTACGGCGATGTTTCAATAAGGTAATGGCTGTCATAACGCGACACAGCAAAGCAAAACAATGACCAAACTGGTCACGTTATTTCAATAAAATAACGGTTCTATATCAATAATTGTTGAAACATACCGTCAATCTCACTGTATACTCAGCACAAATTCTAATCATAATTCAGTCAGTCAATACGGATAAAATAATATGACCAGCGCTAATGATAAAAAGACAGATGCAAATATAGAGGACAGTCAAACAGATGACAAAGGGGCTGAAAAACAAAACAGTTTGCTATCCGGTATCATTGAGCGTGCCACCAAATCTGGGCTTGGACGTAAGAAGTTAAATCCTAGCGCGGTTGAATCTGCGGTGGCAAAAAATATGGCAGAAATCCATAACAATCCAACCAAATTGCGTTTGGCATTTTTAGGTGGCGGTAGCTTTGGTACGGCGATGGCAAACTTGGCTGCTCGTAATGGCTGTGATACCACGCTGTGGGTACGCAATAAACGTACTGTTAAGGCTATGGCAAAGACGCAGACCAATAAAAAATATCTGCCCGGTTATAAGCTTGATGATCGCCTCAAATACAGCCACGATTTACAAGCGGCGGTCAAAGATACCGATATTATTTTTATCGCTGTCCCAGGCCTCGCGTTTCGCGAAACCCTTAAAAGCATCGCGCCCTTTATTAGCGGGCAATCTATTGTCTCTTTAACCAAGGGTATGGAAAAAGATACCTTTGCTTTGATGAGTGATATTATTAAAGATGAGCTGCCGGAAGTAAATTTTGGCGTGATGTCAGGGCCAAATCTCGCCATTGAGATCATGAAAAATATGCCGTCTGCTACGGTCATTGCCAGTGACTCTGAGCCACTACGCCATGCGGTACAAGCAGCATTACATAGTGCTTTCTTTAGAGTGTTTGCCAGTGATGATGTTCGCGGTGTTGAGCTTGGTGGCGCGCTAAAAAATATTTATGCCATTGCCATGGGAATGGCGGCAGCTTATGAAGTCGGTGAAAATACCAAAGCCATGATATTAACGCGCGGTTTAGCGGAAATGAGCCGTTTTGGTGTCCATGCCGGTGCCAATCCGCTGACCTTTTTAGGTCTGTCGGGTGTCGGTGATTTATATGCCACTTGTAGCTCAGAGCTGAGCCGCAATTACCGTATTGGTAATATGCTCGGTCGCGGTATGACCATTGATGCGGCGGTCAAAAAATTGGGTCAAACCGCTGAAGGCGTCAACACCATTCAGCAAGTACATGAAAAAGCCACCAAAGAAGGCATTTATATGCCGATTACCCATGCGCTTCATGCAGTCATTTATGAAGACAAAGCGGCACTTGGCGTTGCTTTACATCTTATGGAAGCGGGCTTCCGTAGTGATGTTGAGTTTGTCATGGAGCATGACCATAGTAATGCGGCACTAACGGCGCAAATGCAAACAGCAAGCAAGACTAAGCATAAAAAAGACGAAAATAAGTAAAGCGTTTAGCAGAATGTAGCTATTTCATTGTTAACATTACTTTATCATCAAAATAGTCAGGTAAACGTAACACACAAGGTGGTTAAGATTATGAAAATTATCTTAGTACGTCATGGTCAAGCAGAAGATGGGACGCGCCCAGACAGTGCACGGCAGTTGACAGATTTTGGTCAGAAACAAGCGGCGGAAACGGCAGAATATATTACCACTCATTATCAACCTGATTGTTTTGTTGTGAGCCCTTATAAGCGGGCGCAGCAGACGCTGGCAGAATTACAGTTGCGCGCTCCTAACGTGCCCTCACAAATACAAGAGAATATCACGCCATCCGACGATGCCCATCAGGCGCTCATCGATATTGGTAATGTTGAAGCGGAGTGTCTGGTGGTCGTCTGTCATATGTCTATCGTTGCTCACATCGCAGGCCTGCTAACGGGTGATTATCCTGAATCCTTCTCTTTGGCAGAAGCGCGCGTGTTTGAGATGGATTTTGTGATGATGGGTATGGCAACCGAGATCGACCGCTTTGTCCCAGAACAACCTTATTAGTATCAATCATACACATGCTCATAAGACATTTAAATGCTTGCTAGACCATAGCTTTAATAAATGACAGCTTTAATCAGCAATGACTCTAAACAACAGCTTGGATAATTAAGGACACATTTGGTGTTACATGTTTGGTTAAGAGCGCAGCACAGTCCTCTAGCGGTCTGGCACGAAGATATAAAACAATGGCAATTGGTCGATGGCTGGCAACAGCTGCATGATATCTATGGTAGCTATAAAACCAATAGCCAAAAATCGGTTTGCCTGTATTTCCCATCAAGCCATGTCTTACAAGTAGAGTCTGAGCTAAATACGGCTCAGCTTAAACAATTAGGTATGAGCGGTAAGCAGTATTTATTTGAAGAAACTTCTCTGACGCCGGTTGAACAATTAGCCATTCGCCAAATGACTGAAAATACCAGCCATCATCTCTATGCTTTGGCTCAAAGCGATATCGAAGCATGGCAGCAAAGCGCTAAGCTTGTTGGCATGAACATCGTAGCGTTATTGCCTGATTTTTTATTACTGCCAACGCCAGAAGAGGGCGCAGGTCAGCAACTTGTATTGTACCAAGATAACCACACCATGCTACTGCGCCAATCCTTACATCAAGGCATGGCCGTCAGTTATCTGCCTTTAATCTTTGAGCGTTTTCCACATTTAAGCGAAGTGCTGCTATTACCAGCTATTGATGACGCCTTTGTAGATTCGAGCCACGCTACTGATATGGTTAATGAGCCTGCGTTCGATGATATTGATTTAACCAAGCATGAAACTACCGTCAAAGTAACTACTCAAACGGCGGCAATGATTGCCGAGCATCAATTACTATTAACCACGCTACCAGTTGCTCCTAAACCGCTTGAAATTCCTGAGCGTCATGCGCTGAACTTTTTTATTAAATCGACCGATTCGCAATTATCACCATATCTGCGGGTGGCGATGATGGTGGCGCTGTCAGCACTGATATTACAGATGGCGACCGATGGGGTACAATTCTACCAGTATCAGGCGGCAGCAGCAGCGACCAAAACTGAGATTGCCACCCAGTACCAGTCTTGGTTTCCTAATGAGCCGCTTAGTACGCGCACGAAATTGCAAGTGCAGTTGCAACCAAAACTGCGTAGTGATAGCCAAGCGCCTAACGCTCACATAGCGGTATTATCACGTATATCACCGCTGATTAAACAGTCGTCATTACGCGCGCAGGCGTTAGTCATGCAGCCAACTGCACTTAGCTTTACACTGATTGCACCAGACCGCGGCAGTCTTGATCAATTTACCAATACGCTAGTTGCTCAAGGATTAAATGCTAAGTTGGAACAAGTGAACGGCAATGAGCAAGGGCAGTTTAGTGGTCAAGTGACCGTTGATGTGGTAGAAAACAATAGTAGCGTTAGCAATAAAGGGTAACCATGAAAAGATTACAACGCCTTGCCAAACGCAGCACTATGGTGACTGACCCTAAAAGCAGCGCATTATCAACGCGCATGAGTAGCTATCAAAATATTTTAATGACACGTTGGCAAACATTGTCTGCGCGTGACCAATTAGCCTTACTGCTATTGTCGGCGTTTTTGCTGTTATTTGTCGGTGGTTATGGCGGCTATAGCGTCCATCAAGCAGCAAAAGCGAGAAAAAATGAGTATCAAGAGCAGGTTGCTGACTATTTTTGGTTGCGTGCCCAAGCTGGTAATATTGATAGCAATGCGTTAAATGCTACCAATTCAGCAGATGGCGCTGAAGCGATGCCGCCGGCTAGCCGTATCAGTGCGCTGTTAAATAACTCAGGGATTGCTGATGCGCAGGTCATTGCAGCAGGCGATGCGGTGCAGCTGAGCTTTACCCATCCAAGCCAAGCGGTGGTGAGCGGGGCGCTGGGTAATCTTGAGCAGCAAGGTTGGCAATTTACTCAACTGTCGATGCAACAAGATTTGGTTACCAAGGCCATTCAAGTACAGGCAACCGTCAGTTCTTAATATTTTTAGTCAATTATGTAAGAAAAATATTTAACCACATTAACGCTTTAAAAATTACCACATTGAAAACCTGATAATTTGCCACAATAAAAATAACTACAGACCACAGAACATAACGAGTGACAGCATGATAAATAATTCTAATAATACGATGAGTGATGATAAACGCCGCTCTTTGACGATGTATAACCACATCACCTATTTGCTCTATGTGCTCAGCTATTTTACCGCTGGGCTATTGTGGATTGTGCCTATCTTTATGAACTATGCCAAACGCCGTGATGCTGACGGTACTTGGCTCGCTACCCATTTTGACTGGCAAATCAAGACGTTTTGGTACAGTATTGTCCTGTTCGTCATTGGGGTGCTTATTGTCACCTTTGCCTTAGGCGGTTTTGGTGTCAGTATGTTCGCTGAAACCAACAACATTGCCATCGGCTCAGTATTAATGGCCATTTTAGGTTTTATGGTGATGGGCTTTACTTTTATTTGGCATCTGTACCGTATTGTGCGTGGTTGGATTGCGCTTGCTGATGGCCGCCCAGTGCCTTAATCTGAAAATATGAATATCAATAAGTGGTAGATGTGAATAAAAATGCTGTCTGATAGGGGTTTCTTTACTAGGTTTAGTCAGTCAATTGACAGTATTAACGCTTACTTATTGGCAGGATATGGCGTAATTTTCCTGATGAAACTTTGGTCTTATTTCAGTTAAGCTGATATAATCGCAGCGCTTGACCGCATTCGTTTTTCTCATTCATTATTTCTTTTTAAGCAGGGTCTGTCATTACTATGTCTTACGCCTTACTTCGCCCTTTTTTGTTTAATATGGACCCCGAGCACGCGCATGAGATGACCTTATCTTTATTGGATAAAGCTCATAAAGCGCGTGTGTTAGGCTTAGTGTATGGTCAGTCAATGCAGCCAACCGACTGTATGGGCTTGCAATTTGCCAATCCTGTTGGGCTTGCCGCCGGTTTGGATAAAAACGGCGATTATATTGATGCATTAGCAGAGTTGGGATTTGGTTTTATCGAAGTAGGTACGGTCACCCCAAAATCGCAAGTTGGCAATGACAGACCTAGACTATTTAGAATCAAGCAAGCCGATGCCATTATTAACCGCATGGGTTTTAATAATGAAGGCGTCGACTACCTGATTGAAAACGTCAAGCGCTGTAAATACCAAGGCAATATCGGCATCAATATCGGTAAAAATGCTGCGACTCCGGTTGAAAATGCGGCTGATGATTATGTCTATTGCTTAGAGCGTGTCTATCCGCATGCGTCTTATATTACGGTTAATATCTCCTCGCCGAATACCAAAAATTTGCGCGACCTACAAAGCGGTGAAGCGTTAACCCAATTATTAGATACCATTAAAAATCGCCACAATCAGCTGGCAACCGAGTATGGTTTTTATGTGCCTTTGGTCCTAAAAGTCGCCCCCGATTTAGAGCCATTACAAGTGGATTACATCTCTAAGCAGTTGCTGGACTTTGAGATTGATGGTTTGATTGCCACCAATACCACGTTGAGCCGCGTAGGTGTCGAAGATTTGCCCGATGGTGAGCAAGCAGGCGGCTTATCCGGTCGTCCGGTCAGCCACATTAGTACGCAAATTCTACAACAATTCTCTGACCAGTTGGGTGGTAAGGTCACGTTGATTGGCGTTGGTGGTATCGATAGCGGTGACAAAGCCGTCAAAAAAATTGAAGCAGGTGCAGATTTGGTGCAGCTATATTCAGGACTTATCTATAAAGGGCCGGGACTGGTACAGTCTTGCATTCAATCTATCGGTGGCTATTACGATGCGATGGAAGGTTAAGATTGTTAAAACTGCAAGCTTTTCACCTTCACTGAAGTACACCAAATAAGATGCAAATGAGGCGATAAACATGAGTGGTTTAGATATTGTAATTGCTGTGGTTGTCCTGATTGGCTTATGGCGTGGTTTTCAGGTAGGTCTGATTAAGACAGCTGTCGGTTTAGTCGGTTGGTTTATCGCACTTATTGCTGCCACGCGTCTGGCAGGTTCGGTCGCGCCGCAATTATCAAGTATGGTAGAGAATCCTGTTTTACAAATGGCGCTGGCGTTTTTAGTGATTGTGATTGCTATTTTAGCCATTATGCATCTGGTTGCGTTTGTGTTTTCTGGCGTACTTAAAACCTTACGTCTTGGCGTCCTTGATAAAATGGCGGGCGGGGTACTTGGCGCGGCAAAAAACGTGCTTATGGTTTTGGTGGTGCTTAGCGTCAGCGCGCCATTGTTGGTACAAATGCCGCAGTGGGAAACCTCAGTGCTCGCGCCTGAATTACTGCCTTATGCGCCCATGGGTAAAGAGCTGGTCTCAGATATGTTTGGGATGGCATGGGATCAGGTCAATCAGTCTTAAATTTTATAGATCCAAAGGCATGCTAAGCACTTAAAAAAACTATTCAAGCGTCTTTAATATTCGTAAAATATACCTCTATTTGTCATCATTAACTTGTCTTATGGATAATTAGCCTTATCTATTGTCCGTAAGACGTTATTCTCAGCAAGATCATCAGCTTTGCGGCAAAAGATAGGCAAACATTTAAGACACGCTTATCAGCCGTTATTGTGTTATCAATGTGTGGTACAAAATAGGATACAACTATGTGTGGAGTCGTTGGGGTCGCAGCTCATGAGCCGGTCAACCAAATTCTTTATGATGCCTTAACCATGTTGCAGCATCGCGGGCAAGATGCGGCAGGTATTGTGACTTTACAGGATGGGCGTCTTTATTTACGTAAAGAAAATGGCATGGTACGTGACGTGTTTATGAACCGTCATATGCTAAAACTGGTGGGTAAGTTTGGTATCGGTCACGTTCGTTACCCGACCGCTGGTACCTCAAGTAGCGCCGAAGCACAGCCTTTTTACGTCAACTCGCCTTATGGTATTACCCTTGCGCACAATGGTAACCTAACCAATGCTGAAGGTCTGGCAAAATCTTTGTATCAAGAAGATCGCCGTCATCTCAATACCGATTCAGATTCTGAGGTGTTGCTAAACGTGCTTGCGCATGAAATGCAAAATATCAATAAAACCCACCCGACGCCTACGGATATCTTTGCAGCAGTGACAGCGGTTTATAGCCGTATTGAAGGCGCTTATGGCGTGGTTGCCATGATTACGGGTCATGGGTTGCTAGCATTCCGTGATCCAAACGGTATCCGTCCGCTGATTTTTGGTAAGCGTATGGCAGCTAACGGTGGCACAGAATATATGGTCGCGTCAGAGTCAGTTGCGTTGACAGGTTCAGGCTTTAGCATTGTCCGTGATGTCAAACCAGGCGAAGCGATCTTTATTGATTTGGACCATAAACTGCATACGCATCAGTGCGTTGAGCAAAAAGAATACACGCCTTGTATCTTTGAATATGTGTATTTTGCCCGTCCAGATTCTATTATGGATAATATCTCGGTTTATAAATCACGCCTACGTATGGGTGAAAAACTGGCTGATAAAATCCTTGCTGAATGGGGTGAGGACCATGATATTGATGTGGTTATTCCTATTCCTGATACCTCGCGTACTTCAGCGATGGAGCTGGCGCTAAAAATGAACGTCAAATATCGTGAAGGGTTTATGAAAAACCGCTATATCGGTCGTACCTTTATCATGCCAGGTCAGCAGCAACGTAAAAAATCTGTGCGTCAAAAGTTAAGTGCGGTACCGCTTGAGTTTAAAGGCAAAAACGTTCTTTTGGTCGATGACTCAATCGTTCGCGGCACGACTTGTCATGAAATTATCCAAATGGCACGTGATGCCGGTGCTCGTAAGGTATTCTTTGCCAGTGCTGCGCCGCCGGTTAAATATCCAAACGTCTATGGTATCGATATGCCAGTGCGTAGCGAGCTGATTGCTTCAGGTCATAGCGTTGAAGAAGTACGCGAGATTATCGGCGCTGACCGCTTGATTTTCCAAGATTTGGACGATTTGATTGAAGCGGTTAAAGATACTAAGCATAGTAAAGTTGAAGGCTTCGATTGCGCGGTATTTAATGGCTGCTACATCACTGGGCAAATCAATGAAGCGTATCTCGATCATCTACAAGAGCAACGTAACGACACCGCCAAAACAAGCAAAAAAGGCGTGCAAATCGTTGCTGATACCCCAGTCGATATGATGGGCGTAGAAGAGTTATAATAGAATAAGTAACTCAAAAATGGTAGTAAGTAAAAAGGCTGGATTCGTAAAGATTCCAGCCTTTTTTATTAGCACAAATAAACGTAGTCAGTATGAAATAAAATGATGAATAAACAGCCATAGGCGGCTGGTATAAATTTTCCTTGTTTGCTGTTATCACAGAGGTTACGAAAAATTCATCCCAGCCGCGCTGTATCTTTTTTAAAATTAATCTACTATATAAAACGAACCTTTAACGTTTAATCAGCCTAAAAAACGCGTAAATAACCACAAAAAGCCATTAATCGCCGCGATACCGACGATCATGCTGACCAGCAATTGACGACTAAGATGATAGATAAGTAGCACCAATAATAACGCGCCAATTTGTGCCATAAATAAATGTACTTCGGCACTATTTAAGCCAGCTTGGAAGCCAGCATTGTCTGACAAACCTTGATAAGAAAGGCTGGTTAAAATCAGCAGTACCATCACCGACAGCGGCAGACTTTCATTTAAGCGATGTAGCCACGGCGTATCTAGCAGCTTTTTAGGTATTAAAGCGGGCAGGGCACGGGTAATAAAGGTCACGGCTGCCATCGCCAGTGTGGCAAGAATCAAATAACTACTGCTCATTGCCGCCTCCTTGTACACTGCGCTGTAACCAAAAACCACGCGCTAAAATCAGCAGCATACAAATCGTAATCGCGACGAGTAACAACCAATTACTGGTAAATAATGAGGCAATCATCAAAGCAATCACAGCAATACCGATGGGGAAGTAACGTTCGATGCTTTGAAACTGCTCATAAGCTAAAATCGCAAACAGACACACCAAAGCAAAATCTAAATGCGGTATTAAATCGCTTAGAGTGCTACCAATCATCACACCAATAGCGCTGGCAAGTACCCACCAGCTTTGGTTAAATAAACTAACCGGCAGTATGAGTGATTGGCGCGACTCGTTTGGCAAACTGGTCATTACCGAAAACGTTTCATCGGTGAGGGCAAATAAACAATAGGTTTTCGCTATTTTATTTTTTGGCAAATACTGCAATAACGGCATACCATAAAAGACGTGACGCAAGTTAATAGCGGCAATGTTGGTAGCAATATTTCCAATCGGTAGCCCAGCACTTAGCATCGGTAGACACGCATATTGCGCCGCGCCTGCATATAATACCACGCTTAGCATAATAGTCGCCCACACTGGTACACCGGCTACTTGTGCGAGCACGCCAAAGGCGATGCCTGCTGGCAGATAACCCATGGCGACTGGCAAGCTTTTTTTAAAGCCTTCTGCCCAATGGTAATAATAGGCTTGATTTTGGTTTATCTCATTTGATTGAGTAGTCACGTGATATCCTAATTTTTCTTAATCTCTAATTTTTCTTACTTTGATGTGTCGTTGATTATCTCTTTTCTTCTTTTTAAAACGCCTCATGTTAGCTAATTACTTTAATGGTCAAGCTTCAGGCTGCAATTTTTCATAGCTGCCTGTTTGATGGGCACGGTATAAAAACCCACCAAGAATCATCAATCTTAATAATAATAAGCACCAAACGCTAAGCCAAATACCGGTCATATCCCATTGCTGGTAGAGTATCCAACTTAAAGGGAAAAAGATAAGCGCCAATATCAGCGCGGCATTACGAATGACGCTACCAGCCGTTAAACCAAAGAATATTCCATCGAGCCAATAAGCGCCAACGCCAACGAGTGGCAATAATACCGCATAAAGGTGATAGTCATAAGCTAGCGCAAAGACGGGTTTGATATTGGTCATAAAATCCAAATAAGTTGGCATCGCCAGCCACCAAATCGCGCTTAGCATCATGGCAAGGCCGTAACTGACCACGCCTGTGCGTTTGACGATAATACGAAAGCGCGGCCAATCGCGTCGTCCTGCTGCTTGTCCGCTTAAGGTTTCTGCCGATACCGCCACGCCGTCAAGGGCGAAGGCTGAGATGCTTAATACCTGCAATAAAATAGCATTGGCGGCCAAAATAACATCGCCGCTTTGGGCAGACAGTCGGGTAATCCAAGCAAAGCTTAAGGTTAAAATAAGCGTACGGATAAAAATATCTTTATTTAACGAAAATAGCCTAAGCATCTTATCTTTAGTAAAATGTTCCTTATTAGCATTAAATAACGCGCGCCAAGAGATTTGCAAATGTCGACGGCTAAGCCACAATGCTAAGACCACCCCAAGCCAAAAGGCAATGGTCGTCCCTAATGCTACCCCAACCAAGCCCATCTGCAGCACATAAACGAAAAATAAGGTCAGAATAATATTAAGCATGGCGATAAAGCCTTGCTGATAAAGCATATAGCGGGTTTTGCCTTGACCAGCAAACCAGCCGATAAAGGCAAAATTCATTAGCTCTGCGATAACGCCCCAAAAACGGACATCTAAATAAGTCTTGGCTGCACGACCGCTATCAGGATTGGCAGAAAGCGCCTGCAAGCCAAAATCAATGAGCCAAGGTTTTGCAATAAGTAGCACTGCGCCAATCATTAACGCAAGTAATAAAGCTCGCTGCAAAATTGATAGCAGCGGCGATTGCGTTTGCTTAGAAGGGTTATTGTTAGCAAGCTGACCGAGTGCTTGTGCAGAAAGACCAGAGGAGGCATATTGCAAAAAGTTAAAGCTGACTAATATCAAAGACAGCAGCTGAATAGCCAAACCCATGCCAGCAAGCTTGGCAGTGTCATTCATATTACCGACAATCGCCGTATCAATGACGCTTTGTAGCGGCATTGCTAGATTGGCTAACAACACAGGCAAGGCAATCGCGATGATACGCGCATAGCGAGTATCAATAGGTGGCATAGCACTTGGCGGCAGGGTAGATGACATAGCGTAGTCGCTTATATAACCATATAATAAGACAGAAAAGTTTAGTGATGACTTATCGAATAACATTAAAAGATGAATAAAAATAGTATAAAGACAAAAGCACCTAGAGTTTAGGTGCTTTTATCGTGATAACGTTTGTGGGCTGAATAACTAAAAGTCTAGTTATTGGCTTCTATACAAGCGTTAGTCTTGCTCATACATTTTTGGATCATTAAACGTGACGATTTCTTCTTCAAACTCAGGTTTTACTTTCACGATAAAGTCGTCACGTGATAAGCCCATTCTTAAAGGAATAGAGCTTGCGATATAAGTTGAAGAATAAGTACCCGCAAGTAAACCAATAAACAGCGCCACTGAGAACCAGTATAGACCATCACCGCCTAAGAATAACATCGCTAGTACAACCAAAAGTACCGTTGAGATGGTCATAATCGTACGGCGTAGCGTCTCTGTTAATGACAAATCAATTGTTTGACGCGGCGTGATACCACGCACGCGGCGGAAGTTTTCGCGGACACGGTCATAAACAACAATCGTATCGTTTAGCGAGTAACCAATCAGCGCCAGTACAGCAGCTAGGACGGTTAAGTCGAACGGAAAGCCAAATAAGGCAAAGACCCCGATGGTTACCACCGCATCATGGAATAGCGACAGTACTGCGCCAAGCGCCAACTTAAACTGGAAGCGTAGGGCGACATAGCCAAGCATACAAGCCAATGCTAGTGCCAACGACATAACTGAGCTTAAGTAGATTTCGTTACCGACTTGGCTACCGATGATATTAACGTTACTGATTTCAACGTTATTATTAGGCAATGCCAATGCTTTACTCAAGCTTGTGCTTAGACCGTCGACGTTATCTGATTGGGGTGGCAAGCGTACTAAAAGCTCTTGGCGCGTACCTAGATACTGTACGACCGCATCGTCAAAGCCATTATCGGCTAGCGCGTTTACCACGTCGGCTTGCTCAGCAGGCTGCTCATAACGCACATCTGCTGACACCCCGCCGGTGAAATCAAGACCTAGGTTCAGTCCATTGACCGCAATCGCGATAATACTACCAATGACCAAAAGCAGCGATAAGATGGCCATCGGCTTTTCTATCTTCATAAAGGGGATGATACGCTGATCCCCAATCGCTTTGATACCACCTTCTGCGTAAGCAGCGGCATCTTCGGCAGAATCACCTAACATCAAATTAGGATCAACCGCTGCTGTGTTACCAGATGCTTGGGTCGCCAAGGCTTGATTTTCTTTCCCACCGCGGCGTGTTTTTGAACCGGTCGATTTAGAGCTTCTAGGATTATTGGTTTGCGTATTACTGCCTTTGCCATCACGGCGCGGTTTTTTACGGCGGCGCGTACCAGTAGTATTTGCTTCACCGTTTGAGCCATTTCGATCTGGGTTATTTTCTTGTTCTAGCGGATTGTTATTATCGATAGCCATAGTTTTCTCCTAACCGATGCTCAGACGTTTGATAGATTTGCGCTTGCCGTAAGCAATTTGTATCAGCGCACGCGTCACCAAAATGGCGGTAAATAGCGAGCTGACAATACCAATCGCGAGGGTAATCGCAAAGCCTTTAATCGGACCTGTACCTATCGCAAATAAGATAAAGGCGACCAGTAAGGTTGTGATATTGGCATCGAAAATACTACTAAAAGCACGGTCAAAACCTGCGACGATGGCGGATTTTGGCCGGACACCATTTGCCAGCTCCTCACGTATCCGCTCAAAGATCAGCACGTTGGCATCGACCGCCATACCAATGGTCAAGACAATACCAGCAATACCCGGTAGGGTGAGTGATGAGCCTAAGATTGACATGATGGCAATGATAATAATGACGTTAATTGCTAGGGCCACGTTGGCAATGACACCAAATAAGCGATAAAAAACAATCATAAACGCGAAAACTAATAAATAACCAACTTGGGTAGAGAATAAGCCTTTTTCAATGTTTTCTTGACCGAGTGATGGACCAATCGTCCGCTCTTCCACGAAATACATCGGAGCTGCTAATGCACCTGAACGTAGTAAAAGAGCAAGCTCAGCCGCTTCAGCGCTACTATCAAGTCCAGTAATACGGAATGATGAGCCCAGTACCGCTTGGATATTGGCACGGTTAATCACTTTGGTCTCTGCATACGGTGTACGTACTTCAACCGTCTCACCAGTCGCTGGGTCTTCTTTATAAGCGATACGTTGTTTGTTTTCAATAAACAGCACCGCCATTTGTTTACCGACAGCAGTACGGGTAGCATTTTGCATGAGCTTACCACCAGCACTATCTAGAGTAATACTGACTTCAGGCGAGCCATTTTCATCGATGCCTGTCTGAGCATTGGTGACTTTATCACCGGTGACAATCGCTTGACGCTCAAGCAATACTGGCGGACCATCGAGTGTTTCAAAGGGAAACGCTTCAGTGCCAGCAGGCGGAATACCGCCCATATAGTTTTCAGCACCTTCAGCAACCATACGGAACTCAAGGTTGGCCGTACGACCAAGGACACGTTTTGCCTCAGCGGTATCTTGTACGCCCGGGAGCTCAACGACGATACGGCTAGCACCCTGCGATTGTACCAAAGCTTCAGTCACCCCAAGCTCAGCAATACGATTACGTAGGGTGGTCAAGTTTTGGTTGACGGCGTAGCTATTGATTTCATCTAAAGTGGCATCGTTATACGCTAAAATTAGCGCTGGGCCTTGCTCATCAATCGAAGACTGTAGCGTGAAAGTATTACCCATCGAGCCTTGTAAGATGTTTTGCGCGCGGTTACGGGTATCAGTATCAGCGAAATGCAGCACCACGCCACGTTTTTCGGTTTTGATACCTTTAACCGCAATACGCTCAGCACGTAAGTCACGGCGCATATCACGACTGGCGCTGGTCAAACGCTGCTCGAGCGCTTTATCCATATCCACTTCTAGTACAAAACGTACACCGCCGCGCAAATCAAGCCCGAGTTTCATCGGTTTTGCACCGATATCACGCAACCACTCTGGGGTCGTTTGTGCCAAGTTTAGCGCGACCACATAGTCCTCGCCCAAATTCTGACGCAGCACTTCCTGAGCTTTTAGCTGATCGACTGGATTGTCGAGACGCACCAGCGCACTGTTGCCCTCAAAGGTGCCATCATGATTATTGATGCCAGCCTCTTCAAGTAAGCGTTTAGACTCAGTTAAGATGCCTTCAGACAGCTGCGTACCTGCTGCGGCACTGGTAATCTGTACGGCAGGTTCATCAGGATAGAGGTTAGGGGCCGCATATAGACCGGCAATGATAAGCACGACGGCGATGAGTAAGTATTTCCAAGCGGGATATTGCATAATCACTTCTTTAAGTTGATAAACTACTGGCGACGCAGGCCACAAGTTAGCAGATGGGAAGTTAGCGATAACAATGGCAGGTGATTAAATGGAGAGCTACTGTTGTATAGTAGTAGTCGTACTAAATTCTGCACCACTGCGATCATCCGCGATGATAGTAAAGCAAAAAACGGTTAAGCGTAAACAGTTAATCGAAAAATGACCGTACATTATTTACGGTCATTTTACAGTCATTACAACCAATAATTGATAACTAGTAGCAATTAAGCTCAATAAAAGTTTGTCAATTATTAAATTTCTAAATGACAATTAAACGCTTTCAATCGTGCCAGCTGGCAATACTGAAATCACTGACGCACGTTGTACTTTAACGTCGGTATGGTTGTTTAAGCTCACAACCGCATAATCGCCTTCCAATGCCTTGATACGGCCCATAAGACCACCAGCAAAAATGATTTCGCTGCCAACGGTCAAGGCGTTAACCATCGCGCGGTGCTCTTTGGTACGCTTAGACTGTGGGCGAATCACCAAAAAGTAAAAAATGGCAAAAAAGGCAACCGGCAACAAGATTTGACCAAACATTGACGCAGCGCCGGCAGTTTCTGGTGCCGCATGGGCCGCTTGAATGAATAAGCTCATAATTTCTCTCAGTAAGTCATAGATAAGAATAAATTTACACGCATAGTAACAAAAAATCTCAGGCTTGGTAACTGTTAATCATAGGCTGAGAGCGTTTTTGTTAAAACTCACGGACTAACCATGACCGTTATAATGGTGGGCGTTTTCTTATTATAAAGGATATAAGGATAAGTTACTGAGCAGACAAAAAAGCCAAATGTTAAGTTAACATAAAGCTATGATAAATTTATATTAACTTTATCAGTTTAAAATTTCGTGGGCATAAATTTATAAGTAACTGATAAGTATGGTAATTTATTGCGAAACACTATTATTAACATTGATATTAAACAAGCTCTTATCATAAACCAAATGGCTGTATAATAGAGTTGTTTGAGCGCGTTTTTAGTGATTGGATAGAAATGCATTCGCATTTATCGGCTATTATTTTCTATCTGCTGGCGCTTGCGCATGATATATTGTGATTTCCTTTTTCTTCTTTGTTTAGGTTACCTAACTTGTTTACCTTTTTTATGTCTGTACCTCGCTTATACCGTCCGCGCGCTTGCCGCAAAGACGCTTCTGCTGAACCTCCCCCGACGATGGGTGGCAATGGTCGCTCTTATGTGATCAGATTTAATAGTAAATCGTTTTTCGCGTTTATTCTATTGCTAACCTCTTTGCTACCACAAGCGGTTTGGGCGGCGGGCGAGGTAGCAAATCCTACTGCTAGTAGCGTTCTACTGCTTATTTTATTTGTGCTCATTGCCATTGGCATCTCGTTCATTTGTTCGCTCGCCGAGGCGGCATTATTGAGTATGACGCCGTCATATATTGCTGACTTGCAAGAAACGAACCCAAAAAAATCCAACATGCTAAAACGCCTAAAGGTCGATAATATCGATCAGTCGTTAGCAGCTATCTTAACGTTAAATACCGTGGCGCATACTTTAGGCTCGATTGGGGCGGGTGCGCAGGCGACGATTGTCTTTGGTAGTGCTTGGTTTGGACTTTTTTCGGCGTTCATGACCTTGGCTATTTTGTTTTTATCCGAAATCATGCCAAAAACCCTAGGCACTATTTATTGGCGTCAATTGGGCGGCATGGTTGCTTATTTTGTCCGCGGTATTATTTTGCTGCTCTATCCTTTGATTTGGTTCTCAGAAAAATTAACCAAACTACTGGTACGCGGTAAAGAGCCGCAAGCGTTTAGCCGCCGTGAATTCGCGGCACTCGCGAGCATTGGCGAAGAATCAGGACAAATCGATCCCTTAGAGTCACGTATTATTCGTAATCTATTGGCATTTGGGGCGATTAAAGTTGAAGATATCATGACTCCGCGTTCGGTAATGCTTGCATTTGAAGAGCATAAAACCGTCGCTGATTTATTGGTTGATCGGCCAAAACTGACCTTTTCGCGTTTGCCAATTTATGATGGCGATTTGGACAATATCACCGGTTTTGTCTTAAAAACTGACATGCTTTTGGCAAAATTTAATCATGCTGCTCATAAACCGCTGACCCAGTTTAAACGCGACATTACCTTTGTATTTTCAAAGATGAAACTGTTTGATTTATTAGAGCTGATGCTAAAAAACCGTATTCATATTGCTATCACCGTTGGTGAGTACGGCGAAGTTAAAGGCTTGGTAACTTTAGAAGATGTGTTTGAAACTTTATTAGGGCTTGAAATTGTCGATGAGATAGATCGCGTCGAAGACATGCAAGCCTTAGCTCGGCAGATGATGGACAGACGCGTTGAGCGTTTAGGCATGAAGCTCAGCGATGATGAAAGTTATGAAGACGGCCATAATGAACACAAGCATGAGAAAAATGGTCATTAAAAATTGGACTGAGCAGATAAATGCACAGCACTGTTTTGCGTGAGATTCGCAATAATCACACAGGGTGTCACATAGCTGTGAGAATTGGGTGATAGGCTAAAACTAACATAACAATGTGTCGTTAATTAACCTAAGTTTTACACACAAATAGCCTTAAAACAAAAGAATTATAAGCGCCTGATAAATTTAGGTCTTAAGTCAATGTATGACCATAATCTATCGCCATAACATTATTTGGCTTTAACGACACACGACGATAATGATAATAGTATTACTAAGGAATATCATGAAACGACTATGGGGAAAAGGGCTAATTGCTCTATTGATAAAAAGTGCTGGCGTGACAGCGGTAGTGGCCGCTGCTGGCGCTATTAGTATCAACGCGCAAGCGGCGACCATGAGCAATGCGCTGGTACAAAACTACGCCGCTGCCATGAAATCAGCTGCCAATAGCCAAAACACCAATCAAGTTGCGCGCTTGGTGTCTGATGATGCACTGATTTCGATGTCCAGAAAAGGCAAAACCACCAGCCTTGATAAAGACGCTTATCTGCAACTGCTGCAAAGAAGCTGGCGTGATACGTCAAATTATCGCTACGATATTACGGTGGATAACATTGTGATTACGGGCGACCAAGCCAAAGCCAATGTCACCACCAATGAAAGCTGGGTAAAAGACGGTCAAAAAGTTTCATTTGTCACTTCATCGCGGGTCACACTGACTTTATCTACAGGTAATGCGGTGCTTTTACGCGCGGTCTCACAAGTGACCATCAACTAAAAATTAGTCATATATCAAGTTCTGTATAATGAAGTAAGCCATCAAAAGATAGGACGGATGACTTTTTGCGCATTATCTTTACGATTAGGCTGGTTTTTGTCTGATATTGCGTACTATACTGTCGATTAACTTTATTTTATCACTTATTGTTGTTAGGAAACTTCCACTATCATGTCTACTGTGTCATCAAAATCTCGCTCCTTTATCGCTTTACCATTGACGCTGGCGGTGTCGACTTTACTTATCAGTGCTTGTAGTAATACCTCAGCGGTAAAAAAGACGGGTGCGACCGGCAGCTCAGCTGTGGTTAACAAACGTCCCGCTACTCAAGTGACTAAACCAAGCACGGGCGCTGATTATTCAACGGCTTTTTTGGATGCTGAGAGCTTAGATGAGCTGGCAGATTTATTAGAAGCGACTGATATGACGATGGTTGAAGGCAATAAACTTGCTATTCAACAATATGGTGATTTGTGGAATCGCTTGCGTGCAGGCTACCGTATGAATGGTGGACGCCCTGTTTATAATCAGCGTATTGAAGCGCAAAAAGGTTGGTTTACCAGTCGCCAAGACTATCTAAACCGTTTAACCGCCCGTGCCAGTCGCTACCTTTACCATACGGTGCGAGAAGCTGAGCGCCGTAATATTCCAACCGAACTTGCGTTATTGCCAGTGATTGAGAGCTCCTACGATCCAAGTGGTACCAGTAGTGCCGCCGCCGCAGGTTTATGGCAGTTTATTCCAAGTACTGGGCGTATCTATGGTCTAAATCAAAGTAGTACCTATGATGGTCGCCGTGATGTGATTGAATCAACGCGTGCCGCTTACGACTTTTTGACTGCGCTGCATAATCAATTTGGCAGTTGGGAGCTGGCACTAGCTGCTTATAACGCCGGTCCTGGTCGCGTACAAAAAGCCATTGATGCCAATGCGGCGCGCGGTTTGCCGACCGATTATTGGTCGCTCAGACTACCGACTGAAACCATGAACTATGTACCGCGCTTTTTGGCGGTTGCCGAAATCGTTGCCAAGCCTGAGCAATATGGCGTCTATCTGCCTGCTATTGCTAACCGTCAGCATTTCCGTAGTGTACCGGTCAATTATGGTGTAAGCCTAGCTGAAGTGTCGCAAGTGACAGGGGTCAGTTACGATGAGTTAGAAAGGCTGAATACGGCGCTGACATCAGCGCGCGTCGACGCATCAGGCCCGCAGCGTATTATCATTCCAAACGATGTCAGCTTGACGACAGATGCTAAGCTTAGCTCGTTAAGAGGTAATGGTAGTAGTAATGTCATTGCTTCTAGCAATACCAGTATTAGCACGACGCCTAGCTATTCAGGCTCAACCACACCAAGCTACAATAATAAACCATACACCAGTAGTGGCTCATTACCGACTACCGGCAGCGCCCTTGCAGAGTATGCCGCGAGCGCAAGCGTACCGCAGCAGACCACCAGTTATATTCCGCCGACGGCTTCACCGACCAGCAGCTCCGTTTATAGTAACAACAATACCGTCCGTACTGAGCCACCGCTGACGTCTGCTGAAACCAAAAAGATTAACGCTGAACTAAAGAGCAGTAACAGCTTACCGACCACATCGGCGCAAATTACGCAAAACAATACCATCATTCAAGAGCCGCCATTAAGTAAAGCGGAACGTGATTACATTGCCAATCAGATTCGTATTAGTACGCCTGAAACCAATATCGTCAATGCCGATGGTAATATCAACCTATCAGCTGTTCAGACGCAGCAGTCGATTTTAGAAGCGACTGGGCAAGAGAAGAAACTGAGCTTCCCGAAAAAATCGGCTAGCAAACCAAAACCACAAGGCACGCGTAGCACTTATACCGTCAAGCGCGGCGATACCTTGGCGAATATTGCTAGTCGTGCTGGTGTTAGCTGGCGTGATATCGCTGAATGGAATCAGATAGATGCGAGTGCCAATCTGCTAGCAGGCAGCACATTATACTTATATAACGCCAAATCTATCGAGCCATTGAGTAGTGCGAGCAATACCGCCGCAAGCCAGCCTGAAAGCTATATCGTTCAAGGCGGTGATACGCTAATCGGTACCGCCAATCGCTTTGGTTTGTCAGTGACTCAGCTAGCCACCTACAATAATCTGAGCAGTAGAGCAGACTTGCTACGTGGGCAAAAACTGTGGTTGGTACCTGGTAAAGTCATCGCGCCTGCGGCCACGCCTGCTGCGCCATCGACCAAACCTAGTAAATCCAGTACGGCTACCAAAAATTATAAAGTCAAACCGGGCGATGGTTTGATTGCGCTATCTCGTCAATTTAATGTACCGACCACCACCTTGGCAAATTTAAATAATATGGGTACGATGGACTCACTATACGTCGGTCAAATCTTAAAAGTGCCTGCCAATGTAGACTTTACTGCCGCAAATACTAGCTCTAGCAGCGCTAGCAATCCTGTGAAAACCAATAGTCCTACAAGCACAGTGGCAACGACTAACTATAAGGTTAAATCGGGTGATACTTTAATTGGTATTGCAAATAGTGTTGGTATCAGTCCTGAAGAGCTAGCAGCCGTCAACCCTAACTTTGATGCCAAAGCGCGCTTACAGCGTGGTCAGACAATCAAAGTGCCTGTCACCAAAGATTTGGTCGATCGTCAGCTTAATGACAAAGCGGTTAGCTATAAAGTAAAATCAGGCGATACGTTAACGGGCGTTGCTCAGCGTTACAATATTGGCTTAAGTGATTTGGCCGCTGCCAATAATTTAAAAACCAATTCTAATCTGATATTGGGTCGGACGATTACCATTCCTGCAAACGGTACGGTCAGTGTTGCTAGCACGTCTAACAATACTAGTAACAATAGTAAGAGCAGCACCGCAAGTACAGAAACAGCCAGTAGCACCAGCGCTGGTAAAAAACTTGGTAATACCGAAAGCTATAAAGTAAAAGCGGGCGATGGTCTGATTGCGCTAGCGCGTCAGTTTGGGATATCGGTAGAGGATTTGGCGGCGACCAATAATTTGGCGACCAACGCCCAGTTACAACGTGGGCAGACCATCAAAGTACCAAAAGCAACGGTCAGCTATACCGTGGGCTCGGGCGATAGTTTGATTGGCCTAGCACGTAAGTATGGCGTATCCACCAAAGAGCTTGCCGATATGAACAATATCGCTGTCGATACCATGCTACAACGCGGTCAACGTTTAACCGTACCGAATCGCTAATGTAGAATGTAATCGCATTTGACAAATTTTAAGCATTAAAAAAAGCTGCTCTTTTATAAGAGCAGCTTTTTTATTGGCATTACTTTGTTCAAGATTTAAGACTTTATTCAAGGTTTAGAGCCTTTAGCACGACCATATTAAACCGTTTGGGTTTTAATGGTTTCAAGATAACTTCTAATATTACTCACATAATGCATTGCCTGACCATAACGGCTGTTCGACGCTCTATTTTCCGACAAATAAGCATATATGTTTGCCCAGCTTTTATCATCGATGCCATTGGCGCTTAATTTACGCTGGATACTTTTTATAGCATTTGGACCCATATTATAAGCGGCGAGGGCAAACCAGATGCGATCGGTTTTTGGCACATCAGCGAAATCGGCTTTCATTTGCTCCAGATAACGCGCGCCGCCGCCAATACTTTGATAAGGGTCAACGCGATCAGAGACGCCCATGGCCTTAGCGGTATTATTGGTCAGCATCATGATACCGCGCACGCCAGTCGGAGAGACGGCATTGGCATTTAAATGCGACTCTTGATAGCCCATGGCGACCAGTAGCTCCCAGTCGTGATTATAATTACGCGCTTGCTCTTGAAACGATGACTGATAGTCAGGCAACTTTTCTGTCAAGGTCTTTTTAAAATGGTCTTGGCTATAAGCATCTTTTAATAAGTTCTGATTATAAAACGCCGCCAATTTTTGCGTGTGTTCAAGCTTAATACTATCACATAAAAAGTAACTGGCTTTTTGTGATAACGGGTCATTAGCGGAATTAAACGTCCAACTAACTTTAGGGTGTAAACCGTTCTTAGTTAAGCTGGCATCATAGCCGCAGCTCACATTAATCGAGGCTAAATCTAGCTGGCTTTTTAGCTGGGTGCTGGCGGTGGTCAAAGCCATATCGGCATCGCCTGATTTTAAGGCTCTGAGCGCGGCCTCTTCGCTAGCATAGGCTTTGAGATTGATGTTGACGCCAAGCCCATCTGCATAGCTACGCACTAAATCATAGCCAAAACCGTGCTGAAAACCGTCGGTTGCAAAGTAGGTACTATCACCCGGTACAGCAGCAACCGTTAGAGTGTTTTCTAACATAACATGTGCATAGGCGGGCACGGGCGCGTTCATCGTGGTCAAGCTCTCAGCCGGTAAAGAGAGCAGAGCGATGCTTGATACTTGTGCCAATTTCTTGGTTTTGGAAAATTTGGTTTTGGCGAAACCAGTCACTTTGATAGGTGCAACTGCTGGAACGAAGTTACTTTTGGTGTGCAGTAAGCGCTTAGATGGACGCAGTAAATAAGAAATACGGCGTTTGGCCCCTTGCACAGATACTTTCACACGGTAAGTAATACGCTGCATGGATGTCTCCTGATTTTAGCCATCCTGCATACCATAAAAATGCTTGATCAATTTATGCGGCTTATATAGTTATAAAAAGCGTATGGCTATATAAGTGGCATAAACTGGCGTTACATTCTAGATCACATCAGCCTGATAAATAGCATAAGGTCGCTGTCATCTTGTTTACATATGGCGCTGCTAACATCAAATATATAACCGTTAGCGCAACCGTCTTTTTATCATTTAACGCATAGGTAGCTATTTTTTAGAAGATAAAACACGCACTTCAAAAATCATTCTAGAAAAAAGACGCACCACAGCGCGAAGGCTATAAATCGGATGATTCCTTCATCGCTATAAAACGAGTTATTGATTAAAAGACTGCCTATAAAACCATATGAAACATAGGTAAGGTCATGAATAAATTATTGAGACAAATACGCAGCATAAGCGCCGTACAACTGCACTTAATCGTTGCTGCATTTATATTAATCACGAGCTACTCTTTAAATCGATTGTAGTAGAGGAACTGGCTAATAATATGGTTTGCTCAGCGATAAAGATGAGTAATATCCCTTGTCTGCTAGCGAGTAAGAAAACACCATCAGAGAGATTTTGCTCTAATCTTATCGCGACGCTAAAATAAAAATACTGTTTCAAAACCACTGTCGCATCAGCTAAATAAGGCAAAGAGAGTATTTAAATGATCACCGTTAAAAACCTTATTAATTCATTAAAAAATAGAGCTTTAAGCGATGAAACAAATTTTAGCGCCATAACCGGAAGCTATAAAAATGGGAAGTCTCATGACAAGACATTCTTTCTTCAGGAACTAATATGCGGATATTCATTATATTATTCAAGTGTAGTTAATAAATTAGCGATAAAACTTAACAATAGCACTATAAACGGTAAAAAACGCCCTTGTTTTGGCTGAGCCAGTGACAAAAAGCGCTATAAGAAAAGATTGCGCTTAAGCAGCATTTTCTGTATTTAATGAAAAACTCTAAAATTAGCGCTTAAAATAGTAAGAGAATAATTGCAAGTAGATAAAACCGCTTAATTATTAGGCATTAATGATTAGGCTGGGTTGTCAATATCAATAAAAGTCACTGGCAGGCCAAATTGCTCAGCCAGCAGTTCGCCCAACGCTTGAATACCGCCGCGCTCGGTCGCATGGTGACCGCAGGCAAAATAATCAATGCCAAGCTCGCGGGCGCTATGGGTAGTGCGCTCTGATATTTCACCAGAAATATAAGCATCACAGCCCATCAGCGCTGCTTGCTCAATCATATCTTGCGCGCCGCCTGTACAGATACCCACGCGTTCAATCAATCTGCTGTCCGCTTGCGTAGGCTCAGCGTTGGGTGCGGCGTTGTAGGCAGCGGGAATATGTAACGGTATTCGTCCGAGGGCAGCGGTAATCTGGGTAATAAGGTTTTGAGCGCTTTGCGGCTGGCAGCTGGCAATATTGCCAACCGGATGCGACTCATGCGGATAAAGCGCGCCGATGATATTCATATCGAGTAACTCAGCAAGTTTGGCATTATTGCCAATAATAGGATGGGCATCGAGTGGCAGGTGGTAGCCAATCAAAGAGATGCCATGCTGCATCAGTTTGCGGATACGCTGTCCTTTCATGCCTGTGATGGTCTCAGGCTCGCCTTTCCAAAAATAGCCGTGATGCACCACGATAGCATTGGCGTTATCAGCAATCGCGGCGTCAATCAACGCCTCACAGGCGGTGACACCAGTAACAATACGCCCGATAGGTCGCCCGCCATCTACTTGCAAGCCATTTGGCGCATAGTCTTTAAAGGCTGCTGCTGATAAGTAGTCGTCACAAAAATCCGTCAAAGCTTGCGCGCTAATCGTCTTATTTGACGTTTGGCTTAAAAACTGACTTGAGAACTGATTTGAAAGCTGGTTTAAGGTTTCGGTCGAGCTATTGTGTTCGGTCATGGTCTTTCCTTATAATTGTTGCCGTTACGGACAGTTCTTGATTGTTGGTTATTTACAAATTTCAAGCGTTCAATGTGGTAAGTATTGCCGCTAAATAAGCAAAATATCTGTTTATAATTAACTTTGCTCTAAGTCGTTAGGGTGTTTAATTGCGCCATTTTAGCATGGCGCTGTAAAAGAGTAGATGACGTGGATAACTGAAACGGTACACGATACGTTACTATTTATCGATGTTGCCAGTTATAATTTGCATACCTGAATCTATAGAATCCGTAGCGCTTATATTATTCAATCTTGTCTTAGGTATTATTAGGCATCATTGCCCAACTAGAAGCGTTTGCGTATAGTCATCATTCAGTCACTGTTTTTACCAAACTGTTTTCACAAAACTATTTTTAAAATAGAGAGGTTTTTATATGTCGTCATCTCGGAATACCAATAACAATAACAAGGCCGGCGCGTTAACGTGGTTGCCTTGGGTTTTGTTGCTGATAGTGGTTGCAGCGTTTATTTGGTTGTTTACGAGTATGAAGACGGCATCAGAGCAAGCATGGGAGCCGCCTAGAACGACGCCTGCCGAGCAGCAAGCGTCAGTGCCAGCGTCCGATACACCAGCACCGATTGCTTCTTATCATAATGGCGTTGCTCGCGCGTCACAATCCGTCGTCAATATCTATACTACGCAGACGATGGCCGAACACCCTTATATGAACGATCCAGTATTGCGCCGATTTTTTGAGTTTCATGGTGGCCCGTCCCAAGAGCAGGGCAATACCAACTTGGGTTCTGGGGTCATTGTTTCAGAAGATGGTTATATCGTGACCAACGCTCATGTCCTTGAAAAAGCTGATGAAATTACGGTTGCCTTTAATGATGGGCGCAAGAGTCGTGCGAAATTGATTGGTACCGATCCAGACAGTGATTTGGCGGTGATTAAAGTTGATATGACTGATTTAGCGCCCCTTGGTTTCCGTAAAGACCCTATTCGTGTTGGCGATGTGGCATTGGCGATTGGTAATCCATTCGGGGTTGGTCAGACGGTGACACAAGGTATTATCTCGGCGACAGGGCGAACAGGACTTGGCGTTAATAAGTTTGAAGACTTTATCCAAACCGATGCGGCGATCAATCCGGGTAACTCAGGTGGCGCGCTGGTTGATGCTTACGGCGAGCTCATTGGTATTAATACCGCTATTTACTCGCGCTCTGGCGGTTCGATGGGTATTGGTTTTGCCATTCCTACTGCCATCGTTGAGCAAGTGATGAATGCGATTATTAAAGATGGAAAGGTTAGCCGTGGTTGGCTCGGTATCGAAATCCAATCACAGCTGCGCGACCCCACCCAGCTTGAAACTTCAACAGGTGTCGAAGTATTTAATGTCGTTCCTAAAAGTCCAGCGGCTAAGAGTGGCTTACGCATTGGCGATATTATTTTGTCAATTGACGGTATTGAGATGACAGATGCCAATACCTTAATCCAATATGTCGCTCGTAAGGCACCAAATACCACGCTTAACGCTCAAGTCTTACGCCAAGGCAAAAACAAGCAAGTAAAAATCCTGCTAGAAGAGCGTCCAGCGCAAGAACCTATGGCGCGCCCTGTTATCATTCACGATGAAACGCTAGGTGGTATGGGCGATCCTAGTCTACAAAATGATGGAGAAGAAGTGCCAATGATGTCAGAAGCGGAGCGTGACCGTATGCGCGAAGAGCTATTGCAGTTATTTGAAAGAGATGGCGCACCTTTATAAAAGTATGGTTTACACATATTACTGTGGAATTTAAAAAATAAAAAAAGCGCGCTATTTTGAAGATAGCGCGCTTTTTTATTAGCATGTTTTTTTAATCATAACTCTATGAATTTGGCAGCTACTTTTCTATTAGCTCGTGATTGATATAAATGACGCCCTGCACGCGACAGCAGCAGGGCAAGATTTCGTCCTCTTCAATCATAGCAAGCGGCTCAAACGGATAATCAATAACGTGTGAGCTGGCGATGCGCTTGATGCGGCAACTGCCACAATAGCCTTCCTTACACTGATAATTGATATCATGTCCGGTGCGTAGCAATCCATCGAGCAGACTTTCGTCATCATGCAAGTAGAATTGCTTCTTACTCGTCATTACCCAAGTCATAATTCAACCTTATCTTAATTTTCCCATCGCATATAAAGTGCCTTTAATGGTACTTTTTAATCATAAAATCTTACTAAAACGGTAGTGGCCTAACCTTAAAATAGTAAGATTAAGCCATGACAATCATGTACTTAAAGCCAAACGTTTAAAGCTCAAAGCTCTTAAAGTTCAAAATCATCAAAGTCGCTATTGGATAAATCTGAATCAATTTGACCGACCAAGTACGAGCTGATTTCTGTCTCTTGCGGCGCAACTTGCACGTTATCAGACGACAACCACGTATTGATCCATGGAATCGGGTTTGATTTTGAGTTCGGGAACGCTACTGGTAAGCCAACCGCTTCCATACGTAAATTGGTGATATATTCGATATATTGGCAAAGGATGTCTTTATTTAAGCCGATCATTGAGCCGTCTTTAAACAGATAACCCGCCCATTCTTTTTCTTGCTGCGCCGCTTTGGTAAAGATTTCGATGCTTTCTGCATAGCACTCATTGGCAATCTCAACCATTTCTGGATCGTCACGACCATTACGCATCAAGTTTAGGATATGCTGCGTACCTGTTAAATGCAGCGCTTCATCACGGGCGATTAATTTAATAATCTTAGCGTTACCTTCCATTAACTTACGCTCAGCAAAGGCAAACGAGCAGGCAAATGACACATAAAAACGAATGGCTTCTAAGACGTTAACCGCCATCAAGCATAAATACAGCTGCTTTTTCAGCGATTTTAAGCTAACGGTCACTTCTTTGCCATTGACGGTATGCGTGCCTGCGCCATACATATTATAAAGCTGTGAGTCGTAGTACAAATCATCGTAATACTTGGCGATATCAGAGGCGCGCTCTAAGATGTGCTCATTTTGCATAATATCATCGAAGACCACGCCGGGATCATTGACGATATTACGAATGATATGGGTGTAGCTGCGCGAGTGAATGGTCTCAGAAAACGTCCACGTCTCAATCCACGTCTCAAGCTCAGGAATTGACACCAGCGGCAATAGCACCACGTTTGGGCTACGACCTTGGATAGAGTCGAGTAGGGTCTGATACTTTAGGTTACTGATAAAAATATGCTGCTCATGCGACGACAGGTTGCCATAATCGATACGGTCTTTTGAAACGTCGACTTCTTCTGGACGCCAAAAGAACGACAGCTGCTTTTCAATCAACTGCTCAAAGATAGGGTGTTTTTGTTGGTCATAACGCGCCACGTTGACCGGTTGACCAAAAAACATCGGCTCTGTTAGCGCATTGTTTGGCGTTTGAGAAAAAATCGAGTAAGTCATAGTTCCACCTTTATAAGTGCTACAGTTGTGAATCAAAAGTTTGAAAATGCCGCCTGAAAAATACTTTCAAAAGGGCGTTATAAGTTCTCTAAAGATATTTGGGTCGGTTCTTGTCCATCATTCATATACGCTTTAAAAATCTCGCTAAGCTCACTATCGTCTAAGCCTTCTAGCTCATCGATAGCGCTTTTACGCAGCGTACTTAATTCTACCTCTGCGGCTTTCTGAACTTCTTTTTTTGTCTGCTTTTTAACGGATTTTTTTGCTGGTCTTGGCGCGTCCATCTTTTCTACTGCGCTACTATCTAATTGCTGACGAACTTCGTCGATATCGACTGCTACCTGCACGATATGCGAGTTACCATCATTTAGGTCGGAAAATACATTAGGGATAAATAAACCACCGTCTTTGATGATTGCGGTATATTGCACGTCTATGACCTCCGTCATTTTTATTCTTTCTGTGTTTTAATTATGGCTGGCGAGTCGCAAGCGCCTCATATACTTTGTTATTTTCTCTTTTGCCTACGGCTAATACATAAACCACGACGACATCATCTTTGACGGTATATACCAGACGATAGCCGATGGTGCGTAGTTTGATTTTATAGGCGTCTGTACGTCCTGAGAGTTTTGACGCAGGCACACGCGGATTTGCTAACCGCTGCTGTAATTTTTTCTTAAACTGCTGCTGAATACTGGGCGCTAGCTTTTTCCATTCTTTTAACGCCAAAGGATGAAATTCAAGATTATAAGTCATCCAATGTAACCTTTACAGGTATTTGCCCGTCATTCATCCGTGTGCTGACCGTTTGGCTTAATGCCATATCGTCCATCGCTTCCATCATGCGCTCATACATATCTGTGGAAACCAAGTAAGCCACGGGTTTGTTGTGGTTTAAAATAGCAATGGATTCACCGTCTGATTGTTTAATCAGGGCTGAAGGGTTGGTCTTTAACTCTGAGATACTGGCTGTCTGTGTTGCAAATATTGGTTGCATGATTTATTCTCCGCTAATATTACGCTCTAAATATAGGGCTAATATTAGCACGAAAATTAGGTCTTAATTGTTAATCTATTTGCGCGTAATTTGTAGGGTGTGCCTTGCGCACCTTTAAACACAATTTTCATATCATCGGTGCGCTGGGCGCAACCTACATCACGAGCAAACATAAGCTATAAAGTTGGATATTTTTGTGTAGGTTGGTGTCGCAAGCTCCATTCAACCCACACTGGCTATGTTTGCTATAGATTTGCTGTAATATCTTTCACAACAATACCTTTTTCTTCATAAATTTTAAATATGTTATTTAAATATTCTACATTAGATTGAGGTTTGCAAATTTTGAATAACTCCATGCCCGCCTCAGTCAAAAGACAAGCACCAACTGGTAATTTATTATTCATTTCCTCTGGAACTTCAAACAGCATTGTTTTATTGAAATACTTATAAGTTAGCTTTTTGTTAATTATATTTACTATATAGCTCTCCGAAGAACTTATTGTAATCAGGCCAATTGCTTGTAAATGATTCAAATCAGAGAAAAGTATATCGTTTTCAAGAAGTATTTTGTCTTCATTGATATTAAAAACAATAGGACATGGAAAGCCTAAATTCCAAACAAACTGACAAAACCTACTAAAGGTTTCAGCTTCTGCTTTACTTATATTTGATACTATACCGATAGTTCTTTTTGAGAATGCTCCAGGCCTAGAAGCCTCGTCAGTAAGTATTTTCGACCACATGGTTTGCATTACTTCATCCGAAATATTCTCACATTTATCAAAAAAGTTTGCCAACCAGTCTTCATTAAGACTATCAACCTGAGCATCTTCAGGTAGTTCTTCAACTGTTTTTTGAATGATATTTTCGATATTATTCTGTTTTCTTGTTTCTTGAACTAGCATACGTTGCATAGCTCTATGCTCTACTTCATTCTGTAAATCTAAACCTGCAAGTACCGTGATACGATGCGCTTCTACTTCCGCCTTAGCATTCCTTCTTATTTTAGTTGGTTCGTAGATAACACCAATAGCATTAGATATTTTTTCAATTAATGTGGTCACAGGTTGCGATAAATCGCCTAAGTTTATTAAAGAATTACCAGTAGTCATAATCTGCTTTCCATAATCAAGTATTCGACTAGTAATAGCAGCAACTTGAGTTTAACTTTGTTAAATTCAAGTTGCTCTATATTTTATATAACTCTAGATCTTACATGCACCGCCAGCACAATCATCTTCCATATCCGCTTGCGCATCATTCGCACCATCACGAGTGTTGTGATAATACAACGTTTTCACGCCAAGCTTATACGCGTTTAGCAGATCTTTAAGCAATATCTTCATTGGTACACGGCCACCTTCATAACGAACAGGATCGTAGTTGGTATTGGCAGAGATACTTTGATCGACGAATTTTTGCATGATAGCGACCAGCTTTAGGTAACCGTCATTATTCGGCATTTGCCATAGTAGCTCGTACTGATCTTTTAGCTTATCAATCTCAGGCACGACTTGTTTTAGGATGCCATCTTTTGACGCTTTGATAGACACCAAACCGCGTGGTGGCTCGATACCGTTAGTCGCGTTGGCAATCTGGCTAGAGGTCTCAGACGGCATCAAGGCAGTTAGGGTAGAGTTGCGCAGACCATGAGTGGTAATCTCAGTGCGTAGCGTTTCCCAATCGAGATGTAGCGGCTCTTGGCAGATTTGATCCAAGTCTTTTTTATAGGTATCAATCGGTAAGATACCTTGCGAGTAGGTGGTCTCATTAAAGGCAGGGCATGCGCCTTGCTCTTTGGCCAGTTTGTTCGAGGCTTTTAAGAGATAAAATTGCAACGCTTCAAAGGTTTGATGCGTTAGACCATGCGCGCTGCCATCTGAATAGCGTACGCCATTCTTCGCTAAGTAATACGCATAGTTAATCACGCCAACGCCTAAGGTACGACGACGCATACTGCCGTTTTCAGCCGCTTTCACTGGATAGTCTTGATAGTCGAGCAGGGCATCAAGGGCGCGGACGATTAGTTCGGCTGGCTCTTCGATATCGCTAACATTTTCAACTTTGCCTAAGTTGACTGCTGATAACGTACAAAGGGCAATCTCGCCAGTTTCGTCATTGATATTATCAAGTGGCTTGGTCGGTAGCGCGATTTCCATACATAGATTTGACTGGCGAATCGGTGCAACTGTGGCGTCAAATGGGCTATGGGTGTTGCAATGGTCGACGTTTTGGATATAGATACGACCAGTGCTGGCGCGCTCTTGCATCATTAAGCTAAACAATTCCGTTGCTGGAATTTGACGGCTACGAATGTTAGGGTCATTCTCGTACTTGGTATATAGCGCTTCAAATTTATCTTGATCTTCAAAGAATGCATCATATAAGCCTGGAACATCAGACGGTGAAAACAGCGAGATATCTTGACCTTTAATCAAACGGGTATACATGGTTTTATTTAGCTGGACGCCGTAGTCCATATGACGGACACGGTTGTCTTCGACGCCGCGGTTGTTTTTTAGCACCAATAATGACTCAACTTCTAAATGCCATAATGGGTAGAATAACGTCGCTGCACCGCCGCGTACGCCGCCTTGTGAGCAGCATTTCACCGCCGTTTGGAACAGTTTGTAGAATGGAATACAGCCAGTATGCTGTGCTTCGCCGCCACGGATAGGGCTACCAAGGGCGCGGATACGACCAGCGTTGATGCCGATGCCAGCACGCTGCGACACATAACGGACGATGGCACTGGTGGTGGCGTTGATAGAGTCTAGGCTATCACCACATTCGATTAGGACGCACGAGCTAAACTGGCGCGACGGCGTACGTACACCTGACATGATGGGCGTTGGTAGCGAGATTTTAAATTGTGAGGTCGCATCATAAAAGCGTTTGACATAGCTTAAGCGCTCGCCCTTGTCATAATTGGCAAACAAACACATGCCAACGAGCATATATAAGAACTGCGGGCTCTCGTAAACGGTTTTGGTCACGCGGTCTTGGACAAGGTATTTGCCCGCCATTTGCTCAACGGCAGCATAAGCCAAATTCATATCGCGCCAGTGGTCGAGGTATGCTTCTAATTCATTAAATTCTGCGCGGCTATAGTCGGCTAGGATATGTTCGTCATATTTACCAGCATCGGTCAACGTTTTGACATGGTCATACAGATGCGGCGGGGTAAATTTGTTATAAGCAATTTTACGTAAATGGAAGATGGCCAAGCGCGCGGCTAAATACTGATAGTCAGGCGTGGTTTCAGAGATAAGGTCGGCGGCTGACTTGATGATGGTTTCGTGAATATCACGCGTTCTGATGCCATCATAAAACTGAATATGCGACTTTAGCTCAACTTGCGATACCGACACATTATCTAAATCATGAGCTGCCCACTCGATAACCTTATGAATTTTGTCTAAATCAATGGGCTCTAAACGTCCATCACGTTTGGTTACTTTGATATTATCGATATGTGTCATGCTGACCTCGTAAGTTGATTGCTAGGTAGTTATTTATAATGTTGCTTTATAGGCTGCTGCGCGGTTAAATCTGGCAGACATGCTTTGTCACGCTATCTTTCAGACGCTATCTGTTTTAAGACAAGATATCCTGTCATGGCAGATGTTTTTTTAGGCAAAACGATGCCGCAGCTCATAGTGACGATTCAAATCACTGAGCACTACATATAGCGTATTTGTTAGTAGGTGGGCACAATATAGCGGGAAAATTTTGAAAATGCTATATTGATTTTAAGGGCAAACTATGTTGATGCGAGGGTAAAGCGTGTCCAAATTTTGGCAAAGGACGATGGGATAAGGGTTAGATGCCGATAAGAAAAATAATAAAAGTTTTGTAAAAAATGGCGCGGATTTACTTTTTATTGTTGGCTAAATTTATAAAGGCCAATTGTCTAAATAGCAGTTATATTTCGGGTGGAGATTGTACCGCAGACAATAAAAAATCGCCACCCATATGAGTGACGATTCGGATGAAAAACGGGCTAGATTTTATAAAATTAACAAAACTGACTTTAAACCACCATACGTACGGTTCTTGCATTATCAAGCGCCGCATAAAGCGTGTTCACTTGCTCAACGGTGGTTAAGTATAAATTGGCACGTACCGAATGGAAGCGTCCTGTTTTTGAGGGTTTGACTTCCATAGAGGCCAAATCAAACTCAGGGAATTGGCTACCCAAGATAAGCTTCACTTCATTAAGCAAGCTTTCGTGCTCACCTTCATGACCGATGATGCTCATTGGATAGTTCATTGGGAACTCCCACAGCTCAGGGTTTTGCACATCGGTTTTTTTGCCTTTTAAGATACCGTCATTAGCGACCAATTCTGTCACTTTAACTTCTCTTTTCGACGTTGGACTAGCATTGCTGCCTTGACTTTCGGTGCTCGAGTTGTCAGTGTTTGGAGTAGTGGTGTCTTTTGGATCATCAGTCATGATGTGGTCCTTATTTTTTATTGAAATATGATAAGCGCTTTATGCACCATTTATAAGGGCGTTCGGCGTATTATTCAAGTGTCAGCCAGCGATAACGCACATTAAAACCGTTATTTTTTATAACCACAAATTGCCACGTAGTCGCCGCGATCATAGCCTTCGATGACCTCTTGGACTTTGTCGTTGGCATACATAGGATGGGTCAATAAAGTCTGCGCATATTCAAAATCAACGAAACCATTGGCTTGCATTAAGGCGAGTTTTTCATCAGAGGTACGCCAGTTAGCTGACTTCACCAGCTCGATAGGATAAGGATCAGCAGGCGAGATGTGCGCAAGTAGTGGATGCTCCCACGTATCTACCGCGCTGGCAAGGTTATATAAGCTGGCAAAGCCACTTTCTTTTGGCACATCAATCAGGATAAGTTTGCCGCCCGTTTTTAGAGCGCCAAAGGCTTTTTTTATACAGGCATCTAAATCGCTGATATAGCTGACGCTGCCGTTAAACATGATGATGTCAAACTTATTGGGCTCAATCTCGCAGGTTTCGGCAGGGCTGATATCTACTTGTAAGCCGCGCTTCTCAGCGACTTCAGCCATATCTTTTGACGGCTCGATACCATATTTGATATGAATGTCATAGTCTTTTGCCAGTAGAGACTCAAACAGTCCGCTACCACAGCCGACAGACAATATCTCACTGTCTTTATCTAAGAAGTGAGCGACCAGCTTTAGCTCGCTGGTCAGCAGATTTTGATTGTCAAAAAACCAACTGTCATACGCGCTTGCGTGTTCATCGAATGCTGCCATGATGTTTCTCCTTGTGGATCGTTATTATTGATCATTATTTTTGATTCTAGAGGGCTTTTTTAGAACCAAGCCAGATTGTTTATAAATTAAGACAAATCTAACGCCTGCTGCCAAAAATTGACTTCCATACGCGCTGCGGCATTAAATAAGTATTGGAACTTGGCTGCTTGAGCAGGGCTGGCATCGGCTAATAGCGTATTAATTTGTGCTTCGTTTTGTGCGGTAATTACTTGAAACTCCTGACTGGAAAACACGTCAATCCATGGCTGATACGGATTATCAGCGATAGATCCTTGTTCTTTTATAGACTTACCAATTTCCCCATAACCCATCAAGCAAGGTGCAATTGCAGCATAGAGCTCAGCTAGCGAGCCTGACATTGCCGCATCTAAGATATAACGGCTGTAGGCAATGGTGGCTGGCGATTCAGGAGCGTTTTCAACTTCCTCAAGCGCGATTCCCCACTGCTGACAAAAGTCTAAATACATGCCAATTTCCAAATCAAGCATGGCGTTGATACCGGCTTGACCGACGCGCATTTGTGCCAGCGTGTCGCTCTTATATACGCTCAGTGCCATCACGCGGGTATAGTGAATTAAGTATAAATAGTCTTGCACAAGGTAATGGCGAAAGCTGTCAGGGGCGAGCGTTCCTGCTGCCAGTTGATTGACAAAATCATGTCCAATATAAGCATCCCAAGTCGGACAGTTATTGCGTAGTGTTTGGTAATCCATAGTTTTCACTTACTGTTATAAAGTGCAGTAAGCAAATGGCAGAAAAAAAGAGATAATAAGGCACAATAAATTTGCCAGTCTAGGTTAAATAGATTGGCAAAACATAAAGTAATTGTGACTTATATATCGACACGCTTGTTTCCTACGTCAGTGCTAACTGCATCAGGTTCGCGGGTAACTCTCAGCCATGATTTTGATTGTAGTTAAAGCGTCAAAATCAAAGCACCCCGACAAGGTTTTTATGATTCAAATGTTGGTCTTTATGGTTATAAGATGACCAAGCGTCCCTATGATAGGCGAGAACAGTCATCATTAGCAAGCGATGCTCAAACAACCATATATAAAAGTAACGTACATTTAGAAAGTTATTTTTTAGTAAGCTGCGCAATGGCAGTGTGGTAGAGCATCAGCATGGCTTTAAAACGGCGCTCATATAAGCCTTCTGCATATAGTAGCTCCACACTTAAGCTATCGATAACGCCTAAATAGGCGTCGGTATAAAGCGCTAGTTGCGCAGAGTCGAGCTCATAAGGCTTCAGAGCCAGCTGTATTTGCTCAGTCAACACCTTTATATAGACATTAAAAGTCGCCGCGCTGGTATTAGTCAAATGCACAGGTGCGGCATAGGCCATGCGAATTAAAAACCGTAAGGTAATTGCGCTTTCATAACGTACTTCAAACGCTCGGCAATACGCTTCACCGGGAGCAGGGAATTCACTAACCGTCGCAAAGCATGATTCAATAAATGCACATTCTAACTCGAGCGCATCTTGTAGTAATTCTAAGTATATCGCTTCTTTACTGGCAAAATGCGTATAGAGAGAGGCTTTGCGGATGCCCACAGCCTTGGCAATATCACTGAGTGATGCGCCCTCATAGCCGTGCATAAAAAAAGGCTCAAACGCGGCATCAATAATACGTTGCTTAGCGCTTGAGCGTGGTTTATGACTTTGCATAGGCCTCCTCTAATGATGGTGTGGCGACAGTGCTATCAGGTTTTAAACTTCTAGAACTAAAATAAACCAACGCCAAAATAATCGGCCCCATAACACCTAGCAAGATTAACCAATATAAAGTGTTTATTTCGACCAATTGTCCCGCGATGGGCGTGGCAGTAGATGAGAGTAACATAGGAATGGCGCCCAATAAAGCCGCGCTTGAGCCCAAAGCGCTGCGCTGCGAGTCCATTGCAATTGCCATCAACGTCGCCTCCAATACGCCAAGACCAAATAATCCCAAGGCAATGCCAGTGACAATACCGACCAAACCCATTGATAGTAGATAAGCGACGATGCAGACGGCACTACCGAGCATCATGACACCGGCACCGATTAAAGCCAAATGTGACGCTGATATTTTTTTGACCAAATAAGCGGTGGAAGAAGCACCTAAAATTAGACTGATGCTGGTCAAGCCAAAGACAAAACCAAATTGCTCTAGGCTAAGACCGTAGCCGGTTTGATAGACATAAGCAGAACCACCGATGTAGGCAAACAAAAAGAAATACACCGCAGATAGCGCAAATAGATTAAAGACAAAGGTTTTGTTTTTTAATATAGCGATATAAATGCCTGTAATATTTTTTATATTTAATTGAATGCGCTTGTCTTTTGGCAAAGTTTCTTTGATATTCAACAGCGTATTAATCAGCACAATCATACCTAACGCCGCCAAAATAAACATGACGCCGCGCCAACCATAATGCGCACCGACGATACCACCGATTGCTGGCGCGACGATTGGACCTAATGCCACAATGGTATTTAATAAAGCATAAATTTGTGCCGCTTTTGGTCCATCGACTAAGTCGCGTACCATGCTCATCACCACCACGATAGCCATCGAGGCGCCAAGACCTTGCAAGATACGGGCAAAGATTAGGCTTTCAATACTTTGTGACCACATCGCCCATACGGAAGCGCCAATATATGCCAGTAAGCCTGCAAATAATGGTGTGATGCGCCCGATGGCGTCAGATACGGGACCAAAGACCAGTTGCCCTAAGCCCATAAAGATAAGAAAGACGGTCAAGGTGATTTGTGTGGTGGCGTAGGAGGTATTGAGGTCTGTTGCCATGTTTGGCATTGAGGCTAAATACATGTCAATCGCTGCAGGGCCAAGCGCCACAATGATGGCAAGAGAGATGACGGCTTTGAGATTGATGTGTTTTACATTGGTTTGTTTATTCATAAGAGTGCACTACTAACTATTTATCTATTTAACTTTGTATAACTACCGAACGGTAGGTAGTTATACTCGCTATTTTAAATAAAGGCAATATTTTTATGAGTCAATTGCTTATGTAATGCTATAGCGGCTTAATATTCAATAGATAAAAGCTAATAATTAACTACTAACTACCATTAAATAACAGGCACAAAAAAGCTGAGACATGCTCAGCTTTTTTGATGTAATTTTAAGAAACTTTTAGACAATGAAGCATGTCTAGATAAATTAGTCATTTTCTAAGAACGAGCGCAGATGCTCAGAACGTGAAGGATGACGCAATTTACGTAGCGCTTTTGCCTCAATCTGACGGATACGCTCACGCGTGACATCAAACTGCTTACCGACTTCCTCTAACGTATGATCGGTTGGCATATCGATACCAAAGCGCATTTTAAGGACGCGTGCTTCACGCTCAGTCAGATTGCTCAAGACATCACGCGTGGCTTCTTGTAGACCAGCCGCCGTCGCATCGTCAACTGGGCTTGAAATCGTACCATCTTCGATGAAATCACCTAGGTGTGAATCTTCATCATCACCAATAGGTGTCTCCATTGAGATAGGCTCTTTGGCAATTTTGAGCACTTTGCGGACTTTGACTTCGTCCATCTCTAAGCGTTCGCCCAATTCCTCAGGTGTCGGCTCACGTCCCATTTCTTGTAGCAACTGACGAGAGACACGGTTTATCTTATTAATAGTCTCAATCATATGCACAGGGATACGGATGGTACGCGCTTGGTCAGCGATAGAGCGGGTGATTGCCTGACGAATCCACCATGTCGCATAAGTTGAGAACTTATAACCACGGCGATATTCAAATTTATCGACTGCTTTCATCAGACCGATGTTACCTTCTTGGATTAAGTCCAAGAATTGCAGGCCACGGTTGGTATATTTTTTAGCGATAGAGATAACAAGACGTAAGTTAGCTTCGACCATTTCTTTTTTGGCGCGGCGTGCTTTAGCTTCACCGACAGCCATACGGCGTGCGACGTCTTTCATATCATGGATTTTCATATCGAGCTGCTGCTCGTAGTCACGAATGCGGCGCTGCAATAAAATCACATCGTCGGCGACTTTTTCTAGCGTGCCAGCAAACGCAGGCTTACCTTTAATACGTTCAATCAGCCAATCGACGTTGGTTTCATTGCTTGGGAAAGTCTTACGGAACTCGTCACGCGGCATACGGCCACGGCGAATCACCAAACGCATGATTTGACGCTCATGCTTACGCACATCGTCATAGACATCATGCATGATTGCCATGACTTGGTCTGATAAGCGATTATTGAGCTTGAGCATCATAAAGCGCTCAGCAAGCAGGGCATAAGCTGCTTCCGCTTCTACGCTACCACGGCCATAATCAAGCAAAGCTTGCTTGGCTTTGATAAACAGGTTCTCAATCTCTTCTAAACGCAGACGAACTTCTTCTGGGTCGATACCGCCGGTTTCTTCTTCGGCTTCTTCTTCAACCTCTTCTTCGTCTTCATCATCATCGTCAAGCGCCAATTTGGCATTGGCTTTTGCTTTGATGACAGGCGGATTTTCTTTTTCTTCTTTGATACGCTCGCGCTCTTCTTTTGCTGCGTCTTTGGCTTCTTGTGCGGCGATTTTATCTTCTTCGGTTTCAGGGTCTAAAAAGCCTGTGATAACGTCGGACAGTTTTTTCTCGCCGTCTTGTACCTTTTCGTACTCATCAAGGACAAACTGTACCGTACCCGGCCAGTAAGCCATGGCATGCTGTACGTCACGAATACCTTCTTCGATACGCTTAGCAATGGCAATCTCGCCTTCGCGGGTTAAAAGGTCAACCGTACCCATCTCACGCATATACATACGCACAGGGTCAGTGGTGCGACCCGGCTCGGTCTCAACCGAGGCCAATACTGCTGCGGCCTCATCGGCTGCCATGTCATCATCGCTTGAATCATCGTTCATCAAGATGTCATCAGCGTCGGGCGCAGATTCAAAAATTTTAATGCCAACGTCCGTTAGCATTTGCACGATATCTTCAATCTGATCACTTTCAGTAATAGAGTCGGGCAGTTGGTCATTCACCTCGGCATAGGTTAAATACCCTTGCTCTTTACCCATTTGGATTAAGGTGGCCAGTTGAGATGTGGACTTAGAAACTGACTTATCGTTCATAAATACTCGCTTGCTTGTATCGGACATTTTTATATTGTGACTCGCTAACGCTTACGGGTGCGTTGATATAATCAATCGATTCATCAAAATATGGCGTAAAGGTTGTCAATAATAACAAAAATGAGTGGATATGAATAAAGGCTCAAAATACGACAATTACAATACTAAAAAACCGCTAAAAATTGTTCCTGCATAAATACGTCAAAACACGCTCACCTAAAAAAATACCGTTACTTAAACTTGCTTAAAATGGCGGTTTAAAATCTAAAAGCATTTAAAGTGAATAGTCTAAAAAACGCTTTAAAAGTTGTTCGCTAGAATTGCGCTTGCACCAAAGATGCTACTCAATAATATGGGCGTATTGTTATCTATTAAATTGGGCTAGAAATATACAGCGACACAGTTTAACACAGACCAGCCTCATCAAGCACAAGCTAGTGAATCTCGCAGGCATTTATTATCTGTATTGATGATTATTTCTTAGCCATGACGTTTTTATCATTTTTTAACCAGCGCTTGCTTTGGCGCTCAATATGCAACTGGGCATAATCATTAATAGTGGGGGCAACTGCTGTGCTTTTAAAGGGCCACCGATGATAAATAAAATTTTGCCTAGCTGTTAAGATTTCACCGTGGCCATTTGTGCTGAGCGTTCCGCGTGCTGTTCGCGTAGCCAATCATTCAATAACTGTGATTGCTTACGGACAATTGCCAGTTTTATGTTGTCTGGGTTTTTAACCAAGTCTTGAATTTTTTTCTTCATATGACGCTCAAGAAGTTGACTGACCAGCTCTTCGACCAAGCCATCTAAACTTAAAATATTACGAGCAGTAAGGGCTTTATAAAAAGCGCCCCAATCACCGCTAAGCGTTTCTTGGGTGCTTGGTTTGACATTGGATAAAATAAAGTGCGCCGCAGCATTGGCGTCTTTTGGCAGATAATTAAGACAGCGCTTAATGGTGCTGACGATATCGAGCAGAGCATTATCTTGCAAATCTTCCCATGCCAGTGGACGCAATATATCAGCAGAGGCTTTTTGTTTAATATGCGCTGGTAGCTGCAGCTCATGAATACCTGCCTGCTGCCAAATGGCTTCGATAGGGTCATCGATTAAGGTGCGCGGCTGGAATAAAAAACACAGCTGCAGCTGCTGACTGATGGTCATCTCACCATCGAAATCTAACAGCGCATCTCTTGCGTCTTTGTTTTGATTGCGCCTGCCGCCAAGCTTTTGATAAATATCATTGTTCAACAGATAGCGAAAGCTGCTACCTTTCGGCAGGGCAGTGGTCAAGGCGCGCACTTGTGACATCAGCTTGGCTTTGCCTTCGACCAGACTTAAGTCATAACGCTCACTCAAATAAGCAAAGATATATTGCGATAGCGGCATGGCATTGGCGATTTGCTCGCGCATGGCGTCCGCGCCCTGACTTTTGATAAAGGTATCAGGGTCATGGTTATTCGGTAGGGTTAAAAACCGCAGCTCTTTATCATCGCCAAGCACAGGCAGCGCGACTTCAAGCGTACGCCAAGCGGCTTTTTGCCCTGCGCTATCTCCATCGAAACTCAATGTCAGGGTAGGGTTTAATGTCAATAGCCGTGATATTTGGCTCTCATTAATCGCCGTACCCATCGACGCCACCGCACCATAAATGCCGGCTTGATACAGGGCAATGACATCCATATAGCCTTCGACTACTAACCATTTATCAGCGCGCTGCTGGCGAGATTCATAGTAGCCATATAGGACGTGCTGCTTATGAAAAACGGGCGAGTCAGAGGAGTTAATATATTTGGGTTTTACTTCGTCATCAAGCGCGCGACCGCCAAAACCAATGGTGCGACCTTGGTTATCGCGAATTGGGAAAATTACCCTGTCACGCAGTAGGTCATAGTCGCGCCCAGATTCTGATTGGCGTACCAAGCCTAGCGCTTTAAGCCCCTCGATATCTTGCGGGAATTGATGCTCAAGATGCTGCCAACCAAAGGGCGCATAGCCGAGACCAAAAGCCTCAAAAATATCTTCGGTGATACCGCGCGATAAAAAGTAATGCTTGGCATGCGGATGAGTGGTGAGATTATGCTGATAAAACTGCTGGATTTGCTCTAATAACTCGTAAAGGTTGCCGTCTTTATCAGAGACGCTAGTTTCATCATAAAGAGCAGTAGTATCAGCAGCACTACCACCACTGGTCAACCATGCAGGCGGATAACTATTATCGTCTTGATCGTTAGCACCTTGATAATGAGTATCGTAGTCATCGGCTGTATAAGGCATCGAATCATACGCGTCTAATGGCGGATAATTTTCATAATTATCATTATAAGTTGGCGGCTGCATATCAGCAGTTGGCAAGTTTGTGGACGTTAAATTGTCAGCTACGGGCTGGCTATGAAACGCTTGCGGTTGCATTGCCGCTGCCGATGTTGTTGGCTGAATAGCGAGTCTTGGCTTGGTTACCGGCTTAGCTTTTGGTTTAACGGGCGCGCGCTGATAGCTGACGTTTTGCTGCTCTTCTTTTGGCACTTCGATGCCCGTTTGTTTGGACAGCTCATTAACCGCTTCGATAAAGGTTAAGTTTTCATAGTCACGTAAAAAACTGATGGCATTACCACCAACGCTACAGCCAAAGCAGTGGTAGATGTTTTTTTGTGGATTGACATAAAAAGACGGCGATTTTTCGCCATGAAACGGGCAGCAGCCTTTGTACTCACTACCCGCACGTTTGAGCGTGGTATGACGCCCAATGATACTGATTAAGTCAGCTTGGCTATTTAATTGTTCGAGAATATGGTTAGGAATGCTCATACAAAAAACAGTTTACCATAGGACGATTATATTAAGCATCGACAATCAGCTACAAAAAACTGACAGTAGATAAAAATTATAAGAAGTAAAAACAGAAAAATAAGGCCAACAGAACGTTGACCTTATTTTTGATGATAGGTACTAAGCGTCTAAAATAGACGCGAGCCGTATCAATTTACTCAGCAGGTAATGTAGTACGGCGTACAGGATTCATGTTTTGTGGGTCGACATCGGCTTCTCTAGCAGTATCGCCAGTGCTCGATTGGCTCGTCACGCGCTCGGTCGATGCTTCAGGCAAACCTAAGCCTACATTGATACCACTATTGGCACGCTTAGGAGACATATTTAACGGTGCGTTAGCATTTGCTGCAGCCGCATTATCACTCGGCAATCTTAATTGATTGGCATTGCGAATCACTTGGGTTTTGGTGGCGCCATTGTAGTTACCTGACGCAACCGAGGTATCTTTATTAAAGCGGTTTAATTGTCCAAAGGTGAGTTTATTAAATAAAGTACGCTCACGTTTGGTATTGAGCTTGACGCGTCCATCAGCGCTGAGCATGTTTGGATAGTTGATTTGCAATAGCGTCTTATACTCATTTGCTAAGTCATTAAGACCGAGCTTTTCATGGCTATAAGCCAATACGGCGAGGGCATCAGGCACAGATTCACTTAATGGATAATATTGGAATACCCATTTAGCTCGGTTGACCGCAGCGACATAGGCTTCACGCTCGACATACCAGTTGGCTGCACTCATCTCGCTTTCGGCAAACTGATTATAGATAAAGGTCATACGCTGAGCAGCATCGGGCGCGTAAGGACTGTTTGGGTATTTATTGATAAGCTCTTGGAAGTTAGCAAAGGCAATACGCAAATAGGCGGTATCACGCTCAGCTTGATTGAGCTTAAACAATTTTAGACCTTCAGACGAGCCTTGCATATTGGCCACGCCGCGCACGTAGTAAGCATAGCTGACTTGCGGATTAGAAGGATATAGGCTAATAAATTGCTCAGCGCTGGCCGCAGCCGCCTCGAACTTCCCACTTTCGTATTGGGCGTACATCACATCAAGCAAGGCTTGTTCGGCATATTGTCCCGTTGGATAAAAAGTGCGCAGATTGTTCAAATCTTCGATAGCTTGCGTATAGCGACCCTTATCAATCTGAGCGATGGCGTCATTATAATAACCTTGCTCAGACTTCTCAGCAGTGGCAACCGCATCCACGTCTTTACCGCCAGTTAGGTTTTTAAACGTTTGACAACCCACCAAGTTGACGCTTAACGCCAGTAAGGTGATTGAGGACAGTTTGATAAACGTATTGCCAACAGCTTGCATACTTCTTCTCCGACACAAGACGCGTAATAGCAGCGACGCTATTAGGCTAAATTATAAAAGGGTAATAAGGGTAATAATAAAAAACGATGCTGGCGGCATCCATTAACGGTCGGCTACTAAGTAAGCGCTAGCAATTAGCGCACTTATTATCCACATCGTTTTATCAAATGCAGTTTTGCCAATATTAATAAAATAAATTATTTTAAAAGTTCTTATTTTAAAAATCAGTGCCATAGCATACAGCAAAACAACGCTTACTTTATAGAATAACGCATGCTTCGTCTATTTTTTCGTTATCTATTTTGTAGTTAAAGGCCTAATGCTTTATCTGTGTTAGCTTCGGTCTGTAGTTTAGCATGAGCCGTCGTCACGAGCGATATTGAATATGGCTGACAAGGACAAATATACAGTAAATTACAGCCATGTCATATTTTAGAGAGCTAATCTACCAAACAATGCCATCGGCTGGCGGCTTAACTTTTATCACTTTTCATAGATTTTTAACACGGCTCACCACCTTTGAAAAGAAGGTAACGATAAAATCGCAGATAACACGCAGCTTCTGTAGGGCTTAGGCGCTTGGCATGTTACACTATGACGATATAACTGCTGCTTTTTTCGACCGTCCTTATTTTTGCTGGTCTGTAAGCGCCAGTCCACTTTCTTATCTCGTTTTCTTATGAAGTCGGCTTATAAAGCTGTAAGTGACTTTGCCCTATATCAATCCGCTATGAATAATGATGCTATGACGACCAATTCCCTTAAGAAACAACCGTTAGATACCGATATATCAGCACAAGAGTTACCAATGCCAAATGAATTATTAAATGACCATCAGCGCGCGCTTGATGAGCAAACGCCGGACATATCCAATGATGAGTTGGATGAATTGGTCGATGACGATATTGTCGACGATGAAGATGAATACGAAGACGAATACGAAGACGAAGACAGTGAGGATTCAGTCGTAGTTGCTGGGCAAGCGGTTCCGGTCGTTATTGATGTCACGCATACCGTCATAGAAGACGAAGCGGGCTTACGTATTGATAAACTGGCATCAAAAGTATTTGCCGATTTCTCGCGTGCCCAGCTGCAAGGCTGGATTACTGATGGCAGCTTGCTTTATAACGGGACGGTACAAAAACCGAAAATTCGTGTCAAAGCAGGTGATGTCTTGCATTTATCGACGACACTGCAGCAGCATAGCGAAGATCAGCCAGAAAATATCGATATCGAAGTTGTCTATGAAGATGATGATGTCCTAGTGATTAACAAACCTGTCGGTATGGTTGTCCATCCGGGCGCTGGCAATCAGACCGGCACTTTGGTCAATGCGCTTCTCTATCATTATCCGCAGCAGCACCACTTGCCGCGGGCTGGATTGGTACACCGCATTGACAAAGACACCTCGGGACTGCTGTTAATTGGTAAAACCAAGCCTACGCAAATGGCTTTAATGGAGCAGTTAAAGGACAAATCTGTCTATCGTCATTACCAATGTGTGGTTGCAGGGGATGCGGCAAGTTTACTGCGTCATCGCCGTATTGACGCGCCGATTGGTCGCCATCGCAATCAACGTACCAAAATGACGGTGATGACGGCAGGGCGTGAAGCGGTTACGCATTTATTGAATGTCACACCGCTGAACGATAACTATTGCCTATTAGACGTCGGTCTTGAAACGGGGCGTACCCATCAGATTCGTGTGCATCTAAGCCACATTACCTATCCGATAGTCGGTGACCGTGTCTACGGTGGGCGTCGTCAATTGCGAGCAGGCTTAACAGAAGCGCAGCGTCAGGCAATCAATAATTTCCCGCGTCAAGCATTGCATGCTTATACTTTAGGTTTCGTGCATCCAACGACTGGTGAAGATATCGAAGTTACCACGCCAATCCCTGAAGACATGCAGCAATTGATGGCGGTGTTAAGCGAAGGTTATGACGAAGAATAAAATCTGATGAGCTCTATTAAATAATGACATTCGTCTGGTAACAATCTGGCTGTAATGCTCTAATAATAACGATAAGACTGGTGCACTGACCATGCCTAACATAACAAACAATCTGCCTGTCACCTTAGTTGCTCAGCTTGATGACGTGACGGTTTTTCAAACGGCAGCTTTTAGCAGCGATGATAGTGAAGCGGCTAATGAGGTAGATAATCAGGCAAATTATGGTGCGCTAAATTTAGGCTTGCATGTCAATGATAACGCCAAAACAGTCTTAAACAATCGCATGCGTCTATTAACGGCGATTAATGAGCAATTAGCGGCGGGGCAGCGTGCGCCAATTAATAGCTTGCACTGGCTCAATCAAGTTCATGGGCAGCAGGTTTATGATGTCGATGCGACGGCGCTACCTATACGCCCGCTAGATGCCGATGCCATGGTCAGTCAGCAGGCGGACTTGGGGCTTGCGATTATGACCGCCGATTGCGTACCGTTAGTTTTATACCAGCCCGCAACGGGGCAGATAGCTGCTATCCATGCAGGCTGGCAAGGGCTGGCGTGCGGCGTCATAAAGGCAACCGCCGAGCGCTTTGATGCTGATAAACCAATCACGGCATGGATTGGCGTCTGTATCAGTCAAGAAAATTATGAAGTCGGCAGCCAAGTACGAGATAAGTTGCTCGCAGGCTGTGTAGATAATCAAGTCTTGTCATCACAGCATCTTGAAAGCTTTGAACAACGTTATGTCTTAGCATCTGTAGCGGACAAGATTAAACTGAACCTGCCAAAGCTTGCCGCTGACCAATTAAGTGCAGCAGGCATTACCGTTAGCAATCAATCCGAAATACCTTGCAGCTATGCGGATTCGCATTATTATTCTTATCGACGTCAAACGCATCTTGGCCAGCCTGCAACCGGACGTATGGCATTGATTATTACCCGTAGCGCTTCTAGAGAGTTGGCTTGATTCAGCTCTTGAGCTTCTATTTTTATTTCATTTTTAATTGTCATTATTAGAGTTCGTATGAATACACCTGACACACCGCCTGCCATTTTAGAGCATGAGAACAATCTCGCTAATATATCGATGGCGGTTATTTATCATAGTAATTATGGGCATACCAAACGCGTTGCCGAAGCAGTGGTGACGGGCGCGCGTCAACAATTACCAGATTCGCAGGTTAAAGCGGTCGATGTGCATGACGTTGATTGGGATTTTGTCGATCAGGCGGATTTATTGGTGTTTGGTAGTGCTGTGTATATGGGCAGCGTGACCGCAGGCTTTAAGACTTTTATGGATGAGACTTCTAAGCGTTGGTATCACCGTAAATGGGAAGGCAAGTGGGCCGCAGGTTTTGCCAATTCGGGCGGTCTGAGTGGTGATAAGCTTGCCGTCCTGCAGCAGATTTGTCTTTATGCCATGCAGCACGGAATGAATTGGATCGGTTTACCACTGATGCCAACAGGACATGAAGCGCATGATTTAAATCGTCTTTCGAGCTTTCTGGGTTTGATGACGCAGTCGCTAGATGGACCGCCTGAAGTCACGCCTGGCGCAGGCGATATTGATACCGCCATTTGGTTTGGCGATCATTTGGCCAAGACCATTATCAAGCATCAGCCCAAACAACAAATAGTCATTGCAGAAGATTAAAGTTACGCCAATCTCAACTTATCGTAGGCTTTTGATTTTTATAGAATTTAAAATTCTAATTGTTTTAACTGAAATTTTAAAAACTAAGTAAACCAATACCTTAGAAAAACAAGTTGAGAGTGGGGTTAAAGTTAAATATTTCTATTGATTATTAATAAGTTACAAAAGCAGCTATCAGACCGATAGCTGCTTTTTTTATTGGCCATTATTTGTAGTAGAAGAGATTTGAATAGAAATAGCGTTAGCGGGTCGGCGCGCGTTGGATAAATTTTCCACAATAAGCGTTTTAGAAGACACCCTTTTAGAAGAAACAGTTTTAACAGGTATCGGACTTTCGACGAACTGAAAAGATTGGCAACCTGTTACAGGAATTGTCGCTGCCAACGTAAATATAAAGAAGAGTGATTTCATAAGGACATCTCGAGCGTTATTGGCAACATGGCAATGGTTGGCGATATTAAACAGCATTTATCATAAATAAAATGCTGCATCAGTTAAAAGGGTTTTTGCGAGTAGGGTAACGCTTATTTGGAATGTAAGGTGGATGACAAACGGTCGCTATGTATCCATTATGTACGCTTAAAACCTGTAATAACAAGTACAGAAGTCCTTTTTTACTATATATAGCGATTTATCTCCACGCTTTAATAATGGATTTCATAAATTTTCTAGGTTTAGTAATTGTTTTTTAAAGGATTAATTATCTTGCCCAAATTCATAATATGAAAATATATAGTGATTAAATATAAATTAAATCTCTTAAGAGGTTTTTTAACTTTTGTAAAAGTGTGCGGTGAATGAGTTACTATTTAAGTAATAGTGGCGAAATAGTTTTACATTAGTGGGGTGAGCAGACATTGTTTAGAAACTATCTCTATTAAGTTGTTTTATCACGCCACTTTATTAAGCATTTTACTGGACGATTTGCTAAATCATGTAATGGATTATCCGTTGAGTACTGACGCCATTGTCAATAATTTTACTCAATATCAAATGTCTTATCCTGACCAATCGTTCTAATAATAATTACAACACCCTAGGTGCCAGCTATATGAGGATATTATGAAGCCACTTTCTGTGATGTTATCGATGCTTGTCATTGGTATTACCTCCAGCGCCGCGATGGCTGAAGGTGCTAACCTTCCTAATGCCAATTTACCCGATGCTAGCTTACCTAATGTAGGCCCCGCCAATAGTGAGCTTGTCAACCGCGGTGCCTATATTGCCCGTGCCGCTGACTGTATGGCTTGTCATGGCGAAAATTATACGGGCGGCACAGCGATTGAAACCCCTATGGGGAAAATTTATTCAACCAATATTACCCCTTCTAAACGTTACGGTATCGGCAATTATACCGAAGCAGATTTAAAGAACGCTTTACAAAAAGGCCGAGCGCCAGACCATATGCTGTATCCTGCCATGCCCTATCCTTCTTATAGCGGCATGAAAGAAGAGGATATCAGCGCCTTGTTTGCTTATCTACAAACCGTACCGGCTGTCGATGAAGCGCCTAAGCAAGAAACCAAACTACCCTTTCCCTTTAATTTCCGTAGCTTAATGATCGGTTGGAACTTGCTCAATATACCCTCTACTGAAAAGCGCGACGGTCTAAATGAGACCCAAAAACGTGGCGAGTATTTGGTCAACAATCTCGAGCATTGCGGCACTTGTCATACGCCGCGTAACAGCACCATGGGCTTTGATAAAAAAATGTATTTATCAGGCGCACCACTTGGTAATTGGCATTCGCCAAACATCACCCCTGACGAGTCGAGCGGTATCGGCAGTTGGAGCGAGCAGGATATTATCACGTATCTACGCACCGGTGAACTTGACCAGCGCGCTTATGCAGGTGGACCGATGGGTGAAGCGGTCGCGCACAGTACGCGTTATCTTAAAAATGAAGATTTGAGCGCGATTGCCTCTTATCTAAAAGCCATCCCTGCTATCCAAACAGAAGACAAGGTCAATAGCGTCAATGTGGCGCGCTTGCCAACGCCTGTGAACGAATCAATCACGCATGACTTACTGGCGCAAAAAGACTACTTGGCGCAAGCAAAGTCAGAAGTAAGTAACGGTAGTAACTCACCAGAAGCGTTATATTTAGCCGTTTGTGGTAGCTGTCATGGGGTTGATGGTTATGGCCAACCTGACGCGCGTTATGCGCCTATCGTTGGACTGAGCAGTCTGCGCCGCGAAAAGCCTGACGCTCTCGTTAATATGATTTTGCATGGGGTAGAGAGTGCAACCAATACTTCGCCTATCATGCCAGGGTTTTCAGAAGAGCTCAGCAGTGAGCAGATTGCGGGTATCACTAACTACGTCCGTACCAGCTTTGGCGGTCATGCAAACAGTGAGGTCAGTGCCGCTGATATTGAGCGCATCGCGTCTACAGGTGTCGAAAAGCCTTTTTTAATTAAGTACGCAGGCTTACTGGCGATTGTCGGCATCATTGTGGCGATATTGATTATTATCTTTATCGTGCGCGCCATTTTACGTTCTAGACGCCGCCGTTAATCATAGTTTATCAGTTGCAACGGGTTTAGAATTTATTACCAGACAAGGATTAACGGCAAAACGGTAGGGCATGACAGCTTGGCAAATAAGCGCAGAGTTAAGCCAAGCTGATCAAATTACAAAGACTTATAAATGATATAAGCGTTTATTACTAGAAATAGAACAAGTGCCTACGGTTATGTACGAACGTCTACTTTAAGGATATTATTATGAAAGACATGCTTCAATCACCAACGCGGCGCCAACTGCTCTCGATGATTGGTAAAACAGCGGGCGCGACCGCCATGTATCAGGCGATGACGACGTTAGGATTTGCCTCAGAATCAAGCTTTAAAGAAACGATGGACTTAAAAGGGGCGCCTCCCGGTGCTAGCATCATCGTTTTAGGTGCCGGTCTTGGCGGACTGACCGCGGCGTATGAGCTGCGTAAAGCTGGCTATGACGTCAAAGTGCTGGAGTTTCAAAATCGTGGCGGCGGTCGTAGTTGGACGCTGAATAGTGGCGATAGGTATACCGAGCTTGGCGGCGAAGAAGTTACTTGTGATTTTGAAGAGGGCAACTATTTTAATGGTGGGCCGTGGCGTCTACCAAGTCATCACTATGCCGTTTTCCATTATTGCAAACAGTTTGGCGTTGAGATGCAGCCCTTTATTCAAACCAATGACCGTGCTTATCTGCACCGTAGTACTCATTTCAATGGTGTGCCGCAGCGCTTAGGTGATGTAAAAAACGACATCCAAGGACACGTAGCAGAATTATTGTCAAAAGCGGTGAATGTTGGCGGTTTGGATCGTTCTGTGAATAAGGAAGACAAAGAAAAGCTACTTGAAGGCTTAAAAGGTTGGGGCGTGCTCGATAAAGACTACCGCTACCGCGCCAGCAATGCGACCAGTAAGCATCGTGGTTATAGTGTCTTGCCAGGTGGTGGCTTGATGCCTGATGAAACTCCATCAAAGCCTTTACCGGTCAGCGAAATATTAGATTCGGGCATGTGGGCCGATATTTATGGTAATCATATGACCTATGCGCATCAGCCAACGATGTTTCAACCGGTTGGCGGTATGGGTAAAATCGGTGATGCCTTCACCCGTGAATGCCGCGATATGATTGAGTTTAATGCCAAAGTGACTAAGATTCATCAAGATGAAAGCGGCGTTACGGTCAATTATGTCGACAGCAACAGTCCAGATGGCGCGACTAAGACCATCCGTGCCGATTGGTGTGTCTGTAATATTCCACTAACTGTACTGACCCAGCTTGATATTAATGTTTCAAAGCCGATGAAACAAGCGATGGCAGCGGTACCTTATGAGACTTCTTATAAAGTAGGTTTAGAGTTTAATCGCCGCTTTTGGGAAGAAGACGAGTGGATCTATGGCGGCTTGACCTATACCGATATGCCGATAGCCCAAATTGCTTATCCTTCAGAAAATATGTTTAAAGACGGTACTGGGGTATTATTAGGGGCCTATGGTTATGGACCGACCTCATATAAATTTAATACGTTAACCCCGCAAGAGCGAATTAATGTCGCACTTGCCTACGGTAAATATATTCACCCGCAGTATCCAAAAGAGTTCCGCGCTGGTACGTCAGTGGTCTGGCACCGCATTCCTTGGACACTGGGTTGTTATGGTATTTGGAATGAGTCTACCCGCCGTCAGCATTATGACACCTTATGCAGTATCGATAACCGTATTGTACTGACGGGCGAGCATTGCTCACACATTCCAGCATGGCAAGAAGGCGCTATTTTATCTGGCATGGATGCCGCCAAGCGCCTACATAAAAAAGCAAAAATGCTGGGTTAATATGAATAACTATAAAAATTCAGAGGCTATCATGGACAATGCAATCGTAAAGAAGGCAATCGTGAAGAAAAAAGTCATGAGAGAAATGACCCCTAAACTGCTGACTGTGATGTTGCTGGGTGCGATGAGTAGTGCAGCACTTTTAGGCTGTAGTCAACAATCAGACGATGTACAAACGGTGGCAACTCTACATGAGCAAGACCCCATCGTAACGGACGATTATCAAGCAAGCCGTAATACCGGTAGCTGGGGCGGCGTTTACATGAGTCGTGAGGAGCTTACTGCACCAGCCGTCAATGTCGTTGATCACAGCTCGCTTCCTACTATGGATAATGATCCAAGTATTGCTGAATGGGAAACCAAGTTTGAAGGGACAAATGCCTTTGTGACAACAGATGGCAAAAAACTCTACCATGACTCTTGCGCAGCTTGTCATATGCACAAAGGCGAGGGTGCTTATGGTGCCGGCTATTATCCACCACTTGCCAATAACAGCAAAATGCAGTCAAAGTATTACATCATTGATATCTTAATTAATGGCTTTCGCGGTATGCCATCGTTCCATCACATGATGAACGATGAACAGATGGCCGCGGTCACGCAGTACGTGGTCACTGATTTAAATGGTTATACGGATACGGTCACCGCCGCAGATGTTGAACAATTGAGACACGCGGTGCCGCCGGCTAGTGATCCAAGTGATGAATAGGGATGAGTTATGTCACTTAGGATGTTAGCTCATAACTTTTAAAAGTGGATGGCTGATATAAGAATCAAGTTATCATTCTTGGTAAAATAAAAAAGCGCCCGATATGTTTATCGAGCGCTTTTTTATTTGTGATCATTTAGTATAGCATAACCCTATTTTACGCAATAAAGATGGCTAAATTATCTAAGTTATCTAGGGCTAGATGACCAAACTGGGGAGCGGATAGTACCTTGACCAGATTTACCGAACGCTTCGCCGCCGTTTAAGGACTTAATAGTCAGTACGCCTTTACCGCCCTGCTTTGAAGCAAAAACCACGCGCTTACCGTTCGGTGAAAAACTTGGTGCTTCATCGATACCTGTCGCGCCTAAGTTCGCAGTGATGGCGCCGCTACTGTTCATGATGGCAGCTGAACGACCACTTAAAAAGGCGATTTGCGAGCCATCGCTACTAAACTGCGGGCTGGTTGCATAGCCACTATTCGATACTTGCGTGGTACGGCCTGAACCAAACTCATAACGATAAATGCGTGGTTTGTTAAACCCTGCACGGTCACTAACAAAGACAAAAGATTTGCCATCAGGGGCATAACTTGGTTGTACTTCACTGCTTGGCCAATTGGTCAGACGTCGTGGTTGACCGCCACTAGCGCTCATCTCATAAATATCGGCGCTACCCTCAAAGCTACTAGAAAACAATATCTTGCTACCATCGGGCGAAAATGACGGACTAAGGTTGCTACCTGGGAATGGCGTCAATGGCGTAGCCCCGCCGCCGCTTACGCTTTGAATATAGATAACAGGGTGAGACTTATCGCGCTGGACTGAATAAGCAATGCGATTGCCATCAGGGGACCAAGTCGGCGAGAAGATAGAGCCTGCCACTTCTGTGATGGTTTTGGCGTTTTCGCCGTCCGCATCCATGACCTTTAAGCGCGAGATTTTCTCTTTGCCGGTGCCGATTTCTTCGATATAAGCAATACGCCCTGAGAAGTCGCCGGGAATGCCGGTGATCAGCTCATATACTTTGTCCGCAATCACGTGGGCGGCGTAACGCATACTTTCCTTATTATTATCAGCGGTTAACGTTTGCTTGCCTTCGATCACGCGTCCGGTTTTAACCTCAATGACTTCATAATCGGTGACCACTTTACCGCGATTGCTGCGCGTGCTACCGATGACAAGATAAGGGATGCCCATGCTTTGCCAAACGGGTAGGGTACCGGCTAACTCGCTACTGCTATGCGGCTGCTGCGGTAGGTTTTGACTGGTTACTTTTAGCTCAGTTTTGCTCAAATCATTTAAGATAATCGGTGATAAGGTAGAATCGCCAGCAAAGGAGACAAAAGCCACTTGGCTTTGTTGTACCGGAATCTCATAATCCAATTCTAAAACGACAGGCGCCGCCAAGACGCTAGGAGCAAGCAATAAGCTTGAGGCAGTGGCAAGTAAAGAAAGGCATAGTTTTTTATGAATGCGCATAACCAAGTCAAACTCCTAGATGGGGATAATTGTTTTTATAAATGCTAAATCAATGATAACGTTAAAATAATATCGCCGCGGGTGCAAGTTGCTTAAAGTAACGTTAGCAATAATATCGTGTGTGGGCAACTGCTTAATTGCGGCCCTTAAACTGTATGGTAAAAGTGGGGTATTTGGGGTCATCAGCATCAATCGGTAAGCTGCCGGTATTGAGCACCGCTTGTTTGGCGGCTTCATTGACCGCGCTATCAGGGCCTGACGCTGAGACATTCACGACAGCGCCACTGGAATTGACTGTGATGGCCAAGGTGGCACGCTGCGTTGAGCCTTTTGCCGCTGTCGGCGGATTATAGTTGCGTTTGATTAAATTGATGATTTCACTATTACTGGCGCCGCGACTACCGCTTGATGCCGAGCGACTGCTACCCTTTGCAGTACTGGAAGTGGTGGTGTCACCAGATAGTGTTGATTGACCATCATCTCCTAAACTAAGGGTCTGTCCTGCGCTACCTGAGCCGCCCGTATTGATTTCTATATTTCTATCATTGGCGGTAGGACGTTTAATCTTAGGAGGGTTATTTTGTTTATTACGAAAATCTCGCAGCCTTTTTTGCTCTTCTATCAGCTGCGCTCTTCTTTCTTGTTCAACCTGATCATGCTCATCTAGTACAGATTCATCCAACTGCGCTGCCCACTCAGCCATATTGCGCTCATATTCTTGATTTTGCGCAAGTAGGCGCTGGTGTTGCTCTTCGCTCATCAGCATTGGGCGAGGGTTCACCGCCTCGTCAGAACGAGTAAAAACAGGCACGCGCTGCGAAGTCGGCTCGCTTGGATTGTCGTAGCTGACGCTGTCATCAAAGCTGGTCTCTGGCATGCTGGTTGATGAGCCACTTGCACCACTATCGGCTGGCATCGCGCTCGCCGCTGCGGCACGATTGGCCAGTATCTCTCCTTGCATCTCAGCCAATTGCTCAGGAGATATCATCACGGTTTCGATGCTACCTGCGGTCTCGACTTCCATGTTTTGATACGTATAAGCTAGTATGCCAATCACAAGACCGTGTGCCAACAAGCTTAAAAGTGTCGGTAAAGTCAGCCCGTTACCTTCAGGTTCGGTCGGTACATAAACGGTGGGCGCATTACGCATAGTTGGGATACTCAAATACGATATTTATCAAATGAACGACTTTATTATAACCACTTGAGCCAATCAAGGTTAATCTAAGAGCAGGGTAGATAGATTATAAAGAAGGCGCGGGTAACGGTGCACCCGTCAATAGTCCTACCTTTTGGATGCCTGCTTGTTGCAAGGTTGCCATCAGTGTCATGATAGCGCCGTACTGATTGTTTTTATCAGCGTTAATCATCACTTGTAAAGGCTGAGCGCCGACGTCCGTATTTTGATTTTGCAAGTTGGTTAAGGTATCAATCAGTTCCGGCTCACTAATCGGCAGGTCGATATTGTTCTCATAACTGATAAAAATCTCGCCGCTATCGGTCAAGGAAACAATCACAGGCAGCTGACTTTGACTGATGGTATTGGTTTGCTCTTTTGGCAAATCAACATCGACGCCCGTTATCAGCATTGGCGCGGTGACCATAAATATCACCAGCAGCACGAGCATAACGTCGATATAAGGAACGACGTTCATCTCCGCATTTAGCGCTTTTTTCTCACGGCGATAAGGGCTTTGTTTCATAGACCAGTTACCTGAGTACTTTGGCTATTTTGAATGCTTTGATTGGTTTGGCTTACTTGCGTACCTGCTTGCGGAATCTCAATACTGGTCTCGCGTTGTAGCATGCCTGTCATCTCGTCACAAAACAAGGCGCGAGAGTCGTATAAGCGGCTCGCTTTGGCGGTAAAATGGTTATACGCCAATACCGCAGGGATCGCGGCGAATAAACCCATAGCCGTAGCAATCAAGGCTTCGGCAATACCCGGTGCGACAGTCGCTAAGGTCGCTTGCTCGCTTTGCGATAGCCCCAAAAAGGCATTCATAATACCCCAAACGGTACCGAATAAACCGACATAAGGCGCCACCGAACCAATACTTGCCAGCGTCGTTAGCCCCGACTCTAATAATTGCTGCTGACGACCCAATCCAACCCGCAGCTTACGCTCAACGCCGTCGATAATGTCATCTTTAGGCTGACGTTTTTTATGCATTCTTAGGTATTCAGAGAACCCAACATAAAAAATTTGCTCAAGCCCTTGGCGCTCAGGTGAGCCTTGGACGCCTTGATACAGCTTTGCCAAATCTTCCCCTGACCAAAACCAGGTTTCAAACTGCTGGTCAAAATTTCTGGCGGTACCAAGACGCGCACTCATACGAAAAATAATCACCCAGCTGAGCAATGACGCCAATAATAACAATGCCATCACAATCTGTACCAATAAACTGGCTTGGGTGATTAGGTCGATAATATTTAAGGATTCAGGCATGTAAGCGGCTCATGGATAATGAATAATAGTTAATCTAATAAGGGATTTTATATCAACCCGTTAGTGTACTGCTAAATCACGCAAATATCATTAATAATATGTTAATAGCAGTGCATAAATCGCTCTCAATAAATATATGAAAAAAATAATGACAGCACGAGTATTTTATAATATTGTCCATATGGTCAACTAATTTGCACTCTTATACTAAGAAGATGCGCCATTCATTGAAATTTTGAGCGAATTTCACTAGAATGTTATGGTTTGTTGCTGTCATTTTTCATGATGGTTCGTATTTACCAAATTATGTGTGGCTAACGGATTAAAAACATTGTCTCTAACCTTAGTGTATCAGCGTCATTTACAGTCGCAATCTGGAAGCGTCATTTATCGTCGCAATTTGGGTGTATTTTATATGTTTGTTTTAAACGCAGTATCGAGCGTCGCAATTTGGAAGCGACACTTATCAATACAGTTAAATAATGATAATTTACTTACTGCAATTTGGAAGCGACTCTTATGAACGCAATCGAACGCTATTTTGGTATCAATGGTCAAAACACCACGATCAAAACCGAGATTTTAGCCGGTGTAACCACGTTTTTGACGATGGCTTACATTATTTTTGTCAACCCTAACGTCCTTGCTGACGCTGGTATGGATAAAGGTGCGGTGTTTGTCGCTACCTGTCTTGCCGCCGCAGTTGGGTGTTTTATTATGGGGATTTATGCTCGCCTGCCAGTCGCGCTAGCCCCCGGTATGGGACTCAACGCCTTTTTTACGTACGGCGTGGTTTTAGGAATGGGCTACGCGTGGCAAACGGCACTTGGCGCCGTATTTTTGTCCGGTTGTATATTTATATTATTAAGCCTTTTTAAAATTCGTGAATTGATTATCAACTCTATTCCGGACAGTATTAAACAAGGCGTAGTTGCTGGTATCGGTGCATTTTTGGCCTTTATCTCCTTACAAACCGCAGGCGTCATCGTCAATAATGATGCGACGTTAGTGGGACTGGGCGATATGACCGCGTTCTCACCTGCGATGGCGGCATTGGGCTTTATTGTTATCGTTGGCTTGTCGCATAAAAAAATACCCGGCGCGGTAACGATAGGGATTTTATTGGTAGCGCTTATCAGCTTAATTACTGGTAACACACAATTCACTGGCATTATATCGGCACCGCCACCGATAGCGCCAACGCTGATGCAGCTTGATATTGCTGGCGCATTTGACGTAGCGATGATTAGTGTTATTTTTGCCTTTTTATTCGTCGATTTATTCGATACCGCCGGTACCTTGATTGCAACGACCAGTCAAGCAGGCTTAATTGGTAAGGATGGCAAAATACCTAATATGGGCAAAGCGCTACTGGCAGATTCGAGCGCCACGGTTGCGGGTACGCTACTAGGTACCTCATCGACCACCAGCTTTGTTGAGAGTGTGTCAGGTATTGCAGCCGGAGGACGTACTGGATTAGTCGCTGTGACGGTCGGGGTGCTATTCTTATTAAGTATGTTTTTTGCTCCACTTGCTGGTATGATTCCAGGCTATGCAACAGCAGGCGCTATTTTTTATGTCGCTGTACTGATGATGGGTACTCTAAAAGATGTTGATTGGTTAGATCTAACAGAGGCGGCGCCCGTTGTCGTTGTGTTGTTGTTTACACCATTAACCTACTCAATCGCTGATGGTATCGCGCTTGGATTTATTACCTTTGCTGCTATTAAAGTCGTCGCCGGTAAGTTCTCTGACGTGAGCATTCCCGTTTGGATATTAACGGCCGTGTTACTTGCGAAGATTGTGTTTATCTAAGATTGCAATTTAAATTACAATCATTTTCAGTCATTTTTAGTCATTTGATAAATGCTCAGCTTTACGCATAAAAAACCCTTCTTATTTTAAATGAGAAGGGTTTTTTATGCGTAAAGAAAAATACTATAAACGGCTATCTTCGGCACGAAATAAAATGATTACGTTATTAATTCGCTCATACTCTGTATGGGTTTAAGTTAAATGGATGAGATAAATAAAGACAAGTCATTGATTCAAAAACGATTAATTAGCCATAGTAAATATAAATTTATAACTAAAGCGTCATTTCTAATAAGTGGTTAATAACCATTTGTTTTTAAACAGTATTTTGTTTGGTTAAAATAGGTAAATTCGTTAGTTGGAAATTTTTTTTCATGCTACCATGTCGAGGTTAAGCGCATCACCTCAATCAACGCCGTAGAGGTTTTTCTTACAGTGAATTAGTATTCTATAAGATGACAGATAAGTGTTTATTAGAACGTAAGATTGTATAAACTTAGGCTTCTATAAAACGTGCTTGCCTCTGAGCATCACCTCCTTTCACTACTAACAAGAAGAAGGCACTAATGCCGCTTAGCTGTTTGTTGTTGCCTTTATATTGTTAACGTAGCCCGTTTAACACTAAAACGACCTACTTGACCGTTTCCAGCCTATGCTGGATTTTCTCGTTTTATAATGGCGCTGTTTGGTCTTTTGTATATTGCTAATTGGCTTATTTCTATAGTTATTATTTATCCCCTATTCGATATCAAAGATGTTTGTTATCAAGAATAGTAGGGATGAAATTTTAAGAATGTTTAACAATAGTTGCCGCTATATCTTTAGCAATCAAAGCTCCCACCGCACCATTTATTATGGTTTTTAAACGATAGTTATGGAGTTGTTATGAACCCAGTAGACCAATTTACCCCGCAAGAGCCGATTTTATTTAATCCGCTCGATATATTAAAGCCAGCTTATCTCAGTCAATCGTCGAACGAGCTGTTCTCCCGTATTTCACCTTTATATAGTGTGGACGAGGAGCACTGGTTGACGGACTTGTTGCCGCTCGCTAAGCCAACGGATGCCGAGCGTGAAGGGGCTGCTACGCAAACTCGTCAATTGGTCGAACATGTACGTAATGATGGCAAAGCCGTAAAAATGGTTGATTCATTATTGCTTGAATATAGCCTTGATACCCAAGAAGGTATCTTGCTCATGAGTTTGGCAGAAGCCTTGATTCGGGTGCCAGACAATTACACCGCTGATGCGCTTATCCACGATAAAATGAGCGTCGCTGACTGGAAAAAACACATCAAAAATGACAATGGTTTTATGGTCAATGCCTCGACGTGGGGCATGATGATGACTGGCCGCGTTGTCAGTATTGATCGTGATACTACCGCTGCTGGGTTTTTGGACCGTATGACCAAAAAAATGGGCGAGCCGGTCATTCGTAGTGCCATGCAAAAAGCCATGCGCATTATGGGGCATCAGTTTGTGCTTGGCGAAACCATTGAGGGCGCCAACAAAAACAGCCAGCCTTATCGTAATAAAGGCTATACCTATTCGTTTGATATGTTAGGTGAGGCGGCGATTACCCATAAAGATGCGGAAAAATACTTTAACGATTACCTGCATGCGATTAAAGCGACGGCCAGCATCAAGGTAAAAGAAGGTATGCCAAAGCCGTCAGTGTCTATTAAGCTATCAGCATTGCACCCGCGTTATGAAGCGACGCAAGAAGCGCAAGTGATGGGGCTACTGCGTCAGCGTTGCTTGTTATTGATTGAAGCGGCTCGTGAGGTCAATGTCGATATCAGTATCGATGCCGAAGAAGCAGACCGGCTTGAGATTTCTTTAAAGCTGTTTGAATCTCTTTACCGTGATAATTTAACCGCCGGTTGGGATGGCTTAGGGTTGGTGGTACAAGGTTACTCTAAACGTGCGATTGCCGTTCTTACGTGGCTTGCGCGTTTGGCAACTGAAGTCGGTGACCGTATTCCGGTGCGTTTGGTAAAAGGCGCATACTGGGATACTGAAATCAAACTGGCGCAGCAAAAGGGACTGTCCGGCTATCCGGTCTGGACCCGTAAAGAAGGCACGGACACCGCTTATCTTGCCTGTGCGCGCTTCTTATTATCAGAGCATTTGCGCGGTTTGATTTGGCCCCAGTTTGCTACCCATAATGCGCACACGCTTGCTTCAGTGATGACCATGAGCGCGCACCGAGAGTTTGAGTTCCAGCGTCTTCATGGCATGGGCGATGCACTTTATGACCATATTCTGCAAGCTTATAAAATCCCTGTTCGTATCTATGCACCCGTTGGCGCTCATAAAGACTTGCTACCGTACTTGGTACGCCGTTTACTAGAAAACGGTGCCAATAGCTCGTTTGTGCATCAGTTATTAGATAAGTCTTATCCGATTGATAAGCTAACGGTACACCCGTACGATAAGTTATTGAGCAATGCTACTTTGCATAATCCTGATATTCCGTTGCCATTAGATATCTATGGCGCGCGCCGAGCCAGCTTTGGCCCTAATATCTTTGTAGAGTCGCAGTGGCTACTATTTAAAGCCGCTATTGATAGCCATTTGCATAAAACCTGGTCGGCAACTTCTATCATTAACGGCAACGCAGTTGATGCACATAAAGTCGATGGCAATTCTGAAAAACTTGAGTCGCAAACCGTACGCGCGCCTTGGAACCATGAAGTCATCGCCGGTGAAGTCGCCTACGCCAATGCTGATATTGCGCAGCAAGCCATTGATGCTGCCATTGCAGGTCAAAGCGTATGGCGAGCCGTACCTGCTGCCAAGCGCGCGGCTATTTTGCGTAAAGTGGCGGACTTGTATGAAGAAAATTATGCCGAATTGATGGCGCTTTGCCAAATCGAAGCGGGTAAAACCATGCAAGACGGCATTGATGAAATCAAAGAAGCGGTTGATTTTTGCCGTTTTTATGCCGATGAAGCAGAACGTCTCGACGCCAAGGTTTATGAGTTTACCGACTTAGCAGGCAAGCAATCACGTCAAGTGTATAAGCCGCGGGGCACCTTTGTTTGTATCAGCCCGTGGAATTTTCCTTTGGCAATTTATACTGGTCAAATCATGGCGGCGCTTGCCGCAGGTAATACTGTAGTCGCCAAGCCTGCCGAGCAAACCAGCTTAATCGCGCATTTTGCTGTGCAGCTGATGTATCAAGCTGGCGTGCCGGTAGACGCTTTGCAGTTTGTTGTTGGCGCTGGCGAAGTTGGCGGCACGTTGACCGCTGCCGATAATATTGCAGGCGTTATTTTCACCGGTTCAACCCAAACGGCGCAGCATATCAATCAGAGCCTGCATCAGCAAATCAGTGGTGAGTTGCCAGTATTGATAGCCGAAACCGGCGGTCAGAATGCCATGGTTGTCGATTCAACCGCATTGCCCGAGCAAGTGGTTAAAGATGCGGTATTATCTGCCTTTGGTTCGGCAGGTCAACGCTGTTCTGCGTGTCGTATTTTATGTGTGCAAGAAGAAGTAGCGGACAATTTAATCGAGCTGTTACAAGGAACGATGGCAGAATTGGTCGTCGGCAATCCATTGTATGCCGCAACCGACGTCGGTCCAGTAATTGATGCTGATGCCAAGCAAAGTCTGGACGCGCATATCGAACGTATGGCGGCTGAACCAACGGCGACGATCTTGGCGCAGACGCCGATGAGCGCAAGCTCAGTGGTTAGCGAAGAGCGCTCTACCTTTGTTTTGCCAACCGCGATTGAGGTGAAAAGTATCGATGTGATTGGCGGTGAGCACTTTGGTCCGATATTGCATGTGCTACGTTATCAAGCGCGCGACTTGAATAAGCTTATTGATGCGATTAATAGCACAGGTTTTGGTTTGACCTTGGGTATCCACAGCCGTATTGAAAATATCGCCGAGCATATCGAGCGCCGTGCCTTTGTCGGCAACACTTACATTAACCGCAACCAAATCGGTGCCGTCGTTAACGTGCAGCCGTTTGGTGGTTGTGGTCTGTCTGGTACGGGTCCAAAAGCTGGCGGGCCGCATTACGTTGCGCGTCTGATGCAGCTGTGTACTGAGTCGAACACGGCGGTAGAAAATAATAGCACTGAAACCCAAACCCAAATCGCATAAGGAGTAGCAAGATGGCGAATGAATTTAAAAAGAATCATGCCCAAGTTTGTGAAGCTTGGCGGTTATTAAGCGCGGTAGAGCGAGCAACTTATCTACAAGCAGCTGTTGCTAAATTGGCCTTACTTACTGGTGACGCCAATAAAGCCCAGCGTTTATTTACCCATCTATTAAATGCCGCGCCGATGCTCGATGACGTGCAGCGTATGACGGGCGCAACAGGTGAGTCCAATGATTTGTACGTGACTGCTCGCGGCAAAACCATGGTTATCGGCGGCGAATCTGCTCGCGCGATGGCGGTACTTGGGCAATTGGTTGCAGCTTTACTGACTGGCAACGAGGTGATATTGCATTGCCCAAGTCAGAGCGAGATGTGTGTTGAAGCGGCAAAAATATTGCATGACACTGGCATCAGCGATGATGTCTTAAGCGTTGCCAATGATTCGCAAACCATTACACTGCTATATATCGATCGATTAGCGCAAGTTGCGGTCGCAGGCAACCAAAGCGAAGTGCAAGCCATCAGCCAAGAGCTTGCTAAGACCGATGGTATCTTGACGCAGGTCATTGCGGTCACTGATATGGAGGGGATGTCAGAGATGCTAACGCCCGATTATCTGTACCGCTTTGTCACTGAGCGGGTGAGGACCATTAATACCACAGCGATTGGCGGTAATGCCAGCTTGCTCGAGCTTGGCACCGAGTAAGTGCTGTAAAGCTAAATAAAAAAACTAGGATTGTATAAGCGGCGGTCAGTAGCCATTTTCCAAGCAATTTGGGAAATGATTACTGACCGTTTTTTTATTGTTTTATGAAAAATTAAGGATAAAATTAATCAAAAAGGTGGTGTAATGGACAAAATTCATGCTAAAAAGTAGAAGGTAGTCGCTAATGGACATAATTCATGCTATTTGAGTGACTTCGACCCTAAAAAGTCTTTAATAAACCGCAACTTACGCTGCTCACTTAGACCGTGATGACTGTGTAATTGTCGCTTTAACTCACTGAATAAACCTTCAAGAGAATTGGTGGTATTTGGTATGTCTAAATGCCCATATTCTTGGTAAGTAAATAGCCAATCGCTATTGGTTCTGAGGCTGCGATAAGCACTTCTAAGACGTTTGTGAGTGTACCAACTTCTACCAGTATCTTCATTGGTACTACGCTCACTCAGATAGACTTCATGGGTTAAATACCATTGATCTAAGCATTTTGTGAACGTGGCTTTATCAAGCTTAGTTAAGTCTAAAGTGAGCCGTCTAAGCTCAATACTTGCGATATTCTTAGGTCGACGAGTGAGATAGCGAGTTACTATTTGTACCTGATGGAACTGGCACATCTGGCAAGGGGTGTAGGTAAATAACGTACGCAGTCCTCGTCTACCATCACAGGTAATGCTTTGTACATCAACGCCTAACGATGCTAGATGATCAATTCCTTGCTTGTAGGCACTGTTGGTTTCATGACTAACTATCGCGTAGTAAAGAACGGCTTTAGTGGTATTGTCCATAAAAACCATTAAACCGAACTTACGACCGAAGTAAGTGGTATCCATGATGATGTTAGCAGTATTCGGTCGTTTAACTTGATACTGGGTACTGACTTTGTCTAAGCGTCTTTGAAGGGTTTTAAGACTACAGCTATACTTGTCAGCCAGTTGTTTGTAGGTCTGTTTCCCTTGGGTGTATTCAGTCCAAAGGGTCTGGTTATTGAGTCTTTTGCCACCTAAAAACTGCCGTCTGCAAGCTAGACATTGATACTGTTGTTTGCCTAGCTTGCGTCCATTCTTCTTGGTGTGTTTATCATGACAAAAAGGGCAGTTTTTCGATTCATGGCTTTGATTCCTTGCAAATATAGACAGTATATAGCGTTAGACACTACGCCAGCATGAATAATGTCCATTACACCAAAAAGGTTAGCTAAAAATATATAGTATTAAAAAGTTTTTGAATTATTAAACAAAATAATGTGCTTTTTTGAGTTGTAAGTTAAATAAAGTTAGTGCTAGTATAAGTTAACCGTTTAGTCAGCATTTATTCATTGAATGCTAATAGACAGCTTCAACACGGAATGTTGAGGTACTTTAAGCTAAAAAGGAGTGTGACCCATGCTTATATTCTCCGTTTTTTCGATAGGGTAGTTAGCTTTACCTTTACCTATACCCGACCTTTATGACCGCTTTTTAATTGACGCATAGATGATTGGTGAATTAAAAAGTTCAAACCGCAAACCGATTAAGCCTGAGCAAGTCAGTAGTCAGATAGGCAGTCAGCTTATTCAATACCCGTATAACTATCAGTATTGATGTAGGTATGATGATCGTCATCGTATAAACTTTATTAACATGATAATTGAATACTACCTTAGGGCGGTGTCGTAATCACGCCTAACCTTTGCAGATATTGATTGTTAACATTTTATATTCGATTTCAGATAAAACTATAGTTTTTATCTGCCTTTTATTCTGACAGCCGAGCGTTGCTATGATTCGTTTTTATTTGAACGGTCAGTACAAACAAGTCACTGATCTAAACCCGAACACCACCGTTCTTGAGTATCTACGCCTGCATGAAAAGCAAACCGATACCAAGGAAGGCTGCGCGAGTGGCGACTGCGGCGCGTGTACCATCATGGCACAGCGCTTGCCTGCTCATGACGCAGACCAATCTATGCAAGCACCTTTTTATACCCTTAATGCTTGTATCACGCTACTGTCATTGATGGATGATCATCATCTGATGACTGCCGCTTATATCGCCGATAATGCCGCCAATCACCCAGATCGCGCCTTATTGCACCCAGCTCAGCAAGCCATGGTCGATTGCCATGGCTCGCAGTGCGGTTTTTGTACGCCTGGATTTGTCATGACGCTGGCGAGTACTTATGAAAACCAACGTTTGCAAGTGGCAGCAGGACTGGCATCGGACGATCTTAGTTACAATGATATTGTCGCTGCTATATCCGGAAATCTGTGCCGCTGTACCGGTTATCGTCCTATTATCGATGCGGGTTTAGCGATGGGTAAGATTGGCAAGCAGCGCGATGCTGGGCAAATCATTGCTAAAGATTTAACGATAAAACTGGCAACCGATGCAATGGCAAACCGTAAACATGCTGCTAGCAATACTATTGAGCCTGCACTCACTCAAGCATCACGCAAACTTTTTATTCCGCAGTCCATTGACGAGCTCAATCAGGTGTTAGCCGCGTATCCAAACGCAACCATTTGGGCAGGTGGTACTGATTTGGGGTTAAGCGTGACCCAGCACCTGGTCGATCATGAAGTGATTGTGCAACTGTCAGCGGTTGAGGCGCTAAAAACTTGGTCGCTACAAGACTTACATCAACATACTGATGAGAAATCTAGAGTTAATGCCGATAAAGTTAACAGCGACAAGGTTAATAGCGAAATGAAATCGGCAGTACCATCTTTAATATTGGGCGCGGGCATGAGTTATCAGCAACTGCTACCTGTCCTTGAAGAGTATTTTCCAAGTTTTGCTCATTTATTTGAACGCATTGCCTCGCCGCAAATTCGCAATATGGGCACCATTGGCGGTAACGTCGCTAATGCTTCACCGATTGGCGATTTGCCCCCGGTTTTATTGGCACTAGATGCGCAAATTCACTTGCGTCATTGCGCAGCTATTGATGGTAGCGATGCTAATAAAAATGGTTATATTGATGAGATTATACCTTTGCAGGCATTTTTCTTGGATTATAAAAAGACCAAACTGCGCGCTGGTAGTTATATCGTCGCCCTGCATATTCCGCTGTTGCAAGACCATCAGTATTTATATGTTCATAAGGTAAGTAAGCGTTATGAAGACGATATTTCTGCTTGTTTATTGGCAGCAAGAATCGATTTGGTAGCAGATGGGTTGACGATTAAAGATGCAAAATTCGGTCTTGGCGGTATGGCGGCGATTCCTTTATTGGCGACAAATTGTCAGGAAATGCTGGTTGGGCAATCTGTTGAGGTTGCCAGTTTTGAAGCAGCGGCGCAAAATCTGGCGTTAGATGTCTCGCCCATGACGGACGTTAGAGCCAGTCGTGAGTATCGTATGCATGTCGTGCAGCGCTTAATGATTAAATGCGGTAAGCAATTGGTCGCGGATATACAACCTGCGAGCGCTTAACGTTTATCGCCATTTATAAAGAATACAAGGAAGAGACACTATGAGCCATCATTCTTCACTATTTGACAGTTATAGTATACGCCGACAGCGCCCGCCAAAAAATAAAATCGGTACGGGAGTCAAACATGACAGTGCTATCAGCCATGTGATGGGAACGGCTACCTACGTCGATGACATGCTAAAACCGCAAAACACCCTGCATGTAGCGATTGGTAAAAGCGCCCATGCCCATGCCCGTATCTTACATATGGATTTGAGTGCAGTATGGGCGGCCGATGGGGTGGTCGATGTCATTACGTTTCAGGATTTGCCTGCTAAGACTGATATCGGGCCCGTGTTCGATGGCGATCCATTAATGGCAGATAAAGTCACCGAATACGTCGGTCAAACCTTGTTTGCGGTTGTCGCAACCAGTCATCGCGCCGCCAAAAAGGCAGTGCTGAATGCGCTGATAGAATATGAGCCTTTAGCCGCTATTTTGACTATCGATGACGCATTAGAGCAAGCGCAGTTTGTACGGCCGAGCCACTTTATGCAGCGCGGTGATACGCAAGCTGAGCTAAAATCAGCACCGACGCGTATTGCAGGGCATATTCATATGCTTGGGCAAGAGCATTTTTATCTTGAGGGGCAGGTATCTTACGTTGTGCCTTGTGACGATGGCGGTCTTGAAGTTTATACGTCGTCGCAGCATCCAAGCGAAGTGCAGCAACTGGTCGCTGAAGTAGTCGATTTACCCTTTCATGCGGTGACTACCATTGTCCGTAGAATGGGCGGCGGCTTTGGCGGTAAAGAAACGCAAGCTGCGGCGTGGGCGTGTCTGTGCGCTATCGTGGCTAAGCGCCAAAATATGCCAGTCAGTATGCGCTTAGATCGACAAGATGACATGGTGGTGACTGGTAAACGGCACGAGTTTTCCAATCGCTATGAGGTCGGCGTCAATGAAGACGGACAGATACTTGGCGTCGATATGCAGCTAGCAGGACTATGTGGCTATTCGCCTGATTTGTCCGATGCTATTGTCGATCGGGCGATGTTTCATTGTGATAATGCTTACTATTATCCGGCCGCGCAGATAGCAGGTCACCGCTGCAAGACCCATACGGTATCTAACACTGCTTATCGCGGTTTTGGTGGGCCACAAGGTTTGCTAACCGCTGAATATATGATGGATCACATTGCTTATACGTTAGGTAGAGATCCGTTGCAGGTACGTCTAGCAAACTTATATCAAAACGGTCAAAGCACCCATTACGGTCAGCCGATTGAGCATTTTGATTTGGGGACTATCATGCGGACGCTCGCACAGGATAGCGATTACGATAAGCGCCGTCAGCAAATTATCGAAGCAAATAAAAAGGCTGAAGCTGAAGGCAATGATAAACGCTGGGGTCTAGCGTTAACGCCAGTGAAATTCGGTATCTCATTTACCGTGCAAACCCTCAATCAAGCTGGCGCTTTGGTACTTATTTATACCGATGGCACGATTCAAGTCAATCATGGCGGCACCGAGATGGGTCAAGGGTTATATATTAAAATTGCCCAAATCGTTGCTAATGAATTTGATGTCGATTTAGATACGGTAAAAGCCACTGCTACTCGCACCGATAAAGTGCCAAATACCTCGCCGACGGCTGCCTCATCGGGTACGGATATGAATGGTAAAGCGGCGCAAAATGCCTGTATCACCATTAAAAATCGTTTGCTTGAGTTTGCTGCCGAGCATTTTCAAGTCAATGCCGAAGATGTCCGTTTTGAGCGCAATCACGTTTATATCGGTGCTAAAGAGGTGCTTACGTTTGCAGATTTTGTCTTGCTCGCTTATCAGCACCGTATTAGCTTGTCTTCGACTGGCCATTACAAAACGCCCAAGATATTTTACGACCGCTCAAAAGCGTGGGGGCGACCCTTCTTTTACTTTGCTTTAGGTGCAGCCTGCGCAGAAGTTGAGATTGACACTTTAACAGGAGAGTACAAAGTGCTGCGCTGCGATATCTTGCACGATGTCGGACAATCGATTAATCCTGCAGTTGATATTGGTCAGATTGAAGGAGGCTTTGTGCAAGGTATGGGCTGGCTGACCACTGAGGAGCTTATTTGGGATAAAAAAGGCAAGCTTGCTTCTAACAGCCCCGCTAATTATAAAATTCCTACCGCACATGATTTGCCTAAACAATGGCGCGTCAAACTGTTTGATCGTAAAAATGAAGAGCAGACCATTTATAATTCTAAAGCCGTTGGTGAGCCACCGTTTATGTTAGCAGCGAGCGTTTGGTGTGCGATTAATAATGCCATCGCAAGCTTGGGTGATTATAAGAAAAACCCAGAGCTAACCATGCCTGCGACGCCAGAGGCCGTACTAAAAGCCGTCATGCGTCTACAAGGTCAAGCGTGGGAAATCGCTTCTAAACCAGACACCGAAACCATTGAAAGCTTAACACCAGCTGACGATGACTGCGGCATTGATGACGATCGCGTACTGCCGCAGCAAGTAGCGCATGGTAAAGATATCGAACCGCCTACGTCTGAAGGTCAATTGTTTGATGAAGAGCCTGAGGCGATAGAAAACCCCAACGTCTCAACGGCTCGTGGACCTGCGCACAGTGAATAAGTCACTTATCACGCCAATGCCACCAACGAAATGGTATGAGGGACTGGCGCAATATCAGCAGCAGGGGGTTGCCCATGTTTTAGCGACGGTCGTTGCCGTCAATGGTTCGGCACCTCGCGAACTACAGTCTAAAATGATTGTCACGCTCGATGACTGCTGCGATACATTGGGCGGTGGGAGTTTAGAGCATGATGTAACGCTAACAGCGCGGCAACTATTAAATGGCGAGCTTGAGCCAAATAATTCGAAAGCTTCCTCTCAACCATTAAAAGCAGGCAGGTCTGCAAAAGCACAAGCGGTACGCCGTGAAGCAGTTTACAGCAAACATTATCCATTGGGCGCTAAGTTAGCACAATGCTGCGGTGGTAGCGTGACGGTGATGTTTGAATGCTTTCACTTAACACCACCGATGTCGCTATTGGTTTTTGGGGGCGGACACGTAGCTACCGCATTAATGAGCATATTGGCTGAGCTGCCTTGCCAAGTGGACTGGATAGACAGTCGTCCTGAGATGTTTGAGCGTTATCTGAGCGCTGAATCTGGCACAGTGGACGGACAGGTAAATGACCAATTACCAGCGCATATTCGTGTGCATATTGACGACGATCCGGTTGATTTTATCCGTCCATTTTTGACCAATGGCGCTCGCAGACTATCTACAAATAAAGGTACGCAATATTTTATTTTAGTCATGACTCATGATCACAGTCTTGATTTTGACTTGGTGCGCGCGGCTTTAGATTGTTTGCTAGCTACTGATTCAAAGACTGCATTAAAGGAAAGCAGTGCGCGGCCTTATGTCGGCTGTATCAGCTCGGCAACCAAAGCCAAGCGCTTTAAAGAAAAGTTGCTACAGCGCGGTTATAGCGAAAAAGTCGTTGATAAGGTAACGATGCCAATTGGCCTTGAGATTGGCGGTAAAGAACCAATGGCCGTTGCGGTATCTATCGCCAGTCAAATTTTGCAGCTGTATCATCAAGCATAAATATTATTTCTAATTAACATTTATCAGTAAAACTTTATTGCCTTTTACTCTATTTAGGTGAGACGCCTTTATGACCATACATATTTATCAAGCACGACTGCTGCATTATCTAACCGAAGACAATCTGGCTAAAAGAGAAAAAAGCACCAACAGCAGTGATACAAGCACTAACGATATACATGCCAATGATGCCACACTACCAGTGGTTGATAAAAACGTCATATTGCGCCCTGTAATCGCAGGTATTAATGTTTATCCTGAGTATATTGCCGAAGGTGCTTTGGTCGTCGATGATGTGAGCGGTCGCGTGCTAGACTATGGCAGTAAAAATGTGATTATGGCGCGATATGCTAGTAGTAGCGCACAACAGAGCAAAGCGCCCGTACAGATTCACGATTATCAAGACAAGCTAATCATGCCAGGCTTTATTGACACTCATGTGCATTATCCGCAGATAGATATGATTGCCGCCTTTGGTGAGCAATTGCTTGATTGGCTCAACAATTACACCTTTGTCACCGAAGCCAATTTTGGTGATCTAAAAGTTGCGCACGATACCTCAAAGTTCTTTTTAAACCAGCTGCTTGCCAATGGTACGACCAGCGCTTTGGTGTTTTCGACCAGTCATCCTGAGTCTGTTGAAGCGTTTTTTGAAGAAAGTACTCGCCTAAATACGCGCATGATTACCGGTAATGTACTGATGGATCAAAATGCGCCCGAGCATTTGTGTGTACCGACTGAGAAAGGTATCCGCGATTCGCAAAATATTATTGACAAATGGCACGAGCACGGGCGTCAACATGTGGCGATTACGCCAAGATTTGCCATCACATCGACGCCAAAACAGCTGCAAATGGCTGGTGAGTTATATCGCAGCTATGAGAGTGTATATCTGCAAACGCATCTGGCCGAAAACCTGGCTGAAATTGCCTTTGTACGTGAGCTTTATCCCAAACATACGGGCTATCTCGACGTTTATCATGATTTGGGGTTACTGGGAAGGCGAACTACTTTAGCTCATGGTATTTATCTTGAAGCATCAGAGTATGAGGTGCTGCGTGATACTGGGACGCAAATTGCCCATTGTCCAACGTCCAATTTATTTTTGGGTAGTGGTTTGTTTAATTTATCTAAGACTTTACGTTATACCGGCGTTAGTATCGCCACCGATGTAGGGGCAGGAACCAGTTTGTCGATGCTGACGACGTTATCGGAAGCTTATAAAGTGCAACAATTACAAAACAACCCATTATCCGCGCATCAAGGCTTGTATCAGATTACTTTGGGTAACGCGCAGTCGCTATTATTAGACGATAAAATCGGTAACTTTATGCCTGATAAAGAAGCGGATTTTGTAATAATAGACATGGGCGCGACAGAGTTACTTACGCGCCGTATGAGGCAGACAAAATCACTCGATGAGCAGTTATTTGTGCTGATGATGCTTGGCGACGATAGAGTGATTGAAGAAACAGTCATTGCTGGCATGAGCCGTTATAAAAAAGGGGTGATATAAAATAAGCTGACAAATAGCCAGCTTATTTCAAGGTAAGTTATTCTAAATAACATTCATAATTAGTGAGGGGTTCTAGCTAGGGCGTGTTCTCATTTTAAAAATGGTAATAAAAATGAGATAAATTGCAGCCAAACAAGGAAAATAGCGCCGTTAATATCGGGATATTAGCCAGCTATTTGACAAAGTTTGGCAAAATTTAGCCATTTTTAGTCTATTTAGATATACATCGATTGAATTGAGGACACGCCCTAATATATTACTCAGGATAATCTAGCCATACCCAACCATTCTCTAACCATTCGCTTAAATCATCTGGGTCAATATTTTTAACATCTTGAGTTTGTAAATGCTTACCATTGGCTAAACGCATTAGCACAGCGGCCGCTTCCGCATCCAAACCATCAAGGCGCTGACCGTTGGCATATAGCGTCACGCCATCATTGGTTTGGCTATACAGCAAACGATTGCTATAGTCGGCTTGTAGCGTTGCGCCATCTGATAGGGCCTGCATCAACTCATCAGTATCTAGCGTTTCTTCTGGCACCAGCGCATCATACTGGCGTTTACTAACAACTTCGGATACTGCTTGACGAATGATATCGTTGCCGCGCTCAGATTGGAGCATTTGTAAGAGCTGGTCTTTAATCGCCTCGATACTGCTTGCTGTTAATTCACCCGACGCTTGTAGTGTTTGTGGCAGTAGCATTGGAATAAATAAATCGCTGTCGTTGGTAGCAATATCAGCCAGACTGTCGATGATTTGCATCAAATTCGGACGACGACAACCAAAAGAGAAGGTTAGGCAATCATCTTGCGCGACGCCAAAGTGTGATAATTTCGGCGGCACATAAAGTACGTCGCCCGCTTCTAATATCTCATCAAAAATAATCTCGCCCATATCATCGAACAAGCGGATAGGCTCATCGGCGACAAACTCAGTGTTTTTATCACAAAATTTGCCAAGCTGCCAACGACGCTGACCGTAGCCTTGCGCTAAAAACACATCGTAATCATCATAATGCTTGCCGACTGAGCCGCCTTTTGGCGCATAAGACACCATGATATCGTCGCGTTGCCACTGCGGGATAAAATCAAACGCTTGCCACAACTGTCCGAGCTCAGGCGACCATTGTTCAAGGTTTTGTACCAGTACCGTCCATTGTTCAGGCAAATTGTCAAAATCGCTTTCAGTTAAGGGACTTTTTTTAAGTTGCCATTGCGCTAGGCCGTCTTGCTTAGTAGCGGCTTGGGTGAGCAGGCGTGCAGCCGCGTCTTCTTCAATAGCAAGACCAAGCATATCGTCTGGCTCAAACATGTCAATTAGCTGCGGTAAGCCTTGCTTAATAAGGAGCGGTTTTTTTTGCCAATATTCACTTAAAAATTGCTCAGGCGTGATAGAGTCGGGCAAGCAAAGAGGAATTGTGGTCATTGATAAATCCATGTCTAAAAATGGGTATAAGAGAAATAACAAGAGATGCTTTATAGGAAAGTTTTAATAGTTTATGATTATCGCCTAGCTGATAGCGAGTATTACCGTATGAATAGTTGCTGTCAGAACACCTCATCAATCGTAGGAAGTTTATGAAAAAATTACATTTTATCGTTATTATCGCCAGCGTATTTTTATTACAAGCTTGTGTGCACAAGGTTGTGACCGTGCCAGCTAAAATCGCTTATAAAACCACCAAAGGCGTGGTCAAAGGCACAGTGGCGGTCGGTAAAGCCATCATACCGGGCGACAGTGATGACGATGATAAAAAAGATAAAAAATAAAACCTTACCCATTAACTAACTGTCTTTTAAGACAAGTAATAGTAGGTAAGGTTAATGTTTTTCTTAATATAAATGAATAGGCAGTCCTACTCATTTATATCTATTTCAAAATATGTCCGCTAGCTACTTCAAGCTTGATCAGAGATTAAAGCTTAGCAATCCAGTCTTTAATCGTGCGAGCTTGCTCAGTGGCATTACCAGTATAAGTCGCAGGCGTCAGCTCACGTAGGCGCGCTTTATCGCTATCTGAAACCGCAGATAATTCATCGCTTTCTACGAAAGTCAGCATGGCCTCACGTGTCATGGCATTGCCACGGGTCAAGGCTTTAAGTTTCTCGTACGGGTTCTCAACGCGGTAGCGACGCATGACCGTTTGAATCGGCTCTGCCAACACTTCTTGCGCATTATCTAAGTCGTCATTTAAACGCTGTGCATTCAATTCAAGTTTACCAACGCCTTTTAAGCACGCATCAAAAGCAATCATACTTTGCGCTAAGCCAACACCGATATTACGCAGTACAGTCGAGTCTGATAAATCGCGCTGCATACGTGAAATCGGTAGCTTTTCGCCCAAATGTGCAAGCATCGCGTTCGCCACGCCTAAGTTACCTTCTGAGTTTTCAAAATCAATGGGGTTGACTTTATGCGGCATGGTTGAAGAGCCCACTTCACCGTCTTTTAGGCGCTGTTTAAAATAGCCTAAGCTAATATATTGCCAAATATCACGGTTAAAATCGATTAATATAGTATTAAAACGTTTGACCGCATCGAACAATTCAGCGATATAGTCATGCGGCTCGATTTGAGTGGTGTAAGGGTTAAAGGTTAGCTCTAGGTGCTGGTCAATAAACTGCTCAGCGTGTGCTTGCCAATCAACATCAGGATAGGCTGAAAAGTGCGCGTTATAGTTACCAACCGCGCCATTAATTTTGCCGAGTAGCTCAACTTGACCGATTTGTTTGATTTGGCGGGCTAAGCGATAAGCGACGTTTGCCATCTCTTTACCAAGCGTCGTTGGACTTGCAGTTTGACCGTGCGTGCGTGATAGCATTGGCTGGTCAGCATGAGTAATCGCCAAATCAACAATGCTATCGGTCACTTGCTGCATTTTTGCAACCACAATCTCGCGGCTGTCTTTTAGCATCAATGCGTATGACAAGTTGTTGATATCTTCACTGGTACAAGCGAAATGAATAAACTCCAAGCTGTCTTCTAACTGCTGATTACCACGGAATTTGTCTTTGATAAAGTATTCAACCGCTTTGACATCATGGTTGGTCGTCGCTTCGATATCTTTAATCGTTTGCGCGTCCGCTTCGCTAAAGTCGTCAACGATGCTGTTTAAAAAGGCATTGGTATCGGCATCAAACGCTGCCAACTCACCAATTGCGCTATTATCTGCCAATGACTGTAACCAGCGAATCTCGACGGTAACGCGAGCTTTAATCAGACCAAATTCAGATAGATAAGGACGCAAGCTGTCGGCTTTAGATGCGTAACGGCCATCGATTGGAGAGAGTGCGGTAAGTGGAGTCATAGTGATGCCTCAAATAGTTGTCAAAAGTAACAGGAGTAAAAGTGTTAAAAATAAGCAAAAATGAAGAAAGGTTGAAAGTTATTTAAAATCAAAACCCACAAGGCGCATCGATAGCGGCAATCACACCGCCACCAAGACACACCTCATCGATATAAAATACCGCTGATTGACCAGGCGTAACGGCTCGTTGCGGCTCATCAAATACCACACGGACTTCACTGCCATCATCATTTAGCGCGTAAACACGGCAGGCCTGATCGGGCTGACGATAGCGAGATTTTGCCATACAGCGTAAGCCTTCCGTGCTAAAAATATCGGCAGGCGGCAAGCCTTCGACCCAGTCAAGCTTATAAGCTTGCAGCTCATTACTCATTAGCATCGGATGCTCATGACCTTGACCGACGATCAAACGGTTTTTAGCCAAATCTTTTGCTAGTACAAACCAAGGCTCTTCTGGACGGTCTTTGACGCCGCCGATACCGATGCCGCCGCGCTGACCTAAAGTATAATACATCAAGCCATCATGCTGACCTATCACATGACCGTCGTCGGTGACGATATCGCCTTTTTGTGCTGGCAAGTACTGTTGTAAAAAGTCTTTAAAACGGCGCTCACCAATGAAGCAAATACCAGTAGAATCTTTCTTTTTAGCCGTCGCCAAGTCATGTTCTTCAGCGATTTGACGCACGACTGGTTTTTCAAGCTCGCCTACCGGGAACAGCGTTTTAGCGATTTTATCGCCGCCGACCGCATGTAAGAAGTAGCTTTGGTCTTTATTGTTATCCAGTCCACACAAGAGCTGGGCGACGGTTTCGCCGTTGTTATTTTTATAGTTCAGGCTGCGGCGCGTATAATGACCGGTGGCAATATAGTCAGCACCAAGGGTCAATGCATAATCTAAAAACGCTTTAAATTTGATTTCTTTATTGCATAAAATATCTGGATTTGGGGTGCGTCCAGCTTTGTACTCTGCTAAGAAATGCTCAAAAACGCGATCCCAATATTCCATTGCAAAGTTGGCGGTGTGCAGCTTGATACCGATTTTGTCACATACCGCTTGCGCATCTGCTAGGTCGTCCATCGCCGTACAGTATTCGGTGCCGTCATCTTCTTCCCAATTCTTCATAAACAGACCTTCCACTTTAAAGCCTGCTTGCTGGAGCAAAACGGCAGATACGGAAGAGTCGACGCCGCCTGACATACCAACGATGACGTGCTTACTGCTAGGATTGACAATATCGGCAAGCGTCAAAGGACGATGGATGCTAAAAGCGTCTGAAACGGGTAGACTTGAGGTGTTTGGCGTGGCTGACATAGAATTGCTCAACAATTTATACCTTATCCAAAGTGTGACATGACGCTATTCATCAATAAAACGACTAAGAGTGATAAACTTAGGCAACTGATGAAGTCATTTCGTTTTTTGGACAGGGTATTTTGGTCTGGGTATTGTGATAAAATAAGCGTCATATTATAGCAGTTAATCGTAAGCGGTGGCGAGCTATGCACGCTCATGTTGGCTAAAAGCGCTTTAGAAATTTAGATAGCGGTTCTAAATTATTTTAATCACTCTTCATTCACTTAGTAATTCACTTGGAATAATAATGATAAAAATTGGTCAAGGTATCGATGTCCATGCGTTTCATAATACGGGCGAGCAGCAGCAATATGTGATATTAGCAGGCGTGCCGATAGAGCATACCCATAGTTTGCTGGCGCATTCTGATGGCGATGTGGTGCTCCATGCGCTTGCTGACGCGCTGCTTGGTGCATTGGCACTTGGGGATATTGGGCAACATTTCCCAGATACCGATGCCGCGCACGCTGGTTTGGATTCGCGCGTACTACTCCGTTATGTGTATGGTAAAGTCCAAGCTGCCGGTTATACTTTAGGGAATGCTGATATTACTGTGATGTGTGAGCGCCCAAAATTGGCACCCTATAATTTGGCAATGCGCGAAAATATCGCCAGTGACTTGCAAACAGCTGTGAGTAATGTCAGCATTAAAGCCACAACGACTGAAAAACTGGGCTTTACTGGTCGCCAAGAGGGTATTATGGCCAATGCCGTGGTATTATTGGTACCAAATATGATGATGTCTGACGACAATATGGCTAGCAATACTATTTCTGATGTTAACGTTTCAGATGTTAATATGCCTGATGTTTAATCCCTAATGGCTTAGTAGTCAGTGATGAGGGTTGCAATAAACGGCAATCGCCCCATGTAGCAGCCACAGGCCAAATTTAGCGTGACATATCTCTTTTTGATAATAGTTTTAATAAATAGGAGCTTTTATGAGTGAGCAAACCCCAAATACTGCTGCAAACGATGTTGAACAGCTGATTCGTGATCAAATCAAAGACAATAAAGTCATCCTTTATATGAAAGGCACGCCGCAGTTTCCACAGTGTGGTTTTTCTGCTAAGTCGATTGAGGTTTTGACCCAAATTGGCCGTCCGTTTGCCTATGTTAATATTCTAGAAAACCCAGAAATTCGTGCTACGTTACCGAAGATTGCTAATTGGCCAACGTTCCCGCAATTATGGATTGACGGTGAATTGATGGGTGGTTCAGACATCATTTTACAGATGTACCAATCAGGCGAGCTAAAACCTTTGGTTGAAGCCAATAGTCCTGCTGCTTAATGATTAAGCGTTTTTATTGGGCAGTTAATAAGCCTCAATAAATCATTTAGAAATTGCAGCAAAGTAAACCTGAATAGCCATTCTACTTTATGAAGAAAGGCTATTCGGGTTTTTTATTGTCTATGCAATTTATTGTTTTTATCGCTTTTAGCCCCATATAGTGTCCAAGATAAATATATTTTGCCTAAAAGCGAGAGTTATATGAGTAATCACTTAGCAAACACGGAATTGCCAAACACAGAATTAACGGAGCAGCAGGAGGCGGCTGAACAAGCGGCTATCGAAAAACGCCGCGAGTATCTAAAAAACGAATCAACCCGTTTAATCGATATGGCGGGCAGTGAGCCAAATTCTGCCCTTAAATGTATCCATCAGCTTAGCGTAGCAGGCGGCGCAACCGAAGCGACTTATATTGCCATTGAGCAGCGTATCGTCGCGGATCAAGATGCAGCTGGTGCTTATCATTTGGCATTATTGGCACAAAACACCCCTGATTTACCCATCGATGCGCGGCAACTTATTGAGATGGTTGTGCTAAAGGGTGATAACGCTCAGCGTTTGGCTTTGCTAAAAAACTTGCCATTGCCGCCTGTTGAGATGATTAAAGAGCAAATCTTGGCGACCAATGACGGCGACGCTATTGGGCAGATGAATGCCTATTTGCAGATTAACCCAGAAGCTTACGGCAGCCACCATATGCTGGCCAGTGGGCAGGCTGACCGCATTGTACCACTCAGTCCTGGTAAATAAATCCATTCGAGGTTTATCAAGCTTTTATTGATGCACCTTTATGATTAATGGCAATAGCAGTTAATTTAAATAGTTTTTCGTATAACGTTTTTTAAACGGTAAAAAATTGTTATAATTACCGGCTATTTTACCTATCTTTAATGGCTCATCTGAGTCGTTATCTCTTTTTTAAATTCGACTGACGCTTATTGACCAGCAGCCATGCTATGCAGCGATAGCCTCTGGCTCACGGTTGCGTCGAGAGTCAAGTGAGGCATACATGCAATACCCAAAAAATTACGACGTGATAGTGATCGGCGGCGGTCATGCTGGCACAGAAGCAGCTTTGGCGGCCGCACGTATGGGTGCGCAAACGTTACTCTTGACGCATAATATCGAGACGCTAGGGCAGATGAGCTGTAACCCTGCGATTGGTGGTATTGGTAAATCGCATTTGGTACGTGAGATTGATGCGCTTGGCGGCGCGATGGCATTAGCGACGGACAAATCTGGCATCCAGTTTCGAGTGCTTAATAGTCGTAAAGGTGCTGCCGTGCGTGCCACGCGTGCGCAAGCGGATCGCATCCTTTATAAAGCCGCTATTCGTCATACGCTTGAGAACCAGCCAAACCTTGATATATTCCAACAAGCAGCTGATGATATCTTAGTCGAAAATGGTCGCGCGACCGCTGTTGTGACGGCAACGGGTATTATTTTTAACACCCAAACTGTGGTGCTGACTTCAGGAACGTTTTTAGGCGGTGTCATTCATATCGGTTTGGAGAATTCAAAAGGCGGACGCGCAGGCGATCAGCCTTCTATCAAGCTTGCTGACCGTTTACGCGAATTGAAATTACCCGTTGGTCGCTTAAAGACCGGGACGCCAGCACGTATTGATGCACGTAGCGTTGACTTTAGTGTCATGATGGTACAGCCAGGCGATACACCGCTGCCGGTGATGAGCTATATGGGCGATGTGTCCATGCATCCTGAACAGGTCAATTGCTATATCACCCATACCAATGCGCGCACCCATGACATTATCCGTGAAAACCTAGACCGCTCACCGATGTTCTCAGGCAAAATCGAAGGCGTAGGGCCACGTTATTGTCCGTCTATTGAAGATAAGATTCACCGTTTTGCCGATAAAGACAGTCATCAAATCTTTATTGAGCCAGAAGGTTTGACCACGCATGAGCTATATCCAAATGGTATCTCAACCAGCTTGCCGTTTGATGTGCAATTAGACTTTATCCATAGTATGAAAGGTCTTGAGAACGCACACATCACCCGTCCCGGTTATGCGATTGAGTATGATTATTTTGATCCGCAGAACCTAAAACCAACGCTTGAGACCAAATCAATCGATCGTTTGTACTTTGCTGGTCAAATCAATGGTACGACCGGTTACGAAGAAGCGGGCGTACAAGGTTTATTAGCCGGCACCAATGCGGCATTGGTCACCTGTGAAAACAGTGAGTTTGACGTTTGGACGCCGCGCCGCGATGAAGCATATCTTGGCGTACTGGTCGATGACTTGATTACGCATGGTACCACTGAGCCATATCGTATGTTTACCAGCCGCGCCGAATATCGTTTGCTACTGCGTGAAGACAATGCTGATCAGCGTTTGACTGAGACTGGTCGCAAGCTTGGTTTGGTAGATGATGTGCGCTGGCAAGCTTATCAAGAAAAAATGGAAGCCATTGCTACCGAAACCTCGCGCCTTAAAGACATCTGGGCAACCCCTGCTAATGCTTTAGGTCAGCAAGTCACGGCGCAGACAGGCGAGGTGCTGTCTAAAGAATCGACTGCGTATGATTTATTAAAACGTCCGCAAATACATTTTACTGATATCGCTGCTATCACCGGCTCAGAGGTTGATAGCCAAGTCGGTGAGCAGATTGAGATTTCTGTTAAATACGCCGGCTACATTGACCGTCAGCAAGAAGATATCGATCAGATGAAGCGTTTGGAAAATACTGCCTTGCCAATGGATTTTGACTATAGTGTGGTATCAGGATTGTCCAATGAGATTGTGCAAAAGCTGGCGCAAATTCGTCCTGCCACGCTTGCTCAAGCGGGACGTATCAGCGGGGTCACGCCTGCTGCCATTCAGCTATTGGCGATGACCGTCAAGAAGCAGAAAAAAGCCCAAGCGGCGTTAAACTCGTAATAATGGTTTAGCAAATCTTGAAGCTTTAACCTATGATTATAAAAGAAGCCCGTAATGACAAAGCGTTATGGGCTTTTTTATGGCAAATACCTTAACAATTTCAAAACAGTTTGCCGATGTAAAACTTGATAATTTAAGACGTGCTGGTTTAAAAAATAGAAAGCTTTAAAAATAATTAAAAGTGAATAACAAGGAGAAAATCTATGCCTTACGATAAATTGTCTGAATTACCCGATTCGGTAAAAGATGATCTGCCAAAGCATGCGCAAGAAATCTTTTTGGCCGCATTCAATAGCGCCAGTAAACAATATGACGATGAATCACGCTGGTTTGCTACCGCATGGGCCGCTGTCGAAAACAGTTATGAGAAAAACTCGGACGGCAAGTGGGTGAAAAAGTCTGATTAGGGCGTGTTTTCATTTTAAAATTTTAACCATTTTTAGCCCATTTAGATATACATCGATTGAATTGAGAACACGCCCTCGTATTCAAATCAGCAATAGCGGCGTTATATACACTATAATAAAATAGCTTTCCGTTATCCAAGCTAACCCATTTTAAAATACCTACTCACCATTGCTGTTTATTTAACAATATAGCTTTGGATATATTCATAACCTGAGCTTATTTATGACCGCTGCTATTATTTTTGCCATTACCATCGTATTGCCCAACCTTGTTTTGATGGGGTTGGGTTTTTTTATGCAAAGGCGCGGCGAGGCAAGCCAAGCTTTTATCGATCAAGCATCCAGCTTTGTCTTTAATTACTGTTTGCCGTGCTTACTGTTTTTTAGCGTGGTTGATAGTGAGGTCGATTATGCCAAACAAATGACTTTAATCATTGCTGGTATTGTCGTGACCTTTATTTTGTTTATAGGCGCAGAAATTTATGCCAAGGCTTTTGTCGATAAGCCTGCCGACCAAGGGGTGTTTGTACAAGGTATCTTTCGCAGTAATATGGCGATTATCGGTCTGGCAACCGTCGCTAATGCCTACGGCGAGCAGGGTTTAAGTATTGGTGCCGTCTATATGGGGGTGGTGACGATATTATTTAATATCTTAGCGGTCATTACCTTAAGCCGGGTGTCTAAAAGCGCGGACGATACGTGGATCAGTCGCAGCATAATGATTGTCAAAAAGCTGTTTACCAATCCGCTAATTATCGCCTTGGTCGCAGCTTTTGCTTATAAAGCCCTGCCGTTACCGCCTATTAGCGGAGTTATTCATACGACTGGCGACTTATTGGCAGCGGTGGCATTGCCGTTGGCACTGATTTGCGCGGGTGCAAGTATCGATTTAAAGTCGATGTTGCATCCATCTGGCCTGTCTATGCAAGCTAGTATTGGACGTATTGTGATTGCGCCTATAATCGCTATTGCAGTCGGATTGGGTTTTGGCTTATCAGGCGTGCATATGGGCGTGCTGTTTTTGATGGTGGCGTCACCGACGGCGGCGGCCAGTTATGTGATGGCGAAAGCCATGGGCGGTAATGATATATTGGCGGCCAATATTTTAGCATTTACCACCGTGGTGGCAATGTTTGGTATGGCGATTGGCGCGGCGATATTACGCGGATTAGGGTGGATATAGCATCGATAATAATGTTAGGTATATGAGAAATGCTTTCGCTTTTAATAAAAATAAAAACAGTCGTTATAAAAAAGTCCCCTTTTCCAATTGGAAAAGGGGACTTTTAACATTTATTGTCGTTATCTCATATTGTCTTTATCATGCTTATTCACGCGGCGATGTTTGCGTTTAGGGCTAACACGATACGTCAAATAACCGCCAATAATCAAGACCACAATAAAAGCGACGATGTATAAAAATATTGATGAGCCGATAAAGGCAGAAGGTTCCATGACCATAATCTCCTTAAGGTTTATCAATAATTATGCAAGCGGCGCAGGTTATTGTAAAGTAAACAAGTTTAACTCAGATGTAAGTTCAAGTGAACGCAGACGCGCTGCTTGATCGTAAACGTTGGCAGTGACAATCAGCTCATCTGGTTGATACTTTGCGATAAATTCTGCCAGTTTTGGTTTGACCGTTTCGACAGAACCAACAAATGACACCGATAAAGCGTTGTCTACCATCATTTTTTCCGCCGGGCTCCAGATGTTATCCATATCATGAGTTGGCATTGGCATTTGTCCACGCTCACCGCGGCGCAAGCGGACAAAGCTTTGCTGTGCTGAAGTAAAGTGATAATGAGCAGTTGCGTCGTCGTCAGCCAGTAGCAGGTTAGCCGCCAGCATCACATAAGGCTTATCTAGATGCGCCGATGGTTTAAACTGTTCGCGATAGGCATTAATCGCTTGTGTCATCATCTGCGGCGCAAAATGCGAGGCAAAAACGTATGGTAGGCCCAAATGCGCCGCTAGAGTGGCACCAAACAGTGACGAGCCCAATATCCAAATAGGAATGTTTGATTTCGCCCCTGGGAATGACTGCACAGGACTGTCATCGGTGCCATCACCTAAGAAATACATGAGCTCTTGGACGTCTTGCGGGAAACGATCAGCATCTTGCATTTGACGGCGCAGCGCCTGAAATGTTGCACCATCGGTACCTGGCGCGCGGCCTAGACCTAAATCGACACGATCACCGTATAACGCTTGTAAAGTGCCAAACTGCTCAGCGATGATAAGCGGTGCATGATTGGGCAGCATGACGCCACCAGCCCCGATACGTATGCGCTTGGTTTGGCTACCGATGTGCGATAATAGCACCGATGTCGCTGCACTAGCGATACCCGGCATATTGTGATGCTCGGCCATCCAATAGCGGTTGAAACCAGATTTTTCTGCTTGCTGCGCGATAGCAACGGTTTGGGCAATGCCTTCAGCGATGGTTTTGCCTTCGGGTACGGGTGCTAAATCTAAAAATGATAATGGAATTGTGTTGCTCATGATTCACCTATTTTTAAGTTGTCGCCTTGTAACGACGTTTTTATAGTTAGTTTTTAAATATCAGGAATGAAAAGCAGGCTGATGATTCAATAGCTCATATGATGGGGCAGTTATAGAGAATATAAAGGTCAGCACTTAAGATAGTAACAAATCATAATAATTTGCGGCGTATATAAGAGCAAAAAAGCACCGCTATCTATTGAGAACGGTGCCGTTTGTATTTATGAGAAAAACGATGATTAAGCTAAGTGCTTGAAGTTATTACGAATTGCTTAAGCGCTGAGTTTTAAAAAGCTACTCCTTAAAAAGCTACTGGCTCAGTTAATAACTACTGACTAAATTGCTTTTGGCATAGCTCCATAAAGGCGCGTCCGTATTGACGGATTTCTGCATCATCACGTACCGCCATCCAACTGGTAAAACGCCCAAAATGATTGACAGGAATGGCGGTTAAATTATGATAATGGCTTGGCTCAAATGCCATTTCAGCGATAATACCAATACCCAATCCTAATCCAACATAAGTGCTAATCACATCGGCATCAAGGGCGGCGAGTACGATATCAGGCTCAAGGCCTGCATCGCTAAAGGTTTTATCAATCGCGCCGCGTCCCGTAAAGCCGCCGTGATAAGTCACAATCGGGTAGCTAGCAAGGGTTGGTAAATCAATCGATTCTAAACCCGCCAGCTCATGGTCGCTCGGTACAATAACCCGATGCGTCCAGTCGTAATAACGGTAGCAGCGTAGATAATCATTGTGCAACAAAGATTCGGTCGCAATGCCAATATCCGCCTGCCCACGAATAACCATCTGGGCGATGGTCTCGGGATCTGCTTGTTGCAGAATTAAATTAACTTTAGGGAAACGATCTTTAAATTCTTTGACCACTTTTGGCAATACATAACGCGCTTGCGTGTGCGTGGTCGCAATGGTCAGTGTGCCAATATTGGGATTATTAAAATCCAAACTGAGGTTTTCGATGGTCCGGATTTCAGCAAAGATAGATTCGATATGCGGCATGAGTGCCGTGCCCATGGTCGTCAGCCCTGTCAGGCGTTTGCCTTGGCGCACGAACACTTCGGTTTTAAGCTGGTTCTCAAGTGCCGCGATATGCTTTGATAGACTCGATTGGCTGGTATGCAGCACGGTAGCTGCTTGACTCAAATTATAGCCATTGATTACCGTATGCCACACTGTTTCCAACTGTTTGAGCTGGATTTGTAGATGCCGCTGATTGACCACTACGTCGATTGCCATCATTTAACCCTATATATAAATATACAAACCTCGTCTGTATATAAAAGTAAAAAACTACAAGTATTCAATAAGTCGCTAGTGTAAATCAAAGTTATTATTCTCGTATATAATAAATGGCTATGAATTTATACTAATTTGGAATATAGAGTAATTTATTTTTCTTAAATTGACAATAGATGTTTAAAGCAATAAACAACGAGAGAAAGATTGTTTTAATGTTTAGGTGAGCTACTGATACACGACGTTACCGTATTGAAATAAATGGTGTTGCCAAATGCTATGGTTATTAAGTTAATGCAAAAACATCTAGTCAAGGTTAGCGTTCTCAAGTACCATAATTCAATTTTGTGCTAACGATGGTTTTTGTGCAACGCTGAGCAATTTTTATCGATCCTTTTTATCCGTATTACTGAGAAATGATTGATAAAAATTGTGCGCAGTTGTGTTTTTTATCTCAATTTTTGGTGAGTGATTATGTCTGCTGTCCAACCTGTAACGCCTGAACAACCGATTGCCGAAAAATCATGGGCAGAAGCCGCCAAGGCTTATTTAGATTCGCGCGTTATTATCATGCTGTTTTTAGGGTTTTCGGCCGGTATTCCCATTTTGCTGATTTTTTCCAGTCTGTCGTTATGGTTAAGAGAAGCAGGCATTGACCGCGGTGTCGTCACCATGTTCAGCTGGGCAGCATTGGGATACTCATTTAAGTTTATTTGGGCGCCATTAATCGACGCGCTACCGGTCCCTTTTTTGACCAAATGGTTAGGTCGCCGCCGTAGCTGGATGGTGGTATCGCAGCTGCTGATTGTATTGGCCATTTTTTTGATAGCGACGGTCAACCCTATCAGCGAAGACGTGTTGGTTTATATGGCGGGCGCGGCAGTTTTGTTGGGATTTTCTTCTGCCACCCAAGATATCGTTATTGATGCTTACCGCATTGAGCTGGCACCGCCATCGATGCAGTCTATTTTGTCCTCTATTTATGTGTCAGGTTACCGCATTGGTATGATTGTCGCTGGGGCAGGTGCGCTGTATTTAGCAGATTATTTTGGTTCAACGGAAAGCTTTTATAGTTATGAAGCGTGGCGTAATACCTATTATATTATGGCCGGAGTGATGACTTTAGGCATATTGACCACCTTTGCCAGTTATGAGCCAACCGCTGAGATTCTGCAAAATAATAAGCAAAGAAACAACCTCAAAGTTTTCTTAATTTACTCAGCGTTACTATTAATACCGGCGTTGTTGTTTAGCGCTATATATCTTGTCAATATTCTGATTAATAAAGTTTTTGATAGTAGCATTGCGCTGATACCGCTGATAGCCATGCCGAGCATTAAGTTCTACTTTTTAGCATTGGTTGCTTGTGCGCCATTGCTGCTGCTTTATTTTATGATTAATCAACCTAAAATTATTAATAAAGCGCCATTAGTGGCTGAAACCCGCGAAGACTATGTCAGATTGGTTTTATTGTTTGTGTTTGCCGTCGTCGCATTTATCGCCGCCTATGTTTTGATAGGACAAGGATTGCCTGAGTTTGAAGGCGTGTTTGTCAGCTTTATCAGTGAGACGCTGCATTTGCTAACAAGCTTAGCCGTAGCGCTGGCAGCGGGTTATGCCTTGGTAAAAGTCGGTCTGGTGAAAAAAGAAATTGCGATGGCAACCTGGATTGAGCCTATCTTAGATTTCTTTAGACGCTATGGTAAAAAGGCGTTATTGTTATTGGCCTTGATTGGTTTGTATCGTATCTCAGACATCGTGGCAGGGGTGATATCAAACGTCTTTTATCAAGACATGGGCTTTAGTAAAACCGATATTGCCAATGCGGTCAAACTGGTTGGCGTCATTATGGCGATTGCTGGTGGTTTCTTAGGTGGGCTGTTGGCGCAGCGTTTTCGTATCATGCACGCCATGATGATTGGCGCTATTCTCGCTTGTGCGACCAATTTATTATTTGTGGTGCTGACTTACAACCCTGGCAGCTTGCCGATCATGTATATGGCGGTGATATTTGATAATTTAGCCGCTGGTCTTGCCAGCGCCGTATTTATTGCTTTCTTATCGGCATTGACCTCTATACGTTTTACCGCGGTACAATACGCTATTTTTTCTTCATTGATGACTTTGATACCTAAAGTCATGGGTGGCTATTCGGGCTCTATCGTTGATAGTATGGGCTATCCGTTCTTCTTTATTTTTACCTTTGCGATTGGTATTCCAATTTTAGCGCTGATTTACTTTGTTGATAAATATATCGTTATTGGTGATAACGACGATATTTATGGCGATAGCGATAGCGATGGTGAAGGCGGCAGCGGTATTGGCGATAAGTTAACCAAAGCCAATCCAAACCTAACGGATACCAAAGAGCCGCCCCGCGCTTCAGAGTAGTTAATGCATGACATATAGCCAGTTCAACAGGCTTATTTAGTAAACAGTAATTTTACGAGTTATCTATGAAAGCAGCTACCATTGGGCAAATAAAACAAAAAATTCAGCAATTGACGAATGCAGCTGCAAGCAGTCATTTGCCCTCGTTTTGGCTCACTGATTGGTTGTTGTTTGTCATTGAGCAGCCAAGCTCTTTTTTAATCACGGATGAAAACTATCAACTGACCGATAGCGAGCTTACGCAATTTCATGCGGGTGTGACTAAGATGCAGCAGGGCACGCCCTTGGCGTATTTAACGGGACAGCAAGAATTTTGGTCGCTGAATTTTAAAGTCAATGAGCATACATTGATACCGAGGCCCGATACTGAAGTATTGATCGAACAAGTATTAGCTTGGATAAACTCTCAACCAAAAAGTGCCGATGGCAATAATAAACCAAATCGCCTCTTAGATTTGGGCACTGGCTCTGGCTGTATAGCGATTAGCCTCGCGCATGAGTTAGATAAGCGTCAGCCAAACAATAAGGCTGAGAAATGGCAAGTGGTTGCCGTTGATTTATCGCTAGAAGCGTTAAAAGTCGCTAGGCATAATGCAATGGTAAATGAGGTTGCTGCTGATATTAAGTTTATCCAAAGCAGTTGGTATGAAGTGCTGTCTGCTCAGGATGAGCCATTATTTGATGTGATTGTGTCTAATCCGCCTTATATTGATGAAGAAGATGAGCATTTAGCAAGACTGGTCGCCGAGCCGATTAGCGCCTTAAGCGCCCCCAATCATGGACTTGCCGATATAGCGCATATTGTTAAGCAGGCGCCGCAACACTTACGTAAAGGTGGGCTTTTAGCAATTGAGCATGGTTTTGATCAAGGTGCGAAAGTTCGTCAGCTATTTTTGGACAATCGTTTTGAGTCTGTTCATACTGTGCAGGACTTTGGCGGTAATGACAGGGTGACTTTAGGTCAGCTGTTATAATTGGTTTTTAAGAGTACGTTTTTAAAGGTGAGTCTTTAAGAATAGGTTTTTAATAATGGATATTTTGCTTATAACTTGTGGTGAAAAATAGTGGTAGAAAGTATGACGCACTCCAAAGAAACAGGACAGCTAACAGATGCAGAGCTGCTGCGTTATGCGCGGCAGATATTACTTGATGGCTGGGATATCGATGCGCAGCTACGTTTAAAAGCCTCGCGAGTCGTGATGATTGGCGCAGGCGGTCTCGGTTGTCCTGCTTCTGAGATGTTAGTGCGGGCAGGGCTTGGGCAAGTGCAGCTGATTGATGATGATGTGATTGAAGCCAGTAATCTACAACGGCAAACGCTATTTTTACCTGAAGATATTGGCAAACCTAAGGCGCTGACAGCGGCTCATATGCTGAACAAAATTAACCCTTTGGTTAGGGCGCGTGGGACCGTGGCCAGATTGAGTGAAGACAATGCTTATGAGCTGCTTGAGATGGCATCTGGTAAGCCTGACTTACTTTTAGACTGCACGGATAATTTTGCCACTCGCGATATCATCAACCGCATTAGTGTGCGTTACCAGATTCCGTTATTATCAGCTTCAGCGATAGCCACGCAAGGACAATTGGCACTATATGAGCCGCACTTAAATACCGGCTGCTATCATTGCGTCTTTGGTTCGGTAACAGTCGATGCAGCAGCGGATGAACGTACTTGTGCCAATTCAGGGGTACTCGCCACTACGCCCGCTATTATGGGTAACTTGCAAGCCAATGCAGCGCTACAATATCTAGGATTAACCAAAAATCCACTGACAAATAAGCTGTTAATATGGGATGGTAGCCAGATGCAGCAACGACTGATGGGCTATCGCAAAGATGTGCATTGTCCGATTTGTGCCAAACATTAGCAAGTTGCTCAAGCTTTTTAACTCTTCCTATCCTCATAACCTCCTTTTTATTACCATAGTTGTTTTTTTATGAAAATTCATCGTCCGCATTTATTAAAGCATACCTTTAATGTCGTTAATCGTGTGCGCCAAACCGCAAGCGTTGCTGGTTTGTCAGCACTGAGAGTGGCAAAGGGTGAAAAACCCGATGCGATGCTGTTAAAAGAAACCTTTGAGCAATTGGGCACGACTTATATTAAAATCGGGCAGTTTATCGCCAGTACGCCGTCATTATTTCCGCGCGAATATGTAGAGGCGTTTCAAAGCTGTTTAGATCAAACGACGCCCTTATCCTATGCCTATATTGAACAGGTATTAAAAGAAGAGCTGGCCGCCGCTGGCCTGTCGCTTGAAGAGATTTTTGCTTATATTGACGAAAAACCACTCGCTTCAGCGTCTATTGCCCAAGTGCATGCCGCGCGTTTACATAATGGCGATGAAGTAGTGCTAAAGGTACAAAAACCAGGCGTTGAAACGATTATGCAAACCGATTTGGGCGTCTTGCACGCTATGACCAAGTTGGTTGAGCTACTAATGCCTTCGATGCGCTTTGCCAGTATTGCGCCAATCATCGATGAGATTCGTCTGCGGATGCTTGCCGAAACCGATTTTATTGCTGAGGCGCAAAATATCCGTGATTTTCAGCAGTTTTTAGCGATATCAGGAAATACACGCGTCGTTGCGCCAACTGTCTATGAGGAGCTGACCACCAAGCGCGTGCTGACTATGAGCCGCTTATACGGCGTTTCTATGGTAGATGAAGCCGCCATGCGTCAGTATTGTAATGATCCGGCGCAAGTGATGGCAGATACCCTTAATACTTGGTTTGCCAGTTTGATGCTGTGTAATAGTTTCCATGCAGATTTGCACGCGGGTAACTTGATGCTATTAACCGATGGGCGTATTGGTTTCTTAGACTTCGGTATCGTTGGTAAATTAAAAGCGGAAAGCTGGCGCGCCTGTATGGGTATGATGCAAGCAATGCAAGACAGTGATTATCAAGCAATGGCGCGCCATATGGTTGATATGGAAATGACTCATGGCGGCAATCAGGTTGACGTCGCGGCATTGGGCAATGATTTGCAGCGTATGATGAAAACCATCATGGCAGAAGACAAAGCCTTTACCAGCGGTGTGCCTTTTAATAGTAAAGAGCAAGCTGATGAGCTCAATAAAATGATGCTAGAGATTGTTGAGGTCGGCAAGCGTCATGGTATTCATTTCCCACGTGACTTTGCCTTATTGACCAAGCAAATGCTCTATTTTGATCGCTTTATGCGCACGCTTGCCCCTGACATGGATATGTTTAGCGATCAGCGCGTGCAAATGCTAGGGCAGACAAAAGCAGCTGAACAAGCAAGCAATCCAATTCGCAATATTTCTTAGTAGTAAGCACGTGATAGCAGTAAGTGTTGTATTGAGACGTTTTTCTATTTTTAATTGGTTAGGTATGGCTTTTTTTAACACAAAGGATTGTGGGCGTTTTGCCACAAAATGGCTCTGTCATGATGACTGCTCTTAAAAGCCGTGCTGCTACTATTATTACCCATCAAACGGCGATTGCTTGCATAGGGTTGTATTGTCTGGCAGTAGTGATGGGGTTTGGGCGCTTTTTATTTACCGCCACCTTACCTGATATCATGACGCAATTATCGTTATCGACGGTCATTGCAGGTTGGCTGGCTTCGGTCAATTATAGTGGTTATTTTATTGGGGCGCTGATTGCGATGTTTGTGCCCCAGCGTTTGACATGGCAAATGCTCATAACATGGACAGCCGTCAGCATCGTGACCACCATGCTATTGGTGGTGCCAAATCTGTCGTTAAATAGCTGGTATGTTATTCGGTTACTATCGGGTATCGCCAGCGGTGTGGCCATGATTTTAAGCTCATCGCTGGTTATTCAAAACTTTAGCAATGAGCGCCGCTCAGTGCTCTCAGCTTTGCACTATGCGGGGATTGGCGTCGGTATCAGTGCCTCTGCCGTCTTGACATGGTGGCTATTAACGCTCGGTTATCATTTTGATATTATTTGGCTGGTAGCAGGAGTTATCAGTCTGCCGTTATTATGGCTACTTTATGCTATCAGACCACAAAGCTTGATTTCGTCCGCTTCACACTCATCTCAATCCACGTCCTCTAATTTACAATCCTTTCAGCAAAAGGCTCTCAAATCGAAGCCTGCCGAATTAAACCATAACAATCAAAACCTATCTGTACCGCAAGCTTATCGTAATTTTAAACGTTCGTTATATGAAGCGGCCGCTGGTCATAGCAAGGCGATTGCATTACTGTCGGCAAGTTATGTGCTGGCGGGGTTTGGTTATATTACGTCGGCGACTTTTTTGCCAGTCATGGCAACGCAGCGCCTGACAGCACAAAGCTATGCAGGGCTACTGATTTGGTTGGTGGTTGGTATCTTTGCCATGCTATCGAACCCTATTTGGGGCGCGCTTGCCAAGCGTATTGGCGAAAGCAGAACCTTGATGGGGTTGACGTTATTACAAGCGTTTGGCATGTGTTTACCGCTATGGTTTGATGGCGCTATTGGCTTGTACGGTAATGCGGTGATTTTAGGATTAACCTTTGTCGGTATGGTGTCAATGACGCTAAATTTAATTAAAAATATCAATCCCGCTTACTCAAATTTGCTGATTGGACTGGCAACTTTGGCCTATGCCATAGGGCAGTTCATAGGGCCGCTGGTCACGGTAGCGCTGGCAGGGAAACAGGATAATTTTAACGCGGGTTTATTGGTCGCAGCGAGCGGTTTATTAGTGGGATTGGTTTTAGTCTTCTTTTTTCAGCGTCAAGCTCAAAAGCAGTCAAACTAGACCACGCTACGGCTAAAGACTTCTCGTAGCTCAAAACTGGTATGCACTTGAGCGACGCCTTCGATGCGATTGAGCCTATGTAATAAAAATTCTTCATAATGTGCCATATCACGCACCCGTACTTTGATTAGATAATCTTCGGTGCGACCGGTGACAATACTACAGCTCACCACTTCATCGAAACTTTGAATTTTCTCTTCAAAATGCTCAAAGCGATCTGCAGTATGGCGATCCATGCTAATCGCAATAAAAACGGCTAAAGGATAGCCAAGTTTTTGCGCATCGGTCTGGGTATGGTAGCCGGTGATAATACCTGCTTCTTCCAAGCGTTTGATACGGCGCGCGCAAGGGGTCGCCGATAAATTCACCTGCTCGGCAAGCTCGGTAATACTCATACGTGCTTGGGTTTGTAGTAAGCGTAATAACTGTTTGTCGGTAGCATCAATATCTATAGGTAAAACATTGTTCGTATGATTATTTAACATCGGATATCACCTATCTAGTGGAATAATCTAATTATAGGTGAGACAGTGGTCTATTTCACTAAAATTTTATAAATAGTAGCTAAATAAAGCTGATTTCTAGCACAGAAACTTTGTTATTATAATGGCATAAACTTTTATTATCTCGTATGATAAAGAGTGCTTGGTCATTAGTTGCCCAGTTAAAACTATACTTCAACTCAGCTCTTTATGTTATCTAAGGATTGATTATGCCTAATCAAGCAACACGCAATGCAGACCGCGCGCCTGCAAAAGTCACCCCAAAAAATGCCGCTTTTGATTTCCGTAAATATCGTCCATTTGCGTTTGCTCCTGTGCTAGCAGATCGTACATGGCCGAGCAAGACGATTGAGAAATCACCAATTTGGGCAAGCGTGGACCTGCGTGATGGCAATCAGGCGCTGATTGATCCGATGACCATTGAACAAAAAATGCGCTTTTTTAAAACCTTGGTCGATGTGGGTTTTAAAGAGATTGAAATTGGTTTTCCGTCGGCGGCGCAAGTAGAGTTTGATTTTGCTCGCAAGTTGATTGAAGAAAATCATGTCCCTCACGATGTGACCTTGCAAGTATTGGTGCAGGCGCGTGAGCATTTGATTGCCCGTACTTTTGAGTCATTAAAAGGCGCGAAGCGTGCTATCGTCCACGTTTATAACTCAACCAGCCGCGTACAACGCGAAAAAGTATACGCTAAGGATAAAGCAGAAATTAAAGAAATAGCCATTGCTGGCGCTAATTTATTGGTTGAATACGCAGCCAAATATCCTGAAACAGAATGGGTATTTCAGTATTCGCCTGAAAGCTTTAGCCAAACAGAAACGGAATATGCGGTCGAAGTCTGTGACGCGGTGTGTGAGGTTTGGCAGCCTGAAAACGGCCAAGAAGTGATTTTAAACTTGCCGGCGACGGTTGAAGCATCAACGCCAAACGTATTTGCCGACCAAGTTGAGTATTTTTGTCGTCATATTGCCAAGCGTGAGCATGTCACGGTAAGCTTACATACACATAACGACCGTGGCTGTGCGGTAGCTGCTGCCGAGCTTGGCGTGCTTGCTGGTGCCGATCGTATCGAGGGCACTTTGCTTGGCAATGGCGAGCGTACGGGTAATATGGATATCATGGTGATGGCGATGAACTTGTTTAGTCAAGGTATTGACCCCGAGCTTGATTTTAGTAATATGAGCGAGATTGTACAAGTGGTGAGCGAGTGTAATAACTTGCCCCTACATCCGCGCCATCCGTACGTTGGTGAGCTTGTGTTTACCGCCTTCAGCGGCTCGCATCAGGATGCTATTAAAAAATCTCTTGATTACAATGAAAAACATCAAGATGAAACCAATAACGTTTGGGACGTTGCTTATCTGCCGATTGATCCGGCGCACATCGGTCGCAGCTATCAAGATGTGGTGCGTATCAATAGCCAATCTGGTAAAGGTGGCGTTGCTTATATCTTGCAGCGCAATTATGGCTTTAATTTACCGCGCTGGATGCAAATTGACTTTAGCGGCGTGGTCCAAAAACAAGCGGAAAGCGCTGCTCGTGAATTGCAAAACGATGAAATCTTACAAGCCTTTGAAGAGACATATCTACAGCAAGGCAGCTTCGAGCTTCTAGATTATAGTGTCAATAACAAAGGCGGCGAGGTCTACTTTAACGGTCAAGTACAGATGAATGGCGACACCATTACTATTGACGGAACCGGTAATGGTCCTTTGTCATCGTTTATTGATGGGCTTGCGCAGCACACAGGTAAATCTATCCATGTCATCAACTACGCTGAGCATGCGATTAATCCGCAGCACAACAGCGGTAATGGTATCGATGATGATACCAATAATGACAATAAAACCAACGCCAATGCCGCGGCTTACATTCAACTAAATGTTGACGGTGATGTTTACTCAGGCATCGGCACTTGTAGTAGCACGGTATCAGCGATGCTGAAAGGCGCGTTATCTGCTTTTGCTCAAGCGGCTAGTCCAGTTGCTGCTTAATATCGCCTTTAGCCGATAATAAAATAGTTCGATTTACGATGTTAGTCTATAACGCCATGGCTTTTGCAAATTAGCCATGGCGTTATTTTTGTGTATATACACTTAATATTTGGTAGGTGAGTTTTAAAAACAATATTGGGCATGAATTTATTGATGAAGGGTTACGTTGAGGTCATGGTTGATCAAAGTCGTACGACTAATAGCATAATGTTACTTGTGTTTTTGGTGTCTAAGACTTACGCTAATGTACGTCTTATTTATTATTATAATATTAAAAAAGGTTAATTATGGAACCTATATCTTTTGCTTCATTTTCATTGGCTTCTATTTTAGCGTCACTGCCAGTGAACGGTGAAGCGGTTAGTAAACCTACCATTACCACCCATATCAGTCCCGCTATCGCCGGACAGTGGGAGATAGATTTAGACAGTGGCATCACGATGACCAAAGAAGCGCAAGCTAAGCAGGCGGCGTCAAAGATGGAGCTGGGCAAAATTGATGAACCAAAAGTAGGCACTGGCGCTGAGGGTGGCGTGTTGATCCAAAATGAAAAGCGTATCGTCAAGGTGCAGCCAACTAGCAGTAAAAACCTGCTAACCGCTAAGTCTACTCAATGTCGGGAAATTTATAATTTTGCGGCCGATAATGAGATGTGGGCAGTCAGTGGTAAAGAGTGGACTTACGGGCGTTACTTAGTCACCCATCGTGATGAAGGCTTACCTATTATTGCGCTAAAAACGGTTTATGATAATAACGAAGTCGATTGCTCGGGTAATCAGGTAGATCAAACTGGCGAGGCATTAATAGCGTTTTTGAACCATGAAGGCAATAAAATGCAGTGGTGCGCCGATCCTGAGGGTACAGAATGCTTTATGAATTTCACCAGAATATTACCTTAGCATTCTTTTAGCGTTATTTATAAAATTTAAGCAGCACTTTATAAAATTTAGACATATAAAAAAACCGCTATCTTTTTGAACTGACCCCCATAAGTTGGACACAACTTTTGGGGGTTATTTTATGAAATACGACATAGACTTTAAGATAAGAGTGATCGTCTATTATCAGCAAGGTCATTCCGCTTATGCTACCGCAAAGCATTTTAATATTAATGATAAAGATGTTTTTAAGTGGGTCAACCAGTACTTAAAAGACGGTATACTTGCAATCAAACCTAAAACTGGCAAAGCCATCTACAGTCGTGAGTTCAAGCTTCAAGTCCTGACCACAATGGCAGGTGAAAGTTTAAGTCAATCACAAGCCGCTTTGAGGTTTAACATTAGCTCACCTGCTTTAATCAGTGCTTGGCGTAGCTCCTATGCCCGTCATGGTATGCTAGGCTTAACTGCTAAAGCTAAAGGACGACCCACTGTGAAGCATCCTTATCTCACTGACAAACCTGACCATGAAAAGAGTATAGAAGAGATCAAACGCGAGAATGAGTATTTGCGTGCGGAGAATGCTTATTTAAAAAAGCTCGATGCCTTGCTCAAAGAGAGGAAAGCCAACCAGACAAAGCAAGGCTCATCGAAGGATTAAGAGAGCATCATCCATTATCTGATCTACTCGCCATAGCAAAGCTTGCGCGGAGCAGCTTCTACTACCATAGAGCGAGTCTTACTAGTAAAGATAAATACGCCGATCTTAAACAGCGTATCCGTGATATCTACCATCACCATAAAGGTCGATATGGCTACCGTAGAATCACCCAGACACTTAAAAATGAAGGTTTGATTTATAATCATAAACTTATCGCACGGCTTATGGGACAGCTTAAGCTTAGTGCAAGAATTAGAAGGCAGAAGTATCGATCTTATAAAGGACAGTGCGGCGTCATTGCCAAGAATAGAATCAAACGCAGGTTCAGAGCGAAAGCGCCCAATCGCAGGTGGTTTACTGACATTACAGAGTTTAAAGTCGGTGAGGACAAGTTGTATCTGTCTCCTATACTAGACTGCTTCAACAATGAGATCATCAGTTATACGCTCTCAAGACGACCGGTGTATGATTTGGTGAAACAGATGCTAGATAGTGCAATTAAGGGCATACCTACAAAGCGCAAGGAGGAGCTAACACTGCACTCAGATCAAGGGTGGCATTATCAGATGAAGACGTTTGCGAATACGCTTAAAGAGAATGACATTAAGCAAAGTATGAGCCGAAAAGGCAACTGCTTAGACAATGCATTGATGGAAGGCTTCTTTGGCACGCTAAAATGTGAGACTATTTATCTTGAAAAGCCGACCTCGATTGAGGCTTTAGAGAAACAGATTCACAGATTTATGCAGTATTATAATCATGAGAGAATTCAGCTGAAACTAAAAGGACTGAGTCCTGTTAAGTACAGAACTCAGTCCTTATTGTAAACTTAAACCGTCCAAGTTTAGGGGGGCAGTTCATTTAGGTAGCGGTTTTTTTTAATTTCTGCTTAAACAAAAAGACTAAGACTAACTAAGAAGCAGAATCAGATTTATCTTTATTAGACGTTAATAACTCTCTTTCTAGATAATGAATGTTTTGCGCTTCATTAACAAATTTATCATCCGCTAAAATCACATCACGATGCAAGGATATATTGGTTTTGATACCTTCAATCACCAATTCGTCAAGCGCATGCAGGGTTTTAGATATCGCTTGCTGACGTGTTTGACCGTGACAGATCAGCTTGCCAATCAAGGAATCATAATAGCTTGGAATCTCATAACCTGGGTAGAGGTGCGAGTCAAAACGCACGCCCGCGCCACTTGGGGCAAACAACTGATTGACCGTACCTGGACAAGGCATAAAGGTCGCTGGATCTTCGGCATTGATACGGCATTCTATGGCGTGGCCTTGAATTTCAATCTCGCTTTGACGATAAGATAAACCGTAGCCGGCGGCGATTTTAAGCTGTTCAACGACGACATCGATGCCGGTAATCATCTCAGTCACTGGATGCTCAACCTGCACGCGAGTATTCATCTCAATAAAAAAGTATTCATTATTTTCAAATAAAAACTCAAACGTACCCGCGCCGCGATATTTGACCAGCTCACAAGCTTTGACGCAAGCATCTAAAATAGGCTGACGCACATCGTCAGGGATATCTGGGGCAGGTGCTTCTTCTAAGACTTTTTGGTGACGACGTTGTAATGAACAATCGCGGTCATACAGATGAATGGCATTGCCATTACCATCGCCCAGTACTTGCACTTCTACATGACGCGGATTTTGGAGATAACGCTCCATATAAACGGTATCATCACCAAACCACAGCTCAGCCTCTTGTTTGGCAGCTTGTACTTGGCCAATAAGCTCATCAAAACGCTCAACAACGCGCATACCGCGGCCACCGCCACCAGAAGCAGCTTTAATCAAGAGGGGAAAGCCGATATTGCGCGCTTGCTCTTCAGCGTTATGCAAAGTGACGGCACCCACTGAACCGGGGACTGTTGGTACGCCCGCTTTTTTCATGGCATTAATGGCTGATACTTTATTGCCCATTAAGCGAATGTGGTCAGCATTGGGACCGACAAAGGTCAAACCAGCTTCTTCAACACGTTCAGCAAACTCAGCATTTTCTGCCAAAAAACCATAACCGGGGTGAATAGCATCAGCACCCGTGATTTCAGCGGCGGTCAAAATGGTGCTAATATCGAGATAGCTTTGGTTGGCGTTGGGTTTGCCAATACAGATGGCTTCATCAACAAAGCGCAGATGCATTAAATTGGCATCCGCCGTTGAATAAACACCAACGGTCTCTATGCCAAGCGCCTTGCAAGCTCGAACGATACGTAGGGCAATCTCACCTCTATTGGCGATGAGCAGTTTTTTTATCATGGGGTCATCCTTGTCAAAGCGGCAGTCATTGATAGCCTCGCTATTTTGGACATCGTAACAGCAAACTGCGCTACATCAAATTTAGACAAATCGAGCGCTGATGTCGATGAATAATAACGAGGTCTCAATCATTACAAAGTAAAGGTTGGTAGATAGCGTTACGCTTTATAGCGTATGACTGGCTGACCAAACTGTACCACTTCAGAATTATCCACTAAGATTTCATCAATGACGCCGCTTTGAGTCGCTTCAAGAGGATTCATGATTTTCATGGCTTCAATGATACCAAGCGTATCGCCTGCTTGTACTTTTTGACCGACCTTTACAAATGGCGGGTCATTAGGACTTGGGGCTGAATAATAAACACCCACCATTGGCGAGGTTTCAACGCTGCCAGCTTTGACAGCGGCTTTTGCGGCGGCAGCGACAGGTGCAGCACCTGCGGCAGGCGCAGCCATCATCGTCGGTGCTGGCGCATCATAGTGACGAGTCAAACTGATGTGTTCGTCATCTGAGCTGATTTCTAAATTAACCAGTTCACTTTCTTCCATGAGTGCGATCAGGGTGCGTATTTTTTCAATATCCATAATTTTAATTTTGCCTTGTACTAATTTCTAGAAAAAAAATAGTGTAACTAAATATTGTATTGGTAATTGCTAATGATACCTATATTCACGCCAATGAGCAATCGATGTACAGTTGTTAACTGAGTTTTTTTACATATTATGACGTAAGCGTGCTTAAGCGTAAGAAATATTCAATGATTTATCATAGTCGATGTCATAAGGTAGCGCCAGTCATGGTTACTAGACGCTACGTTCGAACCAAGCGTATGAGCGCATCAAGCCCATAATGTTGTCAAGCGTTTTTGCTGATAGCGCAGACGCAAACTTAATAATATAGACGATAAGAATAAGCCTGTGATGAGCGCCATCCAAAAACCCTGCGCGCCAACGTCGGTGAAGCGCACCAGATAAACGCCAAGCGGTAAAGCAACCAACCAATAACAAAATAGCGTCACCCACATCGGCACAGTGGTATCTTGCATACCGCGTAATATACCAGCGACATTGACTTGCCAGCCATCAAATAATTGATAAGCGAGGGCAAAAATGAGTAAGTGCATGGCTTGCGCGCGTACCACAGGATTATCGGTGAATGCCGCCGCCAATTGCGGTCTAAACAACCAAACGCCAAGCATAGAAACCAGCGCAATGATAACCGTCCATACAAGCCCTGTGGCTAATACTTGACGCAGCGCCATCAGATTTTTTTCACCAAAGCGGTTGGATATCATAATGGTCAGCGCCATCGCCACCGAGATGGGTATCATAAACAGCTGCGACGTCACTGATAGCGCCACTTGATGCGAGGCGGTCGCAATCTCACCGAGCGGACTGATAACTAGTGCCCCTAAACTAAATAAACTGGCTTCAAAAAAGATAGAGATACCAATCGGAATACCAAGTTTTAGTAATTTTTTAATTTGCGTGCGGTTAGGACGGGCAAAAGCATAAAAGAAGCGCGTACTGGCAAATTGCTGACGTTTGGTAAAGCTCGTATATGTCGCTAACAGCAAGACATTAATCCAAAGTACGATGGCCGTTGCTACCCCGCAACCAGCGCCGCCCATTTCGGGCATACCAAATAAACCGTGGATAAAAATATAGTTAAGCGGAATATCGGCAAGTAGCCCGATGATACTAATAACCGTCACCGGCTCTGGTCGGCCGAGCGCCTCACAGTAACTGCGCAGCACGGCATAGACCGCGATTGCCGGAAAACCGAACGATACCCCATGTAAATATTGCGCAGCGATGGGTTGGATGTTTTCAGGTACGCCCATCACCCCAAGTATATTGGGCGCTAGATTGACAATGATAAAGCCGAGAATACCAATGACGCCGGCCGTCCATAACGATTGCTGGGTAATATGCGGCACTTGGCTATGATTGTTTTGGCCGATGGCTTCGCCGATAAGCGGCGTGGTGGCAATCAAAATACCCGTTGCCAATAAAAACAGCGGCAGCCAAATACCGGAGCCGACAGCCACGGCCGCCAAATCAAGGGCAGAAACTCTGCCCGCCATAATGGCGTCGACGACACCGAGCGCAGCTTGGCAAAACTGGGTAATTAAGATGGGGAGGGCGAGTACGCCTAAGCGTAAGCTGTAACTTTTAAAATCTCTAAAGGATAATGGGAAAACCATAATGAGCAACTTTTTATTCTTTGCAGTAATTATTGTGGATGAGCAAATGCTGCCATCAACAAGTTAATAGCGAAACAGTGAAATAGGATTGGTGCGACGATAATACTCCGATAAATAATATGAGCAAGTCCATTTTTAATGAATATTAATATCAACATGCCGACAGAGTAAAAAATTAAACAGGTAAGACCAAAATGAAAAATGACCCGTCAATCTGTAAGTAGAATTGACAGGTCATCATCAGAAAAAATAGTAAATAAGCTAAAGCATGAGGTTAGTGGTTTAACAGTGTTCGTTCATACTTGGCTCTTCTTTAGCTAGGGTAGCAGTACAGACAAAAGCAACTATTTATAACGATTCAGGTAAATCTTGCACCAGCGCTTGATAGCCAATCAAGCTGTTATTGGCATCGAATGCTTGTACGACAATCGCATAATTGGTTGAGCGATCGGGAATAACAGGCGCAAACTGAGTTTCAAGATTGCTCAATAGCAGATTCTGAACATAACCGTTAGCGCCTGATTCTGCTTTATTAACATCAATTTGACTGACTAAGACGTGCTTAGTATTGCTAGAATTTTGCCAGATGACGGTTCTTTGACTACCATTACCGGTAATATCTAGGTTTAGCTCGCCAAGTTGATAATCAAGTGGGTAAGTCTTAAAGTTAGAGCGGTCGCTGATGGTATAGCTGACATTACAATTATCTTGCCCGCTTGATAATTTCTTGCCGCCCAGACCGTCTTGGTACTCAAAACTGCCTTTCCAAGGCGCACCTGCTTCATTTTTTGCAAAGTTGCCAGCAAAAGTTGTTAATAGGTTTGGTGTCTCTATGCCTAAATCGCTGACATACTTAATATCTAAAAATTTTAATGTATCAAGGCTACCCGTTACTTTACCCGCGATATAGTTGTCGACTTTAATTGCTGAATTGATACCTAACACATTGTTTTCTTGGCAAGCTTGCTGCTGATAACTAAAGCTACCATCAACTCTACCAGCGCCATCTTTACTGATATCAAAGTATACCGCACCGATATCGATATCGCTGTCGTCACCATCATCAATCTCGACAAAGTGACCCACATAAAGACCGCCGCGACCGCCTTCTGGCGTTAACTTATCCAAGAACTTATCAAGCGATTCTTCTGGTAAAAAGACCGACTCCAAAATCTCAGCCATGGATTTTTCATCATCGCTTAACTTATCTTCGACCTCTTTATATTTCTCTTTGACTTTATCTTCTACGCGATCGTATTCGTCTTTTACCTGATCTTCTACACGATCATATTCTTTCTTAACTTTATCGCCATCACTGCCGCAGGCGCTGAGAGTTAGACTGAGGATACTGGCGGTTAACACAGATAATAGTAGCTTGGGTGCGCTCATAAATGAGTCCTGATGGTCGATTGCTATAACAATAAGAGAGAAGCGTAAATAAAAAATAATTTCTGTGCATAAATATAGCAAAATCTATCAGGTATGTGCGTGGATAAATGTGCACTCATACCATAAAAATTCTTACGCCATCGTTACCGTCAAATCCTATCATTCTCTGGCAACAGATTCAGCTCTTCTGCCATATCCATAATCGTGTTCCAATGCTTGGGTTCAAGCGGCAGAATGGTCAGCTGCTCACAGCCTTTTCTTAGCAATAAAGAATCCTCAAGCGCCGGCAAAAATTTAAGCTGCGCTAATGGCAATATATCGATAAAGGCTTGCTCAAAAGTCACATCTACCATGTACCAGCGCGGCTCATCTTCAGTTGCTTTAGGATCATAATGGCGATGTTCGGGGTGAAACTGGGTTGGGTCGGGATAACCAGCTTTGCTGATAGTTACGATACCAGCGACGCCAGAAGGTTTGGCGCTAGAGTGATAAAAAAATGCTGTATCGCCGACTCTCATATCGTCACGCATAAAGTTGCGGGCGCGATAATTACGTACCCCATCCCACATCTCCGTGCCCGCACGTTGTAAATCTTCTATATTAAAACAGCGAGGATTGGATTTGATAAGCCAATATGCCATGGTTTTTATCCTTGTAAAATTATTAGTGTAATCATAACGATTTAATAGTGATGGCTTTAAAAGCTGCTCATCATTTATTTTCATTGTGTGTTCATTTCTATTCTTTGTAGTTATCGAGCTTATCTAGCATTACCACTATCAGCTATTGCTGCAAACGCCGATTGTTCCCAATACTTTTATGGCCAATTTATGCTGATTAGGCTTTTCTTTAGCGCGCCCAGCCGTTATCCTAGCGCTACTTTCTGCTGATGACCGCAGCTACTCCTTTATAGATAAGTCCGCTTATGTCAAATATCAAATCCGCTCATTTTTCGAATAATCTTGACGCTACTAATCGGAACGAAACAAGTGCGCTTATAGTGAAAGATATTCCGTTAGCACTTTATATCCATATTCCTTGGTGTGTGAAAAAGTGCCCTTATTGTGATTTTAATTCGCATGAGCTGCCGATGGACAGTCAGCTATCTATGTATGATGAATACGTCGATACGCTATTACTTGATGCAGCGTCACAGCAAGCGTTAACCCAAGGGCGAGAAATCAGCTCAATATTTATCGGTGGCGGTACACCGTCGCTACTGCCCATTGCCCAGTATCAGCGTTTATTTAACGGTTTGCGTGAGATTTTTCAGTTTGCAGGTGACATTGAAGTGACGATGGAGGCCAATCCAGGCACCCTTGAGCATGCACCATTTGCACAGTATTTAGATGTAGGCATCAATCGTTTGTCGATTGGCGTACAAAGCTTTGCTGCTGGCCAGCTCACCACGCTGGGGCGTATTCACAATCCCACCCAAGCATTATCAGCTATTAAAGCCGCTCGTCGCGCTGGATTTGAACGTGTCAACGTCGATTTGATGCATGGGCTACCGCAGCAAACGATGAGTGAAGCCCTGAACGATATTCAAATGGCGCATGAGGCAGGTGCTACACATATTTCTTGGTATCAGCTAACGATTGAGCCAAATACGGTGTTTTATCGCAGTCAGCCGATTTTACCCGATGAAGATAGTTTGGCAGATATTGAGCAAGCGGGGCAGACATTGCTTGAGCGTTTGGGCTATGACAACTATGAAGTGTCGGCCTGGGCAGGTGCGTCCGATAAACCTTGCCGTCACAACGTCAATTATTGGCAATTTGGTGATTATTTAGCGATTGGTGCTGGTGCGCACGGTAAAGTCACCATTGATGATAGATATGGAAATCAAACATTAACGGCTGATAGAGTGTCTGATGAGGTATTAAAAAAGGTATCAACAGAGACGGGTATTTATCGCTTTAGCAAATCTCGTATGCCAAAAGACTATATGACTTTTGATATCGACACGAGGAATAATATAAAAAAAGAGGGCGCGCCAAAAATGGTCGGCTGGCAGGCAATTGCGAGTGATGAGCTGGTCAGTGAGTTTATGCTTAATGCCTTACGTTTACGTGAAGGCGTGACATGGTCTTTGTTTGAAGCTCGAACAGGGCTGAGCTATGACAATATTGCTCTAGAAGTAAATCAACTTATTCAACAAGGGTTATTGGTAGATGAACATGAACACTTACAGCCAACGGCGCTGGGGAGAAGATATCTTAATCAGATCTTAAGAGTGTTTTTGTAAAATTCGCAGATAAAAAAAGAAGCTTACCAAATGATAAGCTTCTTTAACATAAGTCTAAAAAGGCTCAGACTTAGATTTTGTTTTGTACGTCTTGTGCAGTACCAGTTACAGCGCCACCAGCACTTGATACGTCTTGGCCTAGACCTTTAAACGTGTTGCAACCAGTTAGTACAAACATAGCAGTCAAAGAAGCGATAACTAATTTTTTCATAATTTTTTCCTCAAAAAAGACAGGGTTTATAAGTAATAACAGTAAACTATAGCGTTTTGCTTAAGTTTCACTGAGGGGTTACAGGATACAAGGACAATGTTTTTAAATTATCTCGTTATCCATTAGGGTCATGATAATCAAAGTTAAAATCAGTGCCCAGTATCAAAATGTAATTATTGGCAGTAAACTGTAACTTTTGATTACGTCTGCCATATAAGTTTAGACAATACGCTTAAATCATTTACGGAGTTTGTATGACCATTCATATCGTGTTGGTAGCGCCAAAGATGCCTAGCAATACTGGCAATATTATACGCTTATGTGCCAATAGTGGGGCGCAGCTACATTTGGTTAGGCCGTTAGGGTTTGAGCTCAACGATAAGAAGCTACGCCGTGCAGGTCTCGATTATCATGAATACGCTCATCTGCAAGTACATGACGATTGGGCAATGACCAAGCAAGCGCTACAAGCGACTGGTTGCGAGATTATCACCGCGCTGACGACTAAGCTGAGTAAACCGTTTTATGACTATGATTTTAGTGGACAAACGACTCAGCATTTAGACAGCAGTGCGTCTAATAGCCCATCATCACATCATGTGGCGCTGGTCTTTGGTTCTGAAACGGCAGGGCTGCCAGAGGATATCCGTACCGATATCGGCGCTGATAACTGGCTACGCTTACCAATGCTTGCGGATTCGCGCAGTTTAAATCTTTCTAATAGCGTGGCAATATGCTTGTATGAAGTTTGGCGACAGCAAGGATTTGACGGCGATGAAGGTCGCAGTATCGGTTATGACACCTTGACCGTTTATGACCCAAAATAGAGTAGAGATAGAGAAGCTAGCAGGGTGATTGGGTAAAAAGCGATTAAAGAAAATCAGTCGTTTAATTTTCTTTAACCGCTTTTTTGCTACTTTTTTATAAACCACGTGTTTTATAAACAATTTGGCGGTTTTGGCAAGCCAGCAAGACGATTGACATGACGGGCAACCAAACCCGTATTAAATAACTGCTGGAGCTTTTGATTGCTGATGTCATGCTCAGGCAAGGTTTGCTGTAGCCATTTAATCAGCGGGCGGGTCGCTGGCGCGTGATTAAATTTGGTAAAAAATGCGCGTACCTGCTGTAAGATGGCTAAATGTTCAGCATTTAAAGTTACATCTAGAGTATTCGCGAGCTGCTGCGCAATCGCAGGCGTCCAAACTGTATGGTCGCATAAATGCCCGTCTTGGTCTAAGTCCACTGCAGTCATCTTCTCAGCAGGTGTAATATCATCTTTAGGATTCATCATAGAGCAATTGTTACCACTTTATCAAAGGTAGCGCCATTCGCATAAGTATTTTGAGTTAAGGCGACCCATTCATCATCGCTCAAAACAGCCGTTAATTTGGCGGATAAATTGAGCTTTGCCGCCGTATTATCATTCAGCTGCGCTACGTCCTCAGCGAGAGCATAAATAGCCGCTACATCTTTTGTTTCAATGTACTCAAGGTCTTCCAAATAAGCATTAAACCAGTCAATAAAAGCGACCGTTGTGCCCAATAATATAATGCTATCACCCGCACGCCACGTCGATGTCATTTGTTCTGTGCTGCGTCTGAGCGTATCCATACTGCTATGTAATTGATATAAAGTTGCCATAATCGTGTCCGCTTACTTACTATATTTGTTGTCATATTAAAATAAATATTAACAATGTAAATTCGTCCTAGCCCAAAAAGTTGCTACTAAAAGACTAAGATCTGGTCAAATTCTTGCGAATTTACCACCTCTGGTATCAAGGTCAGCTGCGTCGCCAAATCTGCCGGTAACATGCCCGCAATCCAACCGCTAAACACATCGTCCGGTAACCAAGCGGCTGGCATATCATATAACTCAAGCGACTGAATCATGCCATGCAAACGTGATTCAGGCTGCATTAAAAAACCAAAGACCGGCGCATCCAAATACAGCTGCACCTCATGACCAAAAGTCGCTAAGGTTAAAGCCAGCGCGCAGCCTTCATAACTTACCATCTCGGTAGGCGTATGCAAGCGAATGAGTAATTTCATGATGTATTCCTAATCTGATTATCGCCAACCACTATTATTCATCTGGTTATTATTAAGTTGGCTGTTTTGACAGCGAGTTGTCATGTAAAACGCTGTTTAAAACTGGAGTAAACGACAGTTACCTTGCATCATCATCGCAAGCTCACTCAGTCCTACCAGCTTAAAACTAGCTGCCAGATTTTCGCTATCTAACTGATGGCGAGTGCTATTTTCGCTATCTGAAATACCGCGGCTAAGCGCCGTACTGACACAAACAGGCAGCGTCAACTGATATTGCTCAGCAAGCTTTTGCCACTCTTGAGTGATATTCATCTGGTCTGCTGACTGCCAGCGCAAGCGATTGGCGGTATTGGCGGCATCGGCATAGAAAAAAATATTCAATGGCGCAGGTACGTTTTCATTATTATCGCTGTTATCGGTCTCATCATTATTGTTCGTGTCATTATTATTTGTATCAGTGTTTGCTAGATAGGTACGCGCATAGCGTAGCGCAAGATATGCCAGCGGATGGCTGGGATCAGCAGTAATTAATAATAGCGGGGTTGTGGTCGTCATAATCGCGGTGTCACTTATGATGAATGAGAATAAAGAAAAAAGCACAGCGTCTCAAGATTTTTAAGACCCAAAGTGTTTAAAACTCAAGATTTCTAGGTTTAGGTTTTAAGTCCTTTTAAGTATTGGCTATTGTAGCATTATTCGCAAAACTTTCTTATGTTCGTCAGTTCTTAGTCAGTAAAGTGCTGTCAGTAGCATGGCTGAGGATTTATGCTACTATAAAAATCCTAAAATAAGATTGTTTATAGCCGCGTTAATATTGTAAAAATAATTTTTGCGATTGATGTGGTTTTTATAGCTTTATGCTGCAAGGAGTTGTCGTCGTTATGCTATCTACCATGCCTAGTAGTACAGGCTTTCAGCCTAGCCCAGAGCAGCTACAAGTGCTACAGACTGCCAGCGAGTTTGCTTATCAGGTTTGGAAAAGTCGAACGGGCGCTTGCCAGACGTTTTTGCGCAGTTATCCATTACAGAGCACGTTAACGCGCCAGCAAATTGATGATTTGATTCAAGATTATACCTTGGATGAGAATTATCAGCTCGCCAATGAAGACAAGGTAATGAGTGGTTTGCGGCATTTGCGTATGCTGCTAATGATGCGCTGGATTTGGCAAGATGCCTTGGCCATGATTGAGCTTGAGCAATTGACCGATGAGCTGTCTGAATTTGCCGATGGCTGCATTTTATTTGCCAAAGACTATACCTATCAGCAGCTGATTGCGCAATATGGGCAGCCGACCTTTATTAATGCGAAGGGGAATGTGCAAGTCGATGATATGGCGATTATGGCAATGGGTAAGCTTGGCGCGCATGAGCTCAATTTATCCAGTGATATCGACCTTATTTTTGTGCATCAGGCGCGCGGTGAAACAGACGGTGACAAAGCAAAAGGCACGCGCAGTATTGATAACAAGCGTTTTATGACCCGGCTTGGACAAGGTATTATTAGACTGCTCGATAATAATACCGCTGATGGTTTTGTGTTTAGGGTTGATATGCGTTTGCGTCCGTGGGGCGATGGCAGTGATTTGGCGATTCATTTATCCGCATTGCAGAAGTACTTTGCCCAGCATGGGCGGGCGTGGGAGCGTTTTGCTTGGCTCAAAGCCCGCGTGGTTGGACACATCGAGCAGCCGTTTTACGATGACATACAAGCGCTGATTAAGCCTTTTGTATTTCGTTATTACGTTGATTATAGTGCTTTTTCAGCCCTCAGAGAGATGAAGTCTCTGATTCAAAATCAAGTCGCTCAGCGCGAAGACTTAGACAATATCAAGCTTGGCGCGGGTGGTATCAGAGACATTGAGTTTATCGTTCAAGCCTTTCAACTGATTTATGGTGGTCGGCATCCGCAGTTACAGGTTAAGTCTTGTTTGGCAGCGATGCAGGCACTGTGTCAACTTGGGTATTTAGAAGAAACTACTTATCAAGAACTGCAGGCAGCTTATCGTTTTTTACGGCGTCTTGAACACGGTATTCAAGCGATTAACGATCAGCAAACGCAGCGCTTACCGCATGACCCAGAGTGGCAGCATAATTTGGCAATGACCCTTGGCTTTGATGATTGGGCTGGGTTATTAGCGACGCTGAATGATCACCGCTATCATGTCAATGTGCCGTTTGAGCGTATGGTTACTGAACGGCAGATACCGGATCAAGACGATGATGAGTTTGAGCCTGAACATCTAAACGAGCAGATTGCGCGCTTAAATGAGGTATTAACTGAAGAAAATCGCGAGCGTTTACAAGGTTTTTGGCAGTCAAAAATGGTCGCCAATTTGAGCGATGAAGCGCGTGAGCGTTTGGATGATGCGTATCCTGTGATTGTCCACGCGCTCCTTGTCCATGAAGAGCAGCAGCAACTTGCTAATATCGCTTTGCCGCGTTTAATAAATTTGCTAGAAGCCATTTGCCGCCGTTCTATTTATTTGGTGATGATAGCAGAAAACCCCAATGCCACCGTTGAGCTGATTCCGATGTTGTCGGCTAGCCCTTGGATTGCAAAAGAGTTGGCGCAGTATCCGGTACTTTTAGACACGTTTTTGCAGCAGCGCTATCGACATCTGCCAGACAAGCTTGAGCTGCGTGATATTTTGCGCCAGCAGTTGTTGCGCGTAGAGCCTAACGATGAAGAAGAATTGCTGAGCGTACTGCGATTGTTTAAAAAGAACCAAGTGCTCGCAGTGGCTGCCAGTGACGTGCTGGCAGAGCGCCCTATCATGAAAGTGTCAGACTCACTGACCTACATTGCTGCTGTGGTGTTAGAGGCGGCGCTGGAGCGTGCCTTTGCGGAAATCGTCAAACGTTATGGTTACCCAATTGGTCAAGATGGCGATCCGGTCACCGAAGCGGATTGCGGCTTTGCGATTATTGGTTATGGCAAGCTTGGCGGGCTTGAGTTATCCTATTCATCCGATTTAGACTTGGTGTTTTTGCATAAAATAAAAGAGCAGGGCATGACCACGGGTGAAAAATCGGTCAGTGGTATGAAGTTTGCCGCCCGTTTGGCGCAAAAGCTGATGACTTATCTGAATACCCAAACTCGTGATGGCCGTGCTTATGAAGTCGATATGCGCCTGCGTCCCTCGGGCAATGCGGGCATGATGGTGGTTTCTTGTCATGCGTTTGAAACCTATCAGCTTGAGAAGGCTTGGTCTTGGGAGCATCAAGCATTGGTACGGGCGCGAGCTATCTGCGGTGATAAGCGCGTGACCGCCCGTTTTTGTGACATTCGTCGTACCGTTTTGGCGCTACCGCGTACCATTGAGCAAGTCCGTATCGAAGTAACCAGTATGCGTATTAAAATGCAAAAGCATTTGGGCACCAGTCAGCACCAGCAGCAAGCGGGCAAGTTCCATCTTAAACAAGATGCGGGCGGTATTGTAGACATTGAGTTTCTCGCGCAGTTTGCGGTATTGGCTTATTCGCATGAACATCCAAGCTTGACCAAATGGAGTGATAACGTACGTATTTTTGAAGAAGTTGCCGCGCTTGGTATTTGGGAAGTAGAAGTTTGCCAAGATTTGACCGATGCGTATTTACGTATCCGCGCCGCGACCCATCAATTGGCACTATCTGAGCAATCGTTACTGGTGGATGAGTCATTATGGACAGAAACGCGAGCACTGGTACAAGCGCAGTGGCAGCATTTGATGGGCGTAGAATCTGCTGAATAATCCTGCCATAAAACAATAATGCGGCGTTATAAGTTCATTGCAATAAGCGTAGGGCTTTGATAGCCATTGTAACGAATGGTATATGAATAAAAGCCATGCAGTGATAAACTAAAATATTGTATTTGCTTCTCGTGCCGGTGCTATAATCACTGGCACCTTAAATTTGCAGATAGAAAAATTGCATCTGAAATTGCATCTAAAAATAGGCACTCAGTGTCAGCAGGCAATTTTACTTAAAACACTTATTTAACCATTAACACTCAACAAGAAAAGTTAGACGTCAGCGCTAGCATAAGGACTATTAAATGAATATGGCAACACAAGAAGGTAAGCTTTGGATGAATGGCACGATGATTGAACAGCCAGATGCCAAGGTTCATGTGCTTACGCATAGCCTGCATTATGGTATGGCGGTGTTTGAAGGGGTACGTGCTTACCAAACGGCTGACAATCGCACTGCAATTTTTCGCTTAAAAGACCATACCGATCGTCTACTGGGTTCTGCCAAAATATTTCAAATGAATGTACCGTTTGATGCAGCCGCACTTGAGCAAGCGCAAAAAGATGTGGTTAAGCAAAACAACTTGGCAGAAGCCTATATTCGCCCACTTATTTGGGTTGGCGCCGAGAAATTGGGTCTATCATCGCGTGACAATAGTATCAATGCGATGGTCGCTGCTTGGCATTGGGGCGCATATCTTGGTGAAGACGGTATCAAAAACGGTATCCGTGTAAAAACCTCGTCATTTACCCATCACATGACCAACGTGACCATGTGTAAAGCTAAAGCCTCAAGCAACTATCCTGTGTCTATAATGGCTAACCAAGAAGTCACGCGTAATGGCTATGATGAAGCTATCTTGATGGACCCACAAGGTTATGTCTGCCAAGGCGCGGGCGAGAACTTGTTCTTAGTCAAAGATGGTGTACTGCATACCCCAGATTTGGGCGGCGGCGCCCTTGACGGTATCACTCGCCGTACTATCATTCAATTCGCTGATGATTTGGGTATCAAAGTCGTTGAGCGCCGTATCACTCGTGACGAGTTTTACTTAGCCGATGAAATCTTTATGACAGGTACCGCGGCTGAAGTGACGCCTATTCGTGAATACGATGACCGCGTCATCGGTAATGGTGGTCGTGGTCCATTGACTGAGAAGTTGCAAACCTTGTACTTTGATGTAGTCCATGGCCGTAATGAGCAATATATGGATTGGTTAAGCTTTATTGATTAATTTTTAAAGCTGCATTTTATTTTTAAAACCATATTGTATGAAATAAAAAAGCTAAGACTGAAACAGTCTTAGCTTTTTCCTCTTTATCATTGCGTCACTTTTATTATGACTTTGAGGTGTAATGGACAAAATTCATGCTAAAAAGTAGAAGGTACTCGCTAATGGACATAATTCATGCTATTTGAGCGACTTTGATAGTAGAAAGTCTTTAATAAACCGTAATTTACGGTGCTCACTTAGACCGTGATGACTGTGTAATTGTCGCTTGAGCTCGCTGAATAATCCTTCAAGAGAATTGGTGGTATTTGGTATGTCTAAATGCCCATATTCTTGATAAGTGAATAACCAATCACTATTGGTTCTGAGACTACGATAAGCACTTCTAAGGCGCTTATGCGTGTACCACGTTCTACTGTTATCGTCATTGATACTACGCTCATTAAGATAGGCTTCATGAGTCAAATACCAATGATCTAAGCGCTGTATGAACGCCTCTTTATCAAGCAGTTTTATTTCTAAAGTAAGTCGTCTAAGCTCAATACTAGCAATGTTCTTAGGTCGACGAGTCAGATAGCGGGTCACTATTTGCACCTGATGAAACTGGCACATCTGGCAAGGGGTGCGGGTGAATAAAGTACGCAGTCCTCGTCTACCATCACAGGTGATGCTTTGTATATCAACGCCTAACGATGCTAGATGATCAATTCCTTGCTTGTAGGCGCTGTTGGTTTCATGACTCACTATCGCGTAATAAAGTACGGTTCTAGTGGTATTGTCCATAAAGACCATTAAACCAAACTTGCGACCAAAGTAAGTGGTGTCCATGATGATATTAGCAGTCTTTGGTCGCTTAATCTGATACTGGGTACTGACTTTATCTAAGCGTCTTTGAATGGTTTTAAGACTACAGTGATATTTATCAGCCAGTTGCTTATAGGTCTGTTTTCCCTGAGTGTATTCCGTCCAAAGGGTCTGGTTATTGAGTCTTGTGCCACCTAAAAACTGCCGTCTGCAAGCGAGACATTGATACTGCTGTTTACCAAGCTTGCGTCCGTTCTTCTTGGTGTGTTTATCACGACAAAAAGGGCAGTTTTTTGATTCATGGCGTTGATTCCTTGCAAATATAGACAGTATATAGCGTTAGACCCTACGTCAGCATGAAAAATGTCCATTACACCGACTTTGATAATTATTAAAGGTTCAAGAGGGTGATGTTATATCTGACCAGCGCATCAATTTTACTTCATACTGAGCTAATAACTCTGCAAACTCGTCACTGATTAACCACTTATACTCAATCTCACGAGCCCCTTTGATGTCATCCTGCCAGCTATTACTTCTACTTTCAGGAACAGCAGGATGACACATAATCAGTGTAGGTGATACGTTAGCTGTATGACAGGGTGCAGCTTGCAGCCACTTTTTCCATAACATTGCTAATTGCTGACGATCAGCATCAAAACCATAAACCCCACCAAATTTATCATTGGTTATAATTCGATGATGCTGACAAGATTTTCGCCAAGCATAACCACCTAGTATATAAATGATCCAAGACTTTACGTCATTGATAAGCGGTGTAGTAACGCGTGCGCTCAGCATGCCTTTTGCTATCTTATCACTATAGCGGTTAGTGAGCTCTTTAATTAAACCCTCACGAATAACAGGAAACTGATGAATATGTTGATGTCCGTCAATAAATACAGGCGCACGATTAAAGCGTTCTTCAAATCCATCTAATTGTTGTTTAATAATATCGGTTACTTGCATGGGATTAAAACGACGCAAGTAGCTAGCGATAATGATTGATTTTAATGAACCACGCAGGGCGGAAGCAAATATACCCGTCAAATCTAAATGCAAGCCAATATCGACATTGAGTTGGTTCAGACGATTGATATCGCTATCCGTAATTGTACCGCCAACCATATAGCTGCTGGCACCAATACGTCCAAGTTCAGCAAGATGAATGACGGCATCGTTAACGGCAGTCGACAATCCTAAATCATCAACGTTAATAATCACAGGGCGGGCATGGTTAGATAGCGCAGCAGCTTGCTCTTTATAATGAGGATGGCTCATGATTTAAACGCCCAAAACTTGCCCAAGGCAAAGGTCATAACGGTAATAACGCCCGTGACCAGTAGCCATATCACTATATAATACTGCTCGCCAAACCAACGTAACCCTAAAACAAATAAGCCTTGATTGGCAATAAATCCTGCAGCAGAACTACTAAACCATTTTCCTAAAGCAGGAAGATGCTTTTTTTTATGAATATGATTATTGTTGTGCTGAATGCTCTTATCTGAATACTCTGATTGTTTAAAGGTAAGATAAAAATGCCCGAAAAAGCTGACCATAAAAGCAAGTAAAAAAGCGCCTACGTTTGCCCATGCTGGCGTGGCAGTCGTGAAATTAACAATACTGACCAATACTAAAAAATGCACCAAAGCCGCACTGGCACCAACGGCTAAAAACCAAAGGGCTTGCATAGCATTCGATTGCGTTTCTGCTGTGTTATTCATCAGCTGGTTTGTCCATTGCACTTTTGGCCGTCGCCTGTAGGTAATTATCAGCGTATTGATGAGTAGTATGCGCAGACTTGCTATTGATGACTTCATCGATTAAATACAGTGGTCGCTGCTTAACCTCTTCATAGAGTCTACCGACATATTCGCCAATCACGCCAATACAAACCAGTTGTATACCAGTAGAGAACATAATTCCTGCGGCAACCGTTGCCCAGCCTGCGACATCGCTACCAAATATTAAGGTATCTATCACGATATATAAGCCGTATAAAAAAGCCAATGCAGAGACTGCAAAACCTATGCGGGAAATCAGCCGCAGTGGTCGCTGAGAAAAGGAGGTAATACCTACAAGTGCCAATTCAAACAAGCTGCCATAGTTAAATTTACTTTCACCAGTATCGCGATTGGCAGCGGTAAAGGGCAAATAGACCGTATTAAAGCCAACCCAAGCATACAAGCCTTTCATAAAGCGTTGGCGCTCTGGTAATGAGCGTAAAGCATTTAGCACCTTGAGATTCATCACCCGAAAATCACCGGCATTAGGACGAATCTCGTAGCGCTGACTGTCTTGGATAAAATGATAAAAACTGCCTTTTAAAGTTTTTGCAAGTCGGCTTTCATGCGGGCGATTGGCTTGAATACCCGCGACCATATCAATATCCGATTGCTCAATCATCGTTAGCATTTGTGCTAATACTGCTAAGGGATGCTGTCCATCGGCGTCAATCATAGCAACCATCTCGCCTCGCGCAGCTGCTAGACCAGCACTGAGCGCAGGCTCTTTACCAAAATTACGCGATAAACGTATGAGCTCTAATTCTGTATTTGCTGGACGAGTAGGCATTAACTGTGTGACTACCTCGACTAAGTTATCGCGGCTACCATCATCAACAATAATAATCTCACAGTTTGCTATTCTTGCTGTTGAGCTCTCTAGATTTTGCTTGGCCGATGCTATATCTACTGGCGCGCGTAGTGTCTGCGTAAAGGCGAAGACCTCTGGCAAAAAGGCTTGTAAGGCTTCAGCATCATTATACGCAGGCATAATAATTGACAAATAAGGGCGAGATTGTGACAACTGTTCTAGCATAAACACTCAATTATTTTATTCATATAAATGGCTATTTACCAGCCGCTGATAAGCAAATGCTGATAGGCAAAGTTTTATTTAGAATGCTTAAAGCAGCGACTTGGGACATAAGCCACCCAGTTTATCAATAACGGTTTTTCTATCTTACCGTCACGCCAATCAATCTGCCATTGACCTTGCTGCTTAATTAAGGCATTAGCGTTGTTATGGCTATTCTCTACTTCAGTAGTGGCAATAGCATCAACATCATCAAGCAACGGCAGGACGATATCTTCTTCGCCCTCTTGCCACATGACTAACGTGCCATTTTCTTGTAGGCGCTGGGTGTTCATCCAGGGCGAGTGACTGGCAGGACCGGATATCATTTGTGAGGGAAAGCCGCTATTCATCGCCACTAATGCGCCAAGCCAGCGATCACCTGAAACGCTATCAAGTGTACAGCTACTCAATGATTGCCAAGTAGTCTGTGCTTGAACTGTCAATGCCTGCTCCGGCCACTGCATACGAGAAGGCTTATGACGAATCTTGTCGCCGAAGCCCACATATACTACCATTAGTACGGTAACAAGGGACAACCAAATAGTCAGAGCTTTTCGTAGCTTGATGGCGGTTAATAATTGAGTGGCAGGTGCTATCAAGGAGGCAGCGAGCAACCCTGACAGTGCCCACATTGGCATGCCCCACATATCACGCAAGCCCACCCCAAACACCAAGCTTAAAACAACCAATACCGCGATTGGTGATAACCACATATACCAAAGCAGTCCTGCGTCCTGCGGTAAGCTGTGCTTGTAGTCATCAGTCTTTAATAAACGCTTGCGATTAACAGCAAGCATAATTAGTAGCGGAATATGGGCGACAAGCTGAGCAATGATAAATCCTATCCAGCTAAAATGCCGCTTGATGTTATATGCCCCCGCAGCAACCTCTTGCGAGCGTCCACTGGCATAACTAAGCGGCAACCAATCGTGCGTTGCTAACCAATATAAATGCGGTGCGAAGATAGCCAACATAATAAAAGCCGCTATCCACGGTTTCGGTTGTTTTAATAATGGCCACTGTTTTGGCAGCATTAAATAGAATGCCATTGGTATCAGTAAGAATATCACGGTGTACTTGGTTAGCATGCCAAGTCCACCAATCACACCCAGTAATATCCAATCTCTGAGACGGTTTTGAGTCAAAGATTGATAAAACGCTAAGTACAACCCTGCCCAAATGGGAAACTGAGCGACGTTGTGATTAAACTCAAGGCTAGGGTAAGTGTAGTACAGAACCGCTAAAGTTAACGCGCTACCGATTAGAGCGGTGGTTGGTGACCAAATCTTCTTACCTAACTGATAAATTAGGACTGAGGTCAGTAAGACAGATAATTGGCTGAGTAAATAAGGGCCAACATGACCAAACAATTGATAAAAGCTGTATAATATCCATGACGATAATGGGGGATGTTTATAATAGCCCCATTGCCATTCGCTGCCCCAATTTATACCCTCGCTAACATCGAAGGGTACACTGCTGGCTAGAAAGCTTGGAGTGATAGACCAAACCAAAAAGTAAGCCATTAAAAACAACCCAAACCCGCGCCAAGATTTAGGTTTTTCAGGCTGTTGTTTAGAGAGAATATCCATGCCATTATTTATAGGCTGAGCATAAGAGGACGATTGTTCAGTAGGTGTCATAATACGAGCCTTATAATATACAACCAACTTAAAGTAAGTCTGGTCTATAAGTTTTTCCGTATTATAGAGACAATTGATAGATAGGCATAGTCGGGCACGATTTTTATCTGTCGTATTATGAATTTTTAGTTACTAAAAACCATTAACATATAATAATTTTTATTGTACTTGATTATTAGGATTTAATTATGAGTGATGAGATTATCAAAGTTTTTGTAGGATGCGATCCTAATAACTGTGATTTAGAGCAAATGATGGTTCTAGAGTATAGTATTCATAAACATACCAAATCGCCAGTTGAAATCATATGGATGCAGCTATCACGCAATCCAGATAGTTATTGGTATTCTAACCCTGAAATAGGAGAAGGTTGGAATACGGCTAAGTGGGCAACCCCTTTTTCAGGATTCCGTTGGGCAATTCCAGAATATTGTAACTATTCTGGCAGAGCAATTTATATGGACGCTGATGTGGTCATCTTGAGCGACTTGGCTCAACTATGGCAACATCCTATTGAAGGCCAAGCTATCGTAGCTGCGAAAACGAATGCTGATATGACGAGGTTATGTACCTGCCTATGGGATTGTACCAAAGCGAAAAGCAAGATACTGCCAATTGAGCAGCTTAGACAAGATGTTGATAGTCATCAAAAAATGATGGATCTAATTAAGTTTAACCCTCAACTCGTTGAACCTTATGAAGATAGCTATAATTGTATCGATGGTGAAGACTTGGCATTAGAACAGATTAAGATATTACATTATTCAGACATGGGCACGCAGTTTAGTCATAAATACGCGCTTGCAAGAGTCGAGGAGGAGGGGTTTAAACATTGGTTCGATGGTAAAATAATGCCACATCCAAGAACTGAGCTTAGTGAATTATTTGATAGTTATTATAATGAAGCACTTGCTGCTGGATATAAACTAGATGATTACCGCGTCTCGCCGTTTGGTCATTTTCCGAAAAAAACGCATAAGCGTTATAAGGGTAATAAAATAACCCGTCGAAAAGATGGTAAGTCATTTTTTTCGCGTTTATTTAACTTATAAACTGTCAATAATATTGAAATGCAGGTAGCATGCAACTTTATAAAAAACGATTGAGGATACTTGATGCGTGCTATGGCGTCACAAAAAGATAAGATTGTCCTATCTATCAACTCTCTACAAGGCGCGGGTGCCGAGCGATTTGTTTTAACAATAGGGGCAGCTTTTCATCAATTAGGCTTTGATGTTCATGTATTGCGATTTAATGCTAAAGTAGAGTTTACGTTAGATGAAAACTTAACTTATCATTTAATAGACTACGAGCGTTATCGTTGGTTACCAAAAGGTAAGATACGCTATTCAGTTATTGCCAAAAAAGTAGACAACTATATTCTTAAGAATATTGGTCAGCCTACTTTGCTTTTATCTAATCTGGAGCGTTCAGACAGTATTTTTTGTTATAGTAAGCTGCCAAATATTATTTATGTTATCCATAATACGTTATCGTTATATTATAAGTTTAATGAAACAGATAGTGATAATTTGAAGTTAACACTAAGAGATAGATATTCAAAACATCCTTGCGTGTGTGTAAGCGAGGGTGTTAAAGAAGATTTTGTAAGATATTTTGGTGAGAGTAACCCAGTAACTGCTATTCATAACCCAATTGATAGAGATGGTATTCAGAATTTAGCTGAAGCTTTTATTCCAGAGTATCAAGACTATATCATTCACGTTGGTAGCTTTAAGGAAGCAAAGCGCCACGATATTCTATTAAAAGCTTATGCGCAGACAGATCAGTCTTTGCCATTGTTATTAGCGGGTCAAGGTAAGCTTAAAGGTGAAATAGAACAATTAATTATAGATCTCGATTTGTCAGATAAAGTTGTTCTTCTCGGGTTTTGTGAAAATGTATTTCCTTATATTAAACATGCTAGATTTAAAGTATTAACCTCTAATTGGGAAGGGTTCGCTTTAGTTATTGCAGAATCTCTAGCGTTATCTACACCTGTAGTTAGTACCGATTGTCAATCTGGACCCAAAGAGTTACTACCAAAAAAGAATTTGATGCCAACAGATGATATCACCCTTATCAGTGAGAAGTTAAACCAAGCTATGAAAGACTCACAACAATTCTCTGCTCCTTTTAATGAAGCACTTCTACCTATTCCCATCGCTAGAAAATATTTAGCGTTTGCAGAAAGCTTTGCTAAACAAACATAGGCTAAGTAATGAGTATTTAACCGTGTTTAGGGTAAGCTCTTAACTCAAAAAAACTTACCCAACCTTTTCTGGTATTTTCAAAATTAGGATATACTCTAGACAATAGTTATTTATTTAATAAAATACCGATAGCTATAACAATTAACAATACGATACCGCCTATAAATCTATTACGCTGTCGTATTTTTTGCCGCTTAAGCTTGGTATGACCACGGCTGGCCTGATATTGCTCAATATAAATATCACCATCATAGTCTTTATCGAATATTTTTATATAACCGGGATTGAGTGCTTCTACGGTTAAGGTGTCGCCAAGCTTCTCCATAGCGACATCCAAACTGTCTTGATCTACTTGAGTTTGTTTGCCGTCTACTTGTTCGGTTATCCATTGTTCTACTAAAGCCATAGTATTGGCAGTATTGCTAAAAAACATAGTACTAGCCAGATAGTCGTGCGACATGCCCGGCAGTCCTTTAGTCTTATAAAATGCGACATCAGCATCAATAGTATTAAAATAATCTAAAGGTTTTTTGACCAGTGCATCGGCATCTAAATATAAAATATTTTTATTAGGGAATTTTTTTAGACATTCTAAAATGAAGTGTGGTTTGATACGAGTATTTGCCTCCCAGTAACCCGCATCTTCCACTTCTTTAAAGTAGTAATTGAGGTTAAATTCATCGAGCGATTGCTTTAGATTTAAAGCATGACTGCGATAACTGTCGGTATAAAAACAACATACGATAAAGCTATCCGGTGCACTGATTTTTTCAAAGAATAATGGAGTTGAAGCTGAAGTCATGGAAAGCTCTGTAAATTTAATAATAAAACACGAATGGTGAGATTTTCTGGCGCTATATTAGATAAGTATTTCAAATATATCCAGTAGTATTAGTAACTGATTTTAATCTAACCACCACTCAGAGTTTTTACTTTTATGTAAAGAGCGCATAGTAGAAAAAGCACTGTTGTTTTTTTGAAGCTTGTCAAAAACGGATAATAGCATTGTCGTCGCTAGCTTATCGGACCCATAAAAACTCTCATAACGCTTACGCATGTTTTTTAAAGTATCATCAGAGCCAATACGAAAATAAGTCAAGCCGTCGTATAAAGGAATGTCATTCCGATAAAATGCCTCAATATTGTCGTCGAGCAGGGGCAAAGATTCAGAATTAGCAGGTTGTAGCAAAAACTGTTTAGTTTCATAAATTCTTAAAGTATTCACAAGCGTAGTGATGTTCATCAAAATAGCAGCCCTGATGCTATCGGTTGAATGATCAACAAAGGTGTCACAGGCAGAAACAACCCAGCGTAAAGACAAATGCTCTAACAGATAGTCTGTTTCTGTATTCCATAACTGCTCAAACTCAGAAAAAATTTCTTTGGGCTTATAATTGCGACGTAGTAATACTACGAGTGTGGCATGATAAAAACAAAGCTCTGACTGCCCGATAAACTGATGTTTTAAATTCTCCAAATGAGCAGTTAAATCATTGGTTCGCGGTTTATGCGTTAAGGCTGAAGCATCGCACATAGCATCTGTGATTAGAGAGGCTTTCATCTCATCAAGGCTTTTATTCATAAAGGTTTTGACGATTTTTCCCGCATTTAATTGTTTTTCACTTTTAAACAGTAAAATCGCTTTTCTTCGCCATCCACTCGGTGCTGTCATTTAATACAAACCCTATTCGTAAATGTTTATATATTGATTGAAGCGTGTATCTGACCAAAATTTTCTATCCACTAATACATTTAAAAAATAGCAATTAATCTAGTGCACTAAATAGACCCTGAGAGACTGGTGAATGATTTACAACAGGCACGTTATTTTCTTTATAAATCTTACCTAGCAGGTTAAAAGACGGCACAATCCGATCAGTAATTGCCTTATCTAATTTACAAGGCGCGCTATCGCCTTTACTCTCATAAAATCGAGGTTGGTTATTATTCAATAAATCAATCCCATATAAGTGAATCGTGCCAGCGTGACGTGAATAAGCCAACTGGGCGGCGACGTAAGCTACTGTTCCTGCTTCTATAAACCCATATGTCATATCTAAAGATAGGCCGATAGGCGCAGGCTGATGCTGCGTATCTATAACAAAGTTAGGTTGATTGGCCAATAATGCTAGCGGTATCTTTTTATTATGTGAGAGTGGTTTTAATAGCAGCCTACCAAACCAAGACTTATTTGTTTTTACGCTCCAAGCTCGATCGGCAGGATAGATAATACGCATTGCATTATGGTATTTGCTTATCATGCTGGGGTGTGAGATTGCTAATGCCTCAAACACTGCTAGAGTTGCATACAAAGGCTGGCCTGTGTAGTACTTGTTTAAAATATCTGGTTGATGTTTGACGAAGCGCGCATCACTAATGACATAACCGACGACATTGGTAAAATTGTATTGAGCCATTAGGCTAATACTGCCATTCACAAAAATAGTCGCCGTATCTACTAAGTCCGCAAATGATAAATCTGTAATAGATGGACCAGAAGCAATGATATTGACTGCTTGCTGGTGAAGGTTTTGCTCGGCTTCTCTTGCATCAAAAGCAGAAATACCAACACTCTGATTGTCAATATTAAAAGTGGCGCTAGGAGGTAATTCCATGTTGGGTTCCAGATGTTTCTATGACTTAGTTACACCCAATACTCTTGCAACCAAGGGCTAGGCTTCACATGACGATACCATTTACCGCCGCCGCCTTTGATAGCGTCTGGTGGATTAATTTCACCATGAAAGATAACAATTTTTGCGCCTTCAGGTAACGTCGGTGCACGTACAAAATTCAAAGGAGTAGGCGCCATACACTGATATTTAAAACTGACACACCAGTTTTTATCCCAGTACTCTAAATGGTGATGCTCACGCAGATAGTTAGAAAGATAAGCCTGCTCATGACGAACCTGTGTACGAATGGTTTCAAAGTTGCGCTCAAAGTTTGCGAGCAAATTAGGATAGGAGCCCATACCGATATTAAAGCGATAAACCGAGCTATTGCCAATCATGCGCCATGGCTTTTTCCAGTCACGAATAATGACCACGCTGTCTTCATACTCAGCTCTATAAGTGAAAAAAGCATCAATATTATCGACGATAACGATATCGATGTCTAAGAATAAGGCGACACCTTTTAAATCATATAACTCTGGCTTAAAAGTGGTCAGTTTTTTCCAGCCACGTTCAGGGCCTGCTGGTAAATCCATTTCTGGAATCGGATAACAAGCAACTGCAGGGTCGATACCAGTACTATCATCGGTTAGGCAAACCATTTGAAAATCTAAGGTCAAATGACGACTGACCATATTATAAAGACGGTTGACGTATTCAGGACCATATTTATCGCCCCATTTCATACAAATAATATAACGCTGCTCGGCAGTGCTATGATCGGTTTGTAGTTGCTCGGTCGATGAAAGGCTGGTTACGTCAGTCGCCATAATGTACTCATATTAAAGTCAATGAAGATTTGTTCAGTCATTATTCAGTCAAAAAATATCCTAATAAATAACCGCTTGCTCATATTAGCATAGCTATCATTGACGATATCTCTAGATGCTTAACTGATTGTACGAATGTTGCTTATTAGAATTAAACTTTAGAATTATTAGACATTTGCTTATTATCATATAAGGCATGTTTTTGGATATTACCGTTGATAAAATCAGCCAAAGCTTTTTCGTCAGCCCTATAAGGGTTGTCTAATAAAGGGATTTGTTTAAAACGGCGATAACCCCACATATAATGACTGTAATGAGATTCAATCATATGCTGCATGGCAATATTGAGCGCATGAGCAGCGGTTTCAGTATTGCGGTCATAGAGCGCTGGATCGTCTAATTTATAACAATAAATGTCAAAACCCTGCCCGTCGTCGCGGCGAATACAAGATAAACCAACTAACGCACACTTGGTTTTACTTGCTAGCTTTGATGCTAACGTGCTGGTTAACGTTTCAATACCAAAAAACGGCACGATAACCCCGCCTGAAGGTTCGGGTACATGATCAGGCAACACAATACTAAAACCGCCTTGTTTTAAGGTTTTAAAGACCGCTTTGACACCACTACCATCGGTCGGAACCAGTGTGGCATTAAGACGCGAGCGACCTTGTAGAACAAAATCGTTGGTAAGCTTACCTTTAACAGGCTTATACATAATCGTTGGCGCGCCAAACTGATTGAGCCACGCGTTCATCATCTCCCACGTACCCAGATGCGGGACAATCGCCAGCATTCCATTAGGATTGGCAAGCCCTTCTAAGAAATACTCTTTATTATGCACGTCACGAATCTGGGCAATGCTCCATTGCGGTGGCATCGCCCAGCTTTTAATAGATTCGATACTGGTTAAACATTGATGATAAATAATCTCTTTGGTTAATGCGCGTTTTTGATGAGCAGATAACGACGGCGCAACCAGTGCCATATTAATACGCACAGTACGCATAATACTAGCATTTGGTAGGCGTAATATTATCCAGGCAACAAAACGTGCCAGCATCTGCAAAACAGACAGTGGCACGAATTTGAAGAAATGATATGGATTCATAACCATTCACATGGTGATGAATCACATAACGGGCAATATAAACAATATTTGCGCATGACTAAACCAATTATTGTGCAGGTTTATTGGTATCAGGCTGGGCCTTTTCGCGTACACGGATACCAAGTTCACGTAGCTGTTTGCTATCTACCGGAGCAGGCGCTTGCGTCAATGGGTCTTCAGCAGTTTTGGTTTTAGGGAAGGCGATCACGTCACGGATAGAGCTTGCGCCGACCATTAGCATAATGAGGCGATCCAAACCAAATGCTAAACCACCATGCGGAGGCGCACCGAATTTTAGAGCATCAAGTAAGAAGCTAAATTTCTCTTCGGCCTCAGCCTCATCGATACCTAGCGCTTCAAATACCGCTTTTTGCATCTCAAGGGTATTGATACGTAAGCTACCACCGCCGATTTCAGTACCATTTAACACCATATCATAAGCGATAGAAAGCGCTGATTCAGGATTGGTTTTTAATTCTTCAACTGAGCCTTTTGGCTTAGTAAACGGATGGTGCATTGACGTCCAGCGGCCATCATCCGTTTCTTCAAACATTGGGAAGTCAGTCACCCAAAGAGGCGCCCATTCACAGGTCAGCATCTCTAAGTCTAGACCAATTTTTTGACGTAGTGCGCCGATGGCATCGTTGACGATACTGGCTTTATCAGCACCGAAGAAGATAATATCATTACTCTCGGCACCCGTACGCTCAATCAAGCTCGCTAGGATGTCATCGGTCATGTTTTTAATGATAGGCGACTGTAGACCAGATTCTTTATCCACGCCGTTGTTGATGTTACTGGCGTCGTTGACTTTAATATAAGCCAAACCACGTGCACCATAAATGCTCACAAACTTGGTATAAGCATCGATTTGCTTACGGCTGAGCGCAGCGCCACCAGGAATACGTAGAGCAGCAACGCGGCCCTTAGGATCGTTGGCAGGACCGGCAAAGACTTTAAAATCAACGTCTTTCATTAAATCAGCAACGTCGACCAATTTTAATGGAATACGTAGGTCAGGCTTGTCTGAGGCATAGTCACGCATCGCTTCAGCGTAAGTCATACGCGGGAAGTCTTCAAACTCCACATTCATCATGGTTTTAAATAGATGCTTAATCAAACCTTCGTTGATATTCATGATTTCTTCTTCATTTAAGAAAGAAGTCTCAATATCGACTTGGGTAAATTCTGGCTGACGGTCAGCACGTAAGTCTTCGTCACGGAAACACTTAGCGATTTGATAATAACGATCAAATCCTGACACCATCAATAACTGTTTAAATAGCTGTGGTGACTGCGGCAAAGCAAAGAAGTTACCCGGGCGAGTGCGTGAAGGCACTAGATAATCCCGTGCGCCTTCTGGTGTGGCACGAGTCAAGATAGGGGTTTCAACGTCTAAGAAACCATGGTCATCTAGATAACGACGAATGGCTGAGGTGGCTTTAGCACGGAAAACCATACGCTCTTGCATTTGCGGACGACGCATATCAAGGTAGCGATATTTTAAACGCAGATCTTCTGATACCGTGGTTTTCTCATCATTTAATGGGAAAGGCGGGGTTTCAGATTTTGCCAATACTTCAATCTCTTTACCCAATAGCTCAATCTGACCACTGGTCATATTAGCGTTTTCAGTGCCTTCGTAACGACGGCGAACGCGACCGGTAATTTTTAAAACATATTCAGGACGTACCGCATCAGCAGTCGCGAATGCTTCTGGCGTATCAGGGTCAACGACAACTTGTAAGATGCCTGCGCGGTCACGCATGTCTAAGAAAATCACACCACCGTGATCGCGACGACGATGTACCCAGCCTACGATGCTAATGGTTTGCTCAAGTAAGCTTTCGGTTACAGCGCCGCAATATTCGTCTCGGTATTCGCTATGCGTCATAGTGCTTTGCGTCATAATATAATTATCCAGTTGTCAGCCCAATTCGAAATACAATAATGCAGCCGCTAGCGTGTAATATAAGCGCCGTGCCTTTGAGTATTTAGCCAAAAAAGCACGAATAACGCGATATAAGACAAATGGTCATCACGTTGGCTGCAGAAAATTTGATGTAAACGCATATTATGCCTAATCTGCCTTTGTTATACAACCTGTGGCTTCCAATCAGTAGTGTTCAAACGAAGGGTAGGGACGTATCAGTAGAGGTGGTATTTATGCAGTAGTATTTGTCTTAGGTTAAATATTGTCATTTTGCTTGAAAATGCTAGTCACTGTGCGCATATCAAGCTAACTTATTAAACCGTATTAAAACCCCTTCAATTATCTATTAAAATTATTTATTTCAACTATCAAGGAATCCTGCTCATGCTTTTTCATCCTTCTAAAAATCCTGTTGAGCTAAGAGTTATCCATCTCAATAAAAGCCAAGAGCAACGTCGTGAAGATCTGATGGAGGCAACGCAAGGTAAAGCGGCGCTTAAACAACTTAAAAAAACCATGGCGAAAAAAGCCAAGCAAGCATTAAAAGTAAAAAATAAGAGTAAAAACAAAAAGAATAATAGCGATGAGAAGCAGCAAGTTTTTGTGCTTGATTTTGATGGTGATATCAAAGCCACAGCGGTGAAGCATTTACGCGAAGAAATCAGCACACTCATCAGTACCGCTAATAAAGGCGATGAAGTCGTCGTACGCTTAGAGTCGGGCGGCGGTTTGGTTCATGGTTATGGCTTGGCAGCGGCACAATTAGCACGTTTAAAAGACGCCGGTCTAAAGCTTACCGTCTGTGTCGATAAAGTCGCGGCCAGTGGCGGTTATATGATGGCTTGTGTCGCCGACAATATCGTTGCCGCACCCTTTGCGATAATTGGTTCAATCGGTGTGGTCTCGCAATTACCAAACTTCCATAAATGGCTCAAAAATCATGACGTTGATTACGAGATGTTCACCGCAGGCGACTATAAGCGCACCGTGACCGTGTTTGGTGAAAATGACGCCGAAGACCGCGCTAAATATCAAGAAGAGCTGGAGCAGACGCACGAGTTATTCAAGCACTTCGTTAATACTTATCGTCCAACACTGGATGTCGCTAAAGTTGCCACTGGTGAGCATTGGTATGGGGAAGATGCGCTAAAACTTAACTTAATTGATAGCTTGCAAACCTCAGACAGCTACATTTTAGAGCGTATGGAAAATAATGAAGTGTATGCGCTGCATTCACGTCAAAAGCCCACGCTTGCCGAAAAATTGGGTTTATCACAAGCTGCAGAAGCCACACTCAGCATGGCGATTGATAAGCTACCAGATGCATTGGCACGTTTTGATTTAGACTCTCGCTTGAATATCCTAAAATAAGTTTAAATATCATTAGGTTGCTTGATAGTTAGCGTTTTAACATTCCAATACTGAATCGTGCATTGTTTGTATTTTGTAAAAGGCGTGTCCTAGCGGGTCGCGCCTTTTTTGCTGTTTAATCGCAAATGCTGTGTTATAAATGGGGCAGATAAAACAGAGTATACGTACGTACACTATAAAATCTCATTAATCTTTTTATGCAATCTCAACACATAGAATTTTGATGTGAATTTCATAAAAGCCATTAATCATCAGTAAAGAAAAGGATGTCAACTATGTCTACCGACACATTAATGTTTACCGCCAGCGAACATGGTCAAGCCATGCATGCCAAAGTCAAAGAGTTTATCGAAACCCAAATCGAGCCAATAGAAGCACAGTTTTGGGCGGACTGTCATGCGCAAAACCCTGATGGTAATTGGAAAAATTGGCGCTGGCCAGAAAAGTACGAGAGCCTACGTAAACAAGCGCGTGAAGCGGGTTTATGGAATTTATTTTTACCTGATGATAAGCTTGGGGCTGGGCTGTCGGTTACTGATTATGCACCGATTGCCGAGCTCACCGGTCGCAGTTTGCTCGCGCCTTATGTCTTTAATTGTAATGCCCCTGATAGCGGAAATATGGAGCTGTTATGGCGTTATGGTTCACAGGAGCAGCAAGATAAATGGCTAACGCCGATATTAGAAGGTAAAACGCGTTCGGTATTTTGTATGACTGAGCCTGATGTGGCGTCAAGTGATGCAACCAATATGCAAGCGACTGCTGTCGTCGATGGCGATGAGATTGTTATCGATGGTAGCAAGTGGTGGTCATCGGGTCTTGGCGACCCTGCCGTCGATGTTTTGATTGTCATGGCTTATACTCCTGATGAGGATAAAGACCGTCACCATCAGCATTCGATGGTCTTGGTGCCAGCAAACACCGCAGGCGTTAACATCGAACGTATGTTAAAGGTATTTGGTGATTACGATGCGCCGCACGGTCATGGCGAAGTCCGCTTTAATAATGTGCGTGTGCCAGTCGATAACTTTATCGGTGGACCTGGTATGGGCTTTGAGATTGCGCAAGGTCGCCTAGGACCAGGTCGTATTCACCATTGCATGCGCTGTATTGGTGCTGCCGAAAAGTCTCTTGAGCTCGCGGTTAAGCGCGGTATGCAGCGTACCGCGTTTGGTAAGCCTCTGCTACAATTAGGCGGTAACTTTGAGCGTATCGCTGACGCCCGTATCAAAATTGACCAAGCGCGTTTATTGACACTATACGCGGCGCAAAAAATGGACGCGAAGGGGACCAAAGCGGCATTGACTGAAATCTCTGCCATTAAAGTCGTTGCACCGACTGTCTTGCAAGAAGTGGTTGATATGGCGATTCAAATTCACGGTGGCATGGGTGTTTGTCAAGATACGATGTTGCCTGCTTTCTTTGCACAAGCTCGCGCACTACGTTTAGCCGATGGTCCTGATGAAGTACATAAAACCATGATTGCCAAATTAGAATTAAAACGCCAAGGTTTTAGCCGCTCGTCTAAACCTCCTAAATCTTAAAAAGTCGGCTACATTGTCATTTAAATTATATGACCAAAAATTCACTATCGATGATTTGATAGTGAATTTTTAACTCTTAAGCTTTTATAAACAACAAATAACTGGTAAAAAATAAACGACCACACGATAAGGAATGTCTTATGGCAACTGAACATCATGCCAACCATACTGATGCTGACAATCAAACCGTTAATAAAGTTTTAGATAAAGGCGGCGAAGTGCGCGAGGGCGAAGAGCTTGACGCCAAAGCGGTCAGCGACTGGCTACGCGAGCAAGGCGTTGATATAAAAGGCGAGCCAACGGTGACACAATTCTCAGGTGGCGCTTCAAACTGGACTTACCGGCTGCAATATGAAGGCGAAGGTGACGGCCAAGATTTGATTTTACGCCGTCCGCCAAAAGGCACCAAAGCCAAATCGGCACATGATATGGTGCGCGAATATACCGTGCAAAAAGCTTTAAAAGATGCTTATCCCTATGTACCAAAAATGGTCGCGCTGTGTACTGATGAAGACGTTATTGGCGCAGACTTTTATGTCATGGAGCGAATGGAAGGTATCATTCCGCGGGCTAATTTGCCAAAAGGCGTCGATTTAAACGAAGCGCAAACACGCGAGTTATGTACCAATGTCATCGACGCTTTGATTGAGTTGCATGAAGTCGATTATACCAAGCACCCTGATTTGGTAAATCTTGGTCGCGGCGAAGGTTATTGTGAGCGTCAAGTGACGGGCTGGGATAAGCGTTATGTCAAAGCCAAAACGCCCAATGTGCCAAGCTTTGCTTTGGTAAGACAATGGCTTGGCAAGCACACGCCTGCCGATAGTAAAACTTGTGTTATCCATAATGATTGGCGCTTTGATAATGTGATTTTGGCGGCTGATGATCCGACCAAGGTCATCGGTGTGCTCGATTGGGAAATGGCTACCTTAGGCGACCCTTTGATGGATTTGGGTAGCGCTTTAGCGTATTGGATTGAAGAAGATGACAACATCATCATGCAGCAATCTCGCCGTCAGCCAACGCATTTAAAAGGCATGATGACCCGTGATGAAGTGGTAACCTATTATCTTAAAAAGACGGGCCTTAAGATAGACAACTGGACGTTTTATGAAGTGTTTGGACTATTTCGCCTAGCCGGTATCGTGCAGCAGATTTATTATCGTTATTATAATAAACAAACCAGCAATCCAGCTTTTAAGAACTTTTGGATTATCGTCCATGTCTTACATGCTAAATGTCTCAAGCTGATTGCTCAGTATGAAGGCGAGGCTTTATTTATAAGCCACGTGCAACCGCATCTGCAAGATATAGGCGTCGATGCGGCGATGGTCGAGCAACTACCAAGTCCGATTCAAACGGTTATCAAGGGCATTTTACCAAAAAGCTATTTTGGACAAAGTAATTCTAAAGCTAAAGAATAAACGCTTTAAACGCATAGTAAATGCACAAATTTATAGCCGTTGATTCAATCTAAAAAATTTAAAAAAGTACGATTAATAAGGCAATGTTTTATGACAACCATACTTTTAGCGCGTCATGGTCAAGCGTCATTTGGGCAAGAAGATTACGACCAGCTCTCAGAGCTTGGTAGTATGCAGGCGCAAATGCTGGGTCAGCATTATGCAACGACCCAGCGCCGAATCGATGCGATTTTTAGCGGTAGTTTGGTTAGGCAGCAAGATTCTGCGCGCCATTTTTGGCAAAGTTATCAGTCATCTTTTGGCGAGAGTAACGAAAAACCAAGCGTAACTGCCATCAATCTAGATGAGCCTGATAGCTATGTACTGCCGCAGTTTGATGAGTTTAATCATAAAGATGTACTGATAAAATCTAATCCTGCTTTTGCTAGCCGTGTGGGAATTGCTGCTGAGATTGCTAAAGCAGAGGTGCCAGTCACACGGCTGGCAGAGTTGTTTGACGACGCGATGCAGCGTTGGCATGCGGGCGAAAACGACAGTGATTATATCGAAAGCTGGCTACAGTTTAATGAGCGCGCCAAGCAAGCGCTTGAGCAAGTACGTCAACAAGTTGCCAATTTGCAGTTAGGCGTTGACAGTACGGTTTTGGTGTTTACCTCGGGTGGTATTATCGCTGCGATCACTGCGCAGTTATTACAGCAGGGCAGCTCAACAGCCTATCAAATCAATAAAAGTTTGGTCAACACTGGCGTGACATCGCTGACGCTTAAAAATGAACGGAGTCGCCTGTTGTCTTTGAACGAATACAGTCATTTATTTGCTGAGGGCAAACGCTTTGTGACTTGGCGCTAAAAAACAAAGATCAAAGTCTTAAAGCCAGTTAATTAAAAACATCGTGAAGCGGTTACTGTAACTAGGTAGCCGTTTTTTATGGTTTTAAAATCAATCATTACAGGGTGAAAGTAGTTTGATTCTATGCTGCTTTAGGTTGCTTGCGTGTTTGCTTTAGGCTATAACTGCTAAACTTACTCTGTAGATTTACGTTACGATAGACAGTCGACGTCATTTATATGAATACCAATAGGATGGTTTATGAAAAATAAATTAATAAACTTAGTGACCAGTAGCGCTAACCACCATAAAAATCAGTTATTTAGTGCCATTCAGCCAGCGCGTTATCTGAAAGGTTTAAATAAGCAACAGGTTGGCCGCGGTAAAACGGTTTTAATCACTGGCGCAAGCTCAGGGTTAGGCGAGGGTATGGCAAGACTCTTTGCAAAACTTGGTTATAATCTTGCCATTTGCGCCCGCCGTACTGATCGTTTAGAAAATTTAAAAACCGAGCTATCGGCGCAGTATCCTGATATCCGTATTGAATACCGTGTCTTGGATGTCAGTGATTACGATGCGATATTCGAGGTGTTTGATGGGTTCGCAGCGGATTTTGGTCATATTGATCGCGTGGTGGTCAATGCCGGCGTCGGTGATAGCCGCCGGATTGGCAAAGGGCGCTTTGATACCAATCGCAAAACCGTCGAGATTAACTTCATCTCAGCGCTTGCCCAATGTGAAGCGGCGATGAATATTTTCCGAGCTCAAAATAGCGGTCATCTGGTGGTGATATCTAGTATGTCAGCGATGCGCGGCTTGCCTAAGCATTTGACCGCTTATGGCGCAAGTAAAGCGGGTTTAGCACATCTTGCAGAAGGTATCCGTGCCGATATGCAATTGACCAAATTGCCGATTAAGGTATCGACCATTTATCCAGGTTATGTGCGCACCGAAATCAATGAAAATGCCAAACCTTTACCGTTTGAAGTAGATGCAGAAACAGGCACCAAAGCGATCGTTGCTGCGATTGAGGCAGAAGTAGACGAAGCTTGCGTGCCAAGCCTGCCATGGTCGATTGTCGGTCAAGCGATGAAGCATTTGCCATTACAAGTGGTTAATAGAGTCAGCTGATAGCGGTTGTGTTGTTATTAATTTTAACCCCAGTTCGGGATAAGGGCTCAAAAAAAGATAAAAAAAGAAGTCCAAAGTTGCTAAAGTAAGTTTACCAAGACCACTTAAGCAAAAAGGACTTCTTACATGGACAACCTAACCGAACTATACTGCCATATTGACGACTTTTATCAGCAATTCAAACCTGAGTTTGAGGCTCACTTAATCGCAACGGGCCGTCAACGGCTAAGAGCATGCAAGATAAGTGTATCAGAGATGATGACCATCTTGGTACTGTTTCATCAACTGCGGTATCGACAGTTTAAGTCTTTTTACTACCATCACATGCTTGGCATGATGAAGCGGGAGTTTCCAAACTTGCCCTGTTATTCACGGTTTATAGAGCTGATACCACGCAGTATCATGCCATTATGTGCCTACTTGCAAAGCATGATGGGCGACTGTACGGGTATCAGCTATATTGATTCAACCAAGATAGCAGTTTGTCATAACAAGCGTATCTACCGTCATAAAGTCTTTGAAAGAATGGCAACCCGAGGCAAAAGCAGCATGGGCTGGTTCTATGGCTTTAAGCTGCACGCCATTATCAATCATAAGGGCGAGCTTTTATCTGTTAAAGTCACTGCGGGTAATATCGATGACAGAGTGCCTGTTAAGGATATGGCAACGTCTGTGTTTGGCAAGGTGTTTGGGGATAGAGGATACATCAGTAAAGCACTAAACGCGTGGCTCACAAAACACACTGATACTACGTTGATAACTAAACTTCGGCGTAATATGAAACCCCAATTGCTTGAGCCTATAGATGAGGCACTACTCAATCATCGCTCTTTGGTTGAAACGGTGTTTGGAGAGCTTAAAAACTTGTGCCAAATCGAACACTCACGCCATCGTAGTGTCACGGGGTTTATCACAAACTTACTGTCAGGTTTGATTGCTTATTGCTGGTTTCCCTATAAACCCACCATCAAAAACATGCCTCAGCAGGGACAGGTAGCCACATTGTAAATAGTATCAATGAGTTACAATGTGGCTTATCCCGAACTGGGGTTAATTTTAAAACTAATCAAGAAAAATTAACGCAACAAAAAGCCCGCTACATTGTATATAGTGGGCTTTTATTTTTTGAAACTTATAAGTCTTAACTACTGAGAGTCTTAACGACTATAAGGTTTGCGGATTATCTGACATGTGTTTTTCACGCAATTTTTGGCGCAGTACTTTACCAACGTTACTCTTTGGTAGCTCAGTAACAAACTCGATATAACGCGGACATTTATAGCCGGTTAAATTGTCTAGAGCAAATTCTTTAATCGAGTTTTTGGTCACGTTATTGTCGGCAGGGATGACGTAGATTTTGACCGCTTCTCCTTGACGCTCATCAGGAATACCGATCACCGCGCAATCAAGAATGCCTTCACAATCAAGCATCACGGATTCTACTTCGTTAGGAAAGACGTTAAAGCCTGAGACCAAAATCATGTCTTTCTTACGGTCTAATAATCTAAAGTAGCCTTTTTCATCCATACTGACGATATCGCCCGTGCGAAAGTAACCATCTTCAGTAAAGTCTTCGCTACTGTCTCTATTCAGATAACCTGAGGTGACGTTAGGACCTTTAACACACATCTCACCAGCTTCATTGACACCGACGCGCTTGCCGTCTTCATCTATGATGATGACATCAACGCTCGGGACTGGGACGCCAATAGTGCCGTTAAACTTACGGTCGGTAACAACGTTGGCAGTGCCGACAGCCACACCCTCAGTCATACCCCAGCCTTCAATCATGGCGCAACCAGTGGTTTCAAGCCAGCGCGCTGCCGTCTGTTCGGTCGCTGCCATACCGCCTGCTTGCGAGATACGTAGCGAGCTAAAATCAAGGTCTTTAAAGTTTGGATTATCAAGCAAGCCTTTAAACAAAGTATTAACTGCTGGGGAAATATGGAACGGTTGTTTAGATAAGGTTTTGATAAATCCAGGTATGTCGCGTGGATTGGGTATCAGGATAAAGGTATAGCCTGAACGCATACCGAGTGAGCTTAGCATAAAGGCAAAAATATGATACAGCGGTAGGGCCATGACCATATTGATATAAACTTCATTAATCTCTGACGTGATAGGGCGCGTCCATGCTTCTGATTGCATGGCTCCTGCGACGATATTACGTTGAGATAAAATCGCACCTTTAGAGAGTCCGGTCGTACCACAGGTATATTGTAAAAATGCTTTTTGATCCAAAGTCATTTTTGGCTTTTGGAAGGGTAGGTTTTTGCCTTTTTTGAGCACATCGGGAAACTTTGTGACTTCATGCTTAGGGTCGTTTAGCTTGTATTTGGGCACCAAACGTTTGACTTGACAGATAATGGTATTTACTAAAATACCTTTGAGGCCCATCATATCGCCCATTTTTGATAAGACGATACGCTTAATTTGCGTCTCATCAATCACTTGCTCGAGCGCTTGAGCGAAATTATCCACCACAAAGATAACCTTTGCATCTGAGTCATTTAACTGATGGCGCAGTTCACGGCCAGTGTAAAGAGGGTTAACGGGCGTACAGACGTAACCTGCGCGCAAAATACCAATCATGGTTGGCAAGTATTGCGGCACGTTTGGCATCATCAGCGCAACCACGCTGCCTTGAGGCAGTCCTTGTGCTTGTAGCCAAGCGGCGACGGCAAGAGAAGCCTTATCAATGTCATCATAGGTATGAGTCACGCCCATACAGATACTCATAGGATGCAGACGAAAGCGATCAAAACACTCTTCATACAGCTCCACGATGCTGCCATATCTATCTGGATCGATCGTTTTCGGCACACTCTTAGGTATATTGGGCAAGCCAAGGTTTATTCAACGTCATAGTCAGCGTCCTGGAATTTCAATTAAGTTTCTATCGTTAAGCAGTCGTATCCGTGTCAATAAAAAATCAGCGCTGACGTAAAGCAATGGCCGCTGAGTTTGATAACATCCTTATCTATTGACGGACTACTAAGTTTCTTTGCAACTAAAATATAATGTATCGACGATATAATGATACATTTAAGCAACACATTAGCATGAATCTAAGTAAAGGCAATATTAGCATGCGAGTACTGCCCAGTACACATTAAAAGTTTATAAATAAATGCTTCTATAGGAAAAAAAAGACCATCAATGAGGTGGTAGTGAAACATGCTGATATTTGGATAAAAATTTAAGATGGTCTTTGGATAAATACGATATATAACTTAAAAACCGTTTAAGTCGTGCCTAAAAATATCACTGCAAAGGAATAGCGATAGGTTAAAGAGTAGTGCGTTTTTACTTAAACTTTAAACGAGACTGAATCGGCACTATGTGCGGTTATTGTTCGGTTATTGCTTGATTAATGGTTTCGCTTAATTTTTGCGGTACACGAATAGGGCGCATGGGTGCGCTATTATTGCTTGCAGAGTCTGGCGTGACTTGGTTTTGCACGCAAGCGATGACAATTTTAGCGCGACTTAATAAAGTAGTGTTTGAAAAGGCAGTACTTTTCTGAGGAATATCATTGTCATTCGGCGCTAAGCGATGGATACTTTGATAAAATATAATGCTGGCAGGTTTTAGCTCAACCTTATCAATGCGTACGTTGATGACCTCATCTAATAAAATGGCTTTTTTATACTGCAAATCTGCTTGGCTAACGACAAAATGCTGAATCTCACCATCATCGGTCTGCAAAAAATAGCCATTTAAACCAAGCTTGGTGAACCAGTCGCGGCGGCAGTTTTCAAAAAACACCAGATGATTGGCATGGTAGACGATGCCGCCAGCATCAGTATGGTTAATATAGACATTGTAATCAGTAGCAAATAGCGGGGTGCTTGCGTGCATCGATTGTGCAGCGGTATTTTTATTCATGGTTGTCATCAGGTTACTCAGTAAATTTGCGCCATTAATAGCATGTAGAGTTTAAGAGGTTGATATATAAGGTTATAAAAATAAAAAATAAGAAATAACAATGCTTAGATTGTTACTCATGACAGCTACTCTATCGTAAGAGATAAAGGCGCGCAACAGCTAGCTGTGGCGATGTCTGTTATGATAAGCCTTTATTTATCATCTCTTGCTGCTTGCTTTATTTTATAAAAATACTTGTTATAGAAAGATTTTATTTCAATTCATAATGATAGGATAGTTTATGACCCGTTTTGTTTGTTTTAATATCAATGGTATTCGCGCTCGTCAACATCAGTTAGAAGCGATAAAAGAGATTATCGACCCTGATGTGATCGGTCTGCAAGAAACCAAAGTACACGACGAGCAGTTTCCGCTCGCAGATGTGGAAGGTTTGGGCTATCACGTCGAGTATTTTGGTCAAAAAGCGCATTACGGCGTCGCATTATTATCTAAAATTGCCCCTATTTTTGTGCAAAAAGGTTTTCCGGGAGAAGATGAAGAGGCACAGAAGCGCTTTATCCATGCCCGCTATGTATTCGACGGTCGCGAAGTGGATGTGCTTAACGGTTATTTTCCGCAAGGCGAGAGCCAAGACCATCCGACTAAGTTTCCTATGAAGCGTGCCTATTATGCGGATTTGATAACCTATATTGATACACTAAAGGCAGAAGGGCGCTCGCTGGTTATCATGGGTGATATGAACATTGCCCCAGAAGATATCGATGTTGGTATCGGCGAGGCCAATGCCAAGCGCTGGCTTAAAAATAGAAAAACCTCGTTTTTACCTGAAGAGCGCGAATGGTATGGTAACTTGATGGCGCGAGAGCTGACCGATACTTATCGTCTGCATTATCCAGACAGCACCGAATTATATAGCTGGTTTGATTATCGCAGTCGCGGTTTCAATGATGATCCTAAGCGCGGGCTGCGTATAGATCATATTTTATGTACGGCAGATTTGATCGACCATTGTGTCGATGCTGGTATCAGCTATGAGCTACGCGGCATGGAAAAACCGTCTGACCACGCGCCAATTTGGGCAGCGTTTGATTTAAATAAAGTATAATAACTGGCTTTGAACCATAGACTTTTAATATCAGATTTTTAGCATTCGTTTTTAAGAACTAAAAACGAATAACTAGAATTTTATAAAGATAATTTATAACCAATAATACATCAGCATTGATGAATAAGGATTGAATGATGGCTGTCGGCAACGTTGCAGTACCTAATACGATTTATCCTATTGATGGGATTAAACTAAGCGCCACCGCTGCAGGCGTACGCTACAAAGACCGCGATGATTTGGTGGTGATAGAGATTGCTGATAGCGCCAACACTGCGGTTGTGACTACTAAAAATACCTTTTGTGCCGCACCGGTACGTGTTTTACGTGAACACTTTGCTAAAGCCAGCCCGCGTTATTTAATCACCAATACCGGCAACGCCAATGCCGGTACGGGCGCTGATGGTAAACGCCGCGCGGTTGATATCTGTAGCGCCCTAGCTGCTAAAGCGGGCGTGGATGTCAGTACTGTTTTGCCATTTTCGACAGGCGTGATAGGCGAGCCACTAAACAGTGATGCTGTTATCGCAGGCTTAGACAATGCCTTAGCCAATTTGGCCGCCGATAATTGGCTGGCCGCGGCCAATGGTATTCGTACGACGGATACGATTCCAAAGCTTGCCAGTGAAAAGGTTGATGTCGATGCTATCAGCTATCATATTACGGGCATGTCAAAAGGCTCGGGAATGATACGCCCCAATATGGCGACCATGCTTGGCTATGTGGCCACTGATGCCAATATCGCCGCTGACTTATTGCAAGAAATGCTGAGCAAAATTAATGAGCAATCCTTTAACCGCATTACTGTCGATGGTGATACCTCAACCAACGATTGCTGCGTCTTGATTGCAACCGGAACAGCGAGCTCGGAGATTATTGATAGCCCAGAGCATCCGCATTATCAGCCGATATTTGACGCCTTAACAGCAGTGTTTGTGCGCTTGGCACAATTGATTGTACGAGATGGGGAAGGCGCGACCAAGTTTATGACGGTAAAAGTCACGGGTGGCAATACTACGCAAGAATGCTGCGATGTGGCGTATGCGGTCGCCCATTCACCACTGGTCAAAACGGCGTTTTTTGCCAGTGATGCCAACTGGGGACGTATCTTAGCAGCGGTTGGTTATGCAGGTATCGACGACCTTGATACCGAGCAAGTCGATGTCTATTTAGATGAAGTGATGATTTGTCAAAATGGCGGTGTGGCGCCAAGTTATACGGAAGCGGCGGGCAAAGAAGTCATGAGCCAGCCTGAGATTACCATTCATATTAATTTGGCCCGCGGTGATGCCGAGGATACCGTTTATACCTGCGATTTGTCTTATGATTACGTTAAGATAAATGCGGACTATCGCAGTTAAAAGTTATCTATCATTTTATAAAAACGCTCAAAGCCATCCATTATAATGTTAGCTTTGAGCGTTTTTTTATGTTCAATATTTTTGTATTAAATACGGTCTAATTTAAACCGTTTATTAACAGCAGTTGCAAAAGCTGACGTTACTTTACAAAGCAGTTATAGAGGCTAGGCATCGGTGCGACCTATACTGATTGCAGTAAACAATAGACGGTACTATTAATAGTTGAGGAAATTTATATCAATTGTGTTCGTTTTTATTTTAGATGAGCTTAGATTGACTTTCTGATTAACAGTATCTTTATGACTGCTTGCTACCTTTTGAATAGTGATAATTGATTAAAATGAGTTTGAAAGGTAATGATCAATACTAATAAATAAACTGAGGATTTAATAATGAAAAAATTAGCAATTGCGGCATTGATGACGACTTTTGTCTTGTCAGGTTGTTCTACCATGGGTATGAATGATGAGCGTACTATGGTGGTCGAAGGCGAACCTGTGAATGTGAAAGTGGTTAACATTCCAAGTTTCAAAATTGAAATAGCACCACTTAAAGCGGTGTGTGAGCTGCCCACCGCGAGTGGTACTATGGTTGAGTCAGAGTGCCTACAATATCGCCAGACTTATCAGAAAAACTACACGCCTCTAAATGGTGATATTCAAGGCTTTACTTATGAGCCAAACTATCGCTATATTCTAGATGTGCGTCAAGAAGCGGTTATGAATGAAGCAACGAAAGTGGTTAAGCCGGTTTGGATTTTAAATGAAGTGATTTCAAAAACTGCTGAATAATTTTAGTTGTAGCTTATTATAGAAAAGCCTCTAATCATTAGAGGCTTTTTTTAGTCACAGAAAAAGGTAAACGTATTTTATCAAAAAGCGCTGTAAAACCACGTCCCTTCTAGGGCGTGGATATCAGGCGTCAGCTATTGTCGCTCAGCCTTAAAACAGACTTGTCAACCAAACTTATTAAGACCATAATCACTCTATGAAAACGCTCAAGTTGCGCATCAAAGACAAACATGCCAATCAGCTAAATAAACTGGCTGGTGCGGTTAACTTTGTGTGGAACTATGTAAATGACTTGAGTTTTAAACATCTTCAACGCACCAATCATTTCTTTTCAGCTTATGATATTGCGGCTTATGTAAAAGGTAGTGGCGAGCTGCTAAACCTGCACAGCCAAACCTTACAAGCCATCACCGAAACCCATACTAAATCTCGCAAGCAATTCAAAAAAGCCAAACTAAACTGGCGAACCAATAACCCAAAATCTAAGCGTAAATCACTTGGTTGGATTCCTTTTAAAAAAGCAGCAATCAAATACTTAGGTGTCAAAAAAGTAGGTAAAAAAGCTCTTAAATCCACCATTCAATTTAGCCTGGCTAAAGGCAAGAAGCTGACCATCGACGTGTGGGATAGCTATAATCTAGCACTCTACACCATCAACACCTGTGAGCTTGTGCAAGACAGTCGCGGCCACTGGTATGCCTGTATCACCATTAAAGAGTACCCAAAAATTGAGTGCGGTACAGGCGAAACTGGTATTGATTTAGGCTGCAGGGACTCAGCAACGACAAGTAATGTTGAGGTACTAAAAACCAAAGTCACCCAGCAATACGCTAAAAAACTAGGCATTGCTCAGCGGGCTAAAAACAAACAAAGAGTTAAGGCGATTCACGCCAAGATTAAAAATACCCGCCAAGACTTGATTCATAAATTTACCACCAACCTTACCAAGACTAATAAAATAATCATCATTGGCAAACTTCAATCAAAATCATTCACTAGGGGCAAACTCGCCAAGTCCGTCTATGATGCAGGTTGGTTTGAGATTAAGCGGCAACTGACCTATAAGTGCGAGAACGCAGGTTGCTACTATGATGAGGTGAATGAAAGTTACACCACCCAAACTTGTTCGTGTTGTGGCTCACGCCAAAATAGTCCGAAAGGTAGGACGGGTCTTGGAATAAGAGAATGGCTTTGCGAGTGCGGTGTCACTCATGACCGCGATATTAATGCGGCAAAAAATATTCTCGCGCTCGGGCTTGAGCGTCTAGTAGTAGGAATCCCCTCACTTTAGAGAGGGGAGGAAGTCAAATTAACATTGACTGTAATTGACACTAACGCCGCGGGTAGCAGTGGGGATGCGGTTATCAGCATAAATAGCAAGACCACCGCGAGCGGTTTCTTTATATTTATCAGACATATCCGCGCCTGTCTGCTTCATGGTTTCAATGGCTTTATCCAATGAGACAAAGTGCTGACCATTGCCGCGGCAGGCAAGACGAGCGGCGTTAATGGCTTTTACCGCGCCCATCGCATTGCGCTCAATACAAGGGACTTGTACCAAGCCGCCAATCGGGTCACAAGTCAGACCTAAATTATGCTCGATACCAATCTCGGCGGCATTCAAACATTGCGCTGGCGAGCCATCCATAATCTCTGCCAATGCCGAACCTGCCATGGCACAGGCTGAACCGACTTCGCCCTGACAGCCCACTTCAGCCCCAGAGATAGAAGCGTTTTGTTTAATTAAGCTGCCAATGGCGGTGGCATTTAATAAAAACTTACGGACGCCATCTTGGTTATAATTGGGTAAAAAGTCACGATAATAGTGCAAGACCGCAGGAATAATACCCGCCGCACCATTGGTCGGTGCTGTGACAACTTTACCGCCATTGGCATTTTCTTCATTGACGGCAAGTGCATACAAATCAACCCAATCCATCGCTGCAAGCTTATCGGTTTTGGCGATAGGCAAGTCTTTTTCAGCGCATAGTTGATTATGTAAATCGTGAGCGCGGCGTTTAACATCAAGTCCGCCCGGTAAAATGCCACTGTTTTTACAACCTTGAGTCACACAGTCCTGCATCACCTCCCAAATCGTATCTAAATAGCTAAAGATATCTGCTTGATTGCGATAGTGACATTCGTTAGCGAGTACCAGCTCACTGATACTTAACCCATGCTCACGGCATTGTTCAAGCAACTCTGCGGCAGTATTAAAAGGGTAGGGAACGATATCAATCGTTGGGCTGGCATGATCCTCATCGGGATTGTTTGCGTCATCTTCGTTGATAACGAAACCGCCACCAACCGAATAATAGGTTTGCTCGTACTTGCTACCATCGGCCAATAACGCGCGGATGGTCAAGGCATTAGGATGATAAGGCAATACCGTATCATCGTACCAATACATATCGCGCTCGCTATCGAAGTCGATAATATGTTTGCCTGATAAATTAAGCTGTTTATCAGCAAAAATAGGCGCTAGATATTCGCCAGTCAAGCGAGTATCAATGGTACTCGGCGTATGTCCAAGTAAACCCAAATATATCGCCGTATCGGTTGCATGTCCTTTACCGGTAGCGGCCAAAGAGCCATAAAGCTCGATTTCAATATTTTTAATCGTCGTTAATGGGCTTTGCTTAAGCAATGACGTCAAAAATAAATTGGCCGCCACCATGGGCCCGACCGTATGAGAGCTCGACGGTCCAATACCAATTTTAAATAAGTCGAAAACACTAATCATATAAATACCAATAAATTGTCAGTGCATCAGCGTATGTGATAAATAGGCTTAAGTACTGGTGTGAAAAAAGATAATAGATAACGGCCCCCAAAGCCTTGATAAATACAGCACAATGACAAGAGCAGGCATTTATTTAAATGCACACTTTAATAAATGTGAGTATTTAAAAAACATGGGATATTATCTATAAATGTCTCCCAGTATAGGCGTACAGAGGCCTGCTGAATAATAACTTTTATTTATCATAGAACTCCGTTATCATGCTCGCAGCCATTACCTGTGTAACATCCTGTAATCTTGCTAACACTATATAGTGAACAACGTCGCAGAAATCCTTAAACTACTTTTAATAGAACCTATTTGACGGTCTGCATTTGGTCAAAGTAAATGACTTTCCTGCTGTTATCGTTTTTTAATTCCTCTATAGTTGTTGATGATTGGCATGACTTAGTTGTTATCGTTTTGACTGAATTCATATCTGTATTCTCATAGTTGTATTTCTCACAGTTTTTTAGCTGACTAATATTCTCTCAGCTCAAATAGGACAGCGCATGACAACTCCCGAACCTCATTCTCCAAACCCCGAAAATAGCACCCAAGAATCTGCTTCGCACAATGCATTAGAAGCGGCTGGTATTGATGCAGCTGCGACGAGTTATCCGCACAATCCAGACTTTGATAATGGTCGTTGGTTTCCAACGTGGCGTCCGTATGGCGGTGATTTGGATCGTGATCCGGTCGGTATCAATGAGTATTTGCCGCCAGCAAAGAGCGTGTTATTAGGTGTGCAGCATACTTTTGCGATGTTTGGGGCGACGGTGCTGGCGCCATTATTAATGGGCTTTGACCCCAATTTAGCCATTTTGATGTCCGGTATTTGTACGGTGATGTTTTTTATGATTACCGGTGGGCGTATGCCTAGTTATTTGGGCTCAAGCTTTGCCTTTATTGGGCCGGTTATTGCGGTGACGGCTTATGCAGGCGTGGGATTTAATGACAATTTGAATGTCGCCTTGGGCGGTATCATGGCATGCGGCATCATTTATGCGCTGATAGGTCTATTGGTCATGAAGACGGGTACAGGCTGGATTGAGCGTTTGATGCCGCCCATTGTTACCGGTGCCATTGTGATGATTATTGGTTTGAATTTAGCACCAGTGACCATTCAAGGGGTATCTGCCAACCAGTTTGATGCATGGATGGCTACGCTGACGGTATTGTTTATCAGTGGGGTGGCGGTATTTACCCGCGGTATGCTGCGCCGTTTGCTGCTGTTGGTTGGCTTGATATTGTCTTATATCGCTTATTTCTTTATGACCAATGTGCTCGGTTATGGCGTTCCGATTGACTTTACTAGTGTATCAGCAGCATCATGGTTTGGTCTGCCAAGTATTCATACGCCGCATTTTGAGATGAGTGCGATTATATTAATTGCGCCTGTTGCCTTTATTTTAGTGGCCGAAAACTTAGGGCACTTTAAAGCGGTCGAAGGTATGACTAAAGCACGAGTAACGCCTTATATGGGTCGGGCATTTTTTGCTGATGGTTTAGCAACGACGTTTTCAGCGGGTTTTGGTGGTACAGGTGTGACCACTTATGCAGAAAACATCGGTGTCATGGCTGTGACCAAAGTATATAGCACGACGATTTTTGTGGTAGCAGGTCTGGTGGCTATCTTGCTTGGGTTATCACCAAAGTTTGGCGCAATTATTCAAACGATACCGGCGGCTTTATTGGGCGGCGCATCTATTGTGGTATTTGGTTTGATTGCGATTGCAGGGGCAAAAATTTGGATAGACAATCATATCGATTTTAGCAAAAACAGCAATTTAATCATTGCCGCGGTCACCGTTATTATGGGTACGGGTAATTTTAGCTTGCATCTAGGCGGCTTTGATTTGGGCGGTATCGGAACGGCTACTTTAACGGCTATTGTGCTAAATGCTTTATTTAATCGACAAAAAGATTAACCGTCAAAAAGATTGATTTGTTCATCGTAAAAAAAGCCACAATAAGTATTGTGGCTTTTACTTATTGTGGCTTTTATTCATTACCGCTTTATTTATAATTTCGTTTATAGAATCTGGCAAAAAAACGATAACGGCGTAGTGCGCGTGGCTTAGGTTTTAACGACCCTAAATAAATGGCAAACATCGTCAGTAGCGCGCCGCTCCATTGCAGCGTATTAATCGGTTTATCAAGCCAGCTATAATCAATCACCAAGGCCGCAATGGGCTCGGTTAATAAGAGCAGCCCTGTCAATGCTAAAGACAGCTTAGGAATCGAGTAGGCGATAAGCCCCCACGCCAAGCATTGCATCACCGTGCCATAAATCAATATCCAACCAATCTCAGACCAAGTACTGGGCAAAATATTACCCATATCAAAGATAAACATCGGCAGAATCATTGCTATGACGCCGCCGATACTCACCAGCTGCATCAGCATAAATATCGGCGTTGGCTCAGTATCATGGGTTTTACGGATAAAGGTCATGGACGCGGCAAGCATGGCACCTGAGACGATGCCCGTGACAAACCCCCAAGTCGCAGCGGTATTTTGCGCAAACTCAGGGCTACCTATCATTGCCACGCCTAGCATGGCTAAAAATAAACTGATGAGCTGCAAAATAGATTGCCGCTCATTAAAGTATAAAAAGCCAATGGCCGCCAAAAAGAAAATCTGCAAGCTATTAAGCAAGGTTGAGATACCGGGACCGACCGCATAAATACTCTCATGCCATAGTGCCAAATCGAGTCCTAAAAACGCGCCTGATAATAGACCGTAAAAAACAGCACGCTTTGAGCGCGGAAGTCGTTGCCCTGTCATTTTAGCCAATATAGCAAACACCACGCCAGAAATAGCCAGTCGCCAAAATGACATTGCCCAGCCACCGATATCGACATGGGCGACAATTAAGCTGCCCAAACCAAAAATAACGCAACCAATGACCAAGCCAGTAGCGGCGGAGCGTGAAGAGGCGATAGCCATGCAATATCCTTATCTCATTACTATGTTACTTTTTTAAAATGCTTTTTAAGTGTGGTTTGCTAAAGAGTTGATTTGTATAGACAGGCCATATTGTCAGTGTTTTGCTCTTGAATTGGAATGCTTTGGTGCAATTTATTTTATAATGACTTATCACTCACCATAGATAAATAAAGCGGTCACCTTCTTACAGCAATAGCATTGGCGCACAAGCTGCCATTTGTTATTCTATCATCTATTTGTATTTTGAAGCACATCCTGTTTTAAAATAGTGATACTCTTCAAATACTTAACTTAATATAGTGAATTTTATATAAAATAGAGACATGATATTTTTGTGCGAAACTGTCGTAAATTTTCTTCGCTTGCTGTGCGCTTCGCTCTCCAGAGGCTTCAAAAAATCTATGACAGTTCCGCTATATCGTTTTTACAATGAACTCCCCATATATTCACAGTGCTTCTATTACTTTTAGCCTAGGTTTGCTTATGCTGCAACGTTCTATATCGAAACGACAAATAGACTTCTTATCTACACTGCTGCCACGTCGCAGTTTCATTGCGCGTCTATTTGTCATGAGCGCCATAGCTGCTACGTTTTTTGGGATGTCAAATGCACAAGCCGCCAGCTGCAAAATACCCAAAAGCTATTATAAAAATGTCTCTTGTACCTCTAGTAGTGGCTATTTCTTAGCGATAAAAGATTTCGGTGCACCAGTTGCCTTGATTGATAAGCAAGGCAAAAGTGTGCTTGATTTAACCCGTTATCAAAAAGTAGATGCCGATAAAATATCGGGTGGCTTGTTACCAGTGCTGCGCAATGGTCGGGTGGGCTATGTCAATATGCAAGGTCGCGAGGTGATCCCTGCGGTGTACGATATGCTCAAAGAAGGACAAAATTGGGCGCGTCCCGTCTCTGAAAATCGGATTGTGGTCAAGCAAAACGGTCATTATGGGGTTGTCGATACGGGCAATAAAACCATCGTGCCATTTGCCGCTGCAATTAGTGACATTGACGATTATCGTAGCGGCATGACGCGAGTACGTAAAAATCAAGCCATCAACTGGTTGGATAAAAATGGTAAACCTATATCTGACCCAAATAGTAGTGCTGCTAGTCAAACAGCGAAGAGTGCCGCTGCTAATAACATCAAGAATAATAGCAGTAATGCCAAAGAATCGCAGAAGCTAGAACCGTCTCGTGGTTTTACCACCTTGCAGCCGCGTCAACAAGACGGCAGATGGGGCTTTGTTGATGAGAATAACATCTCTATGATTACCTATTCTTTCGATGAAGTGCGACCATTTTCTGAAGGCTTGGCGGGCGTGCGTATCGATAATGAATGGGGCTTTGTCAATTTAGGCGGCGAGTTGGTGATTCCTTTTCGCTTTGATAATAGCACTGTGAGTGTGAGTGATTATTATAAAGACCAACCTGCATTTGTATTTACAAATGGCAAAGCTTGGATTGGCAATTTAGAAAACGGCAATAAAATGTGTATTGATAAAGAGGGTGACAGCATTGCTTGTGATTAATACTTAAGACTTATCATTTAATATCACGCTTAAATTTGCCGGTAAAAAAAAGAGTGTCAGAGCGATAGATCATTCATCGTTCTGACACTCTTTTTTTGCTTGAGACGGACTAGCATTAAACTTAAATGGTTATTTTTCTAGCAAGTGCTTACTAATCAAATCGACCATATAAGGCTGATAGTATTCGGGAATATCGTGTGCCATGCCTTCGATTAAATGAAAAGTTGCATTGGGTATGGTCTTTGCAACCACCCGTCCTTGCGAAGCGGGTAATAAGCCATCAGCGCTGCCATGCAGCACAATCGTCGGTGCTTTAACTTGTTTGCTATATTTGCTAATCGAGCCAGAAGCTAAGATGGCATTGAGCTGTTGTACCGTACCAAGTGGATGGAAATTACGCTGATAACGTATCTTAGCAATGTCACGTACCATGCGCACATTGACGTGTCCTGGCGTACCAACGGTTTTCATAAACCAGACGCTATGACGGACGATATCGCGCTCAGAGTGGCTCTCAGGACGATTGATAAGGGTATATAACTGCTTAGGTTTCGGCGGTTTTAAAAACGCTCGATTGGTGGTGGTAAACATCAACGCCATACGTTGCACCAAACTTGGATAACGCGCGGCGACGATTTGAGCGATCATACCGCCCATAGAAGCGCCAAGCAGATGCGTTTTACCAAGTTTTAAGGCTTTGATTAAACGTGCCGTATCTTCTGCCATGTCGGTCAAATTATAAGCAACCGGTGCGCCTTTATTTGACAGACCCGTTTGCAAGCGCATCATCATTTTCAATTGACTGATACGCGGCAAGCCATCAATCTGTACTTTAGATGACAAGCCGATATCACGATTGTCAAAACGAATCACAAAAAACCCAGCATCGATAAAGCGTTTGATAAAATTGTCGGGCCAGAAGATCATTTGTGAGCCCAGCCCCATAATCATAAGCAATGGCGGATTCTTGGGATCACCACCGGCTTCAACGCACAGCTCAATGCCATCACCAATATCTATCATTGCTTGATAAAGATGTTCGCTCAAATCAGACGGATACCAAGCATGATCGCCAAACTTTTGCCATTCAGGCGTCGGGTAATCGATTGTTGGAGAGTCGATTGTCGCAGCGCTAAGTGCTGAAGAATTAGATGGTGAAGAGCTAAGCACTGTATCATTGGTCATTTTGTCATTAAGCACTAAAGCATTGTCGGTTTCTTCTGAATTTACAGACGCGTTTGTGTGATTGGTGGGGTTTGATTCTGTCATGAAGTATCCTATTTAGATGGTCGTTGGCTTAAAATTCGAGCATCTCAAAATCAAGCTTGCCAACGCCGCATTCTGGGCACGTCCAGTCGTCTGGAATGTCTTCCCATTTGGTACCAGGCGCGATGCCTTCTTCTGGGCAGCCAAGCTCTTCGTCGTATATCCAACCGCAGACAATACATTCATAACGTTTCATAAATAGTCCTATCGATTATTTCCAGTTTTACGATTACTAATGTTTCTTTTACCAGCGTTTTTGCTATTACCAGTGGCGTTAACTAAATTAATCGGCATTTTTAAAGCAATTATTAAGTATTCTAGCCAACATTTAGCGTGTAAAAACGCACGTAGTTTAGCATATAGCGGTTATTTTCATAGTTAAGTTTACACTTGTATATTGAGATTCACCAGCTTTTATCAAGTGCCTATGCGTCACTTTCAAGGTTTTAGCAGGGCTGTCATTGCCGATTTTGCCGCCACGATAAAGCTGATTATGCTATAATTATCGCCGCTATTTTTAGCGATTGTCATCTCATTTATCACCTACCTCATTTACCACCGTCATATCATTATTTAAGTTTTATAAGTTAAGGGTTACTATGAGCGCGAATGCCGCCGTTACATCAGCTGAAGTTAAGACCACAACCGATTCATCTAATACGCTCAATACTGACCATCCATTTTGGCAAATCATTCGCACAGTACCAGACTTCCCAAAAGTTGGTATCGATTTCTATGATATTACACCGTTACTACGCAGTCATATCAATGCAGTGATTGATGAGATGTTAGCGGCTTTGCCTAAAGGTTTGCTTGATGAAGTGGATTGCTTAGGCGCCGTAGAGGCGCGTGGATTTGTATTTGCCAGTTTGCTGGCGGGACGTTTGGGTAAAGGCATGATTTTGCTGCGTAAACCCGGTAAATTACCGCCACCGGTTGCCAATAAAGCTTATGCGTTAGAATACGGCAAAGACACGCTTGAGATGCAAAATAATTTGCCGCCTGAGCGGGTATTATTGGTCGACGATATATTGGCGACAGGCGGCACGCTGATGACCGCTTATGAGCTTTGTAAATCTGCACAGCATACGGTAGTTGGCGCCTTGGTATTGTTAGATTTGGTTGCTCTGCATGGCGAGTTTCCTGTACCTGTTTATACGGTTTTAAAAGCTTAGAGAAATGGTTTTTAGCATAATAAAAAGCGCGCTGAATTAATAGTTCAGCGCGCTTTTTAATGGCATGTACTTTGTTGGTTCGTCTTGACCTGCGTTACTTGTCTTGCTGATAACTTTTACACGCCTGTTCGACGAGCAAGCGGCTAATCGTTTTTGGTTTGGTCAGCTTAAAGTCTTTGGTTGTCAGTATCGGTTTATCGGATTGCCAAGATTTTAACACTTTATCGTCAGCAGCATAGTTGACATAAGCGCGACGATAATAGCTTGCATCCTTACATGAGATAAGCCATTGTTGGTCGCTATGATGAATGCTGGTTTCTTTCACTGTTTTATTAGCGGCTTTGTCTTTATTCTCTTTTGCTTTCGCTTCATTTTCTTTAGCGTCTTTTGCGCTAACCTTTGGCGCAGGATAGGTTCTACGAATAGAGACGGTAATGTTTTCGACCTCTTTTTCATCAATAATATGAATGTCTGAGCGTTCGATAGAATCCACATCCAAGCTAAAAACAGAGCCAGTTTGGCTTTTTGAGACCTCTAACCAGTTTGCCGCATAGCCACTCATTGCAAGCGTACTACCTGCTAATATCACTGCTAGCCGTTTCATAATCGAGCCTTGCTTGTTGTTATATAAAGTCGCTTATCATAGCCAACTTGATAGAAGCAGGCAAATTACTTTTATGACAAGGGGTTCATACTGAGACAATCTCAGCACTCGTGATTAGCAGGCAAACGCATAAAATATATAAATATCGCAGTTAATCTCGCATCGCCGCGAGCATTTGCGCAAGCTCATCACGCGCACCGATAAAGCCATCGATACCCTTGGGTAATAAGTCTTGGGTGACGATATCTTGCTGATAAGCGGCACTGAACTCGTCATGGGTTAAGCTGACCTTCGCCATGTCGGGCAAATCCATTGACATACTTGGTGACAGTTGGCGTGTCACTTCGACATCCATGGCTGCCAGCTCATCAATCAGATTGGGCGCGATGGTCAATAGATCACAGCCAGCTAGTGCTAATATTTGCTCGGTCGAGCGGAAACTTGCGCCCATCACTTGGGTCTTATAGCCATGTTGTTTGTAGTATTGGTAAATAAGCTTGACCGATTGCACACCCATATCATCTGAAGCAGGGACATTTTGGCGGTTTTGCTGACGTTTTTGCCAGTCTAAAATACGTCCAACAAAAGGCGAGATTAGGGTAACGCCCGCATCGGCACAAGCAATCGCTTGATGTTGACCGAATAATAACGTCAAGTTGCAGTGAATTCCCTGAGTTTCAAGGTAACGCGCCGCTTCAATACCTTGCCAGGTTGCGGCCATCTTAATCAATACGCGCTCTGAATCAATACCTGCTTTTTGGTAGGCTTCCATAAAGCTGAGCGCTTTATCAATGGTGGCTTGAGTGTCATAAGATAAGCGTGCATCGACTTCGGTTGAAACGCGACCTTCAATCAATGCCAAAATATTACAGCCGATTTGAACGGTTAATTCATCAATCACTGCATCGACATCACCGCGATGGCGACTCATGGTTTCTGACATCAGCGCTTCATTGTCCGGATGAATCAGCGCTTTGGTAATAAGGCTTGGATTGGTCGTGGCATCGATGGGTTTTAGACGCGCAATGGCGGCAAGGTCGCCCGTATCAGCGACAATAGTGGTCATGGTGCGAAGCTGTTGTAATGCGCTCATCAGATATCCTATGATTAATTTACGTTTTGATGTTTTTATTTAGCCGTGTTATTTAGATTGGTTATTTCAGTTAGTTGCTTATGAATTTTCATTGATAAAGCGATTTATCATGGCGGTATGGTGAATTTAACGGCTATCTTTAAACTGTATCATATATTTGGACGGTTGTAGCCTGATAGTTTTATAGGGTATAGCGTTTATCGTGCATAACTGTGCTAAGATTTATGGCAAATTGCTTATTTGCGCGTATTTACGAATGGGCACTGTCGATAGTTTTTGCTATAGTAGAGCCGATCCACTGTTTGGCTCGCTAAACATGAGAACTAAGCGAGCATTTATTATTAAAATAAGCAGGTTACCTAGCTAATAGACAACAGTCATAAACTTTAGCAATAACTTTAGCAATAATATTAGAAAAAGGATGGGCGGTAATGAGTGAGCAGTCACCAGAGCAAAATGTAGACAATCTAAACCAAACCCCTGCAAGTGTTGATGGGGCTGCAACTGATAAAGCGTTTTTAAACACATTGCGCCAAAGTATTGATGCAGTTGACTGCGAAATTCAAACGCTCATTAATAACCGTGCCAAATTGGCGCAGCAAGTAGCGACGGTAAAAAAAGACCACGTTGCCAATAGTCCTGATGCCGAAAAAACCAATCCTATTTTTTATCGTCCTGAGCGTGAAGCGCAAGTGTTAAAGGCGGTGATGGAACGTAATACTGGGCCCATCGCCGATGAAAAAATGGCGCGTTTGTTCCGCGAAATCATGTCAGTCTGCCTTGATTTGGAAGCACCGCAGCGTATTGCGTTCTTAGGCCCTGTCGGCACCTTTACCCATGCCGCCGCTTTAAAGCATTTTGGTAAAGCCGCCGATACCGTGCCGCTAAATACTATTACTGACGTCTTCCGAGAAGTTGAAGCAGGCACAGCAATGTATGGCGTGGTACCAGTTGAAAACTCGTCAGAGGGCGTGGTTAACCATACCTTAGATGGCTTCTTATCTTCTAGCTTAAAGATAATCGGTGAAGTTGAGTTGCCTATTCATCAAAACTTCTTGGTTGCTGAACACACCAAAATTGATGGCTTAAGCCGTATCTACTCACATCAGCAGTCATTGGCGCAGTGCCGCCATTGGCTCGATGTTAATTTCCCAAATGTTGAGCGTGTGGCGGTATCGAGCAATGGTGAAGCGGCCCGCCGTCTCAAAAACGAATGGCATTCAGCGGCAATCGCCGGTGATGTGGCAGCGGCAGAGTACGATTTACATAAGCTGTATTCAAACATCGAAGACAATCCTAGCAATACCACGCGTTTCCTAATTATCGGTCACGAGGCGATTGCGCCATCGGGTCAAGATAAAACTTCAATTATGGTTTCAGCGCATGATAAAGCAGGCGCCCTGATCGAAATCTTAAAGCCCTTGTCTTATCATGGCGTGTCGATGACCAGTATCGAGACGCGTCCTGAACGTCCAAATAAATGGGCTTACGTGTTCTTTATCGATATGGATGGCCACATCGAAGACGCAAATGTGAGTGCAGCAATTGCTGATATCCGTCCATTGGTCAAAGATTTGCGCATTTTAGGTTCTTATCCAAAAGCCGTGCTATAAAGCTGGCTTAATAGAATGGTTTTAACAGTAGGGATTCATCAACAGTAAATGCCTTATCACATCCAAGGATAAATCATGCAGTCATCACAGTCGACAGAGTCAAATTTATCACCGCTAGTGCCGGCCTATGACAGTATTTTAGAGCTAATGCCTTATCAGACGGGCAAGCCGGTTGAAGAGTTGACACGCGAGTACGGTGTCTCAGATGTGGTCAAGCTTGCTAGTAATGAAAATCCACTGGGCTGCTCACCGCATGTCACGCTTGCGATTACCGAGCAACTGGGTCAGCTGGCACGTTATCCTGATGGCAATGGTTATTATCTCAAACAAGCACTTGCTGACTTTAACGATGTTGGTGTCGACCAGATTACTTTAGGTAATGGCTCTGATGATTTGCTTGATATCTTAGCGCGTAGTTTTGCTGGCGTCGATGATGCGATTATTTATAGTCAGTATGCTTTTATCGTTTATCCGATGCTGGCCAAAATGCAAGGCGCAAAAGGCGTGGAAGTGCCAGCCAATCGTTTTGGTCATGATTTAAAGGCGATGAGTCAGGCGGTAGCGGACAATCCTAATAGCAAAATGGTCTTTATCGCCAATCCTAATAACCCAACGGGTACGCAGCTTACGCAGCAAGAGTTACGTGCATTTGTGGCTAGTGTGCCAAGCTCAGTGTTGGTGGTACTAGATGAAGCCTATATCGAATATAGTCCTGAGAGTAATAATAGAGCGCTGCTCGATGAATTTGAGAATGTGGTTATTGTACGTACTTTTTCAAAAGCCTATGGGCTAGCAGGTTTGCGTGTTGGTTATGCGCTAAGCTCAGTCGCTGTCGCCGATTTACTCAATCGCATTCGTCAGCCCTTTAACGTTAGTAGAGTCGCTTTAGCTGCTGCCAATGCTGCGCTTGCAGACCAAGACTTTATTGAAAAAACAAGACTTAATAACCAAGAGCAAATGCGCTGGTTAGAAAAGCAGTTTGATGCCTTGGGGCTAGGGTTTATTAAGTCGCATGCCAACTTTATCATGGTTGAAATAGAAGTTGAGATGGAAGACATAAACGCGGCTGCCATTTATCAAGCATTGCTAGAGCAAGGCGTGATAGTGCGTCCATTAGCAGGTTATGGTTTGCTCAATTGGCTGCGTATTACGGTAGGGGTTGCAGAAGATAATATGCGCCTGATTGATACCTTGCGCTCAATACTGACTGAAGATTAATAAAAAAGTAGTTATCCGTATTTTAATCAAAAAATAAATCAATTTTACGACGCCAATATCAGCATGCTTTATGCCTACTGATGCTGGTTTGTTGAAAGAGAAACGCCGTGAGTCGCCAGCAAAACAACCTTAGCAATCAAAATATAAGTAATCGAAACTTAAGCAATCAACCCATAACCAACCAAAACAATCATATGCAATCGTCTATACATACTCAGCCGCCATTATTTGAGCAAGTCTGTGTTATCGGTCTCGGGCTGATTGGCGCGAGTCTTGCCCAAGCCATCAAAGACCTTGGTTTAAGTGCGCGCTTGGTGGCGGTTGATCGACATGCACCAAGCATCGATGAAGCCATGCAACATGGTTTGCTAGATGCGGGTAGTGCCGTCTTAAGTGAAGTGGTATCGGGCAGCGACTTAATTGTCATCGCCGTGCCAGTGCAAGCGGTAAAGGCTGTGTTTGTCGATATCAAAACCGCGATGGATCATGGACAGCTTGCTGCTGATTGCCTCATTACTGATGTCTGTAGTACCAAGGTTAATATCATTGAGGCGGCAAAAGCGGTCTTTAGCTCGCTACCAACGGGGTTTGTCCCTGCGCATCCGATTGCTGGAGCGGAAAATTCAGGCTATCATGCCAGGCGCGCCACTCTATTTGTCAATCATAGCGTGATTATCTGTGAGCTGCCAACGACCAATGATAACGCTGTTGCTAAGCTTCGTCAGTTATGGGAAGCAGTTGGTGCGACGGTCATGCCGATGGCGGCTGAACGTCATGACGCAATATTGGCACATACCAGTCATCTGCCGCATTTGCTGGCGTTTAATTTGGTTGAACAGCTGGCAAGTCATGATGACAATTTAGATATGTTTCGCTATGCCGCAGGCGGTTTTCGCGACTTTAGCCGTATTGCCGCCAGCGACCCTAAAATGTGGCATGATATATTTTTTGCCAACCAAAGCGCGATTATAAGCGCTCTTGACGAGTATGGCGTTTATCTACAGAATATGCGCCAGCTTATCATTGATAAAGATTCGACCGCCCTCATGGGGCTTTTGGGCCGCGCGCAAGCCGCACGGCGACATTTTGGCCATATGTTAGCCAGCACCCCTTATACGGATACTTCTGCCATGTCAGCTTCTTATAATATTACTCCTAGCAACACCGTCTCTGGCACCATTACTATTCCTGGTGATAAATCTATCTCGCATCGCAGTATCATGCTTGGTAGCCTTGCCACAGGTGTCACCAACGTCACAGGGTTTTTGGAAGGAGAGGATGCGCTGGCTACCTTGCAAGCATTTCGTGATATGGGCGTGAGTATTGAAGGCCCTGATAAAGGTAAATTAACCATTCATGGCGTCGGTATGAACGGTCTAAAACCAAGCAAAACGCCCTTATATATGGGCAACTCAGGCACCAGTATGCGCCTGCTTGCCGGTATATTAGCAGCGCAGTCATTTGATAGTGTATTGACAGGCGATACCAGTCTAAATAAGCGTCCGATGGAACGTGTGGCCGCACCATTACGTGAAATGGGAGCCGTCATTCAAAGTACCGGTCATAATGGTACCGCACCGCTTAGCATTACGGGTCGAGCGAATGTTGGTGAGCCGCTCCAAGGTATGGAATATGATATGCCAGTTGCCTCTGCACAGGTTAAGTCTTGCTTATTATTGGCGGGACTTTGGGCAGAAGGTACCACGACCGTTATTCAACCTGAAGTTAGCCGCGATCATACCGAACGTATGCTCTCAGCCTTTGGTTATCCTGTGATGGTTGATGGCAATCGTGTCAGCGTCAAAGGTGGCGGTACGCTTACAGGCGGCGATATCGCCGTTCCTGCTGATATCTCATCAGCGGCTTTCTTTATGGTAGCCGCAGCTATCAGTCAGGGCAGCGAGCTGACCCTAACGCAAGTGGGTATTAATCCGACGCGTACGGGTATCATTGATATTTTAAAATTGATGAATGCTGATATTAGCCTAAGCAATGAAACCCATGTCGGCGGCGAGCCAGTGGCGGACATTACTATTCGCAGCTCAAGCCTAAAAGGTATCGAGATTCCAGAATATTTAGTACCTTTAGCGATTGATGAGTTTCCCGTATTATTTATCGCTGCTAGCTGTGCCCAAGGTCGTACGGTGTTAACCGGTGCAAAAGAGTTGCGTGTGAAAGAGTCAGATCGTATCGCCGTGATGGCAGACGGTCTACAAACACTAGGCATTGATTGTACGGTGACTGAAGATGGCCTGATTATTGAAGGTAAAGGCATCGAAGGTAAGGGCAGTAACGTTAATGAAGTGAATAACAGCCAGCCTGTCTTTGGCGGCGGACATATTACCTCGCATCATGACCATCGTATTGCCATGAGTTTTGCGGTTGCCAGCTTACGTGCAGCGAAGCAGATTACCATTGAAGGCGTTGAAACCGTCAATACCAGTTTCCCAGGATTTGCTGAGCTTGCCAATCAAATTGGTATGTCTATCAAGGTCGATAATGGCGCGGCTTAATATTGAAGTTGTTAATTACCTGACAAAATATTATTAACTTCTAAAATTTAAAGCTTTATCTTCTGAATCTGTTAAAGTCCAAAAGCTAAATTTTAAACTTGTTATAAAATTTATTTAATAATAGTTGTTGTCGTGAGCAATGTGTTGATACTTAGTTGGTATCAACGCATTGCTTTTTACTTTCTACCCTCTACGTAGTAACCCTGCGCTCTTACTTTTATCATTTGATAATGGTTTAAAAATAGGTAAGGGCGCGCTTTGCTCTAAAAAGTTGTATCGTCTTATGGCCACTCAAAATGTTGTCAAAAAACCCGTTGCTCCTATTCAAACCACCAGACGCGGTATTGCCACCGCGCTAACAGCGTTCTTTATTTGGGGTGCATTTCCGTTATACTTTAAGCAGCTCGCTGCTTATGATGCGACCGAGATTATCGGCCATCGCATTATATGGACCTTTGCCTGCTTGCTTATCGTATTGGTGCTGACCAAGCGCTGGCAATGGATTGATACGCTAAAGCAAAACCCGAGATGGATAGCATTTTCTTTTATATCGGGTTTGATTATTGCCACCAACTGGCTTACTTATGTATGGGCGGTCAACCACGACCGCATTCTTGAGGCCAGTTTGGGTTATTTTATCGGACCATTGGTCGGCGTGGCGCTCTCGATGATTTTGTTTAAAGAGCGTTTGCGCCCCTTGCAATGGGTAGCTATTGGTTTTGCGCTATTGTCCGTGCTGATTCAAGTCGTTATGATTGGTAGCCTGCCATGGATATCGCTGATTTTAGCCTTTAGTTTTAGTACTTACGGCACCATCCAGCGCCAAACACCGCTCACGGCGGTCGATGCCATGTTTGTAGAAACCACCATGTTAGTACCGATCTGTTTATGGTGGTTTTGGCAAGCTGACGTGGTGAGTAGTCAGTTAAGTTTTTGGTTTACCTCAAACATTTGGCTGCTGATGCTGGCAGGTCCGATTACGCTGATACCATTATTGTTGTTTAATAAATCGACTAAGATGGTTGCTTTTAGTATTCTAAGTTTTATGAATTATCTGACCCCGACCTTTATTTTCTTCTTGGCGGTATTCTATTATAACGAGCCTTTTGATTTACATCGTCTGGCGGTATTTGGTTTGATTTGGCTTGGGTTATTATTATTCAGTATTGACCTATGGCGCCATCGTCCGAGTAAAGCGTTAAAAGCTGCGCGCCTGCGCGACGAGGCGTTATCGTAAAATTGTTTTAAAATAAAAGTATAATAAATAAGGATAAGCGCATGTTTCATACCGAATCTGATGTGGTATTTGTCAAAGGCTTAACAGTAGAGGCGGTGATTGGTGTCTATGCCTGGGAGCGCGCTATTACGCAGCCACTCCTGATTGACATAGCGCTTGAGACGGATATTAGTAAAGCGGCTGTGTCAGACGATGTTAATGATGCGCTCAATTACAAAGCGGTCTGCGATGATGTGAGCGCATGGTGCCAAGCCATTCAAGCGCAGCTGCTTGAGCATTTGGCTGGTCAAATCGCTGATAAGCTACTGGCAAAATATAACTGTCATAAAACAACGCTCAGCGTTGCCAAGCCAACTGCTATTCAACAAGCGGATGCGGTTGGGGTGCAGATCACCCGTTATGCCAAAGGCTCAATAGCCGAATCCAATGTAAACCAAGATAGTTAATCTGATGACACATAGAGCATTGGCTGATTTGAATCTTGAAGACTTAAAACAGTGCGCGCCTGAACAGCTGCAAACGCATTCTGTATCGGCAGTGCTGCTCGCCCTCGGTAGTAATTATCAAGCTGAGAAATACTTACCACGCGCTCGAGAACAGCTTGCGGCTTTAGGTGAAATACAGCTATCAACGGCATTTCAAAATCCTGATTTTACCGCGACACCTGAGCTACCAAAACCTGACTATACCAATCAGTGTGTTTATTTAACCCTTACATCTGCGACCCTGCAGCAGTTGCAGCAGACTTTTAAAAAAATTGAGAGTGATTGCGGTAGACAGCGTTGCTCTGAATCAATAAAAAACCCTATAAAAAAAGTCGCTATGGATATTGATATTTTACTAATAAAATTAGACGATAGAGAAAATAGCCTAAGCAATTATTTGGCGCCTAAAAAAATAGTCAAAAATTCAGAGCAATGGATAATCATGGCAGATCGTTATCCATTTAAGGCCCATGAAAGGGCAGGGGTTGAAGAGTTGATTTTGAGTGGGCTTTAAAGAAGTTAAATGCAGTGGCTGAGCTGTTATTAAGAATAAGTCAAAGCTATTAAATCCTTAGTATTTTCCTTCAAGTATCTCAAAATGAAAGCCGGGTACTACCCAGCTTTTATCTAATTCATATGGTTTAGCGCAAAAATCCTTACTGCGCCGTCAAACCACCATCAATAATAAATTCTGAACCTGTTGAGTAGCTCGATTCATCTGATGCTAAAAATAGCACCATACCGCTGACTTCTTCGGGCTGAGCCACACGTCTCATCGGAATGGTTTTGGCAAAAGCTTCAACTGCATCTTTGGTATCGCCTTGCATAATCATCGGGGTAGCGATGACGCCTGGGTGAATGGAGTTCACACGTATGCCATAAGGGGCGCACTCTAATGCCGCCGCTTTAGTCATACCGCGTACCGCAAATTTAGAATCGGTATAACCGATAGCGCCGCCAACCAAACCGTTAATCGATGATATATTGATGATAGAGCCTTGCTTAGCGGCTTTCATCGTTGGAATAACCGCTTTCATGCCTAAAAAGACCGATACTTGGTTAATCTCTAAAATCTTGCGATAGTCTTCCAAAGAAGTATCCAAGATAGATTTGTGCGTGGTAATACCCGCGTTATTTACTAAGACATCGATTTGACCAAATTTTACCTGTGTTTCTTTAACGACTTGTTCCCAATCATCTTCATTGGTGACATCATGTTTGATAAATAGCGCATCAGCGCCAAGTTCGGCGGCCAAGGCGTCGCCTTTATCAGAATTGATGTCGGTCAAGACGACTTTAGCACCCTCCGCCATACATAAACGCGCATGAGTTTCACCCATGCCTTGAGCTGCGCCCGTGATAATGATAACTTTGTCTTGTAAACGCGCCATGATAGTGCCTTTTTTTAATTATGAATAATAAAAGAGTATAAGACAAAATGACTAAATATTCATTAACAGTTATATAGTCTTGACTGCATATTTTATCTTTTAAACAATGTTTTTAAAGCATAGCTTTAAATCATGATAGTGAGAAAACGATGTACAACGATATATTGGATTTTTGTTTTAATGAGGCAGGTAGTGAGAAGTTTTTTGAAAAAGACTTAGCGTTTGATAAGTTATTAATAGAGCGCTACAGCGATATACTTGAGCAAGCAGCGGCGGCAGAGTTTTATACGTGGCGTAGCAGCATACAAGGGCGCTTAGCAGAAATTATTATATTAGACCAGTTCTCGCGCAATATTTACCGTAATACGCCAGCGGCTTTTGCCCAAGATGCGATGTGCCTTGTACTTGCGCAAGAGGCGGTGGCTGCCGGAGCATTAGAGGCGTTTGAAACGATTGATGAACGTAAGTTTGTATTGATGCCTTATATGCACAGTGAATCAAAACTGATTCATCAGCAAGCAGAAAGGTTATTTAAACAATATACCAATGCAGACAGCATAGATGCTGAGCTCAAACACAAAGTAATTATCGATCGATTTGGCCGTTATCCGCATCGTAATGACATTTTAGGACGGGTGTCGAGTAGCGAGGAAATAGAGTTTTTGACCCAGCCTGACTCGTCATTTTTTATAAATGTTGTCTGTTAACTATAGTGAGTGAAAAGTAATATAGAGACATCACGCACTGCTGATATCAATTTTTCTTGCTTGCTGTGCCTGCGCAGACAGAGGCTACAAAAAATTGATATCAGCAATACCGTTGCGTTTTTAGAATATTTTGACGATAGTTAGTCGTTAAAGCGCTATTTGTCTATTGGTTAAAATAAAAAGAGACCAATTGAATTGGCCTCTTTTTATTTAATCTCCAAGCTAGCGAGCAATTTACTTCTGCTCAGTGCCAGCTGCATCCATATCAGCACGACCGATGACATCTAAGTCTTCTAAGCACAGTTTATCGTATTCTTTTTTGCAAAAGTTTGGGTCTATCTTGCACATGGCCGCTTGTAGTTGATCGAGTCGATTTTCCGACTGCTGGATATGTTCGAGCATTTTAGCAAAGGCTTCAGCCACTGGGTCTTGTGAAGAAGGGTCAATCCCATAAGCCTGAAACGCCGTCGCTCGTGCAGTGTTAGAAGTAGGGTCTGTTTCTTGCTGGTCAGCAGTTGCACCTGCTTGCGCGGCTTTTTCTTGTTGTTTGGCGTCCTGTACTTTGGTTGTAATAGGATTGCCTTTTTCGTCATGATGGTCTGAAATCATACGAGCGGCGCTACCAACCATCGTTGCACCTGCGGGTACGGGTTTGACCACCACCGCATTTGAGCCAATTTTAGCGCCTTTACCAACCGTAAATGGTCCTAATACTTTGGCACCAGCACCGACAATGACTCCGTCCTCTAAAGTAGGATGACGTTTGCCATTATTCCATGAAACGCCGCCAAGGGTGACGCCGTGATAAAGGGTAACGTCGTTGCCAATCTCAGCCGTTTCACCAATCACTACGCCGACGCCATGGTCAATAAAAAAACGCTTGCCGATTTTAGCGGCAGGATGAATCTCAATGCCAGTGATGATACGCGAGCCATAAGAAACGGCGCGCGCCGCCAGTTTTTGCTCATTTTGCCAAAGACAATGCGCGCCGCGATGTAAAATCAGGGCGTGAATGCCAGGGTAGGTCAAGATGACTTCTAGGCTATTACGCGCAGCAGGGTCGCGATTGAATACCGCTTCGACATCTTCTTGTAGGTCTTTTTTGATACGGGCAAGCGATTTGAACAAGGAGGTTGGCAATGACATAAAGCGTCCTATCGATTGTCAGAAAAATACTGTCAGGAAAATAGTGTCAGAAAAATCACAATGACATCTTTTAAAGTTATAACAGCTTTGAGTTGTAAAATACAGTGTTGTCTTATCTGTGTGGCTCAGGCTTCTATCTGTTCAAAGACAAGTCCCGCAAATAAATGCTAAATGGCGCTAAAAACGTAATGATAAAACCATTTTTCTAATGTTTGCTAAGCTTAGCAATCAGTGCGCTTAATAGCTGATACTCTTTTTGATCCAGCTGCACGCGTGAGCCAAGTCGCGACAGTCGCGCTGGCAAGGATTTTAAATGTTCACTGTCTGCTAAGCCGCGTTGAACCATCAAGTTGGTGGTACGCTGAACGAGCTGTTGTAGTTGCTGCTGGGTGATGGCCGGCTCATCCCATTGTTGACGTAAATGCACGTCTAATATGGGCTGAACTGGGTTTACATCGTCTAAGCTTTCATCAGGGTTTTGAGCATGGGTTTGCGCATAAGCAAAGATAAAGCTGGCAATGACCTGTACGGCAGAGGCAACATTGAGCACCGGATAAGCGGGATTGGCATCGATTTGAATATGATAATCGGCGTACGCCAGCTCTTCGTTGGTCAAACCGCGGTCTTCACGACCAAATAAGATAGCGATGTTGGGCTTGCTAATAGCTTGCGGGCTTTCACTATTATTTGCTAAATTAAGCGCAGTTTGCTTATCGATAAAGTCAAACATGATGTTGGCCGCTTGCGTCGGTGTGACCACAGGACGCGGCATGTGACGGCTACGGCTGCTGGCCGCAAATACCAGCTGGCAATCCGCTATCGCCGATTCTAACGTCGGCGTTATGGTGGCTGACATTAATAATTCACTACCGCCTGCCGCGTGCGAAACACTGATTTCATCAATGGGCAGCTTGGGGTCAACAACGGTCAGACGCGATAGACCCATGGTGTGCATGGCGCGCGCCGCTGAGCCAATATTGGCAGGTAAAGTGGTATTGACCATGACAATTTGTAAGGAAGACAGATAATCGCTTACCGTAAGACTGCCGGTTGAGAGCGCTAATTTTTTCGATGGCATCAAAGTTGAGGCAGAGTCGTTACGCATTATAGCCCCAGTCTTTGTTTGATTTCTTGTTCAACCCGTTGCAATGCTACGGCGACGTCTTCAACTAAACCAGCTTGGTCACCAATAAGGCGCTCACGGCACGCTTCTTGTAATTGGCTACTAAGGCGAGTTAACTGAGTCGCACCCAAATTGGCACTGGCACCTTTTAGCGCATGCGCAAGCTCATAGCCGTTGGCATTATCCTTTTCTTGTTGTGCGCGTCTTAGTTTGACAATGCGCTCGTGACTGTCGGTAAAAAACACTTGTATCAAATCAACAAAGTCCTCTTCTAACAACTCACGCATGTCATCAAATTGCTCGTCATTGATAATCTCATCATCGTTTTGCGTATTTGTATTGTTAGGATGTTCAGTCATAATCATGTGTCCAATATTTTAAAAGTTAAAGGCTCAGCTTAGCTACTATAAAGGTGTTAGCTATAATGAAAATGTAAATTGTCTTCATTAACCATGCTCTTTAATTGCTGCAAATTGTCATCGTTAGGGTAGATGCGCCAATGCTCAGATAGCCCGACATTGGCAATACCGTATTCTTCATAAATGCTCAGCCCAAGCGGCAAGCAGTTATCATTAATAGAATCATCGGTGTTGCTAAGGGCATTATTAGCATAGCCGCCGTTTTGCAGCGCATCTTGATGCATGTCATTTTCTAGCGCCAATAAATCATTGCCGTTTTCATCGTATAAGCTGCCGCCCATCGCTGGATCGTAAGCGCCGTTTGCACCGCCGTTATTACCTTTCTCGTCCTGCTCATCGTGATAAGACAAGCGCGGCGCTGGTATGATGTCTGCTTGAGCGGATTTTAGCAAAGGCTGCATACGTGTGAGCAGATTAATATCGCTACCGTGGACTTTGATGCTAATTTTTTTCATCCAACGCAGGCGTGCATCAACCATACTCATGGCATTATCAAGACGGGCAAAAATGCGCCCGTCACGCTCACGGATACTGCCTTTAATGACGACGACTTCATCAATCTTCAACTGCTCTTTTACACGGTTAAAGCGCTCGGCATAACAGCTGACTTCTAGACGTGAGGTGCCATCGTCTAAAGTGATGACGTTACGCGTACCGAAATTGGCAATATCGATAATCAAACCCGCAAAGTAGCAGCTACCGTTATAACCCGTGTCTGCCAGCTTATCGAGGCGAGCGCCGGAGGTATAACGTTTAAGCTCATCGCGATATTCATCGATAGGATGTCCAGTTAAGTATAAACCTAAGGTATTTTTTTCCGCTTTTAGACGATGTTTATCACCCCAAATCAGCTCTGGTGTCATGATCAGTGGTGGCGCTGCGACCACGCCATCCATTTCACCGAACAAGTCCATCATGCCAAGCTCATTGTTTTGGCGGTCTTGTTCCGCAGCTTGTACGGCGCTTGGCAGTTGACTCATCAGCGCCCCGCGAATCTCGTATGCTTCGTCGCTTGGCAAGTCTGGTCGTAAAGTCGCGGCAAAATCATCAAAACAGCCCGCACTGACTAAGGCTTCCAATGTACGTTTATTGACTTTTTTAATATCAACGCGGCGGCAAAAGTCGTATAAATCTTTAAACGGTCCTTCACGTCGGCGCGCCTCAACGATAGACTCAACCGCACCTTCACCAACACCTTTAATCGCACCCAAGCCATAAATAATATTGGTCGGCGTATCGGCGACAAAATGCCACTCACTACGGTTTACCGATGGATTAACGACGGTTAAACCGAAGTTTTCGCGGCAATCATTGATAAAGAACACCACGTTATCAGTGTTGTTCATATCAGAGGTGAGTACCGCCGCCATAAATTCGGCAGGGTAGTACTGCTTTAAATAAGCCGTCTGATAAGCAAGGACGCCATAAGCAGCAGAATGCGAGCGGTTAAAACCGTAGCCAGCAAACTTTTCCATCAAGTCAAAGACGCCGCCCGATGTCGTTTCATCGATGCCTTGCGCGGTCGCACCCGTGACAAAAATATCGCGCTGTTTGGCCATTTCCTCAGGTTTTTTCTTACCCATGGCGCGGCGTAGCATATCAGCGCCGCCCAAGCTGTAGCCTGCCATGACCTGCGAGATTTGCATCACCTGTTCTTGATAGACAATAACGCCGTTGGTATTTTCTAAAATTGGCTCAAGGTTAGGATGGTCATAAATGACTTCCTCGCGGCCATGCTTACGGTCGATATACATCTCAACCATGCCTGCATCGAGTGGTCCCGGACGATAGAGCGCACACATGGCAATGACGTCTTCGATATTGGTTGGTTGTAATTTGGATAGATATTTTTTCATACCCATACTTTCTAACTGAAAGACAGCCGTGGTTTTGGCTTCTTGCAGCAGCTTATAGGCTTTTTTGTCGTCTAAAGGCAAGTCCTCTAACACCAAGGCATCTTTGCCCTCGCGGGCGCGGCGCAGATTGATGTTTTCTACTGCGGCGTTAATCACCGTTAAGTTACGTAAACCCAAAAAGTCAAACTTGACCAGCCCAACGGCTTCGACGTCGTCTTTATCAAACTGACTGACGCGGTGACCTTCGTCATCACAGTAAATCGCGCTAAAGTCAGTAATTTTATGGGGAGCGATGAGGACGCCACCCGCATGCTTACCAACGTTTCGACAGACGCCTTCGAGTTTAATCGCCATTTCCCAAATCTCAATGGCATCTTCATAGTCCATATTATCGGGGTTGGAGATTAAGTCTTTTAGCTGCGGCTCTTGTTCAAGTGCTTGGCTAAGCGTAATTCCTGGGGTTTTTGGAATCAATTTGGAGATTTTATTGGCCAAAAAGTATGATTTGCTTTGTACCCGCGCCACGTCTCGTACCACCGCTTTTGCTGCCATGGTACCAAAGGTAATAATTTGCGACACCGCTTCACGGCCATAGGTTTGTGCCACATAATCAATCACGCGGTCACGACCTTCAATACAAAAGTCAATATCGAAGTCAGGCATAGAAACACGTTCAGGATTTAAGAAGCGCTCAAATAACAAGTCGTAATGAATGGGGTCGAGGTCAGTAATATTGAGCGCATAAGCGACCAAAGAGCCAGCACCAGAACCACGACCGGGTCCAACCGGTACGCCGTTGGCTTTTGCCCAGCGGATAAAGTCCATGACGATTAAGAAGTAACCTGGGAAGCCCATCGATAAGATAACTTCAAGCTCATATTCTAAGCGCTCATCGTACTTTTGGCGAAATTCACTCCAATTGTCAGTACGTGCTTCAATCGGAAAGAGCTTATCCAATCGATGATTAAGACCGCGTATTGATTCTGCGCGGAAAAACGATTCAATCGTTTCACCTTCGGGCACGGGAAATTCAGGTAGGACATTAATGCCAAGGGTCAAGGTCACATTACAGCGCGTGGCTAAACGTAAGGTATTATCAATGACCTGCGGAATATCAGCAAACAGCGCCGTCATTTCCTGCTGGGTTTTTAAATACTGCTCATCTGAATACAGCCGTGGACGATTGGGGTCGGCAAGGACATACGAGCCTGCGATACAAACGCGCGCTTCGTGAGCGTCAAAATCATCTTGCTCTAAAAAGCGCACATCGTTGTGAGCAATAATAGGAATACGATGCTTGGCACCGGCATGAATAGCCGCTTTTATAAAAGCGTCTTCGCCCGAGCGATTGGTGCGCTTGATAGCGAAATATAAGCGATCACCAAACTGTGCTTGCCATTCTGTCAGCAGCTCGTCAGCTTTTTCTGGCATAGAACTCACCAATGCCTGACCGACATCGGATTTTTCGGTAAATAAAACGATGACACCAGCGGCGTGCTCTAAAACATGGCGACGCTCAACGACTGGCACCCCATGATTGGCAGCATCGGCGCGCCCCTCGGTAAAGCCAAGCGAGACGATACGGGTGATATTTTGATAACCCTCATTGTCCATCGCCAGTAGCACCAAGCGCGTGTCCTCATTATCCATAATGATTTCACTGCCGATAATGGGCTTGATACCCGCGCCTAAGCAGGCACGATAAAATTTCACCGTCGCATAAAGGTTGGATAAATCAGTCAATGCCAGCGCACTCTGATTGTCCGCCGCTGCCGCTTTAATCAGCGGCTTGATACGCACGATAGAATCGGTAATGGAATATTCGCTGTGGATACCAAGGTGTACAAATGCCATAGAAGACTCTTACTGGTGCAATCAAAAGGGAATAAGCTGTATGATAATAAATTTTTTATTATCAATACCTTATGGTTTTTTAAGAAGTGATAGGACGCGAAAATTGATATTTTGAGCTTTTAAAGCTGGTCGTCAATAATAGCATTATTTGGCGCAGACAGCCACCGATTCAAACGTATAAGAGAGAGGGCGAGGGTAGAAAAAGCAAGTTTAATCAGGATTAAACAGTTTTAATGAGTTTAGCCAAAAATGCCCTCTATAGGGTTAAGAATAAAGAATAGAGGGCAAGATAAAGGCTAGAGAAGGGCATTATTTGCAATCGTTTTTAAAAGATTAACTTTTAAAACAAACTATCAAATTTTAATAACCCACTACCGCGGCATCGACGATACGTGGGTCAGAAGAACCATAAACGCCATTTGGGGTAAGCATAATCGACTGGGTTGAACCCATCGCTGCTTGCGGGCTAACCTTATGCCCCATTGATTCTAGTTTTTTAACCGTATCAACATTTAAGGCTTTTTCGATACGAATTTCATCGGGCAGCCATTGGTCGTGGATACGCGGCGCGTGTGTGGCTTCAGCGATATTCATATCGTGGTCAATGACATTAGAGATGACTTGCGTGACGGTAGTAATAATGCGGCTACCACCAGGGCTACCGGTAACGATATAAGGTTTGCTGTCTTTGAATACCAGCGTCGGGCTCATCGAAGACAACGGGCGTTTATTGGCCTCGACCGCATTAGCGTCGCCGCCGATTAAACCATAACCATTGGGCACGCCGGGTTTGGCAGAAAAATCATCCATCTCATTGTTTAACAAAATCCCTGTACCTTCAGCGACGAGTCCCGTGCCATAAGAGAAATTCAGCGTATAAGTATTGGCTACGGCATTGCCGTCTTTATCAACGATAGAAAAATGCGTGGTTTGATCGCTCTCGTATGGTAATGGATTATTCGCTTTAATCGTTGCTGCGGGTGTGGCTTTATTAGGATTAATTAAGCTACGTAATTTATCGGCATAAGCTTGTGAGGTTAAGCCGCTGGCAGGTACGTCAATAAAATCAGAATCTCCTAAATATTCTGCGCGATCGGCATACGCTAATTGCATGGCCTCGCTCATCAAGTGAATGGTTTGCGCGCTGTTTTGACCGTAGTCTTTTAGTGGATAGCCTTCTAAGATATTTAAAATCTGCACGATATGGATACCACCAGAGGACGGCGGCGGCATGGAGACAATCTTATAACCACGATAATCGCCTTTAACGGGCACGCGAGCAATCGCCTTGTAATTGGCTAAGTCTTGCAAGCTCATATTGCCACCTGCTTCATTGACGGCTTTGACCAATTTACGCGCGGTTTCCCCTTTATAAAAACCATCAGACCCTTTTGCGGCAATCAGTTTCAGAGATTTTGCCAGCTCAGGTTGACGTAGTAGCTCACCGGGTTGATAGACGCTGCCGTCTGGTTTAAAAAATATCTTTTTGGTACTTGGCCATTTTTGTAAACGGTCACTCAACGCTTCTAATGATTCGGACAAGCCAGCGGTGACTTCAATACCGTTTTCTGCCAGTGCAATCGCTGGTGCCATGACTTGCCCGCGGCTCATGGTGCCGTGATCTTCCAATGCTTTAAGCAAGCCTGCTACGGTGCCCGGCACGCCAACCGCTAAGCCATGATAGCGGGATAAATCACTGACCGCATTGCCGTCTTTATCGAGATACATATCACGCGAGGCGCTACTCGGCGCTTTTTCGCGATAGTCGAGTGCAACCGTTTTGCCTTGCTTGGCATCATAGACCATCATAAAACCGCCACCGCCGATGTTGCCCGCACGTGGCAACGTAACCGCTAAGGCAAAGCCAACGGCGACAGCAGCATCAACAGCATTACCGCCATCTTTTAAAATCTTTAAGCCGATATCAGAGGCAAGCGCTTCTTGGGTGGCGACCATGCCGCTCTTTGCCCAAACAGGGTGATGAATGGCGTCAGCTGAGTAGATAGCTTGGTCGGTTTTGGCTGTCTTGCCACTAACGACGGCTGTGCCTGTGGCGGTAGTGGGCGCTAGGGCAGAGGATTGCGATTTTGTAACGCGCTGAGTTTCGGACAATACAGTCGGATTATCAGCCATAATCGCTAAATTAATTGCACTGGTGTTAATCGAGGTTGGGTTAATAGTGGTTTTTGCGGTTGTAGGTTTGGTTTCTGCGGCGTGAGCAGAGACAGAAATTAATAGAGTGCTGCTTATCGATAAGATAGCAGTTTTGATTTTTGTTTTATAACGAGAAGTATCACCGTGAACGTTTTGATGGATTTTTGAGAGTGATTGGCGCATCGTAAATTCCTTTTTACGTAGATAAGAAGATAAGGTCTTATTGTGCTTGCTATTCATGAAATACACAAATAGCTTCAACTAAAAATAATGCAAATATTCATCATTGTATGACAACGAAAATTTGTTATGAGCTTTACTTTAGCAAAATCTCTAGAGGTTATTATGAATAAACCAATCGTCAAATTTTAGATTGTACCAAAGGCTTAGACATTATTAATGAAAACTATAAAGCGCATATTTGCTTGTGGTAAAGACCCTTGTATACAGAAAGAGCATATTTGATGGTGATTTTTTAATTTTTGCAATAACAACAATGCATTAGCTTTTAGAGAATTGAGAGCGCTTCAATATTTATCTAATCAGCTTATCATTTTTGCTGAAAATAATTCCTTTGCGTTACTAATCTGTAATATATTGTGTTATAAATAGCAGCCTTAATACTGCCTTCACAATTGTTTATCAGCTTGGATAAAGGGATTTTTATGTCACCGCTTAGCTCTTCTAAACGCACCTTGCCGCCTCATTTTCAAAGCTTGGTAGCTCAATCATTCACAAATTATAAAAAGTCTTCTACTAAGTTTGCTGTCTGTGTGCTTTATACGCTTACTGCTGCAAGTGCCACCGTGACGTTAATGGGTTGTCAAACGACGACAGGCTTATCATCACAGTCCAATTTATCCATGACAGGCATAGATTTTAGTATTGCTGATACTCAGCAAAACCAAACTCAGGGCAAAATGTTTAATAGCAAATTGGATAAGAATGCTGAACGTTATCAGCGTTTATTTGACCAAACTAAAAGCCCAAACCCAGAAGTGCAAGCTAAGGCACGTCTACTGAGCGCTATTCGTCAGCATTTAGCGACGGAGCACGTGTCAGTATCGCAGGCTAATTATCATTCAACTCCCTATATTAAAGCCGATAGTATTGACGCTGGCTCAAGCAGTTTTTTTAGAACATTGCTCGAGCTGTATCTTTATAACAGTGCTACTGATGAAGATATTAATGAGTATGAAAATCTAGCAGAAGCAGATGAGGCGGCGGTCGAAGAAGACATTGACGGCTATAATGATATTGAGGATAACGATCAGGTTTATAGTGGCGATTCTGCCTTTGAAGCGGTGGCTGCCGCCGTCGCTGCGCGCACTGCCGAAGAAGAGCGTCATTACGATGAGTATAGCTATGATCAAAATGGCTATGATGAGGAAGGTTATGATCAAAACGGCTACGACGAATATGGCTATGATAGTGAAGGTTATGATGAATATGGTCACGATAAGTATGGTTACGATACAGAGGGCTATGACGAGAATAGCTACAATGAATACGGCAATCAGAGAGATGATAGTCCATACGAAAGCGACGCTGGTGGTTTGTTATCTAATTTAAGTCGCGTCAAATCAAAAGATTGGTTACGTAACTATGAAGACATGCAAGCCAGTAAAACGGCAAAGGGTATTCAAGATGAAAACGCTGTTCGTGCTTATCCGGGGTTAATGACCAATCTTATCAATATGTTTATCCGTACCCCTGAACAAGTTCAGGCAATGAATGCCTACCATTATCAATACCTGACTCTCAATAGCGTCAGTCATTATAAGCCCAAACAAAAGCAGCTACAGAGTGTCTACAGCTACGACTATGTTGCGCCGACCATCCATTCATCGATTCAACTACCGCTTGCTCTTGATTTTAACAAAGGGGCAGCGACGATCGATCCATCGGCATTGATGCCTATCTTGGCGCTAGCCAATCCTGAGCATACGCCGTTACCCGAGCAAATGACTACCCATACGGTGAATTTTGGTTTACCTGAAGCGGTTACTTCTATTGCTCAAATACCGCCAAGCGTTATTTATGATGCGGTCATTAACGCCGTACAAAACAGTATGGCGGAATTAGAGCCAGAATATTTCAGTGCTGTAGATATACGGGATGATGAGTTTGCTAAAGAGGTAGGCGCTGATAGGGCGGTTAAAGTCTATTTTGGCAGTCGTCAAAGCGGCGAGATGATAGGCAAAATATTTAAAAACATCTCACGCTCGCTGCAAAAGCATATTGACCAAAACCCACAAAACTATCCTGATGATCATGTGTTGAAAGCTGCGATTGCTAAGATGGAATTATATGACAAAGGCTATCAAAGTGCAGATGTTGGCGGATTGCTACAGCTGATAGAAGCGGTGAGTCCTATTTCTTTTAATCATATTAATTACTATTATTTAGATGGCTCAGACCATTTATTGGCAAAACAGCAACGAACCAATATCGGCAGTGACTTTTTTGGTTCACAAAACACGGTCTTGAATCAGACGCGCTATGATAATGCCAGCTTTAATAAACACCCATTAGCGACATTGTTGGCACAGTCTTTTGGCGCAGAGGCACCGGTCGCTATCGATGGCAATGCTTGGCTTGCAGCACAGCGTCAGCAAAAAGAGAGGTTAGAGAAAGCACGTTATGCGCGTTATGATTATGTGGAAGCAACTGAGGCAGGAGTAACTGAGGAAAGTGTGGATTATGCTGATGATGATGCCACAGACACAGCAGAAGACACCTTGTTTTAAGCCCCTCGTTTGATGATAGGCGCTGATACGCTGATATATTTTCAGTATCCATCATCGTCGCCCAACGCTTAGCAACATATAACGGTTAGCAAAATATAACGCCTTTCAAGGATAGAGAAAATGAAAAAATTAAATGTGGCCTTATCCATTAATACAGCAAAGCAGATAAATCCCTTGTGCTCTAAATCAATGATGACGATAAGCTCTTTATTTTCTAGTGCATTGGTTTCTAGTACATTAGTTGCCAGTACATTATTGATAACGGCTTGCCAGTCTACCAATGTATCTAACAATCTTGGTCAATCAAAAAATTTACAGGCAGATAATGCGCCAAGCGTTGCAAAAAACGCATTGGCCAGCGCATTACAACAGCAGCGCCGCCAGTCTTTTGCTTATCATAGTAATATTGAGATTAGTAATGAGCATCAATTTACAGCTATCGATAGCACAAAACTGGTGGCATCAGACGATGTTGATAGCTATTGCGAAGATAATCACGATCAAGCTTATGCAGCCTTATTAACAAAGGCAGAAGCACAGAAAAAAGAGGTTGCGTCGATCGATTACGCGCCCCAGCGTGAGGCACTTAAGCAATCGTACCTAGCCTGCTCAGCAGCCTATGAAGCATGGGCTGAGGTCCACTATGATAGTACGGCTTATAGCGTTGAGGAAGCAGCGGAGGACGTGGTAGACGCGGCGGCCGAGGTCGCGGTGTCAGCATCATCTGCTATAGATTCTGCTAGCGCCGCTACCATCTCACCTTATTACCAAAAGCTATTTAATGAATATGACAGCAAAAAATCTACACTAGATATCAAAAAATCGCAATTACTGGATGCTTATCTGCTAAAGCCATTATCTATGAATGCGCAGGGTGTTTATCAGCCGCTGGCAGGCAAGTTTACCATGCTGGGTAGTGCGCAGTATTCGGCGCGTAACCATCATAGTAGTATCAATCAACCTATTTATATCGATTTTAAAACTGGTAGCCTCTATCTGTGGGCGGACAATTTTGCTTTGCTGACATCAAAGCTGGCCGATGATAAGTTGGGCACCAAATGGCAAAATAAATGGCTAAAAATAGCCCTTGATGATGGTACGTTACCGAAAGATTTTGGTCGTGCCGTAATAAAAAGCCACATTCAAGCAGAAGACAGCATCTATGCCAAAGCTGATGTGAGCCAGTTTGATTTTATTGCCCCAAATATTTTGACGTCGCTATCACCCAAATTACCTGAAAAGCAGCTAGCACCCATGCTCAATAGTGCCAAAATCATTCGCCGTGTCCAAAGTAGTGCGAGCGATGAACAGGCATATAAAGACTATATGGGCACCTTCTATAAACTTATCACTCAGCAATATCCTGAGCTGATAACCCAAAATGTTTCTGATACGCAAGATGACCTTTATCCTACGGACAGTAAAATCACCAGTAAATCGATGGTCAAACAAGTTTTAGTAAAAATGAAAGATTTTGCTGATGATAAAATGCTGAGAACACAAGAAACAGGTTTACTCGAAACACACTCACCGACTTTATCTGCAGCTGCAAATCTGCCTGTGCAAAAATTATACGGTTTTAGTAAAGGCGGTCGATTGCAATGGCAGCACAGTCGCCATTACCTATCAACCGATGCCAGTGATGAAACAAGTGGTGAGTCAAATGGTGAGTTGAGTATGGAAACCACAAAAAAGAGCAGTCTCATTGTCGATGCCCTTACGCAATATATGCCTATCCGTGCTCAAGATAAGGCGTTTCCCAACTTACCGAGTAATAGTCAGATACCAACCGCCAATAACAGCATTGATTTAAAAGAATATAGCGCTGAGCTTGGCGAGTATTATCGTCAAGGTAATGGTACCGCAATGGGCAAAATGCTCTTTAATATGCTACCAATGTATCAACAGCGTTTTGGTTCGGTAGAATAAGTGTCGGGCGCTAAATTTTAGGTTTATAGTCCATTTAAATGAGTGAAGTACTTATAGAAACAATAAAAAAAGAAACAATAAAAAAACGCACCGGTTAACCGATGCGTTTTTTAGAATATATCTTTTAAATATAATATTTTTCATTAAGAGTGGCCGTCAATGACACATCTTACTGCCAGTACTGACCTTACTGCTGGTGTTTGCTGTGCATCTGACGGTTTTTTGAACCATGATGACCTTTTGCTTTTCTTTCTGATTTTAATTGCGCCATTTTTTGACGCTGTTCAGGCGTTAGTACTTGCGAGATAGCATGCTCAGTTTGCACGCGTTCAATAAAGCGCTGCTTGGTTTTTGCCGCTTGTTGATCGGCTAGGCGGTTCACCGCTGCGGTATCTAGGGTTTTGGCATTGGTCAACGTTTGCATTTGTTGCTGCATTTGCGCGCGTTCTGCTTGATATTTGCTACGGTCGTTTTTACGATTATTATATTTTTCTTGCGTAATGGCTTTGATTTGCGCCTGCTGCGTCGCTGTCAAATCTAGCTGCGCCATAGTGCCTTTCATGCCACCCTTATGTATACCACCTTTACGCATGCCGTCTTTCATGCCAGCTTTATGCTGCTTTTGCATGTTAGTCGTTGTTGCTGGCGTCGTATCGGTGGTGGCGTTGACACTGGTACAGCCCGTAACCGTTAAGACGCTAGATATCGCGAGTACTGAGCCTATCAATAATTTTTTCATTATCATTACCTTAATAGTTACCTTAAATTATGGAGCAAACGTTAATTATTACGAAAAGAGGTTTTTTATCTGATAATTAATGATTAGCAAGTGTCCCGGATAGCCACTATGAATCATTAATTGCCATCAGTATTTGTTGCTGATAGCCGCTATCATACGACAGCTAGAAGTTGCGAACATTTATGAAATATTAAGAAAGGTAACGTTTGTGGCGCATTGATGGATGCTTGCCTGATAATATCAGCCATACTATGGCATGCTTAGAATCATTTGACTGAACAGCAATAAAGTAGAAAGGAGAGAAGGAGGATGGCAAATATTTTATTGGGTGATGATGATGAAGAGTTGACCCAACTGCTGCAAGAGTATTTGCATAATCATGGCATCCAAAGTGACTGTGTGCATGATGGCGAGGCGGTCATCGAACGCTTAAAATCAGCCATGCATGATAGTGCGCCTTATGATTTATTGGTGCTCGATATTATGATGCCAAAGATAGATGGGCTCAGTGTCCTGCGTCAGCTACCAGCGATTAGCGATATTCCAGTGATTATGTTGACGGCAAAAGGTGAGGAGATTGATCGTATTATTGGGCTGGAGCTTGGTGCCGATGATTATATTACTAAGCCTTGTAATCCGCGTGAGCTGCTGGCACGTATTAACGCAGTGATTAAACGTAGCCGTATTACCGCATCGGGTGCTGCCGCCTCAGAGCACTTGCCACTGCCAGAGAGCCGGTTGCATTTGGACCAAAACCAACGACTTTGCCAAATAGATGGCGTCGAGTTACAAGTCACAGGAACAGAGTTTGACTTGTTGGTGGCGTTACTTAAACAAAAAGGCGAGGTGGTCAGCAAAGCGTGGCTGTCACAACATGTCTTACAGCGTGAGTTGCAGCCGTTTGATCGCAGCCTTGATGTGCATGTGTCGCGCCTGCGTAAAAAACTGCAACCTTTTCATGACGAGCCTATCAAGGCAATTCGTGGTAAAGGTTATCAGCTGGTGCTGTAATGACGGACGCATCGATGCTTACCTCGACATTCAAGCCAAGAATCACGCTATTTTGGCGACTATTTTTCAGTCTATTATTGACGGTACTTATCACCTCTATCATCTCTGTCATGGTAGAACGTTGGCTCAATGGCAAAGAGTTAAGTGCTCGGATGGATGTACAAATTGACAATCTTTTACTCAAGCGCCAAGAAGTGGTTGCGGCGCTACAGGCTGGTGATTTATTAGCAGTCAGGCAACTTTACCGGCAAGACCGACGGCTGATGAGTCAAATCAGGATTTATGATGAGCAGGGCGCTATTATTTTTCCGCGCTATCGTTATAGAGAAGAGCGTCAAACAAACGGTCAGGAAGTGGCGCGTGACTTACCATCGTATCCTATGTCTGAGAATCGTAGAGCGCATCATGATAAAAATGACAGCGCCTACGAAAAGCCTTCTTTTATTAATGCAATCCTGCATCCAGCGATGCCGAATAGAGAAGTAATTTTTGACCCTAATAGTCGCCCAGAACTGGCAGATATCACCGTAGATTTGCCGGACGGGCAAACGGCCATTATACAACTGCGCCCGCACCTGCGTTTTGCTGATGTTTTGGCGCTGCAACGCGGTAATTTTACCGTGCGTTTGCTTCTCATTATTCTGTTTAGCGTGTTGGTTTGTTTTTGGCTCAGTCGTACGCTGACGCAGCGCATTGGTCGAGTTCAAGATACCGTGCACCGTATGATCGATGGCGATTATCAAGCCAATCCGCAGTTATCAACATTGGGCTCTGACGAGCTAGGTTTATTGGCAAAAGATGTGGCCCAATTATCAACCCGATTGGCGGAGAGTGAGCTTGCGCGCAAGCAGATGTTAAGTGATATCTCGCATGAGCTGCGTTCGCCACTGGCGCGCCTTGATGTGGCTACTGAGCTGACGCGTGACTTTGCGCCCGATGCCAGCCGTTACCTTGACCGTATCGATAAGGAATCGGCACGTATGAATGAGCTGATTGAGCAAATCATTCATATTCAATCCCTGCAAATGCAGCAATATACCATCGATAATCTAGAAAATGATGCCGTAGATATAGTTGAAATCATCACCGAGATTGGTAAAGACGTCTGTTTTGAGTTTCAGCATAAAAACGTACTCTGGCAATGGACGCCGCCCGATGTTTTATTATCGTCATCATCTGATGCGTCTTTGACTGTGCTTGGCAATCAAGAACAGTTGCATAGCGCCCTTGAAAACATCATTCGTAATGCTTTTATGCACACTCCTGCAGGCTCAACTGTCACGGCTGCAGTCACAAAAACACCGTTAGATAATAAAAGAGATGCTATTCAAATTAGCATCACAGATGAGGGTGGCGGGGTAGCAGAAAAAGACTTAGAGCGTATTTTTCAACCCTTTGTACGGCTTGATAGTGCGCGCCATCGCGAAACGGGCGGCTACGGATTGGGATTAGCAATCGTCCACGCGGTTATCGTCGCTCATAAAGGCCAAATTAATATTTGTAACCGTAAAGATGATATTCAAGGCTTAATAGTACAAATCGTACTGCCTATTCAATAAAAATAACCAATATTTGCTATCCGTTTAAAAATCATTGAATTAAGAAAATTTAGCGTACCAAGATAACAGGCGATAAGGTGCTGGCAATGATTTCTGTCGTGGTACTGCCCAGAAATAAATGCTGAAGCTTAGAGCGCCCATAAGCGCCAATGACGATGATATCGATGTTATTTTCAAATTGAAAGCTGAGTAAGCCCTCAACCGCATCAAGTTCTAAGAGCTGATGGGTATCGACACTAAAACCAGCTGCCTGTAAGTGTGCAGCCGCGTTATCAAGGCTTTTTTTAGAGGCTTCGTTATGATGACCGACCATAACGATATGACCTTGTAAGCCTTTTAATAGGTTGCTCTTTGCAAGCATGTGTATGGCATTTATCGCCGTTTTACTGCCATCAAATGCCACCATATATGACTGCGGCTCTTTAAATTTCTCTGAACAAATCAACACCGGTATGTTCGAGGCGCGGGCAACCGTTTCGATTTGGCTGCCGATATTGATACGGCTGTTTTTATGGTCCTCACCGCGCCGTCCCATGACGATAGCGCGATTCTTTTCTTGAAAATGCTCAATCGCTGGCAGCAGTTTACCGCGGCGTTGATAAATGCAAACCTTCATGTCTTGAAAGCCATTTTGAATATGGCTTTTTGCATCTTGTACCAAGGAATTGCTGTAATTGTTGACCACCTGCGCCCTTTGCTCATCGAGTTCCGATAACTCATCGAGCAAAAACTGGCGACTATTAATGCCAATGGCGCCAGACAGATCGCGTCTGACCGAAGCTGCTACGTCGCTCACGTGCAATAAAGCTACTGAGATGTCCAGTTTACTTGCGTACCACGCGGCATAATCACAAACTGAGCCAGTCACCGCTGAACCATCAATACAAGCCAAAACGTGCTCTTCCGTTATCATAATCTGTCCTTAGTTTTGCATTTATCTTTTGATAAACCGACTTTTTCATCACATTAAAAATGACCTAGTAGGGGTCATCATCTTACCTCAAATATAGTCATGGCAAGATTAAAGCGCTAGGTTTTAAATGCCTTTTTATAAATATAATTTTCTTTAATTATAGAACAATATTTCACTAAAAAAATATTGGTTCTACTATAAATATAATTAAATATCAGGTTATATGACTGATATAAAATAGGCCTTTATTTAAAAACACGGTCACTTTTTAGAGAGTGTTAAATAAGCACACAAATTAAAAACCAACTCTTAATCCCTAAAGATTGATAGTTAATAGTTATACGATTATTAAAGTAAGAAAAATAATATTTATGTTTATTATTATCATTTTATTTAAAATAAGTGCTATCTTTTAGATGTTTGCATTTGCTAACTCATTAAAAGTCAAAGATATAATTCTCTTTAACACCAAGCGCTTATCTAGGTTTCTCCATAAATTTGGCAGTTAAGCACCCTCTATCCCTATTAGACTTCCATCAAGACTAAAATTAATCTTAGAGTATTTTTAAAATTTAGTTAATAGTATTTTTAATTACTGTATAGTTATTTGAGTTTTTTTAACTTTGCATAGATAAAAAGCTTCAAGTTATTGCTTTAAAAATAATCAAAAAACAAATCTTATCTCTTGTAATTTTATGAACTATTGTTGACTAATTAAAGTAGTTTTTGAGGACGTAAATTAAAATTTAAGACAAGCAGCTTGTCTTTTATACCAAAGTTGTTAATATACTCCATTGTATTTTATTGCTGTTTCGGTATCAAACGTCTCATTATTTTGAGGGTTTGGTGTTAATAGGGAAGTTACTAGGAAAAAAGGTATGAGTGCAATTAGCCACGAAGAGCGCGTTCGTCACGAAGGTTTGCGTGAAAAAATCATGTCAGCAGAGCAAGCAGCAACATTTATCTTGCATGATATGAATGTTGGAATGAGTGGTTTCACAGGGGCAGGTTATCCAAAAGCCATCCCAGCTGCGTTGGCAGAGCGTATAAAAGCGGCGCAAGCTCGCGGCGAAGAATTCAAAATCGGCTTATTAACCGGCGCATCGACCGCTGCAGAATGCGACGGCGTCTTGGCTGAAGCCAATGGTATCAAGATGCGCACGCCTTATCAGTCAGAGCCTGCGCTACGTAAGCAAATCAACGCTGGTGAAACGCATTATTTTGACATGCACTTATCACACGTCGCTCAGCAAAGCACCTTTGGTTTTTATGGCGACATGCACATGGCGGTGGTTGAAGTGGCCGGTATTTTGCCAGATGGTCGCCTGATTCCATCTACCTCTATCGGTACCAATAACGCATGGTTGCACAATGCCGATCAAATTATTTTAGAAGTAAATAGCCGCCAAAGCTTATTGTTAGAAGGTATGCACGATGTTTTTGATGACATTGGTTTGCCACCGCATCGTAAACCGATTCCGATTACCACACCGGGTGAGCGTATTGGCGAGCCGTACCTAACTTGTGATTTGGATAAAGTCGTCGCCGTGGTCTTAACCGATTCACCTGACCGCAATAGTAAGTTTGCCGATCCTGATGAGTGCTCAACCAAAATTGCCGGCTACATTATCGACTTTTTCCATGAAGAAGTGAAAAAAGGCCGCATGCCAGCCAACCTATTGCCGATTCAGTCTGGGGTTGGTAACGTTGCCAATGCGGTATTGGCGGGCTTACAAGCCAGTCCGTTTGAAAACTTAACTGGCTATACCGAAGTATTGCAAGACGGTATGTTAGATTTGATTATGTCAGGCAAAATGACCCAAGCGTCGGCAACGGCGATGTCGTTAAGCCCAGAGGCGTTGGCGCGTTTTAATGCCAATATCGAAGAATTGCGCAAACGTATTATTTTGCGCCCACAAGAAATCACCAACCACCCTGAAGTATCGCGTCGTCTTGGCGTGCTCGCTATCAATGCGATGATTGAGTGTGACCTTTATGGTAATGTCAACTCAACCCACGTCATGGGTACCAATATGATGAATGGTTTGGGCGGCTCTGGCGACTTTGCGCGTAATGCCTTTACTTCAATGTTTGTCAGCCCGTCAGTTGCTAAAGGCGGCGCTATTTCATGCATCACGCCGATGGTGTCACACGTTGACCATACTGAGCATGATGTGATGATTATTGTCACTGAGCAAGGTTTGGCGGACTTGCGTGGTTTGTCACCACGTCAACGCGCGCAAAAAATCATTGATAACTGTGCGCATCCAGACTATCGCCCAATGCTACAAGATTATTATGACCGTGCTGCACAGACGGCTGGCATGCAAACGCCGCATTTGCTCGATGAATCTTTATCTTGGCATCAGCGTTATGTTGAAACTGGCGATATGCGCGTCAAAAAAGGTTTGGCTTTGGCGGTTTAGGTTTCAGTGCTTAACTAAATGCTTACTGAAAGGCTTAACGCCAAAATCAGCGCCGTAGCTGATGACGCCATTAAAAACACCGCTTGTCTATTTAGATGAGCGGTGTTTTTTTCTTTAAAATACAGATAATTTAAAACTAAGGTAAAGGTTAAAAATGTGGCTTTATAGGTATGTTTTTTAAAGGTTTAACTATGGCTGTTTAAATATTCAATCAATGGCTTAATGCCAGAGTCGGCAACCCCAACGCCTTGGGCGACCAAACGGCCGTCTTTATCTAATACAGATATCAGATTAGAGTGGTTAATATCACCATTATCGGCAAATTGATATTTGATATTTAAGGTATTGGCAAGCATACGGGTGCTGGCTTCATCGCTACGAATCAAGCGCCAGTTATCACCAAGCTCATTATGCTCAGCAAAGTTTTTCATCACTTCGGCCGTATCGCGCTCAGTGTCCAATGTCGCCAGTAAAAACTCTGTTTGTGCACGCGCTTCAGGCGTCATCTCTTTATACATCTGTTTCATCGATTGCACCAAGATAGGGCAGGTATGCTGACAGCTGGTATAAGCCATCACCACCACTTGATTTTTGCCCTCAAGCTTATCAAGCTCAAAGGTATTGCCACGATGGTCTGTCCAGTCGCCGCCTGCCTGATAGATAGAATACTCTTGCCCGAGCGCTTCTGCTGGTTCTTGGGCATTCATATCGGCATGATTCATCTGTTGATGATCCATGTTCTTTATGTCGTGATGATTGTCTGTCGCGACTTTAGATTCAGAAGTAGTATCAGGTTGACTGTCTTGCGTCGCCGCCGAGTTAGGCGCGTCAGGATTGCTACAGGCGAGTAAGCCAATACAGAGTCCAGTAGTCAAAGCCAGTTTGATAGCATAAACCAGATGAGACAATGGCTGAGTTACTGTATTTTTTGGACTTGTATTTTGCAATCTTGTATTTTGCATAATTTTTATTGTTTTCATAAGACAATCCTTAAATACCATTAAATTCAATTGAGCATAAAAAGTAGGGCGCTGTGTTAAAAGGGTGCTAAGTTAAAGTAGAGCGCTATGTTAGGGCAAGTTAATTACTAGCACAGCGAAAACCTAGGCTGCTGACCGTGTATTTGGCTTCTAAGCTTGAGCGAAAACCATAGCGCATAAAGGCTGCATAATCACTTGGGTCGACCGCACCGGCTGCGCCCGAGCCGCAAAACATTTCTTGGTTTAGATTGCTGTCTGAACGTGATTCGCCAGTGACCAAGCTATTATTAAAATTCTCTGTCCATTCCCAAATCAAGCCGTGCATGTCTTTGACGCCCCAATAGTTGGCAGGGCTTTGTCCGACATCGGCAAGCTGGTCTTTGTTGCCAGCAGATTTACCATACCAATCAAGAATGCGCTGGTTGTAACCGGCCTCCACGCTGCCATTTTTATTGGTAGTAGACGCCTGTGCGACATATTCCCATTGTTCAACCGTTGGCAAGCGCTTGTTTTGCGCGCGGCAATATTGATTGGCGGCATACCATGAGACATTGACCACAGGCTTACGAAAATCCGCCTTTCTAGGCACAGAGATATCTTTGGTATTAATCCAGTGTTTTAGATAACCAGAATCGGCAAAAATGGGTGCAATGGCACGTTGGCGAAACCTTGGATTTTCTTTTATAAATTGATAAAACTGTATATTGGTGACGGGTAGCTCATCAATTTTGAATGTATCGACTGCCACTAACGGTGAGTTTTTGCTCAAATATAACGGACGATAAGTACCGGGCTCAATGGTTAGCTCTTTTGCTTGCGCTTGCGTGCTCATTAACGCAAAGTCGGTTGTGACGCTCAGAGCACTAACGACCAATAACAGGACGAGCGGGCGAGCGGTTGTATGCACAATCTTCCGAGCGTTCATTTTTAGAGTGTTATTTTTGTGAATCTCAATGCTGTGAGTGTTAGTGATGTAAGTCCATAACATAACTAATCTCCTAGTAAACCAAAAAGAGGACGGTGCCAAACGCTTATTCAATCAGATACTGTATTGAAAGTGACTGTTCAATGAAAGTTTTTTCATCGAACAGTCTAATTGTAACCCTATTAACTAGCGTAGCTTTCTAGGTTATTTACGAGCAGCTTTGACTTCTTCTGGCGTTACCTCACCACCTTTGTTGCCCCAACTGTTAATAATATAAGTGACGACGTTGGCGATTTTTTCATCATCCAAGGCAACGGCTGGCATGACACTGTCGTACTCTTCGCCGTTGACGGTAATCTTGCCAGTCAAGCCATGCAAGATAGCATTGACGGCGCGTTTTGGGTCTTCGTTGAGGTAGTCAGACTTGGCCAATGGTGGGAAGGCTTTTGGTATACCAGCACCATTTAATTGGTGACAAGCCGCGCAGTTACTAGCGTAAATAGACTCACCCATTTTAATTCTTTCTTGCTTGTTGGCAGCGGTTACGACTGGCGCAGGCGCATTGGTTTTACCAAGACTTTGTGCTGCTGAGCCTTCAGGTAAGTAGACGTCTTCACGCACTTTTCCTGAATATATTTTTTTGTCCTCTGCACCTTTGACATCGATGATACCAAGCGCACCTTTGTTAAATGCCCGGAAAATAGAGTGGTCAACCATCACAAGCTCGCCTGGGACATCTACTTTGAACTGGGTAATCGCGGCGCCCCCTGCAGGGATAAGGGTGGTTTGAACATTATGGTTTTCAGCGCTACCGCCTTCCATATTGACCTTGTCGAAAATCTCACCAATCACGTGGAATGATGACACCAAGTTAGGACCACCGTTACCAACGAATAGACGAACCGTTTCACCGACGTTGGCTTTTAACGAGTTTTCACCGGTAAGCGCCCCAACTGAACCGTTAAATAACACGTAATCTGGCTGCTCTTTTACCGCTTTTTCCATATCAAAAGGTTGCAGGCCTTTATCGCCATAGTTGCCTTTGGTATAAAAATCGCCCTGCATGACATAAAATTCACGATCAACCTTCGGTAAACCGCCTTCTGGCTCAACCAAAATTAGGCCATACATACCGTTTGCGATGTGCATACCAACGGGCGCTACCGCACAGTGATAGACATATAGGCCTGGTTTTAGTGCTTTAAAGTTAAACTCCGAGGTATAACCAGGAGAGGTAAACGAAGAGGCAGCGCCGCCCCCTGGACCTGTCACCGCATGTAAGTCAATATTATGCGGCATTTTTGAATCAGGGTGGTTTGATAAATGGAACTCAATTTCATCGCCTTGACGTACGCGAATAAATTGCCCCGGTACCTGACCGCCAAATGTCCAGAAGTTGTACTCAACGCCATCCGCTAGACGCATGGTTTTTTCTACGGTTTCCATTTTTACAATGACTTTTGCCGCATAGTCACGATCGATAGGTGGTGGTACTTCAGGCGCATGGGTGATAACCGCATCAATCACTGGTAGCTCGCCATTTTTGGTGGTTGGCGCTTTGCTGTCTTTTGTGGTTTGAGTGGTTTCCGCGCTGGTTGCCGTCGCCTTATCAGGGGTTGATTTATCACAACCGACCATTCCTACCGTACCAAGGGCAAGAAGACAAGCTAATGCAAGTTTAGAATAGTTGAGGGCTTGAGGCTGAGAGGTTGTAGAGTTAAAAAGACGCATAAGGCTCTCCAAAAATTGAAAATAAGTGGCTTATTTAACAAAGCTCGATTTATATCGCTTATTAGTATCCTAATGTGATAGTTAGATAAAGCGAAAATCACTATAGAAATGATAAGATTCGACAACAAAACTATAAAAGCGGTGAGCTTCTAAATTGGCTTCCATAAGATATATTTTAAATGAATGTTTATAAATAAGCGAATTATTTGCGCAAGATTTGTTCACGCTTTTTATACTGATGAGTTATAAATTTAATTAGGTGTTATTACGATTTGATGCACTAGAAAGGAGAGGAGTAAAGACTGTAAGGATTAAGATTTAAACACTGAGATAGGTTTTTTAGGATTTGAAAATTCTGCTCGAAATTAGTAAAGCTAAGTGGTTATTAAACTTAGCTATTATATTAAGTTGGGTTGGTATTACGAGAGTGGCAGACAGTTTATATTCAACGCGGATCGGAATTTTTGTCATTATTGCTATTTTTTCGATAAGACAAACGCCGCTTGATGAGTAAACCGATAATAACAACCACGATTGATATACCAATAGCTTTAGAATAAGGGGCTAACACGCCTGCGACAGCGTCATAGTTTTGACCCAAGTAATACCCAGCTAGCGCCAATATCGCGGTCCAAATGCTGGCGCCTAAAGCGGTTAGCGCCAAAAACGGTAATAACGACATTTTATTCATACCGGCAGGGATTGAAATGAGCGAACGTACGCCCGGTACCATACGCCCAAAAAACACTGCCATTTTGCCATGTTTGTCAAACCATGCGTTGGCATCGGTGATGTCAGTAGGTTTAATAAACACGTATTTGCCGTATTTCTCAGTGAACTCGACCAAGCGCGGTTCATCGAATTTATGGCCCAAATAGTATAAGGGTAGCGCACCCAGCACCGCGCCAAGCGTCCCAGTTAAAATAACCAAGACAATGCTCATATCGCCTTTAGAAGCGGCGAATCCAGCAGCGGGCATGATAACCTCAGAGGGAATAGGCGGAAATACGTTTTCAGCAAACATGGCAAATATAATGCCAAAGTAGCCAAACTTTGCCATGATGCCGAGTACCCATTCACTCATTTGGTCCATAGAATTCCTAAATAATTGACAAATTGATGGCTGTCAGCTTATAAAAACTATCGGCTGGTAAAGGTAATGGTTTTTGTGCCATTTGTAGACGGCTGGCTAATCGTTACTTTACTGTCTAAAATATCGCCGCGCGCATTAATTTTATAACATTCTGACGAGCTGCCGTTAGGATCGTTATTGAGCAGTAAGTTAGCCGAGGTTTCTATGCAAAACCACGCGGTATTATTGCTGTCTCTGGTTAAAGACCAATCTTGATTATAAGTGCCTATTTTTTTGCGCATGCTTCTATCGGCATAGACATCTTCAGTAATCAATTTGCTTGATGAACCAACCGTTGCCATTTTAGGAATGGTTGTGGTCTGATTGGAAATTGAGTACTTACCTGAGCTGTCAGTGAAACCATGAAATACCAATGGATTAAGGGTAAAGTAATTAATGGCGACTGATTGATCAGTGACTTGATTGTTGACTTTATTGATGGTATTTACTTCAGCACCTTGGACTTGTTTATTGTTAAATACCATGCTGCCTTTGGGCGTGACTTTGATGTCAGCAGAGGCGGTTTGATTGCCAACGTTTGCTACCAAGCTTTGACTGCGGGCTTTGGTATAAATATTGAGCATGGCCGCTTCAACGGGATATTGAGTGACAATATTGCTTGAATTGCCCGGCGTACTGCCACCGTTCATGCCGCCTGCACAAGCGCTTAAGCCTACCGATACCGCGATAACCAATCCTAATTTTTTCATGGTGTATTCCCTCGATTTATTTGAGTTTTCTTTATTTAAATAGTTATTACCTGCCTACTATAATCGAATTTTTAAGCGCTGACAGCTGCCGTGTATCCTTGTACCTGCCATTCTTACATCATTATAACAACCGATGATTTTGTAGAAATTTATTAAATAAACGCGTGGTAAAAATCCCTAACCAATTAAAATAGGATAAATCGCTGTTTTTTCTGCTCATACCTCTTTAGTCTGTTATCATTTCGTCCTGCAATAACGCCAGTTTTACTCTATAAGCACCAATTATAAGCACCATTCGTTAGGACGTTAAAATGATCGTCAAGCAAAAGCCAAGCGCCATCAAACTGCTTTTTACCTTGCGTGGCTCCATTCTGCCCAAGGTCTATCCGCAGATTTTGCTCATTAGTTTAATTAGTGCCTTTATCACCAATATCCAGCATGGGTTTCCCAGCTCTTTTTCTTCTTATAGCGTCGCGCCGTTTACCTTGCTTGGGATAGCCTTATCGCTGTTTTTAGGTTTTCGCAATAACGCCAGTTATCAGCGCTGGTGGGAAGCTCGAGGGCTATGGGGGCAATTGGTCTATGATACGCGCAGCTTTACTCGTCAAGTGCTGTCTTATATAGATGATATAGATGATGAGGGTGAGAAAGGGTGCGATAGCCAGCGCCGACTGGTGTATCTGAGCATCGCTTTTACCCATGCGCTGCGCCATCGACTACGTGACAGTGCGCCTTGGCAAGATGTTGAGCGCTTTGTCGAACCTATTCATCATACCAGCATGAAGGAGGCGCAAAATTTGCCGGATTATCTGCTGCGTCTGCTTGGTAAGGAGCTTGGCTATTGTCGGCAGCAGCGCTTGACGTCAGATCTTATGCTGCAAAATATGGACGAGCGCATCAATTCGATGACGGTGGTTTTATCCGCCTGTGAGCGTATTCATAGCACGCCATTGCCGTTTGCTTATACGCTGCTGGTGCATCGTACGACGTATTTGTACTGCTTTATGCTGCCTTTTGGTTTGGTTTCTTCTTTAGGCTGGGTGACACCTTTGATTTGCGGCGTTATTGCTTATACCTTTTTTGGTTTGGATGCGCTAAGTGAAGAGTTGGAAGAGCCTTTTGGGCTGGCAGCCAACCAATTACCGCTGACCGCTTTATCCAGGAATATCGAGATTAATTTGCTAGAAGCCTTGGGTGAAACCGAGTTGCCGCCAAACATCATGGCTAAAAACGGCTATTTGCAATAATCTTTTTATCATAAAATGAATATGGCAACAAAATTTACGCTATTAACATTTATGGCATAAAAAAGACCACTCTAGCGGTCTTTTTTATTTCACCTTGTCATAATGATTATTAAATGCCGTTTAAAAAACTTAGCAGCGTTTGTTGTTGCGTGGCAGGTAATTGTCTAAAACGTGTCTTAGCACTTTCTGCTTCACCGCCATGCCAAAGTATCGCTTCTGTCAAGCTGCTGGCGCGACCATCATGCAAAAACCGTGCTTCTGGGTCACGTGCGACAATACCAATACCCCATAATGGCGGTGTACGCCACTCATAGCTTTCGGCATTTTTTTCTTTAACGCCGTCATCTAAACCTTCGCCCATATCGTGCAGCAATAAATCGGTATAAGGATAAATGGTTTGCTGTGCGAGCAGCGGAAAGCGCACGCTAGCGCCCGTTTTTTGTTTTGGCGTATGACAGCTCGCGCAGCCCACTTGGGTAAAGAGCTGCGCGCCTTTATTAAAGGTCGATAAATCAGCCACTCGGCGCTCAGGCACTGCCAAGGCAGTCATAAAATCGGTCACTGCATCCAAGCTGCTGTCTGAAACCTCAGGCGTGCCGCCATTGGGCGCTGTCCAACAAATCGGCTGATTGACCGTACAGTTAGGTTCCATAAATACGGAAGTGGTCAAACCCATATCTTGTGACATGGCATTGGCGTTTTGGGTGCGTAGGCTTGAGTTAATCGCCTTCCAACCAAAGCGGCCAATGCGCCGCTGTTTGCCATCCTGTACCCAATGTACGCGCCCACTGATGCCGTCTTGATTGTTATCGTCAGGGTCAGCTGCCGCAATGATATCCGCCTCAGGAATTAGGTCGAGCAAACCCATGCCGACCAATTGCGGTGAGATGCGCCCACTGATAGCGGTATCTCCCAGCGGCTGATTGGGGTCGGTTGCGCTAAAGTGAAACTGGATACTGGCAGGTTGGTTGCCATTACTCGCTGTGATGGTGTAGCGCATTTTACCTTCGGGTGCGATGCTGGCATCGATACTTTGATGTTGCATTTGCTCGCCGTAATAAGTGTGCGCAATCCCTTGTTTGTTGCCGAGCCTAAATAATATGGCGTCACTTAGCTCGCCATTTGCCGCATAAATGGGTTTGCGTCCTTCAGCACTATGGCACTGGGTGCAGGCATTGGCGTTAAATAAGGGGCCAACGCCATCAAAGAGCACACGACCTTGATTGGCTGGTGTCCATTCGGTGATAAAGAGCTCACGACCTGGCGATACGCCGCCCAAGGCACTGCTTGGCAGATTGGGCATAATCTGTAAAAATGGCCTTGAGATATCGGCAGCGATGGTCGCGTTGCCACCGGCTGGTAGCCAATTGATATCAGTTGCAGGATTGTTTGGGCTGTCTGGGTTTTCAGGTATAGTTGGCGGCGTAGGCTGGCTAGGTAAATTCGGGGTGTTAGAGCTGTCATTGTTTGAGTTATCGGAACCGTCCGAGCCGCCACAAGCGCTTAGTAGTAAAGTTACCGTTAAACAAAATAGCGCACGGCGTATGACAGGGAATAAAAGAGTAGAGAGAGGATTTGAAAGGTTTGGTGAGCAGTGATTTGGTGAATGAGGCAGTAGAGACATGGTAAGACCTAAAATGGCTAAAAATATCATTTATTAAATTATGAAAAAAAATACCAAAGATGAGTAAGCAGAAATTAACAAAACCATAATTTAACAAGGGCAACATGAATTTGGCTGCCCTTGTTCACTACATTTGCTATTGCATACTCATGTTAAAGATAAGTCGCGTTTATAGCTGGCTTGGTAAATTGACTGGCATAGGAGTGTTATACATCCAAACGTGGGTAGTGTCTTTATTACCGAGTGAGCCCTCAAAGCTCCAACCCCATGTAAAGAGTTGACCGTCTCTATGCGAGGTATTGGTATTAGTTTTGGTATTTTGCTGCAGAGGTTTTTCATGGGCGATCAAGTGCATGACGCCCATCGCCATATTGTCGATATTTTTTAAGTTAGGTAATTTATTGGTCGGCTCATCTAAATCCTTATAGACAGTTTTGCCTGCGCTATTTGTTTCCCCAAACATACCCCACGCATAAAGGATACCGTCTGTCGCTGAGCCATTTTCTGTTGTTCCATTGTTCGATGGCACATCGTCCAGCAGCGCATAGCTGGCATTGCCATTGGCATAGATACGGCGAATATTTTTATCAGTAAACCATGGAAGTTTGGTTGGCTTAACAATGGTGCTTTTCCAAGCGCTTTGAGTGCCTTTGAAATGCTTACCGTTATAACCTATTTGGCTACTGGCATTAAGCCCCCAAGCGTAGATCGCTTCCTTATTGGTTAGCGCCAATACATGGTCGCGTCCAGCGGCAAGTTGGGTCACTTTTTCAAGGCCAATGTTTGGGTCAGAGGCAAGCTGAGGAGTAGGGACAATAGCGTTAGTAGTATGAACGTCAACATTGGTATGAGCGTTGGTATTGCCGCTCAGAACATCAATACGAATCGGCCTTGCATTAACATTGATACAGTTATTGGCTTGGTTACATTCTTGCCCGCGACCTAGATTGGCATAGGCGTCGCTGCCCCAGCCCCAAACTTGACCTTTATCATCTAAGGCGTACGAGCTATTGGCACTGGCCACCACTTGCACGATATGCCCGATGTCAGCGGCTGCTGAAAAATCAACCTTTACTGGTGTGCTGCTCTCTATCGTTGTCGCATTACCAAGCAGTCCTTGGGTGTTGGCACCAAACGCCCACACGCTGCCGTCTTTGGTCAGTACCAAGTTATGATTGTAACCTGCTGCTACCATCAGCGCATTATCAATACCAGCGATAGCGCCAATATCTAGGCGGCAGTCTTCTGTTTTACTACAGTCATTGCGACCAGTCTCGCCGCGTCCTAATTGCCCAGAAATATCTTCGCCCCAACTATAAACCTGACCTTTAGCATCTAGCGCCAGCGAATGATTTTGATTAAACTTAATAGACACCAGGTCTTTTGGCGCACTGTGCATCAGCATGGGGGTAGCTGGATGACCCATGACGTCGGCAACTTTCGTCGTCATTCCCAGACCGGTTTGTCCATAATTATTGCGCCCCCAACCATACAGTTGTCCATCGCGCAGAGCAGCCGTATGTGAGCCACCCGCCGCGACAGTATCGCCTAGATAGACAGTTTTGGTCGAGCGCATGATGTTGCCGTTATTATCTGTGGCTTCTAAAGTGATTTTATTGCTACCCAATGCCAATAAAATACGCGCGTCAAAATCCCCGTTTGTATCAAAGTCTAAGCTTTGCACTGGCTCTTCGTTGCGCTTATATGTCAACGATTTGATGCCACTGCTATCTTGCACTTGCCCAGAAACAAATATTGCCGCCACCGCGCTATAGCCATCGGTAAAGTTGCTATCAGTGGTCAAAAGTGGCGGCGTCCCATCAATGATTGTGGTGTCATCAGAATCATTGCCACAAGCAGTTAGCATCAAAGTCGCGCTGATAAGTGCCACTACTTGGCTAAGACGGGATAAGCGCATAAAAACCTCAATAAATGATCAATAAAAGAATAGGTGTTTAAATATAGGAAATAGCAACATAGCGTAAAATGGGTGTAACTATGGATGCGAATAATATTACAAATGATAATTATTATCAATATATAAATAAAAATGTTGATTTGATGGATTGAAGATAAGTGTTTTTTATATAAGGGTAGTTAAGGGTTTTAGAAAATGAGTTTTAAGGTAAATAGTCAATACAATACAATGAATATTATTTTTGGATAGGCTTTTATCTATGAAAAAGTGAGGTATATTAAGGTAGAAAGGTAAGTCATTTATACAGACTTGAGTTTTTGAAAATTTGTTCGATAACAAATTATTAATATCGCAATAACCAGCCCCTAATTATGAGGATAATTTGAATAAAATAAGCAAAGAAGCCGCTGCATTTACAGCCCTGCCACTCAACATCCAAACCGCGTTAAAGCAAAATAAACGCATCGTCTTTATCGCCAATAACCCTTCTATTTGCACTGATAAACTTGAGCAGTTATTACGCCCTGACGATGTTTTGGTGTTATTTAACCATTTTATTAATGCTGATTTTTTTGCCAACCACCCGCTTGCCAGTAGCCTGCCTAAATTGTTGTTTTTTCGCCAAATTGGCGATAGTAAACTGCATTTTGGTTTGCCACCAAGGAGCAACAATGTCGCGGTGATGAAGCGCATGGCAAAAGCGGCACCATTAGGTATTTTACTGAGCAATCGGCCTTATCAATTTCCTTTGCCCAGTGATGACCCAAGTCCCGATGATGACCCGATTGATGATGATCGCATACTGACGTTACCACCGGCGGTGCAAGTGTTGTTGCAGGATGCGGCGCATCATAGCGTGTTATCGGAGCGCCATCCGGTCGTTGAGGACTATCCTTACTTTACAGATATTCACTCTTCAGCCCCTTCTTCAGGCTTTTTGTTGTATCGCTTGTTGCTAGCGGCGCGAGAGCATGTGCAGCTGCTGCAAAAAGCACCGCTACCGCTGCAATTATTAATGATAGGTTTTAATGACAACGATAAAACCGCGCATTTTTGGCAAGGGCATAATTGGGAATTTGAGCGCCGTGAAATGAGTTCGCCGCCGCCAGAGGTGGAGATCATACGCCAGTATTAGGCAAGGGGAGATTGGTAATTTAAACGTAGGCGGCATCGGGACAATAAGCCAACTCTATCTCCTTACTGCTAGGCTGGCGTAACAGCGTAATCGAATTTGATTGCTCGTGCGTCCAATCAATCAATCCCATTTTGCAGAACTGTTCAAGCCAGCCGCCCATAGGCCAGCATTGCCATTTTTGATAAAAACGATTGGCATTGACGATAATGCTTTCCAAATGATTGAGAGGCGGGCGATAGACAGCGTGCTGCTGATGATAAATAAGGTCGGCGGTCAGATAAAAATCAATATCTAACTGAAAGGCAGTAAAGGCAAAGTCAGTATCTTCTACGCCATAACCAGTGTACTGCGTATCAAAACCCCCTATTTGCTCAAACTTTTCACGTTTAATCGCAAAGCATAAACTCCAAAAAGCGCCGTAATCATTTGTTTTTTTAATAGCTGTCGGTGCTGCCTCAGTAGAAATCGATTGTTTCGCATCGAAGTTATCACGATAAGGATTATAAACAGATAGATGGTTTAAGTAATTATTAGTCAGCGCGCCCTTTTGCAACGCCAAGCTTTCCTCGCTTGATAAAGGTCGCGTCAAATAGCGCGGTTGTCCCATCAGTAGAGCGTTTGGATACTGGTTTAATTTTGTGCTTAGTTGTTCAATAAAGCTCGGCGCTACGATGCAATCAACATCCAAAAATATCAGCGTGCCATGGCTGGCACGTGCGGCGCCAATATTACGATTATGACCGATATCAAATTCGGTTTTGTCCGATTTTCCTAACGTTTGATGTTCTAACGTTTGATGGTTTGTGCTGTCCACTAAACCTGCGTTCGTGGGAATCTTGACAATGTTTAAAGCAAACTCAGCCAGACGTTTAGGGTCGGCATCGTCATTGACAATAATAACTTCATCGGGCTGAACGCTGCCATTCGCAAGACTACTGAGCAGATTATACAGATGGCGATTGCGTCCATAACAAGTCGTGATTACCGTTACCGGCACATGCTCAGAAACCTCATTGGGATTTGTGATGGGTTTTACGGTCATTGTTTGTCAGTGCCTCTTTTGTTAATTTGGCTTTTATATTTTTGCTGTGACGTTATTGATAGTTATTGCATTTAACGTTCAGGCTTTAAGGCAAGCTGCGGCAGCAACCATTGTTCAAACCAAGCTTTAGTCGTTGGGTACTCGGCCATACTCTGCATAAACGCTTGAGCTGTCTGTACAGATTTTTGCTTAAGTGTTGCATTATCAGGCTTTGATAAGGATTGGATTCGTGCAGATTGATTGACAGTTTTGCCACTTAGCTTGTGTGTGACGCTTGCAATCATTAAGTCTTTAAATTGCTGCCAACTTAAGGCGCGTCCTTGGATTATCAAGGCCTCTGCCATTACCTCTTGCTCTTGATGGGGACGGTCGTCAGGTAGAACGACCAGTGGCGTCGCATAATCACAGGCTTGGGCGACGGCATTTAGACCGCACGCCATTAGTAGATAATCGCTATGTACGATAAATGGCGTTACATCACTTACATCGACTGCGATGTCAACATAATGCCGTTTATCCTCGTCGATAGGGCCAAGCGATATAATAAAGGCATGTGGTAAAAGCTGCCGCAGCTCGGGCAGTTTTGCATCAATGGCTTGATGCCCACCATAGCCTTTAATGACGGTAACGATAGTTGGCGTATCTTTATCCTTATCATTTAGCATCAAAGAGAGTGCTTTTTCATCAGTGGTAAGCTGCATTAAGTGTTTTATAAAAACTTGGTAAGTTTGCGCATCCCTTTGCTCAGTGTTGATAAAGTCAAGATAGAGGGTTTTTTTAGCCAGCCAATCAAGTGTCATCGCGGATTCTAATGTGCGAGGATAGGGGGCAAGCAAAGCAAGCGCACCAGCGAAAGCGTTTAGATGCGGCACATCATCGCGAATACCTGGCAGTCTGACATAAAGGTAAGGAACACTGACGGCGCGGCATAGCATGGCGACTTCAACGCTGACATCAATAATCATCAAATCAATGCGGCGCTGATAAATCGTATCGAGTATTTTATGGCTGCGCTGTTGAATATCGCTATTACCGACGGGCGAATAATGCAGGCTGGTTGGTTGCCAATATTGCCCTGCGCGCCCAGCGAGTACATCATCTGCACGTTCATCTTCGGCGGGTAGTCGTACAACTTGCGCTTCATCTATAGCCGCAAACGTATAGGTATCGGACGTTAAACTTGTAAATACCGTTAATTGCTGTCTTGCTTCAGTGGGTAATAAGGCAGCAAGCTTATCGATTTGGCGGCAGTGCCCTGAGCCGTGATGATGAGCGTAATAACCAAGCCGCATTAACCTCGCTCCATTATGTTATTTAAGCCACTGCTTGAACCGATTATTGACTCTGCTTTATTGCTTTTGCCATTTCTGTGGATAAATGGATTCAGTTTTAAATGTGCATCTGTTGGAGCTTCAACGCCTTTTTTCTGCTCGCTTTCTGCTACTGCTGCTTTATACAAGTCTAAATAGCCTGCTACCATGGCTGCTACGGAACAAAACTGTAAGGCGCGTTCTCGGCAGGCTTGGCGTGAGATGCTTTGAATCTTAGTAAAGCCTTTGATAAAAGCGTCTTTGTCTTCCTTAGCGACGATAACACCGGTGCTTGGTGTGACAATCTCGGCGCTAGCACCAACATCAAAGCCAATCACTGGCGTACCGCACGCTAAGCTCTCAGCCAGTGTTAAACCATACGGTTCATCCCATGTGCTGGTAAATAGCATGGCAGTCGCTTGACAGAGGTAGCGATTTACCTCGTCTTTGGTGACATGACCGACATAATCAAACAGTTTTTGCGCGCCATTTTCACCATCTTGAGCCAAGAGTGGGGCAACTTGCTCATCAAAATACGCTTCATTGCTTTTGGGACCAGCGATGATAAGTTTTTTTCCCGCTTCCATACAGTATTGCATGGCCAAATGCGTGCCTTTTTCAGGGCAAATACGTCCAAACCAAAAATAAACCTCACCATTTTCACGGGTAAAATCATCCGTAGATGTAATATTAGCATTAAAGGATTTTACATCAATGCCGTTATAAACCACTTGTGATGGCACAAACTCTGAAAAAAGCTGCTGTTGGTGTTTGCTGATAGCGGTAAACTGGGTGGTTGTACCATGACGCAAGGTCAATAGTGCCAAACGCAATTGCGGGAAAATAGGCGTATGAAAGGTGGTAAAAAACCGCGCGCCAAACGCTTGACCGGTCATCATCGGGATATGATGTAAGCTGTGATTATGCACGATGTCAATCTCACCATGTTCATCGCGCTCGATGATATCGCGTAGCACATCCTGATAGACCAAATACTGATACATCTCCTCGCGGCTCATGCCTAAAGTCTCATGCTCATTCCGATAGACCATCTTATCAAATGCTTCTCGGGTTAGCATTGGGACGAGGCGGGCCTGCGTTTGACTGTCTTGATGCGCATAAAGCAAAACCTCATGACCTTGGGCAACAAGCTCATCACATATAAGCTGGGTAATCATCTCAAGCCCGCCAGCAAAGGGCTGCGCAATAGGATATAAACAATGAGCAATCATCGCAATGCGTAAAGGTTTATCCGCTAAAAGGGCAGGGCGTTCAGCATTATTATCAATAGCATCTATAAAATTAACAGGGTCAGCAACGGGCATAAGTACCTCAAAGTAAAACGAGCGATTATGGTAGATAAGTAAAAAAGGATTTAATAAAATCAATGCCTAAAGCCAACCATTAAGAATTGATAATCTTTTTTTCTTCAAATGTCGTATGCATTTCAGGTTGCAGTGGTTTTAGCTTTTTGGTTGGTTTGCGAGGCTGACTAGTAGCCAAGGCAACCGTAGGTTTAGACTTAATGCTAATGGTGGACGGATTTTTCTCAGGAACCCTAAAGTTATCAAATGCCACTTTCGCTGCGCCGATTTTTAACGTACAAATGATCAAAGCACAGATAAATAATAACGGAGAATAAAGCGGCGAAAACGGTGCCACTATAACGGCAGTGATGATATTAAGCAGCAAAATCAGCTTGGGTAACGCCACCATATTGGCGCGACGTAATGAGCTTTGAGTGCGAATGTATGCTTGCTTTGGCGTACAGACAAAAGGTTTTTCACTACCCCATAACACAGGCAACCACGATAGCGCGCCAAGTTCCCAAAAGTTCAGATGCATCAGCCATGCTCTGACACGCATTTTGATACTAGACTGATGGTTTTGATTGAGTTGTTTGTTCAGTGGCGCTTTATCCTGTAAATATGCCCATAATCGCCTTATAGTAAAAATGCCATAGCTGGCATAGACTAAGTACAAAGGTGTGAGTAGCGACATATCGGGCGTGGCGTCCGAAAGTTGAGCTTTTAGAAGTGCGTAGCCAAGGATAAATAAGGTCGCTAGCTGCAAAAATATAAATAAACCCGTAAAGTTTATCCAAGCACTGAGCTGCGAGAGGTGCGCGCGCGTATACGCTAAACGTTTACCCAGACTTTTCGTATCTTGGATTTTAGTGGGCAAGGCTATCGAAAAATAGTTGCTTAACACCTGCATATTGCCATAGATCCAGCGCCGACGCTGACACATCAAATCATTTAACGAGGTAGGTAAGAGACCTGTCGCAATGACTTCTGGTATGAACTGACTGCGAAACCCTCTCTTATGCATCAAGACGCCCATTTGTGCATCTTCAGTAATAGAGGCACCCGACCAACCGCCTAAGCTCAAGAGATCTGCGCGGCGTATCACTGCATAAGTGCCTGTTGATAGTGCACGCTTACGATTAAAGGGGCGATATAAATGATGATTAAAATAATGGTTAAGCTCGCTGTGCGTGTCCACTTGCCCAGCACTGCGGTAAAACTGTGGAAACTGCAAAAGCGTATGGTTTGGATATTGCTTAATAGCGTGGGCAATCGAATCTCTGGCGTGGGGCAAAGCTTGATAGTCACTATCGACCACCACAATGTGTGAGCAGTCTGGATTCATCAGCCCCAACGCCAAGTTTAACGCGCCTGCCTTAAAGCCTTCTACCGCATCAATATGATAAAAGCGGACATTAAGTGCTGGATCTAGACTGGCGCAAAAAGCGGCCAAAGGCTGATATAGTGAGGTGTCTGTATTGTTGTTATCAATAATAAGTATCTCATCAGTCGCCTCTTTAACAGCCAGCAAAGATTGGATAGTCGCAATCACCAGTTCTGGTGGCTCAGACCGTGTCATTAACTGAAAGCTGAGAGACGCAGAAGCTAAAAGATTTTTTTTATGAATTGTCATGGCTTATCCTTAGGCACATACGACGGACGAGAATAGGGAAAAAAGCATGAGTGAAAGACACATGCGAAAACGAAAAAAGTATTAATAGTTATAATGTAGTAGTTATTATTGTCTTTTTGATTACCCGTTAAATAGTAATATAAAACTCGGTAACCTTAAGACTGTTAAGTGTTGGTAAATATTTAAGAGTGTAATACTACGTAATTTATACAGCCGATTTTATGGCTGTCAGTACGTAAAACACGATTTAGAAGAGGTTTGTGTTACTGGACGAGTAGCAAAATTTTCGAAATATAGTGACTTAATAATTTCAAAAAATTTTTAGGAAAAAATGATGAGAGTTTAAGATAAGGAAAAGAGAAGTAAGGGAAATGTGACGAAGAGGGTAACGCTAAATCATAATCGGTTATGAATTGTTTAAAATATAATGAACTTTATAAACGATAAAAGCGCATTAGACACTTATAGGTAAAAACCCATCATGCCCAATACGCTTTATCATCAATAACTAATAAGTCTTAAATGATGTTTAAATCTTAAAATTGATCTTAAAATCTAAGATTAGTAGTTATTACTGCTGCGCCAATCGTCAACTTCACGTTCGGCATCTTCTTTACTATGACCATAACGTTCTTGGACGCGGCCAACCAATTTATCGCGGCTGCCTTCGATGTGCGTGAGATCGTCATCGGTCAAGTCGGCCCATTTCTGTTTTACTGAGCCTTTAAGTTGGTTCCAATCACCTTTTAGCGTATGTTCATTCATAGTGGTATTCCTTTTCCTATTATTAGATTGCATTGATTTTTCTAAAACCCATCAATTTGCTTTGTTATATTTCTCACTTATGGGTTATCAGCAGGCATAAATCCTTAGCTGACAAATCTAATATAAACATGGATAATTGCCTTGTCTGTAGCCCCGATGTGTAGAGTGTTACCCAAACCTTAGCGATAGATTCATTGTGTTAGCAAGGTATACGCCGTGTCATAAATGCACTATTTTCATAAAATCTGTCGCACTTTTTAAAATGAATTACTGTGAATTGCTGGTTTCTAAGTTTGCTAAAAATGCGGCAAACCCTTCTGTCGCTCGCGCTTGTAATCGGCTGCTAGTAATGACCCGAACGCGATTGCTCCAAGTGATAGCAAAATTTTGCTTCTCGAATTTTTTAACCAAATCGACATCTTCATGGCAAGGCAGGGCAGCAAAACCGCCAACGGCGAGATACGCTACACTACTAAAGCTCAAATTTGCCCCATGAATATGACGATGTCCCATCTTATCTTGATAGTGAGCGATATAGTCTTTGCGGGTTTGGGGCGTTAAATGCGCCCAGTCATCAACGCTCACAACGCCGCATATCATAGCAGTCGGCTGATGATTAATATGAGCGATTTGCTGCGTTAGCCAATCTGCTGTGACAAGCGAATCAGCGTCGGTACAGGCAAGCCAAGTCGCGCCAGAGGCAATCGCATGACGAATGCCCAAATCTCGCACTTGCCCCACGCACCGGTAATCACAGCATAAATAATCCACACCAGCGTGCTTGACCAATGTGAGTGTGTCATCGCTACAACTGTCGAGCACCACGAGCACAGTGGCGGTAATGGTAGAGGGCAGCTGCTCAATGGCAGTCTGCACCGATGCCAAGCATTTAGAGATGGTCAGCGCTTCGTTATGAGCAGGAATGACGATAGCGATATTTGTAGTATTCATGCATTTTACTCGGCGGATTTAACGTTAAACCAAGTTTTCTTGCATAGCCACCGTTTCTACCGAACGTTGCCACACATCCAATAAAAAATCGCTATCGACGACTTTACTTTGATGGGTAAAGGTAGGGTGTTGACTATCAACTTGCTGTATTTGCGCAGAGTTTACCTCATTACTTATTCTATTAAATGCGTGGTGCAGACGTTGGTGTACCGTTTCACCCGTCATGGTAAAGCCATCGATGTCATAGCGCCAATGGCAGCATAGTAACGTGCCACCTACCGCAAGATTTTGCTGAATCCAAGCGATGACGGTATCAATATCATTTGGCGATAAGTAATATAAAATTTCACTAATCACAATTAAATCAAAATGCGATTTCGCAATCGGTAATATTTCAGGAATGACACCCTGTATGACCTTTACATGCCTGACATCTGCCAAACGTTGCTTAGCCAGTTGCACGGCCTGTTTATTACCGTCAATACTGACCAAGGTCTGACAACGGTTGGCAAGTAGAGCACTGAACACGCCATTACCACACCCTAATTCAATAGCGCTGGTATATTTTGCTTGTGGCAACACCGCTAGACACATATCGCGTTTACGCTTTTCATACCAGCGGGTCTGATACTGCCACGGATCGCTATTGTCGTTATATAACGCATCAAAATAGCTTTCTGAATAAGCAGTGGCTGTCGTCTCTTTTTTACCATTCGACAAATCAGTATGAACAGTATGTAAGTCGGTTGTAGATACCTGCAAATTACCGACCTCATGCATTGGCGGTGTCAATTTAAGATTGTGGCTCATATAAATAAACTTCCCAAGGTTGGCTGATTCTAGCGATGGTTTGAGCCGATAAAATAGGCGGGTTGCCTGTACTTTCATCAACGGTTATTTGGCTTTTGAAACAGGCGATAGCCTCGGTTTTGCGCTGTAACTGCTCGGGCGTTAAGTCCACCCTGAGCGTGCAGTGCCAAGGAATACGACTATCGGCAGGTTTTGCCCAATGCCACGCCCAAATCAACACTTGATAACAGGCGAGCTGATGCTGCTTAGCGAAAGCGGCGACTACTTGTCCTGTTGCTTCATGATCGGGATGACCATCATGTACAAAAGGCGTGATTAAAATATCGCCCGTCTGAATAAGAGCGGCCAATTTTTTATAAAACTGATACTTTTGGTTAAAGACGTCGCCATCGGTTAGCGCTAAAGACATACACGTCACCTGCTGCGCAATGCCTAACACTTCTAATGCCGCTAAGCTTTCTTGCGGACGGATAGTATCAAGCAGGCGCGGCGGATAAATTTGCGAGTCTGGGTGACTTTGTGTACCGTTGGTCACGTGCACAAGGACGATAGGATTACCGTTGGCTGCCAGTCGTTGCAGCAATCCGCCGCAGCCCAATATCTCATCGTCAGGATGCGGCGCAAATACGCAAATACGCTGCTGTGGCGGGAAGTTTTTTGCTATATCTAGTCGAGGTAAATCGTGCAGTCCCTGCCAGTTTTGCCAAGCATCGGCGCTAGTACCATCGCCTTCAATGACGCGGTCACCGACAATCGGATGCTCAGGCTTGACTAAGTGCGCTAAGGGTGCTGAGTGCGCCGACATCACATTATGGTCTGTTAAGGCTTGCGTATTATTTTCTGCCTGATGCACATGAAGATCAGAAGAGTCTCGTGCTACATTTACCTTGGGGTTTACAGTTGCCATATATTGTCCTGCCTGTCTGTCAAATCGCTGATTGCGGCGCGGTCTAAAGCGCTAGATAGCTCGCCGATTTTTTGTAAATCAAAGGCACCATGACTTTGACGAATAAATACCGCCAAATCTGCGGTTAACCTCGCAAAATGGGCATTGCCACAAAATGGCGCGGCCCCTAATGCTTGTCCGACTTTTTCCATCACTTGGCGTGCTACTTGCTCTACATTGGCGCGTAATTGACGGATAGCAAGTTCATGGTTTTGCAGCGGTTCACCCTCTATTAAGTCAGCAATATGATAAAAATACTGCTGAGTAACGGCCAATGCTGTGCTAATTTGACCTAAATACATGGCTTTATAGTCATTGGGTTTATGTTGATAAGCAGTTATTAAATAATTGGCAATGCGAGCGGCCGCACCGTACCAGCAAGCCGCAACGCCTGCCGCGCCATGCCAAAATCCTACCCGTTCTAGATACGTATTTGGCGCACCAACGTTATCGGCGTCTACCTCATGGAACTGTATGGTTGCCGTATCAGTGGCTTGCATGCCGACGGCCTGCCAAGCATTGTTATCAATATCAATGCCAGATTGGTGCATATCCACCATCAATAGTTGCGCTTGTCCCTGCTCATCGCGATAAGTCATCAGCCCATAATCCACGAGGTTGGCGCCTGAGCACCATGCTTTGCTACCACTGATTTTTCCCTCTGTATAACGTATCGGGTCGGGGTGTCCTTCTGCTGCCCAAACCGCCCATAAGCCTTGAGGCGCTTTATCGTAGCCGACTTCATGCAAAATACTTAACGCATCTAAATGCGATTCAAACCATTTCGCAAGCGTTAAATCTAGGCTCGACACGTATGCCAAGACTTGCCATCGAATCAAGGTGTTAGACTGATTTGGCTTGCTTGCTTGTTTATTGTTTTGAGCGTTCGTCGTATCGCCTTCGCTTATAACATTTTCAGCACCGGCAATAGCCCTAGCACCACTAGCAGGGTGAGGGATTTCGTCGCTATAACCGACTAGAATCGTTAATATTTCACGGCGCAACTTATCGGTCATAGCCAAACTGCCGATAGTTTGGTTTTCTGCTTGTATAACTTCTTCTATAGCAGATTTTATATTTATTAATAAAGCGTTTTTGGCATCGGGCACTTGCATACAGTCTCCTAATTATTGTTATGAATCAGACATTTGAATGGCATCAAAAGCGCCATCATCTGCTGACCGTTTTTTATTATCATATCGGCCATCTAAATACAAATCGTCTAAAAAGCGTTGCTGCCAAGCGTATAAGTCATCTTGATGTAGCCCTTGTAGCAATGCTTGATAGCGCAATTGACGCTCTTTTAATGGCATCGTCAATGCCGTCCTCAAGCCTTCTATCAAACTCGTGGGCTGGTGCGGATCGACAATGACCGCCGCTTGCATCTGCTCAGCGGCTCCTGCGTAACGCGAGAGCATGAGCACGCCCGGATCATCAGGATTTTGCGCGGCGATATATTCTTTAGCCACCAGATTCATACCGTCTTTTAAGGAGTTGACCCAGCCGATATCACTTTGCCAAAATGCGGCCATCAAGGGCTCATGGTTTAAGACGTTTTCGCTATATTTAATCGCTTGCCAAGCACCGTTGTCAGTTGAAAATTGCTGATTTATATCACTGACTGTTTGTTTAACTTCCTGATAAAGCCGTTGATAAGTTGGCAAATCTAAGCGACTAGGACAAGCGATTTGTAATAATTGTAGCTGTTTTTGATAGCTTGGATAATGCTCTAAAAAGTCACGATAGGCTGAAAAACGTCTTAATAAGCCTTTTGAATAGTCAATTCTATCTACCGCGATAATTTGTTGTGTCGTTGTCTTGTCGGTTTTTTTGTATACGTTATGCTGCGCCAAATGTGAAAGTGGAGGCGAGGCTAACTGACTGACCTGTTGCTGGATTCTTGCGACATTAATACCGATCGGATAGGCATTAATCAGTAAACAATGCTGAGGTTTAAAGTCTAAATTAAGCGTTAATGCTGTCCCAGATGAGTGGTAAGCATGAGTAAAAGGTTGGTTTTTTTGTAAGACATTGATGGGGGTAAGTCCGACATCGCTGTTTTCTGCTAATGTATCTTCCCTTACACTTTCTTTTTCCACTCTCTCTTCGCTCAAACGACTTTTTGACAACCTGTCTTTTAAATAATGCTGAAAAGCGTCAACGCAATTGGTGCATCCTTGCTGGGTTTGGGTGCCGAGCACATCATAATGCGCCAGATGATGAATGAGCTCAGCGCTTTGCTCAAGCTGTTGCCAAAAATCCAGCGCCACAAAGGGAATGTGTAAAAAAAGCCCAATACGATTGTTGATGCCAAGCTTTCGGCAATGATACGCCACACTTAAAAAATGATAATCATGGACCCAAATGACATCGTCAGGCTGGATGATGCTTTTTAATTGGCGCGCAAATAAACGGTTGACCGCCTGATAACCCGCATAATCATCTGTAGCTTGGCTGATAAGCGCTGTTTGCTCATGCAGTAGAGGCCACAATACATTATTGGCAAAACCGCAGTAGAAATGCTGATATTGCTGGGTGGTAAAAGCGGTGGTCATATAAGTGATTTGTGTGGCGCGGGTTTTTGCCTTGCTGCTCGCCATAAAGCGTTGTTGAATACTGCTAAATGTATTGGCGGCGTCGGTGTTATTGGCGCTGTTGTCATTGACGACTTCGCCATTCCAGCCCATCCAGACGACTGATTTGCCGATTAAGACGTCTTGCAGTGCGACAGCAAGCCCGCCCGCCATAGGGTGGTTATCGGGCATCTTTACGCGATTAGATAAGACAATTAAGCGGCTCATGTCAGTGGTCTCGCTGTATTTTTTAATGGGCGTCGGTTAGTGTCTATTAGCGGCGGTGCCACTTGCTCTTGCTCTGTTAAACCAGGTAACTTGGACGATAAGGTTGGGCGCTGTTGGCAAAACTTCAAAAAGCTCTCAAGCAATACCGTGACCTCAAAAATATTATTGACATAATAATGCGCAGACGTTGGCTCAGTGCCGTCATAACCTACTTTCATACCCATACCTTTTATGGGTGGTTTAGAATCCTCTCGTGGTTCGTTATTTTGTATAAAGCGACTTCTTTCTGTCATGTGCTTGTCGCCTTGTACTGCCATAAATCCTGTTTCATCGGTGATGTCGTCACCTATAAAAATAGGACAAAGCCTATTGTTAGCCTGAAATTTTTTTAGTAAGGTCAAAATTGCACTGCCTTTATCGGCGTCTTTGGGCGCGATTTCCCAGACATATTTACCTTGTTTTACTATCCAATCGCCATGGTTTTTTACGATTGTGGTTATAATGCGATAAGCGATATCGGCTAAGGCGGGATTTTGACGATAATGGAGGGCAACGGAGTAGGGCTTGTCTTCTATGATAAAATCGTCATAGCGCAAGCAAGAGCGGATAAGCGCTTGTTTTATAGCAGCAAGCTCAGCGCTGTCGACGGATGAAACGCTCGTATTATTATTAGATTCGTTATCTTCAAAGTCTATTTCTAGTCCATGCGTTGCGGCGATGGGTAAGCTTAGCGGCGCCAGCATTTGCTTTGCTTCGGCTAGACTGCGCCCAGTAACAGCAGCGATTTTGACGCCATGACTCTGTATGTTTTGTAAAAGTGTTAAAGTGGTAGCGGGGATAAAGCTGTCTTTCGGGTTCAAGGTGAAACTAGCAAGCGTGCCGTCGATATCTAAAAACAGGCAGTAGCGCTGCTGATGAGAGAGATAATCAGCAAAGTGATGGGGCGCAATATATATAGGACATCTGATAAGGGCGCTATTTGCTGGGACGCTTCTTCCTGAAGTCACATGTTATCCTTATTTTAACGTGTTATATGATGCTCTAAAACGGGTAACTTTTAATCGAAGCTAAGCAATTAAGTTAAGTAATTAAGGCTAAGCCATTAAAGTTAAGTAAATAAAAATTATTAACGAAGCTTAGCAATTCTGCTTCATCATAAGTTTGCCATAAAGTCCATCCTACTACGATGGACAAAATATGGTATTTAGTATAAGTTTTTTTAGTATCTGTCTTTTAATTTACAAAAACCATTAGGAAAAAATTATGCATATCAGCGCAAATTTCGATGCCGGTAATATTGAGGTTATCAATGCAGAAGATCAAACCAACATTCAATTGGCGATTCGTCCAGACGTGGGCGGAGAGTTTTTTCAGTGGTTTAACTTTCGTCTATCAGGCGAAGTTGGCGAGCAGTATGTGCTAAACATTATGAATGCAGGGAAGGCGTCCTACCTTGCAGGTTGGGAGGATTATCAAGCGGTGGCTTCCTATGATCGCGAGTATTGGTTCCGTCTGCCAACCTCTTATAAGGATGGTAAGTTAACGATAACGGCAGAGCTTGCGTGCGAAAATATTCAAATTGCGTATTTCGCCCCGTACAGTTATGAGCGTCATCAAGACTTGTTGGCGGCGGTGCAAGTGCATCCGCTCGCGTGTTTAGAGCATTTGGGCGAAACGCTTGATAAACGCGACTTAACCTTAGTAAAAGTAGGTAATGGTGATAGCAAGAAGCGCAGTATTTGGATTACGGCGCGCCAGCATCCGGGCGAGACAATGGCTGAATGGCTGGTTGAGGGGCTATTGAACAGTTTGTTAGACGAGGATAGTGCCACGGCTAAGTTGTTATTGGAAAAAGCCAATTTTTATATCGTACCGAATATGAATCCTGATGGCAGTGTGCGCGGGCATCTGCGTACCAATGCGGTAGGGACGAATCTAAACCGTGAATGGGCAAACCCAAGCTTAGAAAAAAGCCCTGAAGTGTTTCATGTCATCAATAAAATGGAAGAAACGGGCGTGGACTTGTTTTATGACGTGCATGGCGATGAAGCGCTGCCGTATGTGTTCCTTGCCGGCTCGCAGGGCACGCCAAGCTATAACGACCGCCTTGCCCATCTACGTGATAAATTCTCAGAAGTCTTAAAATTGGCCAGTACCGATTTTCAGTCTGAATTTGGTTATGACATTGATGCGCCGGGCACAGCAAATATGACGATTGCCACCCACTGGGTAGCCGAGCGTTTTGATTGCCTTGCCAACACTTTAGAGATGCCATTTAAAGAGAATGCCAATTTACCTTTTGAAGATACAGGTTGGTCACCTGAGCGTTCTATTAAATTAGGGGAAGCTTCATTGGTCGCTATGCTGGCGGTCGTTGATGAGTTGCGTTAGTCATAAACTTTTTGTGAGTTAATCAGATGGTTTCATGACAATAATTTAATAGTGATGGTTTAATTGGCAGGGTTGAATTGCTTAGAGCAGCGGCTTAAACACTCAGTTTTTAGCTTTTGCTCTAGGCAATTATAAGGTTATTAAATGGCGGGTAGCAGTAATTTTGCATTCTTATTTATAAAATATAACACCGATTATTTTCTATAGACTACATCAGATAATGATTTTGCACATAGTCAATGCATAGCTCATAAAAAGCTTGAGCAGCCACAGAGATGGTTTTGTCCGCACGTTTAAAAATACCAATTTGTCTGTCTAAAGATGGCTCCAGCAACTTTATCCAGACCAGCTCGGGCTCATTAGCTGGGAAAGCCAGTTTTGGTAGGGTAGTGATGCCCAAATCATTCCTTAATAATGAAAACAAGGAGGTAATATTTTCTACTGTATAACGCGCTTTACGATTTAGGGCTTCAGCAGGCGTGTTTTCAAGTAATCTACAAGTGCCATTATAAATAAAGGGCTGCGACATCAGTTGTTGCCAATGTAATCCTGATGTTTGGTTTGACTCGCCGTTTTTGTTTAACTGGTTTAACTCATTGCTTTTTAAGCAAACCACGCCGATAGGGTCTGATATAAGCGGCGTAAAATCAATGTCAGCTTGATCGATACTGGTGCAATTGCCCAATGCCAAATCCACTTCACCCGTCAGTAAGCGATTCGCCACACCCACCGCATTATCGTCTATCAAGACAATTTCGATATCAGGATATTTTTTAGAATAAGCAACCAAAACGCTTGGCAGCAGCTTTGTGACCAGTGATGGTACGCTTGCAATCCTAATCTTACCTTTTTCTCCAGCTGCAATCGCTTGCAAATCATCTTCTAACGTTTGATAAATGCTCAGGAACTGCTGAATTTTGGGTACACAGCTTTCACCAAACGGCGTCAGTGTCGCTTTATTGCCAACTTCAAATAAGCTTTGGTTCAATGTCTTTTCTAACTCCTTTATCGATGCAGATATAGCCGCTTGCGAGCGATTGGCGCGACTGGCAGCCGCTCGAAAACCGCCATCTTCTACCACGATTAAAAAATGACGTAATTGTTGTAATTTCATAATATTGGCTACCTTTATAAGCGTTGCTTACTGTTTAATTTTACGCACTTTCATAACGTCATAAGTCGTTAAATTAATACAAATCTAAGTGATAGATTAAATCTATCATATTTAATATTTAATTAGTTAGATTTATCGTATGTAAATGGGTAGCATAAGGATTAGAAATAAAGGATTGATAAAGCCACCTACGACAAGGATTGAAAAAATGAGCACTCACTCAACCAAACAAGCGGTTAATACCGCACTTTATGCCTCAAAATCGCCACTTGAGTGGGCAATCACCAATAATGGCACGTTATACACCGCGCAAATTCCTATTGATGGAAACGGTGAGGTAGTCGCAGCTGGCATCGAAGCGCAAACCCGCCAAACCCTTGATAATTTAAAGCACACCTTAGAATGTGCTAACAGTAGTATGGATGCGGTATTACAAGTGCTCATTTATGTCACTGACCGCGACTATCTAAAAACCGTCAACCAAGTCTATGCAGAATATTTCAAGGCGCCTTACCCCAACCGCGCAGCTTTAGTCATCTCAGGCTTGGCACGAGAAGAAATGCTGGTCGAATTGGTCGTTTACGCGGCTGTGCCTTAAGATTAAACGCTAATTTATAAGCGTTAGACGGTTTTTATCACTTAATTTCATTGTATGTTTTTAAATAAACGCACCCAAACTCTTTATAAAGGATGTTGTTATGTCAACTCAAGCGCTCAAACAAGACCCAAAAAAATCGCTTTATATCAACGGTGAATGGCAGGCAGGTAGCGATACCATTGCCAATATTAACCCCTCTGATATCACAGAAACGATTGGTGAATTTGCTCAAGCCAGCAGTAAGCAAGTACAAGATGCGATCGCTGCCGCGCGCCGTGCCCAGCCAAAGTGGGAAGCGGTACCGTTGGAAAAAAAGCAAGCTATCTTGCAAGCGATTGGCGATGAGATGATTGCGCGCTGTGATGAGCTAGGTACTTTATTATCACGCGAAGAAGGCAAGCCGTTTGCGGAAGGTCGCGGTGAGATTTATCGCGCAGGGCAGTTCTTTCACTATTATGCCGCCGAAGTGCTGCGCCAAATGGGCGACCTTGCTGATTCAGTCCGCCCTGGCGTCAAAGTTGAAGTCACCCGCGAAGCTGTCGGTGTCGTCGCTATTATCTCACCTTGGAACTTTCCAACGGCGACCGCGGTATGGAAAATCGCCCCAGCGTTGGCCTTTGGTAATAGTGTGATTTGGAAGCCTGCCAATTTAACGCCAGCCAGCGCCGTTGCTTTAGCAGAAATCATTCACCGTCAAGGCTTGCCAGAAGGTACGTTTAACTTAGTGCTCGGTGGCGGCTCATCAGTTGGCGATGCGCTTATCAATTCAAAAGATATCGATGCAGTCAGCTTTACCGGTTCAGTAGAAACCGGCCGCAAAGTTGCGGCGGCAACGGCGCCTAACTTTGTGCGTTGCCAACTTGAGATGGGCAGTAAAAATGCCTTGGTTATCGCTGATGATGCCGATTTGCAAGTGGCTATTGATGCGGCGGTTGCTGGCGCGTTTGGTGGCTCAGGTCAGAAATGTACCGCATCCTCACGTTTGATTGTGATGGACGGTATTCATGATGCGTTCGTCGATGGCGTGATTGCAAAAATGAAAACCTTAAAAGTCGGTCATGCGCTGGATGACGGTATCTTTATGGGTCCTATCGTTGATGACAAGCAGCTAGCGTCTAACATGGATTGGATTGAAAAAGCCAAGCAGGCTGGTGCCAATTTAGCCTTTGGTGGCGAGCGTCTAGAGATGGCCCATGACGGCTATTATATGTCGCCAACCTTGTTTACCGATACTGATAATAGCTGGGATATCAACCAAGAAGAAGTATTTGCGCCGCTCGCTTGCGTCATGCGTGTCAAGAATTTAGAAGAAGCCATTGCCATGACCAATGACACGCGTTTTGGCTTAACCGGCGGCATCATCACCCAAAGCTTGCGTAACAGCTCGCTATTTAAAGAACAAGTGCAAGCGGGCTGTGTCATGGTCAATCTGGCGACAGCAGGTACCGATTATCATGTGCCGTTTGGTGGTCGTAAAGAGTCGAGCTTTGGTCCGCGTGAGCAAGGCCAATATGCCAAAGAGTTTTATACCATCGTCAAGACGGCTTATCAAAAAGCGTACTAAGCAAAATCACTATAGAGTTGGTCACTTAGTGGCTCTAGCGTAGAAGGAAGTATGGCTGGGATAAATTTTTTGTAGCCTCGGCGAGCATGGCGAACAGCAAGCGAAAAAAAATTATACCAGTTATGTGTCGGTATTTATGGCACTGCTTTATTTTATATCGACACCATTTTAAAAAGTATAAAAAGGGAATTTGATATGTACCAAGACCATATCGTCATTGACGGATTGCAGTATAGCCACTGGGATCGAGACTACTTTAAGATGCTACAAGCCAGCGGTATCGACGCGGTACATGCGACCTTGGTCTATCATGAAGATGCGCGCCAAACCCTGACGCGCTTTAGCGAATGGCATAGGCGCTTTGAGCAAAATAGCGATTTGATTTTGCCCGTTTATTTGGTCGCTGATATTAAGACTGCAAAGGAGCAAGGCAAAGTCGGTATCTTTTTTGGCGCGCAAAACTGCTCACCTATTGATGATGAGATTGGCTTAATTAGCGTCATGCGCCGTTTGGGATTGCTGATTATGCAACTAACTTATAACAACCAAAGCTTGCTAGCGACCGGCTGTTATGAGCAAAACGATAGCGGTGTGACACGTTTTGGTCAACAAGCCATCAAAGAGATGAATCGCGTCGGCATGATTATCGATATGTCACATAGCGCTGAGCAATCAACGCTTGAGGCTATTGAGATATCGAGCCGTCCAATTTGTATCAGCCACGCCAATCCAACCACAGCACATGATGCCTTACGTAATAAATCCGATACGGTCATTAGCGCCTTAACCCAAGCAGGTGGTCTGTTGGGTTTTAGCTTATATCCCTTCCATTTGCCGAATGGTAGCAACTGTACGCTTGATGATTTTTGTCGCATGATTGCTGATTGTGCCGATAAGTATGGCGTAGAGCATTTAGCCATTGGCAGTGATTTGTGCTTAAACCAGCCACAAGCGGTGCTTGAATGGATGCGCAATGGACGTTGGTCAAAGGCCATGGATTATGGTGAAGGCAATGCCAACAATTCAGGCTGGCCGGACACCTTGCCGTGGTTCGCTGGCAAGGACGGTATGGAGAACATCTACAACGGTTTGCTCAAACATGGTTTTGATGACACAGACGCTGGCAAGATTATCGGACAAAACTGGTTTAATTTTCTTGAGGCTGGCATCAAGCCTTTAACCTAAGTGCTCACGCGTTAGTGGGTGTTAGATAACATTAAATAGCATGTAAACCAGAAACATTAAAGTATGGACAGGTGCAATAACACAATTTAGATGTAACGCTAATTTAAATGACGCAAGATTATCATATGGAGCCACATCATGGCCTACTTAAAGGGACTTAACCGAAATAATGAGCATGGACGCTCGCATAATACTGTAAAAGTACATGAGGATTTGAACCAAGACTCATCTGATACCTTAGGGCTCTATAATCCAGCGTTTTGGTACAGCGGCGGCTTTATCATTGTCTTTGTGCTGATGGCAATTTTTGCCGAAGAGCGCCTAGCAGAAATAGTCAATATAGGTTTTGTCTGGTCGGCTAAAGTCTTTGGGCCGTTTTGGCAAATCTTATTGTTAGCTACTTTTGTGATTGCTTTAGCAGTTGGGGCAGGCCGCACAGGACGGGTCATTTTAGGTAATCTGCCTAAGCCTGAAATGGATAGCTTTAAATGGATGGCGATTCTATTTTGTACACTGCTTGCGGGCGGCGGTGTCTTTTGGGCGGCCGCTGAACCTATTGCGCATTTTGTATCGGCACCGCCTCTTTACGGCGAATTTGCTGATATCCAACAACGCGCTATTAATGCACTTTCGCAATCCTTTATGCACTGGGGTTTTTTGGCGTGGTCGATTGTCGGTAGCTTGACCGCCATTGTGGTGATGCATCTGCATTATGACAAAGGCTTGCCGCTCAAACCTCGTACGCTTTTGTATCCTATGTTTGGCGAGCGCGTACTCACGGGTCAAACGGGCGCGATTATCGATGCTTGCTGTATCACATTATGATGGGCGTCACAGCTTTGCAGTCTTTTATTGTCATTACCGCGGTGCCGGTATCTTTCATTCTCCTACCGTCGTTATGGAATGGTCCCAAAATTGCGCAACAAATGGCGCGCGACCAAGACCTTTATCGTCCTAACCGTGTTGAGACGGCTCATAAAATTGCGGAAGAAAAACTTGCTACTCAAGAGATTGTGAAAAAAATCGATTGAATGCATCATTAATAAAGCGCATAACTTATTTGCACATTAAAGTCATAAATAATAGTGAGTCTTTAAAATTGCCCGATAAGTGATGAGCTTGAGATATATTTAAGGTGATAGTTATATGGAACATACTTTGCCAAACAGCGAAATGCTGAAAAATGCCAAGCTAGACGCGGTCAGCTTTCGTACCCCCGATGTGGTGATGCACTCTGAAAGACTGGGCGCGATGCACCAAACGCGTATCAGTTTTGTGCGTACGCTATTGCGTAAAATCGATCAAGAAAATTGGACACTCAGTAAGCATCTTTGGGATTTAGATGATGACGGCTACGGACAAGTGATTTATCGTTTGCAAACGCCGGAGCATATTTATCATTTGGTGGTATTTTGCAATCAAATCGCTGATGAAGAGCGTAATGACCGCGTGATTGCGCAAAAGTGGGATGTGACCTTTGCTTTGGTTTACGGCGAAATCGGCGATGAGCTATTAGCAAATCTAAAAGTTAATGTGCCACTACAAGAAGCCGGTCGCAACTCAAACATGGTCATGGTACTGGCTCGTGCTAATAAAAGCGTGCGCGTCTTTGATCATGTTGTCAGCGCACTTGCCGATGGCAAACAGCCTGATTTAGAAGTACTAGCCAAAGTCGGTTATATCTTGCGCACCACCGCGGTTTATGGCAATGGTAAGTTTGGTATTTACGATTTCAAACCTCTAGATCATAGTGAAGATTTTAACCAATCTTTTCGCGCGCAGATGTGTGCGGTGTATCTTATCCGAGAATTTAGTCTTGATTGGGTGGATTATTTGGCGAAGAAAAGAGGTGGTAATAAGGCTGTCAGCCTACATCCAGAGATTAAACGCTACTTAGGTATCGGTAATGCCACCGGTCTTGGTATGGCGCCTTATTTGATCAATCATCCTTGTGTGGTGGATCAATGGTTAAGTACGCGTGAAGCGGCATTGCAAGCGGTATTGGTTTGCGATATCGACTTTGAAGCCGATGATAATCAAATAGCGCAATTTTCAACCTTGATGAGTCGCGCCATTCAGCATTTTTCAGAAGTCGTTACCATCAATGAGCCACAAATTATGCTTAACCATACGATTGTGACGGAGCTAACCCAATTACAAAGCAAGCTGACATCTGAGCTGAAAAAATGTAACACGTGGGCGGATTTTTTACAGCGCAACGATCATCTCAGTTTTGAGAGCCAAGAGGTTATTATCTCTTGTATGATGGAGCTATATCCTGAGCGTGTGGATGGATTTGCCGGCCAAGTAAATGCTGATGAAACCATGTCATTGCCTAGTGGTAAAGTGGTTCAAGACTTAATTGAAGTATTGGAAGCGCGTTATCAGTGGGCGATTAGTATTGATTTTTCTGCCGAAGAGAATGTCTATTGGTTTTGGTATCGCTCTGAAGATAAAGAAGAGCCGAGAATGGGCGTGCGCGGCCAAGAGCATGGCGATGATAAAGAATTTTTGTTAGATATCGGCCGCCAAGCGAATACCCTGTATTTAGCACTAAAACAAGCTAATTCTCAGCAGCTATTGTCTGAATTCATTTTAACCCAGCCAAAATACCGCACCATCGCCCGACGCGTCTGGACGTTGGGTCATAAAAAGATGGGTGACATTCAGATTAATGTCTTGCAAAAAACCGCACTACCGATGCATTTATTGCGCTGTAAATTGTCCATGTTTGGGGCCACCAAGTTTGATCCGAGATCCGATCGTTGGGTACGCGTGACCCTGTTCCAAGGCGCGCCATTATTCGATGAAGTAGATAGCGATGAATGGCTATTTCCTCTTGTACCAAAAATACATGACTTATCAACTTTACCATTAGCCGCCCAATAAGGAGTATCAAGACATTATTGTATCGCACAATGAAATCGTGACCATGGTCAATAAAGCTTTTTTAGGGTTGCAGCGTGAAGTAGGCGAGGCAGATCTGATCGCCTCTATGGTGGCTGAGCTACAGATGGCGGGGCTTAATGGTGTTTTGCATTTTAATAATGCCAGTCCGTTTATTTTATCTGAGCGCGATATGCCTATCGATATTGTGCATCAAGCAGAGGGTGAGGTTGTTTTAGATTTGTATGGTAGCAGTCTGGTTTGTCATCTGCCTGCCGTGATGGACTATGCGCTTGAAAAAATGGGCGATCGCGAGCATTTTAAAATCTATCTAAAAAACTGTCATAACCGCTGGCTAGCCTACAGCGAGCTTGCAAAACTGGCCTCAAAAGGGTTTGCATGTCTCGCTAAATGGGATAATGGTAGCGCTCCTAAGCATACGGTATTCACTTTAGATAAAAGGTTTGTTTATCCTGATTTGTATTTTTTTAATGAGGCGCAGGACAACTACAATACCAATGATATGGTGATTGAATTATCGACGGCTAACTTTGATATTGAGCAGGATATTCAGCATTTTGATCGTAAGATTTCGACGGATGAATTGTTTGAAACCCATCAGCGCGCTTGGAAAGAAGGCATTTATGTCGATGATGAGCAGTGGGCGACGCTCAAAAAAGCGCGGCGGCAATATTGGTCGAAGATAATGAGACGTCAAATAAAGGGGCTGGGGGTGTATAAGAGATAAAGTCCAGTCTATATAAATAATCGCTGCTTATTCTATTAATGGAGGATAAGCAGTGACGCAGTCCTCAATCCTTTCTCTATATCCTATGCAAGATCTCATCGCTTTTCTTATCAAGAGCACTGTTATAGCCGCTGCTTTAAATATTGTTATTTGCAGATTGTTTTTAGGGCGTGTCTTCAATTCAATCGATGGACATCTAAATGGGCTAAAAATGGCTAAATTTTGCCAAACTTCATCAAATAGCTAGGTAATATCCCGATATTAACGGCGCTATTTTCCTTGTTTGACTGCAATTTATCTCATTTTTATCACCATTTTTAAAATGAAGACACGCCCTAGTACTGCCCTTTTGTTTTTTCTTAAAAATTGTCAAATAAATTATCTGTGAAAATTTCAAAGTGGGAGAATGACAATATTGTAATCTTAACGTCACCTGTTAGTCAGAAGGATTCATGTATCATGCATGTATGATGATAGTGTCGTGATATCGGGTCAAACGCTTAACGTATTGCTCCAAATTTAAAAATGAAAGACAGCTCTTTTTGATTATAAATATCACATGCGACATTAAACAATAAATGACGAGAGGGTATGTATGAAACCTGATAACCATAACTTAACTTTTAAGCAGCATAAATTGTTTGGTGCGCTTATCCTACTGACAGTGACATCGTCGTTATTTGCTTGTAACGACACCAATACCACTGCTGCAACCACAGCGCCTGTAGAGACGGCAACAGACAGCCAGAATTCAAAAGTCCAAACGTCTAAAACTGAGTCGACGAGCTCTAGCAGTAACAGTGATGCGCTGAGAAACGTCTCTGCGACGGTTTATAAAGATGCCAATTGTGGCTGCTGTAAGGAGTGGATTAGCCATGCCGAACATCACGGTATGACTGCGGCGGGACAAGATGTCGCCGACTTAGCAGTTTTTAAAGAACGCTATGGTGTCCCGAGCAATATGCGCTCTTGTCACACGGCGGTCACGAGCGACGGTTATGTATTCGAAGGTCATGTGCCTGCCAAGTATATAGCCCAGTTTTTAGCCAATCCGCCAAGCGAGGCTATTGGTCTTGCCGTACCCGGTATGCCAATGGGTAGCCCCGGGATGGAGTACCAAAATAAATTTTCACCTTATCAAGTGATGCAAATCAACAAAGACGGTAGCACAGCGGTATATGCTGAGGTTGATAGCGCCAATGCCCAGTTATAGCTGAAAAGGATGATTTTTACTGTCCATCGCTAACTTATTAATAATAAGGAAATTATGTAAAGAGAAAGTATTTACATCAGAAAATTCTTATACCACCTGAGAAAAGATAGGATTAAACCATTATAGATCTCTATTTATGAGGCCTATAATGGCTTTTTTGAATAAGTATGAGAGCGTGGCAAACTCTTGACTAGAAAAGATAGGCATAAACTGTTTTTAATACAAGTAACGGCGCTTAAGAAAGATGTATAACTAAGTATATATAAAGGCCTTGAAGAGGGGTTAATTGAGAAAATTTTTTTGTCTATTTATTAATATTATTACTCATGCCGGCCAGCATCAGTTGTTTGCTGGACGATTTGTTCGACTTGCATAAAATCTGTATGCCGCACATCTTTGCCGCTGGTGTAAAAAATGACCAGTTCAGCAATGTTTTTAGCGTGATCGCCCACCCGTTCTAAGGCGCGTAATACCCAAAGTATGTTAATCACTTTGGACACATGGCGGCTGTCTTCCATAATATAGGTCATCAAGGCTCGAGTGGCAGATTGGTACTCTTCATTAACCACTGTATCACTTTGCAATACCGAAAACGCTTGCTGAGGATTCATATGCGAAAAGGCGTCAATCGCATCAAGCAGCATCAGGCGCACCTGATTGGATAAATGCTGAACCTCTGAATAGCCTCTTGGAGATGCACCATTTTTAATCAATTTGCAGGCCATACGGGCAATTTTTTCTGCTTCGTCACCGACACGCTCAAAATCAACAATGCCTTTACTAAGCGCCATGACTAAACGCAAATCATTGGCAGCTGGTTGGCGTTTGGCGACCAACAAAATGATTTGCTCATCGATTTTAATCTCTAGCTGATTGATCAGATGATCATCTTCAATCACTTTTTTCGCGGTCGCCTCATCTGCAGCTATCAAGGCGCGTGTCGCAACCATGACTTGCTCTGCTGCCATGTGACCCATTTGCATAAACAGCTCAATCACGTCATGTAAGTCATTATCAAAACTCTTTGATAAATGCTTTGCCGTTATCGCCATGCTTGCTTCCTTAATCGTATTGGTGTTGCTCATAAAAATATTGCCAAAATGAGTAGCGTGATAAATGACTGCTAGAAATGATTGCTTTAAGCGAACAGCGACTTAGCCATAACGACCGGTAATATAATCTTCAGTCGCTTTTTGTGCTGGGTTGGTGAATATTTGATCTGTTTCCCCCATTTCTACCATGTCCCCCAAATACATATAAGCGGTGTAGTCGGAGACGCGCGCGGCCTGCTGCATATTGTGGGTGACGATAGCAATGGTATAGTCGTTTTTTAAATCGGTAATCAAATCTTCAATCGCGCCAGTGGATATAGGGTCAAGCGCGGACGTTGGCTCATCTAATAGCAAGACTTCAGGTTTCGTTGCTACTCCGCGGGCAATACAAAGTCGCTGCTGTTGACCGCCAGATAATGACAATCCTGACGCTTTGAGTTTATCTTTGACTTCCAGCCATAACGCCGCCTTTTTGAGTGCCCACTCGACACGTTCATCCATCTCTGCTTTGCTGAGCTTTTCATAGAGACGGACGCCAAATGCGACGTTGTCATAAATGGACATCGGGAAGGGTGTAGGTTTTTGAAAAACCATACCGACACGCGCACGCAGCAAATTAACATCGGTATCTTTTGCCAAAATATTTTGGCCATCAAGGGTAATTTGACCTTCAGCATGCATACTCGGATACAAGTCATACATACGGTTAAAGGTACGTAGCAGCGTTGATTTACCGCAGCCTGAGGGACCAATAAAAGCGGTGACCTTTTTTTCTGGAATATCGATATTGATGTTTTTTAATGCTTGAAAATCGCCATAATAAAAGTCTAAATCGCGAATGGTAATCTTGGCAGGCGGCATATTGTCGGGCATGTCCGCCATGGTTTGCTTGATAAGATGGGCAATATCTGGCTGTTTATGCTGACCATTGTTAAACATAGCGTCATCCAGTAAACGGCGTTTGCTGCTGGTATCTGTCATCGGCTTAGTCGCTTTTCTCTCTAATAAATCAGTCATAATGGTATCCATCTGTTTTAAAGTTTTATTAAATGGGGGTGTTTTTTTACTATTAGCTGTGCTTCTGTTAGCCTTGAATTATCTGCTATGGTCTTTGCCACCGATAAAGCGCGCCGCAATATTTAAGAATAATACTGTCGCGGTAATGAGTAGCGCCGCCGCCCAAGCCAGTGCATGCCAGTTATCATAAGGGCTCATCGCAAACTGATAAATCGTGTTGGGTAAGTTGGCCATTGGCTCACTCATATCGGTACTAAAGTATTGGTTGTTTAGCGCGGTAAATAGCAAGGGCGCGGTTTCACCGGTAATACGCGCAAAAGCGAGCAGCACACCGGTAGTCAGACCGGCTTTGGCAGCCTTCAGGGTCACGGTACTGACCAGCTTCCATTTTGGCGTACCCAATGCATAAGCCGCTTCGCGTAGTGTATTAGGTACAAGGTTTAGCATGTTTTCCGTCGTACGCACGACAATAGGAATCACAATTAGCGCCAACGCTAATGCACCAGCCCAACCCGAAAAGCTCTGTCCTTTGACCATCAAGGCATAAATAAACAAACCAATCACAATGGATGGGGCAGACAATAAAATATCATTTAAAAATCGGGTGACTTTACCCAACATACTGCCCTGTGAAAATTCTGCTAAATAAATGCCCGCCATCATGCCGATTGGCGCACCAATCGCTAAGCCCGAAAAAGCCAACATTGCTGAGCCAACAATGGCATTACGTAGACCACCTTCGCCCATCGGTGGCGGGGTATCTGCCATAAAGACAGGCATCTCGATTAAACCTTGCATGCCTTCAACAAACAACGTCATCAAAATCCAAATCAGCCAAACCAAACCAAATACAAGCGCTGATAAAGCAAAACCAAGTCCCAGTCTATTGATAAAACGGCGCTTGTTATAAAGCCGCTTGTTGTATCGATCTTCAAAGCGTACAGAAGACTGGTTTGGTTCGGCAGTTTGAGTGGTGACTGGTGCGAAAGTCATGAAGTGTTTGTCCTTCTTAGGTCAAATAATGGCTGCAAATAACGTGTCTTAGTTCGTTTTGGCTTGTTTTTTTGGCTATTTAGAATAGTGTGTTCAATTGCCTGCTTTTTGGTCAATACGCATGAGCATGAGTTTAGATATTGATAAAACGATAAAGGTAATGACAAACAGGATTAACCCTAAATGTAATAATGACGCGAGATGCAGCTCACTTGACGCTTCGGCAAACTCGTTGGCCAGCGCTGAGGTAATGGTCACCCCAGATGTGAATAGACTTGGGCTAATATTAAAGGCATTACCAATTAAAAAGGTCACGGCCATCGTCTCGCCAAGCGCTCGACCCAGTCCCAAAATCACGCCACCAACCACACCTGCTTTGGTATAAGGTAAGATGATTTTAAACATCACCTCCCACGTGGTTGCGCCCATGCCGTACGCGGACTCTTTTAGCAGGTCTGGCACCACAGAGAAAACATCGCGCATGGTGGCAGCGATAAAGGGAATAATCATAATTGCCAGTATTAACGAGGCGGTAAACATACCCAGTCCCATCGGCGCACCGGCAAAAACTTTACCAATAATAGGTAGGGGGCCAATATTTTCAATAAACCAAGGTTGAATATGATCACCAAAAAACGGTGCAAAGACAAACAAGCCCCACATGCCATAGATGATAGAAGGAATGCCTGCCAGCAGCTCGATAGCAATACCCAATGGCTTTTTCAAAAAATTGGGACAAAGTTCCGTTAAAAAGATAGCAATCCCAAAGCTGACTGGTACGGCAATACAGATAGCGATGAGTGAAGTGACCACCGTACCGTAAATGGGTGCAAGCGCACCGTATTGATCGTTCACCGTATCCCAGTTATTACTGGTATAAAATCCCAAACCGAACTCAGTGATACTTGGCCATGCACCGACAATCAATGACAGCATGATGCCGCCAAGCGACAAGAGCACCAAGATTGCAAATGCTTTAGTGGCATTAACAAAAACCGCGTCAAAGCGTTTTTGTTTTGCCAGTTGGGATTTTAGGTCTGCCATAAAAGCCTCTGTTGTTTATCGCTCTAACTTTTCATTATGTTAATGATTAACTGTGTTAACGCTTGCTAGTGTGAAAGCTTGATTGTAAAAAACCTTAGGGGTTTTAGCTTTAGCGTCTTACCGTAATAAACTGTATCATCTAACGACCGAATCTTAAGTTCACTACGGCTAAGACGTCACCAAGCAAACACGCTTTTCAGTATTTGCTTGATGGCATTAGTTAGCTTATTCTCGACTGGCTTCTTCTCGAATTAATAAGCTTCGAATTAAAAAGCTTCGAGCTACTGTGCTGAGGTATAGACAGGCTTACCTTCGCTGTCTACCACCTCGTTCCATTTCGCCTTAAATAAAGCCACGGCCGTATCTGAAAAAGGCACATAATCAAGACTCATCGCGTCATCATCGCCTTGAGCATAAGCCCAGTCAAAGAAGTTAAGGACACCTGCCACTTGTTTGGCATCTTGCGGTTGTTTATGGACTAAGATAAAGGTCGCAGCAGCGATAGGCCATGCTTGATCGGTCTCAGAGTTGGTGATGACTTTATAAAAGCCTTCTTGCTTTGACCAATCGATGTCACCAGCGGCGGCGAATGTCTGCGCAGATGGTTGCACGACGTTGCCAGCGGCATTTTTTAGAGCAACGTGTGCCATGCTGTTTTGCTTAGCATAAGCGTATTCAACGTAGCCGATAGAGTTTTTCATACGCGTCACATAGCTTGACACGCCTTCGTTACCTTTACCGCCAGCACCGGTTGCCGAGGTTGGCCATTTCACGGTTTTATCGACGCCAACGCTGTCTTTCCAATCGTTTGACACTTTGGCTAAATAATCGGTAAAGTTAAAAGTTGTGCCCGAACCGTCTGAGCGGAACACTGTGGTAATGGCGGCGTCAGGAAGGCTTAAGTCAGGATTCATAGCTTTGATGGCAGGGTCATTCCAGTTGCTGATTTTACCAAGATAGATGTCAGCGAGCATTTTTCCATCGAGCTTCAATTGACCAGGCGCAACGCCATCGATATTGACGATAGGTACCACGCCGCCGATAACGGTCGGGAATTGAATCAGACCGGCTTCCTCTAATTCCGCTGGCGTCATCGGCGCATCGGACGCGCCAAAATCCACCGTTTTTGCGACGATTTGTTTGATACCGCCCGATGAACCAATCGACTGATAGTTCACTTGACCGCCTGTTGCTTTATTGTAGGCATCTGACCATTTAGCATAGATAGGCTGCGGGAAAGAGGCGCCAGCGCCGGTGATATTCATCGACACATTGTCTGTTGATTGGACGTCTGTCGACTGAACGTTTGCGGTGTCGGTAGGCGCGGTGGTTGATTGCGCCGAAGTAGCGGGCTCATTGCTTTCATTACTATTGGGGGGTTGATTACAAGCAGCTAAGGTAAAGGTACTCGCGACTGCTAAAGCCATTAATGAATAACGCATTGTTTCTCCTAGAAAGTAATCAGATTTAAGTATGGGGCGTTTATGAATAACAATGTCGCTGCCCAGGTTTTTAGTAATGTATTGCTAACGATGTTTGGTTAGCAAGGTTTTGCTACAAAGACGCTCGGTAGTCAATGAGCACATTGTGCCGAGCAAATATGACAGTTTGATGAAATAAGACATTTTTATGAAAAAAGTTGGTCAATTAAAAACGCAGCCCAATAAAGCAGTCGTTTAAGGGGATTGCGGCTGCTATCTAGCGCAAAATTCGTTATGATGAGCCGTTGGTTTTTTTTGGGGCGTAAGGGTTTAAGGCTAAGCGTTCAAAGCACAGCGCTTAAAGTATAGGGCTGAAAGTACAGTGTTTGAGCTGCAATGTTTAAGGCGCAGCATTTAACGTATCGAGTCACTGTGTCATCAAACTGTCATAATTAAGCCGTTTAATGGGCAGACGTTGATAAGGGCTTAGTATTTTTGTTTTCCAATTTTTTGTCTTTCAATAATGAGGCGATGGTATGCGCAATGAGCAGATTTTGATTGTCGAAGATGAACCTGCAATTCGTGAGATGGTGGTAATGACGCTAGAGATGGCGGGCTTTGAGAGTTTACAAGCGGCTGACGTCGCAGAAGCGCATCAACAAGTGGTGGATCATAGACCCGCGTTGATTTTGCTAGATTGGATGTTACCGGGTGATAAAAGTGGTATTGATTTTTGCCGTATGCTTAAAAATGATGAGATGTTGGCTGAGATACCCGTGATTATGCTGACGGCCAAAAGTGAGGAAGATAGTAAGGTTCATGGGCTTGATGCGGGCGCTGATGACTATATGACCAAACCCTTTTCAACGCGTGAATTAATCTCCAGAATCAAAGCCGTATTACGCCGTAGTCGTGCGCTTAGTAGCGATAAGCCAATTGAAATAGGCAAGCTTAGCCTCGATCCTAAAAGCCAGCGTATCACCGCTGATAATAAAGTCATTGATATCGGACCGACAGAATATCGCTTGCTGGCGTTTTTTATGAGTCATCCCGAGCGTGCTTATACGCGCACCCAGCTGCTAGATCAGGTCTGGGGCGGCAATGTCTATATCGAAGATCGTACGATTGATGTGCACATCCGGCGTTTACGCAAATTACTACAGCCTTATGGTTGCAGTGCCTTGATTCAAACGGTTCGCGGTACCGGTTATCGGTTTTCGAGTCTGGTTGAATAACGCTATCGATTTTGAAAAATAGCCCATTATTTACAAGGCAGCTTACGAGGCAGGAAACCAGCGTTAAGAACATTCAGTGCCCAGAGGCATAAATATTTAGAATATTGAGTACTGAGAAGCATAAGTACTGAGAATATTTGGTGCTAAGAATAGTCAGTGCTAATAATAAGTGCTAAGCATCATACTGGTAATAAAAAAGAGAGAAACACATGATAACGCCAAGGGATATTGAGCAACAGGACATCGAGCAATACTCCACCGATCAGCTGAAAAAAATCAGAAGTGCCTTACGCGCACTGCGAGATGCGGTTATTTTGCTAAACGACGATGATGGTTTGGAGTGGTGGAATCAGGCCGCCGAGGATTTGTTATTGTTGCAGTCAGCGGATCATGGCAAAAGTATTTTTGACTTTATTAACGTCCCTGAGTTTCGGCAATACTATCAGAGCATGGTGACACCCAATGATGGTGTACATATGAAGTCATGGCAAGATCCTAACCGTTATCTTAAATGTGAGCTCACGCCTTTTGGCGATGAAAAGCTGCTGATTATTTATGATGTGACCCGCTTACAACACTTAGAGCAAATGCGCCGCGACTTTGTGGCAAATGTCTCGCATGAGTTACGAACGCCATTGACTGTACTGATGGGCTATCTGGAAAATTTCTCAGATCAGGAAGACATGCCGCGGCAATGGCGACGCGGCTTTGAATTAATGACGCAGCAGACCGCGCGCATGAATAGAGTGGTCAATGACTTGCTGCTGCTGTCTCGGATTGAAATCGAAGAGACACATGAGCTGCATTATATTGATATGACCAAGCTGCTCACGCATGTCTATGATGATGCGCAGGCTTACAACCAAGGATATGGCCATACGCTGCATTTACAGATAGATACCTATGATGGTCTTTACGGCTCGGAGATGTATTTGAACAGTGCGTTATCCAATTTGGTGATTAATGCGATTAAATACACGCCAAAAGCAGGTAATATCGTCATCAGCTGGGCAAAGACTGCAGAAGGCTGTCGGTTTGCCGTCAGTGATGATGGTATTGGTATTGCGCCACAACATGTCGCACGGTTGACCGAGCGTTTTTATCGAGTGGATAGCGGGCGCAGTCGTGCGACAGGTGGTACGGGGCTGGGGCTGGCGATTGTAAAGCATGTGTTATATCAATATGACACGACTTTGCAAATTGAATCGTCAGAAGGCAAAGGCTCGACATTTAGCGCCGTTTTCCCCGCCGCTCATATTCGTTCAGCTGTTATAGATTGAGTTTCTTACCTTTTAGCTTTTAGCCTTTAGGTTTATTATCGTTTACCTTCCTCGGTCAATTCAACATAGCGATTATGATAATTTAACAATACCTTTTAGGATGTGTATAGAATTCAAATGAGTGGCAACCAGATAAAGACACAAGCAAGCATTACCGCTGCTGCATAGCTATCTTTGAGCTTATGATATCGCGTGGCAATGCCCCTAAAATGTTTCAACCTAGCAAAAGCGTTTTCTACCAAGTGACGGCAACGATACAAATACCAGTCTAGTGTGTCATTGTTGCTGTTTTTAGAGTTCGACTTAACGGGTATGACTGATACCACCATGAACGCCAGATATTTGCTCAGGACGCAAGTTCTCTTTAAGCTTGTCTGTCACCCATGCCCAGAGGTCAGCCACAATAGTTGTGGCGTTGTTAGCCCGTCTGTCACAAGCCTTGTTATTAGCATACTTTGCTCGGTAACCTCGTAGGCTTTTATTACGCCTAAGCTCTCTTGATATGGTACTGGGACTTCTGTTTAACGCCCTCGCTATAAAATTAATACTATGTTTTGCCCCTTTAAGGGCATAAATCTGGTATCGTTCACCTAGGCTTAGATGTGTATAGCTCATGGTTGCAATCTCACTTTGGTCGGTGGATAAAAACTTTGATGCTAGCGCATCTAGGTCTTTTTTTCACCTTGCATTTGGTATTGCACTTCATGTGTTAATCTAAGTGATTATTTTCATGAGCTTTTGCCATTTACCGGTTTTACGTCAATAACGGTATTGATGATATATGCGAGACCAATGACCGAAATAAGAAGGTAAGTCTCGCCATGGACAGCCTACTCTTATGCGGTACAGCATGCCTTCAACGGTACGTCTTAGATTGGGCTTGTTATATACGTTAATTTGTCGCAATATAATAAATAGCTTGTGCCAAAGTTCATCGTTGAGCTTGGTGCGAGTCATAAGTGATGCCTTATTTCTTTGTTGTGGTAAACAGTAGAGTAAGGCGTTGCTTATGTTTTTCAATGGTTCCTCAATTCTATACAGCCCCTAGATTTTTTGCATCTTTCTGCTTCTCAACTTTATGCTGGTCTTCTGTGCTATCGACTTTCCAATAGCTGGATATGTATAAATGCGTTTTTGGTATTGAAAAATATGTTTTAAAGTGATGGCGCAGGGCGCGCATACTATGAAATTTACATGCTGCCCACACCGCAGGCTGGCCTGCTAGCCACGTAAGCGTTTTAACCCTTTCAAGTAATGGGCTGCTTTCGGTATTTGGATGTGAGTTGATCACCCAGTGAATGTCAACGTTGTCTGGTTTTTTGAGTAGTTGCTTATCCGCTTCACTGGTGACCTCAAGGACTGCATAGCCGCAGGCATCAGCAGGTAGCTGGGCAAGATTAACGCTAATGGCTGGTAGCGCTGTCATATCACCAACCAATAAAAACCAATCTGCCTCATTATTAATCAGCTTCTTTGGCCCTGGGCCGCCGACCAATATTTGCTCACCCACTTGGGCGTTACGTGCCCACATTGAAGCAGGCCCTTCAGCGTCATGCAAAGCAAAATCCACATCTATTTCATCCTCACGTTGTCCGCTAATGGTATAAGTGCGCATCAGTGGCCGAGCCCCATGGTCTTGAGGAAATATGAGTTTAATATAAGCGCTTTCTTGATCTTTTGGAAAGTCAAGCAGGCCAGTACCGCCAAGCGTGACGCGGTACATCTGTGGCGTGATGTATTTGGTACGAACAACATTCAATGTTCTTGGAGCGGGTTTTGCCATTTTAATGCCTTTCTTAATTTAAGTGTTTCATTTTTTAAGTTATCAGTTTAGATAGCGCCAGTATATAAAACGGACATTCTCTAGTAATGATAAGCTCTATATTGTTTAAAAGTTGGCCTTTAGACTGACGGACATCTGGCGCTCGGGTCCCATCCAGCAGTTATTACTATCGTAGCAAGTACCGACATAGGTTTTATCAAACAAATTATTGATACTAGCGCCAACGGTGAGCATCGGATGGATTTGATAGCTGCCACCAATATCTACCAAGGTCACACTTGGCAGCTCGTCTGAATTTTGCTTATCAAGTTGCATGCCGTCTTCATATCGAACCCCTGCATTGAGAGTAAGCTTATCTGTGGCGTAATAGTCTGCCCACAGTGTTGCTTTGTGTTTAGCGGTTTGTGCTGGCGTATTGCCGACCACGTCAGGGTTGAATTCATCTTCGGTAATCTCAGCATCGGTATAGCTGTAGCTTGCAGCAATATCTACCCAATCACTTAGCATGTGGCTGCCTGAAACCTCGAACCCTTTAGAGGTGATTTCACCCGTTTGAGTTTGACTTCTATAACTGATTTCATCAGCCACCACGACGTTCTTTTGCGTAATATCAAACACCGCCAACGTTCCTTGTGTGGCGCGATCTGGGGACAGATATTTGATACCAGCTTCTAACTGGTCAGCGGTGGTGGGCTCAAATGCCTTATTAGTAACAAAGTTGCTACCGACAACAGGCTGAAACGACTGTGAATAGCTGGCATAAGGAGAGAAGCCATTATCAAAGTCATAAATGGCAGCAAGGCGACCACTGGTTTTTGATGCGCTGTTATCAATCGTTTTGTTACTATAAACCGCACCTTTAGAGGCGTCGGTTTGCTCGGTAGTACTGTCGAACTTATCGTGGCGTAATCCTGCCACTACCGTCAAATCTTGCCACTGCATCTCATCTTGTAAATAAAATCCCAGCTGGCTTTGTTCGATGTCTTGTTTCTGTCGATAAATATCTAATGGTAGTGTGCCAGCATCGATTTGCGAAAAATCGGGATTGGACAAATCAAGGTTGGGGGTGCCATCTGCGCCAGCATCGTAATAAGTGGCGCTACTGTCCGTTTCTTGATATTCCACACCGAATAATAAATTGTGCGATGTATTGGCAGTATCTAACTGATAAGCCAGCTGATTGTCGGTGGTCCAGTTGTTCATCTTTTCATCAGTGGTATAGGCCACACGATTTAAAATCTTATCGCTACCCGTGATAAACCCTTCTTGATTGTACATATTGCGCTGCTGCGCTTCGGCATCGGTATAGCGTAGGATATGCTTAAAGGTTAATTTGTCATTGATAGCCCAGTTGACAGTCACACTTGGCATCAGAACTTCTTTGCTAAAATGATTCCATTCGTCTCCTGCGTAGGCATCCCTGCCTAGCTTGCCATAACTGGCATTGTAGACTGTCCCAACAGCCGGCAGCGGGGTAGAAGGCACCATCTCTGGATCGTCTTGATAAAAAATATTGGCAAGAACGGAGACATCTTCTGTCGGTCGCCATTCAAGTGACGGATTAATTAAAGTGCGCTCTTCTTCTGTGGTCTGCATCTGACCCTCTTTTTTACGTTTTAATGCCACCAAGCGATAATTAAGCGTATCTGAGATAGGGCCGGTCATATCGACTGCCACTTCTTTGAGGTTTTGATTGCCAAAGCGCAACTGTACTTCAGACTCTTGGGTGCTTTTTGGTGTTTTGGCGACCTGATTGACCATGCCACCTGGTGCCGCGTAGCCGTAAAGTGAAGATGCTGGGCCTTTTAACACTTCTACCGCTTCAGTCGCATAAATGTCTACTTGCGGCATCAGGTTCCAAGCGCCGTCGTAGGGGAGGCGCAATCCATCATAAAAATTGGAATAAGTCTTAAAACCACGAATGTTGTATTCATCAAAAATAGATACCGTACCGCGGCTCTCAGTACTCACCCCAGGCTCATAACGTAACGCCGCATTAACGCTATCTGCTTGACGTTTTTGTAATAGTTCTTGATTGATTCTGCTATAGCTCATTGGGGCATCACTAGGGTCTAATGCAGTTTTAGGGCGTGTCCTCAATTCATCTTGCAATGAATGATAGTACACGCCAGATAAAGCATTGACTTAAAATTACGAGCCAACTTCTCATAGCGAGTGGCTATACTACGGAAGTGCTTGAGTCTCGCAAACATATTTTCTACTAAATGGCGCAGTTTGTATAAATAGCTATCAAACTCTGGATTAGGCTGTTTGGCATTTTTCCTTTTAGGGATGACAGGCACCATATCGTGGGTACGGGCTTTGTCTCTGATGGCTTCTGAGTCATAGCCTTTATCAGCGATAAAGTAATCAGCTTGACCAATCATGTCAATCAATTCACCTGCAACTTGACTGTCGTGGACTTCACCCCCAGTGATTTTAAAATCGAGCGGATATCCATCGGCATCACAGGATAGGTGTATCTTTGTAGTTGCTCCGCCACGGCTTCGTCCAATTGCTCGATCTTCACCACGCCGAGCTCCACTTGCATGCTGGTGACAGCGAACATAGCTTCCGTCGATGAATACCCATTCCGTATCAACTTCTTTTCGTAGGCTAAAAAAAATTTCTCCCACAAACCCGTTTTTGACCATCGATTGAAACGGTTGTAAGCGGTTTTCCATGGGCATAATTCTTCAGGTATATCACGCCAAGGAGCACCTGTACGTAGTTTCCAAAGAATGGCTTCCATCACGTCACGATTCTTATCTTTTCGGTAGCAACCATGTTGTGCCATAGTCACTTGTAGCTGTTCCCAGAGATTATCGGTCAATGCTTGTCTGGCCATTTTTCTTATATACCTCTTATTTTATAAAGTGTATGCTTTATTTTAGAAGATATATACTTTTTTGCCAATTAGGGACACGCCCTAATAATGATATTGCCAAGTATAGATCTAACCTAGCAATAAGCTGTGAGCTGGTTGAAAGCATGTAATTATGATGATGTCATTAGTCTGTCACATTAAGAATCTAGTATAGCGTCATACAAATTCTTGATTAGAAAATAGCAGGTAAGATGATGTTAGATATAAAACAGGAAAAAGACATACAAGTTAGCCCACAAAGTTTTGATGCCATTATGATGTTAGCAATCACTACGGTCGCAGATGATATTGGTGATGCTCCTACCATTGACACGCCATTATTTGATGAAGCTCGAGAGGCTTATTGCGCTGAGCTTTTACAAAGTATTGTTGAATGGCAAAAACAGAACAGCGAAGATCTTTTGTTTGACTCGAATGCTACTCAAAATTACACCTATGCTAAGCGAGAGGCATTAATAAAGGTTGCAGAGGTAAAGCTTTTTAATGCTTTGCACGAAGGAGACTCTATTAGTGAAGAAATGATGATGTAGGGTACTAATCCACTTAATAAAATTTAAAAAATAAAGCAAGGAAGAGCAGGCTTGTCTAGGTATTATTATATGACTTGACCCATGCCGCACTGTAGTGTTATATTTTCTACAATGGCAGTAATTGTAAATTGATTTAAATATGAATGTCTTGAACGAAAGATAACTCTCCGGTTCTTTCGTTTTTTTATTGCCTACGTTTTTGTACCCGATATGTGATTTTCCATATCGGGCTTTTTTATGTCTACGATTTAGCATGGAAGCTGATATGTGCGATCTAACCAACCAAGAGGCCTATGATTATTATCAAGAGGTAACCGAGTCGTGCGACAAAGATTATTGGCTGCAGTTTCTTAAGGACCGAGCAAATAGAGGCGTGGAAGGTGCTCAAGGTTTTGTAGATAAGATTGAGTTTTGTAATTAATTACGGGCCCATAGCGCAGATGGTAGCGCAATACACTGGGGGTGTAGTGGTCAGAGGACAGGACTCATAATTCTAACGTCACAGGTTCAAATCCTGCCGTCTTCATTATGTTAAATTAATCAGTTTTCCTTCCTTGAATGGTTTGGGCGGTTTTTTATAAGTTATATAGCTACACCCGATAATATGTTGTTATAATTTACTTTTGTTTGTATTTGAGAGAACGAAGTGAACTATAAAAAAGTTAGCATTGGTATAATTGGGGTTTTAGTTTTATTTTTTGTTTGGTCTTATTCAAGCAGTCTGAAATCAGCCGAAGAATCAAACGAGATTGCATTAGATGATGCTTACGCTGCTATCGAAGAATATAAGTTGATTATAGAAAATAGCAAAGCTGAAATCGAAAATCTTCAAAGTGAAATGTACAATGCTCATCAGACAGCTGACAATATTAGTGGAATGTATTATCAATTCAGCTTTATTCAATCACAATCAGAACTTGACGATTTAGCGTCTGACTTAGATAGTGAGGCTAGCCAATTGAAGTCTCAACTTAATGATGTGGACAGTTCAATACAAAATCTTGAAAGCCAGCTAGATGCAAGCGAATATTCTTACTGATAGATAGTAATATACCCCACTCTCAACTTCGAAAGTGATTGAAAAAAGAAGAGCACCTCACTAATCTATTGTTTTCGACCAAGAATACAATGGAGTTGTGAGATGCCCATAGACGAATTTATCATCAATATCTATTTAATGGTAGAGCAATATTACAAAATAGTCGTCACCAAACCCTTGCGAAGTGCAGGTTACGCACCAAAGTTGAGTGATCCTGAGATCATTTGCATGGAGATGGTCGGTGAATTTTTAAACCTTGATCAAGACAAACAGATTTGGCAATACTTTACCCAGCATTGGCAAGACTGGTTTCCAGCCATCGGCTTATACCCTAACTTCGCAAAGCACTGCGCCAATCTGTGGCAAGTCAAACAGCAGATACAAGATAAAGTCAGTGAACTTGAGGGCCGTGACAACATCCATTTTATGGATGGTTTTCCGATACCCGTCTGTCATTATGGACGCGCTTATCGGCATAAAAACTATCAAGACTTAGCGGCTTTTAGCTACTGTGCGGCTAAGCAAGAGAGATACTATGGCTTTGAGGGACATTTGCTTGTTAACTTATCGGGCATGATTAAAGGCTTTACCTTTGCTCCTGCCAATGTTGATGAAAGAGCGGTTGCCCCAGAAATCACCACTCATATTCATGGGCTACTTGGCGCTGATAAAGGGTATATCAGCCCTAGTCTGACATCGTACTACGACGCTCAAGGCGTGGATTTACAAACGCCACTCAGAGCTAACATGAAAGAGGATAGACCCAAACCTGTGGTAAGACGGCTGATGAAAGTCCGCCGTATCGTTGAAACAGTCATTGGTCAGCTATCAGAACGATTTAATATACAAAGGGTACGAGCAAGAGATTTATGGCATTTGTCTCATCGATTGATTCGTAAGATTCTTTCACACAATCTGTGTTTTGTACTCAACAAAAAACTTGGTAATCCGCCTCTTCAGTTTGAATTGCTTATTTCAAGTTGAGAGTGGGGTAGTACGTATATTTATTACTATCCTAAAAAAGCTTGGGGTTCACAGTCTCAGCAATCAGCACCTATAGTTGATACCCAATCTTTAATTGATCAAGGACTAAACTTCCATGACTCTACCTCGACTCGATAGTGTAAAGAAAACGGTTAGCAGCTGGATTGTACTTCTACTGCTAACCACATCTGCCAGCACACAGGCAGAAATACACGATAAACAATTGAACTCAAGCAAAGTGATTGATGTTCAATACTTAATAAGCAAATCTACGTTGAGCTGTTCTTTTAACACCTCAAGTGGAGAACTAATAAGCTTTTATACGAATCTTTTGGAAAATCCATCAATAGAGAAAAAAACAGTCAGTTTATCATTGGCAATAAATATAAAGTAAAAAATGTAAAATCAATAAATAGCACATTTAAGAAAACGAAAAATGAAATATCTAAGAATATGGATACTGACTTCAATAAATTCGGTGTTAGAGTACTCAGGATTTCTAGTTTTGCTCAAAATGGAGATAGTGAAAATTTTGGATATTACATTATTTTGAAAGGTAAACCTTCATTCAATAAGAGTGTTTTACAGAAGCATAATATAGAATTAACCTATTCAACTATAGAAGAAACTAATGGTGGTAACACACGGATTCGATGTATTTTAGTTGGTTGATAGTTATATATAGTCAGCTCAAAATAAAATTGTTATGGTTGGGACAAACATCATAAAACAATTTGGATAAGTCGTTTTCCATCCAGCCTTGGCGTAGAAACTTCACCTGAGCCCATTTTTTCTCCCACTCGAGCACAGCTCTCGTCTTGCGCTCGGGCAAAGCAGTGCTTTGCTTTATCCTCGCTCAGGATTCAGATCAGGGCTGTACGGCGGCAACCATAGAATACGATGACCATGTCTGTTCAGTAGCTTTTGAATACGCTTGCTCTTATGAAATCGAGCGTTATCCATCACAATCACGCATTTGGTTTTAAGACTTGGGATTAGGGTTTGTTTGCACCAGTTGTAGAATATGCTGCTGTTGATGTTTGTCTCAAAGTAATCAAGCGCAAACAGCATCTTTTCATACAGAGCACCAATAACGTTGGTTCGCTTTTTACCTTGCCAGTTGTAGCTATCGATACAAGGCTTACCAATCGGTGCATAACCATGAGAGCGAATGGTTTCAGCCTCAAAGCCGCTTTCGTCCATATATACAATGGGGTAGCCTTGCTGCTTAAAGTGCTCAAGCTTATTCTGATACGCCGCTCTTTTGATCGGACAGGCTTTTGGATGTTCTAAAGTCTTTTTTTTGACTGATGCCTAGGCGCTTTAGGGCATGATGAATGCCTGTTTTACTACAGTTTAAACGACGTGCTCGCTCGTACTGATAATCATCAGGATGTTCTTTGACATCATTGAGTAGCACGTCATCTGGTATTTTATAGGGTTTGGTTTGCCTGGTTGTTTTGCTATGAATACGTCTCTTCCAGTTCTGTATCGTGGTTGGACTGAGATTATAAAACTCAGCCGCCTCGGCAAAGGCCATACCGTCATCTATACTTTTAAGAACTTGCATACGAAAATCTAGTGAGTAAGTCATAATCTTTATGATAACAATTGGATTTAATAATTAGTTTATAACACTTTTAAGTGGAATTGACTATATGCTGAAGAAACCGTACAAGTAAACTTGGTAAACTAACGACTCAACGAGGAGTTTACCATGTCCAAGAAAGTTAGAACTTACAGCACAGAATTTAAAGCAGAAGCTGTCAAGAAGATAGCGGATAATAATGGCAATATTTCAGCTACTGCAAAGCAGCTCGGGATCGCCATGCAAACCTTATCTAACTGGCAGAATAAAGCCAATCAGGGCAAGCTTGTGGGCACTGAACAATACGATCCTGATCTTATGAGTGCTCTTCAAGAAATAAAGCAGCTCAAGCGTCAGCTCAAAGTGGCTGAAGAGGAGCGCGAGATCTTAAATGAGGAGGGATAAAGCGAAGCACTGCTTCGCCCCGACGCAAGATGAGAGCTATGCTCGAATGAGGCGACGGCGTACTTCGCGAAAAACAGCCCGTAAAGTACGCCTTTATTAAAGACAATCAGCAGATATTTAGCGTCACTACTATGTGCCGTGTATTGAGCGTTAAGCCCTCAAGCTACTACGATTGGCTAAGTCGTGACTTAAGCGAGCAGCAAATACATCGTAATCAGTGCGAGTTACTGGTTAAAGCTGCGCACAGTGAAACCAAGGAACGCTACGGCTTTGAGCGTCTACAGGCGCACCTAAACGGGCAAGGACATGATATCAGCCCTTACATGGTTAGAAGCATTAAAGAGGAGCATGGCATCAAATGCCGTCGCCACAAGCGCTTTAAAGTCACCACTGACTCTAATCACAATAAGCTGGTCTATGACAACGTATTAAATCAGCAGTTTGATATGCAAAGACCGAATCAAGCTTGGGTCAGTGACATCACCTACATCTGGACAAACGAGGGCTGGCTGTATTTAGCAGGCATTAAAGACTTATACACTAAAGAGCTTGTCGGTTACGCCATTAATAAACGCATGACTGCTGATTTAGTTTGCCGTGCACTCACTATGGCAATCAAGAACAAACGACCTCCCAAAGGGCTAATAGTCCACTCTGACAGAGGCAGCCAGTATTGCAGCCATGCCTACCACAAGATCATTAAGCAGCATCAATTTACAGGCTCAATGAGCGCTAAAGGCAACTGTTATGACAATGCGCCGATAGAAAGCTTCTGGGGTACATTGAAGAATGAGCTGATATATCATAAAGATTATAAAACCAGATTTACAGCCATCAACGATATCATTAGATATATCGAGCTGTACTACAACCAGACGAGGATTCAAAAGGGCTTGGGCTATAAATCGCCAAGACAGGTGTGGTTTGATTATTATCGTCAGGCTGCGTAATTAAAATCTCCCAAGTTTAACTGTACGGATTTGACGGCAGGGGTCACTTTAGGTAATGCGAGGTTATGTCTAAATACAATGATTGGTGCGCCCACAGGGACTCGAACTCAGGATGGTAAGCCTTGCTGCATAAGACGTTTACAAATATTTATTATAGAACTACTGTATAGACTACTGTAATAAACAAAAATGACGCTATTTAACGTCATTCTGTTTGGGGTTGTTCGGTGCGTTAAGTATATCATCGATTTTGGGTTTCAACCACTTGTTAGGTCTACCCTTTAGATCGGGCGCTGGCAAGAAGCCGCTATCACGTTTTGTCTGTACGGTGGTAGTTGAAGCCCAGCCAAAGAGGTTTTTGATATCAGCGGTGGTGTAATATTTACCAGTCATGGCAGCGTCCTTATTCTATAGGTAGTCAGTAAAGAAAATGGATTGGTCATAGGCGGGTTGCAAATCTACCTATGACCAATATTGATTATTGTCTAAAATGGCAGGCAATCATTGCCTTCAAGTCGCCATTTATTTATCAAGTGATTGATATCATCAACAAAATTAATAACATCATCTTTCATGTTGGCGCATGCGTGCATGTCTAAAGCGTGGTAATTAAGAATATTGATGTGACTATCAAAACCTTCTAGACTTCCACTTTCAAAAATTTGATAGGTAAAGTTTCGCTTATTAGTCATAGCTAGCTCAGCACGTCAGCGCCATGAGGTAAAGCAACGTTCCATAACTAAATCATCGGTAAGCTCATAACCGTAGACCACATAAGGTGTATCTACATCAACAATTCCAATCATTTCGGCATCATCAAGGATAGGGTGGTTATGATTTAAAGCCCGCTCTGATCGCATACCAATATTAATCAAACTTCTTTCACTGTTTTTCATATTGCTTGAGTTGAAGGTAAAGCCATCAATTTTGACTAAATCTTTATTATCGGCTTGCATGTATAAATGCGATTTCCAAGCTTGATTGGCAAAGTCTATCTGACTGCGATTATACAAGCCGTAAAAGCACCCGTATAACTCAGCCTCAGTCATTTTGCTACTTAGAAATGACTGGTAGATATCAAGCCAGATTGGGTTAATTTTATCAACCTTCATCTGTCACCTCACTTTCTGCTTCTACTACTTCACTGGCATCAACAGTATCAGCATCAGGCTCAACAACATCAGGCGTGTCAACAAAGCACTTAAGCTGATTGTCAAACTCAATACCATCTACACTTTTGGCAGCCGTCCAAATATCGATCTTCATTTGCTTGTATAGCGGGTGGGCCGGCTTTAGAAAGTCAATCAGGGTATTAATGTGCTCAGCGCCATCAATACGGATTAGCTCAGCCCTTAGGTAATCAAGTTCTTTTGAGATTTGGCAGCTTCTAGTGACAAGCTATTAATATGGTCTTTGGTAGCCTGAATGATATTACCAATGATATTTTGACCGCTGTGATTAGGCTCATGATTACGCCACCTCAATCATTAAGCTTTAATTAATACTCTTATAGCTTACTTTGGTTAGGTTCTGAGCCTGTCTGTTGTACTCATTATCTATAGCTTCAACAACCTATCTTCTTGTTAGCTGCTTATCACTAATAAGGCTAAAGTTAATGCCTGGGCCAAATAGCTTATGCTCAAAGTGAATGATTAAGTTTGGCTTGTTAAGGCTTGAGTTGCCGCCAAAATTGCTGCTATTTCTAGCTACCCGCGCAAAGTTTTCATCATCTAAAACAAGCAACTCGCTATTACGTTATGAGCTGTCGCATTGAAATATCTGTGACAAGTGCCATCTGTCGAGTAAAACTTGTATGGGTAGATTACCTGTGCGTTGTCGCTGAACGTAACTTAATTTTCTTGGTTGGAATGTGCCATAATCTTATCCTTAGTTGTGAAAGCCCCTATCTGATTCGAGTCTGTTGGGGTTTTTTTTATTGCCTGAAATCAGGCGGTTGTTAAGGCGTTATTTCTTTGTATAATTTGATAATACACGCAGTGTGGTTTGATAGTCAATAGGATATATAAAATAAATCGCGTGACGTGTCTTTATAGACGGCAAAAAACCCGCTCAATAGCGGGTTATATAGTTTTTCTAATTTGTACGGCGTGAGTTTCTACCAATAGCTAGTTATTTTATTTCTAATAATGCCAATCAGCGTGTAGTCATTTATAGAGATTGCGCCATCACTAGGTATATCTTTATTTAATTGAGTCAGATAAAAATCATCTTTAGAGTTGCCCAAAACAACTTTCTTTATAACAGCGTACTTAGCACCTTTATGCTGAGCAACTACAAAATCCCCGTCACTTATACTTATACCATCAACATCGGTGTGAGGTTCTACACAAGCATAATCACCTGCTTTAAACTCAGGCATCATGCTATGACCCACAACAACTAATGCAAAAGAATTGGCTGAGAACCCATCGAGCCGCTTTATCCATCCTAATTTCTCAACATCGACATCCTCAGAGAATCCCTTGCCGTCAAACCACTCTAAAAATAATCTGCTATAGCCATCAACAGATATCATTTCAACAACAGGCATATCATTCTTGTGCTTCAAGATATGACTTTTTTTATGGTCATCACTACTCATACCAGTAAGTATCTCGACTTGGTTCTTATAGCCAGTCAAAATATAATTAGCATCAACGCCATACAACAAGCCAGCATCAAGCGCTCCTTCTTTAGATACGCCCCTACTGCCCCAGTTGGTTACTGTTGAAGCACTTACCTTCAAATCATTAGCAATGTCAATCTTACGCTTGTTGCCTGATACCTTGTGCAATCTCTCCATGCTGGCGTGCATATCCTACCCCTTATTAATAGTCATCTACATTAATGGTGTTTAGTTATTATATTACATCTATACCACAAAGCACACGCCATGTAAATAATACTTAGAAATACCTATTGCGAAACAAATACACATCAGGTATATTTCAGCGATACACACAGAGAAAATTGACAATATTATGAATGACAAGTTAATTATCGAGAAGTTGGGCGGCGTCAATGTTGTATCAAAAGCGCTTGGCTATGAATACAACACTGTCTACAACTGGACAACTCGCGGCATATCCGCATTTGCCAAAGTTAAATATCCACATCTATTCATGCCAGCGAAATTAAGTGACTTAAAGAAATTGGAAGTCGCTAAATAGCAGGCAATAAAAAGCCTTGATGACTGTAATCACCAAGGCTTCACTTCTAAACACAACAATAAGGATTATATCACATGAATATCTTAACTCAAAAATCAAGTCTAACAATAAGCAGTTTACAGATATCTGAAATGCTAGCTAGTCGTCACGACAAGGTTAAGCAAAGCATTGAGCGACTATCTATTGACAACGAAAAGAGAAGGGCGGTCATCACGTTACCCCCATTGGGGGAAGCGTCTTTCAGAGACTTATCTGGTAGAACTCAACATACCACAGCTTATATGTTCTCAGATGAACAAGGTAAACGTGACAGCATTATTGTAGTAGCTCAGCTATCGCCTGAATTTACGGCGGCATTAGTTGACCGATGGCAAGAACTAGAAAAACAACAGGCACAGCCAGTGTTTCAAATACCTCAAACGCTTGGTGAAGCGTTACAGCTTGCTGCTAATCAAGCTTTACAGATTGAGCAAGCCAAGCCAAAAGTCGATCACTATAACGCGGTTGTAGAATGCAAGGGCTTATTGAATGCTACCCAAGTCGGTTTAAAGCTAGGTATGTCAGCGATAGCGCTTAATAGGGTATTAGAAGAGCTTGGCGTCTATAACTGCTCAGTGAAGCGCTCAAGAGTCTTTAAGCAGGCATTCGTGAACAAGGGTTATGGCGTGCTTAAACAGACTGAACAGGGTAAAACACAGTCGTTGTTTACGACATTAGGCGAAGCTTGGGTCATTGAGAAGTTGCAGTGAGAAGGCGTTGCATAGCAGACAAAAAACAAGCCCGTTCAGACGGCAATCTAAACGGGCTTCACTAAATACAAGCTACAACATATTAAGGTAATTATAACATGAAAACAAAAGATGGGTCAAATCAGCAAAATGACGCTGGCAAGCCTACATATAAACGAAAATTTGAGTACGGGTTTACTTCAATGGATAACAGACTGTTTTACCTACAAGAAGTACTGAAGCCTAACGAATTTAGTATATTTATCAGGATTTATCGTGCCACAGAGGGCTATGACGGAAGACCAAAAGCTATGTCAGGCACTTACTTCCAAAAGCTTTGTAATATGAGTAAAAACACGGTTACAAGCGCAATCAAAGGTCTTGAGGAATTAGAGCTTATTTTCATTAAAAAGCGGTCAAAAGCAGTCTCTTTTTATTTAGTTAATCTTAAAAAGATGGACGATATGTATCAAGAAATTAAACAAAATATCGAATCAGAATTTGAGGGTATGACCGATAAAGATGATTTGTGTTTCCCAAAATATGGGAATCATGACGATAAAAACGATGATATTGATAATTGTGATTCCCAAAATATGACCAAGTGTTTCCCAGAATATGACCAAGTGAATCCCAAAATACGACCAAGTGAATCCCATATTTTGGGAAGTAATAAAGAAAAGCTTAAAGAAAAGAATAAAGAAAAGATAGAGAGTGATGTTGAAAACAAAAAACCCGCAGTTAAATCTCAGACTAAAAAGCCAGCGGTCAAAAAAGAGACATACAACGCCATTGATTATCCAATTCCTTTTTTCATTGAACAAGAGGACTGGATCGGATTTGTAGAAATGAGGGCAGATAAGAAAAAACCATTATCTGAGAGAGCTTGCAAAATGCTAGTCAACAAGTTAACGAAATGGCATGAGCAAGGCTTAGATATCAACCAAGCGATACAAGCCTCAATCATTAACAGCTGGCAAGACGTATATGAGCCAAAACCTACCAACTTACCAACAGTCACCAACAACCAGCAAGGATATAACAATGGACAACAACAATCAGCTAGCCAGCCTACCTCAGACGCACAGAGTTACATGGACAGCCTCAGACGAAATATACCAGCCGCCACAGCCATCCGAGACGTTAATTAATGCGGTCATTGAATTGTTTGGTTACTTCAAGATTAATTTTGGTACTAAGTTCAAACAGGAAGAGTGGGGCGAAGACCGAATGATGGTTTGGGCTGAGACACTAACAGAGTTACAGATAACACCAAAGGAGTTCAGTGAAGTAGTCAGAAAGGTCAGACACCTAACATGGCAGCCAACAACCCCAGCTGACTTTGTAGCGCTAGGCAGGCAAGTAAGCAGTGAATACCCCGATAGTTACATTGCTTACGTCGCAGCAGCTAACAGAAAGTATTTACACCCAGCCGCACACGAAACAGCAAAAAGAATTGGGATAAAGAAGCTAGCGAGTGAGCCTGAATATAACACTCTTAAAATTTGGAATGAAGTTTACAAGACTGTATGCACAGAACACGCTCAGGATAGCGCCAAATTCAATCAGAGCATAGCCCAGATTGAACAAAGCAAGCAGAATGATACAAATGTACTAGAAGCACCCAAACAGCGCTCAAAAGAGCAAATACAAGCAAAGTTAGATTTAATTGACAACATTAGGAAATCGCTATGAACAACTTACAAGTACAACTGTATAACTTAGATTATGAGAATGCCGTACTAGCAACGCTAATGAGCGATGAAAATACTTACGCAAAGATATGTGAGATTGTGAATGAGGATGATTTTGCTGCAGAGAAAAGCCGTCTTATATTCAGAGCGATTAAGTTATTGTCTGAGGCGGGCGAACCTGTTGACCTAGTGACCGTTCATGACCAGCTTGAACGCACCAAGTTGCTTCACAGTGCTGGCGGGGATTCATATCTAGCGCTGGTGTTAAGCTCAGCTTTCATCGGTAACTTTCACTTAATGCACTATGCCACACGTATCAAAGAGCTATCACAGCAACGCCGTATTCGCTCAGTGCTATTTGGCGCTCATTCTGCCATCAACGACGACGGTAATGATGTTGATGTGAAAATCAGCAATATCGTCTCAGAGCTGATTGAAGTATCAAAAAATAGCAATGATGCCACTAAGAAGCCAAGGTCAATTAGTAGTTTGATTGAGGGGTTTTTGACCAATCAAGAAAATCTAATGAAAGGTATCAAACCTAAGTTTCATAAAACTGGTTTTTTAGACTTAGATCAAAAAGCGCAGATTCAAAACGGTCACTTAGTCGTACTGGCGGCAAGACCCGCTATGGGTAAGACAACGCTTGCAATGAATAAGCTGGCAAGAATAGTTGATAATAATCGCGTACTAGATAAAGACGGCAAGGTTATTAGTGAGAAAACAGGCGTCATATTCTCACTAGAAATGCCCACTGATGAAATGATGATTAAGTTTTTGTCAGCTGAGGCAGGCGTAGGCGTTAATAATAAGAATATCAAAGAAGGGCTTATCACAGAAGACGAATGGGTTGGTATTCAACAGAAGATTGTAGAACTTGGTGAAGATTACCCGCTCTACATTGATGATCAGCCGATGATTACTTATCAACAAATGCGATCTAGGTTGGTACAACTTCAAGCCGAAGGTAAGGAGATTGGCGTTGTTGTTATCGACTACTTACAAATCATGGGCGGGCTTGACGCTAACAACTTGACCAACTCTATTGCAGAAGTCACAGGCAATCTTAAAGCGCTGGCTAAAGAAATGAATTGCCCTATCATTTTATTGTCACAGCTTAACCGCGATTTAGAGAAGCGCCCAAATAAACGACCAATCAACTCAGATTTACGATCATCAGGTTCGATTGAGCAAGACGCGGATATCATCATTTTTGTCTATCGTGATGAAGTCTATAACGAAAACAGTGAGCACAAAGGAGTAGCAGAAATCATTATTGGTAAGAACCGCCACGGTGAGATTGGCACAGTCAGACTTGGATTCGATGGCGCTAAATCGAAGTTTACCAACTTCATGCCGCAATACGACGACGGACACCCATTTCACGCATAGCAACCAGCAATAGAGATTCATCGCAAAAAACATCACTTACAGCCTGATAAAACCACTAGATACCCACCGGTAGCCAAGATAATCAAGAAAACCTACATTAGCCAAAATTCTATCCATGAAGTTGCCCGCTATCATGTCACACCGATGGAATATCCTGAGTAAGCCAGCCTTGATTGGAATGATCCAAATAAGCGCAAGGTTGCCGATAAAGTGGTCAGGTTAATGCTAAAATTGGCGCATGATATCGTTGAGCAAGAATTGAAATATATTGAGAGTGAACAACGAAAAAATGGGTAATCGCCCCTGTTACATCATTTTTTTGACTGGTTGGCAGTGATACCTAAATAGTAAATATTAAAACTCTAAAACTTGATATTATCATGACCCTATCGGGCTCGGCTAGTAAAAATAGATCGATAATAAAGTTTGATTTAACATAAAAATAGGCTTATGAATGAGACATGATTCAAGAACTGGAGGCACATATGTTAACAATCATTAATAAGTTAACGATCTTATTCAGGCCAGTAAAACACATGAATAGTCTTATTAATTTCGAGAAAATTCAGGGGAGATCCTCAAAAAATCGTCTATCATTATAGTTGTAAGTTGTTGAAATTTCTCACCAGATAATATATTAGCTTTAATACCATTCCATGTCCTATAACCATGGCTATCAATAATGTCATAAATATCATTATCGTGCATATTTAGAACTTCTAGTAGATCTGGTAACGCTAGGTCCTTAAGTTCAAGAGATATACTATCTTTTAATTCATCTGAATTTAACTGAGCGACAGAATGACTGTTATCAGAATTTTCTAGCCAACCTAAATGTTTGTTTTTGACTTTTATGACCGTCTGGCTGATAAAGTCATCTCTAGAGCTAATACTGGAAAACTCTCTTATTGAACATATAGTATTGCTTAAGTTCTCCTCCATTTCCTCTATATAGCTTTTTTGAGAATCCTTTGTAAGCTCAACATCATCGTAGCTTGTACTTGTGTCAGAGAAGCTTTCGGCTAAATTAATAGATAATTGTGATAAGTAGTACAAGTGAGTTTGCGCTACCATAACAGTATCTTCATCACAAGCGTCATACTCCCGTAAAATGCGATGTATAAACATAATGCAAGCTTGGATAAAGAAATAATCATCATCAAATGTAAAGAGGATATTCTTATAAAAATAGGTTGCGACTACTTTATTAAGTTCGCATATTAGGTATTCATGATTACTTGACTGGCTATCCTCATGGAAGGCTTCCAATAAGTCGGATATAACTGTAAATTTATTAACTGAGAAGTTTAGATTTTTAAAGTTTCTCAAAGCTTCGTGCAAATCAGAAAAACCATTAATGGATTCAAAAAGCTGTTTATAGTTTTCAAACTTTGAGTTTACACTACGTTGTATATCGTCAAGATATGGTTCTAAATCCCTATACATTATAGCTTCCTTAAGTAATCGATTTGTAGTGATATAATAATTCTGAGACGTTACTTAGAATAATAACCATCATTCTTTACTACTAACTGGGTTATCAAAAGTTACTCCCGCTGCTTCCAGTTCTCTTGACCCAAAGGCATCCGATTAAGCAAGTCACGTCTCGATCTCCAGTCAGGAATGTGTGTATCCAATAAAGCTTTAAACCTATCGTTATGCTGTCGCTCTTTAAAGTGTAATAGCTCATGCACGATAATGTACTCTAAACAAGGAAAGGGCTTTTTAGCCAATTCAAGATTAAGTAATATTCGTCCTTCCTCGATATTACAGCTTCCCCACTTAGTCTTCATTTTTTGTACTTGCCAGCCTGAGGCAGTCACATCTATCTGCTCAGACCATTTGTTGATTAAATCGGGAGCACGAGCTTTTAGTCGGGCGCGATAGTATTCATTCAAAATTTTTAATTTATCGACAGTTGATGTTCCATTACTGACTGTTAAGATAAGTTTGCCGTTTTTTAGTTTAACGCTACTTGCTATGCTTTGAGTTGCATCTAGCTCATTAACCTCAAGCCTGTAACGTCTGCCCCATAAGTAATGTGTCTCTCCACTGATCATTTCTCTAGTAGATTGGCGGACTTGCTTGGCAAAGTTTGCCTGCTGTTTGCGAATCCAAGGTATGCGGTGAATCACTGCCATTCTAATAGCAGTTTCTGTCATTGATTCAGGTGCAGCCACTCTAATTTGACCATCAGGTGGCATCACGCTGATATGCAAATGCTTAATGGTCTTGCGCTGCAATTGAATGTCTAATGAGCCAATAGTTAGTTGCACTATTTGTATTCCGGTTGAGCTTTAATTAATGCCATAATCTCTTCAATATTGATATCCACACTATACAGAGCAAAGGTTTCTCTGACAGTGTTTGCAATCTTGCGCTCTTTTAACAGATGCCCTTGCCAGTCGGCTTGCTTATTGAGTCTGACAGCGGCGTCAAGCTTATCAGCCAATTCTTCGTTTTGATCCAAATTATCGTACAAGGCACGTTTAGCATTGGTATTTATGGATTCTGGATAGTTGCTATTTGCACCATTAGGTCTTAATACCTTGCTAGATAGCTCTCTAATTTTTTCTAAGTACTCTTTATAATCCAATGCTTTTTGCCGACGCAATGTGATGAGTTCATCTAGTAAGATAGACATGTGCTCATAGTACTTAGGGTTAACTGGATTTTCATCGACGATAGTCTTACGTACATTATTTTCAATGGTTTCAGCCACGTTGCTTTCATCGTTAGCAATGTTATCGGGTAGCGCCTTGATAAGCTCATCAGTCCCTTTAACGACGATTAGCTCAATTAAACCAAGTTCTTCAAAATCCATAACGGTATCGCTAGGTTCAGCACGAATATAGCTGTCAAGCAAGTGACGCATGGCTGGCTCGTAGAGTTTCATATCGAGCATATCAGCGCTCATCATTTTGATACTTTCGCGTACGCTCTCAAAGTGCTTAACATCGTTCTGAATGCGAGTTATTTCAGCAGCATCATAGCCACAATCTGCCATTTCATTAGCGATGTTGGCATAAGCACGTAATAGTTTGGCGACGCTTTTATACAAGGTAACTCGCAGCTGTTCTTTCTCTAATTTTTCATCAATAGAGGCGTCATCTGTAGAGCAGAAGTAAGCATAGTAATCTTGGGTGTTTTTAGGATATTTAACAGGCTCGCATAAGCCTCTTACCATCTCCAGAGCATTATCTAAGTCTTGTTTGGCAGACTCAAGGCGGTTTTTTAGTAATCCCTCGATGTCTTTACTGTCATAATCAGAGAAGGCACCTTGCGTATAGCTAGATATGGCTTTATCTAGTGACTGAAATAAATCCTGATAGTCGATAATGTAGCCGTATTCTTTATCTTCACCGTCTAGGCGGTTAACGCGGCAAATGGCCTGAAACAGATTATGATCAGCCATCTTTTTATCGATATACAGGTAGGTTGCTGAAGGTGCATCAAAGCCAGTCAACAGCTTATCAACCACGATCAATAAGCGCATCTGCCCCGGTTCATCGACAAAGCGTTTTTTGACTTCTTTCTCAAAGTCTTCAACTTTCGCGCCAGCCTCTTGTTCATCGATATCATAATACTCGGCGATCATCTTGCGATAGGTTGCATATTTAAATAGCTTTTCAGTCGTGCCCTCACCAGTTTCTTCACCCTTAATGCTATCGGCAGTAGGCTGATAGCTGGTAATGATAGCAATCTTGTCTTTTAGATGAGTATGGCTAAACATCTCATAGACTTTGCAGGCTTGGTAGATACTGCCACACACCAGCATGGCGTTACCTCGACCATCTGCCAATCGTGGGCGCGTTTCCATATCATATAAGATATCGTTCTTGATTTGCTCTAGGCGAGAGTGACTTGATAACACTCGCTGCATCGTGCCCCATTTCTGCTTCAGCTGAGTTTTAGCAATGTTGGTCAGTCCACGTGTTTTGGCATCGAACCATTTATCGATTTTGTCTGGTGACAGCAACTGTTGGTCAATATCACGTGCTTCATAACGCAAATCAAGTACAACGCCATCAGCTACCGCTTCATCGAATTTGTAGGTATGGATATAGGGACCAAAAACCTCAATAGATTTTTGCTGGTCTTTTTTTAGTAGCGGTGTACCCGTAAAGCCAATAAACGTAGCATTAGGGAGTAGGGTAGTCATCGCGTTGTGTAGTCGACCTGACTGGGTACGGTGACACTCATCGACGAAGACGTAGATGTCGCCCTTAGCACTGAAGTTTGATGAAAGACTATTTTTCAGATCACGGATAAAGTCATCAGTACTACCAGAGTCATCGTCATCACTGTCACCTTGACGCCCAAATTTATGTACCAATGAGCACATTAACCAAGGGTTTGGTTGGTTAAGATTGTTGATCAAATCTGCACCACTTTTAGTGCGATAGATCTCTTCGTCAATACCTGAAAACACGCCTTCAATCTGTTCGTCTAATTCGGTACGGTCAGTAATGACCAGTACACGGCTATTTTCAATATTCTCACGTATCCACTTGGCTAGCCATACCATAGTGAGGCTTTTACCTGAACCTTGGGTATGCCAAATAATGCCGTCTTTACGCTCAGCAAGATAACGTTTAGTCGATTGTACGCCAAAGAATTGATTGTGCCGGCAAGTTTTTTTGATGCCCATGTCATAAACTAGAAAGTTGTGAATGATATCGAGAAAGCGTTGCTTATTGCAAAAATGATATAGATGCGTGTCCAATAGCTCGTTGCTAGCAGCTAAATTGCTAATATACTGCGGAATACTGGCATCTGATTGTGGCGTATGCTCAGGGTGTGCCTCTTTCCATTCCAAGTAATAGCGCTCTGGTGTCTCAATAGTTCCATAACGCAACCCTTGGGTATCATTACCTGCCATGACCAGCTGCATGGTAGTAAAAAAGTTACGGATAAAGTCCTTGCTTTGGTTATCAAGATTTTGACGTATACCTTCAGAGACTGAAATGGTAGAGCGCTTAAGCTCCAGTACGCCAAGAGCGATACCATTCACATATAACACCACATCAGGGCGTTTTTTATGTTCGCCTTTGATCGACACTTCTTCAGCAATAGCAAAGTCATTTGCTTCCGGGTTCTCCCAATCGATTAACCAAACCGTTTGTGTATGCTCGCCTGAGCCTTCCTTTTCTTTCACACCATAGCGTAGCAACCGATAGACTTCTTTATTGGCATCATAAAGCTTAATGCCACTTCCTAAAGAAGCTGCCTTTTCCAAGGTGCTGATAGCACGTGCGATGAGCGGCGTACTGACATTACGCCCTTTAAGCCATTGTTCTAAAATATCGCGTTCAATATTTTTATTGTCAGCTCGGGAGTGCCAGTTGCCTAAATAACGATAGCCTAATTCGTCTTGAAAGAGTTGTACGACACGATTTTGGGTTATCCGTTCCCGCTGATTGATGTTACTCATCGTTGATAGCCCTTAGCTTTGCACATAAGCCTTCTAATTCGGTAATGACATCTTTTACAGTGGTTTGTTTAGTATCAATGAAATAGTCATGATTAGCTATTGTATCCAACTCTTGATCTGGTTCGATATGTTCAAATCCTGATTCTAGTAATAGGCTTTTAATTTGTTCAGGATAGGAGTTTAGAGTATCATTCTTGAAATATATATTGAAGTTATTAACTTCTTTCGTTATTTCGATAGATAGTAGCTGACCTTCAAAGTGCCAATTTTTTATATGTAGACCTGCTGATTGTTCTCTAGATTTAACCTCTTGATAACCTAATTTACTGAAAGGGCTCAATAAATTAGTGTTTTCTCCTAATTCGATCTCAAGAATTTTTGTATATAATTCGCTATGATAGTGGTTTCTTTGAGAGTGTCCAAGTAAGATAATTTCCTCACCATTTTTCTGTATAAAACCTTGATTACAATATTTAAAGAGGGATGGATATTTAATTAGAGACTTTTCCCAATACGTAATGCTGTTGTTTTCAATAGCTTTAGCACAAATTATGCCCAAGGATTCTTTTATAGTGTTTATATTACTTTTATCAAAATCAGGGTCGTCAAATACGGCTTTGATATAAACCTGCTTATCTTCCATTGTACGGTCTTTAGAACCAATACGTAATAAACGACGCCAGCTATGATCACGTTCAATATTTTGGGCTTTCTCGCGTGTGCTTAATAGGTTTAAGCGACCATAGCTTCTTTCAGTAAAATAGGTGCCTTTACTAAGTACCGCTCTCTCCCAAAGATAATTAATACTACCTGAACTTTTCTCAATGAGCCTAAAGACGCTACTAGCTGATTCAGCATAATTTTTAAAGCTATCCAGATAGTAATTGTTTTCTGAAGTACCCCAATCACAGTTTTTATGCTCGCGATAGAAGGCTAACACGCCTGAAAAGTTTAAAAGAAAGCCAATTTGCCCCTTAAAAAATGAATGGTTTTCTGACTCATATATAACCGACTGCCAGTCTTCTGACTTTAGTAATAATTGTGCTTTGATTCTCTCTTCAAGAATCTGGTCACCTAAAAATCCAGTTATATTAGTATTGTTCTTTAAGATGTCTAGAATGGGTTCATTGAGATTACTCAATGTCTCAATCGAATCTAATGCACGATAAAAATCGTCTGAACCATCGATGATAGTATTTTCAGTTAGATTGTAGATAACACGTGTCCATTGCATCAGTTCAGTTTGATCTAATGATAACTCATGTTTTGAGAGATAAGCGTAAAACGCAAAAAATCTAAGCTTGTCAGCATAGCTAGTCTCATTCAAAAGCACTTTCTTAAAAGTTTTTTCTTCAGAATAGTACTTTTGTCTGAGTAAATAAGACTCTATCTTATTATCTTTTAGACCATTTCTATAAATCAAATCAAATATTTTTATTAAACGGATAATAAAGTTCTGGTTTAAGCAATTTAATGCTTCATATTCAGATATGGTAGTAGGCAGTAGCTTGGAGCCTGTACCCATAATTACGCCTAAATGTTCTTTTGGTACAGATTTAGAGCTCTCCCTATGGTCTAATAAATATTGATACAGAATGATTAAGCGAATGAAGTTCATAAGCTCATCATCGTAAGTGTTATCTTGCGAAAACAGGTTTCTATAAGGCCAAAATAAATCTGCCCAATGGGTATCTATTTTATGAATAAAGTATTTGTAACCATCTACTAATTGCTTATTATGCCCTGAAAGGTCTAATCTATATTCTGGCCAGCCATCATTGTAAGACTTAATTTTTTGTTCAAGGGTTGCCTTAAAATTTTCAAATGGTGTAAGGGGTTTGCCACGGGCATTCATTTTGATGTAAAGCTCGTCAGATAAACCGAATGAGTCTAATCGTAGGAACTGAAAAGTGATATAAGGGATTTCTGTATGAATTAACCTTTGATATAAATTACCATTGTAAGCTGAAAATTTTTGCTCAATAGAATCAAGCATATTTAGGCAGGCTTGAACGGTAGGGTCTTGTTTCCATGATAAATAAAACCAGTTACTATCAATAATTAATTCGCTGATGGTTTGTTTGTTCAAGTTCTCTGAATGGTCAAAAGTGTTTGCAAAATCTATATCTGTGGTCATTGCATCAAAGAATTCGATTGAGCTTGGACGGGTTTTATAGGTGAAGCGCGAGTTATTATCGACTGTAAACTGTTCTCTGAAATCGGCTGAACGCTTGTTTTTGATTGCTAAAAACCAGTGCAATAAAAATAGGGTGGTCAGTCGTTGTTGGCCATCAAGTACTGAAAAGGTATCGTCATCAATATTGCCGTAAATAAAGTCCAAATCTAAAGATTGATTGGAGTCAGCACGATCAGTTGATAATGCATTATATAAGGCATCTAGGAATGTATTTCTAACTTCGTATTCGTCTTTTCTACCCTGAGCATAATCACGCTGGATGATGGGAATCTCAACAAATGCTACTCGGTCAAATAATTCAGTAAAAGTCAGCTTTTCACCTATGTTCATTATTGCGCCCCTATTTCAGTAAAAAAGTTAGTCATAGTATCTAGTATCGCTGACTGATAGTCATTACTATCACTAGCTTCCCAATACAGCATCTTATCCACGTTTGTGCTGTAGTATTTCAAGAACACGTTTCTAGTGCATAAAGGCACATAGGTAGCTTCTTTATCCAGTTTTATTATTCTCTTGCGCTTAATAGGAAAAATAGCGTTTTTATAACTACGATTGGTGGAGCTATCAAGTAAGGTTAAGTTGCCGATAGAGTTGTCTACTTCATCATTATTATTAGGGTCATAGAGGCTAATGACACGATCATAAATATCTTCAAATTGACCCTTAGTAAATGATGTTGAGTGTAGATGATAAGCTTGCTTTTTGATAAGCTGAGTTTCTTTAAAATTATCGATTGTAAAATTACTGTATGCATCTAGGGTGTTGTCTTCAGAGGTATAGTCAATCACTTGTTCAAGCCACTGCTTTTGTTTGTTTATACTATCTGGTATCTCTGAGCTAATAGAGCGTATATGCTCTATATCCCAATCATCAAGCTTGAACTTTTCAAATTGAAAACGAGCGTTTGAGTCTGGGTTATTTAGTAGGCTTACTATGTTAAATAGCAATAAAGTCTGACGTAGCTGCTTTGTGTTACTGTTCTCATAATTCAGATCTGCTAAGTATTTTTTTATGATGTTTTTTGGTTCGTCTAAAGATGGGTTTGTTTGTGTTTTACCACTGAATACTAGATTCCAAATTTGCTTAATTAGACGATTATGAAAATCTTTTTTACCCTGACTATTACTACTGATTTCGAATATCTTAGAAATAGATATATCCTGAGATACTAAATAACCAATTAAATGGAATAAAGTACGATCACTAAACCACTCACTAAGAGTCATAAAGGTTCTTTTAATCTCTAACCATTGTTGGCTTACATCAGCATCATTTTGAGCAAGTATATGATTGAACTGTAAAAAAGTCTTAAATTTGTCGTTATCAAGAATCCCATTGCCGTTACGAAGTGCTGATGCTCTAAGATTTAAAATAAATTCAATGCGATTGGTTTTGGTTTTTTGATTACTTAGAAAATACCAAAAAGCATCATCTTGTAGGCTCTTTTCAATCGAGTCCCACTCTTGAGAAATTTTAAGCTGTTGTAGTTTTATGACTTCATCACCATTTGCCACAAAATGACTGGATTTCAAAAATAAGGCCTTGACCAACTCAGCATTTACTAAGGGGATTTTACCCATGTTTAGTCGAGTAAATACCTCAGTAGCATTCTCAAGCTCACCTAGCTCATACCAAATAACTTTTACGTTTTTGCCGCTATCATCCTCGTTAAGCAAAGTTTGAATAAGCTGTATTCGATAATTACCTTTATCTTCAAACCACTCATCAACCGCTTTTTTAGCTTCTACTATATGAAAAAAATCTATGTTATCTTCAGCTTGATCTTCATTAATGTTCGCTAAAAAATCAGATGAGCCTTTTCGTGTCTCATAGCTAATTTCGTAACGAGATTTACCAACTAAAGGTAAAATCTCTTTAAGGCAAGTTAATATAATATGTATGGTGGTCAAGCGTTGCTGACCGTCAACAATTTCCCATTCATCACCATGTTTCTTTACCACAATAGGTTGTAGGCAATAAAATTTGTCTTTGGCATTCGGACTATTTTCGACTTGTTGTTGGAACTCTTTAATATCGTCAAGTAGGTCAGTAACTTGGCGCTTAGTCCAACGATAGCCACGTTGATACGCTGGTATATAAAACTTCTTGTCCAGTAAATCATTGATTGGCTTTAACATTAATATGTTATCTTGCATTGTGATTCCTCAATTATTAATAATTAATGTGGTAAGCGTAACTTGCCAGTCAATAACTGCTGCATCATGCCTTGCTTAATATCCTGCGTTTTGGCAAGTCTAGTATTTAGAGCTTTGATTTCTGCATCCATATCGGAGAGAATAGTAGCGATGGCGGTTTGTTCTGCTAAGAAGGGTATACATAATGAAATAGCTTTAAGCTCATGTGAATTTATTGAGTCAAAGGTTGAACCTTTGGAGAATTTTTCCCATTGACTTTCGAAATGTATTAACCAGTGATAAAGGTAAGCATTAGGGTATTTGATTGAGCAAACTCCACGTCCTATACAGCAGTTAAAATCAGCTATTGCAACCTCTCCTACTGGAGCACGTACTGATAGTATCAAATCATCTTTATCGGCAGTCTTAGTTATTTGTGATGTGTAATTTCGTATTATAGTTTTTCGATTTAATATATCTGCATTACCCTGAACTAAAGGTAGACCAATAGCAGACTTGTTATAGTTTAATGATTTGGGAGACTGACCCATATTGATTCTTGCTATTTCTCCCAATGTAGAAAAACCCCAATCCTCTGGAATTTGACCTAAATCCGTCTGCTTAAATCCTTTTTGACTACCATCTTCACGAGTAGCAAATTCAGGCAGGCGAGTTTTGCCTGTCAATAGCTGCTGCATAGTGGCAGTTTTGATGGCTTCTTTTTTAGAGATAAGTTTTTCTAGCGATTGGAGTAAGTTATCGACGTCAGATAGGGCGTTGGCGATGGCGGTTTGTTCTTTAACATTGGGTACAGGAATTGGTAGGTTCCCATACTCATTACCATTAACACCAGGTTGCCCACTTCGCATAGAATTCACAATTACCCAAGCCCAGTATTGTTCGGTTTTAAGGTACTGAAATAAAAAGCTAGGATTTAGTGCTTTATCGTCAGGCGATACTTTAATAAGAAAGCCCGCGTAAACTAGAACTCCATCTTCTTTTCTATACAAATAAGATTTACCTACGCTTGCTCCTGTTCTGGCTAGAACAATATCTCCGTCATTTAGGATATATGAATCTGAAAATTGACTATTTACACCAGCTTGTTTCTCAGGAGAATAATAGCCATCCTCAGTAATATCTGTAATTCTTATATAAACAGGTAGTTTACCTACTAGAGGAACTGCTGGTGCATTTATTCCATATTTAGGAGGTTCTTTTAACAAGGATTTTAAGGGTGCAACATTCCAATCATTTGGAATAAATCCAATCTCTGTTTTTTTGTAGCCTACTGGTACATTAACGTCACTCATTACGCCACTCCCATCGCTTGCAAGTGCGCAGTCACTTTTTGACTTAGTCTATCGACTTCATCAAGCAGGTTTGGCAATGGCTCGGCATAGCGCTCTTCTAATATCGTAACCCGATCAGCAAGTTGGGCGGTGATACGCTCAATCTCCGCCTCAATACGTGACTGTAATGCCGCTTGCCATTTGTCAGTGACCAGTAAGGCTTTAATCTCATCCACAGTTAGTGTTGGGTACTTTTTAAATACTGCTAAATCTAAAGCATCTTGGGCTTCTTTTACTGCTTTTTTTGCAGCGGCTTCAGTATCAGTTAGTTGCAAAAATTGATGGATTTTTTGAATATCGTTAAAATCGGAGATGTCATCTTCTTGCATTTTTTTATCGATCACTGTGACTGCTTCTTTTTCGAAAGCCTTTACTTTTTTCAGCTCTGCTTTTATCAAACTATCTTTTTTGATATAGCTATTAATCGTATTGATATCTTCTGCTGACGCATCAGTGTTTAGATAAGACTTCAAGTTTTTGAGGGTAATCTTCCCACTATATTTATTTGCCTTGTCAATCACATGACTCTGACCCAATGTTAATAATTCATTCTGTGCTGTTTCGATAGTCTTATTCATTCTCACATAATCTTTATATTGATCAAGAGCGAACACTCTATAGGCAAGAATATAAAAGTCTTTCAAAGACTCATTAGCTTCTTTTTTGGTGCTTATGTTATTGAGTATGCCTTCTTCACTGCTATGTTCTTCGACGAATTCAATCAGAGTACTGCTTACTGTATCAAGCTCAGCTTGTAGCGTATCGATATGGTCTTGCTCGTCAGAGTAATAGCGGTTAATGATTAATGCTGGCGAGATAAGCTCGGCTTTGTATTTGGTTTTATCGATGATTAGATCTGCTGTTTCTTTGAGTTTTTCACCCTTTGCGACAACGAGCTTACGCAGCTGCTTACCGACTATCCAACCATCTTGGGCAATAGCATAAACATCGTCTTGCATCGACTCTGACCAATAGTCCATTAGGATTTGATAGATGTCATACTTATCAAGCAGGGTAGCATTGGTATAGCGCTGTAGTAAGTCTTCGCTGATGCGGTGAATGATATCTTTGGCTTTATCACCTTGCTGGATATCTGCAAGGTTAGTAGCTGACCACCAGTCACTAAATGGTGTTAGGCTTTGGCTAGCAAATTGGATAAATTCAGGATGCGCCAGTACCGTTGCTTTGACTTCATTTGCTGGCACGAGACACTGACGATAGTCGTCTCTCAAGTCAGAGAACAGTGCTTTGCGTAGGCTTGGAAATACTTGCCAATAAGATTCTAACGCATCAATATCTGCTAGCGGAATACCGCCCTGTAGATGGGCAACTAGATCGTGCTGATCTTCATCTTCGCTCGCATCGATGTAGCGTGGAATATTAAGGTTGTACTCGTTATCGACAATCTCATCCAGACTCACCATACGACTATAACCTGCCAGCTCAGACTGATGATTAAACATATCGACAACTTTATGAATATCCTGACTTCGTAAACGGTTTTTATTGCCGTCTTTCATATAGCCGCGACTGGCATCGATCATAAATAAGCCAGACTCGCCGGTTGCTCGGCTAGCTGCGGTTACTTTATCGATGACAATGATACAAGCAGGGATGCCTGTACCATAGAAAAGGTTGGCTGGCAGGCCGATGATGCCTTTGATATAACCTTGCTTGATTAGGTTCTTACGGATATGCGCTTCAGCATTACCTCGGAACAGTACGCCATGCGGTAGGATAACCGCCCCAATACCAGTGCTCTTTAAGCTTTTGATAATATGTAAAAGAAAAGCATAGTCGCCGTTTTTCTCTGGTGGTATGCCCCATGTAAAGCGCCCGAACTCATCCGCTTCTGGATTAAGACCGCTCGTCCAGTTTTTGCTACTAAAAGGAGGGTTCGCTACGACAAAGTCAAAAGTCTTAAGCTGATTACCTTCAACGAATTGCGGCGAGGCTAGAGTATTACCTTTATAGATATCTGCCCCTGCTGCACCATGCAAAATCATATTCATCTTTGCCAAAGCAGTCGTGGCAGAGTCCTTTTCTTGGCCATAGATAGTCAGACCTCGTGGCGCTTTATCACTCGCTTTGAGTAGCAATGAGCCCGAACCACATGCTGGATCGTAAACCGTGGCGTCTTGAGGCGTATTTTCATTGATGCCGATAATTTTGGATAATATGCGAGACACTTCTGACGGGGTATAGAATTGTCCCTTAGATTTGCCTGATTCTGTGGCAAAGTGACGCATTAAATATTCATAAGCATCACCAAGTAAGTCATCACCATCAGCGCGGTTACCAGATAAATCTATACCTTCAAAGATACCGATAAGCTTAGATAAGCGATCAACGTGCTCTTTGCCTTTACCAAGCTTTTCTTCATCATTGAAATCAGCGACATCAATAACACCTTTTAATCCATTGGCTTCGGCAAGCTTACCAATGATTTTATCAACCTTTTCACCGATTTCTTTATCGCCTTTGAGTAGTACCATATCATCGAAGCTACCGCCTTCAGGGACTAGGATGTCACCATAAGGGTCGTCTTTGAATTTATCTGATACGTACTTCATAAATAGCATGGTCAATACATAGTCTTTGTATTGGCTGGCGTCCATACCACCACGTAACTCGTCACAACTTGCCCAAAGGGTTGAATATATTTCGGTCTTTTTAAGTGCCATAGTTAGATCTTTTTATTAAATTTATGAGTGTTTTGAAAGATTTTGATGGGTTACATTATACTTCTAATCGCTTAGATTGCTAGGCGTGTTATTGACTGTGTGATATAGGGTAGATCTCAATATCTAAGTGCATAGTTGATCTCCATCTAAGAAATACGTGATATTAAAATCAATTAAATTTAATAAGCTAAAGTTTATTGTTTGTTGAGCTTTAATCAATCATAATCAGCCATTAAACAAACCAAGCCTAGGAAATATCTATGAAATTAGCGTCTCTACTTGTTCTTATACCTTTATCATTAATGTCAGTCAGTGCAATGGCTAACGTGTCTGAAGTTAAAGGTAAAACTCAATGCACTGTTATTGACTCAATCTCTAAGAAAAAAGCGACAAAGTCTGCTTGTACCTATACAGGCGCTATAGGTGGAAGCATGAGCTATGGTATTGAACAGCTTAACTTCAAATTGAAAAATGGTAAGAAATATAGCACTGTTAATGACGCTACTTTTGATTTTGGTGAGGATGGTAGGGTAAAAAATTTAGTAGAAGAAGTTTCTTTCAACGGTAAATCTGGCGAACTTGTACATATTAGAATGAAAACGTTCAAAGTAGTTTCTGAGACTGCAATGGATAAGCTACGCGAAGCTGAATCTGCTGAATTAGATAATGGTATATTGAAGTGCTTTAGAGCTATCAAAAATAAAGATACTGCTTTCTGCACTCCAATTGTAATGGACTAGATTGATATCTATATAAGGCTGCTTAATATTGGCAATTACACTCTCAGCAATTTAGTGTTTTTTACTCAATAAAAAACGTATCTATCATAAAAGAACCCCCATGAGTTGGTCCAACTCATGGGGGTTCTTTTATGATAGATTTTTTCTATCTTTCACTTATATTGCCGCTATTATATTTGAGCGTAAAATCCAGTTTTATTAAAGAGGTTAATGTCTCACATAGAGCATGCTGGCTTGTAGGGTGATCTTTATTAGAATATATTTGTGCGCTAAAATTTCTAATAATAGAAAACCTAGAAAATAATTTTACAGGTTGTTCGATATACTAGCTTTTATGATAAATATATAGGCTTAGCACCATGAATATCTCTTCAAATAACGATACAGTCCAAAATATGCTTCCTATAGCACAAGCCTGTGCAATCACCTTCCAAGGTAATGCCAGTAATAACCTACAACAAGACGCTTTTTTCTTTTTAGATAATTGGTATCAAGAAGACTTAGGAGTGATGACAGTGACACCAGTTACGCTTTCTTTTTGTTTAGCAGTATCTGACGGTGTTGCCAGCTCTAATTATTCACAGCATTGCTCAAAGGCGGTGGTAAAAGCGATTAGTAGGTTGTGGAGTGAGCAGAAGAGCATCCGTTCAGAGGGTCTTCATCAGCTGATTAATAAAACCAAGCATTCATCCAAGCGTCATGGCGCGGCAGCAACCCTCGCAATGGTGGTTGGAGAGTTAAATAGTGATGGAACAATAAAGGCAACGATAACGCATGTGGGTGACAGTCGTATTTATTTGCTGCTTAAAGATGCGTCACAATGGCAGTGCCTGACTCGAGATCATAATCTATTGAATGAGCTCATTGATCAGCAAGCACAAGAGCAAGGCCGCCAAGCAGAATTTGCAGACTATAACCGAGAAGGGATGGCAGGGAGTTTATATAGCATTACTGAATGCTTTGCATTGACTAGTGATAGCAGTTATCTAAATAGTGAAGCGCCAGAAAGCATGTCTCAAACGATTGATGTTAATAGTGGCGATTGTCTCTTGGTTTGTACGGATGGCATTCATGATTTAGTGCCAAGTCATGAATGGCAACCTGTCAGTGCGGAGACAGATTTACAGGAATGGCTAATCACTCTTAAGAATCAAGTCTATGATTCAGATGGCAATGCTTATGACAATGGAACAGCTATTTTGCTTCGTTTTGATTGAACCATTGTTTTAGTAATGAAGCTGTAAACTTACCACTGAACGATTTAACTGAGAAACTCATATGCCCACGCACCCAATCGCAAGCTATACAAAGTCGACACGTCTATTTGCTTTATATCAATGTTTGCCTCGGAGTGAGGCTGATGCTATGTCATTAACAGAGATTATGGTTGGTTATGGTGACGATTCAGATAATTTCGCTAATGAACGTAAAAAATTAGAGAATGATCTGATTGCCTTAAACCAAATATTTAACGATATTTTTTATAGTGACGCATTAGTGAGAGTGCCAGCATGGGGTCAAAATATTAGTGGAAAGACAGCACGGTTTTATATTGAGCCGAGCTTTAGTATCGATATTATCAATGAGCAAACAGTGTTCTTTTGGGAGATGCTAGATAAATATACCGCAAACTATTTACCAGTATCTTTTAAGCAAAATATCACAGATAAGCTCACCCAATTAGGTCGGCATAATAAGGATGGTTTTCATCAAAGTAAGCTAGGACAATGGCAAGATTATCTCATTACTTTACCGAGTATAGTGCAAGCACCGACGCTTAAGAATGATGTGATGGCAAGCATTCACCAAGCTCTGCTACAAAATCGTCAATTAGAAATAAGTTATCAAAATAAATGGGAAGAAAAATTAATTCAAAGAGTTGTTTGTCCCAAAGGACTTATCTTTATAGATAATATGGTTTATCTCACAGGCTTTAATCCTACTGATGATCATATCGATGATAAGGTACTGCTAAAAGCGCATCGCAACTTTGCAGTCAGTAGAATTACTGAGGCAGCAGTCATAGACAAGCCAGCCCCTGATTGGGTAGGACGAGATATTTTTTCATTAGAGTGTTTGAATAAATTAGGTAAGTTAGAACCAACTGATAGTGTTCAGATCAAACTGGTTTTAAAGGTACAAAAATATGCCTGTCAGCATTTATACGAGCGTCCATTATCACAAGATCAGCAGATTACGGTTATCGATAGTACTTGGAATCAAGTCAGCGCTACTGTGGCTAATACGCTTCGTCTGCAAGATTGGTTGGTGAGTATGTCGCAGCTTGCAGTGGTGGTAGAACCAAATGAGCTTAAAACAATAATTCTTGAGCGTTTAAAGAGTGCGTTAGCGCTTTATGAAGATCAAGCTTAGTTATTAATAAATGCAAGGTGATTTACTTATGTCATTTAATAGGACTATTAATGACAGTCTTACTATAGAGCCTTGGGTAACTAGCATGATTCAAAAAGTATATAAAAATTAGAGATTTAAGCTTCCGAGGGAATACATAGGAGTAGCACTATGAATGAGACTTTGTTCAATAATTTTATCCAAGCCCAAAATACTGTTTATCCATCGGTTATTAAAGAGTTAACCGAAGGGCAGAAGCGCACCCATTGGATGTGGTTTATTTTTCCACAGGTGAAAGGCTTGGGGCGCAGTACAATGGCTCGGCGCTTTGAAATAGAGAGTCTAGAGCAAGCAAAGGAGTATTTGCAGCACGACGTACTTGGAGGACGGTTAATAGAGTGTGCTGAATTACTATTGTTGCATCCTGATAAAAGCGCTTTAGACATCTTTGGTTTACCAGATACGCTGAAATTACACTCTTCCCTTACGTTGTTTACTTTAGCGTCCACTAATAAAAAACGTGTTTTTAACGAGCTTTTGGATCAGTATTTTGAAGGCAGTTACGATATAAATTCCATTAGAATGTTAAAGCAAATCAATGATCAACAAGCTAAATAAATAAAACCGAACGAGACCGTAAAAGATGATATAACCCTTATTGAAGATCAAACTTCAATAAACGAACTATGCCAGATGTTAAATCTCTTAGAAACTGTGCAAGCGCTCTACAGTCGTAAAATATCGCCGAAGTTTAATACTTTTGACTACCTTAAAACTTCTTAATGATCAGTGAGTATAACCATGAAGTATCAGATTGATGACTCGTATATAGATTATATACCTAGTGCTGTTCTATATCGACAAACCATGGATCATTAACCAAAGTCTGCTATTGATTGTTTTGTAACGAACAACGATTGAGCTATGCTGAAGAAACTATAGTAATAAGCTTTGTAAGCAAGCCCCATCAGCAGTTATTCAAATCCCAATGTTCATCGAGCTACTTAGCAAACATGTTTTTTCTTACTATAAAACCGACTACATCAGTTTATTTATACCGACTCCAATACTTGTTGGCAAGCTTGAACTAGATAAGGATCAACACTGTCCTGTTTAAGTAGCCATTTAAGATAGCCAGCACCCTCAGAACTAGTGGCTAAGTCTGCAATAGCCTCTCCTTTATGTTTACCAAAGCTTAAATGCGTGGGTATACGCGCCATTTCACTAAACTCATATAAGCTTTCCATATCACTTATCTTATGACCTTGGCTGTTGGCTAAATCAATCAGACTACCAAGCACCAGCTCAGTGAAGTAAATATCAGCAATAGCAGCATGAGCATCCCTTGCTTGATCACGGGCTATATCTAGGTGAAAGTGATAGAGGAGGGATACTAACTTATGGCTTTCCAATGTAGGAAGAAGGAAGTTAGCCATCGCATTGGTACATATCAGATTAGGTAGGGGAGCCCGCAGAATTCGGAAAAAATCGTACGCTAAGGTTTTCCGGGCAGCCGTAGCGGTCTGAACTTCCCGTCTTCCAGCCTGCGGCTCTGCCGCCAGACGTAATCGCCGGTCAGGTTGATGTGTTCCCAGCCCAGAGGCGACAGGTATTGCAGCAGTTCCCCGTCCACCGGCTTGCCAGTTTCGCCTAGCGCCTGGGTGGCGCGCTCCAGGTACACCGTGTTCCACAGCACGATGGCGGCTGTCACCAGGTTGAGGCCGCTGGCCCGGTAGCGCTGCTGCTCGAAGCTCCGATCCCTGATTTCGCCGAGACGGTTAAAGAACACTGCCCTGGCTAGGGAGTTGCGCGCTTCACCCTTGTTCAATCCGGCATGCACGCGGCGGCGCAGCTCGACACTCTGCAACCAGTCGAGGATGAACAGCGTGCGCTCGATCCGGCCCAGCTCGCGCAGGGCCACGGCCAGGCCATTCTGGCGCGGATAGCTGCCGAGCTTGCGCAGCATCAGCGAGGCGGTGACGGTGCCCTGCTTGATCGAGCTGGCCAGGCGCAGGATGTCGTCCCAATGGGCGCGAACGTGCTTGATGTTCAGGGTGCCGCCGATCATCGGTCGCAGCGTTGGGTAGGTCTGCACGCCTTGCGGCACGTACAGCTTGGTTTCACCCAAGTCGCGGATACGCGGCGCAAAGCGGAAGCCCAGCAGGTGCATCAGGGCGAAGACGTGATCGGTGAAGCCGGCCGTGTCGGTGTAGTGCTCCTCGATCCGCAAGTCGGATTCGTGGTACAGCAGGCCGTCGAGCACGTAGGTGGAATCGCGCACGCCGACATTCACCACGCGAGTGCTGAACGGAGCGTACTGGTCGGAGATGTGGGTGTAGAACAGCCGTCCCGGCTCGCTGCCGTACTTCGGGTTGACGTGCCCGGTGCTTTCGCCCCGGCCGCCCGCGCGGAAGCGCTGGCCATCGGAAGAGGAAGTCGTGCCGTCGCCCCAATGGGCGGCAAAGGCATGGCGGTACTGGTGGTTGACCAACTCGGCCAGGGCCGCCGAGTAGGTTTCGTCTCGGATGTGCCAGGCTTGCAGCCAGGACAGCTTGGCGTAGGTCAGGCCGGGGCTCGACTCGGCCATCTTGGTCAGCCCGAGGTTGATTGCATCGCCCAGGATCGCTGACAGCAGCAATGTCCGGTCTTTGGCCTCGGCACCGTCCTTCAGGTGTGTGAAGTGGCGGCTGAAGCCCGTCCAGTCGTCCACGTCCATCAGCAGTTCGGTGATCTTGATGCGCGGCAGCAAATGGCTGGTCTGGTCGATCAGCGCCTGCGCGGTATTGGGCACCGCGGAATCCAGCGGGGTGATCTTCAGCCCGGACTCGGTGAGGATGGCATCGGGCAGCTCGTTGTCCTTGGCCAGGCGGGTGACGGTGGCCAGCTGCTCGTCCAGCAGCTGCAAGCGCTCTTCCAGGTACTGGTTGCTGTTCGGGTTGATCGCCAGGGGCAGAGCCTGCGCATGCTTGAGCGCGGCGAACCTCTCTGCCGGCAGCAGGTAGTCGTCGAAGTCGCGGAACTGCCGCGAGCCCTTGACCCAGATGTCACCGGAGCGCAGCGCGTTCTTCAGCTCGGACAGGGCGCAGATTTCGTAGAAGCGCCGGTCGAGGCCTTCCGGGGTTATCACTAGCGGCTTCCAGCGCGGCTTGATGAAGGCGGTGGGCGCATCGGCCGGCACCTTGCGCAGGTTGTAGGCGTTCATCTCGCTCAGGGTCTGCACGGCTGCCAGCACGCCTTGCGCAGCCGGGGCAGCGCGCAGTTCCAGCACCTCCAGCAAGGCCGGCGTGTAACGGCGCAGAGTGGCGAAGTTCTCGCCGACCAGGTGCAGATGGTCGAAGCCTTCCGGCCGGGCCAGCAGCTCGGCCTCGCTGACGCTCTCGGTGAACTCGTCCCAGGGAATCACCGCCTCAATGGCGGCATAGGGATCGCTACCGCTTTCCTTGGCTTCCAGCAGAGCCTGGCCGATCTTCGAGTACAGGCGCACCTTGTCGTTGATCGCCTTGCCCTGCTTCTGGAACTGCTGCTGATGCTTGTGCTTCGCGCTGCTGAACAGCTTGACCAGGATACGGTCGTGCAGATCGACCAACTCATCAATCACCGTCGCGGTGCTCTCCAGCACCACGGCGGCCAGGGTCGCGTAGCGTCGCTGCGGCTCGAACTTGCCGAGGTCTTTGGGCGTCATCTGCCCACCCTCGCGGGCCAGCTTGAGCAGGCGGTTCTGGTGGATGTGTCGGCCCAGGCCTTCGGGCAAGTCCACCAGCTGAAATGTCTTCAGCCGCTCGATGTGTTCGAGCATGTGGCGGGAGTTCGGTTTCAGCGGTGCCTGTCGCAGCCAGGTCAACCAGGTGATGCTGCTGCCGGCCTTGAGCTTCAACAGCTCGTCCAGCTTGGCCCGATGCGAGTCCGTGAGTGGTTCGACCAGGGCGCGGTAGACTCGGCGATTGGCCCGCGCAATGGCCTCCGAACAAGCTCGATCAATTACGCTCAACGCCGGCAGAATGCGCCGCTTCTGTCGCAGGCTCTCCAGGGCCTGACCGGCCAGCAGTAAGCCCTTGTCGGTCTGCTGGGCCAACTCGGTCAGCTCGCGCACCAGGGCGCGGAAGTCGGACAGGCCGAACGGGGCCAGTTGTAGGTAGGTGCGCAGTTCCTGGGCGTGCTCGCGGCGAGTCACGTCGCGTTCGCCGTACTTCAACCAACTCGCCGGGTCGGCCTGAACTTGCTTGGCCACCCACTGGATGACCGGCTCGGGCGGCTCGCTGTCGGTGCCCAACGCATAGCCGGGGTAGCGCAGCAGGCTGAGCTGCACCGCGAAGCCCAGGCGGTTGGCGTCGCCGCGCCGCTGGCGGATCAGCGACAGGTCGGAGTCGTTGAAGGTGTAGTAGCGGATCAGGTCATCCTGGCTTTCCGGCAACGCAAGCAAGGTGTCGCGCTCCGTAGCCGAGAGAATCGAGCGACGCGGCATGGTTCAGTCGTCCTTGCGAAGGTACTGATAGAGGGTTTCTCGGCTGATGCCGAACTCGCGGGCGAGCTGCGCCTTCGGCTCGCCCGCAGCGGCCCGCTGCCGCAGCGTGATGGCTTGCTCGTCGGAGAGGGCTTTCTTGCGGCCCCGGTAGGCACCGCGCTGCTTGGCCAGGGCGATGCCCTCGCGCTGCCGCTCGCGAATCAGGGCGCGCTCAAACTCGGCAAAGGCCCCCATGACCGACAGCATCAGGTTGGCCATCGGCGAGTCCTCGCCGGTGAACACCAGGCCTTCCTTCAAGAACTCGATGCGCACACCGCGCTGGGTCAGCTTCTGCACCAGGCGGCGCAAATCATCGAGGTTTCGTGCCAGGCGATCCATGCTGTGCACCACCACGGTGTCGCCTTCGCGAACGAAACCGAGCATGGCCTCCAGCTGGGGACGCTGGGTGTCCTTGCCCGAGGCTTTGTCGGTGAACAGCTTGCCGACCTCGACCTGTTCAAGTTGGCGTTCCGGGTTCTGGTCGAAGCTGCTGACCCGGACGTAACCGATGCGTTGTCCCTGCAAGATGCCTCCATGGGCTGGATGGGCGGCAGGGCTTGCGTTGGTTTTTGGTTCCATTGCGCCCGAAGCCTTGAATTTGTCAGGCTGAAATCTATGACCTTGGCAAGCATGTGTCAAAGAATGTGAAAGCGGACTCTATTCTGACGGCGTGATGCGCCTTGTGTCGTTTTCAGAAGACGGCTGCACTGAACGTCAGAAGCCGACTGCACTATAGCAGCGGAGGGGTTGGATCCATCAGGCAACGACGGGCTGCTGCCGGCCATCAGCGGACGCAGGGAGGACTTTCCGCAACCGGCCGTTCGATGCGGCACCGATGGCCTTCGCGCAGGGGTAGTGAATCCGCCAGGATTGACTTGCGCTGCCCTACCTCTCACTAGTGAGGGGCGGCAGCGCATCAAGCGGTGAGCGCACTCCGGCACCGCCAACTTTCAGCACATGCGTGTAAATCATCGTCGTAGAGACGTCGGAATGGCCGAGCAGATCCTGCACGGTTCGAATGTCGTAACCGCTGCGGAGCAAGGCCGTCGCGAACGAGTGGCGGAGGGTGTGCGGTGTGGCGGGCTTCGTGATGCCTGCTTGTTCTACGGCACGTTTGAAGGCGCGCTGAAAGGTCTGGTCATACATGTGATGGCGACGCACGACACCGCTCCGTGGATCGGTCGAATGCGTGTGCTGCGCAAAAACCCAGAACCACGGCCAGGAATGCCCGGCGCGCGGATACTTCCGCTCAAGGGCGTCGGGAAGCGCAACGCCGCTGCGGCCCTCGGCCTGGTCCTTCAGCCACCATGCCCGTGCACGCGACAGCTGCTCGCGCAGGCTGGGTGCCAAGCTCTCGGGTAACATCAAGGCCCGATCCTTGGAGCCCTTGCCCTCCCGCACGATGATCGTGCCGTGATCGAAATCCAGATCCTTGACCCGCAGTTGCAAACCCTCACTGATCCGCATGCCCGTTCCATACAGAAGCTGGGCGAACAAACGATGCTCGCCTTCCAGAAAACCGAGGATGCGAACCACTTCATCCGGGGTCAGCACCACCGGCAAGCGCCGCGACGGCCGAGGTCTTCCGATCTCCTGAAGCCAGGGCAGATCCGTGCACAGCACCTTGCCGTAGAAGAACAGCAAGGCCGCCAATGCCTGACGATGCGTGGAGACCGAAACCTTGCGCTCGTTCGCCAGCCAGGACAGAAATGCCTCGACTTCGCTGCTGCCCAAGGTTGCCGGGTGACGCACACCGTGGAAACGGATGAAGGCACGAACCCAGTTGACATAAGCCTGTTCGGTTGGTAAGCTGTAATGCAAGTAGCGTATGCGCTCACGCAACTGGTCCAGAACCTTGACCGAACGCAGCGGTGGTAACGGCGCAGTGGCGGTTTTCATGGCTTGTTATGACTGTTTTTTTGTACAGTCTATGCCTCGGGCATCCAAGCAGCAAGCGCGTTACGCCGTGGGTCGATGTTTGATGTTATGGAGCAGCAACGATGTTACGCAGCAGGGCAGTCGCCCTAAAACAAAGTTATGCAGCCAAATCCCAACAATTAAGGGTCTTAAAATGGTAAAAGATTGGATTCCCATCTCTCATGATAATTACAAGCAGGTGCAAGGACCGTTCTATCATGGAACCAAAGCCAATTTGGCGATTGGTGACTTGCTAACCACAGGGTTCATCTCTCATTTCGAGGACGGTCGTATTCTTAAGCACATCTACTTTTCAGCCTTGATGGAGCCAGCAGTTTGGGGAGCTGAACTTGCTATGTCACTGTCTGGCCTCGAGGGTCGCGGCTACATATACATAGTTGAGCCAACAGGACCGTTCGAAGACGATCCGAATCTTACGAACAAAAGATTTCCCGGTAATCCAACACAGTCCTATAGAACCTGCGAACCCTTGAGAATTGTTGGCGTTGTTGAAGACTGGGAGGGGCATCCTGTTGAATTAATAAGGGGAATGTTGGATTCGTTGGAGGACTTAAAGCGCCGTGGTTTACACGTCATTGAAGACTAGTCCTTTGCATAACAAAGCCATCAAACCGGACGCCAGAGATTCCGCGCCTGTTGCGCATGGCTTCGCCATTTTATGCGCAATAGGCGCGCCACCCTGTCGCCGTTTATGGCGGCGTTAGGCATCACAAAGTACAGCATCGTGACCAACAGCAACGATTCCGTCACACTGCGCCTCATGACTGAGCATGACCTTGCGATGCTCTATGAGTGGCTAAATCGATCTCATATCGTCGAGTGGTGGGGCGGAGAAGAAGCACGCCCGACACTTGCTGACGTACAGGAACAGTACTTGCCAAGCGTTTTAGCGCAAGAGTCCGTCACTCCATACATTGCAATGCTGAATGGAGAGCCGATTGGGTATGCCCAGTCGTACGTTGCTCTTGGAAGCGGGGACGGATGGTGGGAAGAAGAAACCGATCCAGGAGTACGCGGAATAGACCAGTCACTGGCGAATGCATCACAACTGGGCAAAGGCTTGGGAACCAAGCTGGTTCGAGCACTGGTTGAGTTGCTGTTCAATGATCCCGAGGTCACCAAGATCCAAACGGACCCGTCGCCGAGCAACTTGCGAGCGATCCGATGCTACGAGAAAGCGGGGTTTGAGAGGCAAGGTACCGTAACCACCCCAGATGGTCCAGCCGTGTACATGGTTCAAACACGCCAGGCATTCGAGCGAACACGCAGTGATGCCTAACCCTTCCATCGAGGGGGACGTCCAAGGGCTGGCGCCCTTGGCCGCCCCTCATGTCAAACGTTAGACGGCAAGAAAAGGTTCCACGAACTCTGATGAAAAACTACTTTAACAGCCCTTTCAAAGGGGAACTTCTTTCTGAGCAAGTGAAAAATCCAAATATCAGAGTAGGCCGGTATAGCTATTACTCTGGCTACTATCACGGGCACTCATTTGATGAATGCGCGCGATACTTGCTTCCAGATCGTGATGACGTTGATAAATTGATCATTGGCAGCTTTTGTTCTATAGGAAGCGGGGCTTCCTTCATCATGGCTGGCAATCAGGGGCATCGGCATGACTGGGCATCATCCTTCCCCTTCTTCTATATGCAAGAGGAGCCTGCTTTCTCAAGAGCACTCGACGCCTTCCAAAGAGCAGGTGATACCGTCATTGGCAATGATGTCTGGATAGGCTCGGAGGCAATGATTATGCCTGGCATCAAAATTGGAGACGGTGCCGTGATAGGTAGTCGCTCGTTGGTGACAAAAGATGTAGAGCCTTATGCCATCATCGGGGGAAATCCCGCAAAGCAAATTAAGAAGCGCTTCTCCGATGAGGAAATCTCATTGCTCATGGAGATGGAGTGGTGGAACTGGCCACTAGATAAAATTAAGACAGCAATGCCTCTGCTGTGCTCGTCAAATATTTTTGGTCTGCATAAGTATTGGCGCGAGTTTGCCGTCTAACAATTCATTCAAGCCGACGCCGCTTCGCGGCACGGCTTAATTCTGGCGTTAAACATCATGAGGGAAGCGGTGATCGCCGAAGTATCGACTCAACTATCAGAGGTAGTTGGCGTCATCGAGCGCCATCTCGAACCGACGTTGCTGGCCGTACATTTGTACGGCTCCGCAGTGGATGGCGGCCTGAAGCCACACAGTGATATTGATTTGCTGGTTACGGTGACCGTAAGGCTTGATGAAACAACGCGGCGAGCTTTGATCAACGACCTTTTGGAAACTTCGGCTTCCCCTGGAGAGAGCGAGATTCTCCGCGCTGTAGAAGTCACCATTGTTGTGCACGACGACATCATTCCGTGGCGTTATCCAGCTAAGCGCGAACTGCAATTTGGAGAATGGCAGCGCAATGACATTCTTGCAGGTATCTTCGAGCCAGCCACGATCGACATTGATCTGGCTATCTTGCTGACAAAAGCAAGAGAACATAGCGTTGCCTTGGTAGGTCCAGCGGCGGAGGAACTCTTTGATCCGGTTCCTGAACAGGATCTATTTGAGGCGCTAAATGAAACCTTAACGCTATGGAACTCGCCGCCCGACTGGGCTGGCGATGAGCGAAATGTAGTGCTTACGTTGTCCCGCATTTGGTACAGCGCAGTAACCGGCAAAATCGCGCCGAAGGATGTCGCTGCCGACTGGGCAATGGAGCGCCTGCCGGCCCAGTATCAGCCCGTCATACTTGAAGCTAGACAGGCTTATCTTGGACAAGAAGAAGATCGCTTGGCCTCCCGCGCAGATCAGTTGGAAGAATTTGTTCACTACGTGAAAGGCGAGATCACCAAGGTAGTCGGCAAATAATGTCTAATGTAACTTTATACAGTATAATTTAGACTATTCTTACGATAATGCACGTTTTTACTTTAAACCATGCTCGAATTGTTTTTATAGGAAATAAAAAATCCATATAAAACAATTGGTTGGGGATGTTTGAGCGCAATTAACAGGCAGCCAAAACTGGCAAAATGAGCATGCTCGTTTTGCCAGATTTGAATTGATTGCGGCAATGGAAAAAGTAAGGTAGAATCAGGCACTTAAATAATAAATAGAGTAGGGATGCCCAAAGACAAAATGAGCATGCCTATGAATAAAATGTTAACCTCTGAGGAAGAATTGTGAAACTATCACTAATGGTAGCTATATCGAAGAATGGAGTTATCGGGAATGGCCCTGATATTCCATGGAGTGCCAAAGGTGAACAGCTCCTGTTTAAAGCTATTACCTATAACCAATGGCTGTTGGTTGGACGCAAGACTTTTGAATCAATGGGAGCATTACCCAACCGAAAGTATGCGGTCGTAACACGTTCAAGTTTTACATCTGACAATGAGAACGTAGTGATCTTTCCATCAATTAAAGATGCTTTAACCAACCTAAAGAAAATAACGGATCATGTCATTGTTTCAGGTGGTGGGGAGATATACAAAAGCCTGATCGATCAAGTAGATACACTACATATATCTACAATAGACATCGAGCCGGAAGGTGATGTTTACTTTCCTGAAATCCCCAGCAATTTTAGGCCAGTTTTTACCCAAGACTTCGCCTCTAACATAAATTATAGTTACCAAATCTGGCAAAAGGGTTAACAAGTGGCAGCAACGGATTCGCAAACCTGTCACGCCTTTTGTACCAAAAGCCGCGCCAGGTTTGCGATCCGCTGTGCCAGGCGTTAGATGTAATTAACCGGAAAGTTGCGCACGAATAATTTTTTTCTTCAAGACTACAACTTTAAGAGAAAAGAACACATAATCCCTTCGAATCATATTGGAGGCGGATCATGAAAAGCTGGTTATTTCTTACTGTTGCAATTCTTGGAGAGGTAGTTGCAACATCTGCATTAAAGTCCAGTGAAGGTTTTACGAAGCTCGTACCATCTTTCATCGTAATTGTTGGCTATGGAATTGCATTTTATTTCCTTTCATTGGTCTTGAAGTCTATTCCTATAGGGGTGGCCTATGCAGTTTGGTCTGGCCTTGGCGTAGTATTAGTCACTGCTGTTGCATGGGGGCTTTACGGGCAAAAAATTGATGCATGGGGTTTCGTGGGTATTAGTTTAATAGTTTGCGGTGTATTGGTTTTAAATTTGCTTTCTAAAGCAAGCGTTCATTAAGTGGCACTGGCATCTAACAATCGGCAGCAGGCGGTCAGCCTACACTACGCGGTTTTGTGTTACTCGCTGCGCTCAAACATTAACACAAAACCGCTCCGTTACGGCTGCCGCTGTGCCGGGCGTTAGCCATATTATGGAGCCTCATGCTTTTATATAAAATGTGTGACAATCAAAATTATGGGGTTACTTACATGAAGTTTTTATTGGTATTTTCGCTTTTAATACCATCCGTGGTTTTTGCAAGTAGTTCAAAGTTTCGGCAAGTTGAACAAGACGTTAAGGCAATTGAAGTTTCTCTTTCTGCTCGTATAGGTGTTTCCGTTCTTGATACTCAAAATGGAGAATACTGGGATTACAATGGCAATCAGCGCTTCCCGTTGACAAGTACTTTTAAAACAATAGCTTGCGCTAAATTACTATATGATGCTGAGCAAGGAAAAGTTAATCCCAATAGTACAGTCGAGATTAAGAAAGCAGATCTTGTGACCTATTCCCCTGTAATAGAAAAGCAAGTAGGGCAGGCAATCACACTCGATGATGCGTGCTTCGCAACTATGACTACAAGTGATAATACTGCGGCAAATATCATCCTAAGTGCTGTAGGTGGCTCCAAAGGCGTTACTGATTTTTTAAGACAAATTGGGGACAAAGAGACTCGTCTAGACCGTATTGAGCCTGATTTAAATGAAGGTAAGCTCGGTGATTTGAGGGATACGACAACTCCTAAGGCAATAGCCAGTACTTTGAATAAATTTTTATTTGGTTCAGCGCTATCTGAAATGAACAAAAAAAAATTAGAGTCTTGGATGGTGAACAATCAAGTCACTGGTAATTTACTACGTTCAGTATTGCCGGCGGGATGGAACATTGCGGATCGTTCAGGTGCTGGCGGATTTGGTGCTCGGAGTATTACAGCAGTTGTGTGGAGTGAGCATCAAGCCCCAATTATTGTGAGCATCTATCTAGCTCAAACACAGGCTTCAATGGCAGAGCGAAATGATGCGATTGTTAAAATTGGTCGTTCAATTTTTGACGTTTATACATCACAGTCGCGCTGATAAGGCTAACAAGGCCATCAAGTTGACGGCTTTTCCGTCGCTTGTTTTGTGGCTTAACGCTACGCTACCACAAAACAATCAACTACAAAGCCGCAACTTATGGCGGCGTTAAACATCATGAGGGAAGCGGTGATCGCCGAAGTATCGACTCAACTATCAGAGGTAGTTGGCGTCATCGAGCGCCATCTCGAACCGACGTTGCTGGCCGTACATTTGTACGGCTCCGCAGTGGATGGCGGCCTGAAGCCACACAGTGATATTGATTTGCTGGTTACGGTGACCGTAAGGCTTGATGAAACAACGCGGCGAGCTTTGATCAACGACCTTTTGGAAACTTCGGCTTCCCCTGGAGAGAGCGAGATTCTCCGCGCTGTAGAAGTCACCATTGTTGTGCACGACGACATCATTCCGTGGCGTTATCCAGCTAAGCGCGAACTGCAATTTGGAGAATGGCAGCGCAATGACATTCTTGCAGGTATCTTCGAGCCAGCCACGATCGACATTGATCTGGCTATCTTGCTGACAAAAGCAAGAGAACATAGCGTTGCCTTGGTAGGTCCAGCGGCGGAGGAACTCTTTGATCCGGTTCCTGAACAGGATCTATTTGAGGCGCTAAATGAAACCTTAACGCTATGGAACTCGCCGCCCGACTGGGCTGGCGATGAGCGAAATGTAGTGCTTACGTTGTCCCGCATTTGGTACAGCGCAGTAACCGGCAAAATCGCGCCGAAGGATGTCGCTGCCGACTGGGCAATGGAGCGCCTGCCGGCCCAGTATCAGCCCGTCATACTTGAAGCTAGACAGGCTTATCTTGGACAAGAAGAAGATCGCTTGGCCTCCCGCGCAGATCAGTTGGAAGAATTTGTTCACTACGTGAAAGGCGAGATCACCAAGGTAGTCGGCAAATAATGTCTAACAATTCGTTCAAGCCGACGCCGCTTCGCGGCGCGGCTTAACTCAAGCGTTAGATGCACTAAGCACATAATTGCTCACAGCCAAACTATCAGGTCAAGTCTGCTTTTATTATTTTTAAGCGTGCATAATAAGCCCTACACAAATTGGGAGATATATCATGAAAGGCTGGCTTTTTCTTGTTATCGCAATAGTTGGCGAAGTAATCGCAACATCCGCATTAAAATCTAGCGAGGGCTTTACTAAGCTTGCCCCTTCCGCCGTTGTCATAATCGGTTATGGCATCGCATTTTATTTTCTTTCTCTGGTTCTGAAATCCATCCCTGTCGGTGTTGCTTATGCAGTCTGGTCGGGACTCGGCGTCGTCATAATTACAGCCATTGCCTGGTTGCTTCATGGGCAAAAGCTTGATGCGTGGGGCTTTGTAGGTATGGGGCTCATAATTGCTGCCTTTTTGCTCGCCCGATCCCCATCGTGGAAGTCGCTGCGGAGGCCGACGCCATGGTGACGGTGTTCGGCATTCTGAATCTCACCGAGGACTCCTTCTTCGATGAGAGCCGGCGGCTAGACCCCGCCGGCGCTGTCACCGCGGCGATCGAAATGCTGCGAGTCGGATCAGACGTCGTGGATGTCGGACCGGCCGCCAGCCATCCGGACGCGAGGCCTGTATCGCCGGCCGATGAGATCAGACGTATTGCGCCGCTCTTAGACGCCCTGTCCGATCAGATGCACCGTGTTTCAATCGACAGCTTCCAACCGGAAACCCAGCGCTATGCGCTCAAGCGCGGCGTGGGCTACCTGAACGATATCCAAGGATTTCCTGACCCTGCGCTCTATCCCGATATTGCTGAGGCGGACTGCAGGCTGGTGGTTATGCACTCAGCGCAGCGGGATGGCATCGCCACCCGCACCGGTCACCTTCGACCCGAAGACGCGCTCGACGAGATTGTGCGGTTCTTCGAGGCGCGGGTTTCCGCCTTGCGACGGAGCGGGGTCGCTGCCGACCGGCTCATCCTCGATCCGGGGATGGGATTTTTCTTGAGCCCCGCACCGGAAACATCGCTGCACGTGCTGTCGAACCTTCAAAAGCTGAAGTCGGCGTTGGGGCTTCCGCTATTGGTCTCGGTGTCGCGGAAATCCTTCTTGGGCGCCACCGTTGGCCTTCCTGTAAAGGATCTGGGTCCAGCGAGCCTTGCGGCGGAACTTCACGCGATCGGCAATGGCGCTGACTACGTCCGCACCCACGCGCCTGGAGATCTGCGAAGCGCAATCACCTTCTCGGAAACCCTCGCGAAATTTCGCAGTCGCGACGCCAGAGACCGAGGGTTAGATCATGCCTAGCATTCACCTTCCGGCCGCCCGCTAGCGGACCCTGGTCAGGTTCCGCGAAGGTGGGCGCAGACATGCTGGGCTCGTCAGGATCAAACTGCACTATGAGGCGGCGGTTCATACCGCGCCAGGGGAGCGAATGGACAGCGAGGAGCCTCCGAACGTTCGGGTCGCCTGCTCGGGTGATATCGACGAGGTTGTGCGGCTGATGCACGACGCTGCGGCGTGGATGTCCGCCAAGGGAACGCCCGCCTGGGACGTCGCGCGGATCGACCGGACATTCGCGGAGACCTTCGTCCTGAGATCCGAGCTCCTAGTCGCGAGTTGCAGCGACGGCATCGTCGGCTGTTGCACCTTGTCGGCCGAGGATCCCGAGTTCTGGCCCGACGCCCTCAAGGGGGAGGCCGCATATCTGCACAAGCTCGCGGTGCGACGGACACATGCGGGCCGGGGTGTCAGCTCCGCGCTGATCGAGGCTTGCCGCCATGCCGCGCGAACGCAGGGGTGCGCCAAGCTGCGGCTCGACTGCCACCCGAACCTGCGTGGCCTATACGAGCGGCTCGGATTCACCCACGTCGACACTTTCAATCCCGGCTGGGATCCAACCTTCATCGCAGAACGCCTAGAACTCGAAATCTAACGTCCGTTCGGGCATCGAGGTCCATGTCGGGGTGGGACGGGCCCGTGGCTTCAAGATCACTTGCAGTCCGACCGCGATGTCTTGGTTGCGCGAGAGGTTGTCGATATCCTCCACTTCCATCATCAACCCTGGATAATGCCGCCGCCGTCATCGCCGCCGACGCCCGTGCCGGGCTTTTCGGGCCTGTCAGGCTTGCTCGGCCTTCAGCCTGCCTGGGCGAGATCTCCGGCGGACGGATTAACGGCGGAGCTTCGCCGCCTTTCGTGCGTGTGAAGGCCGAAGATAGTTCTCTCAAAAACATCCGTTTATGAGAGATACCAAATGTCATTTTCAGAAGACGACTGCACCAGTTGATTGGGCGTAATGGCTGTTGTGCAGCCAGCTCCTGACAGTTCAATATCAGAAGTGATCTGCACCAATCTCGACTATGCTCAATACTCGTGTGGGCTCTGTTGCAAAAATCGTGAAGCTTGAGCATGCTTGGCGGAGATTGGACGGACGGAACGATGACGGATTTCAAGTGGCGCCATTTCCAGGGTGATGTGATCCTGTGGGCGGTGCGCTGGTATTGTCGCTATCCGATCAGCTATCGCGACCTTGAGGAAATGCTGGCGGAACGCGGCATTTCGGTCGACCATACGACGATCTATCGCTGGGTCCAGTGCTACGCCCCGGAGATGGAGAAGCGGCTGCGCTGGTTCTGGCGGCGTGGCTTTGATCCGAGCTGGCGCCTGGATGAAACCTACGTCAAGGTGCGGGGCAAGTGGACCTACCTGTACCGGGCAGTCGACAAGCGGGGCGACACGATCGATTTCTACCTGTCGCCGACCCGCAGCGCCAAGGCAGCGAAGCGGTTCCTGGGCAAGGCCCTGCGAGGCCTGAAGCACTGGGAAAAGCCTGCCACGCTCAATACCGACAAAGCGCCGAGCTATGGTGCAGCGATCACCGAATTGAAGCGCGAAGGAAAGCTGGACCGGGAGACGGCCCACCGGCAGGTGAAGTATCTCAATAACGTGATCGAGGCCGATCACGGAAAGCTCAAGATACTGATCAAGCCGGTGCGCGGTTTCAAATCGATCCCCACGGCCTATGCCACGATCAAGGGATTCGAAGTCATGCGAGCCCTGCGCAAAGGACAGGCTCGCCCCTGGTGCCTGCAGCCCGGCATCAGGGGCGAGGTGCGCCTTGTGGAGAGAGCTTTTGGCATTGGGCCCTCGGCGCTGACGGAGGCCATGGGCATGCTCAACCACCATTTCGCAGCAGCCGCCTGATCGGCGCAGAGCGACAGCCTACCTCTGACTGCCGCCAATCTTTGCAACAGAGCCTCCGTCGCCATGCTCACCTCGCTTTGGTGCACACGAGTATTGAGCATAGTCGAGATTGGTGCAGATCACTTCTGATATTGAACTGTCAGGAGCTGGCTGCACAACAGCCATTACGCCCAATCAACTGGTGCAGTCGTCTTCTGAAAATGACACCTTGCCTGACATCCAGTTAGGGTATAGCTCAGGCTGACATCCAAGCAGGACGCCCTACTCAGGGTTGACTCGCAGTAATTACCCTCTTCCTGTAGACTGTCGCGGCCATTGAGTTACCAAAGACACTCGATAAGACCTCATGCTTACCCTGCAAAACATGATCTGGCTGCCTACGCCGCCATAGCGCTTCGCCCCCGCATCATCTGTGACTGCTTGCTCTGCCAGCGGTCGCGCTCTGCTGTGCTTTCGGTTTCAACACCCGCCACAGCCCCCCTACATCCGACAATTTGACCTCATATCGACCAGTTGCACATGGCCTGCGCCATGCTGCGCTGCGTGATCCATTGCCTTGGGAATTCTGATGCTCCACTCGTTAAAACAAACCTGGTTATCCAACATCCGTGGCGACATCCTCGCCGGTATTGTGGTCGCACTGGCCCTCATCCCTGAAGCCATCGCTTTCTCGATCATTGCCGGGGTTGACCCCAAGGTCGGCCTGTACGCCTCTTTCTGTATCGCCGTGGTGATCGCCTTTGTCGGTGGCCGACCCGGAATGATCTCGGCCGCAACCGGGGCCATGGCACTGCTGATGGTGACCCTGGTCAAGAATCATGGTCTCGAATACCTGCTGGCCGCCACGCTGCTATGTGGTGTTTTACAGATCGCTGCTGGGTACCTGAAGCTCGGCTCACTGATGCGCTTCGTCTCGCGCTCGGTGGTGACCGGCTTCGTCAATGCCCTGGCGATCCTGATCTTCATGGCTCAGCTACCCGAGTTAACCAACGTCACCTGGCACGTCTACGCCATGACAGCCGCAGGCCTCGGCATCATCTATCTGTTCCCCTACGTCCCCAAGATCGGCAAGCTCATCCCATCGCCGCTGGTGTGCATCATCGTGCTGACCGCCGTCGCCATGTCGGTTGGGCTAGATATCCGCACGGTCGGCGATATGGGCCAACTGCCCGATACGCTGCCAATCTTCCTCTGGCCTGACGTGCCGCTGACGTTCGAGACGTTGGCCATCATCTTCCCTTACTCGGCAGCACTGGCCGTGGTCGGTCTGCTGGAGTCGATGATGACCGCGACCATTGTTGACGACCTGACCGACACCCCCAGCGACAAGAACCGCGAGTGCAAGGGCCAGGGCGTGGCCAACATTGCTTCGGGTCTGCTCGGCGGTATGGCCGGCTGCGCGATGATTGGTCAGTCGATCATCAACGTGAAATCCGGTGGTCGTTCGCGCCTGTCGTCCCTTGCCGCAGGCGTATTCCTGCTGCTGATGGTGGTGTTCCTCGGCGACTGGTTGAAGCAGATCCCGATGGCGGCGCTGGTGGCAGTGATGATCATGGTGTCCATCGGCACCTTCAGTTGGGATTCGCTGCGCAACCTGAAGAAGCATCCGCTGTCGACCAACATTGTCATGGTCGTCACCGTGGTGGTCGTGGTCGCCACCCATAACCTGGCCTTCGGCGTGCTGGCCGGCGTGCTGCTGGCCGCGATGTTCTTCGCCAACAAGGTTGGCCATTACATGGCGATCAGCTCTTCGCTGGACGAAGCCGGCGAGCATCGTAGCTATAACGTCACCGGCCAGGTGTTCTTCAGCTCAGCAGACAAGTTCGTCGCGGCCTTCGACTTCAAAGAAGCCCTGAACAAGGTAACCATCGACCTGAATCGCGCCCACTTCTGGGATATCACCGCCGTTGCCGCTTTGGACAAAGTGGTCATCAAGTTCCGCCGCGAAGGCACCGAAGTCGAAGTGCTGGGCCTCAACGAAGCAAGCGCCACTATCGTGGATCGCTTCGGCGTTCACGATAAACCCGACGCCATTGATCAACTCATGGGCCACTGAGAAGGAGAACAACAATGAACCACATAATCGCCTGTATCGACGGTTCCGCCTCGGCCCCAGCCGTGTGCGACTATGCGGCCTGGGCCAGTCTGAGCCTGGAAGCCCCGTTGACCTTCCTGCATGTGCTGGATCAGCGCCAGTACCCGGTTGCACCGGATCTGAGTGGCAATATCGGCCTTGGCAGCCGCGAGCACCTACTCGATGAGCTTGCTTCCCTGGATGAACAGCGCGGCAAGTTGGCCCTGGAGCAGGGGCGGATCATGTTAGCGGCCGCGAAAGAGCGGGCCATGAAGGATGGTGTGGCCGCACCGGAGTCCAAGCAACGTCATGGCGATCTGCTGGAGAGCCTGCAAGAGCTGGAAAGCGAAACGCGCCTACTGGTCATCGGTCGCCAGGGCGAGTCTAGTGGAGGCCTGAGTCAGCATGTCGGAAGCCAGCTGGAAAGCGTGATTCGTGTCATGCACCGGCCGATCCTGGTCACCCCGACCAGCTTTCAGAAGCCCCAGAGCGCAATGCTGGCCTTCGATGGCAGTGCTACTACCCGCAAGGGTGTGGAGATGCTGGCAGCCAGCCCCCTGCTGAAGGGACTACCGATCCACCTGGTCATGGTCGGGCCCGTGAACGACGAGTCGTCGGCGCAGCTGGACTGGGCGCAAAAAGTGCTGCTCAACGCCGGGTTCACTGTTCGTGCCGAGACCCTGAGCGGTGAGATAGAGCCTACCCTGCACGCCTATCAGAAAGAGCATGGCATTGATCTGCTGGTGATGGGGGCCTATGGCCATTCCCGTATCCGGCAGTTCCTGGTCGGAAGCACCACGACCAGCATGCTCCGCACCACCACCAGTCCGCTGTTACTGCTGCGCTAATGGCCATGGACGACGCCCTCGATCTTGCCCATTTCAAGACCCTGCTGGAACAGCGGGCTGCCGAGCTGGATCGATTGCTGGAAGACGCTGAGTCTCGCTCGCAATCGGTAGAGCTGGATCAAGGCAAGGTAGGGCGTTTGTCGAGGATGGATGCACTCCAGCAGCAAGCAATGAACGATGCCATCCGCAGTCGGGCGCAGCATGAACGCGTCCGCCTCCAGCTGGCCCTCAAGCGTTGGCACGAGGGTGAGTATGGCTGGTGTAACCAATGCGGCGAGTTGATCGCCTCAGGCCGCTTGGAATTCGATCCGGCCACGCCACTGTGCATCACCTGTGCCAGCCGCGTCGAGTCGGGTTGAAACCACCGCGCGGCGCGCTGCATCTCCCAATTAACGAGGTCTCTGATGTATTCGATGGCTAAACACTGGCTGGGCCGAACACGGAAAGCAAGTGCTTGGATGTGGGTGCTGTTGTGCCTTGCCCTGCTCGCCGTATTCCAAGTCCGCACCCATCACCTTGATGATCGTTTGTACTTCTGGATCAAGACCCACTGGCACACCGATGATTGGCAGGAGCGCTCTGTGTGGCTGCCTGACTATCGGGTTGAGCTGGATGCTAAGCCGGTTCCAGGTGTGGACAACAATCTTTCGGGCCTGACCTTCGACCCTGACCTAAACCTGCTGTGGGCGGTCACCAACGGCCCAAACGAACTATTGGCCCTCAGTCGTGACGGTGATGTGGAAAGACGTTACAGCCTGGATGGCTTCCACGATGTGGAGGCGGTGTCCTATGCCGGCAACGGCCAGCTGGTAATCGCCGAAGAGCGCCGGCAGAGCCTGGTTGTCGTGGATGTCCCCATCGCTGAAGACGGTAAACTTTCTCCTGATCGACCATTGAGCCGAGACCAGTATCCAGCTCTGACCCTGGCGCTTGGCAAGGAGGACAACAAAGGCCTTGAAGGGCTCGCCTACGACCTGAAAGGCGACCGCCTGTTTGTGACCAAGGAGCGTGACCCCCGCCAATTGCTGGAAGTGGGCGGCCTTCGTGCCAGCCTGGCAGGAGGTTTTTCCCTGCACGTCCGCGACCTGTCCAGCTTGGTAAAGGACAAGGTGTTTGCGACTGACTTATCTTCGGTCGTCTTCGACCAACAGAGTGGCCATCTGATTCTGCTCAGTGACGAGTCGAAACTGCTGATTGAAATGACCGACGAGGGCAAAGTGGTGAGTTTCCGCTCCCTGGCGAGAGGGTTTGCTGGTTTGCTGAAGGGCATACCCCAGGCCGAAGGCGTAACCATCGACGATGAAGGGTATTTGTACGTGGTCAGCGAGCCGAACCTGTTCTATCGCTTTAGCCGCGAGACAGATTAACCGGTCAACAAGCTACAGTCGGGCGTGGTCGGGACGCTTGCACTGTTAGCGTACGATTTTTTCCGAATTCTGCGGGCTCCCCAGGTACATGAGTAATACCAGCGTTTTTAAGAACGGCCATATCAAAATCGATATTATGACCAATCAAGTATTCAACACTGCTAGGCAGCCTAAAATCTGTGTGCGGTGGTTCATTCGCCACATCCTCATCACAGATATGTGATATCGCCATAGATCCTAAGCTAATTTCTTTGAGAGGGTTAAAGCGTTTCGCTCTTGGCGCTTGCAACACCGTTACTTTACTATCGCTAATATCAATAATAGAGTAGGCTGCTTCAGTCATGTGCGGTTCGATAAGACCTGTAGTTTCGGTGTCGAGTATATAGGTGGTCATAATAAGCCTTGGTAAATTCGAGGAGCGTAATAGTCTGTTTTAAGCAGTTCCATTATACCAGTCTGTTTTAAGTGGTCTATTAATTGATTAATGACCCTAATTAAGCGGTTCCCTTGGGATATACCACTGACCGCCGCCATGCCTTTCATGCGGACGCTGTCCGTGTTGCCAGCCGCATCCACAAGCGCGTCAATACTCTTGACACTGTCAACAAGGCTGTTTGAAACTGAGACGCTAAGGCCGCTTTGTTTAGATGTGCTTTGGCTTTGGTTGGTGGTGATATCAAGGGCGCTGTCGAGGTTGATTTGCTTGGCTCGGATGACGGTGTTGCCGCGATTGGGGTCGTTAATGTCTAAGCTGCTGTCCTCTCCCATTCCGGCGATAATATTACTGCCAGTCTGCTGATAAGTGCCGCCTGCGGTGATGATGACGTTGCCATCGATGGCACCGATGTTGCTTGCCGTATGGGTGAGTGCGGTACTGGTATTGCTGTCATCGCTTTGCTTTTTACCGAGGGTAAAGCCTATGCCGCCGTCAGTCCCAAACAGTCCTGACTTTTTAGTTTGGCTATAGGTGCTTTCGCTAGAGGTGTTTTGCGCGGCTAGGATGTCGATGTTACCGCCTGCGGTGAGGCTGGTGCCGCGATCACTAATGGCGTTCGTACCCGTGAAGCTGATATTGTTACCCGCTTGGATGGCAACGGTATTGTCTTCTATGTTGCTGGTAATGGCGTTATCGCTTTGACGCTCAAAGCTATTTTGGGATGTCTTTTTACTAAAGACCCCTTTGTCTACGGTGTTGCTAGCCGTGCTTAGGTTTTGAGTGTGGCGACCTTCATTAAAGGTGATATTGTTGCCAGCAATAATACCAACCGCGCCTGAGTCACTGTTGATTTGGGCCGCCGTGCCAGTGACGTTTTGACCGGCGTTGATGAGGATGTCGCTATTGCCGGTAAGTGTACTGCCGATATCGCGGGTTTCGCTTTGCTTATAGTAGTTGTTGGCGTCCCCAATACTATTGCTTTGATAGCCTACATTGACGGCATTAAGATTGACGTCCCCTTTGCTGTCAATAATACTGCTGCCGCCTTGGTTGTTAAGGCGACCTGCACTAAAGGTGGTATTACCGCCGACATTGGCGACGAAATTCGTCAATGCGTTGCCGTCAGTATCTGATTGACCCTTTAAGCCATCGCCAACATAAATACTGGCAATCTTAGCAATGCCAGTACGCGAGCCATTGCTAGCCCCTTTAACCGCTTCGGTGCTATAGGTGAGGCTTTGATTATTAAAGTTGCCGCCAACGTTAAGCTGCATGGCACTGTTGGCGCTTATGGTGCTGCTTAAGTTATTCAAATCGTTTTGAGTGCTGATTTGAACATAGTTGCCTTTGATAAGACCGCCATTGTCATTGGTGAGGTTGTTGGCACTGATTTTAACCTGTTGATGACTGACGATATTGCCTTGGTTGTTTAAGTTGCCTGACAGCTGCAGGTCAATACGATCGGCAGCGATTAAGTTGCCCGTGCCATCAATCTGACCCACTGCTTGGCGGGTGTAGAGATTGCTGGATATTATAAGCCCAGCCGTCGCTCTCTTAAGAGTTATAGCGTGGAATTATGAGTCCAACCCTCTGCTACGATTTCCTTAACTGCTTGGTCGTAATGCTCGGGTAGCTTTTGATTTTTATAAAAAGGTGTTTCCCACATTTCCGATGTATTTAGACCCCCCTTTAAACTATCTATTATACGGTAATATGGGTCTTGTACTTCTGGCCATGATAATTCATCACCCAAAACTCGACCAACTTTACTTGTCATATAGCTTGAAAGCATAAAAGGTTCATCAATATCGCCACGTATGGCTAAACGATAAATGGGTTCAAAAGCTTCTATGACCGGTTTGATCATTCTTGTATTAAATTCAATCGATTTTTTAATATCGTCTTCTGTCCATTCTGGACGATGTATTTTAGCGACTTTTTCAATTTTCTCTCTTGATTTCCAATTAATAAGCGCCTTTTTAAACTCGATAGCAGCTTGCTTTATTTCTTCTTTGTCCATTTTAAATTCGGTCATTTTACTTTACCTTTATGATGTCATTAGCAAGCGAAGGCTAGGCCTGCTCTTTTCATCTGGCAGGCGTTTAGGTTATGTTTGGAGCTCTCAGTTGTTCATCTCTTATATCAACATACGATGAGCTAATCACGATTAGAAAACCAGCCTTTTCCTTCAAAAACAATCGTATCATCATCAAAGTAAACCTTATCTATTTGGTTGATGATAAATCTAAACTTTATGTCGTCTTTTTTTCCAATATATGGAGTATCAAAAAAAGGATTTAATACCAGTAAGCTTGCGTACTCACTTACTAGTTCTAAAAAATAACTAGGTTGATTTTTCAGTAGATCTCTTATGAAAGGGTAATTTAATTCATAAAGAAATAAAATATCAGGTTCTTCTTGATTCTTATCATCTATGTGACACTCCATAATAAAATCATTAATTATACTTTCCGTTTTTGCTAAAAAATCTTCGATACTTTCTTTCCAAATGAAACTACATGAATTTTCACCTAGATCATTTCTTCCGAAACCTAATGAACGTTTCCTAACGTGAGAAATATCTATTTTATTATTTGCAACTTTAAACATTTGCAATTCCTTACTTTAGTATCTTAATATTTTTATAGGGTGGAATAATCACTATCTGACCATCAGGGTAAACACTAATCGAACCTGAAGGGTAGTAAGGCTTTCCATCCTTTGATAGATTGGGCTCGTCTCTAATTCCTTCACGTTGAAAGAATTCTTCAGGGGACTGAATTACTGGAATTTTCGAAGTGCAGTTTCCAGAGCATATAATGGTATCTTCTAGGTCAAGAGAGCCCACAATATTTTGCGAGTCTCTAGCAATTTGCTTATTAGTTTTTCCTGTCTGATTAACGCTTACCTGAAATAGACCGCCTAGACATTCTTATATTCTAATTAAAAAAACTCTTATAATAGATGCCGAGAGCTTTTTAATAATACTGCTCTACTGAGTAAAGTATATTGGAAATAATTATGAATATTGAAATTCACGGCGATAAAATATTGACTGAGTTAGAGTTTCATAATGAAATTGCGCGGCAATTTGATGTGGAGCTCTACTATGGTAAGAATCTTGATGCATTATGGGATCTATTAAGCGGGGGTGTAGAGAGACCCATTAATTTAATATGGTTCAATTCAACTATGTCAAAAGAAAAGCTGAGTTGCTTTGAAGAGATAGTTTTTATTCTCGAAAAAGTTAAAAACCAGGACGAGCAATTCAACTTGGAAGAAAAATTTACTTATACCTTAATGTAGTTCTGCTAGCTATCTTACAACAATCAGAAATAAGGTAGTGAAAAATCAAAGTTGTTAATAAAACACTATAGTCAGTTCAAAACAAAAGTGTTATATCTAGGACAAACATCATAAAATAATTTGGATAAGTCATTTTCCATCCACCCTTGGCGTAGAAACTTCACTTGAGCCCATTTTTTCTCAATAGGGTTCAAGTCTGGGCTGTACGGCGGCAGCCATAGGATACGATGACCATGCCTGTTCAGTAATTTTTGGATACGTCTACTTTTATGAAACCGAGCGTTATCCATGACAATCACGCATTTGGTTTTAAGGCTTGGGATTAGGGTGTGTTTGCACCAATCGTAGAATATGCCGCTGTTAATGTTGTGTTCAAAGTAATCCAGTGCAAATAGCATCTTTTCATATAGAGCCCCAATGACGTTGGTTCGCTTTTTACCTTGCCAGTTGTAGCTGTCGATACAGGGTTTGCCTATCGGTGCATAACCATGAGGACGAATGGTCTGGCTTTCAAAACCGCTTTCGTCCATATACACAATGGGATAACCTTGCTGTTTAAAGTTATCAAGCTTACTCTGATACGCCGCTCTTTTTATTGGACATGCTTTTGGATGCTCTAAGGTCTTTTTTTTGACTGATGCCTAGGCGTTTTAAAGCCTCACAAATGGCTGGGGCAGTACAGTTGAACCGTCTTGCTCTCTCATAGTGATAGTCATCAGGGTAACGCTCAACGTCTTTGCGTAGTGCATCATCCGGTATTTTTGATGGCGTAACATTGCGAGTGCTCTTACTATGCAGCCGTTTCTTCCACTTTTGAATAGTGGTTGGACTAATGTCATAAAAAGAGGCTGCCTCGGCAAAGGTCATGCCATCTGCTAAGCTTTTAAGAACTTGTTTGCGATAATCTAGTGAGTAAGTCATGATAATTGAGTATATCTGTTGAGATGTTTTATCTTATAACATTTTTATACTTAATGCACTATATAGATATTAGGCATACAACTCATAGTTCGATGCCTGTATAGCGCACCGAACTATAGTTATTACAAAATCAGTTCAATCGTCAGAAAGTTTTAGGCATTGAAATTGCCCGTCCGATTAAGGTGTGTAATTAATCCCAAGTAATACCATGCTTTATCTGTTCTTCAAAATGCATTATCACATAAAATAATCGAATAATTTGATTAGGCACATCTTCATAGCTGGCTAAATAATCTGTACCAATTTCAATTGGTACATAAATATCTGCATCTTCTTTATCTATTAAAAAATGACCATCCGCATAAAATTCTAAATCGTACTGACTAGATAATTTGTCTAATCTGTCATTAATTCTCAATTCATTAAATAGCGAACCTTTATAATTGTCTGAAACTATGATTCCGTAAAGAATTTTTGTAGGTTTTCCATCAAACTGTAAAACAACATCATTATTCCAGCGACAGGCATAAGCATCAAACTCTTTTCCTAAGCTATTAGTACCTTTGTGATGTATGACATACCATAAGCCTTGAGTATTTGATAGCTTGTTATATTCCTCATTATCAACCAGCTTATGTGGTGTATGTTTAAGAAACTCATCAAAGCTTAATCCAATATCAATGCCTGCGGCACTTTTTAATGGGATAATATCAGCATTTAAATGAGGTATAAATTTTTTCATATTTTAAGCCTTTCGCTATTTTGGTTAATCAATTACCTACTCTAGAGTGAGATGATCAAATCACATTAAGCATCTCAATATGTACACTGTGAAGTACACTACAATGAACAAAGTAACCAAAACCCTTGATATTATTAGCCTACAGCCGCATATTCAAGTCCTCACTAGGGAACCGAACCCATTTAATGAGGTAGTATCACTTAACTGATGCAATAAGCTTAGATTCTACAATAAAAAACTAGCCCAGCTGTGAAAGCTTAATAAGGCAAATAAAATGAATAACCATGTTTTAGATAGTTTTGATGAGATTTATTACGACTTAAATCAAGTAACCATTGAAGATGTATATATTAAAAATAGAGATCAAACAAGGATTGAGTTTAATTCGATCAACTTTAAGAATGCTAAACCTAGAGATATGAGCTTTCATGAGTATTTTTTTGAACCTTTTAAAAACACTCAACCTGAGACTTACAAGGTCTTATCTGAGGTTACAGAAGAATTTTTCTATGCTATTAAAAGATCAGATATACCAGAAATATTATCTGATATTACGGCGTTTGGTATCAATATAAATGGCATTATTATTTATCTGCGGTATACGCCTTATATTGCTGATGATGCTCAGGAAAATGAGTTTAACTTTCCAATAGAGATTATTCAGTCTTGGCTGTGGCACAGTGCTGGTTGGTATATCCCTGATGATACTGTTTATGGACCATTAGCTCCAAGCGGCTTGCCATCGAGTAACAATCCGCCTATAGGGTCGGTCTGTCGAAATCTTAGAAAAAAAGACAAAGAAGCTCATAAAAAGGTAGCTTTTTTAGAGGAAAAGTTTGATCAACCTTTTTTGGTGGAATATGGGTATGAAGGCGATGAAAAACATGATACGCACTTTCAGCTACACGCCTTACTTGACACTAGATTTAATGGTCTAGAGCAAGAGAAGAATTTCCAGATATTTTCTGTCACTAACCATATCCAAAAAGACATGTATTTGATACAAGATCAGGATATCTATAGTATCCAAAAGCTAATGAAATCAGCAGAAGCAATTGATCATTATGCCGCTCATTTACTGTCAAGACAGGCTGGAGAATTCGACTTTTTACAATATGCTGAAGACTTTTAGCGGCATTCCTAGCTTGGTTAATACCCCTGTAGGGCTATTCTAGTTGACCTCTTAAACTTCGCTTATCAGGCAAGTTGAGCTTTATTCCTATAACGGTGATTATGGTAAATCAGTTCAATTTGGCCTTTTCAGTTTTCATTGCTCATAAAAAAACTCTTCGCCATCTCTTTAATATAAAATAGCAAAGGATTTAGTATCACACAATAGTATGGTAGGTAATTACTCAAGGACAAGAGTGCTAGCCTAAATGATGATGATCATAGTGGCAGTGGTAAAGACAATCATTAGGGCAGCGGCGATTAATAAATGGTATTTAAACTGAGACATCTGTTGCTCCTTATTATTATTCAGCAGATTTTATACCAGTTTATTGAAAACCCTATGTGCTTTTATGGACTATATATTTAGCTGTTATTTGTAGTTGATTGGGTGAAAGTGTAGGCGATAAAACGTTATTTACATGAACTCTTTCAAAAATATAGGGTTGACAAGAGCAAAAATAAGTGCGTTATAAATTGAATAGTATGATTGTAGGTGCTATTATTTGCTGGTCAATATATAGATAACTGCCCTTAGTGGGCATTTTTGCACTTTAGCTACTAGAAAAATCACACATAAAAAAATAAGGTGAGTTATGTCAACAATTAATGCTCAGTCTAAAATACAGGCAATTAATGACATTAAATATCAAGTGATTGATAAGTATCTTGCAAACCTTGATTCTGGATTAGTTGATTCAAAGGATATCTCCCTGACGCGTTTCGAGAAACAAGTCAAGAATATGAAAAGCGCCGATTTTACTGCTAATGATTATATTGTCTATTATAGCGCTTTAGCTATTATAGCAACTGCTAAAGGCAAAATGCGTGAGGCGGAAGCGCTGTATTCGAAGGCGATTAATCTTAAACCGAATAACCCTACTTACCTTGCTGAGTATAATAATGTCTTGGTTGGCGTCTGCCGTTTTGATGATGCTCAAAAGCTCACAGAAGATCATTTTGAAAGCGGTGGTAAAAACTACAGTCTCCTTTTTGGTTTGTATGTTTGTAGTTTAAGAAATCTAGAATTTACAAGTTTTAAAAAATATTATGAGCTAATACGTTATAAAGACGTGCTATCAAAAGAAACCAAGCAAGAGTTGGAAACCGTCTATCTGAACACTGAGTATTGGGCTGGTATGATAGATGACTTAGCTTCTATTGGTATAGACAAAGCTGCTTATTCGAGCTTCTTTGATCTCTTATATAGTTTCCATAAGAAACACCTGTACGGTACATGTAATCTTCGATGCTATGTAGAGGAAGATGAGCAGTATGTGACAGTGGATGTACTTGTAAATACCTCTTTGAAAGAAGCTGTGTCATTGACTAACCAGTTTGAGCGTACATTGGTAGATTATGCGGTAAAAACAGGTCGTGACGATATCCTAAGTAAGTTTCTTGTGTATTATAAAAGTGCAGATATGGAGCAAGAGGAGAGTAATCCTCCTTGCGTCGACACCTGCTTAGAAGAAAATGAAGATATGGTGCTATAGATGCCGGTCACGATTGAAGATATATACACCCAGAAATATGAGATAGAACAGAACAGATTTAGCCCCAAAGAGGCGCATAATCGGCTTTTAATAAGTAGGGGATATTATGCGTCTTTTTTATATGCGCGTGAGCTTTTCAAAGGTAACGCCAAATATAAGTTAACTTTATATTCCGAATGTTTGGATGACAAGGGTTATGGGTCTCATGAGAAAATATACGAAAGCCTGATTAGGTCAGAAATTACAAACCTAAAATACGTAGGTAAGATCTTGAAAAAATACCATAAGCTTCGTAAGATTTCAGATTATAAAATGTATTTGCATATTAAGGATTATGATGCAATTTCAGCAGAGCAGCATTTCCAAGATTGCAAAGAGCGTATAGATTTCTTTATAAAAAATGGCAATGTAGACTTCCCGTGCTGAATACCTCTACACTAAGCATAGTAAAAAGGTATTCGTGGTCCATTCACGTAATGCCTTTTTTATTGCTATCAGTTCTTCTTTACAACCAAATCTATCTCATCTGCTCATCACAAACCCTCAATCCAACCTCCACAGCCTCACTTAAGTCAGCACCTTCCTTAATGCTATATGGCACATTAGGCTTCATGCCATCACGCTTCAGCGCCTTAGCAGCAGCCTTATTAAGCGGAGTACCAATAGAGGACTCGTCAATATAGCCTACAGGTTCAAAATATACCTCAATACCAAACTCTGGATAATAGACACAGGATATTTCACCTGATGTCGTAAATGGATAGGGCGTATCATGATCAGCGGACCAGAACATTTCATGCACCGCAACATAGCCAGAAACAAATTGACTAGCGTAACTGTCATCTTTAGAAGGGGTACATGCAGCTAACGATAAGACAGCTACGCTAATTAACCACCTGAGCATATAGACTCGCATGGCACACCGTCCTTATCGCCATCAATCTGCGTATTACCGCAGGCAAGTTGCTGCTGTGCTTCTACGCATGTTGTTATCTGGCTACAGGTTTTCTTGATAAAGTTGCTACAGATGGCACCAGTAGGTGGCAATGGAATAATAGTGCCAGAACCATTAGACGTGCCTGCACTAGGTTTGCTATAGCACTTGTTAGCACCTTTTGATGGCAAGCGATCATTATTAAAGTTGAGATCAGAGCTATTTTTGCCGCTTCGATAATCGGATGGCTTTATAGGATATCGATTTGCCCACAAGCCTCTATCGTTTAATCGAGCTACAATCTCAGCATTGGCATACTCAATGCGATCGTAAGGTGTCTGGCTACTCTGATATTCCTTGTAATGCCAAGATGCACCCTTCTGCAGTTGATTCAAGTTACAGTCAACATTATTAGCAATGACCTTGCCAAGCAGGCGATCATACCTATCCCTTTCAGTCCAATGGATAGAAACAATCGCATTACTTACACACTGAGATAAGGCAGTAGTGCTTTCTGCTCCGTACTCTTGTGCCGATTCTGGTGCATCAATACCTAATAAACGTACACGCTCGCTTTGTCCTGATGCTTGAGTAACCTCTACCGTATCACCATCGATAACACGTGTCCCAGTGGCATTCAGCACATTAGGTTCATAGCATTTGGTTGTATTACCACTGTTAGAGCCATTGTTGCCACCAACGACGCCAGTAGAGCCCATAGTGGCGTCCCTCATAGCGTCAATGTCATCGTAACCACCACACCCAGCAAGAGCTAATACCAAACCAACAACCACTAAGTTTCTCATGACCAATCACCAGAGTAATATTTACCCAACTGTAAACGATTGGTAACTTTTCGGCAACTGTTTAGAATTGATATTTAAGGTTTTTGTGCATGAGAAAAAATACTGAGCATCTACTTATAAAAAACTTCAATACTGAGAACGTTTAAAAGGTTTAACAGTGCGCACTTGAAATCTTTAAGAAAAACTTAACCGTTTTTACCCGCCAGTATGAATCCATTTCACAGATTGTTGATTATGATAATAAATCTCTTTAAAAGCCAAGCCTATAGGCTCGCGACTTGTAATCTACGCTACATGATAGGCTTAATGATGATGAAAAGCTCTATCTTAGTAATATCATCATGAAGCACTATCGCCGGTCTAAGTTATATTAGAAAAACCTAAAAATACAATAGGATAATATTAGTAAACTAAAGTTTTTTGTTAATAAGGAAGAACATGCTGAAGATAAAAAATAGGAGTGGCTATCTAAAATAGTCGCATGATTAAATGAGCTGTTTGATATGGACTAATGTTGATCTGGCTAATTATTCACCAACCATCTGGGATAGGGTAAATGAAAGCTAAACCTTCATAAAGCAGGTTATTAACAATACAGCTGACAAAGCAATGCTTGGCAACTTTCTAAGTGCTACTTTAGACGCTATCTTTGACAGCAAAGACGTTTATCAACAGATTATGTGCTAGCCCCTGTCTGATCGAAGATGTTCATCTCAATTCACACTTTTTTTATTCACTATCAAGACGAGAGTTTGATTGCGATTAAACTTACCTCAGTATTTATCAATCAAGTAGGTAAAAATATCAATTTTAGTTTATCATTATTCATATATTACACGCTATTTGAACAAGGATAGACAATGAATTTTGTGGCTATTGATGTAGAAACTGCCAACTCAGACGTCGGCTCTATTTGCCAAATAGGTATGGCAAAGTATATTAAAGGTAAATTGATAGATACCTACTGTATCCTTATCAGACCACAGTCTAGCTTTAGTCGAATAAATATAGATATTCATGGTATCGATACTAAGCAAGTGAAAGATGCTCCTTCTATATTTGATATCTATGGCCATATCATTCAATTTGTTGGTAACAATATTGTGGTTAGTTATACCAATTTTGATAAAAGAGCGATAACGAAGTGCTTATCAGATCATAATTTGCCACTGCCGTCTTGGCAATGGGTGGATGTCTCTGTCATGGTACGTGACACTTGCCAGCGGTTTAGTACATCAGGATATAATCTTGCTAATGTATGTAAAGAATGGCGGTATGCTTTTGATCATCATGATGCACTAGAAGATGCTAAAGCGTGTGGGTTTGTGACAACGACTATTCTTAGAGAAAATAATGCTTCAATCATGGATTGGTTAACAGATCAGCCATCTCATCTGAAAAATAGTAATAGTACGCAGCGCTTTACTCAAAACCGCTCTATAGAAGGTAATGAGGAAGGGCGGTTTTTTGGGTTAAATATTTGTTTTACAGGAGAGCTATCTATAAAACGCGTAGAAATTACCGATATCGCAGCAAGGCAAGGTTTTCATGTCAAGGCTGGTGTGTCTAAAAAGCTCAACTATTTAGTCGTGGGTACACCAGACTTAACATTATTGAATGGACATGATAAAAGTAGTAAACAGCGTAAATCAGAGACGCTGATTGCAGAAGGTATCGACATCAATATTATTACAGAGCATGATTTTCTTAAAATGCTTAAACTCTAGTAGTTCTGTCCGCCTCTTTTATCTAACTTTCTTAGAATGGGTTTTATAGGTAATGAAAAATTTTATCGAAAATGTCGTGGCGCTATTCAAAGAGAAGTATGATGCAAAAAGTAATGAGGTGAAAACTCATCTTATAGATTTGCCACCTGATATAAAGCCATCTGCAGGGGCGCAAGTTAGTCATAATGATCAAAACCGTACAAATAGGCACCATGACAATGGTATTGATAAAAGTAGTTTTTATGACAATCATGTTGACAGCGATGACTTGGATAATGTGGACAGCCTTGCTACTTTTATTCTCTCATCGGAGAGATCAAAGGAATACAGTACCTCCTCCAATCAAACAAAGGGTCGCTGGGTAACCAAGTATGAGTCTATAACCATTCATAATCGCACTATTGAACGAGGTTTTTTTTATTTTGGCGGGCAGCTTGAGGCTTTAGCTGGCTATGGTACTGAGCCATCATTAATAGATGAGCGTTTATCAGTAAGTCCACCATCAGCTATCCGTAGTACGAAAGCTATTTATAGTGATGAGTCGCTCGGTTACTGGCCAACTTATGGACAGCTTTCAGCTTTATGTCGTGGTATTTATTTAGACTGGTTAGCGTCTGATCGTACAAATCCCCATACGCCCATCGGCTATGTGTTTATCTACTTTAATGGGCTTGAGCGCAGAGTCATTGAAAGTATTAGTATAGACAATGTGTCTGATGATGAGTTTATTGCTATTTATAACGAAGCTTTTCGTCTGCATAATATTTATGGCAAGCAGTCCTCATTTCATAACTATTCTGTCCATTTTTTAGAATTTATGGCACTTGTGCGCTCGCCACTATTTGAAGAACGGTTACAAGCACACCAGGTATCCCCGCCGCCCGCCAGTAGTCGCAACCTAACCTTTAAAATGCAATTAGCAAAAACGGTAACCTTAAATCTGCCTATTCCTGCCACTTTAGCATGGGAGTGGCTCATTTTTTCTAATGAATATAACTTTAGGACGCCTGCAAGGCGCTGTGAGTCAGAATTCAAAGATCTGTTCGATATTTTATATCAAGAAGCTTATCCAAATGGATTCACCGTTTCTCCCAATAAAACCAAGCTAACGTTAAATTATAACGCTGCCAGCCGCTCAATTGGTTATGTTGATCTGACGCTTGATGATCTACAAGATCCTAGTATATTAAAAGCGCCTATCAAAAAACTGATTACTGTTGCCGAACAATGTAATGACGCTTTAGACGCCTATAGTCGTTATTTAGGTCGTGATAGTAATGATAAAACAGATATAGATGCTATTTTATTACTACCAAAAGCGCTTATTCAGCAGCAAGGCTATCAAGAAAAATACCCAGTAATACAAAAATTTAAAGCATGGGCAAAATCTGTTATTCAAAATGATGAAGGTCTGGTGACGGTTAAAGAGCTATGTGGATATTTGGATGAGGAGTTGTCGCACGCAGTACCTAAATTATTAACCAAAAGGCATAGTGAGATTATTACAAATTTAGCTGAGTTCGCAGGCTTTGGTATTGTGCCAGACCAGCGATACCATCAGACCAATTTTAAACCAGATGGATATGTGGTTCTATTTGATAGCGGTCATGGACAAGACTTTGAGCCGAGCACCTCATTTCATCAAATCAGTTTAGCACTTAGATTGGGTGCCATGGTTGCAACCATTAATGGCTATGTTGATAAAAGAGAGGTAGATACGTTACTGGCGATTATTGAGCAAGACACTCAGCTTACTACTATTGAAAAAGCGTCATTAAAGGCTTATCTGTTATGGCGCTTAAATAGCCCTGCTAATATGTCAGGTCTAAAGGCAAAGCTAGCAGTACTTGATGACAAGCACATTAGCTTTATCAGTCGCTTTATTATCTCCGTTGCTTTAGCTAATGGTAATGTCGAACCCAGTCAAATCAAACAAATTGAAAAGCTGTATCAGGCCTTAGGGCTCGATAAAAATGCGGTCGTTAATGATATTCATCACTTAACTAGCGCTAAAAAGATAACGCCAACGTTCAGTAATGAGGCACAGCTTAAGAATAGTAATGAGCAAGGTATGGGTGCTAACGCTGATATTTCCAATCATAATAGTAAGACGTATATTTTTAATACTGAGTTATTAGCCTTGTATGAAAGCGAGACAGGCGATGCTAAAGCAATGCTGGCGAGTATTTTTGCAGTAGATGATGATATGGAAAGCGATTATGAGTCACAGCCAAATGAACAGGTAGATAACTGTAGTGAAGTTGATGTGATTAACGAGTCTGTTGTTAAAGGTTTAGATACTATTCATAGTCATCTTTATCAGCAACTGATTAGTAAAGAGATATGGCAACGAGAAGAAGCTGAGGTTCTGTGTGAGTCGCTAAATTTGATGATAAATGGTGCTATCGAGACCATCAATGATTGGGCGTATGATAATGTCGATGCACCAGTATTAGAAGAAAATGATGAAGTAATAATTGACTTTGAGATTGTCGAAGAATTAAAGGCATTGTACTAAAAATAAAAACCAATAATAGAGTTATCAAGGATAAATAATGACCGGTAAAAAAATTAGAGCAAAAGAGCGCGATGCTATCATTCAGTCGCTTAAGGCAGGGGTCACACCAAAAGTTGGTATACAGCACATCCAAGTAGGACGTATCAATGAGCTTAGAGCGCTAATAAGTGATATTGAGCGCGTCGCTGATGGTGGCTCGGCGTTTCGTCTTATTATTGGCGAGTATGGTTCAGGTAAGACCTTTTTTTTGAGTGTGGTAAGGGCAATTGCGCTTGAGCGTAAGTTAGTCACTGTTAATGCTGATTTATCACCTGATAGACGTATTCAAGCATCGTCAGGACAAGCAAGAAACTTATATTCTGAGCTTATGCGTAATCTATCTACTCGTAATAAACCGGATGGTAATGGTTTGGCCAGTGTAGTCGAACGTTTTATTACTGAAGCCCGTAAACAAGCGGATAGTACAGGTGAGACAATTAGCGATGTTATCCAGCATAAATTAGCCGAGTTGACTGAATTGGTTGGCGGTTACGACTTTGCTAAAGTTATTGAAGCTTATTGGCGAGGTCACGAAGAAGATAATGATGAGTTAAAGGTCAATGCGATTCGATGGTTACGTGCAGAGTACTCAGCTAAGACTGATGCAAGGCGCGATTTAGGTGTGCGTACTATCATATCTGACGCGTCTTTTTATGATGCACTCAAAATCATGAGTCTATTCGTACGGCAGGCCGGCTATCAAGGATTATTAGTCAATCTTGATGAAATGGTCAACTTGTATAAGCTTAATAGCACACAAGCACGCCAAGCCAATTATGAGCAGATACTGCGTATTCTAAATGACTGTTTGCAAGGTACCGCTGAGCATCTAGGATTTTTGTTAGGCGGTACGCCTGAGTTCTTACTTGATCCGCGTAAAGGATTGTATAGCTATGATGCCTTGCAAACGCGCTTAGCAGATAATAGCTTTGCTAAGCAAGCAGGTGTGATCGACTATTCGTCGCCTGCACTGCATTTAGCAAGTCTCACACCAGAAGAGCTGTATATTTTACTGAAAAACCTGCGTCATGTTTATGCAGGTGGTGACGAAGCAGAATATCTAGTACCTGATGAATCCTTACAAGCTTTTTTACAGCATTGTAGTCAAACGATAGGTGATGCTTATTTTAGAACGCCTCGCAATACCATTAAAGCGTTTTTGGATATGTTGGCTGTCATTGATCAAAATCCAGCTATTTCGTGGGATCAACTTATTAACTCGGTATCTATTGACCCTGAAATGCCCTCTGATATAGATATTGATATGAGTAGTATGGATGAAGAAGACGAACTTGCCGATTTTAGGTTATAAGGCACTAAATATGAGAAACTACCTTTGAGAGATGCTCATCTCCAGCTCGACTTCCGTATACAGCGTTGGATATTTAACCAAGGTTGGAGTGGATTGCGTGAAGTGCAGGCTAAGGCTATCGCACCAATTTTATCTGGGAAAACCGACGTACTTATTAGTGCGGCGACTGCTGCTGGCAAAACTGAAGCGTTCTTTTTACCAGCATGTAGCGCTCTCGTCAAGTCAGACGATGGTCAGAATGTAGGTGGATATGAGAAAGAGGGGCAGGGCAACGGAGTAGGTATTTTATATATCAGCCCACTGAAAGCGCTAATTAATGATCAATATCGGAGGCTTGAGAGTCTAGCAGAGTTGCTTGATATGCAAGTGACGCCATGGCATGGCGATAGCCCACGGAGTAAAAAGAATAAACAAAAAAAATCGCCATCAGGAATTATTTTGATTACGCCTGAGTCGCTTGAATCTTTATTGATTCGGGATGCAGGTTGGGTCAAACAAGCTTTTAGTAGCCTAAAATATATTGTGATTGATGAGTTTCATGCTTTTTTGGGTAGCGAGCGTGGTCAGCATTTATTATCTCTTTTGACGCGGCTTGAGCATGTCACTGAACGTTTAAATACACCTATTCCGAGAGTAGCGCTGAGTGCAACGTTGGGAGATCTAAAAAGCGTACCGCAGTCATTAAGGCCTAATCAGTCACTACCTTGCATCATTATTGAAGATGGTGAGGCGAAGGCTAGTATTAAAGTACAAGTAAAAGGTTACATAGAGCCTAGTCAATTAGCGCTTGAATCAGGTTCTAAAAAGAATAATATTGCAAGTTCTGACTCTCAAAATATTGGTATTCAGTATCCTTATACTGCCGAGGCGCAAGTTTGTTCGGACTTGTACCGATTATGCCGTGGCGGTAGTCATCTAATATTTGCTAATAGCCGTAGACGTACGGAGATGATAGCGACAGAGCTTAGTGATTTGTGTGATTATAATATCGTTCCTAATGAGTTCTTTCCTCATCACGGCTCCTTGTCAAAAGAGCTTAGAGAAAGCTTAGAAACACGATTACAGAAAGAAGCGTTGCCGACTACCGCTGTGTGTACTATGACCTTAGAGCTAGGGATTGATATTGGTAAAGTTGATACGGTGGTGCAAGTGACGGCTCCGCACTCTGTAGCTAGTCTTAGGCAACGGCTTGGGCGTTCGGGTAGGCGTGGTGGTTCGGCAGTACTTAGAATGTTGATTACTGAAAAAGAGATTGATAAAGATACCAGTCTCATTGACAAGCTACGTCTTGAATTAATCCAGTCATTCGCAATGATAAGACTGCTGATTGTCGATAAGTGGTTTGAGCCGGCCGATACGTCGTTATATCACTTCTCAACGCTATTGCATCAGGTGCTAGCGACTATCGGTCAATGGGGCGGTATTCGTGCTGACCAGCTTTATATACTATTATGTAGACAAGGACCCTTTCAACAAATACAACCAGCGCACTTTAAGTCTTTACTTAGCCAAATGGGAGAGTTGCAGCTACTTACTCAGCTTGGTAATAATCAATTGGTGTTAGGTATTGTCGGTGAACGTGTTGTTAGTCATTATACTTTCTATGCAGTTTTTAAAACCCCAGAAGAATATCGAATTGTGACGGGTAGTAGAACGCTTGGCACTTTACCAATTGAGACCATGTTGTTACCTGAGCAATATATTATTTTTGGGGGTAAACGCTGGCAAGTCAAAAATATTGACATGGATAAAAAAGTAGTTGATGTTATCTCTGTCAAAGGTGGTGGCAAGCCTCCAGCTTTTGGTGGCGGTAGTATGTCGATACATGACCGAGTACGCCAAGAGATGTATGAGGTATTAAGTAACGGTGATTACCGTATTCGAGTTGGTGAGCAACATTTAGATTTTGCTGATAAAACGGCAAGACAATTATTTTCAGAAAGTATTGATACTTTTAATAGGTATGATTTAAGTAATCAGCCTGTTGTAGACAAAGATGGAAATAGTTATATATTTATGTGGCGTGGAGATAAAATTGTAAATACCTTAACGGCGTTGCTTATACGAGATGACTTCACTGTTGAAGCATATGCAGGTGTTATTTGTGTTAATAAGATTGATTCGGTTCAGGTTTGTCAATTTTTACAGAAGCTTGCCAATCAGGTATTACCTACAGCAACTGAGCTTGCTGAAACTGTACCTTTTAAGATGACCGAAAAGTTTGATGAGTACTTACCTGATGATTTGCTCAATATTGGTTACGGTGCACAAGCGTTTGATATTATTGGGTTGAAAAAGTGGCTGGAGGACTTCAAAAAAACAGACTTAGGATTATGATGTGAGTTTGATAGTAAGTTTTTTAGCTACCCATTTTAATAAAATATACTTCGATGAAACTAAGCTATGCTGATAATCCTGTAGAAACTAACTTGGGAAATTTTAATCACAGAACTTGATAATAATGACCAATGCTGTATATCTCATAGTCATTAACTTTACATAAGGTACTAGTAGTTCTATGCCTGTATAGGAAAGTCACTCCAATTAAGGCACCTTAATAATTATTACCTCATTCAGTGATTTAGGTTCCTTAGGGAAAACTTGAATATTCAACTATGCACTATATACACCAGTAGATACAGCTATTAAAATTGTGGCAGTTTCCTTCTAGGTGTACATGAAGCCAGCTTTCCGAATATAAACATTAACTAAGGGCTTTTTACTAAAAAAATTATGGTAAATGCTGTATTTACATCAAAGATCGATTTCTGGTTAGCGTTTTTAATATTAGGTTCTAGCTTACTACTCATTTTGGTACCTGTATGGGAATGGATGTATAACAATAGTTCTATCAAAAGAATACTGTTTATTAGTCTTTTTACCATGCCAGGTGCAATATTGCTCTTGTTAATATTTTTCAACGTAAAGTACAGTTTGTCAGATGACGAACTGTTTGTGAAGAATGGTTTTTCTACTCAGAGCATCCCATTGAAAGACATTATCTATATCATTCCTACCAACAGTATGTTGTCTGCTCCAGCCCTATCTTTAGATCGAATTGAGATAAGATATGAAGGGGGGAGTATAGTGATATCACCAAAAGACAAAGAGGGGTTTTATCATGCAATACAAGAACGTGTTCCTGCATTAGAGACCGATGGTGATGATGGCTTGATAAGGAATTAGCTAATAGTTCGATGCGTTTAAAAAGCATCGAACAGCAGTGTTAGATATAACCTTGATAAAAAATGAGCAGCATAGGTGAGGGTTTACTATTTATAACATGCCGCTATACATGGTATGCAATTCAATGGCACTTAGCTTTTCGCGTAGTGCGCTCATTTGCAATTCGCAGTCCTTGTAGTACTCTACTTTATGTTTCTCTGTTTCCTCTAAGCTTTTTTGATAAGTAAAATCATCCCATAGGGTTAGACAGTTTGTAATCAACTTGAGATCATTTAGTGATAGATTTTTATACTTACCCAAATCATGTGTCTTGATTTTTGAACGTAATTCAAAGAGTCCTAAATTACTGTCTTGGTGATATTTTTTAATGAGTTCATCCGTGGATCCCATGCTACTCTTATCGTTTTCTTTCATCGCAATCCTCACACTATTATCAATCAGACTCCGTTCATACACTGTCAAATCAAGATGGGCGTTCATTCATTCTTCTCACTTTTGGATTTAAGGGGGGTTTTCATTATAAAATGAGAAAACCCGTCATACTGTCAAAGTAGCAATATTAGCACAATTCTTACTGATTCCTTCTTGGTTAGAATGACTCAATCATTATTTATATCAATAGATTATACTTCTAATTCTCCAGTATAAACTTGAAGTGAGTCTCTGAATCCCTCATACATTGCAAAGCACTTTAACTGCCTAGCTTATTTACAGCACACTCTCTTTATAATTGACCTTTCAAGCTAATTTGACTGCTAGTCAAATTTAGTACCAAACAATATTGAATGACGTTTGAGGCATGAGGGCTTCGCTTTTGATATGAAAATATTTTGTACTTTTTGAAACTGACTATCTAAAGCAACACCATTTGAACGAATAATATTACCTATTAAAAAGCCTCTGTCATAAATATAGACAATGCCTTTATCTTTATCCCAATAGGTCACTCCTTCAGGCAGTATAGGCGTAGAAAACATGCCATCACTTGACTCTATTAATAAACAACCCTCTATTACAACCAATCGTCCACCGACCCCCATATCTAACTGGGGTTCCTCAGGATCAAAAGGGTATGTAAATATATCTGCATATGTCGGTGTTAATATATTCGAGATATCCTCTATTTCAGTCTTCAGGACTTTATTCTCACTAGCGGTCTTATTGATCGTGTTTTTTGAAGGTGTCATACAACCTGACATTAAGATTGCTACAAATACGATTGAGCATGTTTTAAGCTTATAGCTGTCCTTATATACTGTATTCATTTGAATTATTACCCTTAAATTTATTAGCATATGTTTACTAAATCAGTCTAAACCCTTGTATATAATCAGGACATCATTCGAATTATAAGAGGGTACAATGCCGTGAAAAATCATAACCAATACATTTATAAAAAGCCAATAATGAAGTTCAGCATGGGTACGCTTGCTTTAGGCAGTTTACTGGCAATCGCTGGTTGTAATAATAGCTTGGTTGATAATCAACCGATAAAACAGGCAGATAGCAAACCCATAGTCAGCAAGACTGACACCCCTTCGACCCCAAAGACTGATAAGAGTTATACGGCTGCTGACGACTCTGCTTCAACGCCTGAAGGTGTCAAACAAGTCGTCACTGCCAACAATCAATTCGCTATTGATCTGTATCAGCAGATAAATAAGCAAGCTAAACAAGCAGAGAACAACATGTTTTTCTCACCCTACAGCTTGTCTACAGCGATGGCCATGCTCTATGCCGCAGCAGAGGGTGAAACAAAGCAGCAAATCCAAAAGACCTTTCATTATCCAACGCCAGCTATCCTTAATCCCAATAGTGCAGCACTCTACAATCAATTCAATAAGCCCAATCCAAATTATGACTTGAGCACGGTTAATGACTTATGGATGCGTCAAGGTTTGAGTCCCAATCAAACCTATTTGGATACCGTAAAACGCTATTATGGCGGTCAAGTCACCAATCTTGATTTTGCGAGCCGTCCCGAGCCATCACGTCAGACCATCAATAAAACCATCGCTAATCATACCAAGCAGATGATTCCTGAACTACTGCCAGAAGGGAGTATCAAGTCATCTACCGCTGCTGTACTAACGAATGCCGTTTATTTCAAAGGAGATTGGAAGTCAGCGTTCGCAGGAAGTTATAAGAGTGATTTTATTGATTATGATGGTAACGATAGCGCAGTCAAGATGATGACTAAAACAGCAAATTTTGGCTATACAGAAGATGAAAAGGCTAAAGTGCTTAATCTGCCTTATAAGGGTGATGACTTGTCCATGATCGTTATCTTGCCTCAGTCAAAGGGCAAGTTAGCTATGCAGGCGTTGGTTAAGAATTTGAGTGCCGATCAAATTGGTCAGTGGACTCACAATATGAAAATCAAAGCAGTCGACCTGCAGCTGCCTAAGTTTAAAATGGAACAAGATTATAAAATGGATGAGCTACTGGCTGAGATGGGAATGCCAATCGCTTTTGATAGTCGCGCTGATTTCAGTCTATTCAATAATAAATTGCCGTTAGTAGTGGATTCTATCATTCATAAGGCGGTGGTTGAGGTTGATGAAAAAGGTACAGTGGCGGCAGCTGCTACAAGTATAGTGCCAGTAGTCGTCTCAGCTAATTATGACGTTGAGTTTAATGCCAATCGTCCCTTTATGTTTATGATTAAAGACAATAAAACCGATGCGATATTGTTCTTAGGTCAGGTGAATAAGCTATAGCTTGAGGATGCAAAAATGATGACCATAAAAATGATGCTGATACCCTTAGCAATGCTACTGGCTGCTTGCGAAAGCCTATCAGCACCACAGCCTGATTTGAGTCAAACCATTAAGGTAGAGCAACACTTAGAGCCGCTATTACATTACCCCTCATGGAGTAGTGAGAGCTTGTTTTATACCTATCCTTTTGAGTTTTCTGACCTTGATAAGATTGATGTTATGGACGAGGTGAACGTACGACTCGCCTATGAGGAGGGCTGTGTTTATCTCTATTATGGACCAAATAAAACCATTCCTTTTCTACCGAATGGTCAAGCAAGTTGGGATGACAAGAATAAAACGCTCAAATATTTTAATGTGGTTTATGAGGTGGGCGACATCATAGAAAGCGGTGGGTTTATTCTTGCACCTTGGCATCGAGAAAGATATGCCAAAGAAGGCTTCGTTAGTCAAGCGCCAAGTCGCTGTGATGTCAAAGAGATGACCATGTTATCGGGTTTACCGCGTGGTCAGGCGGCTAGAAAAACTCTATAAAAGTTCTGATAAAACTAAGCGACGAGACAACTTAATGAATAATTTAAAATTAAAAAATGGCTTATCATTAACCGCTCTTGGAGTTTTTATACTTCCGGTTTTATTTGGTTGTACTACCTTAAAATCCTATCAAGTAACACCAATAGAAGACAGAACTGCCATTATTAGTAAAAGTCCCTCAGATTCTCCAAAACGAGACTCTAATAAATCCCTATCCGACATATTTAGTTATCTATCTACGGGCGGTCAAATTCCAGGCATCGTAAGTGGCAAATTCGTTATTAAAGATAGTTGTCTTATGTTGCAAGTCGCCAAAGATAAATATATGACGCCCTTGTTTCCTCCGCATAGTGTTGCTTATTTAGAAGAGGAAAAAATTATTGTATTGAAAGGCATCAAAATTAAATTAGGTGAGAAGATATTTACTGGGGGCGTAGCAACACCAACGACAAATCTTGAGTTTGCGACACAAGGAGATGCTGCTTGTCTGACCAAAATAGGAATGGCTATCGATGCCGATATAATGGAAGTCTCTGAAGAGATTAAAAGGAAGTTGGATACCTACTAAAAAATAGGTGCAGAAGCTGTTTCCACTGCTTACATTCAAAATACGAGTTTTCTTTCAAAACTGGAGCGCACAGATGAGAAAAGCATTTTTGATTTTAACAAGCCTAGTGGTCGTCGGTTGTACGACAACCCCTGTAGCAACCCCACCTGAACCAATGGCAGCGATAAAACCTATTCCAGAACTCGTAGAGCCTGAGCCAAAAACAAGCATTTTTACTTATTATGTTGACCCCATTCATCAGTCTCAAGCTGCTGCAATAGTAAGGGGTAATTTCGTATGGAGAGATCACTGTCTTTATTTAATAGGCAGTGATCGTAAATTTACTACCGCGATGTTCCCTGAGTTTCCAAAAGGTATCGTGAAATGGGATGAAGCGACCAAGACACTAAATCTCAATGGTCGGGTATTTAAAATGGGCGATTATATAAAGACGAATGGCGCCTACTGGCCTTATCACCCTAATACGCCAGGAGGTGCTGAGTTTGAAAAACAGGGCGATAAAAAATGCTTAACCCCAACGGTTGCATTTATAGGTACTTTTTTCGATTAGCAAACGCATAAAGCAGATTGAGAGTAGATCGGTACGCTTACCAAAATACCCTAAACGGTTGTATAGAGATGATACTAGAATGGCATCATCTCAATTGTGAATAAGTAGTGAGTCAGCTATGCAAAATAATCAGTACCGTTTTATCAAAAATTCAAAATATAAGTGTTTGATGAGTGCATTGGCGGTCAGCAGCCTGTTATTGATTGTCAGTGGCTGTGATAGCACCATCAAAGAGTCTAAACCTACTGACACAGTAACCAATACCGCACCAAACTTAGACAACCCATCCTTGTCAGATAAGAATAAAAATAACTCTGATTATAAGGCTGTTAGCAAAGATGGCTTTATTGCGGCTGATGATGGCGCATCAACCTCTGATGGCATCACACAAGTCATCAATGCCAATAACCAGTTTGCCGTTGCTATGTATCAGAAGATAAATGGGCAGACTGAGCAAGCAGATGACAACGTGTTTTTCTCGCCCTATAGTCTGTCTACGGCGATGGCCATGCTCTATACCGCAGCAGAAGGGGAAACGAAAGCGCAAATTCAAAAGACCTTTTATTATCCGTCGATGGATACTCTAAACCCTAATAGCGCCGCGCTCTATAATCAATTTAATAAACCCAATCCTGATTATAAGCTCGCCACAGTCAATGATTTATGGATGCAACAAGGGCTAACGCCTAACAAGTCCTACGTCGACACCGTTCAACGCTATTATGGTGGTCAAGTGACCAATCTTGATTTTAACGGCAGTCCTGAGCCTTCGCGGCTCATTATTAATAAAAAAATTGCTCAGCATACCAATCAGATGATTCCTGAGTTACTACCAAAGGGAAGCATTCCATCTAGCGTTGTCGCAGTATTAACCAACGCGGTTTACTTTAAGGGCGACTGGAAAATGCCTTTTGAGGCAAATAGCACCTCTGAGCAGCCTTTTTATCCCCTCACAGGCGAACCCTCTGATGTCAAAATGATGAATATGCAGACTGATTTCGGTTATATCGAGGACAAGCAAGTGCAGGTTGTGCAATTGCCTTACAAGGGCGATGACTTATCCATGTTAGTGGTATTACCCAAATCAAAAGGCAAAGCTGCAATGCAGCAGCTGGTGCGTGATTTGAGCGCTGATAAGATTAAAAAGTGGAATAAAGATTTAGTCGCTCAAGAAGTGAATCTTTCCTTACCAAAGTTTAAGCTTGCAGAGCGTTATGATATGAAAGGTTTGCTTTCAGATATGGGTATGCCAAGCGCCTTTCAAAGCAAAGCTAAATTCAAACTATTTGATGAGCCGCTAGCGATAAAAGTTGATGATGTTTATCATCAGGCAGTGGTCATCGTCGATGAGAAAGGGACAGAGGCGGCAGCAGCAACAGCCATTGTAGCAACGGAAGCTTCTGCTCCTATAGATCAGCCAGTTGAGTTTACAGCCGATCATCCGTTTATGTTTATAATTAAAGACAATAAAACCGATGCGATATTGTTTTTAGGGCAAGTGAACAAACCTTAAAATAGCGAATGACGGCACTAAGACTTAACTGACTGTTGATGAGACATTATGAAAAAAAGGCTTAAATTATTATCGTGTTCACTGTTGGTGATTTCAGTCGCTAGTGGATGTAATACGAAGACCAATGAAGAAGATGTGTTTCAATACAAGAATGCCTATGTTGGTGATAATAGTGCAGTCATAAATATTGTCAACCACTCTATGCAATCAGATAACTTCAAGGGCCTCGAGCTCAAAACGAAAGAGACACCCTATGGGATTATCTTAAATTATGATGGGTCAGAGTCAGAAAAGAGTCATAAAAAGACAGTGGTATACAACGCCACTTACTTATTTGCGTTGATTCAGAATGTAGAATGGATAACGTTTAATTTTGATCATCAAGAATACAAGATAACAAAGGACGCTCTAATAGAGTGGTACGGGGAAGATTTCAGCAAATTACAAAGTAAAAAGGAGCTAAAAACGTTAATACAAAACAACTGGGATGATGAATACAGAGTAAATCAGTTATTCTAAAACCGCCAAATATATATGTGCGGCTCCCTATACAGCAGCTGAAAGTGTGGCTATTACAGTCACTACTGAGCCTTGGATATTCTTATAATTATAATTTATTGTTGAGCCTGATATGCAAAATGACCCACTTCGCTATTTTAGATATGCAGCCCATAATCGTGTTATCAGTGCCTTAGCTATTACCAGCTTAGTGTTGGGTGTTAGTGGCTGTGACAACGCCATAAAAAATAATAGAACGGGTGCTGTTACAGGCATGGTTACTCCTAATCAGCCAACCATTAACCATCAAGCGCCTCCGACTGAGGTAAAGGCTTTGATCTCGACATCAGAGGGTATAGCTGAAGTCGTCACTGCCAATAACCAATTCGCCTTTGATATGTACCAGCAGATAAATGGGCAACCTGACCAAGCAGATAAAAATGTATTTTTCTCACCGTACAGCTTATCTACTGCGATGGCCATGCTCTATGCCGCAGCCGAAGGGGAAACGAAAGCGCAAATCCAAAAGACGTTTCATTATCCAGCACCAGCTATCCTCAACCCTAATAGTGCAGCACTCTATAATCAATTTAATAAACCCAATCCCGACTACAAGCTTGCCACGGTCAATGACTTATGGATGCAACAAGGGTTAACACCCACTAAATCTTACATAGACACCGTGCAACGTTATTACAGCGGCCAAGTGACCGCTCTTGATTTTGAAGGCAGTCCTGATTCTGCACGTCAGACCATTAATAAAAAAATTGTTGAGAAAACCAAGCAAATGATTCCTGAATTACTACCTAAGGGCAGTATTAAATCTGATACTGCCGTGGTACTAACCAACGCCGTCTATTTCAAGGGCGATTGGACCCTGCCTTTTACAGCTGAAAGAACCAGTGCCCAGCCTTTTTATAATGCTATCGGCAGAGCCTCTACCGTCCAGATGATGCAGCAACAGTCTTATTTTAGTTATTATGAGGACAAACATATACAGGTCGTGCAATTGCCTTACAAAGGCGATGACCTATCTATGCTCGTAGTATTACCCAAATTCAATCATAAACTTGCTATGCAGCAATTAACTAAGAGTTTAAGTGCAACTAAGATTAAGCAATGGCGTTCAGGCTTAGTAAGACAAGAGGTGGACCTTCAACTGCCAAAGTTTAAATTAGATGCGCGTTATCAGATGAAAACGTTGCTCGCTGATATGGGTATGCCAAAAGCGTTTAATAATGGGGCTGAATTTAACTTATATGCTGATGGTACACCGATAAAGCTCGATGAGGTTTATCATCAAGCGGTGGTCACCGTCGATGAAAAAGGAACCGAGGCGGCAGCCGCCGCCGGTGCTGTAGGTATGTACGTTGGTATGTCTTATCCTGTGGAATTTAAAGCCGATCATCCATTTATGTTTATGATTAAAGATAATAAGACCGATGCGATATTGTTTTTAGGTCAGGTGAATAAGCCTTAGCAATATCTATTTTGGAGCGATTAAATATGCAGCGTTTTCAGTTGATTACGTTAAGTTGCTTGGCTGTTGTGATGACTTTATTGTTTTCAGGCTGTGCCGCTAAAAATGAGCCTGTAGATAAATCATCTGAGGGAAAAGAAAAAGTACTGACTAAAGCTATTGAGGAGAAAGTAGAGATCTTAGAATATAGTCCTCCGCTTTATGAAAGCTCAGTAGATGGCGGTATTACAGTCGCTGATGGCACTTTATTGGTCGAAAACGGCTGTTTAATCATTAAACATGACAACTATAAAAACGAGGCGGTAATTAAAAGTGCTTTAGTATTTCCAGAAAACACGACCAGCATCAATGCTGGCATTCTTTTTCATCAAATCAGCGCCTATGACCAATATAAGATTGGTCAAGATTATCGTTTTGGTGGTTTTAGTGGCACGCTTAATGACAAGCGTATTAAACCTCACTCTAAGTGCCAATTAAATAAGGTATGGTTTGTGGCCTAAAAATGGAATGCTAGAGATAAGGAAAAACACGAAATGCATTTTTTATATCGCCTACCTGTTTTGATCATACTATTTTTGTCCATGCAAACCGTCTGGGCCTGTATGCCACACTCAGAGAACGATGTATTTATTGCTCGTCTGCAATCATCGCAGCCTACATTAATGGATAATCAGCAAAAAGGCTTCGACTTGCAATTTAGCAATCCACGCTTCGTTTTTCGCACGCTTAAAATGTGGTTTTTTTATTCTACTCCTAAGCACTGGCAAAGTGATTTTGAGCTGAAAAGTATCACGCCAAATGACCTAGTTATTGGCTTAGCATATGCGGCCAGCGGTAATGAGCCAGCAAACTATACGGTGACATCACTAGCGACACTGAGCTGTGAAAATAATGAATTAATAGTTGGTAAACCATTAGTGCCATTTCTGGCTTGGAATCGAGAGAACGGCAGTTGTCGCCATAATAGCCACGATGCTATAGGAATATTAGACGGATTTATATACAAGGATCAGGAATATTATTTACAGCAGCTGCAAGCCAAATATCCTACCTGCAATAAGCTGAACGCTGCGTTCCCTAGCGGCGCTGATAAGAGTGTGTCTGAACAAGATGCCACTCACACTCAAACATCATTTTGGGGAAAGATTAGATTATGGTTTGGGCAATGGTTGTAGGCCGCTACATAAGATTTTGGGTTGATTTTAAAAAAAGGCATTCAACTATATATGTAAAGCACAATAAACCTTCTCGCTTTTATAAGCCTTATCGTCTTCAAAGCCCTTACTGACAAGTTTTACCGAATTAAAAGTTTTGCCTTCATCATTAGTGACCATAACGACTAACTCTTGATTCTCAAAACTTTGCAATTCTTTGATGAGTTGTTTGATGGTTTTTGTTCTGGCTTCCCACTCTATTACATCGCTCATAAATCAGTCTCCGTTTATTTTTAATTCCTATCGCAATGATTCTTAAACACTAAGCAGAATACCGTAAAGCACGAAGAGTAAGCAAAGGAAAATATAAAGCACAATCCATTTAAGCATTCTATTTTCACTAGAGTTAATATTAAAATATAGAGTGAGTTAATTAAGTACGTTTACACCGTCACAAATAAACACTACTTCCCAAAGCCTTACTTGTCTTCAGAGGTCTTATCTTCTACTGCTTCTACACTTTCGTCTAATTCATGATTAACGTTTTCCAGCTTATCAAGTTTTTCATAGAATATTTGCTTCTCATTCCCTTGATTACTAAAAATCGTGAGGAAGCTGGAAATTTTATCGGCCGCAGAGCTATTGAAAATATCACCGTCACTGCTACTAAATGACTTGGTCTCTTTCACGCTTACGATATCTAAAAATATCCAACCTGCGGAAACCATCACCACTAGTATAACCAGCCATTTCAACACAATTTTTTTCATAAATACCTCATACGCTTATTGATGACTCATCTATTATCTCAGAACTTATTAGCATTTGTTTACTAAGTCAGTTTACACCCCTGTATATAATCAAAGCATCCTTCAAATATCAAAAGTATAAAACATTATGAATAACAAAAACCCAATCAAAATTATGACGAACAAGCATATCGCCCGTAGTCTTGCTCTTAGTGGCTTATTGTTGGTCATTACTGGCTGTAATAATAGCTTGGTAAACACCAAAGCCGCCCAACCAGTCATCAATATACCTGCCTTGCCAGACAAGACTACAGGGCAAGCGGACTCTAAAGCCGATAGTAAAGATGACCATACTGCTGCAGACGACTCTGCTTCAACGTCTGAAGGTATAAGCGCAGTAGTTAACGCTAACAACCAATTCGCAGTGACCATGTATCAACAGCTAAATGGTCAATCAAAGCAAGTGGATGCTAACGTATTTTTCTCACCTTATAGTTTAACCAGTGCTATAGCCATGCTCTATGCCGCAGCGGAGGGGAACACCAAAGCGCAAATTCAAAAAACCTTTTACTATCCGTCTTTACCCATCCTGAATCCAAACAGTGCCGCCCTCTATAATCAATTTAACAAACCCAGCCCAAACTATAAATTGAACACCATTAATGACTTATGGCTGCAACAGGGCCGTACTCCCAACCAAGCCTATATCGATACGGTAAAACGCTACTATGGTGGGCAGGTCAATACGCTTGATTTTAAAAACAACACCGAAACGTCTCGTCAAATGATTAATGAGAAGATAGCCAAACATACCAATCAGATGATTCCTGAACTGCTATCAAAAGAGAGTACCCAGCCAAGTACCTCGGCGATATTGACCAATGCGGTTTATTTTAAAGCGGATTGGAGCAGTCGTTTCTGGGTAAGTGGTGATATGCCTTTTCATTATTTCAATGGCACAAGCAGTGATGTAGATATGATGTTCCAGAATACTGAATTTAGGTATAGCGAAGATGAGCAAGTACAAGTCGTTGAGCTGCCTTATAAGGGAATTGAATTATCGATGCTAGTGGTTTTACCAAAGTCAAAGGAGCCGTTAGCCATGCAGACGCTCATCAAGAATTTATCGACGACACAAATCACCGATTGGACTAAACGTCTAAAGCAGCAAGATATTCTTCTGAATCTACCAAAGTTTAAGATAGATGAAGGCTACCCGATGAAGGCAGTGCTGACGGATATGGGCATGCCAAGCGCGTTTGGGAATCAAGCTAAGTTTAACGTATTTGCAGATAGCTCACCCATCGCCATTGACGATATTTATCATCAAGCAGTTATCGACGTTAATGAAATAGGAACAGAGGCGGCAGCAGCGACAGGCGTCGTTGCCGTAGACATATCTGGTCCTATGCATCCACCAGTCGCGTTTAAAGCCGATCACCCGTTTCTTTTTATGATTAAAGACAATAAAACCGATGCGATATTGTTTTTGGGTCAGGTGAATAAGCCTTAAGAGAGCGAATAATGAAACCAAAATTTAAATGGTATATGGTGCCGATATTGTTGATATCCGTTATAGCCTGCGATCCTGTCATTGAAATGACGAATACTAATCATAATGCCCAAACTATTAAAGTGGAAGATGAGAGTGCTGCCAACAAACCTACTGAAAACGAAGCACCCACGCGCAAGCAGCAAACGGTGTATGTGACTGCCCTTGATGTTGATTCGGATATGGGTGATGCCGCTGCGGCTCATGGGGTATTGAACACAAAGAATGGCTGTTTATATATGGATGACCTCTTACTCGTTGTAAGTAGCCCACATATTACCTGGACTCAAGACCCTTTTACGATATCCGATATCAATGAATTTATTTTTGAAATTGGTGATACTGTTTTAGTAGGTGGCTCACAAGCTGACTATAAAAATATGGCTTCATTTGCCAGTGATTGGAAAAACCCACCTTTAGCGACTTGTAAAGCTGAAAAAATCTGGTTAATGAATGGTATTAACATACCTCGGGAAGATCTACTATGACAAAGCATAAAATGAATAAAACACTAGCTACGCTACTTATTACTAGTAGCTTGCTTAGTGGTTGTACATCGACAGAAGACAGCAGTATTGATATTGTCTCTAAAATTCCCAAGGAGGATAAAACGATAGAAGTTATTCCTATTTCTACCGTTGCTCAGGACAGCAAAGAGACCCAAGTTGCCCCTATGAGTAAAGCTCAAGCATTAGCCATAGATGCAAAGCATTATGCACGAGCATATGAGGTTAGCCATGTTGAAGCAATGCGCCGTATGCTTGTCATGAATGATGCCCAAGAGCAGATTGATGCTATCAAAAAAGAATTTTCTGATAGGTTGGACGATGCTGGATTCACTAATGAGCCAGAGTTTGCGCTCATCGTAAGCCTATTTGGTGATGGTGCGCCACCTGATCGCACCATATACCGTAATGCTGACAAATTAGAGAACAAACCTATTATATTGTCAGCAGCGGATAAAGAAATGAGGGCAGAAGGCTTTGCTATCACTCAAATGGATATCGATAATGCTGTATCTCTTATTGAAAAACCAACTGCCATTAAAGTTAAATTTATCGATAATTCTAAATCCAAACCACTCACTCAAGAACAAAAAGACAACTATGAAGCGCGATCTGAAGAATTACGTAAACGTATTCCAATGCTAGTAGGTATGGGTTATAAGGAAGATGAAGGGCTATTTGTTATAGACGTGCATGAGGATGATTCAAAAAAAGCAGGGTTCACACCAGAACAACTTAAAAAAATCGGTCAAGAAGTTATGAAATCACCAGTACGTATAAAATTTTACGATGGTTATGCTACTGAGGATGTAGCCCCTATAGAATAAAAAGGTAATGCTGTTATCATTTTTAGGGTATACCTAATAAGACTATCCAATAATATATTTGAGATCATCACGATAGGCATGTAAATGATAAATTGTAGTGTTATCTGGATTAACGAACAGGACGAACAGCTATGAAAAAAAGGCTAGCAACATTTTTACTGACTGGCATTCTGCTGACAGGGTGTCATAAAGCCATTGTTACTCAAATAAGTAGTTCTCAAAACGTAGTTTCAGCCGTAAAATCAGCTATTGAAAAAGAATTTGAAGACATTGCAGTACAAGCTAATCAAGGCGATGCTGAGGCTCAATATAGCCTTGCAGTAATGTATGACGAGGGCGAAGGTACACGCGAGGATAACGCTAAAGCCATTGAGTGGTATACAAAATCTGCCAACCAAGGATATGATCTTGCTCAATATAACCTTGCAATCATGTACGACGATGGCGAAGGGGTAGATGAGGATCACTCTAAAGCTATTGAATGGTTCACGAAATCTGCTAACCAAGGCTATGCTAAGGCCCAATACGAACTTGCTTGGGCTTACTACAATTACGATGGCACAGGTACAAGTGAAGACTACGATAAACATAAAGAGTGGAGCATAAAAGCTGTTAACCAAGGAATTGGACCAAGGAAATTCATTAATGGCGTACCGCATCGAAAGAGCGAACGTGTGCGTCAAAATGATGCCAAAGTCGTTGAGGCGTGGCAGAAATTAGCTAACCAAGGCGATGTTGAGGCTCAATTCAACATTGGTAACGCTTACTACGAGGGTAAAGGGGTACGTCAGGATTATCCTAAAGCTATCGAGTGGTATACAAAAGCCGCTGACCAAGGATATGTTTCTGCCCAATACCAACTTGGAACAATCTATAGCTATGGCGAAGGTGCTCCTCAGGATTATGCTAAAGCCGGTAAGTGGTATCTAAAAGCCGCCAATCAAGGAGATGCTAGATCTCAATATAACCTTGGTATGATGTACCTCAATGGCATAGGCGTACGTCAAAATACAGTTATAGCGAAAAAGTACTTTTCTAAGGCTTGTGACAATGGGTATCAATTGGGCTGTAAAAACTCAAATATATCAGAATAGGTATCTAGAAGCCTTTTAATTCATAGTGTAGAAAATAATCAGATGGCTGTGCGTCCAGTTTTTTAGGGCTTTCTTGATTATAAATATTCTCTATACCAACAATCGGTTTCTAAAGTGGGTGAATTAACAACTTTACTCATTAAGTTTTTGATAATCATCGCAACCATCTTGATAGCCTTTATCACAAGACTTACCAAGCCACTCTTTTGCAGAAACGATATTCTGTTTTACCCCTTCTCCTTTGGCGTACATTACCCCAAGATTGCGTTGAGCTATAGCATGCCCTTGATTGGCAGATTTTTGAGTCCATTCAAATGCTTTAGTGTAATGTTTGGGAACGCCTTTGCCTTCGGCATATATCACCCCAAGGCTATATTGAGCTGCAGCATCACCCTGATTAGCTGCCTTATTAAACCACTCAAGAGCCTTAGCGTCACTTTGAGTTGTGCCTTTACCCTTAAGATACATATCTCCAATTTTTGATTGGTATAAATCAATACCGTCATCGGCTAAGTTTTTATATAACTCAAATGCTTTAGCATCGTTTTGATGCACGCCTTGACCCTTCTCATACATCAATGCCAGCATCCCCTGCATTTCTTTGTCTCCATGGTTAGCTGCTTGTTGTAACCAATAAAATGCTTTTGAATAATCTTGAGGAAGGCCTTTACCATAGTAATATATAAGCCCTAATTGTCCTTGGCTTGAAGCGTCTCCTAGATTAGCTTGTACTGTGAGATCATCAAAATCCTTCTCAACATCCGATTTCACGGTCGGAACATTGTTTTGAATGCTATTCATCTGAGTATCAATGGCTTTATTACACCCTGTCAGCATGATGCCAGTAAGCAAAAATGCTGCTAGTCTCTTTCTCATAACTGCTTATCCTATTATTTAATGAAGTTAACACTATAATTTATGGTGGTGTGTCAAAAAGTATGCTGATTAAAATCTGAACAATTTTTGAAGCCTTGAAAGCCCTATAGAATCAGAGAACTTAGCATAGATGTCTTATGGACTTTTATCGCCAGCATACTTTTTAGAACACCACCAGAATTTTTATATAAAAAAACTGAAATTATTGTCGAACATGTTTATAGTGATAATTAAAGCTAAAAATGTCGCGCATACACCAGCAATGTGTACCTTCAATGTGCTTTAGCTTAATAAGTTCATTCTATTCTTAGAGAATCTTTATTGTATTCTTACACTGGTCGTCAGGAATGCCATAGCCACTACATCCCCAAAACTTACCAAACTTGCTTTCACGCATTCTCATTGGGCGACCACATTTATTACATATTTTCATTGAATTGCTACAGTCTCTATTGTTGCATAAGCTTTCATGTTCTCCATCAACAGATGGTGCCTCACACTTCGTACAGACACGCGCTTTACCTACTGTACAACCTTTCCCAGAGCTACAGCCATAAAAACTGCCATACTGTCCTTTTATTAATCGTAAATAGCCGTTTACGCAGTTAGGGCATTTAAATATTTTCCTATGACGTTCTTGAAACGATTTAGAGAAGATGTTGATGTCATATTTAGGGGCTAGTAACTCAAGAACAAATTCTGAGGGCGCTGTGGGACTAGCAATAATATACGATTTCTTTTTACAGCGCGTTATACCAACATACAGCAAACGTCGTTCTTCAGAATGAGGGAATGAGTCTAATGTTGGAAGTAGAGCTTCTGGAATAGCGTCCTCGCGGTTGCCATTAGGGAAGCCGCTTTTCCCTTGGAAGAAGCCAATTAAGATGCAATAATCAGCTTCAAGCCCTTTAGATTTGTGAAAGCTCCAGAAGTTAATGTTTTTAGACTTTTCTTTACCTAGAAAATCACATGAATCTTTTAGCAAATAATTATACCTAGCAATAATCGCTATTGAACCCTCACGGTCATTTGCTCTAATCTTGCTGACAACCTCAGCGACTCTACTATAGAGACCATTCTCTTCACCAGTCTTATCATCTAGTAAATATACTTGTGACTCATGTGCCATGTCATGCGTTTTGATGTGCTTCTGATACTGTTCAGGGTTCTCCATGATGAACGTCCCAGCAGTATCAGCAATGCTATTGTTATAGCGGAATGTCTTTTGGAGCATTGTTAGCGTGTGTGGTCCAACCAGCTCATTGAATCTAGTGGTGAGCTCAAGTTTACCACCTGAAAATCGATAGATAGACTGCCAATCATCACCGACAACGGTTAATGAGGGATCAGGACCTTTCTCAATAATACTATTAACAAACTCCATCCGAGAAGCTGATATATCTTGAAACTCATCAACAAGAATATATCTCCATTAAGGTTTATATTGACCATTATCTACAACTGCTATTGCACGAATAATCATATCGTCAAAGTCAATTGAATCAGTAGCTACAAGCTCTTCAACATACGCGTTGTGCAAGTCAGTGAGAATGCGTGTTTTTTTCTTTGCTTGTGAGATGCCCGCTTTTTCTAGTCTATCAAGTATTGAGTTTTCATTGAGCCTTTCAAAACGAGTGGCTTGTAAAGCCTTGATAAGCATTTTGCTCCAAGTAGCAATTTGATTGCCTTCCTTGAGTTTAGAGAGTAATTCTTTTGAAGCCTCTTCAACTGAGTTTTTATCAGGAATGACCCCGACAGCAGCCAGTCGTTCTTCAAGACGAGCTTCGAGTGCATCTTCAGTCCAGTCATAATGGAATGTTTCCACTAAAACTGTTTCAAGCTCTTTATGCAATTTACGCTTGCTATCTATAGACTCGTTATATGCTTGCTTATCAATATCTGGTCGAGTATTACCCTGCCTATCAATGCCGAAGTGCTCGATGTAAATATTAGAGTCCGATATATGAAAATCAGGTTGGTAGTCAAAACCTATGTCAATTCTACGCTTACTGATATAACGCGCTTCATATTCGTATGCGATCTTATGAATAGCCAGCCAGTTAGCTATCCTGAGTTCCTGATACCCTTTGACCAACTCGCCTTGGAGAGTTCTAAACTCATTGTCTCTGATATGCCGCTCATACTCTTCTTGAGTCTTAAAGTCGAAAGGATTCACAGGTTCTGGGAATAGCGATATAAAATCGACCATTCTTTTGGGATCTTGTGTTAAATACTCTATTAGCCACTCTGTTACCCACGCACCAAGCTTTAAGCTGTCTTCAGTGAAGACGCTCATATAGGTTGAGATACCAGAATCCCCTAGGATTTTTCTACCTAAAGCGTGGAATGTTGAAATTTGAGGGGATTCAGTTAATACAATGCCTGAGTTCTCAGCTTTATCAGCAAGCCGTTTTTTTAACTCTTCAGCAGCTGATTTATTGTAAGCCAGAACTAGAATCTCTTGAGGTACTGCTAGTCCCCTATCAATAAGGTCGAGTGCCTTTGCAACCATTACAGAGGTTTTGCCTGTGCCAGCAGCAGCCAGTACCATATTCTTATCATTAGAGCGAAGTACACCCAGTCTTTGCTCATCAGTCAACGGGTTTGACTCTACGCTATCAAAAAAAGACTTTCTTCGTTCTAGGTTGATTTTTTCATGATACGCGCCTAAGGTTTCTTGTTTGATAGGGTAGAGGTTGTGTATCTTCTCAACTTCGCTAAACAACTTAGGGTTGCTAAAGTAATCCCATGGCACCTTAGCATCTTTATAAAATATAGACAGCTCATCTGCTAATGACTTGATTGGTTCTATTTTAGAATCTCTAGGGTAATTACTCAAAACTCGAAGGTTAAAGTCTTCAATTAGGTTAAGAAGATGGGGTTGTAATGACTGAGCAATCTTTTTGTTGATAGACTTTAAAAACGCTGTAGAGTCAGTTTTGGATAAAAACTTGTGTTCTTGCAATGATTAATTGTTATGAACATATAGAGTTGCGCCAAAGAATCCTTCTTCAATATAAGCAAATCTCTTAACTTCAGCGAAAGATATGAGCTCTGTTGGTCCTTTTTTGGTGTCTACAAGCAAGCCTTGATCCGTCAGACGGACGCCTTTTTTACCAAAAATCTTGCCAAGAAAATTAAAATTTAATTGATCAACCGTAATAATCTCTTTCACTTTTACTCTCTTATATCGTTAAGTAATTTCGAGTTTTTGAAATTATTTAATACATTGATTAACTGTTTCTAGGTACTAAAATCAATAAATTATACTAAAATAGATAAAAAGCTACTAATGTAACTAGTATTTCCACTTTAAAGGTATTCTAGCCATTAAGCAGCAAGATGGACTCGATGCTTTTTATTAAACATAGAGTTAGCAATATTTTTTATGGTTTTAATAATATGGTTCGCTAGCGACGTTCATGTAGATATTATTTAATTATCTACGATTTCAATTCATCTAGATAATCAGCCCATTTTTGCAGCATTTCCTTACGTTCTTTGATCAGAGTTGTTCTATTGTAGGCACGACCGTGCATGTCACGCACGCGATGACCAAGCTGCATTTCGACTAATTGTTCACTAAAGTTGAGCTGTTCAACAATCATGGTGCGGGCGCTGGCGCGGAAGCCATGTATAGTGTGGATATCACCAGCAATGCCAAGCCGCTTGAGAGCCTGATTCATTGTGTTTTCGGACATTGGTTGGACGCTGGTGTGAATGGCAGGGAAGACGAACTCACTCCTTCTATGCTCAGAAAGGGCGGTTAATATCTCAATCGCTTGATCAGGTAGTGGCACAATTAGTGATACACCAGTCTTGCGTTTTGTCTTGCGAGGGGTGAAAGTCCAAGTCTTTTTTTCTAAATCGAACTCATCCCATTTAGCATAACGCATTTCACCAGCCCTGACAAATAACATCGCAATTAATTTTAAAGCGCTTCTAGTCTCGAATAAGCCGTTGTAATCATCAATGTCACGTAGCATAGCGCCAAACTCTATAGGGTCTAAAATGGCAGGGTAGTGCTTCACAGGTGGCTGTTTTAAAGCCCCTTTCAAGTCTTGAGTAACATCACGCTCACATCTTGCCGTCTGCACGCCATACCTGAATACTTGACCCGCCAGCGACTTCATCTTTAATGCCGTTTCAAGAAAGCCTTTAGATTCGACAGGCTTGCAAGCGTCAAGCACGTCTATAGGCTTGATTTGGCTAATTGGCATGTTACCTATAGTCTCATTCAAATAGGCGGCATAGCGGCGGTTATTCTTGTGTGTGGCGGGTGATAGGTGTATCTGCCTTGATATGTACTCTTCCGCTATTATCTCAAAGGTGTTATTGGATTCTAGCAGCTGTTGTCGTTCATCGTCTTTCTTAACCTTGCGCGGGTCTTCACCATTGGCTAGCTGAGCTTTAATAACTTCTCTTAATCGCCTTGCGTCTGCTAAGCCAATTTCAGGATATTGCCCCAATGTCATCGTCACTCGCTTCTTGGTAACAGGGGTTGTAAAATCTTGCCGCCATGATTTCGTGCCAGCCTTACTGATATGCAGATACAAGCCACCGCCATCGGTGAGGTTTTGGATTTTGTCAGTAGCCTTGGCGCTGCTAACCTGAGTGTTTGTAAGGGGTTTGACAAATTTAGCCATTTTATACAGTATCCTTTTAGTGGTTTTTAATTCGATACTGTATAGAATACTGTAATTTATCCAGTATGCAACTGGTATTTAAAGGTATCTACTGGTAAATAAAGGGCAAAAAAAAGCCCTGTAAGCTATGCTATCAGGGCGTTAAAGGGTGGTAAAGGTATGTATAGTAGTGCGCCCACAGGGACTCGAACCCCGATCGATCGCTTAGGAGGCAACTGCTCTATCCTGTTGAGCTATAGGCGCGTGGTGGAGTGCTATTGTAAAAAAAAGGTCTGACAAAAGCAATGCGTAATCATCAGGCAGCGGGCCTTAGACTTATTTACCATTGCTAAGCGCGTCGGATACATCTACCGAGAGCTCGCCGGTTGCTTGTTTGGCGCGTGAACTTGGTTGAAATAAATTGTCCATATCATTCTTATAACCGTCGATATTGGTATAATTATGCTGGCTTAAGATATCTTGTCCGGTACTTGAGAGCAAAAAATTTCTAAAATTAATCGCCGCAGGGTTTTGCGTTAATACCACGCCATCTACCGCTTGCTCGCCTTGTAGGGCATAGCCAAAAGAACTCAGGCTACGGGTATTGGTATTATCGCTTTTGGCGTGAGCCGCCACTTCTGCATCAGCTTCATCTACGCCATCTTCTGCTTTTTTAACTTGGGCGCTACTATCATTTAATTTGTTTTGGTTGTGCTTGTCTTGAGCGGTTTTTAATTGTTCTTGCAAAGGCGCTAGGCGCTCTTTTGACAGCTTGCCATTCGCAATGATTAAATCGGTATCTATGAGAAAAGACGCGCGCTCATCGTCGGTGCGATGACTGTCGGCAAAATCATTAACGAATAACGTTAAAAGGGCAGCCGAAGGCACATAGTTTGTTAATATTTGCATATTTGGATAGCGTGCTTGAAAGCTTGCAATCACCGCATCTAAAGGTGCTTGCAGCCCATCTTCTGCTTGGATGTGCAAGGTGCTTTTTGCAATGGTATTTTCGTCATTATCCGCAGACGATGTATCATTGTTATTTGCCATAATCGGCAAAGGGTCCATATTTTTGCGGTTACTGGTCCATAACCAAGTAAAGATGGCGATAAAAATAATCAGCAGCAGTAAAATAAGCCCCGCTAATAGCAGCTTGTAATCTCTCATAAGTTACCGCTCTTTTTTTGGTTAATGTGGTTAATTGATAGAGTAGATGATAAATGGTAACAGATTTATTCTTGATGGTTTAATACTTCGTCTACTAAATCTGCCAGCATATGAGCAAAGATGTCCGCGTCTTTTGCTACAGGTGCTGCCGTACTTGGCTCATTAGTTTTTTGTTGGGTAGGATTATTTTCGTTATTACTGCTAGCATCATTAGATACTACTTGGAAGCCTGAAACAGGCGCGTTTTGTTTATCAGTCGCTTGAGCAGCTGCCATATTAGTAGACAATGCTTGCAAAGCCTGATGCGCGGCCAATGGCGATTCACCGGTGGTAAGTTTGTCTTTAAGCCATTTAAAACCGTGGGCTTCCCACCATGCTTCAAAGCGTGGTAACGTGCTGCCACGCACCGCTGCTGGCAAGTTTAAAGTACGAAGTTTTTGGGTCAATATCGGGTCGCTAATGGCTTGATGGATGCTAAGATAAAGACCACTGCTATCGTCAGTATAAGGCTGCCTGTTTTGCCATGACCTATCATCAATTTTCATGCGGGGCAATTCCCACAGCTCACCGCGGTAGTATACAACATACAACCGGCGTTTAGGATGAACGAAAATGGCATCAATGGGGCGCATGGGCATAGTATTCTGTTATCTCTTTAACAAAAAAGTTTAGGTAAAGGGTAGAGCGACATCCGTTGTCGCAAGCGCTCTTGCTTTATAGGTGACGTGCTGGTAAACCACCGCGAACAGTGGCACACTGATCAGCAGATTGCGCACGTTATTAGCTTTTCTCACTACCAACCGTGTTATTAATACTCATCGTTTATTATTAGCGACAGTTTTACTGCCAAACACAGGGTGTTATGCATGAATTGGTACTATAATATCTACTGTTTTTAATCGATATTATGCTAGCAGAAATGCAACAGACTAACGAGCAGCAAACATAGATTGATGAGTGTTGCCTACCACGTTTCTTCTTCAGAAAAAGTATGAAACCATACGCTATCATCAGCTTTGCCGTAAAATTTACACGCTCGTCGTGTTGTTTTTAATACTCAATTTTTACTATTCCAGCTTTATTCATTCAAATAGATTACCTCATTTATGTTTACCATTATTCAGTCGCACCGCACCGAGCTTTTAGTTGAGCAGTTGTTGGAGGCCTATAAGTCCAAAAATCAACCCATTTTTGAAGAGTTTGTTGTCATTGTGCCATCAATGGTACTTGGTGATTGGCTAGACAAGTCTATTGCAAGCCAAGCGGGTATCAGTACCTTAGTGACGACGACGTTTTGGGGTCAGTATCAGTGGATATTGATGCAGGATGTGTTGAGCCGCCACAATGCCTATTTATTAGAACAAAACCCTGTAGCGTCAACGTTGAATGTGCCTGAGGTGGCAGTACTGTCACCAACGGTAATGCAGTGGCGATTGTTTGGTTATTTGACTTACTATCAAGAGGCGATTGTCGCTGATGAAAAACATCCCGTTCATCCACTGCTGGCGTCTTTGATTGATGAGCCGCAAGAAGAAGTTCAGCAGGATAAGGCACAGCAAGATGCGCGTATTTGGCAGCTGGCAAGTGATTTGGCGAGGGTGTTTAACCGCTATTTAACCCATCGTGAGGACTGGTTGGATCTGTGGTCACATAATAAGCCGCTTAATGTGGATGCGCTGATAGCGGATAAGGATGCACTATCCTTGCGCTTCGATAAGTATGCACGTGGCACCCCTGAATGGTTGGTGGCGCACTATGTAGAGTTAGAGGTCGCGCAGCGTTTCTTATGGTCGCATTTGTTTGCCGATGTGCATCAGCACCGGGTGGCACTTGAGGATACTTTTTGGTCAGCGCTAAAAAGCAACAAGGCGAATGAGCGTGCTCAACTGCCCAAAGTTCTGCGCATTTTTACCATTCAGCAATTGCCACAAACCGAGCTCGACTTTTTACAGCGCTTGTCACAATACATGGATATCACACTGCTGCACTACAACCCATCCAAGCTGTTTTGGGCGGATATTGTTGATAAATCATGGCTACAGCGTCAACAGATCATTAACCCTGAAAGCGTGTTTCTGCGTGATTATGGGCACAGTTTGCTATCACGTTTGGGTAAACAGTCGCGTGATACTTTTGCGATGCTCGCAAATTTATCGGGTAATGAGCAATACCAAGACGCACTCGTCGAGTGGCAAGATATCTTTAATGAGGGCGATGATAGCAATGATGGCTTGAGCGACGAGTTCAGTATTGATTTTGATGATAGTGCGCAACAGCTGCAAAAGAGCGTAAGCTTATTGAGACGTTTACAAAATGATGTGTTGATGCTCGATGAGCAGTCTACCCAGCAAGCGACCGCGGCCAAAGTATCGCAAGCAGTCAGTAAACAAATAGAGACCGGCTCTGATCAAAATGAGCAAGAGACGCCGTGGTATGTCGATGAAGCATTAGAGAATAAACGCTTTGAGAAGGAGCGTTTTTGGGAAATGTCTGCGCAAGATAATAGCCTAAGTATTCATTCATGCCACAGTTTACAGCGTCAACTTGAAGTACTGCGCATCATGATTGGGCGCTGGTTGAATGAGCCATTAAAACCTGGTAAGAAAAAACGCCATATATCCGATATTGTCGTGTTGCTGCCCGATGTTGAGCGTCACCATGCGCTGATCAGCTCTATTTTCGTTAGTGGTAAAGGCCAAGACGGTTTGACCTTGCCTGCAAAGGTAACTGGTGTGGTCGATGCAGATATTCGTCAGCTATGGGAAGCCATCATTGGTTTTTATAAGCTGTTAGGCAGTCATAGTGCCCGCTTTGAAGCCGCCGAGGTGCTTGATTGGCTAATGCTGCCACCGCTGCATGAAAGTTTTGGCTTAACCCATGATCAGATGAGCCGTGGCTGTGATTTACTGGTAGAGGCAGGCTTTATTCGCGGCTTTGATGAATGGCATCTTAAACAAACCCTAGATAGCAACGACTATGACTACCGATTTACCTTTGCTCAAGCGTTAGATAGATTAACCTTGGGTCTCGTGATGCCAGAGGCCAGTTTAAGCGATTGCTTATATCCTTTGGCACAGGAAGAGTGGCCAAGCACTGCCTTGCCGGAAATGAGTTTGCCGCTGCCGCAAGTGAGCCTAAATGATGCGATAATTATTGAAGCGCTTTGTCGTATTTATGCCGGTTTGACTGCGCGCCGTGATGATCATACACAAAAACTAAAAGCGGAAGATTGGCTTGATCAGATTGAGAAACAAGTCATTCATCGCTACTTTAGTGATGTCGATCAAACGCGTACGATGCGCGCCATCTATAACGCTATGAATGGCTTTAAATCAAGCCTGAGGGCCAATCGTCACTATAGACAGTACGCCAGTAGCGATAGTGTCAGTAATGCTAACAAAAAAGAAGTAGAGCAAAGGCTGGCAGGCGTTGAGCAGTTGCCATTAAAGCTGAATTTTATGCTGGACAGTATTGAAGCAGAGCTTGAGAGTCAGCAGGTCAGTGCCGAGCCGACTGGGGTGATTACCTTTGGTCGATTTGGGGCGCTCAGAAATGTGCCTTTTGATTTGGTGGTGATGCTCAATATGGATCTGTCTGAATTTCCTGGGCGTGATCTTGATAATCGCTATGATTTGATGAAAGCCACCAATGCCCGCCGCGGTGATAGAGTCAGTGAAGATGATGATAATGGTGCATTTTTAGATGCCTTGCTGTGTGCGCGCAGTGCTTGCTGGATATTTTATAACGGTCAAAGTCTGTTGGATACCCACGAGCACCTGCCAGCCAACCCAGTTAGTGAGCTATTACAATTTTTGCAAGGTGAGGTGCAGTGGCAGGTCAACTCGCTTGAAGCGTTAGACACATTACCTGAGAATGTTGATTCTACCACCGAGAGCCTTAAGCGTTATTTACCTAAATTGATTAAACAGTGGCTGCTGACTGAGCATCCGGCACTGCCGTTTCATGAGAGTTTGTTTGAAACAGACATTGAAGACGCAGATGTTTGTGAGCAAGCGTCTGACACTCCTAAGCTCAATTTGAATGAAAGCACAGCTATCCACACTGAAAATGATATTCAAGACAACAGACTTATTGATAATGCAGATGAGTTAGATGTTCTTTTGAATACAGCCATGCGCAAAACCAAGCTTGCGCAAAAACGTCAGTTTCCTCCGGCGCCGCTTTGGCAAGCAGTGTTTAATACCTTAAAGGGCAGAGCATTTAGTGAGCATGCAGAACTGGTTAGCTTGCCTACCAAAGCACAGTACGAATCAATTGCTCAGCTGCTTGGTCAATCTCTAGGTCAGTTAGGACAAGTAGACAATCAAACCTTATATGTAATAGCTGAGATGTTGTCACTAGACGCAACAGCTGTATTCAATGATTCTGGTGAGGTTAATGACCTTACTAAAAAGGCACTTTCCGAAACTGTATTTAATATTGGAGAGATAGACGTTGAAGGGGTATTGACCTATCAAGTGCGCCATCCTGCCAAGGCATTTTTGCGTACTCAAAAGGTGCATGTGGTGCAGGGTGAGGAAGCGATGGCACATCAAGAGCCACTATTCCTAGACAATCTAACGACTTATCAGATAAAAGAGTATCTGATTAACGAGCTGGCGAGCGATGCAGCAAATAATAGTACCGACAGCACCGCCACGCAAGACAGTCCAATCTTGATGTATCAAAAAATCATGCCAGCAGGTGTGGCGCGCCAAACGACCTTGCCCAATCAAAAACAAAAACTGCAGCAGCAATGTCAGGAATTTAAAGAACAGCTAGTTGCTAATGGCTTGGATGATGCCCAGATATTAGAGGCAAGCGAGATAGGTGGTTTGCAGCTACTGACCCCAACCACCGAGCATCCCGTTCAGCTAGAGTTAGCGACTGTGTTGAACCATGCTGATAATGCGCCACTACCGAAGCTATTGCCTAAAATAGTTAAAATAAAAGGTTCAGTACCAATATCAGTTCCTACATCAGTATCGATAGATGCCAATCACCATCCCTCTAATCTACAGGCTGGCGTGTCCTATGCGGAAAACTCACCCAAGCAGTGGTTAAACATACTGCCCAATTCTGCTAGCCCCAAGCATTTAATCAAGTTTTGGTTGTCGCATCTGTATTGGCAAGTTGCCAGACGTACCACTGCCGAGCAAGTCGCAGCAGATGATGGCGTGAGTATTTGGCGCTTTAACAAATCCAACTCGCAAGTTGGTAAATATAAAGATGTAATCACATTTAAGTTAAGCCCTATTGTGTATGAAGATGCCGTGACCGAGCTGATAAAGTGGGCGATATTTGGCAAGCTAGTAGGTCAAGTGCCGATTACCTTATTGCCAGAATATGCGCTCAGTTATCTTGATAAGTGTGCAAAAGCGGCAGAGAGTGAAGATGAGAGCGGCAGCTATTGGCCAAAACGCGCAGACTTCTCAGATTGGCTAAGACCTAGCTATCACGTAGATACAGTATACGATACCTGCTCGCAGCATGCCATTTGGCAATACGTACTGCGTGATCAAGACGCGTTTAAAACCTTATCAGCAGCATTAACGACGTTAGCACAGCCGCTTTATGAGCCAATGTTTACAGCGCTACAAGGTTTAGATAGTTAGCAGGCTAGCTGGTTACTTAAAACTGTTTAAAACGGTTCGTTTTTTGCCCTTTGGTTTAATTGATAATAAAAAGTGTACGCCCCTATGACAGAATTTACCGCCACCACTCACATGATGGACATTTCTACCCAGCCACACGCATCTGATACATATCAGGGTATGACTGACAGTGAGGTTGCGAATCACGACATGATTAAGCCTAAGAATAATGCGGATGTGATACCAGCGGTTGATGTTGCATTGACGGGTCGGCATCTTATCGAAGCGTCAGCTGGTACTGGTAAAACGTGGACACTAACTGGCATTGTACTGCGTCTGTTGATTGAGGCACGGCGTGCACCAGAGCAAATCATTGCGACGACCTTTACTCGCGCTGCGGCTGCTGAGATGCGTCAGCGCATTCATGATCGTTTGGTGGATTTCTATCAGCTGCTGCAATGGGTGAATAGCCTGAGTGCTGACCGCGCTAATAAAGAGAGTTTGTATCCACATATATTACAGGTGACACCTGATAGTGATAAGCAAGCAGTCAATAGCTCAAATACGGATTCAAACGCTGAAATAGATGCAGATGAACTAAATCAAGACTTTGTTTATAACAACGTTCATGACAAAAAAGCTGCTGCTGAAAAGCGTGCACAAGCAAAAAAAGATCGTGAGGACTGGTTAGTCGCTCAGGCTAAATATGTGCGCTTAGATGACATCATGCAAGACCCTATCAATCTGCATCTGGTCGGCTACTTGCTTGATCATGTATACAGTTATCCTATGACAGAAGCCATTCGACGCACGGCGCTTGTATTAACCACCTTGGACAAGCTGTTTGTCGGAACCCTTGATAGCTTGGCGCAAAAATGGTTGAAGGAATACAGTAGCGAGACCGGTCATCAGCAAGGGATGGCTATTATTGAAGACAGCAGCATTGAGCAAGTGACGGACAGTATTGTTCATGATGAGCTGCGTCAGTTTCAAAGTAGGCTGTATCACGAGCAACCTAAATTGTATGCATTGATGGATCAGCAAGGTAAGCTGACGGCGGTGGGCGATCATAAAAACTATGTAACTCGGTCGCTGAATTTTATTTCTGCGCCAATTGATGAAGTTGTGAGCAGTGATTTTTCTTTTGAGGGTTACGAGCGGCTTATCCATAGTATCATTGAGCGCAGCGATGAGCTTGATGCTTTCTTTAAGCCTGACGGCGAATATTATGAAGTTCCCAAAGGACAGTTGCAGAATAACAGAGAGTCTTGGCCGAAAATCGTTCAAGTGTTAGAAGAGTCTGGTTTCGCCGCTTATAAGTTCATATCAGACAAAAAAACTTATACTGGAAAGTTAATTGAAGCGTTTCAGAAAACTGATGATATAGGCAAACAGTTCTACAAGCCAAAAGATGGTGAAAGAGTTAATTTGATATTTAATGAGTTGCAGGTGGTTCGTGACTTTAAACGGTATATTGAAGAAAGCAAAAAGCTCGATGAATACGTTATTACTATTTTAGCCAATCTCAATCGCCATATCGTGTTGGCGGTACGTGACAGGCTACCGGTTATATTAGAAGAGCGCGGTGAAACCACCTTTAGCTTGCAGATGGTGCGTTTAAACCAAGCATTAACGGGTCGGCAAGGAGAGAAGCTGGCACGTTATATTCGTCATCATTATCCCGTGGCATTGATTGATGAGTCGCAGGATATCAATGGCGAGCAAGCCACTATGATTGAAAGCATCTATTTGCCAACAAATAAACGTAAACCGTCGGCTAATGACAAGCAGGCTACGGGTGATAAAGCGAGCAATAAAACCAACCATGAGTTTTTGTTGTTGGTAGGCGATCCTAAGCAGGCCATTTATGGGTTTCGCGGCGGTGATGTCGCCAACTACAATTATATGAAAGCTCAGTTTGACAAAAGTAGCCTATGGACGCTCGATATTAACCGTCGTTCAAACGCCAGTGTGATTAATGCTCTAAACTGCTGGTTCGGTATGCCTGCGCCAGTGACTCATGAGAATAGGCTGGCACAGTTAGGTAGTGGTATTTATTACCGGCACATTAAAGCTGAAAAGCAAGAAAATCAGCTGTCTTGGTTTAATGATTCAAACATACTAAGTAGCGAGTTAGTAAATGACGTACTCTCTGCTCAGCCAGTGAGTGTGTTGCACCTACCTTATGATAAGGACAAGGAGCTTGAGTACGATGAACATGAAATCACAGCGCGTCATATTGCGACCTTACTCAGCAGTGGTCAGGCGTTAAAAGGCAAGCCGATTCAGCCGAGCGATATTGGCGTGCTGGCACGTGCCAAAAAAGATTTAAAACGGGTGGAAGATGAGCTGGTAAAGCTCAATGTGCCGACCTTGACCACCAGTGACGTGAGTATCTTCGAAACCGTCATGGCAGAGGATGTGGCAGCGCTGCTGAGTGCTATGCTATATCCGTATCGTCATGACATGATTAATCGGGTGCTGACCAGTCATTTGTATGGCCTGAGTATCAAAGATATTAAAGCCATGATGATTGACCATGAGGCAGGAGCTGTAGATTTAAATAGCGCTAATATAAAAGCCATTGATAATAAGAAAAGCTATCAAGACTTTATTAGCTATTTAAAAGAAGGTGCCCAGCGTTGGCAGCACTTTGGCGTATTATCGGCCATGCATTACTTGTTAGATCAAAGCCCTGTGCAGCCGCAAGGCGTTTGGCAAGCATTAGCCGCCCATCCAGAAGGCGATCGTCATATTATGGATTTGCGTCATGTAATGGATATATTAGCGCAGTATGGTATCGGCATGGGTGAGTACGAGCTGCTGGCCTGGTTTAGACAAAACATAGATAGCGCGCCTAGCAGCGATTGGGCCAAGCAGTATCCGTTACCGACAGAATCTGGCGTGCAGCTAATGACCATTCATAAATCAAAAGGGTTGGAGTTTCCTATTGTCTATGTGCTGGGTATGGGTGATGCCAGTAGGAAGTCAGGTAATAAAGAAGACTATGGGTTGTATCTCTACAACTCGCAACAAAACCCTACCCAACAAGATGTTACTCAACAAAGTCAGTCAGCGTTGGCGCAGCAATCGACAGGCAATCAGCGCCGATTCTCTCCTGTACAAGGCTCTGCGACCACAAAGGGTTACTATACCGATATTGAAACGCAGGAGGGCTTCGAGGAGCTGCGCCGGCTTGGTTATGTGGCCTTTACGCGCGCCAGTGAACAGCTTTATGTGGTACTGCGAGATCCCCACAACAAAACAGGGTTTGAATTAAAGCCGGTGTTCTATTGGTTTGAGTCACCAGAGCCAAAATTTGAATTGCCAGATAGATTCAAAGGCACCATAGGTATGATTAGAGGGCATAAGGTCAATGAGTTCTATAACGATAACTGTGCTGCTACTAAAGCAGGCAAATTAACAGAAAGTGGATCGCCCGATTTTATTACGCCCAAAACCGAACCTATTGAGTATGATGATTTTTCAGAAGTTATGAAAATCAATTACTTTTACGGTTGGGCTAAGACCAGTTTTACCGCCTTAGCCCGTCAGCTAGATGAGTCAACGCAGACAATGGCTGTGATGGATGAGCGTATTGATGATGGGATAGATATTGATGTTGATATCAATATCACCGAAACGTCAGTTCCACCGTCACTGGGTGGTCATGCATCAGATAGTCATGACGCTGCCGCGCAAGTCGATCAGGCAAGTCTCAAGTTAGAGGATGATATTCGTTTTACCTTTGTGAAAGGTGCCAATGCGGGTACATTTTTGCATGAGATATTTGAAAAAATTGATTTTAATAATAAATCCCAGTGGTCTCAGGTTATCGATAGAGCTATTAGTAGCTATCAGCTGCCGTTGGTGTATAGCAGTGCTGAAACCCAAAGCCGTCGATTACAAGCGAAGAAGCAAGAGCAAGGCGATAGTGCTTCATTAAATACTGATTCATTGGATTCGGACTCGATAGATGCTAGCAAGCATGCAGCTCTCATTGGCTGGATTGAAGAGGTGCTACATACGCCGCTATTAGCGTCTGATCAGCCGTTACGCTCTATCGATGCAAGTCAGAGGTTCGCTGAATTAGAGTTCAATATGGGACTGTCAGAGCGTTTTAAAGCACAAGATATTAATAGACTCTTTCAGCAGTACCTGCCTAATGAAACCGACAAACATGTCAATCTGGTTCCGCAAAACAAAGCGCATTTATATCGTTATTTACGTGGTGAAATCGATTTGGTGTATGAGCATGCTGGCAAGTATTATGTCGTCGATTATAAAAGTAACTTTTTAGGAAATAGCCTAAGCGATTATAACGAAGCTACGCTCAAGCAAGCGATGTCTAAAGCAGGGTATTGGTTGCAAGCAGCCATTTATCAAGTGGCATTGCATCGGTTTTTGTCGATGCGAATTGCTGATTATGTAGGCAATGAAGCTAAGTATTTGGGCGCGGTGGAGTATGTCTTTTTACGAGGCGTATATGATCCAACCTCTCAGTTGGTGACTAAAGCAAAAGAGGCGAATGTACTGAGTGGCGGCGACTCAATAGCCAGTGAGACAATGCATGACAAACCAACAAACAGGGCCCGCTATGGACTGGTGACGTGGGATATTCCTATTGATTTTATTAAGGCCTTAGATGCATTGTTTGGCATGCCCAGTTAGCAGGGTACACAAAATGAATGCAATTACGAATTTGATGCAACAAATTACTGTAGCGATTAATCCTATAAGTATAGAGAAAAACAGACCATGAGTAATAATTTATGAATAATAATAAGAGCAGCGCTGCTATTAGCTTACAAGAAAGCTGGGCCAGCAACATCAGTGATTATATTTTGCTGCGCCGTCAGCAAACGCATTTAGCGTATAACGTGACCGATGCCAAGCTTAATACTGGTAGTGAAAAAATAGACAGAACACCAGACAGCGGTTTATTTGCAGCCTTATTTACTATGTTAGCCGCGCATTTAGAAGAGGGGCATACTGTACTCACCATTCAGGAAACTGAGCACGAAGTACCGCTCAGCGGTCATATCAATGACGAAGTGGTGACACTATATGCTTGGCAACAGCAGCTGTTAGAGATGCTAGCGATGCCGCTTATTGCCTTGAATGACACTCAAATAGAGGTTCAGTCAGAGGTGGATATTACGGCTGAGGTATCAATATTCGTACTGCTAGAGAACTTGTTTGCTAAGCAAGACCAGCTATGGGCGCAGCTGGCACTCAGTAATCATGAAAAAGAGATCTTGGTTAAAAGGCTTGATACAGTAGCGGCACTCTACCAATTATTGAAAAATAGTAACTTAACGTTTTTTTCTAAGTTAATCGATGAGCACACTTTGTTCGCTGACGTTAATGCTAATACAAACCAGAATGAAAATATAAATAGCCTAAGCAAAAATAATCAACCTATCGTTTATCAGCTTGTAAATAACAAAAAGGCTGATAAACAAAACGCAGCAATCACTTTTTGGTTACACAGAGCTTGGCAAGCAGAATTTAACTTAGCCGCGCGCATCAACACTATTTTAGACCATCAGGTAACACCGCTAGAGATAGCAATACCCGAAAACCTACACGAAAATCAGATAAAGGCAATTAATGTCGCCAATAACAACGCCTTTAGCATTATTACTGGTGGACCAGGTACGGGGAAGACCTACACCGTTGCTCAGCTAGTGATTGCACTGCAACAGGCAACAGAGAGTGGGGCAGATGCGTCTAAAAGCATTAGATTTAGCACTGACAGTGCCAGCTTGGCATTAGCAGCACCAACTGGTAAAGCGGCACAGCGTATGCAAGAGTCTTTGCAAGCCGCGTTAGGCACCGCGAATGTCGAACTACAATTACAAGAAGCCAAAACCATTCATCGCTTGCTAGGTATCGGACGTACTGGCAGACCGCGTTATGATGCTAATAATCCACTGGGCGAGGATATTATTATCGTCGATGAGGCGTCGATGCTAGGGGTGGAGCTGGCGAACTATCTTGTGAGTGCGGTAAAGCCTGGCGCAAGGCTGATACTATTAGGAGATGCGAACCAATTGGCAGCTGTAGATGCAGGGGCGGTACTGGCTGACTTGTGCCGCATTCCGCGGTTAGAGCCTATCCATGCAGAGCTAACAGAGAGTCGTCGATTTACATCAGATTCGGGTATTGGTAAGCTTGCTTATCAAATCAATAAGGCAAAGACAGATACTCATACTATTTGGCAGCTGTTAAAGCATGATAAGGTACTGAGTTTTCAATATGTGAATAACATTAACCCCTTACAAACAGAAGCTTCTCTACATAATAAAATAGAAAATAGCCTAAGCAAAAATAAAAATATCTCAAACCTCACATCAAACTACCACACTTACATAAACAAAATAAAAACGCTGCTGATAAATCCGATAGAAAAATCCGTGCCAGAATCAGTTAAAGATACCATTGCTTCATTAATGGAAACCTTTAATCAGTTCAGGGTGTTAACTGCTGGCCATAATGGCGAGTGGGGCGACCATTATATTAATAAATACTTTACTCAATGGCACCTTACTGAGCTTAAGCTACCACTGGGTCAAAACACATGGTTTCATGGTCGTCCCGTTATGGTCCTTCAAAACAATTATGAGCTAGGATTATTTAATGGCGATATTGGGTTTTGTTTGCAAACTGGTAATGAGCGTAGTCGACTCGAAGTGTTTTTTGAAAACAAGAAGCAGGGGATAGCCGTCAATCTTCTCAATGAAGAGGTGATCGCCACAGCCTATGCGATGACTATTCACAAATCGCAAGGGTCTGAGTTTGATCATGTGGCCATTACTTTTGATAATAGTCATGCAAGATTGCTGAGTAAAGAACTTATTTATACCGCTGTGACCCGTGCCAAAAAACAGGTAACCATATATAGTACGAAATCCGCTTTGGAAAAGGCCGTCCAAACACCCACTGAGCGCCATACGGGTTTGGCATTGCAATTTTAATTGCCACTGACTACAATCAAAGCAATAAGCAATAAAAAAGCATCCAGTCGGATGCTTTTTTATTATGCGATACATTCAAAACACTCAACCAAAGAATGACTAGATTTTGTCTTCTTTAATAGCGTAGATACCAGGCAGATGACGCAAGTAACCATGGAAATCCATGCCACAGCCATAGACATAACGATCTGCAACGTTGATACCAACAAAATCAACATCAAAGTCTGCAACTTTGCGATCATGCTCTTTATTGAGTAATACGCAACATTCAATCGATAAGGGTTTTTCTTTACCTAATTCTTCAACAATGGCTTTTAAAGTAATACCTTCGTCAAAAATATCATCGATTAATAAAACGTGTTCGCCTTCGATACTTACGTCAGGCTTAAATTTCCAATCAAGCTCATTGGTACCCGCATTATCACGATAGCGTGATGCATGGATATAATGCATGCGATGGTAAAAGGTTAGATGAGTCAATAGTTGACCGGCTGGGATAAGTCCGCCGTTCATAACGACCATCACGATTGGATTTAAACCGGCATAATGTAGATTGAGCTGGGCGGCCAAGCGCTCATAAGCAGCGGCTACTTCGATACTGCTGATCAGGCACTCTGAGTTGCGCAGGGTTTTTTCAATTTCTTGGTTGTTAATTTGGGTCATGAGTTGCGCCTTTGATAAAAGTGCCGCCTATTTTAGCAAATTTTAGCAAATTTGCCCAACACTACCGTTTTAATAAAAACATAATAGTTGCTAATACAACCGCTATTCAGGTTTTTTTACGATAAATGGGCGATAATAATTGGCCAAACGATTCAATGATGCATCAGGTAGATCAGGCAGTAATTTATTTAGTGCCATGGTCATTCCTTTATCGATAGCTGCTTTGGCAACTGGCACAGATTTGCGCTTAATCATGCCAAGCTTCAACGTTTCCGCATAGCGACTAATGAAATGCGTTAACGTTTCTTCATTCATCGTTTCAAGTGCCGTTTTAAACGTTTTCATATCTACGTGTTCAGGAGTAACCGCTGCAAAACCAGCATCAATGATTTTGGCGTCAGCATCTGACAATTTAAAACCGATACGCTTTTCACCTTCGTTATCGATAAAGGTCGCTTTATCACGTAAAAAATGAAAACTCGGCAACACTTCTTCGTTATTCTCTTTACCCAATAAAATATTAAGCAGCGTGTCAGTTGCTTTTTCGACCGTACCGACCACTTTACGCATGGCGGCTTGGCGCTCAGGATTTGGAATAATATCTACCAGTCCAACCAATAATTTATCGGTGAGGTCACGCGCCGTTTGGTGGGTTAAGGCATCACGATAGGGGTAGTAATCTGTTTCTACGTTTGATTCAAAGATTTGCTCTGCCTCAATAATCAGCGCTTTTAATTCATCTGACGGTATAAATCCAAAATAATGGGCCATTCTAACTCCTGTATTTATCGTTTTTAATGTTTCACCAACGTTACAATTACTGCCAAATGAGTTACTATTTAAGGCATAGAATGCTAAGTCACACAAGAAGTAAAGACTCACCATACTTCATGGCTAATTGGTTAAGCGTTTTGACCTTAAAATACTATGCTTTATTAGCCAGTAATCACAAGAAGATATGCTGTTATCTCATTGATAGCTGTTTTCTTAGCAACTGTTTCTTGAAGAACAGTGAGCCGAGTCTTTCACTGCTCACTAATCTAGCATATTTTTAAGATTTTGATTTAAAAAGCTTGAACTTGTAAGGCTATCTAATACTTGTCTAGGGAGAGATAAGATGAATAGTGCTATTGTACTGTTGGTTGGTGTGGCCGCAATGCTTTGCGGTTATCTGTTTTACTCAAAATTTATCGCCACTAAGATTTTGGCCTTGGATGACAGTCGTCCCACGCCAGCCCATACGATGAAAGATGGGGTAGATTATATCCCCACCAATAAATATGTATTGTGGGGGCATCATTTTACCTCGGTTGCAGGGGCGGCGCCGATTATCGGTCCTGCAATTGCGGTTATTTGGGGCTGGGTGCCGGCCATTATTTGGGTGGTTTTAGGGACCATTTTTATGGCAGGCGTCCATGATATGTCAGCCATTTGGGCCAGTATGCGCAATAAGGGTCAGTCTATTGGCTCGATTGCTGGTACCGTCATGGGCACACGTGTACGTAGCTTAATGATGGTAGTTATTTTCTTATTATTATTAATGGTAAACGCAGTATTTGGCGTCGCTATTGCCAATATGATGATTAAGACCCCATCTTCTGTGTTACCTGTCTGGGGCGCATTGGTCGTGGCCTTCATCATCGGTCAATGTATCTATCGCTATAAGATGAATCTGGTTTGGGTATCCATTATTGGCGTTGTCGCTCTATATGGACTTATTTATCTTGGCCCTATGTTCCCAGTCGTGTTACCAGAGACTTTTATGGGGCTACCGGATAACGCCGTATGGATTATTATCTTATTCGCCTATGCGGCGATTGCCTCATTATTACCAGTATGGATGCTGCTGCAACCGCGCGATTATATTAATGGGTTACAATTATTTGTTGGTTTGATTTTATTGTATGCAGCCGTATTTATTGCGACACCAAACATTGTCGCGCCAGCGATTAATCATGATTTACCCATCGGCACGCCGTCATTAATGCCATTGTTATTCGTCACTATTGCTTGCGGCGCTATCTCAGGATTCCATGGTTTGGTGGCGACCGGAACGACTTCTAAACAGATTGATAAAGAAGGCGATGTACGTTTTGTTGGTTATTTTGGCGCTATGGGTGAAGGTATGCTCGCACTGGGCGCCATTCTTGCGGCCACCGCAGGTTTTGCGACACTCGGTGATTGGCAAGCGGTTTATCAAAAATTTGGCGACGGCTCTATCGGTGCTTTTATTGATGGTGGTGCGACCATCTTAAATGCAGGTGTTGGTATCGATATGGTGCTTTCTCAAACAATGCTCACTGTTATGGCAGCATTATTCGCTGGCACCACGATGGATACGGGTGTCCGCTTACAACGTTATATATTCCAAGAGTTTGGTGAGTTTTATAACATTCCAGTGCTAAGTAAAAGTGTCGTGGCTACTTTCCTTGCCGTCGGTAGCTGTCTATTATTAGCATTTGGCGCCGGTGGTATTGATGGTGCAGGTGGCATGATTATTTGGCCACTATTTGGTACCACCAATCAGCTCATGGCAGCATTAACCCTTATGATTGTCACGGTTATTTTATTACGTAAAGGCAGAGCGGTTTGGTACACCTTAGCACCTTTGTCATTTTTGCTAGTTATGACCATTTTTGCCTTATTGATTCAGCTAAAAACCTTTTTTACCGAGGGCAATTGGCTGCTGATTATTATGGACATTATTATTTTGATCGCAACGATTCTAGTAACGTTCGAGAGTCTATCTGTGCTGCGTAAAGAATGGACATTGCATAAAGGTAAAACGGATTCGTAATTGAGATTAAACCTTATCATTTTTACTTTTATCAAAAAAACGCTAGTAGCAATTGCTGGCGTTTTTTGTATGAGGTAGGCATGTTGACATACTCCCGCCACTTTCGACAAGCTCAAGCGGGGGATTCTAAAAGCAAAAGCTCTTAGGCGACTTTCTCACGACCGTCGCAAGTTTTCTGCTTCAACGGGCGACCTTTACTGCATCTTCCCTCGACAGACAAAACGGCATGTCCTGCCGCAAGAATATTACGAGCTGCATTAACATCTGCATTCGCAATATAACCACATTCAACGCACTCAAATTTTGCTTGGGTACGTCTATTTTCTTTTGCAACATGCTTGCATTCAAAGCAGGTTTGGCTTGTATAACGCGGGTTTACTTTAATCAGTAACCCGCCTTGCCATTGCTGTTTATACTCAAGCATAGTCAGCGCCATCGACCAACCCTGATCAAGAATTGATTTGTTCAATCCTGACTTGGCTTTGACATTGCGACCTTTATTTTCAAGAGTCCCGCTTGCAGATCCCGACATATTAACTACTTTTAAATCCTCACAGACAATCATGGCGTGGTTTTTGCTGATGTCAGTGCTGATTTTATGCAAGTAGTCATGGCGAATATTGGCAATGTGATGGTGAAGCTTTTGGATTTTACGGTTTTGCTTTTTCCAATTTTGGCTAAATAAGACCTTACGACTTAATTGGCGCTGTAGCTTTGCTAGTTTGCCTTGATTGGCTTTAAAGCTGCTCTTAGGTTTAAAGCACTGACCGTTTGAGCCGGTAACTAATTTACTGACACCTAAATCAATACCAATGGCGGTTTTAGAAGGGTGAATTGGGTTCTGTTCCAACTCTCGCTCAGTGCCAAACGACACGTACCAATGACCGGATTTCTTGCTGATGGTGACGTTTTTAATTATCCCAAGAATGTCTTGAGATTTTCTAAACTTTACAAAACCTACACCATTCGGTAGTTTGACACGATTGCCTTCAACACGGCAATATTTATCAAACTGTACCAAGCGTATTGAATCACACCCATCTGATTTGCGCTTGAAGCGCGGCATAAGCGGGCGTAATTGGATTTCTGTGCCATCAGCAAGCTTGAAGAACTTAGGCTTTTTAGGTTTTTTCTTATTCTCTTTCAATCGTGCATGAACTTTAGAGTCAAAAAAGCGTGACCAAGCAGAAGCGAGATCACGAATTTTTTGTTGTAAAGACACCGCGTTAGAGCTTGTTTTTAAGAAGGCAAACTCAGGATTTGCTTTAATATCCATGATTTTATTAACCAAATTGGTTGCATTAATAAACTCATTTTTAGCAAACATCTCAAACGATACCGCAAGCACTTGATTCCAAACAAAACGTGCAGAACCAACAAGGTTATTTAAGATAACCTCTTGTTCTGCATTAGGCTCAAGCCTAAATTTGTACGCTTTATTAATTTTCATAATGAATGCTTTATTAGTCAGTGTGTTTGTTATTTATACCATGTTATACTATATAACATAAACAATAAAGGGTATTTATTATAATGAGTGAGATATATAAAAACCGTCATTCTGCTTATAATCTGCATGTGCATTTGGTATTCATCACCAAGTACCGCAAAAAGGTTTTAGCTGACAATCATCTTCAATACTTTAAAGAAGTTGTTGCTGAGATATGCAAGGATTTTGGTGCAGAACTCAAGGAATGTAACGGCGAGGGCGATCATGTCCACATGCTAATTCAATACCCACCAACGGTACAACTAAGTAAGATGGTTAATAATCTAAAGTCGGTCACAAGCCGGCGCATGAGAGCCAACTTCATTGACTTAAGGGCGGCTTATAATAAGCCTGTTTTGTGGTCACGCTCTTACTTTGCCGGCTCATGTGGCGGAGCGCCGTTGGAGATTATTAAGCAATACATTCAAAATCAGCAGAGTTAGGCTATACGAAATTCACCTCCACCCTAGCGTCGGGTGGAGTCCTCTTTCGTTAGATTGATAGGTAATAAGAAATAAGCAGAGGTGAATAAATTATGGAAGATAACCCGATACCAAAACAAATAGAAAGCCCGTCAAACCAAGTAAAAAACGAAACACCATGGTGGCAACGTTTTGCGGCAGGACTCAATGAGTTTTATCATGCGCCTTATCGCCAGACGATGGCACGCGCGGCACGTGATGAAGAAGACTTCTTTATGCTGCTGATGTTTGCAGAGAGCTTAGGCATTGATAATCCTGCTAGCTTTTATACCTTGGAGTTGCAGCCGTTATTTTTGGAAAATTTCCATGAATGGCATACGCGCATGGGGTTGGATAAATGCCCCTTTGACCACGTTGGTTGTTGTTAAGTCAACTGCTAGTTAGATTTATAAGAAAAAATGATAAAAAATGAATGAATTAAAATTGAGATAAAAATATGGCATTACACCCTCTACACGGATTAGTAGATCAACTATCGACCCAGCCTATTATCTTTATTGGCGGCAAGGGCGGTGTCGGTAAAACCACGACGGCTGCGGCACTTGCCAGCTATTATGCTAGCCAGCAAAAAAAGACCTTGATTGTCTCAACCGACCCAGCGCATAGCCTCGGTGATGTGTTAAATGTACGGCTCAATAATGAAAAAACTGCGATTACGCCGCATCTTGATGCCATTGAGCTCAACCCTGATGTCATCGTCGATGCGCATTTTGCTCAAGTTGAATCTACCATTAAATCTTATGCCAATCCAGATATGATGCCCAAAATCCGTGAGCACCTGCGTCTATCAAAGTCAGCGCCTGGCGCACAAGAAGCAGCCATGCTTGAATCTATGTGTCAGCATTTAATCACGGCTGCATATGCTGACTCTGATAAAAGGTATGAACATATCATATTTGATACCGCGCCCACTGGGCATACGTTGCGCTTACTCGTATTGCCAGAGATGATGGGCGCATGGACAGATGGGCTGCTAGCACAGCAGCGCCGACAGGCAAAATTACGCTCGGTCGCGAACCATCTAGATAGCCACAATCAAAAGAGCAGTCAAAAAGACATCAATAAAAAAGATGTGCCAAATCCGTTTGCCCAAAAAAAATCTGACCGCTGGGAGCAAGCGGTAGCCGTCCTAGAAAAACGCAAACAGCTGTTTCGACAAGCAGGGATATTGCTTCATGACCGTAGCCAAACAGCGATTGTATTGGTGATGACAGCCGACGTATTGCCATTAGCAGAAACCAAACGCGCTATCGAACAATTGGAAGAAAGTAAACTCACACCAGCCGCGATAGTCATCAATCAGCTGATAGCACCCACGCAGTCAGATGAATTTTGGCGTCTTCGTGCCGAGCGGCAACAGCAATTGCTGCAAGACATCGAAAAAAAATTTCCCAATTATCCACTGTATCCGATTTATTTACAGCAAACAGACGTACGCGGTACTGAAGCATTAAGTATGCTATTACGCCCCTCATCGTAAAGGTCGCTTGAAAGCCATATGTTTGAAAAATAAAAGAAACCGACCGTTAATACTTAACGCTCAGGCTTATATAACTGTAATTTACTTGCCAGCGACCACGCCATATCTGCACGTAGTAGCTGAGCCTGTTCAGATTTACCGCTACTAAGTGATGACCATTGCGGTTTGCCGCGAGCTTTTTTAAGCTCACTGGGTAATTTATGTGGCGGCCACGGCGTCACGACACTTTCTTCATTATCGTTACTTAGGTTGTCGTTATTTGAGATATCAGCATCGTTTTTTGCGCCGCTATATATCAGTTGGGTGGCATCGGTTGCTGCATGACCACGATGACGCAGTGCGGTGAGCAAATCTATCGCTCGCGTGGCGAGTAAGGTTAGGGTGGCAGGGTCGATATATAAGCGCTTTACGCCAGTGATTTTATCAGCGATGCTACTGGTATTGGATAATAGCCCACCTGCGATACCACCGATGGCAGCGCCCAAACCTAACGTTGTACCGAGTGCCGCCGCATCAATGCCCAATCCTAATAATGCGCCCGCTGCTGCACCAGATGTCGTGCGAATACCATAGCTTTTGAGCAGTTCAGGGTCAAACGGGTCTTGCTGATAGGCTTGTAACTCAAGTGGCGTTGCTGCCACGGCGTTATCATAAAATTTATATAAGTTAAGCAGGCTGTTCTGCATTGCCCGTTCACTCTGCCTGACCGCTTCTTGCATTTGCGCAAGTACGGGCATTGGATCATCATCTTCACTAATTTCGCGCACAAATGAGGCAACATTTAATAAAAAATCGGCAATGATGATATTCGCCTCCTCATAGAGCTGCGCCCAGTTTTCTGTACGGCGTGCCATGAGTTGCTCAAGCATCTCAGAGTGAGTGAGCATGGTGGCAAGATTTTGCCATAAGCGCATCTCATCCTTAAACTCAAAAGCCACGGAATCAAAACGCGTTGAGATGTGCAAGTTACGTCTTGCGAGCATCGTCTGCCATGCGTCGATATTGGCATCTTGACTGTCAGTAAAGTTAAATACCGGCATAACAGGTATTGCAGCCCACGATAAAATAGCCAGCTCATCTTTATACTTACCGAGTACCGGCTCACGCGCATCGACAACATAGATGGCCATATCACTTGCCAGCAGCTGCCGAATCACTTTGGCTTCTTGGCTGTAGTCCTCATTGCTACCATTGCTAGTTAGCGCATCGCCGCCTTGGGCGATGTCGGCTGCTAAAAACTGCTGCAAGCGCTCAATACCGTCGCGGCGATTGGCAGTGTTGTCCTCTAGCCAATCCATTAACCCTGAAGCATCTTCTAAACCCGGTGTGTCATAAAGAACCACCAATACTTCGCCCGTTTGGCTGTCGGTCAATTTTGCTTGCTCGACATGGCGGGTGGTTGCTGCTTCGTTTTTCACTTCCCCAAAATAAACATCGCGTAGTAACGTGCGCAGTAGTGACGTTTTACCTGTATTGGTATGACCAACGACTGCTAATTTGAGCGCTTCGCCACTGGCAATGGTCTTTTTAGAGACATTATTATTAAAGGCAGTATTAACCGATAGCGCTTGATCATCTGACGCTGGTTTATCCAGCGATAGCTCTGTATCAGCATTCACATTTTCATTTTTAAAATCAGCTTCTGAGTCGCGTACGGGCTCATAGGCTTTATCGGCGAACAGGCCGACAGCTTTGGCATTATCTTGATGGTTGCTTTGATTATTATTGTCATTGTTCATAATAGAATCTTATTATTAATATTATTGAGTATCGGTATTAGAGTATCTAAACAAGCAAGCTAAACCAAGCCGATTTTTCGAGCGGCAAGGGCGGTCTGCCACTGCTGATAACGAACGTCCTGATTTTCTGAGCTTGGGATTTCTGAGTCTTGCTCTTGCTCGTTGGTGTTAGCGGTGTTGGCATCACCGAGCAGCTGTACAATAAGGCCGTCTGCGGCATGTTCGGCAATACGATCAAGTTTACGCAGTGTACCTCGGTCAGGTAAAGCCTTGCTATGTATACCTAGTAGCACTTGAACCGGATGGCTGTCCAAATAAGTCGTTAAGCGCTCCATATCATCACGGTCGTCAACAATACCGAAGTTCTCGACATTGCTAATGTTACTATTACTATGGCTACTTATGTCGGCATTCAGTCCTGATTGCCACCAATGATCCTGCTGTGATGGGTATTCAAGTAGAGCAACCAGTTTTTTACCAGTACTGACTGTCGCTTTTGGCGCGACAGGAGCGGGCGCTGCCTTAAAATCATCTTCATCGACCACATGACGCTGCCAAAAGTTTAGAATCTTTTGATAATACGGCTGCTTGATATCCAAACGCATTTTTTTACGGCGGAACATCAAGGCGCAAAATGTCCAAGCAATCGCCCTTGGTACAATGCCGTACATCAGCAAGCTACCGACCAATAAGCCTGCCCATTGCCGCGCCATCGATAATGGCATGGCATCCGTCACCAAACGACTCTGCACGATAGCAGCACTGTCCGGCACGGTAAATCCAACTTTGCTTGGTAACCAGCCGAGTATTTGAGTCAAAGTGATCAGCGCCTGATCAGAGAGTAATGTCGACTCCCAACTAAAGCTATACTGGCGCACAATCAACAAAAATATGATCGCAAGCAGCATACCAGTCAAGGTAGCGAGCCACAATTGATGGCTAAAGCGCCCCAGATACCAACGCATACCGCTGTGTTGTAATTGACGCTCGTACAAATCAACCGCCGCTTTGGTGACATCGTCCTTACCGCGTATCAGATAACTTGGACTCACAAAACTGGCAAACCAATTTGACGACTGCTTACCTTGATTAATCAAAGTCATGACTAGCCAGCCTAAGAGCATGATGGTATGAAACCCAAGCAGACAAACCAGCACATAAAAGAAGTTCACCACATTGGTCTGCAGCAAGGTAAACAGCCCCAAAAACCCCGAAATGCACCACAGCACACTCATAACCAGCATAATACCTTTGATGCGCCCATCAATTTTACCAAGCACACGTGCCAGCGCACCGTTACTATCGATACGCGAGGCGCGGCGATGCAACTTTTGAATGGGCTTCCCATCCTCACTTTGCAGCTTTTCTGTGATAAGTAGCGGGTCAGTGGCAAAGACATGCTGCTGCGTCTCAAGCGTTCGTACCAGCTCAGTCAATTGGTCTTGGGGCGATAGCATAGGGCGATGACATCCGTATAAAGGCGTTGGTTAAATTTAAAAGGTTAAGATTAAAGGTTAACGGCAGTTAGACATCTCAATTGATAGATGTCGAGTATTTACCCGTCAGTGATTATTGTAGCCTATATAGAATAGCGATAACTTCTATTATTCTTAGCGTTTTAGCATAGTAAATGTAAAGTAAATACGCCAAAATGAATGCAAGAATGCATATATATGATAATAAGGAGTGCTTTGTGAATCAAAAAAACTATTTAATCATTGGCGCTAGCGGTGGTATCGGCAAAGCGATGGTTAAACAGCTGATAGAGATGAGTGCTAATAATAAAAGCAGTGGAAAAATATTTGCCACTTATCATACAAATCAGCCTGACTTTGCAGCCGATAATTTGTATTGGTTACCGATGGATGTCAGCGATGAGAAAAGTATCGAGCAAGCCATTGCTGATATTAAGCAGCAAACCACTCATATTGATTGGGCGATTAATTGTGTGGGGCTATTGCATACGCCGCATAATCAACCAGAAAAAGCACTACGACAACTGGAGACGGACTTCTTTTTGCAAAATATGCAGATTAACGCCTTAGCCAGCTTGCTCATTGCCAAGCATATCAAGCCACTACTGGCTAAAGCTGAGCGCAGTACAAACGCACCGGCGATTTTTGCGACCATATCGGCTCGGGTTGGTAGTATCGGTGACAATGAGCTTGGCGGTTGGTACAGCTACCGTATGAGTAAAGCGGCACTGAATATGGGTATGAAAAATTTGAGCATTGAATGGAGTCGGTCGCTAAAGGATGTTTGCGTGGTCGTCATGCAACCAGGCACCGTCGATACCCAGTTGTCATCACCTTTTCAGGGCAATGTGGCTGACGAAAAATTGTTCTCGCCAGCTTATAGCGCTCAGTGTTTACTAGAAGTACTTGATAGCATGACTGCCGCCCAATCTGGCAGTTTTGTCGATTGGGCAGGTGAGTCGATAGCTTGGTAAAAGGCTGGTAAAAAATTGGTAAAAACACGATTCATAAAAACAAAAACGCGCTGAACTATTTATACGCTTTAACATTAATTAGCGACAAATAAATCCATAAACTCATTAACCGGGGTTTGCTCTAAGTGCTTTTGATCATCACACAAGGCAAAGATATCCGCGCAGCGACTGTCAATAAAGCGCGTTGCCAAGCTTGCTCGGAACTTCGCTTCTAATACGGGGATACCTTCTGCGCGGCGGCGCTTATGACCAATCGGGTATTCGACAGCGACTTTATCGGTACTGCTGCCATCTTTAAAGAATATCTGAATGGCATTGGCAATCGAGCGTTTGCTTGGATCATGATAATCTTTTGAATAATTGGGATCTTCAACGACCACCATCTTACGGCGCAGCCCATCAATCAAGATATGATGCTGTTCGTGATAATCATCTTCGTAGTTTTCTGCCATCAAGTCGCCCGTCAATAAAGGCACGGCAACCATATATTGCAGACAATGATCACGATCGGCAGGATTGGCAAGTGCGCCTTCTTTGGAGATAATTCGAATGGCTGAATCATGCGTGGTCAGGACGATTTTTTCAATATCATCGATTCTATCATCAACCATAGGATGCAAGATAACCGCTGCTTCACAGGCGGTCTGGGCATGAAATTCGGCAGGAAAGCTTATCTTAAATAAGATATTTTCCATCACATAGCTACCAAACTCGCGCTGAAAGGTAAAACGGCGCTCGCCTGCAGGTTTGAGTGCTAGGTCTTTATTGGTATGGCTAAACAACACATCATAAAAGCCCCATTGCGGCGCGGTTAAAGCTCCCGGGATGCCCATCTCGCCGCGGCGGGTAATATCGACCAAGCGTACCGCACGACTGGTGGCGTCGCCTGCCGCCCATGATTTACGGCTACCAGCATTGGGTGCATGACGATAGGTACGCAGCGCTTGACCATCGGCAATCGCTTGCGAGATCGCCGCCATGATGCGCTCGCGTGGTAATTTATAGAGTTTGGCGACCACCGCCGTTGAGGCGAGTTTGACGAGGAACACATGGTCAAGCCCCACGCGGTTAAATGAATTGTCTAAAGCAAGCACGCCTTGAATCTCATGCGCCATAATCATCGCTTCTAATACGTCGCGCATGGTGAGTGGGTCTTTATTATGGCTGACGTTTTGCTGACTGATATAGTCCGCCACTGCCAAAATTCCGCCTAAGTTGTCTGAGGGATGTCCCCATTCAGCAGCAAGCCACGTATCATTATAATCAAGCCAGCGCACCATGCAGCCAATATCAAAAGCGGCTTTAATGGGGTCAAGTCTATGAGGCGTACCAGGGACGCGCGCGCCGTTCGGAGTGATTTGATCGGCGCAATCGGGTCCGAGGTGTTTGGTACATTCAGGAAAACGCAGTGCCAGCAGTCCGCAGCCTAGGGTGTCCATAAGACAGTGGCGAGCAGTATTCCAAGCATCGGCACTATTGGGCGAGTCGTTATCGATAGAGTAATTAAGCACATAGTCGGCGATTTTTTGAATTTCATCGTCATACTCTGGACGGATATTGCTCTCTACCGTAGCGTTTTGAGTCGTAGACATAATTGTTACCTCTTCCTTGAGTCCAATATTGGAGTGATTGATAAGCGACATGATTTATCAATCAGTGATGCAACAAAAATAACATACTCATATCGAACAACAGTGAAGTCGTGTAAGACTGTTTTATCGTTTCATGAGTTACACCATGAGATAAACCAAACCGACAATGAATAAAAGTGCCAGTATCAAGAGTAAAAAACTGAGAATACTACTCACCATTCCCGAGCTTTCTTTTTTCACCTTTACTTTTTTAATGACAGGTAAAACCATGGTGACATGCTCGATACCGTCTTCAAGGTAGCGTTCACCTTCAACGATAAATCCAAGTGATTCGTAAAAGTTTAGCAAATAAGTCTGCGCGGAGATGATGATGGTTTTTTTACCATACTTTTTGCGGCAGTATTTGATGGCTTCAAGCATCATTTGACGGGCAACGCCATAGCCGCGATGCTCTGCTAGCACCAAAACCCTGCCAATCGCTGGTATCGGACCTGATGGATTAACCGAGGATCTTTTATGATTAAATGACGGCGGAATAATGCGGCAATAGCCAATCAAGGCTTCATTTTGATGAGCGACCAGATGCAGACAATCAAAATCGACCTCGTCCATATCTTGATACGGGCAGTTTTGCTCGACCACAAATACTTGTGAGCGCGCTTTTAAAATATGGTAAACATCAACGGTGGTCAGCTCATCAAAGGTTTTTATAGAAAATTCACAGGTCATAGTCGGCTAGCTTCTAACGATTTAAAGGGTTTTTTAATGTCTTAAAGACTGAGCATTATAACGATTTCGCCCTATATTAACTATTTAAGGTTTGACTGATTTTATCTAAATTCAAACTATCGGACATGGCATTGAATATCTCATAGTATTTACCGTGATTGGCATAAAGCTCTTCATGCGTGCCAGTCTCCATCACACGGCCATTTTCAATCACCACCAAATCATCAGCATCAATAATTTGCGAGATATTGTGTGAGACAATGATCACCGTACGGTCTTTTTTAATTAAATCTAGACTGTGCTTAATTTGCTGGGTGGCAATGGCATCAAGACTGGCCGTTGGTTCATCCAAAAATACAATCGGTGGGTTTTTTAAAAACATCCGTGCCAGCGCGATACGCTGCTGCTGACCGCCAGAGAGCAGTTTGGCTTCACTGTCATAACCTTCAGGCATACCAACGACTTGCTCATGAATAGAGGCCTGTTTGGCGGCGTCGATAATCTCCTCGTCAGTGGCATTCATCGCCCCGTAACGAATGTTGTCGGCGATCGTCCCTGAGAAAATATGGTTCTTTTGTAGCACTAAGCCGATTTGCTCACGCAAGTCATGGGTGCTGTAGTCCTCTAAATTACGCCCATCGAGGCAAATAGTACCGCTGCTTGGGTCATAGAATTTGACCAATAAATTAATAATCGTGCTTTTACCTGCGCCACTTAATCCGACCAAAGCGGTGATACGATTGGGATGAATATTAAAACTCACATCATGCAGCGCCTGCTTGCCATTGGGGTAGGAGAAATTGACATCTTTTAGCTCGATATGACCTTTTAAATCGGTACATTTGACTTTACCTTCGTTTTCAATTGCTTGGTCGTCGTCCAAGATATCAAAGAAGCCTTCGGCATAGGTGAGGGCATTATTAATTTGGTCGTAAATGCGGTGCAATTCGCGAATGGGAGCCGCGACGTTTTGAAACAGTAGGATATGGAACATAATGGCGCCAATGGTCATCTGTCCGTTGAGCACAAAATATGAGGTTAGGACAATAATTGCCACCACGCCGATTTGCTCGATAAAGGTTTTGCCAGCGTTATACATAAACGCAATACTGCGAATACGTAGCTGATTGGCGGTCATATCCTTTTGGATGTCCCAATGCTTACCGGACTCAATCGGCTCGCGCACAAAGGATTTAATCACCGTGATAGAGTCAATAATCGAAATCACCAAGCCGCTTTTGGTCTCGCGATATTGGCGCATTTGTTTGCGAAACCCTTGCAGACGGTTGGCTTGGCGCTGACTGACAAAAAAGTAAATCGGCACAATAATCAAACCGACCATACCGACCCAAAAATTGGCGTTAAACATAATGATTAATGACACGATAGCACTGGCAAACAGCGGCAGCATGTCAATAAAGAAGTTTTGTACCAATTGCGTGAGACTGCTGACCCCCAAATCAATGCGGGTTTGCAACTTACCGCTGGCGTTCTCGTCGCTGGTATAAAACGCCATTTTGTAAGACAAAATACGGTCAACCACCTTTTGTGACAAATCACGCGATAGGTTAATACGGATACGCTCACCAAAATAGCGCTGACCAAAGGTAATGATGACGTTAAGGACTTCTTTGACCAATAAAATCACGCTAATGAGCGTCAGTAATTTTATACCTTCTACCCATGGGTCAGGTAAACCAACAATATTGGTCAAAGTATCGATGGTATATTGCAAGACAAAGGCATTCACCTGCGCGGTAAACGACCCAAGCACTGTCAATATTAAGGTTAAAATAAAGAGCCCGCGATAGGGTCTTGCAAACTCTCCGAGCCTTTTTAAAATCGACCACAGCAAAGCCCCCCGTTCCTTTTTTTTGGTGGGCGGCTTGATGTCTAAAGGAACACGGCGTGGCGGAGTACTCATAGGGTTAAGGCGCTATTTAATTTGATATTGGCATGTATTAACTGCTTATTATTCATAATAATAAGCGACCACCAGTATAAAGACTTTAAGCAGTATCTTAAACCTTGTTACCTTTAATTTTCTTTTAAGTTCGTTTCCTAAAAATTGTCGTTATTAAAAAGCATCCGCTGGTACAAAAACTTCACCAACCATAATACGGCGAGCAGAGCGGCTCATGGAGACTTTTTTGGCTTGCCAGCGTCCGTTCACGCGTTCGGTTTTACCGCCGACGAGTAGCGTTCCTGATGGATGCCCAAAGCGCACTTCACCTAATTCGCTACCACCAGCTGCTTCATTGACCAATGTACCTTGCGTCGTTGCTGCTGCGGCAATCGCCACCGCTGCCGTACCCATCATCGCATGATGTAATTGTCCCATACTCATCGCGCGTACGACTAAGTCGATATCTGCTGCCTCAACGGCTTTGCCACTTGAGGCACTATAACTTTGTGCAGGGGCAACCCAAGCAATCTTTGGAATATGCTGACTGGCTTGTGCTTCACTGACGTCTTTAAATAAGCCCATTGCAACGCCACCTTTGGCACGGATTGCCTCTAACTTAGCTAAGGTTTCGCTATTACTATTGATGTCGCCTTGCAGCTCCGTACCGGTAAAGCCCAAATCCTCGCTTTTCATAAAGATAGTTGGAATACCGGCGCTGATAAAGGTAGCTTTGACGCTATCGGTACTTAAACCACAGCCAGACACATCAAAATCATCGATTAGATTGCCCGTGGGGAACATATCGCTTGATGAATCTACCGGGTCGATAAATTCAATCTTTACTTCGGCAGCAGGGAAGGTCACACCGTCTAATTCAAAATCGCCGGTTTCTTGCACTTGTACCTTGCCTTGCGCATCTAAGTAAACAGGCACATGAGCGATAATGGTTTTACTGATATTTTCTTGCCAAATGCGTACTTCGCAAATGCCACTCTCACTACTGTCATCAATACTATTAGTAACTTTATCAGCATCAACTAAGCCCATATTGATAGCACAAGCACCAACTGCTGCGGTTAAATTACCGCAATTTCCCGCCCAATCTATCATAGGTTTGGCGATATTGACTTGCCCAAACAAGTAATTGACATCGTGATCTGCTTGCTTGGCTTTAGATAAAATCACCGTCTTTGAAGTGCTAGAGCTACCATTACCCAAGCCGTCAATTTGCTTGCCATAAGGATCAGGACTACCAATGACCCGCAAAAGGAAATTATCGCGCGCCTTGCCAGCAACTTGGCAGCGCTCTGGTAAATCAGATAGTTTAAAGAAAGTACCTTTTGAGGTGCCGCCGCGCATATAAGTGGCAGGGACGGAGATTTGTGGGGCAAATTTTGGTGTGTTTTCTAAAGTTGATTGGGTCATTTCTTATTCCTTATATCTGTTTATGAGGATGAGAGTCGTTAATACACTATTTTTGTGGTAAAATACCACAAGGATTAATATTTTGAATATGGAGAAAGTTATGTCCACTGCAAGCATACGTCTTAACAAGGCGCTGGTTGATAAAGCCTATGCGATATCTAAAGCACAACATCGTACCCCGCCAAAGCAAATAGAGCATTGGGCTACCATTGGACAAATTATGGAAGACAACCCTGATCTGTCTTACGAATTTGTTCGTCAGCTTTTGATTGCGCAAGCAGAAGTTGATGCTGGTATGGTTGAACCCTACGAATTTGGATAGTTTACTTTGGATAAACAATGACTCAGTCTTTAAGTGTTATTCAATCGCATAGTTTTAAAAAAGCCGTTAAAAAATTGCACAATAATCAGAAAGCTGATTTAGATGATGCTTTACGTGCCATCATTGACCATCCTGATATAGGTGTGCAAAAGGTAGGTGACTTATCATCAGTACGAATTTATAAGTTTAAAATGCTAAAGCAGTTAACGTTATTGGCTTATCAAATCGATGATGGTCAACTTGTCCTTACCTTGTTAATGTTTGGCCCACATGAGAACTCTTATCGGGACGTTAAATTAATACTTTAATGCTCGTTATAAAGCACTAGGCTCATTATTTTTCATATCTAAAGATTAAAAAGCCGATGCCGTATAATTTATACAACATCGGCTCTTTGATTACTCAAAATCCATGCGGATTACGCAATATCTAGCGTGCCATCGATAAACTCTTTGGCAAAGCGTTGTAGCATACCGCCAGCGTTATACATTTTGACTTCATCAGCGGTATCTAAACGGCAGATAACAGGTGCTTTATCGACGGTGCCGTCTTTACGATGAATCACTAACGTCATCTCACCACGAGCAGATACTTCGCCTTCGATATCGAATATTTCAGTACCATCGATATTTAAGGTATTGCGATTGACCCCTTCTTTAAACTGCAAGGGGAGCGCGCCCATACCGACCAAGTTTTGACGATGGATACGTTCAAAATCTTCTGCAACCACGACTTCAACGCCAGCCAGACGTACACCTTTGGCAGCCCAGTCACGGCTTGAGCCTTGACCATAGCCGTCGCCGGCGATGATGATCAGCGGTTGCTCGCGGTTCATATAGGTTTCAATCGCTTCCCACATGCGCATGACCTGACCTTCTGGCTCAACGCGAGCCAATGAGCCTTGGATGACTTCACCGTTCTCGTCACGTACCATCTCATTGAGCAATTTAGGGTTGGCAAAGGTCGCACGCTGGGCGGTTAAATGGTCGCCGCGATGAGTCGCATAAGAGTTATAGTCTTCCGCAGGCAGACCCATGGTATCAAGGTACTCGCCAGCAGCCGAATCGCCCAAAATCGCGTTAGACGGTGATAAATGGTCGGTAGTGATATTGTCACCAAGCACCGCCAGTGGACGCATACCTTTTAGCTTATTCATCGCCGCCATTTTGCCTTCCCAATACGGCGGACGACGGATATAAGTGGTCATCTCGCGCCAGTCATACAGTGGGCTTAGCGCTTTGCCGGTATCTTTTTTGGCTTCATCGAACATCGGGATATACACGGCGTTAAATTGCTCAGGCTTCACCGCTTTGGCGACGATAGCATCGACTTCATCGTCATCAAACCAGATGTCTTTTAAATACACGTCATTGCCAGCTTGATCTTTACCTAACGAATCTTTTTCGATATCAAAGCGAATGTTACCGGCGATAGCGTAGGCAATCACTAATGGCGGTGACGCTAAAAACGCTTGCTTAGCATACGGATGGATACGACCATCAAAATTACGGTTGCCCGATAGTACAGCGGTGGTAAATAAGTCACGGTCGATGATTTCTTGCTGGATATCAGGATCAAGCGCGCCACTCATACCGTTACAAGTAGTACAAGCAAAGCCAACCACGTCAAAGCCAATCTCTTGTAGCTCTGGCATCAGGCCGGCTTCTTCTAGGTACATTTTGACCGTTTTTGAGCCAGGTGCCAATGACGATTTCACCCAAGGCTTACGCAGTAAACCTTTTTTATTGGCATTACGGGCGACAAGACCAGCAGCAACCATATTGCGCGGGTTAGACGTATTGGTACAGCTGGTAATCGCGGCGATAATCACGGCGCCATCTGGCATTAAGCCATCTTTCGGTTCAGGTAATTTCTCATTTTCTCCATGAGCAATGCCCTTAGCCACTAAGTCAGTGGTTGAAACGCGCGCATGCGGACGCGAAGGACCTGCCATGTTACGAACGACTTTTGATAAATCAAACTCAAGAACGCGTGGATAAATGGCATTTTCCATACCGTCAGCCCACAGACCGGTTTGCTTAGCATACTGCTCAACCAGTTTGATTTGTTCTTCACTACGGCCCGTTAGACGCAAATAATCGATGGTTTGCTCATCGATATAGAACATCGCGGCGGTGGCGCCATATTCTGGGGTCATGTTTGAGATAGACGCACGATCACCAACGCTTAATTGGCGTGCCCCTTCACCGAAGAATTCGATATAAGTAGAGACTACGCCTGCATCACGCAAGAACTCGGTCATTGCCAATACTAAGTCCGTACCAGTAATGCCTTTTTGCAATTTGCCCGTTAACTTAACACCAACATAATCTGGCAGGCGCATATAAGATGGATTACCTAGCATGACGCTTTCGGCTTCAAGCCCGCCAACACCGATTGAAATCACACCTAAAGCATCAACCATCGGCGTGTGGCTATCGGTACCGACCAAGGTATCGGCAAACGCCACTTGTTCACCGGCTTTGTTTTGTACCACTTGCACCACTGGCGACATTTTTTCTAGGTTGATTTGATGCATGATGCCGTTACCAGGCGGTACGACGTTGACGTTATCAAAGGCATACTGACACCAGTTGATAAAGTGAAAACGGTCATCGTTACGGCGCTCTTCGATGGCGCGGTTTTTCTCAAAAGCGTTTTCTTCAAAGCCTGCATGCTCAACGGCTAGTGAATGGTCGACAATAAGCTGAGTCGGTACGATAGGGTTTACTTTTGATGGATCACCGCCTTGCTCGGCGATGGCATCACGTAGACCTGCCAAGTCAACAAACGCGGTCTGACCTAAAATATCATGGCAAACGACACGGGCAGGGTACCACGGAAAATCGAGGTCTTGCTTGCCTTCAATATGCTGCTTAAGGGCTGCGGTTAAGTCTTCTGGCGGGCAGCGGCGTACCAAGTTTTCACACAATACTTTTGAGCAGAACGGTAGTTTGTCATAGGCGCCAGCTTCGATATTTTCAATCGCTTCACGGGCGTCAAAGTAATACAAATCAGTATTGGGTAATGGTTTTTTAAATTGTTCATTCATCGGTTGTACGAGGGCGTTGTCCATAAGTCACCTTTGGCTGTTGGCTGGTTGCAATGTGGATTGAAAAGAATAGTTCGTTTGGCAAAATCATTTTTAATAATAAAAAGTAGCTTTGCTAAAAAAACTTTTAAGCGTTAATTTTTTAAACATTGAAGGTAGGGAGTTGTAGGGCGTGTCTTCAGCTGTTTTACTAAAAATGAAGATGAAGATGAAGATGAAGATGAAGATGAAGATGAAGATGAAGCACACCCTACAAACATATTGTTTTAAGAAAAATTGTTATTTCAAGACGAGTTAACGCGCACTCATCTCTGGTACTGGGCGCAGCTCTTCACCAGTATATTCCGCACTTGGGCGAATGATACGGTTATTGGCACGCTGTTCAAAAACGTGGGCCGCCCAGCCGGTTAGGCGCGAGCAAACAAAGATTGGCGTGAACAGTTTGGTTGGAATTCCCATAAAGTGATAAGCAGACGCATGGAAGAAATCGGCGTTACAGAAGAGTTTTTTCTCGCGCCACATCACTTCTTCACAGCGTACTGATACTGGGTATAGCACCTCATCACCAACATCGGCGGCCAGTTTTTCCGCCCAACCTTTAATAACGACGTTACGTGGGTCTGATTCGCTATAGATGGCATGACCAAAGCCCATGATTTTGTCTTTACGGGCCAGCATTGCCATCATCTCTTCTTCAGCTTCGTCGGCTGATGTAAAGCCTTCAATCATATCCATCGCCGCTTCATTGGCGCCGCCATGCAAGTGACCACGTAATGAGCCAATCGCGCCAGTGATACAAGAGTGGATATCAGATAGGGTAGACGCACACACGCGTGCGGTAAAGGTTGAGGCGTTAAACTCATGCTCAGCATAAAGAATGAGCGATACGTTCATAACTTTGGTATGCAGCTCGTTTGGTTTTTCACCTTTAAGCAGATGTAAGAAGTGACCGCCAATCGTATCATCATCGGTTTCGGTTTCGATACGCACATTGTCGTGGGTAAAGCGGTACCAGTAATTGATGATTGATGGGAATACCGCCAGCATGCGGTCGGTTTTATCGTTCTGTTGTGAGAAGTCAGTTTCCATCTCAAGGTTACCAAGCATTGAGCAACCGGTACGTAATACATCCATCGGATGGGCGTCCGCAGGAATACGCTCAAGCACATCTTTTAATGCTTGAGGTAAGCCGCGTAAACCTTTCAATTTAGTCTGATAAGCATCAAGCTCGCTTTGGGTTGGCAAGTTGCCATAAAGTAGCAAATAAGCCACTTCTTCAAAGACGCATTTATCGGCCAACTCTGACACATCATAACCACGATAAGTCAGACCTGAGCCTGATTTACCGACCGTCGATAGTGCTGTCTTGCCAGCGACCTGACCACGTAGACCGGCGCCTGACAATACTTTTGTTGATTGGTTCTGTGCTGCCATGTTAAATTCCTTTTGTTGGTAGCTCTTTTTGAGTTAAAAAATAAAGATGACTAAAAGTGAATAAGCAAAACTAAAGGTAGATGATTTTGCTTATGGTTGACTTAATACTTATTTACTATCGGCAAATAACTTATCGAGCGTTTGCTCAAACTCATGATAGTTTAAGAAGTCATAAAGCTCCATACGGGTTTGCATGGTATCGACGACTTTTTCTTGCGTGCCATCATCAAGCAGATGCTGATAAACGTTTAATGCCGCTTTATTCATCGCACGAAACGCTGACAATGGATAAAGTACCATATCAACCCCAACCGCATATAACTGTTCGGTAGTATAAAGGTCGGTTTGACCAAACTCAGTCATATTGGCAAGGACTGGAATATCGAGTACATCGGTAAACTTACGGTACATCTCGATATCCGTCAATGCTTCGGCAAAAATCATGTCAGCACCAGCCTCTTGGAAAGCAACGGCGCGCTCAACCGCTGCATCAAGCCCTTCAACAGATAGGGCGTCTGTACGAGCCATGACCACAAAGTCTTTGTCTGTTTTGGCATCAAGTGCCGCTTTTAAACGATCAACCATCTCAGAGATACTAACGATTTCTTTATTTGGGCGATGTCCACAGCGTTTTTGCGCCACTTGGTCTTCGATATGCACCGCTGCAACGCCAGCTTTTTCCATTTTTTTAATGGTTTGAGCGATATTGAAGGCGCCGCCGAAGCCAGTATCGATATCAACCAATAGCGGCGTCTCAACTGCATCAGTAATACGGCGTGCGTCTTCTAAGACATTATCAAGGCTGGTCATCCCTAGATCAGGCAGACCAAATGAGGCATTGGCCACGCCCGCACCTGAGAGATATAGCGCTTGATGACCGACTTGGGTTGCCATCATCGCTGTATAAGCATTGATTGCGCCGACAATTTGTAATGGTTGGTTGTTATCGTTTTTTTGTTTTATTGCACTGCGAAAGCGAGCGCCAGCTGAAGAGGTCATATCGTCGTCCTTACGTGGAGGGTAATCTTATCGTGTGATGAAGGATAAAATTGTTGTGCTTGATTATACCCAATTATCCATGTCTGCAAAGCGGTGTTTCTCAAGCTTATATTAAATTTACTTTAAACAGTGATTACTTATATTAAATATATTCAATTGTAGAATAGTAATATCCATTTTTTAAACCTTTATCATAATAGTTATTCATATTACTAAAGTCGTCATCTTTACCATATTAATTAATTTACATTTAGTTACAAATAGCTGAGTTTTTTGTCAGTCAACTCTTAAAAAAATAATCACTTAACAATAAAAAGCCCTCATAGCAGGGCTAAAAGGGCTTTTTTTACTTCTATCATAGAATCTTAATGGTAAATATTGCTTAACCAATAAATCCTGCAAGGTTAGCAAGGAACAAGAGCGCAAAACCTGCCAAGAATATCAACCCTGCAATGGATAAAGCGTTCATACCCATTGATAGTTTTTTATGGTTTTTAACCAATGAATAATTAAGCCAACCAAAAATAGGCGCCGAGACAAACGCCGATATCATGGCAAATTTGAGCATCGCCCCTAATTGTCCGGTAAAGAAAGTGATAATCACCAATCCGCCACCAATCGCATAAGTGGTCCAAAAAGCGATTTGTTTTTTATTAATCTCACTTTGACCTTTAATCAAACGCCAGCATTCAGCATTGGCACGCCCATAACCATCAGCGCAGGTAATTGTGGTGCCAAACATGCACATAAAGGCGACGAAGGCGACCAGTAGGCGTGACCATTCACCAATGGTGGCGGTATACATGTTAATCAGCTGATTGATATAAGCGCCGCCGACCAGTTCAATCTCTTGACCCGAGCCATACTGTACGAACACGCCTAACGCTAAGAAAAACAGCGCTAAAATAGCCGACACTGCGTAACCAACGTTAAAGTCTAATAAACCTTGGCGGTGGGTGGTGTTGTCGGTTTTTCTTTTGGCTGACGTCCACATCGAGGTAATCGCTGCAAACTCAAGTGGCGCTGGCATCCAGCCCATCAGCGCGACGATAAAGCCCAAGGTCGCAAGATTCCAAGGAGATGCGGCGACAAAATCTGTCACCATAACAGTTGGCTTGCCAGCGGCAATGGCCACCGCGGCGACCGTTGCTGTGGTCAGGGCAATCATAATCCACTTGGTCACGCCATCGAGCAGCTTATAGTGACCAGCAATCAAGAAGAACCATGATACTGCTACGATAATCATCGACAAGCTCATGGTTGAGAGCTGAACAGAGGCGGGCAGCATAAAGCCTAAGATAACCGCTGCTATTAGGGACACCGCACCCGTACTAATCACCGCTGATAGGATGGAGAGAATAAAGTAAATCCAAAGATAGGCCTTTGAGCGTTTGGCATAGCCTGCGATCAAACTCTCGCCCGTATCATAAACATAATCGGTGCCGAAGCGAAAAAACGGATACTTAAAGACGTTGGCTAAAATAATCATAATCGCCAGCTGCCAGCCATATAGCGCGCCCGCCTGCGTCGATGAAATCAGATGCGAGCCACCGATAGCAGCAGTCGCCATTAATATACCGGGGCCAAAAATCCGCCAGCTAAATCCTTCTTGCTGGGGAACAGCGTACCCAGTTGCGCCATCGTCGGTGGCGCTTGGAGTGTTGAGTGGTTGTGTGGTCATGAATACCTCGAAATGGTTAAAACGGCAAAACATCACTTACCTGTGTCAGTTTGCCAGTGATCATGAGAGAAATGGTTTATACGATATATATAGCAGTTAAACTATAAATATAAAACGATTCATCTTGTATCGACTTTAGCATACTGCTGCTGAGCAAGATAAGGATTATTTTAATTATTATTACTAATAGTTTGCATACCTATTCTTGATGGTTAGCATAATAGTTTATGAATATCAAGGGTTAGCGCCAATTTTTTTGCCGGTTCTTTATACCACAATATGCTGCCGATAGCTGCCATTTCGCACGATTTAGAGTGCTTCACGGTACTTTCGTGCACTTTACCCTTGCGAGGTAAAACTTTGCTTACGATAAGTGATACCACGGCGCTCATAGACTTGATAAATCGCGCTAAGCAAGTCGGGGATTTTTGGATGGATAAAGTCTTTAAGGGTATGCAGGTAGATAGGAGAGGTGGCATTTTCATGCAACAGGCGTCGATAAACGATTTGCTCGGTACGGACGGTTTTTAGGCTGGCAGGTACCAAGGTAATGCCTTCGCCCGCGGCAACCAAGCCAAGTGCCACTTGTAAATCACTGACAGTGGTGGTCATAAATGGCGAGATACCATACTGGGCAAACAGATGCAGCAAAGGTTCAGTCACCGGCTCAATAGATGGCTGATCGTTAGAAGGCTTAATAGGTATGGCGGTCGTCGAAATAGGCAGATGGGTTTGATGGTATAAAATCAAGCGGTTATTTGCCAAGTCAATCAGACGCTGCTCATCGCTATCGGCGAGCGGATGCGCTTTAGGCAGCGCCACCAGATAACGCTCATGACGCAATAGTATTTGCTGAATCCACGGGTCTTGATGGGCGAAGCGCCCAAACCCTATGTCAATCTCACCGCTTTTTAGGGCGTCAATTTGCTGATAGGAGCTGATGTCCTTGAGATTGACCTCGATATCCGGATTAGATTGCTTAAGTTTAGCGATAACTTCGGGTAATAGCCCATACAGCACCGACGGCACAAAGCCAATATTTAAAGCCGAACTTGGCGCAGATAGGCGCTGGGTCATACTGGTGACGGTATCAATCTCTGTCAGGATGGCGCTGATTTTATCGTAAAAAAATGCACCCGCTTCGGTCAAGTGCAGCGGTCTATGATAGCGGTCGATTAAATCTACCCCCATGTCTGTTTCAAGTTGCTTGAGCAACCGGCTAAGCGTCGGCTGTGACAACCCCGTCTTGCTAGTAGCGGCGCTAAAGCTTTTAAGATCAGCAATAGCGATAAAGGCATTGAGCTGTTTTAGATCCATATGATGATACTCACCTGTTTATGATGCTCATTTAATCAGCTATGTTAGCTATTTTATGTAAATAGCAGCGACGTAGCTAAAATTATACTTGAAGGATAGGAGGCGACCCACTATATTGTGTGGCAACAATAGTGTTACAATTTAGCAAACAATTGATGTAAATTAGTCATATAGATAAAACGTAAAAAATCATTTATCCCTTAATTTTAGCAATCATCTAATTTTTGTGGCATTCACTGTTCTGGTATCTCTTCATGAGCGATAAAAAAAGCAAGAAAAGCACTGATCTAGAGGTAAATTTAGCTAAAATCGCTAATGCTAAGCCGCGCCGACGCTCACGTAAAAACGATATTTATGAGCGCTTTATCACGCGTGTCGAAAATGTGGACGGCAATGATAATGAAGATGGCGAACAAGCCAGTGGTATTAGTGGCAACGGCAGGCTCGCACCGCTAAAGAACGCTGATAAACTGTCCTCATACGAGCCTTTGAGTGCCGCGGAGCTAGAATTGTTTGCCAGCCAGCAAGAGGAAAGTACAGACGTTCATTTGAATTTCTTTGATGAAGATGAGCGTCTAGAGGTAAGTGGTACAGCAAGCAATGAAGCTGACCTACCTCATGATGCTATGGTAAAAGAAAAAGCCTCCTTTTCCAGTACAGACTCTTTAGATGATGCCAAGCACATTTCTAAAAACCATTCTAAAAACGATGAAAACATTCAAGATCATGATTCTAAAAGTACTAATGAGAACATAGATAACGACGGTTTGGTAGTACAAAGTCCAACCGCATTTACCCTCTCAAAAAATAAAAAGCTGGCAAGTAGCAAAAAACCGCTCATTATTGGCATGATAGTGGGCTCATTATTCATTGCTGCGGTGGTACTAGCCCTTATCTTTACGGGGGTCTTATCAACGTCAACCACAGCGCCTGAACCTAAATCTAAGGTGGCAGCGTCTGATAACGCTGGCACGACAAACAGTAGTAATAACAGCGATAATAATACCGCAAATGCAACAAATACTTCGAATGATGCCAGCAAGCAACAGCCTGTAAATACTCAGCCTCAGGTGGTAAATACCGACAACAAAGACGTTAATCGTAAACCAGCCGCCGCTATCGATGATTCAGAAAATGAATCGGCATCTGAGCCAGCCATTACATACGAGGACTTTAGAGAAGAGTCACAAAGTACCTTGTATCGTGAGACCAACGATTAAGCTGTGATAATAATGATTTTGAGCAACGAGCTTGTGTTTTGATACCGTTTATCTGTTAATTCTTACGCTCATTCCAAAAATCATTGCATCGTGTCATAGGTTACGTATCATCATATAAAGACGCGGATATATACCGCTCATCATATATATGGATACGGTACTGACTTATGAACCCCTCAAGTAATGACGGAAATCCTGATATCGCTAATAAGCTGCCTAGCAGTAGCCTTAACAGTGATGATGTTATCTTGAATATCGAGGGTCGAAAGCGTATGCGTCGGCCCTATGAGCGCTACATGCAGCAGCAAGATAAGCAAAAAGCGTTAGAAAATTCTGCAGCGGATGCGACTATGGTACATAAGCTACATAAGCAGAGCGAGAACCATCAATCCTTAGATATCATTCATTCTAACGAAACAGTCACAGCTCACCAATCAACCTCTCCATTTTACGCTGACACGGCTAAATCTACAAAGAAACCTAAAAAGAGTAGGTCGCTTAATTATGCCAAGTTTCTCAGTGTCATGGCTATCTTTTGCGCTGTCTTCTTGCTTGCCGTATTTGCCTTCAATTACTTACTCTCAAAAAATTCTCAGGTACCATTAGGAGTTAACAGCACGTCAGTTGCTCAGAATAGGGCATCTGCCAAGCAAATGAATACAAACTTAGCAACCGACCCTAATTCTATTCCTACTTTCATTTCACCACGAGATGAGACAAAAAATGAAAGGCAAAATGGTGATGAGCAAATCAATAATATGAAGGCTATAAAAGTTAAAACAGCACTTAGTGAGCATGATTTTAGATAAGAGGCGCAGAATACCTTATTCCGTGACTCAGAGAAACAGGCCAGCCAGAAACCTGACATTACCACTCAGACAGAAATGAATCCACAGGATTTTAAAGCAGAAGCTAAGAGTATCTTGTATCGGGATGAGACTAAAGCAGGTAATAATCTGAGAAGGTTTTAATTTCAAAGCCTATCTCAGATTATTATGCAATCTTGAATATTATATCAACCACTGTCTATCAACTATTGAGTATTGACTAAAACAGATGTAAATGTAAACCAACAGCTTAGACAGCCTCTATTTCGAGTAGTGTCGTAGATGACGTTTCTAACTGCTCATATTTTATAATCACATCATTACCTTCAAAACTAATATCAAGCTCAACATTATAAGTAGCAAGCATTACACTGTTATCATCCAAGCACTGACCGGTAGCAATGTTAAAGCGCTGCTTATAAATAGGTGAAGCCACATACAACACCGCTTCATCAATGCCACCATCGTTGGTAACAGTAGTACCACCCACTAACCCTCTAGATAATACATTGGCCTGACTAAAGGGATCATAGTTATCAAGCGCGAATAGTTTATTGTCTTTAGTACGAAAAATTGCTACTTGTTTGCCCTCTATTAGTGCGCAAACACCAGTTTCAGGGAGAATGTCTTCTAATCTACAAACTACATACTGGTTCATTGGATTATCCTTATTGGTGTATGATCGAAAGTTATTAAGCGGTGATTAAGACAGCTCAGTCGCTAGGATTTTAGCTTTTTCAATATCGGTCGCAGGGCGGATCTGCTCGCGCTCGGTGACAAAGACCACATTGTCATCTCCTTGTTCACTATTGACGAAGTGACGGAAGCGTTTGAGCTTTTCGCTATCGGTGATGGTGGCTTTCCACTCACACACATAGTTGTCGATCAGCAGTTGCATCTGCGCCTCTAGCTCATCAGCGATACCTAAACTGTCTTCAACAATGACGGCTTGTAAATACGCCAATCCGCCATCTAAGCTCTCGCGCCATTTTGAGGTACGCTGGAGCTTATCTGCTGTTTTGATATAAAACATGATAATACGGTCGATGTATTTGATGACCGTATCGCTATCAAGATCAGTGGCAAACAATTCGCCATGACGCGGGGTCATACCGCCATTACCACAGACAAATAAATTCCAACCATTTTCGGTGGCGATAATACCAAAGTCCTTGCTTTGTGCCTCTGCACACTCGCGTGTACATCCAGACACGCCCATTTTTATCTTGTGCGGTGAACGCACGCCTTTATAGCGGTCTTCTAATCTTAGTGCTAAGCCGACACTGTCATCGACACCGTAGCGACACCAGTTATTACCCACGCAGGATTTAACCGTCCTTAACGACTTACCATAAGCGTGACCAGTCTCAAAACCGGCTTGCACCAACTGTGTCCAGATATCAGGTAGTTGGTCTAGACGTGCACCAAATAAATCCACGCGCTGACCACCCGTAATTTTGGTATATAGATTAAATTCTTTGGCGACTTGTCCAAGGATGATCAGCTTATCAGCAGTGATTTCACCACCCGGCACACGAGGTACGACCGAATAGGTGCCATCTTTTTGTATATTTCCCAGATAGTAGTCATTGCTGTCTTGCAACGGTGTCAGTTCAGGCTTGAGCACATAATCATTCCAGCATGAGGCCAAGATGGAGGCGACCGTAGGTTTGCAAATCTCGCAGCCATGACCTTTACCATGCTCCTCCAGTAGCGCATCAAAAGTTCTAATACCATGAACACGAATCAAGCTATAGATCTCTTGACGGGTATAAGCAAAGTGCTCACATAAGTCGTTATTGACCTCAAAACCAAGGGTCGTTAACTGGTAGCTTAAAGTGTCTTTCACCATAGGAGCACAGCCACCACAGCCTGTACCTGCACTGGTACAAGACTTTAATTCGGCAATGGAGTACGCACCGTTCTCAACCGCCGTGCAAATATCGCCTTTGGTGACGTTGTAGCATGAGCAAATCGTAGCGCTATCCGGTAAGTTCTCTATACCCATTGCTGGTTTTTCAACGTTCGGTAAAATCAAGCTCTCAGGATGGGCAGGCAAGTCGACATCATTGAGGTATAGCTGTAATAGATTGTTATAGTCTTCGGTATCACCGACCAATACCGCGCCAAGCAAGCGCTTGTTATCAGGCGTTGTGACCAGTTTTTTATAGATGCCTGTCGCAGGATTTTGATATAAATAGCTCAAGCTGTCTGCGCTTTTGCCATGTGCGTCACCGATACTGCCTACATCCACGCCCATCAGTTTGAGCTTGGTGCTCATATCAGCGCCTGTAAAGGTTTGCGTTTGTTCTCCGGCAATTTGCGCCGCACAAATATTCGCCATGCTATAACCAGGTGCCACTAAGCCAAATACTTGATTATCCCATACCGCGCATTCGCCAATAGCATACACATGTTTGGACGTGGTACGGCACTGCTCATTAATTACAATACCGCCGCGCGCACCCATTTCAATAGCGCACTTAGGGTTGTTTTTGATAATGCCGTCTTGTGGACGAATACCGGCACTAAAGACGATCATATCGGTATCAAGCGAGGTGTCATCGGTGAATTGCATGGTCAGCTGGCACGGGTTCTCATTAAAGGTGCTCAGGTTTTTATGTATGGCGTCGGTATTATCAATAATGGCTTGGGTGTTTTTACCGGTCAATACTTTGACGCCAAGCGCTTCAATTTTTCGTTTCAAAATATCGCCGCCAGCCGCATCAAGCTGTACGCCCATCAACTGCGGGGCAAACTCTACCACATAAGTCTCTAATCCTAAGGTGACCAGTGCTTTTGCCGCTTCAAGCCCGAGTAGTCCTCCACCCACGACCACGCCTCTTTTTACTTTGGGCTGCTCAGCAATGGCAAGAATGTCGTCCAAATCAGCAATGGTGCGATACACATGACAGTGTCGATGCTCTCGTCCTGGAATCGGTGGCACAAACGGATATGAGCCTGTTGCCAGTACCAGCTCACTATATTCAATTTGCTCGCCAGCTTTAGTGGTGATGTATTGATTGGTGGTGTCGATATCTACAATACATTGATTCAAATGCAGCTGAATCTGGGCTGATTCATAGGTGCTCAAATCAACCAAGTTGAGTTTGCTGACATCTTTATGCTCAAAGTAGCTCGATAAATACACCCGATCGTAAGCAGGACGGTTTTCTTCAGCAAACACATGAATTTCAAACTGCTCATGCAAGCCTTTTTCTATGGCGCGCTCAATAAAATGATGCCCAACCATACCGTTGCCAATCACTACCAACTTAGTTTTACCTGCCTTACTCACTATAGTGCTACTCATGTGATTATCCTTAGTCATGCGTTTATCTAAATAGTGCTTACAGCAATTACACCTTCAATAACTGTGCCAAGCACCGTTATATAGCACCATATTTCTAAGCGAAAGGCTGATTACTACAGAAGAAAGCCTGTGTCAATGACAGTGTCTTTCTAAGGCAGCGTGGTATTTTCGAGTATATGAATAGGCATGATAAATAAGACAGTCTTCGCTCATTGAATGTGAGGATATAAAAAATAGATGCACCAAAATAGATAAAACTATGCACCAATTTGTTTGTTTTTATAGCAGTGAGGATTTTAAATTTATCTCGATAAAGTTAGTATTTTCATATAGCTATTAGAGTATGAGTAATTTATCCAAGCTACTTGGATGTCATCTATAGCAACGTATAGACGCTTTTATCAAAGGTAAATTTTATCTTCACAACACGGCTCATAGCGGCAGCTGGCACAGCCATTGCACCCCCTTAAATGCTCTAACAGGTTAGCTCGTTCAATACAATATGTTCTTCGACTTTCCCTGTTGGCCCTAAATTTCACTATTTAAGGAAACCGCTTATGTCGTCATCGCCATCACCGAGCCCTACTGCACCAAATAAAAACAAGCTTAATATCCTCTCCTTTACTGGTAAGAATAAGATACTCCATCTTGGATGGATGGCTTTTTTTCTGACCTTTTTTGTATGGTTTAACCACGCACCATTCTTATCTGCCATCGGTGAGACCTTGAGCTTGACCAAAGACCAAGTCAAAACCTTGTTGATATTAAACGTTGCTTTGACTATTCCCGCTCGAGTCATTATTGGCATGCTGACCGATCGTTTTGGTCCGCGCCTCGTCTATACCGCCATTTTGGCTATTGGAGCGATTCCCTGTTTTACCTTTGCCTTTGCGCAAGATTACAACACGCTGGCATTGTCTCGTTTCTTTTTGGGCTTTGTGGGCGCAGGGTTTGTGGTGGGCATTCGTCTCATGAGTGATTGGTTCCCTGCAAGCGAGTTGGGTACGGCTGAAGGTATTTATGGCGGTTGGGGTAATTTTGGTTCTGCTGCTGCGGCCTTGCTGTTGCCAACAGTAGCTATTATTGCTGCGGCTATGTTTGGTGGCGATGAAGGATGGCGTTATGCGACGGCCACCTCTGGGGTGGTGATGATGCTCTATAGTGTGATTTTTTATAAGATGGTACGTGATACTCCCAAGGGTGCCACGTATTTTAAACCCAAAAAATCTGGTGCCATGATGGTAACCTCAACAGGCGACTTTTGGCTAATGATGACGTTTAAGCTGCCAATGTATTTGGCGTTAGCGCTTCTGGCATGGAAGCTATCACCTGCTGGCGTCAGCTTACTCAGTCAGTCGAGTGTCAATATCGTCTACATCGGATTGGTTGTTTTATATATTTATGAGTTCGTCAGTAGCTATCGTTTTAATAAAGAGGTGTTTACGACTCCTGTGCCAAAAGCGCATCAATATGATTTTAAGCAGGTCGGCATCCTAAATGTTTTATACTTTGCGACCTTTGGCTCAGAGCTTGCCGTGGTGTCTATGTTGCCACTTTTTTATCAAGAGACATTTAACCTATCGATTGTGATGGCAGGGGTTTTGGCCTCAAGCTATGCATTTATGAATTTAATGTCGCGACCGGGCGGCGGTTGGCTCAGTGATAAGTTTGGGCGCAAAATCACGCTGTTGATTTTGACAGCAGGCTTAGCCGTTGGTTATCTATTAATGGGCATCGTTGATTCAACATGGCCGATTGCCTTGGCACTATTCATCACAATGTTTTGCTCGTTCTTTGTGCAGGCGGGTGAAGGCGCTGTATTTGCTGTCATTCCACTGATCAAGCGTAGCATGACCGGACAATTTGCTGGCATGACTGGTGCTTATGGGAATGTTGGTTCAGTTGTTTATTTAACTGTATTGAGTCTGGTCTCTTATCAGGTGTTCTTTATGGTGATTGCAGCGACCGCCGTCATTGGCTTCTTTGCGCTGTTCTTTTTAAAAGAACCTGAAGGTGTCATCATCGAAGAGATGCCTGATGGTAGTTTTGCCCAAATACAAGTGAGCTAAATATGCAAATGAATGAGGCGCTGTGGCAGCTTGATTTTCATAGCATGCAAGGGCGGAAATCCGAGAATCAAGACAGCTTGCTAATCACAACCTGCTTACCATATGACAAGCTTGCCGCATCTGCACCTTTATTGGTGCTGATGGCAGACGGCGTCAGTGCCTGTCAGTTTCCCAAACAAGCCAGTCAATTGGTGGTCAATACTGTCGCGCACCATCTTACCTTAGCACTCAAAAATAAGGCACTTCAAGAAATGGTATTGGCAGAAAACCAAGCGCAATCAGCCAATAAAACACAGGCCAATGGTCAAGAAACATCCATAGACTTTGACGACCATCAAATTGCAATATTGATTCGGGAGACGGTCCATAAAGCCAACGATGCCCTCTATTTCCCGCAAGTCTATGAGCGCGTGCCACCACTATTATCGACCTTGTCAGGCCTGCTATGTAACGGCGACCGTATTCATCTGTTTCATACAGGCGACTCACGTATTTACCGTATTGGTATTGATAGCATGGCAGTACTTACTAAAGACCATCGCATTCATCATGGGCAAGATAAAGGCGCGCTATCTGCCGCTATTGGCGCGGATACGATGGTCAATCTCCAGCAGTCAGTGTTTACCTTGCATCAAAATGAGTGTTTAGCCTTGATGACCGATGGTGTTTATGAGTCTATTGCAGCGCCCGAGCTTCAGTTCGAGTTATGTACAGCAGTAAGGGCGCTATGTCATCCGAATCAGACGATAGATACGTCGGAGCATAGCTCTATTGACTGGGCGATGAATAGTCTTAGTGTCAGCCAAAGCATATGCCAGCAAGCGTTTAATGAGGGCAGTCATGACAACTTAAGTATGATAATGCTGGGTATGAATATACAAGCACGCCATAAGCAGACGTTTAATGAGCAGAATTCTAGGTCAGGCGAAAGTGCTCATACTAAGGACAATAGTGATTATGAAAACCCTAGCCTTCATGATATCCATCGTTATCAGTTGTTAACGGGGTTGGAAGTTGGGGCGCGGATTGATGGTTTTATCGTCAAGCATATTATAGCCCGCACTGCTCGTAGCGAAGTATATCTAGTAGAAGATGAAAACCATCATCCATTTGTATTAAAGTCACCAAGTCTTAGTGCTATTGCCGATGGTCATTATCTGCGCGAATTTTTAAAGGAGCGTAAAATCGGCCTAAGCTTATCTAAGCACAGACGGGCAGGCGAGCCTGCCTATAATCAAGCGGATCCTAACACCCTATCTATCGATCGAAACTTTACAGACATCACAGACATCACAGACATCAGCGGCATAAAACCCTATATAGACGCGAGCTCAGCGCTTAGCTCATCAGGGTTGCTGCGCTATTACCCCATACCAGCCAGCAGTACATATCTATATTATCTGACCGAATATATTGAAGGTGGGAGTCTAAGAGATTTCATGGATCGTCATGCGCCTTGTGATGTGTGGCAGACCTATGACTTACTCACCAAGATTGGTATGGCGGTTCGGGTGATGCATCGAAACTATCTATTACATCAAGATATCAAGCCTGAAAATATACTACTGACACCGTCAGGTGCGGTCAAATTGATAGATTTCGGTTCAGCCAGCTCATCTATACTCAAAGACAGTACGCGACCTCCCAATGGGGATTTGCACTACGTTGCACCAGAATATTACACCGATGCACCAAAAGGTGTGCACTCTGATTTATTTTCCATAGCTGTGATTGGCTATGAATTGCTAACAGGTGAGCTGCCATTTAGCTCACAAGCGTTAATGCATTCACATCAGGAAAATCATACATTGACCCTACCTACTGAGTTATTACGTCAGCACCGTGTACCCGCTGCCAGCCAGCAAGCATTAATGCGTGCGCTGCATTCTAATCCCCGCGCTCGCTATCAAGCGATTGGCGAGTTCTTACAAGATTTTAACCCTGACAATCACAATCCTAACCATATTAGCGACCCTGAGCCGCTCATCATACGCAGTCCATTACTGGTATGGCATAGCATTTGCTTTATCCAGTTTATAATTATTTTTTCGCTGTTGGCTTATTTTTTATAAGTTCAGTCTCAGCACAAAAAATGATATGACACGCCATTAATTAATGCTGCGCGTTGCGGCTAAGGGATTTTTTGCTCATGTCATCAGATAGATCAAAATTAACAATACAGACAACGTCTTATGCTCATTTAAATGCGGGTATTGTCATTATTGGTGCTGGCATGGCAGGCAGCCGTTTTGCCATTGAGTTGGCACGTGCGCGCCAACAAAGTCAGTCGTCAAATAATCAAAGGTCATTACCGATTATCCTTATCAGTAAAGAGCCGGAGGTCGGCTACAACCGCATTATGCTATCACCAGTACTGGCAGGAGATAGTGCCTTTGACGATACTTATTTATACCAGCAATCAGATTATGAACAGTTGGGTATTATTGTCTTAGCAGGGACCGCTGTTACCGCTGTGGACACCAAGCAACAATCTATTGAGCTGGATAGTGGACAGACGCTGGTTTATGCCAAGCTGGTTATCGCTACGGGTTCGAGCGCTCGAGTCATACCTTTTCCCAATCATGATGCGACAGGCGTACATGTGTTCCGAGAGGTAGCTGATGTTAATGCTTTAATTGAATACGCGAATCAAGGGAAAAAAGGTTTGGTGATTGGCGGCGGTGTCTTAGGATTAGAAGCCGCTTGTGCGCTAGCTTCCCAAGGGGCAGACATGACGGTCGTTCATGTAGATAGCTATGTTCTTAACAGGCAGCTTGACTTACCGGCTGCCCAGCTATTGCAAGCTGAACTGGCTCGTCGGGGCGTAGCTGTGGAGGTCTCTGCTATTACTGATTGTATTATGGTCAATGACCAGCATGAAGTGGCGGGGTTATCACTGAAAGATGGACGTATCTTGCCAGCAAATTTTATCGTGATGGCAGTAGGGGTGATGCCTAATATAGCACTGGCGAGAGACTGTGGTCTTGAGGTCAACCGAGGCATCCTTGTAGATAACTTTATGCATACGAGCTGTCCTCATGTCTATGCAGTTGGCGAATGCGTAGAGTTGGATGGTGAGCTATTCGGTATGGTGGCACCTGTTAATCAGCAAGTGGATGCCTTAGTCTCTGTGCTAAAAGACACTCGACTATCGGGCGACAGCTTAGGTTCTAAAGAGAACTGGCAGCCTTTTCGCAGTACACCGCTGTCCTTAAAGCTAAAAGTATCTGGCATCAGTGCTTTTTCAGCAGGGCAAGTCGACTTTGAAGAGGAGGAAGCGGCAGCTATCGAAACCATTACTTATCAGCAAACCAGTATAAATCACTATCATTGCCTTTACCTTAGAAACAATAAACTGATCGGCGCTGTACTCTACGGTGAGGTCAATGAGGGCAGTTTCTATAGCCAGCTGATCAACAGCAATAGTGATATCGCGCCTATAAAAGCGGATTTAATATTTGGCGAGGCTTACTGTGATTTGGAGAAGGTAACGACAGATAGTGAGGCTAACGGAGACATGGATAACGATAGCGATCTGGATTTATTAAGCGCAGCAGACATAGTAGGAGCGGCGTCATGAGTGAAGTGATCTTGAGTAATAAACCGAATGCTAGTCAAGAATTAGAAAGTCGTATACGTCGATCTAATAACAAATCTGATGACATGATCAATCCTTCAAAAACGGCTCTTATTGCCACTTATACTGAAGAAATGACATCCACCATACGCACCACTTGTCCTTACTGCGGGGTAGGGTGTGGCGTCTTAGCCAGTGTCGATGCGATAGGGGTAGTGAGCGTAAAAGGAGATCCTGAACATCCTGCTAACTTTGGTAAACTATGCTCAAAGGGCAGTGCGCTGGCACAAACCTTAGGCAGCGAGCGCCGCTTAACTGAGCCTTATTATCAAAATAAACTAGCATCGATGGCACAACAGCAACCCATAACTTACCACTCTCATGCTTATAGCGCTACCGCAGCACTGAACAATCTAGCCTCTACCGTGCCGACCGATTGGAATAGTGTTCTAGATGATATCGCTACTCGCTTAAATGAAACTATCACCAAGCACGGTCGCGACAGCATTATGTTCTATGTCTCAGGGCAGCTGCTCACTGAGGATTACTACGTTGCCAATAAGTTTATAAAAGGCTTTATCGGTAATAATAATATCGACTCCAACTCACGACTGTGTATGTCATCGGCGGTAGCAGGACACAAACGTGCCTTTGGCGCAGATTTAGTCCTCGGTAATTATGAGGACTTAGAGGCCTGCGATTTATTGGTGCTGGTGGGCTCAAACATGGCATGGTGTCACCCTATTTTGTTTGGACGCTTTTTGGCCGCCAAAAAGGCTGATCCCAGTAAAAAACTGATTGCCATTGACCCACGTCGTACCGATTCCTGTGAGTTTGCCGATTTGCATCTACCGATAGCAGCGGGCACCGATACGCATTTATACAATGGTTTATTACATTATCTTAGCGAACACAGCTGCGCTGATATAGGTTATATCGAGCATGGTCATGGTGTTGATGATGCTTTAGCGGCAGCCAACGTCTGGAGCATTGAAAAAGTTGCTCAAGCTTGCCAAGTCAGTATCGACAGTATCCTTGAATTTTATCAGCTAGTCGCAGCTCATGACAAAACAGTAACTGCGTTTAGTATGGGCGTCAACCAGTCAAAGAGTGGCACTGATAAGGTTAATGCCATTATCAACACCCATCTGCTTACGGGACGAGTGGGCAAACCGGGTGCCAGTCCTTTTTCACTCACTGGTCAGCCAAATGCCATGGGCGGTCGAGAAGTAGGCGCGCTGGCTAATTTGCTGGCGGCACATTTAGATTTGAGTAATAGTGTTCATCGTCAACTGGTGGCTGACTTTTGGCAGGCACCTCAGCCTATTACTGCAGAAGTAGGCGTCAAAGCGTGCGATGCTGCCGATGCTATCTTAGATGGGCGGATTAAAGCCATTTGGGTTATGGCAACCAATCCGGTCGTGAGCTTACCTGACGCGGATAAATTTCGCCATGCATTAGCGGCTTGTGACTTGGTCATTGTCTCTGACTGCTCGGTAGACAGTGATACGGTTAAGTGCGCAGATATTGTATTACCTGCCCAAGGTTGGGGTGAAAAGTCAGGCACAGTCACCAATTCTGAGCGACGAATATCAAGACAACGCGCTGTAAAGCCTGCACTCGGTCTTGCCAAACCTGATTGGTGGATACTCTCGCAAGTGGCGAGGCGTATGGGGCTATCAGGGTTTGATTATGATCATCCTAGTGAGATATTTAATGAGTACGTGGCGCTCACTGCTTTTAAGAACAACCCTAGTCAATCAGCATCAAAAAACAATCAACCGCGCTATCTCAATTTGGCTAAAGACTTACCAATGCCAGTTCTAAGTCGCGCTGACTATGAGGTAATACCCCCCTTTCAGTGGGGTGGCGCGCGTATTACACCCACTCAAGTAAACCTCATTGCTATTACGCCTTCAGATAGTGCTAGCCTGCCTAATTTTCATCACTTCCATCAACATCAACGTCGGCAAAACTCGAATAAGAGCGATGTTAAGAATAGAGATAAGCGGCATAACACTGACTTCGACCCCTCAACCGTGAATCTACGCCTGATTACGGGTAGACTACGAGATCAGTGGCATACCATGACACGCACAGGGCTGTCGCCACAGCTCAATCAACATGAATCTGTGCCGACGCTGACTGTCCATCCTAATGAAGCCAAACAACTCGGTGTTGAAAAGGGCGACTATGTGCAGCTACATTCTCGCTATGAGCAGATCCTGCCGAATAGTGAGGCAACAACTATTGATACGAATAATGTTAGTAAAAATGCCGATACAGATAATGAGAATATCGAGCAAACGGTTTTAGCGCAAATCGCCATCAGTGATAGTATGCGTGTTGGTGATGCCTTTATGCCCATACACTGGAGTAATGCCTTTGCTAGCTTTGCACGGGTAGGGACGCTCATCCCGACATTTGTAGATCAATATTCAGGACAGCCTGAGCTAAAAAACTCAGCGATTCGCATGAGCGCCGTGCCTATGCAGACACTTGGCAAGATTATGGTGCATCCTGATTTGCAGGACACCATATTAGTGCACTTGCGTGCGATGACTGCTCATTTTAAGAAGAAAGCAATAGCGGGTGAGTCGCAAACAGCGTCTACAAATTTTGAGTTAAATGGTGCATGTTCGTCTCTCTCACTACCAGCGCTGACATGGAGTATCAGCAGGCAAGCCAATAGTGTGCTCATTACTCTTGCCAGCCCAGCCGAGCGCACAGCTAGGCAGTTGCTTGACCCTAAATTTTGGCAGCAGTTTATCGATGACTATCAAAAGTCTGTATCAGAAAGATTGTTAATTGACAATGCTGACGATACTCTGACGGTTAATAGCGCTTTCACCTTGAGTAAACCAGAGAAGCAACTACGCTTTATCTCGACTCAGTCGGAGGTGAGGAGTGAGGCGTTAGACCATATACCAAGTCCTTTAGACTCTGCTATGCCGAGTGATCAGCTGCTATTAGCCATTTATTTCGCACCAAAAGTGATGTATTTGCCTAGTACACATTGGCTTGACATCTGCTTTGCCAGTACCGATGCCATACCAGTACAGCAGCGTTATAAATGGTTGCTGGCAGGCCGTCCAGCTACCGGCTATATCGATCCAGGTCCGTTGGTGTGCTCTTGCATGGCAGTCGGAGAAAACATTATTGTCAATGCAATCGCCAAGCAGCAGTGTCATAGCGCACAAGCAGTGGGCGAAGCGTGCCGTGCTGGTACCAATTGCGGCTCGTGTGTGGGTCAAATCAATGCGCTTATTGAGGAGTATGCGTCATAGCTGTCTTATAACTTCCTTATAGCCGCCTTATGAAATACAACCAATTGATCAATATGGCATGGGGCTTGCACCGTATATTGCACTAACAGCATCATTAGGAGTCACCGTCATGACGGATTCATCTGCCTTTATCGCAACACTACCTCCAAACGATTTATCTAATAAAAAGTGTGTCGTCAATACACTAAACGCGCCATTAAATATAGCAGCTACAAAAGTAGGTACTGTGCATTTAGTCGGTGCAGGCTCTGGTGATCCTGAGCTGCTCACACTAAAAGCTTTGCGAATCATGCAGAGCGCTGATGTGGTGCTTTATGATAGTTTGGTCTCAGAGGATATCTTGGATATGTGCGAACCAACAGCAGAGAAGATATTCGTCGGTAAACGCCGAGCCAATCATGCGCTGCCGCAAGAAGGCATCAATGAGCTGCTGGTCAAGCACGCGCTGGCAGGTAAAACAGTTGTAAGACTTAAAGGCGGCGACCCTTTTATCTTTGCGCGCGGCGGAGAGGAGCTTCAAGAAGTGGTACGCCATGGTATCTTTTTTGAATCTATTCCCGGTATTACTGCCGCCAGTGCCGCTGCTAGTAGTACAGGTATTCCATTGACGCATCGAGACCATGCGCAGACAGTGAAGTTTGTAACGGCATATAAGAAATCAGGAGCGCCCAACAATAACTATGACGAGCATTTAGATAGCACCCAAACCGTCGTTTTTTATATGGGATTGCATCAGCTAGATGAATTGACCGAAGGGTTAATAGCAGCGGGACGAGATAGCGAAACGCCTTTTGCGGTGATTAGCCATGCCAGCTTGCCCACGCAGCAACTGCTCATCGGTACGCTTGATAGTATCGCTAAGCAGCAAGCCGAAGCGAAATTGCCAACCCCAGCATTACTGATTATGGGCGATGTGGTGACGCTATATCATGAATTTGCAGACTACAACCTTGGTGCATTTGGTAAGCGTGCAGTCTGCAATATTAAGCAATCCATCACCGATAAACATCTTATACCTACTTTTGAGAGTGTTGCATAAAATATAGGGTTAGCCTAAATGCTCAATAAGATGACTTTAAGACAGGCTAATCTTTTAACTATAAATTTCGTAATTGCTCAATTAACCAGCGATGTATACCACTGTCACTGGTACGTGGATGCCATGCTGCGATTACCTTAAAGGTGGGCGGTAATGCTTCGATTTCAATCTCTTTGACTTTATTATTTGGTAATAGTCGCGCAGGGTAAAAGGCAATCATGTCGGTGGTGTGCAGGATATCTGGCACGGCTGAAAAGCTAGGAACTGACATCACAATATGGCGTTTAAGCCCTTTTTCTGCAAACCATTGATCATGCGATCCGCGCAAATTGGCACGCGAAGGCGATACCACCAGCTGTGGGTGTGCGGCAACTTGCGCCAGTGTGAATATCTCTGTTGCAAAGGTGTTTTTGTAACCCGTCACACATAAATGCTGTTCTTCAAATAGCGTCACATACGATAAATTATCAGGGATAAACTCTGGAAAAGTAATCAGCAAATCAAGTTCACCTGCCGCAATAAGCTGATTGATATTGTCTGAGGCAAAATCTCTCACTATCAGCTTTAAATGAGGCGCTTCACGGCGTGTGATACTAAATAACTGCGGCAATAATGCCTGCGTAGCATAGTCGGTTGCACTAATCGTAAAGACGCCTTTATAGGTTTGCGGCGTAAACACTTCTGGCTCTAACAATACTTCCAACTGTTTTAATATCTCGTCAATCGGTTGCCGCATCGCTAGTGCTTTTGGTGTTGCCACCATGCTATTACCTTGACGAATAAACAAACGATCATCAAACAAATCCCGTAGCTTACGCAACTGCTCACTAATCGCTTGTTGCGTCAGTCCCATTTTGCGCGCAACTTGCGAGAGATTTTTTAGATCAAGTAGTGCCTGCAATACTCTAAGCTGCTTGATATCTAGCCGATTCATACCATTCATAACACTTACCATTAATAGTTGTACCCTAAACAAGAAAGGCTTGTTTCTAATTGTACCTATAAAACTCTATGCTAACCAACATTACTTAAGCAGCCCATTAAACCTAAAAATAGATTCAGTGGCTCAAAAAATAAGCCTATCCGTTTGCTTTAAAAGAGAGTGTTATGAAACAAGCTATGCCAAATACCAGTGCGTTATTTTCATCTGTACAACTTGGACCTTATACCCTTAAAAACCGTATCGTGATGCCGCCTTTGACGCGCTCTCGTAGCACGCAACCTGACAATATCCCTAATGATTTAATGGCAAGCTATTATGCACAGCGCGCCTCAGCAGGTTTTATGGTAACTGAAGGTACGCAGATTGAGCCACGAGGCCAAGGCTACGCGTGGACGCCGGGTATTCATTCGCAAGCCCAAATTGAAGGCTGGAAAAAAGTTACGCAAGCAGTACATGCTAAAGGCGGTATTATTTTTGCTCAGTTATGGCACGTTGGCCGCGTATCTCATACCAGCTTACAACCAAACCAAGCTCAGCCTATCGCTCCATCTGCCATTACTGCCACTAACGTCAAAGTATTTATTGAGACAGGTCCAGGCGAGGGCGCTTTAGCCGACCCAAGTGAGCCACGGGCACTGAGCACAGAAGAAGTGGGTGAATTGGTCGCTATGTATGCACAAGCCGCGCGCAACGCACTAGAAGCAGGTTTTGATGGGGTAGAGCTACACTGTGCCAATGGCTATTTGGTGAATCAATTTATCTCTGAGCATAGCAATACACGTGATGATCAATATGGTGGTTCGTTGACCAATCGTCTGCGTTTTTTAAAAGAAGTGGTCGCTGCCGTCAGTGATGTGGTTGGTGCTGATCGTTTAGGCGTACGTTTTGCGCCTTTATTTGCCAGCACGGATGAAACTCGTGTGTATCTAGGCTTAGTAGAAGCAGACCCGCATCATACCTATATTGAAGCGATTAAAGTACTTGAACAGGCGGGCATTGCTTACTTATCCATTGCAGAGGCTGATTGGGATAATGCGCCTGATTTGCCAGAGCCTTTTTATCAAGCGGTCAGAGCTGAGTTTTCAGGACGTATTATTTATGCCGGTAAGTACACTGTGCAGAAGTCGGTCGATATATTATCTAAAGGTTATGGGGATTTATTTGCTTTTGGTCGTCCTTTTATTGCTAATCCCGATTTACCTGAACGCATAGCCAATCATTGGCCACTCAATGAGGCAGATCCTGCCACGATGTATGGTGGCACTGCCATTGGCTATAGTGATTATCCTCGCTATCAAGAATAGTCAAAAAGTAGTGCATAAAACAAGGTCGATCACGGCCTTGTTTTCACCGCAGCAAGCGATCGGTATAAGCGGTGCGATGACACTATAAAAATGCACATAATTCTAAAGATATTTTATTTGTCAGTATTTATCAGTTGGTAGACGCAATGAATAAAAGTTTGAAAGACAGACTGATACGCATATTAGTAGGATATGTCGGACTTTATCCGACGCTCTTAATCGTATTAACGTTATTAAAGCCTGTGAACTCATGGTCTAAGTCTGCCAGTGGTGGTATTGATTGAGACCATAATACTCGTGCCGTTGACGCAGATGGTGTCATTCCCACTAGCAGGCTGGCTCATTGAGCGTTTAAGAAGGTAGCAGTTGTTGCTCTTTGCCTAGTTTGGATATGGGTTTTTAATATTATTGATTGAGATGATAAATGATTGATGGAAGGGGTCGGTTTATAAACCAGATAAATAACTTATCTAGATTTCAGCCGAGCATTCATAGCGCAATAAAATAATAATCTAAAACCCATGCTATCAGTGACTCTAAAACAGCCTATTTAACTTATGGCTACCTAAATTTAGGTTCACGATTTAAAAGAGTTAATTTTCTATTAAAAACAATGACCTATAGTTAATATAAAAATAAGTGGTTCATGAACCTTGGTATGTGACATAGCCTGAGTACAACAACTTTAATTTAAACTATTAGGAGTCTCAACTGAGACACTGAATTACGCTAAAAAATCAAGATGATCGTTCATTCATTCTCCTAGCTTTTTTATTTAAGGGGGTTTTTCATTACAAAATGAGAAAACCAGCCATACTGAAAAAGTAGCGATATTAGCACAATTCTTGCTGATTGCTTCTTGGTTAGAGTGAATAAATCATCATTTATATCAATGAATTATACTTCTGATTCTTCAGTAGATACTTGAAATGAGTATTTGAGTTTTTCATACATGGCAAAGCACTTTCACTACTTGGCTTTTGTAAAGCACTCTCTCTTTATAATTGACCTCTTAAGCTGATTTGCCTGCTAGTCAAATTTAGTGCCGAACAATATTGAGCTACGTTTGAGGCACGAGGGCTTCGCTTTTGATATAAAAATATCTTGTACTTTTTGAAACTGACTATCTAAAGCAATACCATTTGAACGAATAATATTACCTATTAAAAAGCCTCTGTCATAAATATAGACAATGCCTTTACCTTTATCCCAATAGGTCACTCCTTCAGGCAGTATAGGCGTAGAAAACATGCCATCACTTGACTCTATTAATAAACAACCCTCTATTACAACCAATCGTCCACCGACCCCCATGTCTAACTGGGGTTCCTCAGGATCAAAAGGGTATGTAAATATATCTGCATATGTCGGTGTTAATATATTAGAGATATCCTCTATTTCAGTCTTCAGGACTTTATTCTCACTAGTGGCTTTATTCATCATGTTTTTTGAAGGTGTCATACAACCTGATATTAAGATTGCTAAAAATATGATTAAGTATTTTTTAAGCTTATGGCTGTCCTTATACACTGTATTCATCTGAAATATCATCCTTAAATTTATTAGCATATGTTTACTAAATCAGCCTAAACCCTTGTATATAATCAGGACATCATCCGAATTATAAAGAGGTACAGCGCCGTGAAAAACCGTAACTATTACATTTATAAAAAGCCTACGATTAAGCTCAGCATGGGTATGCTTGCTTTAGGCAGTTTACTGGCAATCGCTGGTTGTAATAATAGCTTGGTTGACAATCAACTGATAAAAGCGGCAGCCGAAAAACCTGTAGTTAGCAAGACTGAGAACCCTTCAACCCCAAAGACTGATAAGAACTATATCGCTGCTGACGACTCTGCTTCAACGCCTGAAGGTATCAAGCAAGTCGTTAATGCCAACAATCAATTCGCTATTGATCTGTATCAGCAGATAAATAAGCAACCTGCACAATCAGATAAAAACATCTTCTTCTCGCCCTATAGCTTGTCCACTGCCATGGCTATGCTCTATGCCGCAGCAGAGGGTGAAACAAAGCAGCAAATCCAAAAGACCTTTCATTATCCAACGCCAGCTATCCTTAATCCCAATAGGGCCGCGCTCTACAATCAATTTAATAAACCCAATTCAAATTATGACTTAAGCACGGTTAATGACTTATGGATACATCAAGGCTTGAGCCCCAATCAAACTTATTTGGATACGGTGCAGCGCTATTACGGTGGTAAAGTCACCACTCTTGATTTTAAAAACAGTCCTGAACCTTCCCGTCAGACTATCAATAAGACCATTGCCAAACATACCAAGCAGATGATTCCTGAGCTGCTCGCAAAAGATAGTGACCCCTGCCGTCAATCCCGTATATATAAACTTGGGAGATTTTGATTACGCAGCCTGACGATAATAATCAAACCACACCTGTCTTGGCGATTTATAGCCTAAACCCTTTTGAATCCTAGTCTGATTATAATATAACTCAATATATCCAATGATATCTCTGATAGCTGCAAACCTTGTTTTATAGTCTTGGTGATATACTAGCTCGTTCTTCAATATGCCCCAGAAGCTTTCTATGGGTGCGTTGTCAAAGCAGTTGCCTTTACCGCTCATTGAACCTGTAAACTGATGCTGCTTGATGATCTTGTGGTAAGCATGGCTACAGTACTGACTGCCTCTGTCAGAGTGAACGACTAGCCCTTTGCTTGGTTGTTTATTCTTGATGGCCATGTTCAATGCTTTGCATACTAGATCTGCGGTCATTCGCTTATTGATCGCATAGCCGACCAGCTCTTTGGTATATAAATCTTTGACTCCCGCTAAATACAACCAGCCCTCAAGCGTCCAAATATAGGTGATGTCACTGGCCCACGCTTGGTTAGGGCGACTGGCATCAAACTCTTGATCCAACACGTTTGGATAGACCAGTTTGTTGTGATTGGAGTCGGTGGTGACTTTAAAGCGTTTGTGGCGACGGCATTTGATGCTGTATTCCTCTTTGATGCTTCTGACCTTGCTCACTTAGATGCGCATGCAGACGCTCAACACCATAGCGCTCATGAGTTTCACTGTGAGCGGCTTTAACGAGTAGCTCACAATGGTTGCGATGTATCTGCTGCTCGCTGATATCGCGACTCAGCCAGTCGTAGTAACTTGAATGCTTAACCCTTAGCACGCGGCACATAGTGGTGATGGTAAAGAAGTACTGGTTATCTTTGATGAAGGCGTACCTGACTAGCTGTTTTTCGCGAAGTACGCCGTCGCCTCACTCGAGCATAGCTCTCCCCTTGCGTCGGGGCGAAGCAGTGCTTCGCTTTATCCCTCCTCATTTAGTATCTCGCGCTCCTCTTCGGCAACTTTGAGCTGTCGTTTGAGCTGCTTTATTTCTTGAAGAGCTGTGATAAGATCAGGGTCGTATTGCTCTGTGCCGACAAGCTTGCCTTGGTTGGCTTTGTTATGCCAATTCGATAGCGTTTGCATGGCAATGCCAAGCTGCTTTGCGGTTGCTGAGATATTGCCATTATTGTCTGATATCTTCTTAACGGCTTCAGCTTTAAATTCTGTGCTATAGGTTCTTATTTTCTTGACCATGATAAACTCCGATTAATATGCTTAGTTTACCAAGTTTACTTGTACGGTTTCTTCAGCATAGCTCAAGCCTTTAAATCAGCCGCTACGGCCTTCTTATCCGTCCATGGTACAAACTTCATGGAGTAACGCACCATATGCACGATACACAGCTGAACCTGAGCGTTGGGATAAACCGTATTGATGGCATCAGGGAAGCCCTTTAAGCCGTCGACACAGGCAATGAGGATATCTTGTACCCCGCGGTTTTGTAGTTCAGTGAGAACACCCAGCCAGAACTTAGCGCCTTCATTCTCTGATAACCACATACCAAGCAGCTCTTTTTTACCGTTAAGAGCAACACCTAGCGCCAGATAGATAGCCTTGTTGATGATCTGCTTGTCTTGACGTACTTTAACGACAATGCAGTCTAAATAGACGATAGGATAAACACTGCTCAGCGGCCGGTTCTGCCAAGCGGTGATGTCCTCTAAGATGTTATCGGTGACTCTTGAAACCAAGCTGCTTGAGATGTCGACATCGTAGAGCTCTTTAATGCTCTCTACAATCTCGGTGGTGGTTTGACCCTTGGCGTAAAGGAATATGATTTTATCATCGAGACCTGAGATACGGGTTTGATGCTTACTAACGAGTACAGGCTCAAAGCTGCCACCGCGGTCTCTTGGGGTGGATATCTCAAGATCGCCTGTGTCACTGCGGACGGTCTTTTTAGTGTGCCCGTTACGCTTATTAGGTTTATCCGCCTTTTCATGCTTGGGATAGCCGAGATGGTCTTCCATCTCAGCTTCTAAGGCAGTATCAATAAAGGATTGCATGAGCTGCTTTTGAAAATCTTTGATGTCATCGAAGCTGTTCATGCTACCAGCCATTTGCTCGGCCAGTTTCTTGATGTCAGATTGAGTAGTCATTGCTTATTCTCCTGTTATTGGATTATAAGCAGTTACACAGTTTTTAGGAAAGGCTCTATTAGCTTTTTTATTTCATTCATCTTTTTATAGACATCAAAATAGGCTTTTTACTTAGCAGTAGTAAGCCTGTTTCCGATGTAATGAGTCTCGCAAATGTGCAACGAGCAGTTTTAACTTTTGATCTGGTTGCCTGGCCTTAGGATATACTGCATACATGCCCAGTTCCTTTCGTGTAAACCGTTGCAAAATCTGAGTAAGTGTATGTTGTTGTATCTCCTCATGGACCAACGCTTGGGGCAAAAAAGCAATGCCTAAATCGCTGAGCGTGGCTTGTTTAATCGCACTAAGATGATTGCTATGAAACCTACCATGGACAGGCATTAATTGCTCTGTGCCGTCTATACATACTGGCCATATGTTGTTAGAGGTATTATCTAACTTATAGATTATGCACTCATGATTGTCTAATTCTTCAGGGGTTTGAGGCGTACCATATCGCTTTAAATAGTCTGGCGTCGCACATATCACCCATCGGCTATCTATAAGACGTCTTGCAATGAGCGATGAGTCTTCAAGCTCAGCGGTCCTTATTGCCAAATCAAATCCTTCCTCTATCAAGTCAACCAATCGATTGGTAATTTGTAACTCTACCGATACTTCAGGGTGTTGTTTACAGAATTCAGCAATAGATTCGCTCAATATGAAATTCGCAGAGACCACAGGCAGGGTTATACGTATATGGCCTTTCATATCTTCGCCGTAACCCGTTACTGCATCTTCAGCTTCCTGAAAGGCATGTTTAGCAATTTTAGCTTTGTCGTAAAGCGTCCTGCCGGCATCGGTTAAGCTCAACTTTCTAGTGGTTCTATAAATGAGTTGAGTATTTAAGTTCTCTTCTAATCTTGCAATGCGCTTGCTCACTACTGAATTGGTTAATGATAGCTTTTCAGCGACTTTAGAAAATGACCCTTCCTCAACAACTTGGACAAATAAAACCATATCGTCAGCTTTGACCATACTTGTGCTCCAATTGGCGTAATGCGGATTAGATTATAGCAAAAAAGGAAAATAATATTGTCCATTGATGCAATATATCAATTAATTAACAAGGCGTAGACTATTTTAGGGCTTTTTGAACATGGGCCATAGACTGTCGCAAGTCGTGCTCGGTTTTGTCTACAAGACGGCTTGGATAAATTAGCAGTCCCTGTTTGTGAATGTTTAATACAACTTAGTCATCATTGAGTCGTCAAAATAAAGGCTGCGATGACTTGGTTCAGGGAAGATCGCACAATCAAAAGGATGTAATTTTGAATCAAACAATATATGGGCTTTTGGCATTACTGCCAATCGTTCTCTGTGGTATTTTTCTTATAGGCTTGCAATGGTCAGCTAAAAAAACAATGCCTATCATTTTAGTTGTTACCGCTGCGCTTGCCATTTTTATATGGGATATGACGCTTAACCGAGTGTCATCATCTATTATTCAGGGTTTGGTGATAACTGTCTCGGTGTTGTGGATTGTCTTTGGTGCTATTTTTCTGTTGAATACATTAAAACATACTGGTGCAATCGCCGTTATCCGTGCTGGGTTTACCAATGTATCGCCAGATAGGCGTGTGCAAGCCATTATTATTGCATGGTGCTTTGGCTGCTTTCTTGAGGGTGCCTCAGGTTTTGGTACAGCTGCCGCTATTGCTGCGCCTTTGCTGGTGGCGATAGGATTTCCAGCGCTGGGTGCGGTGTTGATGGGAATGATGATACAAAGTACACCTGTATCATTTGGTGCGGTCGGTACGCCTATCGTTATTGGGGTAAATAATGGGTTAGATAAAGCGGCCATTAGCGCTCAACTGGCACAAGAAGGACTACAGTGGGGCGACTTTTTACAACTGATTACCAGTCAAGTGGCTATCATGCATGGTGTCATTGGTACGTTTATGCCACTTTTTATGGTGATGATGCTCACCCGCTTTTTTGGTAAGAATAAAAGCTGGAAAGAAGGCTTCGCTATTTGGCCGTTTGCGATTTTTGCAGGCTTGGCATTTACAATCCCTTATATGATAACCGGTGTTTTTTTAGGGCCAGAGTTTCCTTCACTGGTCGGAGGTTTAGTTAGTATAGCCATTGTTGTAAACGCTGCTAAAAGAGGGTTTTTAGTCCCAAAAACAACTTGGGATTTTGCGCCTCAGAAAAACTGGCCAAGCGAATGGATGGGTAAACTGGTGGTCAGTAAAGAAGATGTGACGCTTGATTTAACCAGTAAAAAGATGTCTGCGGTTATGGCGTGGTTCCCTTATTTACTCGTTGCAGTCTTACTGGTGTGCTCAAGAGTATTCGCTGGATTTGAATCCTTATTAACCAGTGCAACGTTAGATTTTACGACGGTTTTAGGAGAGGCAGATGTAAGCGCTAGTTTTAGTCCTCTGTACTTACCTGGAGGCTTGTTAGTAATAAGCGCCTTGGTTGCCGCTGCTCTGCAAACTAAAAAACCAGGTAGTGCACTAAATAATGCCTTTAAAGAATCAACTAAAACGGTCTTAGGAGCTGGTTTTGTACTGGTTTTTACGATTCCAATGGTCAGAATCTTTATCAATTCAGGGGTAAACTTATCAGATGTGGCGAGTATGCCAGTCGCCAGTGCCGAGTTGTTTGCGGGTACTTTTGGCAACGCTTTTCCGTTAATTAGTTCTACCATTGGTGCACTAGGGGCCTTTATCGCGGGTTCTAATACCGTTTCTAACATGATGTTTAGTCAATTTCAGTATGAAGCGGCGGTGAGCCTACGTATTTCACCTTCTTTAATCATAGCGTCTCAAGCTGTTGGTGCCGCAGCCGGTAATATGGTTGCCATACATAACGTGGTGGCTGCATCAGCAACGGTGGGTTTACTTGGTATGGAGGGCGCCACACTTAGGCGTACTATTTTACCCACCATATACTATGTGTTGTTCTGTGGCATCATCGTCATGGCCGCCATTTACATTTTTGGTTTTCAAGGGCCCTTAGCATGATGAATGACACACAATCACAAGATAAGGAGCATCATATATCTTCGTCAAATCGCGATTCTCAAGGCATGCTTAGTCCTGATCAAGTACTAGACAAGCTAACACAATTACTGGGTGCTAGTAATGTACAGGCTGATCCAGAGAAAAATGAGCACTATAGAATGGGGTGGCGCTCTGGTGGTGGCAGTGCCTTAGCCGTTTTATTTCCGCAAACACTGCTGGAGATTTGGCGTAGCCTAGAAGTATGCGTTGAAGGCGACTGCATCATTATCATGCAAGCGGCTAAGACAGGTCTGACTGAAGGCTCAACACCGAGCGGTAATGACTACGATAGACCAGTTGTGGTGATTAATACGCTTGCAATGAACCAGTTGTATTTGGTGAATGACAACGAGCAAGTGATCAGCTTGCCTGGTGCGACATTGCATCAGCTACAAAGTCAGCTTAATGCTGTCAATAGAGCGCCTCATTCCGTCATCGGTTCCTCGACGTTAGGCGCGTCTATTATTGGCGGTATATCTAATAACTCTGGTGGGGCTTTGGTCAAAAGAGGGCCCGCCTATACCGAGCTTGCGTTGTTTGCCCAAATAAACGAACAAGGACAGCTGGTATTGGTTAATCATCTAGACGTAGAGCTAGGTGATATGCCAGAAGAAATACTGACTAATTTGCAAAATGGTAATTTTGATAAAAGAGAATTACCTGATAGTGGCAAGCTCGCATCTGACAAAGAGTACATCGCCAGAGTAAAAGACGTTGATGCAAGCACGCCCAGTCGCTTTAATGCGGACAAGCGCAGACTGTATGAAGCCAGTGGCTGCGCTGGCAAGCTTGCGGTGTTTGCAGTACGTCTTGACACTTATCCAATAGCGGCAAAAGAGAAAACCTTTTACATAGGCACTAACAGTGTGAGTGAGCTTGCACAGCTCAGAAGGCAGATACTATCAAGCTTCGACAATATCCCTGAAGTGGGCGAGTATATGCATCGTGATATATTTGATGTCTCCGCTAAATACGGTAAAGACACGTTCCTAAGTATTAAGCATCTCGGCACAGATGCCTTACCTAGATTGTTTTCTATCAAAGGCGCTATTGACGCTAAATTTCATAAGTGGTCATGGATGCCAAAGCATTTTACTGACAAAGTCATGCAGTTCATCGCTACTCTATTTCCAAAGCATTTACCGAAGCGCATGATTGAGTATCGTGAACAATATGAGCATCACCTAATCTTAAAAATGAGTGATGAAGGGATAGCAGAGGCACAGGATTTTCTGAAGACCTTCTTTGCTGCTTCAGACACGGGTAACTATTTTGAATGTAGCCAGGAAGAGTCAGAAAGCGCGCTTTTAAATCGTTTTGCGGCAGCCGGTGCCGCATTACGCTATGAAATCATACATGAAAAAGAAGTTGGTGAGATATTGGCATTAGATATTGCCATACCGCGTAATGAATTAGAATGGCTTGAAACCCTACCTGAAGAAATTGAAAAACACTTAGAGATGAAGCTGTATTACGGACACTTCTTTTGCTATGTGTTTCATCAAGATTATATTTTGAAGAAGGGCAGTGATGCACACCTTGTTAAAAAGATGATGTTAGAGCTATTGAGCGCACGCGGAGCCAAATATCCTGCTGAGCATAATGTAGGGCATCTATACGAAGCAGAGCCTGATTTGCAGAATTTCTATAAAAGCCTAGACCCAACCAATAGCTTTAATCCCGGCATCGGTAAAATGTCGAAAACCAAACGTAACTGCTCGTGCTGTGTGTAATAGTGAGTGTGGGTTGAGCTTGCCGCTTCAAAAATAAGCCAATTGCATCCATCGTTTAGCACTAATCAATAAATAATTAGAGATTCAAAAATATTACATAGATATTTAACAGAATAAGGGCAAGCGTATGATTATTTCATCTCCAAACGACTACAGGGCTGCTGCCAAGCGCCGACTGCCACCATTTCTATTTCATTATATAGATGGCGGTGCTTATGAGGAATATACCTTAAAACATAATGTTGAAGATTTATCGAAAATTGCCCTTAGACAACGTGTACTAAATGATATGTCACTGCTTAGTCTCGAGACGCAGTTATTTAATGAAACTCTGTCTATGCCTGTCGCGTTGTCACCCGTGGGTCTGACAGGTATGTATGCCCGCCGCGGAGAAGTGCAGGCCGCTATGGCAGCCGATCAAAAAGGCATTCCGTTTACCATGTCGACAGTTTCGGTTTGTCCGATTGAAGAAGTAGCGCCTAAAATTAACCGTCCGATGTGGTTCCAGCTTTATGTATTAAAGGACCGAGGTTTTATGAAAAATGCCTTGGAGCGTGCCAAAGCGGCGGGGTGTTCGACCTTGGTTTTTACGGTAGATATGCCAGTACCAGGGGCACGCTACCGAGATATGCACTCTGGTATGAGCGGTAAAAATGCTGCTATGCGCCGTTACTTACAGTCTATGACGCATCCGCAATGGGCATGGGATGTAGGGCTAAATGGCCGTCCGCACGATCTGGGCAATATCTCTACTTATTTAGGTAAGCCAACAGGATTGGAAGACTATATAGGCTGGCTAGGTAATAACTTTGACCCCTCTATTTCTTGGAAAGATTTAGATTGGATTCGCGAGTACTGGGATGGGCCTATGGTCATCAAAGGTATTTTGGACCCAGAAGATGCCAAAGATGCGGTGCGTTTTGGAGCCGACGGCATAGTCGTATCGAATCATGGTGGGCGACAGCTGGACGGTGTTTTATCCAGTGCACGTGCTCTGCCTCCTATTGCCGATGCAGTTAAAGGAGAGATTAAAATTTTAGCCGACTCTGGTATACGTAATGGCTTAGATATTGTGCGTATGTTGGCTTTGGGCGCTGATATTTGCATGCTAGGGCGCGCTTTTATTTATGCTTTAGCAGCGGATGGCGGTGCAGGGGTAAGCAATTTGTTAGAACTGCTAGATAAAGAAATACGCGTCGCAATGACCTTGACTGGTGCCAAAACGATTGCTGATATTAATTCTGACTGTTTAGTAAAGCTGGAGAATTAAACTTGAAGCCGTTAGTTTAGTCATCAATCGTAATAATGAAACTCATAATATTGTTGGCTGACTAGGGATAGACAGATATACCATTACAGGAATGGCTGACCCAGTATCACCAAAAAATAAATGATTAATACATAAAGCTGACAACGTCTTGGCTGATGAGAAGCGAGAGCTTCGAGATCCACATAAACAGGTTAAATGGCTTACACCATAGAAAACCTACATTTAAGACCGCACGACTATATTTGAATGAATTTGATCAGGAGATCAAGGATGACTATCGATAACGACGTATTACGTGACCGCATCAGCTTATTAGGCTCATTTCTGGGTAATGCAATTTCTCGGCAGACGGGCGAAGAAACACTTAATACGATTGAAACTCTGCGTAAAGGTTTTATCCAACAACGCCGCGCGCCTAACGAAGCGAACAAACAACAACTCATCGACTTCATCGCCTCGTTAGACAATCAAACCTTAAAAAACGTCATCCGTAGCTTTTCTATCTATTTCTTTTTAGCAAATCTAAGTGAGGAAAATTACTTACGCGAGCAGCGTCATGCCTTGCGTATGCAATCCGAGCAAAGCTGGGAAGGCTCGTTTCGCCGCACCTTGCTTGAATGTCGTGAGCGCAATATTGAACCTACTCAGATGCAAGAGCTGATTGAACAGCTAAAATTCATACCTGTCTTTACCGCGCATCCTACTGAAGCACGCCGCCGTACGACGATGAATCTATTACAAAGTCTGTTTACGCACAGCGATGCCTTAAACAATCTTGCAGAAGACAGCTTTGCCTACCAGCAAGCGAAAGAGAAAACGGCGCAGACGATTGATTTATTATGGTCATCTGATGAAGTGCGTACGCGTAAGCCATTAGTCTATGACGAGATCAATAATGGCCTGCATTATTTCAATGCCAGTTTATTCAATGCCATTCCAAAGGTTTATCGCAATATTAAAGACGCCATTATCGATATCTATCCAGAGCTAACCGATTATCCATTACCGGCGTTTATGAGCTTCGGCTCTTGGATCGGTGGTGACAGAGATGGCAATCCCTTTGTCACTCATGACACCACAGAAATGGCGGTGCTGATGCATGCCGATACCGTGCTACGTCATTATCAAGTCTTGATCAAGAAACTGCGCCGTGAACTTATTCATAGCGATACGATTGTTGTCATTGAGCCTAATGTGTATGCTCGTATAAAAGCGTACACCACTCACGATCAAAAAGTATTTTATTATAATCCTGACGATTACAACAATGAGCCGTATCGAAGGTTGTTATCGATTATCCTTGCCAAGATAAAAGCGACCAATCGCCACATTCAAAGTAAAGGTACAGACCTTGACGCCGAACAAGATGCTTACGCCAACCCACAAGAGTTATTAGAAGATTTACGCATCATCCGAAAAAGTGTCAATACTCATGACAAAGCACATAGTGACGGCTTATTACTTGATACGATTCGTCTGGTCAAAACCTGCGGCTTTCATCTAGCAGCGCTCGATATCCGCCAAGAATCGTCTTATCATAGTGAAGTGATCGCCGATATTTTCGCCAATGCCTCGAACTTACCAGACTATCAGACGCTGGGTGAAACCGAGCGCCAAGAGTGGTTGACGCGCTTACTTGAAAAGCCCGGTACACCGCTCATTTATACCGATAACTTGAGTGATAAAACACGCGAACAATTGGCTTTGATGAACTCTGTGGCAACCTTACGTAAACTGGTCGGGCAAGATACTTTCGGCAGTTACGTCATATCAATGACCAATAACGCCAGTCAATTATTAGAAGTCTTACTACTCATGCGTTTTGCAGGCTTATGTACAGTGAATGACGAAGGGCAACTGTCCGCTGACTTACCCGTCGCACCCTTGTTTGAAACCATCGAAGACCTTAAAAATATCGATAAGATTTTACCTGCCGTCTTGGATAATCCGCTTTATCGAGGGTTGCTGCAACACTTAGATAACACCCAAGAAATCATGCTGGGTTATTCAGATTCATCAAAAGATGGCGGTATTATCACCTCTGCATGGCAGCTGTATAGCGCGCAGCAAACCATTAACCGTATCGCTGAGGAATATGGTATCAAAACCCGCTTGTTTCATGGCCGTGGTGGCTCTGTCAGTCGTGGTGGCGGCTCAACACATAATGCAATTGCCGCTCAGCCCGCAGGGACACTGCATGGAGAAATTAAAGTCACCGAGCAGGGCGAAGTCCTTTATGCCAAATATGCCAACACCGATACCGCTGTGTTTGAGCTAACCATGGGCATCACTGGTACCCTCAAAGCGTGCTCAACAAGATTTGTGGTGCAACCGCCTGAACTACCAAATTATGAAGCACTCTTTGCGCGTCTAGCCGATGCGGGTGAACAAAGTTATCGTACGCTTACTGACCATACCGAAGGGTTTTATCAGTTCTACTCACAAGTGACGCCAGTGCAGGAAATCTCTTTATTAAATATCGGCTCACGCCCAGCGCACCGTAACAAAGGTCTGCCTAGTAAGACAACCTTGCGGGCGATTCCCTGGGTGTTTGGTTGGTCTTTAGCGCGCTTTACCCTACCAGCTTGGTATGGCGTAGGTAGTGCTCTTCATAGCGTTAAAGAAGACGAAGCTTTAATGAGAGAGATGAACAGTTGCTGGCCATTTTTTAACGTATTTATTAGCAATATTGAAATGGCTTTTACTAAGTCTGAGATGAGCATTGCTCAGGCTTATAGCCAATTATGTGACAATGCGAGGTTACGTGAACAGATTATGAAAGCAGTAATCGATGAGCATCACCTAACCTTCTCAGGTTTAAATTCTTTGCTCAACCAAACATCGTTATTGGCGCATCAGCAAAACCTTGCCGCATCACTGCAATGGCGAGATGCTTATTTAGATCCAATGAATTACATCCAAATAGAGTTGTTAAAACGTGCTAGACAAAAAGAGACTATAGATGATGTTAGCCATGGCGACCTTGATGTTGAAGATCCATTAATCCGTAGTATCAATGCGTTGGCAGCGGGTCTACGCAATACGGGTTAATTAATAGAGAATTACGTTCAGATATCTAACTTATGACCTAAATACATTGACTTCCTTTAATTAAATTAAGAAGGTTGAAAAGGTGTAAGGGTCAACTAATTTAGATGTGGGTGGGTTTCTATCGTCAGGCTCCCTAACTAAAATCTCCCGAATTTTTTTATACGGATTTGACGGTAGGGGTCAGTCAGCTACCAGCTATCGAGACGACCCGTATGTAACTTGGTGAAACAGATGCTTGATTATGCCACTACAGTCTATTAATTAGGCAGCAATTGAGACAAGATGTTAGAAAAAAATATTGCCTCTCAAAAAGCTCGATTATCACTGCCATATCCTATCCAGCACAGTGAACCAATTCTTTGACGTAATCTTTTCAATGAGTGGATCGGAGAAATGTCGTTGTTGCATGTGCTCAATCAGCATAGAGATTTGACTGATATCAGATAACTCATCTGGCAATAGACAACCATCAAAATCAGAGCCAAAACCGACGTGATCTTCGCCTAAATGGTCAACTAGATAATCAAGATGATCGACAATCACATCAACTGAAGTTTGCGTGTTGCGTTGACCGTCAGCACGAAGAAATGCAACATCAAAGTTCACCCCAACCATACCACCGCTTTGTTTAATGGCAGCCAGTTGCTGGTCAGTCAAATTCCTTGCTTGCTGACATAACGCGTGTGCATTAGAGTGTGTCGCGACAATGGGCTGATCAATAATCTCTAACGTATCCCAAAAAGCACGCTCATTCATATGCGACACATCGATTAGCATATGTTTTTCACGACACTTTAAAATGAGGTCTTTACCTTGATCCGTGAGACCAGATCCTGTATCGGGAGAATGAGGAAAGGAGGCATTTAAGCCATCACCAAAGAGGCTTTTTCTATTCCAGAGTGGCCCTATACTTCTAAGACCTGCATCATAAAACACATCCAGCAGTTCAGGCTGTATAGCCAAAAACTCAGCACCTTCCAAATGCAAAACGATGGCCAGTTGCTTATTCTGCTGACAAGCTTGGATTTGTTCTAATGAAGTACAAATCTGGATTTGACCATCAGATCTTGCCTGTAATTGCTGTGCAAGTGCTAATTGCGCACAGCAGATATCGACGATTTCTTGCGGAGTGAAGTCTGAATGTGATGGATTGGCTAACTTGTCAGGATGGTTGTTTTTCACATAAGCGTAGGGCGGCAGGAAAATAGAAAATAATCCGCCCATCCATCCCGCTTTCTGACAACGTTGTAAATCCAAATGTCCCGGTAACGTGCCATAAATGAAATCGTGCACAGGATCGACAGCTGAACTCAGCCACAGGCGAGTTAACAGATCATTATGTCCATCAAATATTACAGGTTGAGCGTTCATATTCAATCCGTTACCGTACGAGTAGGTATCAGTTGTTCTTCATTCAGCTGTTTGTTACTTAGCCGCTTAGAGTTTTTAGGGTTACGAAAACGCAATTCCTCAAAAGGTACAGGCGTCTCGCTATTGATACGCGCTTCCTCGATCAGATAATGATAAGGTGATTTGCCACACACAGGATCGGCGTTTTTTGCATCTCCAGTCAGCATAAACGCTTGGCAACGACAGCCACCGTAATCCCGCTCTTTATCTGGGCAGCTTTGGCAGATGTCGGGCATCCAATCGTCACCGCGAAACTGGTTAAAACTCGCAGACTCATACCAGATATCTGACAGCTGGGTATCGCGTACGTTAGGGAACTGTATTGGCATTTGTCTGGCAGCATGGCAAGGTAGCGCTGTGCCATCAGGTGCTACTGTTAAGAAAATCTTGCCCCAACCATCCATACAAGGTTTCGGACGTTCTTCATAATAGTCAGGCACTACGAAAATAAGTTTGCATTTGATACCACGTTCTTCAATTTTTTCACGATATTCATTGGTAATGCGTTCTGCACTGACTACTTGCGCTTTGGTTGGTAGCAAACCCTCTATGTTTTCAAAAGCCCAACCATAAAACTGACAAATAGCCAGCTCGACCGTATCCGCTTCCAGCTCTAAACACAGATCAATAATCTGGTCAATCTGATCAATGTTTTGCCGATGAATCACAAAGTTAAGCACCATCGGATAGTCGTATTGTTTGACCAGACGTGACATCTCATACTTTTGCTCAAAAGCATGTTTCGAACCTGCCAAGAGATTGTTTACCGATGGATCACTGGCTTGAAAACTGATTTGGATATGCTGAAGGCCTGCTTCTTTTAGACTCGCGATTCTAGCTTCAGTAAGTCCCATACCTGAGGTGATGAGGTTGGTATAAAAACCTTGCTTGTGCGCATAAGCGACCATTTCTTCTAAGTCTTGACGCACCAGTGGCTCACCGCCAGAAAACCCAAGCTGCACCGCGCCCATTTGCCGCGCCTGATCAAACACATCAAACCATTCCTTTGTCGTCAGCTCTTCTTTGTACTGAGCATAGTCAATGGGATTGGAGCAATACGGGCATTGTAAGGGGCAACGATAGGTCAACTCAGCGAGTAACCATAGCGGCAGTCCGACGGGTGCAGTCATACTAAATCAATCCAATGTTCACGTTGAGCCACCAACATATATTCGATAATGTCTTGCTCGATTTCAGGTATATCACCAAACATAGCCTTCACCTTTTTAATAATATCAGCAATGGACGCTTGACCATCAATGTGTTGACCGATGATGCTGGCACTCTCATTTAATTTGATCATCCCTTCAGGATACAGCAACACATAAGCGTTCTGTGCAGGCTCAAACTGAAAGCGATAACCATGACGCCATACTGGGACGATAGAGTGATCTAGTTCAGGTAAACTCATTTGAACAATCCTTTATGCCAGACATTATCATCAGTGACGCTTTGGTAAGGGGCTTGATTATGGACATAGGCCAAGCTCAAAGAATCCAAAATGGTCCACAAAATATCCAGTTTAAATTGTAGAATCTCTAACATACGCTCTTGTTGTTCAACTGTTTTGAATGAGTCGAGCGTAATGGTTAGGCCATGCTCAACATCGCGGCGGGCCTGACTTAAGCGCGAGCGAAAATAGGTATAACCTTGCTCTTTAATCCAAGGATAATGTTTTGGCCAAGACTCTAAGCGCGATTGATGAATCTGCGGGGCAAAAAGCTCTGTCAGTGAGCTGCTGGCTGCTTCTCGCCATGAGGTACGACGCGCAAAATTTACATAAGCATCGACTGCAAAACGTACACCCGGCAACACCAATTCTTCAGAAATCACTTGTTCGCGGCTAAGACCAACCGCTTCTGCCAGACTCAACCATGCTTCACGACCGCCACCATCAGGATACACGCCATCTTGATCAATCATGCGCTGAATCCACTCTTGACGCACCCGCTGATCGGGGCAATTCGCCATGATTGCCGCATCTTTCAAGGGAATATTGATTTGATAATAGAATCTGTTGGCGACCCACGCTTGAATCTGCTGTTGGGTCGCTTGTCCTTCATGCATCATGATATGAAAAGGGTGGTAAATATGGTAATACTGACCTTTAGCCATAATCGCTTGTTCAAAGGCCTCTACGCTTAGGGCTATTTTTTCTTCTTGCATTATCTTCATTTTGCTGTCGCCTTACAATTCAATCTGCATACCATCAAACGCCACTTCAACACCGTGTTGTTTCAATGTTGCAGCCTGTTCAGATTGTTCATTCAATATTGGGTTGGTGTTATTAATGTGGACCAATACCTTACGAATGTTTTTGAGCTGATCTAAATAGTGCAGTGATCCATCTTCACCACTAATGTGTAAATGCCCCATGTCTTGGCCTGTTTTTGTACCGACACCGCATTCTTGCATCTCACTGTCAGTCCATAAAGTGCCATCAATCATCACACAATCAGAGGCTTCCATAATCTGCATAATATCATCGTCAATTTTGCCCAAACCTGGCGCGTAAAAGAGTTGTTTTTGCGTTTTTAAGTCTTTTACAATCAGCGCAATATTATCGCCATCATGGGGGTTATTACGATGTGGCGAGTAGGGTGGTGCCGAGCTTCTAATCACCAAAGGCGTCAATTCTAAATTGCTAAAACCTTCAATATTAAAGGTCTGTTTCGGATCAATTTGGTGATATTGCAGGCCACCATTCCAGTGTTTCAACATATTGAAAATAGGAAACCCTGTCGTGAGATCTTGGTAGACCATCTCAGTACACCAAACAGGAATCGGACACCCTTCTCGCAGGGTCAATAGCCCAGTCGTATGGTCAAGCTGACTGTCCATCAAAACCACATTCGTGATGCCTGTATCTCTCAGGTTACGTGCTGGCTGTGCCGCCTTAAATTCAAATAATTGCTGACGAATATCAGGTGACGCGTTGAATAAAATCCAATCTATGCCATTCTCTGATATGGCTATCGAAGACTGGGTGCGGGTCTTTGCTTCAATTGTGCCTTGACGAACACCATGACAATTATAGCAATTGCAATTCCACTGTGGAAAACCACCACCAGCCGCTGAGCCTAAAACGTGAATATACATAAATCAATATTTCCAAAAAAATAAAAGCCCTAATCATCTAGGGCTTTTAATGTATTTAAGTCTAGTAAATTTTAACGCGCTTCAAAATACATAGTGACTTCGAAACCGATACGGATATCTTGAAAAGCTGGTTTAGTCCATTGCATAGGATTACTCCGGAAAGATCTCACTAGCTAATAAGTAAGATTAGTAAAAAGAATCTTTAATGGTATTCTAATCTAGCCCCTGCTGTCAAATCTGTAAAAAGACGGGAAACATTTTAGTTACGCAGTCTAACAGTAGTAATCAAACTATACTTATCTTGGCATATACCACTGTTCATTGTAAGGTAAATTGGATATATGCCTTAGTAATAAAACGGCAATGAATCAAATCATTACCGCTTCATTAAACAGGTATGATGTTACTTGGCTTTGTCAGCAAGTTTATAAGCCATAACATAATCCCCAATAGTAGTACCAACTGAACCATGTCCACCAGCTACCAATACGACCATCTGCTCACCTTTAGAATTTAGATAAGTCATAGGCGTCGCTTGGCCACCTGCTGGAATACGAACATTCCACAATACATCGCCATTTTTTAAATCATAGGCGCGGAAGTTGTTTTCAGTAGCCGCTGACAAAAATGCTACGCCTCCTTTTGTGATGATGGGTCCGCCAATACCAGGAACACCCAGCTCAAACTTCAATGGAATAGGGGACAAATCTTGCACGGTACCGTTTCTACGTTGATAGGCAATCTCACCGGTTGCTAGGTCAGCACCCGCTATTGTGCCCCATGGTGGTTGCTGACAAGGAATGCCTAACGGTGATAAAAATGGTCCCAGCTCTACCGCGTAATCTGCACCTTTATTTTCATTAACTCCTTGCTCTCCTGTATTGGTTTCTCCCTCACCAAGATTGTCTCTAGGAATGAGTTTTGATGTAAATGCCAAATAAGTTGGCATACCAAACATTACGCCATTTTCAGGATCAACGGCGAGGCCGCCCCAGTTAAAGGTACCGAAGTTACCAGGATAGACCAAACTGCCATTCGTCGATGGTGGTGTATAACGACCATCATAATTGAGTTGGTTAAACTCAATACGGCACATCATCTGATCAATGAGGCTAGCGCCCCACATGTCTTTTTCTTTCAACATCGGCGGCTCAAAACTCAAACCAGAGTAAGGTTGCGTTGGAGCGGCATGTTCACCTGCAACCAAGTAACCTTGCGGCGCGGCGCGTTCTTTGATCGGTACGATTGGCTCGCCTGTTGCGCGATTCAATACATACACATCGCCTTGTTTGGTGGGAACAACCAGTGCAGGCTGAACACCTTCTTTGGTTTTTAAGTCAAGTAAGCTTGGCTGAGCTGGCGTGTCCATATCCCAAAGATCATGGTGAACAAATTGTTGAACCCAGCGCGCTTTACCTGTTTTAATGTCTAAAGCGACAACAGACGTCGCATATTTTTCTTCATCTGCGGTTCGATAGCTGCCTAATTGATCCGGTACACGATTACCCATAGGGAAATAGACCAAACCAAGTTCTTCATCAGCGCTGGCGATCGCCCATGAGTTTGGTGAACTGGTTTTGTACATCTGAGTTGGATCATTGACATCGAAAGGCGCTGTGTTATCAGGATCTCCTGAATCCCAGTTCCATAGTAGCTCGCCAGTATTGACATCATACGCACGAATAACACCAGAAGGTGAATTGACGTCGTAGTTATCATTAACGGCACCTGCCACCACAATCGTATTGCCTACCACTATCGGAGGCGACGTTGAATAATAATAACCCGCTTGTTTAAATGGCATATTGTGCATTAAATCTAAAACACCATCTTTACCAAAATCTTGACAACGTTGCCCAGTATTTGGGTCAAGTGCATATAACTTAGCATCGGAAGTTGGAATAAATATTTTTGCATCGCATTGCTTAGACGCGTTTTCAAAGGTATTACCAGCTACTTTCTGAACTGGTGTATGGCCGGTCTTGATAGTTGTGTTAGTCACAGCTGCATTATTGGTATTTGCGCCATTGATGGCATTATTACTATTTGTCTCATCATTAACAACTGGAGAAATACTATCAGTACCAGCTTGACCTGCATAATAGGACACGCCTCGACACGTTTGATGTTGGCGTTGTAGATTTTTTCCTACTTTGGGGTCAAACTTCCATAATGTTTGACCAGAGTCTGCGTCCAAAGCTAATACCCAGTTGTGTGGAGTGCACATATATAGGGCATTGCCAATCTTTAAAGGAGTTGCCTGATAGGTGGTCTCACCGATATCATTAGGACCTTTGACATCACCTGTTTGAATTTGCCAAGCAAGCTCTAAGTCTTTGACATTATCAGTGGTGATTTGAGTCAGAGGCGAGTAGCGCTGCCCATAGTCAGTACCACCATACGCGCTCCACTCACCCTCTGGCGTTTGCTCGCCATTTGATAACGGAACACCAAGATTTGTAGGTGTTGAATTTTGATCAGCACCATCTTTGGCAGTTAAATTGAGTTCACCTAACTTATCGGTGGCATTATTAGCCATACTACCAAAAGAGATCAGTGCGCCCACAACCACACTAGCCAGCAATCCCCAATAATAAATAGGGTTTTTTGAGTTATTTTTGGCGTCTTTGAAGGGAGTTGTAATAAGATTTTCGGAATGTAAGCTCGATGCACCATTAGCAACTAAATTTTTATCAGAGCTCTTTGATACTCGAGTTTTATTACCCTGCATCTTGTTAGATACCCATGGCAATAACATTAATAAACCAAATATCAGCGGAAAGCCCAAGCGAGTTGCCAGTGCCCACCAATAAAACCCAGATTCCCAAAGCGCCCAAGCCAGGGTCGCTATAATAAAAATAGTATAGAGCCCATAGGCGCTCCAATGTCTTTTAAATAGCAAGAATGCTGTGACAAGCATCGTAATGCCAGCAATAACATAGTAAGCGCTACCGCCTAACGAGAGTAAGTAGGTACCTCCAATAAGCAAAGGTGCGGCAAAAACCGCCATAATAATAGCTATGAATTTTTCCATGAGCGGAACCACCTGTTTATATAAAAGCAGATTGGCATGCAATGATGGACGACCAGTTAAAACTAGGCGTCCATCATTACATACCTATGTAATTAACAAATAAATCAAACGTCGAATAACGTTTTGGACTTTATTTTATCACTTATACACAAGATCAGTAAAGGTGAGGTAAGATAGGAAAAACTGTTTGGTAAGTGTTTTAGATACTAGGGCGTGTCTTCATTTTAAAAATGGTGATAAAAATTAGATAAATTGTAGTCAAACAAGGAAAATAGCGCCGTTAATATCGGGATATTACCTAGCTATTTGATGAAGTTTGGCAAAATTTAGCCATTTTTAGCCCATTTAGATGTCCATCGATTGAATTGAAGACACGCCCTAAACTGTTTTTGATATAAATCCATAAATGCATAGCCTAAGACTCAAGTCCTCACTAGCAGACTGAGCTTCTTCCTAGAGATGTTACGTTAAATGGTTTTCATGCAAAAAAAGTCATCGGTTCGAGTGCTCGAAAATAGCTCTGCTATCATGAGAATAATACATAAGTTTAAGTTCCAAAAAACTATCTATAGAAATCTGCTATGACCCTCCCTAAAACCTCTTTAACACGTAAATATATCCTTTTTTAGCAGCAGCGATGCTGTCTGTGTCAGCTATGGTTACTGATTTTAGCCAAGTTCAACGCGAAGCTAATCAAGGTGATGCTGATGCCTAATATGTGCTTAGGATGATATACGTCAAAGGCGAAGGCGTGCGACTAAACACCATGACTACTAAAAAATGGTTTGAGCTATGCTGAAGAAACCGTAGAGGTAAATTTGGTAAACTAAGCGTATTAATCGGAGTTTATCATGACCAAGAAAGTAAGAACCTACTGTGACGAATTTAAAGCCGAGGCAGTCAAGAAGATAGCAGACAATAATGGCAATATCTCAGCGACCGCAAAGCAGCTTGGCATCGCCATGCAGACCTTATCTAATTAGCACAATAAAGCCAATCAAGGCAAGCTTATCAGCACTCAGCAATATGAACCTGATCTTATGGCAGCTATTCAAGAAATAAAGTAGCTCAAGCGACAACTTAAAGTTGCTGAAGAAGAGCGAGAGATATTAAATGAGGAGGGATAAAGCGGAGCATTGCTTCGCCCCGACGCAAGGGGAGAGCTATGCTCGAGTGAGGCGACGGCGTACTTTGCCAAGCACAGCTAGTAAAGTACGCCTTTATAAAAACTAATAGACAGGTCTTTAGTATCGTCTCTATGTGCCGTGTGTTAAGCGTCAAACCATCAAGCTATTACGACTGGAGTAGTCGCGATATCAGCGAGCAGCAGATACATCGCAACCATTGTGAGCTACTAGTTAAAGCCGCTCACAGTGAAAGTAAAAAACGTTATGGTTATGAACGTTTGCATGCAACACTCACCGAGCAAGGCCATGACATCACCTATATCTGGACAAATGAAGGTTGGCTGTATTTAGCAGGCGTTAAAGACTTATACATTAAAGAGCTTGTCGGTTACGCCATCATCAAACGCATGACAGCAGATCTAGTATGCAAAGTATTGAACATGGCCATCAAGAACAAACGACCCAGTAAAGGGCTAGTCGTTCACTCTAAAATAGGCAGCCAGTATGTAGCCACGCGTACCATAAGATCATCAAGCAGCCTCACTTTACAAGCTCAATGAGCGCTAAAGGTAACTGCTTTGACAACGCACCCATAGAAAGCTTCTGGGGCATATTGAAGAACGAACTAGTATATTACCAAGACTATAAAACAAGGTTTGCCGCTATTACCAATATCATTAGATATATCGAGTTGTACTACAATCAAACGAGGATGTTGATGAAGATGACTTTATGAATAGTTAGTAGGTATGAGAATTAATCAATCATCAACCAACCTTAATAAGGGTTTATCATATAATGATGATTCCATGAGCTTATCATCAGGTATTGTCTATTTAACATAATATACATTATGCGAAAACAGACCAACGGTCTTAAGAGTTATGTACACAACATTTTTATCTAACTTCACCTGTCATAACTGTCGTTCGTTTCCAGCCAAACTTAAATATCTACAATATTCATCTTCGCATTTAATATTAATACCAGCACCGACTTTAAAATTCATTTAAAACCTCAGCGCCAGCTAACGACAATGCTCTAGCAAATACTCGCGTAAAGATTTTCCATCCTTATCTAGGATGACATCCGTCACTTGGCAAGCCACGTCATGACCAACGCTTTTACATGACAGTTCATAATACACATCATCGCCTTGTGCCAAACTGACTTGCACCAATCCTTGCTCGGTCACTGCAAATTGCTTATCTTGCTCATAATCAGGATCTTGCGAACTCCATAAAACATCATAACCGATATGACAAGACATTTGCTCTCTATCAAAATAATCCCGCTCAAGATCCATGGCCGCTTTTAGCTCTGGGCTGCCATATTGGTGCAAAACCACTGGATAATCCTGACCCTGATTATCGATATCTTGTTGGTACATATCTGCGATGGTCGTGACTTTCATGGCAAACGTCGTCTGCAAGGCTTCTGTTAGATTGGCGGTCGCAGATATGGCAAAAAACCCTATGATTAACATCATGATAGAAAATATGGTTTTCTGCATGGCGCTCACCATCGGCTACAATATACTATGTATTATATTCATAAAAAGAAATATAAACCATCATTTTACGCTATTATTATGTCAATTAAGCTTTCAAACCAAAACCCCGTTTACACAGCAACATTATCAACTTTAGGCAGTTATGAGTACTATTGATAAATAATCGCTACTGATAAGCGAACACCGATGTAAACCAGTAATAACCTAGGTTTCAAGCTATTCTAATTTTAATAAGCTACGATAAGGATATTTTTATGAAGGCATCATCTCGTTTTAATATTTTTCAGTCAGGTTTGTATAAATTAACCACTGCTGCGTGCTTTGCTTCCATACTTTTCGCGACTGGCTGCTCATCTTCCGCTGAGTCTAGCGTCAAAATACCCAGCCAACAAAATGGCAACACCTCAGCACCCGTTGTCTCCGATATGAGCCAGCAAACGCTTAAGCAGCAAGCTTTACGTATCCAGCGAGCCCTAGCGAACAACGACTTTGCGCGCATTACCAACGACATTCATCCGACGCGCGGCGTGCGTTTTTCCATGTATGCCTATGTGCGCCCTGAGACTGATAAAGTCTTTAGCCGTGAACAATTCGCGCAGTACTTACAACAAGCCAAAATCCGCTTTACTTGGGGTGAACGTGATGGGTCTGGTGAGCCGTTAGTGATTCCGCTCCCAGAATACTTGGAAACATGGGTCGATGGCGATACCTATAACAATGCCAGTATCAGCGTTAACGAGTTTAAGCACAGCGGCAATATGATTAATAATTTAAAAGAAATTTATCCCAATTCTGAGTTTGTTGAGTTTTACCATAAAGGCTCAGAGCAATACTCTGGTATGGATTGGCGTATCCTACGCTTAGTGTTTGATGAGTACCAAGGCAAGCGCTATTTGGTCGCTATCGTCAATGAACAATGGACGGTTTAAGCAATTCTTATCTATAAAAACAATTGCTTACAGTCGTAAAAATCAATAACGGGCAGTGTGATTAAGTCAATACACTGCCCTTTTTATTTGCTTTTATTGCTATATATTCACTTTTGATTAGGGCGTGTCCTCAATTCAAGCGCTTGTATCTAAATGGGCTAAAAATGGCTAAATTTTATCAAACATCGTCAAATAGCTGACTAATATCTCGATATTATTTGCGCTATTTTCCTCGTTTGACGGCAATTTATCTCATTTTTATCACCATTTTTAAAATGAGGACACGCCCTAGAGCGGCGTTTGGCGAAAAAACTTCACCATTATGTCGTAAATATCAGGATAAGCCTCAATCAACTTTTGCGGCGTCTCAAAAAATACTTCACTGAGTACCGCGAAGAACTCCGCTGGATTGGTCGCGCCATAACGGTCGAGACCTGATTTATGATGGCTTTGAAAATCCTCAAAGTCTCGGCTCATAATCTTGGTCCAGTGCGCCGGATCCATATCAGGTTGCAGCGGCGGAAAGCCATTGGCACGACCATTTAGCATATCAAGCTTATGCACAAACTCATGAATGACCACGTTGTGACCATCGCGCTCGCCTGAGTGTTTGGCATCCTTCCATGACAGAATGACAGGCCCGCGCAGCCACGCTTCTCCGCTACGGTGCTGACTGCCCTCATGGACAATCCCCAACTCATCGACAGTGGTGATTTCGCTTTTATAAGAACCTGGATAAATAATAATGGCCGACCAGCCAGCGTACCACTCAAGGTTTAGGTTTAAAATAGGGAGGCAAGCTTGTAAGGCGATAGATTGCTTGACCGCGTCGGTAATCTCAAAACCCTGTGCGCCAGTAATCGACTTATCCGCCAAAAATAACGTCGCCAGCTCAAACAGACGTATTAGCTCATCCTCATCTAGCCTATCAAGTATCACAATACGCTTAGCCGCTTGCAGCCAGTCAGCATGGGTAAACTCGCTGTTGTCTAATATGCGCTGCTCACGCCAGTCTTTTATGATGCTAAACATAGTGAGTTTCCTTTAATTTTGGCGTTAGATTGTGCTTTTTATTATTGGTGTTATGCGTTTTAAGGGGTTAAATCGTGCTGACAATAAACCTGTTTATCAAGATTCTAACGACAACATATTCATAATCAATTTAATCAAGGTTTCTTTTTGGTTAGGGTCAGACTCGGCAACCAACAAGGTTAAAGCAGCAAGCCCGGTGTTATTGATGACCATGTCACCTTTATCATTGAGCAGTCGATTATTCCGATGCAGAAAATCTACAAACAGAAAAGCGCCGCTGCGTTTATTGCCATCGGTAAAAGGATGATTTTTGACCATAAAGTACAGCAGATGCGCCGCTTTACTCTCGATGGTCGGGTATGCAGGCGCGCCAAACACCGTCTGCTCTAAATTACCCAGCACACTGTCCAAGCCATCACCGCGAGGCTTGGCAAATAGCTCAGTCGCCTCACCTCTATCTATCAGCTGTGCTTTCAAATCCGTCAGCGCTGCCATTGCCTCAGTTGGACTGGGTAAGATACCGCCCTCTTGCCCTGCGGGATCGTCAAGCAAGCCTTCATCATAGCGCTGTAACCATAAGAATGTCTGTGTATAACGGCTGATAATCTCAACCAAGCCGCGACCTTCATCGGTTTTCAGCTCGGGACTTTGCGCGGTTTTTCGAATTAAATTTAACGCTTGTTGTAGCTCGCTTGAATTTTTATCAAAGCGCTCTTGATTGAGCGTGTAGCCTTGGACCAAGTATTCACGTAAGCGCTGCGTTGCCCAGCGTCTAAACTGCACACCTTGAGGGGACTTGATGCGATAGCCTACTGAGATAACCACATCTAAGTCATAAAACGTCACAGGGCGATCAGAATTTGCAATATGCATTTTTTGCATATTGCTTTTTTCAGCAATTTCTTCATCGTTTATGGCATTGGCAATATGACGCGAAATCACTGATTGATCACGACCAAACAGCTCAGACATTTGTGCTTGCGTAAGCCAGACAGTCTCTTGCTCAAAGCGAACGTCTACCTGTGCCTTTCCATCAGCGCTTTCATATATCTCTACTTTTGCCACGTCATCATTCATAACGTTAATCATCTCAGATCTCCCCCAATCCTAATCCCAATATAATAAATGCTTACGCTGTGCTTATTATTCTTAATAGGTAAATCATACAGCGACTGCATGATAGAGTACATAACAATGACTATTCTGTGCCTGTGCCGATGCTTGGAGTATCTCGTGGCGTATAACCGAAATGCTGCTTATAAATACGAGCAAAGTAACCTTGGTCGCTATAACCGACTCTATGCGCCACTTCATCGATGGTTACGTAGCTTTTGGTTTTTAAAATATGATTGGCTTGCTTTAAGCGCAGTTCTTTTACCCATTCCGAAAAACTATAGGGCAACTCAGCAAATAGCTTATGCAAGTATCTGACCGATATATGACAAGCAGCAGCGACCATCGCTGGGGTTAAAGTAGAGCTTTCTAGGTGCAGATGGACGTAATGCTCGATGCGCTTTAGGTGTACCGACTGTATGGATGAGCTGCTACTCATCACCACATCTTTCGGGGCGCTCAATGCCAATATAATAAGGTTAAGCAGCTGCTGCTCTAGGATTTTAATCTCTAAAGCCGCCAATCTATATTGTTGAATCAGCTCTAATATCTGTCTGATTTGAAAAACCAGCAACCTGCCAGCCCATTCATCAATAGACAGGCTACGGGCAAACTGCCGCTCTATGGTGCCCATTTGCGGGCTTAATAGCGCTAAAGGCACCTTAATCACATATAACGATACTTCTTGCAGGTGATAAAACTCATAAGGTAAGTTTGATAATTCAATAAAAAACTGACCCGGGTTTGAGGTTAATTGGCGGTTTTTTTGCGCAAAACGGACGCTACCGGTCACAGGAAAGGTGATTAAAATACTGTCGTCGCTACGGTTATTACTATTGCCGTGACTAGACTGATTGCTTGCTAAGCTGCGCTTATAATGGACGGTATTGGCATGATAATGCGATACCCCAATATCCAAAAGCTTGGCGTGTTGCAAGTAACCAGAAAACTGACTTGGCTGGCGAAAGCTGACATTGAGATCAAAATAGGTGTCATTGATGGTGCGCTTCCAATCAAACGCGTCTAATGTTTGTGCCGTGCTTATAGGAGGCGTTGAAGGTAACCATAAGGAAGGGTTAATTTTGCATTCATCCTTGAATACTCTGTGTGTAAAAATAGCTATCACAAAATTGATAGGCATTTAGGTATCATGCCAGCTAATAAAATGTCGTTCTCCTTTATATCATACCTGTATGACGACTGGATTTCTAAATATGATGCGTACTAAATACGATATCAAAAATAAAATCAGGCATTAAATGAGATTTAATGCCTGATGGGAAAACTAGAAAGCGATAACGATAAAAACAGCAAGCTAAGCGGCTTTGGTTAGCTTATAAGTGCCCGTCTCATGCAATTCTGCTTGCCAGCCTTTTTTAATCACAATCGTAGTGGTTGGCTCTTGAATAAGCGCCGGACCTGCAATCAATGCTCCTGCCCCAAACTCTTCACCATTATAAATAGGCGTATCAATCCATTCGTATTCTTGATCCATGATCATCTCACGGCTGCCAACTTGCGCTTGACTGATATCACCTTGTTGCTTAGCAAGCTCTGGTAGTTTGGGCTTACTGATTTTACCGATGACAGCGACTTCGATATTGACCAGCTCGACCTTATTGTCACGCTCATCATAAGTATAGAGCTCTTTATGACGGTGATGGAAGGCTTCCAAAATCGTTTGCACGCTATCGACATCAAGCTTGCCATTGGGTATCAGCACATTACACTCATGCACCTGCCCGACGTAGCGCATCTCCATGGTACGCTCGATGATGATATCATCTTCTGCAAAGCCATCTTCTAACAGCTTTTGTACGCCTAGGCTTTCTAGCTCGTGTAAGGTAGCATTAAGCGACTGTAGCTCTGAATCTGGCGCAATAATCATCATCTGCGTGGCCAGATAGTTATATTTAATATCAGAGATGATTTGACCAAAGGCGCAAAGACAAGAGGCAATCTTTGGTATCAAAATAGTACCAATTCCCATTTCTTCTGCTAAATCGACAATATGCATGCCACCTGCGCCGCCTGCACAAATAAGCGCAAAGTCGCGAGGGTCATAGCCTTTTTCAATGGTAATACGGCGAATACCATTTGCCATGTTTTGATTGACGATGGCACTGATACCAAAGGCGGCATGTGCCAAGTCAATTTTTAATGGATCGGCGATGTGTTTTTGCACCGCTTGCAGCGCTTTGTCTTTATCCAAAGTCACGCATCCGCCTAGCACGGCATCGGGCTCAAGGTAACCTAACACCAGATTAGCATCGGTCACCGTTGGTAACTCACCGCCTTTACCATAAGACGCAGGACCTGGGGTCGCGCCAGCACTTTGTGGACCGACCTCGAGCATCCCAAAGTTATTTACATGACCAATAGAGCCGCCGCCCGCGCCCAGCGTTTCAACATGAATCATCGGCACGCCAATACGATTGCGTAAAAAATCAATATCACGGTTTAGGCTCGTTCGACCAGATTTGGCCATCGTGATATCAAAAGACGTCCCGCCCATATCAACGGTGATAATGTTATCAATGCCAAAGGCGCTGGCAATATACAGTCCTACTTGCGGTGCTGATGCGGGTCCTGAATTGATGGCATTAACCGCGCGTTCACGCATGATGTTACCGACCGCAAGCCCGCCATTCGACTGAAAGTAACGGACCGGCTGCTCAGCGCCGAGTGCCTTAAAGTAATCATCAATCTTATGTACATAAGACGCCATAACCGGGCTTAAATAGGCGTTAACCAGTGTCGTTGAGGTACGCGTATATTCCTTAATCTGCGGATATACTTCACTACCGCAGCAGACAAACACCCCCGGCATATGCTGCTCAATCAACTCTTTGGCACGTTGTTCGTGCTCGGTATTACGGATAGACCACACAAAAGAGATGGCAACCGCTTGCACGTCTTGCTGTTTTAACACTTCAATCGCATCGAGGATATCTTGCTCATTTAACGGCTCGTGTTCGCTGCCGTCTGCCAAGATACGACCACGGATAGGAAAGCGGCGGTCACGCGTGGCAATCTGCGGCGCTGGCGGGTAACTGGCATCGTAGCGGTGCCCTTCTTCTTTGTGCCCTAAGCGTATCTCGATACTGTCTTCATGTCCTTTGGTACATAGCAAGCCTACTTTCACACCTGTCATCTGAATCAGCGCATTTAGGGCGACGGTCGTACCATTAATACACAAGTCACAGGTTTGAATGATGTCCTCGATAGGACGGTTAAATTTGTTGGCAATTTGCTGGAGACCATTGGCAATGGCTAGGGTGCCATCCTCTGGGGTTGATGGTGCTTTAAACAGATGAATATCACCGGTTTTTTCTGCCAAGACAAAATCTGTAAAAGTCCCGCCAGCATCAACGCCAATACGAAAATCGTTGTTCATAAGTCATCCTTAACTCAATCATGAAAGTTCAATGTGTGTTTTATGCGGTTATCTGGCGGCGTAAGTACTCAGTCTCAGCTTCATTGAGCGCCAGAGTTTCTGGGTCAAGTACCACGCCGTATTCAATCTTTGCCGCAGCAATTGAGATAATTCTTTCTTTTACATCCTTGATGACCGCTTGAATATCGCGATCAAATGAGCTGCCGTAGCCGCCGCCACCCGGATTGATATTGCGCGCGCGTTCACCCGGCGTGATTTCCGTAACAGTGTTTTTTCTATATAAGTCCGTTTGCCCGTCTTTATGTAGTATCTCTAGACGCCCAACTTTTAGCTCAGGTGAGATTTGTTCCGCGCCGCCAGCGCCCATAGTAGGATGCTGACGACCTTCGCCAAAGGCAATAACCGTCATCGTATGGTCTAATGGCTCAACTTCCCAAACCGTACCACAGCCGCCACTGTCTTCTGCCAAGCCATACTTATGAATTAAGATAGGATACTGGTACTCTAACAGCTCAATATCTCCCGAGCTTAACGCCCCAAAGCAGCTTAATGGTCCACAAGCATGCCAGCCATCCATTTGTTGTGTAGCACCTGCGCCTGAAATAATAGACGCCAAAATTATGGTGACGTATTGCTCGCCAGTTTTTGGGTCAATCCCAGCGATATTAATCCCTGAAGAATGCCCCCAAGAGGCGGTAACACGCTCAGGTGCCGCTGCTTCAAATGCCATACGTACCGCATCGGTTAAGGTTTCCATCGGCGTGGTCGTACAGTTGACGTGCGGCGCCGGTTCTTTGGCATTACATAAAGTGCCATGCTCACCCAAATCAACGGTCACACAGCGGTATAAGCCTTCGTTATACGGCGGCTCTACTTGGGCAAACATCATTAGCCCAAGCAATACTCCTGACATCGAGTTACCAGCATAAGAGTTGATAAAATAAGGGACTTGCGGCGGACTGGTGATTTTAATATGTACATCACTGTCTTTGATGACAATGTCGGCGCTGATGGTCATATCACCCAAGCCATGACCTGAGTCTTCTAATACCGCCTCGCCATGATAATCGCCATCTGGGATAGACGAGATTAACGAGCGCATATGATGGTCAGCCATGCTCTTTAGCTCTTCAATCGCTCCACGTACCGTCTCAATGCCATATTTGTCTAGCAGCGCAATCATATTACGCTCACCGACGGCACACGCGCCGTACTGGGCATTGAGATCGCCTTCTTGATTACGGCGTGAGCGCATATTGCTGTGCAGCAAATTAATGACATCATGGCGTTTGACGCCTTTTTCCCACAGCTTAATGGGCGGAATGCGTAAGCCTTCGGCATATATCTCTTTGGCATCAGGGTTATAGCCGGCTGGCACAGGGCCACCGATATCAGTGACATGACCTTTACAGACCGTCCAAAAGACCAGCTCACCTTTATAAAACACCGGCTTATACATACAGCAATCTAGGATATGGCTGCCCATCATCACAGGATCGTTATGATAAATCACATCGCCTTCATGAATGTCATCACCATAATATTCGGCGACGGCTTTCATGGCGGGCATCAGTGAGCCTAAATGAATGGGAATGTCTTGCCCTTGCAAAATCATCTCAGGCAGATGATCAAACAGCGCATTACTATAGTCATGAGCTAAGTTAAAGACACTCGAACGGGCGGTTTTTTCTAAGGTGGTTGTCATCTCACGCTGCGCCGTTTCTAGGGCGCCACGTACGACAGACAAGGTAATGGGATCTATAGAAGGGTGAGCGTTGCTCATGAAAGACTCCTTGTCGAGAAATTTGGGTCGGAAACAGCGCGTTTATATAGGCGAAATAAAAGAATATATCGGTCTATATGACCATTTATCCTTATCCTTCAGCGCGCGCTTTATCTGGCTTATCATCTATCCTAATGATCAAGCTTTTTCACTATAGCGAGGTTTTGGTCAAATAGATGGACTGTGTGTGCAGAGTTTTTGACTGTGAGTGTACAGATGTAACGATAAGCAGCCTGTTTTTACAGTTATCATAGTGCGATATAAAGCGTTTAGCATAAAAAAAGAGCAATGCCTCATATGTGCGGCACTGCTCTTTTTGTCTATTCTTACTAACTCCAATTGTATACGTTATTCAATACTAGGTACGAACCGCCTTTCTCCATAGTCCTATCTTTATATTAGCCAATACCAGCCCAGATAAGATAAGCACCATCGCTAGCATCTTCCACCATGTGACCACCTCTCCTGTAAACAACACTGAAGACGCCATCCCAAACACGGGCACCAGTTAAGGCAAATGGCATCACCTTAGAGGCGATATTTTGACTAAGCAGATGCGCCCACAATCCAAACTTCGCCACCATTTAGTTAAGTGCTATCACCCCACCACCAGCCGCATCATCTGGGTACTGATATAACCACCAAAAGTGCCCACGGCATAACCTAAAATACCCAAGAATACGCCAACTGGAGCCAGTGACGGATGAAATGCTGTAGCGACAATCGGTGCTGATGACGCGCCGCCGGTATTGGCATTCGAGCCAACTGCCAAAAAGAAGAATGGCGCACGAATCATTCTAGCAACCGCAAAAACAATCACAACGTGAATACTCATCCATAGTAGACCAATGAGTAGTAAGCGCCACTGCGAGACAATGCCCGCTAGATTGATTTGCATGCCGATAGCGGCGATTAAGACAAAGATAAACACCGTACCGATTTTGGAGGCGCCAACATGGTCAAGACGGCGGATTTTGGTAAAGGAAAACACCACCCCTATTAAGGTGATAATCACCACCATCCAAAAGAACGAGCTGGCAAAGCTATATTGTACTGCCCAACTATAAGGCGCAAAGAAGCCTGCTATCTGCCCGCCTGCGAAATGCGCCACCCCGACCATGGCAAAACACAAGCCAAACATCACCATCAAATCATTGATAGTAGCAGGACGCGCATGGTCTCGCTCATAGCTTTCCACCGCGGCAATCACTTTATCAATACTACTGCTATCCGCCCGTAAAAACTTATCTATCTTCGCGCTGTGCTTGGCCATAACCAAAATCGCCAATAGCCATAATGAAGCATTGGTGGTATCGACCAAAATCATCATGCCAAATAAATCATCACTGACGCCAAACAGCTCTTTCATCGCCGCTTGGTTTGCTGCCCCGCCAATCCAGCTACCCGCGACCGCTGAAAACCCGCGCCATAAGGTATCGTCGTTAAACATCTCAGGCGAAATCCATTTGGCAATACCTAAGCTAATCGGCCCACTAATAACAATGGCAATACTAGCCGCAAAAAACATCGCAATGGCTTTCCAGCCTAAACCTAATATTTTTGGCACATCCATCGACAAGGTCATCAATAGCAAACTGGCTGGCAACAGATAGGTGGCGGTAAAGCCATAAATCTGTGAACCAATACCATCAGCAAAGACACCCAAGCTATTTAGGGTTGCAGGAATAAAGCAGCACAATACAATACCCGGCAGTACGGCATAAAAGCGGCGCCAAAACTTACCAGGCAGCCCTTGGGTATAAAACACCAAACCAATAATGGCCATGATAATGCCAAAGGCTAACGGCAGATTACCAATGGCTAAATGAGAAATATCGGGCATCAGACAGCTCCGCAGCACACGATGATTAAAAGCCTGTCAGTATAGACAAGGCGAAAAAGACGCGCAAGCAACGATATAGCATTGTTGACTTTTTATTAGTGAAACATACAAGTATTTTGACGCACAAAAAAGCCAGATAACAAGTATCTGGCTTTTTAATATGACGCTATATGATTAATAATGACATTTATTTAAGCCATTATTAACCATTCATTATAACGTTATTACGAGTTTCTACCACGGTTGCCGCCTGTTGGACGACCTTGACCACGGCTGTCAGAGCGATTCGCTGGGCGACCTTGGCTGCCACTTGGACGACCGCGACCGGTTGCAGCGCGATCGCCGCGTGGTGCGCTGGTACCGTCACCACGGCTAGGCGCGCCTGTGCGTTTGCCTTGATAGGGTTTGCCACCTGAGCGCTCACTTGGCTTGCCTTGATAACCGCTGTCATTGCTGGCGCGTTGACCAGTCGGCGCGCTGTCGCTTGAGCGACCACGGCCTTGACCATTGCCGCCGCCGTTTGAACGACCTGCATAACCGCCTGCTGAACGACCACGACCTTGACCACCGCCGTTAGAGCGTCCGCGACCACGGCCACGACCATTACCTTTGTTTTCGCTCGGTACATAAGTCTTCTTAGGTTCCATACCTTCGATGACACAGACTTCCATTTTGCGATCTAAGTAACGATTGATAGCGTTTAGCTGTGGACGATCATCCATGCTACATAAGCTGATAGCAATACCAGTACGACCAGCACGGCCACAACGACCGATACGGTGGACGTAATCTTCGGTTTGACGTGGCAAGTCATAGTTAATAACGTGTGAGATCGCTGGTACATCAAGACCGCGAGCAGCAACGTCGGTCGCTACTAGGATTTTAACCTTGCCATTACGTAAGTCTTGTACGATACGGTTACGCTTGCTCTGCGGCAAATCGCCATGTAGGAAACTGGCTTTATGACCCGCTTCTTGCAGCTGTTTGGCCAATTTTTCTGTACTACGTTTGGTCGCTGCAAAGATAATGATTTGTTCCATATCTTTGTCACAAACAACTTTATCAAGCAAACGGTTTTTGTGATCAAAATCATCACAGTAGTATACTTTTTCTTCGATATGCGCCGATTCAACTTTGATTGAAACGCGCTCAGGATTTTTGGTGAAGCTCGCCGCAATCTTGCCAACAGGGCCATCCCAAGTCGCTGAACACATAATCGTTTGACGATTATCAGGTGCCGCTTTCAAGATATCGTTGATATCATCAGCAAAACCCATGTCTAGCATACGGTCAGCTTCGTCAAGTACCAACACTTCAAGGTTTGATAAATCAACGCGACCGGCTTTGATATGGTCAAGTAAACGACCAGGCGTCGCAACAATCACTTGAACGCCTTTTCTTAGCGCAGTAATCTGACCGTTGTACGGTGCGCCGCCGACTAATGGCACACAGAACAGACCGCGCATGTCTTTTGAATAGGTACGAACGCTGTCATGTACTTGCTGAGCAAGCTCACGCGTTGGCGTTAAGATAAGGGCTTTGGTTAATTTGTCAAAGCTAGTGGCACGGCTTAAACGGTCAAGTACTGGGATAACAAATGCCGCAGTTTTACCACTACCGGTTTGCGCTGACAATAATAAGTCGCGACCCGCTAGAGCAAAAGGAATGGCTTGTTCTTGAATAGGTGTTGGGTTGGTATAGCCAACGCGGTCAAGCGCGGTCAAAATTGGCTTGGCAATATCAAGGTCGCTAAAAGTGATTTTATTTTCTTCAGCAGCGTCAGTAGTAGCCGCTTGATTATTGGTATCAGCAGTTGCAGTGGTGTTTGGGGTATCAGTGCTGTCGATGATGCCGTTTTCAGCGGCGATAGCAGATAAGATGTCAGTCATAGTAATCCTTGGTAAGTATAAGCTGCTGTAAATTCAGCAAGCTTGATGCATACCACTGATAACCGTTCATCACGCCGCATTTATAAAATTATTGTCTCACCTTAAAAGGCTTAACAATCAAAAGCCAAGCCATAAAGCTTGTCAATATTATAAAGGCGTTCGTGCTGTCTGACGTATTTTGGTGGTAGTGCCGAGTGTCTTATCCTTGTTTGCTAAAAGCGCATTATCAATGCTTTGTCCAAAGCAGATAAAGGCTGGCAACAACCAATCTAACCGATATAGCGGTCAGTAGATAAGATATGAGTCAAAAATAACGGATTTTTCACTATTAATAGAAAAGGTTATTTAAGTACACAAAATCATCGGCAACAATTACTTATGGTCATCCTAGACCCAAAATCGCAGGCGATGTTATCAATCTCATAATTCACGCTAGTCTATGCTAACGTGGCGACGCAGTATAGCACAACATAAGCGCAAACAGTACCTATTTTTCTGTTTATGATAAAAATAGGTCAGATCTCAAACAATTTAGGCTTAAAAACCGCTGCGCCAGTCTTTAATACAGCCGCTTGAACGCTTTTATCTTTAATGTAATAATTTCTAACATACGCGCTATTAACGTGACATTTTCACTTCCGTTACATAGGTTGGCAATTGCCAAGCGCCGCCCGCCTCTATCAGCCGGCACATACCTGTGGTGCTTTCATGACTTTTCTCAAACGCTCTGCCTGTCCAGATCCACTCACTTTTAGTTAGGCAGTCCCCAAGCCCGCGGCCTTTTTGCACCGAGGTTATTTTACCATCGCTATAATCGGTCGCGCTTGTCGTCACCAAGCTCGGCTTATAAGGCTTAGTGTCATTGAATACCCAAACACCCGTACCCGTGTTATAAGCGCTCGTCCAACAATCATGCTGGGCGAGCAGCTGCTTACTGTTTAAACGGCTGACGCGCCACGCTGTCTTATCCGCTAAGTTTGGACATTCAGTGTTGACATCTTTCATGGTGGTTTTCATCATCTCTGCCAACTGCGACGAGCGCATGGCAAATTTTTTCTTACTACTAGAGATGGCTTTAGGATTAGGAGTGACCAGTCGTAGTGAAGGAGCGGCTTGCGGCGATAAGATGCCACTATTAGATTTACTGGTGTTATTGCTAATAAAAGCGCTTGAGGTCCCTACCCGGCCTTGAGCTTCGTCGGCTTTGAGCATCACTGCACTGGCGCCTTTATCCGATAACTGCCAGCGCGTATTGCGAATCACTAGCTCAATTTTGCTTGATTTGGTCAAGGCATCAAGCAGCGCGCTCACCTGCGCTGAGGTTAGCTCGGCATGACCTGCGGCTACTGAGTAAGGCTTGGTTTCTCCATAATCTCTATCATTAATAAACAGTGAGATACGATGGCGATTACCAAGCTGCATCAGCGCTTTAGCAGAGCTTTCTTTAGCGCCGCCAAGCTTTACTTTGCCATCGACGGTAGCGTTTGCTCCTGCGCGGCGTACCAATAGTAAAGACACAGGTAAATCGCTATTATTCTCCGCTTGGTAACCTGCCAGCCGGCAAGTACGCGTATTGTCGCAAGCGACTTCCCAATCTTGATTACTAAAGCTTACAGGCGTGGCAGCCTGCGTCACGGAACTCAATAAAGCGGCGCTAAGGGCAGCAAATAACGGTAATATCATTTTTTTTGTCATGAATAAAGGCAACTTTTTTATTTTTATCAAAATGTTTTTTCTATGCGGGTTGTTTTTGCTAGGAGCATTGTCTGTTAGCAGACTACATGCGCTTGGCGATTGACGAGTGAATGGTAAAGGTAGAAAAACCATCTCGTTGAATAAAGGTAGTAGTATAGGCTGAGTTTTATTATTCTTCATAGTCATTACTCATTAATAGAAGAAGTATCAACACCTGCCCAAGAAGGCGGTGGCTGCTATCTTAACGTACTAATGTTTCTATCTGTTATGCTAATGTACCATTATGTAAAGACGAAAGTATAGTCAAAGAGCGATATACCGATAAATATATTTGGAATAACGGATATTAAAAAAGCAAAAGGTTAACAAACAATGGCTTATTAACCTTTTTATGAAAACTTATGTTTTGCTACGACTATTTAAATATAAACTGATAAAGTTAAATCTTTAAACAATAGGCTTTAATTCTAAATCTACGGCGCGTTTTACCGCTGGACGGTCGGCGATTTTTTGTGCCCAACGTTTGATGTTTTTGTAATCATCTACTTGTAAAAATTCTGCCGCATCATAAAGCTTGCCAAGCACCAGCTGACCGTACCACGCCCAGATAATCATATCAGCGATATTATAGTCCGCCTCATCATTACCGCACATATACTCGTGGTCTTTGAGGTGCCTATCTAGCACATCAAGCTGGCGTTTGGTCTCCATCGTATAGCGATTGATAGGATACTCTAGCGGTTCGGGCGCATAGGCGTAGAAATGCCCAAAACCGCCACCTAAAAACGGCGCACTACCCATCTGCCACATCAGCCAAGACAGACAATCTGCGCGCGCTTTACCTTGCTGCATCGGGATAAATTTGCCAAACTTTTCCGCTAAATATAATAAAATAGCCCCCGACTCAAAAAGCGCAATAGGCTCGCCAGCATTTTTATCATTTAAAGCATCAGTATAATCAACCAGCGCCGGAATTTTAGAATTGGGGTTGATAGCGACAAACCCTGAGCCAAATTGATCGCCCGCAGAGATATCTATTTTGTAGGCGTCGTACTCAGCGCCTTTAACATTCAGCTCGGCAAGCTCCTCTAACAAGATATTTACCTTGACGCCATTCGGGGTATTTAGTGAATACAGCTGTAAAGGTGCATCGCCGACCGGTAATTTTTGCTCATGGCGCGCGCCAGCTGTTGGGCGATTGATACTGGCGAACTTACCACCATTTTCGCTGTCGTTTTTCCATACTTTAGGCGGCGTATAGGCTTTGGTATGGTTGTTTTGAGTGTCATTATTTTCGTCATTGTTTGATTGATGATTGTCACTACTCATAATAATTCCTATTTTTTTTGTTGTATAAAACAGAGCCAAAGCGAGACTGAGGCGGCAAAAGATTTATATTAGTCTCACGTCGTCCTATATGATAATTCTACTATAGCAAATCTTTAGTTAAAGCCCTGTCTTGTAACCCATTTTTAAAAGTAACGAGCACGAGTATCAAAGCGTTTGAGAACACACTTCTTATGAATGAGCTTACACCGTTACTTTGCTACTCTTTAACTCATAGGCGGTTATTTTTATACTAGCCCAACTTAACAGCTTTTTAGAGATAGGCTTAACAACAGAAGTCAAAAGATGAGGTCAAAAGACATGGTGATGACAATATGGTAACCCTAACCCCAACGCAAGATAAATACCTACCCTATGTCTTGGCGGTGGCGCTATTTATGCAGATTTTAGATGCTACCATCTTAAACACCTCTTTGCCGCAAATGGCGCAAGCCCTTGGCGAGTCACCATTAAAAATGCAGTGGGCGGTTATTAGCTATGCGCTAACCTTGGCGATTTTTATTCCTATAAGCGGCTTTTTGGCTGATAAATATGGCACGCGGCGGGTGTTTTTATATGCTGTAATCATCTTTTGTATCGGCTCACTATTGTGTGCCGCCTCCCCAACGTTGAATTTATTGATTGGTTCGCGCGTCATCCAAGGTATTGGCGGCGCGATGATGACCCCTGTGGCGCGTCTCATATTGGTCAAATCTTATCCGCGTAATAAGCTATTAACCGTGATGAACTTTGCGGTGATACCCGCGTTAATCGCGCCCCTAGTTGGACCAGTATTGGGCGGTTATATCGTGCAATATACCAGCTGGCATTGGATATTTCTCATCAATATCCCGATGGGTATATTTGGTTTTATCATGGGTAAAAAGCTGGTACCTGCTTTGTTTGAGGACACCAAGCGTTTAGACTGGACGGGTTTTGCTTTATTTGCTGCCGCCGCTTGCGGATTTACTTTGGCGGTCGAGTTTGGCTCACAGACTGGGCGTGGGTTTTACGGTTTGCTACTCGCACTCGGCGCTAGTATCTTGATAGGCGCGTATGTGTGGCATGCCAAACGCCGTGCAGCGCCATTATTTCCACTAAGTTTATTTAATATTCGCACTTTTCGTATCGGTATTACTGGCAACTTATTCACCCGTTTAGGCATCAGCGCCGTGCCTTTTTTATTGCCGCTATTACTACAGGTGGTGTTTGAATACTCACCGTCGCAAGCGGGTTGGCTGCTTGCACCTATTGCCGTTGGTGCAATCGGTATCAAGCCTTGGGTCAGTAAAATTATTCAGCGTTTTAGCTACCGCAAGGTGTTGGTGGCCAATACCTTTTTGATAGGCCTGCTTATTATTGTCTTAGCGCAGTTTAATGATGCGGCAAATTGGATTTGGTTTATCCCTATTTTGACCGTCATGGGTGCCTGTAATTCCATGCAGTTTAGTGCCATGAATACCATTACTATCGGTGATTTAGAGGGCGCGCAGACCAGTAGCGGTAACAGCTTAATGGCGGTCAATCAGCAATTGGCGATTAGCTTTGGCATCGCTTTTGGGGCGGCGGTCTTGAATCTACTGCGGGAACGCTTCGAGCTTGATACCTTGGTCGCCTTTCAGACCACCTATTGGATACTGGGTATTTTAACTATCCTTTCAGGTTTATACTTTTTACGCCTCAAACCTGAAGACGGTCGTGGCTTATATTAAGTTATTGGTATTGAAAGATACTTATCTCTAAAAGCAACAAACATTAAAAAAGCATTAAATATAAAAACGCCAGCGTAACCTAAAATCAGTTAATCTAAAACTTATCTTAGGATACGCTGGCAAGTAACGGCAATTCTTATAACTTTAAGGCGTGTGGTCATCATCCATTTGTGACTGAATATAATTTTCAATGCCAACGTCTTTAATCAAGTCCTCTTGGGTTTCAAGCCAGTCTTGATACTCTTCATTGCCATCTTTTAGGATAACCAATAAATGACGCGAGACATAGTCATGCTTGCTCTCGCACAAGGTAATTGCATCAGTTATGATAGAGAGCTTCTGCTTTTCTAAGCGCAAGTTGCAGTCAATCATTTCAGGCACATCTTCTGCGATGAACATTTTGCCGTAATCTTGCAGGTTTGGCAGACCGCCTAACAATAAAATACGCGCAATAAGGTCATCCGACCATTTCATCTCTGCAATAGATTGCTTATAGAAATTTTCGTTTAATGCCTCTAAACCCCAATGACGGGCAATACGGGCGTGCAAAAAATACTGATTGATGGCGATTAATGACTGACCGAGCACTTGATTGAGTGCGCGAATAACTTCTTTATCCCCTTTCATGCTGTTCTCCCTGTCCTGCTTATTCGTTTATCAATTTAATATTCGTGAAAACTGCTTAATATATAAAATACTAAACAATATCAGGAGACACTTCCGCCATCTGGCTTTGTAAATAATTGGGCAGACCAACCATATCAATCAGGCGCAGCTGCTGCTCTAACCAATGGGCATGATCTTCTTCGGTGTCTTTGAGCTGCTCAACCAACATCTCACGCGTCACATAATCGTGCTCTGCTTCACAAAGCGCAATACCGTCTTTTAGATGCTGCTGTACTTGATATTCTAAGTCCAGGTCCAATTGCAGCATTTCAGGTACCGTTGCGCCAATATTAATCTCATTGACGCGCATCTTCGGCGTACCGCTTAACATCAAGATACGGCGGATAATCGCCTGCGCGTGCTGCGTTTCATCTTGCATCTCATGGTGGATACGGTCGTATAATTTACCGTAATGCCATTCTGCATACATCTCAGAATGAATGAAGTACTGATCACGAGCCGCAAGCTCGCCACCTAATAAAAAATTTAAATAATCAATGACCTTTTGGCTGCCTATCATGACTCATACTCCTATGTTTTTATTTGGCTACTAATACATTCACAATAATAAATATAGTTAAAGTACCATTCGTAAACTAATCAGTAAAGATTAAAACCCATCAAACGTCTTACAAAGTTAGATAGATATAGTAGCATAGGCACGCCGTAGCGCTTGTAACGATATGAACTAAGAATAAGATGCTAATTGAGAATTATAATTAACTCGCTTACACCGATAGCGTTTAGCGAGTAATCTTAATAGGTGATTTATGAAGGCAAACAGAGATAAAGGATAGCCGCACTCGCCTTTTGAGTTACTTATCGTCTTTCATGGTGATGGCTTTTAACCATAAATAACCATAAAAAGATGATTTGAACGCGGATAAAGGCGAATTGGCGGCTAAAACACTACAGATAGAGGGAAAGCAGAAACGGGATTTGAACGGATTGGCAATAGAAGTGGATACAAGCAAATGCTTAAACTGTTTCTTAAACTGCGTAGGCCAACGCATCAAGCTTGGCATGATGTTCGTCAAGAAAGTCGTTGACCATAGGTTCGCAGCAGCCACAGCACGTCGCTACATCAAGGGTGTCTTTTAACCCCTCTAATGTGTCAATGCCTGAAGCAATGGCAGCTTTGATTTGTTTGTCTTTGACGTCGTTACAGATACATACGTACATGTGCGGCTCCTACTATGAATATCTAGCTAATTATGCTTTATAATAACGATAATTATTACCATTTACAATAGTATTTAGTATATTTATCCGTCATATTAGGTACAGCTAAAAGATATATTACCCTAACTTTATCCATGTAACTGAATACAGTCTTAGGTGTAACCACAAAGTACCAAAGGTAGTAAAATGGCGACGAACTGTAAATCTGCTCATTTTTTAATCGTTTTTACCGTTAACTGCTGTTATATTGACCCCCTATTAACTAAATCTATATTGGAATTGTTCTATGTCTAATAATAATTCTACGATACAGCCGCTTGAGTTATTTAAAGTCTTGTCTGACCCAACGCGCTTAAAAATTTTTCAAATCTTATTTAATAAAGAGTCGCGCTGTGTTGGTGAATTGGTAGAAATACTCGATCAGCCGCAGCCGACCATCTCGCGTCACTTAAATCATTTGAAAAAACTGGGCATTTTAAGCTGTGTTCGTGATGGGACGTGGATGTGGTACGAGGTGTCTGATGATTTGCCAAAATGGTGCCAAGATATTTTAGAAATCACCTATAAGCAAATATCAACTAAAGACATCAATATGCCAAAGCCTGCTTAATGTCAAAAAAAGCAGATTGAGAAAGTCTAATGACAAATAATTGAGCACATAAAAAAGACCTATCATTGATAGGTCTTTTTTGTTTTTAAGCGTTGTTTTAAAATACGCCCTTAATATAAATACGCCTTTAAGCCTAAATTAGACTAGGTCTAAAAAATCACTGACAAAGGCGTTTGTTGGCTGGTGAATCAGCTCCTCTGACGTCCCTACCTGCTCGACGCGGCCCTGATTCATCACCACAATCTCATCCGATACCGCCCGCGCCTCTTCTTGGTCGTGGGTTACCATAATGCTCGTAATACCCAGCTCGTGGTGGATATTTTTTAGCCAAGTGCGCAGCTCTTTACGGACTTTGGCATCTAGCGCGCCAAACGGCTCATCGAGTAATAATAGTTTTGGCTTTACTGCCAAGGCTCGTGCCAGCGCGATACGCTGACGCTGACCACCTGATAATTGATGCGGATAAGCATTGGCAACTTGCGGCAACTGTACTAGGTCTAGCAATTCAGCAACGCGCTTATTGATATCCGCTTTACTTGGGCGCTCATTCTTCGGTAGCAAGGTTAAGCCAAAGCCGACATTATCGGCGATGTTTTTGTGGCGAAATAACGCATAGTGCTGAAACATAAAACCAATATGGCGCTTTTGCACTGGTGTATTGGTGACATCGAGCTCATCAAATAATATCTGCCCAGAGTCCGCGTATTCTAAACCTGCAATGATACGCAGCAAAGTGGTTTTACCGCAGCCTGACGGACCAAGCAACGTCGTCAACTTGCCCGTTGGTACAGTGATATTGATATCATCTAAGGCGGTAAAGTTACCGAATTTTTTATTAACGTTGCGAATCTCGATACTCATAATGGGTTCTCTTATTATATTTTTGGCTTAGCAGATGCCTTTCTTGCTGATAGATTTATAAAATAGCGCTTATAAATTGCCTGTGCTTTTCGCTAAAGTGGCATCCGTATCTGACGCTTTCTTAGCACCTTTAGTGTTTGACGTATTGCTAGCATTGCCAGCGTTGTTAGCATTGTGAGCGTTGGCACTCACTGGCAATTCAGGCGCACTTGCTAGACGCTCAGACTTGGCGAATTTGCGCTCTTGCAGCTTGGTCATCACTTGTTGTATCAATAGCGTTACCAGCGCCAAGGCAGCCAGTAAGCTCGATAAGGCAAAGGCGGCGGTAAAGTTATAATCGTTATAAGCAATCTCAACCAATAGTGGCATGGTGTTGGTTTCGCCGCGGATATGGCCAGATACCACGCTTACCGCGCCAAACTCGCCCATCGCCCGCGCATTGGTCAAAATCAAACCATACAGCAGCGCCCACTTGATATTAGGCAGTGTCACATGCCAAAAGGTCTGCCAACCGCTAGCGCCCAAGGTTAATGCCGCTTGCTCTTCACTATCGCCTTGGGTCTGCATCAAGGGTATGAGCTCACGCGCCACAAACGGAAAGGTCACAAATAACGTCGCTAAAATAATCCCTGGTACGGCGTAAATCACCTGAAAGCCCATGCTCTCAAGCCAGCCACCGATGCTAGAGTTTAGACCAAATAGCAGCACAAACATCAAACCTGCCACCACCGGAGATACCGAAAATGGTAAATCAAGCAAGGTGGTTACCAGCTGTTTACCTTTAAATTGATAACGGGTCACAAGCCAAGCTATTGCAATACCCATCACCATATTAATCGGCAACACGATAGCGGCAGTAATTAAGGTTAGCTTAATTGCCTGCAAAGCTTCAGGGTCAACCAGGGAAGCTATATAAAGCTGCCAACCGTTTTTAAAGGCTTCATAGAACACTGCTAAAAGTGGCACCACCAACATCGCCACCATAAACAACACAGCAATAGCGATAAAAGTACGGCGTATCCACGGCGTGTCTTTGGTCGCTGGATTGCTTTGGTAGTCGTAGCTATTAGAAATTTGCATTAGCGGGCTCCTACGCGGCGCGACAGCTTCCACTGTACGATGTTAATGGTCAATAAAATCACAAACGAAATCAGTAGCATAAACAGTGCGACAGCGGATGCGCCTTGCACATCAAACTGCTCAAGCTTACTAATAATGATTAAAGGTAAAATCTCAGACTGCATCGGAATATTACCAGCAATAAAAATCACCGAGCCATACTCGCCAGTGGCACGGGCAAACATCATACCCGCGCCCATCAGTAAAGCCGGCAATAGCTCTGGCAAAATTACCTTACGAAAGGTCGTTAAACGATTGGCACCCAATACCGCCGCCGCTTCTTCGAATTCAACGGACAATTCTGCAAGCACTGGCTGCACCGCACGGACGATAAACGGAAAGCTGACGACCACTAAAGCGAGCCAAATACCGAGTGGCGTAAAGGCGACTTGGATGTCAAATTTGGCAAACCACTGGCCGATTAAACCATTGGGTGCATAAAGAGTCGCAAGCGAGATACCGGTAACCGCTGTCGGTAGTGCAAATGGCAAATCAACCAAGGCATTAATCAGCGACTTACCCCAAAATTCATAGCGCACCAGCACCCAAGCGACCAGCGTACCAAACACCATGTTGGTTAGCATCGCCAAAAACGACATCCATAAACTGAGTTTGATAGCAGCAGTGACTTGCGGCTGAGTAATGGTTTCCCAAAAACCCGTCCAGCCCATTTGTGTCGTGGTATAGGCCATCATGGCAAACGGTAGCACCACCAGTAACGATAAGCTAAAGACGGTGATGCCCATGCTTAGCCCAAACCCTGGTAGCACATTGCGTTGACGCAAGCGCGTCAGCCACCCTTTCTTGATGGGTTTGCTGGCAGGAGAAGTTGTTGCACTCATAGTGATGTCCTATTGCCTAACTGCTGGCGCTTATTTTCTGCTTGTAAGCACCACGTGCTATCAGATGTATTTAATGTATTTATTATGGGTCTGTGTAAGCGATAAAGGACATAGCGTGGGTAGCCATGTCCTTTAGGTGCTTGGACGTTATGGTAAAACTGACGGTTTAAATGCTATTTAAGAAAATTTCTAAATAGCACAATCAGTCAGCGTACTAGCGGCTTACTTTGGTGCATTAATGGCTAACTGATCGAACACGCCGCCATCGCTAAAGTAAGTGCTCATGATTTCATCCCACGTACCAAAGGCATCGTTTGGACGGAAAGTATCGATAGGTGGCAACTTATCGCTGTTTTTATCAAGCACACTCTTCACGCTTGGGCGAAGATATAAGTTAGCTGCCAATTGCTGTGCAGGCTCGCTCCATAAGTAATCAAGATAGGCTTTTGCCGCATCGGTGGTGCCCTTTTTGTCAGTCACGGTTTTCACAACAGCGACTGGGCTTTCAGACTTGATAGAGTATTTTGGATAAACAATATCGACTTGCCCTGCACCAAAATCTTTGGCAGCCAAGTTGGCCTCATTTTCAAAGGTGACCAAGACATCACCGATACCGCGCTGAACAAACGTCGTCGTCGCTGCACGTCCGCCATTCTCATAGACTTTGACGTTTTTCAGCATGTCTTTGACGTAGTTTTTGGCCTTAGTTTCATCTTTATTAAAGGCATGCAAACCATAACCATAAGCGCCTAAAAAGGCATAACGACCATTACCCGTGACTTTTGGGTTGGCCATGACAATCTCAACGCCTTCTTTGGTCAAGTCTTGCCAATCATTAATGCCTTTTGGATTGTCTTTACGCACCAAAAATACGATGGTACTGGTGAAAGGTACGGCGTTGTCTGGGAATTTGCTTTCCCAATCAGCCTCAACCAAGCCTTTTGCTCAAGTAATTCGATATCAGAGCCTTGGTTCATGGTCGCCACATCGGCTTGTAAACCATTAGCCACCGACAGGGCTTGCTTACTTGAGCCGCCGTGCGATTGCTTGATTAAGATATTGCTGTTAGGATTCTCGCTTTTATAGTGCTCAACGAATAATGGGTTGTAGTCTTTATAAAAATCACGTGCCACATCATAAGAGACGTTTAGCAGTTCGATGTTTTGTCCTTCTGCGGCAGCTGGCGTGCCTTCTGCATTAGCAGTCGTTTCTGTCTTTTCGTTATTGCTACAGCCCGCAAGACCCAAGGTCAATGCAACGCCTGCAATGCTCAAGACGTTAAGTGTTTTACTTCTTTGTTGATAGCCTGCTGCGTCTTTCATAAATCCCTCAAAGGTGTCTGTTAGATGATATTCATTAAATGATGCAAGTATGCTAACAGCGCCAGCTTATTATGTTTAATGATGAATATGCGTATGTTATTGCCAAAATGGAATAATGAAGTAATGATGATTAAAATATAGCCTTATCAAACACTTAAACGAGAAATTTCTTAAATTGCCTTTACGCTTTTATTATTCGCTAATGAATATTGCTTATAACTATGCAAAACCCAGCTCTACTTCACTCTCGCCAGCTGATCAAAACGCCCGCCATCGACAAAGAACGTCGCCATGATGCTTTCCCAATCACCAAATACCGCCACAGGCTCAAAGGTTGCAATTTCAGGTAAGGTCTTGCTGTGTGCGGCAAGCACCTTGGTATTACTAGGGCGCATATACATCTGTGCCATCAGCTCTTGTGCGGGCGTCGACCATAGGCCTGTTAAATAGTCATTTGCCGCGGCGGTGGTGCCTTTTTTATCGGTTACGGTTTTCACCACAGCCACAGGGTTGGCAATCACAATCGAGTAACTTGGATACACGATATCGACTTTTCCCTTCGCGAACTGCTTAGCAGCCAGATACGCTTCGTTTTCGGTGGTGATTAAAACATCACCAAGACCGCGCTGGGTAAAGGTCGTGGTGGCAGCGCGCGCGCCATTGTCATAGGTGACGACGTTTGCCAGTAGTTTTTTGATAAAAGTATCGGTTTTGGCGGGGCTTTGCACCTTTTCTTTAAAATGATGTAAGCCGTAGCCATAAGCGCCCAAAAAGGCATAACGCGCCGTGCCACTGGTCTTGGGATTTGGCAATACTACGGCAATATCGTTACGCGCCAAATCTGACCAGTCTTTGATGCCTTTTGGGTTGCCCGCACGAACTAAGAGCACCATGGTACTGGTATAAGGCACGGCATTGTTTGGCAATGCCTGTTGCCAATCGCTAGCAACCAAGCCTTTTTCAACCAGCAAATTCATATCGCTTTCTTGGTTTAAAGTAACGACGTCCGCCTGCAAGCCATTGGCGACCGCCAGCGCTTGTTTGCTCGAGCCGCCGTGCGATTGGTTGATATTCACCTTGATATTTGGGTGTTTTTGCTGATAATTTGCATTAAACAACGGGTTGTAGTCTTTATAAAAGTCGCGTGAGACATCATAAGACACATTTAATAAATCAATATTTTTTGCCTCGTTTGCGGCGTCATTTTGGTTGGCTTCGGTAGGGTTGCAGCCTGTGATCAGTACCGCCGCTGCAAGCACACTACCAAGACCAAAACTGCTGGTAAGATTGACGGTAAAACTAAAGCGATTGGTGAGCACTTTGCCGATGCTTTTAGGTTGAATGGCGAAAGAAGCACGCGCATTGATATGCTTGTGAGGTGTTTTTTGGCCGCTCTTTTTATTTGGCTGCATATTTGCTCTCGATAGGAACGTTGTTCTCTAATAATAGGGATAAAAACCTTGCATTTCGAAATTCGGTTCTATGGATAATGAGCAATATGCTAACAGCCTGTGAGACAATTGCTTAGTGACAAATACGCTTATCGAGTGATTAACTTGGCATAAGTAATTTTATTAGTTATTCTAAAGTGCTTGTCTTTCCTCGGTATTTTTGCAGTTTTGTGATAAGCAGACACTTTTGAGTAAGTTACGGTATTACTTAGGCTCTAGACGAGCCTCTATAGAGTCGATATTATCCCTTAGCTTGTTGTATATCAGGCGATGCACTGATAAAACTTAGCCCATCCGCTTTCACTTATTTCCTGTTTACTAACCCCTTTATTAAAGGTAATGCAATGATCAAGTCTCCACCTCGTCATGCCCGTCAGTCACGCTTTTTTGTAGGTATTTTAACGACCTCTATCGCTTTATTGGCCTTAAGTGGCTGTAATAACGTAACGCCAAGCGTTAATAACCAAACGATTCAGCAACCAAACGCTGCTGTCACACCAGCGGTGCAGACGGTCGTTGGCGATTACGCCTCTGACGGTTATGCCAAGCGTGCCCAAGGCTATGATTGGGTGGGTGTGATGATAAGAGCTGACGGCGCAGACAATGGCGAGCAAATTGATATTAAGGTACGAGCGCGTGGTGATGTGAAAAAACCAACTTGTCACTTCGATGGTAAAGCGACATTAATGGGACAAGACGAGGCGCACGGTGTCATTTTTCAAACTAAGGTCAATGACAGTACCGCCTTTTTCCAGTTTAAAGATGATGCGTTGACCATTGATAGCCAAGATAAGTACGCGCTGAATTATTTTTGTTCGGGTGGAGCCTCATTCGTTGGCGAGTATCAAAAGCTTAAGGGTGATTTAGCGCTCAATTAATAGCTTTAATTGCCCATTTTAGATAATAAAATGAGATAAGAAAAAAGGTGCCAGATATTTATTCTGACACCTTTTTTATTGCGCATTATCTTTTTTAAATATTAAGGTTCTTATACTGCAGAAGCACCGACCAATTTCACCTCAGCACGTTCCTCTTTTGCGATACCGGCGTAGTAGTCACGCAAAATCTGTAGCACTTCTGGACGGCTAAAGTTATCTGGGATTTCCTCGTCTTCTGATAGCGCTTTACGTAGCTTGGTGCCTGATACTTTGACATGCTCAGATGCTTCATGCGGGCAGGTTTTATCAGAAGCCATGGCATTACAAGCATTACACCAAAATGTCCAGCCAATTTTTAGCGGCTGGGTAATCAAGTCGTCTTTACCAACATATTCAAAGATGGTTTGCGCATCAAACGCGCCATAATAATCACCAACGCCCGCATGGTCACGACCAACAATCAGATGACTACAGCCGTAGTTTTGACGGAATACCGCATGTAGCAATGCCTCACGTGGTCCTGCATAACGCATGTCGAGCGGATAACCGGCTTGAATAACGGTGTCTGCTCTAAAGTAATTATCAATCAAGGTCTTGATTGCTTCTTGGCGCACTTCAGCTGGGATGTCGCCCGGTTTTAGCGCGCCGAGTAGTGAATGAATCAATACGCCGTCACAAATCTCGATAGCAATCTTGGCAAGGTATTCGTGCGAGCGGTGCATCGGATTACGCGTTTGAAAGGCAGCAACGGTTTTCCAGCCTTTGGCGTCTAAAATTTCGCGAGTTTCAGCAGGCGTCTTATAAATCTCTGGGTATAAGGTTGGGAACTCACCTTCGCTTAGTACTTCAACACTACCTGCGATGTTTACCTCACCCTGGTTAAGTACTTGCTGTACGCCCGGATGCTCGCTATCGGTAGTGGTAAAGACTTGCTGACACTCATGGGCTTTATCAATGGTATAAGTTTCTTCTACCGTCAAGATACCCATAACCTCACCATCTTGCGCCACTAACGCGACTTTATCACCTTGGTTTAAGTTATCGGCAGTCGCTTTAGGCGCTGATAAGGTAATGGGAATCGGCCAAAACAAGCCAACATTGTCGCCGCTTTGCAGGCGCATATTATCCACGACGCCTTGCCAATCTGCCTGATTCATAAAACCATTTAACGGGGTAAAGCCACCAATCCCAAGCATAATCAAATCGCCGCGCTCACGAGAGCTTAAGGTAATCGTCGGCAACGTGCTGGCAAGATTTAATGCTTGCTTGCGCGCCTCACCTTTTAATAGTAATGGTTTTAGCTCGCTACTGCCGTGCGGCGGAACAAGTTTTGATGAGGAAAGATTGGGATTGGTAGATGTCATTTTTAAAACCTTAATAATGAAATTGAGAGATAGTTGGTCAGGAGAATGAGCGCTTAAATTTGATAAATATAGGCTACCTAACTTTGGTTATGAAAATTTATGCTGTGTTTGGATATGGATATGTCTTAAAGGAATTTATGTTTATGGGTTTAAGCTTATATGATGTGACTCTGAATTGTTTACCTTGCGATTGGCAATACAAGCGATCACACGCAAATCATTTTCGTCGCGGCTTTTTAAGTTAAAAACAAAATTGAGATTACGTCATGTATCAATATAATTACGCTGACCAAACCTTGGTAGAGGAACGAGTCGCCCAGTTTCGCGACCAAACCGAGCGGTTTTTGGCAGGTGAACTGCCAGAAGAGCAGTTTTTACCGCTGCGTTTACAAAACGGGCTGTATATCCAGCGCTATGCACCGATGCTACGTATCGCCGTGCCATATGGCTTGCTGGCAACCTATCAATTACGCAAATTGGCTGAGATTACCCGTAAATATGATAAAGGTTACGGCCACTTTACCACCCGTACCAATATGCAGCTGAACTGGCCAAAACTTGAAGAAGTGCCAGATATTTTGGCCGAATTGGCATCGGTGCAAATGCATTCTATCCAAACCTCGGGCAACTGTATCCGTAATACCACCACCGACCCTTATGCGGGTATTCATAAAGAAGAGATCGCCGATCCGCGTCCTTATTGCGAGATTATTCGCCAGTGGTCAACCTTTCATCCGGAATTTGCTTTTTTACCGCGTAAATTTAAAATTGCCGTCATCGGTACGGCAAAAGACCGCGCGGCAACGCAGGTGCATGATATCGGACTGCATTTAAAGAAAAATGACGCAGGCGAGCTTGGCTTTGAAGTGATAGTTGGTGGCGGTCTTGGGCGTACGCCCGTGATTGGCAAAACCATTAATACATTTTTACCACGCCAGCATCTGCTCAGCTATTTAGATGCGATTTTGCGTGTCTATAATCTGCATGGTCGCCGCGACAATAAATTCAAAGCGCGTATCAAGATATTGGTCGATAGCATGGGCGGCCCTGCGTTTGCCAAATTGGTCGATGCCGAATGGGAAGCCAATATCAAAGATGGGCCGTTGACCTTGACCGATGCCAACTTTGACAAGGCCAGCAGCTATTTTACTGAGCCTGATTATCTCAGCTTTGATGCGCTACAGGTACAGTCGGACTTGCAGCAGCAACTAGAGGCTGATAAAGACTTTGCCAATTGGTATCAGCAAAATACCGTGGCGCATAAAATCGCAGGCTACCGCGCGGTGGTCATTTCGTTAAAAGCGGGCTTGGTCGACGGACGCTACGTACCGTCAGGTGATATTACTGAGTCGCAAATGGACGCCCTCGCCGACCTCGCTGACGAACATAGCTTTGGCGAGCTGCGCGGTACTTATCAGCAAAATCTGGTCTTTGCCGATGTACAAACCAATCGCTTGTACGAATTATGGCAGCAGCTGGCGGCGCTACATTTGGCCCGTCCAAATATCAATACCCTAACCGATATGATCGTCTGCCCAGGCTGGGATTTTTGCTCGCTTGCCAATGCCACAACCCACAATATCGCTGAGCAAATCGAAAAGCAGTTTGATGATCTCGACTACCTTTATGACTTAGGTGAGATTCGCCTCAATATGTCTGGCTGTATGAATGCCTGCGCCCATCACCATACCGGCGATATCGGTATCCTTGGGGTCGATAAAAAAGGTGAATACTGGTATCAAATCAGCCTCGGCGGCAACTCTAGCAACGACGCCAAACTCGGTAAGATATTGGGCAAGGCTGTACCAACCGATGCCGTAGCAACAACGATACAAAAGATAATCGACGTCTACCTTGAGCAGCGCGTCAGTAATGACAATGATGTCGAAGGCTTTGGTGATTTAGTTGACCGTATTGGTATTGCTCCTTTTAAGGAGAAGGTCTATGGCTAATCATCATGTGTTCAATAACGATGGCACCGATATCAGTGAGACTGACACTTGGCTTGCGCTTAGCACCAATGAGCTGCCTGATGGTATTACCCTGACCGATATATCACTGCTAGAGCTGCTGCAAAAACAAGAAAAACTTGAAATCGTTTTACCGCTTGCTGATTTATTAGATGCTAAAGGCAATATTGCAGGCGGACTATTACAACAAGTACGTGAATTGTTAGCCAAGCATATTAGCCGTACCGGTGTCTGGGTGACATCAGATAGCGATACCGAAGTGCTGACGCGTATTCCAGAGTTTTTATTACAGCAAGATTTGATTGTGATTCACGTCCCCGCTTTCACTGACGGACGCGGTTTTAGTTACGCCCAAACCTTACGCCAAATGGGCTATCAAGGCGAGATTCGTATGGCTGGCAAGTTTGGTCGCGATCAAATCGCCTATCTGCTACGCGCAGGCGCAGACAGTTTTGTGATAAGCGCGCATGACCTGCAGTCTATCTCTGATATCAGCCAAGCATTTAATGCACTTGCCAGTAGTTATGACGGTCGTAACGCCGCCGACTTACCGATGTTTGCTGGTGCTTAATATTCATATTTACCACCCTATTTATTATCAATCATTTATATATTTTTTTACCCTTAAGGAATCCATCATGAGCCAATTACACCCAAACTTAGATATCGATCAAGCCAACCAAAAATTAAAAGGTAAATCACCAGAAGAAATCGTCGCATGGGCACTGACCCAAGCGAAAAACCCAATTATTACCACCAATTTCCGCCCATATGAGTCAGCGATTTTGCATTTGGTTGCTAAACAGCGCCCTGACATCACGGTATTGTGGGTAGATTCTGGCTATAACACCGATGCGACCTATCAATTTGCCAATAAAGTTATCCGTGATTTGAACTTAAACGTCATCACTTATATTCCTAAACAAACCGCTGCCTATCGTGACGCAACCATGAACGGTATCCCAGGCATTGATAATCCGCAACATGATGAATTCACTGATCAAGTAAAACTTGAGCCATTTCGCCGTGCGTTAGATGAGCTAAAACCTGATGTCTGGTTTAACGCCATTCGTAAAGATCAAACTGAATTCCGCCAAGGTCTTGATGTGCTTAGCTTATCAAAAGATGGCGTGTTAAAAGTAGCGCCGTTATTTGAAAAAACTGATGCTGATTTAGACGTGTATCTTGAAGAGCATAATCTACCAAATGAGTTTGATTACTTTGATCCGACGAAGGTTGAAGAGAGCCGTGAGTGCGGTTTGCACACGCAGTTATAATATTCCTGACTTAAGAAATCACTATGTTTGAATGTAAAAAGCCCTTTTAAATGAAAGGGCTTTTTTAATTTCGATAGCTTATAGCTTTTTAGAACGTTATTTACGACCGAGAACCCAGCCACCATCCATAAAGACGTTCGAGCCATGCATATAGTTTGAGTCATCAGACGCCAAAAATACCGCGAGCGCTGCAATCTCTTCGGGCTTGCCAGCACGCTTAGCTGGTATACGATTTAAGCGCTCATCATCAATACCATCGGTCATAGGCGTTTCGATAAAGCCCGGTGATAGAATATTTACTTTGATCCCTTGACTGCCAAAATCAAATGCCAATTGTTTGGTAAATCCTAACACCGCATGCTTGGAAGTCACATAAGCGGAACCGCCGGGTCCTGCCATTTGCGTCGCTTGCGAGCCAACATTGATGATAACTCCACGTCCTTGCTTGATAAAGTGCGGAATCACCGCTTTTGAGGCGAGGTATGGCGCTTTGACATTAATTGCCATCAATTTATCGTATAAGTCTTCTTCTAACTCGACGGCATTATCATAAGCGTCGTGGATGCCCGCACCATTATATAAAATGTCAATTTGACCATAAGCTTCTAAGGCTTTATCGACCACCGCTTCAATCTCTGCTTTTTTGGTCACATCGGCATGCACAAAGAGAGCGTCTTGACCTTTATCGGTTATGTCTTTGACAATACGTTTGCCGTCTTCTTCATCGCGACCCGTGACGACAACCTTTGCCCCTTCGTCGGCATACGCTTTTGCAGTCGCTTCGCCTAGTCCTGAGGTACCGCCAAATATAATAGCCACCCTGTCTTGTAATTTCATCATGTTCATCCTTGTTTTTTATATTGTAAATCTCTGTACACGACACAAAAAATGACTAAGGACAAGGCATAATAGTAATTTTTCTTACTAACCACACTATGCCAAACCTTAATCAGCTCATAAATATATTATCGCAAAACCTAACCATGAACAAGGCAAGATTGACGTGTTTAGCCTTAATTACTCTAGCGATAATACAAGTACAAAGTAGTAACCTCAAACAAATAGCAAGAGGATTTGTCAAAGGTAGGACAAATAGTAATTACAGACGGCTACAACGCTTCTTTGCACAAGTTGACATAGACCAAGACCAGTTAGCCAAATTCATCTATCAACTCTTTGACTTAGACGAAGTCATCATCAGCATAGACAGAACCAACTGGAAATTAGAACAACATCTTTTGCTCAGCGTTGTTCATCAAGGAATCGCTATTCCCTTATACTGACCCTACTTGATAAAAAAGGTAACAGCAATAGTAATGAGAGATGTGAGCTCATACAAAGTTCATCAACACCTTTGACAAAATACAGTATGTATTAGCCGATAGAGAGTTTGTTGGCAAAGAGTGGTTTCAATGGCTAAATAAAGAGCAAATAAAGTTTTGCATTCGCATCAAACACAACACCTAGTAGCCAATCATCAGGGTAAATTGGTACAAATAAAGACATTGTCATCTATCCCCTCATGAAACGTTTATGTTAGCCAGAGTTGTTCCCGTATATGGCGTTAAAGTTCGTCTATTTAAGCGTGATGCTGACAACGATTATGTCATCATAGCGACCAACAATTTAGATCATACGGATGCTATGGCTCTTTATAGCAGACGCATTGAAACCTTGTTTTCTTGTTTTAAAGGACGAGGGTTTAATCTTGAAGATACGCATCTTACACAGTTGGATCGTAAGTTAGTGGCGGTTTGTGCGCTAGCATTTTGTTGGTCATATCGCATTGGGATTAAAACTGTACAGCAGCACCCTAAAAGACGAAAGCTTAAGAAACATGGTCGACCCCAGCAAAGTTTGTTTGCTATTGGTTTGGATGTTTTGATTGATGGTTTGCGTGAGTATTTCTTTGCTGGCAATCGACGTGTTTGAGGTCCTAATAAGTTATTTGTCTCCTGACCTTTGAGACTTTGAGCATTTTGTCGTGTACAGAAATTGTAAATGAAACTTTTCCTATCTGATAACATCTGGGTTAGATTAACATAGTCACCTAACTGTGAATGTTAGGCTATGTTAGACATTTTTAATCAGCCAATAACTGGCACTTATCTAGCCTTTTAGTTGCATAAATAACGTTTTCTTAACGTTTTATCGGCTAACATTAAGGTATTCTATAGCTTCAAAGCTGGCGCAACATCACATTAAACGTTAAGCCAACCTTTTAAAGCTAAACTATGGACGAAGCTGCCCGTCGTTGCGGCTACCTGTGCGCCTATTTATCATCAAGCTCGATCATGGCTTTGCCACCCTCAACAATATGGATAGTTGTTATGCCCTTTATAAAAAAAATTGATTCATTCTATGAAAAACTGCACGATAAGCTGCCAGTCGTAGGCAGAGCGGCTTCTTTTCTGACGGGTACTGGCGTCCTCACTGCCAATAGTGCGTTGGTTGGTCTACCGGTCTGGACTATGGGCGCGGCGAAAGTATTGACTGGGTCAAAACTGACCGATGATGCCTTAATTGCAATTACCAAATATTGGATTAATACTAATAATGCCGTTATCGACCACGCATTACCTCATAAAGACTGGCGCATCAACCTGCCCGATGATCTAAGCGAAGATAAGCAGTATCTCTTGGTCAGTAACCATCAGTCGTGGGTCGATACCAGTATCGTGCAATATATCAGCCAAGACACCCTGCCTCTAACAAGGTTTTTCACCAAGTTTAATTTGATTTATATTCCCGTTATCGGTCAAGCCTTTTATTTCTTAGACTTCCCAATGATGCGCCGCCACTCTAAAGAAGCGATTGCCAAAAATCCTGCCCTCAAAGGTAAGGATATCGAAGAAGCAAAGCGCGCCTGTCGTCAATTAAAAAACAAACCTTTTGCGCTATTAAACTATTTAGAAGGCACGCGCTTTACTAAAGAAAAACATGATAAGCAAGGCTCACCTTATGAGCATTTATTAAAACCACGCGCTGGCGGGTTGTCGTTAGCGCTTAATGCGTTAGGCGATGAATTGGATTCTATTTTAGACATGACTATCGTCTATCCCGACGGTGCGCCTGACTATGATGATTTATGGAAAGGTAATATCCGTCGCTTGGGCGTCGATGTGACGCGCTTAACCATACCGGACGAGTTATTTGCGGCCATTATGGATGGTGGCTATGACCGTGATGAAGCCACTAAAAAAATGATGTTTGATTGGCTCGAGGACATTTGGCAACAAAAAGATGCGCGTATTACTAAGATGCTAAGTGAGTTTGAGTAGACTTTGGCAGTACGTTAAACTCTATCCATGTAAATATAAGATTTAGAATCCACATCAGCCACAAGCTTAAAAGTGAGCTTGTGGTTTTTTTCTGCCACGTTTCTACGTTTTTATTCCCCAGCTATTCCACATCTTAGCAAAAACCATCAGCAACATGACAAAAACGAATATGTTAATGCCAATTCACTGCATGAGACGTAGCGCGTGATACCGCATAATGATGGCATATTTTATATTGACTGAATCATTGGTGATGCTATGAACACCTTTCCGCTATTTTTTAAATTAGAAGACCGCAAAGTACTGATCGTTGGTGGCGGTGATGTCGCGCTACGTAAAGCTGACTTACTCAGGCGCGCTGGTGCTGCGATCACGATTCTTGCACCAACTATCAGTGCTGAAATACAAGCTTTGCTCAGCCATACTAAGGACAAAGCCAAGCACGAACTGATTTATGAAAACTACAATAAAGCTTATATGACTGGCGCACGCGTTATTATCGCCGCAACGGATGATGAAGCGCTCAATCATCAAATTCATGCTGATGCCAGCGAGCTGAATATTCCCGTCAACGTCGTTGATACGCCGCATTTATGCGACTTTATTTTCCCAGCCATCGTCGATCGTAATCCAATTGTGATTGGCATTTCATCCAATGGCAAAGCGCCGGTGCTGGCACGTTTACTGCGCGCACGTTTAGAGACGTTAATCCCGCAAGGTTATGGCAAATTGGCCAAGCTGGCTGGTGACTTTCGGGATGAGGTAAAAACCAAAATCCCAACGCTGACAGGACGTCGTCAGTTCTGGGAGCGCGCTTTTGAAGGTGAAGTCAGTCAGCTGATGTTTGCTGGTAATGAAAATGCAGCAGCGGCGCGACTGCAAGCCGATTTAGATAACACTGCATCTGCTATCAATAAAAAAAATACAGCAGATGATATATCTGTAGAGTCTCAATCTGTAAAAAATACAATGGGCGAAGTTTATATCGTCGGTGCAGGCCCCGGTGATCCAGAGCTGCTGACCTTTAAAGCCCTACGCCTCATGCAGCAAGCCGATATCGTCTATTATGATGCGTTAGTATCACCGCAAGTATTGGATTTATGCCGCCGCGATGCTGACAAAGTATTTGTCGGTAAAAAACGTAGCAACCATGCCGTCGCTCAGTTTGGCATCAATGAGCTGCTTGTCAATAGTGCAAAAGAAGGTCGCCGTGTGGTGCGTTTAAAAGGCGGTGATCCCTTTATCTTTGGCCGCGGCGGTGAAGAGATTGAAAGCTTGCGTGCGCATGGCGTCCCTTATCAAGTTGTGCCTGGTATCACTGCTGCTAATGCTGCTGCAAGTTATGCAGGTATTCCTTTGACGCACCGTGATCACTCGCAGTCGGTACGTTTTGTCACGGGGTTTTTGAAGGCTGGCACGCCAAACAGCAACTTTAAAAGCTTTTTAAATACCGACGAGACGGTGGTGTTTTATATGGGGCTGCATTCACTACCACGCTTGACGACAGGTTTGATTGATGCTGGACGTAGTAGCGATACCCCTATCGCCATTGTCTCTAATGCCAGTATGCCCAATCAGCAAGTTTTGACTGGTACGCTTGCCAATATCGTTGAGTTGCAAGAACAAAACCAGCTACCCACGCCTGCTCTGCTGATTATGGGAGATGTGGTTGGACTGCATCATGATCTGGCTTGGTATCATGTAGACAATGAGCAAAACAACGAAAATGCTGCTGATACTGATAACAATTGGTTGCGCGGTGGCAAGACAGCGGCGGCAAAAGCCCCTACTAGCCAGCAAGCACATGCGCTATCAATGGTCGCTAATTTGGCGACCGCTGATGATGTGGAGCAACTAGTAATTGGTTAAGTGCGATTAAGGTCAAGCAACTATCGAGATTGTAGAGAGCATCAAAAACCTCTATGACGTTGACATAATAATAGTTTGTTAAAGGTATACCTACGAGGAACCAATTAGGTGCTTTAACTAATTCGGTACCCTAGTGAGGACTTGAATCTTTGGCTGTGAGCTAATGGTATTAAGGTTTCAACTTGCTGAGATAGCCACAGTGTACTTCATGATGTACTTACCATAGATATTCTATCTATGATCGGTGCGCTAGTGAGGACTTGAAGAGACCATCCCAGATTCTGTGTAACTGACGTTTAGATTAAATACTTACACAAAATTTAGGAAGGTCTCAAAGCGCCAACTTATCCTTATATTCACACATACCTTTTAATGCATTATCGATTAACGTTTTCATCTTAGACAGTTCTGAAATTTTAATTTCTAGCTGTTTGTTTTTTTCTAGAAGCTTTTCACCCATTTGTGATTGCGTCAGGTTGTTTGAATACAATAGCTCTGTTAGCTCTCTAATCTCTTTTAAGGTGAAACCTAACTCCTTCGCCATAATAATCATATTGAGCTGTTCCACAATCCTGTTATCGTAATCTCTATAACCATTAGATTTTCTAGATGGTGACGAAATTAATCCTTCCCTTTCGTAAAAACGGATCGTATCTCTGCTTAGTCCTACGGCTTCGGTCAATTCTTTTATATTCATTATCGAGCACCCTCAATTAACGCTTGACTGTGGAGTAATGTCCATAGTTTATAGTAGGCGTTAATTAACAACAAGTAGGTTCTTTTATGGATATAAATATTCTGACGGACGACAACGTCGAGCTGCGTGCAACCCTCTATAAAGCGAATAACCCTAAGGCCGTTGTTCTAATAAATCCAGGAACCGCTACTAAAACTTCTTATTATTTGCCGTTTGCTAAATACTTAAGAGAGCATGGTTTTCATGTCATTCTTTGGAACTATAGAGGTTTTTGCGATTCTAAAACAAGTCATCTAAAGGAGTGTCATTATCAGTATTCTGATATCGGACGGTACGACATTCCAGCTGCCATCGATACAGCCAAGCGCCTGTTCAATGACTTACCCTTGTATTGCGTAGGGCATAGCGCTGGAGGTCAACAAGTTGGCCTTGCTCATAATGCTGATCAATTGGATGCTTTAATCGCAGTGGCTGTCTCAGCAGGATATTTTAGCTATATGCCGCTTCGCTATCGTCTTAAAGCCAATTTCTTTTTTCGTTTTTTAGCACCGCTTAGTAATAAAGTCTTTAATTATGTGCCGGCTAAAAGCTTCAAACTCATGGAAGATTTGCCAGCTGGTTTTACAGAGGAATGGGGTGCTTGGTGCCGAGAAAAAGAGCTGTTTTTCTCAGATAAATTCTATGGGAAAACCATTCCCCTTGGTACTTACAAAAATTTTAATGTGCCAACTTTCGTCTTCACTGCCGATGATGATGAAATCTGTACTGAACGCAACCTGCATAACTTTTGGAAAAATGTGACCAGCGATCGACCTATCACTTTTAAACGCTATAGCATTCGCAAGGGCTCAGACCAATCAGTTGGACATTTTGGTTACTTTAGAAGTAAAAACACTCATATTTGGCAAGATATTTTAAAGACGATCAACAAGGTACACCATGATAAATCGCTACAAATACTATAAAACTTTAATTTTCATTGTATTACTTAATGTGTTTTCGAGCATTTTACACTATGTTCATAATGTGATTCACTTTGACCACTATCCTGAACCTGATTGGCTATCTCCCCAGCTCGTAGATGCTTTCTGGTTCGTCATGACACCAATTGGTATCTATGGCCTGATCGTGGCTGTCAAAAGCCAGATGGCCAAGGGACGTTGGTGGCTTTATTTGTATGCATTAATGGGGTTGTTGTCGTTACTGCACTACAACATAGAGACTGATAATATCATGACTGTTACCATGCACAGTCTTATCTGGTTTCAAGCAATTTGTGCCTTTTGGTTAATCGCCTATGTAACGATGTACTTTAAAAATAAAAGTGGGCATTAAGAGTACTAATTGGTGAAACTTTAGCCTTTATAAAAATAGCCTAACCTCTTATTTATCGTTTTAAGGAATTGAAAATGAATGTCGAAGAAACAATAGCAACATGGGAAGCAGAAGAAACACGTATTAGAGAAAAGCTAGGTGACGCTGATGTCATTCCATTATCAGACTTAACTACTCGCAGTGGTATGGATATTTTTAATGCTATGTTTGCAGGAGAGCTGCCTCATCCTCCTATTGGTCTGACACTTGACTACACTCCTATTCATATGGAAAAGGGTATTGCGGTTTTTCAAGGACGTCCAAAGCGTCATCATTACAACCCATTGGGTACAGTCCACGGTGGCTGGTTTTGCACGCTTTTAGATTCTGCTGTTGGTTGTGCTGTCCATACCCTCTTACCAGCAGGAAAAACCTATACAACGTTAGAGATAAAAGTAAATATGGTGCGAGCTTTGACAGTGGCAACACCTTTAGTACGGGCTGAAGGCAAAGTCATTCATGCTGGTCGGAGAACAGCGACTGCTGAAGGCAAAATTGTAGGGCCTGATGGCAAATTATATGCCCATGCCACCACAACCTGCATCATTCTTGATGTTTAGATAAAATTTTTGGGTGGTGTTCTAAAAAGTATGCTGGCGATAGAAGCCAATAAAAAATCTATGCTAAGTTCTCTGATTCTATAGGGCTTTCAAGGCTTCAAAAACTGTTCAAGTTTTAATCAGCATACTTTTTGACACACCACCAAAAAATCTTTGACTTGCTTTTCTCTGCACACGACAAAAAAAATCATCCCCAACCGATTTTCATGGGTTTAGGGGTTAAAAAACTAGCTAACTGTCTTAGATGGTCTTAAAGCTTAGAAGTGTAAAGCACAATAAACTTTCTTATATTTATCAGGATCATCTTTATTAGCTACAAACCCTTTGCTAACCAACTTTACCGTTAAATGTTTCACCTTCATCATTAGTTATCATAACAATCAAGTTTTGATCCCCAAAACTTTGGAGTTCTTTAATCAGCTCTTTAATTGTCTTAGTTCTATCTTCCTATTGCACTATAATCTATTGTAAGTATGCCTATGACAAACCAATTTCACTGGTTCGGTTCCCTAGTGAGGACTTGAACATTAGGCTGTATGCTATTGGTGTTAGTAGCCAAAATTATTTATAGCAGCTCAGTGTACATAGAAGTGTAATTTTGAACATAAAATGGTGATACCTTCAGTATAAAGACGTTTAGAATTATCTAAGCCCCAAAAGTAGATTTCTCTTGATAAACTAGTGTTCACTAAATTGATTGTATGTTTGCGATATTAAATAGTAAGTGCCTTCATCTATTTTTATAACTTAATGACAAACGATAAAAAGAAGTAAAGGCTAATAAAAGAAGGATTTTAAGGTTATAGTTATATGAAAGCATGAGGGGTAATCTATGAGAGATAAAAGGCTCATCATACGGGCAGTAGCAGTCTTTATTTTAATTATTGGACTAACAATTATCGTTATAATTCAATTCAAATTAATGTCACTCAGCATGTTTTATAGTCTTTTTTAATTAGGGACTGTATAGAATTCACTAATTGAAAAAAATAAGCAGCGCCTTACCCTCTTGTTTACCACAGCAAAGAAAAAAGGCGTCACTTATGGCTCGCCCTAAGCTCACTAATGAGTACTGGCACAAGCTGTCTAATATATTGCGACAAATCAACATATATACCAAGCCCAATCTAAGACTCACCGTTGAAGCGATGTTATATCGCATACGATTGAGCTGTCCATGGCGTGACTTACTGTCCTGTTTTGGCAATTGGTCTAGCGTTTATCACCAATACCGCTATTGACGTAAAACAGGTAAGTGGCAAAAACTTATGGCAATCGTAACAGTAGACTATGATAGCGAATGGTTATTTATAGGTGGCAGTATGGTCAAAGCCCATCAGCATAGTACAGGTGCAGCCAGTTGTCGTGATGAAGCTATAGTAGGAGCGTGGCCGATCATAGCAGCAAGCTGCACTTAGTGGTTGATGTTTGCGGTAACCCTATCTATGTTCAGCTGACAGGCGAACAGGTACATGACTCTAAGGTAGTCAATATATTAATTAAAAGCACGACTAAGAAACAGACTCAGACGGTAGTAGCAGGCAGAGGCTATGATAGTAGCGACATTAGAGCGTGTGACTTTAAGCAGTGTGCTGAGTCGGTCATACCGGTTAAGTCTAACTTTAAAAGCAATAACGATACCTTGGATTGATATTTATATCGCTGCCGCTATTTGGTAGAAAATGCTTTTGCTAGGTTGAAGCATTTTAGAGGCATCGCCACTTGTTATGATAAGCTTAAAGACAGTTACGGGGCTGCGATCATACTAGCTTGTGTTTTTATTTGGTTGCCTTTGATTTGAATTCTATACTGCCCCCAATCTAAGTTGTAATAAACCCAAGTTATTAGTCCATAAAGTAATTGCTCAAGGGGTTGTTCTAAAGTGCTGGATGTCATGAGAGATCTCATGGCATTTTCGACTGCGTTTATTTCAATAAAAACCGCTAAGAAATGGTCTGAAACAAGTCGACCATGACAAATAATTGTTTTGTATCCTACTGCTATGAAAAATAGATATCTTGTATTTACCGATTTAGATGGAACACTACTCAATCACCAGGATTATAGTTTCGCTCCTGCAAAAGAGGCCTTAGCACTTTTAAAATATCGCTCAATTCCTCTCATTATCGCTACGAGCAAAACCTTTAGTGAAGTAGTAGTGCTTCAAAAAGAGTTAGGCATGCGGCAGCCTTTTATTGTTGAAAATGGTGCTGGGATATTTGTGCCCTCAGAGTCTGTACTTGCAAAAGAGGTGGCGTTTAAAGAGGAGTGGATAAAATTCTCTAAAGCGCACTCCTACATAGAACTGAGACTTTTTTTCACACACATGAAACAGAGCTACTCTATAAAAGGTTTTGGAGATATGAGTGTTGATGAAGTAATGCAGCATACAGGTTTGCCAAGAGAAGAGAGCCTAAATGCCATGAAACGCGACTTTAGTGAGCCTTTTTTGATGCAAGACGAAAGAGGGTTTGAGGCTCTTAAAAAAGAGGCAAATGAAGAGGGCTTTGATATAGTAAAAGGGGGAAGATTTTATCACCTTGTCTCACTCCTACAAGACAAAGCAAATGCCATGCTTACACTTGCTCACATGTATGAAGAGTATTACAACCAAAAGTGTACCAAGATAGCCCTTGGTGATAGTGCAAATGACTTTACTATGATAAAAAAAGCAGATATTGGTGTTTTAGTTCCCCTCTATGATGGCTCTTTTAGTGCCATAGGAAACGCAGATATAAAAAGAGCAGCCTATCCAGGACCAAAAGGTTGGAATAGCTCTATACTGGAGATATTTGATGGACTCTAAAGCGCTTGCAAGAGAGATATTTGTCGATGCACTTGAGGCGTCTTTGCTAAAAAAATTCGTCACAAAATATGGCTAGCTTAAAGAAAAGATTTTAGGTGTAGGTAGCAAGAAATATGGTACCCCCCTAAACATAAGGCTGTAGTGGCACAAATATGATAGATGTAGCGATAATAATAAAAGGTAACCGTGCAGGTTAGAGTGCCACGCTTCGCTTGCAATGACACTTGCTGTCACTGCGAGGTTTTGAAAAATAATGGCAGTCTATAGTCGATGCACCTAAAAAGTGTTATATCGCTACTAGGATGAATTTTACGCAGCCTCTGTCTGCGTAGGCACAGCACGCAAGTAAAATTTGTGCTAGTAGCGCGTTTAAATTTATATAACCGTCTTATTTTCAACTGATCATAGTTATATGAGATAACATCAAAAGGGAGAATAAGATGTCAGATTTTTTCCAAAACGGCGTTATAACAACACTACAAAATGTGGGAAATCGCTCCTTAGAAAGCATAGAAGAAGAGTTGTTGCACTTTTCAAAACGCAGAAACATGGTGCTTTTGCTTCCCGCTCTCTACTCAGAGTTTGAAACGCCAGCGATGCAGACTATTATTGATGAGCTTAAAAACGTGAAGTATCTCTATAAAATTATACTTGGACTCGATGGTGCAACTGAGGAGCAGTTTTTAGAAGTAAAGAAACGTATGAGCATTTTGGAGTGTAGTGTTGAGGTACTTTGGAATGATGGTCCAAACGTAAAAAAGATATATAAAGAGCTTACAGATGAGGGTTTTCCTGGTTTAGACACTCCAGGAAAAGGTCGTAATGTCTGGACGATGATAGGTTATGGTCTCACAGATCAAGATAACTATGCTTTTGCCCTGCATGATTGTGACATAGTAAACTACTCACGAGCGCTTGTTGCACGGCTTTTTTACCCCATAGTACACCCCGGACTTGATTTTGAGTTTAACAAAGGCTATTACTCTCGCGTTACAAACAAGCTCCACGGTCGTGTGACCCGTCTTTTTTATACACCACTCATAAAAGCCCTCAAGATCACTTTTGGCTCAAACCAGTACTTGGAGTATATGCAGAGTTTTCGTTATGCCCTCTCTGGAGAGTTCGCATTTATCCGCTCTCTTGGTCGTGGTATTGCGATTTCTCCTACTTGGGGGCTTGAGGTTTCAACACTCTCAGAAGTTTATAACAACACCTCAAACCGTCGTATCTGTCAAACAGAAATCATGGAGAGTTATGAGCATAAACATCAAGACTTAGGCTCAAAAAGTGAAGGTGGTGGCATTTACAAGATGGCAAACGATATAGCTAAAACTCTTTTTAGAATTTTAGCTCAAGAGGGAGTGGTTTTTTCAGAAGCCTCTTTTAAAACACTCCTTGCTTCATACTACCAGCAGTCGCGTATTGAAATTTCAAAGTACAATACACTCAGTAAGATAAATGCCCTTGAGTACAACCGCCAAAATGAGATAAGGGCAGTCGAAGCTTTTGAAGAGGCTATCAAAGAAGCTGCAGCTGAATTTTGTGAGGATCCAATGGGTGTGACATCCCTCTCTCCATGGATTACAGTGCGTTCCGTTTTACCTGGCTTTTCCGATAGATTTAGAGCGATGGTAAAAGAGGAGTCAAAATGATGGTTATAATCCCAGTTCGGAATAAGTGATTCATTAAGCTGCTGATAGTAACGGTCTAATTAAAATCATAACTTATACCGTCATAACAAATCAGCGGACTTAACAATAGTTCAGCAACACTTTAAACATTCGTTATACAGACAGCCCAATTGAGTCTCTCTATATTAGATATGTCAGCTTGAAGTTTAATAATTGCTGATAGCTTATTTATAAATAAAAAAAATAAAAGATGGATGAGCTTAGTCTTGGTATAGATGCGTTGACTCAACCACTCATAAATGGAAAAGGAAAACCATAATGGACAATCAAAATGTGAACGAAAAAAGTATGGATGAACAGTACAAAAACAATCAAAAAATGGATAATGATATGAATAACCAGACACTAAAAGGCGAATGGAACCAGCTCAAAGGTTCAGTAAAACAAAAATGGGCAGATTTAACAGATGACGATCTCACCCATATCGAAGGTGACCGCGATAAATTAGTCGGTCGTGTCCAAGAGCGTTATGGTCAATCAAAAGAAGATGCTGAACGTGATGTAGACAACTGGCGTAACCAAAATAACTATTGATTATAGTGTCTTTAATAGTTATACCCTTAAAACGCAACAAGCCCGTGGCTATGGTCACGGGCTTTTTTAGTCAATCTAATTAGGACTTGATCCTTTATCAGTGTGCTATTTGTGTCGATACTTCATAGTAGCTTACTACAATGGTTAAGATAACATTGGAAGTTGATAGATTTTTGCGTAAATCAACGTACTAATAAATACGCCTAACCCGCTCAGCCAGATTATGTATACATGAGAAGTTGACCACTCGACTTTCCATACGATCTTATCTTTAGCGCTTAACCACTCCGTAATACTAATGCCAAGCGTCAACCAAAACGCACCTACAAGATAGCCGCCCAGTACATCGCTTAAATAATGCTGGTTCAGTACCACTCTGCTCAAGCCGATCAATAGGATAAAAAGTATGGCTATGGTCGTTATACGAATTTTTTGCGCAAAATTTTGGTTAAATCGAATTAGCAGGTAAGCGATAAAGCCATATAACGCCATAGCAGTCGTCGCATGACCACTTGGAAATGAAAAAGTTTGTACGGCAAGCAAGCTATTATCAGGACGCTCGCGCTCCAATACATGTTTTAGCAAATAAGTCACGGTAGTACTGCTTAAAGTAGCAATCAATAACCCTACTATGATATAGCGTTGCTGCCTTACCCAGCAGCTCAGCGCAGCAAGCAGAACCACCAAAACATAGATAGGAGTAGACGCAAAGCTGGTTATCAGCACAAAAAAACCGACACTATCAGAATCTGGTCGCAAACTTATTCGCGCTGATAAAAAACGATCTATCATTACGACAGCCCCAACAGGATTTGGTAAGGCCACAGCGTTGATTAGCGTTATAAATAACACTAATATGCAGGCCATCATCACGCATAACAGTGTCAAAGGTAGACGATAGAAATGCTGTACATCAAACTGCTGAGACAGTATTCTATAAGACTTGGGATACTTGTCTTTAAATTGTATGAAACGTTGGTTTTGTGCAAAATCTCGATGAGTCCGCGCCACATAACGAGTCACTTGTGTAAAAAGACTCTGGCCATAGCGGATAGCCACGTACTGCCATAACAACAAAACAATGATGACCAGAAAAATCAGACCAGTTAAGACGAATAATGGCTGGTTTTCTGGTATAAATGATGTCATTGTTCACCCTAGTGCTTATAATCCAAACGAGAAGATATCGAGCTCACCTTCTTCCCTCTCTTTACTTAACGCCTCAACCGCGCGCGATTCATCAAACCAGATATACTCATCAAACTGCGCCGGCAAAGAGGCATAAAAATAATGACTTTGTCGCTCAGTCTGGGGTCTATAAATGACGCCGATCGCGCGCTCAAGTCGCTCTGGAAGTAGCTTTTTACGCACCTCATCATCTAAAGGATATCGCAGCGGTAAAAGTAAGTTATCAGCGGGCGCATCGTGAAAGAGGCGCTCATAACTGTCTGGTCGCGCGTGCTGAACTTTTTTTATCTCCATCGCACCATCCCAGTCAGAAGCTGCAGCCACCGTACCATGATCGGTGCCAAAGCCGATGTTGTAGACTTTGTCGCCAAATTTTTGCCGTGCCAATTGACCTATATTTAGCTCGCCGCGAGCGCTCATTTGGGTGGCTCGAGCATCGCCGATGTGGGAATTGTGCGCCCAAACGACCGCCTTTGATTCAGACCCTTTAAAGTCAAGCACCGCCTGTAAGGTGTCCATCATGTGCTGATCGCGCTGATTCCATGAGCTGTCTGTCGCGTAATACATGGTTCGGTAATAGCGTTCGGCATCGACGATCAGCCTAGCGTTTTGTTTGGCATCAAAAAACTGCTCTTCATTGGCGGCAGCGTACTCTAAACGCTTCTTGAGTAAATCTTGCAGGTTTTTGAGTACCTCGGTCTCGCAGTCCCTATGTTGCTGAGTAATCACAGCACGGCCGTATAAAGAAGGCTCATCCGCCCAAGGCATCAAACAGCCATAACGCTCGCGGGCAATGTCTGCCGTCTTAGGATCCACGTCTTGTAAATAGCTCAAGACGCTTTCGATAGAGCCGTATAAGCTGTATAAATCCAAACCATAAAACCCTACTTTTTGCTCAGTAGATTTGCCTTTATTATAGTCATGAAGCCAATGGGTAAATGTGAGCATAGACTGATTGGCCCACATCCAAGTCGGGAATCTAGAAAACGGTTTATGTTGACGCCGCGCATCTTGCTCTTGCCCACGAATATAACGATTGATGTGCGCCGCATCCGGCCAGTCCGCTTCAGCGGTAACAATGGTAAAGCCCTTTTTCTCGATAAGCGCTTTGGTGATTTTTGCCCGCATATCATAAAATTCAGCAGTGCCATGTGACGCCTCGCCCAGCAGCACCACACGGCTATCGCCGATACGCTCTAAAAGATTGTCTAGATTGACCTCATCGATACTGGCAAAAGACTCACTTGCTTGACCAATCAATTCAGGCAAAGTTGACGCCTTTGACGTGTCCTCGCTTTTTTCTTTACTGCTTTTATCGTGCCAACCTGCCGCGCCAATTAAGGGGACAAAACGAACGCCGCCTAAATCCTCTGTTTGATAGTCCTCTTGACTGACGCGCCGAAAGCGAAGCAGCTTTTGTGATTTTAAGGAGGCACCGACAGGAATGACCAATCGCCCACCAATCGCTAACTGCTCTTTAAGCGTCTGCGGAACCTCAGGCGCTCCTGCGGCAACGATGATGGCATCAAAAGGTGCTTTGTCCGCCCAGCCAAGCGTCCCATCGCCGTGTTTGACTTGAATATTGGTATACCCCAGCGCGTTGAGTTTGGCCTTCGCTGTATCGGCCAATGCCTTGTGGCGCTCAATCGTATAGACAGTATCGCAAATCTCCCCAAGCACGGCGGCGGCATAGCCTGATCCTGTCCCAACCTCAAGCACGCGGTCACCTGATTGCAGCTCAAGCGCGGCTGTCATTAAGGCCACAATATAAGGCTGCGAGATGGTCTGACTCTCTTCAATAGGTAAAGGGGCATCCCTATAAGCAGAATCGATAAGATCGGCAGGTATAAATTTTTCACGCGGCACGCTACCTAGTGCATCCAGTACCGTTTGATCATGTAGACCCCGCGCTACGAGCTGGTCATCTATCATCTGCTGTCTGCGAGCTTTAAAGTTATCCATGATGATTTCCTTGATTTTCATTTTGGAGGTTTCAATAATCTAAAAGTTGCAAGATTCTAGATATCGTCAGTCCTAAACAAAGTAGATAAAAAAATATCTAACTGAAGAAAATTCAATTTTAGCTGGAGGTTTTTAAAAATAACATCAATAATTTTTAACTTGCTTGTAATCTTTTTAAAATTAATACCCTGTATTTATTCTATAAACCTACAATTCGTTTATTAAAAAACACGTAGTTTGCCAATAGAGTTTAACAATTATTAAGCCAAATATTATTTAGGCTACGGCTAATGATTATCTAATTCAATGTGATTGTATCTATTCTGTGTAGGGTTAACGTAATATATTTATTTTGAATTACATATGTTTAAGGTATACCCCAACGGAACCAGTAATTTCACCCTTAAAACCTATTAACAGACCACTTAAAACAGACTGGTATAATGGAACTACTAATAATAGACCGCTAGACTTTTTTAACTCTTACTCTTATGACATCACCGATACCCATTTTCTTGCATTTGATGAGCATTTTACTGACCAAAGTTCAATTTACTCATCAATGCTGAATAAGTCTTTCCGTCTTTTTCACAGTGAATCAATCACAAGTTTATAAGCAAAGCAAACCACAGCAATTCTTGCTAGAATAATCGCAGTCTTTTAACCATTATTAAGTTCACTTATGCCTGCATTTGCTATTAAACCGCTTACTATTCTTCATACCTCCGACTGGCATTTGGGACGCAGACTTTATGGGCGCATGCGTTATGAGGAATTTGAAGCCTTTTTAAGTTGGCTACAAGAGACCATTAGCGCGCAAAAAGTGGACGTACTTATCGTAGCCGGTGATATCTTTGACACCATGACCCCAAGTAACAGAGCCCAAGCGCTGTATTATGAGTTTTTAGGTAAAGTATCAAAATTGTGCTGCGAGCATATAGTCATCGTCGCGGGCAACCACGACTCCCCGACTTTTTTAGATGCCCCCAGTAAAGTCTTAAAGTTTCTAAATGTCCATGTCATCGGTACTGCTTGTGACGATTTAAATGATGAAGTGTTGGTTTTAGACGCGATTGATGGCACACCGCATTGTATTATCGCCGCTGTACCCTATCTGCGCGACCGCGATGTGCGTGGTAGCCATGCTGGCGAGTCAGCGGATAGCAAAGATACCAATGTTATCAAGGGTATTCGAGCGCATTATGATGAAGTGGCTAGCATTGCCAAAGCAAGACAGGAGCATTTAAGCGACGCTCATCAGCGCCATATTCCTATTATTGCGACGGGACATTTATTCGCCGCAGGTAGTAAAACTACAGAAGATGATGGCGTGCGCGATCTTTATGTTGGCTCGCTCGGTCAAATCTCCGCTGATATGTTTGATGAGTGCTTTGATTATGTGGCACTGGGGCATTTACATGTGCCGCAACGCGTCGGCGGCTGTGAGCATATCCGCTATTCAGGCTCGCCTATCGCCATGGGTTTTGGCGAAGCAAAGCAGCAAAAACAAGTGTTATTGGTAGAGTTTGGCGAAGTAGAAAAATCTTTATCTGATGAAAGTACTATTCTTCAGCCTGCCAATACTACAAGTAAGGTTAAAAAAGTCGCGAAAAAAGCAGCCATTCAAACGCCTGAATTTATGGATGATTTATTTGCTTTTGTTGAGCAAGAAGAAAGCGCCGCAATTAACGTCGATGAAAAACCCTTTACTCAGTCAAAGGCGATGCAGCTTGATTCTACTTTTACAACGTCTGATTTAACTTCCCAACGACTGCATCATGATGAGTCACGGCAAATGCAGGTAATCTCGCTGCCGATTCCTTGCTTTCAAAAACTGGCGCAGATAACGGGCGATTTGACCGCCATCGCTGCTACGATAAAATCATTAAAGCCCTCAGAGTCTATTTGGCTAGAAGTGATTTATGACGGTGATGAAATCGTCAATGAGCTGCGTGAAGAAGTGAATGCCATGATCGAGGGTTTCACTTGCGAAGTGTTAAAAATCAAAAATACGCGCACCTACAATAAAGTCCTCAATCAGCAGCAATCTTCTGTAACCTTACAAGATTTAAATGAGCTTGATGTGTTTGATAAATGCTTAGAAATCAATGGCATTGCCGATACCCAAAAAGCCTCATTACGCAGCGCCTATCAGCAGATACTCCATAATATCTACCATGATGACGTTCAAGCTGAATAAATGAGCAATGAGCGCGGCATCAAAACATAAGTTCCAAAGCCCAATCACAACCATCCATTCAAACGACAAAGACCGACACATGCGCCTAATCGAACTGCGACTCAAAAACTTAAACTCTTTAAAGGGCGAATGGCATATCGATTTCGCTGATTCCGCGTTTATCAATGAAGGCATATTTGCCATTACTGGACAGACCGGCGCTGGCAAGACCACGATTTTGGATGCGATTTGTCTGGCGCTATATGGTGAGACGCCGCGGATCAATAACATCAGTAAAAGTAGCAACGAGGTCATGACGCGGCAAACGGCAGAGTGTTTCGCGGAAGTGGTCATTGATTTAAATGGCACGCAATATCGCTGCCGCTGGGGGCAGCGCCGCGCTTATGGCAAGGCGGATGGTAACTTGCAAGATGCCACCCATGAGATTGCTTTGGTAACGCCCAAAACTGACGATGACAGTAATGCCGATAGCAAAGATGACAAGCTTAAAGGCGATGAAATACTAGAAAGCAAACTCTCACGCACCAAAGAAAAAATTGTTGAGCTGACACGAATGGATTTTCAGCAGTTCACGCGTTCAATCTTACTGGCGCAGGGCAGTTTTTCCGCGTTTTTAAAGGCTAAGGCCGATGAGCGCGCCGATATCTTAGAAAAAATCACGGGTACAGATATCTACGCGACGATATCGACCCATGTTTTTGAAAAAAAACGCGCGGAAGAAGAAATTTTAAATAAACTACAGTTTGGCTTAGAGGGTTTAACTTTGTTAGACGCCGATGAAGAAGCGCTGATTAAGGAAAAATTAACCTTGCATCAAACCGCGCAAACCCAGCAGCAACAACAGTATCAACGTCTGCAAGCGCAAATCAATTGGCTCGATACGGTGGCAGAATTAGAAAAAAACGTCGATAATCATCAAAACGAGGTTACGGTTGCCAAGCAAGCGCAGGCAGATTTCGCTCCTGACGCTAAGCGTCTTAACGCCGCCAATAAAGCCTTGGAGATTGACAGCCAATACAGTCAACTTGCCTATAATCGTAATGACGTTAAACGTTTGCAAAATGATCAGCAGGCACTAAATCATCAGCTGCCGCAGCAACAAGAGCGCCTTGCGCACGCGGTGAATGCGCTAAAAGCAGCTGACACTGATACGCAGAGCGCCTATGACGAGCTGCAAATCACGTTACCAAAAATTGCTCACGCTCGTAAGCTCGATGGGGCAATCGCCCAGCAAATGCAGGTGTTAGACGATCAGCAGCAAAGAAAACAACGCCTGGCGACCAATACGCAAGGCTTACGCCAAGAGATAGAAAATCATACCGTCCAATTCAATCAGGACAAGGCCCAGTTAGCAACGATAGAAAAATATTTGATTAACGCCGCCGCTTTGCACGATATAGATACCGATGCGGCAAATTTTGATAGTCATGGCAGCCGCTTAAAAGCGCTGCTGCAAGATAATGCCGCTTTGGCAAACGAAAAAATTGCTCATCATCAGCAATCAATCCAATATCAAACCAATCTTGATCAATGTCAGCAGCAGCAAGATGCGACCAACGCTTTGATTGCCAAAGCGCGTGAAGCGCTAGCCACTTTGCAAAAACAGCAGGCAGCATTAACCCAAACGCAGTCATTGGCTGCTATACGTGATGAGCAAGAGCAGATTGAGCACACGCACAGCCAGATAGAGCAAGTGAGCTCTAAGGCACAGCAAATTGAAGCGCTTGCTAGCCAAATCAATAAGATAAACACTGCCCTGCCGACCATTAATGATACCTTGACCAAACTGGCGGCGAGCATTACTGACAACGAAGCGCTTATGGCAGACGCCAAAGACCGACGTCAAGATAAGCAAAAGCTGCTCGATTCATGGCAACAGGTTGCCAGTTTAGAGCGTTATATTACCCAACTAAAAGAGGGCGATCCTTGCCCGCTTTGCGGTGCGCGCGAGCATCCTTATGGCGCCCATCATCCTGTATTGAACAAAGAGCCATCCGAAGTGGCTCAAACGCAGCAGCAAATAAGCGAGCTGGATACGACGATAAATACGCTAGAACAAACCATCTCCAAGCAGCGTATTGAATATGCCACCACACAAAATCAGATTAAGCAGTTGCACGAGCAAAAAACCCCACTCTATGAGCAGATAAAAAAACTGGGCGCGGACAGCAATGACTTAATACAGCCGCTTTTGGCTAAAACCTATTCTAACGCCATGACTGAAAGCATGACTCAGCTTGGCCAAATTGGCATAGATATGGATTTGTTGAGTGAACAAATAGCTGACGACTCAACAGATTGCACACTGATAAAAGAGCGCTTAATAAAAGATGGTTTGTTATTGCTAGAGACGATTAAAGACCAACTCAGTAAGCGCAAGCAGTCTTTAAAAGACACGCTTACACAACATGAAGCACTAAGCGATGAGCTTGCTAAAACGAATAAAACCATTGAGACGTTTGAAAAGCAGCAGTATCAGCTTGCCACTGATATTCATGAGATTAAGAGCAATAGTCAAATAAGCACGCTGGCTTTGGATGCTATCGAGAAAAAAATCTCGACGAATTTTGCCGAATTAACGCAGCTTAAAGACGCTATATTGGCGATATTAAATAAATATCTTGCGGGCAAGTATGAGCTAGATGCCGTTACCAAACCTGCTGCTTTACAGCCGCTGCTAGCGAGTATTGACCAGCAAGTTATGCTAAATAAAGCTGACTATGAGGTTCACCTTGATACGCTGCGTCAGCAGCGTAGTAGTTTGGTGCAATTAAAGCAGCAGTTTACTGCTTATAAAAATGCCCAACAAAACCTAATCACTGCGCTTAGCAGCATTACCGTGCAAATCGAAACCAAGCAAGCCCAGTTGGATAAACAAAAGGTTGAGCTTGATGATTTGCTGCAAGCAATTATTGCGAAAACCGAGACACTGGCACAATTAACCACTGAGCGGCGTGATATTTTTGCAGACAATATTTTTGCAGATAACGTGCCGAACATTGGTGTTGATAATAGCAACATGAATATCAATCCTGATGCAGAAGAAGCAAGGTTACGCACTGTCCTTGAACAGGCGCATAGCGAACAAGCAGTAGCGCAGCGGCAGTTAGATAGTGCTGAGCTCACTCTCAAACAATTACAACGACAGCAGCAGTTGCTTGCCGAGCAATTAACGACCGCTAGCACTGCTCTGACGACGCAAGAAGATATTTTTAAAACCGCGCTCGCCAGCTCTGACTTTAGCGATGAAGCAGAATTCATGCGCGCGCGCCTGCCAGCTGCCGAGCGTCATCACTTAACCGAGCAGCAGCAGCAAATCAACGATACGCTCAAGCAAGCGCAATCCCTATTGACTCAAACCTTGCAAGCACTGGCGGAGAAAAAAGCCAACCCTTTAACCACTGAAGATAGAGAGTCGCTGGCTGAGCAGCAGCAATTGGCACAAAATGAATTGCAGCGCTTGATTGAAGCAATCGGCGCCATGAGCCAACAGCTCAAAGACAATGAAGAGAAAAAAGGCAACCAGCAGGCTCAGCGCCAAGCCATTGCTCATCAAAAAGACACCTTGCAAGTCTGGCGACAGCTCAATGAACTGATAGGCTCAAGCAGTGGCAAAAAGTATCGTACCTTTGCCCAAGGTCTGACCTTTGATATCATGGTGACCCATGCCAATGCCCAACTGCATAAAATGAGCGATCGCTATTTGCTGGCGCGTGACGACAATAGTCCGCTCGAGCTCAATGTCATTGACAACTATCAAGGTGGCGAGAGACGCAGCACTAAAAATCTCTCTGGCGGTGAAGGCTTTATTATCAGCCTAGCATTAGCGCTCGGACTGTCGCAGATGGCCAGTCATAATATTCGCGTCGATTCGTTATTTTTGGACGAAGGCTTTGGCACCCTTGATGAGGAATCACTGGATATCGCCCTCGATACCTTGACCAGCTTACAGCAAGAAGGCAAATTGATTGGCGTCATCTCGCACGTGCAGGCGCTAAAAGAGCGTATTTTGACCCAAATTCAAGTCACTAAGCTCTCAGGTGGCTTTAGTAAAATCACTGGACAAGGCTGTTATCATATTGCCAGTTAATGGCTAAAGTAATTTTAAGGTGGCACATTTATGCATACTCTATTTAAAATTATTTATATTAATGCGCGTTTGCTTACTGCTTTTATATTTACCATTACTGCTTTTACTTTAAGTTTGACGTCTGCGCAGGCGACGATTAATTGCGCCGGAACTTTACCCAGTAGCTACTTTGAGCGTATTGAAAATAATACGCCGTTTGCTGGCAAGTTGATCGAACAAGCTGACGGGTCGCAGCAGCTGCAAGACCTAAGTGGTCATGTTGTCATGGATAATTTGTCCGATGCTTATATCGTGATGGACAGCTATGTGCTTGCTAAGCAGGATAGTAAATACGGCGTTATCAATGCTGCTGGCAAGATTATTGTCCCTTTTGAATATGACGCTATTCAAACCGAGCCGGATATCGCAACCAGCTTTATTGTCAGCGTCAAATCATCAGATGCGACAACCAGACAAGGTATTATCAATCGTCATGGTGATTGGATTTTTCCACTAACTACGGCACCTATCGAGCATGCGCACTACGATTCTGATCATGACCAAGATTATTTTAAAATAACTAGCAATCAAGGGCGCACAGGACTGCTTGATGATAAAGGCTACTGGGCAATCATGCCAAAGTATAAGGCGATTCATCCGTTAAATGCTTGTACAGGTCAGCTTTTATATTTGCAAGTGAGCTTAAACGACGAGACAGCACTCATTGACCAACATAACCAAGTCATCATTCCGTTTGCCGCCCATCAACATATCGAAGCGTTTAATACTTCTGCTAAGCCGCCGCTATTTTTGCGCAGTACGTTAGTCGATGGTAGCACCGCTACAGGCATGAGCGAAGATATCCAAGACGAGATTGTTAGCGCGCAGATTATCGATGCCAATGGTAAGTTAATCCTCGCATCAGACACCCCCATCAGAAAGCTGCTATACCATCAGCTTTATACTTATAAGCAAGCGGGCAAGTTTGGCATTATGAATGATAAAGGTGATGTGATACTAACACCTCAATTTGCTAGCTATCGTGACGATGGTGAGAAAGTCTGGGTTGAAAAAGACGGCAAAATGCGCCGTTTAAATACCTTTATAACCTTAAATTAGCCTTTTTAGTTTTCTTTTTATTATTGAAAAACAAAAAATCACCGTTAACTCATAACGGTGATTTTTTTCTATAAACATATAGTCTGGATTTTCTGTAATTTGCTATCTGGCTTATTTTTTAGCTTATTACTTACTTACCAGCCCACTAAGCTCACTCATCAATACCGATAACGTTGATAAACTAATATCACTTTCATCATTGCTATCAATTTTTTGCATCTCAGCGGTGATGGAATCAAGCTGACTTTCATGACGAGATTTCCAGTCATTAAAGGCTTGTTTGGCATCAGGCTGCTTTAATAAAGTATCCATCAGCATACGCAGACTGCGCGAAACTTCGTTGACAAGGGCATGACGCGCACGGCGATCCCAGTGGTCTTGCTGCGGTAAGGTGGCGATATTGTCCATCATCCAATCTAGCTGTAAAACGTGATAGGCCTCAAAGTATAAAGTGGCAATCTCATCGACTGGGCGTTCATACTGCTCAGCCAACAGCGCGGCATCTAGCGCATCGACATGGTACGGCAACATCGCGAACATCGCCGCGTCATCCGCAGACAGCTCGTCTTCCGTTAAGCTTGTGATGTCTTCTTGCAAATACTCTGAGAATTGCTGCTCGATAAAACCGCCTGCTTTGGTCAATTTTTCCACACTGTCTTCAAAGCGCTCGATCATATCGGCAACTTGTAAATCCTGACCAAAGGCATTGATAAACCACACTACGCCATTTTCAAGCGCATCACGCAAACGTAGCTCAAGCTCAAGTAGCAAGGTGGCATCGACTTGATTGTCTAGTGACTCAAGTTTTTCCCAAGCTTTTGATACATGGAAGACATCACGAGCAATCGCATAGCCGCGCGCAATCGTAGCAAGCGTTTGCCCCGTTTCCTCAAATAAACGGAATAAGGCTTCGATACCCAAACGGTTGACGATGCTATTGGTCAAATAAGTACTGATGATTTCACGGTGCAGGCGATGTTCTTTCATCTCATCAAAGAAGTTTGCTGCCAGCTCATCAGGGAAGTATTGGCGCAGCTCATTAACGAAATACGGCGCATCAGGCAAATCTGACGCCAACAAATTATCGTACACCCACATTTTGCCGTAAGCCATCACAACTGCCAGCTCTGGATTGGTGAGACCTGTGCCCGCTTTTTGACGCTTGGCAATCTCTTCATCCGATGGCAGATATTCAATGGCGCGATCAAGACGTCCTTCGCTTTCTAACATTTGAATAAAGCGTTGATGGTCACTTAAATTTGCCGCCGCGCGTAGATGGCTGAGCTCAAGCGCCTGTGGTTGTAGATAGTTTTGGCGCAGTACCAATTCAGCGACCGTATCGGTCATAGACTCTAACAGCTCATTACGCTGCTTGAGCGTCATGTCGCCTTGCTCAACCACTTTACCCAGTAAAATCTTAATATTGACTTCATGATCCGAGCAGTTGACGCCGCCTGAGTTGTCAATGGCATCGGTATAAATGCGCCCGCCCGTTTGTGCGTATTCGATACGCCCTTGCTGGGTAAAGCCTAAGTTACCGCCTTCGCCAACGACCGCCGCCCGCAGCTCACCACCGTTGACGCGCACGGCATCATTGGCGCGGTCACCAACATCGGCATGACTTTCATTGGCGCTTTTCACGTAAGTTCCGATACCGCCATTCCAAATCAAATCAACTGGCGATTTTAGCAGCGCGCTGATTAACTCGTTGGGTGCAAGGCTATCTTCACTGATATCAAATAATGCTTTCATCTCAGGGCTAATAACAATGGTTTTATCTTGACGTGAGAACACGCCACCACCTTGGCTGATGAGCGATTTTTCATAGTCGTCCCACGTTGAACGCGGCAGATTAAATAAACGCTCACGCTCGGTATAAGACGCGGCGGTATCTGGGTTTGGATCGATAAAGATATGTAGATGGTTAAAGGCTGCGACCAACTTAGTATGTGTGGATCTGAGCATGCCGTTACCAAAAACGTCGCCACTCATATCGCCAATACCAACAACGGTGAAATCATCACGGTTTTGAATGTCCATACCGCGCATACGGAAGTGGCGCTTGACCGACTCCCAACCACCGCGAGCGGTGATACCCATCGCTTTATGGTCATAACCGACCGAGCCGCCTGAAGCAAAGGCATCATCGAGCCAAAAGTTATACTCGCTTGATAAGGCATTGGCGATATCTGAGAAGGTAGCGGTACCTTTATCAGCAGCAACGACTAAGTACGGGTCATCTTCGTCGTGACGCACCGTATTGGCTGGCGGGACAATTTTGCCATCGACAATATTGTCGGTCACATCCAGCATACCGCGCAGGAACGCTTGATAACAGGCGATGCCCTCTGCTTGGAAAGCTTCACGGCCATCAGCCATGGTTTTGGTCTTGACGATAAAACCGCCTTTGGAGCCAACCGGGACAATGACCGCGTTTTTGACCATTTGCGCTTTGACTAGACCAAGTACTTCGGTACGGAAATCTTCCATACGGTCCGACCAGCGCAGCCCGCCGCGAGCGACTTTACCGCCGCGTAAATGCACCGCTTCAACGCGCGGTGAATAAACAAATATCTCAAACATAGGCTTAGGTTTGGGTAAGTTTGGAATATCTGCCGCCAAAAACTTAAACGATAAACGGTCTTTACGTTGACCATCTGCTTCTCTTTGATAGAAGTTGGTACGCACCATGGCATTAATCAAATCTAAATACCAACGCAGGATACGATCTTCATCTAAACTACTGACACCAGCCAAGGCGCTGTTGATTTGCTCTCGAGTTTGACTGGTTTTGCTGGCGCGCTCCTCTTCACTGTATTTAGGATTCATGCGCGCATCGAATAGCTCGCTTAAGGCAATGCTAATGGCACTATTTTTTACCACGGTTTGCTGAATATAAGCACTAGAGAACGGCGCTTTTGCTTGCATCATATAACGCGATAAGGCACGCAGTACCACCACATCGTACGTATCGAGTTTGGTGGTTAATACCAGCTCATTAAAGGAATCACTCTCAACGCGCCCTGCCCATATTTGCTTAAGGCTATCTTCAAACTGCGCGCGTACCACTTGCATATCGATGGTGTCAACATGTTCCAATACCAGCTCATACTCTTGCATCCAAATCGGCTGCTCTGGTAAATCGAACTCATAGGTTTGGGCAGAAATGACCGATACGCCAAAGTTTTCTAGTACCGGCAAGACTTTTGAGAGAATCACAGGGTTTTGGCGACCATATAGTTTTAGGTGCAGCTGATTGCTGGCGCCGCCCGTTGACTTATATAAATGCCAAATCATTGGCTGCTCGTCATTTAAACTCGCCAGACGTTTGGTATCTTCGACCGCCGTCCGCGCATCAAAGCGTTCTTGATAGGCTGCTGGAATATAGCTTAAGAAGCGGCGCATTAAGGCATTTGCTTGCTGCTCGCCGACATTATCGAGCAGCATTTTTTGATAATTATCGCGCCATGATTGCATGAGAGCCGACAGCTTATCCTGTAGCGCCGCCGTATCCACGTCATTCACTTGACCCGGTATCGTACGCACATGGACGTGGACGCGGGCGTGTTCTGATTCGTTAAATTCCGTGGTAAAGCCAGATGACGTACCGCCGTAAGCGTCTTTTAAGACGTTTTGTACTTTAATACGCAGCTCGGTATTGAATTTATCACGTGGAATATAGACCAAGCAGGATACAAAGCGCTGATAATGATCGACTCGGCTAAATAAGCGCAAGCTTTTTTTATCTTGCAATTGGCTAATACCAGAGACGATAGGATATAACTCTTCAACGCTGGCTTGAAACAAATCATCGCGCGGTAAAGAGTTAATCACATGCATCATTTTATGATACGCATGACCATCACGTGGTAAATCCGCCATCGCCATGATTTTATTGGCTTTTTCACGTAGCAGCGGAATCTGTTGTACGCTTAGCTGATAGGCTTGCGCGGTAAATAGACCGATAAAGCGATATTCGCCAATCAGCTTGCCATGGTCATCAAACTTATGAATGCCTAAAAAATCCATGTATACCGGGCGATGAACGGGTGACACACGGCTTGATTTAGACAACATCAATACGCGTGGCTCGGTTAATAACTTTTTTAGATTATGAGGCAACTCATCAAAGCTTTTTGAGAGCGTATCCTCACTTCCGCCGCGCAACAGGCCAAGCCCACTATTACCAATGGCAAATAAGTCTAAATTGTCATCATTTTCTAAGCGGTACTCGCGATAGCCTAAAAAGATAAAATGCTCGTCTAATACCCAATCCAAAAACGCTTGAATTTCTTGCGGCGAATAATACACTTCGGGTAGATTTTGACCAGCCAGCTCCGCTTTTATATCGGTCAGCTTGCCGCGTATCTGCTGCCAGTCATCAACGACGATATCAAGGGTATCGATTTTTGCCAGCAGCATCTGCTTTAATGCCGCCAACTCGTCATTGTTTTGATAAGCGATTTCGCAATGAATCAAAGACATTTTTGAGGTGTCGCTTTCATGCGCACTTTCGACATGAGTGATATCGCCATTTTCATCGCGCTCGACGCCAATAATAATATTATAAGTACGATGGACGTCGATACCTTCTGCTTCCAAGCTCATTAAAATGGTATCGACCAAAAATGGTCTGTCGTAAGCGACTATTTGTATAACCGTATGCGAGCTATGAAAATGCTGCTCTTCTGCGATGGGGTTTAAAATAGCAAGCTGCGGCTGACTGCCGTCATAAGCTTTGAGCAAGGTGAAATGATGCAGCGCCATACCAGCCAAATCCATATTACTGATATCTTTCGCCACTTCTTGATGCAACGTCTGATAATAGCTATGAATAAAATGGTCAAATAGCGATTTGTCTTTTTGTACATAACTGGTGGCAATATCGCTTATCTGGCTGATCCGCTCTTTTGCGATATTTAAGTTGTGAGGCATATCCATTGTCCTTTGTTATAGGTTTGTCGTTCTCGTTTTTGCAATAACCAATCATTGGTATCTACTAGTGCCAACCTATCAAAGTGTAACGCACTGCGGCGTCTAGCAAAAGCGTACAACATCATTTCATGAATCAGCAATATGTCGATAACCTTTGATAATGAGACAGTTAATGAGAGAGTCTTTAATAATTAAGACAATAACATCCTAACCTCATCTAAAACTTGCTGACAGGTGGATACTCATGACAATCATGGCGTTTTTTTGTTAGAATACCGCAGTATATTGCAGCAGATTTTGCTGGCTCGCTATTAACTCCCAAAAAACTAACTCACAAACAACTCACAATGAATTTTGATGCTAAGGGCAGACGTATGATGAATATTTTGGTGATTGGCTCAGGTGGTCGCGAACACGCACTCGCATGGCAGTGTGCAAAAGACGACAAGGTACAAAACATCTACGTCGCTCCCGGTAATGCTGGCACCGCCCTTGAGCCCAAATGCCAAAACGTCACCTTAGAAGATACAGCCGATGCTGACGAACACAGTGCGGTCATCGAATTTTGCCAAAATAACGCCATTGATATGGTGATTGTCGGTCCAGAAGCGCCGTTGGTAACCGGTATCGTTGATGCTTGTCGTGCAGCCGGCATCAAAGCATGGGGGCCAACCGCTTATTGTGCGCAGCTTGAAGGCTCAAAAACCTTTGCCAAAGAATTTATGGAACAAAACAATGTTCCAACCGCAGCCTATCAAGGCTTTACGGACGCTACTGCTGCCAAAGCCTATATCGATGAGCAAGGCGCACCGATTGTGATCAAAGCCGACGGTTTGGCTGCGGGTAAAGGCGTTATCGTCGCCGAAACCATCGAGCAGGCGCACGAAGCAATTGACGATATGCTTGCGGATAATAAATTTGGCGATGCTGGTAGCCGTGTGGTTATCGAGCAATTCTTGCAAGGGGAAGAAGCCAGCTTTATTTGCATGGTAGATGGTGACAACATCTTACCGATGGCAACCAGCCAAGACCATAAACGTGCGTTTGAAGGCGATACGGGACCAAATACTGGCGGCATGGGTGCTTACTCCCCTGCGCCAGTGGTCACCCAAGACGTTCACGATAAGGTAATGGCGCAAATTATCCAACCTGTTGTTGATGCCATGAAAGCTGCCGGCCATCCTTATACCGGATTTTTATACGCTGGACTAATGATTGATGAGGCGGGCGACCCGTATGTGATTGAGTTTAACTGCCGTTTTGGCGACCCAGAAACGCAGCCGATTTTGATGCGTTTACAATCATCGATGGTTGACTTGGTAGCCCAAGGCTTAAATGGTAAATTACCAAGCGCCGCCAATTGGGATGAGCGCCCTGCTCTCGGTATTGTCGTTGCTTCAAAAGGCTATCCTGAAACCTCATCCAAAGGTGATGTGATTACTGGTATGCCAGAGTTGGATAATGATAATCAAAAGTCAGTCAAAGTTTTTCATGCTGGCACGGCTTTCTCTAATAACGATACGTTTAGTGATGATAATGATGAGAAAGAAGTGGTGACCAATGGCGGGCGCGTATTGTGCGTGACGGCATTGGCTGATAGCATTTCTGGTGCACAGCAAGCCGCATTGACCGTGACAGGCGCGATTAGCTTTGATGGCGCTCATTATCGCCGTGATATCGGTCACCAGGCGATTGCTCGCGAAAATGTTTAATATGGTTAGGCCAATTTAAAACTTATATCGTTTTTCTTATATTGTTTTTATGGCAATCCGATCTAGTGTAATGCTAGGTCGGATTTTTCGTTTGCTCATTTTTTATGAGCGTATTTTAAAAAATTATCTTTGGCGGCTTAGTGTTAGAATAAGGCTATTTATTGTGGCGCTTGATTTTGAGCGCTTTAATGCTCGGTCGTAGCATGTAACATAGCAATTCATAGATTTACTTTTAATAAGCATACGTTAATTTACAAAGTAACGGTTCATGCTAAGCATGGGCATCTCAATCTACCGCCCGTTATATGATACAATTTTGTACCAGTACGTCGCATCTCCTTGTATTGTCGGTTTACGCCCGCACATCAATAGCAACCGGATGAATGATTATATTTATGGCAAATGATACCTCTAGACCCTCTAATAATAAACCGTCTAATAACAAGCAATCCATCGACAACCTGAAGACCTCAGGGTTTGAGCGTCGGATGTCTATTGCGAAAACCTCCTTAAATATCGGTCGTCGTTGGGCAGGTAATAGTGTGTCTGGTATGTTTTTGAATAAAGAAGCACGTACGGCGCGCAATCAAATTTTTATGGAAGAACAGGCGCACTATCTAGCAGAAGAGCTAGGTAAATTAAAAGGGTCGGTGGTAAAAATTGGTCAAATGCTAGCAATTTATGGCGAACATATATTACCGCCTGAAATCACGCGCGCCCTGCAAACACTCAATGACGATACCGCCACCTTAGCATGGCCAAAAATCGAGGTCACATTACGCCAATTATTGGGCGCGAAGTTAAATGAGCTAAAAGTTGATCCCGTTCCTATTGGTACCGCTTCCCTCGCCCAAGTTCATCGCGCAACGGTATTGGCAACGGGCGAGCAAGTGGTGTTAAAAATCCAATATCCCGGTGTGGCCGATGCCATCAATTCTGACTTGGCTTTATTTAAGCGTTTATTAAAAGTCAGTAATATCGTACCGCAAACACGCGCCCTCGATGCGTGGTTTGAAGAGATACGCGACCTCCTCCATCATGAAGTTGACTACGAAGCGGAAGCAGCGACCACGGAGCGTTTTTATGAGCGCTTACTGGGCGACCCACGTTATATCGTACCCAAAATCAATCGTACTTACTCAACCAAACGCTTGTTATGCATGTCTTATGAGCCAGGCATTACGGTGGTCTCGGAAGCGCTACAGTTATTGTCACATGAGCGCCGCAACGCTATCGGTCAAGCCGCTATCGAAATCATGATGCAAGAGATTTTTGTATGGGGCGAGATGCAAACGGATCCCAATTTTGGTAATTACCTCGTTCGTGTCGCTGCTGATGAAAACGAAATCGATAAGCTGGTATTGCTAGATTTTGGTGCCATTCGCCAATTCGACGATAACTTACTAACCATTGCTCACGGGCTATTACGAGCTGGCTATCATCATGACCATCAAGCAATGAAACGCGCCATGACCGGTTATGATTTTTTTGATAGCATGAGTGATAAAGTACGCTCCGATATCGCTTCATTATTTTTATTAGCGACAGAACCCTTTAGTGACCCTACTTTAAACCCTGATATTCCCAAAAATTGCTTAGATGAACAGCAGCGTTATATCTGGGCGAACAGTAAGTTGCATACTCGCCTCTCAAATAACGCCACGCAAGCGATGCAGTCTTTTGAGTTTAACCTGCCGCCTAAAGAGTTTATGTTTATCAGTAGAAAATTTATCGGTGCCTATACCTTTTTGACGGTATTAGATGCTTATACCGATTCTAATAAATTGGTGAAGCCTTTTTTGTGATATAGGAAGGTTGATATTTTTTGGACCGCCTTTTTGTGGCGGTCTTTTTATGGTTTATTTTTATTTTCTTAGGCTATTTTATGTAATTATCTTCTTGATAATACATTTTTGTTTCATACTCTTTGTCCTTAATTCTTTATTCGGTAATTTTTAGTATAATACATTTTTTTACTTAGGCTATTTTTTATGCCTTATTACTTGCTTGCCAATTGTCGAATCTGGTTTGATAACCGTCAGGCTTACGCATGTTTAGCTGCCAACAAGTTTCACCGCGCGCTAGATACTTGACTTCAAAGTGTGTACGCTGACTATCACTAGCGACTTTATGACGCGTATTCGGTAAGCACCAGACTTCATTGGCTTGCTGCTCTGCATTATCCATATACGCTTCTATATTAGTCGCCAGCACTACTTCTCCATCTACTTGCAAACGAGAAAGCAAAAACTCAAAAAAAGGCATGTTTAACCACTGTTGGTTAGGGTTATGTTGCTCAGGATTGGGATATAAGATAAAAATACGCTCGATACTGTTTGGCGCGACAGCATGAACAATCCAAGCGATGGCATCCGCATGAATCGCGCTGAGATTGCTTGATTTCTGCTGCCCGACCAATTTAGCAAAAGCATCGAACTTATTACGTGTACGCTCGATGGCTATTAGATGCTTATGAGGATGCTGCAGTGCAAAGCTAAGCGCATGCTTGCCCTTCCCTGCGCCAATCTCCAATACCAAAGGCAGCTGTCTATTCATCAATACTTCTGGAGTCATAAAATCGCGCGGTGCTGAAAGTTTTTGGGGTTGAAAGGCACGCTGCTGCTGATGCGAAAGCTCAAGATTGTCAGTCATCTACTATCCTTAAGGGATTTGTCATTTGTCATTATCCGACCGCATGCTATTATATAGTCAATCCAGCCTAATAGTAATACAACGTCCATGCTTATCGAACGACAATTATTAATGCCGCAGGGCGATTGCTTATAAAGCCAAAAAACTCACATTATTCATACTTGCTATTGATTAGAAGCGCTGTCTTAAATGACAGCATTTATTGATAGCCCATAGGATATACCTACTTTTATTATGACTGAATCTACTTCTAGCAACAGCGTCCACAATACCAACCTCTTACCCAAAACCTATCCTTGTCCAGAATGCGGCAATCAAACTGCGTGGCAAGACAATAAATATAAGCCGTTTTGCAGTCATCACTGCAAGCTTATTGACTTAGGCGCATGGGCAAGTGAAGAATATACCTTACCTGCCGAATCGACGCCGTTTTCTGATGAACTCTAATTATCTATTCACTCCCATTAAACTTTTTATCCTCTAACTCTTTATTATGCCAAGGATGTTTTACATGTCTGCTACTTACCTGATGCCCACTTATAATCGTCAACCAATCAGCTTCACCCGCGGCTCAGGAAGCTGGCTTTATACCAAAGATGAGACACCCTACTTAGATGCCTTAACGGGTATCGCAGTATGCGGCTTGGGGCATTGTCATCCACAAGTAACTGAGGCTATTCAGCAGCAAGCGGCAACCTTGGTGCATACCAGTAATTTATTTGGCATTGACTGGCAAGAGCGCGCTGGCGAAGCTCTATGTAATGCCGCGCAAATGGACAGCGTATTTTTTGCTAATAGTGGTGCTGAAGCCAATGAAGCGGCATTAAAATTGGCACGACTCTATGCGCACCAGCAAGGTTTTAAACGCCCAAAAGTCATCGTGATGGAACAGTCTTTTCATGGTCGTACCTTGCTGTCGTTATCAGCAACTGCCAATCCTAAAGCCCGTGAAGGTTTTTATACCTTGGATGAAGACTTTATTCGTGTGCCCTTTGGTGATATCGCCGCGATTGAGCAAGCGGCTCAAGACAATAATGATATCTGTGCAGTATTTGTCGAGCCTATCCAAGGCGAAGGTGGTTTGAATACCGCAGCCAATGGCTTTACGTATCTTGAGCAACTACAAGCCGTATGCGATAGTCATGATTGGTTATTTATGCTTGATGAAGTGCAAACTGGCAACGGCCGTACGGGCAAATACTTTGCGTATCAGCATAGCAACGCGCGCCCTGATGTCTTGACGACCGCCAAAGGTTTAGGCAATGGTTTTCCGGTCGGTGCTTGCATGGTGCGCGGGCGTGCCAATGGCTTGTTTGGCGCTGGTAGTCACGGCTCAACTTATGGTGGCACGCCGCTAGCCAGTCGTGTGGTACATAGCGTGTATGAAGTGCTTGCCGATGGCGGTATCATGGACAATGCCGTCACTGAAGGACAGTTCATCCGTGAAGGCGTGGTTAACGCGCTTGGACAATATGGCGTCAGCGCCCGCGGAGCTGGGATGATGATTGGTATCGCCCTTCCTCAGCAGATAGACTGTAGCAAATTAGTTGACCGTGCCCGTGATGAGCAAAAATTAATCATTAATGTCACAGGCGGTCATGTGATTCGTCTATTGCCACCGCTTAATATGAGCCGTGATGAAAGCTCACAAGTGGTTGAGCGTTTGGTTAATTTATTAAAACCTTCGTTTTAAACGGTTAATTTAATCAAAGTTTAAAACCAAAAAAAGCCTATAGATACATTATCTATAGGCCTTTTGCTTTTTAACACTTAGATTCAACATTGAAGTGCAACGCACCCGAAGCTAGATTTTACCTCAAGCGGTGTTCTAAACCCTAGCACCTTTCTTGGTCGATTATTTAAACTGTCTTCAATCGACTGAACTAAGTGCCTGCATAGGTTATCTAGACGCATCGACTTAGGTAGAAACTGACGAATTAAACCATTGGTATTCTCATTCGTTCCGCGCTCCCAAGAATGATAAGGCTGAGCGAAGTAAATATCAGCCTTTAACGCGGTTGCCATCGCTTCATGGTCAGCAAACTCTTTACCGTTGTCAAAGGTGATGCTTAACGCCTGCTCACCTTTTAACATGTCAATACAAGCTTGTGTGACAGCTTTTGCCTTACGATTGGGTAGCGCTTTGATCTTAGTCTCTCGAGTCGTTCTATCTACTAAAGTAACCAGAACACCTTGATGTCCATGACCAACCACCGTATCCCCTTCATAATCGCCCATACGACTGCGTGTCTCAATGATGCTAGGACGCTCAGTGATATCACAGCGGTTCGCTATTTTCCCGCGCCTATCATTGCCTTGCAGATACCGTCTCTTATAACGCTTTTGACATCTGAGGGTGGTGTGTAGAGCACCCCTGCCTTTTTGTCAGTATAGATGTGTTGGTATATCGATTCATGGCTTGGGACATCTTCCCAACCCAGCATCCTCAGTCGCCCTGTTATCTGTTCAGGGGAGTAGTGCTTGCTGAGTAGATGCTCAATATAGCACCAGCCAAAGCGACTAATCTGTGTGCTATTCTTAACTTTGCGCGCTTTTGCCAAACGATGGGCTTGTTTGGGGCGATAACCCCTTTGTCCCAGGTTTCGCCTTATCTCTCGACTCACCGTTGATTTATGACAGCCGATAATTCTAGCTATTTCACTCATGCCTTTTTTAGCTTGCAATAGTGCTGATATTTGATATCTTTGCTCTTGGGTAAGATGTGTATAGTGTTTCATAACGTTCTGATATGTAGGAGTTGAAGTTTGAAATGCAACACGGCACATCTTACTCTTCAACTCATTCTTTTAAAACGTTGCACTTCTTATTTGAATCTAGGACACTTTAAAACCATTTTAAATCAGATATTACTAAATGCTTGACTTAATTGGCATGGAAGTACTTTTTTAATACTTCTAAGCAGCGGGTAATTTTTGCTGGTTGCTGATCACGGTTTAAGGTGACGGCATATAGCACAAAACTTGGCAGCTGATAACCGGTCAACACTTCGACCAAATTGCCATTTTCAAGCTCTCTTTTGACGTCCATCTCCATGATACGAATCATGCCGTGACCTTCCTTTGCTAAAGTCATCGCCATAAAGACGTTGTTGGTGTGGATACGCGAATTCATTTTGATGCGTGTTTTCTTGCCTGTTTCGGTCTGAGTAAGCTCGACATGACTTGCGTCTTTCATAATATCGATGCAAATCAGCTGATGGTCTGCCAAATCTTTTGGCGTTTCAATCTTTTTATGCTGACGTAAATACTGCGGTGAGGCAACCAACAGTTGACGCACATCAGATAATGGGTAATTGCTCAAGGTTGAGTCGTTGATATTAGGGCTCATACGTACCGCAATATCGATACGCTCATCAATCATATCGATATAATGATTGTCGGCAAAATAAGTAATGCTAAGGTCATCGTGCGCCGACATCCAAGTCGATAGAGCGGGCAAAATATGATGAACGCCAAGCTCAGGCGTGGTTGCAATGCGTAAGCTACCCGCAAGCTCATCACGTAATTGATTGACTTTAATACGCCCTTGTTCAGCGGCACTGACCACATCTTTTGCCGCTTCATAAAAGCTGGCGCCCGCTTCTGTTAAGCTGAGCTTACGAGTTGAGCGATGCAGGAGTACTACCCCAAGCTCGTTTTCTAAAGCGCGTATCTGTTGGCTGACCGCACTGGTCGTAATACCCAATTCGCGAGCTGAACCACTAAAAGAGCCGTGTCCGACCACACTGGCAAACACAGCCATACCACGTAAATTATCTAACATATTTCCACCTAAGCTGCTTTTTAGTTTTTAATATAACTTAACCATTATAGCGGATTATAATAAATCTTACAGTTTTTTACTATAACTCTGTTAGTCATCTAAAGCTATTTAGTCATTAATAAAACGAAAAATATCAAGGCGATAAATTAATGTCGCCTTGATATTTAGAGAATTATAATAAAATATATAAAGGTTTACTGATTAAAGATTGCCAATCATAAAATTGAACATTGTTTAATATAACTGAACGCTTTAATACAACTGAACCTTACCCATTTTTCCTTCGCCGCGCTCCGTCAGATATTGCATGACGGGTGTATTAAGTAATCTGGACTCTGCCACTGTACGCGCTTCAATAAGGCGTTTTTGTTGACGACGTTCAGGCGTCTTATCATCGGCTTGCATAATACTGCCATCTATCTGCAAGCTAATGTCTGCTTGCGTAAACTGTTCTTGTAATTTTGCCGCCAGCTGCTGAAAAGTAGCTTGCAGATGATTACTATCTACCGCCGTGACAAAGACCGCTTTAGCGTTACAGTGACCGGTCATCATCCCTTGGCGCGCTAATGCCAATTCATCGGGTGCCAAACTACCAGCTTCGCGGGCGCATTGTAACCAGTAGTCCCATTTTTCTGGCGTCCACTCGCCCGTTAATTCTTGCGGCGCACAGCGTAACAAAGTACGCGGATCATCAACTTGCGCAGTTAATTGGGAATCATTTGCGCTAGGCTCAACAACAGGTTCAGGCTCAACAACAGGTTCAGGCTCAACAACAGGTTCAGGCTCAACAACAGGTTCAGGCTCAATAACAGGCTCAGGCTCAATAACAGTTTCAGGCTCAACAACAGGCTCAGGCTTAATATTGCTGCTTAATAAATCCAATCCTTCATCATTACCGTAGCTATTATATTGGTCAAATTCAGCATCATCATAACTTGTATTGTATGGCTCGACCTCATTTTGACTTGAGGTCTGATAATCAGCATCGTAGTCTGGTAATGGCGGGATGGATTCCACTGCTGGCTCTAACTGTGGTTCTGGCTGCGATTCTGATAGCGCTTCTACTACTGCTAAGGTTTGCTCTGATAAAGACGCTGATACTGAATGCTCATTAGTATTTAAAAGTGCATTGGTGTTTGCTGCATCAGCAGTACTGGCACTTATTGATACTGTATTGAGTTCTGCCTTAGCATTATCGGCCGTGTTAGTTTCTATCGAGCCTCTAGAAACAGTTGATACAGAGCTAGATGCTCTAGGGACAGAAGATATAGTAGTATCCGGTACGTTTGCTAAAATCTCATCGACGGGTAAAGGTCGAAACGCCAATAGACGTAAAATACACATCTCAAGCGCCTGCATCGGTGTGCTAGCCAGCTTTACGCCTTCACGCGCTTGGACGACGATTTCGTAATATAGCTGTAAAACGTCAGGACTCATGTGCTGCGCAAGCTGATTAATCTGCTGCGCTTGTGCTTCGTTTACGTTAAGCGCAACCTCAGGCAGCAGTTGCGTCAATGCCAATTGATGTAACAGCTCAGCCAAGCCATCAAACATGCTAGTGGCATCGACCATTTGCGCGCGCATTTGCTCGATATGTGTGGCGACTGCTGATTTATCATGATTATAAATATCTGTAATTAAACGCACCAAGTCAGCGGCATCAATTAAGCCAAGCATGGCATTAACTGTTACATCATCGAGCGCGCCTTGTCCAAATGCAATCGCTTGATCGGTCAGCGATAACGCATCACGCACCGAGCCTTTAGCAGCACTGGCCAATTGCCAAAGCGCAGGCTGAGTATAATCCACCTGCTCTTGATTTAAGATATTGGCTAGATGCTCACTAAGCAGACTTTGCGATAAAGGACGCAACACAAACTGCAAACAGCGCGAGATAATCGTGATGGGCAGCTTTTGTGGGTCGGTGGTGGCTAGTAAGAATTTTACATGCTCAGGTGGTTCTTCCAAGGTTTTGAGCAGCGCATTAAAGCTGTGTGTCGACAGCATATGCACCTCATCAATCAGGTACACCTTGTAGCGACCTTGGCTTGGCGCATACGGCACATTATCAAGTAGCTCGCGGGTGTCTTCAACTTTGGTACGCGAGGCCGCATCAATCTCGATTAAATCAATAAACCGTCCTTGATCAATCGCCACGCAGTTATCACAGACACCACATGGCGTGCTAGTGATACCCGTCTCACAGTTTAAACATTTAGACAAAATACGCGCAATAGTGGTCTTACCGACACCGCGCGTACCCGTAAATAAGTAAGCATGGTGCAGACGATTATAATCAATCGCATTAATCAGTGCTTGTGAGACGTGCGATTGCCCAATCAACTCGTGAAAGTTTTTTGGACGATATTTGCGCGCTAAAACTTGATATTGCTGCGTCATAATAAATGCCAATGTGAGTAATGATATAAATAAAGCTTCAAATCAGCGATTTAGCTTAAAACTAACTACCAAAGTAGATATTGAAACCAAACGTCGAAACTGGGTTCTAGCATAGCTTATGATTGCGCCCGTAACTCAGCCAATTGCTCATACAAACGCTGGGTATTGGCATCGATGAGCGAGCCTTGCTGATGAAAGGCGTCAAGATGCACCTCGGTATTTACGCTGTCTTCACAGGGTCTGACATCGACACCGATTAAAAACAGATCTTGCATGACCGGCTGCTGCATTTGCGCGTTGAGCTCAAATAATAAGTCTTGATGACCGGCACGCACTTTGTCCGCACTTAACGAGCTGCTGTCATCTTGCGCATAAAAAACCAGCAGATAATGACGCCCAAAGACATTATAAGAGTGCTCATGGCGCACGTAGCCATTCCAGCGTGAATCTTGGTCAATCGTTCTATGCGCCAATATTTTTTCTACCAAACAAGCATAGGTGTACATGGACTCATCGACCAAAATATCAACCTGCTTTTTTGGCAGCGGCGTACCGGCGTCATAACACGCTCTGACCAAGCTATTAAACAGCTTGTACCACATGCGCGTGTTCTTTTGAATCTCTGCCATCAGTGCTTGAGCAAACTCCGCCTGCTCAGGCTCTGCCGCTTTTAGCAGTCGTGGTTCAATCTCTGCTATCAAATTATGGCTGACCAGTTGTTTTTGAACCTCAATCGCCCTTTGGTGAAAATCTGGCGACTGTAAAAACTGAGCAAGTAAGGTTGATTCGTCTTGAAACGCGTCAAATCCCGCAAGCTTACGGCGATGAAAATCTAAAAATGCCGTTAAATCACTGGGCGTCACCAATTGCTTGAGTATCTCAGTGAAGTTTTGATAACTGAATACTTGCAAGACGCTTTCTTCATCGTCCAAATCAAGCACACAGTCTTCTGCAAAAAACTGACTGCCATATTCATAGCCAACCGCATATGAGGCGGTTTCTACAGGTTTGCTCTGTTGGCTATTATGATAACTATTCTGATAGCTGTTTCGATAAACGTTTTGAGCATTGTTCTTTTTAGCATTTCTCTCAGTAATCTCTGGATGCTGCACCGAAAGTGCGGTCAAACCAATAAAATAAATCGCTTTGTCTGCCGTTTGGTCAGATGCCAACTTACTTTTAGATTGGTTTTTAGAATCATTTTGATAGGCAAGCGCCTGTTCATTCTTCAGATACAATTGAGCGTGTTGCTTAATCAGTTGATTGACAACCTCTTTTCTCCACGTACGCACCTGAGTGCTATCGATATCCTGTCTATCAGTCTGTATCGTCACATCATTGACGATAAGGTAGACCACAGCATTAGAAAACTCAAAGACAAAAACATAACCCTGAAGATATTCAGGATTAGTGATTTTGTCTGGAGTTAAATCGTACAAAGATAAAAAGTTTTGCTGAATCATCTGCTGCCAAATCGACGCTGGTACTTGCTGAGTGTCCATAACATCCCTATCCATAAGGTCTCATAAAACACTTGAAACCATTCCGTTAAAAGTACAAAAAGCCTTCTTATGTTCAGTTTAGTCCCAGCGTCGATTTATGGCAAGTAAAGCAATCTAGCTTTCGAACTTGCGGCGCATATGCGGGAATAAAATCACATCGCGAATACTGGCCGAGTCGGTAAATAGCATCACCAAGCGATCGATACCGATGCCCTCGCCTGCTGTTGGCGGTAAACCATAAGACAAGGCTTCGATATATTCTTCATCAAAATGCATGGCTTCATCATCGCCTGCATCTTTTTCAGCGACTTGACCATGGAAGCGCTCCGCTTGATCGGCAGGGTCATTGAGCTCACTAAAGCCATTGGCCAACTCACGACCACCGATAAATAACTCAAAGCGATCGGTGATTTCAGGATTGTCATCGTTACGGCGTGCCAGCGGTGAGGTTTCAGCTGGGTATTCTGTGATAAAAGTCGGCTGACGTAACTGATGCTCAGCAGTTTCTTCAAAGATAATGGTCTGCAATTTACCCACGCCAAAGACGTCTTTGACTTGTTGTTTAAGCGTCGTTGAAGCATATTCTGCAAGATAATCACGGTCGTTGATACGCGATATATCGAAGTTTTCGGCATATTTAGCGATGGCATCAGACATCGACAAGCGGATAAATGGGGCTTTTAGGCTAATCGCCTCGCCTTGATAAGTCAGCTCCGTGGTGCCCAAAATATCCATTGCCAGCTCATTGAACAAGCGCTCGGTCAAATCCATCAAGTCATGATAATCGGCATACGCCTGATAAAACTCAATCATGGTAAATTCAGGATTATGACGGGTTGAGACGCCTTCATTACGGAAACTGCGGTTAATCTCGAATACTTTTTCAAAACCACCAACCACCAGACGTTTTAGATACAGCTCAGGGGCGATACGCAAGTATAGCGGCATGTCTAAAGCGTTGTGATGGGTCACAAATGGACGCGCAACCGCGCCGCCTGGAATAGGATGCATCATCGGCGTTTCAACTTCCATAAAACGCTCATTTAGCATAAATTTGCGAATACCGCTGATGACTTGACTGCGAATCACAAAGGTATCGCGCGTGGTCTCATTGGTCATCAAATCAAGATGACGATTGCGATAGCGTGCTTCGACATCGGCCAAGCCATGGAACTTATTTGGCATCGGACGTAGGGCTTTGGTCAATAGAGTCAGCGCTTCGATATGGACATATAAGTCGCCTTTGCCAGAACGACCGATATAACCAGATACCCCAACGATATCACCCAAATCTAGCGATTTGATCGTCGCTAGTGTCTCTGGGTCTAGCTGTTTGCGTGCTACATATAACTGAATACGACCGGTCATATCTTGAATCACGATAAACGCGCCGCGATTGAGCATCACGCGACCGGCTACATTTACTTGAGTTTTTTCACCATTGGCAATTTTATCTTCGATTTCTTGCTTTGAGATACCGTCAAAAGCGGTTTGTAAATCCTGAGCATAGTCCGTGCGCTTAAAGGTATTCGGATAAGGCTGCTTACCTGACGCCTTGATGTCATCCAGCTTGGTTTGCAGTTGAGCAATTAGCTCGTTCGCGTCTTCTGGGGCTTGCTCTTGATTCGGATTTTGATTGTTGTGCTTTGACATAATACTCTCAAAATTATTAGATAATTAAAGGAATAAACGAAGTAAAATTAAAATAAGACGTTCAAATAAAACTTATTTTTAATACAAAAAAATAGCAAAATCTTTCTGGGTTTAGGCTTATATCTGAGTGAACTTAGACAGTTTGTGCTTTTAATCACCGCCGCCGATACTGGCCATCAAGTCTGCTTGGTGTTCACGCAGCAGCGCATCAAGGATTTCATCCAAGTCACCTTCCATAATCGAATCAAGTTTGTATAACGTCAAATTGATTCGATGGTCGGTCATACGGCCTTGCGGGAAATTATAGGTACGGATACGCTCTGAGCGATCGCCGCTACCGACCAAATCGCGACGTATTGAGTCCGCCACATCGACTTGTGCTTGTACTTTTGCTTGCTGAATTTTGGACACCAGCATTTTCATCGCATGGGCACGGTTTTTATGCTGACTGCGTTCTTGTTGACACTCTACCACGGTACCCGTTGGAATGTGGGTCAAACGTACCGCCGAGTCGGTGGTGTTAACGTGCTGACCACCGGCGCCGCTTGAGCGAAAGGTATCCATTTTAATATCGGCAGGATTGATATCGACGCTATCATCAATCTCAACCTCTGGCATAACGGCAACCGTACAGGCTGAGGTATGAACACGACCTTGGCTCTCGGTTTCAGGCACACGCTGGACGCGGTGCGCGCCCGACTCAAACTTTAAACGACCATACACGCTATTGCCCGACACACGAGTAATGATTTCTTTATAACCACCATGCTCGCCCTCATTGGCTGATAAAATCTCTACCGTCCAGCCTTGATTTTGCGCATACTTCTGGTACATACGGAACAAATCACCCGAGAAAATCGCTGCTTCATCACCGCCTGTCCCCGCTCGAATTTCCAAGAAAGCAGGCACTTTATCATTGGGGTCTTTTGGTAACATCATGACATTAAGCGCTTCTTCCATCTCAGCAATGGTCTTACGCGCACTGTCAATCTCATCCTGCATCATCTCTTTCATTTCAGGGTCTGATGATTCCGCAAGCATCGCCTCTGCATCCGCTTGATCCGTCTCTGCCCGCACATAGTTCTGCCATAACGTCGTGATCTCCATCAAGTCGCTATGCTCAACGGACAATTCACGGAATTTATTATTATCGCTGATGACACTTGGGTCGGATAATAAGGCGGTGACCTCTTCATAACGGTCTACCATCTGGTCTAAACGCAGGCGTAAGGATTCTTTCATAAAAGGACTTTTTTAAAATGAGTAAAATAAGAGAGTGATTATAGCAAATTTTTGCGCTTAATTTAAAACCTCTCAGCAATCTTGCCATTATATTCACAAACTGTCCGATTTATGCCTAATTACACTCAAATCTGAGCTGACTTTTTCTCTTATTCTATAGCTAAAGCAAAATACGGCACAAAAAAAATAGCTAAGAATACTCTTAGCTATTTTTATGGTTAAAACAGAGCTTCTATTAACTATTAAACCTTACGAACCAGTACCGAGCCAATCGAGTAACCGGCGCCAAATGAGCAAATCACACCCAAATCACCAGAGTTTAGCTGATCCTTGTAGCGATGAAACACAATCATAGGACTTGCGGAGCTGGTATTGGCAAACTCATCAATGACACTTGGTACAATCGCTTTATCAGCTTCTTTACCGATAACGGTACGCAAGATTAAATCCAGCATATTGGCATTGGCTTGATGCAACCACATCATCTTCACATCAGACGTTGGGATGTCGTTTTCTTGCAAGTGCTCGGTGATAACTTCTGATACCTTTGGACAGACTTCACGGAAGACCTTACGGCCGTTTTGTAAAAAAAGTTTGTCAGTGACCGGCTCTTTGATATCGGGATACATCTCAGTCTGCGCTGCTAAGAACTCAGAGCGATCCATAAAGCCATATTCGTTTTTGATATTGGTCGAAAACTGAGTAAATAACTTGGCATTTAGAATCTCGTAGCCTTTTGGCGTATCAAGCTCTTCTACGATACAAGCTGTTGCAACGTCACCAAAAATAAAGTGGCTGTCACGGTTGCGCCAGTTTAGATGCGCTGAGGTAATCTCAACGTTCACAACCGCAACGCGTTTGGCAAGACCCGAAACGATAGAACCATGTGCTTGCGATAGACCAAAAGTCGCCGCACTACAAGCAACGTTCATATCATAAGCAAAGCCACCAATCATACCAATCTCATTTTGAATCTCGATAGAGACCGCAGGATAAGTACGCTGGAAGTTTGAGCACGCAAGAATAATACCGTCTAAATCATTGGCCTCAAGACCTGCATCAGCGAGCGCATCTTTTAGTGCAGCAGCGCCCATTTCTGCCATGATAGACAGCTCTTCGCCCAAATTACGATAGGCAATGACAGGTGCCATAATTTCAGGGTCTAAGATACCGTCCTTTTCCATCACATAACGTGATTTGATGCCCGATACTTTTTCAATAAAGGCCGCTGATGAGTGCTCTAGCGCCGTCACCGTTCCTGCTTCAATCGCGTCAGCATGTTTGGCATTGTAATTATCAACATACTGGTTAAATGACTCTACTAACTCTTCATTACTAATGCTATAAGGGGGGATATATAGGCCAGTGCCCGTGATACAAGTCGTCATGATACGCTTCCTTGTCTACTACGATGGTGCTTGCAATAAGCATAAAAGTGGAGAAAAACAACAGTCGTCTAATTTTCGGTGAATAACTGTAAACTTAAAATAAGTGCCTTTATTATGCCTGAATAATATAATTTTTCTAATACTTTGTTACAAATAATCCGTTTCTTAATGAGAATAAGTAAAGATTGGCTTCATTTGTCGACAGCTGCGCTATAATTGCTGTGAATTATCATCATTTGGTTGCAACTTGTTTGTTAACTCTCGCTTTACTTTTTAATTTTGGAATAGCAATGGCGGAACTCTTAAACTGGTTATTTGGGCAGTATGCTGACTACTCGACCCTATTTATTGCCTTAGAATTGATTGCGGTCATATTTGGGGTCAGTAGCGTCTTACTTGCCAGCAAAACCAATATTTTGGTTTTTCCTATTGGATTGGTCAGCACCGCTATTTTTGTCTATCTACTTTGGAAATGGCAACTGTTCGGCGATATGTTTATCAACGCCTACTACAGTATCATGAGTATTTATGGTTGGATAAATTGGACGCAAAATAAGCACAATACAGACATCAAAAAGCATCATGACCATATAAATCCAACCAGCCAGCAGCAAGATGAACACACCTATAATGCGGACGCTCACTCTGCCATTGACGTTGAACATTTAAACAAAAAAGATCTCCCTATTCTCACTGTACTGGCGGCAGCGACCGTCGCCTTTGTCGCTTTGGTCTATTATTTTAGACCTGTTATCAATAATAACTTTAGCTTTGATGGCGCGGTATTGGGCTTGCACTTATTTACCTGGGTCGATTACACCGACATGCTGACCACCGCGCTGTTTTTAATGGCAATGTGGCTGATGGCGCGGCGTAAAATCGAACACTGGCTACTTTGGATTATTGCTGATGCGATTTCCGTGCCGCTGTATTTTTATAAAGGTCTAACTTTTACCGCGCTACAGTACGTAGTCTTCACTCTCATCGCAATCTGGGCATACTATGAATGGCAACGACGCTACCGCGTACAATCTCACGCAGCATACGCCTAAATCGGTCTTTAATGTCGCGATATTAGGGGCAGAAAGCACCGGCAAGACCACGTTATGCCGCGATTTGGCTGCGCATTTTGGCAGTCCGTGGGTACCAGAATATATGCGCACTTACCTGCAAGCAAAATGGGATAACGAGCAACTGACTTGCACGTGGGATGATTTACTACCTATCGCGCAAGGTCAAATTGACTTAGAAAATAAACTTGCCAAACAAGCCGCGCAATTGCCTGATAATAACCGTTATTTATTCTGTGATACCAGTTTATTTGAGCTGATGGTGTATGCCAACTGGTATTACGGCGACTGCCCTAAAGCGCTTACTCAAGCGGCATTAACGCACCATTACGATTTGATACTCTTGACCAAAGTGGATATCCCGTGGGTCGCCGATGATTTGCGTGATAGCCCGCATCAGCGTGAAGATATCAGCGCTTACTTTGCCAGTCAGTTAACTTTGCATAATAAAGATATTCAACGCATCGGTGGCGATAGAGTGCAACGGGTGCAGCAAGTGGCTAAATGGCTAAATGGCTAAATGGCTAAATGGCTAAAAAGAATAGAGAAATAACCCCAAATATTAAGCAAAACCTATCGTGTCTGTAGGAATTATTTTTGAAAGCTGCCCTATTTACGATAATCGCTTTAATAGCCTTTGCCGCCAATTCTTTGCTTTGTAGAATGGCATTGGCAGACGGCGCGATTGATGCCTGGAATTTTACCGTTATCCGCTTGCTTAGCGCTGCTGCGTGCCTTGGTCTTATCATGCTGTTGCAGGCGCGTTTTTTAAAACGAAACGCTCTAAAAAGTAAGCATAGCAGTTTAAAACAGACTGGCAATACTAATACTGATAAGACCGTTTTACAAGACACAGGCGATTGGTTTAGTAGTCTTTGCTTAGTCATATATGCGCTATGTTTTTCAGTGGCTTACCAAGCGCTTGATACAGGGACGGGGGCACTTATTTTATTTGCTGCCGTGCAGCTTACGATGATTGGTTGGGGCATCTATCACAAAGAACCATTAACTCGCGTACAGTGGACAGCACTTTTGATCGCATTGATAGGTTTTATGTACTTGATGCTGCCATCAGCTAGCACACCTTCCTTGTCGGCGGCGCTTATAATGGCAATAAGCGGTAGCGCTTGGGGTATCTATAGCATACGTGGTAAAAGCTGCGTTTCGCCGCTCAGAACGACGGGCTTTAATTTTATACGAAGTCTAATTGCAGTGCCGATATTGGCATTAATCGGCATGGGTTATTTAAATGATATCAGCATAACAGGTGTCATATTGTCAGTCGCATCGGGTGCTATCGCTTCTGGTATCGGTTACAGTATCTGGTATATGGCGATGCCACTCTTAAAAACGACCCAATCAGCGGTGGTGCAACTTTGCGTACCAGTACTTGCTGCTCTACTCGGTATGATATTTTTGTCAGAGAAATTGACCTTAGATTTTATTATCGCAAGCGTAGTGATATTAGGCGCAGTGTTGGTCTTCATTTTAAACAAAGGACAAGCAAGACCTTACTGACTAGACCGTGCAGTGATAAAGCCGCCAGCTGATGTTACTCGCCAAAATACGAACCACAACACGAAATTACATTTTTTATTGTATGATACGCCCTTAACGTAACAAATAAAATTCACATTAATTTTTGAGGACTATTATGAAAAAATTATTCGCTGTTGCCCCTTTTGCCGTACTACTCGCTGCTTGTGCGACCAGCGCGCCGACCACCACAACGCCACCAGCCAATACTCAACCAGTAACTCAATCATTTACTTGTGAAGACGACGGTCAAATCACTGCTGCGTATACTGCAAACGGTGAAGCTGCCAACCTAAACGTTACTTTACCAAAAGTTGGCTTAGACAACGCTAAAGTTAGCATGAAACAAGCCGTTTCAGGTTCTGGCGCTCGCTATGTCAACGATGTGAACCCACAGACCACTTACGATTGGCACACTAAAGCAGATTACGGCATCATGACCATCAAAACAGACAAAGGTCAAGAATACCAAGTTAATTGCCAACTATAATAATCATAAATAATGACTGGTACTTAATAAACAGTGACTTAAGTAACATCTGTATTTTTACTTAAACCTATTTAAAGAAAAGAGCCAGCAGTCAAACTACTGGCTCTTTTTTGTGCCTTATTTTTTTATTTAAACTTATCTTTAATAAACCAATTTAGGCATTTATAAGCAATTAAAAGAATGACTTATCAAAAGTTTCTTTTAAGCTTTTAGGTTCGCGCCGTTTGACATTGTTTAGCTTATGACGAGTTTCTGAAGCTATTTGATAGGCTTTTAGTCGCGACTGCTGCAAATTGCCAATCGGACGGTTTTCCTCTAGGCAGCGAAACGGTGTAAAGGATAAGTTTTCCATAATCTCAAAATGACCGTCATCCGGCACATCTTGACAAGGAATTGTCAGTCTCGCTACCGTCACAAATGGCGCGTCCTTCTCTTTCCATTCGGTGGTGATCTCTTCAATCGGCTGCTTTTTAAGGTTGCGGCACAGCTGAATCTGGACGTCAAACTGATAATCATGCTCGCGCATTTCATCGATAATCAGCGGGCGAATTGCTTCCTCGCGTGCATTTACATCAAGCTCACGACGGGTGATTTTTTTAGCCGCGGCTTTGGTTGGCGTGACTCTTATCTTTGCCATATAGTCACCATGACGCACTACGCCTTGCGAATGAAAATCATAAAGCAAGGTGTTTTTTGGCTCAATGGTTATAAATCCGCCCAGTGCTTTAAAGGTTTTAAAAGACTCTTTGGTCGGTAATCTTGAGCCGTAATTGGTCAACCAATTAAAAGCCAATTGCGCTTTGCCTCTTGCGCCTTTTTCAGCGTATTCTGGCAGCTCTAAAAACAGCTTAGAGATATACGCATAATCTTCGATTCGATTACAGAAAAATACCGGATGATTGATTAAATTAAAATCAAAGTTAGGACTATCTTCTTCGCCGGGAGCGAGTTTTCCACCCGCTACGTCAAAGACCTTAATCGCTAAACCTTGCGCTAAGCCAAGCTTACGATCAGTCGAAACGCGCGAGGCTCCGTTAGAAAAACGAATGACGGCATCATGAATGCCTGCTTTGGCATACAGACCTTGCGCGTATTCAGCAGGCAAATTATCTACTATCTCAAACTTGGCTTTAAGGGCGCAGTAGCCTTTGGCATGGGCATCACGCGTATGGTAATCGACGTTACTGGCTTTATCACTTCGAGCAATATAGTTTTTGATATCGTCGGTAATGGTGCGAATATTACGCTCGTCTTCTGCGCTCAGCGCAATATATTTTGCGTCATAAGGTACATATTTAGGTTTGAATAATTTCTTTAACATTTTTTTAATCCTTTTTTATCAGTAGTTATTCTTGTAAATGAAACGGTATTTTTAAGCTTTTAAGACAATTCACTCATCCATTTTAGCGCCGATAAGCTTGGGATAAATAAATACTCACCGCCGTACAAGGTATTGAAAGTTTCGATACCGTGATAGCGCTGACGAATTGGGTCAGCAGGTACGGTAAAGGTATCAGCAGCGTCGTCTTTATCGCCATGATGGACACCAAGCATCGGATCTTTCTCTTCTCCTAAGCTCATAAAATTACCATCATTAATCCATTGCGATTGTAAAAATTCAACAGTCTCCATAGCATGAGCATTGATACCAATAAAAAATAGCCCGCGCTCTTTGCCATCGTCCTCAGTCACATCGGGCGGCAACACCTCGCCAAAACCGACGCTGCGCCTAACGATACGGTGAATACGTACGTCTGATAAAATAAAGTCTTTGCTGTCTCTTGGATTCATACGCCGTACATGGGCACCAAATGGACATTTTTTGCCATAAGGATCGTCTTTATAGCCAAAGTTATTGTTGCGGTTGGGGTCATCGCCCAGTGCTTTATCATCGTGCTCAGGAGATAAGACCACAGGCGCACCTGAGCGCCAACGTCCCCACATTTTTGCGCCCAGTAACTCCGCTTCTTCGTCACTCTGCGTATTTTCTGTTAAAAATTTATTAAATGCGGCGACATGACTGTTATAGGCACGCAATACCATAAACGAGCCGTTTTTACCCAAAACTTCTGGCTGCGGCATTGGTGCTATCGTCCCCGCCTCGCCTTCATAACCTAATACAAACTCGCCTGCTGCAATCGCCTCACCGTCGAGACTTGGCGGCGTTTGAATGCCGCTGCCTTGAATCTCTGGATTACTGATACCATCACGATAGCCAAAGACGTTTTTGACATTATTGTCTGAACCAAAAGCATGCTCCATAAGAATTTCAATATCGCCATTGGCAGGATTATCTTCATTGATATACGACTGAATATTGTCTTGCAGCTCCTTCAGCTTTATTTGCCATTTCTCTTTACTATCAGCAATAATGGCCGCACCGACATGGATATCGCCTTTATCACCAAAAGGGGAAGCCCAGTTTTCGGGGGCATTGATATCGAAATCCCGCAGCTTTTCTGCGCGCTTCGCCATACCTGCTTTAAAGGATTCTGGAAAGCTATCCAATGACGACCGCGGCACGCCGAGCGCCTCTAAACCATCATAAGTCATGACAATAGATAGCGTCGCTTGCATGTCTTTATGCCACGCCTTACTGCCAGTCACGTCAGGTAAAACGGTTTTCAAAAGTTGGCGCCCAGCTTCTGCATTATTGATTTTCAGCGCAACGATTGTTCCATAATAAGGCGTTGGTCGATCGCGTAAAATAATGGATTGAATGTCTTCTAGCTGCATGGTGACGGTATTTGGATTAAAGACGCCGCGTGCTTTATTCGCTAAAGTCTCGATACCATCGCCGACTTCTTTTTTAATATCTGCTAACCACGATTCAAAATTGCTATCTACGATACGATTGCCAAAGTCATCCTTTAATTCATGCAGTTTGCTGGTTAAAGGATGATTATCTTTTGAAGTACTATCATTTTTATTATTATTTCCAGTGTTTTTACTCATTGTTAACCCTATTTTTATCATTGTCTGAGTTTACTTTGCCCTTACCTTTTATATCACCCAGCCCATTTAAAAATGGTGATATAAAAGGATGGCATAAATTAGTGATATCTTATTGTTTTATCACAAACTTTAAGACTGTGCTTCATCCAGCGCTTTATTAATGCCTTTAACGATGCGGTCTTGGCGGCGAATATCTTGAATAGTCAGATGCGGAACTCCTACATACCAACCAGCGGCAGTGATTTGATGATCTAAAATGAACTGTTTGACACTCGGGTCTTTAATGCCAGGCCAACCTTCAACGCTACCGAATAAAATATCCATCAGTTCAGGAATTTTAGTGGCAAAGTCGTCGATATAAGGGTCCCAATCGCCATCATAAGCCGTACAAAACAACACTCTGGTGTCATTGTCTAAAAACACAAAGCGTAAATCGTGCAGCGTGCCAACCCGCGTTGCCCCTGCCAAATTACCGCCAGCAATCTCTAAGACTTTTTTTAGCCGTTCTGCCCCGCCTTCTTTTAACGGTGCAATCACTGTTAGCTCTGAAACTTTTCCGGATTTAAGCCCTTTTTCACCGGCAGTGGTCGTCGAATGGTCATAACCATCATCTCCGCCCTCTTTTAAATTAGCTATCAAAAGCTCAGCGCGCAATTTAAAATCATCAATAGATTCGGTGATTTTGGCTTTTAAATCTTCAGAATTATCGATAATGCGCTTTTTGTTATTTTTAGCATCAGCGTTTTTAGCGTTATTGTTTTTAGTGTCATTATTCATAATATTCGCCCTTTTATTATGTTGTTATTATTTGAAAAGCACTTTGTAAAAAAGATACTCTATAAAAATAAGCTGTCATTTCGCTATCAACTTATTAGTTTTTACCATAACAGACATAAAGAGAAACTCGAAGCCCAGCAAGTTATTCACACAAAATAGAACAGAGAGCAAACGTCACTATTATTTAATTTCGAACAAAGTTTTAGTATTGATATTATTTTTATTTTGCTCAAAGAGCGCTTTATTCGTTTATAGAGTTAAACAAATGACCTTTATCTTGTTTGGATAAAAAAATTGCTTGGATACGTTATATATCCAAGCAATTGAAAGTCACGGTATTCTTATACTTGTTTATAGTTATTAGTGTATCTACTCACTCAGGTATCAAAGCCATTGTTTAATAAAATGATATCTAAACCACAGTCACGTGCAAACGCGCATCCACATTACCGCGAGTAGCATTGGAGTACGGGCATACTTGGTGAGCCGCCTCAACAAGGGTTTGCGCTTGTACTTCATCGATACCAGACACCTCAACGTACAAATCGATATCTAAGTTATAGCTGCCATCGGCCTTCATACCAATACCAACTTGGGTCGAGGTCTTTGACGCAGTGATCGGCAGTTTCATGTGCTGCGCCGTCATATTTAAGGCGCTATCAAAACAAGCGGCGTAACCCATGGCAAAAAGCTGTTCTGGATTGACACCTTCTTTATCTTGCTCTTGAAATGACACCAAATCAAAACCTAACGAACCATCATCAAGACCGGTGTGACCAGAACGACCGCCGGTTGCTGTGGCGCGAGTTTTATAAAATATTTTCATTATCTATTCCTTATGTTTTACTTACACAAAATTTGATTCAATCAATCATGAGGCTGCATCAGTCTCAATAAGGCTAGTATAAGACTCAGCGCGACAATCTGTTAGAACACAGCTCCAAACCTCTTGCCCAATCCTACAAAACTCTATAGTATCGAGTAATTGTATAAAATAAGAAAAGCTAATGAATCAATCAACCATTGAGCAACTCCTATCGTTATTACCTAGAAACAAAACCATTGAATCCGCCGTTTCAGGTTTGTTTTTTTACTGTGCTGATAAACCCAGTAAAGCCGTCAGCTATATTCAAGAACCTAGTATCTGCATCGTTTTACAAGGTGCGCGCGAGATTTACTTAGGTGCCGACTGTCAAAGGTTTGACAAAAGTAATCTCATGTTTTGCCCCGTTAATATCCCTTTAAGCATGCATATAAGGCATGCGACGGTAGAGCGTCCGGTTATCGTGCTGTCTATGAAATTAAACCTTGTTATGATTAGTGAGGTTTTAGCAAAAATACCGCCGAAACTACCTAATACTGCAGGTCATTTAGGAATAAAGTGGCAATTGGACAGTACCATCATGGCGGCGTTTGAACGCCTGATACACTTGCTTGATTATCCAAATGATATTGGTTTTCTTGCTCCATTAATTCAGCAGGAGATTTACTATCGCCTGCTTATAGCAGAGCAAGGCAATAAATTGCGCCAACTGGTGGTCAATGGCAGCCATACGCACCGTATTAGCAAAGCTACCGATTGGATAAAGACGCATTTAAATGAGGCAATAGTTATCGAAGAATTGGCCAGTCGCTGCGGGATGAGTGTCTCAGGGTTTCATCATCATTTTAAGGAAATTACTCAGTTAAGCCCGCTTCAATACCAAAAAAGCCTGCGTTTGATGGAAGCAAGACGACTGATCCAAGCAAATGACACTCAAATCGCCCAAATCGCTATGCAAGTCGGTTATGAAAGCCCGAGCCAATTTAGCCGAGAATATAAACGCTTATTTGGCATCAGCCCGAGTGCTGAATTACAGGTCTAGAATTAAGCAGTCAAAATCAAAGAATATAAGTATTATCAAAACTGACAATCACGTTCATAAATTAGCGCCTAAATTCATGCTCATCTGTTTTTTTAGCAATAAACTGTACCACCGCACTCAAACCTTGATGGCGCTTACCTTCAGAAATCATGCGCTGCTTTTCGATACCCGTTATTTCTTCTAACTCTGCCAGCTCAGCACGCAAAACTGCTAACGAACCAAAGCGCTCTTTTTGTGTTGCAGGAGGTCCGCCGACAGCGTCCATGCTTAGCTGCTGCTCGGTATAAGCCTCTAAGATAAACACGCCCTCTGGCTTGAGCGCTGGTGCAATCTGCCCATGAACGTGCTGGCGTATGGCTGGCGGCAGATGCGCCCAGATAGCAACGATACTGTCCCACTGTGCTTGGCCAAACTCATAGTCAGCTAAATCAGCAACTTGAGTGATGATATCAACGCCTCTATCTTGCGCCAGCTTTAAAGCTTTATTTAATCCTACGTTAGACATATCCATGGCGGACACTTCGTACCCTTGTTCTGCTAAAAAAACTGCATTCCTGCCTTCGCCTTCAGCCAAACATAACACCCTGCCACCTAGCGGTATTTTTTGAAAATTTTCTTTTAAAAAGTCATTGGGCTCGGTACCAAAAATATATTCTGCTTCGTCATAGCGCTCGTTCCACATGGTTTTTCCCTTTTTATTGCATTGGTTTTTAATTTTTGCTTAGGCTATTTATTTTCTATTGATAAAATTTTAGGCTTTAATCTCGCAGCTAGTGTGCTATTAGTTAAATAAAGATGGTGATAAAAAACAGTTGACTTAACTTGTATATTCGTAATATAACATATAATAATATATTCAATTATTGGAATATATTAGATATTGATGTGTTATCCATGGATGGTCACATCACCGTCAGATTTAGGGAGGAAGTCACATGATTCGTTTCAGCTACACTCTCAAATGCTGGGCATTAGGTATCAGCTACTATGTAGGCTTTTACTTTATCGTCCTCTCAAGCAATCCTGACTTCGCCAAATATCTCTATATTCTGGCTGTCAGCACCCTACTTTTCCCGATCGCCAAACGCGCTGTCGATGTCATCACCGATTTTATCGCGCCGCACAGCATTATCTTTAATGGTCTATTATCATCATTACTCATTAACATTGTAATTTGGGTTTTAACGCCGTTTATCGTCGCCATGACCCTTATCGCCTTGCTGTTTTATGCGATGGGCGTGGTGACAGAAAATATAAGAGCAAAACCCTAAAGCAAATTTTGGCGCTTATTAAGTGCTTTAAACTAACTATAGTAGAATTACTCTAAAATCGATACAGTGCGACTGGGATGAATTTTTCGTAGCCTCTGTGATAACAGCAAGCAAGGAAAATTTATACCAGTCGCAAAAATCTATAACGTGTCGCTTTTATTTTACACTGACTATATTAAAGTAGAGATAAAATCATATTATCTTTGCTTTGAAGGTGGATTTAATGAGTTTACGGCCTTCTTCAGATAAAAACGTTTAGCGCTTACTATTTATAATATAAAGTTTTTTATTTTATTATGCGTGATGTAATAAATATTCATTGTTAATCCCTACCTAAAAGGCTTATGCTATAAGGTCAACCATATAGACTTACCAATGCAAGGCTACTACTGTCATGTTAACAAATGACGGTATCTTTGCGTCTTAATCAGGGCTTTTTATTGAAAGGATTTATTGCATGACAACTGCTACTCGCCAAGAACATGACCTACTCGGCTATCGTGACGTGCCCGCTGATGCTTACTATGGTATCCAAACCCTACGTGCTTTTGAAAACTTTACTGTCAGTGGAGTGCGCTTAAACCAGTTTTCGACCTTTATTCGTGCCTTTGCCACCGTTAAAAAAGCGGCAGCGATTGCCAATAATAAAGTAGGTGTACTAAATGACACCGTTAAAGACGCTATCGCAGCGGCGTGCGATGATTTAATTGCTGATAAATATCATGATCAGTTTATCGTTGATATGTTCCAAGGCGGTGCAGGTACGTCAACCAATATGAACGCCAACGAAGTGATTGCTAACCGTGCTTTAGAAATCCTAGGCTACGAAAAAGGCGACTATCAGCACGTGCATCCAAATAACGATGTCAACTTGTCACAATCAACCAACGACGCCTACCCTACAGCGATGAATGTGGCGTTAGATGAATACTGTGTCCATCTATTAAGTAAAATGGATATCTTGTATAACAGCCTTAAGAAAAAAAGCGCGGAGCTTGCCGATCAATTAAAAATGGGTCGCACGCATTTGCAAGACGCTGTGCCTATGACCGCGGGTCAAGAGTTCAACGCCTTTGCAACCATGATCAAAAAAGAGATGGATCGTATCGAATCTACTCGTGCGCTGTTTCATGAAATCAATATGGGCGGCACAGCAATTGGTACGGGCTTGAATGCACCAGCGGGCTATTCTGAAGAAGTTGCCAAAACCTTGTCTGATTTGACTGGCAGACCTTATTATATTGCTGAAGATTTGATTGAAGCGACACAAGACACCAGTGCTTATGTGGCTTTGTCTGGCAATTTGCGTCTCTTTGCTGCGCGTTTATCTAAGATTGCCCATGACTTACGTTTGCAGTCTTCGGGTCCGCGAGCTGGTTTGGCGCAATATCGCTTGCCTGAAATGCAGCCTGGTAGCTCCATCATGCCGGGTAAAGTAAACCCTGTGATCCCTGAAGTGGTGAACCAAGCTTGCTTCCATGTCATGGGTATCGACCATACTATCGCTATGGCGTCAGAAAACGGTCAGCTACAGCTCAACGTCTTTGAGCCCGTCATTGCCTTTAACTTGTTTACCGGTATGAGCATGCTGGCTAATATCTGTGAGATGTTTGCCACGCGCTGTATTGATGGTCTGATGATGAACAACGAGGCATGTAGTGTCGAGGTATTCAATAATATCGGTCTGGTCACCGCGCTAAATCCGCACCTTGGTTATGACGCCTCTTCTTTTGTTGCGAGAAGAGCTCAAGAAACTGGCGGCAGTGTTTACGACATCGTATTAGAAGAAAAACTGATGGACAAAGAAACTCTAGATGATATTTTGTCTCCTGCCAATATGGTGTATCCAAAGGTTAGAGTATTGCTATAGTTTATCTATAGTTAAATAAAAAGGCTGGATTAGCGATTGCTAATCCAGCCTTTTTTTATTGATGATAAAGATTGTTTAGAGCAAGAAGGTGCATTCATTCACCCGTGCTATCAAAACTAGGCGCAGATTTCACTGACCGTTATTTGCTTTTGATATTTACCTAAAGGACCATATTTACCGATAGCGCTGATGTTACCAACGACGCAAGTCTCGAAATATTTATAATAGCCTTGTTGATTGATACTTTTTGAATCTTTCATTAATAGCTGCTGTGGATCTGATACGTAGTAAGTGACGCCATTAGAAACCAGTTCATGAACCTCAAAGCTTCTTTTAAACTTACCGCGTAACTGTACTTCTTTTGCCACATCATCGAGTGCGACTGCCTTTATGTCACTATTGCTACTGGCTTGTGTTTCACCACAGCCTGTAATCATAAATATAGTTGATGCAAATCCTAATATTATCAGTCTAAATTTAATCATTATTTTTTATCCTGCTAAAAAAATTACATCAATCTATTGTGTAACGCCCAGAAAAATGTTGTCAATAAATAAGTTCTAAAGCTCAAATTGAGCCTTAATTCACTTTCTCCCACATTTTATTTAGACGCTTCGGTGATACCGCCATGCGGGTTTTCATCGGCTGCGCGAATAGCTGAATGCGATATTCCTCAACCATCCAGCGATATTCGCTAATGGCTTTATCATTGGCACGATTTGCCAGCCGCTCCATATGTTCATCGAGAGCGTAGACACCATCGAGGTCCGCTTCCAGATTATGCTCAAGGCGCTCAAGACGAATCTCTAATGCTTCCAAATAACGCGGATACTGCTGCCAATGGCTATAATCCATGCGATAAACAAAATCAGCCAATTGCAAATCCTCTAGCTGGTCTTCGATATCTTCGATAGACTCGCCAAATATTTCTCTATCAAGCATGAGTAAGCTCTGACGGATACGCTGCCAACGCGTATAGACATTTTTAAGCGTTTTTATGACATCTTGACCCGTTAATAGGAAGTTACCAGCGACGACTTCTAAGGTTTTTTCAAACTCCTCTGGCGTAAAAGGCAATTCTTCCGCAAGGGCTACGGCAATATCATCAGCGCTTTCAGGTAAATCGGCAGTATGATCGAATAGCACATAATGCTCTTCAAGCGCAGCATCCAATGCCGCATCGATGACGATGGTTTTTAGCTTCTCCATATCGCCAAGGGGAGCAAAAGCCAATTTAAATATCTTATCAATCTGACTGGTCAGCTGTTTTTTCTTCGCGCCAAGCTTAGCTTTTATTAAAGTTAAAACCCCGATACGATGCGCCTGCAACGCTGCATTGACATCGGTATATTGGTGAATCGATACCGCCTCGCCCGACGCGTCTGCGACCAAGGCGGCAAACTGTTTCATCACCACGCCTGCACTATGATGGTTTTTGCTAAAGGCGAAATGCTCAGGGAACTCGGTATGTGTGCCTTGCTGCTCATTCACTGCTTGGCGGGTTTCACTAGCATGGCGAATTTGTAGCGTTTGTAGGTCGCGACCTTTTTCGATAATGCGGTTTTTGTCATCGACCACGCAGATTTGCGGCTGTAAATAGCGATCGATGCTAGCAGGATTAAAACTCTCAGGCGTCACCGACATAATGCCGCGACGATTTAAAGCTTGGCACAGCTGCTTTAATAAACCTTGACCACCAGCAGGCTGCAATTCATCAAACAAGCTATCGGCAGTATCAGGAATGGGGACGATTTGACGGCGAATGTCTTTGGGCAATGACTTGAGTAATTGCAATACCAACTCATAGCGCCAACCGGGTACGCCCCACAATAGCTCAATCGCATCAAGCTGCGGTAGCGCTACCAGTGGCACACGAATGGTCACGCCATCATCATCGCTTGACGGATCAAAGACATAACGCAGCGGTAATTTTAAATCACCCAGTTTCCACACTTCTGGAAAATCGCCTGTCGTTGGCGCTTGGCTATTAAGCACGTCATCATCGGTGAAGAATAGATACTTAGTATCAGTTTTTTCCACCTCGGCCCGCCAATCTTCAAACGTTTTACGACTGGCAATATGCTCAGGGATTTTTTTATCATAAAACTGATACAGTGCTTCTTCATCAACCAATAAATCACGGCGACGCAATTTATCTTCGATACGTTCAATATCAGCGATTTTATCCATATTATGCTGTAAAAATGGCGCTTGCCGACCCAAATTACCGGTCACCAAACCATCACGGATAAAGATTTCTCGCGATTCAGCCAAGTTCACTTGCTCATAGTTGGTCAGCTGTTTACTAATAATAATCAGCCCAAATAAACTAATCTGCGCGTAAGCTTTAACACGTCCCGTCTTTTTCGACCAATGCGGCTCAAAGTAGTGATATTTTAACAAGTCGCCTGCCGCTGAGATAATCCATTCAGGCTCAATCTTAGCAACGGTACGCATAAACACTTGCGAGGTTTCCACCACTTCAAAGGCCATGACCCAAGGCGGTACTTGTTTAAACACCGTACTGGCTGGGAAAATCTTGGCTTTTTGCTGGCGCGCGGCTAAGTATTCACCACGATTTTCAGTTTTATGCGCAATCGTAGATAACAGACCCGTTAATAATGCACGATGTAAATTGGCATATTTAACGGCTTTGAGCTCTTCATCTTCAATCGCGGTAGGGTCGCTCGTCACATTATCTAAAGAAGCTTTTTTATTGCTACCTTTATTAGTAGTTTTTGCCTCCTTAACGTCGGTCAGTTTTAGCTCAGTGACCATTTGTACCAGCTGACGATGGGTTTGATTCCACTCGCGCACACGCGGGAAGCTCAAATAGTTTTTCTTGGTAAAATTCTTACGCTGATTACCAGACAGTTTGTTGCCGTCTTCGTCTTTTTCAAACAAGGCTTTCCAGAGACTTAAATAGAATAAAAAGTCGGAGTCATCTTGGCGAAATTCTGCATGCTTTTGATCCGCTTGCTGGCGCTTATTGGCAGGACGCTCGCGCGGATCTTGGACAGCAAGCGCCGCAACCACGATGAGCATTTCGCGAATACAATCAAAATCGCTACCGGCAACCAACATACGTGCCAACCTTGGGTCGATTGGCATACGTGCCATTTTTTGCCCAGTCGGTGTCAGAACCAGATGGTCAAGACCTTTTTTGGGCTTGTTGGTTTGCTTAGCAGAAGAGGCTTCTTTTTTAGAAGTAATCGCGCCCAATTCATCGAGCAATTTATGCCCATCAGTAACTAAGCGGCTATCAGGTGGCTCAATAAAGGCAAAATCATCGACACTGCCTAAGCGCAGGTTGGCCATTTGCAAAATAACGGAGGCAAGATTGGTACGTAAAATTTCAGGTTCAGTGAACTCTGGACGACCAGTAAAGTCCTCCTCGCTATAAAGCCGAATACAAACGCCGGGCGCGACACGACCACAACGCCCTTTACGCTGATTGGCCGCTGCTTGTGAGATGGCTTCAATCGGTAAACGCTGTACGCGTGAGCGATACGAATAACGCGAAATCCGCGCAAATCCTAAGTCAATCACATAGCGAATGCCGGGTACGGTCAGTGCCGTCTCGGCAACGTTGGTGGCGATAACGATACGCCGGCCGCGACCTGACGGCTGAAAGATTCGCTGCTGCTCTTCATAAGTTTGGCGAGCAAACAAGGGCAATACTTCGGTATGTTTTGGCCCATGACGCTCAAGCACCTCTTGGAGCTCACGAATTTCAGCTTCTGTCGCCGCAAATATTAAAATATCTGCTTGATCGGCATGACCTTTGTTTTGTGCATCGCTAAAACATTCTTCGACGGCAGCAACCACCGCGCGAGGCAGATTCTCTTCAAAGTCATCATAGCTGTCATCATCCGAGCTGTTTACTGGCTCATCGGTCAACGGACGATAACGAACTTCCACAGGGTAACTGCGACCTTCGACATTAAAAATCGGCGCAGGCACGTTACGCTTGAGCTTTTTATCATAATGGCTAAAATATTCGCTAAAGCGTCTAGTATCAAGGGTCGCTGAGGTAATAATGACTTTTAAATCAGGGCGCTTGGGCAGCAGTTTTTTTAAATAACCCATAATAAAGTCAATATTTAAGCTACGCTCATGCGCCTCATCAATAATAATAGTATCGTACTTACTTAAAAACCGATCATGCCCCAATTCAGCCAGTAAGATACCATCGGTCATCAGCTTCACGACAGATTGTGCCGACCCTTGCTCATTAAAACGAATCTTAAAGCTGACGGTATTACCGAGCTGCTCGCCCAATTCTTCCGCGATACGGTTTGCTACGCTGCGTGCTGCCAGTCGCCTTGGCTGAGTATGACCTATTTGCCCTGTGATACCGCGACCTGCCAGCATTGCAAGCTTTGGTAATTGCGTCGTCTTACCAGAACCGGTCTCACCTGCCACGATAATCACTTGGTTATCGATAATACCTTGAACCAAGTCATCAGCACGTTGACTCACGGGCAAGTCAAGATTTAACTTGGCTGCTAAATCTTGAGGAATACTATCAATACGCGCTTGCACCGCTTGCTGTGAGCGGGTTTTTATTTTGTCATACTGCGCACGTTTTTTGGTTAGCCCATCCTCTGCTTTATTATCAGAACCCTTCTGATCTCTTTTATTATTAGCCACAGCGGCACGTGCCAGCTCACGCTCTAAACGGCTGAGATAATAGCTATCTTTGGCTAAAACTGGTAAGTTAGTGGCAACCTTCACGTACGAAGATGCGTTATCACTGTTTACCGTGATATTTGAGTCATCATTATTTGGGTTGGCGGCTTTACTTGCTTCATTTTCGTTGGAGCTAAATTCATTAGAGCTTAGGTCGTTGGTTAGGTTTTCAGTAGCAGTTTCTGCGGTATTCTTAGAAGTATTGGGCATATTTACTTAGGCTATTTATTATTTGGAAGTGCTTAGATTATGGGGGTAATTTGGGCGTGATTCAAGATGGTTATAGAAACAGGCTAAAGCAAAAAATTCACTAATTACTGGTATAAATCACCTGCCCCCTAGCTGCAGCTCCCGTAAAGAAGCTATGGAGCTTTTGCAGAGGCAGCATAGGAAAAGGCAGGTGCAACGAAAGTAACAGTCTCTCAAACGCCACCACCTCATCAGCTAACCATTTAGCGACATCAGGCTGGATCTGTGGATTTTCATAAAGATTATCAATTAACCACGTCAGTTGTGGAAAATTGGCATTATTATGAACCTGATAAAGCGTGGTCAATAGCTCATCAGAGATTTGGCTACGCGTTTTGCGAATAACGCCGTTTTTATAGTACATATTTAAAGCCATATTATCCTAACCTCCTTAAATTCTTGATACTCAGATAACCAACGTACTCTTTATCATCAGTATTCGCAAATTCATTGTTATCGTTAGTAATCGGCTTAATTAACAACCGAACATTTGGAATAAGGTCATTGACGTTATAAATATCGTCGATATCTACCTCAAACTTATCATCAATATGCGAGGCGGCATTAAAAGGCGACTCTTTATCTTTATAAGTAAAGGCTTTATAAAATTCGCTCTGTTTTGCTTGCTTAATAGCGTCCGCTTGAGTAGCAGCAACGATAAGCAGCTTATAATGAAACTCCTCGAAACTGCCGCGCTGATAACCCCCTAAATTGATAAAGAATAACTTTAAATCGTTGGTACTCTCTACATCGTTGGTACTCTCTGTTTGGCTACTTGATTCGACCAATTTAATCGCATAATTATCAACTTTGCTAATCGCTCGATACGAGTCAATGTGCCATTTATTTTTAACCTCAGGCCAGTGCTGATTGATATCCTCTATCAGCTCGCTGACTTGGTTGGCCACGCCAAAAAATATATCATGTTGCTCAATCAAACGACCTTTGGGGCGACCACCAAGTTGTACCATAAACAGTGTTAGCATTTTAATCAGTCCTTTTTATATATATAAAAATTATAGTTACCGCAATCAATATTATCAGCTTGATCTAAAGACACTTTGACTATTCTCCAGTTACAATACTCGCCCTGTCCTTAATTCAAACGCCCAATCTTCACGACCATTTGCTAAAGCCAATTTAGCTGCTGCTTCATAATCGTAAGGCACTCTAATATGCTCAGTTTGCCACTGCTTACCTTTTTTATTTTCAACACATTTAATAAGAGCGTAACTGGCATGGGGCGAATAAGTCTGCATTTTATGCACGATTGGTAAATCATCTTTATAGGCGGGATAGCCAACGCTACCTGTATTAACAACAATTTGTCCTGTCGATAGCATGACTGTACGCGGAATATGAGTATGGCCACATACGATAACTGAACTGTCGATACCCTTGAGCAATGCTAAAATATCTGTGTTATTACGTAGCGTCGGCTGCCCTGTTTCTATATTTTCCAATAGATATATCATGTCGTCCGCTGGCGACCCATGACACAGATATATATCGTCATTCAAATGATAATCAAAAGGCAAGTTCTGCATCCATCTTATCGCCATTTTAGGCAAATCTTTTGTAATGAAAGTCAGCGTAGAATTGCTTTTCATCTCTATTGTCGTAGCTTCATAAATCTGTCTATCTTGATTACCCCGAATAGTAATAATATCGTCTTGATATTTCGTTAAAAGCTCATACGTGGCTTTAGGCGCAATCGGTCCATATAGAATATCTCCGAGATTAACAATTTGGTCAATATCTCGATGTCTGATATCAGCAAGCACAGCTTCAAGCGCAAAGACATTACTGTGAATGTCTGAGATAGCTGCAATAGTATTGAATTGCTTATTACTAGAATACTCCATCCTTTTTTTCTTCCTCGCAAATCACTCCGTTATACACAGACTAACAATAAAAGGAAATAAAAAACCCGACATTTAAGTAAATATCGGGCTTTAGGGATTATGATGAACTTAATTGCTAGGCTATATTAAGAAAAAATACGCCCACAACCCGACGACTAGGGTAGCAAGAATATTAAGAATAACACCAACACGTATCATCTCGTTTTGCTTAATCAGCCCCGTACCAAAGACAATCGCATTCGGCGGCGTGGCAACCGGTAACATAAAGGCACATGAGGCGCCAATACCGATGACCAAGACGAGCACTTCATGTGGCAGTCCCATTTGCTCAGCAATAGCAGCAAACACTGGTACTAACAAAGCAGCAGAAGCCGTATTAGAAGCAAACTCCGTCAAGAAGATAATAAATGCCGATACGGCAATCATGACGATAATAAGCGGTGCTGAAGACAGCGCATTGGCAACCGTTTCGCCCAGTACCAAAGACGCACCTGATACTTTCAAAATCGTCGATAGCGCGATACCGCCACCGAACAGCATGAGTACGCCCCAATCGGTATTATCAGACACTTGCTTCCATGACACCAAACCCAAGCTCACTACAGCAGCAGCAGCGGATAAGGCAATTACGGCATCAGTATCCGTGATATCTAATGCAGCGCCGATTTTTTTGGAAAAGATCCAGCTAAGGGCGGTAATGATAAAGACGATAATTGTCACTATGCGCGGTTTATTCCAAGCAATAGGCTCGTCTTCAAGCAGTACAATCTTACGATTTAGATTTGGTTTTAAATACACATACATGGCACCCAGTAACAATGGCAAGAGCACCAACATCATCGGTATACCAAACTTCATCCAGTCTACAAACGCAATATCAAGCGCCTTTGCGGCAATAGCGTTTGGCGGCGAACCAACAATCGTACCCAGACCACCAAGACTCGCTGAATAAGCAATACCCAGTAATACGAAAACAAAGGTGCCACGGTCTTTTTCACGGTCAACTTGGGTCAAAATACCGAGTACTAGTGGCAACATCATCGCCGCGGTCGCAGTATTCGATATCCACATCGACAAAAACGCTGTCACACCAAATATCAAAAATACTGCCGTGCTGAGCTTACCGCCTGACATCGATAAAATCTTCAACGCAATTTTTTTATCCAGTTGCTGTACATGTAGTGCCGCTGCCAAAGCAAAACCACCAAAGAATAAATAAATCGTCGGATTGGCAAAGCTTTGTAAGCCAATCTCCGCATCAAACTCTGGAATGCCAATCAACGCACCAACGACGACGACCAAAAGCGCCGTAATCGTAACGTGCACCGCCTCTGTCAGCCACAGTACCCCGATGAAAAACAACATCGCCAGGCCTTTATTTGCATTGATATCAAACGGCAAAACGTTATAGATAATCATACTGATAACCGCCGCAATAGCGACCACTATCAACCCTTTACCTGTACCTTTTGGAAAAGTATCGGTAAATAAATACTCGTTGCCATCATCAGGAAGATGGCTATCTAGTTTTTGCTCTGACATAAAATGTCCTTATTTTCCCCAAAGACAGTGTAAAAAACCTAAAACAAAAGCGTACTTTGGCGATATACCCTTCATCAATCGGTAACCGCAAAAAATACGCCGTCATCATAGCAGATATATAACAAAAAACTGATTTAAGAGTGCTGCTGATAATTTTGCAATAAATGTGGTTATAGAAAAATTAAGCAGTAATCCTTGTGATGTATGGTTACACATCGTCACTAAACAAGCGTACACCGTGTATGTACAAGCGTACAGTGCTATCTCATACTAAATAAGTTAATTAAAGCTAAAAGCCGATAAATTTACCCATTATATTTTTAAAATTTTTATTGGACTTTATTGGACTTTATTGGACTTTATTGGACATTAATAAAAACAAACAGGAGTATGCTATGCCAAATTCAAATAAAACCGATGCGACCACAAAAATGGCGCCAAAAGATATCAATCAAGATGGCTTGGATAAAAAAGATCAGCAGCGTACCGACGACTCCGCATTAGATATGATGCAAGGGTTACATGAACATGAAGATCACGAAGAAGACGATAAGTAGTTTGTCTCGTTAAGCTTATTTGAATTAAAAAATTAAAATAAAAAGCGCTCATCAAGCAGATGGGCGCTTTTTTTGTCTAGGCTGTCTTTTTTCTGGCAAACGGTCTGACATATAGTTATAGAAAAAAGCTGCACTCAAAACAATGCTAATAGGGACAAATAACGCGCCATAGCCAACTTTGGCATATAAAAACGCCCCGACTGCGCCGCCACCGCAAAAGCAGTACCAAATAATCGCTTGAAAGCCCAATGTAGGCTTACTAATACGCCGTCCCGCCAGCCAGTTACCGATGGCAGCGCCCATATCAGAGGTCAGACCGGTCAAATGGGTGGTACGAATAACCGCGCCGCTATAGGTAGCGACCATCGCATTCTGTAAGCCGCACGCCATCGCCGCTGCCAATTGTCCTAAGTAATCATGCTGCTGATATAACCAATAGCTAATCAATAATAGCGCCGCTTCTATATACAGCGCACTGCCGTAACGCCGACCCAGCTTTAATGATCGTTGCCCAATCACAAAACCGCTTAATATTGCCCCAGCCAAAAAAGACAGCAGCAAAGCACCGATACATAAAATACTGCGACCGTCTAAATGCGCAATCGCCGCTGAAAACAGGCTGACGTTTCCGGTCACATGCGAGACGGATAAATTGGTAAAGCCCATTAATGCGGCGGTATTGACGCAGCCTGCGCTAAATGCCAGTACAGCGCCGCCCCACAATATCCATTTTGGTAATCTGGTTATCATATTCGTTGCCTAATGGCCCAACACCAAAAAGCCCTTATTATAACCAAAAAAGACAGCCAATTGGCCGTCTTCTCTACTGCTTAACTCATATTAACTTTGCTTACAAACATTATTTTGTCTCATCAAGCATCATTAATTGCTCGCTGATGGCAACGGTATTAAAACCTGCATCCACAAACATAATCTCACCGGTGATACCAGATGCCCACGGTGATAGTAAAAATAGCGCCGCATTACCGACTTCGGTCTGGGTAATATTACGCTGTAACGGGGCGATTTTTTCACTGATATCGAGCATTTTACGGAACGATTTGATGCCGCTTGCCGCAAGGGTACGAATAGGACCAGCAGAAATCGCGTTGACACGAATACCTTCACCGCCCATCGAGGTAGCAAGGTAGCGCACACTGGCCTCTAAACTGGCTTTTGCCATGCCCATGACGTTGTAATTTGGCAATACGGAAATACTGCCTTCATAGGTCAAGGTCAGCATAGAACCATGACGCATGGCTAGCAGCGCGCGTGCTTCTTTGGCCAAGGCCACAAAGCTATAGCTTGAGATATCATGAGCAATTTGGCTGCCTTCACGGGTAGTGGCATTGACGAAATCGCCATCTAACTGGTCCATCGGCGCAAAGCCAATCGCGTGGACAACACCATCAATACCATCGCCCCAATGCGCGGTCACTTGCTCAAAACATGCCGCAATCGACGCATCCGATGCCACATCACACTCAAGTACCAAGTCCGCTTCAAAGGCTTCGGCGGCCATATCGACCCGTTTTTTAATTTTGTCATTGGGATAAGTCAAAATTAACGACGCGCCTTCACGGTGCAGCGCTTCAGCGATTGCCCAAGCGATAGAAAGTTTGCTTGCGATGCCGGTGACGACAAAGCGTTGTCCTTGTAGTAGCATAATAGTTCCCTGTAAATCGATTTAAATAAGAGATTATTTTTAATAGCTCGCTCATAAATAGCGAGGAAAAGTACCAATGAAAAGATGACTTATTATACACGAATTGATTTAAGTAAACAGTCGTATACTGTATTTACTTACATGCTATAAACGCTTAATCTCCTTTCATAGTAACCGCTAATATGGTTAAAAAGATTATCTACTGAGCATAGCAGTATGAAGTTAAGCTGTTTTCAAGTATAATCACAGCCCTCCCAGCTTGCACAATTTTTATAAAAATCCTTTACAACCATTGTTTGTAAACCAGGATTTAGCGTTAAGCTACACCCACATTTTGGATGGCTGCCAAACTTATGAGCAATACCCCAACAATAGCAACAGATTTTCAAGAAAGTGTTGAATCCTATCGCCAGCTAATTACTTCAACTGGCGAAGACTTAGAGCGTCCTGGCTTACAAGACACCCCGATACGCGCGGCAAAAGCGTTTGCGCATTTGACGAAAGGCTATCATCAAAGCTTGGAAGAAGTGGTCAATGGCGCGGTATTTCCATCGACCAATCGTGAATTGGTCTTGGTGCAAAACATTGAATTTTATTCATTATGTGAGCATCATATGTTGCCATTTCATGGCGTCGCGCACATCGGCTATCTGCCGAATGGTCAAGTATTAGGGCTATCAAAATTCGCCCGTATCGTTGATATGTTTGCTCGTCGCTTGCAAATTCAAGAGAATTTGAGCGAACAAGTGGCACAAACGATTATGGATGTAACAGGTTGCCGCGGTGTGGCAGTGGTTATGGATGCAGCGCACATGTGCATGATGATGCGCGGCGTTAACAAGCAGCATTCAACCACGCGCAGTACAGCGATGCTGGGCGAGTATGTACACGACAATCAAGCCCGTAATGAGTTTTTAGATGCGGTGCCAAAGCGTAAACCTGCGTTTTAATATCGTTTAAAATAAAACCAGTGCTAGTTATAAGCAACAGAGAAGTAAAGAAAAAGAGCACATTGTTGATATCGCAATGTGCTCTTTTTTATTTTTAGAGATTGATCATCGGACTTATTAAGTAGCTTAAATAACTTAAGCAACCTTATCAGTTTTTGCATCACGACTGGCGTGCTCATCACTGGCTTGCTTAATCTTGGTTAAAATATCCTTAATCTCAGCAGCAGATAGATAAGTCGGCACCGCATAAGTATCGCTGACTTCTTTTGCCGCGGCTTTGGCAATATCATTAAAATCACTGCTTTGCATATTTTTAACGGTTGGATCGATATTTAAGGTAGCAATCAGCTCGCGTACTTGTGCGATGAGACTATCGGCAATATCGCTATCACTCTTGCCAGCTTGACCCGATTTGACCATACCAGTCTTGCGAGCTAACTCTGCCAATCTTTTTTTGCTGCCTTTGCGATTGACGTCAAGCACATATGGTAAGACGATGGCATTGGCACGACCGTGGGGGATACTATAGTGCGCCCCCAACTGGTGAGCGATAGCATGAACGTAACCTAGACCGGCTTTATTAAAGGCGATACCGCCGTAATGAGCGGCGATACCCATCTCTTCACGTGCTTTCAAGTTGCCGCCATCTTTATAAACCAGTGGTAGGTTTTGCATTACAGTTTTAACTGCAGAAGCCGCATAATAATCGGTCTCGACGCTAGCATTGGCACTCATCCACGCTTCTAAAGCATGGGTTAAGACATCGATACCGGTATCTGCTGTGATATGCGCCGGCATGCCTTTCATAATAATCGGATCGATAGCCGCTGCTAATGGCACCATTCTTGGGTCGATAGATAGGGCTTTTTGATGCGTTTTGTCATCTGACACCACCGCACCCAACGTCGCTTCTGAACCGGTGCCAGCTGTGGTTGGAATACAATAAAGCGGAACCGAAGGTTTTCTGGCTTTCAAGATACCGATAAGCTGTTTTGGCTTGCAGTTATTGCCTTGTGACATGGCAATCATTTTAGCCGCATCAATAACCGAGCCGCCACCGATGGCAATAATTGAGTCGCACTTAGCGTCGACAGACTTGCGCAATCCCTCTTCGACGACTTTAAAAGTAGGATCTGGGGTAATGCCGTCGTAGATTTTATAGCTGATATTTTTGCTATCTAGATAATCTGTGACTTTAGCAGGGATACCAAGTTTGTTTAATACCGCGTCCGTAACGATAAAAACATTGGTATTGCCTTCATTGATGAGCATGTCACACAAATCTTCACACGAGGTCTCACCGACAAACAACATCGGTCTTCTGACTGGCACTACGTAAGAAAAGGCTTTTAGTACTTTGGCACGCGTCTTAGCAACCGCCAAATAACCAGCGTGTTGTAAGCCTGTACTACTGACCAATTTAGAAATAGTATTTTGTTTTTTCATAGGTATAAAAATCCTTTTTAATAATGCTAATACTAGCAACAACGACAACTTAAAGCAGTGATTCATCACCGCAGTCAAAATAAAAAATGCTGTCAAAACAAAAGCACGGTGAATAAAAATACTGCATCAGCGTCTACATAAAGCAGACTACTGTTTAAACTTATTGTACCACCGCCATTTTTAGGATGTCATGATTATTATGAACTGCGATGTTCTGGTTATTTAGCGTCGCATCTTTACTTATACAAAGAAAATCAGCCATCAACTTGCTTCTTTACGAAAACTTAAAATAGTCTCAGTAGCGACTTGTTGTAGGTTCGTTCAGGCTTTTTACCCACGCGCTTTTCTCCCCAACTAGGATCCCCATCATATTCAATCAATTCGACAAATTCTCTAGGTAGATTTACAGAAACGCCACCAAGATCGCCAATGGCATATTTTTCTTCTGTATTAGCTACGGTTGAACTATCCGAACAACCACTAAGCGATAGAGCGCTAGATAAAAGCATCAAGCATAATTTTCTCATGATTTTTACTTATAATAATTGATAGCGTTTATTGTTATAAGGAACTCGCCTGCAACAGCTGCTGCGCGTACGGGTGCTGTGGATTATTAAACACATCTTCGCTAGGGCCCGACTCAATACACACGCCGTCTTTTATCACCATCATATGCTGGCATAAGGCGCGGACTACTTTTAAATCGTGGCTGATAAACACATAGCTGACTTGCAATTTTGCTTGAATTTCCCGTAGCAAGTTGACCACCGTAACCTGCGTGGTGCTATCAAGCGCCGACGTTGGCTCATCTAATATCAATAAACTTGGCTGCATAATAAGGGCACGCGCAAGGGCGACGCGCTGACGCTGACCGCCCGATAACTCATGCGGATAACGCTGCGCAAACTCCGCTGGTAGATGCACAGTCGCCAAACTATCCATCACTGCTTGCTGGCGTTCTGCTTTATTGACACCTTGTACTAACAGCCCTTCTTCGACGATTTGCATGACCGTCATACGTGGATCGATACTGGCAAAGGGGTCTTGAAACACCATTTGAATTTGCGCGCGCAAGGTGCGCAAATGACGTTTGGACAATGCCGTCATGTCCTGTCCATTGACCATTATCTGACCACTGACACGCGCTTGATTGCTGAGTAATTGGCTTAGCGCAAGGGCAATGGTGGTTTTACCAGAGCCTGACTCACCAACGATACCCAACGCCTGCCCTTTCTGCAGGGTCATATCGACATCTTTTACCGCATCAAACCAACGTTTGGTGCCGCCAAACAAGCTTTTTTCAATAGGAAATTTTACTTGTAGGTTACTGACTTGCAATACGGTTGGTAACTGACTTTCATCATCCAATAAACTGAGTGCTTGCCCGAAATCTTGCTTGATAAGCGAGCGGGTATAGTCCGCTTTAGGCTGGCTAAATACTGCTGCCGTTTGCCCTTGCTCAATCGTGTGTCCTTGGCGCATGACGATGACGTCATCGCTATAGCGCCTGACCAGATTGAGATCATGGCTGATTAATATCATTGCCATATTATGCTGACACTTAAGGTTATCTAACAGGGTTAGAATCTCATGTTGCAAGGTCACATCAAGCGCGGTCGTCGGTTCATCAGCGATTAAAACATCAGGCTGCTGCGCCAATGCCATGGCAATCATGACCCGTTGGCGTTGACCGCCTGATAACTCATGTGGATAGCGATTTAGCTTATCAGCAGGGTCGTTGATATTGACATCGTTTAATAAAGCGATACTTTTTTCGCGCCACTGTTTTTTGGGGGCGCCGCTGATACGCAAGGATTCTGCAATTTGTTTGCCGACCGTATGTAGTGGGTTTAGCGCCGTCATCGGCTCTTGAAACACCATACCGATACGCTGCCCACGAATAGAGCGCAGCGCCACATTTCGCCCTTTGTCATTGGTAATTGGCAGCGCCCTCATGTCTTTGGCGTTTGCTAGCTGCACTTCACCGCTAACCGTCAAACTGTCCGGTAGCAAGCCTAATAGCGCAAGACTGGCAATCGACTTACCAGAGCCCGACTCGCCTACTATCGCTAATGTCTGCCCTTGCCGTAGCTCGTACGATAGCTTATCGACCAGAACCATGCCTGCGTCCGTGACGATGCTAAGTTTATCTACGCTCAGCATGAGCTTATTTTGGCTATTGCTATGACTATCATTTGAATGGGCATTTTGCTCATTAGCACTTTGCTCAGTAGTGGTCGTCATATTAGCGGTTATTATTTTATCAGTTGTCATATCACGAGCGCCTCGGATCAAAGGCATCACGTAGCGCTTCGCCAACGAAGATGAGCAAGGATAAAATAAAAGTTAAGCTAAAGAACCCTGATAGCGCGAGCCAAGGGGCATCGAGGTTGTTTTTCCCTTGTACCATCAGCTCACCAAGCGACGGTGAACCAGGTGGCAGACCATATCCTAAAAAGTCTAACGCTGTTAACGCGATAATATTAGCGGTTAGAATAAATGGCAGTTGTGACAAGCTTGATGCCAATGCATTAGGTAAGATATGCCTGAGCATGATTTGACTGTCTGACACCCCAAGGTTACGCGCGGCACGAACATAATCAAAATTACGCGCACGCAAAAACTCTGCCCGTACCAAACCGACTAGCCCCATCCAACCGAATAACAACATCATGGCAAATAACATAAATATGCTAGGGCTAAACAAGCTGACCAAAATAATAATCATAAACAGCTGCGGCATCCCGCCCCATACTTCCATAAAGCGCTGCCCGGCTAAATCTACCCAGCCACCGTAATAGCCTTGTATCGCACCAACGATAATGCCAATTAATGCACCCGCAAGCGTCAAGGCGATACCGAACAACAAAGATACCCGCAATCCATAAAGTATCCGCGCCAGCACATCGCGTCCTAAGTCATCGGTACCCAGCCAATTTTGACTATTGGGCGCGGCTGGATATGGAATCCCAAGCTCAACGTTTGGTGTCTGATCGGCAAAGGGAATGAGCGGCATAATATAAAAACCCTGCTCATCAATCAACGCTTGCACTGCAGGGTCTTTGTAATTGGCTTCAGTCTCGAACACCCCACCAAAAGTCGTTTCGGGATAGGCTTTTAGGACGGGGAAATAATAATCACCTTGATACTGCACCAGTAGGGGCTTGTCATTGGCAATGACATTGGCTGCCATACAAATGACAAATATCAGGGCAAAAATAAATAGCGATATTACTCCAAGGCGATTGTGGCGAAAACGGTTTAGGCGTGCCTGCCAAATAGGATTTAGGCGGCGTTTTTTTTCTGGGACAATGGAAGATGTGTTTGAGGGTACAGAAGATAATGGATGACTTGACATTAGCGCCCCTCAAAATCAATACGCGGATCAATTAAGTGATAACTTAAATCACTGATTAACTGTAATAACAGCCCGAGCAAAGTAAAGATAAACAGCGTACCAAATATCACCGGATAATCACGCTGCTGAATGGCTTCGAAACCCAACAACCCCAAACCATCAAGTTTAAAGATAATCTCAATCAAAAAATTACCGGCAAAGAAAATCCCAACGATAGCCGCTGGAATACCGGCGATAATAATCAACATCGCATTACGAAACACATGGCCGTATAACACTTGCCGTTCGCCCAAGCCTTTGGCTCGCGCGGTAAGGACATATTGCTTACCGAGCTCTTCTAAAAAGCTAAACTTGGTCAAGTAAGTCAAGCCAGCAAAGCCGCCAACGGTACTTGCTAGGAGCGGCAATGCCAGATGCCAAAAGTAATCTTTCACTTTACCAAGCGTGCTTAATTGGTCAAAATTTTCGGAAGTTAATCCTTGTAGCGGAAAAATATTCCAATAGCTGCCACCGGCAAAAAACACTAACAGTATGACGGCAAATACGAAAACAGGTATCGCATGGCCGATAGCAAGCAGCATGGCTGTTGCTTTATCAATCCCTGAGCCATGATGCATCGCTTTATAGACACCAAGCGGAATCGCTATCATATAAATCAGCAGCGTACTCCATAGCCCAAGCGAGATTGATACTGGTAATTTTTCAACAATCAAGTCAGTCACCGATTGACCTTTAAAAAACGATGTCCCAAAATCAAGCTTGGCATAATTCCTTAGCATCAGCCAAAAGCGCTCAGGTGCTGACTTATCAAAGCCGTATTGCGCATTAATTGCCGCTACCATTTCCTCAGATAGGCCGCGCGTGCCTTGGTAAGTGCTCTTATTGCCACCGGCACTGCCCGCACCGATATTACCGCTGAGCGCACCGTCTTTTGCACTTTGTTCGATAAGCGCCAGTTGCTGCTCGACAGGGCCGCCCGGCGCCGCTTGGACAATGACAAAGTTCGCCAGCAATATCAAAAATAGCGTCGGTAATATCAGTAACAACCTTTTTAAGATATAACGACCCATAATGACGGCTTCCTAAAACATAGAGATATGACAACTTAGGGTGTGTCCTCATTTTAAAAATGGTCATAAAAATGAGATAAATTGCAGTCAAATGAGGAAAATAGCGCAAATAATACCGGGGTATTAATCAGCTATTTGACGATATTTGGCAAAATTTAGCCATTTTTAGCCCATTTAGATACAATCGCTTGAAGTGAGGACACGCCCTAGCATTTAGAAGTTATTTTTAAGCTCACGTAATGCGGCAAATACTGTCAAAGACTTGTCATCATCGATAGTGACTTTAGACCTCACCCCTGCTATCACACTGGGCTCTTGCGTGCGTAAAAACACGTTGATTGCGCGCTCGTGTTCTAAAATGACTGGCAATGTCGGGATACCTTGGGCGGTTTTTTCTTCTGCTTGCGCAAGCGCTTGCTGCATCGCTTCATTGGCAGGTTCAATAGATAAGCCAAAGCGTAAGTTGCTGGCAGTATATTCATGGGCTGGATACAGCAGCGTCTCAGCTGGCAAGCCATTTAAGCGCTTAAAGCTTTCATGCAATTGCTCAATCGTGCCGGTAAAGACACGTCCGCAACCGGCACTAAATAAGGTATCACCGCAAAAACAATGCTTTTGTCCATCGATATCTAAGATATACGCCATGTGGCTTGCAGTATGACCAGACACATCCCACACTTGCGCGGCACAGCCCCACGCACTGACCGTACTACCATCTTTGATAGCCTGATCTTCATCGACGTTATGCTCTGTATGCGCAACCAAATGCGTCATCGGATAAGATTCTTGTAGCTCGGCAACACCGCCGATATGATCATGGTGATGATGCGTGGTCCAGATAGACGTCAGCTCCAAGCCATTTTCTTCTAAATAAGCGATAACTGGCTCGGCTTGACCCGGATCAATGACAATCGCCTGCTTATTATTTTCATTAATGAGTGTCCAAATATAGTTGTCATTGAACGCTTTAATGGGGTGAATACGAATACTCATATAAAATCCTTAGCAGTGATTGTCTTTATTACTGATGTTTTTTATTAAATTTTAAAAACCAAATGAAACGAGATTTTATTTACTGGTTTAAATGATAATTTTTAAATAACTGTTTTGAGCCATTATCTTAAACTATTGCTTTAAGTATCGATTAACACGGGCTTCCGCTTCTTTATCTGACCACCAATAATCGATACCGATCGCATTGGTCGGCAGTTTTGCCGTATGCCGATATTGATTCCAGTAGGCAACATTGGTGCTAGATTTGCCATATAAAGGGACTAAATAATGTCCTGCCCGTAGCAGGCGATCAAGTACGTGCGTATATAAGACAATCTCATCGCGACTTTTAGCATCGCCCAGTTTTTTAATAACACTGTCAATCGCAGGGTTTTTAATACCGATGGTATTGGCGTTACCCGCTTCATCGGCGGCAGCACTGCCCCAAAAGCCCAATTGCTCCGCGCCAGGCGATAAGCTCTGGGCAAAGATGTCGACCATCATATCGTAGTCAAATCGGCGCACACGTTCATAATATTGTGGCCCATCGACTTGGCGTAAGGTCGCATCAAAGCCCAAACGCTTTAGGTTACGAATATAAGGCAACAATACCCGCCCCATGGTTTCACCCGTCATCAAGATCTCAATCTGAGCAAGCTTACCGTTTGGCTGATACAACTTCATATCTTGATAATAAAAACCAGCCTCTAGCAATAGCTGCCGCGCCTCTAACAATCCTTGACGATTAAAACCGCTACCATCGCTGGTTGGCAATCGCCATTCCGTCAATACCGCTTGCCGCTGAATTGGTTCAAGCTTGGTTAGCAATGGTTTTAATACCTGCATCTCAGCCGCAGATGGCGTGCCAGTTGCTGCTAGCTCTGAGCCATGAAAAAAGCTTTGTAAGCGCTCATATTGGCCATGGAATAAAGTTTTGTTCATCCACTCAAAATCGTAAGCTGCCGTCAAGGCTTGGCGAACGCGAATATCTTGAAAGATGGGACGTCGCATATTCATGACTAGACCTTGCATTGGTACTGGGTTTTCGCTGCTTATAGTTTCTTTATAAATCAAACCTGCCTTGACTGCAGGAAAGTTATAACCCGTTGCCCAGTTCGACGCTTTATTCTCAGGGCGAAAACGATATTGCCCAGATTTAAAACCCTCAAAAGCAATCTCATCACTTTGATAATAGACAAACTTAATCATATCAAAATTATAACGACCGCGATTGACCATCAAATCACGGCCCCAATAATTGGGATCACGCACATAGCTGACCGCACGCCCCGCATCGACGCGGCCAAGCTTATAAGGACCACTACCCATGAGCGGCGTCAATGTTATTTTTTCAAAATCTGTATCAATCGAGGATTTAGCAAAAATAGGGAATTGCCCAACCGTTAATAATATCTCTTTATTATCATCAGACTTAAAAACAAACTTTACCCGCTGCTTATCGATAATCTCAATGTCTTTAATATCGCCCAAATAGCTGCGGATATACATCGGACCTTTAGTCAATATCGCATCATAAGTGGCTTTAACATCATGACTGGTCACGGGCGAGCCGTCCCAAAAGCGCGCAGCAGGATTAACATGGTAAATAATCCAACTGGTATCGTCAGGATCATAGGTGACTTTATCAGCCAGCTGCGGATACATGGTAAAGGCTTCATTGAGGGAGCCCGTCATCAAGGTATCGTACAGATAGTCGGTGCCAACCATCGCCACGCCTGTGGTCATCCATTTATTGGCCGCATTAAAGGTGCCGCGTGCATCTAGCGACAGCGTACCACCTTTGGGCGCCTTTGGATTGGCATAAGGCATATACGGTACATCAATATACTCAGTGGTACTATTATGCCCAAGCGCAGTCGTGGTGATTGGCGCTGCGATACTAACAGGTATCCAGCTGACCGTAATGACAAGCAAGACGGCATTTAGCATAGAGTTTTTTAGCATCATGACTATGTAATACCCCTCATAACGACCCTCTACTCTAAACCAACTGGGATAAAAAATGCGCGACTGACGACAAAATACATAATTGACGAAATTTTATCATAACAAATTTAGGTTTTTTAACCTAATGCTTTGCAGCGTTAAGGTTGCTACATGACGGATTATGCCGCTTAAAAAACACTAATACGCATAAAAAAAGACGCAGCTCATAAAAGTTGCGTCTTTTATTTTAAAACCTGTGCTAACTTAAGCGTGCTTTTTTTCAAAGTCTATCATAAAGTCAACCAAATGCTGTACCCACTCTAATGACACTGCATTGTAAATACTGGCGCGCATACCACCAACATCGCGGTGACCTTTTAGGTTCATAAGGCCCGCCGCTTCCGACTCTTCTAAAAACACTTTATCAAGGCTGCTGTCCGCTAAGGTAAACGGCACATTCATGATAGAGCGATATTTGGGGTCAACTGGATTGCTATAAAAGCTGCTGTCATCGATGGTTTTATACAGCAAATCCGCTTTTTGCTGGTTGATTTTGCCGATAGCAGCGACGCCGCCCTGCTCTTCTAACCAATCAAACACCAGCCCTGCTAAATACCAAGAATACGTCGCTGGCGTGTTTGACATCGACTCTTTTTCAGCCTGATGTTCATAGTTCATCAGTAGTGGGCACCACTCACTTGCCTGCCCTAATAAATCTTCACGGATAATGACGATAATTAATCCTGCTGGCCCGATATTTTTTTGTGCACCGGCGTAAATCATGCCAAATTTAGAGACGTCGATTGGCTGTGACAAAATGCAAGAGGACATATCGGCGATAATTGGCGCATCGACTTGTGGCGGCTCAAATATTTGTACACCATGAATGGTTTCATTGGCGCAGTAGTGAAAGTACGCCGCATCTTTACTCAGGTTCCAGTCGCTTTGGGCTGGCACGTCGGTAAAATTACTGTCTTTACCCGTTGCCACCACATTAACCTCGCCCAAACCTAGTTTGGCATAGCGCTGTGCTTCTTTGACCGCTTTACCAGACCAAGTACCCGTCGTTAGATAGTCGGCGCGGCCACCATTTAACAGATTTAATGGAATCGCTGAAAACTGTAAGCTGGCACCGCCTTGTAAAAACAGCACTTTATAGTTATCTGGAATGTCCATAAGCGAGCGCAATTTGGCTTCCGCTTTTTCGGTAATCGCGATGTATTCTTTACTACGGTGACTCACTTCCATGACCGACATACCGCGTCCCTGCCAATCAAGCAGCTCTTCTTGAGCGCGTGATAAGACGGCGGTCGGTATGGTGGCAGGTCCCGCTGAAAAATTGGGTACACGGTTAGGAGCGGCTTTAGTGGTCATAATTATTATCCTAAATATGATGAAATCATCGTGGTTATTAAAGGTTAACTGTTAAAGGTGAATGTTATCGTTATCTTTTACTCTCTGTCGTAGTAGTCGTAATAATAGTAAGTGGCAAGCCTTTAATTCTACTTTGATAACTGCTCCCAGAGCTGACGTTTAAGTTTGCTATCAGCAAGCATCTCATCGAGTGTCGGCACAGTAGTCAAGTTCGGATGCTCAAGGCCGTCAGGTAATACGGTCAATGCCGCCACTTTTATCTCTTCGCGACGACCAATCTTAAACACATATCCTGCAAGGCTGGCATTGGCAAGCTCAGCGGTATCCATACCTTCACAAATAGGAAATGAGGTTGTCTCACAACTGATGGATAGCGCTTGGGTGATATTTTGCCACAGTTTTTGGCTGTTATGATTAAGGGCTTGGATATCAACCAAAATTACCCAATCGCCATAGTGACCACCTTGTAAATCAAAAGGTGCTACCTTTTTAAAGCTTTCCTCTTGAAAGCCCTCTTTGTTAAAACCACTATCTTTAAAACTGTCCTCTTCAAAGCTTGCAGCATTATTTATGTCATCAAGAGCAGTTTGCTGAACGACCGTATTTACAAGTGAGGTAACGGCGGGCTTAGAGATATCAGGGGCAGTCGAGTCAAAATGATAGGTGACGGGGCTTTGTGGGTCAGAATGACTTAAATCTGTCTCATTAGCGTCATCATAAGAATGATTAGACTCATCATCTACCATATCTGCTATGGCATTAATATTTGGGGATGCAATATGAGAAGATTCATTATTCAAAAATTCAATGCTTGGCTGTTCAGTACTCGTTGTAGAAGCAGTCCTAGTATTAGCTAAAGTTGAGTTAGCTGCAACCGCATCAGGCAAGGCAGGCGCAGAAATATCAGCGATACTCAATGTCTCAGAGCTCGGCTGCACCCACTGATTGATACCCATCATCGCTAAAATCTGGCGCTGCTGCATACGATGCTGCAATACAATTAGCGGGTCTTGGACATCACTCATGCTTATTTACTATCCTACTTATCTAAAATGGATTTACAGGTTTTTATTGTCAAAAGAAATACTATTAAGAAAAGGTCAAGAACATATCGTTTCTTGCAAGCAAAACCATTACTTAAATACCATCAACTAAATGGCTCAAAAAAGCTGCCGAACGCCTAACCAATGATTGGCAAGCTCGGTCAAGCAATCATACTCATCTTGACTGACTATCGTATCGTGTAACATCACTGTATGCAACGTACTCAGCCATTGCCGGTAATCATTATAACCATAAGGCTTATTATTAATCGCATTATAATCTATTTGAGCGCCGCCCTGTTGCCTCTGTCGATAATTATCATCACCTTTGGCTTGAGAGCCAGATGATTGACTGGCAGGCGCTATAAAAATAGGCACTGCTGCTATTAATGCTAATAATTGAACGCTATTTAGATTTTGCGCGGTCAATAATAGCCATTGCAAATTTGCCTCACTAGCGGCAGCTAAATCAATATCAAGCAAACGTGCATGGCGGCGTAAATCTACAAGATAATGAGCAATGCTAGCACTATTATAGCTGAGCACTGAAATAGGTGTTGAGATAGGTACTGAGCCATCTAGTGCAGATATTACCTGCCCTTTGGCATCCTTTGCTAAGCGATACGCCAATAAAGTAAGCATGGTTTTTGCGGCAACATCAAGACCATCAAACACCTGCCCTGACGGGTCAAGCTGAGCATAAATATCATCCGTGCCAGCGTGCAATAATTGCTGCCATTGATAGTATGAAGGGGTTTGGCGATGAAGATGTGATTGCACCTGTTTATCGTTTAATACGGCAGATATTATGGGTAATAATTGCTGTAGCTGTAGCGCCTGCCATAAGGACAAAATCGAAGGCGACCGAGACAATCGCGAGTACGTATTCTCTAAAGGATTTAATACGGATGTAGACTTATCAATAGAATCATCATTATCTATATTATCAGCGATATTTTGGCTTAAATCAGCCGTTAGGGAGTTTTCAAACATCTCAATGATACCTTGCTGATAACGCAATAGCATCGTACGACACTTTTTTTGCTGCACGTAATGTTGATGATCTTGATTACGGTGACTGGCTTCATATTTTAAGAGCAATTCATCAATAACACTTTCTGATAAATCATGCTGGCGTAGTTGCTTTAACGCCAATGCAATCAAAGCGCTGTCTAATCGTCTGTCAAGATTTGCCACTGCCGCTAACAATTTATGATCGAGTGTATGCGGTAAAACTCGCGTGTTATTTATATCAACTTTAGTTTCAGCAGAAAATCTCTTATCCTCATCAAGCCCAAGCCAGATATCAGTTAAATCATAAGTTGCTGCTGTTGACAGCACAGAGCCCTGATGACAAAGTAGCACGGCTTCAATCAAAGCCTGCGCCCCGAGCGGGTGATAACTGTGATTGAGCACATACTGCGGTAGCGATACCTTTTGTATATCTTCGATAGCAATCAAGGTATCTGATGGCAAATCACGATCAGGTTTGGCTTGCCACGGCTTAAGCAGCTGATGAGTACCAATATCTTGTGCTTGCACCTGCAAACGCCCATCAATAACAATATCTTGCTCTACAACAAACTCAAGCCCGTTATCGCCTTGCAATTCGTTCTGCATTTCACTAGTAGAAAAGGCAGCGATTTCTTTTTTAATAGCATCTTTTTTAATCGCATCTTCGTCAATAACATCATTGAATATATTATCAATATTTTTATCAGCGAATTTATTTTTACTTAGGCTATTTGCTACTATCACACCCCAATCACCCAAGCGGCGCTGCTCATAAATTTCTTTTATCTTTTGCTGATTGAGACGTTTTTCTTTAGCCACTTGCACGGCGAAATCATGATAAGCGTTGGCATTGATGGCACTCATACGCTCAGCCAAACTTGGATGCGTGGCAAACCAAGAGACATCACCCAAATCGGCACCACTACTGGCAAAAAAGAAATGACTTAATCCATTGATATCGGCGATGGAAGTTAAGCGCGAACCAAGCGCATCTTGGTGAATGGCCTTTAAGGTTTCCATAATAGCCGGCGAACGTGTCAGCTGCACACTGGTCGCATCGGCAAGTAACTCGCGCTCACGATTAAAGCTGTGTTTAATCAGTTGCGCACTGGCCATACTAGAAAAACTCAATCCATGGATTAATAATGTCCAGATATTACGCGGCGCTTGACTATTGAACTTATCATTATGTTGTAGCCATCTTGACTGACTCTTAGCTGAAGATTGCTGGCTTTGCGACTGGCTTTGCCAGTAGGCGACCCATTCACTATGCGTGGTAAAGTTGGCTGTCTGCGCCTCAGTGCGACGCGCATGGCTATCGATTGCTCTTTGCGGTAAAGGGTTGCTTTGATTGACCGCACTATTAATAAAAGAGCCATCAAAATAGTTTTGCTGCTTGTTTTGCTGAGTGTTTTGATAACTGACTTTATAACCAGAACCAAAATTATTAATAGAATCACTCCAGTCATAGAGTAATTGCAATCCTGCTAGCACCACCATTACCTGTAAATTAAACGTCGCATCACCATGTAAGATATGACCATATTCATGCCCTATTAGCCCGTATAGCGCCTCATCAGATAGCTTATCGAGGGCGCCTTGGGTGACGACGAGTACCATATCTTGGCTATGGCGACCCGCCACAAAACCATTAATGCCTTGTTCTTCAGGCAGCACATATAAAATTGGCATTCGCAAACCTGAAGCAATGGCTAGCTGCTGGGCAATCTCATAATAACGCCGATAAACAGGCGGGAAATCCCGCTCATCACGTACGGCAATCTGGCGGGCACTAAAGCAAACTTTTGATACAGGCTGATGCTGATGGGCAACTCCTTGGCTATGCTCCCAAGTGTCTTGGCTGTGGTCGATAAACAAGCGCACTGCACCCACACGTTGAGCAATCGCCCGACCACCTGCTTTTAAGCGTCTATACTCTAAAAAACTACCGACGATAAAGCTACCGATTGTCCAGACAGCAACCAGTATTAATACCCAATGATAAATGCCACCGGTGAATAGCGTGAGCAGCAGCGCCATAACACCAAGTGCCACCGCAATATGGGCAAAGACAATCAGAAAAAATAACCCATAAAGCAACAAGCTGCGCTGAGTACGGCTACGTTGTGCACCAAAGAAATCCATCTATGTATTTTACCTAACCATAACTAACTGCATTTAATATGATACAAATATCAGCCCATATCGACGACAGGTGCTTGAGCAATGAGTTTTCTATCTTCAAATACCAATGGGCTAAGTGGACGAAAGCCAAAGGTTGTGCTGACAAGATTATTGGGAAACACTTCGCGATCATTGTTATAAAACATCACGCTGTCATTATAATGCTGACGGGCAAAGCCTATGCGGTTTTCAGTGTTGGTGAGCTCATCCATCAGCTCTTTAATCATACTGTCCGCTTTTAACTCAGGATAGGCTTCTACGACCGCTGAAAATTGCCCCAAGGCTTTTGACAACATACCCTCTGCTTTGGCAAACAACGCCATATGTTCAAGGGAATCTGGCTGATGCTTAGTAGAATCTTGTAAGCTTTGGGCATGATTACGCGCATTAATCACACGGGTCAGCGTCTCTTCTTCATGGCTCAGATAACGCTTGGCGATTTCGACCAAATTTGGAATCAGGTCATGACGGCGCTTTAGCTGCACATCGATTTGTGCAAAGCCATTTTTTGCTTGGTTGCGGGCACGTACCAGCTTATTAAATACTGACACCCCAAAGACCACGATCAATACCACCACTGCAATGAATAGCCAAACGAACATTTTCGTTATCAGACTCCAAAAGGTTTTTTGTTCACAATATTGTTATTAAAGGTTACTACATTGTATTTTAACCCATATATTTTGTTTGAAGTTTAAAATCAGACGAAATGCAGGCGAAAAAAAAGCCCTTTACAATGAAGGACTTATTGTTAGGATTGACTCGTTTAAAGCGATATAGCACGACTATCAGCAAATTTTAGGTAAAAAAAGCGACTCCATCAGCACATCCTCGGCACACATTATAACTATTACCGTTGCTACCTTCCGGTCCTGGCGGGATTCATAGAACAATGTTGCGAGGCTACCAATGGAGCCACCAGTTGCAGATTATACAAGATTTTTTTATTATTACAACCCCCATTGTCAAACTGTTTGCTTTAGGCGATAAACAACCTTATCAGTACTACGTGCAAGCGACAATGCGGCCAAATCTAAACAGCAACTTAAATCACAAAATTCTCATAGCAAATTGTTGATTTTTTGCTATTTTAGTCAGGGTATGTTGCATAAAAAACAATACAAAAAATACTCATATAAGAATGAGTTTTCTGACCATATCCCTCATACAATTATGATATCCCTCATACAACTATGATAACCATTACGAGCACTAATTAGGAGATAACCATGAGAAACACTTGGATGAACAAAGCCGCACTTGCTACGGGTACCGCCGCCCTACTAACAGCGATGATAGGTAACGCCCATGCAGAACCCACAGGCTACGATCAGCTGACTTTTCAGACAGAAGTCAAAGAGGAAGTCCAAAACGACGAAGTTCGCGCCACTATGTATAAAAAAGCGCAAGCATCAGATGCTAAAACGCTAGCGACCACGCTTAATACTTCGATCAATAACGCGATGAAAATCGCCAAACGCTACCCGAGCGTGACGGTCAGTACTGGCCAGCAGCGCACCTATCCGCGCTACGATAAAAATGACAAAATCATTGGTTGGACAGGACAAGCAAGTATCGACTTAAAGAGTACGGACTTTGTCGCCACCAGCCAGCTGATTGCAGACTTACAGCAAACCTTAGTGATGGAAAATCTAAACTTTGGGGTTTCAGATGCTAAAAAAGATGCGCTTGAACAAAAGCTTATGACCGATGCTTCACGCGCCTTTCAGCAGCAGGCTAAAAACCTGACCCGTGCATGGGATGCGCGCGGCTATCGTGTAGTAACCGTTAACTTAAATACCAACAATAATAATTACCCTCGCCCTATGTATAGCATGAGAGCCGAATCAGTTGCTATGGATAGCGCTGTCCCAAGCCAAAATTTTGAATCGGGCAACAGTACCATTTCAGTCACTGCCAATGGCACGATTGAGTTGTCTAAATAAGATAACGACGGTTATAAAAAATGGTTTTTAACAATAAGGGCAGCCACTGATTCAGCGACTGCCCTTATTTTATAGCTATATTTTTATTATTAACACTTAATCAAGAGATTCAAGGTTATTTCTTTATCGGTTCTTCAAGGGTCATGGGTTTATCAGCTATTGGCTTATCAACTATTGGCTTAGTAAATGACAACATATTGGGCTGCTTGCCATCTTGACGCAGTTTTAATAACACTTTTTGGTGCCAAGGCAGACGCTGATACGCCAACAGCTGCTCTGCTAATTTCTTCTTTTTTTGCAAGGTTTGGGTATTTTGAATGACATAAACGGTACGCTCGACCTGTTTTGCTGCCTGCCCTTTTTTATCTTTTATCACCGCTTTGATGTTATGCGCACCCGGTAGAATATCAACGGTGGCAATCGAAGCGCTCAAACCCTGCGCCACTTCGTTACCATCTAAGTAAATGCTCACGCTATCGCCTGCTTGTAGTGCTGGTTTTACTTGCACCTTGACATCGATGCTTTGTACTGGACGACGATATACCCGCTCTTCGCTAGGCTCTGTCATGGTCAGCTGATAATTAATAGGCGCTTTATTAGCGGTTTTGTCACTGTTAGCAGTGGTGCCAGTGGTGTTAGTAGCAGGTGCTTGAGTAGTATTGACAGGCTGATTGTTGGCATTGTTGGTTTGACTAGAACTATTTGCACCCACACTATCGCTGCCAGTCATCACGCTGGTTTGGCTAATTTGTTTGCCAGCCTGCTGTTCGTAGTTTTGCGGACGGTCGGTAAAGGTCACTTGACCGGTCTTTTCATCGACAACTTTATAAATAGCAGCGGCATTTGCCATCGGTGCGTAAAGGCTTGCGGTGCTAATAACCAGCCCTGTCAGCAGACTTAGCGACAACCCTTTATTTAAAAAAACAGTACTTTTTAATGATGAACTCATAGTCAATCAGCCTAAAGCGATTTGTTATTAATATATAGATGCAACCATTATGCGATATTTTTGCCATTAAATCAGTATAGTCAATCCAAAATAAAATTGATACAACCCATATCATGAAACAGTTTAGGTAAATTATTCTCCATCCACCCTTGGCGCAAAAACTTCGCCTGTGCCCATTTTTTCTCAATAGGGTTTAAATCGGGACTATAAGGCGGTAGAAATAGCAGGCGATGACCATGTCTATTGAGCAATCTCTGAACGCGTTTGTGAAAGCTAGCGTTATCCATGACAATCACGCATTTAGTTTTAAGGCTTGGTATTAGCGTGTCTTTGCACCAGTTGTAGAATATATCGCCATTGATATTCTTTTCGAAGTAATCTAGGGCAAATAACGCTTTTTTATATAAGGCACCAATAACGTTGGTGCGCTTTTTACCTTGCCAGTTATAGCAATCAATGCAAGGGGTTCCAATAGGTGAATAACCATGAGAACGAATGGTTTCAGACTCAAAGCCGCTTTCATCCATGTATACAATTGCATAGCCTTGAGCGATGTAGTCGCCCAGTTTACTTAGATACTTAGCTCTCTTTAATGGGCAAGCTTTTGGATGCTCTAAGGTCTTTTTTTTGACTAATGCCAAGACGTTTTAAAGCGGCCTCGATGCCCGACTTACTACATCCAAAACGCTGTGCTCTTTCGTACATGTAATCGTCTGGATGCTGTTCAACATCTTTTAATAGCGCTTCATTAGGTATTTTATTTGGTGGTTTGTTGCGAGTTAGTTTGATACTAGGATCTTTGAGCCAATTCTGTAGCGTGGCCTTACTAATACCATAGAATACACTGGCTTGCCTGATACTCATGCCTTGTTGTTCAACACTTTTAATCACTTGAGCTCGAAAGTCTGCTGAATAAGTCATAATCTTTTTACTTTTCATTTATTTTAAAACTACTGTACCACTTTTATAAAGGCTCTACTATAATGACTTTACAGTAAATTTAACAATTAAGCGTCTACTTTAATTACCCACAAAAAAACCAGCTAAATATAATTTAGCTGGTTTTTCTTATTTAAAACAATTGAGCCTATTAATTATTAATTAGCAGCTATAGTACAAGTCAAACTCAACAGGATGTACGGTGATATTGACGCGCTGCACTTCTTCTTGCTTCAGTGCAATATAGGCTTCTAACATCTCTTTAGTGAATACATCACCTTTTAATAAGAACTCATGGTCATCTTTTAACGCTTGTAGGGCCACTTCTAAGTTTTCAGCAACCGTTGGAATGAGTGCTTCTTCTTCTGGTGGTAAGTCATATAAGTTTTTATCAGCGGCTTCGCCTGGATGCATTTTGTTTTGAATACCGTCAAGACCTGCCATCAATAACGCCGCAAACGCTAAATACGGATTGGCTGCTGGATCAGGGAAACGCGCTTCAACACGTACCGCTTTTGGGCTACTAACGTGTGGAATACGGATAGACGCCGAGCGGTTAGATGCTGAGTACGCAAGCTTAATAGGTGCTTCATAATGTGGCACAAGACGCTTATAGCTGTTGGTCGATGGGTTGGTAATCGCATTTAAAGCACGGGCATGTTTGATAATACCGCCGATAAAGTAAAGCGCGGTTTCTGACAAGCCCGCATATTCATCACCTGAGAAAGTATTGACGCCGTCTTTTGAGATAGAAATATGCACGTGCATACCAGAACCGTTATCACCAACGATAGGTTTTGGCATAAAGGTGGCGGTTTTGCCAAATTGATGGGCGACGTTATGGACGGCATACTTTAGCTTTTGTACTTCGTCTGCTTTACGAACCAAGGTATTAAAAGCCACGCCAATCTCTAACTGGCAAGGAGTCACTTCATGATGATGGACTTCGATACAACCTTCGCCAATCATATCTTCGATACGCTCGCACATTACCGCACGCATGTCTTGTGAACTATCAACCGGTGGTACTGGTACATAGCCGCCTTTGACGCGTGGACGGTGCCCCATGTTGCCCCACTCATAGGCTTTATTGGTTGACCAAGCGGCTTCTTCAGCGACGATTTCATGGCTAACACCAGACATATTAACCGACCATTTTACTTCGTCGAAAACAAAGAACTCAGGCTCAGGACCAAAAAAAGCGGTATCACCAATACCCGTTGATTTTAAGTATTCTTCGGCACGGCGAGCAATAGAGCGCGGATCACGGTCGTAGCCTTGTAGCGTTGATGGCTCGATGATGTCACAAGTCACCACCACAGTAACTGCGTCAAAGAATGGGTCAATAAAAGCAGTTTCTGGGTCAGGACGTAAAATCATATCTGAGGCTTCAATACCCTTCCAGCCAGCAATCGATGAGCCGTCGAACATTTTGCCATCTTCCATCACTTCTTCATCAACGCTGTGCGCTGGAAAAGTCATGTGTTGCTCTTTACCGCGGGTATCAGTAAAACGAAAATCAACCCATTTAGCGTTGGATGATTCGATAAGATCAAGTAATTTGTTCGACATGGATAGTTTCCCTTATGGTTATCGTGGTAATAAAATTGAAACGTAGAATGAAAATTTTAGACGGAAAGTTTTTTTAAAAGTTATTTTTTGCTCAAAGCGCAGCTGATTTTCTGGCGTTAAGCTTTAAGTATTTTTATGAGCCAAATAAATGCAGGTGCTATTTTAGCAACATCTGACCGATAATGCTGAACTCTTCAAATGCATCTTGGTAAATAATATTATATCGCTTTAATAGCGAGCTATTCACATCTATAAGAATTGCAGCTACTATGCCAACTCATCTTCGGGCCATCAAGTTTTTAAAACATCCAAAAGCTGAAAGTAATAATTATTTATAATAGATACAAGCATTTACATAATATAAATCTTTTATATTAAAGCGTTATTTGCATAGCAATTGTTATGTATAGCTAGCAAACTCAAAGATTAATATATTAAATAACGTCTCATAACAGTGCAAACTTTAGAAAGTTTAACTTAGTAATGCACCTTTATAGAGCATTTATTGCTATCAGCGTGCAACGGCGCTACGTTTGATAGATAACGAAATAGTGTTAAGATAACAGCGTTTAAAATCACATCGCTGTTGAACCTATTAAGTTAAAGATACTAAGGTAAAGATAAAGAGACTAAGTTGAACAAATAATGATTTTGATGATCGATAATTACGACAGCTTTACCTACAATATTGTACAGTACTTCGGTGAATTGCAGCAGGACATCAGCGTTTGGCACAACGATGAAATCAGTATTGATGAGATTAAAGCACTTGCGCCAGATGCCATTGTTATTGGTCCTGGCCCCTGTGACCCTGACAGTGCTGGTATCTCGCTAGAGGTGATTGCGACCTTTAAAGGCATTATCCCGATATTAGGTATTTGCTTGGGTCATCAGGCAATCGGTCAAGCCTTTGGCGGTAACGTTGTCAAAGCAAGCGCAGTCATGCATGGGCGGTTATCGGCTATTTATCATAATGGTCAAGGCGCTTTTACCAACTTGCCAAATCCAGCCCAGTTTACCCGTTATCACTCATTGGTGATTGAGCAAGCAAGCTTACCCGACTGCTTTGAAGTTAGCGCTTGGACTCAAAATACTGATGGCAATATCGAAGAAATTATGGGCATTCGCCACCGCGAGTTTGCCATTGAGGGCGTACAGTTTCATCCTGAGTCGATTTTAAGCGAAGCCGGTTACCAGCTGCTGAATAACTTTTTACAAACGCATCAATTAGCAGTTTTGTCCTCAGATAATTTACCAAAAGTAGGATAAGCGCTTTAAAAGACGAACCCACTTTTTAATCCAATGAATGTATTTAAACGACAACTATAAAAGATAATAATAAGTGAGAATATTATGACCGCTGCCGCTATGCAGGACAAAAAATCAATCATGAATCAGGATAAGCAAAGCCTGCAAAATGCTGAGAGCATCAATCAGCTGCCAGATGAGAGTATTCATAAGCTTCTGACCACCGCATTAGGCAGGATTTTTCAGCATATTGATTTGACCTTTGATGAGATGTATCAAGTCATGCTCGTCATCATGCAAGGCAGATGCAGCGATGCCATGATGGGCGCGATTTTGACGGGCCTGCGAATGAAAGGCGAATCCATCGACGAGATTACGGCTTCAGCCAGTGCGATGCGTGACTTAGCTGCCAACATTAACCCAAGAGACTGTCATTATATGGTCGATATCGTTGGTACTGGTGGCGATGGTGCTAACTTATTTAACGTATCGACAGCCGCTGCCTTGGTCGCAGCCGCAGCTGGGGCGCAAGTCGCTAAGCATGGTAACCGCGGCGTTTCGACCAAATCTGGTAGCTCAGACTTACTTGAGCAAGCCGGTATTAGCCTAACCTTGACACCAGAGCAAGCGCTGCAGTGTATTGAGAATAAAGGGATTGGCTTCTTATTTGCACCCAACCACCATAGCGCAATGCGTTACGCCAATCCGGTACGCCGTGAGCTAAAAGCGCGGACGATTTTTAATATCTTAGGTCCACTGACCAACCCTGCTGGCACGCCAAATCTAGTCATCGGCGTCTTTACCGCCCAGTTATGTGAGCCTTTGGCAAAAGTGATGAAAAATCTGGGCGCGCGTCATGTAATGGTGGTCGGTGCAAAAGATGGTTTGGATGAAATCAGTCTTGCAACTTCAACCACGGTAGCCGAGTTAAAAGACGGTGAAATCTCTGTTTATGAGATGATGCCAGAAGATGCGGGCGTCGAGTCACAAACCTTAATTGGCCTTGATGTCGATTCCCCATCACAGAGTCTTGAGCTGATTCGTGCCGCTTTATCAGGTGAAGATACTAATGACCGCGCTGTTCTAAAAGCCCGTGATATGATTGCCTTAAATGCCGGAGCTGCAATATATACCGCAGGACTTGCCAGCAACTATCCGAATGGCGTGAGCCGCGCCCAAAAAGTCATTCAAAATGGTGACGCTTTGATTAAGCTTGATGACCTAGCCAAATATACGCAGCAATTAGCTGGCCAAGCTTAATAAGCTAAATGCCTAAAATTAATAAAAAATACGTGGCTCATAACCCTGTTAATCGCAAATATGTATGCCGCCTTAATTTATTCGCTTAATTGTTACCCTAATTTTTTTACCAAATAACGGAATATAGCCATGACCGCCAAGCCAAAATCAGACACCGCGATTCCTTCAGTGTTGCAGCGTATCGTCGCCACCAAGCACGAGGAAGTCGCTGCTGCTCGGGCGGCAGTATCGCTTGAGGCATTAAAGTCTCAAGTTGCTGCTGATACCCAGCCACGTCGCGGTTTTGCCAATGCTTTACGCAGCGCCGATATTGGTATCATTGCGGAGATTAAAAAAGCCTCGCCGTCTAAAGGTATTATCAATCATAACTTTGCGCCTACGCTATTTGCCAAGCAATATGAGCAAGCGGGAGCCAGTTGTTTATCAGTACTCACTGACCGTGATTATTTTCAAGGTGATGACAGCTACTTAATCCAAGCGCGCGAATCTTGCAGCTTGCCGATATTGCGCAAAGATTTTATGGTAGATATTTATCAGATTTACCAATCTTACTTAATGGGCGCTGATTGTATTTTATTGATTATGGCCTGTCTTGATGACGCGCAAGTACAAGAGCTACATGCGCTAAGCATTGAGCTGGGTATGGATGTGTTGATTGAAGTTCATACAGCAGATGAGCTTGAGCGTGCGCTACAGTTGCCACGTTCAGCGCATAATATCTATGGTATTAATAATCGCGATTTAAATACCTTTGATGTCGACTTACAAACGACGCTTGATTTAAAAAATACCCTGCTGCGCGAATTAGCTATCGATGATGCCCTCGCTGCCAATCCTAATGACCGTCTAGAACGGCCGCTTATTGTCACCGAAAGTGGCATTCATAGCAGTCATGATATTCGTTTGATGCTCAATAATGATATTCAGCACTTTTTAATCGGCGAGCAGTTTATGAAGACCGAGCATCCCGGACAAGCGTTACAATCCTTACTTGCGAGCGTCGCAGCACAGGCGTAAAGTAAACCACATCTATTTTATGTACGATATAAACCATTAAGATACTCATTCACTAACCAACGATACGTTAATTATTATGTCAAACTCCCTATTTTCAAAAGAAATGCAAGACCAATTAAAAGAACTTAAAGGGCAACTGAGTAAAGGTCGCGATACCAATTCACCAGAAGGTGAAAATGAAAAGCCAACCGAACCTGTCTCACTCTTGACCCAAAAACAAGTCAAAAAAACGGTCAAGCAATTAGATAGCGAACATATCGACGACGATAAAGTGCTATTTATGCAAGCGATGCATGGCGTCAACCAGCTAAAAGACAAAAACGTGCGCACACCTGCCAACGCCTCTAAAGCGGGTAAGCCTGACGCTGCAACGTTATCAAAACGCGCTGCCGCTCAAGGGAGTGAGGCCGGTGATTTGGGCGCAGGTTTATCAGATATGCAGGCGCTATTAAACCCTGTAGCAGGCGAAGCCTATTTATCCTATAAGCAGCCTACCCTACAAAACAAAATTTTTGATCAGCTTAAAAAAGGTAAGCTACGCTGGTATGATGCGGTAGACATTCATGGCTGCACCATCGAAGAAGCGCGCGATGCAATGACGCAACTGCTCAGTCAAGCTAAGCAAAACAATGAAACTGTGGTAAAAATCGTCCACGGTAAAGGCTCTGAAGCCATTTTAAAAACCTGCGTCAACGGTTGGTTACGTCAACTGCCAGAAGTACTGGCATTTTGCTCGGCTCCGCCGAAAGATGGTGGCAATGGTGCGGTACTGGTACTACTTAAAAAGACCAAAACCGATAAAGAATAAAATTATAGTTCGAAAAAAAAGGACTGCCATGACGCAGTCCTTTTTTATATCAAAGGTTTACCCTCTCGTTTTGTAGTCGCGCTTTGATAAACCTTCCTATCATTTTGCTGCATATTTTTTAGTAAGTGATTTCTCTATGAATATACAAATCATCGAAAATGAACAAGCATTAAAAGCACATATCAACGCTTTGATTGCTCTCGAGCCAAAATTTGCGCCTGTTTATGAGCAAGTGGGTATGCCTGATTTACGCCATAACGCAGGCGGCTTTACACAAATAATGAGAGCGATGGTTGGGCAACAGCTATCAGTCACGGCGGCAGCCAGTATATGGCAACGCTTAGTAGAGGCAAGTTTGACGACGCCATCAGCGATTCGGGCAGCGACAGACGAGGATTTACGTGCGCAAGGGCTATCTAAGCAAAAAATTCGTTATACGCGCTCTTTGGTCGAGCACAATATAGATTTTGCTGCCTTAGAGACCTTACCCGATGAAGAAGTTATCAGCACTCTGACGGCTGTTATCGGTATTGGACGCTGGACCGCTGAGATGTATCTGCTGTTTTCGTTACAGCGCGCTGATGTGCTGGCAGTTGATGATCTAGCCATTAAAGTCGCAGCGATGGAATTGTTAGATTTAGAAGAGCGCCCAACGCCAAAACAATTAAAAAACCTGACCCAAGATTGGTCACCGCACCGTAGCGCTGCCAGCTTATTGTTATGGCAATATTATGGTTTTTTACGTCAAAAAACCGCTATACCTTTATAAGCCATAGCTTTATAAATAAAACGTTCAATAAACCTTAAGTAAAATAACCACACAAAATATTAAGGCTGATTCCAAATAGAAAAACCAAATTTCTTTTTGGCGTGTTTAAACTTACCTTTTTTTAATAGTCGATGTTTATGCTTTTGTATTTTTTGCTTTTTAGTGGTGTCTTTACGAGCCTCTTTCTCACTCGTCGCACTGTCAGCGTTTTTATTTAAATCAAGCGCCTTTTGCTCATCAGCAGCATTGTCGTTATTGGCATCAGTGTCTGCTTCACCCGCATCGCTTGCGTCCACTGCTTCGTTTATCGAATCATCGGTCACGGTTTCTAGCTGAGGTTGTGGCTCAAGCTCGGCTTGATTGACAATCAGCTGCTGCGTCGGCAGCGCATGCTCGACATCGTATTTTTTCACCAGGGTCAACACATCGACCAACAAGTCATCTTGCTTGCGATAAAACTCTATCGAGTCGACAGCATTAATATAAGCGCGCAGTTGAATGACGTAGCAGTCTTGGCGCAGCTCTGAAATATTGGCCTGATTCCACTCCTGATTGGTCAGCTCGTGCTCGTCCAAAAATTGATCTAATTTTTTGACCATTTTGAAGACCACATCAATATCCGCATTGCGTTTGATATATAAGTTATGCAAAAAGTGAAACATATCCCGCGAGGTATAGTTTTCAATTTGCATCGATGAGAAGTCACTGTTAGGCACCGTCACAATCGTCCGGTTCAGCGTGCGCACCCGTGATGAACGAATACCGATATCAATCACCGTACCTGCTTGGTTGCCGAAGCTACAATAGTCGCCGATGCGTACTGGCGAATCTGCCACCACCACCACACTGCCGACCAAGTTCTCAATCGTCTTTTGCGCACCTAGTGCCAAGGCTAAACCACCGACCCCTAATGCGGCAATCCCTGTGGTCAAATCAAATCCTAAATTCCCAAAAATGACAATAACGGCAAAGATTAATAATAGCGCTTTGACCACCTTGCGCATCAAACCCAAGATAGAAACTCGCTCGGTATAGTTTTTCTTATAACTTAAATTGACCGCGCGGGTAAATATGGAATCAATAACACGCAGTAATAGCCATGTCGTCGCTACCCAAGAGGCAATGTCCGTAAAGCGCTTAATCGGTTCACGCAGTGTCACTGATATGCCGGCATAAACCATCACCTCGGCCAATATCAGCGCCGTGATAACGACGGTCAGTGGCAATATCACATTATTGGGTAAAGGTAACGTCTCACCTCGTAGGCGAGGATAAATCAGTTTTAATAAATAATAGAGCAGCCAAACCACGATGTAAGTGAAGATAAAACTACTGACTATAATGGCTAATGCCGCCAATATATCGGAAATCTGATAACCAAATAGCTTTTTACCATCTAATGAGTCAATGGTGTAGCGCGAAACCAGCGTCGGCTGATAATTCTCTATCACTTCTGGTATCGAGCTTAGGGTATCGTTTGAAAACTGCCAATACTGCTCGCCTTGCTTAGAGGCCACTCTTTCGAGCACCAGCGGCACACTCTTATCACCGACATTAATCACGCCGACGTTTTCTTGGCTTGGCGGTAGCTGATCGCTTAAATTGCCCTCAGGCGTATTGTTAATTTGCAAATCAGGCTGAAAACGCCCGCCCGCATCGAGTGCTTGCTTAAATTGGCGCACCACAGTGGTTGGATTATCAGACTTGGATAAATTTAGATAATTACTGGCCAGCAGATAGTCGTTATCGCCCAACGCTTTAATAAAGCCTTGTACGGTATGGCGCGGCGTATCACGTCCGAAAGAATCGGGCACCGAGGTATTGACCACCTCTTCAGTTTGACCACCCACGCCCAATATGTTGGCTTCGGCAGCAAGCACCTTATGTGAAAAAACCACGCTTAATACACTCAATAGCATCGCAAAGAAAAACACCGTTATCATGAGCGGCGTTTTTGTTTTTAAAGATATAAATGATGCAGATGGCGCAGTACGAGCACTCAGATGACGCTGAATAGACAAAACAAACCTCTTAGCTTTAGGAAGAGCAGCATAGTAAATAAATGAAATCCGCCACTATAATAGCAATTATTAATCACAGCAATGCGTTTGATTGCATGTTTTTATTACTGGTTAAAATAGTGCTTGCCTTTAATGCAGATAATATTTATTTAAAGGCTTAAAAAACACTACTAATGGCTAAACAACCCAAATAACTCCCCGTCATCATGAGCATCACTCAGCGTATGCTGAATAAATATTAAGACAAAGTGGTTTATAAGTACGTAGCTTTTATAGATAATAAACGCATGTAAAATTCGTATTACTTTTTGTAATTTTTTACTTTTAGGCTCTCGCTTCTGTAACTTTTTACTTTGTTCAACTTGTCATTTAACTTTGGAATTCAATATGGCTTTATCACGTTCATCTTCGACCACCTATCTGCGGTTATGTATCTTAAGTGCTTTAGGCGGATTTGCTATGAGTGCCACAGCTGCGACTGGTAATAGTAGCGTTATCAATCACAGCGAGTTGCCACAAGTTGAGCTTGATAAGATTGTCGTGACAGCGACGCGGACGCCAACTAAGACCAGTAATGTCATTGCCCAAACTCGAGTCATTGATAGTGAAGAATTGCAGCGTTATCAGGGTCAGACAGTAACTGACGTATTAAAGAATCAGCCTGGTATTAATATTACGCAAAGTGGCGGTATGGGCACAGCCAGTAATTTTTATATGCGCGGTTTTGATAGCAAGCAAGTCTTGGTGATTATCGATGGGATACGCTATGGTTCTATCTCCTTGGGTAGCCCTTCTCTAAATCTATTATCAGCAGATCAACTGGATCGTATTGAGATTTTATACGGCGCCTCAGGTTCTAGTATTTATGGTTCTGATGCCATGGGCGGTGTCATTCAAATCTTTACTAAGGGCAATAGCGTCGATAAATCCAATGTTTCTACGACTGTTGGTTATGGCAGTAACAATCATTACCAAATAGGCATTACAGGTCAGCTTAAAAATGCGACTTCATCAATGAGCTTGGGCGTCAGTCGCAACGAAACAGACGGCTTTAACGTCATAGCCAACCCCGAGTCTGTTGATTTTAATGCGGACGATGATGGCTTTAAATCTACTAACGCCAGTTTGGCATTGCAGCATAAGCTTTCAGACTCGCTAAGCGCGGGATTGAGTGCTTTGTATACTGACTCTACCACTGATATTGACTCAGCAGGAAATGCGTTTCCAAATGCCTATTCAGACCAAAAGAATGGCAGTGCCAATGCCTATCTTCAATATGAAACGCCTTTGACGGTCAGTAAGCTTAGTTACGGTCAAAGTATCGACAAATCGACTTCTCATGACACCTACTCTATCAATTACCAAGAAGGCAGTCAGTACGATACCACACAAGAGCAAGCACGTTTAGAAACCAGTATCAACGCGCAACCGGGTACTGTAACTGTTGGCGCAGAATGGTTGTCACAAAAGCTAGACGCGTCAGATGTTTTAGTCTATCCACCTTACCCTGACACCACTCCTCCTGTACAGACCCCTTATGACCCTAACGACAGAACGGTCAAAAGTGTCTTTGTTGGTTATCAGCTCGCGGACACTTATTACGACCTACAAGCCAACTATCGCTTAGACGACAACTCTCAGTATGGCAATGAGAGTACCTACAATTTGGGAGCGGCTATACGTCCGTTGGCAGGTATGCGAATTGGCGCCAACTATGCTACAGGTTTTCGTGCCCCAACGTTTAATGACTTATACTGGCCGGGTTTTAGTAACCCCAACCTTAAACCCGAAAGAACGAAAAACACCGAAGTATTCGTTGAATACGCAAATGATGCTCAAACATCACGATTGACAGGCTATTACACCGATGCAGAAGACCTGATTTCTAATGCGGCAAATATCAGTGAAGCGAAAATCAAAGGGTTAAGTTTGACTTCAGACTGGAATATGAACGACTTTATCTTTGGTCTCGGTTATGACTACTTAGATGCAAAAGACAAAACGGCAAATAGCGCCAGCTACGATCAACAGCTTGCCTATCGTCCTAAAAACAGTGGTTTAATTTACGTGGGTTATCAACAACCGATGTTTGATATTCGCCTTGAAGCCAAACATACGGATGATAGAGTCACGGCCGAAAACAATAAACTTGATAGCTATACCTTGCTTAATTTAAGCGGCGCAGTTTATATTAATCCTAATCTTCGCGCTAACTTGCGGGTAGATAATATCACTGATGAAGACTATACGCTTTCAAGCCAGTATGGTAACGTCTATACCACAGAAGGCACCAGCTATTTCGGCTCACTCACCTATAACTGGTTCTAAAAATATTTAGCTTCATAACATAGCATGTATATAAATAATCAAGGCTATCAATCGATGGCCTTTTTTTATGACGCAAGCACTTACGATTTTCCGCAGCCAATAGGTGACAAATTAATCACCATCAATTACAATAACGACCTCCGAGAGGTGTTGCGCCATAATCATCGATTACTGCACTTAAGCTTTATTGCTTTGCAAATCAATCATTATGTTAGGCTCGGTTAACTGTTTATTACCATTTTGGGTTATGAGCAGCGCAAATAACGGCACCTGCGTTTTTATTCTTTTTATCTATTAACTGATAGGAGCATATTATGGACGCAGTGTCTAACACCCCATCTGCCCATACGATCGACCCCTCTTTCACTGACTATAAAGTCGCCGACATCAGCCTTGCTGATTACGGTCGCCGTGAAATCACTTTAGCTGAAGCCGAAATGCCTGCCCTGATGGGTTTGCGTCGTCGCTACGAAGCCGACCAACCGCTTAAAGGCGCAAAAATCGCTGGCTGTATCCACATGACTATTCAGACGGCTGTCCTTATCGAGACGTTAGTTGCGCTCGGTGCGGAAGTACGCTGGACCTCATGTAACATCTTCTCAACTCAAGACCATGCTGCTGCTGCGATTGCTGCTGCTGGTATTTCTGTTTATGCTTGGAAAGGCGAAACCGAAGAAGAGTACGAGTGGTGCTTGCGTCAACAAATCCACGTTGGCGGCGAAGCGTCCGGTCAACTTTGGGATGCAAACTTAATCTTGGACGACGGCGGTGATTTAACCGCTTTGATTCATAATGATTATGCCCAAATGCTTGATAACATCCATGGTATCTCTGAAGAAACTACTACAGGTGTCCATCGTTTGGTTGAAATGCTGGGTAAAGGTACGCTAAAAGTACCGGCTATCAACGTTAACGACGCGGTTACCAAATCTAAAAATGACAACAAATACGGCTGCCGTCATAGCTTAAATGACGCCATCAAACGTGCTACCGATATGTTCCTTGCAGGTCGCCGTGCTTTGGTCATCGGTTATGGTGATGTGGGTAAAGGCTCAACGCAAAGCTTACGTCAAGAAGGCATGATTGTTCGTGTCTCAGAAGTTGATCCTATTTGTGCCATGCAGGCCTGTATGGACGGCTATGAAGTATTGTCACCTTATATCAATGGCGATAACACCGGCGGCGCAGAAAACATCAATACTCGTCTGCTTGAAGATACTGACTTAATTGTTACCACTACCGGTAACTATCACGTTTGTGACAAACATATGCTAGCGGCGCTGAAGCCGGGTGCGGTCGTCTGTAACATCGGTCACTTCGATACCGAAATTGATACGCAGTTTATGCGTGATAACTGGCGCTGGGTTGAGATTAAGCCACAAGTGCATCAAGTATTCCGCTCGGATGACGAAAACGATTATTTGATTTTGCTTGCTGAAGGTCGCTTGGTGAACTTAGGTAACGCTACTGGTCACCCATCGCGCGTGATGGATGGCTCATTTGCTAACCAAGTATTGGCACAAATGTACTTGTTTGAAGAAAAATTCGCTGAGCTGCCAGTCGATGAGCGTTTTGATAATTTATACGTTAAAGTGTTACCGAAAAAACTCGATGAAGAAGTTGCGGCGGCGATGGTTGCTGGTTTTAACGGTACATTGACGAAACTGACTGAAAAACAAGCCGTGTATCTAGGCGTACCTGTCGAAGGTCCGTTTAAGCCTGACGCTTATAAATACTAATAGGAGTCAGACTGTGACTAAGCCTGCTTTCTCCTTTGAGTTTTTCCCAGCCAAAACCGAGCAAGGCCATGAAAAGCTACTCGGTACTTATGATGAGCTCAATAAGCTATCACCTGCGTATTTTTCGGTGACTTACGGGGCTGGCGGTTCAACCCGTGGCCGTACGTTAGATATCGTGCAAGCGTTGTGTGCGCGCGGTGACACGGATATTGCGCCGCATATGTCTTGTATCGGTGACGACAAAAGTCAAATCGCTGAACTACTCGATCTTTATAAAAGTTTGGGCATCACACGCTTGGTTGCCTTGCGTGGTGATTTACCGTCAGGTCAGGTAGGTATGGGTGAGTTACCGTTTGCCTTAGACTTAGTAAAGTTTATCCGCGAACATTCAGGCGATCACTTCCGTATCGAGGTCGCAGCCTACCCTGAGATGCATCCGCAAGCACGTAGCTTTGAGTTTGACGTCGATAATTTGGTGAATAAATATCAAGCGGGCGCCAATGCGTCGATTACCCAGTTTTTCTATAATGCCGATAGCTATCTATATCTGCGTGATACCTTAGAAAAACGCGGTATTGACACGGTAGCGCAGCCTTTGGTCGCTGGCATCATGCCGATTACCAACTCAAGCAATCTCGTACGCTTTGCTGATAGCTGTGGCGCTGATATTCCGCGTTACGTGCGTAAGCGCTTGGCGGATTTTGGCGATGACCGAGCTGCTATCCGAGAGTTCGGCTTTGATGTCGTTTATCGTTTGTGTGAGCGTCTAATCTCTGAGGGCGTACCTGCTATGCATTTTTATAGCATGAATAAGGTTGAGCCAAATAAACGCTTAGTCGAAGCTTTAGGCTTGATTGCTTAAATATTTATCGAATGTATTGCTGAATGACTGGCGTTCTTAGGGGCGCCGGTCTTTTTTGGTATGGGAATTGCATTTATACCAATTTTACTTATGATAATCCCTTTACCCACCCAAATGATATTCTGCTAAGATATTGAAAAATATCATGACTCCCATTATAGGAATAAGTAATTTTGCGACGTTTCTTTTATGCCACTAGTAGCGATAGCAGTGATAAAAATGCCCCAACCTACCCACAACTGAGCACCTTAGCTATCGGTGCTAGCGTCGAGTTGACCGAAAGTATTGTCCATCATTGGTGCCGTGTACTGCGCGCCAATATCGGCGATACAGGTATTTTATTTGACGGTTTTGGCGGTGAATATCAGGTACAGCTCAATAGCATTAGCAAAAAACACGCCACTGCGACGTTACTGGCACACCTAGAAACCGATCGCAATGCCGCTGTCTTGACAAAAATCGGACTGGTGATGAGTCGCGGCGAGCGCATGGATTACGCCATTCAAAAATCCACTGAGCTTGGTGTCACCGCTATTCAACTGCTCGCCAGCCACCACGGTGAGGTCAACCTAAAACCTGCGCAAGTGGAGAAAAAGCTGGCACATTGGCAGCAAGTGGCTATTGCTGCTTGTGAGCAATGCGGCCTTAATCGCCCGCCCCTTATTCTCGCGCCATTATCGATTGATGACTGGCTGTCAAATATAGCGGCCAACGAAAACGACAAAGAGATGGCAGTTAGCCCAATCGTCGCTGAGCTAAGTAAAGATGCCTACTATCAAGCATTACAGCAACCAGCAGATTTACGTCTGCAGCTAAGCGTGCCAGCAGCAGGACAACCGCTGATGCCTGAGGCGCTGCCCGTCGTTTTGAAACAACAGACGCCTTATGTTGAATTACTAATCGGACCTGAGGGCGGGCTCAGCGCTGATGAATGCGCCAAAGCTGCTGACGTTGGTTTTGCAGCGTGGCAAATTGGACCAAGGGTGCTGCGTACCGAAACTGCGCCTGTCGTTGCCTTAGCGACATTGGGCTCATTGGCAACCCTGCACACCTTACATATGTAGGCATCAAATTGCCATCGCTACATCGCTACATCGCTACATCGCCATTTATTATTTAATTTGATGTTATGAGTCCTATTATGACCGATTTTACCCCTATGCCAATATCGGATAAACAGCAATTATTGGTCAAGCTGTGCGAGCAATTTGAAGACGCTATCTTTATATTGGACGACAAACTGCGCTATCTATCCGTTAATGCGAACTATGAGCTGATGCTTGGCTATACAGAAAAATTTTTGCTTGGCCGTCCGCTTGGTATCTATGCAGCCGAGTTTTTGTCTGAAGAAGAGCAAGGTGTGCTTAGAAATCTGATTAACAGTTTAGACAGTACAGGATTTTGTGAAATTGATTTTTCGATGGCAAATCGCTATGGCGAAGTACTTGACTGTCATATCACCTATCGCAAAATTTACTTAGAAGACACCCCTTATTACGTTGGTACCATACGTAATATGGCGACGCTGGCTAAAAACAGAAAAAAGGTCGCCCATCTGTTAAATTATGACCAGCTAACTGGACTGCCAAACCGTAAAGTATTTTTAAGTCAAACCAGTGAGTTGTTAATAGAAAGCTACCAAGAAGTGGTGGTCGTGCGTTTTAACATTGACCGTTATCGCAACCTTGCTATCTTATTGGGACCAGATAATATCAACAAACTGGTAGAAAATTTTGTCTTACGTATCACCGAGTTAGAGCTGGACAATTTACGCTGCTTTTCGCATTTTGGCGGTGACGACTTTGCTTTATTATTTGAATGCAACGATGCCAATATGGTTCGCCATCAATTAGACAGTTTAATGCAAATGTGCGAGCGGCCTTTTTTCTTAAATGACAGCATGGCAAAAGAAGCACAAGTCTATTGTCATATTTCGGTTGGGGTCAGCTATTTTCCTGAAAACGGCAATGAGTTCATCGGCTTATTGACCAAAGCCGAAAAAGCGTTGAATTACGTCAAGCAGCAAGGGGGCGATGATGTCTGTTGGTATCATAAATCGATTAACGAGAGGAATGCACACGATATACAGTTAGAGTCTGAGCTTAGGACGGCCAGCAACGAATGTCAATTTGTGCCTTATTACCAACCAAAATTCGCCTTAGATACGGGTGTGATTAGCGGTTTTGAGGCGTTGGTGCGCTGGCAACACCCTACTCGCGGCTTACTAAGACCCGCCGATTTTATGGATGCCATCATTTCTCATAAGTTATCGTTTGAGCTATTTTCACAAATGGCGAACCAAATTGCCAAGCAATTGACCGTTTGGCAAGATTTGGGCTTTGAGCAGCACATCTGTATCAACGCCGATGCGGCCGAGTTTAGCCATCCTGATTTTTTTGACTTGGTCAGTAACTTGTTAGACAGCCATAAACTTGCCGCTCACCAACTGCACATAGAGGTGACCGAATCTTCATTGATACAGCGCCATGCCAATGTCAAAAAACAACTGGATTTACTTAAAGAACTTGGCATCTGCCTGGCGCTCGATGACTTTGGTACAGGTTTTGCCTCGTTAAGCTATTTACAAGAATATCCGTTTGATTTTATCAAAATTGACAAAAGCTTTATCTCTAAGATTACCAATGACCGTACGCAGCGCGCCATTGTTAAAGCGATTTTGGATTTAGCAGAAGCGCTTGATATGCACGTTATCGCCGAAGGTATTGAAAACGAGCAGCAACGCGATTTACTGCTTAGTATGGGTTGTCAGTACGGTCAAGGTTATTGGTTTGGTAAACCGATGACGGCGGACGAGGCCACTAAGATGCTTATGCAGCAACATTTGTCTAAAAACGACCGTCCTTAGGATTATCTATTAAAGCGAGATTTATTAAAGCGATATTGTTTGAATTTTTCTACTATTATTATTAAATAATGCTTAAGTTTTTAGCGTATAAGCTCGATGATATATAGGATGCAACACAGGTTGATGACTTATCAGTATTGTCACCAAACTTGTATATTTGCCAGTGAACGCCTATCTTTTACCAAGAATTTACGAATACAATCATAATTCTTTTTCACTCTTCTCAATTTATTTCATATGATCGGTGTTGTTGTCCGTTATTGATACAGACAAACCCTTTAACAGTAAATAGTTGGCAACTCAGACTATTCATAATAGTCGATGACAGTTGCTGTTTTACTGCCGGTCGCATCCTAAAAAAGGACAGGAAGTTATGCAATATAAAGCGCCCCTACGTGATATCCAATTCGTGATGCATGAGTTACTTGACAGCGAAAGTCACTACAAAACCTTACCAGCGTTCCAAGAAGCGGATCGTGAGTTGATGGACAGTCTGTTTGAGATGGCGGCAAGCTTTGCGGAAAATGAGCTGTCACCATTGAACCAAAGCGGCGACGCGGAAGGCTGTCATTTTGACAACGGCACTGTTACCACGCCAAAAGGCTTTAAAGAAGCGTATAAAGCTTATTGTGAGCTTGGCTTCCCAGCCTTGTCTGCTGAAGAAGCATTCGGCGGTCAAAACATGCCGTTCTCATTATCAACAGTTATCAATGAGATGGTTGGCACGGCGAACTGGTCATTTTCTATGTATCCTGGCCTATCACATGGCGCGATTCAAACCATCGAGCACCATGGTACTGAAGAGCAAAAACAAACTTACCTTGAAAAAATGGTCACCGGCGAATGGTCAGGTACTATGTGCTTGACTGAAGCGCATGCGGGTTCTGACTTGGGTATTATCCGCACCAAAGCTGAGCCAAACGATGACGGCACTTATAGCATCACTGGTCAAAAAATCTTTATCTCAGCGGGCGAGCATGACCTAACCGACAATATCATTCATATCGTCCTAGCCCGTCTACCAGGCGCGCCTGCTGGCACTAAAGGCATCTCGCTGTTTATCGTGCCTAAAGTCATGGTCAACGCAGACAGCAGCCTTGGCGAAAACAACAACGTCGTTTGTGGTTCTATCGAGCACAAAATGGGTATCAAAGCGTCAGCGACTTGCGTGATGAACTTTGATGGCGCAACTGGTTATTTGATTGGCCCAGAAAACCGCGGTCTACAGTGCATGTTTACCTTTATGAACGTGGCCCGTATCGGTACCGCCGTTCAAGGTTTAACGGCAGCAGAATATGCGTTCCAAGGCTCATTAACCTATGCCAAAGACCGCTTAGCGATGCGTTCATTATCAGGGGCAAAAGCACCAGAAAAAGTCGCTGATCCTATCATCGTTCACCCAGCCGTTCGTAACATGCTATTGACCGAAAAAGCCTTTGCTGAAGGCGGTCGTGCCCTCGTTTATTACCTCTCACACTTTGCGGATACTGTTGCAAAAGGCGAAGGCGATGATCTTAAATTTGCTGACCAAATGCTGTCACTATTGACACCGATTGCTAAAGCATTCTTGACTGAAACTGGTCTAGAAGCGGCTAACCATGGCGTACAGGTTTATGGCGGCCACGGCTTTATCAGCGAATGGGGCATGGAGCAAAACGTCCGTGATACCCGTATTGCTTGCCTCTACGAAGGTACCACTGAAATCCAAGCGCTTGACCTACTCGGCCGTAAAGTATTGGGCTCACAAGGTAAAATGCTGGCCAACTTTGTCAAAGTTATCCAAACTTTCTGCGAAGAAAACAAAGACAACGATCAAATGGGTCAATTTATCCGCCCACTTGCCAAACACGTCAAAGAATGGGGCGATTTGACCGCGCGTATTGGCATGCAAGCGACTGAAAACCCAGATGCAGTTGGCGGTGCGGCTGTTGACTACTTATACTTTAGCGGTTATGTCACGCTAGCTTATTTATGGGCGCGTATGGCATTGGTCGCGCAAACTGCATTGACTGACGGCACTGGCGAAAAAGCCTTTTACGATGCCAAAATCAAAACAGCACAATTCTACTTTGCAAAATTATTGCCGCGTACTACCACGCACGTACAGCGCATCAGCACAGGTGTTGAGCCGTACATGACCATGGACGTTGATCAATTTGCGTTTTAATGTATAGAACGTTGCAAGTGTAGTATCTATTTTAATAAGCAGTTCCTATCGGCAACATACTTAGGTGTGTTGCCGATTTTCTTAGCGGCTTTATTGCTAATAGTTTTTGGTGGACGCACAATTCACGAAGAAAACCACCCGGCGTTACGCTAATTTGCTAAACTTTAACTATCTATGTTTAAGCTACACTCACAAGAAAATTGAACGCTTTGCCCTACTCACTTTTATTTATTTAAACCAAAGGAATGTTTATGGCTGTTTATAATGCCCCTCTTAACGACATGCGCTTTATCCTAAACGACGTATTTAAGGCGCCTGAATTTTGGCAAAACAACGAAAACCTTGCTCATGTCGATATGGAAACTGTCGATATGATTTTGGAAGAAATGGCAAAACTGTCAAAAAACGTCTTATTACCTATCAACCGTAGTGGCGATGAAGAAGGCGCAACCTTTGAAGGTAATGGCGTTGTCACCACCCCTACTGGCTTCAAAGACGCCTATAAGCAGTATGCCGAATCAGGTTGGGTTGGCTTAAGTGGTAATTCTGAATACGGCGGTCAAGGTTTCCCAAAAATGGTCACTATGTTGACCGAAGAGATGGTATTTACCGCCAACCAAGCATTTGCTCTATATCCAAACCTAACCGTAGGCGCAACGCTTTGCTTAAATGCGGCGGCGTCTGAAGAGCAAAAGCAAACTTACTTAGAGAAAATGTACAACGGTGAATGGTCGGGTACTATGTGCTTGACTGAGCCGCATGCTGGTACTGACTTAGGTATTATCAAAACCAAAGCAGTACCAAACGATGATGGTAGCTATAACATCTCTGGTACCAAAATCTTTATCACCGGCGGTGAGCATGACCTCACAGAAAATATCATTCATTTGGTGTTGGCAAAAACCCCGAATGCGCCAGAAGGCTCAAAGGGTATTTCGCTGTTTGTGGTACCAAAATTCTTGGTTAATGAAGATGGCAGCTTGGGCGAGCGCAACACCTTGGCAGTTGGCTCTATCGAGCATAAAATGGGTATCAAAGCCTCAGCGACTTGCGTGATGAACTTTGATAATGCCAAAGGCTGGATGGTTGGCGCAGAAAACACCGGTCTGTCTTCAATGTTCATCATGATGAACTATGAGCGTGTGACCATGGGTCTACAAGGTCTTGGTGGTTCTGAGCTTGCTTATCAAAATGCGGCGCTATATGCCAATGACCGTGGTCAAGGCCGTAGCGATACCCAAATTCAAAGCCCAGAGAAACCTGCTGACGCCATCATTTATCATGCCGATGTACGCCGTATGCTGTTAAATGCCAAAGCCAACACCGAAGCGTCACGTTGTTTTGCGATGTACGTCGCCAAAAACCTAGACCAAGAGAAATTTAGTACCGATCCTGAAGCCGCTCAAGCAGCCGCTGCACGCGTTGCCTTACTGACGCCAGTTGCTAAAGCTTTCTTGACCGACAAAGCGTTAGAAGCCACTATTGATTGTCAGCAAGTATTTGGTGGTCACGGCTATATCCGCGAATGGGGTATGGAGCAAATCGTCCGTGATACCCGTATTGCGCAGATTTATGAAGGCACCAATGGTATCCAAGCGCTTGATTTACTAGGCCGTAAAGTGGCAAAAAATAACGGCAAATATGTCATCCATTTCTTAGGTGAGATTCGTGACTTTGTCAATAATATGCAAGCGGATCATGGTATCAAGCAAGCAACGCTAAACGCTGCTGATACGATTGAAGAGTTAACCACCACGGTACTTAGCAATATTGGCGCACGTAAGAGTGAAATTAATGGCTGTGCCGTTGATTACATGCATGCGTTTGGCTACCTTGCCTACTCGTATATGTTTGCACTCATGGTCGAAGCTGCGAATGGTAAAGAAGGTGAGTTCTACACCAATAAAGCCAAGCTTGCCGATTATTTCGTCGGTCGTATCTTGCCACGTATCGACGCTCACGCGCAGATGGTAAAAGCTGGCAGTGATCCAATGATGAACTTTGATCTTAGTTACTTTGATGTACCTGCTAGCTAATTGTTTACTTTTATAATAAAGTAAGCCATACCGTACAACGATAAAAGGGACAGTCACGCTACTGTCCCTTTTTTTGCCAAAATATTGTGGCAGCCATTAAAGAAATTAGACGAATTAAAGAAAGAAGAGAAATCAGCATAGTCAAGGTCAGAATAACTGCTAACAAAATAATTAAGCGCCGAGAGATGGTTACGATTAAAATAACGCAGAGCTAAGCGTATTAACTTTAATAAGGGTTTTTTAGTTTTAAACAGTAAAGTGATGCATTGGTACGCTAAAAATTAACACTCAAAAACTCCCCTCACTTATTGCAATATTGATAAACACAGCATTTGCTAAAAGAAATATCTCCTTGCCCATACTCAATAATAACAATGATTGAAATAACTACCATAAGGGATGCAATGTGTCAGAAATAAAACACATTTTACAACAGATTACTGCCTTAAGTGATGTGCCAGATCCTGCGGTACTCAAGCGCTTAATCGATGAGCTACGTGTCAGCGACAAAGAGCCGGCATTAGCCAATCAAAAGATGCAAGATTTGATTGATATTTTACGTCAGCATCCAGAATACGCCGATGGACTGTCAAGCTTCGTTTTAAAACTCATCATTGAATATCGCCAAATTGCGTTATATACCGATACGGGCATCATGTCAGATCAAGGCTTTTTTAATAGTCTGCGCCGCCTTATCGGTCATCGTTTTTTACCCCTGCTGCCACAAGAAGATTCCGTTATAGAATTGGTCGGTTATTTATTTGACAGACGCTCGGATGAGCGCTGGCTTGCCAATATTGACAAAGACAAATGGGATGAGATGGTCGGCCTACTCAAGGTCAATGAGCAGCATTTAAACTTGGTCGCAACGGCAAAAAACAGTATCTTGAACGCGATTATCATTTTATCGTATCGGATTAGCGGCATCGGCTTGCATCCAGATTTGATGGAATTTTATCCGCAAATGCTCAATTACTCGGCGTCATTTGTGGCACAAAATCAAGAAGCTGTCCTCTACGTCAATCAATACCGAGAAGCGCATGAGCTCGACACTCTGACCGATATTATCCCTGACAAAGCGGTCGATCCTGCGCCATTACTAGTGATGATTGAGCAATGTGAAGATATCGTTGCCACTATCCGTAAACGTATCTATAAAACTGGTATCTCAATCCGCCTAACCAACATGATGCTGCGCTTGGATCAAAGCCTACAACGGATGCGTATTTTAACTGAGCTGGTAGCAGACAACTACGATAAGCGTGATCAGGCTATTATTGAGCTTATTCAAGCGCTGATTACGAGTGCCAGTCGCCGCTATAGTATTGGTTATTTGATTGATAATAATACCAAGCTGCTATCGCGCAAAGTCACCGAAAACGCCAGCCGCGTCGGAGAGCATTATATTAGTACCGACAAAGCTGGCTATCAAAAGATGTTTAAAAAAGCTTCCATCGGTGGCTTTATCATTGCTTTTATGGCGACTACTAAGATATTGGCGTACCATCTGGCGCTGGCTCCGATGGGACGCGCCTTTATCAATAGTATGATTTATGGTTTAGGCTTTGTATTTATTCACATCGTCCACGGTACGGTCGCTACCAAACAGCCGGCTATGACAGCAGCGGCAATCGCCTCTACCATCTCTGACGGTTCTGGTAAGAAATCGCACCAATTAAACAAGTTATCAGAGCTGGTGGTCGATATTTTACGTACCCAGTTTGTTGCGATTATGGGTAACGTCATGTTAGCCATACCTGTTGCCCTGATTATCTCGTTTGCGTGGTTACAGTATACTGGTACTCCGATGATCAATACTGACAAGGCCGCACACTTATTGCATGACCTTGACCCTTTTCACTCACTAGCACTTCCTCATGCGGCTATCGCTGGCGTGTATTTATTTTTAGCCGGTCTTATCGCGGGTTACTATGATAATTTGGCGGTTTATAACCAAATCGGCGCCCGTATTCAGCGTCATAAGCTTTTGCAATACTTATTACCCAAAGCTTGGCTTCAGCGTTTAGGCGGCTTTATCGAAGCCAATCTCGGCGCCATTATGGGCAACTTTTTATTCGGAGTATTCTTAGGCAGCACGGCTACCATAGGCTTTATATTTGGCTTACCGATTGACATACGTCATATCGCTTTTGCCTCGGCGAATCTGGCGCATGGGTTATTTCACATACCTGCCAATCAATGGGATTGGACGGTTTTTTTCATCTCTATTTTGGGCGTTGCCCTTATCGGTATGGTCAACCTCATGGTCAGTTTCTCGCTGGCATTGTTTGTCGCCCTGCGCTCTAAAGAAGTCAAGTTTATGGAATGGAGCCGTTTAACCAAGCAGCTTTTTAGTCATATGCTGACCCACCCGTCCGACTTTTTTTGGCCACGTGACAAACCTATGAAATACGCTCGTATCGATAGCCAAGGTCATATGATTTTTGATGATACCAATGCTCATAAAGGCGGACAGACCATACCGCATAACTATGTGGTACGCCGTTTATCTGACGTCAAAATTCTGCCCAAATCTAAGCAAAAAAGCATGCAAAATGAGCAGGCCATTACTGATATAGATTATGATAATAACATATCGGATAGTCATGCTGACGCGGCGCTGAAAAGTCGAGAAACGCACAGTACTACTAAGCCAGTAAGCGCCAAAAAAACGATCGACCTCGATGATGGACTAATAGATGAGGAGCTAAATAGCGTCCCTTATAGTAATGACATCCAATACGATAAGTCGTATAAAGACGACGACAGCAATCCTGATAGTAAAGCTGCTGGCGATGCCAAAACGCCCTTGCCTAAACCAAAAAAACCACCAAACCTACCCAGTTAAGGGGACGGTATTGGTGGCTTAAATAGCAGCTTAACTAACGGTTTGTTTAATTTACGAATTAAATGATAAATTATTTTTTTACAGATTTTATCTCAGACAATATAGTCAAAATAACCTAAAAACGCTACGGTATTGCTGATATATCGATATTACTTTTCACTCACTATAGCATATAAAGTGGCATGACTATTGTTCTGTTGGCTCTTCTGTTGGTGCTATACAGTGAGTGTTTGAGGTGATGGCTTTGCCGTCGCCCAAGCGATAAGCAAATAGATGATTACCCCAAACACAGCCACCATCAAGCGCACGCGCATACGGTAAATCAACCTCAGCTTTAAGCGCCGCCCAATGACCAAATAAAATCTTGCGTGCACGTGGTACTTGCCATTCAAACCAAGGCAAAAAATCTTTTGGCATGGGCTCATCTAATCCTGCTGAAAAATCAAATTCGAGCGTGCCATCTTGTTTGCATAAGCGCATACGGGTGAAATAATTAGCAATTGCTCGCATTTTGGTATAGCCATGAATGTCTGCATGCCACTCATCGGCAGTTTTGCTATATAGATTCGGCAATAAGCGATCAAGCTGTTCTAAGCTGCCTTTTAGTTGGGCCTCTAACTGCTGTGCATATTTCGCCGCCGCCTTAATCGTCCAATGCGGTGGGATACCCGCATGTACCAATACCGTCTGCTCATCAGGATAAGCCAGTAGTGGCTGATGGCGTAGCCATTCTAACAATTCATCGCAATCATCGGCAGCAAAGATAGGCGCAGTTTTGTCTTTTTTCTTGAGCGCTGTTGCCCCGCGCCAAACCGCAATTAAATTGATATCGTGATTACCCAATACCGTTGCCGCAGCCCCTTGTTCACATAGCGCTTTGACATGACGTAGGGTGCTTAACGAATCTTCACCACGTGCCACCAAGTCGCCGGCAAACCATAACTTATCTTGCGCTGGGTCAAAATCTAAAGTTTCAAGTAATTGCAGGTAGGCCGCATAGCAACCTTGCAAATCACCGATGACATATTGATGGCGAAAACTCATAAACCCTCTATCATTTTTGTTTGATAAATTAAGCGTCTAATAAATTAAGAGGCTAAGTGACGCGCTTGATTGCTTAAATTGACAAAATCTTTCACACTTAACACTTCCGGACGCGCTTGTGGATCGATGTCGCAAGCGGCGAAATCGGCTTCGCTCAGCGTCGGCAATAACGTGGAATTTTTAAAAATAGCGCGTAGTGTCTTACGGCGATGGTTAAAGGTCTCACGTACCACAAGTGCGAAATATTCCTCATCTTCTGCCACGATTGGTTTATTGATATGCGGCGTCAAGCGAAAAACCGCACTGGTGACTTTTGGCGGCGGATTAAAGGCGCCGCGCGGTACGGTCAATAAATAATCGGTATCGCAATGATATTGCATGATGACCGATAGACGACCATAGGTTTTGCTGCCAACTTCAGCGGTGATACGCTCAACCACTTCTTTTTGCAGCATAAAATGCATGTCTTGAATGACATCAGCATAACTGAGCAAATGAAAGAGTATCGGCGTAGAAATATTATAAGGCAGATTACCTACGACGCGCAGCTTGCCGCGCTCAGGGCTATACAGCTCACGATAATCAACATGCATGGCATTGTCTTTAATAATAGTAAAGTTTGGATGGCTATTAGCCCCAATACGAATGCGCAAACTATCTGCCAAGTCACGATCCAGCTCGACCACGGTCATCGCATCGACTTCTGCTAATAGCGGCTCTGTTAGCGCGCCCATACCGGGTCCAATCTCAATTAAATTATCGTCACGCTCTAGGCGAATGCTGTCAACAATTTGGCGGATGACACTGCCATCGTGCAAGAAGTTTTGACCAAAACGCTTACGCGGTTGGTGTTTGGCAGCGCGTAGGCTGTTAGAAATAGATTGAGCATCAAACGTAGTTTTGGACATAAAAAGGTCTTAATCGATAAAAGATAAATTGGCTATAGCGCTATGGCAGCAATGTGCTGGATTTATATGCGCTTTTATTTGCTGGCTTTGTAATACCAAATTATAGCACAGCTCATAATTACACTGTATTCTTGAGACATTTTATTAATAAACTACCCATACCTTATCACAACCGACACATTGCTTTTTTTGTTCTAAAATCGTTTATTATAACGACGATTATGAGAATAAGCATGGTACCCTAGTGAGGACTCGAATCTTTGGATTTAGGCTATATATGTTTGTAGGTTGAGCTATTAAAATAATTCCAGTGTACTTTGTAGTGTACAGAACGTTAGATTTTTAATCTTAAAAATAATCATCATGATCAAATTTTCTAGATATCTTTTATAGGAATAATTGGGTTTGCCGTGATGGCGGGCTTCTTAATTCTACTACTTATACTTAGGATCGGATTTAAACCTATAGTTAGAATTAGTAGTACATTTTTCAAAAATATCCTGATCAATTGCTTTGTTATAGCTATCTTGTAATTGTACCCTCGCAACACTTTGTTGGTCAGTAGTACAACTACTCCGATTCTTATAATCTTTTCTTTTATCGAGATTTTGATTATTCCAATCAAAAATACCGTAGTTACAAGCGGATAGACTTAAGCAGAAAACGATTGCCATAATACTAAAAAGCATTTTCTCCAATGATTCCATAATGTTATCTTCCTCAAAAGTGGTTCAAAGTAAGTTCGGTGCGCTATACAGGCATCGAACAGCAGATTTTAGATATAATCTTAATGCCTATGAGGTCATTGATTAAAAATTACTAAGTTAGCTTCTGTAATCTCTCTATCGTAGCTTATGTTTGGGGGTGCTTTAAGCTATATTCTAGATATATTTGAATATTTAATTTCTGGAAGTTAAGTAGAGGTATAAGTGAATATCTGTAGCATTAGTACACAAATTAGGAAAATGTCTGAAGCAAAAGTAGATGCAGATATGGGGGCATGGAGAGATGTTTTCAGTAAATTTAATAAAGCAGTAGAAGAGTGCTTCGATGTTGATATGTTAGTTAATTGCTTATTAGAAGATGACTCATGGTATATACCTTTTGATTCTAGAATGAAGCTTATGGAAAAAGCAAAATCTTTAGGCGGATGCTCATTGGAGTTTTTGGCAGATTACTATTCATTTAAAACAGCATTTCTAGATCCAGGCAAAGAATATGATGATGCTGTCGTAAAACTAGATGAGCTATTTCAATAGGTTTGGTTAGACTATACCCCAAGGCAACCAGTTATTTTACCCTCTAAACCTATTATCAGACCACTTAAAACAGACTGGTATAACGGAACCACTTTTATTAAACCGTGTTTGATGATTCATAAATAGCCGTTATTCACAACAAAGTTACCCAGTACTGCGTGACAAATGCCGCTAAGGTACCGACTTATGCAAGAGATCTATCAATAAGCGATTTATCTGCCATCTCATTAGCCATCAGGAGTGCTTGGTATAAGCTGGTCGCACTTGCGCCGCCGCGCCCTGCTAAATCAAGCGCCGTACCGTGATCAACTGAGGTACGAATATACGGCAACCCCAAGGTAAGATTGACTGTATCGCCAAAGCCGTGCGATTTGAGCACCGGCAAACCTTGGTCATGATACATCGCAATGACCGCGTCACAGTTGGCTAAATGTCTTGGGGTAAATAAGGTATCGGCTGGCATTGCTTCTGATATATCGACGCCTACGTCGATAAACTCACGCAATACGGGATTGATAATCTCAATCTCTTCAACGCCCAAATGCCCGCCCTCACCTGCATGTGGATTGAGACCGCAAACCAAAATACGTGGCTGCGTTAAGCCAAACTTCTCGCGCATATCGTCAATGACAATTTGTATCGTTTGGCGTACATTGTCAGCAGTGATAGCCGCAGGTATGTCTTTTAATGCCAAATGCGTGGTAACAAGCGCCACTTTCATGGCTTGATTGGCGAGCATCATCACGACTTTCTCACAGCCACTTTGCTGCATAAAAAACTCGGTATGACCGCTGAACATGGTGCCATCGAGCAGTTTAATATCAGCATCTATTAAGGCAGATTTTTGCAATGGCCCTGTGACGATGGCAGCGACTGTTTTATTAGTCGCTAACTGATGGGCGATGTCCAATTGCTTGGCAACCATTGCCGAATTGCGAGTATTAATTTTTCCGCAGACAACGGGTTCAGCACAAGGGGTATTCAGCAGGATAAAAGCTTGATTGTCATTATTATTATCATCAATAGTTTGCTGTGATATCTGCTCTAAAAAGTCATCGGCTGCGATGTTTAAATCAACAGTTTGCCAAAGCGGACAGCTTTGGAGCACGCCTGCTGTTACCAGCATATTAGCGCGCTTTTGCATTGCGGCGCTATCAGCAGTAACCCAGATTGGACGCTTAAAATCCTGCAATTTGCCCTCAGCTGCTAATAGCAGCACGACATCCATACCAATGCCAGCAGGCTCACCGGTTGTGATTAATAATGGTCGTCTTTTTTGCATAGTAAAATATCCTAGTTTGATATTAAGAATGTGTTTTTATTGGATTTATTATTATGAAAACGAGCGTTTAAGAGGGTCTAAGACATCGCAAATTTTATATCATAGCAGATGGCATTTTTATAGATAATTACTGATAGCAGCCGAAAAAACGCTAGAATGTGTTAAACTTTCGCCTTTCATTGTAGCATTTACCAGCAAGCGCTGAGACCACGTTTTGGTACTTCTCTCGTAGAGGTATGTCGCGCTTGCTTGACGGTATCACTCCTAAAATAAATACTGATAGCAAATAGCTATTTATACTCTTATATAATTAATTTTATACCGAATTTTGAAACTGACTTTTAAGACATTAGGCACCCATGGCAGACAACGAAAAAACCGACGACTTACTCAATCAGACACCGCCGCACAATATCGATATTGAAAAGGCCTTGCTGGCGTCTTTGATGAGTATCGAAGAGGCATACGATAAGATTGCAGATATCGTTACCAAAGACGACTTCTATGCAGGGCGTCACCAGTACATTTTTGATGCGATTGCGCATTTGGCAGCGGTCAATGAGCCTTACGATACGGTCATGGTGCATGATTGGTTGGAAGCACAGAAACTGCTTAAAGGTGCCGGCGGCGACAGCTACTTGGCCGATATTTTAAGCCAAAGTCCTGCCACTTTGTTTAATCTCACTGCTTATGCACAGCGCGTGCGCGAGCTATCGACCTTACGCCAACTGATTACCACTGGCAATGACATGTTGACCCTTGCCTATAATCCTAAAGACCAAACGGTCAGCGATATCTTAGACAATGTTGAGGCAAAAATATTTAGTATTAATGAGCAACATAATAAACGCGCAGAACAACGCGGCCCCGTTGGTATTACCTCGGTATTGACCAATGTCATTGATAAAATTCAAGAGCTAAAGTCTAATCCTGACGGCATGATTGGTTTACAAACGCCATTCGTCGAGCTAAACAACAAAACCCAAGGCTTACAAGCCGGCGATTTAATCATTGTAGCGGCGCGTCCGTCTATGGGTAAAACCACCTTTGCTATGAACTTGGCGGAAGGCGTTTTGTTTAATGAAGATTTGCCCGTTGTGGTATTTTCGATGGAAATGCCAGCGGAGTCCATCGTCATGCGTTTGCTGTCATCGTGGGGCGCGATTAATCAGACGCACTTGCGGTCTGGGCAAATGAACGAAGATGAATGGGCAAAAATGATGAACGCCATTCAGCATTTGCAATCTAAACATTTATATATCGATGACAGCACGGCCCTGCCGCCCTCTGAGCTGCGCTCACGCTGTCGCCGTATCGCCAAAAACCACGATGGTAAACTTGGCGCTATCGTTGTCGATTACCTACAGCTGATGAAAGTACCCAGTCTTGACGGCAACCGCGTGGGCGAAATCTCCGAGATTTCTCGTAGTTTAAAAGCTTTGGCTCGTGAGCTTGAATGTCCGGTTATTGCGCTGTCGCAGCTTAACCGCAGTCTAGAAAACCGTCCTAATAAGCGTCCTATTATGTCGGATTTGCGTGAGTCGGGTGCGATTGAGCAGGATGCCGATTTGATTATGTTTATTTATCGCGATGAGGTTTATAATGAAAACTCAGACCACAAAGGCGTGGCTGAAATCATCATCGGTAAACAGCGTAACGGCCCTATCGGCACCGTCCGCTTAGGCTTTGAAGGGCAATTTACCCGCTTTATTAACCTGACACCAGAATACTATCAAAACGTCAGCTTTGAGAATGACGAGTAAACGGCTGACTAAACGATATATATAACAAGCTTTAACTTTAAAGCGACTATGAATAAAACTAGCCAGTGCGTCATCAGCCAAATTGATGACGCACTGGCTTTATTGCTTCAACACATTACTAAACACACTATTTGGTTGATAAAACCGTTTTACTAATAAAAATAACTTTGTCAATAAAGAAGGCAATTATGCGCACTATCACAATCAAACCAGCCGCCATTACTCATAATGTGGCGCAAGTTAAAAAACTGGCACCGACGGCTAAAGTTCTTGCTATGGTCAAGGCTAATGCTTATGGTCATGGCGTCGCTGCAGTTCTACCAGCATTGAAACAAGGTGAGCAACAGGCTGATGGTATCGGCGTTGCTACTTTAATGGAAGCTTTACAAGCCCGTCAATTAGGTTGGGATAAAACCATTGGTCTCATCGAAGGCGCATTTACCGCCGAGGAATGGCAGCTAGCGATAGAGCATGATATCAGCTGCGTGATTCATCATGAACCACAACTAAACTGGGCATTAGAAAATACGCCGCCTATTAGCAGCGCCACTAGAGTGGTTTGGCTAAAATATAATACTGGCATGAACCGCCTAGGCTTTAATGACCAAACGCTGCTTCCAGCAGCCAAACGTTTGCATAAAGCAGGTTTTCAGCTGATTTTAACCACTCACTTTGCCAATGCTGACGACCGCGCTCATCCTCTAAATGCCATTCAAATCCAGCGCTTTAACGACATGCTACAGACTTTACGAGAAACGGTGAGCAGCGATATAAAAGGCTCATTGTGCAACTCAGCAGGTATCGTCAATTTTCCCGAGCATCATCACGATTGGGTACGTCCGGGCATCATGCTTTACGGTAGTACGCCTGTCACTGATAAAAGTGCGCGTGATTTGGACTTACAGCCAGCAATGGAATTTAGCGCCCAAATCATCGCGCTACAAACAGTCAACGCAGGTGACGGCATTGGTTATGGCAGCCGCTGGACTGCTAGGAAAGATACCAGAACGGCTTTGGTCAGCATCGGTTATGGTGACGGCTATCCACGCGTGGTGAGTGCTGATGCCTATGTTTCTGTTATTGACGATACCAACAACCAAAGCTACCCATGTGCGGTCATCGGACGCGTAGCCATGGATATGATTGTCATTGACGTCAGCGCTGTGCCAAACAGCGTGGCGTTAAATAGTAAAGTATTACTGTGGGGTGATGCGCCGCATGTCGATGAAGTCGCCGCCAATGCTGAAACCATTAGCTATGAGCTGCTATGCCGCCTAAGCGCGCGCCCAACTCGAAACATAACAGAATCCTAATCGTTAGATATGAACATCATGACAGTTTGCCAGATAAAAGAGACAGCGCCAAATCATGGCAAATTGAACATTTACATTAAGCCCAATTGCGCTATACTAAAAGTTTGTTGTCACCACAGTATACGCACTGACGCGATATGATTACTGACTGACAACGTAACATTTTTATCGATTTTTTATCGATTGTGATCGACTGCTAGGATTACTATGAGTTTGCGCCATTTTTTGACCCTATCTGATTTAACCAAACAAGAACTAGAAAACCTCATCAAACGCGCTTGTGAATTGCGCAAAATGCAACATGCCGGCGAGATCTATCAGCCGTTTGTTGGGCGCACGCTTGGCATGATATTTGAGAAATCATCCACCCGTACGCGTATCTCATTTGAGACGGGCATGGGACAGTTTGGCGGCAGCGCTATCTTTTTATCGCCAAACGACACGCAGCTTGGGCGCGGTGAGCCGCTAGAAGATTCGGCGCGTGTTATCTCAAGCATGGTCGATATCATTATGATTCGTACCTTTGGGCACGAAAAAGTTGAAACCTTTGCCGAATACTCTAGTGTGCCTATCATTAACGCCCTGACTGACGAATTTCATCCCTGCCAGCTGCTTGCTGATATGCAAACGTATTATGAGCATCGCGGCAGTATCGAAAACAAAATCGTCACTTGGGTTGGCGATGGCAACAATATGTGCGCCTCCTACATGCAAGCGGCCAATCAGTTTGGCTTTGAGCTGCGTGTTGCTGCCCCTTATGGATTTGAGCCTGACCCTGAGCTGATGGAGCGCTTCTCACATTGCGTGAGCTTGGTCGAAGATGTGCAAGATGCAGCAAAAGATTCAAACTTAATCGTCACCGATGTCTGGGCGAGTATGGGACAAGAGTCTGAGCAAAATACTCGCGCACGCCGTTTTGCGCCCTATCAAGTTACGCCATCACTGCTTGATAAAGCTGACCCCGAAGTGGTATTTATGCATTGCTTACCTGCGCATCGCGGCGAAGAAATCTCCCACGATATGCTCGATGACCCGCGCTCAGTGGTCTGGGACGAAGCGGAAAACCGCTTACATGCGCAAAAAGCCTTGATGGAGTTTTTATTAAAAGACAAAATTAAGCTACCTGCCTAAAAATAGGTTGTTAAAAACATATCGTGATATTTTGCTAAACCAGCAAGCAGCAGATGAACAGATACGAAAAAGGCAGCGCATATTGAATATGCGCTGCCTTTTTATTGTTTATGACTTTATTTAGCGATAAGTTGTAGCATTAAATTCTGTCAATAATGCATTAACGCGTCAAAGTGGTCACGCCATCACTGCCCGCTCTAAGCAACACATCGGCTTGATTGGCGGCAAAGATACCATTACAGACCACGCCAACGATATTGTTTAACTCTTGTTCAAACGCCAACGGATTACTGACATCCAAATCATAGGTGTCTAAAATCACATTGCCATAATCGGTGACAAAATCTTCACGATATACTGGCTCACCGCCCAAACGCGCTAATTGCCTTGCTACATACGAGCGCGCTTGTGGCAGCACTTCTATCGGTACGGGAAATTCGCGCCCCAAGCATTGCACACTTTTGCTTTCATCAACCATACAGACAAACTTGTTGGAAGCCGCAGCGACGATTTTTTCACGTGTGAGCGCGCCGCCGCCACCTTTAATCAATTGCAAATGTTCATTTACCTCATCAGCGCCATCGATATAAACATCAAGCTGACCGGCAAAGTTTAAATCGACGATGTCGATACCCAAGGCGCGTAGTTTATCTTCGGTGACCTGTGAGCTTGCAACCGCCCCAGCAAGCCTTAACGTCGGCAATAACTCAATCAAACAATTTACCGTACTGCCTGTCCCCACGCCAAGTATCATATCATCTTCGATATAGCGAAGGGCAGCTTTGGCTGCGGCTTGCTTTTGTGCTTGCTGATCACTCATCATAAATCCTTGGAAAAATAAACGTCTTACTCTAAAAGAGCTAAAATGATAAAAGAAATAAAAGGCGGGCTTATTATAACCGATGGCTTTAGGCGATGTTAGCGTAAAACCTATTCTAAATACTCATTGAACCCTCTCATTACGCATACTTACTTTAATGTATTTATAAATGAGCATTTAACCTTTAAAAACTCTCGACGAAATTTGCAATTGTGTCTTGCAAGATAGTGAAAATCAGCATAGGCTAATCTATTTCGTTTTTGTGCTTATCTTTACTGGTTTATTGCTGTTTATTATCGAATACCAATTTATAACCATTTGCACTTCTTTTATTCATCTTCTCTTTGTTTAGGAATCATTATGCTGTCACATTGGGTACGAGCCATCTTGCAAGCCACCGTCTATGACGTCGCCATTCAAACGCCACTTGAAGCTGCACCGAAGCTGACCCAACGTTTTGCTAATGATATTCGATTTAAGCGCGAAGATTTGCAACCGGTTAAATCCTTTAAATTGCGCGGTGCGTATAACCGTATTAGCCAATTGAGCGATGCGCAAAAAGCGCGTGGCGTCATTTGTGCTTCGGCAGGTAATCATGCACAAGGCGTTGCCTACTCTGCTCGTAAGCTTGACTTAAATAACATTATCGTGATGCCAACCACCACACCGGATATCAAAGTCGATGCCGTACGCGCGCTTGGCGGTAATGTCGATTTGCATGGCGACAGCTTTGATGAAGCCAACCGTTATGCAATTAATCGTGCTGAGACAGAAGGTTTAACCTTTATCCCGCCTTATGATGATGAATTGGTGATTGCAGGACAAGGCACTATTGGCCTGGAATTGACCCAGCAATGGCGCAACATGGATTATGTCTTTGTTGCTGTGGGCGGTGGTGGTTTGATTTCTGGCGTGGCAGCATTTTTGGGTGAGGTGGCGCCGCATGTCAAAGTTATTGCGGTCGAAGCAGAACAATCAGCATCTCTTAAGGCGGCGCTTGAAGCGAATGAACGGGTTAAACTCAAACAAGTCGGACTGTTTGTCGATGGTGTCGCCGTTGCTCAAATTGGCGAGCTGCCTTTTGATATCGTGCGTATGCAAAAGGGCGATGCGTCAGGTCCTTTAGTCGAGACTGACGTGGTCACTTGTACCAATGATGAAGTCTGCGCGGCGGTGAAAGATATCTTTGAAGAAAACCGTAGTATCGTTGAGCCTGCTGGTGCTTTGTCCGTTGCAGGCATGAAAAAATATATCGAAGCCAACAATTTGCAAGGCAAAAACTGCGTTGGTATCATCTGCGGTGCCAACATGAACTTTGACCGCTTGCGCTATATCGCCGAGCGTACGGAGATTGGTGAGAAAAAAGAAGCCATCTTTGGCGTAACGATTCCTGAGCAAACCGGCGCGTTTTTAAACTTTTGCCGCAGCCTACATGGCCGTAATATCACCGAGTTTAACTATCGTGCCGATAGCAAAAAATCACCCGACTCTATGGAACCTGCGTCTATTTTTGTCGGTATCGCCTTAAAAGAAGGTGAGAAAGAGCGTCAAACGATTAGCAACCAATTGGCAGCCGATGGCTATGAAGCGCATGATTTAACCGATGATGACATCGCCAAATCTCATATTCGTCATTTGATTGGCGGTCATGCCCATGTCGAAAATGAGCAATTATTAAGCGTAGTATTCCCAGAACGTCCGGGCGCTTTATTGACCTTTTTAGAAAAATTGGGCGATGACTTTAATATTACCTTATTCCATTATCGCAACCACGGTGCCGCTGAAGGTCGCGTATTGGTTGGCTTACAAGCTTCTGAGGGCAACTCTCGCCAGCTACAAGACGCGCTTCTTGATATTGGTTATGACTGCACCATGCTCAATGACAATATCGGCTATCAGTTATTTTTAAAGTAATTTTAGATATAGTTTTAGCAAAAACAATAACAGCATATTTTAAGCGGCCTACCCCAATAGGATTGGCCGCTTACTAATATTGAGAACGCGATGCATATCCCTACTATTTTTGCCGAAGACAATTTTGACAATATTATTAAATTTATCGCCGTTAATCCGTTAGCAACTTTGATTGCCCAAACCAATGATGGTATGGAAGCCTGCCATCTACCGTTATTTTGGTATAAAGATGATACGAACATCAATTTTCAATACGGCTACCTTTATGGTCATTTTGGTCGCAAAAACCCTATTTACCAACAGGCTTTAGCAGACAGCTCATGGTTAATTATCTTTCAAGATTCTGGACACTACATCAGCCCTAACTGGTATCCTAGCAAAGCCAAAACTCATAAAGAAGTGCCGACATGGAACTATCAAAGCATCCATATTCAATCTAAAATTGAGCTGCTTGAAGACACTGATACCCTTAAATGGATATTAGCTAGCATGACCGCGCAACAAGAAGTAATAAACGATAATCCTTGGTCGTTAGATGACGCACCAGCTGCTTATATTGATGCCATGTGTCGCGGTATTATTGGCTTTAGATTGTCTATTAATTCGATACAAGCCCAATTTAAATTAAGCCAAAATAAAACTGTAGAAAACATCACAGGGGTGATAAACGGCTTAGAGAATTTACGTACAAATGACGCTAAAGAAATGGCTATTAAAGTTACACATCAGAATAAAGGCTAATTTTTTACTTATTCACCATAAAAACCCATTTTGAAAAACTTTAATCACTTATCACTCTTTTAATTCCCAAAAAAACCACCATTATTATCTTAGTTTATTGATATTTATGAGGTTTTGATGAGTAAACATAACAAAAACCACAATCAGCTAAGCCATAGCCAGCCAGATACGGTACGTATGCGTCTTGATAAATGGTTATGGGCTGCGCGTTTTTATCGCACCCGCACTCTTGCCAAAGAAGCCATCGAAAGCGGTCGCGTCCATTATGCAGGGAGCCGTGTCAAAACCAGTAAAGAGATTACGGTCGGAGATGAACTCAGTATTCGCCAAGGCTCAGCCACCGCCATGACTGAAAAAACCGTGATTGTCGAAGCGCTAAGTGCCCAACGTGGTAATGCAACTGCCGCCCAAGCGCTGTATTCTGAAACTGAGGAAAGCGAAGAGCGCCGCGCCTACTATGCCGAACAGCGCAAACTGGCCAATCTTGCCCGCCCTGATAATAAACCCAATAAAAAAGAGCGTCGTGATTTACAACGCTTTAAAAACAAGCAAGAATAAAGGCTGCCAGTAACAGCAGTATTCTGTTATTTATTGCCTAGCGTGACCCTATTGTTTACCTCTACTCTTGCCATTCAAGGTATTAACCGTTACGCTAACCACCAATTCATTTATTCGATAACATGCTAAGCAACCGCATTATCATGCTGGTCTTGATGGCATGTTTTTTTGTTGTGATAAAAGGTCTTTATATGCCAATCAAAGCGTCTACTCCTTCCTCTGTTCTAGTGGTTTGTTTGGGGAATATTTGCCGTTCACCGACTGCCGAAGAGATTTTCCGCCAGCAAGCAGCGATTGCAGGGCTGGCGATGAAAGTGGATTCAGCAGGTACGGGAGACTGGCATATTGGTCATGCGCCAGATGAGCGGGCACAGCGCCACGCCAAAGCCCATGGTTACAACATCAATAAGCTGGTCGCGCGTCAAGTGAGCGCTGATGATTTTCGTAAGTTTGATTTGATTTTGGCGATGGATGCGCAAAACTTAGCTGACCTACAAGCCATAAAAGACAGTATCAGCGATACAGATGGCAAGCTTGCCAAACTGGCATTATTTAGTGAAGAAGACCCAACTTACGGCGGCGACGATGTACCAGACCCTTATCAAGGGGACGCCGATGCTTTCGAAGAAGTAATTGAACGTATTGAATCCAGTTCACAAGCTTGGATTGAAAGTTGGAAAACTGCTTAGTTTAATAGTTCTTAGCGCTAAATGTTTAACCACACTTAATAATAGTTAGCGATAAAGTGTTATATTTCTGCTACTTTTATGCCGCTCATCCTTTATAATAAACACCGCATGATTTTTTGTTTATTTGCCCTATAGGCTATGTTATGACCTCAGCTTTACGCCATGATTTCTGTGCTCAACCTGCGACATCAACCCATCTTGCAGTGAATATATCGCAGGATAATTTAGTCGATTTGTCGCATAGCAATACCATGGCATTAGCATCTGTAGCGGATGTGGTCGTCCCACTAACGGATGAGGCACAGCTTGATGCCTTTATGGCAAATTATGAAAAAGAGGCAGCACCTACTAAGCCGTTATTCGTTCTTTCAGGCGGCAGTAACGTTTTATTGCCCGCACAGCTAAATGCGATTGTCTTACGACCACAGATGCGCGGTATTAGCGTGACAGCGCAGACAGACAGTTATGTCGATATCGAAGTGATGGCTGGTGAAAATTGGCACGACTTGGTCATGCATACGGTTGCTCAAGGTTGGTATGGCCTAGAAAATTTGGCACTGATACCGGGTTTGACTGGCGCAGCGCCGGTACAAAATATCGGCGCTTACGGTGTGCAGTTAGAAGACTGTCTAGAGTACGTGCGTGCCTATCATCTCCCAACCCAAACTTGGCATCAGCTAACAGCAGCAGACTGCGAGTTTGGCTACCGCGACAGCCTCTTTAAGCGTACGCCCAATACTTGGCTGATTACGCGCGTTGGTTTTCGTCTGCATACCGATCCCAGCAAAATCCTTGCCAGCTACGGCGATGTGCAGACGGTCGCGCAGCGCTATGCCGAGCAGCGAGGACGCAGCCAGCCCAATCCTGCTGATGTCATGCAAGCGATTATAGATATTCGCCAGCAGAAGCTGCCCGACCCTAAGCAGCTACCCAATTGCGGCAGCTTTTTTCAAAATCCTATTATTTCTCAAGCGCAATTTATAGCGCTAAAAGCCATCCATCCTACCATCGTTGGCTATCCAACGCCCGATGCCATGGTTAAGGTGGCAGCTGGCTGGTTAATTGAACAGGCTGGTCTAAAGGGGCATGGTTTAGCGCCAATACTCACCCATCAGCAGCAAGCGTTAGTGTTGACTAATCACAGCCCATATCAAGCGGCGCAAGCGGATGTGGCAAAAGCGCAGCAGCATATCGCTGACATTGTCCATGAGAAGTTTGCGATTGAATTGGCGCGCGAGCCGGTTTGGGTAAATGCTGACGGCTCTATTGGATTTGATGAGCATGTGGTCTAAGCGATCATGGTCCAAGCGCTTATGGCGCTCTTATTTACGTTCAGCTGAGCGTATGATAAAGCTGTTTCGTATTATTAATGCCACTTTTTTGCTTGGCTCAACGGCCGTTATTCTCGTTCTTATCAGTTTGTTTACCCCGCTATTTTCGCAAGCGGTGGTTTATCTCTTAGCACATTTACCCTTACCAAAGATGCAACCTGCCGCCATGAGTTCTCCGCCGACCGCTTATGTGGTGTTGGGCGGCGGCTTGACCAATGACAATAACAATCAAACTATTCTCAATAGTTATAGCCTTAATCGCGCCCGTACAGCAGCAACCGCTTATCATGACTTGCCGCTACCTATCGTCCTGAGCGGCGCCGAAGCGCCTTGGCTTGGTCAATGGCTTATTGAACACGGTATTGACGGGCTTATCAGCGAAAATGCCAGTATGAATACCTGTGAAAATGCGCGTTTTACTGCCAAGCGCATTCCTCTGTATCATGTGTACCTTATCACCGACAGCTATCACATGGCGCGCGCGCGCAGACAGTTTGCTTTAAATGGCATTAATAGTACGCCAATTAACGCGCCCTTACCGGTGCGGCGTGATTGGATGGAACCAGCGCAAAACTTAAGCCATTCGCGGCGGGCCGTTTATGAAGTTGCCGCTTACTTACGTGATGTCATTCGTCCGCAAGCAAACTGTCGCCAAGCAAATGATGTGACCTCGCAGCAACTATTAACACCAAGGGGTAATGTCGCTAAAAAACCTACTGAGCAATAGCCAGCTGACATTTACTGTCTTAATTTTAGTTTTAGTTTTAATATCATTAGGTACCTATTATTGCCCCATTATCCACTGTCTTATTTTTGAACTTTATAGAATATTTATAACACTTGCAATAAGTGTATAATATAAGAAACTGCTATGAAAGAGGTTTGCCATGCTCAGTATATTTTTATTAATTCCTTTAAGTTTAATGCTGTTTGTGGTCGCCATCTGGGCAATACGCTATGCGGTTCGATCAAACCAATTTGAAGATTTAGATAATGCATCGCAGCGTATCATCTTGGATGATCGCCAAGAGCGTCGCCAAACCATTCAAGCCCATGAGCCTAACGAGCATACGCCTCAAGCTCCGCAAACCAATGATCCAGCAGACTCTAACAAAACCGATGATTGAATGCTAACGATGCACTGCGTGCTGATATCGTCTTTATCATGAAAATAGCTATCAATAAAACTCAATCCTTTAGCCTTTTATATCTCATTTATACCTGACTGTTTTTATCATTTCTTTAGGGCAAGAATAAAAGCAGGCTCACCCTTTACCATTTTTAGGAGAAACCCCCATGACCACAGCTTTACTCGTTGCGGCATTACTAATGGGATTTTTAGGTTCACCGCATTGCTTAGGCATGTGTGGCGGTTTGGTCGCGGCATTTAGTTTATCGATGAAAGATGTCAGCCCTGCTAAGCGCCGTGCTTTGATAGCGACCTATCATTTCGGGCGCTTAAGCAGTTACGCATTTTTGGGCTTGGTTGCTGGACTTGTTGGCACCACTGTTTTAGAGCCGTTGATGACGGGCAACAGTATGCCTCGTATCCTATTGGGTTTGGTCTTGGTCTTTGTGGGCGTCACCATGCTTGGTGCGCCATTTTTAGCCAAACTTGAGCGCGTCGGCATGCGTTTTTGGCAATTCCTTAGTCCGCTTCGCCAAAAAGTATTTCCACTTAATACCTTCCCGCGTGCTTTAGCGGCAGGGTTATTATGGGGATTTTTACCTTGCGGCTTGGTTTATGGTGCGCTACTTATCGCTGTCGTTGCTCATAACCCACTGGGCGGTGCGGCATTGATGTTTGTCTTTGGTTTGGGAACTGTACCGATGTTGGTGGCTACCCACGAGACAGTTGGTTGGCTACGTGAAAAAATTGGCCGTATGCGTTTAAGACAAATTAACGGCGCTATCATGGTGTTATCTGGTTTAGCGGTTGCTTTTGTTCCTATGCTAATGGCTAGCATGCATGGTGGCCACGGCGGCGGTAATGGACATGGTGAGCATGCTCAAATGAATCATGGCAGCCACGCCGCTATGATGGCCGATAGCAATACTTCCTCTGAAGCGACAACAGCAACCACCGCCCATCATAATATGAACAATGTGCAGCACGAGATGACGCCCGCTATGAATGGCTCGATGGATCATAGTATGCATGATATGCCACATGATGCAGATAACGCTATGAATCACAATATGCATAATATGACAGATGAGCAGCAAATGAATAGCCATCATCACGAAGCTATGCCAGAAACTGCTCAATAGCAGCATAAAAAATATCATGACCCTATAAAAAAGCCCTTAACATCATGATGACGTTAAGGGCTTTTTTATGCAGCAATATTTATCAAAATAAAAGTTGCTTTAATAAAATCATTCCTGCCATTGCTCAAGGCGAAACTTGGTATCTAAATGCTTCTCTAGCGCTGGGATATTAAAAGCATCGTCTTCGCTGACAAAGCTGATACTGATACCGGTTTGTCCGGCGCGTCCCGTACGACCAATACGGTGTACGTAATCATCTGGCTGATCTGGCAAAGTATAATTAATCACATGGCTGACATCATCCACATGGATGCCGCGTCCTGCCACATCAGTTGCGACCAGCACAGAAGCATGACCATCTTTAAAGCGTTGCAGATATTTTTCACGCTTTTGCTGAATCACATCGCCTGATAACATGACGATTTTATGCGCCTGACGCAGCTTATGATACAAACGCTTCACTTGGTCTTTACGGTTGGCAAAAATTATCACCTTCTCTACTGTCTCATCAGTGATGAAACGCTCGACCGCAGCGAGCTTTTGATCTTCGGTTAATAAGTAAAAATGCTGATCGACCAATTCACTGGTTTTATGCTCAGGCTCAATCTCTACAAATTCTGGCTCATGTAACCAGCGATAGGCAAGATTCATCACATCTTGGTTAAAGGTGGCAGAAAACAGCAAACTTTGACGATCGGTATTGGGCGGCATACGACCAACCAAGCGTTTGATATCTGGGATAAAACCCATATCGAGCATACGATCTGCTTCATCTAATACCAACACTTCAACGCGATCGAGATAAACCATGCCCTTGTGCATCAAGTCAATCAAACGCCCTGGAGTGGCAATTAAGATATCGACATATTGGCGCTCAAGCTCATGCTGCTGAGTTTCATAATTGGTACCACCCATGATACAAACGCTGTGAAGCGAGGTATATTTGGTCAGAGCAATACAGTCATCAAATATCTGCTGGGCAAGCTCACGCGTTGGCGCCATAACCACGGCTCTTGGCTCGCCCAAATAGCGTTTTTCATCGGCAGCAAAGGGACGCTTAAGCAGTGCTTCCATAATAGTCAATAAAAACGTTGCCGTCTTGCCAGTACCGGTTTGCGCCTGTCCGATAGCGTCTTGATTTGCCAATGTATGCGGTAATATCTGTGCTTGAATGGGCGTCAATTCAGTGAAGCCTAAATCATTTACAGCTCGCAAAGTGGCATTTGATAACGGCAAATCGGTAAACGTCTTAAAAGTACTCAAAAAAAATATCCTTTTGTATAATTTGCTTGCCATTAATAGCATATCCGCGCTAAGCAGACAAACAATAAAACAAGCATGCATAAAAAAGCCAAGCCTAACATCTAAACTTACCAAATATGCTGCGTTTTATTCAACATAGGCAAGACAGACGGGCTTGACTTAGTAGTATATCAGTAGTTTGTAACGACATTATAGCCAAACGGCATTAATGTCGGTAGCGATTACTCTTCTACTTTTCTGACTTCTTCAGCTTGCAGGCCTTTTTCGCCTTCAACCACACTGAACTCAACTTTTTCGCCATCTTTTAAAGAGCGATAACCATCACCTTGGATCGCGCGGAAATGGACAAAAATATCTTCGCCGCTATCGCGTTGAATGAAACCAAAGCCTTTTGAGTCATTAAACCACTTAACGATACCTTGCTCACGAGCTGACATAATATTACTTCCTAAAAAGTCACTTAACCCCAAATTCCTTTGCGACATTGCATATAAACGGGGTTGAAGATTATGAAATCAAAATGTAAGAGTACTACTCTACATACCATCATCGCCTCATAAAGCCTGTTATTACTCTCTTTATGAATCAGCGTATAGTAAATTCGTCCTCACCAACATAAGCAGCTATCAAAATACTCTAAGCATTATATTAATTGCTTATATCAGCGCTAGCAACAAACAAGTAATATTTGTTGCGTAAAAAATATCATAGCATGGGTTTTTGGCAACATAAAGACTTTTCACATGATTTTTAGCCCTTATAGCAGTTTTTGCGGTTATTTTTATAACCATGCTGACAAACTGTTATGATAAAGGACTAAAACATCGTATATTTAATGTATTTTCTTTCTCAAAATTCCAAAAAAGCACCGTCATAAAAGTACGGCGCCGCTTATTTTTAATAATAGCAACCCACTTACCTTAATAATTGTAGAGCCAACTATAACTATGACAACCACTTCTCAGCCAATAAAAGCAAATAGCAATCTACAACAAAATGATAAGACGTTGACGCATAAATTATTGCTGATCAATGGCGTTAATCTTAACTTGCTCGGTAAACGTGAGCCGAAAATCTATGGCCATACGACCCTTGCTGATATTGAGAAAAATTTGATCGAGCGTGCCGCCAAATACGACATCGAGCTGATTTGTATCCAATCAAACCATGAGGGCAAGCTGGTCGATGAGATTCAATATTATGGTCTTTTAGCAGAAACCGCTGCACAAGTAGATGCGATTATTATCAATCCTGCTGCTTTTACCCATACCTCAGTGGCGATACGCGACGCGCTATTGGCAACACAAAAACCCTTTATAGAGGTGCATTTATCCAATGTTCATGCTCGTGAGCCGTTTCGGCAGCATTCGTATTTAAGCGATATAGCCGTCGGCGTGATTTGCGGACTCGGGCATTTGGGTTATCAGATGGCATTGGATTATTGGCTAACCCATACTTATGCTTTAAAATTAGACGGTTAACGTAGAGATTATGACTTTATTTATATCAAGAAAACGTCAAATAAGCACAAGACTATTAGCATTGAAGTTGCGATCAAGTTGCTTTTGGCACATTAGTCAAACAGCAATGATATGATGAAAGTAATAATATTAGCGCATGAAAAACAACCCACGATATGGTGATATGAATGGCAAAATCGTCCGGAAAACGCTTTATGAAACTCGCTGGCATGACCGCAAGTATCGCCGGTAAAGCTGCTAAAAACTCATTAAAGCACCTCTCAAGTGACGAAGAAAAACGTCTAGAAGCGCGCTCAGCGCTGATGCAAGACGTCGGTGTGCAAATCGCTGAAACGCTTGGTGAAATGAAAGGCGCGGTGATGAAAGTGGGACAAATCGCCTCCCAATATAAAGACGTGTTTCCACCTGAAGTGGCGACCGCTTTAGAAAAACTCCAAAAAGACGCGCCGCCGATGCCTTATGGACAAATACGCGCGCAAGTTGAGCGTGAATTAAAAGCGCCTATTGCTGAGTTATTTACCCAATTTGAAGAAGCGCCATTTGCCGCGGCGTCAATCGGACAAGTGCACAGAGCGGTTTTGCCGTCTGGACAAAGGGTGGTGGTAAAGGTGCAGTATCCTGATGTCGATGAAAACTGCGATAGCGATCTAAAACAAGTACGCATGGCGCTAAAAATAGCTGGCGTACTCAATATGAGTAAGCAGTTACAAGAGCAGCTGTTTAATGAGATTCGCCAAAGTTTGCATGACGAGCTCGACTACGTTAAAGAGGCGCACAATCTACAGGTATTTGGCGCCTTTCATGCCGATGATGAAGGGCTAATTATCCCCAAAGTGATCAGTAGCCATTCATCCAAGCGCATTTTGACCTTGACTGAAGAGATGGGTGAGCCGCTTGCTGTTGCTGCGACATGGGATAACGACATTAAGCAAAAAATCGCTAAGCGCCTGTTTCATTTTAGCGCTGGACAGCTATTTGGTTTATACCGTATGCACTGCGACCCCCACCCTGGCAACTTTGCTTTTCGCACCGATGGTAGCGTTGTGGCTTATGATTTTGGTGGTATCCGCAGTTATAGTGACAGCGAAGTACAATTATTTCGCCGCTTTGCTAAGCATGCCTTAAAAGGTGATGTGACCGCGCTTGAGCAAGACTTGATTGCCCTTGATATCCGCCGCGATGATGATAAAGTTGTGCCGGGTGAATTTTATAAAGAGTGGTTAGAGATTGGACTTAAACCCTTATCCATAGAACCTTATCAGCAAGGCCCTTTTGATTTTGGCAGCAGCCAAACCCATCATGAAGCCATTGCCCAAATGCGCACCTCGTTAAAGTATTTTGGTCAGTTTCAGCCATCAGCAACGACGATGATGCTTGACCGTACCATTTCAGGTCAGTATTGGAATTTGGTCAATCTAGGCGTGGTTATCGATTTATCGCCGCTGGTTGCAGAATATATAGACTACTAAACATGCAGCGCATGACCGCAGCGATCGCAGAAATCCGCTCCTACGGCGTGACCGAATTTGCCGCAGTTTGGACAGGCAATCGGGTTTAGCTGCGGGCGCATGTTACGTGCCAGCTCGGCGGTAAAAATACCTGTCGGCACGGCAATAATCGCATAACCGGTGATCATCACCATCGATGCAATCGCTTGCCCGATTGGCGTTTTTGGTGACATATCACCATAGCCCGTGGTCGTAACCGTCACCACTGCCCAATAAATAGAGATAGGAATACTGGTAAAACCATTTTCTGGCCCTTCTACCACGTAAACAACCGAACCAAAAATAGTCACTAGCAAAACGAGTGATAAGAAAAATACCGTGATTTTCTGTTGGCTGGTTTTAAGTGCTGAGGCAAGAAAGCCCGCTTGCTGCATGTAGGTATTGAGCTTGAGTACCCGAAATACCCGTAAGATACGCAGGATGCGAATGACGAGCAGATACTGGACGCCGCCAAATACAAGGCTTAAATAGCTGGGTAATACCGACAATAAATCTACGATGCCAAAGAAACTAAACGCATAACGAAAGCGATTGGGCGCCGAAAACCACCTTAAAATATACTCAATGGTAAATAAAATGGTAAAAAACCATTCTGCATAACGAAATAGCGTACCATATTGCAAACGCATATATAGCACACTATCGAGCATTACCACGGCAACACTGGCCAAAATCGCAATCAATAATACAATATCAAACAGCTTACCCAAACGGGTATCCGTGCCTTCGATAATGATATGAATGCGGTTACGCAAATGGGTAATGGCTTCGGCGGTTGGTTGCTTCATAAAGTCGGTATAGTCACAAAATCAATGGTTATAAAAAACCGAACGCTTTAAGCTGATATGGGCAAGCTAAGGTTGGTCAAAATGCGCTAAAGTGGTTTATAATACTGCCAATATTTTACTAGCGGTTTTCATCGCCTTAGGCAATAGTCGCTCAAGACAAAGAAGATAGCAGTGTAGCAAAAAAGCGCGCCAAACGACATACATATCGTTAACTTGCCGATAGGTCTATTACACTGTATTAACCGCACAATCATATAATAACAATACCTTATCAAGTATGAAAAGTTGTTAACAAGGCATAGCCTACTAACTTTTTATACGCACTATAAACAACCCGTAAAACGTAAGGACGTCATATGGCAGGCCATTCAAAATGGGCAAATATCAAACACCGTAAAGCCCGTCAGGATGCGGTAAAAGGTAAAATATTTACCAAGATTATTCGTGAAATTGTTTCTGCTGCCAAGCAAGGTGACCCCGACCCTGATAAAAACCCACGCTTGCGGGCGGTTATCGAAAAGGCTTTATCAGTCAATATGACTCGAGATACCATCAACCGCGCGGTTGCTCGTGGTACAGGCGGCGATGATAATGACAATATGGATGAAGTCAGCTACGAAGGCTATGGCGTCGGCGGCGTCGCGGTACTGGTAGAAACCATGACTGACAATCTGAACCGTACGGTCAGTGAAGTGCGCCATGCCTTTACCAAAAATGAAGGCAACCTTGGCACCTCAGGCTCGGTCGCTTATTTGTTTACCAAACGCGGTGAAATCGTTTTTAACGATGTCAGCTTAGAAGAAGAAGTCATGCTCGCGGCTTTGGACGCTGGCGCGCTGGATATCGAAAACGATGGTGAAAGCTTGCTGGTTATTACTGAATGGGAAAATTTCGGTCGAGTAAAAGATGCGCTCAATGCAGCAGGGCTTGTCTCTGATAATGCCGAAGTCACTATGGCACCTGCCACCAGCGCTGAGATTGATAATATCGACGACGCGCTAAAAGTGATGAAAATGATCGATATGCTAGAAGATATTGACGATGTGCAAGAAGTCTATAGTAATGTGAGCTTTACCGATGCAGTCATGGCGCAGCTTGAACAGTAGCCTAATGTGTCTGAGCTTAGTCTAAGATTTACTAGCAAAAAACCTTGGCAAATTTAACTAGCATACGTCAAAAACCATATTATCCGTAGCAAAAAATAAAAACCAGACAGTGTCATACTCTCTGGTTTTTTTTGTTATTTGCATCATCCTTTATAGGTATTGTATCGTCAATAAGTGAGGCATATAATTCGATTTTAACAGTAATAATTATCATTAACATATAAGAATGGATAAGGATTCTTTATGCGCACCTCCCTTCTGCCCTCTTATCCAGCCGCCACTGCCGTCAATATTCATACGCTTAACTCTAAAGCTACCCATCTGTGCTCGTTACTCGATTTGGCTAAGCATCAGCCTGCTATTATTGATGATATCATCGCCAATGAGCGCTTTGGTGAAATGGATAACATTATCAGTCAACGACTCAAAGATTTAGGTTTTCTGCCTAATACCACTATTCAAATCGTTGCCAAAGGTCTGTTTGGCAAGCCGCCTTATGCGGTGCAACTGAGTACCGGTGCGCAGTTTAGCTTACGCGCCGATGAGCTCATAAAAATCAGTTGTATCGCTATAGATTCAAGGTAAGTATTCGGTCTAATTTACTAACTTGCTCCTGACTTACTGTATTAAGGCTGTTGTAGGTTGTAGCACCTTAATGACTGATAACTTAATAAATAAGCGATGTCTGACTAAATGCCAAGTACGCAAACACAAGCCAAAACCCGCCCTATCAATCTTGCTTTAGTTGGCGCCCCTAATTGTGGTAAAACCGCTACTTTTAATGTGCTGACAGGCTCTAAAGCAAAGGTGGCCAATTATTCTGGCGTCACTGTCGATAAACGCAGTGCCACACTGCTTGGGCATGCTACGGTCAATATTATAGATTTGCCGGGTACTTATAGCCTAAAGACCACCAGCCTTGATGAAGAAGTTACGCGTCAAGTGCTCTTTGGCCAGATGGCGGGCGAGCCGATACCAGATGGGATAATTTTTGTGGCTGATGCGACCAACCTGCGGATGTCATTACGGATGCTGCTGGAACTCAAAAGCTTAAATTTGCCAATCATAGTCGCGCTCAATCTGAGCGATGTAGCAGAAAGCCGAGGACTGATAGTTGACCAAGCCATACTATCAAAGGAGCTGGGCGTTGCTGTCGTCAAGACGGTGGCAATCAAGCGTCAAGGCTGTGAGCAGTTGCTGGTTTTGGCAGATGAGTTTATTGAGCATATAAAGCATAAAGCTCAGCCCGTGCGTTTTTTCAAAGCTGATAGCAGTGGTAATCATATTGATAATGGCTTTAATAACATTAACCCTGATACGCAAGCGATGTATAAGAGTGCTGATGATATTTTGAGCCGAGCGGTGATAAGCGCACAACGTTTGCCAAAGTGGCATGAGCGCATAGATTATTTGGCATTGCATCCCGTCATTGGGGTCATTATTCTATTAACGATTCTTTTTGTTATCTTTCAAGCTGTCTACGCGTGGGCAGAGCCGCTGATGCAAGGCATTGAATGGCTGGTAGCAAGTCTTGGAGCGCTGTTAGTCGACTGGCTACCAGATGGGATATTACAAAGCCTGCTCGTCAATGGCGTCGTTGCTGGCGTGGGTAGCGTCGTGGTGTTCTTACCACAAATCACCCTGCTATTTTTATTCTTATTAATACTAGAGGACTCAGGTTATTTACCGCGCGCCGCTTTTTTACTGGACAACTTATTGTCTAAAGTAGGCTTATCTGGACGCTCATTTATCCCTTTGTTGTCAGGTTTCGCTTGTACGGTGCCAGCGGTTATGTCGACCCGTACTATTCCCAATCATAAAGAACGTTTTGTGGCGATTGCGGTATTGCCCATGCTGACGTGTTCGGCGCGTTTGCCGATTTATGCGCTGATTATTGCAGCGGTGATTCCCAATCAAACCGTCCTAGGTGTTTTCAACTTACAAGGTATGACCTTATTTGTATTGTATATCGCCGGTATTTTTTCAGCGGCGTTTGTATCGTGGCTGTTCAAACGCTTTCATAGCACGACGGCAAAAGCGGCAGCATTTCCCTTATTGATGGAGCTTCCTACTTATCGTCTGCCAAATATCAAACATATTGCCAGTGAGCTTTGGGACAAGATAAGTGCTTTTTTAATGCGAGCCGGTACAGTCATTTTTGCGCTGACGGTAATATTATGGGTATTGGTGACTTTTCCTGCCGCCCCGATTGGCGCGACAAACCCAGCGATTGATTATAGTTTTGCGGGCATGCTTGGGCATATGATTGAGCCGATTTTTGCGCCCATTGGTTTTACCTGGCAGATGTGTATTGCTTTAATCCCAGGGCTTGCCGCTCGCGAGGTCGTCATTGCCGCGCTTGGCACGGTATATGCGGTCGGTAGCGTCGGCGATGAGGCCGTCAATCAAACGCTCATCCCGATCATTCATACGCAGTGGGGATTGGCTACTGCGTTTTCATTTTTGGCATTTTATGTTTACGCGCCGATGTGCTTAGCTACGCTAGCCGTTATTCGCCGCGAAACCAAGTCTTTAAAACAAACCATCGCCATCGCCAGCTATTTATTTATATTGGCTTATGCGATGGCGTGGCTCACCTATCGGGTGACAGGAAGTTTTTTTGGATTTTAGAGAGGTAATGGTGAGTACATGGGTCGAATATTTATTGGTATTTATAATCGTTGTTTTATCTTTTTATTACGTATGGACTAAGGTAATCTTTAAAAAGTCGAAGGATTGCAATGGCTGCGGCAAATGTTCTAAATAGCCAAAAAACTTATAGTCAGAATTTTTGGCGTAGTAAAAAAAATCTTAGCGTTTAACCTCAACCCCTTCGAGCGTCAGCAAGTATGTTTTTTTATCTAAGCCGCCGGTATAACCGCCCAATTTACCATCGCTCGCAATAACGCGGTGACAAGGAATGATGATGCTAAAGGGGTTTTTGCCATTGGCATTGGCTACCGCGCGAAAGCCTTTAGGATTACCGACTCGCTGCGCTAGTGTGGCATAACTAATCGTTTCACCATGCGGTATCTGTTGCAGCTGTTGCCAGACGCATTGCTGAAAATCAGTTCCTAAGCTTATGTCTAATGGCAAGTCAAATGCTTGACGCTCACCTTTAAAATAGGCTGCTAATTGCTCAAGCGCTTCTAAAAGTAGCGCCTCAGCAGGCTCGCTTTTGCTTAAATTATTTTGAGCGATAAAGGTAAAATCCTTATCGACAAGCCCATAATGCTTTTTAAGCTTGGGAATAGATTTTGAGCTGTGCCAAGAATCGCCCACCTGCAGCCAATTGACTTCAACCAGCTTAGGGCTGCTATGCCCATGCCTACTAGCAATCAATGCCAACTGGTGCGACTCAACCGCTGCGATGGTGACTATCATGATTCTTCCCTCTAAACACTCATATTTTTGACACTTATTTATTCTTTGAAAAAAATCAGCAAGTGCTATTCTTTATCATCGGTCTCAAATAAGGCCGCGACGAACTGTTTCGGACTAAAGGCGCGCAAATCATCAATCGACTCACCGACCCCAATATAACGAATCGGCACATCCGTGGTTTCAGCGATATTGAACACCACGCCACCTTTTGCCGTACCGTCTAGTTTGGTAATGGTAATACCGGTTAATGGTACGACTTCATTAAATAACTCGACCTGATTGATGGCGTTTTGACCCGTGCCAGCGTCGAGGACAATCATGCCTTCATGCGGCGCGCTTGGATCAGCTTTACGCATGACGCGCACGACTTTTTCAAGCTCGGCCATCAAGTGGGTTTTATTTTGCAAGCGCCCTGCCGTATCAGCGATTAACACGTCGATATTTTTTGCTTTGGCAGATTGCATAGCATCAAAGATAACAGAGGCGCTATCAGAACCATGGCCTTGAGCAACGACAGGAATGTGATTGCGCTCACCCCAAATTTGTAGCTGTTCAGTCGCCGCGGCACGGAAGGTATCGCCAGCCGCTAACATGACGGACTTTCCTTCACCTTGTAGACGCTTAGCAAGTTTACCAATAGTCGTCGTTTTACCAACACCATTCACGCCCACTACCAAGATAACAAAGGGCTTTTTACTGGTATCGATGACTAATGGCGCAACTTTTGGCGTTAAGATATCGACCAGCTCAGTTTGCAGTGCTTTATATAATGAGTGCGCATAAATCAAATCGCCACGAGCGGTTTGCTCAGTGAGACTTTTAATAATACGATTGGTGGCATTGACCCCGATATCGGCGACCAACAGCTGGTCTTCCACTTCTTCTAAGAGCTCATCGTCAATCTCTTTGCCCCCAATAAGGATACTAACCATCCCTTCGGCAAGATTTTTACGTGACTTACTCAGCCCCGTCTTCATGCGATTAAACCAGCTGCCTTTTTTCTTATTTTCCTCAGTCTGTTCTGACTGTTGCGATTCTTCTGGCGCTGTTGTCGGCTGCTGTAACTCAGTTTTTGCTTTATCAATAGCGCTGCTATCATTATTTTTAGAGGTGACGCTCGCACTATCGCCCAGATGATCTTGCAGAGGCATCGTAGGAATTGAAGTTGTAGACTGCGACGCAGCAGTATTTGTAGCACTTTTTGCCGTTGTTTCTATAGTACCCTCTATAGTATTTGCAGCAGGGCTTTGTTTTTCTGTCTCAATAATCGGCGTCGCTAGTGGTAGGTCTGCCGCTGTATCAGTAAGTGAAGTATCTTCAGACTCCTCGATGATAGGCACCGATTGCGCTGGCAGACTGGGTAAGGTAATATCATCGTCATCCAAATCATCAAGACCGCCGTCGAGGTTGATGACCACACGATTGCTATTATTGGGATTATTCATAAGCTTGCCCTAAAAGTTATCATTATCAGTAGTTTTTAAAATGACGTGCCGCCCGCCTTTGATGATTAACGGACGATTATTTTTAGCCTAGTTTAGCATAATTCAAGCGGCGCTTAGCCTTTAGCATCGCAGAGCATGGTTAAATTATAAAAACCCATAAATTCATAATAAAAACGCTTACTAATTAAGAATAATCTTCCTAATGATAGGTTTATGAATCTTATAACTATCTAAGCAAGTTTCGCTTAAGGTTTGGACACAAAAATCTGACCTTTGATAGGGCAAACTTCGCCTACCCTTAGCATGATTATACCACCCTATTTCATTTGCTTTTTTTGGCCACTTATATTGGAAATGACCTATGTTATCACTATCGAACGATTATAAAAAAATGACCCAAATGGGCGCCGCCTTGCTTTTTACTATTATCGCGTTGTCTTCAACTGGCTGTAGCACTACACAAGAATTTAAACCGACTGCCAGCGTCATGGTTGGGGCGCACAAGTCTTTATAATGGCGTTATGTTTATCATAAATAGGCATATTCATCTAAGCATAAATATACGCCATTCTCACTCTCTAACTAAATCACTTATCAGCTACCTTTTATATAAGTAGAACCTATCATGTCATCACCTGCTCACTCTCTACGCCTTGCCTGCGCTTTAGCCATGGCAACTACCCTTGCGGCTTGCCAAACCAGCGCGATTTCTTCGACAAATGAAGTTGCTACGACTAAAAATGCCGCAACAACACAGGTAGTGAATAAAAATCAAACGCTAGAAAATACCGAACAGTCTTCAGCACTGACCATGGATATGTCTGGTCGCCATGAATACCAGCTCGAAAATGGCTTAAAGATAGTGGTCAAAGAAGACCACCGCGCGCCTGTGGTCATGACTCAAATTTGGTATCGCGTCGGCTCAGCAGATGAGCCTCTCGATAAAGGCGGCATCTCACATGTGCTTGAGCATATGATGTTCAAAGGCACCACTGATGTGTCAAGCGACGATTATGAGCGTTTGATTGCCAAATTTGGCGGCGTCAATAATGCCTTTACCAGTTACGATTTTACCGGTTATTACGAGCTATTCCCTGCCAATCGCTTACCGTTAGCGTTAGAGCTAGAAGCGGATCGCATGAAAAACTTAATATTTGATGACAAAGCATTTGCCAAAGAGCATCAGGTAGTAATGGAAGAGCGTCGTCAGCGTACGGATGACAATCCGATTGCCAAAGCTTATGAGTCATTTCGCTTGCTGGCAATGCCAAACAGTCCGAAAGGCGAATCGGTCATTGGCCCTATGAATGAGCTGGAATCAATCACCCTTAATGATTTAAAAGACTGGTACAAAACATGGTACGCACCCAATAATGCCACGTTGGTTATCGTCGGCGATGTCGAGCCAACCGACGTATTAGCGCAGGTCAAACGCTATTTTGGGGAGCTAAAACCAAGCGCGTTACCTAAGCGTCCTATGGTCACACAAAAGGGTTTTCGCGGTTATCAGCAAGTAGAATCCGAGCAAGCGGTACAAGTGCCTGTTTTGCTGATGGGTTATAACGTGCCCAGTCTGGTAACAGCGGGCGCTAATAACGAGAAGCAAGCGTATGCGCTGTCACTTGCGCAAGATGTATTAGATGGTGGTCTATCCGCGCGGCTAGAGAGCAGGCTGGTACGCGAGCAAGGACTGCTGACCACAGTTGGTACGTCTTACGATTTGCTCGATCGCGGCGATGGGCTGTTTTTGATACAAGCAACCCCGCGCGAAGGCGTCAGTTTAGCGCAGGCACAACAAGCCATTATCAATGAGATTAATAAGCTATCAACCGACCCAATTGCTGCCGATGAAATCGAGCGCGCCAAAACCAATACTGTCACCGGCTTGATATACGCACAGGATAGCATGGAAGGTCAGGCGCGTATGATTGGCTCGCTGCAATCTATCGGTCTTGATGACAGGTTACTGGCCAAATTGCCAACCAAGCTTGATAGCGTAACCATTGCAGATATCCAAGCGGCAAGTAAAAAGTATTTGGTCAAAGAAAATTTAACGGTCATGCATATCATCCCGCCTAAAGAAGCTGCTGCTAAAGATAACGTTAGCCAAAATAAGATAAGCAAAGATGCCTTTAGTAATAAAAATGCTGCTACCAAAGAAACGGCAAGCAAAGCTAAATAACATCAATGTGCTATCCAATTACCTTGGCAAAAACCCAATACTGATGACCTTATGAATAAGAAGAAAGACATGACTCAAACACCTTTTCTCAAAAAAAATAAATTTTCATCTCATTTTAAGCAGCTCCCTTATGTAAGTGCTTGCGCCTTCTTTGGCATAATAAGCTTGACTACTATTGCGCAGGCAGATATGGCAGGCAGCGAAGATGCTCGTACGCCAGCTGCTGCAGTCGATACCAGTGCGCCTATTGCTGCTCTGTCTAAGCTGAGCAGTCTTGAAAATGCGAAACCTTTAGAAGTCACGGTGCCAGACATACAGAGCTTTAAGACCAAAGCCGGTATTCCTGTGCTTTTCGTGCCGACCACTACCTTGCCCATCGTCGATATTGATTTGCGCTTTAATGCCGGTAGCGCGCGTGATGGTAGTATCAGTGAATCAGGCTTTGGTATCGCCAATATGACCGCGACAATGCTTGAACAAGGCTCCAAACGCTTAGATGAAAACGCGTTCACGCAATCGGTCGAAACCTTGGGTATCAGTTTAGGTAGTAGCGCCTATAAAGACATGTTTATTGTCTCATTGCGTAGCTTATCTGATGATAAACATCTACTGCCTGCGGTTGACTTGATGACGCAAATGCTTACTGAACCAAGATTTGATGAGCAAATCTTAGCCCGTAATAAAGCACGCTTATTGGTCGGTTTACAACAGCAAAAGCAAGACCCTGGCAGTCTTGCCAGTATCGCCTTTAGCAAGGCATTGTATGGCGACCATCCTTATGCCCATCCATCGGTTGGCACACTTGAAAGCGTTCCCAATATTGAAAGACAACAGCTAATTGATTTTAAAAATCGCTATCTAGTCGCTGCCAATGCATCGCTTGCCATGACTGGTAATTTGACTTTGGCACAAGCGAAAAATTTGGCGGAAGAAATAACGGCAGACTTGCCAGCGGGTCAAGCGGCGGCGGCCCTGCCCGAACCAAAGCCACTAACCCAGCCTCAACATATTCATATTCCGTTTCCTAGCACCCAAACCACGGTATTGATGGGACAACTGGGCGAAAAACGAGCCACCGACCCGCAAGCGCAGCAAAAGCAAACCAACTTTGCCGTCGGTAATGAAGTGCTAGCAGGGGGCGATTTTAACGCGCGTCTGATGACCGAAGTCAGGCAAAACCTCGGCTATACTTATGGCATATCAGGTTCTATGAACCCGATGTTGGCGCGTGGTCCTTATCAAATTGGATTTTCAACCCGTAATGACAAAGCACGCGCAGCAATTGATGCCAGCCTAAATGTGATTAATGAGACATTAGATAAAGGTATTACCAGCGATGAGATGAAATTGACCACGGATAATTTAAAAAACAGCTTTCCGATGGGATTTGCCAGTAATGCTGGAATCAACAGCTTAATTGGTATGATGAATTTTTATCAGCTACCTAACAGCTACCTGACCAATTATGTCAATCGCATCGAACAGGTTAAACTCTCAGAAGTCAACCAAACCCTGCGCGACACTCTAAAGCCTGATAACTTTTTGATTGTGACTGTTGGTGAGGTCAATCCATGGGATGAGAAGAAAGCTAAGAAAAAGTCATAGAATCCATCGCTTATTTTTACAGACGCTTAAAAAATAGCTCAATCAGTAATCACTTGCTGAGCTTTTTTAATTGAAGAGTCTGCTTTTAATAGCGGCAAGCGGAGCTGCTACTGGCATGATTAAAGCCCCATTTGCGATAACCATCGGTATCAAGATGAATAGCACCGGTAGAATAGAGTCCTAAACCAAAGTTATGCGACTGCCCTTGATATTGCCAAAACTCGCAGAGACTATCTTGCATGCGACTTAGCTGCCATAAATTGCCTTCATATTCAGGCACCCAGATATCCATCGCGCCTGCGGTCATGTGCTTACTCGCACTCGCCCCGCCCGCGCAATTATTTAACCCCGGACTGCGATATACTGAACGTATCTCGGTACTGGCAGGTAAAATACCTTGGCGTTTTAGCTGACTATAAAGCTGCAAGGTCGGTACAATATTTGCCCATAACTCCTGCGGTGGTAGCTGATAAGGCTCATAACCACATTTATCCCAACTACGAGCGGTCGTCAACAGCTGAGATAAGGGCGGTACATTTCTTGCGCCGACGCGTGAGCTTAAATATTGTTGATAATTGGCCACTTGGCTTGCGCGGTAACTATTACTATTTAACCATACATTAAAATCCATACTGGTAAAATCGTTATAATTACTATTTCCAAAGTTATTATTACCGCTGCTATAACGTGGCGTCCCTCTATTGGTAATGACGCGTTTGTTTTCTTCTATCGATACTGCGCTATCGAAGTTAAACTCGCGCTGTTTTTGTTGAATCAGCCCTTGCATACTGTCGCCGCTAATACCATTTGACCGACGAGCGCCTTCACTCAAGATGGTTGCGCCGCCGCTATAGCTATTGCTTTGACTGCCATAACTGCTAGCGGGTGTGATATAAGCATTGCCACTATTATTGGTCGTACCACTGCCATGACGGATTTGGATGCGGCGCTCACTATTATCACTTATAATAGCGGCGTGCACGGAAATACTGCTGGCACAAATACCTAGGACGATAATAGGCTTATAAATGTGCCCATAAATAAATTTTTTTGTCTTTATCATTACCAGAAACTACCGCTAAAAACGTTTTATCGATACTATCAAATTTTAAGCAAGCAAGCTAAACTATCGCAGCGAATTGATGGTCACTGATTCGTTATTAACACTTATCCTTATAATGTTTATATTGTCGTTACTTTATTACGGGTAAATTATGGGTTTTGCTACCAAATTCTTAATTAAGCTGCCCGATAAACATTTTGCCCTCGCTGATTGCTTACTTATCGTTTGTCAAAGCAGACTTTTCTTTCACGCCAATTATCAGTCACATATCACCTATGCCTTCTAACCTCCAGTACCGTTTTTCTCGTCAAAGCCATCACTTTGGTCGAGGTCGTGCGCCGACGCTTTGGCAACGTATCCATATTGATCCGTGGCTGACCTTATTGCTATTGACCGTTTGTTGCATTGGCTTGACGATTTTATATAGCGCAGCAAGCCAAGACACTGATATGGTCATCCGCCAAGTCATTAGTTATGGCGTGGCATTTACGGTGATGTTTACTATGGCGCAGATACCGCCTAGCCTTTATCGTACCTTTACGCCCATATTTTATGTATTGGGGCTGATATTGTTGGTGTTGGTCGATATCATTGGCGAGGTGCGTATGGGTGCGCAGCGCTGGATTAACTTACCTGGTTTTGGTAGCGTTCAACCTTCAGAGTTTATGAAGCTTGGTATGCCAATGATGTGTGCGTGGTTTTTATCCAAACGTGACTTACCGCCTTCATTATCAAGTATTGCCATCACCTTAGCGTTAATTGTCGTGCCGGTATTATTAATCGCCAAAGAGCCTGACCTTGGTACTTCCTTGCTGGTCGCAGCCAGTGGCATTTTTGTATTGTTTTTAGCGGGTCTATCATGGCGCTTGATTGCTAGTGCAGCAGCATTAGCCGTGCCATTGGTGGCATTTGCTTGGAACTTTTTATTACACGACTACCAACGTACGCGCGTTTTAACGCTATTCAATCCTGAAGCTGACGTCCAAGGTGCTGGATGGAATATCATTCAGTCCAAAACCGCCATTGGCGCGGGCGGTTTGACCGGTAAAGGCTATTTAGAAGGCACGCAGTCGCATCTACATTTTTTACCAGAAGGTCATACTGACTTTATTATTGCTGCCTTTTCCGAAGAGTTCGGTCTGCTTGGCGTGATATTGTTGATGTTTATATATGCTTGCCTGCTTATGCGTGCTTTATATATTGCATTTTCGCACCCTGATGTTTATAGTCGATTGCTGGCAGGTGCAATTGCGATGTCTTTTTTCGTATATATTTTTGTCAATGTCGGCATGGTTGGCGGCATCTTACCCGTTGTTGGGGTACCTTTACCTTTTATCAGTTATGGCGGTACTGCTATCGTGACGTTAATGGCAGGTTTTGGCCTACTAATGTCAATTCATACTCACAAATCCAGCTAAGCCATAGCAGGTATTATTTACAATCTATTCACCTGTAAAGTTCATCTTTAATAACCAATATTACATTCGATAATCACGATAAACTTGGGTTTAAATGTCTATATAACTCCCTTATATAGATAGGGTTAAAATGATACGTTAACAAATTTGCCTATAATCTGAAGCAAAATGTGCTTGGCTAAGTAATCTAATGTAATAGCGAAATTGCTCAAATTAAATGAATATCTACTTTTTTAAGCCTTTCTTATTTGTCATTAATTCTCCATAAATTACTATTAAAACCTTAACTTTCTTACTTTAGAAATAACCATAAGTTGTTGTTATTTATAGCTATTATTATTCTTATGTTTTGGCAAAACCCAGATGAAGCCCTATTAGTGACCGATTAGTACTGTTAGGTTTTATTCCTTGTTTTTTACAAATAATTGCGTTACCCTCCTTTTATTGTAGTTTGATACACAACGCGTACATAGCTACTAAGAAAGATATCATTTAATTATATTGCAGTTGTAGCTCGTCCGTATAGTTAGCAAATTGTAGATTTTGGGCTTGCAAAGTCAGTACTTAATTAACGGTTTAATAACAAAGTAATACGCAACATACTTTAAACCCTTTATTAACTTAGCAATGCAAAAAAGTCCTTTATCGATTGGTGCAACCTTACTTTGGTTGTTTGATTACTATTGTTAACTATCATTTGAGCGTGTCATAAGTGGGTTTTGCGAGTCGTATATAACGATAATTCCCGAGCCACTTATGATGATATAAATGAAAATTACCATATGTTAGAGCTTATAAAAGCCCATATTTACTATCATCGTGATAAAACAGATAGATGATAGAGCGGCTTTCGAGTTTGCGGCACTGTTAGAGTGGTCTAATATTGTCTCGCTCCCTCTAAGAGGTTTTAGAGTTAGGTTCTAATGTATACGCTATAGAGGTATTTATGAATAAGCGTTTATCTGGTTTACTTACAATGTCAGCCGTTTTATTTGCTGGCTCTGCAATCGCTACTAATGCAAATGCTGTAGAATCAAAAACCTCCCTTGCAACGATTTCGCAAGATAACGCCTCCCGTATTGACCGTGTGCTCGGTGAACTTAGTCGTCAACATGACGGCGCATCAAGCTTAGTTAAGTCTGCTCGTCAGCCTACTTCATTAGCCCTTAGCAGCTCATTGCTCGCCAGCGACACTGCCCAAGTATCTAATGATGAAGATGTTTTAGAGCGCTTAACGGCAGTAGCTTCTAACTCTGTAAGCAAATTTAAACAAACTGGTTTGGCTTCTTGGTATGGTCGTCAATTTCATGGCCGTAAAACTGCCAGTGGCGAAACCTTTGATATGAATGGCTTAACCGCTGCTCACCGCTCGTTACCCTTAAACTGCTACGTTAAAGTTACCAATAAAACCAATGGCAAAAGCGTCGTCGTTAAAGTAAACGATCGTGGTCCATTCCATGGTAACCGTGTGATGGATTTATCTTACGGTGCTGCCAAGCAACTTGGTATTACCAATAAAGGTGTGGGTAACGTCTCTATTGAGCGTGTTTCAGGCCCCTCTTCTTAAACCATTAACGTTTTAGACCATTCGCGGTTTAAACCTTTAACGGTTTTTTATCGAAAAAACTGCTTAACGTTAGTTGTAAAAAAAGCGCCTAACTCATTTAAAGTTAGGCGCTTTTTCGTTTTTAACGTTTGACGCTAAATAGTTAACATGGGATAGCTTTTAAAACTATAACTCAAATGCGCTTTCAATCGCATCATCGAGACGCTCAACCGCGATGACATTGATACCCTTAAACTGCGGCGCATCTTTGGCAGGCGCATTGGCTTTAGGAATAATTGCGTGTTTAAAGCCGTGTTTCATCGCCTCCTTTAGGCGCTCTTGTCCGTTAGGAACCGGTCGAATCTCCCCTGATAAGCCGACTTCACCAAAAACGGCAAGTGATGAGGGTAAAGGCTTTTCTTTGATACTAGAAGCACAAGCCAATAGTACGGCCAAATCAGACCCGGTTTCAATCACCTTAACGCCGCCAACGACGTTTACATACACATCTTGTCCGCTGGTATGGATACCGCCGTGACGATGCATGACCGCAAGCAGCATTGATAGGCGCTGAAAATCGAGCCCTAAAGCCATACGTCTTGGTGAACCTTGTGAGTCATCAACCAAGGCTTGCACTTCAACCAGCAGGGGTCTAGTACCTTCACGGCTTACCATCACCACAGAACCCGCTACGGGCTTATCATAACGGCTTAAGAATATCGCTGAGGGATTGGCGACTTCTTTGAGTCCCATATCGGTCATGCCAAAAATGCCCAGCTCATTAACCGCACCAAAACGGTTTTTTACCGCGCGAATCATACGAAAGCGTGAATCGGACTGACCTTCAAAATATAAAACCGTATCAACCATGTGTTCGAGCACACGTGGCCCTGCCAGCGTGCCTTCTTTGGTCACATGCCCGACTAAAAATAGTGCCGTGCCAGTTTGCTTCGCATAACGGGTCAAAATAGCTGCCGACTCACGAATTTGACTAACGCCGCCTGGGGCAGAATTAATGGCATCGGTATAAATAGTCTGAATCGAGTCAATAATAGCAATCGCCGGCTGCTCTTGGGTTAAAGCCGCACAAATGGTTTCAACATTGGTCTCCGCGAGTACACGTAATCTATCCGCTGGCAAATCTAAACGCTTGGCGCGCATCGCTACTTGGGCGAGCGACTCTTCACCTGTCACATACAGCGCGCTACCTGCCAATGAATCAGCCTTTGCCATATTGGTCGCAGTTTGCAGCAAAATCGTCGATTTACCGATTCCTGGGTCACCGCCGATCAAAACGACCGAACCGGCCACCAGTCCGCCGCCCAACACTCGGTCAAACTCACTAATGCCAGTGGGCAGGCGTGTATCTAGCGTCACGCTTACCGCATTGAGTGGCATGACCGCACTGTGCGTACCCGAATAATTGCCAGCAGGTGCACCCGCACTACGAGAAACCGCTCGGCTAGCATTCGCTTTTGCGCTACTCTTATTATGGTGCGGCATACTGACATTTGGCGCTTCGACCAAACTGTTCCATTCACCGCAGTCTGTACACTGCCCCGCCCATTTGCCAAAATGCGCCCCGCACTGCTGACAGACATAACTGCTTTTATTTTTTGCCATAACGTATGAACCTTATTGAACTGGTCAATCGAAAGTAATAAATTGCGAATAATAAGTAGAATTTTAGAATGCTCTATATGAGCTTAAGTGAAAAAATGCAAGAAAGGATGTATAGTGAGTGAAAAGTAATATAGAGACATCACGCACTGCTGATATCAATTTTTATTGCTTGCTGTGCCTGCGCAGACAGAGGCTACAAAAAATTGATACCAGCAATACCGTCGCGTTTTTAGGATATTTTGACTATACATGCCTTTTTTTATAAACAGACAAGAGATGATGAAAGGCAGACAGTAACTTATAATGTGTTATAGATGTTAAGACTAAATAACCAAATATCCGTTGCATCATGCAGTAATTAGATATTTGGCTAAAGTTTCAGATAAAGGTTTATAGAGAACACTATCTAAGACCCAGGGAAGTTTTTTATACTCGAAAGTCTTTACCAAGATAGACAGATTTTACCAAATCATTTTCTAACACTTCAGACGATGTCCCTTCCGCAATGATGGCGCCTTCTGAAACGATATAGGCTTTTTCGCAAATGGCGAGGGTATCGCGCACGTTATGGTCGGTGATGAGTACACCAATACCGCGATTTTTTAGGGTTAAAATAACGTCTTTAATATCACCAACAGAAATAGGGTCAACACCGGCAAAAGGCTCATCTAATAGGATAAATTTTGGATTGGCCGCCAACGCGCGCGCAATCTCACAGCGGCGGCGCTCACCGCCTGAGACACTCATACCCAATGATTTGCGTACATGTTCTAAATGGAACTCGCCTATCAATTTTTCAAGCTCTTGGCGCTGCTCAGCGGTACTTAATTCTTTACGGGTTTGCAGAATGGCTAAGATATTATCTTCAATGGATAATTTACGAAAAATAGAAGCTTCTTGCGGCAAATAGCCAATACCAGCACGCGCGCGCTCATGCATGGCATATTTTGATAAATCCATTTTTCCTAGAGTGACACGGCCTTTATCCATATTGACCAGTCCGACCACCATATAAAAGCTAGTAGTTTTGCCCGCGCCATTTGGTCCTAATAATCCAACAACTTGCCCTTGCTCAACAGAAAATGATACATCTTTTACCACCCAGCGTTTGCCGTAGCGTTTGCCTAAATTTTGCATCGTTAAACGGGCGACAGGCTCGGAGCTATTGGTTGCCGCTACAGAACCATTATTAAGCTCGTTGCTGTGAATTTCATTGGTCTTAACAACGTTGTTTTTAATATCGCTCATCACTTACCTGTCAATTACTGTTAAAGTTGCAAAATTTTTAGTATTACTATCGCTTACTTTTATATTAAAAATACTGTGCTTAGCGTATGCTGCTTCGGTTGCTGCCGCTATTGGGCGGGAAGACCAATTCTACGCGCTGACTGCCACCAGCAGTTGCTTCTACATCGCCAGCTTTTAAGCTATAGCGAATGACATTACCGGCAAAACTGGCGCCATTTTGTACCAATTTTGCATTACCCGTGAGCGTCACGATACCCGTGACCGCATTATAATCAATCTTATTGGCTTGCCCTTTTGCCAAGCCCTTTTCTTGCGTCACTACCTGCTGCATAGTCGCTGGACGGCCGGTGGCGACTGCCGAGTTGATACTACGGCCTTGCGAGAGGTTGACCGTAATATCATCGGCGGTCATTTTGAACGTACCCTGCGTAATTACAACGGTGCCTGAATAGCTGGTGATACCTGTACGTTCACTATAAGTCGCCTTATCTGCTAGCAGCTTAATCGGCTGATTGGCATCTGATGGCAAGGCATGGCTGTATAACGGCAATGCTAATAACATTAGCATCGGTAGCGTTCGTAAACCGTGTGTTACTTGGATAGGGCGTGTCGATAGCAAGCGTAAAGTAGGCAAAAAAGTAGATTTCATAAAAGTTACTCGTATCATTATGGATAGTGGCGTTTGCAAACTTCCTGCTAGGTGCTGCTGTTAAAATAAAGCTTTATCTTGGCGTTTCGCGGGCATAAATGCAACCGCGACTTGACCAAATTCATAGTCCCCAGTTTCAAGGTTGGCTTTCATGCTTGACGCCTCAAAGCGGTTCATCCCTTGTTCGACTTTTACTGGCGCATCACTATAGACTTGACCTGTTTTGGTATTGCCTTTTAAGGTAGTGCCCATGACTTTAATCGGCTCAATATCAGACTCGCCCGCTTTGCCTTCGCTAACTAAAGTAAAACCACCTGATAAGCTCATCTCACCTGTCTGTTGACTGATGGCGGCGCTGCCCGCTTCAACACGGTAACGCTGCTCGTCTGATGGCTCCCAATTCATGGTGATGCCTTTCATCTCATCCTTATTGGTCACAGGATTATGGGTCAAGGATTCTGCACTCAGCTCGTACTCGGTCTCACCTTTTTCATTAGTCTGTACCGCCTTAATGTCAGTGGCTTCATAATCCACATCCGTCGGTTCCATACTAACGGGCGGCGTAATCTCCCCTTGCTGCTTAAAGAACCAGCCAGCAATCACAGCAATAATTAATGCCAGAACGATTAAAACACGAGTATTCACGATAAGTTATCCTCAGGTTTCGCTGCATCAAGCGTATAGTGCGCGATAAAATCTTGATAGTGACCATGACCTTTTAAAATAAGATCACATATTTCCCGTACTGCGCCGGTACCACCTGCGCGGGTGGTCACCATATCACTGCGCTTTATCACCTCTTGATGGGCATTTGGGACAGTGGCCGCAAAGCCTACCGTTTGCATCGCTTTAATATCTGGTAAATCATCGCCCATATAAGCACATTCAGCAGCGGTAATATTAAGCTCAGCATCAAGCGTCGCTAATAGCTCATTCAATGCAATCAGCTTATCATCACGACCTTGGACGATATAATTGACACCCATTTCAGCAGCACGCTTGTCTACCATAGGACTGCTACGACCAGTAATAATAGCGGTCAAAATACCATAGCGCGCCAACGATTTGACGCCGACACCGTCCTGTACCGAAAAGGCTTTGGTTTCAGTACCGTTGGCATCATAAATAATTTGACCGTTTGACAAGATACCATCAACATCCATGACCAATAACTTTACTTGTCCGGCCTTTTTTATTAAGTCTTGCATCAATTTTCTCTTATTAATGATTTTATTATGAGACGTATTCTTATTAAATACTCTTTTATTAAGGCTTTTTTAATATGTTACTTCTTAATTGTGCCAATTGTTAATACATTGTTTATTAAAATAGGGCTACTTAACACCGGCTTGTAATAAGTCATGTACCGTAATGATGGCCTCCAAACGCTGTTCCTCATCGATGATCAGCAGCTGGCTAATGCCGTTTTCATTCATCACACTTAAAGCATCGGACGCGCGCATATCTTTACTGACGTGGCGTGGATTGCTGACCATCAGCTCACGCATCGGGGTTTGCAAATCAATGCCTTTTTCTAAGCCGCGGCGCAAATCACCATCGGTAAATACACCGACGACTTTTTGCTCGTCATCAGTCACTACTGTCATACCTAGACGCCCAGAAGACATGGTAAATAAAGCGTCTTGTAGCGGTGCTTGTTGATTAATAAGCGGTAAATTTCCTGAATTGGTATGCATCAAGTCTTCAACCCGCGTCAGCAGCTGGCGTCCTAAGGCGCCTGCAGGATGCGATAAGGCAAAGTCTTCTGAAGTAAAATTACGTGCATGTACCAAAGCCACAGCCAATGCATCGCCCAATGCCAAGGTCGCTGTGGTACTAGAAGTCGGGGCAAGGTTGAGCGGGCAAGCTTCTTGAGATTTACCTAGCGTCAAAATGATATCCGCCGCTCGTGGTAGCATACCGCGTTTGTCTCGGCTAATACTAATCAGGGGAATATTTAGACGCTTAACCACGGGCAGCAGCATTCTAATTTCATCTGACTCGCCCGAGTTTGAGATAGCCAGCAGGACATCGCCCTGTACCAACATCCCCAAATCGCCATGCCCCGCTTCCCCAGGATGCATGAAAAACGCTGGCGTGCCCGTAGAAGCAAAAGTCGCCGCTATTTTACGACCAATCAGACCCGATTTGCCCATCCCGGTCACGACCACACGTCCTTTGCAGGCTAGGATAATATCGCAGGCTTGAGCAAATCTATCATCGATTTGTTCCGTTAACAATGCTAGCGCCGCCATCTCCGTATGAATTGCTTCGATAGCAGTGCTAATAAATTGTTGATGGGTCAGGTTGCGGTGCGGATTACTCATACGTTAGCTCTATATTTTCGGTGAATCAATGAAACATTTTACTATACTATGGCTGATATTAATAATATAGGGCAAGACGTCGCTTTCATCATTGCCTACTTACTAAGTAGGGTAAATAGTCGCTTGCTCAGCCATGATTATACGTCTATTTATACAAAAAAAACCCACTATAATTAATAGTAGGTCTTAATCAGCTATACAACATTTTAATAACATACTTTCAATCAAATACACACTAGATAGCGTTATTTATTGATTGCTATCGTCTATATCATCGTTTGATTTGTTTTCAAACATAGCATTGTCTGAAGAATTGTCAAAGCCACGATCTTGACCAAAGCCGCCGCGCTCAAAGCCGCGCTCTTGACCTTGTCCAAAGCTACCTCGCTCAAACCCACGATCTTGACCTTGACCAAAACCGCCACGATTAAAGCCACTACGATTGGCAAAGCCGCGCTCTTCAAAACCGCCACTACCAGCAAGGTTACTACCACGCTCAAACCCACTACTCATACCACCTTGGTAACCAGCAGGTGCGCCCGTTGAGGTTTGCGTACCCGTGCCAGTCGTCGTGCTGCTTCTAGGATTACGAGCTGGCACAACTGTGGAAATGGCATGTTTATAAACCATTTGACTCACTGTATTTTTTAACAACACCACATATTGATCAAATGATTCAATTTGACCTTGCAGCTTAATACCGTTAACTAAAAAAATAGAAACAGGAATGCGATCTTTGCGCAACGAGTTCAAAAACGGGTCTTGTAAAGTTTGTCCTTTTGACATGACATCTCTCCTAAATATTATATAATTATTTTTAGTGCCAATTATTATAAGTATTTCTTTAATTATAATGGCTAAGGGCAGATACAATAATAAGTTTTATTTATAAAACGTATCTAAATAAGCACTAATTCTTGTTAAATAATTTCACTTTACCGTGAATACGTTATTATTGTAAATAATTAAGTAACCGCTTATTTTTTAAGACTTCCTACCAACAAAAGTTAATTAACGACCGTTAAAAAAGCAATGATACCGATATAATTCACACTATTTTACTATGATTTAAATTATAGCAGTTATCCAACCTTTATTTTGAAACTAATTGTCATTATTTTTTACGGGGCTAATTAACGCGCTTTATATGATTTGGTTTTAATATAAATACTCTCTTACTTGGGTCATAGTAGCAAACGTTTTTATTTTGATATCACCGCGCATAAGCTTGTCATCGTTTTCATTTAGCTTTATTGCAATATTTGCCGCATTATCAGGCAAATTGGGCAACTGAGTAAGTTTGCGCAGCCAAGTATATTGACGCTTCGCCAGCTGTCTGGTCGCATATAATGCCTTATTTTGCATTTGCTGACAAGCAAGTGCCTCGGTTTGAGCGCTGAGCGTCAATGGCTGATCGAGCGCTTGAGTAGTGGTGTCTTGTGGTCGTTTACTTGCACTCGCCGCCTCTACTTCTGAAAAGGCCTCATAAAATTGCGCTTTATCCAAGTGCGGCTGTTTAAATATTGGATGCTTAATATGGACTAGGTATTCTAACACTTGGCGATAACCGACGCAGCGCATAGAGGGTAAGTTTGGTGTCAAAGGGTACTGCTCAAGCAATCCGATCACTTCCGCCACTAGCCCATCATGCCACATTATATCCAAACGTTGCTCGATACGCTGATGTAGCCATGAACGTTCTGGCATCACCGCCAGCGCATGCCATTGCTGATTGGGATTATGCGCCAAGGCTTGTTTGGGCTTTTGCTGCCAGTCACTGATGGGTATATTGGTTTGCAGATAAACTTCAACCGCGCGCGTGATACGCTGAGTATCGGTCGCATTAAGACGCTCGTGGCTTATCGGATCTATTTTTCCTAGATAATCATATAGTGCACCAATACCTTCGTCTTGCCGCCACTGCTCCACACGCGCGCGCACGTCATCATCACTGTCAGGCACGGGCGATAGCCCATCAATAAGCGCCATGTAATACATCATAGTACCGCCAACGAGCAAAGGTATTTTACCTTTCTTATGACAGCTATCAATTAAACGAGCAACATCATTAACGAATTCAGCGACGCTATAACTTTGCATCGGGTCAATGATATCAACCAAATGATGCGGATAGCGTGCCAACTCTGCAGCGGTTGGTTTGGCTGTACCGATATTCATATCACGATATATCAATGCTGAATCGACCGAAATCAGCTCATAACGCCCAGTATCGTATAGCTCATACGCTAGAGCTGTCTTGCCACTCGCCGTCGGTGCCATCAAGCACACCACGCTATTATATGCCAAATTGGGATTGAGGCGATAAGATGAGCTAGCAGACGAGATTTGCATAGGATTACCTTTATTTTTTATAGGACTACTAAAACGTGTCCTCAATCTAATCAATGGACATCTAAATGGCTGTAGATGATAGCATCAACGCAATTAAAAGCTGGTTATTTATAGACTTAAAAGCATGTTTAGCAAGTAAGTCTTCGATATCTGCGTTAAATGCCCATAAATCTTCTGTAGGCATTTTTGTGGCTAAGTCAGTAAGCTGCTGATTGACAGCATTCGCATCATTAAATGAAACCTGCTCTCTAAATATATCCGACTCAAACAATAAGCTTAATTGCGCCTGCCATATTTCAGCGCCAATCAGAAAAAATTGGCTGCAACTATAAAACAGCAACCACGGTAGCGTTTTATCACTGACATTTTTAATTGCATCTAAATTATGACTCGTATTTAAAATAACCTCCAAACAATATGGTAAAGGAGCATTTTTTATCGATAGATTTTGTGACGTATTGGCCGTGCTTATTAATGTGCTACCCGGATTTATATTTTCAGTAAAAGTAGCCTGTTCTGATGATTGCGCATTATCGGTATTTTCTGACAACTGATATGGCTGTTTGGGCGCTTGTACTTGCTGACTTTTCGCTGAATAAATGGCTGATGACGTCTGTTGCCTTACAGTAGCAAAGGCGTTATTGATAGATAGATGATTATCTAATACCTGACTACTTTCAGCAGCGGAATTGATGGTCTGATTGATGTTCTGTTTGGTAGCAACCGTTTTAAGCTTTGCTTGAATCGCATGACTAAGATGCGCCATGATGTTATTTAGCGGGCTGATTTTGATACGCTGTTTGGACGGATGGACATTGATATTGAGCCAATCAGTTGGTAAATCAAAATACAGCGCGTAGCCAATACCTGATAACTGCGCACTTTGAGCAAGTTGACGCAGCTGATTGCTAATCAACGCTTCTTTTACCAATCGTCCATTCACATAAATTAATTTTGGAAAAGTACTTTGAGAGTCATTGCTAAGCCATAACCAACCGTTAATGCTCACTTGACCAGCAAAGTTATTATTCACATAGTCTTTAGGCAATTGCATCAAACTGGTAAGGTCGATGGATATTTCTAAGGCGTTGTCCGTTAATGTCAACCCAGTCGCTTGCTCAAGACGTGATAAAGGCAGACGATGAGCGTTATTATTGCTGCTATTGGTATTATCGTTATCATTTGCAGACATTGCTCTTGAAGACAGCGATAACCGCTTTTTATTGTCATGAAACAAGGTTAGCGCCACATCTGCACGCGCCAAAGCCACTTCGCGGACAATGGTTTCGATATGACCGAACTCGGTCGCAATAGATTTTAAGTTGCCGCGGCGTGCGGGCACATTAAAATATAAATCTTTAACCGTGATAGTCGTGCCGCGTTGATGCACAACTGGCAACAATTTTGGCACCTCGTCCAATACACCGGCAACTTGCAACTGGCGACCAATCCCACTGTCGTCATGACTACTAGTTAAAGTCAAACGAGAAACTGCCGCCGTCGCTGCCAACGCTTCACCGCGAAAGCCCAGTGTGGTAATACCATGCAAGTTAGCCACATCGGCCACTTTACTGGTTGCATGGCGAGTAATGGCCATGACCATATCATCAGGATGAATACCCGTGCCGTTATCCAGCACTTCAATCATACCCATGCCGCCTTGGGTAATACGTATTTCAATATTGCTCGCACCAGCGTCTATCGCGTTTTCAAGCAGCTCTTTGACCACAGCGGCAGGACGCGTCACCACCTCGCCCGCTGCCAATTGATTGATAAGCAGCGGCGATAGTTTTTTGATGCGGCTATTGGAGGGATTATCTGGCATTAATGAGCGTCATACTTTTATAAAACCTCAGTGGCTGTGATGCGGTTTAACCTAAAGGTTAAGAGAAGACAAATCTAAGCCTTGCGCTTGGCCCGCCTTCGATAGTCGCAGCTCAACCTGACGCGCTTCTTTATCATTATCATCGCGATCGGCTTGCGTCATATCAATAAACAAACTCGGTGGTGGTAAATAGCTGTCCGCACGGCTGGCCCATTCAATAATAACTAATGCATTTGCTTCATCCAAATATTCATCAAAACCAATAAAGGACAGCTCTTCTGGGTCTTGCAGACGATATAAATCTGCATGATAAACAGGTTTAATTGAACCATCTTTTTGCTCAATACTATAAGGCTCGACTAAGGTATAAGTTGGGCTTTTGACCGCACCTGTATGGCCGAGCGCCTGCAACCAATAACGCGTCAAGGTGGTTTTACCAGCGCCTAGATCACCCGACAGCCAAATACTACCCGATAAGGGCAACGCTGCCAATTGCACCGCCAAGCGCTGGGTATCTGCTTCAGAATGCAGCGTCAAGGTTTTCACATGTTGGTCTTGTTTTATATTATTAGGCATCAAACTTACCTTCCTTTACTTGCGTCTGTACTTGCGTCTGTACTTGCATAGTCACGGATGGATTGATAAAGCTTTCACCGCGAATCAATTTGGCATATAGCTCGGGGTCATGCCATTCTGCCTTCACTTGCTCACTAAATTCAAAGTCTTCTAGATGAAGCTCACCCATTTGCGCGTTTGCCACATCGTCTGCAAAGCACTGTGCGTAACCGGTTGCGGTTTCGTGGGCAATCACCGAGTAAACGCTGACATCAGACTCACCGTTTTGCATTTGGGTTTGTTTGAGAATTTCTTGTGCCCAAAAGAAGATAACGCGTGAGAACTGCTCTGCTGATGGCGATACCGGCAAACTGATCCAGCGCGCGCTGAATTTTTTACAGGCGGTGATATATTCAGGGTCGTCTTTATTCCAAAAGCAAATCGCATGATCAAAGCTATCAATAATGTCTTTAATAGACGATTTTAATAGACCAAAATCATATACCATCTGCCCATGGTCTAATCGCTTAGCTTCAAGAATCAGCTCAATCTGATAGCTATGACCATGAATAGAATGTTTGCAGCGCTCAGAGCTACAATTACGCACGATATGCGCATTTTCAAATTTGAACAGTTTACGAATACGCATAATAATTGACCAAAACAGTAAGCTTTACTGTGTTAAACATGAATATTATAAGGGTTTGCCGCGACGACACATCGGCGTGCGGCTCATTATAGCAAATCGTAATGACTGCGTAAGTAGTCACTTACTAATAGCAATATTGGCAAAATCCATTCACTAATGACGTGGTGCAAACATAATAATTGCCATGCCTAAGAGCGCGACGATAGAACCCAAAATATCCCACGTGGTTGGCCTGATGCCGTTCACTGTCCAAAGCCAAATAATAGCCATCGAGATATAGACACCGCCGTAAGCGGCATACACTCGACCAGCGGCGGTGGGATGTAAGGACAGCAGCCAAACAAAAGCGACCAAGCTTAGTGCACCTGGAACCAGCAGCCAAATCGACTTACCTTCCCGCAGCCATAAATAAGGCAAATAACAACCGATAATTTCAGCCAATGCAGTCAGCGCAAACAGTCCAACGGTTTTTAATTCAGTCAAACCAACCACTCCTAAACCGTGATAAATCCTGTCATATATTGCACGGCATTACCAGAAATTAGCACCCTATCGCCTGCAACGACGCAGTTTAAAATACCGCCTCGTTTTGATGCTTGATAAGCTATTAATTCATCTTTACCCAAACGCTCTGCCCACAGTGATGCGAGCCCCGTATGAACCGAACCCGTCACTGGGTCTTCATCGCCACCATTGGCAGGCCAAAAATAACGTGAAATAAAATCGTAATCCTTATAGTCAGCGGAGGTGGCCTGACAGGTGACCACCACATTTAACGGCGCAAGTTGTTTTAATTGCTCGTTATCGCGCGCTACGTTTAAGACATCGGCTTCAGCATTATAAAGCACAAAATAGGCTTGAGTGTTTTTATAAACTTCAACTGGTGCAACAGACAATCCTGCCAGCAAGCTATCGGGAATATCTTTAACCTTTTCCGGCTTAGTATTAGGAAAGTCCATTTGTATTTTGCCATCGTCTGTTTGCACGATGGTCAATATACCAACCGCTTTTGCGTAAAACCTAATGGTTTCTATATCAGGGTTTTTGTTAAATAGCACAAAGGCTGACGCCAAGGTTGCGTGCCCGCAAAACGCAATCTCAGTCAAAGGAGAAAACCAGCGAATATGATAAATACCGTCATCATCACACACAATAAAAGCTGTCTCCGATAAATTATTTTCAAAAGCAATAGACTGCATTAACTTATCAGAAAGCCAATTATCTGTGATAATAACGGCTGCTGAATTGCCTTTAAAAACGGTATCCGTAAAAGCGTCGACGACATTAATTTCTAGTTGCATATTAAGCTCTTCTTTTTTATTAACATTAATTTTGGCTATTTTTTATCCCGCTGTTTATACCCAACGTCTGACTTTTGCCTTATAAACCTGATAAGCCTTGCCAAATTTCTGTGCCAACATCCGCTCTTCTGGTTGGATTTGAAAACGGGTCATATGAAGTATAAATAGAGGCAACAACACGAAGGCAAGAAAGTGCGACAGATACAATGCCCAGCTAAATAATATAAGCACCAAGCCTACATACATCGGATTTCGGCTATATTGATACACACCACTAGTCACTAATCTTGAAACTTTTTCAAGCGCTTGCGGATTGGGTGTGGTCTGCGCTTTTTTAAATTGAGTAACACCTAAAATGGCGCTACCCAGTCCTATAGCGCCCAAACCTACTGCCAATGCCGCAGAGCCTTTCAAAGAAAATTTCAAAGCAGGTGCGACTTTAGAGACACCAGCCATGGCCGCTGCGGTGACGATAACTTGCGCGACTGGCGGTACTTTTAGCTCTAGAGAATTCATCTTGACTCCTTATAAATGCAATTTTATAAATAAGACCTTATATAGAATTAAATAATGAATGAGCGCTTAATTACTTATTATAGTATTCAGTGTTTATTCAGCTTTTCGCCTTTTATTCTTCATTAGTTAAACACTTTACGCCGTTGTTGTCCCTACTCTACAAGTTTTAAGTGATGATTGATATTAGAATGAGCGGCTTTATTATCCATATAAAGTTATAATTGCCATTTGTTTCATTTTTACCCTTTACTCTAGTGAAGGTGTTGTTTCTAAGATGTAGTTGAACTTAAATGAGGAAGTTAGCGTCATGATGCGTATCGGATTGTTCTTATTAACCAACTTAGCGGTGATTGTGGTTTTTAGCATCGTGTTTGGTATTTTATCCAGATTTTTTGGGATTGGCGGCGTCCATGGCGCAGGCGGGCTAAATTATACTAGCCTTGCCATTATGTGCGGTATATATGGCATGGTTGGTTCGATGGTCTCGCTGTTTATCTCAAAATGGATGGCAAAAAAATCAACGGGCACAGTAGTCATTGAAACGCCAAGAAATGCTACGGAAAAATGGCTGGTTGATACTGTCGCCAAACACGCACAGGTGGTAAATATTGGTATGCCGGAAGTAGGAATTTTTAATAATTCTCAGCCAAACGCCTTTGCAACCGGTTGGAACAAAAACCAAGCATTGGTCGCGGTCTCCTCAGGGCTACTACAAAGCATGACACCCGATGAAATAGAAGCGGTGCTCGCGCATGAGATTGGTCATGTGGCCAATGGCGATATGGTGACCCTTGCGCTCATTCAAGGGGTGGTAAACGCCTTTGTCATGTTCTTTGCGCGTATTATTGGTAGCTTCGTCGACCGTACTGTCTTTAAAAATGAAGGGGACGGCCCGGGTATCGGTTATTTCATCACCAGTATCGTGATGGATATTTTGCTGGGTTTTTTGGCGTCTGCCATCGTCATGTGGTTCTCGCGCCTACGTGAATTCCGTGCTGATGAGATGGGGGCAAAGCTTGCCAGCCGTGAAAAAATGATTAGCGCACTGGATGCCTTGCGTCCTTCTGAGCAGCGTCCAGACCAGATGCCTGAGAGCATGAAAGCGTTTGCAATCTCGTCTGGGCAGTCTACGGGCTTTAGTATCGCTAACCTTTTCCGCTCACATCCAACGCTTGATGAACGTATCGCGGCGTTGAGAAAGTATAATCCTAGCAAGGCTTAAGCCACAGCCCTAACATACATGACAGATGATAGCGGATGGCTAGAACAGCGCCGCTATTATCTGCATCGTTTGACCGTTATAAACAATCAACCTTTACCTGTAATTCCTACTGCCGCGGTGGCTGTGTTCACATCTGTCGCTGGCGGACTGGTAATAAAAGTCAGATACGCTTCATATTGTTCAAGCACATCATCAATCACTTGCTGCTTGGTCAAGCCCATCAAATCATAACCGCCGGAGCCGGTTTGCGTCGTTACTTCTAAACGATAATAAACATCGCTAACTGGTGACATCTTGCCACTAAAGGTCGGTGACGGCGTCTCGACCATAGACACTTGATAGTAAAAGTCGTTTTGCGCGTCAGTAGATACCTTTAATAATGGCCCACCAACATCAATATCGCCCGCTATATGAGGAATATTATCACGATCAATCTTATAACCTTGGCGCTCAAACTCATTGGCGACATCGTTTAGCGCCGGACGAACGACACGCTCAAGAAATTGCTCTGTTTCTCGTTTGCTCGGATAAGCCAGCATTTGTCCCAAGCGCTGCTTCCAAGAACGCTCCGGTATATGCCCGCCACTTGGCGTAACAGAAGGACGACGCAGCACCGTACCTTCGCGCTCAGCCCGTTCTATTTTTAACGCTTTAGAAAAAGAGAACATCACCAGATAAACAATAATCGTCACAGGAAGAGCAAAGATAAGCGTGGCATATTCCATGGTAATGACGCCGCCTGCAATCAACATAGAGATGGTCAATACTGCCGTCAACACCGCCCAAAAAATACGTAGCCACTTTGGGCCATCTTCGCTTGGATCAGGGATAGAGGTTGAAAAGTTCGACATCACCATCGCCCCTGAGTTAGCACTGGTGATATAAAACAGCAATCCTGAAAGCGTCGCTAACGCTATCAAAATAGTCGCCCCCGGAAACAACTCAAGTAGCGCGTACCATCCGCGCTCTGGGCTTTGAACCGCAAGCTCGGCAAAGGCGGTATTTCCTTGTAATACCTCATAAAGGGCGGAATTACCAAAGAAAGAAACGATGATAAAGTCACATAATACCGGCACTGTAATCGCGGCAATGACAAACTCACGTAATGTGCGTCCACGCGAAATACGCGCTAAAAACACCCCAACAAACGGCCCCCATGCGAGCCAAAACGCCCAAAAGAATAGCGTCCAACTGCCCATCCAATCGCTACTACCGGGAACATAGGCAAAGGTTTTAAACATCCGAGCAGGTAGCGTGACAAAGAACTGACCCAAATTTTCAACTAAGGCATTTAACAAAAACGCCGTCTCGCCAGCGATTAGGATAAACGCCATCATTGCCACCGCGCTCCATAGATTGAGCTCGGAGATCCAGCGGATACCGCGATCAACCCCCGAAGTGGTGGCCAAAATGGTCAAAACAACCGCACCAACCACGAGGGCAATCTGTAACGTTAAGCCTTCTTCAAAACCAAATAACTTTGAGAAACCAACGTTTAAGAGTACCACGCCGATACCCATGGTCGTCGCCACGCCGAACACTGTGCCGACCAAGGCAAGAATACTAATACCATGGCCGATAGGACCTTTTACCCGCTTACCGAGCAGCGGATAAAGCGCCGCCCGAATGGATAAAGGCATGCCCCAACGGTAGGCAAAATAACCCATTGCCATACCAAGCAGTGCATAAATAGACCAGCCGGCAATGCCGTAATGGAACATTGTCCAAACCACAGCGTCTTGCATAGCAGCAGCACTTGCTCCTTCACCAGACGGCGGGGTCAAATACTGTACGACGGGGCCAGTGACTGAAAAAAACAGCATGTCAATGCCTACCCCAGCGGCAAATAACATCGCTGCCCACGTTCCCAGTTTATACTGTGGCCGCGAATCATCAGGCCCAAGGCGTATGCTACCTGCTTTAGACAGTGCTACCCACAGCACAAAACCGATGACCATCACCATGGTAATCACGTAATACCAGCCAAGATTGGTCGCAATCCAATCAACGACTGTTTTCATCGTTGTACTGGCATTGATAGGCATCAAAATTGCCCATATCGAAAACGCCACAATCACAACTGATGAGACAATCAGTACGCTCCAATTAATATGAGCCACACTGTTTTCTGACAGCTCCTGCGCTCCTTTTTTCAGATCGCTGCGGGAGATTGGCACATCTTCATCAAACGGTTTTGATTGGCGTTCTGTACCGCCAAACTGCCTGCGCTCAAACGGCGGGCGCGAGCTTTCGCTAGGCTCATTTACTAATGGGTTATTTGACTCGTCAGCCTCCCTTAAGCCATCGTCATTCGGTTTGTCGCTCATTTATATTCCTTATTTTTATATGACTGTCCGTATTAGGTTCACTATATTCTACCCCTAGTTTAATGTCATTATGCTGAATGTGTTTATCCAATGATGATACAGGCTTAGCGTCAGTAGTAAAGCATCGTGAGAGGAAATCATACGTATGAAACTATTTAAAGCTAAAGTAATGAAAAAGGTTAAAGCCAAAGTAATGAAAAAGGGCACTTGCATTCACTATAAAGTTTCTTGCATAAAAAAGCCCACCTAACGCTCTTATCGAGAAATTAGACGGGCTTTTTTATGGCTTAATATATATTACATATCAAACTCAAGCGCTCTATCACCGTTGGCGTCTTGGATACGCGTTGGCAAACCAATCTCATTTAGCAAGTTGATAAATGGCTTGGCATCAAGTTCTTCAACGTTGACCATTTTGCCCGCATCCCACTCGCCCGTCGCGACCAACATTGCAGCAGCAACGGGTGGCACGCCTGCAGTATAAGAGATGCCTTGGCTACCGACTTCGTTATAAGCGTCTTTATGATCGGAGATATTGTAGATAAATACCTCGCTATCAACGCCGTTAATTTTGCCTTTAACCTTGTCGCCGATGCAGGTTTTGCCCGTATAATTTGGCGCAAGCGAACTTGGATCCGGCAGTACGGCTTTCACCACCTTAAGCGGAATCACTTCTTGCCCTTCAGCAGTCATCACCGGCTGCTCAGACAATAGACCTAGGTTTTGGAGCACAGTAAACACATTAATATAATGCTCACCAAAGCCCATCCAAAAGCGAATATTTGGCACATCTAGGTTAGCCGATAAAGAATGAATCTCGTCATGACCACTTAGGTAACTGTTTTGCTCGCCAACGACTGGCAAATCATCGGTACGTTTGACTTCAAACATCTTATTCGACTGCCACTTACTGTCTTGCCAAGAATAAACCGTACCGGTGAACTCACGGAAATTAATCTCAGGGTCAAAGTTGGTGGCAAAATACTTACCGTGGCTGCCAGCGTTGATATCGATAATATCGATATCCGTCACCGAACCTGCATCCATCATGTCATAGCCAAGTCGCGCATAGGCATTGACCACACCAGGATCAAATCCAGCACCCAAAATCGCCGTGATGTTCTTGTCGGCACAGCGCTGTTTACGCTGCCATTCATAGTTGTCATACCATGGCGGCGTCTCGCAAATCTTGCGCGGATCTTCATGAATGGCGGTATCAATATAAGCCGAGCCTGTTTCAATACAAGCCTCTAAAACGGTCATATTGACAAATGCCGAACCGACATTGATAACGATTTGAATACCCGTCTCTTCAATCAGCTGTATCAGCGCTTGCGTATCCATCGCATCGACTTGATGGGTATGTAATACCGCAGGCAGCTTAAAGCTATTCTTCTCTTTGACACTTTGGGCGATGGCATCACATTTATCTTGCGTGCGTGAGGCAATATGAATCTCGCCAAGGACGTCATTATGCATCGCACATTTATGCGCGACCACTTGCGCCACACCGCCTGCACCGATGATGAGCACGTCTTTTTTGCTAGGGTTGGTTTGATTTGTGTTCAATGAACAATCCTCCTTTGTGTCCCTGTCGATACCATCGATGGTGGCGAGTCAAAACAGAAACGAGTGAATGATATGCGTGAATTAAAAAGGAAGACCGAGGAAAACCCACGCACCCGTCGGGCAAAGCAGTATTTGGCTACTTGCTTTTACCCGCGGCGATTATAACAATTTTTACCCACCTTTCGGCAATAATTAATCGATAAGATGACATGCAATTTTATTATTCAAATCTTACCAGCTTATTATTAATAGCAAAATTAAGACAAGCTGGCCTTATAATCTTGATAATCAAACTCACGCTGCACATCTATCGACCCATCTAAACGGCGGATAACGATTGCAGGCATGCCCACACCATTGAACCAGTTTTTCTTGACCATGGTATAACCGGCAGCATTGCCAAACGCAATGGTATCGCCAATTTTCAAATTACTCGGTAAGGCGTACTCACCAAAGATATCGCCTGCCAAACAAGAACGACCGTAAATAATAGTATTGTCTGCAGCGCCCTCTTTTTGATCTTTATTTACCGGCATCATATCTATTGATTCTTCATTAATGGACACAATGGGAGCAGACTCGCGATAAATCAGTAAATCAAGCATATGTGCTTCGATAGAGGCATCGACGACGGCGAGATTTTTTTCATTGTGCATGGTATCTAAGACGGTCGTGACTAATGAGCCAGCACCATGAATACTTGCTTCGCCCGGCTCAAGATAGACTTGTACGCCGTATCTCTCGCTAAAGCCTTTTAATCTATCAGCCAGTTTTTCGAGTGGATAATCAGGCGCGATAAAGTGAATACCACCGCCCAAGCTCACCCATTCAAGCTGCGCCAGCACCTCACCAAACCTGTTTTCGATATCGGCTAAGCTTGCGCTAAATGCCTCAAAGCTATCATTTTCACAGTTGTTATGAATCATGACGCCTGTGATATCAGCAAGTACGGCGGTAATCTTATCTTTATCATGCTCACCTAAGCGGCTAAAGGGACGCGCAGGATCAGCAATAATAAAGGACGAATTACTGGTCTTTGGATTTAAGCGTAGCCCTACTGGTATATTTTGTGCTTTGGCTTGGTCTTTAAAAGCATTCAGCTGCGAGATGGAATTAAAGATTATTTTATCGGCATAGCTCAATACTTCGTCGATTTCATCGGCGCTATAAGCAACGCTATAAGCATGGGTTTCTTTTTTATTATCACCGCCTTTACCTTTACCAAAGGTCTCATAGCCCAACCGCACTTCATTCAATGAAGACGAGGTTGTACCATGCAAATAAGGCTGCATGACATCAAACACGCCCCAAGTGGCAAAACATTTGAGCGCGAGCAAGGCTTTGGCGCCAGATAGCTCGCACAGACGCGCGATAATCTGCATATTGGCAACGATTGCCGCTTCATCAAGTAGATAATAGGGCGTTGCAGGCAAAGATGAAGGGCTGGTTTGTAACGGTAAATTTGTATTCATAAGAGGTTACCTAATAGCTGCGGTCGGTATCATGACAGACCTAAATAATTGCGCTATAGTAGACTAAATTCATCATAATTAGAATATCTTATGGCACTCTCGACCGATTATTCTACGGCTAAAAACCCAGCCAACCTATCCCAGCTAGACCCACAAAACATCAGCTTAGAACATCTTGCTGCGGATGCGCGTGCGGTATTGGATTTTTGGTTCGATAAAGACAATGAGCAGTATTGGTTTGCGCAAAATGATGCTTTTGATAAAAAGATAAAAGACAAGTTTTATGATATTTGGCAGGCAGCAAAACAGGGTGAATGCGTGTCGTGGCGTATCGCAGATGCAGCGACTGATAGCAATAGCTCAGTCACAGCGCTAGCAGGACGCTTGGCAGAAATTATCGTGTTAGATCAGTTTTCGCGTAATTTATGCCGTGAGCAAGCGTGCGCTTTTGCCCAAGATGGCATGGCGCTAGCATTGGCACAAGAAGCCATTGGACAACCATATTTTGATACGCTGCCAGCGCAGTGGCGCAAATTTATTATCATGCCATTTATGCATTCTGAATCGGCCATGATTCATGAGCGCTATCTGCCGCTGTTTAAGCAATTAAATGATGCAACAACCTTAGAGTTTGAAGAGCGTCATAAAGAGATTATCGATAAATTTGGACGCTATCCACATCGTAACGACACGTTGGATCGTGAAACGACTGACGAAGAAGAAGCGTTTTTAAAGCAGCCCAACTCATCGTTCTAAGTATTTTTGGGACTTTGAAGATTTCTGTTGTTAAAGGTTTAAATAAAAAAACCTCAAACGTGAACTGACCCCCGAAACTTGGACGGTTTAGTTTATATCAAGGACTGAGTTCTGTACTGCACAGGGCTCAGTCCTTTTAGTTTGAGCTGAATACGCTCATGATTATAATAATGCATGTATTCATGAATCTGTTTTTCTAAACTTTCAATCGAGAAGGGCTTTTCAATATAAATCGTCTCGCACTTCAGCGTACCGAAGAACCCTTCCATCAGTGCATTATCTAAGCAGTTGCCTTTTCTACTCATACTTTGCTGAATACCATGCTGCTTCAGCACCGCTCCAAACGGTCTCATTTGATAATGCCAGCCTTGATCAGAGTGCAGCATGAGTGTCTTATCACGACACACTTTCGTCTTTGCCAAAGCACCATCTAGCATCTTGCTCACTAAGTCATAAGTCGGGCGCCTTGAGAGCGTATAGCTGACGATCTCATTGTTATAACAATCAAGTATGGGCGACAAATACAGCTTATCATCACCTACCTTAAACTCGGTAATGTCAGTGAGCCAGCGCTTATTTGGTTTATCTGCGTTAAACTGGCGCTTTAAATAATTCTTCGAAATCTTACCTTGTCGTCCTTTATAGGAGCGGTATTTCTGACGTCTTATCTTTGCGCTAAGCTTCATGCCATGCATAAGCTTAGCGATGAGCTTATGGTTATGATGCACCCCTAACTGCTTTAGTGCAGCCGTGACTCTACGATAACCGTACCTGCCTTTGTGCTTGTGGTAAAGGGTGGTGATACGCTGTTTTAAATCTGCATATTTGTCTTTAACGTCAAACTGGCACCGATGATAGTAAAAGACACTCTTAGCCATGGTAGCGATGTCTAGCAAATCAGATAAAGGGTGCTCTTGTCTTAGCGCTTCGATGAGCCTTGCTTTTTGCCTGCTTGTTCCTCCGCTTTGAGCAAGGCATCGAGCTTTTTTAGGTAGGCAACCTCTGCACGTAGATATTCATTCTCACGCTTCAATTCTGCTAAGCTCTTTTCATCATTTAGTTTGTCTGTGATAAAGGGTTTGCTCATGACGGTTCTACCTTTAGGTTTGGAGATGAGTCCAGATATGCCTTCTAGTCGATACGCTTTGTGCCAGTGACTGATTAGGGCCGGTGAGCTGATATCAAACATCAAAGCGACCTTAGATTGACTTAATCCTTGCGTCAGCATGGTCGTAATCACATGATGTTTAAACTCACTGCTGTATTTTGCCTTACTTGTCTTTGGCTTGATGGCATCTATGCCACCGCTTTGATATTGTTTGACCTATTTTTGTACAAGTTTCGAATCTACTTTAAACTGCTCACTTGTGGCAAGTCCGGTATGTCCTTCTCCGTAGTATGCGATGACTTGCATCTTAAAGCCTAGATCGTAACGCATAAAAATACCCCCGTAAGTTGTGTCCAACTTATGGGGGTCGGTTCAGTTCTTAATAAACAGAGGGTTTTTTTATGACTAAAAGCATTTTCTTATTTAAATTTATTTGCTTAGGCTATTTTATTAAGCAGTCTCATTCTGCTAGCTAATGATCATTTTTAGGTCAGGCAATATTAACTTTCAAGCACTTTTCTTACCGGTGCAAAGCTACGTCTATGCGCGGCTAATACGCCATGAGCTGCAATCGCTTCCATATGGGCGCGCGTTGGATAGCCTTTATGCTTGGCGATGCCATATTCAGGATGTTCGGCATCAAGCGCATACATAGTCTTATCACGGCTGACTTTTGCTAAAATACTGGCCGCCGCGATACTGGTATGTCGGCCATCGCCTTTTACCCACGCTTGACAGTCAATCGCTGGCTCTTGAATACCATATTTAGCAATGCTTACATAATCTAAATCCGGGCAACGATTGCCATCAATCAATATCTCAAAACGTGCTTTCTGTTCTTCATCAAGGTATTTAGCAACTACTTCCAATAAAATCTCAGTACATAAGCGCATACCAAGCATGGTTGCTTGCAAGATATTGACTTGGTCGATGACCGCTGGCGGTATATCAGCGACGATGTGCGCGACTGCATGCTGCTGAACCAACGGATAAAGAATATCGCGCTTTTTTTCACTCAGCTGTTTCGAGTCCGTCAGTATAGACAATGGCGTATTTTTTAGTGGCTCATTTTCAATTAAACCTGACCACGCCGCAGGTAATATTGCCGCAGCGACAGTAACGCTACCTAGCAGCGGGCCACGCCCTGCTTCATCCACGCCAATTTGTAAGGTTGCTGGTTGCAAGTTTTCTAAACTTAATGAGTATTGCGCAATCAGTTCTGCGATATTGATTTGCCCTGATAACTGTATGGGAGCCGCCAGTTGTATGTATTGTCCTTTAATATCAACTTGCTCAATAACTCTTTCAGTCTGAACGGTATGCTTAGGCATAGCTGGGCTTTTTATAGGGTTATTTTCTGTAGAAGACATAGTACTCATAACTTTATTATTTCTTAACTTTACGGTTTAATGAATTTTTTGCGTGCCTAACATAATTAGCGCTTGATTACTGAGCTTAGTTATTAATCTTGATTACTGAGCTTGATAATTGTCTTGGCTGTCGTAATTTTCTTGACTGACATGACCGTCTTGTCCATTAAAATCATGACTTTGATAACTGTCGCGGTTTTGAACAAACCACTGTTCGATGACGCTATGCGCAGGGTCATGATTGCTTTGTTGTTGCAATGCATACTTGGTATCAATCAGCGCTTTTAATTGTTCAGCGTACGCGCGCGGCTGCAACAAACGCATCACGGTACGACAGATATTATCACCACTTGCCTGCTCTTGGATAAGCTCGGGCACGATTGCGCTGTCTGCCAAAATATTGGGCAAACCGACATAAGGGACTTTCACCAAACGTTTTGCTATCTGATAAGTCAGCTGATTTAATTGATAAATCACCACCATTGGACGCTCAAGCAGCATGGCTTCCAAGGTTGCAGTACCCGACGCTAACATAACCATGTCTGATGCCGCCATCGCCAGCTGACTAAAGGCTGGCTGACTTTCATCATAGACCACCGCAATCGCCGCCCGCAGTTGCTCTGAGCGCTTATCGATCACATCTTGCACGATATATTGATGGTTTTGATCGACAGTTGGAATGATAAAGCATAGCTTAGGATCTAACAGCAAAAGTCTTTGGATACCATCGAGCATAAGCGGCAAAATAGCCGTTATCTCACCACGCCTAGAGCCGGGCATGACGCAAATAAGCTGACTGACCTCATCAAAGCGGTCGATGAAAAACTGCTGCAAGCCATCATTATGCCAGACCAATTCGCTACGGCGCTGATTGATGGGCGTCTCAAGTAAGGTCTGATCAATGGTTCGTAGTAGCGGATGACCGACGCAAATCGCGGGATGATTATAACGCTCGTAGACCGGCAGCTCAAATGGGAATAGGCAAAGTACCAGATTGGTCGCTGCCATAATGTTATGAATACGCGACTCACGCCACGCCCAAATAGAAGGGCTGACATACTGCACGCAAAACACACCCTGCGGCTTTAATTTCTTTGCCACTCTAAGGTTAAAGTCGGGTGCATCAATGCCGATAAACCAATCAATACTTGCCGTTTTAAATGCCGTCAGCAGCTCTTGACGCGCTTTAAGCAAGTCCGGTAACTGTGCCACTACTTCGACCAAGCCCATCACAGCTAAGCGCGATAACGGAAAAATACTTTGTAGCCCTTGCGCTTGCATCTTTGCGCCGCCAACCCCAACCCAAATAATATCATCACGCAGATTATTCATCTGCTGCATAAAATCTGCACCCAAACTGTCGCCTGACACTTCCCCGGCGACAATCCCTATCACCAGTGGCGAGCTTGTAACCTCAGGCAATTTATCAAAAGCACCATAAGCATCCGGTGCTGGCGTTGTATCAGCAGGTTGGTGAGGCGTAGCAGGATCTGTCATGATAAGCTCTCAATATTAAAGTGGTACAATTTAATTGGTGCCATTTGAGTAGCACAGTTAAATGAAACAAAAGATAAAATGCGTCTATCATAAAAATGATTATATAAAATATAACATAGCTTAGCCGTAATAAGATGCCCATTAAAAGGCATCTTGATAGCACTCCATAATGCTCGAACTTAGTCGTTTATATCGCCATCATACGTGACAGTGCTGGAAATAGCTAAAAATAGCGAAATTAGTGCACAAAATCCAGTCAGTATCACTCATTTATATCTGCCTATAAACGTTCTGTTTAATGCAAATTTGGACTTAGGTTAGCGACAAAGCGTCATTTCACCTATGCTTTACACTGCCTTATCATTCTTATATACCTATGAATGACAGCATGTTAAGACGGGATGCAGCCATCAGCCATAACAAAGTTTTGGTCGCCACATTCCAGTTAGCAGTCAATTAACTGTACGACTGCCCTTGTCAACCAGCGCTTTTGTCCGCATAATGAATATCCCTATAAATCAGCTAGACGATATATAATCATGACAACACCAGCTACTCATAATGCAGATATTGACGACGTGAATATTGAAAAATTCATTCCTTTAATCACACCCGCTGAGCTAAAGTCTGAGCTACCTTTGTCAAATGACGCCTATAACACGGTTCTAAAAGGTCGCAACACTATCCAAGATATCCTGGATGGTAAAGACAAGCGTCTATTTGTGGTTATTGGCCCCTGCTCTATTCACGATATTAAGGCCGCCCACGAATATGCCGATCGCTTAGCCGTATTGGCAAAAGAGATTGAAGACAGCATCTTCGTTGTGATGCGCGTTTATTTTGAAAAGCCGCGTACTACGGTTGGCTGGAAAGGCATGATTAACGACCCTGATATGAACGACAGCTTTGATATCGAAAAAGGTCTGCGCACTGCTCGCAAGCTACTGCTTGATTTGAATGAAAAAGGTCTGCCGTGCGCAACCGAAGCCTTAGACCCAAATACGCCGCAGTACATTCAGGATTTGATTAGTTGGTCAGCGATTGGCGCGCGTACCACCGAAAGCCAAACGCATCGTGAAATGAGCTCAGGCTTATCGTGCCCAGTTGGCTTTAAAAACGGCACCGATGGCGGCATGACCGTTGCGGTTAATGCCATGCAAGCGGTAAAAGAAGGTCATAGCTTCCTCGGCTTATCAGCAGATGGCAAAGTTTCTATCATCAAATCTAAAGGCAACCCCTACGCGCACGTAGTCCTACGCGGTGGTAATGGTAAGCCAAACTATGATGAAACCGCTGTTGCACAAGTTGAAAATGAGCTGGCAAAAGGCAAAACCAATAGCAAAATTATGATTGACTCAAGCCACGCCAACTCAGGTAAAGACCCGTATCTGCAACCAATGGTCATTCAAAACGTTGCCGAGCAGATTAAAAACGGTAATAAATCTATCATCGGTTTGATGATTGAGAGTCATTTAAAAGGTGGCAATCAAAAGCTAACGACTGACTTAAGCCAGCTTGAATACGGTAAATCTATCACCGATGGTTGCCTAGATTGGGAAAGCACCGTTAGCGCTCTACACAATCTACGCGATATGGTTAAAGACGTTTTGCCGAATCGTTAAAAGCGCTTGGTGGTAATGAATACTGATTGACCACTCACTAAAAGGCCCGTTTGATAACAGATATCAGACGGGCCTTTTTTGTGCTTTTTAACTTATAAAGTACTGCTCGTTATGCACTTGCAGAACCTTCATTTGCCGCGCCTAAAACACTGTTTAAGCTTTCAATTACATGCTTAGAAGTCGCTTGCTTTTGTAGTTCAAGCAACTGCTCATGCGCCATTTGACGACGTGGTTCAGCCAAAGTATTCCAACGTGCCAGCACTTGCAATAAGCGTGACGCTAACACCGGATTGGCGTCATCCAGCTTTTTAATCACAGCGATATAAATATCTAGACCCTCTGGTGTCCACAACACCGTAGGCTGCGAGGTAAAGGCGCTGATGACCGAACGTACACGATTGGGCGTATTCCAATCAAAATCGTTATGCGCAAGTAAGGATTTAATAGTATCGGGCGTAACCGCATCAGCAGAGGCTTGCACACTAAACCATAAATCGATGACCAAATCATTATTTTCAAAACGATGATAAAAATCCGCCAGATACTTATCAGCATTTGCCAGTTGATGATTGACCATCGCCTTTAACGCGCCAAAACGCTCGGTCATACAGCTGGCGTTATCATACTGCTGCTCTGCCCATCCAGTAGCGCCATCGACGTTAGCGGTCAGTGCCATATCAAGCACCACATTACGTAAAGCGCGATTGCCACGAGCTTCCGCACTGTCTTCATAAGCCTGCATCGGTAGCTGTTTATAAAGCTCAGACCATTGATCTTTTAACGCTAAAGCCAGCTGTTGATATAAGCCTTCACGCTGTGCTTTTACCAGCTCTGGATCGTAATCTTTATGAATGGCAGATGCCAGCTCATGTGCTGACGGAATATCAAGCAAACGCGCCGCCAACATCGCATCATTAGCAGCCAGTTCAGGTAAGGCCTGCGCCACTACTTGCAAATATATCTCAGGACTGCTTTTCGCGCCGTGACCTTGCAGTAAAATGCGATTGACCAGCATTTGCGTCACTTGCCAGCGGTTAAAACCATTGGTTTCATATTTGAGCAAAAACGCCAAGTCTTCATCTTGATAATTATAATTGAGCTGAACGGGCGCACTAAAATCACGTAGCAAGGATACGACTGGCTCACTCATTATATTTTCAAAGGTAAAGGTTTGTGTGACTTGATCGAGAAGCAACATACGCTCGGCGATGATATGACCAGAATTTTTATCAAATAGTGCGGTCGCTACAGGAATCGGCAAGGGTTTTGGTGCATCAAAACCTGCAACCTGACGGGTTTGCTGACTCAAAGTAATAGTCAATGTCTGCGTCGCGCTGTCATAATCTTGGTAACCAGACACCACAGGCGTACCGGGCTGACGATACCAGTCGATAAAGTCTTCAATTTTGCTATCGGTAATACTAAGCGCCGATAAAAAGTCCTCAACCGTCACCGCTTGCCCATCATAACGGCGGAAATATTCGTCCGTACCTTTACGAAAGTTATCAGGCCCTAGCGTATTGGCAATCATACGCACGATTTCAGCGCCTTTTTCGTAGACGGTGGTGGTATAAAAGTTGTTAATCTCAACGAAGCTCTCAGGACGTACAGGGTGCGCTAGTGGTCCGGCATCTTCAGCAAATTGATGGGCGCGCAAGGTTGCCACATCGTCGATACGCTGGACAGCACTTGACTGCTGATCGGCTGAAAATGATTGATCCCGATAAACGGTAAAACCTTCTTTTAGGCACAGCTGAAACCAATCACGGCAGGTAATGCGATTACCCGTCCAGTTATGAAAATACTCATGAGCAATGATAGATTTGACACTAAAGCTGCGCGCATCTGTGGTCGTTTCAGGACTAGACAAGACACAAGCGGTGTTAAAAATATTTAAACCCTTATTTTCCATCGCGCCCATATTAAACTGACTGACGGCAACAATCATATAACGGTCTAAATCATACGCGCGGCCATAATTGACCTCATCCCACTGCATCGAGTCTTTTAAAGCTTGCATACCGACAGCACATTTATCGATATCTTCAGATTTTGCATAGAGCTCAAGCATTACCTCACGCCCTTCGCTCGTGGTATAGCTGTCAGTCAATACATCCAAATCAGCGATGACACAAGCAAACAGATAACTTGGTTTGTTGGTCGGGTCTTGCCAAATCGCATAATGACGCTCAGGCGCGTCCGACACTTCACCCGCTTCGAGCAAATTCCCATTACTCAATAGCGTCGGGAAACGCTTATCGGCTTCAAGCCGCGTGGTAAATCTCGCCAGCACATCGGGACGGTCTGGATAAAAGGTAATCTTGCGAAAACCCTCAGGCTCACACTGAGTGACGAACATAGTATCGTCACCACTACCGGCGATATATAAGCCTTCAAGCGCGGTATTGGTATGCGGATGGATACGTACTTGTAGCTGTAATTTGCTATGCGCTGGCGCATTAGTAATGATTAATTTACCCTCTATTTGCGTATAGCACTCACTGGTAAGCAGCTCATCATTCAGCTTAATAGATATCAGCTCAAGCCCTTCGCCATACAGCACTAAGTCGCCGTCAGTCTGGCGCTGCATCACCAAAGTGCTATCCACAATAGCATGGTCATCGAATAACTTAATATCCAAATCAACGGTTTCGACCGCAAAGCTTGGCGGTTGATAGTCTTTCAAATGAATTTTACTTGGCGCATGTGGCGGCACATCTGGCATGTCAGGATTGATAATTTGTGCGTCAGTTTCAGTATTGGACATGGAAATTCCTATTATTATTCACGTTTTAGACAGTTAATTGATTATTTTATAGTGTCCTATTAATAAGCACGGTGTTCGTTATAAACAGAGTTTTTAAGATAGTTACATTGACCTAAACTATGAAATTTCAAGTACGATGAGTAATTAAATTAGTTAAGGTAGAAATCAATTCAAAGGTTTTAATCAGAATGCTACATATCTTTAGGTAAACTCTCGAACTATTTACAGTAATACTACTTACATAAAGTAACATTTAGTATATGATAGATAGTAATTGCCTAAGTTTTACCGTAAGCAGTTCAAAAACAACAAATGCCATTAAAACTAATGTTATTAAAATTTTAGGAGCTTATATGTCTACCAGTATTGCAAAAGTTGCTGCCCTCGCAGTATTATCAAGCGCTGTCGTATTTGCGTCAGGTTGTGCTAACAAACGTGCGACATCAGAAGTGGTCGTTGCCCCACTAGGTATCCCAGGTGGTCAAGTTGGTTATAACGGTGCGGTTATCGTTGATAATTCAAATGCCGTTATCACTGGTGCAGAAAATCTACAAGCCGTGGTTTACTTTGCTTTCGATAGCAGTGAAATCACCTCAGAAGCTGCCAGTGTATTAAACCAACATGCTAGCCTCCTAAGCTCAAATCCAAACGCTGGTGTCGTTATTGCAGGTCATACCGATGAGCGTGGTAGCCGCGAGTACAACATGGCACTAGGCGAGCGCCGTGCCCAAGCGGCACGTAATTATCTTGCCGCTCAAGGCGTTGCTGTAAACAACGTCCGTATCATCAGCTATGGTGAAGAGCGCCCTGCGGTTGCCGGTACAACAGAAGATGCTTATGCCCAAAACCGCCGTGCTGAGTTGTCTTACTAATAGTATTTAATAAGAGTTAATCAGCCATAATTTAAAGAAGCCCAGCAATCTATTGTTGGGCTTTTCTTATTCTATTCACATTCTACAGATAAATTATGTCATCTTTAAAATTACGTGATATTCACTACCAGCAACTTGACGCTACCACCTGGTATGCGTCAGCTCAGATTATCACGCCTTCTTTTTTAAATTATTCTGATTTACTCAGCGATTTACCGCTGTTATTTAATCCCAATCTATTTTTAAGTACGAGCGTGGAAGTATTGCGCCACATGCAATGGCAATATCGCATTCCTACCGTGTCTCTATCCACACGCGAGATAGCTCATCGTCAGCGCCAACAGCAGCGCACTGGCGTACGATTATTATTACAATCACTACTTAATAAGCTAGAGATGATTGATACCTTGGATGATGCAAGTTTTCCATATCGACTTGCCAATAGTCAATACTACGTCTGCTTTAGTCATACTGGCACCCATAACAAAATTATTTCTAATCAGCATAAAAACAAAAAAACATTTGAACATTTGGATAATAAAGTCGCGGTTGTTATAAGTGCTCATCGTCCTATAGGTATTGATATAGAAATAAATCCCGTTAAATGGCAGGTTGCGCAGCGCTTTTTCCATGCCAATGAGATGGATATCTTGCAGACCTTACCACCTATGCAAAGAGACATAATCGCCAAACTACTATGGCAAATAAAAGAAAGTTTTATTAAGGTTTTTCAGTATAAGTTGGCACAAGGATTAGGAAAGGACTACTCCCACCTCATTGCTGATTTAATAAAAGATGCTACAAGCAAATCACCCTTACTGGCCATTAACGACAATAGAAGCAATTACCGTATCGCTCTTCTATACTTTCAGCAAATCGTAATTGTTTATTGATGCTACTTTAATTTAGACGAAAAAAAACGATCCTAAAAAGGATCGTTTTTTATTGCTACTTATCTTCTAATAACAGTCGTTAAACTGTAATTAGCTTAGAAGCGGTAAGTTGCACCAACTTTAACAATTGGCATCCACTCTAACCAATCTTTATCTTCTAGCTCTTTCTCTGCTTTTTGAGCAACGCTAGCTGAAGTTTCACCTGTTACCACACCGTTTTCATCTCTGATAGGTCCGCTAATACCACCTACTGAATTTACTTCAGCGCTAGTTTTGCCCATATAAGCGGCACCAATTTCACCAAACAAACCAAAGTTGTTAGTGATGTTAGGACGGAAACCGATAGTAGCATAAGGAGCTAACTTGTTACGATGATCAAGAGTACCTTTTAAAGTACCTACGTCATTTGCGTTGTACTGTTTACCATCAACCTTGTAAACGCCACCATTAGGATTAGAAGTCACTTCGATATCGTTATCAGGAACGATGATACCAGCGCCCATTGTGAACCAGTTGCCTGTAGGACGTAATTGTACGCCTAAGTACGGGTTGCTAAAATCAGAATCAACGTCATAGTTTACGTCGTTTGCATCAAAGTCACCGCCGAATAGGTCAGCAACATCGCCACCTGCCCAACCAGCTTGTAATTCAGTTTTGTCGTTAAGTGCCCAACCGATATTAGCACCATAACCTAGTGTACCTACTTCAGCACTGATAGCCGCTGGATGAGTCACAGTTTGGAAAAAAGTTCTGTCGCTATATGAGTTTGCTGGTTGTACGACAGCAACTGGCTCTGCTTGATAAGCTACTGCGACTGGCTCTGCTTCATAAGCTACTGCGACTGGCTCTGCTTCGTATACAACTGCATCGTTGTTATCAACAACGATAACTGGTTCAGCTGCTAGTGCAGCAGTAGATGCTAATACAGCAGCAGAAATTGCTGTTAATTTAATAAGTTTCATAAATACTCTCCTAAAGTGTGAAATAACTCGCCCGTAAAAAAATGATAATTTAACTTTTTTATAAACAACCATTTTGTTGAGCAGATTAAAACAATTTTGGCTTAAAAAGTCACCCCCATGAATGCGCTTTTTATTTGCCGTTATGTAAAGATTGCATAGATATTGTAATATTTACTACACCAACCTGCAAAACTTCGGTTTCCTGTTACACAATACTCTCAAAGCAACTGAATAGTCAGAACATGAATATTGAATCGCTTAACGCTCATGTAAAGGTATTACAAAACATGTCAGTATAATGACCTACCTCCCCTTTTAACTCAATTACAGTTATAGAGTTTATTACTACAGTTTGTTGTGGTTTGTGAGCTAACGTATCCAATGCTACCCAAAATAAGACCTAGAACAGAAGTGTGGGAAACTAGTCTGAACTATAAAAACGTAAGATGGTGTATCAAAAAGTATGCTGGGGTAATAAAGGAAGGGTGACAGCCGAAGCAAGATGATATATTTGAGGTTATGAAGACACAAATACAGATCAATTGCCCCGACTGTCACAGTCCCAGTTTAAAGAAAAATGGCAAAAAAAGCTATGGCAAGCAGAACTACCAGTGCAAGGACTGCAAACGCCAGTTTATTGGCGATCATGCGGTAACCTATAACGGCTGTCACTCTAGAATAGAAGATCTCATACGACTGATGACTGTCCGAGGTTGTGGTGTTAGAGACATAGCCGTTATAGCCTCTATTAGTATTGGTAAAGTCCTTAGCACCATAGGCTCATCCATTTACAAGATTGTACCTAAGAAGCGCTACTATGAACGCTTAGAGGTTGATGAGTTCTGGACTTACGTATATCGCAAGAAGCGTAAAGTTTGGCTTATTTATGCTTATGACCGTGCTACTAATGAGATTGTCGCTTATGTCTGGGGCAAACGTGACCTAAAAACGGCTAAGAAGTTAAGAGCACGTCTCAAGCAGCTGAAAGTCCGCTATGGTTCTATTAGCATGGATAACTGGGACAGTTTTATAACCGCCTTTAAACCAGATAACAAACGAGTTGGCAAACAGCATACGGTAGGCATTGAAGGTAATAACTGTCGCCTTAGACACCGATTGCGACGAGCCGTTCGAAAGACCTGTTGTTTCTCTAAGAAGCTCGATAATCACTTCAAAGTGTTTGATATGGTGTTCTTTTACATCAATTATGGTTACGTCTGATGCCGGCATACTTTTTAGAACACCACCAAACGTAAATATATCGTTTATATCTAATAAGATAGCTTGTTTGAGTGCGTTATTATGCTAAATTAGAGCTATTAATAGATGTCTTTTTAGTATTTGCATTTTTGGACTTTTCATTAGCGTATTAATGATTTTTTTCTACTTTTCGCTTTACCTTTATTATTCTTATTGAGCCATTTTTATGCCAAAAGTTTCGTCGATTACCCGTGTTTTAGAGATTATCGAAGCGGTGTCTTATGCGTCAAAACCCCTCTCACCACTTGAACTGTCGCAAGAGCTTGATATCCCAAAACCTACTATCCATCGCTTGATTCAAAACTTAGTCGATGAAGGGTTTGTGACCGTCGATATTGGCGGCGGTATTATTCCTGGCAAGCGGGTGCGTAATTTGAGCGTTGAGCTTTGGCAGCAGCGTCAATTTTTTAATGAGCGGCAAATTATTTTACAAAAATTGGTTGATGAGATTAAGGAGACTTGCGGTATCGCCATTCCTTACCAGATGGACATGATGTATACCAATCGCGCTAACACCTCGCTGCCTTTGCAAATATATCTGCCTGTCGGCGCGAAATCACCGATGTGGTGTACGGCTACGGGTAAGTTATATTTAAGCCAGTTGTCTGCGACCAGCCGCGCTAAAATACTACAAGGCCTACCGTTAGATAAATTTACCAAAAATACGATTACTGATATTGATACATTAAATGCCGAGCTTGATCGTATCGCAGAGACAGGCATTGGTATCGATAATGAGGAATTTATCTCAGAGATGGTAGGGGTGTCAGTGCCTGTGCTAGACAAAAAATCTCGCTATCTGGCGTCGCTATATATCCACGCACCAACCATTCGCGTGTCATTAGATGAGCTAATGGAGCATGTGCCGCGCTTGCAAAAGGCAGCGCATGATATTCAAGCATTGGTGTATGAGCTACAAAACTAGGGTGTGTGACATTAAGAAAAAATATGACTGAATAACAAGGTCTGCGTCATAAAACTAGCGCAGACCTTTTTTATGCTTTGTTAATAACATGATGGCAATTAGAAAAACACTCTATGCAAAATTGATTAAGGATTTGAAGCGTTTCGTGCTTTAAGACAAGACCGAACTGTCATGACGCGCCATGATGCTAGAAAAATCTTTATCGCCATTTTCTACTATGTGAGATTCATAAAGCTCAGTAGCTTTGGCTCCCATCGGCGTTTCAACATCGGTATCCCTAGCCGTTTGCATCGCAAGATTAAGGTCCTTTTGCATGAGTTTACTCATAAAGCCGCCTTTATAACCGTTGCTAGAGGGCACATTTTCCATCACCTGCGGATAAGGGTTATAAACCTCTAGCGTCCAGTTACGGCCCGAGCTTTGTAGCATAATATCTGATAGCACTTTAGGGTCGAGACCGTTTTTTACGCCTAAATTAATCGCCTCTGCCGTCCCTGCCATGAGAATACCTAACAGCATATTATTGCAGATTTTCGCCACTTGTCCGGCACCATGCTCGCCTGCATGAAAGATGTTTTTGCCCATAACGGCGAGTATTGGTTCGGCTTTAGCGAATGCATCGTCACTACCACCGACAATAAAGGTTAAAGTGCCAGCAATGGCGCCTCCTGTACCACCGGAGACTGGCGCATCTAAGAAGTCGATACCAACCTTACTTGCTGCTTCTGCCACCAATCTTGCATCAGCTGCTGCGATGGTACTGCTATCGATGACCAACGTACCCTTAGGTAATTCTGCTAGTAAACCATCAGCGCCATTATTTCCTAGATAAACAGAATGGACGTGCTTGCCCGCAGGCAACATGCTAATGATAACTTGTGCATTGCTCGCCGCATCTTTAGGACTATCAGCCACACTGGCACCTGTTTGCTGCAAGCGCGCGGTTGCCTCTTCAGATAAATCATAAACCGATAGCGTATAACCTGCCTTTAACAAGTTCTCTGCCATCGGTGCGCCCATATTGCCAAGCCCAATAAAGGCTATATTTGGCTTAGTAGTATGATTATCGCTCGCAGCGGTATTATTTGTGTCTTTATTACTTAAATTCAAATCCTTTGTACCCATCTCATCGCTCCTTGATGATTGCTTATGCAGACAGTGCTACACATAGTTTTACGTTTTTTAATTTATACCTGATTCTTATAATGAGCCGATAAGCTCTTAGCGTACAAGCTGGCTGCCTAAAGCGTCTTCACCCAACCAATCGCCTAACGGATGCTCACCTTTAGCATAAGGATTCACAAAGTGCTGATGTATATACGCCTGCCCTTCGCTACTGAGACAGTCTGCCAGTGAACGTGACCACTGCGGATTGCGGTCTTTGTCAATCAGTAGCGCACGTACGCCTTCTTTAAAATCAGGATTGGCGGCACAATGCACAGCTACGTTGGTCTCTAAATACAGGACTTGCTCAAGCGATAAGTCGGTGACTTTGTGGTAAAGCGCATAGGTCAAAGCGGCAGTTACAGGGCAGCCGTGACGATAAGTAGCTACTGCGCGCTGCGTCCAGCTATCTGCTGCAAAGTCTGTATCTAATTTTTCAAGCGCTTCGTCACTTTGTAGAAGTGTATCAATATCTCCTAAGCCGCCGCTGTTCATTAATTGCTGGATAGGTTTCCAATATATCGCAAGCTTACTTGCAGGCAACTCAGCAACAGGCTGTGCGGTAAGCGCACGACTAACGATACTATGAGCGCTATTATTATGATGTTTATCATTGTTGTCAGCTGCTCCTTGCCAATTACTCTGTTTTAAACGTTGTATGACAGCATCGTAATCACTACTGGCAACAGCATACTCTGCAAGATTGGCTAATAAAGCGTCACTGCCATTACACATCGCACCTGTTAGCCCTAAGAACAAACCTGTTTTAGCAGGCATGCGCTGCAAGAACCAACTACCAGAGGCGTCAGGGAACAGTCCAATGGTCACTTCTGGCATGGCAAAGCGCGTGCGCTCGGTGACTAAACGATGACTACAACCTGCCATCAGACCCATGCCGCCACCCATGATAATGCCGTCACCCCAGAGGATTAATGGCTTTGGATAAAAATGCATCTGCCGATACAAACGGTATTCATGACCAAAAAACTCTGTCGCATAAGGATTCGGTAGCGGCACACTGCTGGACATGCTGTCATACAGCTTACGGATATCACCGCCAGCACAAAACGCCTTGTCACCTGCCCCTTTTAACACCAATGCCACTACCTGATCGTCGTTTTGCCACTGCTCTAGCTGCTTGGCTAATAATTGACACATCTCAACGCTGAGCGCATTCAGAGACTTTGGCGTATTTAACATCATTATGCCAATCAGGTGACCGCACTCTGTCGGCTCAGTATTGAATAGGACCGGCGCTTCTTGTTCTATGTTTTCTGTTACTGCTGTCATAAAAGAGACCTACCAAAATTAAAATGAGTAAAGTAAATATTAAGACATCCCTACAGGCTATTTATTTTGCCAATTGGGTGTGCGCTTCTCTAAGAATGCTTGTACGCCTTCGCGCTGATCGTTGGTGTCGAATAACTTAACAAAAGCTTCACGTTCATGGATAAGGTTTTGGGCAGGCGGGGTATTTCTTGCCGCTTGGATAAGCTGTTTCGAATAACTGACGGCAACAGGAGATTGTCTAGCGACTTTTTGCGCTAAGGCTTGGGCCGCTAATAAGCCGCCACCCTTTGCCGTGACTTCTTCGACTAAGCCAATGCGCAATGCTGTCTCGGCATCGACGCGCTCACCGCACAATATCATCCGTTTTGCCCAGCCTTCACCAACCAGTAAAGGTAGGTTCTGCGTACCGCCTGCACAGGGCAATAAGCCCACGCCCGTCTCTGGTAACGCCATCTGTGCATGCGCTTCTGCGATACGAATATCGCAAGCCAGCGCGCACTCAAGTCCACCGCCCATCGCATAGCCATTGATAACCGCGATACTGACGCCGCGATAGGCTGATAAGGCTTCGAATGCCTCACCAAACGCGATAGCCATACTTATCGCACGTCCTTTATCACCGTCTGAAAAATTATTTAAATCTGCACCTGCTGAAAAGAACTTTTCCCCATCGCCATGGATAATTAAGGCATAAACATCATCATTGGCATTGAGGTCAGTGACCAGTTGCTTGAGCGCTGGCAGACTGTCCATCGTCCAGGTATGGGCTGGTGGGTTATTCAGTGTGACGGTAGCAATATGGCCGTCAATTGAGAGCTTTAAATTGGTATAATCGGTCATGGAACTTCCTTGTTATTATCTTTCTATAAAATGACTTTATTCAAAACGCTTAATAAAGCAGTTTTATAATATTGTTGGGCTAGCGTAACTGACTCAACGCATCATCTTGCATAAGCTGGCGCGAGACAATCACCCGCATAATCTCATTGGTGCCTTCTAAAATCTGATGCACGCGCAAGTCTCGTACATGGCGCTCAAGCGGATATTCATTGAGATAGCCATAACCACCATGCAGCTGTAAAGCTTCATTGGCAACATCAAAACAAAGATCAGTAGACAGACGCTTTGCCATGGCACAGTAGGTAGAGGCTTGCGCGTCATTATTATCGATTTTGCTAGCCGCTAAATACAGCATTTGCCTTGCAGTAATGGTTTGGGTGAGCATATCAGCAAGTTTAAACTGTACTGACTGTAAGCTGGCAATCGGGCTGCCAAACTGGCTACGCTCCTGCACGTAATTGGTCGCGGTCTCAAGTGCTGACTGCGCTGTACCAACTGCACAGATACCGATATTAATACGACCGCCATCTAAGCCTTTCATCGCAATACGAAAGCCTTGACCTTCCTCGCCGATGAGATTTTCTGCTGGTACTTTGACATTTTTAAAACTAATCGTTCGCGTTGGTTGCGCTTTCCAGCCCATTTTATGCTCGTTTTTGCCATACTCAATACCAGCGCTATGGGCATCTACGACAAATGCCGAGATCCCTTTTGGCCCTGCAGCGCCTGTACGTGCCATAACTACTAACACATCGGTTGAACCTGCCCCTGATATAAAAGTTTTTTCGCCATTAAGCACATAGTAATCGCCTTGCTTATCGGCTTTGGTACGTAATGAAGCCGCATCAGAACCGGCATTCGGCTCTGTTAAGCAGTAACTGCCAAGCCATTCACCGCTGACCATATGGGGCAAATACTTTTTACACAAAGCGTCGCTACCATATTCCCCGATCATCCAACCCGCCATATTATGGATACTCATATAGGCGGCAACGGCGGTATCACCCCAAGCCAGCTCCTCAAACACCATGGCAGAATCTAGGCGTGGTAGCCCTAAGCCGTCATATTCTGGGTTGGTATACAGCCCTAAAAAGCCAAGCTCGCCGGTTTTTTTGATGACATCGACTGGAAAGTGCGAAGTACGATCCCATTCAGCCGCGTTGGGCTTTAGCTCTTTTTGCGCAAACTGTCTGGCAGTTTGGCGAAAGGCGATTTGGTCTTCGGTCAATGAAAAATCCATAGAGTCATCCTTGTGCATGTATAGCAAATATGGGAAAAAAGGTTATAAGCCGTCAGTCTACTGTGGTTTAAACCGTGCTGGTTATACAGTATAGCAGCGCTATAACGACAATCATAAATCATGCTTTTGCTAAAAAATACTGAGCAAGAGTGTCGCTATATTGCTTGGACGCTGCAAATATAGTCGATTGACGACTACATTGAAATAGTGGTATTGACGCTGCGGCTTGCCTCGTCATCAAACCAGCGGGCAGTGACCGTTTTGGTTTGGGTATAGAACTGTACCGCTTGCTTACCATAAGGACCCAAATCGCCAAGCTTACTAGCACGTGAGCCTGAGAATGAGAACATCGGTAGTGGCACAGGAATCGGCAAGTTAATACCGATTTGACCAACCATAATATCTTGTTGAAATTTATGCGCAGCAGCGCCTGACTGAGTGAAGATAGCCGTACCATTACCATTTGGATTGGCATTAAGCAGCTCAATCGCTTCATCAAGGTCAGCTGCACGCATGATACACAGTACTGGGCCAAAGATTTCTTGCTGATAAATTTGCATATCCGCGGTGACGTTATCAAAGATAGTCGGGCCTACAAAGTTGCCCTTCTCAAACCCTTCAACCGTGATGCCGCGACCATCAAGAAGTAGACTGGCGCCCTCTTCTACCCCCGTACCAATCAGATGCTCGACACGCGCTTTTGCGGCAGGTGAAATGAGCGGACCTAAATCCTTGTCGTTTTTGCCTGCTGAAACCACTAAGCCTTCTGCTTTGGCTTTGATATCGTCAATCCATTCACCTGCTTCACCCACTAGCACCACGACCGACAGCGCCATACAACGTTGACCGGCTGCACCAAAGGCGGCACCCGCTAGCTGATTGAGCGTTTGTTCTTTATTGGCATCAGGTAGGATAACGCCATGGTTTTTGGCACCCATCATACACTGGGCACGTTTGCCAGATTGACTAGCGCGCTCATAGACATGCTTGCCGACGTTGGTTGAGCCAACGAATGAAACTGCTTTGATATCTGGATGATCGCAAATGGCATCAACGGTTGCTTTACCGCCGTGCACGACGTTTAACACGCCTTCAGGGACGCCAGCTTCAACTGCCAACTCAACCAAACGCATGGTTACCATCGGATCTTGTTCAGAAGGTTTAAGGACAAAGGTGTTACCCGTCGCAATCGCCATTGGGAACATCCATAGTGGAATCATCGCGGGAAAGTTAAATGGCGTGATACCAGCACAGACACCAAGTGGCTGCCAGATACTATAGGTGTCGACGCCTGTTGCGACGTTTTCAACGAAGTCGCCGATTTGCAGATTGGCAATACTTGCGGCATGCTCGACCACTTCTAAACCACGAAATACATCACCGCGCGCATCAGCAATGGTTTTTCCCTGCTCTGCGGTTAAGATTTCTGCCAGCTCATCCATATGCTCGCGAATCAGTTCTTGATACTTTAAAAAAATACGCGCACGTGTGGTGATAGGCGTTTTACGCCATGTCTGAAACGCTTTTTGGGCGGCAGCGACGGCTTGATTGATTTCATCGTCAGTCGTTTGCGGAACTTTGGCGATGACTTCTTGGGTGGCGGGATCTGTGATGTCAATCCATTCGCTGGTATTAGAATCAACAAATTGACCATCGATAAGCTGCTGAACGTGATGCATAAGATATCCTTATCTTGTTTGTTTGCTCACCATTTAATGGTGGGCCAGTATTTATAAAAAAGTATTCATACAAGTATATTGTTAAAAGGGATAAAAACTGTCCATTATTACCCTTTAAATATTTTTTTAAAATGATTTATTTCGTATCGTTATTGACTATAGCAATAAATCAATTTTAGGGTCAAGCGCTTTATCAAACTTTTATTTGCGATAGTCGCCATCTATAAAATTTATCAGTCTAAAAACCAAAAAGCCCATGATGGTACATGAGCTTTTCCCGATATTAAGATGACTGAATTTTTTCAATTAATACGCTATTAGATTAATAATCTTTCATCGATTTTTTAATCGCATCAATCGCCGTTGGATTGTCAAGCGTTGACATATCTCCTGTTTCATTACCTTCCGCTAAAGCACGAATAGCGCGGCGTAAGATTTTGCCAGAGCGCGTTTTGGGTAATGCTTGCGGGAAATAAATCGCCGCTGGACGAGCGATACCGCCCAAGGATTTTACTACCGCACCAATCACTTGCTGCTCAATACGGAAACGGTTTTCGGTCGTTACCACTTGCTCATGGTCTTTTAGCACACAAAAAGCAATCGGCAACTCGCCTTTTAATTGATCTTTGATACCCACGACCGCACATTCGGCCATCTCTGGATGGGTACTGATGGCTTCCTCAATCTCCTGCGTGCCAATACGATGACCGGCGACATTAATCACATCATCGGTGCGTCCTAAAATATAAAAATAACCGTCGTCGTCGGTCACTGCATAGTCTGATGTAGAGTAGTGCTTGCCATCAAACAGACCAAAATAGCTGCTGATAAAGCGCTCGTCATTACGCCATACAGTCGTGAGACAACCAGGCGGCAGTGGAGCGCGAATGGCGAGTAAGCCCTTTTCACCAGCTTTACAAAGCTCGCCGGTTTCTTCATTGATGACGTGGGCATCATAGCCATACATCGGATAACCGGGCGAGCCTTGTTTGTGCGGTTTATGATTAAATTTGGGCGTGTTACTTAGGATTGGCCAGCCAGACTCTGTCTGCCAATAATGATCTAAAATCGGCACCCCTAAATGCTTGGTTAACCAATTGGCCGTAGATTCATCGAGTGGCTCGCCTGCTAAAAAGAATGACTTCAGGCTAGAGACATCATAGCGGGTCATCCACGTTTCATCTTGTTTTTTCAGCATACGCACACCCGTCGGTGCGGTAAATAAAATATTCACTTTATTTGCTTCGACAATCCGCCACCAAATACCTGGGTTTGGACGATGCGGCAAGCCCTCATACATGACACTGGTCATGCCAGCCAGCAACGGCGCATAAATGGTATAAGAATGCCCAACTGCCCAGCCGATATCTGATATCGCCCAAAAAGTTTCGCCAGCTTTGCCATCGTAGATATAATCTATCGACGTCGTTAGCGCCACTGCATGACCGCCGGTATCGCGCTGCACACCCTTTGGCGTCCCAGTGGTGCCTGAAGTATACAGAAGATACGACGGCGTATTTGACTCTAACCATACTGGCTCAACAATGGCGTTGGCCTCACAACTGATACGGCGCTGGGCTGCATAATCGACATCGATGGCTTTTGGCTCGAACGGTAATACACCACGATTGACCACTAGTACATGCTCGGGCTTGATTGTCGCTTGCTCAACACCTTGATTGACGAGGCTTTTATAATTAATAACTTTTCCGCCGCGTAGACCTGCATCGACAGTGATGACCATTTTTGCCTCGGCATCATCCATACGGATGGCCAAGTTATGGGCTGCAAAGCCACCAAACACCACCGAATGCACCGCACCGATACGCGCACAGGCGAGTATGGCATAAGCGGCTTCTAAAATCATCGGCATATAAATGATGACGCGATCGCCCTTCTCGATACCATGACGCTGTAGCACATCGGCGAAGTAATTTACTTCTTTATAAAGGTCGTTATAAGTCAGGCGCCGCTTAGTATAATCAGTATAAAGCTCAACGTTATTGCCCAAATCATTAAAAGCATCAACTACGGCAGGAAAAGTTTCGATTAACTCTTGGTTAATTTCAGAGGATAGCCAAATAAAGGCATCTTGCTCAGCGCGCTCTGCAAGATGGCGATCGACACAGTTGTAGCAAAGATTGGTTTCACCGCCGACGAACCATTTGGCAAATGGCAGATTGCTGTCATCAAGGGTTTGCTCAGGCTCTTTGTGCCAATAAATCCGCTTGGCTTGCTCCGCCCAAAACTGCTCGCGATTATCAATAGAGGATTGATAAATGTCGGCAAAGCTTTGCGTGCTATCAAATGATGGGGGAGAATCTTGGCTAGAGGATTGAGTAAGGTTTTGATTATTATTGTGATTTATAGCTGGCTGGCTGGTTTGTTGAGAATTTCGACGAATGGCTTGCTCGTTCATAATGGCTGTCCTTAGCGTAAACGATGGGTAATGCTGTATTTTTTTATAACAAGCGATACTATAAAAAGTGCTTTTATAAGAGATGATTTTATAAACTATAAAAAGCGCTTTTATAGAGATCATATTTATAATATGACGCTTTATAAGATACGCTCTTATTCAATACTATCATAGTATAAAACTGGCTGTCCCTGCCAGAACTAAAAAACCGATACGTTATGTATCGGTTTAAAATGTAGCAGAGCTAGAGATAAAGGTCAACTACTACGCATGTCAGCCATTTGATATTTTGCTTAACGCAAGCGTTTTAAACAGCTGACTATTTAATGAAGTCTTATTTCTGCTCATCGTACATTTCGCGCATGACTTTTTTATCGTGTTTACCAACCGAGGTTTTTGGCAGCTCATCGACAAACTTAAACTGACTTGGCACGCCGTATTTAGGAATAATTCCCCGCGCTACCGCCTGTTCGGCAAGCGCTTTGATGTCATCGGCGTTAGTATCTTGACAGGCAGGTTTGAGTACAATCAAAGCTAGCGGACGCTCGCCCCATTGTTTATCACGGATACCAATCACCGATACGTCAGCGACTGCGGGATGCAAGGATAAAATCGTTTCAATCTCTAATGACGATATCCACTCGCCGCCTGACTTGATGACGTCTTTTAAACGATCGGTGATTTTAATATAACCATCAGGACGCATATAGGCGATATCTTGGGTATGCATATAGCCATTTTCCCACAGCTCTTTACCAGCATCGTCATTTTTCAGATAGCTTTGTGTTAGCCAAGGCGCGCGCAGCACCAACTCGCCGGTATTGTCTTTGCCCGTACCGACGGACTCATTATCAGTATTCCATATTTGAGCGTCCACCATCAGTACTGGCTTACCCGTCATACAGCGGCGAGCGATATCTTCGTCCTCAGACATCTCAGGCTCATTTAGGCTAAATTCTGTCAAGCTAATCAGCGGTGCAGTCTCAGACATGCCGTAGCCAGTATAAACCTCAATATCTTGCGCCAATGCGGCTCTCGCTAGGCCTTCAGTCAGTTTCGAACCACCGATAATCATTTTTAACCCATTAAAACTGGCATCACGCTCTTGCGCTTCTTTGAGTACCATCTGCAAAATCGTTGGTACGCAGTGGGTGATACTGACCTTTTCATTGATAATCAAATCCATCAAGGCATCAGGCGCGTAACGTCCGGGATAGACTTGTTTTAAACCAACCATTGTGGCGGTAAATGGGAAGCCCCACGCATGAACGTGGAACATCGGCGTCATCGGCATATAAACATCGCCGTAACTGACGCCTTGTTTATTGGGCAGCATACCCAAGGTCGCGGCTTCCGTCAGACTGTGCAAGACCAGTTGGCGGTGGCTAAAGAACACCCCTTTTGGATCGCCTGTTGTACCTGAAGTATAAAAAGTCGTGGCAATAGTATCTTCATCAAAATCTGGGAAATCAAACTCGCTACTGGCGGCCTCTAACAATGCTTCATACTCTCCAGTGACGCGATTTTGATTACCGCCAAAGACGCCTTCATGTGACACGCCATTGTCATCAAGCCAAATAATATGCTCAATGCTAGAGTTTTCAAACTGATAGTCTTTCACCAATGGCGCAAACTCAGAGTTTAGTAGCAATACTTTTGGCTTAGCGTGGTTGATGGTATAGAGGATTTTTTCAGGTGACAGGCGGATATTGACGGTTTGCAAAATATATTCTGACATCGGTACGGCGAAATACGATTCTAAATAGCGATGACTGTCCCAATCCATCACCGCAATCACATCACCGGCATCAAGATTTAGGTCGGCTAAAACATTAGCTAAACGATTGATACGCTCAAACAACTCTTTATAAGTGAGGCGTTTTTTATCGGCATAAATAATTTCTTGCTCTAGCGACACCGTTTTGGCACGGTTTAAGAGTTGCTTGACGATTAAGGGATAATCGTAGGCTGACGGCGCACTATGATAAATATTTGACATAAATTTGACTTCCTTGTGGGTGATTTTAATTATCTTAAAGCACTTTTAATAAGGTTTAAGAAACATATAAAAAAAGAGCGTTTTTATCGGTATACGCGTGGCTGTAATGGATGGCAATACTTATCGTCATTCTTGATAAGCTCTATCGATAGTAAGAAAAAACCTAGGCCATGTAAAGCCTGCTTGCGTAAGTCGCTGACGACTATAGGTTCTTTGATTGACGTTTAAATACTTAGGTTATTGTGTTATGGCAAGTTAGGTTATAAGGTCGAGTGAGGTTAAAAGTGTATGTTAAAGGGTAGTAAAAATCTGTATTACTCCGCGCGAGCCGTTGTTTTGACCATCCCAATGCTAGCGACCAATAGAGCCAGCACTTGCACAAACAATAATAACCAAACCGTCAGCGACCATTGTCCACGCGCGTAAGCGATGCCGCAGAGCCACGCGCCCATCGTGCCGCCCGCGTAATAGCCCATATAATATAAGCCTGAGGCCAATGAGCGTCCTTTTTTGACATTGACCGCAATATAGCTGATGGTGGCCGCTTGGGTAATAAAGACGCCGCTAGACATGATGGCAAGCCCCAGTACGATGCCCCAAAGCGGCGTCACGAGCGTTAAGAGCACGCCAAACATCGAGATAATAACTGCCACGCGAACCGTACGCGCTGAACCAAAGCGGCGCAGCAACGTCGTCGATAATGGGGTGATGACAACGCCAATTAAATACACCGCAAAAATATTGGCAAGCGCACCTGTGCTTAATTCATAAGGTGTATCGGCCAAATGCAGATTAATAAAGGTAAAACAGCCAACCAACGAGAACAACACACAAGCACCAAGCAAACAGGAAGTGACAACATAGCGATTGACCAAATGCTCACCGAGGGTCTGCATGGCTGAGCGAAAGTTGGGATTAGCAACGAAGTGCCGTGATGCGGGCAGCATTTTACCCACCCACAGCGCCCCGATCAGCGTCATACCTGCCATCACATAGTAGCCAGCGCGCCAACCAATAAGTTCGTGCAAGTGCCCAAGTAAAAAGCGCCCCATAAAGCCGCCGAGCACCGACCCTGACACATAAAACGACATCAGCTCAGTGAGCGCCCGTCCCTCAAACTCTTCGCCGATATAAGCAATCGTCACCACCGTAATACCGGGCACAGACAATCCCTGCATAAAGCGCCACATGCCCATCCAGCCGATATTCGGACTTTGGGCAATTAACGCAGTGGGTATCGCTAAAAACAATAACGCCCCAACGATAAATGACTTGCGTCCTACTGCATCAGACAGCATGCCCAAAAATGGTGACATGATAGCAATTGCCAATATGGTGGCACCAACAATCATGCCCGCCTGCACCTCAGTTGCGGTGAAATCCATCATCAAGACCGGTAAAATAGCTTGAATAGAATAGACCTGCAAAAAAGCAAACATCCCAATCAAGCCAATCGTCAGCTTAAGTACCCATGAAGGCGCGGCAAAGGGTGTGTTCATACGGCGATTGCTGACGCTATTATCTTGGCTAATACCAGCGGCTTTGCCATTAACATCGCTATCATTATTTATACTGTTATTTATATGATTGTTCAAAGTATGACTTACTATATTGAGTGCTTTTTTAGCTAGAGCTGACTTTTGTGCTGGCTCGTACTAAATGACGCATGGGTGATAGAAATAAGTGGTAGCAATTACATCATGCCTAGCATAAAACTTATAACTGACTATAAAAAGATGGCTGATTGGTGATTTTATCACAGCAAATACCAGACTCAGGTTTCGGTATGTTATTCACGCCAGCTTTTTAAATGCCGCTTTATAAAAGCCGTTTTAGCACTGTAGAGGTGACTGTTATTTTTGACAGCGAATAGATTACTGTCTACTATTATTTTGCTTTGCTATTAAAACCAACCATCATCTAACAGACCCTTTATCATGTTAAACAACCCTTTTTATCTAAGATTGATTGCCCTAACCGGCACACTGATTATTTCTGTGAATATGGCAGCAGTCGCAGCACAACCAACAGACTCAATTCAAACCTTTTCAATTAAAGAGCAATCAACCATTACCTTACCAACTACAGCAACCAAAGCGACTTCAAACGAAATATTATTAACCCCTGCATCATTAGCCAAAGTGCCTGCAAGTAAAGCAACTTTGACCACCACCACATTTACAGCCTCCAGATCAAACTGTATCGCTGATAGTGTCATTACCGCAGCTGAGCTATCAGCTACGCGTGATAATGGTCCTTTTACGGTGGCAAGTAAAGCCATTCCTCGTCAGTTAGCAAATGGCTTTGGCGGCGGCACCATTCATTATCCTACCAATGCTGGAGACTGCGGCCTGTTAGGCGGCATCGCAGTGATTCCCGGTTATGTGTCTTATGAAGCATCGATTAAATGGTGGGGTCCGCGTCTGGCATCTTGGGGATTTGTGGTGATTACTATCGACACCAACTCTATTTATGATGATCCAAATAGCCGTGCGACGCAGTTGAGCGCCGCCCTCGATCATATTGTGAGCGATAGTACGGTAGGTGCGCAAATAGATAGCACACGTTTGGGCGCCATCGGCTGGTCAATGGGCGGTGGTGGCGCGCTGCAGTTAGCAACCCAGCGCAGTGACGTTCGCGCCATTATTCCGCAAACGCCTTATCATGATAAAGACTACGGCATTATGGACACGCCCGCGTTATTTATTACCTGCCAAAATGACCGCATTGCCTCTAGTAAGAAGTACAGCAGTCCGTTTTATAATCATGCTGCTGGGCCAAAAATGAAGATTGAAATAAAAAACGGCAGCCACTTTTGTCCAAGCTATCGCTTTAATGAGATATTACTCAGCAAACCGGGTATTGCTTGGATGCATCGCTACATCAATGGTGATACTCGCTTCGATAAATTTTTATGTAATAACGAAAACTATGGCAACAGCCCCCGTATATCTTCTTACGATTATAAAGATTGTGGATAAGCACTGCTCTTAATTTGCCTTGTATTTAATATTTTTTCTCCTTCATCTTTTTCAAACTTACATATTTATAGTCCTGATATCCTTTTGCTTACAGACTTTGCATGCTTAAAAAAACATAATCAAAAACTATCCATATTTATTGCTATGACTAACAATTAAAAAAACTCATAAAATAATGATTAAGGAAGAATATTAATGACCGATAAAATACATGATTTAGGCGCAGGATTTTGGAATATTCGCGGTACGTTTCGCATAGGCGGCGTCCTTAATATAGGCACCCAATGCTCACTGATTAAGTTAGATTCAGGGCGTTTTGTCTTTTTAGATAGCTATAAGCTTACTGGCGACGTACGCAATGAAGTAATGGCCTTAACCAATAATGGGCAAGATGTTGAAGCTGTGCTCAACGTCCATCCCTTTCATACGATTCACTGCGCGCAGATGGCAAAAGATTTCCCGCAAGCGACTTTTTATGGCAGTCGCCGTCATCATAAAAAAATCCCTGAGGTGAAATGGGCAGACGATTTGGTCGAAAGCGAGGCCGTCGCCAAGCGTTATCCTGAGCTAAAGTTTTCTATGTCAGAAGGCATTCACTATATCTCACCTAATGAGATGATTCATGCAGGGTCGCTGTTGGCCTTTCATCCTGCCAGTAAAAGCCTACACGTCGATGACACCTTTATGAGTCCGCCAACCAAACTCCTAGAAGCGGTGTTGCCTGAGCTGCTATTGCACCCAACCACCAAAAAAGCGCTCAAAGATGAGCCTGATGCTGGCAAGCAATACTGCGATTGGGCGGCCAATTTGGCACATGAATGGCGTGAGGTACGAAACTTTTGCGCCGCGCATTCTTATTTGGTGAAGTTTAAGGAAGGCGAGTTTGAAAAAGCCTTATTAAAAGCCATCGATAAAGCACGTCCGAAGCTTGAAAAAGCTTAGATGATTAGACGATTAGTTGCTTAAATCGAATGATTTAAAAATTGATAATAAAAAAGGCTACCCATATTATTACTAGAGGGGCAGCCTTTTTTTGTGGCGATTTTATATATAGTAGAATCACTTTAAAATTGATACAGTGCGACTGGGATGAATTTTTCGTAGCCTCTGTGATAACAGCAAGCAAGGAAAATTTATACCAGTCGCAAAAAAGCTATAACGTATCGCTTTTATTTTGCACTGACTATATAAAGCTTCTATTTTACAAAGCTATTCAGACCATTTCTATAAAACAATAACTCCGCAAGCTCTGCCTCATTACTGATAATATCCGCCAAGGTATAACGCTCAAGGACGTTGATAAAAGCAGTCAGCGCTTCAAAAAATACCTGCTTTAACTGACAGACGGGGCTAATGATACAGCCTGATTTGACCACCGCACTGGCCTCTTCGTCGATAAGCGTCAAAGCCAAATCTTTGGCGACCCCGCTGTCTTCACTAATAACCGGACTATTCACCGTGCTATTAGTATTAACATCGGGTTTGGCAGTTACTAGTAAATCAGTCGAAAAACATTCAACCAAATTAAAATCTGGCTCAATTTGCTTAATCAATACGCCCAAATTGATATCCTTTGGCCGACAAGCCAAGCGAATACCGCCATTTTTACCGCGTACGCTGTCGATATAACCAAGCTGCCCCAGTTGGTGAATAATCTTGGTTAAATGACTTTTAGAGATATTGTAGCTGTTGGCAATGTCACTGATGTTTGCCAATAGATGCGGCTCAGGCTTAATCGCCAAATATATTAATGAGCGCAGCGCATAATCACTATAGTTGGTCAGTCGCATTTTTTGCGCTCCCCTGTTTGAGATGAATATTAACTTGACGTTGTAAAATAACGTTGATCACGTCAAAACCTTATTAACCAAATAAGCCATCTGGCCGTTGGCGTGCCAGCATCGGTAAATAACTGATGCAAAATAGTGCAAAACAAGCAATCCAAGCACCTTGCGCCGTCATAATCCATAATAAGTAATGGCTCATATCGACCAATGGTAAAAATACTCGACTGACAAACGTCAGCACCATCAGTACAAACATAAGATTGACGATTTTGGGCGGTTGATGGATACTGCGACCTGTATGACCGAGCGATACCCGCGCCATCATTGCTACTGTCATCATACCCACGCCAGAGATGGATAAACCATGGACGGCGATGCTGTGGCTGTAACCGAGCCATGGCTGTAGTGCGTATAACACAAAACTCAGACACATGCCTAAAAACGCGATATATAACGACCATAAGAGCGGTTTTTGCCAAATGCCACGATGATACCAACCCGCTAAGCGCACGATATTGACCACCGCGACCCCAAGGGCACTGATGGTAAGCAAGTATTTATTGGGGTAAAATAAATCAACGAGGAAAAAAACAAAGAAAAACAGTAAACTTGCGATATCTTGTGCTTTATTATTACGTACCGTCACTTCTTCTTTTTCGCCTTTAGCGTTTGGAATACTTAAACCACGCTCGATAAAGAACGGCACCACGCGGCGACCGATGGTCAACACTAGGCCGATAATCAAGTAAAAACCTAAATAGATACCTAACTTGGTCAAATTTATATTGGCGCTGATAATGCCCCAATAGCATAGCGCATTACCGAGTGTTAGGAGCGTAAGCTTGGCTAGAATACCCATCTGCTTATATTGCTTTACTTGTAGCACTGCCCGAGAAATCACAAATGCCATCCAGCCGACAAACAATAAATCAAATATCGCCGCGGCATATAGTAAGGCTGCCCCGCTACCAGCTACCGTAATACCGAGGCCGAAAGCTACCCAACCCAAGCGTGCCAGCAACCAACACATAAAGATACCGAGCAGCTTATAACCATGTGGCATCATCACGCCCGTCCAGGTTTTCACTGCGGTCAATAAGAAACCCGCCACGACTGCCAGCGCATAGCCATAAATCATTTCATGACCATGCCAATACAGCGGATTTAGCGTTTGCGCATCGATATCCGTGTGTCCGGTAAACACAAACGCCCATAGAGTCATTGTGATAATGGCAAATAAAGCCGCGGCACTAAAAAATATCCGAAAGCTCAGGTTAAGAATAGGATGCGGCGAGCTTGGCGGTTTGGTAGGTAAATTAATTGATTGCATAACAGACTTCTTATAGTCAAAGTTAGAAGGTATGTCTTAAAGATATATTTTAAATGAATGTTATACATAATACAACTGAAACTATATAACTGCTACAGTAGATTAACGCACCTATTATATACACCTTTGACTCATATAACGCGCTACACTAGATAACTTATATTATATTAATCTATATTCTATCATTTATGCTAAACCACGGCTATTAAATAACTTATCGCAAATGACTGATATCGGCGAATTTACGGCAGTATAAATGTAAATTCTAAAAGCGACGCGCTACGAACTAAGCGCTAAAGTAGCCAGCACCTTGATATTTGCTTTCATTATTACCATCATCAATAGTGACCACGGCTAATTTGACTACATAAATGGTCCACCTTGAGGAGAATGTCATGACAGAAGCACATGCGCCAATTGAAAAACGCAAAATTGTTAATCGTTTTTTAACCCTACTGACCGAACAACAACCACAAATGTATTATGCCACGACATCAGAGGTCGCGCGCAGTATCCATACCATGATTAAAGAGCACGCCAATCGCTTGACGGTAGAAGAGCAAGCACTGACCCGCCGTATGTCTATCGAGGAAATCGAAGCGTTATTGGGTTTTCATACTAAGCAACATTAGAATAATCAACTTTTAGAGTCACGACATTATTAGTAAGAAAAAAGACCACCATCAAGGCGGTCTTTTTTCATAGCAGTACGTTTAATTAAATACGTCTAACCAAAATACGTTGATTAGAACGGATACTCACGTGGTTTATGCTGTACTGAAATCCAATGCAAAGCGGTAAATTCTTCTAGTATCCACTCACCATTAAAGCGTCCAATACCAGAGTTTTTCTCGCCACCGAACGGCGCATTACTTTCATCATTGACCGAGATATCGTTGATATGGGTCATGCCCGCTTTGATACCGCGCGCAAAACGCAGACCTTTTTCCATATCTTGGGTAAAGACCGCACTCGATAGACCATACATAGAGTCATTGGCAATCGACAGCGCATCATCTTCATCCTTGGCACGAATGATACCAACCACAGGGCCAAAAACTTCATTACAGGATAAGTCCATCTCACGCGTCACTTCACTAAAGATATGCGGCGGCACCACCTGACCTTTAATCTCACCACTTAATAGCATCTTAGCGCCCTCTTTCTGCGCTTTGGCGATTTTTTCTTGTAGCGATTCGACTTGTTTTTTATTGATGATAGGGCCAACTGCGGTGTCTTCTTTGCTAGGATCACCGACATTTAGGGTTTTTACGTGAGCGAGGAAACGCTCAACGAAATCATCATAAATCTCATCTTCGACAATGATGCGATTAATCGCAATACAGATTTGTCCTTGGTGCAGGAATTTACCAAAGGCTGCTGCTTTTACCGCTTGTTCGATGTCGGCATCTTTTAGCACCACAAATGGGCTATTACCACCAAGCTCAAGCGCCACTTGCTTTATATAATCGCCGCTGTTAGCAAGCTCGCCGATATGTTTGCCAACCGCCGTTGAACCAGTAAATGACACCAAGCTTGGAATATCGTGAGTAACAATCGCATCGCCAATCTCGCTACCTGCGCCAACGACCACGCTCAGCAGCCCTTTTGGCAGACCCGCTTCTTCAAATATTTTTGCCAATAGTAGACCGCCAGTAATCGGCGTATCACTGGCAGGTTTGAGCACCACGGCATTACCCAAGGCTAACGCAGGCGCAATAGAACGCTGGGTTAAATGTAGAGGAAAGTTCCATGGGCTAATCACAGCAATCACGCCCATCGGCTCACGATAAATAAAGTTCTCTTTACCCGGCGTATTAGAAGGGCGAATCTCGCCATGCACGCGGTTAGGAAAAGTAGCCGCTTCAAGCGTAATCGCACGCGCACTACCAAACTCGACCATGGCTTTAATACGGGTACTGCCCGACTCTTTAATTAACCACTCAACGATTTCTTCTTGACGCTCATCAAAAATATTGACAACTTTATATAATACCGCTGCACGCTGGGCTGGCGTTTGCTTCGCCCATTCTGCCTGTGCTTTGGTTGCCGCCTGAAAAGCTTCATCGAGCTGTTTATCGGTTGCTTGCTGAATCTCTACCAAGGTTTCGCCATTAAAAGGATTGGTATCGGTATTGACGCTATCGTCTTGACCTTTTTGCCAAGTACCGGCGATATATTGCAAATGAAAATCGTTATACGCGCTTTGTTGAGTATGCTTAGTATCGGTTGACATAATTATCCTTATTTATTTTAAGTTTGTTTTTAAGAGCCATTCAATTAAAAGTATTTTCTAGATAGAAACTTATATAAAACACCCCACTCTCAACTTATTTTTCTAAGGTATTGGTTTACTTACTTTTTAAAATTTCAGTTAAAACAATTAGAATTTTAAATTCTATAAAAATCAAAAGCCTACGATAAGTTGAGATTGACGTATAAAACCCTAGGTTGTATCACTTTATAAACAGTCGGCACAACTATTGTGCAAAAAACTTGCTGCTCAACGTTGATAAAAGGTTTCATTGATAAAAGAATTCATTTATAAGTTGCGTTAATAAATAAAAGCCTTCTCACCAAACGTAACTTGCTAGACGACTGGTCTAATGCTACCATAGTAAGCACAAAAACAAGAATAATTTATCATTATGTATTGTTGAGAAAACGTAACGCTTAAAACTATTATCAAAGTAGTGCTCTCAACCCTGGTTTCTATTTAACTGATTTCCATTCGATTACATAACCAAATAATACCCTAAGGAGAACATCCTCTTCATGTCTGATATTACCACCCCTATTCCATCCGATACGAAGGCGCTTCTGTTAGCGATAGGTTATAAGCTTATTGCCCAAAAAGGTTTTACCGCTGTCGGTATCAAACAAATACTCGATACTGCCGGTGTACCTAAAGGCTCGTTTTATCATTACTTTGCTTCAAAAGAAGCTTTTGGTGAAGCCATCATCGAGCATTATTTTGCTAACTATAAAAGGCGCTTAGAGTCGATTGCAGCTGAAGATATTAGCGCGCAACAAAAGATTTATAACTATTTTCAGAACTGGTATGACACCCAGCAAAACGGCTGCGACCATGAAAAATGCTTGGTAGTTAAGCTCAGCGCTGAAGTGGCTGATATCTCAGAAACCATGCGTAAAGCCTTGTATTCAGGTTATCAGCAAACTGTTAATTGGATTGCTGAGCAAATAAAAGCCGGCTGGGCAGATCGTTCAATTCCTCACCCTGATAATATCGCCGCTGAAAGTATGGCTAAGCGTTGGTACTTTGCGTGGTTAGGTGCCAGCTTAATCGCTAAAATCAGTCAAACCGATACACCATTGGCAGAAGTTTGGCTGATGACCACCTCGCAACTTGGTCGCTAAATATTATTCAGGATTTCCATGAGCAACTATTTAGACCGCTAGCTAATCAATGACGATTTTCGGTTATACGATAGTTTTGTAAAATTAATAATAAATTACTAGACGACCGGTCTAATTGATGTAAAATACGCTCAAACAGCAAAAGTTACTACGATCTAATTTTTGCGCTCACAACCTACACACTTCTTAAAACTCACCTTACAGCTTCTCATTAACAACTAGGAATTTTATGAATAACTTTCAATATTACAATCCCGTTCGTATCGTCTTTGGCGAAGGTCAAATCAAAAAATTGTCAGAACTGGTGCCAACCGATGCACGTGTATTAATCACTTATGGCGGTGGTTCAGCGCAGCGTACTGGCACCTTAGATGAAGTAAAAAATGCGCTAGGTGCTAACGGCAACCGTGAAGTATTTGAGTTTGGCGGTATTGAAGCCAATCCAGAGTTTACCACGCTGCTAAAAGCCGCTGACATGGTCAATGAGCATAATATTGATTTCTTATTGGCCGTTGGTGGCGGTTCAGTCATTGATGGCAGTAAATTTGTCGCCCTTGTGTCTTCATTAACTGAAGAAGGTAGCACAGATGGTACGGTTTCTCGTGAAAAAGCGTGGGACGCATTGACCAGCTATTGCAAAAACATCGACTCAGCGATTGATTTAGGCGCAGTATTGACCATTCCAGCGACCGGTTCTGAGATGAACTCTGGCGGCGTAATTAACTATAGCGAACGTCAAGCAAAACTACCCTTTGGTAACCCGCTTACCTTTCCTAAATTCTCAATTTTGGACCCTACCAAAACCTTGACATTACCTGAGCGCCAAGTGATGAACGGTGTCGCTGACGCCTTTGTTCACGTCATGGAGCAGTACCTTACCTATCCTATTAATGCCAAAGTGCAAGATGCCTTTTCTGAGAGTTTATTAAAAATTCTTATCGAAGAAGGTAAAGCGGTCAAGGCCGACCCAGAGAATTTAGAAACGCGTAAAAACATCATGTGGACAGCAACCATGGCATTAAATGGTCTGATTGGTACGGGCGTGCCACAAGATTGGACGACGCATATGATTGGTCATGAATTGACTTCTCTACACGCGATTGACCATGCTCGCACGCTCACGATTGTACTGCCGTCAGTCATGCGTGAGCTTAAAGACAGTAAAAAAGACAAATTGCTCCAATATGCGCGTAACGTTTGGAACATTACAGATACAGATTTAGACGACGATACCATCATCGAAACTGCTATTGTGCATACTGAGAACTTCTTCCGCGAGCTTGGCTTGCCAGTGAGCTTAGAAGATGCTGAGTTAGATAAGTCGGCGATTGACCTTATTATTAAGCAACTTGAAGCACACAAAATGGTGAAATTGGGCGAACATGGTGAAAATGATTTAGACGTATCACGCCGCATCTTAGAACGCGCCGTGACGAGCAAAGCCTAATCATTTAAAGCCTTATCATCGTAACTTTCTTATCCACAACAATCGGTAGCCATCCACCTTAGTATGGCTACTGACTTTAAGAATTTTAAAACTTTAAAAAACCAATAACTACAACCAATAACTACAACCAATAACTAGAATAATAACTAGAATAAGGAGCTTTAACATGAGCTTTAATGAACAACAAAACCAACAACAAAATCGTCAAATCAAACTTGCTAGCCGCCCGAATGGCGCTCCTACTAAAGATAACTTTGAGCTGACCATCAGCGACATCCCAACGCCTAACGACAAGCAAATGCTACTACGCACGGTTTATATGTCACTTGACCCGTATATGCGCGGACGTATGAGCGCGTCAAAAAGCTATGCTGACCCACTAGAAGTCGGCGATGTGATGATAGGTGGCACGGTCGCCCAAGTGGTCGAATCTAATATCGATAAATTTGCCGTTGGTGATTTGGTGGTATCAAATTCAGGCTGGCAGGATTATAGCGTCAGTGATGGCGAAGGCGTGGTCAAGCTTGATAAGAATATGTCCAACCCTTCGTATGGTTTAGGTGTCCTTGGTATGCCAGGCTTTACCGGCTACATGGGTTTAACCGATATCGGTAAACCAAAACAAGGCGAAACCTTAGTCGTCGCAGCAGCAACTGGTCCTGTGGGCGCAACGGTCGGACAAGTCGGCAAGCATTTAGGCTTGCGTACCGTTGGTGTGGCAGGCGGTGCGGAAAAATGCGCCTATGCAGTTGAAGAATTGGGCTTTGATATTTGTATCGACCATAAAGCCGACGACTTTGCCGAACAGCTAAAAAACGCTTGCCCAGATGGTATCGACATCTATTATGAAAACGTTGGCGGTAAAGTACTCGATGGTGTATTGCCATTACTAAATGCCCATGCGCGTATCCCAGTGTGCGGCCTAGTGTCACAATATAATGCGACTGAACTTCCTGATGGCAAAGACCGCCTCGGTATGCTAATGGGTCTTATTCTGAGCCAGCGCCTGACTATCAAAGGTTTTATTATCTTTGAAGAGTACGGCGATCATTTCCCAGAGTTCTTAAAAACCATGGGCGAATGGGTTGAGTCAGGTAAAGTCAAAACCAAAGAGCATATCGTCGATGGCTTAGCACAAGCGCCGCAAGCTTTCTTTGACATGTTAGAGGGTAAGAACTTCGGTAAAACCGTGGTTAAAGTTGCCGATGTTCAGTAATGCTTATTTTAAATAGCGCACCGCTAAGAGCAATAGAGTCTCTCAGCAATACTTAACGATGAATACCAACAAGCATCAATACCAATATCAATAATAAATAAGGACAATTATGAATATTTTAATGGTACTAACCTCACACGATAAATTAGGTGATACTGGCAAGAAAACGGGGTTTTGGCTCGAAGAATTTGCCGCCCCTTACTATGCTTTTTTAGATGCTGGCGTCAATATTACCCTAGCCTCTCCTGCTGGCGGTCAACCACCACTCGATCCGAGTAGCGATACGGAAGACGCGCAAACCAAAGACACCAAACGCTTTAAAGAAGACAAAGAGGCGCAAGAGCGTCTTGCCAATACCAAAAAGCTTGCCGACGTAAAAGCCGAAGACTTCGATTCTGTCTTTTATCCAGGCGGTCATGGTCCATTGTGGGATTTGGCAGTCGATAAAAACTCTATCGAGTTAATCGAAAGCTTTGTTGAGCAAGACAAGCCGGTTGCTTTTGTTTGTCACGCTCCTGCAGCGCTGAAAAACGTCAAAATCGATGGTGAGTATTTAGTCAAAGGTAAAAAAGTTACTGGTTTTACTAATACCGAAGAAGAAGGCGTACAGCTCACTGACGTCGTACCTTTCTTATTGGAAGACGTTTTAAAATCCAATGGCGGTGACTATCAAAAAGGCGCAGATTGGGAATCGTATGTCGTCGAAGACGGTCTATTGATTACCGGCCAAAACCCAGCCTCATCAGAAGAAGCTGCCAAACGCTTACTGGCTAAACTGAACGCTTAATATAAAATACCGCAACAAGGCTGACATCATGATTCGCTTACATCATCTTAATCAATCACGCTCACTACGTACGCTATGGCTACTAGAAGAATTGGGGCAACCTTATGAAATCATTAGCCATCAGCGCGATGCCAACACGCATCTAGCACCTGATAGCCTAAAAGCAATTCATCCACTCGGTAAATCTCCGGTTATTGAGATGGATGGCGAGCTTTACGCCGAATCTGGGGCGATTACTGAGCTATTGATTGAGCGTTTTGCGCCAGAGCAATTACGCCCTGCGACCGACAGCACTGATTATGGTCATTACTTGCAGTGGATTCACTTTGCCGAAAGCTCGCTGATGTTGCCGTTATTGCTTGAACTGTTTACCACTAAAGCAGGCGTTGGCGATAATGCGTTTTTGACCGGTTATATCGCTCAAGAAAAGCACAAACTCCTGAGCTATTTAGATAATGAGGTCAAAGGCAAATCATTTATTGTCGGTAACAAGCTAAGTGGCGCTGACTTTATGCTGTCGTTTGATTTAATCATGCTCGCTAAGCGCGGCGCGTTAGAAGACTACACCCATATCAAACAGTATGCTTTGCAACTGACGAGCATTGATAGCTACCAACGCGCCATACGTTTGGAAGCCAACTATGATGACTCTATTAAGCGCTAAGTAAGACATTTCAATGGTTTAATATGAAAAAACAGCTCTTTATGAGCTGTTTTTTTATGGCTAAGTTAATAAGGGCTTTAAAGGCAAAACTTTTGCTCAAGCCAGCTATTCATAAAGACATTATCAGGATCATACTCGCGGCGTATCTCCAAAAAGCGATTGAGCTTAGGATATAAGCTTTGCAGCTCTATACGGCTCAATTTATTCACTTTACCCCAGTGCGGGCGACCCTGCCATTTTTTCATATACTCGTACAGCCATTTAAACAATGGCTCACAGTCCATACCTTTATAAACGTGGAACGATAATACCGCGCAATCCTCTCCCTGCGTAGGACTGAGCATGCCCGTCTCGCCTTTATGCGTGCGCACCTCAATAGGAAAGTGCGAGCCTTTATTGTCGTTTAATAAAATATGATTGACCTCTGAGATACATTCATCAAAGTCAGATAACTTGATAAAATACTCAGATTCATTAAATTTGACGCCGCGCGGTGTCGGAAACACCTCGTAGCTGTAACCTTCACGCTTGGTATTAGGAATAGAGCTTGCTGATATTTCACTGACCTTTTTGGTCAGCGACGGTTTCATACGAGCCAGCTCACACAGTACATAAAAAGCACCATTTAAAGTGACTACGCTGTCAAAATGATCTTTGAGTTTCTGCGTGCCCGTCATCGCTTTGGGTGCTATGACTGACAGCGTCTTTTGCTGAATCTTATTGGTGCCGGGAAACAAAAACCATTCTAGATGACGATGGCTGTGCGCGGTTTCATGAAAACGTGCCAACCCTTCTTCAAAATCTAAGACTTCGTTGGACTCTTTAAGTCCGTAGAGGTCAACCACCTTAAGCGTCAATTTGGTAAAAATACCAAGCATACCAAGGCTAGCATGTAAGGCATTACCCAACTCGTCAGTTTTCGGGTCGCCGCGATGATGGGTGTGCAGCTCGCCTTTACCATCGACCCATTCCCAGGTTACCACTTGATTGGCAATCGAGCCTAAAGTAATCCCTGTGCCATGAGTTGCGGTACTGGCAGCACCAGCAATGGTTTGCGCTTGCACATCACCCATGTTTTCTAACGCCAAACCATGCTCTTTGAGCGCTGCGCCAATTTCATATAAGTAAGTACCAGCATGTAAAGTGGCAAGCTTCGCCTCTTTATCGACTGAGATAAGACCGCGCATATTATGTAAACTGACGGCAATTTCTTCAGGTTTCGCGCAGCCACTAAAAGAATGCGCCGCGCCGGTGACTCTAACGCGCTTTTTATTTGCCCGTGCATTTTTCACAATCTCTTGTAGTTCTGCAACCGATGAAGGCGTGAGTTTTTGCTCAGGGGCAGCACGCTCGTACCCTACCCAATTTTGCCAATCATTGCTTCCTTGCCACTGCCTTAATGAAAACATTTGCCCTCTCCTCGGTAAGTTATCATGGTTTGCTGTTTTTTTACTTTGTTTGCTGGCCCTGTAGGCTGACCAGATTGTCGATAACAAATGAGTTCATTAAAATGTTCACACAGCTCACCTGCTTTTGCATGGCGGCACCAAACCATATCGCCAATATTAAGACGCGGCATCTCATCATCATTGCCCGTTTTGCCAATTGCCATCGGCGTTTGTACTTCACCAAAACCTTCATCGTTTAATAGGGATAAATGTTTGGGATAATGAATGACCGGTGCTTTATCGGCCCCTGTCGCACCCGAGGCAATAAAGCCGCCACTATGACAGGTAATCACGCCTTTTTCTGGTTGACGCGTCACAGGCAGCACAAAGCCCGCGGCAGGCTGAAACTCATGCATGCTATCCATATAATCAAAATACGCCGGTTTATAATAGGCAGAACCGACCGTTATTTCGCTAACCTCAGGCTGGCTTGAGGTGAAATCCATACTGCCACTGCCACCCCCATTGACGAGCTTAAGCGTATAACCTTGTTTATCCAGATAGGCAACAATTGAGCGGCGGTGCTTACTCACTTGTTTTTGTGAGCGGCTTTTTAGTAAACGAATTGCAGGCGACAACACAGTTTTACCCGGTAAATGCTCGGGCAAACCCGCAATTTGTGCCTCATAGCCCATTGCCGCACTGATCTTAATATTGGGATATTTTTTGATATGCTGTAGTAGCTTTTTTACGTCTTTGATGCTCATTAATGCCGAACGCTTGGTACCGAAATACAGCTTGGGCAGCGGCATCGACATATTGATATCGAGACAAACATCAATAATGACATCGTGCGCTTTGGCAACTTCATTAAGCACATCCACATGCTCTGGGCGATCGATCATCCAAATCATGGTTGCGCCCTGTTTGGTAAAGTCAAAAGTTGCGGCGACACTTTTCGCATCTAAAGTTGGATAAGCGCAGAGAATATTATCAAAGCCATTTTCTAACAGATACACTGATTCGTCGGCCGCATAAGACATCAGCCCGATAAAGTTAGGAGATTTGTCTTTAATGTAGTGCAGAACATCGATAGAGCGAATAGATTTGGTCGCCAAGCGTAGTTGAACAGACTTAGTTTTTTGGTTGACCAGTGTTATATTATGATCGAGCGCGTCCATATCGAGCCACGCACTCGGAGCTTTCGACGGAATAATGTGGGCAAAATCCATTTTACTTTCCTTGTAACGACCATTGAATACGACCTTATATTTCTTATAATACTGTTATTATGCCTCTAAAAAAGAGGATATATCAGCATCATAGTTTGTACCCAGAGCCTAGCTCAGTCAAGCGCCATATTTATAAAAAATCGACATTTGTTAAATCACATAAATAAGTTTAGCTAAGAAGACCTTCGAGCAAAAACTCTAAATAAAAGTGGAATTATTTATATCTTTAAGCATAAAAATAACTATGACGCTCTCACCTTTTTAAACTAAAAAAGTACAATCACTAAATAGTCTCAAATTGAAATCATGATAAAATAATGCAAACAGTCCTTTGACTGTTTTTTATTTTTTATAGCTACTAAATGAAGCACTTATGGCTCAATTTGATAATAGCTCGGATAATAGCTCGTCCAATTTTTGCTCGTCTAGGAATCCTACGATGTCACTTTATCTTTCTACTTTTAGCAGGTGGCGATAGACAATGAGCAATGAATACCAATTCAAACCGCACGAACAACCCTTTATGGTGGGTTCTCCCGCCACACCCGACCATCCTACGCGCCGCAAAGTATTTTATCTATTGATTGGTATTTTTATTGGCATCACCGCCAGCTTTCAAAATGGTTTATTGGTGGCAAATCTGACCCAAATCCAAGGTGAAATGGGCTTGACGCCAGTCGAAGGTGGCTGGATATCGGTCGCCTATAATATGACCAATGCTTGTATCACCGTGCTGCTATACAAAATCCGTCAGCAATTTGGTATGGCGCTCTTTAGCAAAATCACCCTGTTCTCACTGTTGGCGGCCACCAGTTTACAATGGTTAGTCAGTAGCCATCTCTTAGACACCAGCGCTATTATCATTGAGCCTTATTATCTAGAAATCATCGCCCGCGGCTTAAGTGGTATGGTTGCTAGTGCCATGACGGTATTGGCTATTTTTTATTGCCTGCAAGGTATGCCAACCGCCAAACGCATTAGCGGTCTGATTTTGGGGTTTGGCTTAGTACAATTTGGCATTCCTCTCTCAAGGATTATCTCGCCATATCTTGCGGTCGACGGCCAGCTTGAAACGCTATTTTTGTTTGAATTGGGCTTAACCCTGATTTGCTTTGCCCTGATTAATATCTTAGAGCTACCACCTGGCAATACCGAAAAAGTATTCGAAAAACTGGATTTTTTAAGCTTTGCGTTTTTTGCCAGCGGACTTGCAGCGTTGGCAGTCTTTTTGGTACAAGGGCGTATCCAGTGGTGGACGACGCCTTGGCTGAGCTATCCGCTCATCATCGCGGTGGTGACAATTAGCATCGCCTTATGGATTGAAACGCACCGTAAAAACCCAATGTTACAAGTGCGCTGGATGCGTAGCCGCAATATCATCGCTTTTACGATAACCGGCGCGGTGATGCGTATTTTATTATCCGAGCAAAATGTCGGTGCAGCTGGCTTACTGGCCAATTTGGGCTACGGAAATGATCAGTTGATTACCTTTTATGCGGTGATACTTGCCGCCAGCGTTCTGGCCTTGGTCATCAGTATTTTTAGGACCAATGCGATGGATTTACGCCGTCCAGTCATTTTCGCTGTCGCCCTGATTGCGGTTGGCGCCTGGCTAGATACAGATATTTCGCTAAATTCTGCCCCTTATATGTTTTATGTCAGTCAATTTATGATTGCCTTTGCTGCCGTCTATTTTATGGGTCCCATGGTTTTTGAAGGGATGTTTCGCGCTATCGCTAACGGCCCCGCTTACATTATTAGTTTTTCGGTTATTTTTAGCATCTCGCAGACCATTGGCGGACTTGCAGGCGCGGCAGCGATTCAAGCGTTTACCACCATACGTACACAGATACACTACGCTGATATGGTCAGCTCGCTTAATTTGGGCGATCCGGCCTTAATGGCACAAGTTGCAGGCGCAGGTCGTATGTTATCTACCCAAATCACGGATGCCAATCAAGCAAATGTCGCAGCGATGGGACAAGTATTGCAAGGCATTCAGCGCCAAGCGACTGTCGCCGCCTATGCTGATTTATTTTTTCTTATGGCAACTATCGCCTCCATCACAACGCTGATTTTATTACTAAATTACTTGTATCATCGCTACCATAAACGTAATCCATTGGCTAAAGAATTGGCAGCGATTGCAAAAATGCGCGAAGCAAAATAGCCCGAATAATTAAAGCATTTTCTTCATTTAAAAATGCCACTTAACATATTAATTAATGCAAAAAACTTATGATAACTATTCAAACTTTAGGAGCGCGGCATGAGTCAAGAAAAATCTGATGAGCTTAACCAAAACCCTAAGCCTGCCTCTGACGCGCTAACCAACGACAATCATGCTCCTGATGCAACAAATCATCCAAGTGCTGTGGTCAATATAGATAAATCAGCTAACGACAGGCTCGTAAACGATGAGAGTATTGTTAATGACGAGAGTACTGTTAATGATAATCTTACTGACAGTGATGAGTCGTCCATGCCGCCAAAGGAGCCGATTCCTAGCAGCGACGGCTGGTCGCCAAAGAAGAAATCTTATTTAAATTTAGGCATACTAATCGCCTTGATTGTGATTGGCGTGGCCTTAATTTTGTACGCTTGGAAGCTGCCGCCTTTTACTCCGACGGTCCAGCAGACCAATAATGCCTTTATTAAAGGCCAAACCACCATTATCAGTCCGCAAGTATCTGGCTACGTGACTGAGGTGGCGGTTGAGGATTTTGCCAATGTTAAAGAAGGTGATTTATTAATCAAAATAGACGATCGTACTTTTAGGCAGCAGCTTGAGCAAGCGCAGGCAAACATTGAAATCGCTGTGACCAATCGCGCTAGTAATGCGCAGGATACAGGAACCAGCCAAGCGCAAATCGAAGCACGCGAGGCGGACTTATATAGTGCTAAAGTCAGCGTCGACAGTGCGCGTGAGGATGTCAAACGCTATCAAGGTTTAGACGCTATCGGCGCGGTCTCAAAGGCAGAAGTGGCGCATATCAAAGCGCAACTTGCAAAAGCGCAGGCCAACGTGCAACAAGCAGAAGCGAATTTACAAGTGGCTCGTGAGGCAAGCGAGAAGACCAGCGGTAGCCGCTCATCTTTAGATGCCAATATTAAGAGTGCAGAAGCCGGTGCTAAGCAAGCTCAGATTAATTTAGACAATACCGTTATTAAGGCACCAGAATCTGGGCAGCTGAGTCAAATCAGTGTCAAAGAGGGACAATACGTGAGCGCAGGTACGCAGCTGATGTATATCGTACCAAAAGGCGTATGGATTATTGCTAACTTTAAAGAAACGCAAGTAGCCAATATGCGTATCGGTGAGCCCGCTACCATTCATGTCGATGCCCTTGGCGGTGCCAAATTTAGTGGTCATGTCAGTAATATCTCGCCTGCAACGGGCAGCGAATTTAGTGCCGGCGCGGCCAATCCTGCGACGGGTAACTATATCAAAATTGCCCAGCGCGTTCCTGTTAGAATTGATTTAGACCAAAGCCAGCCTAACCTTGCGCAGTTACGTCCAGGTATGTCAGTGTCAGTGAATGTCGATACCAAAGCAAGAAGTTAATGCAAGAAATTAGGCTAAAAATCAGCGCAAAAAAAGCCTCTTTAAATGCCTAGCGTGTTAGGTTTAAAGAGGCTTTTTGATTTTTGCAATATCTTATTTTCAGTAGATTTTAGCTTAAATGAGCTAATTTTATGGTAACAAACGTTTGGTTGTCCATTTTGCCGCGTCGCCCGTGCCACTCTTATCTTGCGTATAAACAATGCGGTCATGCATACGATTGGCACGGCCTTGCCAAAACTCGATGCTCTCAATCGTAATCTCATAGCCACCCCAAAACTCAGGGGTTGGCACTTGACTGTCTGCTGGATAATCATTTTGCAACTGCTCAAACGTTTGCTCCATGACCTCGCGATTGGCAACTTCACCACTTTGCGGCTGGCTAACCCACGCGCCCACTTGACTATCATGCGGACGTTTTTGGAAATAAGCCGCGGATTTAGTAGCCTCTATTTTAGCAATGCTGCCGCTGATACGGATTTGACGCTCAAGCTTATGCCAAAAAAACAGCGCTTCGGCATTGGGATTTTCAGCGATATCTTGACCCTTGGCACTTTCATAATTGGTATAAAACACGATGCCTTTTTCAGTAATCTCCCGCAGCAAAACGATACGCACGCTGGGCTTATTGTCTGCGCCGCACGTCGCTAAACTCATCGCATAAGGTTCTTGCACTTCTGCTGCTATCGCTTCATTCATCCACGCGTGTAGCATCTCAAATGGTGAATCTGGTACTGACTGCTGGTCGAGTTGCCCTTTCTCATACGATAGGCGCTGATCGGTAAAATCCATACTCATGATTGTTTCTCGCTAACTTTCAAATATTATTAATATAAGTGTATTTAACCAAGACGTTTAGCCTAAAACCGTTTTGATTTTATCGGCCAAATCGTTGGCCATCACATCACATTCTATCTCATCGTCTGACTCAACCATGACCCGAATCATCGGCTCTGTACCTGACTGACGGATAAGCAGGCGACCACGACCTTCTAAAGTAGCACGCGCTTTATCAAAAGCTGCGACAAGCTCTTCATGCTCAAACGGATCTTGCATTTGCGATAAGCGCACATTGACCAGTTTTTGTGGTAACACTTCAAAGCCTTCGGTCAAATCGCTAAGTGCCTTACCACGTGCTTGCATCACTGCCAGCACTTGTAAGCCTGCGATAATGGCATCGCCCGTGCGGCTTTTATCCAAGCATAAAATATGACCAGATGGCTCACCGCCCAATATCCAACCTTTGGCTTCAAGCTCTTGCATGACATAGCGGTCGCCAACTTTTGCACGGGTAAAGGCGATATCCGCGTCTTTTAACGCCAACTCTAAACCCATGTTACTCATCAAGGTACCCACAACGCCTTCAGCTTTGGTTTGACCTTGAGTAGCAAGTACATACAAAATACCATCGCCATCGACCAGCTCACCGGCTTCATCGACCATCACGATACGGTCACCATCGCCATCTAAAGCAATACCGACATCGGCTTCATATTCGAGTACCGCTTTTTGCAGACTCTCAGGATGGGTTGAGCCGCAATTGGCATTGATATTGATACCATCGGGTTTGTTATTAATTGCGATAACATTGGCGCCAAGCTCACGCATAACGCGTGGCGCAACGCTATAACCAGCCCCATTGGCACAGTCGACGACGACGGTCAAATGATCTAAGTCATATTGATAAGGGAAGCTACCTTTACAAAATTCGATATAGCGCCCTTTCGCATCATTAATACGATTGTTTTTGCCCAGTTGCGCCGGATCTAGAATTGGCATGATGGCATTATTAGCGGAATTTGAGGCATCCATAATTGCGGTCAATTTATCATTGATTGCGCTTTGCATCTCATCGGTCAGTTTTTTGCCATCACCTGAGAAGAACTTGATGCCATTATCAAAATAAGGATTGTGCGAAGCAGAAATCACCACACCAGCATCGGCGTTAAAACTGCGGGTCAAATGCGCGATAGCAGGCGTCGGTAGCGGCCCTAGCATATGGACGTCAACCCCAGCCGCATTAAAGCCCGCCTGCAGCGCCCCTTCAATCACATAGCCGGACAGACGCGTATCTTTACCTATCACCACACTGGGTTTGCGCGCAGGATTATTATTATTTTCTATCAGCACCAGTCCCGTCACATAACCTAACTTCAAAATAAAATCAGGGGTAATCGGTAACTCACCAAATTTTCCGCGAATACCATCAGTGCCAAAGTAACTCATTATTATTATTCCTCAATTTTATAAAGTAAAAAATCAAACGGGCGCCCAGACTGTCATTGGTTTAAAAGAAGCTTAATTTATAGACAATCGCTTTTTTAGAAACCCTTTTAAAACTGTCTGCTGCTATAAATTTTCTTTTTTTGCTCTCTTTCTATGCGCCTTGTCCTTTTTAAGGCTACTAAAAATTCACTCCAGCAATGCCGAAGTTTTTTTAAAACACATCAAGTATAAGCCTTAAACCTAGACAAGGCGTCTAAATAATAAAAAGGCGTCTAAGTTATAGATAGAAGAGTTTAATGTTGTATTTTACAAAAAAAACAGCCAACAATAACAAAGCATTGTTGGCTGTTTGTATCTTGGTCTCACGGCAACGCTACAGAGCCGATAACCTACACATAACTAGCGTTAAGAAATGATTAATCAACGCGATAATTAGGTGCTTCTTTGGTAATCTGCACATCATGGACATGAGATTCTTTCATACCTGCTGAAGTGACTTTGACAAACTGCGGCTTCGTACGCATCTCTTCAATGGTCGCACAACCAGTATAACCCATCGATGAACGTAGACCGCCCATCATCTGATTGACAATACCAGAAACTGGGCCTTTATAAGGTACGCGGCCTTCAATACCTTCTGGTACCAGTTTTTCTACCCCATCTTTGGCATCTTGGAAATAGCGATCTGATGAGCCGTTTTGACCTGACATCGCGCCCAAGCTTCCCATGCCGCGATAGGCTTTATAGTAGCGACCTTGGAATAGCTCAACCTCACCCGGCGCTTCTTCGGTACCCGCCATCAATGAGCCAACCATGATGCACGACGCACCGGCAGCAATGGCTTTGGCCATATCGCCTGAATAACGAATACCGCCATCAGCAATCAGTGGAATGCTGCCTTGTAGCGCGCTTGCGACACTATCGATTGCCGAGATTTGCGGCATACCAACACCCGCGATAATACGCGTGGTACAGATAGACCCAGGACCAATACCTACTTTAACGGCATCTGCACCGGCATCACGTAATGCTTTAGCGGCATCACCTGTGGCAATATTACCGCCGATAACCTGAACGTTTGGATAGTGCTTTTTAATCCAAGAAACTTTATCAATCACGCCTTTTGAGTGACCATGGGCAGTATCAACAACGATGATATCGACATCAGCGGCAATCAAAGCTTCAACACGGGCTTGGGTATCAGCGCCAGTACCGACAGCCGCACCAACGCGCAGGCGACCCTGCTCATCTTTACAAGCATTAGGGTTATTTTCTGCTTTAGAGAAATCATTGACCGTAATCAGACCACGCAAACGAAAATCATCATTAATCACAATCACTTTTTCGATACGGTGCTCGTGAAGAAGTTTTTTGATATTCTCGTTACTTTCACCTTCTTTAACAGTAACTAGCTGATCTTTTGGCGTCATGATATGGCTGACAGGTAATGATAAGTTGGTCTCAAAACGCCAATCACGATGAGTTACGATACCGATGACTTTATCGGTACCCTTCTCAACCACAGGTACCCCTGAGATATTGTTATCTTGAGTCAATCTTAACAGCTCACCGATGGTCATCTCTGGGTGCACGGTAATAGGATCGACAACTGTACCCGCTTCGAATTTTTTCACGCGACGTACTTGCATGGCCTGCTTATCGATATCCATGCTCTTGTGCAAAATACCCAAACCACCAAGCTGCGCCATAGTGATGGCCATCTCAGATTCAGTGACGGTATCCATCGCAGCCGAAATCATCGGTAAGTTTAAAGTGATATTTTTGGTTAGGCGGGTCGTTAAATCAGCAGCTTTTGGTAGGATTTCAGAATAAGCTGGTAATAATAAAACGTCATCAAAGGTTAAGGCTTCATCGACAATTCGCAACATACAGACCCCTAGTGGTGGTTATTTTGATGGGTGGGCAATGCAGTATCACGTCGATAAACAAAAGCTTTATCAAAATCAATACGCCAAAATAAAGCGGCTAGAATTGTGAAAAAACCATGAGGAACAAACCTTAAATACGGATATCACTCGGCATGTTATCTGTTTATCAGCGGTAATAAAATGCTTAGGAAAGTAGAGTTGCTAATATCGCGCTTCTAAACCTTCTAACATCTGATTACCCGACGCTTAATAACTGAATTATCCCTTAAAAATAACGCCATATTATAACAAATAAAGCAAGCCTTCGCATAACATATTTGTCAGCTTATTTTGCTAGATGATGCCTTTATTTTGCCATGCTCTTACATCGTTACTATGTTTCTGTTTTAACGATAAAACGTTCCGCTGGTAGATAATCCTTTTGTTCGCTATATAAGTAGCTTAGCATTTGCTCGCGTACTTCACATTCAAGTAACCAAGCATTGAGTGGACTATCGGACGCTTGGCTACAGCGTAGCTTGATAGTGGTCTCTGTTACCGATACCGTATACATCTCAGGCTCGGTGTCACTATCCCATAGCTCACTGTCTTTGACCAGCTCAATATATTTTTGTCGTATCGCTTCGATATTGGCGCCATAATCGACATATAAATAAATCACTGAGATTTGATGCGACTCGGTATGTGACCAGTTCTCGACAATCTCAGTGATAAAATGCCGCATCGGCACAATCAAACGGCGCTCATCCCAGGTTTTTAGTACCGCATAGGTATAACCCAAATCCTCGATTGTGCACCACTCGCCTTCCATCATCACCGTATCGCCGATACGCACCGGCTGGGTAATGGCGACTTGCATGCCTGCGATGATATTACCCAAGATAGGCTGGGCGGCAATACCTATCACCGCACCCGCAATCCCTGCCGAGGTGAGTAAGGTTTTACCCAAACCATCAATATTGGTAAATTCACTCAAACCTATCCAAATACCGCCTAAAATCATCACAAAGATAAAAACGCGGCGAAAAATAGACACATAGGTGCGGCGACTGCGGCCTTTATCAAACTGCTCTTCGCTTAAATTTTCGATTTGCAAATCTTTATAACGATTGGCAAAGAAATTAATGGCGCGTGTACCCAGCCACATAGCGCTCAGCACCAGCCCAATCCAAATAATGGGGCGTGTGGATGAGGCAAGCGCATCTAAGTAAGGAAAACCGCCCGATACCAAGGTATAAACAGCGGAAAAACTGATGGTAAACGTCAAAGGCACAGTCAGCTTATTGACCAAGTCCTCAACGCCGTTATGATGAATGGTGGCGAGCCGATTGCCCTCTTTGTCTAAAACGTACCAATTGAGCAGTTTACCAGCGGCTTTACTGAGCAACCAACCAGCACCCATGGTAAAGAAAAAGAACAAAAATAAAGCGATAAATTCCCAAATGGCAATGCCAAAGACTTTTAATTTGGTCCAGTCGGGCAAATAGCGCTCAAACTTGGCAGGCTGATATTGCTCATACAGCTTATTGATATTGGCGACCGTTTGCGCGGAAAACACCCAAAAAGGCGGGCTGTCATCGATACGTACGCGCTCAAGATGCAGCGGTACACGGCGATCTCGATAGTCGATATAACCCAACTGGATTGAGCGCCGAGGGATGCCTTGGATACTATTATTACTACCAAGCGGCGGTTCTATCAAACCATCAGGACGGTCAGGCAACTTATCAAACGCATACAGCTTTTTTTCCATTAGTAAAAAATCGAGCTGTTTGGCAAGCTCTATTGCTTGATTACGCTGCAACTCCTCGTCAATCAAGTTCATATTGAGTGCATAAGCGGCCAAATCATACTGCTGCTTGATAACTGCCGATTGAAAAAACTCTAGTGTTGCCAGTGGTGTCGATAAATTCGGTGGCTCAGATAGTGGCGGCAAGCCGACATTGAGCTTATTTAAGGCATAATAACTTTCGTTATAGTCGCCAGTCAGACCGGAATCACCCTGTAATACCCCCGCTTGCTGTTCGGTTTTTTTCTCAAACGGACTAATGACCTCCTCAGCAAGCGCAGAGACACTGACGCCCTCTTTTTTGAGCTTATCAATCCGTTGCGATGCATAGTCAACGATATTTTCTGGCGCGTCGGTGATGGGCGCAGGTGTTTCGTTTTGATTGTTGATCGTTGCATTGTCATTCGCTGAATGACTAGCCGCATAAGCCGGCAGATAGACAATAATTAGGATAATGACGGAAATACTGGAAATAAAATGACGTATGTTCAAATGCCTCACGGTTAATTTCTGCCTACCTTTAATAGTATTTAAATTCTTACAATCAAAAAAGTCAGCGTTGATTACATCGCTTATGTTAGAAGCTTGGATATTTTTAGCAATCAAAGACTGAGAGGAATGTTTCATACGTTAAGGTTCTAGGCTGATTAATGAAATGATTTAGTAGAGTTAAGCATTAATTTTGAATATAAGATAAAGCTAATGCACTGAACCAAAAAAAGCCAGCATAAAGCTGACTTAATTTGAGGGTAAAATGTTAATTGATACAATTGCTTATAGCTAGAATACGATTTAAGCACGGCGCCAAGTCGTACCCGCACGGCTGTCTTCAAGCTCAATTCCCGCATTCTTTAATTGCTCGCGTATCTCATCAGCACGGGCAAAGTTTTTATTGGTTTTGGCATCGGCACGCTCGGTGATTAATCCATCGATAGCGTCATCGGACAAACCGCCTTCTTGCGCCTCACCCACGACCGCTTGTAAAAACTGCTGTACCGGCAGCTGCAATATATTTAATGTCTGCGCCAAAGCTTTAAGCTGCTGCGCCAACTGCCATGCAGCCTCTGCATCTTCGCCTTTGAGCGCTTTATTAATGTCACGTGCCAGCCCAAATAATACGCTAATAGCCGTTGAGCTATTAAAATCATCATTCATGGCTTTGATAAAGTCTTGTCCTGCCGCGCTATCATAAGCAGAGTTTGTTAGCGCATCATCGATAGTGAGTGTTTGTCCTTTTTGCTGTTCAGCCGCTTTTAATGCTTGATATAATCTGCTTAGGCTATTATGCGCTTCATCTAAGGCTTTGTCTGAGAAGTTGACTTGGCTGCGATAGTGACTTGATAACAAGAAAAAGCGCACCGTTTCAGAATGATACTTGGCAATCACATCGCGAATGGTAAAGAAGTTATTTAGCGATTTGGACATCTTTTCGCCATCAACATTGATAAAGCCAACATGCATCCAATTACGTGCGTACTCGCAGCCCGTCGCGGCCTCAGATTGCGCTATCTCGTTTTCATGATGCGGAAACTGTAAGTCATGCCCGCCGCCGTGAATATCAAAGGTATCACCAAGGCATTTGGTTGACATCGCCGAGCATTCGATATGCCAGCCCGGACGCCCTTGACCCCACGGCGATGCCCATTGTGGCTCACTAGGTTTCGCCGCTTTCCACAATACAAAATCAAACGGATTGCGCTTGTCGTTTTCGACATCGACGCGTGAGCCCGCCTGCATATCATCCAAGTTACGCTTGGATAATTTACCATAATCTGGAAAGCTATCGACCGCATAATAGACATCGCCATTATCGCCAGCGTACGCATAGTCATTGCTGACCAAATTGCCAATCATCTGCTGCATCTCATCGATATAATCGGTCGCACGTGGCTCAGCATCGGGTGCTAAGCAGCCAAGGGCCGCAAAATCTTCATGCATCGCTGTGATAAAGCGCTGCGTTAATGCGCCAATTTCTTCGCCATTTTCGGCTGCGCGAGCGATGATTTTGTCATCTATATCGGTGATATTCCGCACATAATTAACCTCATAGCCCAATTGCTTAAGCCAACGCACCGCCATATCAAAAGCAACCACCACTCGCGCATGACCGATATGACAATAATCATAGACCGTCATTCCGCACACATACATGCGGACTTTACCCGCAACCAGCGGCTTAAATACCTGCTTGCGTCCGTTGAGTGAGTCATAAATGGCAAGCTGAGACATCGCGTCTGCAAGAGGTGTGGTCATAGTAAAAAAGCCTTTTGATAAAAAAGATAAGAGTGAAACGAAAATATTCTTACTGCACACTTAAATAATGAAAACGCTTATTTATAACAATATTTAGCGTCATTATTATTTTTGAAAAAGTAGCAGTATAAAACTTAACCCATTATCTTAGCGAAAATGCTCGTAAAATACTACAATGAGCGCATAACTAACATTCGCAATGCTAAAAAATACTGACTTTTTAACAAACACTAACCTTTAAGGATAAAACATGGGCAATCGTTTAAGCAAAATATATACACGTACTGGCGATGACGGTACCACAGGCATGGCAGATGGCAGCCGCGTGAGTAAAGCGGACAATCTATTTAGCGTCATGGGTGATGTCGATGAGCTCAACTCACATATTGGTTTGGTACGCGCGCAGTTGGCGCAAAACTCGACTGAAGCGACAAAAGAAGCCGACTTTGCCCAAGCATTAGTGATTATTCAGCATCTGCTATTTAATATCGGTGGCGAGCTTGCCATGCCAGAATATGAAGGCGTGAATAGCGCGCACATTGCATGGTTAGAGCAACAGATTGACGCGATGAATAGCACTTTGCCGGCGCTAAAAGATTTTATCCTACCAACAGGTTCAGTGTTGGTCAGCCAATTGCATGTCACCCGTACCGTCTGTCGCCGAGCTGAGCGTCAAGCGGTGCTATTGCAGCAGCAGCGACCAGAAGCCATTCGTCCAACAGCAGTTAGCTTTATCAATCGCCTGTCTGATTGGCTGTTCGTCGCTGCGCGTTTTTGCACCGACCCTGAGCAAGTTTCTGAAGTGCTATGGGACAGTCAAGTATTACAAAAATTCGCTGAGAATAAATAGTTTAGCTTTTACTGACTGCTAAAAATTAACCGCTAAAAATCCATTCAAGCAAAAAGCCCGCGACTTACGATAGTTGCGGGCTTTTGAATTTCAAACGCTAGGCTTAAACAATAGAAACTGACTTCTTATAAATAATTAATAAGTCGCGTCTTTATCTTCGATAATCACCATATCGATACTGTCATCTTTAGGGACTGACTTAGGTGCAGCTGGAGTCGCAGGCGCTGTAGTACTAGGCGTTGGGGCAGCTTGGTTATTGCTTTGATTATCCTGATTACTCGTGTTCTGGCTACTGTTTTGACTGCTGCTATTTTGATTGACAGTCGGTGGCGTCGCAGGCTCAGCTGGACGTACAGGGGCCGCTGGCGTTACCGGTCTTGGTTGGCGAGTTTGGTTTTCGGTATTGTTTTGTGCCGCTTGACGGCGGCGTTCGGCTGCTTGCGCGGCACGCTGCTCTTCTAGCGCTGTCTGAAAGGCTGAGCCTGCCACTACTTCTGATACCACGGTCAGCAGTGCTGGCTGTCCAGCGATACGCGTACGTACTTGACCGCCTTGGGTACCAACAACATACGTAAAGGCATCGTCAACGAGCATGTTATTATTGATACGGATATTATCATTGGCTAGGCGTGATTGTAAGCTTGGCTGATTGTTAGCGGATTGCAGCTGGCTGGCTTGGTATAAGTCTTCACTTGGCAGAGTCATGCTGACACTCGCCTGACAGGTAGTCATACCATTATCATTTGTAGCTTGTAATACCGCAGCGTTTTGTACATCGATGACGATACCATTGGTTTTACCACTGACAACGCCACCATTTAAAGCAATTTCAGCATCGTTAGCGTAACTTGCTGCCAAGGTTTGCGCTTGTTGATTGAGCGTATTTTTTAAGGCTGATTTGAGGCGATCTTGTACCATTGGATCATCACAACTTACCGCTGTAGCAGCAGCGTTTTCGTTAGTGGCGGCCTCTTCGGTTAGCTCGGCAGTTTCTGTGGTCTCTTCTTTTTCTGAGCGGTTACAGCCTGTAAGTACCAAACTACAGGCGATACCAATACCAGCAACCTTATACCACTTGCTCAAACTCTTATTTGCTACGCTCATCTTTTTTTGCTCCAATTTCCTGATTCGTACCGCCAATGACGGCCAGTGTTTTAACATTCAAAAACTTACACGCGCATCATGACATTTAAATGGTAACGACGGTATAGTAAAGATTGCCATGCAATTTTTGAAAACCACGTTATTATACGGCGTTTGATTTAAATGGTCATCAGTGTAGCCTATTGATATACAAATAACGTCCAACATTGTGTACAAAACCTTGCTTTGGTTGCAAAAAAGCTACAAAGACATATTTTATGTCGTAGCTGCAACTCATAACTACACTATCTAAGTAATGCTTCTGTTCTCAGATAAATATTTTATTAGACCCCATTTTGCAGAGACGATATGATAGCGATAAGAATTTTTGATAGCTATTAATAATGATAAATTTTAAAAATACCCTTTTATTGGGCCATCGCGGCGCACGCGGTGAAGCGCTAGAAAACACCTTAGCAGGCTTTAAAGTGGCGCAAAACCTACAAAGCGCGGGTTTGATAGGCGTTGAATTTGATGTGCAATTAAGCGCCGATGGTCACTTGCTGGTCTTTCATGATGATAATTTACTACGCATGTGCGCCCAACAATCCTGCATTGACCAGTTGAGTCTTGCCGAGATTGGGCGCTATTTGCAGTCCGGTCATCAGATTACCCCTTTGGCCGAAATAGCATCCGTGCTAAAAGGTTTTGGCTATATTGAGCTTGAAATTAAGACGCATGAGCGCACGGATTACGGCAAATTAATAAAGGCATTAATGCAAGATTTAATCGATAGTCCTCTTGCCAGCTTGCCTATAGCGCTGACCAGCTTCGATGTCGAATTACACGCAAGGCTGCAACGCAATAAAACCTTACAACACATTCCGCGTGGCTTACTGATTCGCACCCCTAAAACTTTGCTAAGCGCACCGCAAACTGCCCTGCAACTTGGCTGCGTCCAGCTAGGTATTCACTATCTATTGCTGACTCAAGCAGTCATTAAGCACTGTCATCGTTATCACTTACCAGTCAGCGCGTGGACCGTCAATGATAGCGAAACGATTAAACAACTTATTACGTGGCAAGTCGACGTCATCATCACCGATTATCCAACCTATTTTCTCACGCGCTAAGTAAGTGAACTTCTTACCTATCTTTTTGTCATATTTCAAAAAACTTGCTTGAAAATGGCTGAAAAAAGCCAGCTAATTAATTGGCTCGATAGTCATTTATACATTTCTATCGCACACATATTTATCTTTTTACTTACACTATCACTTAATTGCTGATAAGTAAGGGATTATTTGGGTTAATCACTACCATAACTCCTACAAGTTATTGTTATTTAGCAATATTTTTCTAGTGTATAACTGTTCACTTTACTAGTCTTTTAGGGTAATATGGAGGCTGAAATTAATATCATTAGGAATATTACATGATTGCTAAAAAAGTAATAGGCTTACCACTTAAGGGCTTGCGTTTCGCCATGAAGTCGGGTGATACGCTTATACAGCATGCTGGCACTCAGGCGCTGCGCGTGAAGACGTGGCTTGATACTGGCAAAAGCAAAACTGATGAGGCTGCCGATACGCAGTTTGCGACGACGAGCGGTTATAAAGATGCCAATGCAGTCGCTAACTATGAGGGTATCGATCCGCTTGAGCTTGAATTTCAAAAGTCGCCAATCAACTTGGTTCCAGCGATTTTTCTAATTGCGACGCCTATTGCTGCTGCCGTCATTACGCCATGGTACCTGTTGACCCATCAAGTTAGTGCGCCGGTTTGGGGTGTATTTGGTGCCTTTATGGTGTGGACCGGTATTAGTATCACTGCAGGCTATCACCGCCTATTGTCGCATCGCGCTTATAAAGCCCATCCCTTGGTAAAAAACTTCCTATTACTTGGCTCAACCCTTGCGGTTCAAGGCTCTGCCTTTGACTGGGTATCAGGCCACCGTACGCATCATCGTCATGTTGATGACCGCATGGAAGATCCTTATTCAGCAAGACGTGGTTTTTGGTTCAGTCATATCGGTTGGATGTTACGCAATTATCCTAGTGGTCGCTTTGATTATAAAAACATTCCTGATTTGACCAAAGATAAAGTGCTACAGATTCAGCATAAATACTATGGTTTATGGGTACTGGCTACCAACGTTGCGATGGTTGCGGCAATTGGTTGGTTAATAGGTGACGTGTGGGGCACGCTCGTATTGGCAGGTCTACTGCGCTTGGTACTGACCCACCACTTTACCTTCTTTATTAACTCGCTATGCCACATGTTTGGTACGCGTCCTTATACGGATACCAATAGTGCACGCGATAACTTTTTCCTTGCTATCTTTACGTGGGGTGAGGGTTATCATAACTATCATCACTTCTTCCAATACGACTATCGTAATGGCGTGAAATGGTGGCAATATGATCCAACTAAATGGCTTATCTTGGGCTTATCTAAACTTGGGCTAACCAGTGAATTACGCACGGTTGACGACACCACCATTAAGCATGCTGAAGTGCAAATGCAGTTCAAAAAGGCTCAACAGCAGATTGATAGTGTTACTGCGAACGGTCTAGATATTCCACATGCGATGAAGAGTTTCCAAGATCGTATCAAGTTTGAATACGAAGCCTTTACGCAAACGGTCGAAGAATGGCAAGCGCTAAAAGCCAAAACTATTGAGCTAAAAAAGACCGAGTTTGCTGATCGCCTGCATGAAGTTGAAGAGATGCTAAAGCACGACTATGCCAAAGTTGAGCAAAAAATACTGGCGCATAATAGCAATCTAAAAACGGCGTTTCGCTCTATCGGTCAAAGTCCAAAAGCCGCTTAAGCCTTTATAGATTTATTGTTTTACTTTTTATTGTACGTTTCTCCTGCCCTCTATCTGTAAAGATAGGGGGCTTTTTTCGGCCATGAGTTGTGCGCTACTCGTTTACGCACTCATTATTTCTGCTCACTCATTGTTTATACAGCAATTACAAGAGATGGACAGAGTGAAACGCGGCATTATTAAGGCTATGCTATAGTAAGTTTATTACTCTCTTTACACGCTTTCATTACTCGCTTTTAACCTTAAGTTTTTATATTAAAAATACATACCTCTATATTGGAACGCACCTATGCGCTATCAAAATACTTACGTCACATTAGATACTCGCCTTTATCATGAACAGCAGCCGACACCGCTTGACAATCCGCGCGCTGGTCACTTTAACACCGAAGTTGCCAAGCAATTAGGCTGGCTCGATGACGATGAGCTGATGGCGCGTTGGGTTGAAATATTAGGGGGTCAATACGTGCCAGCTGAGTTTCGACCGCTGTCGATGGCCTATGCTGGTCACCAGTTCGGACAGTGGGCCGGACAATTGGGCGATGGGCGCGGTTTACTCATGGCGCAAGTGCTCGATAATAATGATAAATTACAAGATTTACATTTAAAGGGCATTGGTCTGACCCCCTACTCTCGCATGGGCGATGGGCGCGCGGTGTTACGTAGTACCATTCGCGAGTATTTATGCGGACATGCGTTGACGCAGCTTGGCATTCCTTCGTCTAATGCTTTAGGATTTGTGGTGTCTGATACACGTGTCCGCCGTGAGCGTATGGAAGCAGGCGCGGCATTGATGCGCGTCGCTGACAGTCATATTCGCCTCGGTCATGTTGAGTGGATTGCAAGCTTTGCGCCCGACTTACTTGGCGAGTTTACCGACTATATGATTGATACATACTATCCAGAATGCCGTGATAGTGAAGCGCCTGTCTTAGCATTTTTACAAGCGGTGGTTGAGCGAACCGCACGTATGATTGCCGATTGGCAATTGATTGGCTTTGCCCATGGGGTGATGAATACTGATAACTTATCGATTACGGGCAGTACCTTAGACTTTGGTCCGTTTGGTTTTATGGAGCGCTTTAACCCTGCGTGGATTAACAATCACTCCGACCATACTGGTCGTTATGCCTATCAAAACCAACCTGCTATCGGTCATTGGAACTTAAATATTTGGCTCCCGCACTTTATGCGCTTAAATGGTGTAACACGCGATACCTTGGCTGATTGCCTAGCGCCGTATGAAGCGACCTTTATGCAGCATTACCAGCAAGGACTCTGCCGTAAGCTTGGGCTGCCTCACACTAAAGAAAGTTTGACCCTTGCTTTTGAGTGGTTAACCTTGTTAGAAGACAATTTGCTCGACTATAGCAACAGTTTCCGCGCGCTATTGGGTTTGGTCGCGCCAAATGAATATCCGTATGAGCAAGAATTGCTGGCAAAAATGACTGCTGAGTTTAATAATGAGGCACAGCACGTTTGGCAACAATGGTCAACAAGGTATTTAGCAGCGCTAGAGCCGTTATCTAGCGAAGCCTCTATTGAACAAATGCATAGCAATAATCCGGTTTATGTACTACGTAATAGTGTGGCACAGCGCGCGATTACGGTGGCGGAACAAGGCCAATTTGAAGAGTTAAATCGAGTCTTTGACTTACTTGCCAATCCTTACAACGTCCAAGACATCGCCACTGAGCTCGATACCATGCCGCCCGCGCCACATGCGCCGCAAATGCCAATCAGCTGTTCTTCGTAAGAGAATACGGACAAGCTGCTATTCTGTAATGTTTTGAAACATTAGGCAATTATGGTTGATATCGAGGGGCGTTTTTTGCCATTATCAAACAGCGAAATAACGAATATCATTTTATTATATTATTCACCTAATTGAGATGACTTGACTAGGCAGTGAAATACCAATAGTGCTAGAATAACGCTTCCTGTGAGATTGCTGTTTTTACGCTGATGTCTAGTCGCCGAGCACGACCTTTTTAGTATAAATGTGCCTTAATTATCATAGTCATGATAATGAAGCATAGACATTGGTTTTTATCACCATTTACTTTATTCCAATTATTCCAACCATGGCAATTATTATGAATGACGATATCACTTTGAATACGGACACCCCTACTACGGAAAAAGAGCAGTTTGAACAATCTGCCTTACACTACCATGAGTTTCCGCGCCCCGGTAAAATCTCAGTTACGCCTATCAAGCAACTGGCCAACCAACGTGATTTGGCACTTGCTTACTCTCCAGGGGTTGCGATACCTTGTCTTGAGATTCAAAGAGATCCAGCGTTAGCGGCTAAATATACTGCTCGTAGCAACTTGGTTGGCGTGATAACCAACGGTACTGCGGTGCTTGGTTTAGGGAATATTGGTCCATTGGCCTCTAAACCTGTCATGGAAGGTAAAGGGGTTTTATTCAAAAAATTTGCTGGTATTGACGTTTTTGATATTGAAATTGCCCAAAATGATCCAGATAAGTTCATCGAAGCCGTCGCCTCGCTTGAGCCTACTTTTGGTGGTATTAACCTTGAAGACATCAAAGCCCCAGAATGTTTCAAAATCGAGCGCGAATTGCGTGAGCGCATGAACATTCCGGTATTCCATGATGACCAGCACGGTACCTCAATCATTGTTGCCGCAGCGATGCTAAACGCTTTACTTATCACTGGCAAAAAAATCGAAGAGATTAAAGTGGTCTGCTCTGGCGCAGGTGCGGCAGCTATATCTTGCTTGGATATCATTTGTGCGCTTGGCGTAGATAGAAACAATATCTTTGTATCAGATTCACGCGGTATCATTACCACCAGCCGTGAAAACCTTGATGAAACCAAGCAGCGTTATGCGCGCAATACTACCGCCACTACCATCGAAGAAGTGATGGATGATGTCGATATGTTCTTAGGCCTATCAATGCCTGGCACCTTAACTGAAGACATGGTGCGCCGTATGGCAAAAGACCCAATCGTCTTTGCCCTTGCCAACCCAACGCCTGAAATCATGCCAGAAGTGGCGCACGCCGTACGTCCAGACGTTATCATGGCAACCGGTCGCTCAGATTATCCAAACCAAGTAAACAACGCGCTATGCTTCCCTTATATCTTCCGCGGTGCACTTGACGTTGGGGCGACAGCGGTTAATGAAGAGATGAAAATCGCTTGCGTAAAAGCCATCGCGGCTATGGCGCATGTTGAAGCGACACCAATGAATAACGTGAAAAACGTTGAGAGTACGCCAAGCTTTGGCCGTGATTACCTTATCCCAGGCCCTCTTGAGCCAAACCTAATCATCGAAATCGCCTCTGCGGTTGCCAAAGCGGCGATGGATTCTGGCGTAGCAACCCTGCCTATCTCTGATATGAAAGCCTATCGTCAACGCTTGTCTGAGTTTGTTTATAACTCAGCGTTCGTGATGAAGCCTATCTTTGCCCGCGCGAAAGCCGATCCTAAACGCATTGTTTACTGTGAAGGCGAAGACCGCAACGTACTGCTTGCCGTACAAGTGGTCGTTGATGAGCAATTGGCGCATCCAATCTTGGTTGGTCGCCCTGCCATCATTGAAAAGAACATTGAAAGATTGGCGCTGCGTCTAAAAGATGGCGAAAACATCACCATTATTAATCAAGACGATGATCCACGCTATAAAGACTACTGGCAAGGCTACTACGAGAAAAATAAACGTAATGGTGTCAGTATTGAGCTTGCGCGCCGTGATGTCCGCCGTAAGACTTCTTTAATCGGTGCCCTACTGGTTGAAAACGGTGATGCTGATGGCATGATTTGTGGTACTTTTAGCTACTATCATCTGCATTTAAAATACGTCAGCCGAGTTATCGACAAAAAAGCAGGCGTCAGCGATTTTTATGCGATGAACGCGGTATTGATGCAAGATCGTAATATCTTTATTGCCGACACTTACATCCATGAAGACCCAACGGCTGAGCAGTTGGCTGAAATGACGGTACTTGCAGCCGATCAGTTACGTCACTTTAATATTACGCCGCGTGTGGCTTTGGTTTCGCATTCAAACTTTGGTACCTCAGACCGCGAAAGCGCAGTAAAAATGCGTCGAGTGTATGAGCTACTGACAGAAATGAATGTGGACTTTGACTTCGACGGTGAGATGCAAGGGGATGCAGCACTTGATGAGCATATCCGTGCCAATGACTTACCATCAAGCAACCTAAAAGGCTCAGCAAACTTGCTTATCTTGCCAACGCTTGATTCAGCAAATATTGCTTTCAACCTACTAAAAACGGCAACTGGCAGTGCGTCTATTGGACCTATTTTGCTAGGCGCGAGCAAACCTGTGCATATCCTAACTCCATCAGCGACAGCACGCCGTGTGGTCAATATGACAGCGCTTGCAGTTACTGAAGCTCAAGACTTAATCAATGAGCAAAAATAGTCGTTTATGTCATATATAAACGCCTTATTACGACGGTCTTCTAGCGTTCATTTATAGAAACCGTCTGCTATACTAAAACCAGTCAATACTTATATCGGTGTTGACTGGTTCTTTTTGGGTAGAATAATATGGCAAATATTGAATAATTATAAAGAGACTATTATGCAAGTGTATCTCGTCGGCGGCGCTGTCCGTGACCAATTATTGGGTCGTCCTATCAAAGACAAGGATTTTGTCGTCGTTGGCGCGACGGTCGCAGATATGCTGGAAGCAGGATTTCAGCAAGTGGGCGCAGACTTTCCAGTATTTTTGCATCCTATTAGTCATGAAGAGTATGCGCTGGCGCGTACAGAACGCAAACAAGGGCGGGGCTATCAAGGCTTTAGCGTACATGCCAGCCCTGATGTGACGTTACGTGAAGACTTACAACGTCGCGACTTGACCGTCAACGCTATGGCAATAGAAGTTAAAAGCCTTATGGATGATACGCCGATAAGTGGCGACGTTGTCGATTACTATGGCGGTTTGAACGACATTCATAGCAAAACCTTGCGTCATGTATCAAGCGCGTTTAGTGAAGACCCATTACGGGTACTGCGCACCGCCCGTTTTTATGGCCGCTATTATGATTTGGGCTTTAGTATTGCCGATGAAACCTTGCTATTGATGCGTGAGTTGGTGCGTTCAGGCGAGCTTGCGCATCTAAGTAGTGAGCGTATTTGGCAAGAATCGAGCCGTGCTATGATGCAAGTATCGCCGCAGGTATATTGGCAACAGCTGTTTGAGATTGGGGCGTTGACGGAGTATTTTGCTCCACTACAGCAAGTTTGGAATGATAAACAGTACGATCAAATACGAGAGATTGTACAAACCGCATTGTATTTCGCCGGTCAAATGCAATTAAATTTATCGCAGCGCTGGGCGTTATTAATGGCCAGTCTGAACACAGATTTATTTACTTTAAACTCTACAGAAACTCTTTCGGTTAATATAGAGGCAGCGGTTAAAGGTATTCATGGGATAGGAAACAGTACAAAGGTGCCAAAAGCGCATAGCCAGTTTGCCACTTTATTTGTGCAGCAAGCGAAAAATCTTAGCCGCATAGACCAGCTGAGCGCCGCCGAGAAAATCGATCTTATTCAAGCTTGTAGCGCTCATAAAGCGCCGGATAAACTGTCGCAGCTTTTGGTCACCAGTCATGTTTTAAAATTGGCGATACAGCACCGCCAAATGATGCTCGCCTTAAATAGCTTTCATGCTATTAGCATGGATAATATTGACCAGAATCTAAAAGGTCCAGCGATTGGCGAAGCATTACGCCAACGTAGAATTGAGCATTTACAAACACAACCTGTCTTGTAGACAAGCACTTTCAACTAGCAATTTATAGTCAGTGCAAAATAAAAGCGACACGTTATAGATTTTTGCGACTGGTATAAATTTTCCTTGCTTGCTGTTATCACAGAGGCTACGAAAAATTCATCCCAGTCGCACTGTATCGATTTTAGAGCAATTCTACTATACATAATAAAAACACCTTTAATATGAACCAAGAATTTAGCTTAAGCCAATCAAAATATTCTAATACCTCAGCGCCCGTAATGGTAGTCACCGGTGGCGCTAAGCGTATTGGTGCAGCTATTGTTCGTGCCGCCCATGAGCAAGGCTACCGCGTCATTATTCATTGTCATCATAGTGAGCAAGAAGCCAATGTCCTAGCGGATGCGCTGAATAACAGTCGCCCTGATAGCGCGGTCGTCATCATCACAGATTTGGCAGTTGTTAATAATAGTCAGACACTACAGCGATTTACTCGCAACATTATGCAAGCTTTTGGCCAGCTTGATGTCCTAGTGCATAACGCCTCTCGCTTTTACCCAAGTCCGCTTGGTAATATCAATCACGCTCAGTGGGATGAATTATTTTTAACCAACGCCAAAGCGCCTTTATTATTAAGCCAAGCCTTATATCCTTATTTAAGGACACAGCAGGGCTGCATCATTAGCCTACTCGATATCCATGCGCATAATAAACCTTTTAAAAATTATGCCGTCTACAATATGGCAAAGGCGGCGCATCGAATGATGGTACAGTCTTTAGCGCTTGATATGGCACCTGAGGTACGCGTCAATGGCGTCGCTCCCGGCGTCAATATCTTGCCAGAAGCAGATAGCGACCAAGCACTTCACCCGCAGCAGCAAAAAAGCATCATCGACTCTATTCCTATGCAGCGGATAGGCAAGCCTGAGGAAATCGCCCATAGTGTGCTTTATTTGGCTCGGGCAAGTTATGTGACTGGTGAAATAATTGCCGTCGATGGTGGTCGTAGCCTGACATTGGCTGGCGGTCATGTTTAGCAGAGAACTAATGTTTTACTAAAAAAATCGGTAATACTTTCTATCTTTTACTTGAAAATATATAAAAATCAGGTATCATTGTGCGTCTAAAGGGCCCATAGCTCAGTTGGTTAGAGCAGAGGACTCATAATCCTTTGGTCGTAGGTTCAAGTCCTACTGGGCCCACCAAATTAAAACCCTTACAGTCATTGACTTGTAAGGGTTTTTTATTGTTTAAAATTCATGTGAACGCATTGATGTAATTAATTTTTTGATACTATCTTGATACTTTGACCCTTGTAGTAATTAAAGTATGATGACTACTAACACTATGTGTAGTGGCTGAAACATTACCGTTGTTATCTACTATCTTCTTAACGGCTTCTGCTTTAAATTCTGTGCTATAAGTTCTGGTTTTCTTCGTCATGGTAAACTCCTCATCGGGTCGTTAGTTTACCAAGTTTATCTCTACGGTTTCTTCAGCATAACTCAGATTTGGCTATAACTACTCTCCAGTTAATGATTCATAAGTAATTACACATTTTTAGGGAGCTCTCTAGAAATTATATTTGGCCATTATTTCAACTTGCTGACCTTCTTTTACTGATGATAACGTCTTATCGCTTCGATCTCTCCATTCAATACCAAAATCCAAATCGGGTAAATAATTATAGATAAGGTTGATGCTTTTTACATTTACAGAGGTATCAGACGCATCATCGACATTGATCTCACCATAACGCAGGTTACTAAAAAGCTTCTCGGTAAATTTATGTCTATAGCCTACCGTAAAGCCAGTTTGCGATATAAGCTTGCCGTCTTCTGCATCACAATCTGAAGCACCGGTCGACCCAAGGTCTTTTCCGACACATACTGTAGAATAAGCTCCCATCCCTTTACCGTTGTATACGCTCGCATGTAATGAGTCATTACCCAGTTTGAGTTTACCAGCTAAAGAAGCACCGACGCCTACATCTGAATCGTTTCCATTTTTAGCCTCACGCGCCGTGACCGCCACATTATAGCTAAGATCAGATATGTTATTTTTATAGCTGACCACCATATCAGGCAGGTTGGCTTCATGATAAACAGGGTTTTGAGCTGTAAAACGAAGCCCCTTATGAGTGTAATGTACAGTTAAATCTGGACGAATATCAGCGCCGCCACCAGAGATGGTGCCCAATCCCGTACCTTTAAAGTCGAGCTGTTCAGTTAAAAGTGGGTAGACCGCTAAGAACTGGCCATTCCATGTCTTACCTACGGTCAAATCATCGAGCTGAACATACGCATGGCGCAGCCGTAAGTCTGAACCACCATTTGCAGCATTGCCATAAAAATCCCCTTCAATAAAACCCGTTAGTTTTTTATCCTCTACGTTCTTGGTGGTTTTGAGATTAATTCGAGTTTGCCGTGCATTGCCTTTGAACTCAGACTCGCCTTCATCTGGAGAATAAAAGATACCTTCGGCTTTAACATAACCACCGATACTTAAAGTGGTGTCCCCATTTGTGACAAGCTCTATGGCTTGTGCCTGTACGCATGCCCCAAGGACAACCAAACCAAAAGACAAATTTTTGATATAAAGCATGATCTATACATTCCTTGTTTTGTTTTAAAATCCATTTCAATCCTTTTAAATCTCTACTGCTACCGCATTTTTTAGTCTTATAAATACCAGCACCATATCCTTATATAAAAAACTTGCCTCCTGATTTAATTAAAACTTTCAAAAGCGTTAATCGCGGCTCTTTTTGTTTCATCGATATTTTTCTTTTGTCCGCTGGCTTTATCAAGATATACCAACACGGACTCAGCCTTAGCAACGATGGTATTTAACACGGTACTATAATAGGTATATTCATGAATCAAGCTGGCATTACCGATTTTCTTCACTCGAACCCCAATCCACAAAGTATCGGGATAAGTCACCGGTTTAAAATACTGACAGGATGATGCTGCCATGACTGAAAAGGTATTTTCATTAAATAGATTTAATTGACTGTTATAGTAAATACGAGCGTTTTGGGCATAAGTGTAATAGACCACATTATTAACATGACCAAAGGAATCCATATCGCCCCACTCTACTTGTTGAGAATAGATAACCGCAAAGCCATGCATGGGATGGTGTTTGTCTTTATTCAGCGTCTCTTGTATTTCCGGTAATATAGCTAAAGCCTTCATAGTTTTCTCGTCTCGTCATACCAATAAACATACATGTTATTAATACACACGTTAAAATTATCAGTAAGCTTGAATGATTGTTTTAAAGTCATTGAAAGACCTTTTTGAATTAAATCAGTTTTTCTGCGCACATCATGCGCATTCTTTTTTTATCGAGCTTACCCACACTGGTTTTTGGCATTTCCACTAAAAACTTGATTTCACTTGGCACGCCATACTTTGGTAAATGGCCTTTTTCTACGGCTTGATGGCCTAACGCTAAAATGTCATCCGCTTTGGTGTCTACATATTCAGGTTTTAAAACCACCAATGCTAAAGGTCGTTCGCCCCATCTTTCATCTGGTACTCCGATCACGGCAACATCAGCGACACTCGGGTGAAAGGATAAAATGGTCTCAACTTCAAGCGAGGATACCCACTCACCACCAGACTTAATCACATCCTTAAGCCGATCCGTAATGCTTAGAGTACCGTCAGAGGAGATAGAGGCTATATCTTGGGTATGCATCCAGCCACCGCGCCATAACTCATTGCCAGCATCTGAGTTTTTAAAATAACTCTGGGTCAGCCATGGTGCTCGAATCACAAGTTCCCCTGTCGACTCACCATCCATTGGTAAAGCTTTGCCGTTTTCATCCCAAATCTCCATTGAGACGAGCATAATCGGTGAGCCAGACAGACAACGATAATTAAGCTGCTCTTTCATTTCCATCGAGTCCGTTTTATCATCAAATACCGCTCTCGATAACACGGGACAAGATTCTGACATCCCAAATCCAGACATAAACTCAATACCGCTTTCAATGGCCGCTTTAGCCAAACCTTCATTCAGCTTTGAGCCACCGAGTAACAACTTCAGACCATCAAACTTACGTCCTCGTGCTGCCATCTCTTTTAATAGCATCTGTAAAATCGCAGGAACACCATGTGAAAGCGTGACTTTGTGCTGCTCAATTAAATCCACCAACATTGGGGCTAGATAGCGTCCTGGATATACTTGTTTAAGCCCTATCATGGTTGCCCCATACGGCCAGCACCATGCATGCACATGGAATAATGGCGTCATTGGCATGTACACATCATTGTAGCGCGCGCCTTGACCTTCAGCGTTTAGCGCGGATGCTAGCGTGCTTGCCAGCGTCTGTAATACGATCTGTCGATGGGTAAAGAAAACCCCTTTTGGATCTCCAGTCGTGCCACTGGTATAAAATGTGGTGGCGATGGTATTTTCATCGAAGTCTGGAAAGTCGAACGTATCGCTGGCCGCTGCTAGCAGGGCTTCATACTCACCTTCAACATAATCTGGCATGCTAGCTTGCTCAGTTTTTGTATCTTTTTTTGTATCGTCTTCGGCATACTCAGCATCATCAAAGCCAGTATCATCGAGCCAAATAATCTTCTCAATAGAAGGCGCTTCATGACGATAATTTTTCGCCATTGGCTCAAATTCAGCATTTAAGAGCAAGGCTTTGGGTTTGGCGTGGTTGATGGTATACAGCACTTTATCTTCAGCCAAGCGTACATTGACCGTTTGTAAAATTATGCCAGACATCGGCACAGCAAAATACGCTTCAAGGTAACGATGACTGTCCCAGTCCATAACCGCAACCACGTCACCTGCTTGCAACCCCATGTTTTTCAGGACGTTTGCTAAGCGATTAACCCGCTTAAAAAATTCAGCATAGGTATAAGTGACCTTATTAGCATAACTAATGGTTTGATCAGTAGAAGCAATTTTTGCACGGTTTAATAGCTGTTTGATAATCAAAGGAAAACCATACGCTTCTTCAGCTTGCTGGTAGTCCTCATGTTGGTTGAGTATAGAAGTCATTATTGTCGTCCTTGATAATAAATTAGTATGGCGAGGGCAGTAATAGTAAAGGTAGCTTAAAATGCTTAGACTCGTTCTATCACCATGGCAAGCCCTTGCCCAATGCCAATACACAAACTGACCACCGCGTATTTTTTGCCCGTACGCTGTAGCTCACGCGCCGTACTTAACGCAAGTCTTGCCCCTGATGCACCCAGCGGATGTCCGACGGCAATCGCCCCACCATTAGGGTTGACACGCTTGTCATCAAAATCAATGTCTAAACCTTTTAGGCAGCCGAGTACTTGCGAGGCAAATGCTTCATTAATCTCGATGATGGACATATCATCAAGGGTCAAATCAGCGCGTTTTAATGCCAGTTTAATGGCTTCAACAGGTCCTACGCCCATAATATTAGGCTCAACACCCATAGCACCAGATGACAGAATCTTGGCAATAGGCTTAAAGCCCAACTTTTCCTCCGCCTGCTTAGAGCCAATAATCAGTGCAGCTGCGCCATCGTTGATACCTGACGCATTACCTGCTGTGACCACACCTTCACTATTTAAAGGTTTAAGCTTTTGTAGGGCTTCCACAGTAGAGCTGGCGCGAGGATGCTCATCATCCAATATCGCTTTTTCTGGCAGTTTTTTACCTTGCGATACCATAATTGGCGTTATTTCATCGTCGAAAAACCCAGCTTGTTTGGCTGCTTGGTACTTAGCTTGTGAGGCTGCTGCGAATTTGTCTGCTTCTTCTCGAGTGATACCGTATTTGCGAGCGACATTATCACCCGTTTGCGGCATGCTATCGCTACCAAACTGTTTTTCGATAATAGGATTGGGGAAGCGGCTGCCAATGGTGGTATCAAATACTTTAAATTCACGACTAAAAGGCTGCTCGGTCTTAGCAAATACAAAGGGTGCGCGGGTCATTGACTCAACGCCACCTGCTAAAAATATATCCCCCTCATTACAAGTAATACTACGAGCGGCATCGATAATGGTCGATAGTCCTGAAGCGCATAAGCGATTGACGGTTTGACCGGGTGTTTTGACATCTAACCCTGCTAGCAGCGCAGCATTGCGAGCGATATTGCGTGAGTCCTCACCAGCTTGATTGGTATTACCGATCAGCACTTCATCAAAGATATCATTAGGTAATTGATGCTTTTCGACCAAAGCTTTCATTACTGTAGCGATCAAATCATCAGGACGAACCGTGGCTAATGCCCCTGCGTGGCGACCAAAAGGGCTTCTTAATCCATCATAAATATAGGCGTCTAACATAACTTTTCCTTGTTGTGTTCTCAGAGTTTCTTTTATTAAAATATATGGTTTAGTAATATCGTTAAATAACTAGGTCATTAGCGTGAATACTTGCTCTGCTGAGTAAATAGCGAGATATCCAGCTTAGCGCGGCGTTGTAACCATGGGCTTGGACGGTAACGCGGATCACCCGTTAACCCATAAATGCGTTCTAAAATCAGTAAAATTCGCTTGGCATCAAGCTCATTCCCCCATGAGATAGGGCCATACGGATAACCCAATCCAATCTTAACGGCATTATCGATATCTTCAGGAGACGCAATACCTTGCATCGCAATATCACAGCCTAAGTTAATTACCATGGCAATGACTCGCTGCGCCACAAAACCCGTGCTTTCGGTAATTAGTGTGGCATCGACAGCAACATTTGAACCCTCATCCGAGCTTTTATCGAATTTATTACTTCTACCAAATAGGGCATAAGCTTGCGCTATAAAGTTATCTTGCGTGACGATACTTGGCATCAACGTACGATGCTTGGATAAGTCAGTCAGCATATCGATGGCAACCGCTTGTTTAGGATTAACCTGATAGCGGATAGCTGCATTGGTGGTATCGTCACCATAGATAGCCAGCAATATTAAGCTGTCAGAATTTGGTTTCTCGTTATCGTCGATAGTAATACCATTAGCGTTTAGATAATCAACCAGTTGTTGTTTATCTTCTGCTAAATCCGCCCCAATCCAAACTGAGAGGTTTGAGATATCGGAATCTGTCTTAAAAGGTAATTGTTTGGAAGGATCTACTGTTACTTTTTGACCATCTTGTTTTTTATTTTCTGTGTAGTGATAAAAGCCTTCACCGACTTTGCGGCCAAGCTTTTTTCCTATTAGCATTTGACGGGTTAAGGGATGCGGACGATAGCGAGGCTCAAAATAATACTGGTTATAAACAGACTCCATAACTGGATGCGATACGTCGATACCGGTGAGATCAAGCAGCTCAAACGGTCCCATTCGAAAGCCAGCACCTTCACGTAAAATAAGATCTATATCCTCAAAACTAGCGACTCCCTCGCCTAATATTTTTAAGGCCTCCGTGCCATAAGCTCTGCCGCCATGATTGACAATAAACCCTGGGGTGTCTTTTGCCACTACCCCTAAATGCCCCATGCGTTTAGCTAAAGCCGTAAGCGTCTCGACCACTGAAGGCTTGGTTGAGATGCCCGGAATCACTTCAACGATTTTCATTAGCGGCACGGGATTAAAGAAGTGAAATCCAGCCACACGCTCTGGATGCTCACAATCGGAGGCAATCGCGGTCACTGCTAGTGATGAAGTATTGGTTGCCAAAATCGTCTCGGCACGGACAATGCTTTCTAACTGTTTAAACAGCTGTTGTTTTATTTCTAAATTTTCGATAATCGCTTCGATTACGACATCTACCTCAGCAATTTTGGCTATATTTTCAATCACGGTCAGATTGGCTAAGGTAGACTGTAGTTGCTCGTCGGTGAATTTACCTTTGGCGGCCAGTTTTTCTAGGGTCGCTTGAAGGGATTGGCGTCCTTGCTCGGCCGCTCCTGCCTTGGCATCAAATAAAAGTACTTGAATGCCCGCTTGCGCTGCGATTTGGGCGATACCCATACCCATAATGCCTGTACCAATAATGGCCAATGTGTTCACGGTCATAATAATCCTTTATATGCTCTCGTTTTGAAAATTGATTTAGCTATGCCTATGTTTGTCTCAACAAGCTACTGTCCTTTGTATTCAGCACTACGTTTTTCCAAAAAAGCTTTCGCCCCTTCTTTTTGATCTTCTGTATCAAATAAAATCTGAAAGGCTTTACGCTCTAGAGCCAATGCGGCTTGTAGCGGCATGTCCACCCCGAGATTGGCAACTTCTTTGATTTGAGTTAACGCAATAGGCGAGTAACCTGCGAGTTGTTCAGCGATTTCAATAGCACGATTAATAGTCGCTTCATCTTCGACCACTTCAGAAACCAATCCCATTTGATCCGCTGCATCAGCACTTATCATGTCGCCCGTTAATATCAGCTTCATGGCTTTATGTTTGCCAATCACGCGAAACAGCCGCTGCGTGCCCCCTGCTCCTGGCATCAACCCAATTTTGATTTCTGGTTGGCCAAACTTAGCCGACTTACCAGCGACGATGATGTCGGCATGCATAGCAAGCTCACAGCCGCCGCCAAGGGCATAACCATTGACCGCTGCAATAATCGGCTTACGGCAATTGGTGATGGCATCCCAATAACGTTCGCTATGACGGAGGTACACATCAACCGTTTTTGCGGTTAAGAAATCATTAATATCAGCGCCTGCGGCGAACACTTTGTCACCGCCCGTCAGCACAATAGCTTTAATCTGAGGGTCATCGTTTAATTGGATAAAAATATCTGCCAGTTTCTGACGTAATTCGGTATTTAAAGCATTTCGAACTTTAGGACGATTAAGCCTTATCACGCAAACGCCATTTACTTGCTGCTCAATTAAAATTATTTGCTCTTCCATGATGCCATCCTTTAAATAGTGTCCTTTAATTTAAACAGTGCCCTTAAGCAAAATACGGCAATCCTTAAAATACCTTAAAATTGTGTAATTAATACCGCATAGCGATATCTAGTGCCAATATATACTGTTTATTTCCATTTGTGAAGAGAAGAACCCAGTTAAATTCAGAAATAAACCCTAAATTAAAAATATTTACTCTTAATAAATACCGCATTGCGGTTTTTTAAACCAAAAGTATTGTATTTTAATAAAGTATCCATTATGCTGTTTGTTCGAATTAACCATAAAGTCCCTATTAGCAATATTAGATATTATTTCAACAAGGAAGAACTACATGATTAGAGATAAGGAAGTACTCGACCATATCGTCCAAACTGTTCGTCAGTTTGTAAACAATCAATTGATACCGAAAGAAGATTGGGTAGCAGAAAACGACCGTCTGCCAGAAGAGATCATCAGCCAGATGCGTGAATTAGGGCTATTTGGACTGACCATTCCCGAAGAGTACGGCGGGCTTGGCGTTACTATGGAAGAAGAAGTCACACTGGCATTTGAATTGGGACGCACCTCACCCGCTTTTCGCTCATTAATAGGGACAAATAACGGTATTGGCTCATCTGGTCTTGTGATTGATGGCACCGAAGAACAAAAACGAAAATATCTACCAAGACTTGCCAGTGGTGAAATCATCGGCTCTTTTTGCTTGACCGAACCAGAGTCAGGCTCAGATGCTGCTTCACTCCGAACCACGGCTATTAAAGATGGTGACAACTATGTACTTAATGGCACCAAGCGTTATATAACCAATGCCCCTCAAGCCGGTATATTTACCGTCATGGCACGCACTGACCCCGATAATAAAAGGTCGGGCGGTATTTCGGCATTTATCGTTGAGAGCGATACCCCTGGTATTACGCTTGGCAAAATTGACAAAAAAATGGGGCAAAAAGGCGCTCATACCTGTGATGTGATTTTTGATAACTGCGTCGTTCCTGCTAGTGCTTTGATAGGTGGTGTCGAGGGTGTAGGTTTCAAAACAGCAATGAAAGTCCTTGATAAAGGGCGCTTACATATCGCCGCCGCAAGTACCGGAGCAGCTACTCGAATGCTAGATGATGCGCTACGTTATGCTGTCGAACGTAAGCAGTTTGGGCAACCGATTGCCAACTTCCAGCTTATTCAAGCGATGCTTGCGGATTCAAAAGCAGAGATTTATGCGGCCAAATCTATGGTATTAGATGCTTCACGCCTGCGCGATGAAGGTAAAGACGTCGTTACCGAGTCGTCATGCGCCAAGATGTTTGCCACTGAAATGTGCGGCCGCGTCGCTGATAGAGCGGTGCAAATTCATGGCGGTGCTGGTTATATCGCCGACTATGGTATTGAGCGCTTTTATCGTGATGTGCGCTTATATCGTTTATATGAAGGGACTACTCAGATTCAGCAAATCATCATTGCTCGCAATATGATTAAAGAGGTGAGCGAGTAGTTTTCACTTATTTAAATGCTAGTTATTTGATTAGTAACAGGTATTTACATTATTAAAGCGTACTCATGTATTTGCTGGGATGCAGATACCTGAGTAACGTCACTATACCCATATGCTCATAGTCTTTTACTCTCACAAAAATAAGGATATAAATTGTGAAAAGTGCCGCTATAATTTCAAATCCGAGCTTAATTCCTGTGCAAAAACAGCCTTGGAAATTGGCCTTCTTTTTTTGTTTTTTAGTTCTATTATGCGATGGAGCTGATATTGGTATTCTCGCCTTTACACTTTCAAGTATAAAGCTAGAATTTGGGTTGACCAATGTACAAGCGGGTGCTTTAGGCAGTTGGTCCTTATTTGGCATGGCCATCGGTGGGTTTTTCGGTGGTTGGGCCTGTGACCGTTTTGGACGAGTACGTGTGATCGTGCTTGCGACAGCACTCTTCTCCCTTCTTTCTGGCTTTAGCGGATTTGTGCAAAGCTATGAGCAGTTTGTAGCATTAAGATTCACCGCTTGTTTGGGTCTTGGCAGCTTATACATTGCCACCAATACCTTGATGTCTGAGATGGTACCTACCAAACATCGAACGACGGTACTTGCCGCATTGATGACAGGTTTTACCTTAGGATCTTTGGTTATTACCAGCATATCAGCTTGGATTATTCCAAGTTATGGTTGGCGCACACTATACCTGTTAACGTTTTTACCTATTACTCTATCTATAGCAATGTATTTTCTTATACCTGAACCAAACTCTTGGAAAGCGGCACACGCTCTTAAACTCAGTGGTGCAAAAGACTCTCTTCAAAAACCTGAAAATCCTTATAAAGCCATATTTGAAAATCCCAAACATCGCATCATGTTCATCTTATGGTCAATGAGTTCAGGTCTTTTACTATTTGGCTATTTCGGAGTCAGTAACTGGCTACCTTCTTACCTAGAAACTGAATTGGGTATCAAGTTTAAGGAAATGGCTCTATATATGGCAGGTACATATCTAACCATGATGTTTGCAAAAGTGGTGGCAGGCTTTGTAGCTGATAAAATTGGTCGCAAGATAGTTTTTGCTTTCGGTACTATGGGCACGGCGCTCTTTATCCCAGTATTAGTATATTTCCATACTCCTGAAAATATCGGTTGGCTTATGTTAACCTTTGGTTTCCTATATGGTATTCCTTATGCTATCAACGCTACCTATTTAACCGAGAGTTTCCCTACTGCTATTAGAGGAACTGCTATTGGTGGCGCATTCAATATCGGACGATTAGGCTCAGTTATCGCCCCTGTCGCTATTGGTTATATGGCTATGCAAAACTCTATCGGCGCAGGTTTATTACTGATGGCAGGTGCGTACTTCTTATGTGGTCTTATTCCAACCTTATTCATTAAAGAACAACAGTACGACCCACAAAAGGCGTAATATTATCCAATATATATACCGCATAGCGAAATAGCTTATAATACCTGTGCTAAGAATTTAATGGCATCTTTAATATAGTATTATTAAAGATGTCGACTACTATCAGCTTAGAATCCTTTTTTTGATTATAAAGTACGGAAAATAGTGCGTTTACTATCATATTTATATTAACTTAATTGAGATTAAAAATAATATATGACAACTAAAAACCTAGTGGATGAAGGCACTAACAATACAACGCATATTGAATTGCTAGAACCCATTGCAGAGATGAGAGATCAAAATGATAGACAGTTTGTCACGGCATTGGCTCGAGGACTTGAACTACTGCGTTGTTTTACTCCGCAGCGTCCATATCTTGGCAATCAAGACTTAAGTCAATTAACAGGGCTTCCGAAAGGCACAATCACTCGTCTTACGTATACATTGGTTAAGTTAGGATATTTAAAACAATCGGCAAACAGTAGTAAATATCAACTCTCTGTAGGCGTAATGGGATTTGGCTACACAATGATGGCGAATATCTCTATCAATAATCTGGTCACACCGTACATGGAAGAGCTTGCAGATTATGCTAACAGTGCCGTTGCTATGGCAACTCGTGATCGCCTGACGATGGTATATCTAAATGTCGTACAAAGCTCAAGTACGACTACGATGCGGCGTAATGTTGGCTCATACTTACCTATTCATTTAAGTTCAATGGGAAGAGCCTGCTTGGCCAGCATGCCGCAGGCAGAGCAAGAATTCATCCTTGATGCCATTCGTACTAAGCATAAAGATGATTGGCTAAAGATTAGGCGAGGACTGGACAAAGCCTTTAAAGATTATGAAGATTATGGGTACTGCTTCTCGATTAGTGAGTGGCAAAAAGACGTCAATGCAGTTGCTACGGCCTTGATGCATCCTACTGAGGGTTTACTAACTTTTAATTGCGGCGCACCAAACTTTGTCCTTAGCCGTGACAAACTAGAGGAAGATATCGCACCTCGTCTGTTGCATATGAAAAATAATATAGAAGATAATCTCTACATTATCTAGAACGCATCATCTGTAATCCCTATTAATATTTAAATAAAAGGTAATGTTCGAAAAAGAATTTTGGAGTGCTACAAAGGATATAGCGCCTGCCATAGAGAAACTTGGAAGATTTTGATTAAGTAGGCTGTGTAGTAATCAACTAATTTAAGACAACTAATAAGAGATTTTTATTAAAGTAGCGTTCCTCTTTTTATGCTGGTGGCAAATAATCATTAAAGCGGTGTGGTATCACTGTAGTGGTCAACTAATTTAGGACACCTGATAAGAGGTTTTGATTAAAGTAACGTCTTTCTTTTTCAGCCGGCGGTAAATAATTATTGAAGCTGTGCGGTCTCACCGTTTGGTAGTAGCCCCAGATATAGTCGCTAATAGCATTTGATGCTTCAGCTATATCCTCGAAGCCGCCCTTTGGCATCCACACAATTTTAAAGCTCCTGAAGAACCTTTCAGTTGGGGCGTTGTCCCATGAGCGAGGTTTAGCAAAGCACTGCTTTGCCCAAGTGCAAGACGAAGAGCTGTGCCCATAGTGGATTACCACGACGCCTGATACTTTGTGTCATACCCTTACAACTTGCCGCGGATTCAGCGAATTTCTTGCTGGTATAATAGGTTCCCTGATCGGAGTGAAATAACACAGCACTGGGTCTGATTCTACTTTGATATGCTATCTGCAACGCATTAGCGGTCAGCACACTGTCAGAAATTCTGGCACGGCAAATCTCACCACACGACGAGCGTACAAGTCTAAAACGACGGCTAAATAACACCAGCCACCTTTGTTACGGATATAAGTCACATCATCCGTGCAAACTTGATGGGACGCTGTTGGGCTAAAGTTGCGAGCTAGGATATTGTCATGCGTTTTATGAATTGCCAGCTGTAGGTGCTTGGTCGTTCATTTCTTGTCGATACTAGATCAGCCATTTCTGAAAGGTAAATTTGCCTATCCTTAAGGAATCGGCCACGTCAGGTATTTTACGTTTTTGATCAACGACTAAACTAATAGCTTCAAGCTTGAATTCTCGGGTATATTGATTGCGTTTGCTGGTCATACTATGTTCATTCTTTGAGTTAGCATAACTTCTTAGTAGCTATCCAATTTAATGGTATTACTACACAATCCTATAATAGGATACGAAAGAAAAACCTTGGTCACTATATTTTAAAATGCATCTTACGAAACTTAATAGGTGACATTCCAGTAAATTGCTTAAACTGCCGACTAAAAGCACTATGATCACCATAACCACAATTTAAAGAGATTTGCGTCACTGTGAGCTTATGGTCTGCCAAAAGACGAATCGCATGTTCTAAACGAAGTTTTTGTACAAACTGAATCGGCGACATATTAAGTACTGCCTTAAAAGTACGCTCTAGTTGTGATTGACTAAGATTCGCCAGCGTCGCTAAATGCACAATATGAATCTTTTGATCAATGTTGTTTCGTACATACTCCTCTACACTTGCCAAGCGAGCGTGCTTACGCAATATTCGCTCATTATCTTCATCGATATCGACCGATATGCCCACCATTGCTACAATACGCCGTTCTGTATTATATACCGGTAGCTTTTGCGTGATACACCACCCTAGCTGTCCAGAAGCATAGCTATGTAACTCCAGTCTATCCGTAATCTCCCTGCCCTCTTTCAGCACTTTCATATCCTGATTAAGGTAATCTTTGCCTTGAGGCTCTGAAAACACTTGCTCCGAAGTTAGCCCTACAAGTTCTTTTTTATCTTTGAACCCACTACGTTTAATCAGTGTCCTACTTACTAATTGATAACATGCTTGGCTGTCTTTCACAAAAAATACCGTGTTCGCCATAGTATCAAGCAAAGGTATTAATAATGATACGTTACCAACAAACTCCTGCAAGTTTTTTGGTCGATAAGCCTGTAGCTGTTTTGACAATCCATTTGTCGGCTCTCTTAACGATAGCATTTGCACATTTTCCATATAGCCTCTCTTGGGCTCTCCTGCTAAACCCTAAAAACATTTTAAAGAAACCTTATTACCATTTAGGCTCTGTACATAAATACTTCATTAGAAAAATAAACTTTAAAATCATTTTACCCTGAGCTTCCCTAGAGCCTAATAACTATTTAGCACGTTAGGTTAATAACATATGACCTTTATACCGTTATATCGCTCTATAACCTATGCAGAAATGCGCATTTATTCATGGAAAAACAACAAGCCCCCTTTTACGAAACGGGGCATTCTATATCTATGCACTATTTATTAATAATTAAGTGCTACGAACACACCTTAATTCATGGATGAATCGGGAAGTTAATTATGTCTGCCATACTTTTTAATTTTAAAATCATTGATTCGCACACTGGCGGTGAGCCTACTCGCATGGTGTACGAAGGCTTCCCAAACCTTAGTGGGTATACCATTCAAGAAAAACTCCACGACTTTAAACAAAACTTTGATCATTTACGCCAAAGCATCATTCTAGAACCACGTGGCAACGATGTACTTGTTGGCGCTTTACTGTGTGAGCCCACTGACCCTCGCGCCAAGGCTGCCGTTATTTTCTTCAATAATTGTGGCTATTTAGGTATGTGTGGTCATGGCACTATCGGTGTAATTGCCTCACTTGCTTATCAGAAAAAGATTACTCCAGGCGAGCATTACCTTGAGACAACTGTTGGTTTGGTAAAAGCTACTCTGCATGAAGACGGCAGTTGTAGTGTACAAAATGTACCTTCTTATCGCTACCAAAAACAAGTCGCAGTTCAAGTCCCGAATATTGGCCCTGTGTATGGAGATATCGCTTGGGGTGGCAATTGGTTTTTTTTAGTGAGTGAGCATCCTCAAGCCATCAAAGCGAGTAATGTCCAATCGCTTACCCAGTTCAGCTTACAAATCAAATCTGCACTTCATAAAGCTGGCATTACTGGCGCTAATAATGGCGAAATAGATCATATAGAGCTGTTTGGTCAGAGTGAGCTCGCCAGCGCCAATAGCAAAAGCTTCGTTTTATGCCCAGGTGCCGCTTATGACCGTTCTCCTTGTGGGACCGGTACCAGTGCCAAATTAGCTTGTTTGGCAGCGGATAACCTATTAGCTCCTGGGCAGACTTGGGTTCAAGAAAGCGTTATCGGTAGTATATTTAGCGCCAGCTATCAACCTGCTGAAAGGCTTAGCGAAAATCAGTCTGTTTCTCACCCTTATCCTGACAATACTATCATCCCTACAATTCGTGGTTATGCTCATGTCTGCGCAGAGACCTCTCTAATTGTCCAAGATAGCGACCCATTTAAATGGGGTATCTCTTTATAACGGCTTTGGTTCTTTTACAAACCTCTTCTAATAGAAATTTTTAACATCTTTTAAGTAGGCACTAAAAGCAGTATTAGATCGATCAAGACGCATCATATTAATAATCACAAGGAAGTGAGAGCAGCATGGGCAATCAAGAGTTTGATTTACATATTATCGGTGGCGGTATCATTGGCTTATGCACTGCCGTTAGTCTGCAAGCTCGTGGAGTGCAAGTCGCTATCCTAGAAGCTGATAAAATCGCCCGCGGAGCCTCTTATGGCAATGCCGGTCATATTGCCACCGAGCAGGTCTTTCCTATTGCTGATGTCAATATATTGCAGCATGTACCAGCCATGTTATTAAACCCTGAAGGACCGCTACGCATAGACTGGCGCTACCTACCACGCTTAATGCCATGGGCTTTTAAGCTGCTATTGAATATGCGCCCAGAACCTTTTGCGCAGAGCCATCAAGCACTCTTAGCTCTCAATAGTCAAAGCCTACAAGCTTGGCAGGATTTTGCCGATAAATGGCAATTAACATCCTGGATTAAGGTACAAGGGTCTTTATTAACAGTCGAAAAGAACACTAGCCTGTACGAATTGAAAGCACATGGCCATCGTCTCAATGACCTTGGAGTGAATAACGAACTACTCTCTCAATCGGCTCTCTTAGACCTTGAGCCTGAGTTAAAAGATAACCAGTTGGGCGCTTTGCTTTTCCCAGAGACCGGACACATCACTAACCTCGAAGCCATGGCTCAGAAATTAACTGATACATTCAAAGAGCTTGGTGGTCGAATCTTTGAGAACTGCCGTGTTTTGGGTGCGAAAGTGACGGCCGATAGCATCACTTTAACGACGGCCAACCGACAAATTAATGCCAAAAAAGTCATGCTAGCGGCAGGCGCGCACTCTAAAGTTTTAGCCAAACACTTGACGGGCATCTCAGTTCCTCTCGATACGGAACGTGGTTATCATCTCATGCTGCCTAACGAAGCCACACGCTTAACCCTACCCGTTTCAAGTATGGATCGTCGCTTTATCATGACTCCAATGGAAACCGGGCTACGCTTAGCGGGCACAGTAGAATATGCAGGGCTCGAGGCTCCAGCCAATATGAACCGGGCGCAAATGCTGCTAAAGCAAGCACAAGCAATGATAAAAACCCCGCTTGATAGTCAAAATAGCACGCAGTGGATGGGGTTTAGACCCTCGACCGCCGACTCGCTGCCCATTATCGACAAGTGCGGTTCCGTCCTTTTAAATTTTGGTCACCAGCATCTGGGATTGACACAAGCCGTCGTCAGTGCCGATATGATCACGGCTTTATATTTTGGTGAGACTCCCGCTATAGACCCTACTTCTTATCGTTTAAATCGTTTTAAATAATTCAAATTTTACTTCTATGATCACTCATAGAATTTTCACTGTCGCTATTGGCATGCTGCCTACTAACGACTTTTATCATTAAATAAGGATATTTATATGAACATTCATGGCGTTTTAGTCCCTATCGTTACCCCTTTTGATGCCAATGGCGACATTGACACGCAAACTCTAACCGAACTAGTCAATGTCTTTATAGAAAAAGGCGTCACCGGTATCGTAGCCTGTGGTACCACTGGAGAATACTATACTTTTTCACCTGAAGAGCGCGAGCTCGTTCTGAGTACTATTGCTGATACTGCTAAAGGTAGAATCACTTTAATCGCTGGTATTAACAGCCTTTCGACTGATCATTCCATTGAGCTGGCACATCAAGCAAAAGCGCTAGGCTACGATGGTTTAATGCTATCAGCCAATCCTTATAGTCTTCCAGATCAAAATGGCATTATCGCTCATTTCGAAAAAGTCGCTGATGCAACAGACCTGCCTATCATTATGTACAACTTTCCCGCACGCGTAGGTGTGAATATTGAATTTGAAACGGTTGCTCATCTAGCAAAACACCCAAATATCGCAGGTATTAAAGAAAGTAGTGGCGATTTCAGCCACGCGCTGCGCATGCTACAAGCAAATTTCGACAATTTTGAAGTAGTTTGTGGTTGTGATGATCAACCGGTTGACTTCTTCTTTTGGGGTGCAAAAAGTTGGATTGCAGGTGCAGCTAACGTTTTCCCTAGCGAGCAAGTTGCCCTATTTAAAGCGACACAGCAAAGCGATTGGGATGGGGCTAAAGAGCTGATGAGTGGTATGTACCCTGCGATTCATTCTATGGAATCTGGTAACTATAATCAAAAAGCTAAAGCCGGATGCATTAACGGTACCATCGATGTTGGATCTGTACGTATACCATTGACCCCCATGTCAGATGAAGATACCAAGTCGTTCTTAACTCTATTGTCATAGTTGTTAAGCTGCCTTCGTATCAACAATACCACTTTATAAAAAAGGACAATCCAATGAGTATGACCACAGCGCAAGTCTTCGAACTCTCAAAAAAACAACAGCTTTTGGCAGGCCATCTCATAGCTGCTGAGCCGGTCTCAGACGCCACACTGCCTAACCATAGCCCTATCGACAATAACCCTATCGGTACTATTGCTAAAGGCAATCGTCAAGATGTTGACCTTGCGGTGATTGCAGCTCGCAATGCTTTTGATACTGGAGATTGGCGTCGGATGTCGCCTGCAGAGCGCAAAGTTATAATGCAGCGCTGGTGCAAGTTAATGCATGAAAACATTGATGAGCTTGCGGCATTAGACTGTGTCGATGCGGGCAAGCCAATCACAGAATGCCTCAACACCGATCTACCCGCTACGATCGAAACCTTTGAATGGTACGCCGAAACTGCTGATAAAGTATTTGGTAAGGTCGCACCTACTGGATCTGATGCACTAGGGCTTATCGTACAAGAACCAATTGGAGTAGTTGGCGCAGTATTACCTTGGAACTTCCCTGCACAAATGTACGCTTGGAAGGTCGCGCCAGCGCTAATAACCGGAAATTCAGTGATTGTTAAGCCTGCCGAACTAACGTCACTATCAGCTTATCGCTTGACGCAATTAGCGTATGAAGCCGGTGTACCAAAAGCGGCCTTACAGCTGATTTGCGGCCTTGGTGAAGAAGTCGGTGCGGCACTCGGGCAGCACATGGATGTCGATATGATTTCCTTCACCGGCTCTACCGAAGTCGGTCGATTATTTCTGCAATATTCTGCGCAAAGCAACCTAAAAGAAGTGGTCTTAGAGTGTGGTGGTAAGAGTCCACAAGTGGTGTTTGCCGATGCCCCCATCAATGAGCAAACCGTTGAGCATATTTTATCAGCGGCTTTTTGGAATATGAGCGAAAACTGCAGCTGTGGCTCACGATTAATAGTGCACTCTAGCCAAAAGGAAGCTTTATTGAGCCTCCTACAAGAAGGTCTCAAGTCATGGAAAGTAGGTCTTCCCTATGACCCTGAAGTCGCTATTGGCCCTATGATCGAAAGGGCGCATTTCGACAAGGTAGTTTCCTACCTTGATACCGCTAAAGCTGAAGGCGCTACTTTGGTTGCAGGCGGTCGTATCCATGAGGAAGTTGGCAGTGGCTGGTATATCGAGCCCACTATTTTTGATAATGTCAGCGCAGACATGACGTTGTTCAAGGAAGAAGTCTTTGGTCCGATTCTCGCTATCACCAGCTTTGAAACTGAGGAAGAAGCCATCACGCTTGCTAATCAAAGTAGCTATGGCTTAGCTGCGTCTTTTTATACTCAAAATATCCACCGTGCTTTCCGTGTGGCAGCGGCCATTAAAGCAGGTACCGTTTCGATTAATGGCTTTTCAGAAGGAGATATTACGACACCTTTTGGCGGCTACAAACAATCTGGCTTCGGCGGGCGTGACAATGGCCTTGAGGCACTATCTCAATACACTCAAACTAAAACTATCTGGTTGGTAAATTAAGCAAGGACGTCCCAAGAACTAATGTCAACGTAGCCAAAAACATTACAAGGAAGTAAAGTTATGGAAAACATCATTAATACCATCGTCGGGTATATTTGGAGCGACGCGCTGGTCTATCTTGCGTTAGGCGTCGGTATCTATTTTACTATCATGACCCGCGCTGTGCAGATTCGCTATTTTAAAGAGATGATCAAGCTGTTATTCGATAAGCAAACCTCATCAGCAGGGGTTAGCTCGTTTCAGGCTTTCTGTATGGCCTTATCCGGGCGTATCGGTGTCGGTAACATTGCTGGGGTCGCAACGGCTATAGCAGCTGGTGGCCCTGGGGCGGTATTTTGGATGATCGTCATGGGAGTTTTGGGCGGCGCCAGTGCCTTTATTGAGTCCACTTTGGCACAGGTTTATAAGCATAAGGTAGACGATCAATATCGAGGTGGCTCACCGTTTTATATTGAAAAAGGTCTCAAGCTAAAGCCTTTTGCTATCGTCGTTGCTGTCGTGACCTGTCTCTCTTATGGCGTGCTAGTGCCTGGGGTTCAGGCAAATACTATCGCGGATTCTTTTAGTACCGCATTTAACATCCCTCCATTCGTGACTGGTATCCTAATTGTCGTACTGCTAGGCATAATCATATTTGGTGGCGTCAAGCGTATCGCTAGTTTCGCTGGCAAAGTGGTTCCGGTCATGGCCATTGGCTACATTGTTATGATGGTCATTGTGTTGGCCTTTAATGCTCACAATATTCCTTCTATGTTTGCGCTCATCTTCAAAAGTGCTTTTGGTATGGATGCTATATTCGGCGGCATGGTCGGTACTGCTATCTCATGGGGCGTACGTCGCGCTGTATTCTCTAATGTCGCCGGGGCTGGAGAAGCTACTTTTAGCTCAGCCGCAGCAGAAGTTTCTCACCCTGCTAAGCAAGGATTGGTACAGAGCTTTTCTATCTACATTGATACCGTACTCGTTTGTACCGCTACCGCTTTGATGATTCTATCAACCGGAATGTATAACGTAACTACCCCAGAAGGGGTGGCGCTGGTCGAGAATATGCCTGGCATTGAGGCCGGCACTGCATTTACACAAGCAGCGGTATCTACTGTTTTTAGCCAATACGGTAGTGGATTTGTCGCTATTGCTATTTTCCTGTTCGCATTCACGTGTTTGATTGCCTACTACTATATTGCCGAAACTACTTTGGTCTATTTGGATAACAAATTGCGCTACCCCATCTTTAAGCACTTACTAAAACTGATTTTTTTAATTGTTTGCTTCTCAGGCAGTGTCCAATCTGTCGGTATGATGTGGGCGCTAGGCGACATTGGCTTTGGCAGTATGTGTTACCTAAACTTTATCGCCATTTTACTCCTAAGCAAAACTGCATTAAAGGTGCTCAAAGACTACGATGCGCAGATGAAGTTAGGGGTTAATCCTATCTTTGATCCTAGAAAGGCTGGCGTGGATAATGCAGACTTCTGGATAGGCTACAGTGATGAACATGGTCATAAATAATGGTCTTACCTATTGTTTTAAACAATAGACTGCGATATAAATTAGCCTATCAGGACTATTTCACCCACTAATTTAACGAGAAGGTTAAGGATGACTATAAATAATGACGTATTACGTGAACGCATCAGCTTATTAGGCTCATTCCTAGGAGATGCGATTTCTCGGCAGACGGGCGAAGAAACACTTAATACGATTGAAACTCTGCGTAAAGGTTTTATCCAACAACGCCGCGCGCCTAACGAAGCGAACAAACAACAACTCATCGACTTTATTGCCTCGTTAGACAATCAAACCTTAAAAAACGTCATCCGTAGCTTTTCTATCTATTTCTTTTTAGCAAATCTAAGTGAAGAAAATTACTTACGCGAGCAGCGTCATGCCTTGCGTATGCAATCCGAGCAAAGCTGGGAAGGCTCGTTTCGCCGCACCTTGCTTGAATGTCGTGAGCGCAATATTGAACCTACTCAGATGCAAGAGCTGATTGAACAGCTAAAATTCATACCTGTCTTTACCGCGCATCCTACTGAAGCACGCCGCCGTACGACCATGAATCTATTGCAGAGTCTGTTTACGCATAGCGACGCCTTAAACAATCTTGCAGAAGACAGCTTTGCCTACGAGCAAGCAAAAGAAAAAACGGCGCAGACGATTGATTTACTATGGTCATCGGATGAAGTGCGTACGCGTAAGCCTTTAGTCTATGACGAGATCAATAATGGCCTGCATTATTTTAATGCCAGTTTATTCAATGCCATTCCAAAGGTTTATCGTAATATTAAAGACGCCATTATCGATATCTATCCTGAGCTAACAGACTACCCATTACCTGCCTTTATGAGTTTTGGCTCTTGGATAGGTGGCGACAGAGATGGCAATCCCTTTGTCACTCATGACACCACAGAAATGGCGGTATTGATGCATGCCGATACCGTGCTGCGTCATTATCAAGTACTGCTAAAAAAACTGCGTCGTGAACTGATTCACAGTGATACGATTATTAAGATTGCGCCAAACGTTTATACTCGTATAAAAGAGTACACCACTCTCAATCAAAAAGTATTCTATTATAATCCTGACGATTACAACAATGAGCCGTATCGAAGGTTGTTATCGATTATCCTTGCCAAAGTAAAAGCGACCAATCGCCACATTCAAAGTAAAGGTACAGACCTCGACGCCGCACACGATGCTTACGCCAACCCACAAGAGTTATTAGAAGATTTACGCATCATCCGAAAAAGTGTCAATACTCATGACAAAGCACATAGTGACGGCTTATTACTTGATACGATTCGTCTGGTCAAAACCTGCGGCTTTCATCTAGCAGCGCTCGATATTCGCCAAGAATCGTCTTATCATAGTGAAGTGATTGCTGATATTTTCGCCAATGCCTCGAACTTACCAGACTATCAGACTCTGGGTGAAACCGAGCGCCAAGAATGGCTAACGCGCTTACTTGAAAAGCCCGGTACACCGCTCATTTATACCGATAACTTGAGTGATAAAACACGCGAACAATTGGCTTTGATGAACTCTGTGGCAACCTTACGTAAACTGGTCGGGCAAGATACTTTCGGCAGTTACGTCATATCAATGACCAATAACGCCAGTCAATTATTAGAAGTGTTACTACTCATGCGCTTTGCAGGCTTATGTACAGTGAATGACGAAGGGCAACTGTCCGCTGACTTACCCGTCGCACCCTTGTTTGAAACCATCGAAGACCTTAAAAATATCGATAAGATTTTACCTGCCGTCTTGGATAATCCGCTTTATCGAGGGTTGCTGCAACACTTAGATAACACGCAAGAAATCATGCTGGGTTATTCAGATTCATCAAAAGATGGCGGTATTATCACCTCTGCATGGCAGCTGTATAGCGCGCAGCAAACCATTAACCGTATCGCTGAGGAATATGGTATCAAAACCCGCTTGTTTCATGGCCGTGGTGGCTCTGTCAGTCGTGGTGGCGGCTCAACACATAATGCAATTGCCGCTCAGCCCGCAGGGACACTGCATGGAGAAATTAAAGTCACTGAGCAAGGTGAAGTCCTTTATGCCAAATATGCCAACACCGATACCGCTGTATTTGAGCTTACCATGGGCATCACTGGTACCCTCAAAGCGTGCTCAACAAGATTTGTAGTGCAGCCACCTGAGCTGCCAACTTATGAAGCACTCTTTGCACGTTTAGCAGATGCGGGTGAACAAAGTTATCGTACGCTTACGGACCATACCGAAGGGTTTTATCAGTTCTATTCACAAGTGACGCCAGTGCAAGAAATCTCTTTATTAAATATCGGCTCACGCCCCGCGCACCGTAACAAAGGTCTGCCTAGTAAGACAACCTTGCGGGCGATTCCCTGGGTGTTTGGTTGGTCTTTAGCGCGCTTTACCCTACCAGCTTGGTATGGCGTAGGTAGTGCTCTTCATAGCGTTAAAGAAGACGAAGCTTTAATGAGAGAGATGAACAGTTGCTGGCCATTTTTTAACGTATTTATTAGCAATATTGAAATGGCTTTTACTAAGTCTGAGATGAGCATTGCTCAGGCTTATAGCCAATTATGTGACAATGCGAGGTTACGTGAACAGATTATGAAAGCAGTAATCGATGAGCATCACCTAACCTTCTCAGGTTTAAATTCTTTGCTCAACCAAACATCGTTATTGGCGCATCAGCAAAACCTTGCCGCATCACTGCAATGGCGAGATGCTTATTTAGATCCAATGAATTACATCCAAATAGAGTTGTTAAAACGTGCTAGACAAAAAGAGACTATAGATGATGTTAGCCATGGCGACCTTGATGTTGAAGATCCATTAATCCGTAGTATCAATGCGTTGGCAGCGGGTCTACGCAATACGGGTTAATTAATAGAGAATTACGTTCAGATATCTAACTTATGACCTAAATACATTGACTTCCTTTAATTAAATTAAGAAGGTTGAAAAGGTGTAAGGGTCAGCTAATTCAGATATCTGAGCTATGCTAGTAGGGTGTGTATAGAATTCAAATGAGTGGCAACCAGATAAAGACACAAGCAAGCATTACTGCTGCTGCATAGCTATCTTTGAGCTTATCATATCGCGTGGCAATGCCCCTAAAATGTTTCAACCTAGCAAAAGCGTTTTCTACCAAGTGACGGCAACGATACAAATACCAGTCTAGTGTGTCATTGTTGCTATTTTTAGAGTTCGACTTAACGGGTATGACTGACTCAGCACAGTGCTTGAAGATACACTCTCTAATATCACTACTATCGTAGCCCCTGTCTGCAATCACCGCTTTAGTCTGGTTATTAATCGTGCTATCTATCAACGTCTTTGCTATCTTAGCGTCATGCACTTGCCCACCTGTCAGCTCAACATGTATAGGGTTACCACAAGCATCGACCACTAAGTGCAGTTTGCTGCTATTACCTGCAACACTTTTACCAATGGCCTCATCAAGATGACTGGCTGCACCTGAACTATGCTGATGAGCTTTGACCACGCTACCGTCTATAAATAACCATTCACTATCATAGTTTGCTGTGATTATTTTCATGAGCTTTTGCCATTTACCGGTTTTACGCCAATAACGGTATTGATGATATATGCGAGACCAATGACCGAAATAAGAAGGTAAGTCTCGCCATGGACAGCCTACTCTTATGCGGTACAGCATGCCTTCAACGGTACGTCTTAGATTGGGCTTGTTATATACGTTAATTTGTCGCAATATAATAAATAGCTTGTGCCAAAGTTCATCGTTGAGCTTGGTGCGAGTCATAAGTGATGCCTTATTTCTTTGTTGTGGTAAACAGTAGAGTAAGGCGTTGCTTATGTTTTTCAATGCTTCCTCAATTCTATACAGCACCTATCATTTGTATAGTGTAGAAGACTTAGGTATGAAATCACTTTTCTCAGATGGTATTGTTAATATTCGGGTTTGAACTGAATACTTGTCCCTTACTGTTAAGTATCAGTAGATAGCAGCCATAACTATTTAGACTTTTAGAGAGTATCAATACTATTAATTTGATACTATTTTGATACTCTAAATTTATTGATACGCATATCTACTTGTTGATAGGTATATTTATCTTTTAATCCAATCCTTTAATAGGAAAGGCTTTCAGACAATAATTGCAGCTAATTATCGCCATCCATTGTGTATTGTTGTTGTAAAAACAAGGACTCATAATCCTTTGGTCGTAGGTTCAAGTCCTACTGGGCCCACCACATTTTAAATCAGGCTTGTTCGCAGCGATGCAGCAAGCCTTTTTTTATGGGAATTTTAGAAATGTCAGAACATATAGGTAGATGGCAAACTATATAGAAATTAATACCATGACGTTGGTATAAAAATAATAAAAAGCTACCTAAGAAACCAAAAAGCCCTCTACGCTATATAAAATAGCGTAGAGGGCTTTTACGATTTTAATGAATGATTGATAACTATAAAAAGACGCCGATGTACCTGCTGAACTAATTGCTTTTTTATGCTAAACCAAATCAGCCGCAACCGACCAACTGTATTTAGCAAATTTCAGTTAGCGTTCAAGCAAGGACATGCCCTAGCCTAGAACCAGCTATCTACTATTTATTTATCGTTTACCTATAAACACCTTCTAAAAACTAGAAAGAAGTACGACGATAATTGCGATATTCAGGCAACCAAAAATTCGCTTCCAGTCGGCGCTGTAGGTTCTCCGCTGTGATAGGTAATGCCAGCTTATCTTGGACCGCTTGCAGTGCCACTTCATAGGCTATTTTTTTACTGATCTCTTTAATAACTTTAATTGGCGGTAGTATGGCGCCGGGCGCTTTTTCGTACTCCATTGATATATCTGCAAGCGCTTGGCTTGCCGCCATTAACATATTGTCGCTGATACCTCTCGCCCTTGCTGCGAGAACACCAAGACCGATACCAGGAAATATATAGCTGTTATTACATTGAGAAACCTCAAAAGACTGACCGTTAAAAGTGGTATGAGCAAAAGGGCTACCCGTTGCGATAATGGCGCGTCCACGGCTCCAGTTCATCACTTCTTGCGGTGTGGCTTCCACACGAGAGGTCGGGTTTGAAAGCGGTAGTACAATTGGGTGTTCAGTATTAGCACATAAGGACTCGATCACCTCTTGAGTAAACAAACCTTTTTGTCCACTCACGCCGAACAATACCGTTATTTTTGCTTGTTTCACCACTTGCGCTAAACCGAGTTTTTGACTCTTATCCCAATGTTCAATTGCTGATTGTTTTTGCACCAGTGGCTCTTGGAATTTTTGTAGCTCTGTCATGCTATCGATGAGCAAACCGTAACGGTCAACCATAAATACTTGGCTGCGCGCTTGCTCTTCGGTTAAGCCTTCGCGCTGCATTTGGCGAATGATATGCTCAGCAATACCGCAGCCCGCAGAACCTGCCCCTAAGAAAGCTATTTTTTGCTGACTGAGTTTTTGACCTTTATTGAGGCACGCGGCAATCAAAGCGCCGACCGAAACCGCAGCAGTCCCTTGAATATCATCATTGAAACAGCATAACTGGTCACGATAACGATTTAATAACGGCGTGGCGTTTCCTTGAGCAAAATCTTCAAATTGTAATAAAACCTCTGGCCAACGACGCTTAACGGCTTGAATAAATAAATCGACAAATTCATTGTATTCCTCGCCAGAAATGCGTGGATTTCTCCAACCCATATACATAGGATCGTCAAGTAGCTGTTGGTTATTGGTACCGACATCTAACAGAATAGGCAGACAGTAAGCGGGACTGATGCCACCGCAAGCTGTGTACAACGCCAATTTGCCAATAGGAATGCCCATACCACCAATACCTTGGTCGCCAAGGCCCAATATACGTTCACCGTCAGTGACAACGATCACTTTGACATTTTGTTTGGTGGCGTTTTGCAGCATATCGTCGATTTTATGACGCTCAGGGTAGGAGATAAATAAGCCCCGTTTCCGGCGATAAATTTGCGAGAACTTTTCACAAGCTTGACCAACCGTTGGCGTGTAGATGAGCGGCATGACTTCCTCAATATGCTGCTCAACCAGATGATGAAACAAGGTCTCATTGGTATCTTGTATATTACGCAAATAAATGTGCTTATCCATCGTATTGGTAAATGAACGCAGTTGGTGATAAGCCCGCAGAGACTGCTCTTCAATCGTCTCAATGTTGTGTGGTAATAGCCCTGTTAAATTAAAGCTATCGCGTTCTTCTGATGAAAAAGCACTACCTTTATTCAATAAAGAGGTTTCTAATAGCGCGGGGCCAGCAATAGGAATATATAAGGGACGCTTGTTTGACATAATAAAATCTTCTTATTAAGGACGTATGAGTGAAAACGATGCTAGGGCTGCATTATACCTAGCATCCGCTCATGTTTAACAATAGATAACAAATCATTTTGAGTCAGTACGGCTTTAAACTTGATTGCTTATACATTTGCCTAGAAATACTGCCGTTTTCTCTAAAATTGCATGCAATGAGTCGATTACCGCGCCAATAGTGATAAGTTCATAAAGGGGTTAACGCAAAAGAGGAATGTTTTTTCAGTCGCTTAAGAATGCCGTAGATGCTAAAAATATAATGGTTAAGAGATTAAGTGGCTAAATGATTAAGCTATTAACTGATTCACTAACAATGCTGTTACTTCAACTTCATTACCTTACTGCCAACCTAGTGTGGCACCGTACTCATCTTGGTGGGCAAACAAAGGATGTGCTCTTGCCTCCTCTAAACTCAATACTGGCGTGACGCACACATCGTTGGATGCAAAAACCTGCTGCCAATGGCTTAAAGGCTGATTGGCAAAGGTATCGGCAACCACTTGTGCTGCCTCTTGGCTGCCCTTGGTATTGGGCATAATCCCACGCTGCCAATGCACATCTTTAAGCTCAGGCAATTCTAATATTTCACACAGCCCTTGCCAGAATTTTAGCTCTAGTGAACCCACCGCCATATGGCGATCATCGGAAGTTCTATACAACCGATAACAAGGTAATAAACCGCCTAAGAAATCCTGTTGCGGCTCTGGGTTTTTGCCAGAAAAGCTGGCAACCAGTTTTCCAGTCGCTTTTGGCATGACCAGATGCTGATACAAGCTGTGCGTCATACTGACCGCAACGTGGCGACCTTTCCCCGTACGCTGGGCTGCAAATACAGCCGCTAATAGAGCAATCACTGCCGTGTCACTGCCGCCTGCTAAGTCTGCAAACTGAACATTGGGCATTGCCTGCTCGCCATCTGCCGTCTTGAGCTGGTCAAGCACCCCGCTCATCGCCATAAAATTGATATCATGACCGGCTTTATGCGCCCAATCATGAGTGATGCCATCGCTATTAGCCATGCCATAGCCCGTAATCGATACCATGACCAGCTTTGGATTAATGGCATGCAAGGTTTTGGCATCAAGCCCCATACCTTCTAATACCTCAGGGCGAAAGCTATCGAGCATCACGTCGCTATCCTTGATTTGCGCTTTGATAGTCTCAATACCTTGCGAGTCACGAAAGTCAACTTTTAAAGTGGTTTTGCCATGATTAAGGGCAGTAAACAAATCCCCAAAAGCGCGGGCTGGATCGCCATTGAGTGGTTCAATCTTAATAATGTCCGCGCCTAAGTCCGCAAGCAATCTGGTCGCAAATGGCCCAGGCAGGTTGCGCGTCAAATCAACGACGCGCAGCCCTTGTAAGCAGTCTTTCATAGCATCTGCTCGATTAACCATCGATTCAGTCATCTGAGAAAACCTCGCCTTTTGCCGCCATTTCCACTAATAGCTGCGCAGGCTCAAAACGTGCGCCATATTTCTGTGCCAGCTCACGACTACGCGCGACAAATTTATCAACACCTACTGAGTTGATAAACTGTAGCGTCCCCCCTTGGTTTGGCGCAAAACCCCAACCAAAGATAGAGCCGATGTTGGCATCGGCCACCGTACGCACGACGTTTTCCTCATAGCATTTGGCAGTCTCATTGGCTTGCACGTAAAGCAAGCGGTCTACCAAGTCTTGCTGCGAGGGCTGCTCATCTGTCGTTGGATATAGTTCAGTGAGCTCAGTCCATAGATGTTTTTCACCATTCTCTGGATAATCATAAAAGCCTTTAGACACCTTTTTACCTTCGCGGCCAAATTCTTTGACCATTTTTTCTACTACTGACATCGCAGGATGCGGCGTAAAAGTCTTACCTTCTGCTTCCATTGCCTTTTTAGTCTGCTGCATCACGTGTAATGACAGGCTGAGTGACACCTCATCTTGTAATGCGAGCGGCGGCATCGGCATACCAGACTTCATACCAGCCACTTCAATACTGCGCGGGTGAATACCCTCGCCTAGCATGACGATACCTTCTGACACATAAGTGCCAAAAACACGCGATGTATAAAATCCGCGGCTGTCATTGACAACGATGGGCGTCTTGCCAATTTGACCAACATAATCAAAACCTTTTGCTAGCGTGGCATCGTCGGTTTTTTCACCAACGATAATCTCAACGAGTGGCATCTTATCAACCGGTGAGAAGAAATGTAGACCGATAAACTGGTTCGGGCGTTTGCTGGCTTTAGCAAGCTCAGTGATTGGCAAGGTTGAGGTGTTAGAAGCATAAACGGCAGTCTCTGGAATAACGTCTTCAGATTGTCGCGTACATTCTGCTTTAATATCTACATCTTCAAAAACAGCTTCGATGATTAAATCACAGCCTTCTAAATCATCATAAGACGTGGTGGTCTTGATAAGGTCTAATAATGCTTGTTTTTTGGCCTCTGTTGAACGTCCTCGGCTGATGGCTTTGTCTAGCAGCTTAGTAGAGTGGCTTTTGCCTTTTTCGGCACCTTCAATGGCCGTATCGAGCAATACCACTTCCATACCTGCTTTAGCTGAAACGTAAGCGATACCAGCGCCCATCATGCCAGCACCTAAAATACCGACTTTGCTGACTTTATATTTTTCAAACCCTTGCGGGCGTGATTGTCCTTTTTTAATGCTATTGAGCTGCGTCCAAAGGCTATTAATCATGTTTTTGGATACGTCTGATAACACGCAGGCGACAAAAAAACGCGACTCGATTTTAAGGCCGTTGTCGATATCGGTTAAGCAGCCTTCAAACACACTAGATAAAATATGGGTAATCGCAGGATAGTTGCCGTGGGATTTTTGATTGGCCATCGCTGGGGCCATAGAAAATACTTGCACCACTTTTGGATGATTGCTGTCACCGCCTGGGATTTTAAAGCCTTTTTTATCCCATGGTTGCTGCGCTTTTGGATTGTCATTAATCCACGCTTTTGCTTTACTGATAAGCTCGTCATTGTCATGAGCCACGTCATCGATAAAGCCAATTTCTAGCGCTTGCTGTGGACGCAGCACTTTACCTTGGGTCATCAGCTCAAGGGCTTTTTGAATACCAATCAAACGCGGTAGACGCTGCGTACCACCACCGCCGGGTAACAAGCCAAGCTTAACTTCTGGCAAACCAAGTTTGGTCTTAGGAGAGTCAATAGCGATGCGATAATGACAGGCTAGCGCCAGCTCTAAACCACCACCTAGTGCCGTACCAGTAATGGCAGCAACCACTGGTTTACCTGAAGTTTCAAGTTTACGCAGGCTAGTTTTTAAGTCCTCAACCAAGTCAAAGGCTTGCTCGGCCGTTTCAATAGTAGTCAATTGGTCAATATCTGCGCCAACCACAAAGGTTGATTTACCAGACGTTAGAATTAGGCCTTTTGCGTCTTGGTCATTGATAAAAGTATCCGTTATTGTAGCAAAGGCATCATTAAAGCCCTCTCCAATGACATTCATCTTACGCTCGGTTTGGTCGATAGTGACGGTGATAATTCCATTATCAGATTGGGCAGAAAAATTCTTTAATGCATTGATGGCATCTACGCTATTGGTGCTCATTTTAAATCCTTGTTAATCATCCATAATCATTTTTATAATCGTTTTTGCTAAATGTTTTTATACACGCTCAATGATAGTTGCAATCCCCATACCGCCGCCGACGCATAGCGTAACCATGGCGGTTTTTAAATCGCAGCGCTCAAGCTCATCAAGCACCGTCGTCATTAGCATCGCACCTGTTGCGCCGAGTGGGTGACCCATCGCAATCGCACCGCCATTAACATTGACTTTATCTAATGAAATACCAAAGTCGCTAGCGGTATTCATCGGAACAGCAGCAAAGGCTTCGTTTATCTCCCATAGGTCGATATCAGACGCTTGCATACCTGCTTTATCTAGCGCTTTTTTACAAGCTGGTGTCGGACCTGTCAGCATAATAGAAGGCTCTGAGCCAATGACCGCTGCCATAGTAATCTTCGCTCGTGGCTTAAGTCCAGCTTTGTCCCCAGCGGCCGCACTACCGATAAGACATATCGCAGCACCATCGACGATACCTGATGAGTTGCCAGCATGATGCACATGGTTTACTTTTTCAATCGTGGTGTATTTATCCAAAATAACGCTATCAAAACCCATCTGACCGGGCATAGCAAAAGACGGATTGAGCTTTGCTAAAGTGGCAACATCAGTATTTGGACGAATGGTTTCGTCTTTGTCTAATAGTAATAAACCATTAATATCCTTAACAGGCACCACTGATTTATCAAAATAGCCTTTTTCCCAAGCGGCGGCGGCTCTTCTATGTGACTCGGTGGCAAACTCATCAACATCGCTGCGGCTAAAGCCCTTTAGGGTTGCGATAGTATCAGCGCCAACCCCTTGTGGGACAAAACCTGTCGCATCATTAACGCGTGGATCCATATACCAAGCACCGCCATCTGAGCCCATCGGTACGCGGCTCATAGACTCAACGCCGCCTGCGACGACCATGTCTTCCATACCGGACATGACTTTGGCAGCAGCAAGGTTGATAGATTCAAGGCCTGAGGCGCAGTAGCGTGACAATGTCACCCCTGCTACACGTTGATCCCAGCCTGCATCGAGAGCAGCGATGCGAGCGATATCAGAGCCTTGCTCACCGACTGGCGTTACACAACCCAGCACGATATCATCGACGAGGCTGGTATCTAAGTGATAACGCTGCTGCATCTCTTTAAGTAGCGTACGTGTCAACCAAATCGGCGATGCTTGATGCAAAGCGCCATCCTTTTTTCCTTTACCACGTGGAGTGCGGATCGCATCATAGATATAAGCGGTCTGGGTCATAATAAATCCCTTTAATTTTTAAGTAGCTAGTTTTAAATAAGGAAGTGTTGAGAAGCGCGCATTCTGCTCACTCATAAGCGATTACATAAAGCGCGAGGCCAGCTCTTTCATGATTTCATTGGTGCCGCCGTAGATTTTTTGTACGCGAGCATCGGCATACATACGAGCGATTGGGTACTCTGACATATAACCGTAACCACCAAATAACTGTAAGCATTCATCCATCGTTTTACACTGTTTTTCTGTCACCCAGTACTTGATTAAGGATGCTTGCGCGGCGTCAAGCTTACCCTGTATTTGCGCCTCAACTGCTGAATCACATAAGGCTTTTACCGCTAAATAATCCGCTTGTACCTCAGCGAGCTTAAAGCGCGTGTTTTGGAATTGCCAAATTGGCTTGCCAAAGGCTTCACGCTCTTTGACATATTCAAGCGTCAGCTCTAATGCCAGTTTCATCGCGCCGCAGCCACTTAAAGCAATAATCAGGCGCTCTTGCGGCAGCTCTTGCATCATGTGTATAAAGCCGAGCCCCTCGACACCGCCTAGTACGTTTTTTTGTGGCACACGCACATTACTAAAGAAAAGCTCTGAAGTATCTTGTCCAGCAAGACCCGTCTTTTTTAGGTTACGGCCACGTGTAAAGCCTTCTAAATCGTCGGTCTCAACAAGAATCAGCGAGACGCCTTGTGCGCCCTTATCGCGGTCTGTCTTACAAGCTAATAGCACGATATTGGCATGCTGACCATTGGTAATAAAGGTTTTTGAACCATTAATGATATAGTCATCACCCTCTTTTATCGCATAAGTTTTGATGGCCTGCAGGTCAGAGCCCGTCGTCGGCTCAGTCATCGCAATAGCACCAATATATTCGCCCGTCGCCATCTTAGGCAACAATGATTTTTTTTGCTCTTCAGTTCCAAGCTTATAGATATATGGCGCCACGATACCTGAATGCACCATACCGCCATAACTGGCTCGGTTCGCCTGCGCCTGCGCCAAAAGAATCGCGGCTTCATGACCAAAATCACCGCCACCGCCGCCGTACTCCTCTGGTATTGACGCACATAAAAAGCCCATCTCGCCGGCCTCTTCCCAAGCCGCGCGGTCAATCATACCGTTCTCGCGCCACTGCTCGTCTTTGTCCTCCCAGCTTTGAAACATTTTTAGCGCACTGTCATATACCATTTCGTGTTCTTCAGTCATCCATTTTGCTGGAAATGCTTTGATACTCATACGGGTCATCCTTGACATAAATTAAAAAACATAAATTAAAAAACATAAATTAAAAAACATAAATTAAAAAACATAAATTAAAAAACATAAATTAAAAAATAATGAAATTGATACGATTAAAACTAACGTTTATTAAGAGTAATAGCTAATATACGGTAATTATAATTACCGTATATTTTAAGTCTCTAAAGTTATATATTTAACAACTCGCAAAAACATACTAAATTAACCAAAAGCTTTGTTCAATAAACTTGTATAAAATCATGCTTGGTAGATTTGACCACATACCTTAAGACTGTTCCTTATATTACATAAAAATAGGCTTGTTCGCAGCGATACGACAAGCCTCTTTTTATGGTATTTTCAAGGTTTTCAGAATGTATAAGACTAGGACGAACCTTTACTTAGATATCGTTGAGATATGCTGCATCAAGCGCATAACGGAATCTGGTAAACGAATAATCATATTAGGGTAAGTTAGCAAACCCAAGCTTAGCACACTCTTTCAAAGCACTTACTCTTTGATAATTTAAAAATAGTTCAACTTTAGAAGTTGCAGATTTATAATGCTACTTAAGCATGCGTTAAACCTTTATCAGCTCTTTATAGTCAGTCTTCTAGTTCAGAAAAATCGTATTCACGACGATTATAATAAGGGCTACCACAAACGAGCCGTGCTACTTCCGCCGGGCCTGCTTCGGGTTTGTAATGGAATTCTGGCATAAAACTATCCTATTATGAGTTCATATTAAGGTTATTAATAAGCAATTGATCTTCTTAAATTTTTTCAGGCTTATAATCAAACCCTTCTTCATCGTAAATCTGATAAGTCACGTCCAACAATATTTTTAATAGCTCTGATTTGTCAAAGTGTCTCACACTCATGACGATAGGCGAGGTTAAAAGCCCGTCCTCGAAAGGAATATAAGTCAATTCCTGACTCCGCAGATGCTCAAGCGTTTTTGGCACGATAGTCAAGCCCTCACCTGCTGCTACCAACCCTAAAGCAACATGCAGCTCACGTACCTCAGTAAAATAGTTTGCTTTTAGATTGCGTGCCTCAAACAACTCTAAGATATAGTCGATAAAACTAGGACGAGGTGCCATCGGATATAACAATAAGTTTTCATTGGTTAAATCCATTAAACGAATGCTCTTTTGCTTCTCTTGTGCCAAACGATGTTTAACAGGAACAGCTACAACTAAGCTCTCCTCTCTTAATAGTAATCGCCTAATAGAAGCGTCTTCGAATAATAACCTTCCATAACCAACATCTATTTTACCCTCTACCAAGCTTTGTGTTTGCTGCCAAGAGTTTAATTCATATAACTTAATTTCTATATTTGGATAGACCTCTCTGAAGCGCGCAATCACTTTTGGCAATATGCCATATAATATCGACGATACAAAACCTATAGAGAGTGAGTTGTCAAAATTACCCTTACGAAAAGTCATAGCACGCAGATCATCTGATTTTTTTATTATCTGCAGCGCATGATCATAAAAAAAGTCGCCAGCTTCTGTAAGTTTTAAAGGGCGATTGTCCCTATCAATGAGCGTGACGCCGATCTCTTCTTCCAACTGTTTTATCTGACGGCTCAGTGGGGGCTGTGAAATAAACAAACGCTCTGCTGCCTTATTAAAACTTTTTTCCTCTGCCACCGCTACAAAGTAGCGTAAATGTCTCAATTCCATTGAATGTTATTCCTTGAGTGATCTATAAGCTTATCGATACCTAAAGAACATAACATGGTGCGGGTTGGTTATCAAAATACCTAAAAGGTATTAATAATAGACTAAATAGGTCTTAGACATGTCGTTATACAGCAACTATAGTTCTTATTAAGCATAAGGAAGCAGCATTAACTTAATAGGGACTGTTATGATTCGTTCAATTAATACTTTATTGGTACCGATACCTACTATAAGGGCTCATAAGCTCGCTTGTACCGTTATGAACGAACAAGTTTTGGTGTTGGTGCACATTCAAACAGAAGATGGCTATGAAGGTTGGGGTGAAGCAACCACCATTGGCGGTCTAAGCTACGCAGAAGAAAGCCCTCATAGCATCAAAACTAATATCGATACCTACTTTACCCCTCTTTTATTAAAAGAGCAGCCGACTAGTCCAGCAAAAGCTATGCAGCTGCTAAGTCTTCATATCAATGGCAACCGCTTTGCAAAGTGTGCCATCGAAACTGCCCTACTCGACATTGAAGGTAAACGCCTAAACCTACCAGTAAGTGAGCTGATTGGTGGTCGTGTTCGTGACCGTATCGAAGTGGCTTGGACGCTTGCCAGCGGCAATACAGCGACCGATATCGCCGAAGCTAAGCGCATGATTGAGCAAAAGCGCCATCGCATTTTTAAATTAAAAATCGGTAGCAATCCGATTACTGATGATGTGGCCCACGTATTAGCCATAAAAGCAGCCTTGCCTAATTGCCGCATTACCGTTGATGTCAATCAGGCTTGGACAGAACTTGAGGCAATGCAAGGTATTAGCCTATTACAAGCTGGAGGCATTGATTTAATAGAACAACCTATATCAATGCGTAATAAAGCCGCTCTAAAACGTTTAACTGATCGCTTTGATGTGGCGATTATGGCGGATGAAATTGTCCAAGATCCTCAGAATGCCTTTCATTTAGCAGCAGATCATTATGCTGATGTCTTTGCGGTAAAAATTAATCAAGCAGGCGGATTGAGAGCAGCTTGTCTTATTGGACAAATGGCACATCTAGCAGGTATCGAGCTGTATGGCGGCACTATGCTTGAAGGGCCTATCGGTACGGTGGCCTCAGCTCATGTATTCTCAACCTATCCCAGTCTAAATTTTGACACCGAACTGTTTGGTCCGTTGTTATTAACCGAAGACGTTTTAGTACAGCCTCTTGATTATCAAAATTTTGGGTTAAATGTACCTACGGGCGCAGGTCTTGGTATCGAAGTAGATAGCGATAAAGTCTATCACTACGCCAAACAAGCAATCAATAATTCACTTAAATCATCGAAGCCGCAATTTGCCACTAATGCTCAAACTGAAATGCTGTAACAGCTAAAAAAATTACCCGTCATCAAATATAAGGAAATAATTATGTTATACCACGTCAGAATGGATGTCTTAATCCCAACAGATATGGACGCCGACAAGGTCAACGAGCTTAAAGCCACCGAAAAAGCGCTGTCACAAAAGCTCCAAGAGCAAGGTAAATGGCGTCATATTTGGCGTATAGCCGGTCAGTATTCTAACTTCAGCATTTTTGATGTTGAGAGTAATGAAGAGCTACACGACATTATGATGTCATTACCGCTCTATCCGTACATGAAGGTTGAAGTGACACCATTGTTACGTCATCCATCATCTGTGCGTAGTGATGACAGCTAAAGCAAGCCAGTACAGCTGATATCAGAATCTATAAAAATTTGAGTAAGAATACTCACTATAACAACCCCTTAACAAAACAGTCCTCAACAAGGAGAGAGACATGGAACGCAGCCAAATTGAAGCATTAGCTACGCAGTTCATCAAAGGTAAAATCGATTACCCAGAGCAAGTCAATCCACGCGTACAAGAGATTGTATTACGTATCGTAACCGACCTTATGCAAACCATTAATGACTTAAAAATCACTGCCGACGAATACTGGTCTGGGGTTGAGTTTATTGGCGATTTGGGCAAAGAAGCCGGTCTATTATCGCCAGGATTGGGTTTTGATCATTTTATGGATTTAATGATTGAAGAAGACCTAAAAGCAGCGGGGCTTGAAGGCGGTACACCCCGTACCATCGAAGGTCCCCTTTATGTAGCAGGCGCGCCAGAAGAGAAAGGCTTTGCTCGTCTCGATGATGGTAGCGAAGATGGTGAAGGCACTGTCTTATTTATGCAAGGTACGGTTTACGGCGAAGATGGCCAGCCACTGCCACATGCAAAAGTTGAAGCATGGCATGCCAATAGCTTGGGCAATTACTCTTTCTTTGATGAGTCGCAGTCAGAATTTAATTTACGCCGAACCATTATCGCTGACGAAAACGGCAATTATGCCTTCCGCAGTATCGTACCACTAGGCTATTCAGTACCACCAGAAGGTATGACACAAAAAGTATTGGGCGCGCTAGGTCGTCATGGTCATCGCCCAGCTCATGTTCATTTTTTCGCCAGTGCCGACGGGCATCGTAAATTGACCACACAAATTAACATCGATGGCGATGAGTACTTATGGGATGACTTTGCCTTTGCAAGTCGCGAAGGCTTAGTGCCAGAAATCACTATGATCGACGAGGCTGACAAGCTTAAAGAAAAAGGTCTCGATAAACCATATGCCAGTATCGATTTCGACTTTCATTTAGTAAAAGATATCGACCAAAACGTCCAAGGCAGTGAAGTCGAACGTCGCCGTGCCCAAGGTTAATCGGGGCTTGTTATTGGATATTAGTAGTTTATAAATATGAAATCTCTACGTTTGGTACGTCCCAAGCTGCCGTATCAAGCGTAACACTGAATCTCATTTAACACCGTTATTATACAAGGAAGGCAGCCATGAGCCAGCGTATCAATCTAGTACCTGAAGGATCAGACATCACTATTGATGATTTTTTAGAAGAAAACAGCGAAAAAGGGATTTATCGCCTGCATCGTAGCGCCTTCACTAACGAAGAGTTGTTCGAGCTTGAGATGAAGTACATCTTCGAAAACAATTGGGTGTATTTGGCTCATGAGTCTCAAGTTCCTGATAACAACGACTACTACACCTCATACATTGGCCGTCAGCCCGTCATTCTTGCCCGCAATAAAGAAGGCGATTTGCACTGCATGATTAATTCATGCTCACACCGCGGCGCACAGCTCTGCCGTCATAAGAAAGGCAATAAAGCCACTTACACCTGCCCATTCCACGGTTGGACCTTTAACAACTCAGGCAAGCTGCTTAAAGTTAAAGACCCAAGACATGCAGGCTATCCAGAATGCTTCAATAAAGAAGGCTCACACGACTTAAAACAAGTGAAGATGGCTAATTATAAAGGCTTTATCTTTGCCAGCTTAAATGATGATGTTCAGCCAATCGCAGACTGGCTTGGTGGCTCTACCAAAATTCTTGACATGATTGTCAATCAATCGCCAGAAGGTCTAGAAGTGTTACGCGGCACCTCAACCTATACCTTTGATGGTAACTGGAAGCTGCAAGCTGAAAACGGTGCCGACGGCTATCACGTATCAGCCGTCCATTGGAACTACGCTGCGACAACTGCGCGCCGTAAAGAAGCTGAAGCTGTCAAAGAAGACAATATCAAAGCCATGAACGCTGGCAAATGGGGTCGACAAGGCGGTGGGTTTTATTCTTTTGAAAACGGTCACATGCTGTTATGGACACAGTGGGAAAACCCACAAGACCGTCCAAACTACGCTTATCGCGATGAGTATGTCGCCAGCTACGGTGAAGCCATGGCGGACTGGATGATTGAACGCTCACGTAACTTATGCCTATATCCAAACGTCTACATCATGGATCAGTTCGGCTCACAAATTCGTATGCTCCGCCCTATCGCGGTTGACAAAACTGAAGTTAGCATCTGGTGTATCGCACCAAAAGGCGAAAGCGATGAGTCACGTGCACGCCGTATCCGTCAGTATGAAGATTTCTTTAACGTTACTGGTATGGCAACCCCTGATGACTTAGAAGAGTTCCGCTCATGCCAAGAAGGTTATAACGGTATCAAGCTTGAATGGAATGATATGTGCCGAGGCTCCGAGCACTGGATTCAAGGTGCAGATGAAGGCGCTGCCGCTATTGACCTCAAACCTTTAATGAGTGGTGTTAAGACTGAAGATGAAGGACTATATACCGTCCAACATCGCTACTGGCATGAAGAGATGAAAAAAGCTCTAGAGCAAGAGCAGCAGCTACACGGTGCTAATAGCGACTAATACATTTTTTATTATTACTCTGCTATTTATTGTAGAACTGACAAAAAATAAGGATATCAATCATGAAAAATGCAACGGTTAACATTGAAGACATTAGACAGTTTCTATACCGTGAAGCGCGTTTATTGGATGAGAAAAAATGGGAAGAATGGCTCACTTATTACGATGAAGACTGCCCTTTCTGGATGCCAAGTTGGGATGATGATGGTCAGCTCATCAGCGACCCACAACGAGAAATCTCGCTGATTTATTATCCGGATCGCCGTGGTCTTGAAGATCGTATCTTCCGCATCGAGACTGAGCGCTCATCAGCGACCATTCCTGATACGCGCACCACGCACAATTTATCGAATATTGAACTACTCGAAGACAATGACGGTATTGTGACGGTGCGTTTCAACTGGATCAACAAGTCCTTTCGCTATCACGAGACCAATACCTATTGGGGTTACTCTCAGTACAAAATAGACATGACTCAAGACCAACCAAAAATTTTGGATAAGTATGTGGTCTTAAAAGACGACTATGTGCATCAAATCATGGACGTCTATCACGTCTAATCATTATTCACTCATTATTTAGCCACTAGCTTTTAATTAATACGTGTTGAAAAGGGATATTTCTCATGGAATATAATATTGCTCTACAGTTCGAAGACGGCGTCACAGGCTTCATCAAATGTGAAGCCGACGAAACCGTCGCCGAAGCCGCTTATCGTCAAAAATTTAATATCCCTGTGGATTGCCTTGATGGTGCTTGCGGTACTTGCCGTTGCCATTGTGAATCTGGCAGCTACGACATGCACCCTGATATGTATATCGAAGATGCACTGACAGAAGCTGAAGCCGCTGAAGGTTATGTACTCACCTGCCAGATGATTCCAGAAAGCGACTGCGTGATCAAAGTACCAACCTCCTCTGAAGCCTGTAAAGTTGGTAAATCTACTTTTAAAGGTAAATTACAGCAACTCAATGTGTTGTCTGAATCTACCATTCATTTTGGTATTGATATTGACAACTCAGATGCCTTGGTGTTTCTTCCAGGTCAATACGTCAACATCAACATTCCTAACTCCAACGAAACGCGCTCTTACTCATTTAGCTCTGTACCCAATGCCAAGCAGGCTGAGTTCGTCGTTCGTAATATTCCTAACGGTAAGATGAGTACTTTTTTATCTGACATCGCTGAAATTGGCCAAGATATGGATTTCGAAGGCCCATTTGGTAGCTTTTATCTACGTCCTCTTGTTCGTCCGACATTATTCCTAGCAGGTGGTACCGGTATTGCGCCTTTTCTATCGATGCTAAAAAGCTTAGAGATGTCTGGTGCTCACCATCCTGTCAGGATGGTCTACGGCGTCACCAACGACTTTGATCTTATAGAAGTTCAGAAACTAGAAGAAGTCAAACAAAACCACCCTTGGTTTGACTACCGCACCTGTGTCGCCACTGAAGACAGCCAGCATGAGCGTAAAGGCTATGTTACCGGTCATGTTGATAACGAGTGGCTGAACGATGGTGACGTCGATGTCTACTTGTGTGGTCCGTTAGGGATGGTAGATGCTGTGAGTAATTGGTTAGATAGCAGCAACCTAAAACCAAGTAATTTTTATTATGAGAAATTCACACCTAGTGAGCAATAATAGAACCTAAAGGCATCCCTTTAGTAGCAGAGCATGAGCAAGTTTTTAGGAGACTGTCATGAGTAAAAGATTTGATAATAAGGTATGTATCGTTACTGGTGCCGCCCAAGGCATCGGACGCGGAGTCGCTTTACGCTTGGCAAGTGAAGGCGGAAAAATCGTCATGGCAGACTTTTCTCCATTAGTAGAAGAGGTGCTAGCTGAAATCATCACTAACGGTGGGGATGCAGTTACTATTCAAGCTGACCTTGAAACGCATCAGGGTGCTAAAGAAGCTATCGACAAGGCAATAGATACTTACGGGAGAATTGATGTTTTGGTCAATAATGTCGGCGGCGCGATATGGATGAAACCTTTTACCAGCTTTTCTGAAGCAGAGATTCAAAAGGAAGTCAGTCGCTCATTATTTCCAACATTATGGTGTTGCCATGCTGTTTTACCAACCATGGTCAAACAGCAGTCAGGCACTATTGTTAATGTGTCCTCTATCGCTACTCGCGGTATCAACCGCATACCCTATTCGACAGCAAAAGGCGGCGTGAATGCCTTGACCGCATCGCTCGCTTTTGAGTATGCAAACGATGGTATACGCGTGAATGCAGTGGCAACTGGCGGTACTGAAGCGCCGCCCAGAAAGATTCCACGTAATACCAAACCATTAACTGATGATGAAAAATCATGGATGAATGCGGTGGTTGACCAGACTATTGATCGCACTTTTATGAAGCGCTACGGCACCATCGACGAACAGGTGAATGCTATTGCGTTTCTGGCCTCTGATGAGTCTTCTTATATCACTGGTAGCACCATTCCTGTGGGCGGTGGCGACGAAGGCTAATAATTAATCTGCCAATAAATAGCATGAACCTGAATTTGTCATCCCAAACTGTTAATCCCATGACAAATGCTAATTTGCAAGGAAGCAATATGGCCTCTGTAATCCAAACCTTAAAAAGCGATTGGTCGCTCTCCGCCTCGGTTGCAGGGTTCTTAGCGGTTCTTATTTCTTATGCGGGTCCTTTGATTATTTTTTTTCAGGCCGCACAAGCCGCACAAGTTTCAGATGCCATGATGGCGTCTTGGATTTGGGGTGTCTCCATCGGTGCGGCTATTTCTGGTATATATTTGTCTATTAAATATAAAACACCGGTTATTACAGCATGGTCCGCCCCTGGTACCGCTTTACTGGTTACCCTATTTCCACAGATGAGTATTAATGAAGCTGTTGCCGGTTATATCATCTCAGCGATTGTCATATTTATCGTGGGGGCAACAGGTTACTTCGACAAAATATTAAAATGGATTCCTAACGGTATCGCCGCTGGCATGATGGCAGGGATTCTATTTCAATTCGGCTTAGAATTATTTAAAGCCACTGATAGCATGCCATTTATCGTCTTTAGCATGCTCGGTTGCTATTTATTAGCCAAACGCTTTTCGCCGCGCTATACGATGATTTGGGTACTACTGTGCGGTGTTATCTTAAGCGTCTTACTTGGCAAAATGAACCCTGTCAATTTCGATTTAGCTATCACTATACCTACTTTTATTGCCCCTGAATGGTCGTGGAACTCAACGTTTAACCTCGCTATACCACTCATCCTTGTGAGCTTAACTGGTCAATTCTTACCCGGTATGGCTATTTTAAATCTTAGCGGTTACGACACGCCAGCCAAGCCTATTGTGAGTGTTACAAGCCTCGCCTCGTTAGCAGTTGCATGTGTTGGTGGTATCACTATCGTACTTGCCGCTATCACAGCCGCGCTTTGTACTGGCAAAGATGCGCATGAACTTAAGGAAAAGCGCTATATCGCAGGTGTCGCTAATGGCATCTTCTATTTATTTGGCGGTTTATTTGCTGGCAGTATCGTGATGGTATTTAGCTTGCTTCCAAAAGAGCTTGTCGCGGCACTGGCCGGCCTTGCATTAATCGGTGCCATTTCTGCCAATATCACCATTGCTATGAAAAATGATGAGCAAAGAGATGCAGCGTTAATTACCTTTTTGGCGACAGCATCGGGTATGAGCTTTTTGGGATTAAGCTCTGTTTTTTGGGGCATTCTTATTGGCATGATTGCTCACTATATTCTGACCAAAAAACGCCTACTACCAACATCATCTATCTCATTAACGACCTCTAATAATGAAGCCAATTAAGAGCAAGTCTCTTACGAAAAAAATTAAGTAGTGTCAGAGCAATGAGTCCAACCCATGTACCACTTATTAATTTTAAAGACACTACCTCATATGACTTTTTATAGGATATAAACATGATTAACAAAGCAGAGAAAAATATCACTGACGTACTTAGTCAAATCAAAGATGGCGCCACCATCATGATTGGTGGCTTTGGCACAGCGGGTCAACCCGCTGAACTCATTGATGGACTTATTAATTTAGGCGTAAAGGATTTGGTCATCATTAATAATAATGCCGGTAATGGCGATCACGGCCTTGCCAAGCTCTTAAAAACAGGTGCTGTGCGTAAAATCATTTGTTCTTTCCCGCGTCAATCGGATTCTTGGGTATTTGATGAGCTTTATCATGCTGGCAAGATTGAGCTGGAGCTAGTACCACAGGGTAATTTGGCTTGCCGTATTCAAGCAGCAGGTATGGGACTCGGTGCGGTATATACGCCCACAGGCTTTGGTACTTTACTCGCAGAAGGTAAGGAAACTCGAGAAATCGATGGTAAAGACTATGTTCTTGAATATCCGATCAAGGCTGATTTTGCTTTAATCAAAGCTTCTAGAGGCGATCGCTGGGGCAATTTAGTCTACCGCAAGTCTGCGCGTAACTTTGGTCCTATCATGGCAATGGCGGCTGATATTACTATCGCCCAAGTCTCCGAAACGGTTGAGCTTGGCGCGCTTGATCCTGAGCACGTTATTACGCCGGGTATCTTTGTGCAGCATGTGGTGCAAATTCAGCCTGCTAGCACTGAATCTGCTAGCGCTTAACTTTCTAGCACAGCTACTACAGCCACCGCTTAATACTGCCAACTATAAGGAGCGTCATCATGAGCCATACTTCCTACACCGTTTTGACCCGCGATCAAATCGCCGAGCGTGCTGCACAAGATATTCCAGATGGTGCCTATGTCAATTTAGGCATCGGACTACCGACCAAAATTGCCCAATACCTACCGGATGATAAAGATGTATTTTTGCATTCAGAAAACGGCTTATTAGCTTTTGGGCCACCACCTGCCAAAGGTGAAGAGGATCCCGAGCTGATTAATGCCGGAAAAGAGTACGTCACAATGCTCGATGGCGGCAGCTTCTTTCATCATGGCGACTCTTTTGCCATGATGCGCGGAGGTCATCTTGATATCTGCGTACTAGGTGCATTTCAAGTGGCTGAAAATGGTGATCTAGCCAATTGGAGCACCGGTGCGACAGATGCAATACCGGCTGTTGGCGGCGCTATGGATTTAGCCGTCGGTGCCAAAAAAGTCTTTGTGATGACCAATCACACCACCAAGACTGGCGACCCTAAAATCGTTAGCAAGCTTACCTACCCTGTGACTGGCAAAAACTGTGTTGATCGTATTTATACTGACTTATGTGTCATTGATGTCACTGATAAAGGTTTAGCCGTCACTGAAATGGTCGATGGCTTAAGCTTTGCGGACTTACAAGCATTGACGGGTGCGACGCTAATTGATGCTACAAATTCAAAATAATAAAAAGGACAAGGATGATGACTGATTCAATCACTGGTTTAAATGATGCTTATATTATCGATGCCATTCGCACCCCTTTTGGACGCTACGGCGGCGCTCTAGCACAGATACGCGCTGACGATTTGGGAGCTATCCCTATCAAGGCGTTAATGGAACGTAATGCCAATGTCGATTGGGTACAAGTAGATGACGTTATTTACGGCTGTGCTAATCAGAGCGGTGAAGACAATCGCAACGTCGGGCGTATGTCATCGTTACTAGCTGGCTTACCTTATCAAGTGCCTGCCACTACCGTGAATCGCTTATGCGGCTCGTCAATGGATGCGTTAGCGATAGCGGCACGCGCCATCAAAGCCGGTGAAGCTGATTTGATTATCGCAGGTGGCGTTGAGAGCATGAGCCGTGCGCCATTGGTAATGGGTAAAGCAAATAAACCCTTTGATCGTAGTCAAACGCTTGAAGATACAACCATGGGCTGGCGCTTTATCAATCCAAAGCTTGACGAATTGTATGGCACGGAGACCATGCCGCAAACTGCTGAAAATGTCGCAGAACAATTCAATATCAATCGCGCTGACCAAGATGCTTTTGCCCTACGTAGTCAACAACGGACCGCAGCGGCGCAAAAGGCAGGGTTTTTCAAAGATGAGATTACTCCAGTCAGCATCCCGCAACGCAAAGGCGAGCCTATCACTGTCGATACCGATGAACACCCTCGCGCTGATACCACGCTTGAGAAGTTGACCAAACTGCGCCCTATCGTCACCTCAGATGGCACCGTGACGGCTGGCAATGCGTCAGGTATCAATGATGGCGCAGCGGCTTTTTTAGTGGCATCAGAGCAAGCGGTGAAAAAGTTCAATCTAAAACCGCGTGCACGTATTGTGGCCTCAACTACGGTAGGCGTTGAGCCACGTATTATGGGCTTTGCTCCAGCACCAGCGATAAAAAAACTACTGGTAAAAACTGGACTGTCACTTGATGAGATGGATGTCATTGAATTAAACGAAGCCTTTGCCGCTCAAGCTCTCGCTTGTACGCGTGACTTAGGGTTAGCTGATGACAGCGCGCGCGTCAACCCTAATGGTGGTGCCATTGCCCTTGGTCATCCACTCGGTGCCTCAGGCGCACGTTTAATTTTAACAGCACTCAATCAACTTGAGAAAACTGATAAGCGTTATGCTATTTGCTCGATGTGTATTGGGGTTGGACAAGGCATTGCGATGATTATTGAACGGGTTGTCAACGATTAGATAGTGCTATTCATAAATATCGCTCAAACCACCCACCATTACTACTGCAATGACATTACCATGATTAAAAAGGATAATAATGATGCCCATATTTGACAACAAAGACGTTGCCCTAAACTATGCCACTTTTGGCGATAGCAGCAATCCTGCTCTGATATTTTCTAACTCTTTGGGCACTAGCTATCATATGTGGCAGCCGCAAATCGATGCCTTACAAAACGATTACTTTATTATCTGCTACGATACCCGTGGCCATGGTAAATCTTCCGCACCAAAAGGCCCTTATCGTTTAGATCAGCTTGGACAAGACGTTATTGATTTGCTTGATTATCTAAACATCGATAAAGCGTCTTTTTGTGGCATCTCTATGGGCGGAATGACGGGTCAATGGTTAGCTATCAATTACCCTGACCGCTTCCATCACTTAATGCTTTGCAATACCGCCGCGAAGATTGGCAATGAGGATGCTTGGGTAGATCGGGCAAAATTGGTACGTGAGAAAGGATTAGAACCTATTGCATCGACAGCTGCTTCGCGTTGGTTTACAGCAAGTTTTATCGATGATTATCCAGATGTAGTTAAAGCATTATCTGACGCTCTCGTAGCTGGCAGTAGCGAGGGTTATGCCAGCTGCTGCGAGGCATTATCTGACGCTGATACACGTGAACAGCTAAAAGATATCCGCGTGCCAGTTACGGTGGTTGCAGGTTCTAAAGATCCAGTGACGACGGTTGCCGATGGTCAATATATGGTCGAACACATCCCTAATGCTAAGCTTGCGACTATCGATGCTTCACATATTTCAAATATTGAACAGCCTGACGTGTTCAATCAATTAATCAAACAATATTTTCATGACTAATAGAGTTACGGATACCATCAGATTTTTTAGTAATAAAAAAATAGTCTAACAAATAAGAGCTTAAATCTTTCATTTGGTTTAAGAAAAGCACCTGCATATCTAAAGGATATGTAGGTGCTTTTCTCTTTTACCACATGTCACCGCCCTTTATTAAGTTACGTCAAAATCTATACTTTATAGGTATAAATTAATACTCAGATGGTTTTTGACTTGCTTGATAGAAAACAATAACTTAATAAAGACTTATAGGGATATTACCCACGGAGAAAAAAGAATGGACTCACCTACTTTAAACATCAATAGGGTTATTGATGAAGCCAAATTTGCACCTTTTCACTGGAAAGTCTTATTTTGGTGTTTATTGATTATTATCTTTGATGGCTATGATCTTATTATTTATGGTGTAGCATTGCCCCTACTCATGGAGGAATGGTCATTAACCGCAGTACAAGCAGGTTTTCTTGCCAGCGCGGCACTTTTTGGCATGATGTTTGGTGCTATGATTTTTGGAACACTCTCAGACAAGATTGGACGCAAAAAAACCATTATGATTTGCGTGGGCTTGTTCAGTAGCTTTACTTTTCTTGGTGCTTTTGCTGGTGGTCCAATACAGTTCGCCACTTTGCGCTTTATTGCAGGCCTAGGTATCGGTGGTGTTATGCCTATCTGCGTGGCTTTAACCTCCGAATATGCACCAAAACGTATTCGCAGTACTTTAGTTGCTATAATGTTTAGTGGTTATGCCATTGGTGGCATGGCATCGGCATTATTAGGCTCGTTTTTGGTGGTAGATTTTGGCTGGGAGATTATGTTTTATATCGCTGGCATTCCAATGCTACTTTTACCAATCATTTGGAAAATGTTGCCTGAATCTTTGATGTATTTGGTAAAAGAGAAGCGAGATAAAGAAGCCAAAATTATTGTTAAAAAATTGGCACCGCAAGAAACGATTACCACTTCTACCAGTTTGCTATTGGACGAGCCGACCAAAGGCGATGATGCACCCATTAAAGCCTTATTTCTGAAAAACCGTGGTTTCACTACTATCATGTTTTGGGTCGCTTTCTTTATGTGCTTACTGATGGTGTACGCCCTTGCTAGTTGGTTGCCAAAACTAATGATTCAGGCAGGTTACTCACTAGGTGCAAGCATGCTGTTCTTATTTGCACTCAATATTGGTGGCATGGTGGGAGCTATCGGCGGCGGCATACTGGCTGATAAATTTCATCTTAAACCTGTCTTAGCCATCATGTTTGCCCTAGGCGCTGCGGCGTTGATACTGCTTGGCTATAACAGCCCTCAGATAGTACTATATACTCTGATCGCGATTGCAGGCGCTACGACTATCGGCTCACAGATACTACTCTACACCTTTGTCGCACAGTATTATCCGACGAGTGTACGGACAACAGCTATGGGCTGGGCATCAGGTATTGGTCGTATTGGTGCTATCGTAGGTCCTATCTTAACTGGAGCCCTACTCACCCTTGAACTAAGCCATCAAACAAACTTCTTGTTTATCGCGATACCAGGATTAATTGCAGCCACTGCTATTTTCCTTGTGAATTTAAGCGCAGCAGTGGATGGCAAAACAAGCAAGGTACAACCAGTAACTTTAGATACGCCTATAGCAACAGATACGCCTATAGCAACCTAAATTTGACTCAACTCTATTTTTATTCAAGTATTTTTATATTACACCTATATAGCTTTTAGCGTACTCACGATGTGGGTGCGTCTTTTTGACAATTTGAATAAAAGCTTAGCTCTTTATCTTTAAACCTTATGTGAGAGATATTATGTAGAATTACTTTTTAAAATTATTCTTTTAAGGCGTAATGAACGATTTTTACGCCAGACTGTGACAGTACTGCACAAAATTTGCTACCATAACCTTTTTAAACACTATAATTTTGGATCTAGGCAATTTCACTTAGGTACTTAGGTAATACAGACATGGCCAAAAACGCCCTACAAGAACAACTCTTAAAAGCTGGATTGGTGGATAGCAAAAAAGCCAAAAAAATCAGCAAACAGTCGCAGCATGCCAAGCGCACAGGTGACGCCTCAAATCTTGAAGCCAAAAAAGCCTTGGCAGACGCTCAAGCCAAAAAAATAGAAAAAGATCAAAAGCTCAATCAAGAAAAACAGCAGCTTTTAGAAGAAAAAACGCTCCGAGCCAACGTTATTCAAATGATTAGGCAACACCAAATCACAGAGACACAGGGTGACATCACTTATCAGTTTGTTGACGATGGGAAGATTAAAAAGATTTATATCACCCAAAAGCTCTATGATCAAATCGTAGCTGGTCATGTGGTGATTGCGCGCTTAGAAGACGATTATGCGCTGCTCCCTCGTCCACTAGCTGATCGTATAAACGCCAAGCTCGAAGGCTTTATTGTGGTGTCGAATGACAAGTCAGAGGTCGAGCTGGCAGAAGATGATCCTTATGCCGCTTATGTCATTCCAGATGATTTGATGTGGTAGTCTATCATTTTATGGCTACGCATTAACCAAAATCCCCTGTATAGAATCTCTATAACAGGGGATTTTTATTAGCGAGATAGAAAAATACTCTAAGCACAGAAAAGCATGATGATTAAAATGACAATGATTAAAATGACAAGGCGCTAAAATCAGCAATTACGACGGTAGCAAAACGTGCTTACTCTTCTGATAAGCAGACAAACCATCAGCACCCAACTCGCGACCAATACCACTTTGCTTAAACCCGCCCCAGCCTGCTTCGGGCAATACGATTTGCTGCTCGTTAACCCAAATATGACCAGCTTGAATTTGTAGCGCCATCTCTAACGCTGCACTTTCATTGGCGCTCACAATAGTCGCTGCCAAGGCATACTTACTATCATTGGCAAGTTCAACCGCCCGCGCATCGTCTGCAAAGGTGGTACTGACCAATACCGGCCCAAATACTTCTTCTGTCCATAACCGACTACTCACTGGTACCTCTGTATAAATGGTCGGCGTGACAAAATATCCTTGACGGTCTAGTATCTCGCCACCTGTTAGGCAAATAAGATTTTCATCAACTGCTATATCGATATACTTTTTGACTTGCGCAAGTTGTTGCGCGCTAACCAATGGACCCATTTGCGTATCGACAGCAAAACCATCGCCTATTTTTAAGCTTTCTGTTTTTGCTTTTAATGCCGCAAATAACGACTGCGCAATGTCTTGATGGACGAGCAGCCTTGAGGTCGCAGAACAAATTTGTCCAGCATTAGTAAAGATACCACCGATGATTAAATCACAAGCATAATCAATATTGGCATCTGCGCGCACTACGATAGCGGACTTCCCTCCCAGCTCTAGACTGATATCCTTGATACCTGTTGCTGCTTGGCGCATTACTTTTTCACCGACGATATTACTACCGGTAAAAGATACTTTGTCAATCAGCGGGTGGCTGGTCATTGCTTCACCTACTTCTGCTGCGCCTGGTAGAATGTTAACCACCCCTTTTGGCAGCTTAATAGTAGACAATATATTGCCCAGCATCAACTCTGGTAATAGTGTCACCTCTGATGGTTTGAGAATAACGGTACACCCTGCCGCCAGTGCGGGCGCTAGTTTCCAGGCGGTGGTCACCATCGGAAAGTTCCAAGGCACGATAAGGGCGCAAATACCAACGGGCGCATAGGTTTTTAATAAGCGTATGCTTGACTCGTTTGTCTCGACCTTAGACCAAGTCGTCTGCTCGGTGATAAGATTGGCATAATAGCGATAACAATCAATGGCGTCGCTCACGTCTATTTTCGCCTCTGCAATCAGCTTACCATTATTCAATACCGACAACGCAACCAGCTTCTCAAACTGCTGCGCCATCGTATCTGCAATCGCCTGCAGATAACGCGCGCGCTCATTGACGCTGGTTTGCGACCAAGTTGCATAAGCGCGTGATGCGGCATAAGCGGCGCTGTCTACCTGTGCGCTACGACACAAGCGAGTTTTTGCAATGACTTCGCCGGAGTTTGGATCATATAAAGCATGTTCACCTACCGAATCAGATGCTGCAATCGTGACCCAATCACCCTCTATGTAGGCGGCATTTAACCTAACTTCATTTTTCATGCTTTGCTGAGCGGCGGCTCTCGTTAAGGATAAAGAATTTGTTATTTCCATGATGACTAGTTGCCTTATATTGTTTAATAAAGTTGTCTTTACGCTAACTGTTCACTGCTTTTTTAATGCCAAAATGAGGCGTTGCAATCACGACTAATACAATAGATGCGCCACCGACGTAATGACCACCAAGCTAATCAGCGTCCGCAAGATAAAAATCATAAACAGCTCTAAGACGTTCAGCTTGATGTTTGATTTCAATATCAGCGCGCCTACCTCAGACATATAGATAATCTGGGTAATAGAAGCTGCACCAACGATAAAACGCGTCATTTCACTCTCGATACTTTTACCAACCAAGGCTGGCAAGTACATATCGGCAAAGCCCATAATCATCGCCGGTGCCGCCTCTGCTGCCTCTGGAATTTGCAATAATTCAAGTAATGGCACGAGCGGCGCAGAGAGCCAATTAAATACCGGCGTGTATTCTGCTAAACCAAGACCAATAACGCCAATAGCAAAAATAACCGGAATTAAGCCAAAATAAATATCAAATAAGTTCTTTAGGCTATGCTTAAACACTTTCCCTAAGCTTGGCATAGAATGCGCGCGCGTGACGGCACGATTGATCGCCCATTGGTAAGTAGAATACTCAGTAGGGATTTCTTCATCGAGCATACTTTTGCCAGAATGATAAGTGTCAGGTTTTAATGACAGCGGCGGTATACGCGGCATAATAATCGCGGCGATAAAACCAGTTGCAGCAATGGTCAGATAAAAGAAAACAAAGTTGTTATCGACGCCGATGGTTTTGGCAACGACATAGGTAAAGGCGATGGACGTCACCGAAAAGGTGGTGGCAATAATTGCCGCTTCACGCTGACTATAGTAGCTTTTATCATACTCTTGCATGGTCACCAGCAGACCAATAGAGGCGGCGCCAAACCAAGAGGACATGGCATCGACCGCAGAGCGACCCGGCAATCTAAATAATTTAACGAACACTTTACTAGATAAAGTACCCAAAAACTCCATTAAACCGAAATCAGTCAGAAATGGTAAGGATAAAATGGCAAAAAAGAACAAAGGAATAAGGATAGGAATCAGGTCTTCAAAAATCACGCCGCCGGTATTACGATTGATGATAAATTCAGGGCCGACTTGTAAATAAATCATCCACGCAAACAGCACGCCCAAAAAGCGCGCGCCAAGCCAAAACCAATCGACATCAAGAAGCTTTGCCCACATAGAGCCTTCATGCAGATTGGGTCTTAATACCTTAACGGCCAGCGCCCCAATAAAGGAGGTCGTCACAATTGCCAATACCGCGTAAACCACATAACTGCCCAGCACTGCTTGCAAGGTATCGGTTAATACGCCCAATAAAATGGTGACTTTGCCATCCCACTGAAAGGGAATAATAAACAGCGCAATACCCAGTGCTGAAAATAGCAAAAACTTCCACATGGAGGCACGCCAATGTAGCCCTTCCGGCGTGCCTGAAACGATGGTATTGTTGCCTAAGATTGGCTGCTGGGATTTATCGATATAGTTCGTCATTTAATCCTCCTTGATAGGCGACGAGCGCCAATTTTTTTGGCTGCCCAATCTATCCATAGACTGAGCGCATTGCGCAAATAGTGAGATAACGTTTTATAAGTTATTTTTAGTAGCAATTACGCTTTAGCTAAAGCAGGTAAAACCTTTACCCATTTCAAGAATAAATGCATCGGCTTCATCGACTTCATAAATAATTGGTTGTTTGCCTTTAATATCCTCTTGCAAGGCATCTAATAGCTGCTGCTTATCTGTGATTCGACGATAACCGGCGCTAAATCCTGCGGCTAACCGCTCAAAGTTCGGGGTTTTTATATTAACTCCAATCAAAGGCAAGCCACCCTCTTGCATATAGCGGCGAATCTCACCATAACCTTGGTTGTTCCATAACAGCACAATTAATGGCAGCTCAAGCTCGGCAGCGCAGATTAGCTCGGCAATAGTAAACTGAATGCCGCCATCACCAATCAGGCTGATAACGGGCGCTTTTGAGCCAATCATGGCACCAATCGCGGCGGGCAAACCATAACCTAAGGTGCCAAAGCCCGTCGATGAGTTAAACCATCGACGCGTAGTTAACGCTTCAAAGCCAAGATTGCCGCTATAAACAGGCTGGGTTGAATCGCCAACGAAGATAACGTCTTCCACCTCATCTCGAATCAGCTGTAGCAGCGCGTTTTGACCAGCAAAATCTGGCGTCATTTCTTCTATCAACGCTTGCTTTACCTTTGCTACTCGCGGTGCTGCTTGATGATGCAGCGGTTGATTTTCTAAGCGCGTACATAGACCACTAATAGCCATTTGCGCATCCGACAATAGCGCAATATCCGCTCTAAACGGACGCTGTAATTGCTGAGCGTCACAGTCGATACGAATCAACGTGCCATTGATTTTGAACCCACCATTAAAAAAAACATCATAATCAGTCTCACCAAGCTCCGTACCTATCGCCAATACTAAGTCGGCCTCGCTAATGACGGCGCGACCAGCGGCCAATGATTGATTGCTACCCAAACTCAGCGGATGCGCAGGCGGCAGTAAACCTTTGGCATTGATGGTCAAAAATGTCGGCGCATCGATAAGTTCTGACAGTTTTTGTGCGTCATGATTAACATCCACGCAGCCACCACCGTAAAGCAAGACTGGATTTTTTGCCGTTTTTAACGTTTCAACAATCAAATCTAATTGTGCAGGGTGAGGAAGTGGTTTGTTTGCTTGTAGTTGTGCCAAAATATTATTAGCAGATTGGCTGTTTAGAGAAGTATCTAGCTTATTTAGTTTAGGCGGCTTGGCGACATGGCGGGCATCAGCGGTAATCACATCAATGGGCAGCTGGATATGCACCGGCCCTGGACGCGCGCCATTAAATAACGCAAAAGCTTCGGCGATGACTTTCGGTAATGACTCAGGTTGCCAAATGGTTTTACTCATAAGCGCCACTTTACTGACCATGCCTTGCTGATCGTGCAATTCATGCAAGTGCCCTTCACCGCTGCCGGTATGCTGCACTTTATTGACACTAGATATCACCAGCATTGGTATAGAATCCGCCAATGATTGCGCCATCGCCGTCATGATATTGGTCATGCCGGGACCAGTGATGATAAAACAAACCCCCACTTTGCCAGACGCGCGATAATAACCATCGGCCATAAAGCCAGCACCTTGCTCGTGACGTGGCGTCACGTGGCGAATATTGGTATTCGGCAGGCCACGATATAGCTCGACCGTATGTACGCCCGGAATACCAAATACCGTCTCCACCCCATAATACTCTAACCACTGGACGAGCAGCTCACCGCAAGTCAAAGATGAGGCAGTTTGCGGAGAATTTGGCGATAAAAAAGGCGTTTGCAGAGAGTGCGTCATGAGTTAATCATCCTAAAAAATTCAATAGCAATTAAATAAGTCGTTCAGTATCAAATCCAAGCTAAACCCAAACTGCCCTTTAATTCCTTATAAAAGGCAGTTTAAGTGTATAAATTGTGCTTAATAAATGGCTTTGACCTTATCGTCATAGCGCACACCCGGTAGGATACATAGCATCTCAAATAGCAGGTTCGCGGCCAGTACCGAGGTGTTACCAAACGGGTCATACGGCGGTGACACTTCTACTAAATCGCCACCAACTACGTCAAGTCCGCGCATACCGCGAATGATTTCGATACCTTGTGTTGACGTTAGGCCACCGATTTCAGCGGTTCCCGTACCCGGTGCAAACGCAGGATCAATGCCATCGATATCGAAACTTAAATAGACAGGTCCAGCGCCTAACTTTTCACGCACTTCTGCCATTAATGGTGTCAATGATTTATACCAGCACTCCTCAGCAGGCACGACGCGAAAGCCTTGCTGAGTCGACCAATCAAACTCTTCAGCGCTATAACCTGTGCCACGCAGACCAATCTGCACCACACGGTTGCCATCGATGAGATTCTCTTCGACAGCTCGGCGGAACGGCGTACCATGGGCGATTTGTTCACCAAACATCTCATCATTGATATCGGCATGGGCATCGATATGTACCATACCAACAGGGCCATGTTTTTTGGCGAGCGCGCGCAAAATAGGCAAGGCAATCGTATGATCGCCGCCTAATGTCAAAGGAATAGCGCCATGACTGAGAATCTTATCGGTATAGAATTTCTCAATAATATCGACGCTTTTTAGTAGGTTAAAAGTATTGATAGGCACGTCGCCGATGTCAGCGACTTGTAAAGATTCAAAAGGCGCGGCACGAGTGGCGACATTATAAGGGCGAATCATGCGTGATTCATCGCGAATCTGTCTCGGACCCAATCTTGCACCGCTACGGTTTGAGGCGCCAATATCTAAAGGCACCCCAACGAATGCTACATCTAGCCCTTCAGCATCGGCTTGGGTTGGTAGGCGCATCATAGAAGCGAAGCCGCCAAATCTTGGCATGTCGTTGCCACTTAGTGGTTGGTTAAATTTCATCACTTACATCCTTGTATCGATTGGTCAAAACAGACAATTTGTCTATATTACTTTTTATCTATATTACTTTTTGTCTATGCCGTTTTTTCTATAGCTCTGACAATACCTAAATATCAGAGGCGAGACCATGGTAAAATTCAGAAGTAAACTTCTGGTTTTTCGTAGTAACTTTGATTTATTCGTTATTTGTAGAAGTTTTATAAAAAATCTGGTTAAGACAGATTAAGATAATAGATATGGGAACATGACCTTTAATGCTAGATGAATTGATAAAAATTGATATCAAGACCTTGCGCAGCTTTATGGCCATCGTAGAATGCCAAGGCGTGACCGCCGCGCAGTCACGCTTAAATGTCACCCCGTCTGTCATCAGCGGTCATTTAACCCATTTAGAAGATCGTTTGGGTATGACGCTTTGTCATCGCGGGCGCGCGGGTTTTAAGCTCACCGAAGACGGCGCAGCAGTTTACGAGGCGTGCTTAAGCTTTAATGAGGCAGTGGCCAGCTTTCAACATCAACTACACTATATTCGGCAGCTAGATTCAGTACGCGGCGGTCATATTCGATTATGTCTTATCGATCAGATGCCAACGATTTTTTATGATGTCTTGCGTCAGTGCTTAGCTGCGAGCTATCGCGACAATCCACTTATTCACTTTTCTATCGATGTGCAAAGCCCTGAGAGTATGCTTGATAAGTTACTTAGCAATGAAAGTGACATTGGCGTGGGATATTTTGGCAGCTTCCCGCCCCTACTAACCTTCCAGCCAGCATTTATCGAAAAGCAAGTCGTCTGCTGCGGCCGTGAGCATCAGTTATTTGATAAGTCAGCTGGTTTAACCTTTGAGGATTTGGAACAAAATTATCCATGGATAAAACGAGGCTATGTTACCGATTTGAGCATCAATCATGTCCGCCCAAAAACGTTAAGCGCCACCACTTACCATATGGAGGCGACTGCACAGTTAATTTTGGCGGGTCATCATGTCGGCTACTTGCCCAATGATTTGGCCAAGCGCTATGAAGAAAAAGGAATGATGAAAATACTGTTGCCCAATGAGGCAAGCTACGAGGTCAAGCATCATTGGGCCTATCGAGAAAACCTGCATAAGCATGTCGCTGATTTTTTGCAGCAAATGACTGGGCTTTTATAGAGTGATAAGCATTTAATGGATAATAATAAAGGATAACGATAAACAGTCATGGCAAAAAATAACGATAAACAGCTACCCTGCTTTTGGTAGCTCTTCACGTTTTAAACCAATCGTTCTAAGTTTGCCTTTATCATCGACTTCTTTGATGACCAGTGACCATTCATCATTAATCGCCACTGTATCGCCCGATACCGGCGCCATATCTAGGTTACCTTTGACGTATTCAGCAACCGTTTGCTGCCACATATTTTTTTCATTATCTTCTGGCTTGGATCTTAGCTTATCGACCAAAGACTCAGAAGTCATAACACCGGTAAAAAATGGCAAGTCGCCCAGTTTAACGCTCGGTGATAGGAGCCAATCGCCATAAAAATCATCGATAGCTTTGCGGTCTAAGGTGGTGTCATTAAAAATCCGCGCAATTTGGCTGGCATGATTGCCGCGCATCGCATACCAAACGCTATCACCAAATTTTAGCTTAGTGTCTTCGTCGACAATGACAATCTGCTGACCGCGTACCAAGGCAAACACACTAATTTCATCAGGGTTAACGTGGTTAGAAATGCTTTTTGGATGACGTCCAATCGCAAACGCCCCAGACTTTACTTGAAACTGATATAAAGTAATACTTGCCTTGTCCGATACCCAAACCTCATGCTTCTCTTCGGGGTCTTTGTTATTGGGAATGCGTACTTTAAATAAATCCGCCATAAAGGGAATGGTTGTGCCTTGCAAAATCAAGGATAAAACTACTACGCCAAAGGCAATATCAAACAGCATAAAGGCGCCGTCAATACCCGCCATTACGGGCAAAATAGCAAGGGTAATCGGTACGGCACCGCGCAAGCCAACCCAAGAAATAAAACCGATTTCTCGGTCTTTAAACTTAAAGGGTTTTACGCTGCTGTAAACGGCGATAGGACGAGCAATTAAAATCATAAAGGCGGCAATCGCAACCGAGTAATACCAAACATTAATGACGTTTGATGGCGTCACCAACAGACCCAGGACCACAAATAAGACTGCCTGCGATAGCCACGCAAAGCTGTCCATCACGCGCATGACATGCTCGGTTGAGCGCACTTTATGGTTGCCTATCAGCACGCCAGCCAGATAAACTGCCAAAAACCCACTACCACCGATTAAATTGGTCGCCGCAAATACTGCCAAGCCCGCCGACAATATCAAAATGGCATACATGCCTTCTGCCAAATGTATCTTCGGTAATAGCCTTGCCAATAAATAACCAAATAATAAACCCATACCGAGGCCGAAGCTCAGCTGCTGTAATAGCAAGCCTATAAAGCCCAGTACCGTTTGTCCCTCAGGGTCGACATTTAGCGCAATCAATCCGGTGACTAATAAAATGGCTAGTGGATCGTTGGCACCAGATTCAAGCTCCAACGTCGCTTGTACGCGGTCGTTAAGTTTAACCCCGCCATTACGCAGCAATGAAAATACCGCTGCCGCATCGGTCGAACCGACAATAGCTGCCATCAATAGCCCAAAGCGCCAATCGACATCGAGTAGCCACGTGACAAAGACGCCCAGTATCATGACCGTTGCCAGCACTCCCCACGTGGCAAGAGTAATAGCAGGTCTTAGCCCCACTCGAAAAGATTTAAAGGAGGTGCGCAGTCCACCATCTAACAAAATACAAGCCAGCGCCGCCTGCCCGACAAAGTTAGCAAGACCATATTGAGAGAACTCAATACCCAAGATACCTTCTTCACCGGCGAGCATGCCCACGACTAAAAACAACAATAATAGCGGCACGCCCAAACGCGCCGACAAGGTACTTGCCATGATACTGGCAAAAATTAAAACTGCTCCTACGAAATACAGGATATTTAAGGTATCCATCTTTTTTAAGCCCTATTTTTAATCATTATTATGTAAGTGTGTCCTTTAGCTTTTTTAGCGTAATTGTTCCATAAAATTGCAAATTGAAATACTCTAACTTAAACAGTCTTATTGTAGTTTTCTTAACTGTCTAACTTTAAGAACCCACTCTATAAAAGCCTACTCTATTGTATAACATAGAATCCTAACGGTAGTTTGTGTTAAGCGTCGTACGCCTGCAATTCCTATAGAAAACATTAACTATTGGCTCTTTATTTGTTCAATCATAAAGACTTTTAGTGCCACTATAAACCTTAGTTCGAGAATATTAAAAAAGCCCTATTCGGCATAATGCCAAATAGAGCTTTTCTGGTTTATAAGTGCTCAGTGTTTTTATAAATGCTTAATTATTATTAATGGCAAATGATAAATATTCATGTACTTTATAACGTTATTTCGCTTAGGCTATTTTGGTTTAAGGGCGGCGCTGATATCAGCCAATAATGGCGGGATATCGTGTTTATCTGTCATCACTTCTAACATCACCAGCTTATCTTTGGTGGCAGCCGCTTTCTGGAGCGCTGCTTTTAGTTCGCCAGCGGTTTCTGCTTTAAGGATTAAGCTATTTTCTTCCGTCGCGCCAAAGGCTTTTGGCATCATTTGCCAGTCGCACTTAGGGATGTCATTATAGCGCTGATTTTCACCATGAATCGCCCGCTCAACGGTATAGCCGTCATTATTAATCAGGACAATAACAGGATTGATGCGCTCTTTAATCATTACCGAGATTTCTTGAATGGTTAACAAAGCCGAACCATCGCCAATCAGTAAAATGCTGCGCTTATACGGTGAGGCAATAGCGCCACCCAAACTCGCTGGCAAGGTATAACCAATTGAGCCCCACATCGGTTGCCCATAAGACGTTACCCCTTCTGGCAGCCGCACATCGCTGATACCAAAATACGCCGTGCCCTGGTCAGAAAACACGAGGTTTTTATCATCAAGCGCATCGGCGATGATATGCCACAAGTCATCTTGGCGAATCGGCTCGTCATCCTTGCCGTTTTGCTCATGCGGCTGCATCTCTTTGCAAAATTGCTTCGGTACGATATTAATGCCTGAAGTCATGACTTCATGCAGGGTTTGCAGCGCATCTTTGAGCGCAATCGGAGCAAAGTTTTGACCGCTGATAGACGCCCGCTCATAATGCAAATCGACCACGACTTTTTCATCGATATTTTGGCTAAAACCTGCGGTGGTTGTGTCGGTATATTGCACGCCGATTTTAATTAAGCATTCGCAATTTTCTACTGCATCTTTAACCACAGGGCGCGATGCCACGCCTGCATAAGTACCCGCCCAACGCTCACTGTTTTCATCAAGCAAGGTTTTGCCCCATGACAGCGTGGTATAAGGAATATCGGTATCAGCAATTAAAGCCTTTAGCTGATTTTGTAATCCCAAACGATGCACCATCAAATCTGCCATCAAGGTAGTGGTTTTATTAGGTAAAAAATCTATCAATGCTTGCTTAAAGTCTGCCAACGCGGCTTGGCTGGTGATATCTTCTTGGCTATCATCAAGCTTGGTCGTTGGCGGATAAATCGGCATCTTCGCCACATCTGGTGATAACAACAAATAACCGGGACGATGCTTTTTCAGAATAACTCGAATCACACGATCAATCTCGGAGGCCGCGTTATCAGGCGTGATTTGTGCGCGTGCCACGGTAACAGGTTCAACCATTTTAATAAAATGATTAAAAACGCCATCACCCAAGGTGTGGTGAATCCGGCGTTTTGAGTCTTGCAGGGCAGTACTTGGCGCACCGACCACGTGCAGCACGGGTGCGTACTCGGCAAAAGAGCCGGCAGTAGCATTAACCGCCGACAGCTCACCCACGCCAAAGGTCGTCACCATAGCAGCAAAGCCACGCTCACGTGCGTAGCCATCAGCTGCATAGCCAGCATTTAGCTCATTGGTATTGCCGACCCAACGCAACTTATCAGATGCAATAATATTATCTAAAAACGTTAAATTAAAATCACCGGGCACGCCAAAGATTTCAGTCGCACCCGCTTCAGCGATACGATCGAACAAATAATCCGCGATGGTATATTGTTGACTCATTTTTTATCCTTAATGCTTAAGATTATAAGTATTGATAACTATCAATAAAGATGGGGTTTCTTATAAAATGCACACCAGCTTATTTCTTCCATACAAAGCTTTTGGAATACATATTATAATAAACTGTTATAACATAAAATTATGACTGGATGACATGCCTGTTTTGCTATCTTTTACTTTTTTTCGTGTTAGGTGTTGACAGGTAAATAAAACTGCGTATAATACGCCTTCATCAACTGACGATAGTTAATTGATCATTAGCGGGAATAGCTCAGTGGTAGAGCATAACCTTGCCAAGGTTGGGGTCGAGAGTTCGAATCTCTTTTCCCGCTCCAAATACTTAAAAAGCCTCACTTAACAGTGAGGCTTTTTTTTGTCCAATTTTCAAGGGTTATAGCGTTTTTCAGCATGAGCTATTCAGTCTAATTGCTAAGTTTAGCTAATATATTAAAAGCTCAAAAATCAGTACCGTGACCAAAACGTGACCATTTCGTGCCCATGCCATAAATACTGATTCTATAATTGACCCCAACTTATTATTCTTATCTTTATAAAAAACCATGCTAAGAAAATATTTCTTAACATGGTTTTTACTTTTTCACTACTTTTGCGAATTAAGCTCATTGCGTGACCAAAACGTGACCAAATCATGAAAAAGCAATTATTAATAATAACCCCAACCTTAATTTCACACCTTGAAACGCATTATACATATCGCTCTGCCACTTATTTCTCTGCGCATATTTTTCAATTTTGTAGATCCTCAAGACTCTTCATCATCCTTAGTATTTGGCTCATAAATAAATAAGTCACCTACCTGCACATCCAAAAACTCACATAACTGGTCGATAGTATTGAAGTCAATTCTTGATGACTCTTCATTGTATAGCTTATGAAGTGTTGATTTACTCATGCCTGTTGCCCTTACAACATCTGCTACGCGCAGTTTTTTCTCTGCCAGAATTACAGGGAGTTTAGACACAATCATAAATATTACCTCTTTTCGGGTAAAAATGCTTTACATTGAGGTAAAAAGATAATATAGTACACAAATCGGTTATTAATTACCTTTAAGCGGGTAAATAATTGCTGATTACTTCAAGGTGCATTCTTACAGATTGATAAAATAATTTTTATTCTATCACTTAATGCGATGACTTAATAACTGAAAAGAGGTAAAGACCATGAGCAATACTTATTTAACAACTGAAGAGTTAGCTGAGCGCATCAAGTACGACGCACGTACTATCCGCAATCAAATGAAAGACACCGTTTTGATTGAAAACATTCACTACATACGCCCTTTTGGTGGCCGTAAGATTCTGTATGTATGGGAGCGTATCGAAGAGGATATGTGCAAGCCGGTTATGAGCGCTATCAACGGTATGGCACTTCAATAATAGAAGGAGATTTATCATGGCTACTATACAAGGACGGTTTGGCAAACTAATTGCCGACTTCTACTACCTAGGTATACGTTGTCGAGAAAAGACTAGCTTGGAAGATAATCCAGCTAACAGAAAAAAATTAGCGACTGTTTTGAAAAAGATAGATGCAGAAATAACCCTAGGCATCTTCGACTATGGCGCTTACTTTCCGAAGAGTACGCGTTTAAAAGAGATGACAGCACTGGCTGATAGAGCCGAAGCTTGTATCAGTCGTAATCCAACCTTTAGGCAGTTTGTCGATATTTGGTATGAAGAGAAGAAGATTGAATGGCGGCCGAGCTATCGGCAAAAGACGCAGATTATTTTAAATAAGTACTTGTTACCTGAGTTTGGTGGTAAAGCAGTACATGCGATAAAAAAACCAGACTTGCTGACCTTCCGTAGCTCCCTCGCCAAAGTTCGTTACGGTAAAGATGGTCAGTCAAGTCTGTCAGTAGCACGAATCAATCAGATCATGATACTTCTTCGTATGATACTAGAAGAAGCATCAGATCGCCATGAGTTTGAGATGCCTTATAAAAATATTAAGAATCTTAAACAAGCCCGTCCGGATGTAAACCCGTTTACATTGAGTGAGGTATGGCTGATTTTAAAACATGTCCGTGCGGATTATAAGCCCTACTATACCATTCGCTTCTTTACCGGGATGCGTACCAGTGAGATTGATGGGCTTAAATGGGACTGCGTTGACTTTGATCGGCGTGAGATTCGTATTCGCGGTGCATTGGTCAATGGTGAGATGGGTCCGACAAAGACGCTTGGCTCACAGCGTGAGATTGCAATGTCGCAGTTGGTATATAACGCACTGCAAGATCAAAAGGCGGTCACCTATGGTAAGTCAGAATTTGTATTTTGCAATTCACAAGGCAATCCTTTGGAGTATCGCAATGTGAACCGGCGGATATGGAAACCCACGCTCGCCCTACTCGGTCTCAAACATAGGCGCGCGTATCAGACTCGGCATACGGCAGCGACGCTCTGGCTAGCCGCTGGTGAAAACCCTGAATGGATAGCTCGGCAAATGGGGCACAGTAGTACGGAGATGCTGTTTCGGGTGTATAGCCGCTATGTTCCTGATGTGACTCGCCAAGACGGCTCAGCGATAGATAACTTGCTCTTAGCAAGCAAGGAGAAGTTAACCAGCGTATCGAATAGCTCTGAGGCTGAAGAACCAATCTTAGACGCACAAACGGACAAGGAGACGTCACAATGAAAATCATCAATTACGAAGAGCTGTTTGCTGAATTCAAACGCGATGGTGCTATCAGTGAGGATGCCAATGAAATTGCTAATACACTCATTCGTGAGCTTTGTATTCAATCTGGTAAGGGGTTGGCGCGTTTCTTAGGAGTGAAATCTTGTTTTGATAATCATATGGCACTGCGAGTATGGGTGCAGAAGCGCTTGGACTCGAGTCTTGGTTATGTAGTTGAGGATATGCGTTGTCAGCTTCAGAGCGAGCTTTATGAGCTATTACCGCAGTCTGGTTATGACGGCTATTGAGGAGAATGTGATGAGTGTAAAGCTTCAGCCGAATATGACGCAGAATGCAAGAGATCTAAGAATCTGTGAGGATTACTGGGCGTATGATAATAAAGGTGATTATATCGCGCATGTAGAAATCGTTTGTGAGAAGTATGAGATTAGCGCTCAAGTACTGTTCGAGACAGTCGGTGAATGTTTTGCTTATTTAGATGATGTGCGATGCGAGTACTGTGGTTATGTGTGCCCTTTACAGATACCAGCAGACATTCCTTATATGCGCTCAAAAGAGCGTTGGTGCTGTGAGGTATGTGAACATGCTGTATGGCGGGAACATAATCATAGATAAGTCTTTCAAATTTTAAAGCCAGGCAGCTTAGGTTGCCTGGCTTTTTCGTATGCAATATATCTTCTCTTAAATGCAGTCTAAACTTAGTGTGGTAACACAACTTCTCTTCAACGTTTTTTTAGATACTCTCCTTAAGAAACTAGAGTTAATGAGCATGACCCCTAGTGCTTAAAAACAATAGAACATATATTTGTAGAATGACCTATGCTATCGGTCTCTTAAACATTAACTTACGGTGTTTCAATCAGGCACCCTAACCATAAAAGTTAAAACATAATAGCTACCTGCCCTAGTCAGAGACAGATGAATCAATTAAATTAAACAGCTACTTACCATTCTGCACTTTATTTAAGATAAATACCTTTATTCTCAAGGTCATCTAAAACCCTATTAATTGCTGTTACTTGCCCATCAGTAGGGTTTCTTCTAGATTTTCCTAACAATAAATTAGGTATGATAGAAATAATCTCCTCATCTACAGTACTTAATAAGTCATTATTTTTTGCATTGCTAATTAATGTCATCCAATTACTTGGTGGTACTACACAAAGCTCATTAAGACTGTTGGCAGATTTAACAGTCTTCTCTGTCTGTTTTTTTACATCCAAACGTTTTTCTTGAATTACACTGTCAGGCACTAACTGACTTTTAAAGTACATATCTAAAGAAAAATATTCTCCACTATCAATTACTTTTTGGACTACAGTTAAACTTTCTTTAGATTTAGCCATAGATAGTACAGCCTTACCCGTATCTTCGCTCAGCTGATTAAGTAAGTTATTAATTTTCATTGACGTATCTAAAAACTGGTTATGGTAGTGCGCGTTTATAGATTGATTAGTCCAAATTTTTGGGTAATTAAACTCAAGTTTCTCTTTGTCTATTAAAGCTTTTATCACATAAATCGTATACGCAGTCAAAGTAGCTTTAGTATTGCCAACAAATTCCTCTTGTTTATAAACGGCTTTTTTACAGGCTTCCCAGATAATAAATTTAGCAACTAACTCTTGAAAAAAGTAATCATTAATTTGTTCAGGAGATTTTTCCCATATTTTTTCGATAGATTGTGCAAACCCTCTAAATGCGATTTGCGCACCTTTGATAGCATCATGCGGTCTTTTATCAAAAATTAAATATACTTTGGCTAAATCAGTCTTAATGATAAGTTGAGACTTTGGATGTTCAGACCTAAAAGCTTTTTTGCCAGCGTCAGTTAACTTGCTTTGAGCATTTAGATAAGAACCTCTTGCTCGCTCATAATACCAACGAGTCTGCTTGATATTCTCATCAGATGGAGGAGCCCAAACTCGACGTGATATCTCCTCAAGGCGGCGATGAAAGGGATGGTTAGAAAAGAAGTCAGAATCTCTAATAGCATTTTGAGAGTTAGCAAAGCGTGAAATATTACTAATCAGATCATCTGACTTTGAATCGCTAACAACGTTTAGTTTTAATTGAACATGGACATTTTTTAAGCTGGCTTTATCTTTTTTACGAGTAAGTAGTAAAGATGCTGTGGTTTGACCGCCATTGACGATCTGTAAGTTGCTGATCTTTGTTATTGCTTGCTTACTTGGATCATATTCTACATCTGAAGCCGTTGCTGTTAGACCGTTGTTGTAGCTAAAAAATAACTCTGGTTCTGTGTTGATGGTTTTTCTGATCCCTTTATTAATCTTACCTCGGAATTCTAAAAAGCTTCTAACGTTTGCTTCTAGTAATCTAGCACCATACTCATCATATAAGTTAGCTAGAGTATCTCCATTTATTACACACAGATAACTTGTGAGGTCTTCAGATTGGGTCGCCACTAAAGTAGGTATAGCACCACCCCATTCTGCAAGATTGATCTCAATTGCTTCAGATTTAGACTGACTGCTTTCAAGGTCATATAAGCGCTTTACATCCCAAATATCAACTCTTAAAGGAATACTCAGCTCATCATCCACTTCTTTCTTATTAGCTACACGATTACTTAGCTGAGCATTGGTTAAAATAACCAGCTTGATAGACTCAATTCTTTTGTACTTTTGGAAGATTTCTTTTGCAGCAGCATAACCAGAAGAGCTTTCCTCCAAACTATCAATAAATTTATCATCTAAAGAATTATTAAAAAAACGAATTGCAGATTTTTTTAGCTGCTCGATACGAGTGTTAATAAGAGTCTGCAAAGCATCATCATGAATGAACTCATTAATTAAGATCACTAGTTCCAGCTGGTCTAATTCAGGATCATTAAAATCCCCGTTAAAACCTAGCCCATCAATTCGGCCATATCTAGGCTTATAGAAGTGATGCAAATCTAGATCATTAATTACACCTTGTTCTTGCAGGTAGGGAAGAACTTTCTCAATATATAGCGTTTCTTTGTATGCGCCTTCTGATGAAGAATGATGATCTAGCTCATTCATCAAATCCTCATAGTAGCTCTCTAGCTCACTTTTGCTATCCATAGTCATTCCTCCAGCTCTTCATCAATCTCATTTTCATCTCCAAAGTAGTCATTTATAAATACTTTGTTGACAGTGTAGCTAACTGTTTTAGTATTTGCAGATTCTGGAAAGCTGATAGCAAATGCTGGTACATGGGGAAACTTCACACCATCACTCTTTTCACCTTTAGAACTTTGCTTAAGGTCTAGCGACTTAAGCACAAGTAATGGCTTATTTCTGTTTTTTCTGAAAAAACGAGCTGTTTGTGTAACACCCGATTTAACTCGTTCTTTTTCAGCTTTTTCATACTGCTCTTCAGTTAGGCCAAAGGCCTCCTCCCAAGGACGTAAAATACGACCACCACCATCAGCTGTTTTAACGTGATCTGATTGATAGCAAGATTGTGCAAAAGTACGAACTTGTGATTTTCCTTCCTCACCTAAAAAACTCTTGTGTAGGGCAATATCCCAAAGTGCGACCTCTTCTTCTCTGTCACGAATGTAAGTGATTAAAGCATTTTTTCTTTCCATATCATCTATTGAGTATTCATAGCTAGACAATATCGAAATGATCTTATCAACGGATACATCATTTACTAGATAAAACTTATCATCAACTTTATTTTTTTCATGACTAAAAACTATTTTTTTGCCATACTGTTTAGTAATGCTCTGACTGAAGTCTTCAAAACTTTTACGCTGTTTATCTAGATTACCCAATGAAATGCCTCTCAACGTATAAGCTTCTTCCGAAAAGTTCTCAGATAGCCTCATTTCATCGGTATGATGCATTTTATTACGAGCAGTGATTAATAACCCTGTATTACTACTTCTAACTTTTAAGCCGTATTGCGATGGTTTGAAACCATTTTGCTCCATAATTATGAACTCTTTGTCAAGTTCCTGAATAGACTGTGCGATAAATGCATACCATTCAAATGATGCATCCGTGACGTATAACTTACATAAATCATCGTACTTATCTCTATAGCCAAACCAACGACCCATTTGCAGCAGAGTATCACCCATCGCAGTATTACGGATCAGGTAACTAATAGTCAAACCTTCTAGGGTGAAGCCCCTAGAAAGGCTGTACCCTCCGATTGCAATAACATTCAATCCATCGTCATAATTATCATAGTCTAACTTATCATCAGTTTTACTGTTAATAACTCTTACTTTGACAGATTCGATAACCTTTTGAAGTTGCTCAAAAAAACGATCAACTTCACATTCATTACTATAAGGTAAATATTTATTATGAAGTCCTTTTAAGTGGTGATTTAGCATTCGCTCTGCCTGAGCTTTACCCCCTAAATATTTTACGGCACCCTTAATTTCTTCATAAAGCTGACTAATCAGATACAGTACGTCTTTTTGTTCCTGAACCTTGTGAGAGACGTTGATAAGCATAGATGTATGTTTATTACTGACCGGTCGAATACCTTTAATAACGATGCTTATTAGATACTCATAGACAGCATTGATAAGGCTCTGAGGAAGCTCAGTAATTATAAAATCTTTTGGTTTTTTAAGTGGGATAGTTTCATTATTATCATTAATAAACTCAATAAAAGGAGAGTCATAATTAGGCTCTCCTTTTTCATTTAAAAAGAACTTAGTAGCTCCCAGATAGTTAGAAGGGGCTTCTAAAGTGAAAATAAAGTCTTTAGGAAATAGATCTTCATCTAAGTCTTTATTTTTATCTTCATGATCAATGAAAATATTAGCAAATGGTGTTGCTGTGTAACCAATGTAAGAGCCTTGATGGAACAAATTAAGTATTTCTCTAATTTGTCCATTAATTTTAGTTGTTTCATTTGGCTTTTTACTGGTGTTGACTGATGCATTATCAGCCTCATCATCAATAATTAAAGCTGGCGCTTTATTAAAACGCTTTCCCTCTTCATTATCACGCAACCACTCAATAATATTTTTTAGTGTTACATGATTTTTCTTAACAACCATAATTATTGGAGTTTTCGCATTCTCTGGACTAACAGCATTTAAAGCACGTATCTTTCCATTGAAGTCATCTGCTACAGTAGTAAGACAGTGAGGTTTATTAGACTTTACTAATTCAAACTCCTTTGAGTTTCTATCTTTAATTCCTCCTACCCCAACGTATTCTTGCGTTTCACTGTTACATCCTATAAAACCTTTATTAACGCGTTTTTGTGTCTGTGATCTAAGATTATTATGAATTCCAGTAATCAGAATAATCAGCTTATAACCATAATCAGCAGCAAGATTAATTAGGGATAAGTAATTTGCTGTTTTACCTGATTGGACGTTACCTACTACTAAGCCTTGACGCCTAAAAGGTAGATCCTCATTCGGGTTGCCCAGTCGCTCCAATATATCCCTATTCGTTATTTTCATGATATTAATTACTTTGTCAGGCAACTGCTCTTTTGTACGTAAGTAGTTATAATATCGTTCGCTATAATATTCGTTGCTATCCACGGTATGTAACCACGGTTTTATCTCTTGATCATCAAGTACATGCGCTTGATTCTGATCAGTATTGAAATAAGTTTCAAGCTTAAGGTTAATTAAATCAAAGTCTTTCTGGAATTCTTTTGCATCAAAGCCATGCATAAGCATTGACATTCTTACAGCATCAGCAGATAACAAATCTTTGTTATTTATCATACTGATAAGGCAAACTTCATATATTCCGTTAATTTGTTCATTGTTCATAGCTTAGCCTCTATTTTCTCTAAAAATAAATTCCAATTTCCTTTGTAGTTACTGTAAGGTTCCGTCAACTCAAAAAACCCAGCAATAATACTTAAATCCAATTGCATGTCAGAAAAGTTATCTAAATAGCTTATAGCTAAACTCTCAAGCTCTTCATCAGTATGCTTAGTCTTGAATTCTGTGGGCGAGTTAGCATAATCCACATATAACTGATCGATAGGAAAACTCTGCTCAACCAGCCTTATTAGCTCATTTAACTGCCCAGATTGACTAGAGTCCAAGCTTTCTAGAAGCTGTTTAATTAAAGGGTACTCTCTGTTGACCTGATATGACTTCAAACCCTTATTGGTATATTGATGCCATATTGGTGTCGTATTTGCTTTTTGCCGATAGCCCTTAGAGGTATAAACATTTTTAGAGCCTGAAATATACGTATTTATATATCGCTTGAGCTGGTCACGAATTTGTTCTGGTGGTTTAGCATGTGACTTCTTAATATCAATATGCCATTCACTATCAAAATTATTAGGCAAATCAATTTCGATTCTGGTTAAGGCTGTAAGATCAGATTTCCCTGTTAATCTAAACCAATCTCCTGATATCAAGAGTCGATCGGCTCTATAAACATAAAAACCTTGGTTGTCTCGATAACTACCTAAGGAGTACTTCTCATACTCATCTTTGGTACATTTAGAATGATGTGGCAATGTATAACCTTGAAGGGTTATATAAGTATTTTTGTACTTTATAGATTCAAGCTTGTGGATTTGAGTAGCAGGTGAGTGGCGGAAAAATGGATCGACAAAATCAACTTTTCTCCCATTAATACTAATACTTAAATTATTAGCCGACCTATACGACTTATCTAAAAATCGATGGAAAACTAAATTAAGATGGGTTTCAGCAGCTTCAAACTTTTGAAATAAATGCTTTTCATTACTGATCTGATGATCATCATTCAAACGGTCACAGTTCTCCCATAAGACAAGAGTTCCAGTGTCCTGCAATTGATCAACTTGATAAATTGAGCTGATTTCGTCTTGACCCAGTTGGATTAATGACCATTCGTTGGTGTCTGTTACCTGATCAAGATCCCAACACATAGCCCAAATATCTTCAAACTGTTTAGAAACTACGGTTAAACGCTTGCATTGAGAGAATGAGGCCGTCTTAAGACCCAAACCAAATCTTCCCAGATCTTTATTAGACCTTTCAACTAAAGGGCTTTTAGAGCCAATAGTCATGGCTTTTATGAGCTCCTCTTTATTCATTCCATCACCATTATCAATAATGGCGACTTTGGTTTCTGGAAGTGTCTCAAAAATGATATCTACATTACTAGCACCTGCAGTAATGCTGTTATCAATCAGGTCAGCTAACGCAGTATCAAGCTCATATCCAATGTCTCTTAGAGATTGCATGAGCGCTGCCGCATTAGGTGGACTATCTATGGTTAATAACATATCTATAATTACTCCGTAATTTTCCGTTTTTGTAATTTCTAAGCAAAGTATTTAATCAATTTGATATGCATTAAAGCTTTTACCTTTCTCGTACTACAAAAAAACCATTCTCCACCATAAGACTGAAATAATGATCAGTCAACCAAGTTATGATAAGTTTCGAAGATATATAGATAATTAGCTTATATCATTTAAAAAACACGCATATTCAGCTTCTTTTGAATTTAATAGTATGCCTTCTTCTTAAATTTTTCTCCCAACTATACTATGAAACTTTGTGGTGTCCTAAAAAGTATGCTAGTGATAAAAGTCGATAAGAAATCTATGCTACGTTCTGTGATCCTACAGGACTTTCAAGGATTAAAGAGTTCTTTAAACTTTAATAAGCATAATTTTAGGACACTATCAAAATTTTTATCTAGTCGTTAGTTTACTAACTTTAATTCTAAAATTTCTTTAACATAGCGCAATTTCACTTTTGACAAATAATAAACAGCTTGCTATGATAAAAAACATCGTGGGTTTACGGCTACTTCCAGCGCGATGAAAAACAAAGACTGGTAAAACGCACAACTCCTTTTTGCTCTGTAAGGTGACTGTGTCGTTTCAATTTGACACAGACAGAGCAACAGGAGATTTCTTTATGACTACTTCTAGTCAATTACATCCAAACTTTAAACCTCTCAATCATTTTCCTCATACTCAGCGACTGAGCCTTATGAGTGCTTTCTGCTATTCCGCTTTTTTAAGCAAACCCATAAAACCGCTTCATAAACCTTTATCAGTTTCAGGCACTGGTATATCAAGCTTTGTTAAAAATATGGCTTACCTTGGTTTTATTACTGTGCCCAACTGCTCTTAAGTTTGACACATAGCAATAAGACTAGCTAAGAATTTGAATGCATTCACCTCATTTAACGATTATTAAAAGGCAACCTTATGACAGCATATAGCGGTAAAACCAACCAAGATGACAACACTAATAGCAAGCAAGATACGGGCGTTGAAGACTGGATGACACAGATATGGGATTGGATTGATAACCATAATATAGCAGGCAGCTCTGACAGCACCGTCCCTCGTGAACCTGAAGCGTTACGCCAGTTAGAGCGACTGGATTTGGGATATGGAAAATCAACGAGTTATAGTTATATTGATAATAAGTCAGTATTACAAAGCGAAAGTGAGTCTACTGAGCCATTACCTAGCGCTATCGGCCATTTAAAAAATCTAAAGTATCTTAGACTCAGAGGTTTTAATGAGTTGCCGGACCAGATTGCTCAACTAGATAACTTAGAGACACTGGTTTATATGGACTGCGCTTTCACTGAGTTTCCAAAGGTGCTGTGTAAACTAAAGAATCTTAAAGCGCTTAACATCTTTTCAAAAAGCTTAGAGAGACTTCCTAATGAGCTTGGTAATCTATCTTCACTTACCCATTTTGATATGAGAGGAACGCAGGTTCAGGAGTTACCAGATGCTATTGGCAATCTAAGCAAACTCACAATTATTGAGCTATATGCCAATGAATATTTGAAGGTTTTGCCTGAGAGTATCGGAAATTTAACAAACCTTGAAAAACTAGAGATACGTGCTTCTGATCTCAAAACCCTGCCAAGCTCGATAGGCAATCTAAAGCAATTAAAAAGTCTTGGACTCTATCACAATGGCCTACAAAGTTTGCCTGATAGTGTTACCAATCTAACAGCATTGGAGCAGCTCGATGTCACGGAAAACTCTCTCTCGGATGTATCAGAAGCTGTCAGTCGATTTATGGCTGGTGTTGATGGTAAGACATGTTAGAAAGAAATACCACACAATATCGCAAGCTCAGTTTGAGGCTATTGCTCAGTCATTGAAATAAACTTCAACCGTCCAAGATTTGGGGGTAGGTTTTTTGATAACCAAAAAGCCTGCACCATTAGTCAAAGAAGTTTCCCATACTCATTTAAGCTACTATCGACTTCTCACGACAACAGATGACGTATAATACTCTAATGCTATTCAAATAAACTTCTTATTTATTTATACTTAATCCAAACTAGAGTCGACAAATACCAATCCTAGATGTTCGTGTATATGACAAGCAAACAAGCTGTAATGTGATACCATTCTTCGATAATTTTTCATTTAATAAAACCTCCTCTGATCATAAGATTTATAACTATGGCACTTAAGAAAACCGAGATTTATTCTACCCTTTGGGCAAGTTGCAATGAATTACGTGGCGGCATGGATGCCAGCCAATACAAAGACTACGTATTGACCATGCTATTTATGAAGTATGTGTCTGATAAATATAAAAACGATGCCTTTGGCGACATCTTAGTACCAGAAGGCGGTAGCTTCGATGATATGGTCGCGCTGAAAGGTGACAAAGAAATTGGCGAAAAGGTCGACAAGATTATCGCTAAGCTGGCTGAAGCCAACGGTTTGCGCGGTGTCATTGATGTTGCTGACTTTAACGATGAAGAAAAGCTCGGTACAGGCAAAGAGCATGTCGATCGCTTGTCGAAGCTGATTGGTATCTTTGAAGGATTGGATTTATCAGGCAACCGTGCTGATGGTGATGACTTACTAGGCGATGCTTACGAGTACCTCATGCGTCACTTCGCTACAGAATCTGGCAAATCAAAGGGACAGTTTTATACGCCATCAGAAGTGTCACGTATTTTGGCGAAGATTATCGGCGTTGACGACAATACACCACAAGATGCGACGGTGTATGACCCTGCGTGTGGTTCAGGCTCCCTGCTATTAAAGGTCAGTGATGAAGCGCCACGTGGCTTGACTATCTATGGTCAAGAAATGGACTTTGCCACTACCGCATTGGCAAAGATGAACATGATATTGCATGGGGCGACGGGTGCTGATATCTACAAAGGCAACACCCTATCCTCTCCGCACTTTGTAGAAGGCAGTCAACTCAAGACGTTTGATTTCATCGTGGCAAACCCGCCTTTTAGTAATAAAAACTGGACCAGTGGCTTAAACCCAGAGTCCGATGAGTTTGACCGTTTCACTTGGGGTATTCCGCCTGAGAAGAACGGTGATTATGCTTTTCTTTTACATATTATCAAAAGTTTAAAAAGCACTGGTGTTGGCGCAGTGATCCTACCCCATGGTGTGCTGTTCCGTGGTAACGCTGAAGCACATATACGTCAGAACCTCATCAAGCAAGGCTACATTAAAGGCATCATCGGCTTGCCAGCCAACCTCTTCTACGGTACAGGCATCCCTGCTTGTGTCATCGTGATAGATAAAAATACTGCTGAGAGCCGAGCAAAAGGTGATGCGGGTCTGTTTATGATAGATGCCAGCCGCGGCTACATGAAAGATGGCAATAAAAACCGCCTACGTAGTCAAGATATCCACAAAATCGTTGATGTCTTTAATTCTCAAATCGCTCTAGAAGGCTATAGCCGAATGATTGAGCTGGATGAAATCATTGAAAACGATTATAACTTAAACATTCCTCGCTATATCGATGCCAGTATCGATGAAGATCAGCATAATCTGAACGCGCATTTAAAAGGCGGTATCCCTGTCGCAGATATCGACTCTCTAGAGTCTTATTGGCAAGTACTACCTACCTTACGCCAGACGCTATTTTCTGATTTGCGTGAAGGTTATCGTGAGTGTCTTGTGGCATCGACAGAAGTCAAAGCAGCGGTATTGGCTCATCCTGAGTTTATTGCCTTTGCTGAGCAGAGCTTAACGCCATTCAATGACTGGTGGCAAGCTACCCAGTTAAATGAAATCACCAAAGGCGATAGACCTAAAGCGCTTATTCACAAAATTAGTGAAGATCTGCTACAGCGCTACGAGGTAGCGCCCCTTCTCGATAAATATGATATCTATCAAATATTGATGGACTACTGGAGTGAGAGCTTGCAGGACGACATCTATGCTATTAGCCAAGATGGCTGGACTATCGGCAGTCAGCTACGCAAGCTGGTCGTGGCTAAAGGTGAAAAGCTTAAAGAAGAGCCTGACCTGATTATCAATAAGGTCAAGTACAAAGCCGAGCTGATCCCGCCAGCGCTAATCATCGACCGCTACTATAGCGATGAGCAAGCCCATATCGATGCGCTACAAGCTGAGCTAGATACTGCTTCAAGTACCATAGCTGACTATACGGAAGAGCATGGAGATGAAGAAGGCTTGCTAGCAGATGCCGCCACTGACAAAGGCAGCTTTACTAAATCGAGCGTCAATGCTCGTCTCAAGCTCGCCACCGATAGCGAAGAAATCACTGCTTTAAAACAACTGCTGACGTATTTCGATGCAGAAGCCAATGCCAAGAAATCACTAAAAGAAGCACAAGAGGCATTGGATGTGGCGGTATTTAAGCACTATCCAACTTTGGATGAAGCGGCTATTAAAACGTTACTAATCGAGGATAAATGGCACGCCACGCTACAAGGGCGTATCGAAGATGAGATTGAGCGTATCACCGCTCAGCTTGCTAATCGTATCAAGGAGCTGGATGAGCGTTATGCTGAGCCCTTATCGCAAATCGTCGATGAAGTAGAGACGTTAAGCCAAAAAGTACAAGCGCATCTGCAAGCGATGGGAGTGGCGTAATGAGTGAGGTTAAAATACCTGAGGGCTATAAACAAACTGAGGTTGGTGTTATTCCTGAGGACTGGAAACTATTAACTATTGATGATGTTGCTTCATTTTCTGGTGGCTCTCAGCCCCCTAGAAGCACTTTTATATTTTCCCCTCGCCCTAGTTATATTCGGTTAATCCAAATTAGAGATTACAAAACATCTAATTTTGAAACTTATATACCTGAGCACTTGGCAAATAAGAAATGTAAAAACACTGATATTATGATTGGTCGATATGGTCCACCCATTTTTCAAATTCTTAGAGGTATTGAAGGAGCTTATAATGTTGCACTCATCAAAGCTACACCGAGCAATGATATTCAGCGTGAGTATCTTTACTACTTCTTAAAGACAGAAAAGCTTTTCCAATTAATGGAGCTACTATCACGTCGATCTTCAGGTCAAACAGGAGTAGAGCTTCCTGCACTCAAAGCGTACCCAATTCCTCTACCTCCAAAGTCTGAACAAACCGCTATCGCCACTGCCCTATCTGATGTCGATAACTTAATCCAATCACTAGAAAAGCTGATTGCCAAAAAAGAAGTGATTAAAACGGGGACGATGCAACAGCTAATCACGGGCAAAACTCGCCTACCTGAGTTTGCTACTAATGCAGATGGTAGTGCTAAAGGGTTTAAACAGACTGAGTTGGGGCGGATTCCTGAGGATTGGGAGGTTAGAAAAGTAAAAAGCTTTACAGATTGTACATCGGGAGGAACTCCAAGCACAACAGTACGCTCATATTGGGGAGGCGTACACCCATGGATGAGTTCAGGAGAGCTCCATTTGAAAAAGGTTTACGATGTTAAAGAACGAATTACTGATAAAGGCTTAGAAAATAGTAGTACAAAGTACATTCCTAAAAACTCCATTCTAATTGGCCTTGCTGGGCAAGGTAAAACTCGTGGAACTGTTGCCATTTCTAAAATTTCTTTATGTACGAATCAATCAATAGGGGCAATTCTACCATCTAAAGAATTTGATTCAGAATATTTGTACTACAACCTTGACACACGTTATGAAGAGTTACGTTCGCTTTCAACTGGAGATGGGGGTCGTGGAGGTTTAAATTTGACAATTTTAAGAAACTTACTTTTTCTATTTCCATCTAAGAAAGAACAAACTGCCATCGCCACTACTCTCTCCGATATGGATGCCGAGATTCAAGCACTGCAGCAGCGCTTGGGGAAAACCAAAGACATCAAGCAAGGCATGATGCAGCAGCTGTTGACTGGCAAGGTGCGGTTGCTAGATTCATCTGCTAAGTCAGACACCCAAACGTTAGCTAGTAAAGGCGAGCTGCAAGCATGAGTGACTCCACAACCTTAGAGCATGAAACTATCGTCTCCGTAGCCGACCTGCTGAATGAAAGCCGCCTAACTATCCCTGAGTATCAGCGCCCCTACAAATGGGATCAGCACAATATCGCTAGTTTATTCAACGATATCAAAACCCAAAGCGACAAGCCCGCCTATCGACTGGGCACTATCGTACTGCATAGATCTGAAAACGATGAGGGCAACGTTGTTCTTAATATCGTCGATGGTCAGCAGCGCACATTGACACTGATGCTGACGGTCATGGCAATTATCAAACATTATCATCTTGATGACTCAACTCAGCCTGAATCTGAGCAAACGATTCGCGAGGTATTAGGTAATCTTACTCAGAGCGTACCAAAGCTGGCTGAACGGCAAAAGTTTGCCAGTGATATCTCTGTCTATAATCTGCATACAAACTTTCAAGAGATACTACGCATTATCAGCCGTGGAGAGCTGAGTACCGACCATATCGACTTTTTGCTACATAAGTGTCAAGTCGTCATCTTTATCTTAGAAGATGAGTCAGAAGCGTTTCAGTTTTTTGACTCACAGAACTCCCGCGGCAAAGAGCTTTATCCGCATGACTTGCTTAAGGCTTTTCATTTGCGTGAGTTTGATACCGATGATCAGGAACTAAAAGCTAAGACGGTAGCGTATTGGGAAAAATTAGATGATGACAAGCTAGCGAAGTTATTCGCCCATCACTTGTTTAGAATCAAACATTGGTCGCAGCGTAAGTCTGCTCGTTCTTTTACCAAAAATCATATCGATGTCTTTAAAGGAATTAACTTAGATAAAGACCATCTACCTCCGTACGCTCAAACCCTGCTTATCACTAAGCACTATATTGATCAATATAACGCCAGCTCGGACCGAGTTATTGATAAGCAAATCATGCCTTACCCTTTTCAGCTTGATCAAACCATTGTTAATGGGCAGCGATTTTTTGATATGGTTCAGCACTATCACACTTTGATCAAACAGATAAAACAAGCGCCCGTTTATGATGCTACTCTCCGTAAGTTAAAGGACACAGACTGCCACGCCATTATGGATACTGATAGTAGCTGCTGTTCCGTTGTGTTGAGCAATCACACTTTGAATACGCGAGCTTCTGCCATTATCCATACGCTTAATACTTATAGCGAAGGCCACAGAAAAGGCGATAAATATAGCCGTAATTTATTCGATAACGCATTGATTTATTATATTGATAAATTCGGTACGCAGGATTTGTCGCAAGCTATTGAGGCTATATTCATTTGGGCTTATAGCATGCGCTTGACTGAGTACGCAGTTAGGCTATCTACGCTGGATAATACTGCCAAAAGTTATGATGGGATATTTAGAATTATTCAACAATCTATCTCTGCTAAAGAGATTTTAGTCACCAACAAACTTTCTATCAATAAAACAGCTGTTGATAAAAATAATAAACCAATTAATGAAGATGCTGATAGTGCAAGTAAACACTATAAAATCTATAAACTATTTAAGCATCTAAACTATTTAGTTTAATGATTATTTGAGCTAAATTTTTCTAGGACTTATGACATGACAGAACCATCAGTACTCTCACTAAACCTACAACAGCTACTTACAGAGCACTCATACCTGATTCCTATGTATCAGCGCAACTATGCTTGGGGTAAGGGTGAGATTCAAGCGCTCATTGATGACGTGCTAGATGCTTGTCAAAAAGACGCTCCTTATTATATAGGTACTCTTGTTGTGTTTAAAAGAAAGGATGGCACACTAGAAGTCATAGACGGTCAACAGAGGCTGACTACACTTACCCTTCTAGCCCTATGTTTAGATAACAATGAGAACTCTAATTGTGCCCAATATTTACTAGACTTTAAAAAACCTAATATATATTTTGAAAGTCGTCCTCAATCACACGAAACTCTTCAGCTACTTTTTGATGGTACGCAAGAAACAGATTTAAAGTATGAGAGCCTAAATGGAGCTATTTTAGATGGTTTTAAAATAATAAAAGAGGTCTTACAACAGTCTTTCAAAATAGATGATAAGACTAAAAGCTCTAAAATAACTCTGAATCAATTCTGTACATATCTATTTGAAAAAGTACTAATAGCTCAAGTACCTGTACCTGAGGAAACAGACCTAAACCATTATTTTGAAGTGATGAATAACCGAGGTGAACAGTTAGAAAAGCATGAAATTATAAAGGCGCGGTTGTTATCAATTATTGAAGAAGCGAAGGAAAAGGATATAGAAACTGATGATAAAAAATTAGCTAAAGCCCTAATTCATGATGTTTGGGAAGCCTGCGCCAACATGAATAAGTATGTGCAGTATGGTTTTAATACTAGCCTACGCACAGCTATATTTTCAGGGGGATGGAATAATCTTACAGCGATGAAATTCCAAGATCTATTAGCGCATTATAAAAATAATGCAGAAGATGAAGCACTTAAGCAAAGCAACCTAAATCAGAAAGTTGCTAACCCTATTAAAGGTGAAACGGCTAACTCAAGTTTATCATTACACAAAATTTTATTTGATGAAGACACGGTTATTCCTCCTAACCCTAAAGACAAAAATAAGAACAAAGATGATGACAGTGAGATTTATTACAGCGTAGTCAATTTTCCAAACTTCTTATTGCATGTTCTAAAGATTATGCTAAATACAGATGGCGAATTAGTAGACATCTCACTAGATGATAAGCAGTTGTTACCACAGTTTGAAAAATATATTATAGGTAGGGATGTAGCAGAACCCTATGAGCAGACTACAAAATTTATTTATGCTTTACTTAAAACTAAGTTCTTATTTGATAAATACGTGATCAAGCGTAAACCACTTGATGATAAGCATTGGTCATTAGAAAAATTAGAAAAAAGAGGCAAAGACCGCCCTCTAGATTTTTATAACAGTTTTGAAGATGAGAAAACTAATAAAAAACTGATAATGTTGCAGAGCGTTTTTCACGTGTCAGCGCCAACCATGAACTATAAGCATTGGTTGAATGCTAGCCTGTACTATCTACATAACAGCTTTAAAGAAAGTTATGACTTGAATGGTAAACAAGTTATTAACGGTGACAAGTATATCCAATATCTAGAAGGACTTGCTCGTGCATTTATGTTAAGACTCTATTTAACTAATGAACGAGATAATTATCACCAAATCATTTATCAAACCTCAGACTTTAATCAAGTCCTATCTAAAGATACTGACGATAATTTGAATCCTGATAGTTTACGTACACATATTAGGCATTATCTTAGGTATGGCAATATTCGTAATATCTTCGTATTTAATTATTTAGATTATTTGCTTTGGAAAAAGGGTAACGGGCCTAAATTTATATTTACTGCTCGAAGCTCTATAGAACACTTTTACCCTCAAAATAAACGAGATGATAAACTTTTTATAGATGATAAAAATACAGAAGATACGCTACTTCATTCGTTTGGCAATTTGTGTTTGATTAGTCATAGCCTTAACTCGCGAGTAAGCAATGATATGCCTGAAGTAAAGGTGAAATATTTTTCAGATGGTAGAGATATTGAAAATGGGCAAATTGATAGCTTAAAACTACTTAAAATGGTTGAATACACTAAAAATAAAAAAGAAATATGGGATAAAACAATGATCCAAACTCATGAAGATGAAATGTTAGAGATTTTGATGCAAGGTCTTAATCTAATTTCAGAGGACGCTGAATCATGAGTAACGTCACTGACATAGAAAAACTCACACAAAACCGTGTCGTACGATTCTTTACCGACACACTAGGCTACCGTTATCTAGGCGACTTCAAAGACCGACCTAATAACAAAAACATTGAGTCCGAGATTTTAGCGGCGTGGCTAAGCTCACGTAACGTCAGCCGTACGCTGCAAAATAGAGCCATAAACGCTCTAGAAAAAGCAGCCGCTATAGGCAGTGGCGTTAAATTATACGATGCCAATAAAAAGGTCTATGAACTACTGCGCTATGGCATTAAAGAAAAAGAAGGTACTGGTGATCATAAAGAGACCGTCTGGTTGATTGATTGGGACAACATAGAGGTCAATGACTTTGCCATTGCCGAAGAAGTCTCCATCAATGGCGAAAATAAAAAACGTCCCGATATTGTCCTTTATGTCAACGGTATTGCACTGGGCGTGATCGAGCTTAAACGCTCAACCATCAACGTCACCGAAGGCATTCATCAGAACCTAGACAACCAAAAGAAAGAATTTATTCGCAGCTTCTTTAGCACTATTCAATTGGTTATGGCAGGTAATGATACCCAAGGTTTACGCTATGGCACGATCGAAACGCCTGAGAAGTATTATTTAGAATGGAAAGAAGCCAACCCCAATCATACGCCCCAGTCTGATTCTAGCGTACCGACGCATCTTACTTTAGCAAACGCTAACTTCACCGATCAGCCCTTAGACTTCCATCTATATCATATGTGCAATAAGCACCGATTTTTAGACATCATCAATAACTTCATTGTTTTTGATTCGGGTGTCAAAAAGACTTGCCGACACAATCAGTATTTCGGGATACAGGCGGCAAAAAAACACATTGCTCAGCGCAAGGATGGGATTGTTTGGCATACCCAAGGCTCAGGCAAAAGCTTGACCATGGTTTGGCTGGCTAAATGGATACGGGAGAATGTTACCAATAGCCGTGTACTCATTATTACTGACCGTACCGAGCTTGATGAACAAATTGAGAAGGTCTTTTTTGGTGTCGATGAATCAATATATCGCACCAAGAGCGGTGCTGATCTTATTAGCCAGTTAAATCAGCCTAACCCTTGGTTGCTCTGCTCCTTAGTTCATAAATTTGGTCGCGGCGGTGATGATGATAGCCATGACAGTAAAGACACAGACGACTTTATAAAGGAAATTCAAGCCAGCTTACCGTCAGACTTTAGCCCTAAGGGCGATTTATTTGTCTTTGTTGATGAGTGTCACCGCACTCAGTCTGGCAAGCTGCACAGCGCTATGAAGGCATTATTGCCAGAAGCGATGTTTGTCGGTTTTACCGGCACGCCACTACTCAAAAAAGATAAGAAGAAATCTATCGAAGTATTTGGACCCTTTATTCACACCTACAAGTTCGATGAAGCAGTTGCTGACGGTGTGGTATTGGACCTCCTGTATGAAGCACGTGATATCGATCAACAGCTTACCTCCTCTAAGAAAGTCGATGAATGGTTCGATGCTCATACTCGTGGCTTAACCAATATTGCTAAAAGCCAGCTTAAGCAAAAATGGGGAACCATGCAGCGGGTTCTGTCTAGCCAGTCGCGCATAGAGTGCATCGTCAATGACATCTTGCTCGATATGCAGAAAAAGCCAAGGCTTATGGATGGTCATGGCAATGCCATGCTTGTGTGCAATAGTATTTATCAAGCCTGTAAATCTTATGAGGCCTTTGAGAACTCTTTCTTGAAAGGCAAAGTGGCAATTGTGACCAGTTACTTACCAACTGCAGATAGCATCAAAGGGGAAGAAACTGGCGAAGGCATGACAGAGAAGCTTTTCAAATATCGAATCTATCGCAGGATGATTGCTGATTATTATGATATAAGCGAACAAGAAGCAGGTTCTAAGGCCGAGGACTTTGAAAAGTCAGTTAAAAAACGCTTCATCGAAGAACCAGGTCAAATGCGCCTACTAATAGTCGTCGATAAACTGCTAACAGGATTTGATGCCCCTTCTGCTACTTATCTATATATTGATAAAAAGATGGCTGATCATAACCTTTTTCAGGCTATTTGCCGGGTTAATAGACTCGATGGTGCAGAAAAAGACTATGGCTATATCATTGATTATCAGGATCTATTTCAGTCTTTAAATAGTACTATCTCTGACTATACGCAAGGCGCGTTTTCGGAATACGAAGATGAAGATATTGATGGGCTGTTAAAGAACCGCTTAACTGCGGCAAAACAAAACCTAGATGATGCCCTAGAGATGGTCAGAGGACTGTGTGAACCTGTTAAACACCCTAGAAATACACAAGATTATGGTGCTTACTTTTGTCCTAGCGAGGGCACGACTGAGGCTGAAAAAATAGAACAAGAACAGCTTAGACTCACCCTGTACAAAAGCGTCTCCAAACTGATACGTGCTTATGGAAATATTGCCAATGAAATGGCGGAAGCGGGATATAACGATCAGGAGATCAAACGCATCAAAGATGATGTAAAGCACTTTGAGTCGGTTCGTAATAACATCAAGCTTATGAGTGGCGACCATATCGATATGAAAAGCTACGAGCCGACCATGCGTAGGATGTTAGACACTTATATTCATGCCACCCCTAGTGAGACGGTTATCGACTTTGAAGATTTAGGACTTATTGAGTTAATTGTCAATCAAGGGCCTGAAGCTTTAATCAAAGCCATACCTGAGGATATAGCGAGCAACCCTGAAAACGTCGCAGAGACCATCGAAAATAACGTGCGCAAAACGATTGTCGATGAAAACCCCGTCAACCCAAAGTACTACGAGCATATGTCTGCCCTACTCGATGAGCTCATTGAGCTACGCCGACAAAAAGCCATTGCTTACGCTGAGTACTTACAAAAAATACGCCAGCTAGCCTCTAAAGTAATTAACCCGACTGGCAGTGCAGGTGGTGACGCATACCCTGAGACCATTAACACCCCTGCTAAACGCGCACTATATGATAATTTGGATCAGAATGAAGACTTGGCAGATAAAGTTGATGCAGCTATTCGCCTCCATAAACAGGCTGATTGGCAAGGTCATCTAATTAAAGAGCGCAAGATTACAAATGCGGTGCATCAGGTCATCAAAGAATATGAAGTTGATACTGACTTAGAAGAGCTGATTAGTTTGGTGAAAGCACAACAGGAATATCAGTGATTATTAAGTCAGCCTTTATTAAAATTGGTGAGCTAGATATACATCTAACTCGCAAGGATATTAAAAACCTACATATCAGCGTGATGCCACCTGATGGACAGGTCAGAGTATCTGCACCTGATGCTATGACCGATACGGCCATTCGGATGGCTGTCATCCACCGTATACCCTGGATTCGGCGTCAGCAGGCTGCCTTTGCCAAGCAAGAGCGTCAATCTACAAGGGAGATGGTAAATGGAGAGACGCATTATCTTTGGGGCAAGCGTTACCGACTTCAAGTGATTGAGAGCGATACCCTCAAATCTCAGACGATCAAACTAAAGGGCGGTAAGCTTGTCCTAACCGTAAACACTGATGCCTCAGAGGAAGTAAAACTTAAGGTATTGACTGAATACTATCGTGGCCGACTAAAAGCTAGAGCACCCGATCTTATCGATAAGTGGTCAAAGAAAACTGACGTCACTATAAATAGCTGGCAGATCCAAAAAATGAAAACAAAATGGGGCAGCTGTAATGTAGAAGAAGGAAATATACGGCTTAATTTAGATTTAGCTAAAAAGCCTCTGCCCTGTTTGGAATATATCATTTTGCATGAACTGCTACATTTCAAAGAAAGGCAGCACAACGATAGATTTAAAGCTCTACTCGACATTTACATGCCAGACTGGCGATCTAGACGAGATTTACTCAACCAAATGCCATTAAACCAGGAAAACTGGAAACATCAAAAATAGTACTTCAACTAAAGACGAACTCTTAGCTCGGGACCTCTACCTACTCTTCAGCATATAACGCCTTTAAACAAAAACAGTCTGGCTCATCAGTGATTCTTGAGCTGTAATATATATACGCATCATTAGATAATAATGCTTCAACAGCTTCTGATATATAAGAAAAGACTTCTAGTGAGGGACTTTCGATACTCTCTATGGTAACTAACAGTCTCTTAGCATGACGAGCTTTTATAAATTGACTAACTAACTGCTGTGTAGCTGCCTTTACTGATTTCGATATAGATTCACCTGTGGCACTTGCTTGAATGAACTGGAATGAATTGCCATACTCAAACAGACTTTTGATATCCACAACATCTATACCGATGATGGTACTTGCAGAGTTTACATCAAGTACTCTAATGACCTTATCTACTTCATTAGGCTGACATCTAATAACGCCCTCTATAATATCTAAGCGCTTAAATTCACTATCATCTATTTGCAAGCCTACTAAAAACCAAGCCTCTGACTTCTCTTTTAACTCTATTAGCGCCTCCTCATCCCAAACATCACTGATGATAAAGCAACCAATAGCAGACTTTGGGTAATGATCCATGGTTTGTCGATATAGAACAGCACTAGGTATATCATCTCTATACGAGTCATCAATCTGATACTTCATGGTTATGCTCACTGATCATTAAGGAGTTTGAAGGTAGTCAAAAGTATCAAGTTCTGACGAGAGTTAACGACTGTAGAGCGCTTGCACAGTCTCTAAAAGATTTAACATCTAGCATAGTTAGTTTATTGAATTTTGATCTTCCCTAAGGGTTACATCTCCTTTTGAAAAATCATTCGGTTTTATTTACCTAGATTGCTGATCATCGATTTGCTTTAACATTCTGATAGAGTTTATATCGTAACTGCCTTCAAAATACTGATCCAAAAGCTCGTCAAAAACACATTTTTTATTAGAGGATGCTAAAGTAAATAACGTAAGCGAAGAGTGTAATTTCAGCGTATCGATTGATCCGAAAACTTCTAAAGCACTTTTATCAGGATGCAATAATAGTAATTCAGCACACTCTCTCAACCGTGCTCCAAGCATGTCGTGCTGCAAATACTCTTTTGCTTGCTCTAGACTCCCAATTGCAAAACGCCGAGCCATTGTACTGCGCCCCAAGCCTTTCACCTGTGGAAAAATGAACCACATCCAATGCGTGCGCTTCTGCCCTTCGGTTAACTCTTTAATAACCGATGGATAAACAGTATTTTGAGCTTGGATAAAATCGTTGAATAAAGCTGTACTCATACCTCTCACCTTCTATATTCTTTTCTTTTTAAGTGATTACCTGGCAACGATGCTGACGAACTCATTCAAGCTATATTTATACTTAATACAACTACAAAACCATATATATCATACCCATTCAACAGTACTTAGGCTTATCGACAACTTCTGTACTATAGAAAACATGTTCATCCTCTACACTCATATTATCAATAGTATCTGATATAACTTTGAACTCATCAAACGTAAAATGGCGGTTACTTTCAGTTTTAAACATCATATCTTTTATAGTAATATCTTTAGGAATCTGATCAATAATCTGACTGAGTACTTGGTCTGATTTAGACATTTCTAATGTGCTAGCTTGTATAAACTTAGCAGGTTTCGAAAAACTTAGCGCCTTTTTAATATCTGTAGGGTCGTTACCCATAAATTCGTTGAAAGTAGTTTCAAACAAATTCATGACGTTTTGCACTTCATCAAGCTGGCAAATAATAATGCCATCCACCACATCAAATTGCTTAATAGTTTTTTCAGTCGTTTGCAAACCGAGTAAGAACTCTGACGCTGTTTTGAACCTCAGATCAATTAGTTATTTTTCATCCCAATTATCACTAATAAGAAAAAACCCATAACGAGATAAGTCATATTCGCTCATTTGTGGCGCGTACAACTTTGTAAAAGCAATATTTTTAATCCACAACTCATTATTGCGATACTTTTCAATGATAGTTATTGGTAATCGACTGATTAACTGATTGGGAACATCTATCAAGCGTAGATTCTCAAGATTAGCGATGCTGTCAGGAAACTGCTGTATTTTATGACTATTAACCGTAAGCTTTTCTAACTGGCTTAGCAGCCCTAATGACCCTGGTAACTTCTCAAGCACTTCGCCGTTTAGCGTGAGATTGGTTAAGTTGTATAAGTGGCTAATACTTTCAGGTAACTTAGTTAACTGGCTAAAATCAATACTCAGGTCTGTTAACACCAATAGATTAGCGTGATCACGTGGCAACACTTCCTCAGGAATCTTAAACTTATCAGCCCATGCCCAAAGCTCTGTCATCCATGGTTGCACATCAGTATTACTCTTAATTTCTGACATAAACTATATTCCTTCATTGAGTTGAGACATGATTATTGAGCAAGGCATTTTAAAGCTAGATTTGTCTAATCAATATTTGATCAAACAATTACTGGCTTTTAAAGCGTTAAAAACTCTATTTACTTCTACTAAAATCTTATCTGCCATCGTGTCTTCGTTTATCATTACCCATGCTTCACTCGAACCCTTCCAATCTTGTGGATAAAAGTAATAATATGCTGGCCATGATGATGATGAAAGAATCTTTTTGTCTGTCAATACTTCATTTAAAACTGTTCTCATTTTTTCCTCATATGGACAAGCTCTTGCTGCTTCTGCGGAAATGAATGCGATACCTAGACAAGGACGGTCAAAGCTTGCTCCCTGAAACTCAAAGCAAATATACCCTGTGTCACAGCCAGGAATTATAAATCTAATCTGTTCATACCTTTTGCCTTCACCAAGATAAGTGAAGTCCAACTCATAATCCGTTTTTTTATATTTTGCTAATAAGTCTATTTTCAACTTTGCTATAAGAGCTTTCTTCATTCTATCCACAGTATTAGATACCCTGATACTGGCATCGATGGTCGCTGCATTTTTTTGAATAATATCTAAAACTGCATTGTCTTCATTCATATCCTCTATCCCCATAAACTGCTTTTGAATAAATTTAATTAGCTGTGCAAGAAACTCGCAAACGCTATGATTCTGACATTCGACTTGGCATGCTTTTAGCCAACCTAATAATTCGCTAAAACGAAGATGCGTAAATCTTTTCTTATCTGTTAAAGCTTTCAAATCATCAGCTTTGATACTATATTCACTTGGGCCGTTAACAGACTCATTCAGATATGCTAAATGCCAAGCTTTAGGATGTCTTTTTTCAAGCTCCTCGGCATAATCCTTTAACTGTTCAAACTGGTCTGCCGCATAAGGTTTGTTTTCAATACAAACACCATAGCTGTCATCACCAACCTGGCACTGTAGATAAATGTCCATACGGCGTAGGCTATTATTTCTTGATGTAACTTGCTCAATAAAAACCTTTGTTTTATCAATACTATCAAGAAAAACCTGCCATTCTGGAGCTTTGTACATATCAGGTAAGCAATGCTCAATAAATAATCTTAAAAAGGTTTCTTGCTGGGCATGACTGCCTTTTGGATCAAGCAAAGCCGCTAAGATACGACTAAGTCCTAATTCATCGGTATTGATATAATCAAAAGTATTAAAATCTGGTGAAAGCTGGCGACTATAAAGTGCTTGCGCCGTTTCTAAAGCTTGGACTTTTTGGCTGACTTCATTTATTAAAGTTTGGACTTCGCTCACAATTACGCTTCCTTATAATTTATTAATAGCTATTTAGTACATAGTATTTTACTAATGCTCATAAAGCTCTAGTCCACTCTTTAAACGCTCAAGAATCACTGTTTTAAGCTCATTTGGTTCTACCACCACTGCCAGCTGCGACATACTCACCAACCAATCTTGCAGACGAAGCGTATTAGCCACAGTAGCGCTGACTTGATTCCAAGTACTATCGATAACCGTAATCTGCTGACTTTGCGATAATGGACGCTCGAATAAGTGCTGACAGGCATATTTCTGTACCCTTAAAACCAGTTTGATCTGAACATTATCAGTAGGTTCTAACTTACCCAATTTATTCAAACACTCTAATGAAAAAGCATTTCTCCCTACCCAATCAGGTACCACCTTATCTATAACTACTGCTTCAGTAATACGATTAACCGCAAAATTACGATGCGCTTTTAGCAGTACCTCATCATCGATATGATCATCAGTAAGATTAAAACCTGTGAGGTAGATCATATTGTCAATAAAGATAAGCCCTTTAGGATAGATGACTCTTTCAGTAGAACTGCCATGCCATTTATTTTGATAGCTTATTTTAAGTTGCAGTCTATTTAACAGAGCTTGGTGAATGCTTGCCATCACATCATTTTTAAGCGTCGGTGCCTGTACTATGCTCGGTAAGGTAATGAGATAATCTTGCCATTGACCTAGCTTACTTTGATTGAAACCATCTTTATTCTGCCGGCCTAACTGGGTGAGCTTATCTGCAATACTTTGCTTAAAAGAGGTTGGTAAATAGTTTGCGGTATATTTATCTAGCATCTCCCAAAAGAACACCGTTTGCTCATTGATAATATCGATGCTAAAGCTCGGCTCAATATAAAACCGTGCTGTCTGTCCACTAATATTTTCACCCCACGCTGGTACTCGAACCAAGGCATCACTATAAAAAACATCGTTAAAAGTTTGGTTTAAGGCAATCAGATCATTCTCTAAGTTTTTACGTTCATTAGCGAAATCATCTGAATCGTCACCATAACCAACCATAAGCTCTGTTAATGACATAGCATCAGCTTCACTCCGAGGCAAACATTGATATAAAGCAAATAGGCGTTCTGATTTTTTATAATTAGCGATTGGATATGTAGGCATATAGGTTGCTCAGTTAAGTAGTAAATTATGAAGCGAGCTTTAAAAAATATGTTCAATCAAAACGAACCAAGATTGCTGTAGCATTATCATAAGCATTGCCATCTGAATCATAGACCTGATTTTCAAGAGCGATTAGCCATTTCTGTAAATCTGTTTCCGCACTGACAGGTTGCCAATCATGACTTGGCACTAAATCATGAACACCATCCGTACAAACCAAGAGACAGTCGCCGCTATTAACATCAATCTTTCGAGAGATGCTCTCTGGTGCTTCACTGCTTGTATAGCTGTCATCAGTGGTCAAGGCAAAGCATTCAGTAATGCTATATAAGCTCCCCGCCATCCCTTCTCGGTTATAGTCTGAAAACTATGACTGCACAACCGACTAATCGCTTTTACCACCGCCTTTGAGCAATTTTGTGAGTGGCTGGAACTTGCCACACCGTCAGATGCTGCTAAACAAAATGGTGATGCAAACGATGTCACTGCCATCATCCCTAAGTCTTCTTGATACCAGTTGTCCAAAAAGAAAAAAGCATCTTGCTGTAAGTTATTACTGGCATTACCTTGAAAGGTAATTGCACAGGCTTGGGCAATAGAGGAAGTATCGTTTAAAGGACAATTATTAAGAGAAGCAGTCATGATGGCAAGTCTATATTTTTATCATAAAAGCTATTATAACGAGCAACCTAGAAGAAAATATTCTAGGTTAGAATATAAAGTTATTTAATTTGAAATGTAAGAATAATATTTAAAAATCTTTCAATTAAAAAATGGCTTGATTAAAAGCAATATTCTTACAGAGGAGGTAATTTAATGAATATAGACTAGAGTGTGATTGGTTTACTAATAACACCTAATAAAGATAAAGTCTTAGGCAATTCAGAATTGTCTTATAGATATGTAAAAACTTCCCTGTTATATTAGGCTCATGAGTGCTTGAAGTACTCGCTCGTCTATACAAGGAAGCATAGAATGACAGGGATTGAGTTTTATACCAATGGTCATATCATCAGTGAAGCTGACAGCATGCGTCAAAAGCTCGGTACATTAGCTAAGCAGTATCGTGCAACGTCCGCTATTATTGTTACAGATTCTGGAATCGCTCAGCTGGGCTATGTCGATATTGCTCAGCAATCATTACAAGAAGCTGGTGTTAATGTTGTCGTATTCGATAGTGTTGTAGCTGATCCACCTGTTGCAATCGTCAATGACGCTATTAAAATTGCCAGAGACAACAGCTGTGACTTGGTTATCGGCTTAGGCGGTGGCAGCTCTATCGATACTGCAAAAATCGTCGCATTACATCCAAACGAATTTGAATCGGTAAACGACATTTTAGATAAAGATGTTAGTGGCTTTAACAAACTACCTTTGTTTGCGATACCGACCACCGCTGGTACTGGTGCAGAAGCCACCTTTGTCTCAGTCATCACAGCAAAAGATGGTAGCAAAAAAGCCATATACACTCCCAAAATCCTGCCTGATGTCGCCATTCTAGATGCGACACTTACTCTTAAGCTACCTCGACATATCACTGCTGCAACCGCTTTAGATGCCATGGTTCACTGTGTTGAAGCGTACACGAGTCGTACTAAAAAGAATCTTATTTCAGATGCGTTGGCTGTTAAAGGCTTACAGATGCTCTGGAATAACTTTGAGAAAGTATTAAACCAAGGCGACGATATCAACGCTCGCTCTAACATGCTACTAGGCTCAACTTTGGCTGGTATAGCCTTCGTGAATTCTTCGGTAGCTGCAGTACACGGACTTTCCTACCCGCTTAGTATCAACTTTCATATCCCGCATGGACATGCCAATGCGCTTGTTATGTGCGGTGTCTTCACCTTTAACTTATCAGCAGCAGCCCCTCTTTATGCAGAGCTAGCTCATGCTGTTATGCCCTCTCAGACCTTGGGTATGACAGACTTAGAGGCAGCAAGCTTGTTTATCAAACAGTTAAAAATATTTTTAGAGACGAGTGGCCTTAAATATCGCTTAAACGAATTAGATATCACAGACCAAGACATCCCTGCCTTAGCAGACATCGTTATAAATACTTATGCTAGGCTAATCGCGACTAACCCTAAAGATATGACGTTAAATGAGGTAACAGCAATATATGAGGAGATACTCTAAAAAAGAAACTCGCATTATTTAAAACAGTGTTATTTATCAAGGAAGATATCCACTACTGAAGGGAAATAGTTATGTCAGAATACAAATTAGACGTGGTCGTCGATGGCTTTCATTACTTAGAAGGACCTCGCTGGTATAAAGACGCCTTATGGTTTGTCGATTTTTATACCAAAGGCGTTTACCGTGTGAATGATCAAGGCGTCGCAGAAAAAATTGTCCATATTGAGCAACAACCCTCTGGTTTGGGCTGGCTACCTGACGGTCGTATGCTAGTGGTTTCAATGAAAGATCGCAAAGTCTTACGCCTAGAAGACGATGGCGAGTTAGTCGTTCATGCTGATATCTGGGAGCACTGTGATGGACATGCTAATGACATGGTCGTTGCACCTAATGGTGATGCTTATGTCGGTAACTTTGGCTTTGATTTGATGGGTGGTGCCGACCATAAACATGCGGCTCTTATATTGGTGAAGCCTGATGGCCACTCACAGATTGTGGCAGAAGGCTTAGCTTTTCCAAACGGTATGGTCGTTTCTGCTGACCAAAAGACATTAATCGTCAATGAGCTATTTGGTAATAAAATTTCAAAATTCGATATCAAAGAAGATGGGACTTTAGGAGAGAAGCGTGACTTTGCGAACTTCGGAGAACTAGGAGATGAGCCAAATTTAGGGGTGCGCATAGAAAACGCGAGTATCTTACCTGATGGTCTTGCCTTAGATAGCGAGGGCGCTGTTTGGATTGCAGATACTTTGAACCAGCGTGCTGTTCGTATTCAAGAAGGCGGGGAAATTTTAGAAGTCGTTGATACCGCACCTGATGGTATTTTTGCAGTGGCACTTGGCGGACAAGATGGCAAAACCTTGTTCATGTGTGCAGCACCTGATTGGGATGAAGCATCACGTACCGCTGAGACCAGAGGTCGTATGCTATCTACTCAGGTTAAAGTTGGTCATGCTGGTACGCCATAGCTAACTTTTTAGCAGGCAAATAAAGTTAATACGTAAAAGGATTAACCATAGAAAAGTCAGGCATTTAAAATAGCCTGACTTTTCATTAATAGATCATTAGAGTTTGACTGATATAATGTCGCCATTTATAACGAATTCAAAAAAGTAAGGCTAGTTATGACCACATACATACTTGACACTGAAACAACCGGACTTGTTGATCCGCACATGACCGAGGCCGCCTACTCTATTGTTGATATCATTAATGGCAAGGTGACTGTATTACAGGCACCAAGAGCGAAGCGTTTTAACCCACTTAAAGAAATCAGCTTGGGCTCTATGGCGATATCACATATCTGTGATGAGGATGTTGCAGATGAACCACCTCATACAGACTTCAAATTACCTAGCAGTGTTGAGTATTTGATTGGTCACAATATTGATTTTGATATGGCCGTTCTTAAAAATGCGGGCGTAACTCATACGCCTAAATTAATATGTACCAATGCGATGGCTAACTTCCTGCTTCCTACGCTTGAAAGCCATAAGCTAGTATCCCTCCTCTACCACTTTCACCGTGATATAGCCCGTGCTCAAGCAAGAGATGCTCATGCTGCCATTGCTGATATTTACTTCACTGAGCTGGTGCTTGGTAGTCTGATTGACTTGGCGAATAGCCAAGGCCATGAGATAAGTGATGTGGAGAGCTTATATGAATTTAGCGAAATAGCGCGTGTACCCACGCACTTAAGTTTTGGTAAGCACAAGGGTGAGGCTATTGCAGATTTAGCGACTCACTCGGATGGTGCTGGATATTTGAAGTGGCTATTGAAACAAGATACCGTTGATCCTTATTTGGCCGAGGCTTGTAAGAATGCATTAGAGCAGTCTGCTTAAATACGTGTAGCTTTAAACTAGCGCTTTTATTATTCGCCCATTTCACCAGCTTATAACGTCAGTATAATAAAAGCGCAAACCATAGTATTATTTTACCTGTTTTATCCCTTCGTGCAATTGACGCCGACGCTCTTGTGATGCGTTATAGCGATGAGCTTTCGCCCGCTCAATCTCTTCATGAGTTTGGATTAGTTCAGACGGCATAATAAGTACTTCATCCATATCTATTTTATCGACATGCATAGCATTACCTGTGAGAATTGAACGTAATACTTTATCAGCATCACTCTCCTGAAGACTGTCAATCACAGCAGCGCATCTATCAACGTCTGCTAACTGTAGCTTGATGAACATCTGAGCGTCGTAATAAGACTTAGAATATCCCTTACTGACAGCCAGGCACCATAACGCCACTAATACCTCAGGGCCGGCAACAGGTACATCAGCCACACCAAATATCTCTCTAGGTATGGGCTGATTAAATGTAAGACCTTTAGTGATGATTTGGAATGAAAGTGCGAGAGGATATTTTTTAGTCTCATCACTATCATCTTTGACAGCAATCAGTAACTGTTGGTAGGCATTCCATATAAAATCAATCTCATGTTCTTTAAGAATGCTTTCAAGTTTATAGCAGTCACTTTCAGAGATCATGAAATTAATATTGGTGGTCGCACGAGGAGGTGCATACTCTGAGTATGCTACTGTGCCAATAATCACATACTTAATGTTTTCTTCTGACAGAACATAGGTGAGCTGTTTAAATAAATTTTGGAATTTATTCATTCGGCCATCTGATTCAAACAACCTTAAAATTTCCATTGACTCACTCATGTCTACCCGCAAATTTTCATATCAGTTATCGTCAATTTATACTCACCTTCAATCAACCTAGCCTTAAATTTACTTGATCCAAAAGGCAACAACTCAAAATACTGTAAATTTTTAAGATTATTAAAATTTTTCAGCTATGGCGAGATCAAAATTATAATCTAATTCTGCTAAATATCGATAACTTGCAATAGCTGTTCTCGAATTTCAATCGCAGTCGCTGCTAGATCGACAGTAGCGAACTGGATTTTATGATTTTGCATGACGATATACTCATCAATGTTTTTACCTACGGAAGGATGAAGTAGTAATCCTGAAGCATTTTCATTGAGTGGATCCCCACTACCCTCTTGCGATCTTAAGTAGGCATACATCTGATATAGATAACCACTGCGTAAGGTTTCATCTCTAAACCAACCGTTGATTACGACAGCATTGAACTTAGTATCAATGACTAAGCGATGTCCTAATTCCATATCATCTATTAAGATATCTGTTTTCATGTTAGGAAGTATCTTATCAATACCTAAGCTCTTATCCTCAATTTGCCATCTCAAAGTCTTGCCAGCACTTATACGATAACTCTGCTTTGACAAGACCGTGTCATAAAATCCAGCAACACCTTTTTCAAAAAGCTTACGAAGCCAAGGTAAGTTATTTCTCTCTGGCGAGTGTAATTGCTTCATACCTTCAAACTCAGTCGGTAGCGCAAGATTAAAGGCTAAATGAGCGGCGGTAATCATAGGTTGATCTTCAGCATCATGCCTTCCAAAGCGATCTACTGAAACTTCACTACGACTTGGACGTCTTTGACTGACTCCCATGCGCCTTAAACGCACATCTAGTGATCGACACCTATGAGCTAAATCCTTATTTTTTACAATCTTAGAGATACTCTCTAAGGCAGCACGGACATATCTATTACGCGCGGTATCAAGGGTTAACTCATCAAAATGACAAGCTACTTTACCACGATCAAGCAATCTATTTCTCTCAGTGCTAAGCAGGTCTATTCTACCCCGGACACGATTGAGCACAGCATCACGAGATTGATAACTGTAACTTAAGTTTCGCTGAATACGATGCTCAACTCGTCGACAGAGCATTTCTGCAATTAGGTCTGGAATATCATCAGGATTATTCTCAACTGAGATCTTAGCCGCTTTAAACTCTCTATACATATCCGAGGCGTAGAGCATAAGCAGCCAAAGATTGCGTACGGGTATTTCACCTATAGACTTGATCTCATCATAATCATAAGGTTCAGACAAATGATCGACTTCAGTAGACATAGACTTACAGACCTTCAATCAGGCGTTTCTGTGCTTTTTGAGATTTCTCAAGATCATCGAACCAGTACTCATCAAGTAAAGGACCGATCTCCGTCTGTACCACCTCACTAAACCATTCTTTAGCATTCGTTATAGTCATCCCAACGGCTGGCGTGACATAGCTATGGCCTATTTGAAACTGAGCACCAAGACTAGTATCTGTAGAAATTTCCTCATTTAGAGCTCTAATGCGACTGTCAATTCCATTTAGAATATTTGAATCAATGCCATTTTTGGATTGGACCCAATCATGCCATGGCTTACCTAATGTTGGCTCAAGATCAATAAAAGCAAAACGACGACGTAGTGCAAGATCAACCAAAGCCAGCGAGCGGTCAGCTATATTCATTGTGCCTATGACATATAAATTACTGGGAATATAAACACGTTCACCATCGAACTTTCTATAAGACAGCTCTAACGCTTCATCTGGGGTTCTTTTATCGGTTTCAAGTAGTGTGAGCATCTCACCGAACACTTGAGCAGGATTACCTCGGTTAATCTCTTCGATGACAATAACGTACTTTGATTCAGGGTCATCAATAGCGGCTTTGATCATTTCCATAAAAGGACCGTCTACCAATGTCAGCTTGCCCTCACCTGATGGACGCCAACCTCTAATAAAATCTTCATAAGACAAATTAGGATGAAACTGCACGGCTCGTATTTTACTATCGTCACGCTGACCCATTAAAGCAAAGGCTAATCTTTTAGCCAACCAAGTTTTACCAGTACCGGGAGGCCCTTGTAGTATTAGATTTTTCTTAGCTCGAAAACGTTTGAGTATCATCTCAATCTTAGCTTTAGGCAAAAAACACCCATCAGATGTAATATCATCAATAGAATAAGTTTCTAACATCGCTTGAGCATCCGTCTTAAAAGGTAATTGTGTATCAAAACTACTAACCATATCTTCGTTAAGCCAGCGATACCTACCTTTACTAATCAGCTCTAACTTTCCATCACTCGCTAGCTCTCTTAGTAAGAATTTAACCGTTCCTTTAACATCGCTTCTCTTTGGGAATCTTTCTGCAAGAGCGCTAGTAAATCTTTCCAAAAACTCATTATCTGTAAATTCAAAAGAATCCTTATCATGGCAAAGCTGTTGCAGTTGTGAAAAAACAATCTCTTTCCAAGTTCTATTAGATAAATCTTTCAAGTCACTTGGTTTATATTGGTATGCTGCGAGCGAGAGTTCAGGAAAGGAGTGCACTGGATAAGTTTCTTCTAAAAATCTGGTTTCAAGACTCTCTAACAACTCTAAATAATCATTAGCATCACAACGTGCTTTTGGACCGTTTTTATTAATTTCTATATTGAGCTTTTTATTGATGTATTCTTGAGACTGTCCATCAAGGGTTAAGAAGCTCCACGGTCTAATCCAATATAGACCCATAGTCAAATTCCAGCCTATGCCGTAACAGTTAGTAGCGCTGTCATATGCGGCAACGAATCGAGATTTAGCTTCTTCACTCTCACCTTCGTCTTCTAAATCGGCAAATGCGATAGCGCGTTCAAAGACTTCCCATATAATATCTATATCATCAGCTTGTCGCTTGTGGTGATAACCAAAAAACCAAGTTCTTTGATTGTTAACTATAGGAATGCCATCAAAAGATTCAGGGACAGGCTCTGTTATATCAAGTAGTTCGGCCAATGCTTTAGCGATAATTTTACGATTATCGTCAGTAATTCCACGATTGAAAATAGCCATGACTGTAAATGGACATATATCTTTTAATAATCCTCCTTCGACCCCCTCTTCGTATTGGTCGTTAAGAATAGACATGACATCACTTGTTTCAGATATTTTATGAATACCAGTAACAAGCTCATCTCGACGATATCGAAAAGCAAGAAGCTTAGAGGCCATTTCTTCATAGAAAGTTGTCCACTCAAAAGCGGAATGCTCTGAAGGTGAATCGCCAAATCTTTCAAGCCAATAAGGATTGTTACGGAACATATCTATGTCTTGAGCTTTACCGTCAAATGCAAAATCAATCAAATTAACTCTTAACTCAGTCTCAGGAATGACTCTCCAAACCGTATTTCGACTAGTGAAAAAATACCATTCCTTAGGAGTAAAGCTGTTGTCCCAATCTACTTTTAAATGGTTACCATCACCTACATTCTCTATAACGGTGCCGATAGCCTTAATTAACATTACAGAAACCGTGTGTCCTCGATTATCAAAAGGTAGTTCGTTTTTTCTAGTGTACGTTGATTTGATAGCAATTCTATCGCCAGCCTCAATAAACTTTACTGAATCAATCTGGTTAGCCTCAGGATTAATCTCCCAAGTACCTGTTTCAACAAATCGAGAGGTTTGGTCTACTCCATCATAGGCAGCACCAACAAACCAATAAGAATTTACATCTATTGCTTCAAAATTTTCAGTCATTATAAAACCCTGCTAGTGTTGTATTTTCTGATTATAGTATTCGATAACTACTTAGGCTATAGAGCGTAAAACCTGAATTGATGAGTAATAACTTTTGGCTAATCCTTAAAAATAATACTATTTAAAAATGCGCTTAGCAAAATTGAGGATTTCACTAAGCACACTATAAATATTTTGATAGGACTTCGTTCTAAAAAATATTAAATACCCTACTATCCAATGACTTCCCAAGAGTATTCAGGTCTTGTTCCAGAAGTATTGCTATTTCCATTTTCAAGCTCAATGTCATTGTATTCAATTTTTTTGATAATACGTCCACTTTCATCTTCATGGTAATAGATAGTAAGGTTATTTGGATCGAAATTTTCAACGTCCTGAAGTTGAGTCTTAAAAGTACAACCTAGTTGGAACAATCTGCCAATCATCACAACTGTTTTTAGATCTAAACTATCAAAAATATCTTCCTGATTAGAGATGCAAATCAACTTAATACCCTGCGATTCAAGCGATTCAGTATCACAGTTTGAACTCCAAAGTATATCCTCAGAACTGTTCACTAACTCAATTTGATTACCTTCTGTGAAGTAAGCGCCGTTAACATGCCATATATCATCTACTTCATATAATCCACCCCCGCCAAAGTTATGCTCCTCTGGAATCTGACATGTGTCATTACCCCAATCAACATCGCTGCTATAGTCTTCAAGATCGATATCATTATCTTTGAAATATTGATACGTTGCAGCCTCTACAGTACCGGCAAACGTCTCTACCCCATAACCATTGACCTGAAGAAATGTTGAAGTATTATTATCATTAGAAATACTTGGAGTTGAAGAGTATGATTCGTCAACTTCATCAGAGTAAACACCTAGATTTTGCAGAAAATCTAATATAGGCTTAGTCATATTTTTAAGAGGGTTATCAGATATCTCTATTGATTCTAAATTCTCCATACCTATAATACTTTCAGGAAGAGACTTTAACTTATTACTATATAGTTCTAAGATTTTTAAATTTTTAAGGTCTCCAATACTTTCAGGAAGACTATTTAGTTTATTACTACTAATAGATAATTCTTTCAAGTTAGACAGTTGACTGATACTGTCTGGTAGTTTTTTTAAACTATTACCTCCTAAATTAAGGTCTTCTAAATTGTTAAGACTTCCAATACTTTCAGAGATTTCCGTTAGTTTATCGTTATCGCAAACCTTTAATTTTTTTAATTTTAACAGTTGGCCAATACTATCTGGTAACTTTTTAATGCTAGTGTTTTCTATACTTAACGTTTCTAAGTTTTTAAGGGATCCAATACTATCTGGTAATTCCTTTACCTTATTTCCTTCTAAAACAAACTCCTCTAAACTTTTAAGTTTTCCAATATCTTCAGTAATTTCAGTAAGCTTGATGTTATCGTCAAGGATTAGTTTTTTTAAGTTAGACAGTAGACCAATGCAATCTGGTAATTTTTTAAAATTACTTCCATCTAAACTTAAATGTTCTAAATTTTTAAGATTTCCCATACTTTCAGGAAATTCATTTAGTTTTTCAACATAACTAATATATAAAAATTTCAAGTTCAATAAATGACCGATACTATTTGGTAATTTTTTTACATTAGTTCCTACTAAGATAAACCTCTCTAAATTCTCAAGGTTTCCAATACTTTCAGGTATATTTTTTACATCATCATTGTGGCTAATATTTATCTCTTTTAATTCTAATAATTTTTTTGACTCTCTAGGTATAATACTTTCATCAATATAGGCTTTGTCTGCCCAACTCCAGATTTCTTTCATCCATTTTTCATTATCTAAATTAGTTACGTTTTTCATTATAAATCCCTTTATTAAATAAAATTAGTTTTTGTTTATCAGCTATGATCGGCTCATAGAAATTTAAGTAGTCATTATCCAAAAATTCAACAACTTTGAATTGACAGATTCTTTTCTTTAGCTAATGAACCTGTACTAATAGAGCCACCCTATGATTGTATATTTTTAAATCTTGAATGGCTATCTTTATACATCGAACTGGCCGTACATTTTTTCATTGCAGTGATAACATTTAAAAAGTGGTGAATTTAACTAAAAATGCCTATATAAAATACATATAGAACTACAAGTACTACCGTAGCAATCAATAGCCATCTTAAAATTGTGAAAGCAATCTGAACAGCAGAGATGCAAACTGCAAAAGGTAGTAATATCAATGTTAGTAGTTTTCCAAATATACTCTTTTGACTCCATCCCTTCCTGTATACGTAATTCGTTAAACTTTCGATATATCCATCAATAAATCCATAATCTGATGTATTACCATTTCCTCTATTACTATATCTGCTAGATTCCCTATCATTCGTTGCATCAGACTCAATAGTCCCTTGAGAGGCAGTAGAAATTGGAGTGCCTAAGATATTACCCCGATCATCGTAAGTATAAATAAGGGTACCGTTTTGAATGCTTACTGTAGAAGCAGTAAACCCTACTAACCTACCTCCTCTAGTAAAAATTGAGACTGGCAAATCTTGCCCTGTTTCATCATATAGGTAAACACTACTACCTCTCTGCACAGCATTAGCTATCATAAGCATGACTCCTGTATTTTTATCGTAAAATTTAAAATTCAAGTTAATCGTATTTCTTGAATTGCTCTCCATCTTAGCTTATGAATTAGACGATCCTGTCGTTCATGAGGCTCATTGCATTAAATAAACTCACTTTTTTTAACTGCTCAACATTATTGACGGACATATTACCAAGATTAGAATTTGCCACTACGACAGCCAAGGTTTGTGCTCTAGAGATCGCGACATTAATGCGATTTTTGTCCAGCAAGAAATCAATGCCGCGAGGTGATTCACTAGCATCACTACTGCACATACTTAAAAATATAATAGGCGCTTCTTGCCCTTGAAACTTATCAACGCTACCAATCTTGGCTTGTTTGCCCAAGGCGATTTTTAACTTACTAACCTGATGATTATAGGGAGCGACAAACAACATATCGTCCCAAGTTATGATTCGAGTTTCTGGCTCTCCAGTATCTTTAGTCGCACCAGTATGCAATAGACGCCCCAATAGCGATTCAGCTAATTGCTTAATCACTATCACCTCCTCATCAGAAGCCTGAGTATTACCTTCATGCTCTACAGGGATAAAGATGATTCCTGCCTCAGAGTTTAAATGCGCTTCTAGAGTTTGCTGATCAGTATTTTGAGTAGCTGCATCTACTGTTTGAAGAATTCGCTTATCATTGTCAAAGTGTGACTTGAGTTTACCTTCATAAATTAGCTGACTGATAACAGTATTTACTTTGCTATGCATACGATAAGTCGTATCTAAAAACACACCTCTATCTGCAGGTATTGTCGGTGTTTTATGGAGTAGATAATCTAATATAGATAACCCACTTTGAGCAGGATGGGTGCCTTGTGAAGGTTGACCTAACTGCATCTGATCACCCATTAATACTAAATTTTTAGCACTGCGACTCATAGCTACCAAATTTGCCGTTGAAACTTGCCCTGCCTCATCAATGAATAAATAGTCGAGCTGCTCAGTCATATCCTCCCGCGCAAACCCCCACGCAGTCGTCCCAATAACGCAGGATGAATCTATATGACCGATTAACTTACTATTGCTTGAGATAGTCACATCATAATCTGCAAGCTCATCATCAGTATCTTGTGTACAGATAAAAGCTGCTTTTATATTTTGGAGTTTGCAATATTTAGCAGTACTGAGTAATAAGTTATTGATCGCTTTATGACTGTTACTGGAGATGCCTATTCTTGCTCCTGATTTAAGCAGATGGGCGATGACATATTTACCAGTGAAAGTCTTGCCAGCGCCAGGAGGGCCCTGTATAGGTAAGTAGCTATTATCTAGATTAACAATCGCTGTGATGATTTGCTCTAAGCGTGCATTAGGTTCATCACTATCGACAATATCGCCGCCTGTATGATTTGATATTCTTGGCTTTGCACCCGTTAAAAAGTCTATAACGGCAGATTGTTGTTGTCTAAATAACCCTTGCTCGTACTCAGCAACCGTTCTAAAAAGGGCATCTGAGATTATACTTGTATCAATATATTCGTTTGGTATCAGTGATACTATGTTCGATGGTTCGTCTTTAGTTTTAACTACGATTATACCCTTATCTAAATCACTCTCCTCAGCAACAAAGCTAACCGTAGCATTTTTGCCATCTGATATTTCAACTCCAAGTAAATAAAAGCTTTTCGCAGCGCCTTTAAATTCTTGCTCGACATCGAAGCGATACTCATAGCTTAAGTTTCTATCTTTGGGTTGACACTTAAAGGGCGCTCTATCCGTGCGCTCACAAAGAGCAAGACAGTCTAAGTCGTCAAAAAGCTCTATCTCGTCTGAACCAAGGCGGTCAAAAAGCTTCCAAAACAATGGTTTAGACTCTCTTCGATGAAATTCTAACATCCATGCTAGATTCTCAGTGAGTTGTGCTTGTTTAGGGTTATCTAGTAACTCTGTTTCAGCTTGGTCTAATAGACGGTCACGCAATGCGGTAACCATAGTCACTTCTTCGGAGACTGCTGGCTCAATGACTTCAGTTTTACCAAGATACTCAATACGATGTATTGCTTGCTGCTCCCTTAACCATACTGTTAGCTCCTGCGTAGAATCGCAATCATCAATATTATAATCACGAATATCATTTAGAATCTTCGAGGTTTGCCAAGTATCTCCTTCTAGACCTTGCTCAAATAACTGTCGCCAGTGATCATAAACAACGATAGAATCACCGCCATTGCCTACCTCAGTGTTACGCTTGCTTCGATATAGACGCTCTACATTTTTGATAGAATATTTAGGCGCGCCTAATCGTAAACCGCCCTTCACCACTTTATACAAGTCTACAAACACTTCATTTCTTAAAAGTTGATCAACCTCATATTCACAAATGCCATAGCGACCCATAAGCTTTCGGCACGCGGCAATTTCATAATTGGCGTAGTGGTAGATATGCATACTTGGGTCTTGTTGCCATCTATCATATACCCAGTGAATAAACGCCTCAAAACACTGTTTTTCTTGTTCAGGATTGTGAGCCCAGAAATCTTTAAATTGACGATCACCCTGCTCATCAAAATAACTATTACCCCATAAATACTCTAAACCACCCTCATCAAGTGGAAACCCTTCAATATCGAAGAATACATCTAGTGCAGAGTGTGGCGGTAATACTGCTAGTCCTTTTTTCTCATCCTCTGTGTGAGGTAGTATTTCAAACTCTGGTATAGCGTTACCATTAGGCTCATCTGAATTTTTAGTTTTTAAATGGGTTTTGATTTGTATAGCAGCTTGATCTTTAATTTTAGCGAGAGATGTGGAATGAATACCATGCACTGATAACAAAGGCAGCTCTGCAAGCTGCTGCATAGTGTGAATACCTATTTTATTGAGTTTTTTAATTTGTGCTTTGGTAATGTTCGCCACTTGAAACAGATGATCTTTATCGAGCAAAATTTGTTCGGCATGGTTACTCCAATTACCCCAACTTTTCGAGTCAGCAGGATCTGGTTTTTGATCGGGATGAAAGCGAGAGTGCTCGACCAAAAAAGTATTTTTAAGAGATAGATAATAGTAATAAAAATCATGAGTCTTTAGTATTTGCTTCTCACCATTGCCAAGAGCAACGGTAATATTTTGAGGCAAGCAGCCTTGAATGGCCTCAAGCATTTGAGCGTAGCAACATAATTGGATTATAAATGTTGGCTTGACGTGACTAGCAAGCTTAGTGTCCCACACCTCATAATGCCAATCTCCGAGATTGCTTAAAGGTTGATCTGACTTGTGCTCCACTTTCACCAGAAAATCAGCATAGCCGGCGAACTCACTAAGCTCTAACCTTCCTTGTACAATGACTTCAGCACCTTGCTTCATTGCCGCTAAAGTTTTGGTATATTTATCCTTTTTGGTAATGCCCTCAATTTTGACTAAGCTCTTGCCTTCAGCTATGAACTGCGTCTCTAGCTTATCTTCATGCTCATAACCTTTTTGTTGCAACATCACCATAAGCTCGTCACTAGGATCTGGCTTAGGTGCTAACTCTGGATACTCTTGAGCGAGTCTATCCATCCATGATGCAAAAGGACTTTCCATGTATTTGGTTAGATCTGATGGTGAGTAAAACATACCCTCTTTTTTATACATTATTTGCCTTATATTTATGGCTCTATTAAAATCTTCTCTTAAATACGCCAATCTCAACTTATCGTAGGCTTTTGATTTTTATAGAATTTAAAATTCTAATTGTTTTAACTGAAATTTTAAAAACTAAGTAAACCAATACCTTAGAAAAATAAGTTGAGAGTGGGGTCTTAAATAGTCTTTTTTTCGTAGAATAAAAATTAATAATTATCTATCTAGGTATTAGCAGAATTTATTTTTCAATTCATATTAATATCTTACTTATCATTAATTATGTAAAACTAAATCCAAGAATAATAATTTTAATACCAACTGAGCAGTAACAATATTATTTACTTATCTTACATTTATCAACATATAAAGTAACTAAATTTTGTTCGACATAAATTGACTGGAAAAACAATGCTCGATGCTATAAACCTATCATCTCTTTAAGTAAATTAGTGCTACTATAAATAAGTTCACATGACTATATCTATTTGAATTCAAAGTTTTTACTACAAGGATGAGAACCATGCCAAATATTAACGTTAATGGAACTATGCTTGTTTATAGGGTGGTGTTCTAAAAAGTATGCTGGCGATAAAAGTCAATAAAAGATCTATGCTAAGTTATCTGATTCTATAGGGCTTTCAAGGCTTCAAAAATTGTTCAAATTTTAATCAGCATACTTTTTAACACACCACCGTTTATAGTGATCAAGGTCCGAAAGACGCACCAGTATTAGTGATGTGTCACTCCCTATTTTTTGATCAAACAATGTTCGCTCATCAAACAGAATACTTCTCTAAGACTATTAGAATTGTGAGCTATGATCTTCGAGACCAAGGACAATGAGCTATGCTGAAGAAACCGTAGAGGTAAACTTGGTAAACTAAGCGTATTAATCGGAGTTTATCATGACCAAGAAAGTAAGAACCTACAGTGACGAATTTAAAGCCGAGGCCGTCAAGAAGATAGCAGACAACAATGGCAATATTTCAGCGACTGCAAAGCAGCTTGGCATTGCCATGCAAACGTTCTCAAATTGGCATAACAAAGCCAATCAAGGAAAGCTTGTTGGCACAGAGCAATATGATCCTGATCTTATGAGTGCTCTTCAAGAAATAAAGCAGCTCAAAGTGGCTGAAGAGGAACGCGAAATACTAAATGAGGAGGGATAAAGCGAAGCACTGCTTCGCCCCGACGCAAGGGGAGAGCTATGCTCGAGTTGGCGACGGCGTACTTCGCGAGAAACAGTTAGTCAGGTACGCCTTTATCAAAGACAACCAGCAAGTCTTTAGCATTAGTAGCATGTGCCGCGTACTACAGGTTAAACCCTCAAGCTACTATGACTGGCTAAGTCGTGATCTCAGCTGTCAGCAGGTACATCGTAATCAGTGCGAGTTACTGGTTAAAGCGGCTCACAATGAAACGAAAGAACGTTATGGCGCAGATCGACTGCATGCTCATCTAAGCGAGCAAGGCCATAACATTAGCCTGTATATGGTAAGAAGCATCAAAGAGCAACACGGCATTAAATGTCGTCGTTATAAGCGCTTTAAAGTCACCACCGACTCCAATCACAACAAGCTGGTCTATCCAAACGTGCTCGATCAGAAGTTTGACACCAGTCGCCCTAACCAAGCATGGGTAAGCGACATCACCTATATCTGGACACATGAGGGCTGGTTGTATTTAGCGGGAGTCAAAGACTTATATACCAAAGAGCTGGTCGGCTATGCGATCAACAAACGCATGACCGCAGATTTGGTCTGTCGCGCATTGAACATGGCCATCAAGAATAAACGTCCAAGCAAAGGGCTAATCGTTCATTCAGACAGAGGCAGTCAGTATTGCAGTCACGCCTACCACAAGACCATTAAGCAGCATCAATTTATAGGCTCAATGAGCGGCAAAGGCAACTGTTTCGATAACGCTCCGATAGAAAGCTTCTAGGGCACTTTATAGAACGAGCTGGTATATCATCAGGATTATAAGACTAGATTTGCAGCGATCAACGATATTATTAGATACATCGAGCTGTACTACAACCAGACGAGGATTCAAAAGGGTTTGGGCTATCAATCGCCAAGACAGGTGTGGTTTGATTATTATCGTCAGGCTGCGTAATTAAAATCTCCCAAGTTTATGTGTACGGATTTGACGGCAGGGGTCATACCATGTATGTTAACTGCTAGAAATAAGACAGTTAAAGTCTGAAAGCACTCAACATTGGATGAGTGCTTTCTATGCTGAAAATAACATAGACTATATAAAAGGTGATGAAATAATGACTAATAATAAAAACACTGAACCTTGGATGCAAGAGCTTTGGAACCTAGCTGATAAATTCCAAATATCTGATGATGTTATTCCTCGCGATGCAGTAGGTTTAGAACAACTAAATGAGTTAAAACTAGAACAACTAAATGAGTTAAAACTAGAAGATCTAGACTTAAAACTAGAAGATCTAGACGCTGAGGCCTTTGAACTAATTAAGTTAATCTCAAAATTACCCAATCTAAAAATCCTCGACTTAAGTTATTATGGAGGCGAATCTCTACCAGAGGAAATTGTTAATCTAACCTCTCTCGAACAGCTTAAAATACATGAGTCAGCATTAGAAAGGTTACCTGAGAATATCTCTAGACTTGAGAATCTTAAGTCCATAGACCTATTTGCGTGTGATGTGCTTCAAGATTTCCCAGATGATTTTTTTCAACTTACGCAGTTAGAGGAGCTACTACTTTATAGTACTGAGCTTTACTCAGATGAAATAGGTTCATTAAAGAAATTGAAAAAGCTATCTCTTTCAGGAGATCTATACGAAATTCCTGTCTGGATATTCGATTTAAAAGAACTTACTGAGCTGTGTTTAAATGAGGTAGCCCTATCAGAGATACCTTCAGAAATTGGTGAGCTCACAAAGTTAGAGTATTTAGACTTAGGAGTCAACGAACGTATAACTAAGCTACCTGAAAGCTTCGGTAATTTAACCAATCTAAAGCACCTCTCGCTAGATTGCTGTAGCTTACAAAGCCTCCCAGAAAGCTTTGTTAATTTAACCCAGTTAGAAGAGCTAGAGCTAGGTCCTAGTGATATGAATACCTTAGACCGTCTGTCTCATGGAGTCACTGAGTTTCTCACTCAACTGGGTGATACCGTTTCTGGTTGGGAAAAGAAAGAACCCGCCGAACCTTGGATGCTAGAGCTTTGGGATTGGGCTGATAAATCTAAGATATCCGAATATGATATTCCAAGAGATGTTGAGTTTCTACAGAACCCCTATGCAATTACCCTTGATAATTTAACTGCCAAGAAGTTATCTGAGTTCTGTAATAAGTTCGCACAACTAAAGAATTTGGATTTTCTTCATATATACTTAAAAGGCTCCTTAAGTAATATCCCTAATGGGATTGGTAACTTTAGCAATCTTAAATCACTAACTATCAGGGGTTTTGGACTAACGTCACTGCCTAAAACTATTGGTAACTTAGAGAACCTAACAAGCTTAGACATTAGTGGTAACCAGCTAACATCACTGCCTGAAACTATTGGCAACCTAGAAAATCTGACAGACTTAAGTATTGATGATAACCAGCTAACATCACTGCCTGATAGTATTGCTAACTTAGAAAACCTAACAAGCTTAGATATTAGTTTTAGCGAGCTAACATCACTGCCTGAAACTATTGGTAACTTTAGCAATCTTAAATCACTAACTATCAGGGGTTTTGGACTAACGTCACTGCCTGAAACTATTGGTAATTTAGAAAACTTAACAAGCTTAGGCATTAGTGGTAACCAGCTAACATCACTACCTGAAACTATTGGCAACCTAGAAAATCTGACAGACTTAATCATTAGTGATAACCAGCTAACATCACTGCCTGATAGTATTGCTAACTTAGAAAACCTAACAAGCTTAGATATTAGTTTTAGCGAGCTAACATCACTGCCTGAAACTATTGGCAACCTAGAAAATCTTACAGACTTAAACATTAGTCGTAACCAGCTAACATCACTGCCTGATAGTATTGCTAACTTAGAAAACCTAACAAGCTTAGGCATTAGTGGTAACCAGCTAACATCACTACCTGAAACTATTGGCAACCTAGAAAATCTTACAGACTTAATCATTAGTGATAACCAGCTAACATCACTACCTGAAACTATTGGCAACCTAGAAAATCTTACAGACTTAATCATTAGTGATAACCAGCTAACATCACTGCCTGAAACTATTGGCAACCTAGAAAATCTTACAGACTTAAACATTAGTCGTAACCAGCTAACATCACTGCCTGAAAGTATTGGTAACTTAAAAAAACTGACACGCTTAGAAACTTGGAATAACCAGCTAACATTATTACCTGAAACTATTGACAACCTAGAAAATCTTACATACTTAATCATTAGTGGTAACCAGCTAACATCACTGCCTGAAAGTATTGGTAATTTAGAAAACTTAACAACCTTAGACATTAGTGATAACCAGCTAACATCACTGCCTGAAAGCATCATCAATCTCACTGAATTATTCTATATTTCACTTTCAGGTAACGAGCTTAATAATTATTCCGATAAAGTTAAGGATTTTTTAATTCAACTGATTAATAACAATGCTCTTGATGATTGGCAACCTCAAGATTTTGTTAAAGAACAACCGACAGACAATATTATTGAGTCATATATTCACAGTGTACCTAATGAGGTAAAAGAAACTGTTAATTTAGATGACTTTGACCTTAGTGAACTAGAACAAGAAATTATAGACCGCTTAGATCAAATCATTGTTAATAATATTGCTCACTTTAGAGAGCAAGGTGATTTTAAAGTCAGGCCAGGCTATGGTTATGATAAGTTCTATTTAGACTGGGTTGATGGTTCGTATGATATGAGCCTTCAAAGCTTGATTCACTACATTATGTATGAAGACGGTATCTATAAAAAAGTACTGAATAAAAATCAGTATGCTCGTCTTCTCCATATAGTCAATGAACAACCTGAGTCAATTTTTAGTGCTGATGAATTAATTGATGAAAATTACAGTCAATTACAATATGACTTTTTAGACTATTTTTACTATACATCCATTAAGTTTGTATACGATAAATTAACAAGCCTTGATTTTGATGTCTCTGATGCTTTTTCTGAATACCTAGGAATAGACCCATATTAGGAATAGACCCATATGATGAGGATTATGACGAGGAAGATGATGAAGACTACGAATCAGAAACTGAAGATGACTCATCCAATATAGCTACTTATGACTCTTTTGAAATAACGGAACCTGCGCTGATTATTCGTATCAATCTAGAAGACTCAGACAATATTAGTGCGCAAGACCTGTACAACACTACTCGCAGTGCATGGAGAATTAATCTAGAGCGTGCGAATAACGTAGAGTATGTATTATCAGTTCACCAAGGTATTGTAAAAGAAGTCTATAAAGTATCTGGGTGGTATGATGCGGGAACTACTTTTATGCCAAAACGTGAAGACATTATAGGTTCTGGGCGCTATGAATTCGTTGGGACAGTAGCTGAAGATGCTATTAGAGATAAGTATCTGAATGCATCGGTTAAGCATTTGTTTAAAAAAGGAAATGCCCAGCCTGTCATGTACTTTAACTGCTAGGCTAGCAAATCCACTGTTTATACTCAAAAAAAGGAGATTTCTATGTCTAGTCTTTTTTCAAAAATTGCGGGCATCTTTGGCAAGTCAGAACCTAAAGAGAGCCCATCCCGAATTCTGTGTAACTGCCCTTTAGATTAAATGCTTACTGATACGATCATCAAACATAATCATAAAGCGATTAAGAGCAGACGTCCAGTTACGGATGGGCATCGACCACCTTGACGACGCCTGCTGAGTTGCTAGGTAGACTACCTTGAATGCTGCCTGATCAGACGGGAACACCTTACGCTTATTCACCGCTGTCCGAATCACGCTGTTTAAAGACTCAATAGCATTGGTGGTATAGATGGCTTTTCTGATATCTTTCGGATACTCAAAGAACACCGTTAAGCCCTCCCAGTTATTACGCCAAGACTTGATGACATGCGGGTACTCTGTGCCCCATACCTCATCAAAGTGTTCAAGATTGGCCTCTGCCATCTCAAGCGTATCAGCACCGTAGATGGCCTTTAAATCAGCTGCTACGGCCTTCTTGTCCGTCCAAGGTACGAACTTCATCGAATAGCGCACCATATGCACGATACACAGCTGAACCTGAGCGTTAGGGTAGACGGTGTTAATGGCATCAGGGAAGCCTTTTAGGCCGTCGACACAGGCAATAAGAATATCTTGAACCCCGCGGTTTTGTAGCTCAGTGAGAACACCAAGCCAGAATTTAGCGCCCTCGTTCTCTGATAGCCACATGCCAAGCAGCTCTTTTTTACCATCAAGAGCAACGCCTAAGACCAGATAGATCGCCTTGTTGATGATCTGCTTGTCTTGGCGTACCTTAACGACAATGCAGTCTAAGTAGACGATAGGATAGACGCTGCTCAGCGGCCGGTTCTGCCAAGCGGTGATGTCCTCTAATATGTTATCGGTGACTCTTGAGACAAGAGAGCTTGAGATGTCGACATCGTAGAGCTCTTTAATGCTCTCTACAATCTCGGTGGTGGTTTGACCCTTGGCGTAAAGGAATATGATTTTATCATCGAGACCTGAGATACGGGTTTGATGCTTACTGACGAGTACAGGCTCAAAGCTGCCACCGCGGTCTCTTGGGGTGGATATCTCAAAATCGCCTGTGTCGCTACGGACGGTCTTTTTAGTGTGCCCGTTGCGCTTATTAGGTTTATCCGCCTTTTCATGCTTGGGGTAGCCGAGATGGTCTTCCATCTCAGCTTCAAGGGCAGTGTCGATAAAGGACTGCATGAGTTGCTTCTGAAAGCCTTTGATGTCATCGAAGCTTTTCATACTACCAGCCATTTGCTCGGCCAGTTTTTTAATGTCAGATTGAGTAGTCATTGCTTATTCTCCTGTTAGTGGATTATAAGCAGTTACACAGTTTTTAGGAAAGGCTCAGCTATTCAGTCTAATTGCTAAGTTTATCTAACATATTAAAAGCTCAAAAATCAGCACCGTGTCCAAAACGTGACCAAATCATAAAAAAGTAAATATAGAAAATAACCCTAACCTTAATTTTAGGCCTTGGAACGTCATATATATAAGGCTCTACCACTTATTTCTCTGGGTATATTTTTCAATTTTGTAGTTCCTCAAGACTCTTCATCCTCCTTAGTATTCAGCTCATAAATAAATAAGTCACCTACCTGCACATCTAAAAACTCACATAACTGGTTGATGGTATTGAAGTCAATTCTTGATGACTATTCATTGTATAACTTATGAAGTGTTGAAATGCAATGGCTTAATAACTGATGAGTAGGACGGGACACCTTCTACTTTTTAGCATGAACTTTATCCATTACAAATCAAATCACAACTTCCTATTTATAAATGCATTGACAGTCAGCCTTATTAACGTAATAATAATCTAGATGTTAATGGTTATCAATAACGATTAGGTGTTTTTAATTCACATTATCGATTACTAATTCTATCGTCTTGCTTGGCTCGCAATACTTATTGATTAAACTTTTGCTATTTTTATCTCTATTCTCCGCTACCTTATATTTTCAGATGCTATTTACTTGACGGTTATATGAATGAACCGTTATATGATTTTTTGGCTTGGATGACCCTTTATGGCTGAAACGCTTACTCGTTATGATACCGATAAAATCCCATTAGCCATTGCTGATAAAGCCATGTTTATTCATCATCTTAATGAAGAGCATCAAGATGAACTTGCGATGTTTATCAATGCCTTTACCCCTGCCTCAGTCGGCGAGTACGATATAGTATCGATAAAAGAGCTGTATCCTGACGGCCTTTTGTTAGATGTTATGACGATGAATCGGTATCAAAATAACTCTAATGCGTTAAAAGATAGCAGTTCTACAGATAACAGCCTCGCTGAAAACCTTTCTAGTGTTAATCATCAATACTTTATCAACTTTTTTGTGCCTATTAGTAACGCTGAGACACTACATGAGCAATATATAGCGTTATTGCAGGCATCCGCTACTAAGCTTGGTAAGCGTACGATCAAGCTTCAAGAACAGCACTTTCGCGTGATTGATGGTTATTATGTCAGTCCTAATATGTATCGACTGGTGGTCACAGCACCCGATAATATCCCACTCAATCATCCAGGCTACGCGTATTTATTTGAGTTAAATGCTGAAGTTTTATCTACCATAAATGGTGAGTCAGAAAATAACGATAAACCTTTACAGCGCTACTACACCCTGCGAAAAGCATGCCGAGATCCAATCAGCTCGTCTGTTCAAGCTTGGATAGATGTTTATATCCATGGCGACACGCCAGGTGGTAATTGGGCACGCTCTCTCGTCTGCGGCATGCCAATAAAAACGGTGCGCGATTATCCAGAAAAAATAGAACACCTCAGTGAGGGGCAATGCTTATTAATTTGCGATGAAACCTCTTTACCTACCGTCGCCAATCTATTAGAAAACTGGCAAAATCCGTTGCCGCCCCTTGTCATTGCTATCACCGAAGATCCAGAAGATATCAGTTATTTACACACTCTCAATCTCTGTCAGCACTTAGGTCATGATGAGCGTTTTCTACAAGAAAATTTACTTCATATCATTAAGACGCCAACAACCGAAATTCCTGAACAAATCATGAGCTTATTACATGCAAGATCAATAACATTGCCTCTTAAGATTGGCAAGGTATGGGGTGCGCTTGAAGCGGCGGATATCAAGTCATTAAGACAACGATTAAAATCCACCCTTGGTTTATCTCGTCAAGATATGGTCATAAAAGTCTATTGGCGCGCTCAATAACTGCTTCAATTCCATAAATAAAATGAAAATCATTTGCATTAACCAGCTACTTTTCTTTAAAATGCCCCATTTACTTTCGACTGCTCACTATGATGCACATCAATAATTTAAGCTTAATACGTCAAAAAAAAGTTTTGCTTCACCCGACTTCTTTTATCATCGAACCAAATAAACTGTATGCCCTCATTGGGCATAATGGTTCTGGTAAATCTAGCCTTATAAAAGCCATGGCAGGAGAGATGACACCCACGCAAGGTGGCATTGAAATAGAAAATACAGATTTGCGAAGTTTTTCTGCTAAAAGACTGGCGACGCATCTTGCCTATTTACCGCAAAATCTACCTGATGCGGGTGCTTTTACAGTCTATGAGCTTGTGATGTTGGGCAGATACCCTCATCAAAAGTGGCTGCAAAAGCCGACTGCTGATGATCATCAACAAGTAGAAAAAGCCATCGCCCTCACTCAAGTTGACGCCTTTAGAGATCGTCAAGTATCAACGTTGTCAGGTGGTGAGCGCGCGCGCGTCTGGTTGGCGATGTGCCTTGCCCAACAGACAAAGTATCTGCTATTGGATGAGCCATTAGCGGCGCTGGATGTGGTCTATCAAATAGAAGTGTTAAAGCTGATTCGTCAATTGGTCGATGAGCAAGGCTTAGGTGTTGTGATTATCCTGCACGACCTAAATTTAGCAGCAAGATTTTGTGATGAATTTATCGCTTTAAAACAAGGCAAGTTGTGCCATATGAGTGATGTCAAACGCACCATGGAAAAGGATGTACTGCGCTCCATATTTGGTGTCGATTTTACCCTACTAACCCATCCTACCACTACTCATAAAGTCGCGGTTATATGAAAGCGCTCACCTTTTCGTTCGGGCTATGTGTGGCATTATGCTCAAGTTTATTGTTAAGCGGTTGCCAGTCGTCTGACGCCACCTCACAATCACCACAAGCGCCACAAGCAATGTCGCCTAAAGACAATCAAAAAACACCTAAAGTCATGACGCCTGATTGGGGTATTGCGGCGACGCTGACTGCCATGGGATACCCACCGGTTGCTATGGGCGATAAACCTTTCTATAGAGAATGGGTTGGTAAGCCTCTTATACCCGATACGACTCTCGATGTAGGAACACGCTACCAACCCAATCCTGAAATGCTCTCACAGCTAGACTTAGATTTGGTCATAGACAACGATTTTTATGCGCATCTACGTCCTATGTACGGCGATTTGCCTATCCACTCTATTGAATTGACCAGTCCTAGCAACATTGCAAAGTGGGAGGACTTTATAGAACCGACGTTAGAATTGGGTCGATCTATCAATAAACCGCAAGCCGCGCAAGATTATTTAGACAACAGTAAGAAACAAATCATTCAAGCAGGACAGACTTTTCACGCGCGTTATCCTCATATCAAAAAACTGGCTGTCGTGCAATTTGCCGATACCAATAATTTGCGTATGTTTTCTTATAATAGCTTGTTTCAACCTGCTTTAGAGACGATGGGACTACAGCTAGTGGCGTTGGCAGATGGCAATCAATGGGGGTTTACGCCCATTATGCTAGGAGATTTAGCGCAGCTTGATGACGATACTTGCCTTGTGGTCGTTGAACCTCTTAGTGACCTTCTCAAACTTGAATTAGAAGACAGCTTAGTGTGGCAGCGCTTGGGTTATTCCTTTGATCAAGCGCATGCATCTAGCAAAAAAGGCCGCTGTATCACCTTACTGCCTGCGACATGGAACAACAGTGGCGTGGCTTCTATGAATGTCTTGGCCGAGCGCTTAACGAATGTCACTTTTGTAGGCCATACCGATTTATGATGAATAAAAATAATTTTTTGTCAGCTAACCGCATTTATATGATGGTCGTTTTTTTAATACTGCTAGCAGTACTAAGCAGTTATGCAGTCGTACATCAGCTATGGCCCCTCACTTTTTTAGAATTGTTCACACCCTCGTTTGAGCTATCACTTTCGGATATGAGTGTCCAGCTACAAATCCTACCGACCATGTTGGTAGCATTGACCGCTGGCGGTCTTTTAGGATTGGTCAGTGTGTTATTACAGCAGCTGGTGAAAAATACACTGGCTTCAGACACGACATTGGCAGTCGGTAGCGGTGCAAACATGGCGCTGCTCATTGTCACGTTATTCCTGCCTACTTTAGCGTTAGGGGGAAGTTTTTGGGTCGCCTTTGTTGGCGCGCTTGGTAGTATGGCGATTGTATTTCTTCTAGCTGCGCCTAGCCGCATGAATCCTTTGGTATTGGTGCTTGGCGGACTGGTGACCAATATTTTATTGGGCGCTATTACTGCTTTATTATTGATTTATTATGCCGAAGAAACCTTAAACGTTATGGTCTGGGCGGCGGGCAGTCTCACGCAAAATAACTGGCAAGTTTCTGCCGTATTAAGCACCGCTAGTGTGGTCGCCTTTATTAGCTTAATGCCTTTATTAAAACCATTAGAAATAATGAGCTTAGATGATAGGCAAGCCAAAAGTTTGGGCGTTCCTATCAACCTCATTCGTGGATTGGTGGTGGGATTGGTGGCCCTACTGACCGCCCTTGTCGTCAGTCGCGTGGGCCCTATTGGTTTTATTGGCTTAGGGGCTGCCACACTGGTTAATGTATTTTCGGTACGGCGTATTGGTTACCGCCTGCTTTTGGGTTATGTGTTTGGGGCGCTGTTGTTATGGATCACCAGTAATGCCACGACGCTATTACAACATTATTTAAGCCTAAATATTCCTGCTGATGCAATGACGGCCATCCTTGGTGCGCCATTGGTGATATGGTTAATCGTGAGCCAAAGTCGTCAGCATACCGATGAGGTTATTCCAACCTTGATTTCAGAACGCCGTGACACTCATTTAATAAGTTGGGGAATCGCCTTAATACTGTTGATCATAGGCGTACTTATCTTTACGGCGACTTCAAATGGCTGGCAGCTTAGTACGCTAGGACATCTAATTGTTGATTTTAGATTGCCTCGTACGTTAAGCGCAGCCGCCACTGGCGTAATGCTAGCCACTGCTGGCGTGCTGCTACAAACCTTGACTCGTAACCCGATGGCCAGCCCTGAAGTACTCGGTATCAGCTCAGGCTCGGCGATAGGCGTGGTACTGGCCTTTGTTTTCCTACCCAGTTTTGGCTATATAGGTATTATATTATCAGGATTATTGGGCGCTTTTATCGTCCTTAGTTTGATCTTATGGCTTGCCCGTCGAATCAATCCAGCTTATTTATTGTTGGTTGGTGTGGCCATTGCCGCATTGATGGGCGGTTTATTAAGTCTGGTAAAAATATCTGGCGATCAACGGCTACAAGCTGTGTTAAGTTGGCTATCAGGTTCTACGTACCTTGCCAGTCCAGAAACGGCATGGATTTTAGTAGGATTGGCTTTTATACTTTTTTTATTAAGCTTTATGGTGATCAAACCATTAGAAATATTGAGCCTAGGTAGCGGGATTGCCCGTGAGCTTGGGGTATCTTTGAGATTGTATCAAAGCTTGATACTCATTCTTGTAGCATTACTGAGTACGATATCAACGTTGGCAGTGGGTCCGCTCAGCTTTGTGGGTCTGATGATTCCTCACCTCGCCAGCACATTAGGCGCGGTGAAGCTCAAACGTCAAATTCAACTGTCCGCTATCTTAGGCGCGGGCTTAATGGTCATAGCAGACTGGGTTGGACGCTATCTTATATTCCCCTATGAGATACCTGCTGGCACCATCGCTGCCATTATTGGCGGGGCTTATTTTCTATATTTGATGCGGCGTATTAGAGCGTAACCTATATGGTTAATACTTCAATAACGACATGACAACATTATCGCTATTTAGGGCTTTGAAAATTTTTAAAATTAATAACGCGCCACTATTGTAATGAAAATGCTTATCATTATAATAGTGATTTAACTTACATATTGGTAACATTCATGCAATTGTCTCGCCTATATTCTGCTCTATTTTGCCTCAAAGCAACTAACAGAGCGCGTCACCCATTTTCAGTAAAATCACTGTCTATCTTTCACCTCTCTACTTCAGTCGTTTTACTTGCTGCAAGCCAAGCAGCGTGGGCACAAACCGATATAAATAATGACAGTCAATCAGATGTGCCAAGTGTGGTGCTAGATACTATCGTGGTGACCAGTAGTGCTGACGCGTCAGCGGATGGATTGCCAGATGCTTATGAAGGTGGTCAAGTTGCGACGGGAAGCCGTGTGGGAATTTTGGGCAATCAAGATATCATGGATACGCCATTTTCTACCACTTCTTATACCAACGAGTATATTACCAACCAACAAGCCCAAAGTGTGGGTGATCTGCTCAAAAAAGACCCAACCGTCCGCGTGGCAAGGGGTTTTGGTAACTTTCAAGAAGCTTACTTTATGCGCGGTTTCATCACCACATCAGATGATACGATGTTTAATGGCTTATACGGTATTTTGCCCCGACAGTATATCGCCACCGAATTATTTGAGCGTGTTGAAGTCCAACGCGGCGCTTCTGCCATGCTAAATGGTGCCGCACCTAGTGGCGGCAATGCTGGTGGTACGATTAACCTATTACCAAAACGTGCTAGTAATGACCCGCTACGTCAATTAACGCTTGGTTATGGTCAAGGTGACCAAGGTAAAGTTGCCGTCGATGTGAGTGACCGTTTTGGCACTGAGGATGCATTTGGCGTGCGCTTTAACGCCGCTTATCAAGATGGCGATAGTGCCATCGATGATGAGTCTTCAACATTAGGCTTGGCAGCGCTTGGGCTAGATTATAAAGGCGAACAATACCGATTATCAGCAGATTTAGGCTGGCAGGACAACAAACTCAAAGAGACTCGCCCTAGTGTCAATCTTGGCGGTGTTTCTCGTGTACCAAAAGCGCCAGACGGCTCAAAAAATTGGGCGCAGCCTTGGACGTACTCAGATGAAAAAGATGTCTTTGGTACCATCAGAGGAGAATATGATTTTAATGATAATCTCACCGCTTATGGTGCTTACGGCATACGACGTGGCGAGGAAGAAAACTCACTAGCCACCTTAACCGTCAACAGTGCTGATGGTGCGGGCACGATTTATCGTTTTGATAACTCTAGAGAAGATTTGGTACAAAGTGCCGAGCTTGGTCTACGTGGTAAATTACAAACCGGTGAAGTGACTCATAACTTGGTGTTGGCCGCAAACCTCTATGATCAAGAAGAAAAAGGCGCATTCGCATATGATTTTGGCAATCAGCTAGCGACCAATTTTTACCGTCCTACCGACTACACGGAAATCCCTTTTACAAGTACAACTACGTTTGGCGGTAACTTAGACGATCCAAAATTAACCAATGAAAAGCAACTCCAAAGCTTTGCACTGGCAGACACCATATCGCTGTTCGATGACAAACTGAAAACCACCTTGGGTGTGCGTCATCAAACTATAAAAACCACCAGCTATGATGCCAACACGCAGGCAGAAACGGCTCATTACGATAAGAATGAGTGGACCCCAAGTATCGGTATTGTCTATCAACCGAACATGGACTGGTCATTCTACGCTAACTATATTGAAAGCTTAGCGCCAGGAAAAACAGCCCCTCAGACAAATAACAGCGCTCCTGTTACCAATGCTGGTCAAGCTTTGGACCCTTACGTGAGCGAACAAACCGAAATTGGCGTGAAGTATGACAACGGGCTTATTGGTAGTAGTTTGGCAATATATCGCACTGATGCCGCACGTGACTATATCGATGCTTCAAACACCTTTATATCTGCTGGTAAAAACCGTCACCAAGGCGTAGAACTGACCGTATTTGGTAGCCCTAGCGAAAATATGCGCCTAAATGCGGGAGTCAGTTATTTAAGTGCCAAACAAAAAGACACCGGTGATGCGGCGTTAGATGGTAATAAAGTCATCGGTCTGCCTACCTTACAAAGTAACGTTAATCTAGAATATGATGTTGCGGCACTCGAAGGATTAACCTTAACCGGTGACATCATCCATACAGGCCCTCGTTATGCCGATAATGCCAATACCTTAAAGGTTGACGGTTATACCACGTTAGATCTTGGAGCTCGCTATAAAACCGTGCTGGCCGGACAAGATGTTACCTTAAAAGGCATGGTAACCAATGTTACGGGCGAAGATTATTGGCAGTCAGTCGGTGGCTATACAGATGCTGGTTATTTAAATGCCGGTGAACCCACGGCGTTAAAAGTTTCAGCGACGTTTGTCTTTTAAATTTAAACGCTAAGCTTCGCCAATGAAACGACTATACTGATTAAATTGTCGTTATGGAATCATTACCAGAGTTAAATAAAAGGGATTAGGCACCACCTACTCCCTTTTGTGCTATCTAAAAATACGCAAAATTCATTTTATTATTGAGTCCTTATGTCCTCTCGCGCTACAGCTTCTCTATATCATATGATCTGGTCGCATTATCGCCTGCCTTTTCTCAAAGTTATCTTACTGAATTTAGTCAATGCGGCGGTCAGTGTGGGTATTATTGCTTATATTAACCACACCTTTATCAGTCAGCCTGTTTTTAATACCTTATCATGGCAGAGCTTAGGCTATTTTTCAGCGTTAGTGGTTCTGCTATTGGTCACGACTTTTTTATCACAATATGCCCTAACCCGCTTGGGTCATAGATTTGTGTATGAGCTCAGAACCAAGCTGGTCAAACAAATCATCGATACCAACGTTCCGCAGATTGACAAGTTAGGAAACGCCCAACTACTCGCCAGCTTGTCTACCGATATCCAATCGATTACCGTCGCCTTTGTCCGTATGCCAGAGTTGGTTCAAGGGGTAATTTTATCTAGCGGAGTCGCTTTATATTTGGGTTGGTTGTCATTGCCACTATTGCTGATCATCATGGTTTGGATTGTAATGACAATTTGGATAAGCACCATTTTGGTGAAGCACGTTTATAAGCATTTAACGGAATTAAGGGAGATTAATGATCTTTTGTATCAAGATTATCAATCTATTATTGAAGGGCGAAAAGAGCTTGCACTTAATCAGCACCGCGCGCAAAAGCTGTATACCAATGAGTTTTTGATTCACGCCCAGTCCTATAAAGAGCGTGTTATTAAAGCGGATACCTTTCACTTATCAGCAGTGAATTGGTCGAACATTATGATGTTTGCAGCGATTGGCGTCGTCTTTGCGGTCTCAAACTATCTGAATATACCCATGAGCGTTGCCACCACTTTTTCTTTAACCATTCTATTTATGCAATCGCCGCTGCTACAAGCCGTTGGCGCTTATCCCACTTTACAAACGGCGCAAGTCGCGTTAGATAAAATACAGACGTTGGCACTTGCTGATTATCAGCCAGCGTTTTTAACCAATATCGCAGCAAATGACTGGCAGACCATCTCACTGAACAATGTGAGCTATCGCTATCAAGGTATAAACCACCATACACAAGAAGGTGTACCTGAAAGAGAGATGCTTACTGATGACATTTTAAAAAACGTCAATCTCACCTTGAAGCGCGGCGAAGTGGTATTTTTGATAGGCTCTAATGGCAGCGGTAAATCTACCCTTGCAAAAATCATTACTGGTATTTTTACGCCTACGACAGGCGCTGTAAAAGTAGACCAGCAGACTATTGATTCGGATAACAATACCAATTATCGGCAGCTGTTTTCTGCCATTTTTAGCGATCAACATCTTTTTAAACAACTCATTGGCAGCCAAGACAATGACCCTGATATGTCCTTAGTAACTGAGTGGCTGCATAAATTAAACCTGCAAGATAAAGTGACAGTAACTGACCATCGATTGTCTACCGACAAGCTGTCACAAGGACAACGCAAACGCTTGGCCATGCTGCTCGCTGTCGCCGAACAAAAAGACTTTCTGCTGCTCGATGAATGGGCCGCCGACCAAGACCCTGCTTTTCGCCGAGTATTTTATCAAGCGCTGATTCCTGAATTAAGAGCCATGGGCAAAACACTGTTTATTATCAGTCATGACGACGGTTATTTTGAGCATGCTGACCGCTTGCTGATGATGAAAGAAGGAAGGCTGACTGAGTTAAATGCAGAAGAACGCCAACGTGCCAGTGCGGACGCCATTGCTATGTTAGAGTAATTGCTTAACTAGAACAATTGCTAATAAGTCGTACTATTAAAATGTTTAATATCAAAGCATACTGCAAGCGGGGAAATTTTATAGCAGCATTTTATTTTGAATTTGGCGCTTTTATATAAACTGACTAGGCCAATTTTTCATAAACAACCATGCTCAAATATACAACTCCTGCTGCTACGATTAAGCTGGCAAACCAGACGACGATAAAGTAACCAGTAGGAGGTGCAAAAAAAGGGAAAATGAAACCTATCAATAGCAGTAGCAACCCCAGCCATCGTAACCATTGCTGTTTAGTGATATATCGTTTCTGCTCATAATGATGAAACTTATCCCTATGTCTTTTACTGGTCATCATTAATGCCATCATACCTAGCAGATTAAATGCCAATAGCAATCCAGATAACAGCGCGTTAGACATACTATACATTTTCCATCTGAAGCTTTGAACGACTAGGCGACTTTATTTTTTGCTGGTGAGATGCTTTCTTAAAACTGACCATATAAGTAATATAAGCAAACAGCAAGGCTAGAATAAAAAACATAACGTCAAAGCTGATGAATAGCACATCGACGCTCAAGATACTGTGAAGCAATCCGCGCTCGGTAGTTAGGCTGTTGAGTAGCGGTGTGAATAAAAGCAATAGAGTAATTAATGATAGTAATAGACGCCACGCCTGACGACTAGACAGTAATAACGTCAGCAAGAAACCAAGCGCCCAGATGATAAAAAACCCATCTACCTCCCACTTGCCTCGCCCTGTTAACTCTAACGGCAATAAACGATTGAGCCATAAAAAACCTATCATCGCTAAAGGCAATCCCGCCAGCGTCGCAATATTGAGCTTTTCTACTAACCAAAATCCCCAATCAGGCTTATCTATAGTGAATAATTGGCGGCGACGTTTAACTGTCCAAAGCACTAAGCCTGTTGCAATCATACCGCAGCCCGCTGTGCCACATAAAAAGTACAACCAACGCAGCCAATTATCAGCAAAGCGTCCTGCATGCAAACCTATCATGACCGCTTGTGTTTCCACAGCGAGCGGCGGCGGTCGACTGTCTTTGAGTATTTTTCCTGTTCGTCCATCATAAACACGAAACACCCCTAGCGTCGATAATTGATGCTCGGCTTTACCGTCGATAATAATCATACTTTGGTCAGTATTGGGATGATTAATACTGACACTAGTCACGGTATAATTGGAGTTACGTTTTCGCCAATCAGATTGTGTCGTGGCAAGCAATGGAGCAATACTAGCCATAGGGGCAGCCTGTAACTCGGTTGCATCCGCTGCCCGATAAGAGTAAATTTCCTTAAAAAACTGCTCATTATCTACCCCAGATACCATGCCTGCCCACGGCATATACAAGGTTATCAAGGTAATGATGCCGGTAAAGGTAATCATCAAATGGAACGGTATTGGCAGCACAGAAAAAGCATTGTGCGCATCAAGCCACGAGCGTTGCCCCTTACTCCAACGAAAGGTAAAAAAATCCGTAAATATCTTTTTGTGGACAATAACGCCTGTGATAATAGCAATCAACATCATCATAGAAGCTATACCGACGATAATTCTGGCCCATATCACACTCATATAATGCAAATCAAAATGCATACGATAAAAGAAGTGACCGCCTACGGTATCTCTTGGCGTATATGCCATTTGGGTTTGCGTATCAAACTGGTATTTTAGCCTTTTGTCATCTGTAGTCACATTAATATGCAGACGTTGAGCAATATTATCGCTATCAATATCTTTAGCAATAAACCAGTTTTTGGCATGGGCATGGGCTTGGGTTTGCTGTAAGTAAGTGATTGCCATAGCAAAACCATCTGACTTATCTTCTAGATTTGTCATATTTTGGTTGTGCGTAGATGCTGAGGATATGAATGGCGTTTGCTGAGAGCGTGCTGGAAGTTCAGGTTGCATCCATGCTGTCAGCTCATTATTAAAATAACTGACCGTGCCCATCAGAAAAATGGTAAACAGCAACCAACCTAATAACAGGCCAAACCAAGTATGGACGTCAGACAAAATGACTCGATAGCCCTTCACTTTAGTTTTACTTTTTGTCTGAATATTACTCATTGTGGCAGTTTGGATCTTAGTAGTGTCTGAGGGCATAATAACAGCCTGATGGTAAGAAAAATCTAAATAGCGACATAATCAATCATCCCTAATAGCCCTGCAATACCGACGATCAGCGTCCATGCCAGCCATAAACGTCGCAAAGAAAATACTAAGACAAGAATGAGCGCGCATACAACAACGCTAGCAATTTGACCCCAATAGATGGCAGAAATCTCATCTATAGGTAAGGCCAAAAACGTCAAACTCGTAAGCACCGCGATGCCATAGCTACCAATAATCGCTAAAAAAATACGACTGAGGACTTTAAACTCAGGTAGATAAAAACCATGACTGCTACGGCGCTTACTCATGTGACTGCCTGCGTATGAAAGTGAAAGATCATGATCGGCATAAAAGTGAAAAGCGATCGATTAAAAGCGATAGGTTAATCTGCCGACTACATTCAAAGGCTCACCGTAAGTCAATTCACTAAAAGTGCTGCCCGCAAGATACTTTTGATTGAACAAATTATTCACATTAACCTGCGCTTCAAGATTGTCGTTAAAGCTATATCTTGCCATGATATTGGCAAGCGTCACGTCATCTTGACCGTACTTTTCAGATTGTTTCGTCACAGGGTTTTTGACAATACCATAGTATCCATTTGACCAGTCAACGCCGCCGCCAATGGTTAAATTAGGGATGATATGATCAAGATTATAAGTGGCAAAAAGATTCAGTGTGGTATCAGCAAAGCCTGTATTGATGGTTTTGCCCTTGTTGTCTTCAGCATTAAAATGCGTATAACCAACACTCGCTTGCAGTTGGTCGCTGATTTGACCAGACACTTGTACTTCTACGCCCTGACTGGTGGCACCTTTTGCTCCGTAGTAGGCTTTTTCCAGATCGGTGCCGGGTATTATTTGACCACCATCAAGTTGAGCAAGGTTGTCCTGCTCGATTCTAAAAATACTCACTTGGCTTTGTAATGCGCCATTATCTGACTCACTTTTTAGACCGATTTCATAGTTTTTACCTTCAATAGGATCGAGGAATTTGCCATTTATATCACGCTGATTTTGAGGTTTGAAGATATCACTGTAGCTGGTATAAAGACTGTGATTGTCATTAATCGCATAGGTAATACCTGCGTACGGAGTCCAGATGTGTTTGGCTTTCGTGTTAACGTTACGGCCATACTGCACACCTGAGCGTTCAAAATCAGACACACGCGTGCCTAAAATAACGGCTAAAGGATCCGATAATTTGAGCTGAGTTGCTGCAAAAATAGCTTTTTCTTTGGTTGTGACATCTGAGCTGCGATTGCGCGCTCCCCATACTGGTTCAGGATAACTGCCATCCCAGTCAGAAAAATCTGGGAGCGGCAATATACCATCAGGCGGTGACTTATAAGTAAAAGTATCAAGATCACTTTTGCTATAAGAGCCGCCTACGATGAGCTTATGCGTCTTTCCCAACGCATCAAAGTTACCGGTTAACTTGCTTTTAACATTGAACTGTTTGCGTTCGGTATCGGCATGAAATGGGTTTAGGTTAAAAATCAGTCCGGTATCAGGATTCACGACTTGGTCGCCATTGGCATACATATAAAGCAGCTTTGGACTACTGTCACTCTCGTTATAGCTGGCATTGGTGGTCAAGTTCCAATCGGCATTAAAATCATGGTCAATATCTGCAAAGTAATAGGTATTATCAGAATCCCAGTTTGTCCAATCTGCGCTGCCATTTTTACTGGTATCCCAATCCGCTTTTGACCCATCACTTAGATAGTTTGGCAAGCCGCCCCACATGGTTGATTTTGATTTATTGTGTTGACGGCTAGCACCTACACTGACCGTGGTGCTGTCGCCCAGGTCCGCATCTACTGTGGCATAAAGCAGACTTTGACCCAGTTCTTGACGGTCGATAAAGGTGTCACCATCTTGATAACTTGCCACCACTCGGCCTCGTACCGCACCACTTTCGCTTAATGGCTGGCTACGGTCAACACTGAGACCATACTGCCCGTAACGATCAACATTGGCGGATAGCTCTGTTTTTGGAACGCTACTATCAGCCCGTTTACGTATTAAGTTGACATTGGCAGAAGGGTCGCCTGAGCCACTCATCAAACCAGTCGCGCCGCGTACGATTTCAACATGGTCAAACATCGCGGTATTGGCAGAGTATTCGCCCATGGCAGCTTGCTGGACAAAATCGGTATTTAAGCCGTCAATTTGGAAGCTATTGATAGCAAAGCCTCTTGATGAAAGACCATTACGCGCGCCATCAACGCTACTTACTTGGATAGCAGGCGTGCGTTTAAGCACATCTATTAGGGTGGTTGAGTTTTGATCTTTGATTTGCTGATTAGTAACCACACTGACCGCTTGCGGGGTTTCTTTGGCCGACAAGCCCATACCGGTGGCGCTACTGGTGACAGGGATTGTATAGCTATCAGTATTTTCCGTGACTTGTTTATTGGTCTCTGCCATGACCACGATAGTTGGTAGCGTGGTACTTGGTTCTGACCTATTGTCGTCACGATTGATTTCGCTATCTTCTTCACCGATTTGTTTTTGCTGTGATACTTCAGCATGGATCATAGATGAGCTTACTGCCAACGAAGCAATGGCTGAAAGGTGCATGGTTTGCTTAACGAACCAACTTAAAGGGTTAGGGTTAGGTTTATGCTGTTTTCTATTTTGTGTAATCATAAACATCAATGCTATCTCAATGAAAGTGAGGAGAATTTGAGGGAAGGCAGTTATTCAAGACAATAGTGCTTACTAATACATGTCAGCTTTGTAGAGCGTCATGAGAAATGAGCTATTTATTAATAGTCTTGGTGAATAAATATATGGTTTGTTACATTAGAGTTTGTACATGATAAAGATAATAATAATGATTATCAATACACTATTGAAATATTTTTGATACAGTGAAGGCCTACGTCATGAGATAGCACTGCTTTTTGACAGAAAACGTCAAAGATGAAAATAGCACAATAAAAAAAGGCCACTTTTAAAAAGGGGCCTCAATTAAAGATAAGCACAGTATTCGTTAAAAATTAAAGGGTTGTCCTAGATAATCAGTTCATTTCTTGTTTAACCTATTGTTTTAGCTGAATGAGCTGTACTCAAGAAACTGTAGAACCAAACTTAGGTAATTCCAATCGCAATTTTGGTTAGTCTCTACCCTAATGGCAATACCGAGTTTATGCTTCTCCTTGAAGTCCCTAACTTCTTTTATCCTACTTGAAGTCAGTTGCCAATGCTGCGGAGCAATAATTTCACCTTTTATCATCAAAAATTCAGCCAATAGCTCATGTTGTGACGTATTAATACCAAACTTTCAGTAATATCTAGAGGTAATGTGCTTTTTTTTGAGCGATGGGCTTATCGTTATTATTTAAGCGACTGGCGTTTTTATATAACTCTCGTGCATTGAGTAAATAAATACCTAACGCTTACGTCCTATAAAGCACCTTAACCACATGCCAGCCAAATTTAGTTTTCACTAAATGCGGGGTAAAAAGTTCGCCGTTAAAGCAAACTTTATCAAATGCTGGTACCATTTGACCTTTTTTAAACTCACCTAAGTTGCCGCCTTTTTTACCTGATGGGCAGGTTGAGTGTTTCTTAGCCAGCACGTCAAACTGCGCACCTTTTTTAAGTTTGGCCATAATGTCATCAGCCAGTTCTTTGTCCTTTACTAAAATGTGTAAGGCGCTAGCGGTACGAGCCATAATGTAAACCTTTTATAAAATATCGATTATCGCGGCATTATATCACTACTGAGTTTGGTTGCTAACCTAACTTAAATGCTCCACTGCATCAAAAGTCATTACCTATTAGGCTATCGTTTTGAGGACCGCGAAGAACCTCGACCTCTTGCAGGGCGTTTGCCATTAGCAGCAGGTTTGCCATTGCCCCCAGACTTCTTGCTATCCCCGAAAGGACGCTTACCTTTAGAACCCGCTGGTTTTCTAGCGCCATCTTTGGAGTGCTTAGCATTTCCCTTTGTTGCGCCCGCTAGTTTTGACGACTCTTTTGATTTTGATGAAGTATCAGTACGCGGTTTTTTTCGTGGCGACTTACGCGATTTCTTAGCAGCAGTATTGTCTTCCGAAGAAGAGTCTTCTATAGATTTCAGTAAAACAGACAACTCTTTTGGGGTTAAATCTCGCCAGTCTCCAACGGGAATACCCTTTAGGCTCACATTCATAATCCGTGTGCGTTCAAGCTTTACGACTTCATAGCCAAAATGCTCACACATACGGCGGATCTGACGGTTTAAGCCCTGCACTAGCGTAATATTAAACACGGTAGGCGCTACCTTAGTGACCGGACATTTTTTCGTCATCCTGCCCAAAATAGGTACGCCACCTGCTAGACCTTCAATAAAACTATCGGTTATCGGCTTATTGACTGTCACCACATAATCTTTTTCATGGTTATTACCCGCACGCAACACCTTATTAACCAAATCGCCATTGCTCGTTAAAAAGATTAAACCTTGAGAATCTTTATCCAAACGTCCAATCGGGAAAATACGGTCGCTATGTCCAACAAAATCAACGATATTGTTTTTCTCAGAGCTTTCTGTGGTGCTCACAATCCCGACTGGTTTGTTCAACGCAATAAAAATGAAATCGTCTGCTTCTCGTGGCTCAATAAGTTGCCCGTTAACTTTTACCGTATCTCCAGCAACCACTTGCGCACCTACTTGAGCACGTTTGCCATTGACGTACACGTTACCTTGTTCAATAAAACGGTCAGCGTCGCGCCGAGAGCAAATACCGCTTTCGCTAATATATTTATTTAAACGAGTCGAGGAAGTATTAAACATAAAGTGCCATTTTCACCTAATAAAAAGCTTTTTGTACTAAGAAAAAGACTGAATTGAATGAATAATCAATAACGAGATAGCTGACATTATATAGGAAATTCAGTACCTATTTTAAGAGAGATGAACCCAAACCTATTTATCATTACTAAAAACAACTTAGCGACTCATTGAGGCAGTCATATTATATAAAGTACATACTTAAACTCATCTGAAATTTAGTATGACCGCGCTCTATCACTTGTAAACATAATCCTCTAAAATAGATGCCATTTCTACCAATCAGTTATTCATTACAGGGCAGATTACTGCGCATACCTTACTTCAAAGTAAGTAAGTAAGTATGAACTGCATAGCATTGTTACTTGTTACTTTAGCAGTAATGGACTGTCCGCTTCATCAACGTAAGGCTAATCATAATGACATCAATAATTAGAGTCGCCATCGCCGGTTACGGTAATCTTGGCCGCGGTGCCCAAGCCGCCATTAAGCAAAGCCCAGACATGCAGCTGGTTTGTGTATTCAGCCGCCGCGATCCTGCCTCCGTCATCCTGATTGACGACAGCGTGCCCGTTTACGCGATGGATGATATTGCCCAATATAAAGACGACATAGACGTGCTGATATTGTGTGGTGGCTCTAAGTCAGATCTGCCTGAGCAAGGTCCAACGCTCGCTGGTTTGTTTAATATCGTCGACAGTTTTGATACTCACGCCAAAATCCCTGAGTACTTTGCCGCGCTTGATGCACCAGCTAAGAAAGCTAATAAAGTTGCCATGTTGTCTGTTGGTTGGGATCCCGGTTTGTTTTCTATCAACCGTTTATACGGCGAGGCCATTTTACCCGTTGGCGAAACTTACACCTTTTGGGGTAAAGGCTTAAGCCAAGGACATTCAGATGCAGTACGCCGCGTCGACGGCGTCAAATCAGGCGTGCAATATACCATTCCCTCAGAATCTGCGATGGAAAAAGTACGCAATGGTGAGCAGCCAACGCTAAGCACCCGCGAGAAACATACCCGTGAATGCTATATCGTGCTCGCTGATGGCGCCGATAGCGATAGCATACGCGATACCATCGTCACCATGCCAGATTACTTTGCCGACTACGATACCACAGTGCACTTTATTGACGAGCAAACGTTTGAGCGTGACCATCAAAAGATGCCGCACGGTGGATTCGTTATTCGCAGTGGCGTGAGCGGTATGGATAATGCGCAAAACAACCAAGTGTTAGAGTTTTCGTTAAAGCTTGGCAGCAACCCTGAATTTACCGCCAGCGTACTCGTAGCTTATGCCCGCGCTGCTTATAAAATGAATCAAGCAGGAGAGAATGGCGCAAAAACCGTCCTCGATGTCGCGCCTAGCTTGTTATCGCCTAAAACGCCTGCCCAGCTGCGTAAAGAGTTGCTGTAAATATTAACGTTGAATTAGAAATAACAATCTTCACGCTAAAAACGAAAAGCACCAAGCCATGCAAGCTCGGTGCTTTTTTTATGCTTAACTTTCTTTATACTTAGTAACTTAATTAAAAACATCCATCAAAGCAAACCATTTTCCAAAAGTTTAGCCGTATTACTGACTTTAAAGTCATGGTATAAATCATAAAAAACAATCGGGTCTTCGACGCCATCAAGCAACCCACGTTTATTGAGCGCGACAAACATCGCTAGCGAATAGGCCGCACAATGGATAGATTTTTTGGGATTAAACTCACGATCAGTAAAGGCCTGATACTGCATAACCTCCTCATGCAGCTGAGGATTTTGCTTGAGCGCATTGACATACAGCCAATCATAAAACGCAGTCAATGGTTCAAGGCTCCACTCCATGCCAAAATAATCATAGCCAATCAGCTCACCAGAGGTTGTTAATCGCTCGTCTTTTTTGGCCTGTCTTGGTGCGACGGTCAGTAAGTCAAGATACGGCCCACCGTGTTCGAATACTTTACTGGCTTGCAAAGCATTTTCGACACTATAGGCTTGACCATCATGCTCATTGGTAATTTTTAAGCTTAATGGGCTGAGCGGAAAACTGAGTTTATTGCCAGATTTGCTAGACAGCTCTAAGACATGGCTAAAGCCATATTTTTTGCGAATGACTTGATGCATATCATTGATGGATTTTTTCTTTTGTCTACTGGCAAACCCCACGTGGCGCTCAAACCTCACCATGTCCGTTTTGACCAAATTGTCACTATTGACTCTAGGCATAAATACCGGTTGATGCTCTACCGCGTTTGGCGTTTGTTCCATAGGATTCTGTTTTTGTTGCATGGTAATACGCCTTATATCAATGGTCTGGTATAAATATTTGTGTAAGAGAATTGATATGCTGCTTTATCAATGCTGCTTTAAGCGATTCATTTCTTTTTAGGATAGCTATGATACCCCATTAGGGTTCGCATTTCATGGGACGATATTGTTTTTTGCGTAAGGCGTTTTTGTTTTTCAAAAAAAGCCTTACCTGTGAACTAGGTAAGGCCATTACTAGGAGTTTTATTTATAAAAACAACAACCCTAATCCAATCACAACGCCGCTGACAATCAGCACAATGACACAAAAGCCCATGATATCCTTGGCCTTGAGTCCAGCGATTGCCAAGGCAGGCAACACCCAAAACGGTTGAATCATATTTGTCCAAGCGTCACCCCACGCTACCGCCATCGCAACTTTAGCTGGATCACTACCGAGCATCTCCGCCGCCTCTAACATAATTGGCGCTTGCACGGCCCATTGTCCGCCACCTGAGGGGACGAAAAAGTTAACCAGTCCTGCGCTTAAAAAAGCAAAAAGCGGGAGCGTATCCACTGTCGAGACGTTAACAAACGCTTCTGACATCACTCCGGCCAAACCAGAAGCCGTCATCATACCCATAATCCCCGCATAAAACGGGAATTGGACGATAATTCCGCCCGCGCCTTTGACCGCTTCTTGAATAGCAATCAAATACTTACGCGGCGTTCCATGGAATATAATCCCAAGGAATAAAAACATGAAATTCACCAAGTCGAGCGTTAAAGCAAAGCCGTTCTGCACGAAATAATAAACGATAAAGGCAATACCCAATAAGCCGATGACCATGGATAAAATCCAACTATTCTCTAAACGCTCCGCTGGGGTCATCTCTGACTTTGCTGGAAGCGCCTCAACGATAGGGTCTATTAAAAGTTTTGGATCTACTGTCACTGTATCTTCTTGTTTCGGCATCATCAGACGATTTAATAACGGCACGATAATGACCAATGCCGCGACGATAATTAAGTTATAGCTCGCAAAAATGGTAGCACTCGTTGGAATCACCCCAATTTTATCAACAAAGGGATGACCTTCTGTTGCAATGGATAATGGGATAGAGCCAGAGAATCCTGCATGCCAAATGATAAAACCAGAATACGCACTGGCAATGAGCAAACGGTAATCCACATTTTCGACACGTTTTGCCAATTCTTTTGCGAATAACGCGCCAATCACCAAGCCAAAGCCCCAGTTTATCCAGCTAGCGGCAAGGGACACCAAGGTGACCAATATAATCGCGCTACTGGGCGACTTTGCAAAGCTGGCCAGTTTACCCAGCGCTTTTTTAAATATCGGGCTACTGGCCAACACATAACCCGTGACCAGCACCAACACCATTTGCATCGAAAACGCCAGTAGTGCCCAAAACCCTTCGCCCCAAAACGCCACCATCTGTATCGGTGAGGAATCGGTCAGACCCAAGCCCATGACAAAAATAACCAAGGTCAAGATAATGACAAATAAAAATGGATCGGGTAAATATTTCTCCATTAAGCTGTTTGAGAAGCGTGTGATTCCTTTCATGTTTAAACTCCCTTTTTTATTTACATTTGCACCTCTTTCCTAAGACTAATGTTACCTCATTTCTATTTTTTTAGGGTGTTTGAATGACTATCAATGATATTAACGGCACGCCATAAGCGCTACGATAGAGCACCGTATCTTGCTTATTAATCAGTAAGAATGGAAATAAAATGCATGATGCAAGAAGGAAAGATAGGAGAAGCAGGAAAGGGAGGAAGTCGCTTTGGAAAACGGTTAAAAACTAGCAGCGAAACGATGACTACTAAAGGGCTTGGCATCGATAAATAATGGCTTATTATGAATCATCTCTTCGATAAGACGTCCTGTGACGGGCCCTAATGTCAGCCCCTGATGAGCATGACCAAACGCAAACCACAAGTTAGTATGTTTTGATGCAGGGCCAATAACTGGCTTCATATCTGGCATACAAGGCCTTGTCCCGCACCATGCTTCAGACTCCACGGCATCTTCAAGTGGCGCAAGCTTTCTTGCATGAGTCAGCACGGCTTCTAGTTGGGCAAATTTTTTTGGCGCGTCTAAATTTGCCATTTCAGCACCCGTGGTAACTCTGATGCCTTGCTCCATTGCGCCCATCACAAACCCTTTATCGACATCGGACAAGCTATGTGAAAGGGCGTTTTTGGGTGTGATCTTAAAATGCTGGTGATAGCCACGCATAGGAAACATCGGTATGTTATAACCCAGTGGCTTGATAAGCTCAGCTGACCAAGGCCCTGCCGCTATCACGACATGCTGACAGACGTAGGTATCATCGCCGCATACAACTTGCCAGCCTTCTGCCGTTTGCATAATATCTGTCACGCTTACTTGCTTAACCTCGCCCGCCATCGCTGCAAAGCTTTTTGCATAGGCTTTTACCAAACGGCTAGGATTGTTTATTTGCCACGAGTTTTTCCAGTGGATACCGCCAATATAATCGGTAAAATTCAGATTTGGCTCTAGGGCTTGCAGCGCTACTAGCGATAGCACTTGATACTCTACGCCTTGCTCCGCAGCCTTTACGGCTTTATTAATGGCTTTTTCAAAATCAATCGAATGACGATGAAGCTCAATCCAGCCTATTTTACTGACCAGCGCTTCTGCGCCAGCCGCTTTAATCATCGGCTCGTGCTCATTGGTACAATGCTCAATCAGCGTCGCCCATTCCTTATCGATGAATTCGATATTTTTTGGGCTGGAATGTAGCCAGTACTGAAATAAAGGGCGCTGAAAACCATAAATTGCCGACCAACGGTAGCGAATATCGGTACGGTTATTTGGCAATACACTAAAAATCTCTTTAACACTTCGCGGAAAGGGTTTGGTATTGACCGCTTCTCTGGTGATAATGCCCGCATTACCATAGGAGGTTTCTTCTCCTGGGGGCTTTTTATCAAGTAAGAGTACCTGCGCGTTGTTTTTTTGCAGATGCCACGCGATAGAGGTTCCTACGATGCCTGCCCCAACTACAATCATGTCATAGCGCATATCAATACTCTTCGAGATCGTTAGACCAAAATAAAACCGTTGTCTTAAAAACTGTTACCTTAATAACAGACAGCTTTTATAACGCAACAAACTGGCCCAAATCTTCTTTTTTGGCCTTTTGAGCAACCTTTAACGCGACGGCAGCATCGAAGCTTGCCGCGCCAACCGACTTAAACAGCGTGATACCTTTATCAGCATTTAGGTCAATTTGCACTTTTTCATTGACCAAATCACTTAGCGTTCCCGTCAGCTTATCCCACGTCCAAGTACTATCAGCGTCTTCATGAGCTTGGATCAAATCACCCGCTTCATGCAAGCCGCCCTCGGCGTCATCGATAATGACAGACGTGCTGGCTTCTATCACCGAATTGCTCACTTCCTTCATCGATGCTTGATAGGCGCCAACGGCATTGATATGAGCGTCCGCTTTTATCTGCGCCGCTTCGAACAAACCTGACGTCGCGCGCGTTGCCAAATTGATAATATCGGCGTCTTGAATGGCCGCTTCGATATCATCGCACGCCGTAAAATCAACGTCCCATTGTGGGTAATCTTTTTTAAATTTAGCTTGAAAATGATGCGCGGTCTGCTTGGTTCGGTTCCAAAGATTCACCTGCTTGATATTTGGACGTACGGTAAGAATGGCGTTGAGCTGTTCATACGCCATGCCGCCCGTACCGACCACTGCTACCACACGGCTATCGCGATTGGCTAAATGTTTAGTCGCGATGCCAGACAGCGCCGCGGTACGTACTTGGGTGATATATACCCCATCCAAAAAGGCCAACATCTCTCCTGTGTCATTGTCTGAGACCGTGACATTGGCCATGGTTGTTGGTTTATCACGCTTAGGATTGTCTGGACAGATAGTGACCAGCTTGACGACTGCGTATTCATTAGTACCGTCAAATACCACTGCCGGCATGGATAAATGGCTACCGGAGCTCTTTGTACTACTTTCCTCAAAAGTCGGAATGACAAGGCGTTCAGGCGTTTTAACCCACGTCGGATGCTCGCCTTGCACGTTGAGTAATTCCTCAATCGCCTCAATTGCCATCGACATGGTCAGCTGTTTTTTTACCGTATGAATGTCTAAAATTCGCATAATGTTCCTTAAACTGCCCTGTAATTTTATTATTAATAATCCCTAAATGTGACATTAAAAAACCTAACAAGCAACCCGCTATTTATTGAAGCCTTTATCACGGTTTATAATTTTAAAATATTTTTAGCGATAAGCTTAAATGTATGACTTACAACGACGGCCATATTGGCTATGATATTTATAAAAATTTAGTCGAATTTTAACCAAGTAAATAACCATACTATGTAAATAAACATGCTATCTGATAATTTTAAGACACTGACCAGCATGGTATAAAGTCAGTCCCAACTCTGTAAAGCCCGATTTAATGCCTGCAAAAGGGATTTTCGCTTCTTCTAACGTCTTAAATGGAATAGGAATACTGTCTCTATTACCAGTCAATATATACTCAGCAAAGCATTTACCCATGAGCGTACCAGTAGTAATACCGCGACCATTATAAGCCGTCGCTGTCAGCAAACCTTCATCCGGCTCCATCACGCGAAAGATATGATCTTGGGTAAAGCCAAAGCTACCGCACCACTCATATTGCCAGTTAAAGACTGGCAGATCTGGATAATAGCTTTTTTGCACCGCATTGGCCCACGCTTGATAAAAGGATTTTGGTTTCATCTGCGTACCACCAACTGTGCCCAATAATAGGCGATTGTCATTATCACGGCGGAAACTCGATAACGCCAAGCGGGTATCCCACGCCCCTGTTTTATAAGGTAAAATGCGCTCTGCCGCCGCGCCGCTCAGCGGTTCTGAGGCGATTTGATAGTAATAAACCAAATAAAATGTCTTCTTAATTTCTGTCCATTCGCCTTCGCTATAGGCGTTGGTAGCTATGATGACACGCTCAGACTTGACGCGTGCTTTGGCGGTTCTTGCATACCAATGACCGTCCACCTTTTCTAGTGTTTCAACGCCAGAATGCTCGTAGATCGTTACGCCAAGATTGGTAGCGACTTTGGCAAGCCCCCTGACATACGCCAGCGGATTGATGGTACCAGCACGGTGGTCTAATAAAGCTTTATTAATACTGGTGGTACCGCAGTATTCATGGCATTTGCTGCCAGTCAATACCTCAACATTGGCACCGCGGCGGCGCAGCTGCTCGTATCTGATATCGACATCGATTTCACCTTTGGCATTATGCGCCATGTGAAGGTTGCCCGCTTGGGTGGCTTGGGCCTCGATATCATAGCGTTTGATTAGATCAAATACCAAACTTGGTGCTTGTCCAAGCGCTTGGGTCAAACGCTCACCGGCTGCTTCACCCAGACTGATATTCAAGTCATCAGGGCGCGCCCAAGTTCCTGCGTTCACGAGCCCAACGCTTTTTCCCGAGCCGCCACTACCGATGGTTTGGCTTTCAAGTAAGACAACTTTGACGCCTTTTTCAGCCAGATGAATAGCCGCCGACAACCCAGTATATCCGCCGCCAATAATGCACACCGCCGCTTGGGTATCGCTACTCATTTGGCTATAAGCGTCAATATTCGGCGCGGTCATGTTCCATAAACACTGCTCTTGCAACATATCATATTCCTTTATTAGCGCGCTTCATTGACAGAAAAAGCAACGTCAACCTCTTCCACCTCAGGCTCTTCGCGCGGTATGAACTTATCAAGGAACGCCCATAACAGCCCAAATAAAGGCGACAACCAACACGCAAAAGCAAAAGGTGCATAAGTCAATGTTGCTATCCCAAGTGTCGCTGCTACAAAGCTACCGCCCATATTCCACGGGATAAGGGGTGACAAAAGCGTACCGGCGTCTTCGATAGAGCGTGTCAAGGTCGTGCGCTTATAGCCCATATCTTTATATTTGTCTTGCAATAAACGCCCTGGCAAAACACAGGTCGTGTAAACATCACCAATCAGCGTACCGACACTCAGCACACTGCCGTACGTCGTAAAAACCAACCCCAAACGCGATTTTACGAAATGGTTAATTTTCGCCATGATGGCTTTGAGCGTACCGTAGTGCTCAAGCGCCCCAACAAAACCCAAAGCAAATATCGTTAAGCTGATCACCCATGTCATCGACATGACGCCGCCCTTTGACAATAACTGATCTACCACTTCAAAACCCGTCTCACTGACAAAGCCATTTTGTAAAACATTAAAAACATCACTCACGCCCACGCCTTGCATAAAGACGGCAATCACTGAGCCTACCAGCACGCCGCTTAATACGGTCGGTATCGCTGGCATTTTCATCACAGCGGCGACAATGACCACTAACGCTGGCAATAAGGTGATGATACTTAAATTGTAATTGGCCGCTAAGTTATCCTGCAATGCACGAATAGAAGACAAATCGATGCTATCGTCACCATAACCCATACCAATCCAAGCATAGAGCGCCAAAGCAGTAATCATGGCGGGCACGGTGGTCGGCAACATGCCTTTGATATGATCCCAAAGGTCTACACCCGCCGCGGCTGGGGTTAAGTTAGTGGTATCTGACAGCGGTGACATTTTGTCGCCAAAAAAAGCACCGGAGACGATAGCACCACCTGTCAAGTGCGCGGGTATACCAAGCCCCATACCAATTCCCATCATCGCAAGACCCACGGTACCAACCGTGCCCCACGAGGTACCCGTAGCGACAGAAATAATGGCGCAAATAAGACAAACGGAAAATAAAAACGAGGAAGGCGAGAAAATACTAAAACCATAGTACAGAATGGTCGGCACGGTTCCGGCGATAATCCATGCGCCGATGAGCATACCGACGCCCATCAGGATAATCATCGCTGGCAAACCGATTTTAATAACCTTTAAAAACCGCTCTTCCATACCTTGCCAACTGCGGCCACGCAGCTTCATAAACAAACCGGTGATTAAAATACCGCAGGCTAAGGGTATGTGAGGGGTGAAATCTTTGAAGACGAAAAACTGTATCATCAGAATGATGGCAGTCAATACAAGCGGCGCGATATCAAGTAAAAAGCTAGACGACGGATCATAACCGTCTATATCGGGGTTATGCGTTTTATCATCGATCATAATAGTTCTACCTTCCTTAGTAGTCGTCGATGGGAGTGGCAACCAATCCTTGATTGCTTATTATTTTTGGTCTGCCAAGCTTCTATAAAGTACGCTTGGCAGTTTATTGATAAATACATCAAATTAGCAAAAGTTTGTACTCACCTTTTTACTAACCAAAGCTAATGCCTTGGGCAAGTGGCAGCTCTTTTGAGTAGTTGATGGTATTGGTCTGACGGCGCATATAAACTTTCCACGCATCAGAGCCAGATTCTCGGCCACCGCCAGTTTCTTTTTCACCGCCAAACGCGCCGCCAATCTCAGCGCCACTGGTACCGATATTGACGTTGGCAATACCGCAATCACTACCGCGGTCACTGAGGAAAGTCTCCGCCTCACGCAAATCATTGGTAAAGACGCATGATGATAGGCCTTGTGGCACATCGTTTTGCATCTCGATCGCTTCATCAAAATCTTGGTAGGTCATGACATACAGAATCGGCGCAAATGTCTCACTTCTGGCGACATCGTTTTGCTCGTCAAACTCGACAATGGCAGGCGTGACGTAATAGGCGTTAGGATATTTGTCTGCAAGGACGCGCTCGCCGCCCGTGACCGTGCCGCCTGCTTCTCGCGCCTTTTCCAACGCTGCTTGCATATTATTAAAGCTGTCTTCATCGATCAGCGGACCGACCAGATTGCCCTCTAGTGGATGACCGATGCTAACGGTTCCATAAGCGGACTTGATGCGCGGTAAGATGTCGTCTTTGATAGACTCATGCACAAATAAACGGCGCAATGTCGTACAGCGCTGCCCTGCCGTCCCAACCGCGGAGAATAAAATGCCGCGTAACGCTAAGTCTAAATCGGCACTTGGTGCCAAGATCATGGCGTTGTTACCGCCAAGCTCAAGCAAGCATTTACCAAAACGATTGGCAACTTTTGGCCCGACTTCTCGGCCCATACGCGTACTGCCGGTGGCGCTCACCAAAGCAACATCTTTATGCTCAACCAAGGCGTTGCCTACATCGGTTTTACCGAGTAAGATTTGTGATAGATGGTCTGGCGCATCGCCGAATTTGGCCAAGGCTTTTTCAAACAGTGCTTGACAGGCCAAAGCGACAAGCGGGGTTTTTTCTGATGGCTTCCAAATCACTGGGTTACCGCAGACGATAGCCAGCGCGGTATTCCAAGACCAAACCGCAACGGGAAAGTTAAAGGCTGAGATGACACCAATCACCCCGAGCGGATGCCATGTCTCACGCATGTGATGGCCTGGACGCTCTGACGCAATCGTCAAACCATAAAGCTGACGCGACACCCCGACGGCAAAGTCGCAAATATCAATCATTTCTTGCACTTCGCCTAGGCCTTCTTCTTTAATCTTGCCCGCTTCAAAGGATACCAGCATGCCCAAGTCTTCTTTATGCTCGCGCAGCACTTCACCGAGCAAGCGCACCAGCTCGCCACGTCTTGGCGCAGGCACCACGCGCCACTCTTTAAAAGCTTTTTTAGCATTGGCAATCTTGGTATCGACCTCATCAACGCTGTCCAAGGTTATGCTACCAATCACCGAGCCATCAATCGGGCTATTGACGTCAAAATCACCATTTTGATATTGCACTTCTTCGACGCCCATCGCGGCCATATACTGCTTGATCATAATCCATCCCTTTTATTAATTTATACTTCCTTGAAGACTTATTAACTTAACTTGCACCCAGCTAAGTTGCAAAATAATTAATTTCGTACTGCCATTCCTTTTTGGAATGCTCATTAATAGTTCCACTTATCTATCACTGTTCTAGATAACACCATTTAAGGCTTTACTATTTAGATTCGCCAAACACGCTTTGAGACTTTGCGCTTGCAGCGTTTGATAAAGTTCAAGCTCATCGTACACCTGAGCGCCCAAAGCATTCTCAAACGCTTCTTTATTAGCATTAATGCCACCACTGCTTTGCTTGCCGCTGTGTTCGTCGTTTTCATTGCCGTTTGCACTGTCGTTTGTGCTGTCGTCATGCAGATTGGACTGAAAAATCCCCGCCGCACTGACGGGTAAAAAATCCTCATAAACGATAGGTTCTAGGCGAATCATTTCTTGCTCAAGTAAATCAGTAACCACTTGCCTTAATATAGAATCATTTATACTTTCTACTTCTAAAGAATGTAGTGTCTGTTCAATGTCAGCAACGACTATATCTGCATCGCTACCAACTGCTTGATAGTAAAAATACGCCAAACCTTCATCATGCAGCGTTTGATAATCATCAGGGAACGCTGCAAATGCACTTTCTAAAACCTGATAATATTCCGAGGCGTTATCGGCATTTGGCGTCACAGCTAACTGACGGCGAGCTTGGCTAAGCAATTGGTCATACAGCGCTCTGCCTTTGGGTGTTAAAGCCACGCCGCGCTGCTCAATCTCACCAAAGCGCGCAGTATGATGCCCCGTTTCATAGCCGCCGTTAGGGTTTTTAAAGCTAACCGCTTCTTCTAACGCTTTAAAACTGGTCTGACGTAATAAAATAGGACATCTCCGTCTCGGTGGCCCTTCTATAATGGCTTTTGGTGGTATGCCTTTTGCTCGCATACCGGCTTGTACCGCATCGATATCTAAGGTTCGAGGCGTCAAATGATTGATATGCGGGCCCTTAAAACCGACGACGTCAGCAATAAGTCCGTGTTGGCTTAATAGTTGCTGATAAAGCCCTTTAGACACGGGTGTTTTGTCATGCCAGCGAAAGGTTTCTAATGCTTCTTTGATAAATTGCTTAGCGTCTTCCGCCGTCAACCCGCCCTGCTCCTCAAAGCGCTTAATTAAATTAATAACGTTATCTGTAAAGATAGTGCGCTTATCCAAAGCAGCTATCGCTTCTTGTTTTAATGCTTCATCATCAATCAAATCAAGGCGCAGTAGAGAAGTAAAAACGCGAAAGGGACTTTTATTTAAAGACTGCGTGTCAAGCGCTCGAAAAGCCGTAGAATGCACAGGCACGCCAGCGGGCGCTAAATCATAGTAACCAACGGGATACATGCCCATCACCGCAAACAGTCTGCGCATCATGCTTAGCTCAGCGGCGGTGCCTAATCTAATCGCACCGTGGCGCTCCATATTTAGCCTATCAATCTCTCCGGTGTGCTCAAGTTGCTGCCTAATTTCAGGCTGCTTATTTAATACTTCAGTATTTACCTCGCTTACCAAATCAATGAGGTCACCATATAACGGCACTTCTTTTTGGTACATCTCTGACATGGCGATAGAGAAATCGTGGCGAATATCATCGCTATTGATAAAGGTAGGGTTCACAAGTATGTATCCTTTTTAATTAAGGTATTTTTTAGATAAAAACAGTCGTCTCAGAAACTCTTAGTAACTCACAAAAATTCACAGTAGCTCACAGACACTATAGCTTTGGCATTTCATTAGGAATACCGCTTAGCACCGTTTTTAAAATATCAAGACCTGCTGTTAGGGTTTCAGGCTCAATCGTCAGCGGCGGCAATAAGCGAATAATATGTCGATGCTTACCACTTGGCATCAACAGCAAGCCCTGCTTACGCGCTTGTTTTAAGACATGCGCCATCACACTTGGATGCGTGCCATAAGTTGGGTGACGCAGCTCGATACCACGCATCGCGCCAACTCCTGTCAGTCCATATAGCCATGCAGAAAGGTTTTGCTGCTGCCATTCATTGACGGTATTTTCAATGGTGTTGGCATAATGCTTAGCTGATTGCCAGGCTTCATCGTCCTGCATGATATCCAAAGTAGCATTTGCCGCCGCACACGCCACTGGATTACCTGAATAGGTTCCGCCCAAGCTCCCTTTTGGCAGACCATTCATCACGCCAGCTTTGCCGACTACCGCTCCAAGTGGTAAGCCGCCGGCGATACTTTTACCGAGCAATAGCAGGTCAGGCTCAACCCCTAAATGCATAAAGGCAAAAGGCGTACCTGTGCGACCATACCCCGACTGAATCTCATCCATGATGAGTAAGATGCCATGCTCATCACAAAAGCTGCGTAGATATTGGGCAAACGTCGCGGACAGCAGCTGAAACCCACCCTCACCTTGGACGGGCTCGACGATAATGGCACCGATATTAGCCACATCAGTCTCCACCGCAAATAGACGCTCTAAAGCCGCGATCGCCTGCTGATCGCTGATATCGTTATCAGGACTGGGAAAAGGAATATGGTAGACGCCGCCGGACAATGGCCCTAGCCCGCGCTTATAAGGCGCGACCTTACCATTTAAATTAACCGCCGCCAGTGTACGCCCATGAAAACCACCATCAAAGGCAATCACACCAGTGCGTCCGGTCTGCATACGGGCAATTTTTATGGCATTTTCGGTGGCCTCTGCGCCGCAGTTGGTGAGCATGCCCGCAAGCTCACCTTTAATAGGAATCCATTCACACAGTCTTGGCATAAAGGTTTGGTATGGCAAGTGAGCCGCGGCGTTATAAGCATAATGAATCAGCGACTGCGCTTGAGAGATAATCGCGCTGACGATATGAGGATGGCAATGACCAAGGTTTAAGACCCCAATACCGCCGACAAAATCAATATAGCAACGGTCTTTATCGTCCCAAACGTTGGCATTTTTACCTTTGGTTAAGGTCAGCGGATGCACCATCGTAAAGGCATCGGTGACGTTGTATAGCTGCTCCATGGTGGTCTCTTATCTTCCTTGATGAGAGAGTCATTTGAGCAAACTGCTCCCCTATCAGCAAACGAATAATAGTTGTGATGTCATTCCTTTTTGTCATTGCCATGCTTATTATTGCCATGCTTATTATTGCCCTGCTTATCATTGCCATGTTTAACATTACCATATTTAACATTGATAAAAAAACCGGCTCAAGGCCGGTGCGTTGCTATCTTTTTAAACTTTACTTTTGCAAACGTCACTTTTAACCTTGTTAATAGCCAAAGGATTAAAAGCTCACAGGGTTAATCGTTAAAAAGTTCCAATCTGTTTTACATTACAAGATAAAATTCAAGTCTGGCGTAGACTCCTTTGATTTAGCAAGATAAGCTGAAACCCATTCAATAATGACCTTTATTTTATGCGAGTTGCCCATGGCTAAAGGGTAAGACATATAATAAGCACCCCTGCCTTTTGAGGCATAACGCCATGCCGTCACCAGAGCGCCTGATTGTAGCTCTGGCGCAACCAAACGCAGTGGCACCAGTGCGATACCATAGCCAAGTAATGCCGCCGAAATAGTCGTATGAAAGGTGTCAAAGCGCGGGCCGACAAAGGTACCATCGATACGAATATCCTGCTGTCTAAAATATTCATACCAAGCGCTAGGACGTGAGCTGAGTTGTAATAACGTGCAATTATCTATATTGCCTATATCACCCATGCAGGCGGCTTTGTCTGTTAAATAATCCGGATGACAGACGGCAACATTATACTCATCAAACAGCTTAATCGACTCCATGCCGCCCCAAATCCCATCGCCATATAAAAACGCCACATCGACGTTTTGATCTTCAGAAAAAAACGGCCCCGCCAGCTCTTTAATGGTTAAATTAATCAGTGGATTTGCTGTACCAAAGCCGTTTAATGCAGGCATCAGCCAGCGCGAGCAAAAAGTTGGATGCGAGACGATTTTCAGTACTTCTGAATTATCGCTGTTTGACATCAGACTAGTAGTCGCCGCCTCAATATGTTTGAGGATTTCAAGCACTTCTAAGTAGTAAGTCTTCCCAGCGGGCGTTAAAGAGATACGATGCGGGGTGCGATAAAACAGTGACAGATTCAGCATTTCTTCAAGCTGCGCGACTTGTTTACTGATAGCGCTTTGCGTCATGTGCATCTCTTGCGCCGCGTTGGTAAAGCTTAAATGCCGCGCCGCCGTCTCAAAACATTGCAGCGCTGTGGTCGAAGGATACCTTCTAAAAGCAAGTGGGGTTTTATTATCGGGATTCATAATGTATTTTTTCTTTTGGTTACTTATAAATTATTTTAAAGAATATATGATACACAGATTGACAAACCTTTACCTTTATTCACCTGAATTTTTTAAGTTTCTTTATTATATTTAGGCATACTGTCAGTTTAATTATCAGGTTTTTCAATAATCAAGCATAGACGAATAAACCGCTAATCTGGCTAAATCTTATTATAAGCGGACAATCAAAAACAATAACAAGGATATAAAAATGAAAACATCAGTAACGCCTAAAAAGCTTCAAAACAAACTATGGATAGCCTTATTAGCCAGTGTGATTGGGCTTAGCGCTTGCAGCAACGAAAGAGAAGATGCAACGGATGTTAGTACAGAGACTGACACTGCCGACATGACCACGACCAATGACAACGTCCAGTCTACCGATACGCAAGCTGACGAAATGGCGCCTGTAGCCACTACGACAGACAACGAAACCTCGACCACCACGGCGACCACTTCTACAGATACTACCGCCACCTCTACTGACGCGACCGAGAATGATGGAGATCAAACCTATTATTCTGGCGTAGATGGTACAGAAGATGAAGAAAAAGGCGTTGATGCTGTGGTTGTTAATGAAAACAATCCGAACCTCGATCAAACACCGGCAGAAGGCGTGCAATAAATTTGGGCTTGGCAAACCGCATCGCTATACGCAATAAATAAACCGCACAGCAACAGAGACATAAAATAAGCGAGAACCATGATGGTCTCGCTTATTTTATGTCTAATATCTTTTATCCGATCATATTAAATAGCTTAATTATCAATCTTTGCGCCTATGCTTTGGCTTAAAGGGTTTGGAGAATTGCAAAATGATAAATCCAACGACTGAGAGGATAATGGCAATTTCATAGCGCCCATAGGCGACCGAGATACCAATTGCCGCTGTATTCCATAGCCCAGCGGCGGTTGCCGTGCCTTTTGCCCCATTCTCGTTTTTAAAAATAGCCCCACCCCCAATAAAACCCATACCAGTTATGATCGCATACATGATACGAGCTTCTGCGTCCGAGCCTTGATAAATATCCATACCTACCAACATAAAAGCGCACGAGGCAATCGTCACCAAAGGAAAGGTTCTGAGTCCCGCACCATTGTCTTCAAGCTCACGATTAAGGGCAATCGGCAGCGACAGTATAAAAGCAATGCCAAGCTGAAAGGCATGGTAGGTTAAAATCTTCATACTGATATCAAATGCAAACATAGCTATCGCCTAAAAGTCCGTTTAAAGGGTCATCAATCTTATTTAAAACCCAGTCTCTTCAGACTAAGTTAAAAACTGCTTACCTATCAAATATTTTATACTATATAAAGATATTACAAGAACTAATCCTAAAGCTAAATAACATTTAGTGAAGAAAGGTAAGTTTTAAAAAACCGTTACGCAAATTCATCAATCCATAAATTGAATAATTACGAGCAAAGTACTGTAATAGTTTAAGTGAATAGTGGTTGTTTTTATTTTACGAGCTTTAATAAAAAAAAGGAGGCAGGCGTGACCGATAGTTGTGCAAAATTACTCGCTGATAAAGGATTGACGGTGGTCTTTATTGAAAGCGCGACCGCGGGCTACTTAGCGCATCGCTTTTCTGTCAGTCCATATTCTGGTGATGTATTGATGGGAGGCCTAGTATGTTATGACGTTTCGATAAAAAAGCAGGTATTAAAAGTACCTAGCCAATTAATTGAGGACTGTACGCCTGAGTCGTTAGAAGTGACGCGTCAGCTGGTCATCAAAGCCAAAAAAATGTTTGAGGCCGACTTACATGTTGCCTGTACGGGGCTATTAAAGCCTGGCGGCTCTGAAACCGAAGAAAAACCCGTCGGCACGTTTTTTTATTGTATCGGCTATCAAGGCGAGATTTATGATTTTCGCAGCCTGTGCCACGGCGCTCCTGAGCAAAAGCTACGCAGTATAAACAGCCTTATTTGCAAAAGTATTATTGAGGTGGTCACCAGTCATACTGCTTAATTTACAAACTTGGTTTTGAGCGCTTTCGCCCATCCTTTGGAATGCTGACAACGCTTGCACCTCTCATTTGCCACTTCGATATATTGTACATAACCGCAGTGCATGCAAGCATAGGGATGACCGCTTTCTAATACCGTTGCCTTTTTAAATTCTTGCGGAAAAATAGGCAGTCCATACTGCGTTTTCTCAGGCTCAAATAATAACACGCTAAAATCACCATCTGTTTCGAGCAACCCTACTTGAACTTGGCCTAAATGACGCACGCCTTTTTGGCGCATTTCTGAAAAGAACTCATCGTGCGACATTTTGCCCTTTTTGACGTCCTCTAAGGCCAATAAACCATCCTCGACAATACAAGTCGGCTTACCTTCTAAGATAAGCTCAAAAATTTTGTACCTTGTCGAGCACCAAGTAAAAAACCGATAAAGTAGCAAGACAATACTCATAATAAGCACTGCTTGAATCAGCGGCAAATCTTCTGTAAACATCGGGTCGCCTGCGATAGAGCCCAATGACAAAATAATGGTTAATTCAAAAATAGAGAGTTGGCGGATGCCGCGCTTGCCCGTAAAGCGTAATAATAAAATAATCAGGCAAAACATGATGATGGTACGTATGGCGATTTCTGCCGCAAAAGACCATGTGGTGTCATAAATAAAAATACTGAACCAATCCATGTTATTTTTCCATTATTCTTTTTTATCGTGTTATTTTTTTATCGTGTCATTTCTCTAAGTATGAGTATATTAAAAAAAACGACTGCTCCGCTGTATAGTGCGTTTGTTATTGCTGTATAGGTTTGTAAAATTTTTAATTAAAAAAGGCTGCTAACGCTGTGGTAAGTATAGCGCTAACAACCTTGTGAATTGACAGTATGACTAATGTGATCTGATTAAGATTTCTTGTCTAACATCACTTAACATTGCTTAACTGGGCTTACGTGCCAACATGGTAGTAAACTGTAATTGCGCGCCGTTATGCATGGTGCCGACGTCTTCATTATATTTAATCAACTCCCAGCCCTGATACATGTCGCGTAATTGCCCTTCGTTTAGAGTAAACGGGAAATTAACCGGACATGGATAGGCTTGAGTGTTCATGGCACAAACAATCAAATTATAACCACCAGCCAGCGTATGCGCCTGCATATCGGCAATGACAGCGTCAACGCGCGCGGGGTCAAGGAACATCAGGGTCACCGTACAGCTGATAAAACCATAATCGGCATCAAGGCTGGCACGATTGATATCGTACACTTCGGCTTTGAGGTTTGTAAGTCCTTCTTGTTCAACAATGTCTTGTAGCATATTGATAGCGCTAGGATTGGCATCTATCGCCGTCACATTAAACCCAAGTTGGTTAAGATATAAAGCATTGCGCCCATTTGAGCAGCCCATATCGAGCGCAGCGCACGGCTCAATAATCTGGCACGCTTCTACGACTTCACTATGAGCAGGATTCAAGCCGTAGCGGCTATTGAGATCAACGGTCATGGCAACCTCTTATATGTAATTGAGAGATTTTATCATAGCACTAATGACAATCGATGAAAGCGGCAGGAAAAACCACCACGTCATCTTTTTCTTGCCAGGGCGCAAACTTGGTCATCGCTTGCAAAAAAAGTGGATGGTTGAGCCAGTCTTGTAGCCAGCGCTGCAAATTTGGATAAGGTAAATCGTAAAAAACCTTGCGATTCACATGCGCAAATTGACGGACAAACGGCATGATACCGATATCAGCGATGGTTATACTCTCTCCTAGTAAATAAGGATTTTTGATTAATAACTCCTCTAACATTTGTAAAAAAGCTTCACCTCGTTGTCGATACTCTGCTTGGCTCATATCGAGATGGCGGTCGGCGTATTTATAGCGATCGAGCCAATATTTAAACTCATTGTCGTTTTTATCAATCAGCGCATTTGCTTGCGGCAAAGTCTGGGCAGCAAGCAACCCTTGCGCATCTTGCTGTTCAAGCGCCCATGTCATTATCTCTCTACTCTCTTCAATCACTGTGCCATCTAAAAGCTGCAAAACAGGCACCGTGCCTTTTGGGTTAATCGCTAGCATTTGCGGCGGCTTATTTTTTAATGTTATCTCGCGCAGCTCGACCTGCAGCCCCGCAAACAACAACCCAAGACGGGCGCGCATGGCATAAGGACAGCGACGAAAAGAGTACAGACGAGGATAAGAGGAAATCGAAGGAGTCATAGACGTGTTTCGCAGTTTGATTAATCTTTATCGTTTTAGGCTTAAAAGTTATTATGTATAGCTTGGCTTATCATAACAATGACCACACTTGCCTTCAATGGTAGGCTTTAATTTTAAAAATTGGTGGTGTATCAAAAAGTATGCTGATTAAAGTTTGAACAATTCTTGAAGCCTTGAAAGGGCTGTAGAATAAGAAAACTTAGCATAGGTTTCTTATTGATTTTTATCGCTAGCATACTTTTTAGAACACCACCTAAAAATTTTTACTTAATACAAAAAAGCCTCGCTATCATAAAAGGATAGAGAGGCTTATGTTTAAGATGATTTTTAATATGACATTTAATTTAAAGCAATGTAAGGATAGTTTTTTGAAATAATGATTTTATTTTTGCTTAGGTTATTACACACTTTTAGATTTTGGTAAGTCGTACGCGATTCTCTCGACCTCTTTATCTTGCAGTTCCATAATCAAGCAATAGCCTTTTATAGCGCCATCGTACGGCACGTTAGATCCACGCTCTTGATAATGCGTGCGGATACGCTCTTTAATAATGCTTTTACGCGCAGCGTCATCCAGTTTGGCAAATCCGCTTGGCAAATCTACCTGAGTCCAAAGTGCAGCGCCCCAACGAGACAGCCAATTGGCGTTGTCATCAAACTTAAAATCAACATCGGCGTATAAACGATATCGAGGTTGCGGCGCAGCACCCTGTGCTATTTCATCTTTAATCTGAGCAATATCTTCTGCAAATGGCTCATAAGGCAAATCGAGTACCGAAAATAACTTTGCTAAAAACTCTTCGGCGCTAAAGTATTTATCCATATAGCTGCCGTCAAGGCCAAGATGCTTATTGGACAGCACATGACGCAGGCGCTCGCAAGCAGGCATGGTATGCTTTAGTGGGTAGCCCATGGTTTTGACAATATATTGCGCGCGATATTCTAACGTATCTATTTGCGCGATGACGTATTGTGCGAGAGGATGGCACGGCTGAAAACGGCGGGTAAATTTGGATGGCTGGGCAGATTGGCTCATGATGATGAAGACCTTATATTCCTATAACTCCGACGAAAAAGTATAAAATCAGGCACAAATGAGGATGTCGGAGTACAGGCTCATGCGCTTTACCAGGATTGTTTTATATCGTGCTGGAAGTTGCAAGGTTTGTACGCCGCCACCAATCGCAATCTTGATGAGTTGCAATAAATGACGAGGACAAAACTGTTAAACCCACGATAGTTTATTCAATGATGATAGCACATCAGTCCATCAAAAATAAATACGCGATCATGACTTCTTTTTAATCAGCAAATATTCTAATCCTCACCATGATACGTCGCCTCATCCATCCAAACGATAGGGTCTTCACACAGATAGACCAAGTGATACCAAATATCACTGCTACGAGCGATACGGTGATGACCGCCGTCAAAATAATCGACTTCCCAGCTATCCGGCAGATTAACCAAAGTTCGCCTAGCAACCCCTACATCCAAGCTTTCATCGTCGACTTCTACCATGACCCGCATCATCTCAGTATTTGAGGTCGGAAACGACAGTTTCATATCCGCCACTGCTGGAATACGATTTGCTAAAACCTTACTTGGATAAATACAAGGCGCAATCAAGAGCGCCCGCAGGTTATATTTATGGGCAAAATGATTGGCAAACCAAGCGCCAAGCGAATGCCCTGCCAGCACCACGCGTGTATACTCTTGCATTTTTTCTTGAATTAAAGCATCGTAAATCTTAAAAATTTCTGCAAAATGCTCGCGGTAATTGACCGTTTGACAATATTTCGGCTCGCGCTTGATACACGTGTATTTACTGGTCTCGCAACTTGAATCGAGACCATGGAAAAACAGTAAAAACGTGTTGTTATTTTCGATAGGAAACATCATAGCTTTCTCCTTTTTTCATTATTATTTAGCGTTATTGTTATTAATTTGGTTTATTATTTAAACCGCTTTCTGATTGTCAATTTGCGCTTGGTATAAACTCAAAATCTCCTCACAAGCCTGCATTGAAGTATTTTTCGCAAAACCTTTACCAAACCAAAAATCATAAACCGCTTGGATAATGGATTTTACCTCCTCATCATCTTTTGGTTTTTGCGCTGTTAATTTACGCGCAATATCTTTTGCTTGAATATCGGACTCATTGTAGGGCGCACTCCAGCCTACACAATAGCGATAGAGCACATCATTAATAGCCAAGATAAATATAGCGTCAGCCACGCCATACTGTTCAATAAATTGCTCTAACATCGAACAGCGCTCGTCATAGAGTAAAGGCTCTATCGGCATCTCATTGCGCTCAGTCACATACTCACTGCTCACTACGTGCGAGGGCTTGCTAAAATCCTCCCACAGCAATGGATAAGATCCGCCAATTCCGCCCTTCTCCACCACATTAAAGCGCCAAATGCCATAATGCGTATCAATGCCTTTGGTATCAATGCCCTTATAAGGCACATCGATAAACCACTGCATCAGCGCATCGCTATCATAAATGACATGCGTACTGCCAATACGCACCGCTTGTTTCGGTAAAACGTCCGTATATAAATACTCGATATCATCGCTATAAAGTTTTGCCTTTTCTACGTTTTCAGCACTGACATCACCGAGCTTAGCCCTTGCCTCACCTATGTTTCGGCACAGCCGAAACGGCGCGACAAAGCTCAAGGTATCATCGGTATTATTGACAAAATATACATCATCTTCATAATTATTTATCGAAACCGTCTCAAGATAAAATAATGGGCTTTTACGTACCCGCCCTTTCTCATCATTCGCCAATGCCGTTATTCCAGATAGTTTTGCGCCATCCGACCACTGCACATTGTCTATACGTTTTTGCTCAAATTGATAGGTTAACTTTGTCATCGTTTTATCCTTATTATTTTGGCATCCAGTTTTGATTTTTGATTGCTTATCGCATTATTTTCTATATTTTTATTTCGTATTTTCTTTGGATTCTTTTAAGCGCAATTTTAAGCCAGCCGAGTCTGTTCGCCATTTGCTTAAATAACGTTATTGGCTATAAAATTAGTGAAGTTAATTGGTTTTATAATGTAAGATTGGGTGTTTTTTATAATTGTTTAGCCGTAGTTTCTCATTATCGTCGCGCTATTTTTTAGCGTTATAAATTTTAAAAAACTAACATTAACAGGCGTTTTTCTGTTCAGTTATTTTGCTTATTAATCAATATTTTTTTGGGGGTTTAGGTTTGGATTTGTGCAGGCGTGATTGTTTAGGATTAAACGAAAATAACATTATTCAAAATGTTTGCTAAAGACAACTCAGTTAAAAAGTGAAGCGTTGCGCCCCGAGGGTTAACGGTTTGTCCTGTTATTTTTGCCTGACTCAATAACTATAATATAAAAACTGATGAAAATAAAGCGGCTAAAAAAGCTGTGCGACAACTGCTGTCGCCCAATCACTTATTACTAAATTTATCATTAAACGCAATATGTGTTGAACTAATTTATATAAAAAACCCCATAAGCTGTATGCAACTTATGGGGTTATCTTTTGCCAGATGATTAATCACATCTCTAACATCTAGCAAGCCATATACTGGCGTTTGATGAATGATTTAATAAATGAATTAACGTTCTAAATGCAGATACTGCATATGACATTCGTACTGATGCAAGATATCGACCAGCACTTGCTCTTTGGTATAGCCAACCAAGTCATACTCTTGCGAGCCATCACTTAAAAACACCTCAGCACGGTAATAAAACTCGGCCTGCTTACTGGAAGTATTGAGGGTAAAGTTTGGTCGCTCAGCTTTGATGAGATTGACTTCATAAATAAAGTCATCTTCATCACCATGCCCGACGCGCAGTTTTACCCCATCTATCTGACCGTCGTCTTCGTCCGTTGCAGCATCGATATTTTTACCAATGCTGGCCAAATTTCGGATATCCAGTGAGGTTTTAAGACCGCCTGCTTTTAGCTCGTTTTCTACCTCAATCATGGCAGGTTTAACGACCGTCTGTAAAAAGCGTTCGACTTGCTTGTGACTTGGGAAGCTGACGATACGCTGCAAGCGCGCTTTCCAGCCTTTACCGCTATCGAGCACGTTTGCCGTGCCAACCGTACTGGCTTTGCGCTTGTTGCCCTCTTCTTTTAGTGATTTCCACATAGCCATCATGTAAAGCAGCAAAATAAGCGAGAACGGCAGACCAGCAATGACGGAAACCGATTGTAGCGAAGTAAAACCACCCGCAAACAATAAACCTAAAGTAATCAAACCTGTGGCTGCTGCCCAAAACAGACGTAACCAAACAGGCGCGTCGGTATCATTGGTCATGCCTTTTGAGCTTAGATTTGCAAGCACTAAAGCGCCTGAGTCAGCAGACGTCACAAAAAATATCAGGCCAATTACCACGCCTGCCAATGAGAAAATATCGCTATAAGGGAAGTATTCAAACAAGGCAAACATACCCATCGCCGCATCATTGACGGCGATTTCACCAAGCTCAGTGGCACCATTGGCAACCAAATCTATCGCTGAATTACCAAAGATAGAGAACCATGCAAAGATGAAACCAAGCGGGATAAACATCACGCCAAAGACAAACTCACGCAAAGTGCGACCACGGCTAATACGCGCGATAAACAAACCGACAAAGGGTGCCCAAGCGACCCACCATGCCCAGAAAAATATCGTCCAACCTGACTTCCAATCAGCGCCAGCGCTGCCATCATAAGCATAGACATCAAAGGTTTTAAAAATAATCGTTTGGAAATATTGCCCAATATTTTGGGTAAAGGTATTGAGCAAATAAACCGTATTACCTAGCACCAATATGGCCAATAGTAGCAATATCGACGACAGCATATTAAATTCGGATAAACGGCGTACGCCTTTTTCAACGCCTGTCATCGCAGAAATAGCGGCAGCAACAACCACGCCTAAGATAATCAGGCTCTGCACCATTTTGCTCGATTCGATACCGAAAACATGTGTCAAGCCTGCGTTGGCCTGCAATACCCCAATACCTAAGCTGGTGGCGATACCCATCAAGGTACAGACGACGCCAAAGGTATCAATACCATCACCAAGCCAGCCTTTGATTAAGCGCTCACCAAATATCGGTGTCAGCGGTGAGCGTAGCGCCAATGGCATGTTTTTACGATACGCAAAGTACGCCAATGCCATACCAATGAGCGCATAAATACCCCAACCATGAAGACCCCAGTGTAAAAAGGTTTGCGACAGCGCTTCACGCATCGCTTCAGCACTGGCAGGCTCTAAGCCCGTATGCGGCGTGAGATAATGCATCAACGGCTCAGAGGCACCAAAGAATAATAAATCAATCCCGATACCGGCGGAGAATAGCATCGCCGCCCACGCTAAAAAAGGAAACTGAGCTTTTTCGTGATCTTGTCCTAGCTTAATATCGCCGTATTTAGAAAAACCAACAAACAAAGCGAAAATACTATAAGCAGCAACTACTAGCATGTAATACCAGCCAAAGCTCTCTGATACCCATGCCATACTGGCGCTTAATAATGCCTCACTATAATCTGGTAAGGCAATCGTCCAGATAATCAATAAAATAGAAATAATAGCTGAACCTAAAAAAACCGTCTTATTTAGAGTCAGGGGTTTCGTCGCATCTTCTGATGGCGAGCTGTACATAAAAGACCTCAATAGGTAAATGAAACAGGGTCTGATATTGCTTTGTCCGTCATAGTCTTATGAATCTTAAACTCATAAGGTATAAATAAGCGCATGACGCACAAAGCAGTACCAATTAATAAAAAATGAAAGATAAACGATTAGAAAAACAGCGGCGCAAATGCTAAGTAAATTTAACCTCAATGGTTTTCATCTCTATAAACATAAGCGCTGATAAAAAAGACCTTTACTACGAAAGGCCTTTTGATAGAAATGGACTTATATTATTTATTATTTATTAGTTCGCGCAGTTGCCTAAATACTCGTTTAGGCATTCATTTAAAAAGGCGTTTAAACGAGAGAGTTATAAACGCGCATCGGTTCGGCTCTGAGCGGTGCACCATTGGCGACATAATAATCTGCTGTTGAACGTGGCAACTGCACACCGCGCATCTTATCGACGATTTTTTCAGCGAGCATAATGGTGGTTGCGTTCAAATTACCACTGATGATATTTGGCATAATCGACGCATCGACCACGCGCAAGCCATCGATACCGTGCACTAGCCCTTCACCATTGACTACCGAATCATTGCCCTCGCCCATCGCACAGGTACATGACGGATGATAAGCCGTCTCGCTATGGTTGCGGACATACTCATCCAACTGCGCATCGGTCACCAGATCATCAGTTGGCGCAATGGCGCGGCCGCGATACGGGTCAAGCGCTGGCTGATGCATAATCTCACGGGTGATACGTATGGCGGCGCGGAACTCTTGCCAGTCCTGCTCATGCGACATATAGTTAAATAAAATGCTTGGATGCGCGCTTGGATCTTTTGAAGTTAGCTTGACACGCCCACGACTTGGCGAGCGCAATGAACCCACATGCGCTTGGAAGCTATGCGATTTTACCGCGCTGCGACCATCGTAACGCACCGCTAACGGTAAGAAATGATACTGAATATTAGGATGGGTAAATTTTTCATCAGTACGGATAAAACCGCCGCCCTCAAACTGATTCGACGCGCCAAGACCAGTACCCATGAATAACCATTCCGCACCAATTGCCGGCTTATTCCACCATTTATTGGCAGGCGCAATTGAGACGGGTAGCTTACATTCATACTGCATATACAGCTCTAAATGGTCTTGTAGGTTATTACCGACACCCGGCAACTCTAAAACCTCATTAATACCCAAGTCTTTGAGCCACTGACCAGGACCAATACCAGAGCGCTGCAATAATTGCGGCGAGGCAATCGCACCCGATGAAACAATCACTTCACGAGACGCATAGAATTTTTTGATTTGACCTTGATGGTTGACTTTAACGCCGACCGCACGCTTACCATCAAAAAGAATCACATCAGTCAATGCACCCGTTAAAATAGTGATGTTACTGCGCAGTTTGGCACGGTCAAGATAACCGCGCGCCGTGGAGGCACGGCGACCATTTGGCGTGACAAAACGATCCATTGGCCCAAAGCCTTCTTGCTGATAGCCGTTTAGATCCTCTGTACGCGGATAGCCAGCTTGCACGCCCGCTTCAATCATCGCTTCAAACAGCGGATTGACGCCAGGTTTTGAGGTAGTCATTTCAACCGGACCACCGACGCCATGATAGTCATTTTCGCCTGCATCGCAGTTTTCTGACTTTTTAAAATAAGGTAAGCAGTCGAGATACGTCCAGTCCTCTAAGCCTTTGATTTTCGCCCAATCGTCAAAATCGAGCGCATTGCCTCGGATATAGCACATCCCATTAATGAGTGACGAGCCGCCAAGCCCTTTACCGCGGCCACAGTCCATAACGCGGTTATTCATATAAGGTTCAGGATCGGTTTTGTAGCCCCAGTTATACGTGGTGCCTTGTAGCGGCATCGCGAGCGCCGCTGGCATCTGCGTGCGAAAGTCTAAGCGATGGTCCGGACGACCCGCCTCTAATAGCAACACCTTAATGTTGGCATCTTCGGTCAGGCGGGTGGCTAGCACGTTGCCTGCTGAGCCTGCACCGACGATGATGTAGTCATATTCAGGTGTGGTTGATGTCATAAAACGCTCCATAAAATTAAAAATATCCATCATTTCATAGCAGTAAGGCGGCGCGAAAAGGAAAAATGAGTCCTCAAGCCTTAACTTTACTGTTTAAAAATTTTTACCGTACAGCTGTTTAAAATACCGATTCAAACTTGCCAAGCTCTACTTGGATAGATTTGGTCTGCGTATAATGCTCAAGGGCTTCGATGCCATTTTCGCGGCCGATACCAGAATGCTTATAACCGCCAACTGGCATTTGCGCAGGCGACTCGCCCCAGGTATTTAACCAGCAAATACCAGCCTGTATCTGCGCAATTACGCGATGCGCGCGGGTCAAATCAGCGGTTACCACTCCTGCTGCCAAACCGTACTCGGTATCATTGGCACGGCGGATCACTTCTTCCTCAAGCTCATAAGTCAATATCGACATCACTGGACCAAATATTTCCTCACGTACGATGGTCATATCATCGCTACAATCGGTAAACACGGTCGGTGCAACGAATGCGCCTTTAGCGAGCTCACCTGCCGTGATACGTTCGCCGCCCGCCAATAAACGCGCACCGCCCACTTTACCTTGCTCGATATAACCAAGCACACGCTCCATATGCGGAAAGCTGACCAATGGTCCCATATTGATGCTCTCGTCCAGCGGATTGCCGAGTTTGATACGCTTAACACGCGTCAAGATGGCTTCTTCAAACTTAGCTTGTAGCGATTTTGGGATAAAGACACGTGTGCCATTGGTGCAGACCTGACCTGTACTATAAAAGTTCGCCATCATAGCAATATCCGCTGCCATATCGATATCGGCATCGTCAAAGATGATTAATGGCGACTTACCACCCAGCTCTAGGGTCACGTCTTTAAGCGACGATGATGCGGCGCTTGCCATGACTTTTTTACCCGTTGGTACGCCGCCGGTAAACGATACTTTGGCGATATCAGGATGCTGGGTTAGCGCTTCGCCGACTTTATAATCCCCTTGCACAACGTTAAAGACGCCATCTGGCAAGCCTGCTTCTGTCAAGATTTCTGCTAATTTTAGCGCGGTCAAAGGCGTAACCTCTGAGGGTTTAAAAATCATCGCATTACCAGTAGCCAATGCAGGCGCTGCCTTCCACATCGCGATTTGAATCGGATAATTCCACGCGCCAATACCAGCGACCACGCCGAGTGGCTCGCGGCGGGTATAAACAAAACTGCTATCACGCAGCGGAATCTGACGACCCTCTAACATTGGCGCAAGCCCCGCATAATACTCAACGACATCAGCACCAGTGACGATATCGACATACTTGGTCTCAGAAAGCGCTTTACCCGTGTCTTTGGTTTCGAGCAATGCCAGCACATCATTACGCTCGCGCAATATCGCAACCGCCTTTGACAAAATACGGCCGCGCTCAACCGCGGTCATTGCCGCCCACACTTTTTGCCCTTGTTGCGCGGCTTTTACCGCCTCATCGATTTGCTCAGTCGTCGTTTGTTGAATAATAGCTAACACTTCACCTGTAGCCGGATTGATATCTTCAAAGGTCGCTAATGATTCATCGACCGCCAAATAACGACCGTTGATATAAGCGGTTTGTGTTTGTGTGAAATCAATAATGTCTTGTAAATTATTTATGGTTATCTTAGTAGCTGTCATAAGTTTTCCTTAGGGCGACGGGTTCGCTTTATAAAAAAGTTTTTTATAAAGTCTTAAAAATAATGTCGTTATGGATTAAAGGTGAAAAATAAAAGTAGTTTGTATGTATTTTTAAGCGTCAAAGTCACGCTGCGTCATATTTATCAAGCGTGTACGTATTGAGGTTTTGTCCGAAATATCGATGCCCGAAAAGTCAGAGAGCCAAATCCCATCGGCGACCAGACGCACCATACATAGCGTTTCGCTATTATCCGTAGCAGCGTGTTTTTTTAGCTGCTCGTTTGACCACTCAGCCCAGCGTTCGCGCAGCATCCGATCCCCTAGCATCAACACATATAATGTGGCTTGGCTATTAAACTCGGCTTGCCCTTTTTCGCCCAGACTGATGGTGGCATCGATATAAGCGCGGGTAAACGAGCCATAGCTGACCGGATCTTTTGCCATCGCTTGATTGACTTCCGCCTCAAACTTAGCCATCGCGTCATAAAACACCTCTAAGATAAGCGCGTCCTTGGTGGCAAAATGATGCATCACCCCGCCTTTGGTCACGCCGACGGCATCGGCTACCGATTGGAAGGTGACTTTAGACAAGCCCTGCTCCAAAGTGATGCGCGCTGCCTCATCAAGCAGCGCCCGCCGTATAAGCTCTGGCTGTTTTTTACGTTTATGAGCGTTTTGAGTTTCCATTTTTATCTCGATATTAGCGCGTCAGTTTAACTAAAAGTAAATTTGGCTTTAAAAGAATGTGTTTTATTAATACAGAAGAAAAAACAGTTTCTGATAAAGAAACCGTACGGTCGGTATTTTACAGAAATAAAGCAGCAATGTGAAGGGCGGATATGTACCGAGGAGTTACAGAACATTATTTTAATATTTTTTTTATGTTTTATAGCTGATTATATGTAAATGGCGTCAAATCTATTTTTCAGTAAAATAGTTCTGACGCCTTTTTTATAGTGAAGCAGTAGGCTATAAACCATTAAAGTCACTATTAATAATTGCTAAAGCTAACCTTATGTACTATTTTTCTTCTACTTTAGCGCCAATGACTTTAGACAGATGGCCCGTTTTGAGATAAACCGTAGCACCGTGCACGCCTGCTTTTATTTGCAGTTTTTCACCTACTGGCAAACGTAGCCAACCACCACGAGTATAGGTTTTAGCGTCATCTGTAAGTTCAGTATCTATCAGCTCGCCATCTAGCACCAGTATCTCAGCACCGCCTTTGATTGCATCGGTGAATACTGTCTCTATAAATACTGTGTCGGTCAATAGGGCTTCATTGGCCTTTAAACGCTGTAAGCTGACATGTTCGCTGTTATCTGAAAATAAATGACAGACCTCACGATTGTGCTGTTTTTGCCAATTTGCTGCATCGTTCGTATCGATAGCAACATAACGTGTCTCAGTGGCCGGCATTTGCCAAAGTTTGACAAAAATAACTGCGCCATCTTTACTATACGGCTGATGGCCAGAATTTGGTGGATTGCGTAAGTACCAGCCTGCTGGATAATCGATATTATCTGCCGAAAAAGTCCCCGATAAAACCAAAATCTCTTCGCCGCCCGGATGCATATGATGTGGAAAATAGGACTCAGGCGCATAGCGGACGATACTGGTGGCACGGGCTTTTTCTGCGCCGACGCGGTCAAGCATGACACGCTCGACGCCGTTTTGCGGTGATGGCACCCATTGATAGTGTTCGGGTGCCAATGCTGCACGACGAGTAAAATCTGCATTAATCAGCATAAAATAGTTTCTCGAGTTTAGATTTAATGCTGTAGATTATCCTCTGATTTACAGCGGCTGACAAACAAGACCCTGTTCTTATTATTAAAAAATCGTATTTAACCCCAGTTCGGGATAAGGGCTCAAAAAAAAGATAAAAAAAGAAGTCCGAAGTTGCTAAAGTAAGTTTACCAAGACCACTTAAGCAAAAAGGACTTCTTACATGGACAACCTAACCGAACTATACTGCCATATTGACGACTTTTATCAGCAATTCAAACCTGAGTTTGACGCTCATTTAATCGCAACGGGACACCAAAGGTTAAGAGCATGCCAGATAAGTGTAGCAGAGATTATGACCATCTTGGTACTGTTTCATCAACTGCGGTATCGACAGTTTAAGGCGTTTTACTACCATCACATGCTTGGCATGATGAAACGGGAGTTTCCAAATCTGCCGAGCTACTCGCGATTTATAGAGCTTGTGCCGCGCAGTATCATACCACTGTGCAGCTACTTGCAAAGCATGATGGGCGACTGTACGGGTATCAGCTATATTGATTCAACCAAGATAGCAGTTTGTCATAACAAGCGTATCTACCGTCATAAAGTCTTTAAGGGACTTGCAACCCGAGGCAAAAGCAGCATGGGCTGGTTCTATGGCTTTAAGCTGCACGCCATTATCAATCATAAGGGCGAGCTTGTATCTGTTAAAGTCACTGCGGGTAATACGGATGACAGAGTGCCTGTTAAGGATATGGCAACACCTTTGTTTGGTAAGCTATTCGGTGATAGAGGCTATATCAGTAAAGCCCTAAACGAGTGGCTCACAAAACACAGTGATACCACGTTGATAACCAAACTTCGGCGTAATATGAAACCCCAATTACTTGAGCCTATGGATGAGGCACTACTCAATCATCGCTCTTTGGTTGAAACGGTGTTTGGAGAGCTTAAAAACTTGTGCCAAATCGAACACTCACGCCATCGTAGTGTCACGGGGTTTATCACAAACTTGCTGTCAGGTTTGATTGCTTATTGCTGGTTTCCCTATAAACCCACCATCAAAAACATGCCTCAGCAGGGACAGGTAGCCATATTGTAAATAGTATCAATGAGTTACAATGTGGCTTATCCCGAACTGGGGTTATTTACGCGGCTCAAAGTAAGTTTGTAGCGGATAAACGCTTAACCTGAACAATCCTGCCAAGATTCTTGCTAATTATCAAAAAATTACTTTAACTGCTGCCTCTGACTTGCTATCTTGCCCTCCTCTTTTTCATCATTACGACCCATGCCGCCGTTATTCTTAAACTCATGAATTATTTTTCAGCTAATTTGCACTATTAGCGCCTTCTTTATTTGTATTGGATCATATGAAACATAACCTTGAGGTGAGCGCAAATGCTCGCCGAACTCAGTATTTCCAAGTATTTTTGATGGGCGTCAGCGCTTTTATTATGAATACTACCGAATTTGTCCCCGTTGCCCTATTAAGTGACATCGCCCAAGATTTTTCAATTACCACGGCTGAGACTGGCTGGATGTTGACACTGTATGCGTGGATTGTCGCGGCCATGTCGTTGCCATTGATGCTACTTACCAGCCGCTTTGAGCGTAAAAGCTTACTTTTGGGCTTGTTTGTGGTGTTTATTGCCAGTCATGTATTATCCGTATTTGCTTGGAGCTTTGACGTATTGCTGATTAGCCGCGTGGGCATTGCGCTATCACACGCGATATTTTGGTCAATTACGGCAGCGATTGCGATACGCGTAGCACCAGAAGGTAAAAAAGCACTGGCGCTTAGCGTGCTTGCGACCGGTACTTCATTGGCCATGGTGCTAGGTGTGCCATTAGGGCGCTTGGTCGGTCAATGGTTTGGCTGGCGGGCGACCTTTGGCGGTATTGGCGTGATTGCTTTTATCGTCTTTATCTTGCAAGCAAGGCTATTACCAACGCTACCGAGTATGTTTGAAGGCTCGTTTAGAAAAATTCCAGAATTGCTTAAGAATCCGTTATTGGTCTGTTTGTATTTGCTGATTTTATTAGTCTTTACCGCTCACTATACCGCTTATTCTTATATCGAACCCTTTATGCGACAGGTTGGCGCTATAAGTGAAAACGCTGCGACTATTGTCTTGCTATTATTTGGGGTAGCAGGGATTGCGGGCAGTGTGATTTTTAGCCGTTGGGGTGATCGTTTTAATACCAGATTGATGCTGATATCGATCATATTAATGCTGCTATCTATGCTGGTGCTATTATTTGCCGTGACTTCTATCTGGGCGCTGAGTTTCATTGCATTACTGTGGGGCGCGGCGCTGATGCTGCTGATTATCTCTATGCAAGCCAAAGTCATTATGGTTGATGTCACTGCCCAAGACATGTTGATGTCGATGTTCTCAGGGATTATTAACTTAGGCATTGGCGCAGGTGCGCTATTCGGTGGTTATGCAGTGACGCATATTTCCATATCAAGTGTCGGCTATGTCGGCGCCGCTATCGCTGGTGTGTCGCTGCTCTTGATGTTATTTATGATAAAGCGCTTTCCCGAATTAAGCAGAAGACTTGGTTAATTAGAAGGCTTGGATAGCTAAAAACTTGATAGTAAATAAGCATAAAAAATGCCAGCCACTTAAATGGGCTGGCATTTTGCTGTTTGCTTTATTAAAAATACCGAGTAAGCCGTTTATTTAATAATCCACTTTACCGCGCAAGGCTTTTGTTTTGCCGCGCTGGGTTTTTTCATCAACGCGTTTACGTTTGGCATTTCTACTAGGTTTGGTCGGCCTGCGAGTTTTATTGACATGAGTGGCTTGAATAATAAAGCTTTGCAGCCGCTCAAGCGCATCAATTCGATTACGTTCTTGGGTACGAAACTGCTGCGCTTTAATAATAAGTACGCCTTCTTTGGTGATTCGGCTGTCTTTACTGTCCAATAAGCGCTGCTTAATGACATCGCTCAAGCTTGAAGCATGAATATCAAAACGCAGATGAATCGCAGAGGACACTTTATTGACGTTTTGCCCGCCTGCCCCTTGCGCGCGTATGGCGCTAATGTCCACTTCGCTGTCATTCAGACTGATATTATTGCTGATAAAAATCATAAAACACTTTTATAAATGATTAATAGATAAGGTTAATGATAAAGCATTCGCAGTTAACACGCTACTTGCCCGCTTAATAGCGGTCAAAACGTCATATTTTTTAACCTCTATAATCCGCAATTTGTCGGGTAAACCTTATAAATGTTATCGTTTGACGTTGCTGTGTCTATCCTCTGTCTATAAAGCGTAAGCCTGCGCAGGGTTTTGATTTTAAGGTGATAGGATGACGTTAAGCAGACACGATATTAAAAGAACACCGTATTAAATAAATACGGTATTGTTGAATCAAAGCGTTGACGAGCTGATTTTAGTCAAAGGAATAAGCGTTGTATGACAACCAATAGTAAGAAATCTAATCATAAAAAATCGAATACCTCTCTCAAAAATCACAACCTTGCCGCTGATGAAAGCATTCAAGTCAGGGGTGCGCGGGTGCATAACCTCAAAAATGTCGATGTGGATTTACCGCGTAATGCGCTGGTGGTTTTTACCGGTATATCAGGCTCAGGCAAATCGTCGCTGGCATTTGGCACTCTGTTTGCTGAGTCGCAACGCCGCTACCTTGATTCGGTATCGCCTTATGCACGGCGCTTGATTGACCAAGTTGGCGAGCCTGATGTCGATTCGATAGAAGGCTTGCCGCCCGCCGTCGCCCTGCAACAGCAGCGCGGTACGCCGTCGGTACGTTCATCAGTTGGTAGCGTGACGACGATTTCAAATGGTCTGCGTATGTTGTACTCGCGAGCGGGCGAATACCCTGCTGGGCAAGATATGCTGTATGCTGATGCTTTTTCGCCAAATACGCCAGAAGGTGCTTGCCCTACTTGCTCAGGTATTGGCCGCGTGTTTGAGGTCACAGAAGATTTGCTCGTGCCTGACAAGACGAAAACCATTAGAGAACGCGCCATTGTTGCTTGGCCACCAGCGTGGCAAGGGAAAAATCTGAGCCGGATATTGACGACACTTGGCTACGATATCGACAAACCTTGGAACACGTTATCCAAGGAAACCCGCGATTGGATTTTATTTACCGATGAAACCCCAGAAGTGCCGGTTTATCCAGAGTACAATCTCGAGCAAGTACGCGAAGCAATCAAAAAAGGTGAAAAGCCCAATTATAAGGGCACCTATGCCAGCGCAAAAAATTTCGTTTTGCACTCTTTTACCACCACTCAAAGTCCACGTACCAAAAAACGCGTGGCGCAGTTTATGCAAATTTCAGAATGTCCAAGCTGCCATGGCAAAAAGTTAAAACAAGAATCGCTGTCGGTTAAATTTGCAGGGCTTGATATTGGCGAGTTATCACAATTAACCTTAACTGAACTGGCGCTTAAACTTCACGACGCTGCCAATAAAAAACTCAGCGATGATATGCCCGATCGTGAAAAAGCCATCGTCGCCAAGCGTATTGCTAGCGATATTTTATCGCGTGTAGAAGCGTTAACCAGACTTGGGCTAGGTTATTTATCACTTGAACGCACCACACCTACCTTATCGCCTGGCGAGCTACAGCGCCTAAGACTTGGCACCCAAATTCGCTCTAAACTATTTGGCGTGGTTTATGTGCTCGATGAACCGTCCGCTGGCCTGCATCCTGCCGATACTCAGGCGCTATTAGGCGCTCTAGATGAACTGGTAGCGGCGGGTAATTCATTATTCATTGTCGAGCATGATGTCAGCGTCATTCGCCACGCCGACTGGATAGTCGATGTTGGACCAAAAGCGGGCAGTCATGGCGGTGAAATCATGTATAGCGGCCCTGTCGAAGGATTGCGAGATGTATCTATTTCTTACACAGGGCAATATCTTTTTAGTAAAGACACAGCAACTCAAAAGTTAAAAACCGAGCAATCAAGACAACCTACTCATTGGCTAAAACTTGCCAATATCGAGCGTAATAACCTACAAGGGCTAGATGTGGCATTTCCTTTAGCGGTATTAACCACAGTGACGGGCGTTTCAGGTTCGGGCAAATCGAGTTTGGTCAGTCAAGCATTGGTTGAACTGGTCTACAATGCGCTAGGGCAAAAAACCGTGATTGAAGCACCCACCGATGAAGCGGCTTTACTAGAGCAAGAACAAGAAACACCAATAGGCGGAGAGATAGTCAGTGGTATGGAGCACATCAAGCGCTTAGTCACCGTTGACCAAAAAGCCATCGGGCGCACACCGCGCTCGAATCTGGCCACTTATACTGGACTGTTTGACCATGTGCGCAAGTTATTTGCCGCCACCAAAGAAGCAAAAGCAAGGCACTATGATGCCGGACGTTTCTCATTTAACGTAAAAAAAGGACGTTGCCCAAATTGCGAAGGTGTCGGTTTTGTCAGCGTTGAGCTGCTATTTCTGCCAAGTGTTTACTCGCCTTGCCAAGTGTGCCATGGTCAGCGCTACAATGACGAAACCTTAGAAATTACTTATCAAGGTAAAAACATCGCTGAAGTACTCGATTTGACAGTCGAAGCCGCTGCTGAATTTTTCATTGATGATGCCCCAATTATGCGCGCCTTAGATGCCTTGCTAAAAGTTGGGCTGGGCTATCTAAGGCTTGGGCAACCAGCGACCGAGTTGTCTGGTGGCGAAGCACAGCGTATCAAGCTTGCTACCGAACTGCAGCGTACCCAGCGCGGCGATACGCTGTACGTGCTCGATGAACCAACGACTGGCTTACACCCTTCTGATGTCGCGATGCTGATGGCACAGTTAAATGGGCTGGTCGCAACTGGTAATACGGTGATTATGGTTGAGCACGATATGCAAGTTGCTAGCAACAGCAATTGGATTATCGATATGGGCCCCGGTGCTGGCGATGAAGGTGGGCTTATTGTCGCAGAAGGCACACCTAAAGAGGTAGCGAAATCCAAAGACAGTCGCACTGCACCTTTTTTATTGACTTAGTATTGATATAAAAGACAGTACACTAACTAAAAAACGGAAATATGCAATAAGAAAAACCGCATCACTATTAAAGTCATGCGGCTTCCTATTTTTAAACATCGGTTTTTTAAACATGCATTGCTAACTAAGCAAGCATACCACCATCGACAACCACGGTTGCACCCGTCGTATAGCTTGAGGCGTCAGACACAAGATACAATACCGTGCCCGCCATCTCATCAGGATTAGCGACGCGACCTAAAGGAATCGCATGTAGCGCCATCTTTAAGACTTTATCATTGGTCGTTAACGCCGAGGCAAACTTGGTATCGGTCAGACCCGGCAATAACGCATTAACGCGAATGTTTAATGGACCACATTCTTTGGCAAAGGCTTTGGTCATGCTAATCACCGCAGCTTTAGTGATTGAGTAGATACCTTGCTTATCACCGGCGACCAAGCCATTGACCGATGCCGTATTTAAAATAACACCGCCGCCCTGCTCGCGCATCATCTTACCGGCAGCCGTCGACATAAAGAAATAACCGCGAATATTGACTTCAACGGTCTTATCAAAAGCCGCTAGATCCGTATCTAAGATATGCCCATAATAAGGGTTTGCCGCGGCGTTATTGACCAAGATATCAATTTGACCAAATTCGCTTTTGATATGCTCAAAAATTGCCTCAATCTGATCCATATCGCCCACATGACAAGCAAAGGCGCTGGCTTTATGACCATCAGCGATGATGCTATCCGCGACCGCTTGGCAAGCATCAATCTTACGGCTAGAGACAATCACATGCGCGCCTCTTGACGCCAATAAGCGGGCAATAGATTCGCCAATACCGCGGCTCGCACCCGTAACCAAAGCAATCTTACCTGTTAAATCAAATAAGTCTTTCATCATTATTCCTTATATTTTTGAATATTTTAATAAATACTTTTGATGTTAAGCCAACATGCCGCCATCAAGGGTAAAGGCATGACCATTCATAAAGCTACTTTCATCGCTCGCCAGCCACGCAATGGCGCCAGATACTTCATCGACATCTCCCAATCGGCGCATTGGGCTGGCTTTTATGGTGGCTTGCTGGGCACGCTCGTCCATTTTTGCCATGGTATTACGGACCATCGGCGTATCGATAAAGCTTGGACATACGGCGTTAAAGCGGATATTGACGCGGGCATATTCATGAGCAGCAGACTTGGTCAGCCCCATCACGCCATGCTTGGCCGCGCTATAAGCTGACAATAAAGGCGCAGAACGCAACCCAGCAATGGAGGCCACATTAATCACATGACCGCCGCCATTAGGTGCCATGTAAGCAACAGCAGCGCGCATACAATGCCAGACGCCTTTTAGGTTAACGGCAATATTACGGTCGAAGTCCTCGTCACTTAGCTCATGCATCGGCGCCGGTTTATGGTCAATACCGGCATTATTTATCACCACATCAAGGCCACCCAATGTTTCCATGGCAAAAGCAAAGAGAGCGCGCACTTCATCGCCACTGGTCACATCGACTTTTTTAAAGACGATGCTATTGCCCGCGTCTTGCCCTTGCTGAGCAACGCCTGCGCCCATCTCTTCTGCCAAATCGCCAATGACGACTTTCGCACCGCGACTGGCGAGTAGTAGCGCACTGGCAGCGCCAATGCCAGACGCGCCGCCGGTGATTAAAATTCGTTTACCAGTGACGTCTGATGCAATTCCATTTGTATTCAATGTCATGATTTATTCCTCTACCTTAAGTACCAGTTTGCCGAAGTTTTCACCTTTAAATAGCATCATCAAGGTATCTGGGAACGTCTCGATACCTTTGACGATATGGTCTTTTACTTTAATGTCGCCTGACTGAATCCAGCCAGCAATATCTTTCATCGCCGTCGGGTATTCTTTAATATTATCAAAGACCACGATGCCTTCCATACGCGCACGGTTGACCAACAGCGACAAATAATTTGATGGCCCTTTGACTTCTGTGGTGGTGTTATATTGGCTAATCGCCCCGCAAATCACGATACGCGCATGCAAATTAATTTGCGTGAGTACGTCATTTAAAATATCGCCACCGACGTTGTCAAAAAAGACATCGACGCCGTTTGGACAGGTTTCTTTTAACGCTTTTTTTACATTTTCATTCTTATAGTCGATTGCCGCATCAAAACCCAGCTCATCGACTAAAAATTTACATTTATCACTACCACCAGCGATACCCACAACGCGGCAGCCCTTGAGTTTGGCAATTTGCCCAACCAAGCTACCAACCGCGCCCGCCGCGCCAGAAATAACCACAGTCTCGCCAGCTTTTGGTGCGCCGGTTTTTAATAAGCCAAAATAGCCCGTCATACCCGGCATACCGAGCACGCCCAAGTAATAAGACAATGGCGCAAGGCTTGGATCGACTTTATGTAGACCTGTACCATCGCTGACTGCATACGACTGCACGCCGTTATGACCTACGACATAATCGCCAACAGCAAACTTCTCATGCTTACTTTCAATGACTTTACCCACCGTTCCTGCACGCATTACCTCGCCAATCTGTACGGGCGGCATATAAGATTTTGCATCGTTTAGCCAACCACGCATTGCAGGATCCATCGAAATATATTCAATTTTTATCAGCAGCTCACCATCTGAGATAGTCGGCAAATCTGTCTCGGTATATTCCCACGTATCAGCGCTTGGTGCGCCAATTGGTCTTGCTTTTAAGCGCCATTGTTTATTAATCTGTTTGTTATCAGCTGTCATTATTTATTCCTTTAAATTTTTATAAAAAGCCATTGGTATCGTTTGCTTAAAAAGAGTTTATTCAAAATAAGCCAAATATATTAAAAAGCGTTCTTCTGGGATAAATTTTTCTCGCTTGCTGTGCGCTTTGCACTCTAGAGGCTTCGAAAAATTTACCCCAGCATCACTTTTAGCATCCTATTAGTAGATATTGTTATGTTAAAAACTTACCAAACAGTCTCTTAAAACCATTCTGCTTGCATATTGGTACAGACCGCATTGTCATTATTTAGCAGCTCAATATCGCGATTGATTAACGGCAATTCCCAGTCGATAAAGTATTTTGCCGCTTGGATTTTGCCATGATAGAAGTTTTGCTTATCAACGTCGGCCGTATCATTTAATAGTTGTTCCGCTTTACTCGCTTGGCGAATCCAAATCCAACTGACCACGATAGAGGCAAAGATATTCATCAAGGCCTGCGCATTACCCGTCAGCGTTAGTGCTTTTTCCGTTTGCAGGATTTTACTTAAATGCACCAATACTTCATGCAAATGACCCATATAAGGCATCAATTTACCGGCAAGTTTGGCAGTCTCGGGTGTACTGATACTTTCTAAGTCTTGAGTAATTTCACGTTTTAAAATTTGAATACCAAGACCTTTGTTTTGCCATAACTTACGGAATGACAAATCTAGTGCCTGTACGCCATTTGTGCCTTCATGAATGGGATTAAGACGGTTATCACGCCAAAACTGCTCGGCTTGATACTCACGTGTATAGCCTGCGCCGCCCAATACTTGGATGCCTAGATCATTGGCTTTTGGACCATATTCAGACGGCCATGCTTTGAGAACTGGCGTGAGCAAATCTAGCAATTCTGAGAGCTCATTTTTTAGCGTAGCGTCTTCACACGTATTGATACGGTCGATTAGGTTTGAGCCATATAAGCACAAGGATATCCCACCTTCGGAATAGGCTTTTTGCGCCAGCAGCATGCGCTTAACGTCACCATGCTGAATGATTGCCGTCGCCGCATCTTCAGGCTTATTATTAGGCGCAATTCTGCCCTGCGTTCTGTCTTTGGCATAATCGAGCGAATATTGATAACCGCGATAGCCAATCATCGCCGCACCAAAGCCAACTGCGATACGCGCTTCGTTCATCATTTTGAACATATAGCGCAGGCCAAAATGCTCTTCACCGATAAGATAGCCGTGACAATCGCCTGCATCGCCAAAACTTAACGCCGTAGAAGTTGCGCCGCGATAGCCAAGTTTATGAATAAGTCCAGTTAAATGGACGTCATTACGCTCGCCGACTGATAAGTCATCATTGAGTCGATACTTGGGTACCGCAAATAAAGAGATGCCTTTGACGCCAGCAGGACCGCCCGGTACTTTGGCTAATACCAAATGCACAATATTGTCAGACAATTCATGATCGCCTGCTGAGATATAAATCTTGCTGCCTTTGATACGGTATGATCCGTCTTCTTGTTTCACGGCGGTGGTTTTGATATCGGCAAGTGACGAGCCTGCATGTGGCTCAGTCAATGCCATGGTGCCAGTGAATTCACCGGTTAGCATACGCGGCATAAAGGCATTTTTAATCTCATCACTGGCGAAATGAGAAATGACATTAATCGCCGCCGTGGTCAAAAACGGATAAGCGGTGGTTGATGGGTTGGCCGCCATAAAATATCCTGCTACCGCCGTCATCACGGTTTCAGGTAATTGCATGCCGCCATCGTCAAAGCTATAGCGACCCGCGATAAAGCCCGACTCGCGAAAGGCGTCAAAAGCGACTTTAACATCGTCTATCATGCTGACTTTTTTGCCATCAAACTGCGGCTCGTTTTTATCGGCCACATGGTTGTGCGGTAAAAATAGCTGAGTGGCGATTTTATTGGCGGTGCCTAATACCGCATCAAAAGTTTCACGGCTGTGTTCTGCAAACTTCGAATGCTTGGTTAAATGCTCAACCCCTAATACATCGTAGAGTTGAAACGGTAATTCAAAGTCATTGATCAGTGTATCTGCGGCCATAGTCATTTCCCTATTATGATAATGATAAATAAGCGGTGATGAACAAGTGATGCATTGATATTAATCTAATTTAACGCCTTACCGTATTGTCATTTATGACATAATTATGGTCAAATAAGACAAAAACGATAGGAAAATTTGGGAAAAACTGCTAATAAACTGACATTTTAAATACGTCTTTTCTTAGGAAAATAAGCGCTTATGCCCTACTTTAAACCCTTTAAGGTCATTATTATCGGCTTCGATGGCGTGCTTGGCAGCGCTTTGACAGGCGCATTAGATTTATTTTCGTTTACCGGAGTGAGTTGGCAGCGGTTTTTGGATGAGGCGGTAGAACCTAGGTTTAACGTGCAAATTGCCAGTCTTGGCGGCGTTGATATCAGATGTAGCAACCGCTTAATCATGCAAGCGCATGGCGATATTCAGGAAGTCACAGAGTGCGACTTATTATTAATTCCAACGATTGGCGATTCAATCGATAAAGTATTAAGTCAAAATAGCGATTTAATCCCGCATATCAAGCGACTGGCAAATACCAAAGCCGATATCGCCAGCAATTGCAGCGGCGCGTTCTTTTTAGCAAAAGCAGGCTTGCTCGATGGCAAAATAGCGACAACCCATTGGGGCTATGCCAATAAATTTAAGGCAGACTTTCCATTGGTTGATTTACAAGAAAACCAATTTGTCACTCAATCAAAGAACCAATCAAAAGAACAATCTGGCAATATATTTTGTGCGGCGGGTGGTAGTGCATTTTACGACTTGGGGTTGTTATTAATCGAGCGTTATTGCGGGCGTGAAATTTCTACCCAAGTGGCTAAAACTCAGATTATCGATAGCAAACGCGGCAATCAAAACAGCTATACCAATGTGACATTGCATAAGCCGCATGCAGACCAGCTGGTTCAACAAGTACAAGAATTTATCGAGGAAAATTTTAGGCAACCGATGCAGGTAAGCCATTTAGCAGCCATGGTAAATATCACCCCACGTACACTAAACAGACGCTTTCAGTCCTGCGTTGCGATGCGTCCGATTGAATATATTCAAGCAGTGCGTATTGAGCAGGCAAAGCGTTTGTTAGAATTGGGCGATGTGACGATAAAATCGCTAGCGGAGCAAGTCGGCTATGATGACATCTCATCATTTACGCGGCTGTTTAAACGCGCCACTGAGCTGACCCCAAAAGAATATCAGGATAAATTTTCACGACTGGCGATTTAACTTGATAGTAGACTTTTTAGAAGTCATACGTGGCTGCAATAAATTTATCACAGCAACAATTTTTATATCATTCATTGGATATAAAAACGATACAGCGAGATGAAACGTTGTTTTTCGCAGCCTCTGTCGGCGTAGGCACAGCACGCAAGAAAAACAACGTTTCATTGAGCGACTTGATAGCTACGTATCTGATTTATTTGGATTTGACTATAGGCTTAAACTTTTTTGCCACAAACCTTCGACATAAATGGCATCAGCTTTAATCGTTGGATAGTCGCTAAACATCAATTGATAGCCGCCCGCAGTATTTGTGCTTATCTGACACCTCGCGCCAAGTGGAAAGCTGTGTTTTTGGGCAATATGACCAAAGCGCATACCGCTATAAATCGGCAATCCTGTCAGCTGATGCAATTGACGAATGACGGTGGCGACATCATAGCGCTTATCATAACTGTCTTCACCGCTACCCGATAACGCCCCAAACACGATGGCTTGCTGACCTTTAAACACCCCTGCTAAATACAAATCGTACAGCATGCGTTCAATACGATAGGCTTGCTCGCCGACGTCTTCTAAAAATACGATACCGCCGTCAATACGTGGCAAATAGTCACTACCTGCCAGCGCCGAAACCACACTTAGATTACCGCCCCAAATGGTGCCAGTTAAGGTTTTTGGTTCAGAGTTCGTCAGAATACTTGGTAAATTAGGACTCGTTAATGACGCATCTGCTATATTAATCGTCAAATTAGGATTGGTTAATGCTGCTACAAACTGTCGGCAGCTGACTTGATCCGGTTTGGTTTTGCCAAACTCGCTATAAAGCATTGGCGCTGCAAGCGAGCTCATACTGCCTTTTGCCAGTAGCGCACACTGGATCGCCGTCACATCGCTAAAGCCCGCCAGTATCGTACCGCGCTCCTTCATAATACGCCCAAGCGTTGACCAATCCACCATTGGTAATACTCGCACTGCACCGTAGCCACCACGTACCCCAAGTAGCAGTTTAGGTGCTTTTATCGCACCCGTAGCGATGTTTTGCAAATCACTGGCACGCTGCGAATCCGTACCCGCAAAGCGCAAATACTGCCGTTTGGTAATTGCCGGATTGTCCACTTTAAACCCTGCACAGGCTAAACGCTCTAACGCCAACTCATTACGTTCGTCACTACCACCGACATTAGAGCTAGCAAAAAGCCGCGTTTCAATCGTTGGGACGATACATCTTGCTTGCGCTGGTTGTGCCTCACCTTTAAAAGACAAATGCTCATCTGAAAACGCTGTTGGTAAATCATCCTTGGTAAGCTGCGTACCGCTATCTTGCTCAATAGCATTTGTAGCCAACGCCCGAGTGATATTTTGCGTCGCTAGAAGCCCTGCTCCGGCACCAATACCAACGTGACATAAAAACTGGCGACGATTGAGCTCGGATGAAATCTTAGTCATGATGCTACCTTTTTTACCGTTAAATCGCTGCTTATCCTAGCAACCATTACTGAAACAAAGCGCGTATTATAACGCAGGTTGGGATACTATTTAGTACTCGAGCAGTATAGAACGCTTAAGTCATGAGCATTTGGCATTTTAATAGACAACAAAACGATACAGAGTTACTCACCGTCTTATTTGGCTACAGACCCGACTCTTGCTATAGTAAAAAGCGCTGAACAACAAACAATAATGATAGATATAAAAGGATTATAAAGATGGCTGAGCAAGAAAGTGCAAAAGAGAAAGACAATAAAAGTCTGATCGATAGTATTAAAATCATCTTAGGTAAAGAAGATAAGCTGAAGGATCAACTCGAAAAAGAAAAAGGTCTTGAGAGTTATGCTAAGGATTTGCTGTTGCTGATGAGCTTAGTCAAAGACTACTATAAAGGCAACTATCGCAATATCCCTTATAAAACTATTTCAGCAGCCGTGGTTGGACTGCTTTACGTGATCAACCCTATCGATATCATTCCTGACTTTATCCCCTTTATCGGTCATATCGATGACGTCTTGGTACTCAGATTTTGTCTAAAACTTGTAGAAAAGGATTTGGCAAAATACAAAAGCTGGAAAGATAAGCAAACAGAAGCTAAAGACGAAAACTCAAAGCCTAACAATAAAAAACTTGAAGATAAAAGTAAAAGCTTAAAAAAAGCAGATAAATAACCTGATAAGCAATCCCATAAAAAACACGGTCAATGACGCCTGCACTGACCGTGTTTTTTATAGGCTTAAAATAGAAAATTTTAAATGTATTTAAGCACTCAGCCTTTTAATTTTTTATTAATCAGGCACATCATAGCTTGGCTTTTCCGGGTTTAGACCAAACGAGTAGACAAAGGTGCCTATAAGGCTATTAATGATAATAAATGGCAAATCAATGGCCACATGGCCGAGTAAATAGCGGCCGATGAGCCACGACACAATCAACATAATTATGAAAAATGCGCCGAGGTATCTTAAGATAGTTGGATGTTTGAGATGATAAGGCTGCTCAGGTTTTGTTTGTTTATCGAGAATATAGGTTCTTACTGCCCAACCGGCCGCGTAACAAAATCCGCCTAACACCACATAACTAAAAAAATTCATATTGCCCGACTCTAATGAGATGGTTATTTATCTAAGTACTACTTTATAAAGGCCAATTACATACCGTCATTGACGTTATCAATAACGATATTGGCGTGAGGATTGGCTAAAATATCGGTATTAACCTCATCACATTCGACGCGATAAATGGTATTGGCACCGCGATAAATGTAAGACAAGTACTCACTATCTAGTAGCGGATCGATATTGGCATAAACAGGCTTCACATGCGCCAACACCAGCACTCTGTCTGGACGACCAATTACCGCATCGACATTATCAGGGTCGATAGAAAAATACGTCGGGATATCACTTTTTGCAAGCACTTCTAACGGTTCAGCGTCATCCCAAACGCGCTTAGCGCTAGCAGGCTCTTTCATTTGCATGACCCAACCGCCGCCCTGTTGGCTAACTTTTATTTGCGCCGGCTCATCACGACTGACTGTGTAGCAGCCTGCAAATATGGATAAATCCGCTGGCGCCTCAGCTTTTTTGGCATCAGCTGGCGTATTACTGTCATTACAGGCACTCAAAAACAGCGCGCTACTTGCGACCAGAGCAACCATTAAGGGCGTTAATTCTTTATTCAAAACATTCGAGCTTACGGACATCATCGATTTATCCTGCATTGGTACATAAAAGCTTATATTGTGCTTATTGTGCTAAGGCATGTCCGCACAATCAAAGCTATTTTAACAGAAAACGGCAGCGTTACCGCTATGATATGTGCTTTTGCCCTTTTATGGTTTTTATTCCTAGCAGTCACTGATAGATAAGCGACCATAAACAAGCAAGATTTGCTATACTCAACCCTAAAATAGATGGTGCTAGCCTGTGCAAAAATAACGCTAGAAACCCTCTTTGCTCGATGTTTATTACTTATTAGGCTCATACTTTTTTATGTCAGAAAACTCTACTTCAGCGCGTTCATTTAATACGAGCAATCCGCTTGCTGCCAAAGCAAATACGACGGTTGCCTATACCGACGGCGCTTGTAAAGGCAATCCAGGTGCTGGCGGCTGGGGCGCGCACTTAATATTTAGCGATGGGCAGACGCAGGATTTGTATGGCGGTGAACAAGTAACCACCAATAATCGTATGGAGCTGATGGGTGCGATACAAGCATTGACCCATAGTCCGCGTGAGCAAATCCTTGAGATTTGGACAGACTCAAGCTATGTGAAAAAGGGTATCACCGAATGGATTGAAGGCTGGAAAAAACGCGGCTGGAAAACGGCCAGCAAAAAACCGGTGGCCAATCAAGACCTTTGGCAGCAATTAGATGCGCTTTGCCAGCAGCGCGATGTCGCTTGGCACTGGGTGAAAGGTCACGCCGGACACGCGGGCAATGAAAAAGCTGACGAGCTAGCAAACTTGGGCGTGACGTCTAGCAGTGAAGATTTGAAAACCGCTAGCTTGCAAGATTCTGCTAAAAAAAAAGACCGACTGATGACTGATAACAAGCAGAGTCCGAGCAGTGATTGGTTAAAATTTGACCCATTAGGCTTTGATATGATGGATGATGAGCTTGATGAGTCGCTATTAGATGGTCAAAATCTTACTGACGATATGGTAAATACAATAACAAATACAATGGCAAACACAGATATGTTAGTGGAAGAGAATCACAATCCGTACAATGCTAGCGAACCCATGAGACACACCGATATGCCAGATATAAATACCAATATGGATACTGAAGTAGAAACTAAAACGGAAGCTCGCATAGACACGGACACACCGACATTCGATGGTGACACTAGCCGAGCCAATCCGCATTTTATACCCCTGCTACCCAAACCTATCCACCGCCATGAATCTGACCGCCAGCTCATTATGGATACGGAGACCACCGGTCTTGATCCCATGAAGGGCGACCGCATTATTGAGGTCGGTATCGTAGAGTTAGTCGGGCGTAAATTTACCGGCGAGAAACTGCACGTCTACATCAATCCGCAGCGCGGAATGGATGAGGAGGTGATTCGTATTCACGGAATCTCTGAAGCGTTTTTAACCGATAAACCGACCTTTGATCAAGTGGCTCAAGCGCTTTATGACTTTATGGACGGTGCCGAAATCATCGCTCATAACGCTACCTTTGATATGAACTTCTTAAATATGGAGTTTGCCAAAGTTGGCATGCACGACTTTGCCGAGCGCGTACGAGTGACCGACTCTTTGATGATGGCAAAACAGCAATATCCGGGGCAAAAAAATACCCTAGATGCTCTGGTTCGTCGCTTAGATGTCGGTAAACAAGACCGTACTTTCCACGGCGCGTTACTTGACTCGGAGATTTTGGCGGAAGTTTATCTGGCGATGACCGGCGGGCAAGTCACGCTAGCGATTGAGGAAGATACCCAAGCCGATGGCGGACATACTGCCCATGCAAACTTTGCCGATTTGGCGGCTTTATTGCTCGAGTCAAGCAGTAATGACAGCGCCAATCAAGGCTGGTATGCGTCGCTTGCGGACGATTATCCTGCGCTTAAAGATAAAATGTAATCCGTGAAGCATAAGTCATTAAAACGGTTTTTTATATGAACATAACGCCTTATACTGACCGTTAAGTAAGTAAATCTTGATTGTTATGCCGATAAGCGTTAAAACCTTATTTATAGACATTTTCAAATGCTCATCTAAACCTTTGCTATTTTCATCAGTACGTCATGGAAAAAAACAACTATGAATCCTTCTACACAAATGAAATTAACCGCCCCGACCTTGAGTGTGACTGATTTTAACCTACCATCGCTGCATTTATTGCACGATGAAATTAAGGTCATTTTAAAAGATACTGAAATTCATTTGGGCGAATTTAATGATGATGATAGCCAAGCGCCTTTATTATTAGACTCCATTATTGTACTAAAACAGCTGTCTTGTATTTTTCAGCTGATATCTTCGGTCGGGGCAGAAGTGCTCAATAACGCCATCGTCAATGGCTTGCAAAAACTTTATGACAGCGGTGATAGTAATGATAGCGCTTTGATTATGGATTTATCAGAAGCCATTATGACGCTTGATCGTTATATTGAGTTTATTTTGCTGACCGAATCGGTAGAGCCGACTTTACTCCTGCCTATCATCAATAGACTCAACGCTCATGGGCAAGCAGCACCGATCGATGCCGATTATTTTGCCGCGTTTGGTCATAGCAGCGTCATTATCGCTAACCCTGAAAACAACTTTCAACCGCTTAATGAGCTCAATCTTGATAGCGAATTATTAACTTATGCTTATCGTAGTGGACTTGGCGTTGCCTTATTAAATCAAGACGGTAAGGTAAGTGAGGATGAGCAGCAAAAGCTCGATGCGATGTCGGCAGCGTGCGCCTTGATAGCAGCAAATACCAACAGCCTGTTTTGGCAAGCAGCCACCGCTGCCGTTACGGATATTGCCAGCATTTTGCCGCTAAGCTTAAGCCAAAAACACACGCTTATTTATTTAGAGCAGCAGTTTCAAAGCTATCTGCCAGTAATGGACACGCGCTTTGCGCACTTGGTCAGCTTTGCTTGCCAGCGCGATACCAAAGAGGCACAAACGCTGCGTGAACTATATGCCGCCAATCAATTGGAAGACTCACAGCGCAAACAAATGGCGCAGTTCTTATTTGGACCCAATCGTGCTTTAACCGATACCTTAAACACCATTATTCAAGCGCAAATCAACACCATCAAAGAAAATGTCGATAGCTACGCACGCGGTGATTCTATCAACCCTGTTGATATGCAAACCTCGCAAATCACCGAACAACTGACTGAGCTGCGTTCAGCTTTTCAGTTATTGGGTCTGGCAAATGCTGCAAACAGTCTCAATGCTGCCGCAGAAGCGGTGAAAAAATGGCGCGCGCCTACGCCAGAAGATTTTGACCATTTATTACTCGCTTTGATGCACGCAGAAAACGCCACTATCGCCATGGCAGAGATGCATACCCCTGGGGCAATCTATTTACCTTTGAATAATCCGCATATATCATTGCATCAGCTGAATACTGCCTATGATACCCTGATACAAGAAAGTCGTACGGCGATTGCCAGCGCCGAACAAGCCATCACCGATTATTTGGCTGAGCCTGAGCGCGATGTATTAAATATTCAAAATATTCCTGAAATGCTGCGCCAAGTGTCAGGTGCAGTGCGCTTTTTACAGCTGCCAACGCCCGCCAGTATGCTTAGCCAATTGGCAAGTTATTTGCAGCAGCGTATCGGCAACGGCGCCCGCTTAGATGATGGTACTTTAGCTTATATTGCTGATGTCATTATGGCCGTTGACCATCATTTAGATGGCTTTGAAAACAATCGCCCGGTCAGTAAGCAAGCGTTAGATGTCGGGCAACAAAGCTTAAGCCAACTGCTTGCGGCATAATTTTAGTGTATTAGATAGATAGCTTACTTATTTAGTTATCATCTAACTGCTTATTTTAAACAGACTCTTACCCAAACGGATAAGAGTCTGTCTTTGATTGTTTGGAAACTGAACCTATGAGCCACGCCTTTATACTTCGTGACGAGACGATTTTATGTCGTCAAACGCTTCATGGCTGGTGGCCTATGCAGGTTGAGTTACCACAGTTGAATAATGATACGGGATTAAGTCATGAGACTCAGCCCGCCTATCAAGTTGGACGAGTGACACTACTTGAGAGCTTAGCGCCGACTCATTGGCTACCTAATGATGATAGCCGTCAAAACAAAAACAGCTTGACTGCTTTTGAAAGCGAAACTGCTAATACATTTACTACTAATGCTTTTACGGCTAAGGCTACCTTAGCGATGACTTATGATTATGCGATAGCACATCATTTTACGTTGCCTAAAATTTTAGAACATACCGAGGTAGAAAGTCACGGTTTAACAGGTAATAATAAAGAAAAAAATACTTTAGGTAATGACGAGTGTGCTTTTATTGCTTATCGTCTGCTTATTACACAGCTGCCATTTGCCTTGTCTGACCAACTTAGCCAAGCCATACAGCTGCTTCGCTGGCAAGCAGACACGCAGTTTTGTAGTCGCTGCGCCGCTCCTGTTGTCCATGCCAACCACGGTGAGCGTGCAATGGTCTGTCCTGTTTGCCGCTTACGCCAATATCCACGCGTGCAGCCGTGTATCATTACCGCCATTACCCGACCCAATCCGCAAACCGGCGCCATGCAAATTTTATTGGCGCACCATCATCGTTATGGGCAACAAAAAACTCCTCAACAAGCGCTACAATATGGTTTGATTGCCGGTTTTGTAGAGGTCGGTGAAAGTTTAGAGCATGCGGTGGTACGCGAAGTGGCAGAAGAGGTAAATATTAGTCTCAAAGACATTCGCTATGTCAGCAGTCAACCTTGGCCATTTCCGTCCAATTTGATGCTCGGCTTTCGGGCGGCGTATGCGGGTGGAGATATCGTCATACAAGAAGACGAGCTGTCACACGCCGATTTTTTTGACCTGACAAATTTACCAAAAATACCGTTTAAAGGCAGTATTGCCTATGCGCTGATTGCACAAATTGCTCATGAACAAGGCATCTCGCTCTAATCGATATTTAATTTATAAGACCAAGATGTCTTTTATTAAATATCAATGCTCTTGATAAATAACGCTATTACCCTATTTGTTCATATTAGCACTTAGTACTAATATAAAGGTTTTACATTAAATGCAAAGCACTACCAGTAACAACAGCAATCTTATCCGTCTCGCCAATTTGCCTATCTTGTTCGATAGCTTGGACCTAGAGCGCTTGCCTGCCGCAACCCAAGCAAAGATTGCGCGTATTGATGCCTGCCTACCGCAAACCCAATGCGGGCTTTGTGACCATGCCGATGGCTGCTTGCCGTACGCGGTGGCGATTGTTATTGATAATGAACCTTATAATAAATGTGTGCCCGGCGGTCAGCCGGTGACCGATGCGATTGCGCAAATCATCAATCAAGATAGTAGCGATACACAACCACTTAACGCTGAGCCGTCAAAATGGCCGATAGATGTAAGCTCGCAGCGTCCAGTAGAAGTGCGCGCGGTGATTCGAGAAGATGATTGTATTGGCTGTACCAAATGTATCCCCGCCTGCCCTGTTGACGCCATCGTCGGGACTGGCAAGCATATGCATACTATTTTTACGGACTTATGCACGGGCTGTGAGCTATGTATCGCGCCCTGCCCAGTTGATTGCATAGACTTAGTCACCGTTGAGCGTACCCTATCGACAGCTGAGCGCACGCTTGAACAAGAGGATTTACGCCAACGTTATCATACGCATTTAAGACGCGTGAGTAAGCAGCTAGCGGATAGCAGCAATAGCAAGCCGGTGGTCAGCATGGTAGAAGCCAAGCTAAATAATGCCGCTAGTCAATCGTTAAATATCAGCGAAGAACAAGCAAAAAATACCATTGCCGCAGCAAAGCTACGCAGTAAAATCAAGAAGTTAGAAAAGCAGCTGAGCGTGCGTCCAAATGAGAGCAAACAGACGGAGCTTGAAGCATTACAAGCTGAGCTTGCCCAACTTTAATAACCTATCTCTAATTTTGAATAACCAATGAATAAAATAATGAATAAAACAGTGCTAACAATACCATGAGTAAAACCGTTAAACATAAAACTGCCGATACCCCGCCATCGAGGCGCATGCCCAATCGTGATGTGCGGCCGTTTTTTGAAAAATTGGCAGCGACGATTGATGAGCCAGTGACTGAGCTCAATTATAACAGCAACTTTGAGCTGCTTATCGCCGTCATATTATCGGCGCAGGCGACCGATGTTAGCGTCAATATTGCCACCAATAAGCTTTATCCGGTTGCCAATACGCCTGAGTCCATTTTGGCATTAGGCGAAGAAGGACTAAAAGCGTATATTAAGAATATCGGTTTATATAACGCCAAAGCCAAAAATGTTATCAAAACCTGCCGTGACTTGATTGAGAAGTTTGATAGCACCGTTCCTGATAATCGTAAAGACTTAGAGTCTCTAGCAGGCGTTGGGCGTAAGACGGCAAACGTGGTGTTAAATACCGCCTTTGGACAGCCGACGATGGCGGTTGATACCCATATTTTTCGCGTTGGCAACCGTACAGGACTTGCTACGGGTAAAAACGTCTTAATCGTTGAAAAGAAACTGCTCGAACGTATTCCCGATGACTTTATCGTAGATGCGCATCATTATCTGATTTTGCATGGGCGCTATACTTGTCAAGCTCGCACGCCAAAATGCGGCGCGTGTCCTGTTTATGAAGAATGTATGTTTAAAGACAAAGCCAAGTTTTTAGAGTTATAGTTTAGAGTTAAAAATTGAAGTCACCGTTTAAAACCATCATTTTAAACATTAGGGTATATATGATGCTTTTCATATCCACTGAAAATTGCTCATAACAAAACGAACCTACAGATAGCATGCTACTTAACGACTATAGGCGCATTGTTGAGGTTTACTTATCGTATAACAAGCGAAGCTCACTAGAGTTTTGTCACGTTTCGAGTTAGAATAAGCCTATTTTTAGCCTGATGCGCCAGACTAATCATCTCTTATATCGTCAGGTAATAAACCCGTTACAGGTAAATGCTTAGTATTAATTATCATTTATGCTAACGCATGGAAACTGGCTAAGCTGAACCATATTTTTAAAACCTATTTAGTAAATACCTTTTTTATAAACGAATTTAGCAGCACCCATTTATCAAAGATTTAACGCCGAGCAATTGATTTGTTTGGTCAATATTAATTAAAGCAGCGCTCAGACGTTATGCTTTTTCCTATCTTTATTGATTCAATTAAGCGATCCCATTATGCGCGAATACAACTTATTTACCTCAGAATCTGTGAGCGAAGGTCATCCTGACAAAATGGCTGACCAAATATCAGACGCTATTCTTGATGCCATTTTACGTGAAGATTTACATGCGCGCGTGGCGTGCGAAACACTGGTTAAAACTGGCGCGGTCATCTTAGCAGGCGAAGTGACCACGACTGCCAATATCGACGTCGAGCGTATCGTCCGTGATACGGTAAATGGCATTGGCTATCATCACTCAGACTTGGGTTTTGATGGTGAGACGTGTGCCGTTATTAATATGCTCGGTAAGCAGTCGCCAGAAATCGCTCAAGGGGTCGATCGTAACAGCCCTGAAGAACAAGGTGCAGGCGACCAAGGCTTGATGTTTGGTTATGCCAGCAATGAGACTGAAGTATTGATGCCCGCGCCTATCGAATATGCGCATCGCTTGATGGAGCGTCAATCTGAGCTGCGCCGCGCTGGTGAATTGCCTTGGCTACGTCCCGATGCCAAAGCGCAAGTGACACTCAAATACGACGGTAATAAACCGATTGCCATTGATGCCGTGGTGTTATCAACGCAGCATGATCCAAGCATCTCACAAACCGATTTGCAAGAAGCTGTCATGGAATCGATTATCAAACAAGTACTGCCAGCAGACTTATTGCATGCTGGTACGCGCTATCATATCAACCCAACTGGCAAATTTGTCATCGGTGGTCCTGTCGGCGATGCTGGTTTGACTGGTCGTAAAATTATCGTCGATACTTACGGCGGTATGGCGCGTCATGGTGGCGGTGCCTTTAGTGGCAAAGATCCTTCAAAAGTCGATCGCAGCGCTGCCTATGCAGTACGTTATGTGGCCAAAAATATTGTCGCTGCCGGTATTGCCGATCGCTGTGAAGTACAAGTCAGCTACGCGATTGGCGTTGCTGAACCGACTTCGATTTCAATTAATACTTTTGGTACTAATAAAATCAGCAACGATGAAATCATCAGCTTGATTCGTAAGCATTTTGACCTACGTCCTTATGGCATCACGCGTATGCTCAATCTATTGCAGCCGATGTATCAGCAAACCGCAACCTTTGGACATTTCGGTCGTCAAGGCTCTGAAACTGCCTTTACGTGGGAAAAAACGGACAAAGCAGAAATTTTAAAAGCCGATGCAGGTTTATAAGACTGTTTACTTGTTTCCATTTTTTAGATGTATTCGGTCTTTATACTTATCAAGTTTAAAGACCGCCATGATATATTCAAATTTACTTACCATTCTTAGGAGTCGCTTATGTCTCAAGACAATATGCCAGACAATGCTCAAAATGACGCGCTAAACGACGCTTTAAATAATAGCCAAAATGACGAAATTGATACCGCTCTTGAAATCACTCCTGAAATGCAAGCGTTCTATCAACGTGCTGACGAAATCATTGGCGTCGCCAATAGTCAACTGGGCCCTAACGCTCACTCAGGTCAAGTCGGCGCGTCATTGCTGTATGCAGCAGCGCGTTATAGTGCGTCGGTTGCCTCGATTGGCTTTGTAAAAGGTGATGATTTTGCTAAAGAAAAAGACGATATCGTTGAGTTTTATACCAAACAATATCGCCAAATGTTAAGCGACAACTTGACCGATTACGCACAAAACTTTGATAAATATGTGCAGCTTAATAAAGAGGATAAACCTGCCCAGTAAGTTTATAAAAGCTCTAAGTTTATAAAAGCTCAGTCAAGAAACGTATAAGAATTAATATCAAAAGCCCAAGCCTTCGTAGCTTGGGTTTTTTGTTACTCTAATAATATGCTTATTAAATATCAGCGACGAATTAAAAAACGAATAGCACATTTGCTTTTTGTTTGAAACTGGCGTTTAATGCAAAAATAAATGATAAAAACGATATAAGGATATTTATTATGCGCGCGCTCTCTACTTTCAAACTTACAGTCACCATAAGCTTTATGCTAGCTTTAGCAGGTTGTAACAATATTAGTTCTAACTCAAACCCGATGCCTGATAGCACGCCCATTCAGCCGCCCGCCTCTAACACCAGTCAACCCCCAAAAGGCCTTATAGCACAGTGTCCAACCTTTGACCCTGCAAAAACCATGTGTACAGCGCAATACGATCCGGTCTGCGTAAAAACGCAAGTCGGCTCGGTGATAAGCTATCGTACGGCGGGCAATGCCTGCTCAGCTTGTAGCACCCCTGAAGCCGTCAGCTATGTCAAAGGTGAATGTTTATAGTGACAGTGTGGCTGTAAAATTGTCGTTGTGAAAATTACCAGTTTAAAACCTATAAATTATTAAATGTCCATAAAAAATCCTAAGACAACGATGCATCTTAGGATTTTAAATGACAATTATTATATTGTGTTTTTAAGTAAGACCAACGGCAGCTAACTACATTATTGGTTTAATAAAAATGATTTTAAAGCCGATATTTTTAGAACCGCTAACAGTAGGTTCTCTTTAAATCAATCAGTGCGACTGGGATGAATTTTGCGTAGCCTCTGTGATAGCGGCAAGCAAGAAAAATTTATACCAGTTGCACGTGCTAACTCACGTATCTATTGATTTCAAACCGACTATACGCAGCTTAATTAATCACCTTTAACAATTTTAGGCGGACCTTTTAATAAGTCCTCATCGACAAACTCACTGGCCGAATTATGGTCAGCTGACTCATCGGTAATATAACGCTGCTGATTGCGATATAAGATAAGTCGGTCGCGGCTCATACCGCGCAGTAACGCATACATCATCACAAAGATGACCAACGCAAAAGGTAGACCTGCCACAATAGCCGCCGCTTGCAGGGCATCTAAACCGCCCGCTGCCAATAATATGGCGGCAATCAAACCTTGCATCAGCGCCCAAAACAAACGCTGGATTTTGGGTGGATTGGTATCACCGCCCGCCGTCAGCATATCGATGACAAAACTGGCTGAGTCTGATGAGGTCACAAACCAAAGGACAATCATCACCACAATTAATAAGGTAATCGGTTTGGTCAATGGATAATATTCAACCAGCTTAAAGATGGCACTACCGTAATCGGCTTGCACTGCCGCGACCAATCCTGGGCTAACTACCTCAGGATTCATGCCTGCGAGCAGCTCCATCTGTATCGCCACACCGCCAAAAGTCGTAAACCAAAAAAACAAAATCGTCATCGGTATCAGCAGCACGCCAAATACAAACTCACGAATGGTACGTCCACGGCTGATACGCGCAATAAAGACACCGACAAATGGCGACCAGCTGACCCACCATGCCCAATAAAATATTGTCCACGCGCTTTGCCAATCGGTATTACTATAGGCTTCGCTCCACGTCGACAACGTGACGATGTTTGCCAAGTAGTTGCCTACGTTTTCTATAAAACTGTCAAAGATATATAGCGTCGGGCCCAAAATTACCATAAACGCCAATAAAATACCGGTCAGCCCCATATTAATATCACTAAGACGTTTGATACCTTTATCAAGACCGAGCATCAGTGAACCACAAGCTAATGAGGTCACAAAAGCAATGATGATAAACTGTATCGTTAAAGTAGAGGGAATACCGAACAAGCCTTCAAGACCTGCGTTAATTTGCATAACGCCAAGACCTAAAGAGGTCACGACCCCAAACATGGTGCCAAACACGGCTAAGACATCGACCGTATGCCCCCATTTACCATAAATCCTTTGTCCAAGAATAGGATAAAGGGTTGAGCGTATCGATAACGGCAAACCACGGCGAAAGTGAAAGTACGCAAGCGACAGCGCAACAATGGTATAAATCGCCCATGCATGCAGCCCCCAATGTAAAAACGACAGATTCATCGCTTGTTTTGCCGACTCTAAGGTTTCTGCCTCACCAAGCGGCGGCGCCATAAAGTGATATAAAGGCTCAGCCGTCCCCCAATACACCAGTCCAATCCCGATGCCCGCCGAAAAAAGCATCGCAATCCATGAAAATAAGCTGTATTGCGGTCGCTCCGTCTGTTTGCCTAGACGTATATCACCGTAGCGACTGGCAGTCAGATAAATACAGAATACCAACGCCATATTAAACAAGATGATAAACAACCAGCGGAATTTTTCGGCGATAAAAGCCTGTAAGAAGCTAAAAAGGGCTGCTGCCGTTTCAGAAAATAACGAACCAAAGATAATAAAGCCGACGATTAAGACACTTGAGGTAATAAACACTGGTTTATTTACCTTTGGAAATGGCCCAAGTTTACTTACTTTTACTTCGTTCATTCGCTAAACCCTTAAATTTAAGAAAGGCTACCTTAACAAACTGCGCCCTGATTATCAATTTACTACAAGATAAGGGCGACTAGACTCTTTTATTAGTAATACGACTCGCAGTTTAACTAGTTATTTAAATAGCTATCGAGGTAGCAATTGCAGCAGCCTACCTTTATCGCCATCTTCTAACAACCACACTTGCCCATCGACAGTTAACACACTACGAATTCGTTCACCCATATCATAGCGGTAGCGTTCGGCAGCGTCGTTATTGTCATCAAGCGTAACGACGATAAGCGCTTTTGAGGATAAGCCACTGATAAGCGCATTACCTTGCCACGCTGGAAAATCATTATATTTACCAGTCTGATAAATGCTCATCGACGACGGTGATATTACAGGTGTCCAAGATATTTTTGGCGCAGCGAAATCAGGGCGCGTATCATGATCAGGGATATCCGTCCCGGAATAATTGCGTCCGTTCGAGACCACGGGCCAGCCGTAATTATTGCCTTTTTCTATCAGATTAAATTCGTCACCACCGCGCGGCCCCATTTCATGCGCCCACAGCCTACCTTTATCATCGAACGCCATACCAAGTATGTTACGATGACCAATCGTCCAAAATTGGGTAGCAATATCGCTGCCATTTTGTGCAAATGGATTATCGGCTGGCACTGAACCATCAGGATGTAATCTGATAATTTTACCCAAATTCACACTCATATCTTGTGCTGGTGTTTTTTCTTGACGCTCGCCTGAGCTGATATATAAATACTGCCCGTCAGGTGAAAAAAGCAAGCGATGGCTATAATGTCCTTGTCCTTTTAGTTTCGGGGTTTGCTCCCAGATGGGCGTTATGGCTTGCAAGCGTGGCGCGTCAGTATCTAAGCCCGTTAACGTCGCTTTGATAACTTTTGCCCCAAATTTATTACTATCTGCGCCTGTGCCCGCCTCGACATAGCTGATATAGATATTATTAGAAGTAGCAAAATCTGGCGCAAGAATGATATCGCCAAGTCCGCCCTGCCCGCCATACGCCACTTTTGGCACACCATTAACGCTTGTCTTGACACCTGTTGCCGTATCAACAATCAAAAGCTCGCCTGCTTTTTGGGTCACCAACAGTTTGGGTGGCTGACTATGAATGCGAGGTAATGCGGTCATTGCCCAAGGCTCGTCAAAGCTAGCAACCGTCTTGGTTGTAAAGGTAGGTTTTTCAGTATTGGCTAGGGACTCTTCGACAGAGGCTTGTCCTTCTTTATACTCGGTCAAATCGTTATTGGTATTGACAGCGGCAGGATTGGAGCACGCAGAAGCACTAAACAGCAGTGATGTCATGACTAAGGATAATAGTAATGGCGTATTTGTTGATTTTTCATAGGTTATCATCCTGATTTATCTCCTTAGTTTTGCCGTCTTTTTATGTGCCTTATCATTATTTATACCATAATCAAAGCGCGCAAACGGTAAATAATATTGGCACAAAAAAAACCCCTTACCTGCCTATATAAGATATAGAGAAGTAAAGGGTTTTTAGGTTTATACCATTCAGCAAATGATATTTAACCAATGGACGTTAAAACGAACGTTTATTTTAGCTCATTCTAAGCTTATCAAAGGTCAACTCATCATCAGCGCCGACATCGATTTTGATGATATCGCCTGGGACGAAATCACCGGCCAACAGTTTCAATGATAATGGGTTTTCGATCTCTTGCTGAATAGCACGTTTTAGTGGACGCGCACCATACACAGGATCATAACCCACTGCGACCAATTTATTCATCGCATCTGCCGACAGCACGATATCCATCTCACGCTCTTGAATACGTTGACGTAAACGATCCAATTGAATATCGGCAATACCTGCCATCTGCGACATACCAAGCGGATGGAAAACCACAATTTCATCAATACGGTTGACGAATTCTGGGCGGAAATGCTGCCCGACCGACTCCATGACTTCCGCTTTGATATCCTCGTAGCTCTCACCGACCATTTCTTGGATTTTATGCGAACCCAAGTTACTGGTCATAATAATAACGGTATTTTTAAAGTCGACCACGCGGCCTTGCGAATCGGTCAAGCGACCATCGTCTAGCACTTGTAGCAAAATATTAAACACGTCAGGATGCGCTTTTTCGACCTCATCAAACAATATCACGCTATAAGGCTTACGGCGTACCGCTTCGGTCAACGTACCGCCCTCTTCATAACCGACATAACCTGGAGGCGCGCCCACCAAACGGCTAACGCTGTGTTTCTCCATGTACTCACTCATGTCGATACGAACAATTGCATCCTCACTATCAAACAAGAAGTTCGCCAGTGATTTGGTCAACTCCGTTTTACCAACACCCGTTGGCCCAAGGAACAAGAACGAACCTGAAGGACGATTCGGGTCGGACAAACCAGCTCGGCTACGACGCACCGCATTGGCGACAGCTTCGACAGCTTCATCTTGACCGATGACGCGCTCATGAAGCTTTTCTTCCATTGCCAGCATCTTGTCACGCTCGCCTTGCATCATTTTGCTCACTGGAATACCAGTCGCCGCTGCTACAACTTCGGCGATTTCGTTATCCGTGACTTTATTACGTAGCAGTTTTACACCGCTATCTTCACCGCTTTGCTCTTTTTGCTCTGCCAAATCAGACTCGTGAATACGGCGCTCAAGTTGCGGAATGGTTTCATACTGCAGCTTACTCATGGTCTCGTAGTCGCCTTCACGACTGGCTTTATCATAAGCAATACGCGCTTTATCCAGCTCGTCTTTTAGCTGCTGACTGCCTTTAACGAGCGCTTTTTCTGCCTGCCAAATCTCATTAAGATCCGCGTATTCTTTTTCTAACTCTTCAATTTGGCTATCAAGTACTTTACGCTCTGCTTGCGCGCCTGCGTCTTCTTCGTTTTTGAGTACTTCACGCTGCATTTTTAACTGAATTAAACGGCTATCTAGCTTTCCGAGTGCTTCAGGTTTGCTGTCCATCTCCATACGTAGGCGACTTGCCGCTTCATCGATCAAATCAATTGCCTTATCTGGCAATTTGCGATCGGTAATATAACGATGGCTCATGCGCGCTGCCGCAATAATCGCGCTGTCTTGGATATCGACACCGTGATGCAACTCATAACGCTCTTTTAGACCACGCAAAATCGCAATAGTGTCTTCAACCGTTGGCTCATCGACCAATACTTTTTGGAAACGACGCTCAAGGGCGGCATCTTTTTCGATAAATTGACGATACTCGTCCAAGGTCGTTGCACCGACGCAGTGCAGCTCACCGCGAGCAAGCGCAGGTTTTAGCATATTGCCTGCATCCATCGCGCCTTCTGACTTACCGGCGCCGACCATGGTGTGCAGCTCATCAATAAATAAGATGACATTACCTTCTTGCTTCGCCAAATCACTCAGAACTGCTTTGAGACGCTCTTCAAACTCACCGCGGAATTTTGCCCCCGCAATAAGCGCGCCTAAGTCTAACGACAACACTTCTTTACGGCGTAGTCCTTCTGGCACATCGCCATTGATAATTTTTTGCGCCAAACCTTCAACAATGGCGGTTTTACCCACACCCGGTTCACCGATGAGCACAGGGTTATTTTTGGTACGACGCGATAACACCTGAATGGTACGGCGAATCTCTTCGTCACGACCAATCACCGGATCGAGCTTACCAAGCTCCGCCTGCTCAGTTAAATTAATGGTATATTTATTCAACGCATCACGCTGATCTTCGGCGTTTTGATTATTCACCGTTGCATCACCTCGCAGTTGCTCAATGACCGCTTTTAGCTTACTTGCCGTCACCCCAGCACTTTCAAATATCTTTTTGGTGTCGCCTTGCTCAGCAAGTGCCAACATCACCCATTCAGTGGCGATAAAATCATCGCCCTCTTTTTGCGCTTGGCGATCGGCCAAGTTCAAAATCTTCACCGAATTTGGGTTTAGATTAACGTCACCAGTTGGCTCGCTAATTGTCGCCTGATTGTCAAGCGCTTTTGCCACGCCATTTTTTAATGCTGGAATAGACGCGCCGGCTTGCTGACAAATAGATAAGTTAGACTCATCTTGTAGCAATACGGCCAGCAAATGCACAGGGTCAATCCCAGTGTGGTCGCGACCTAGCGCCAAACTTTGGGCTTCTTGAATCGCTGATTGCAATTTTTGGGTAAATTTCTCGAATCTCATAGTGTGTCCTTTAATCATTAATAGTCGTTTGTATCTGCTAGTCGCTGCGGCTTTTTATAAGTATTCAGATGCCGCAAGCTTTTCGTTGTTATCTATATAAGGTTTGTTGAGTAATATTTCAATGTCATTTTAACTATTGTCAATAGTATTTATTGACTTGTTGGTATAGAACTATGCAGCACATATATGAGCAGAGGTAGAATCTGCAAAAAAAAATTAAACCTTACTCATAACAATGATATAACGTTAAAGTATTAATAGGCACATTTATAAGAGATTTCAAGAGAAATTAGTAAAGAAAAATTAGGAAGTCTTGAGGCTGTACGGACACAGAGAAATATATTTTAGCGGACGACTAAAACAGTTAAATGCGGGAAATTAACAAACTATTTATTCTACAATTTCGATCGGTGTACCAACCTTTACCGCAGCCATGATTTCATCCATCTCATCATCGGTCACGGCTATACAGCCTTCCGTCCAATCGCGTTGCTGGTTCAGTAGACCCAATGCACCAAAACCGTTTTTTTGCCCATGAATCATGATATCACCGCCAGCACTGACACCTCGCGATTTGGCTCGGGCTTTATCGGTAGTATTTGGATAACTTATGTGGATAGAGCGATAGAATTTAGATTTTTCATTTTTATAATCGAGTGTATAGCTGCCAACAGGGGTACGCTGGTCGCCTTGTTGTTGCTTATGTCCAATAGGATTACCACCGAGCGCAATGTGATAAGACTTAATCACCTTATCATCACTTAGTAGCTGCAGGGTACGAGCAGATTTATCGACAAAAACTTTATCAACCACAATATTGTTAAGCATGGCTTGTTTGTTCTTTGAAACACCCTCAGCAGCAACGGCACTCGTGCTAGTCATGATAGCGAAGCTAATACCCATGACAATAAATAACCAAGGTGAATATTTACTATTTATATTGAAAAAAGACATAGCTTTTGCTTCTTAAAGGTAAACGTTCATTGATAAAATCATCTTTGATAAGAGAGCAAAAGACTATGCCAAGTTTATGCAAACGTTATAAATTAAACTTAAATTTGCTGCAATCAAAATCTAAAATCACCTTACACCATACGAATTGCACCATCTAGGCGAATCACTTCACCATTTAAGTAAGCATTATCGATAATATGTGTGACCAATTTAGCAAACTCACTAGGGTTGCCCAAACGCTTCGGATAAGGCACGCCTGCTTCTAGCTGTTCGCGCGCTTTTTCAGGGATAGTCTCCATCATCGGCGTGGCAAAAACACCAGGAGCAATCGTCATGACGCGAATACCGTGACGTGCCAGCTCACGCGCTAGCGGTAAAGTCAAACCAACGACGCCCGCTTTCGATGATGAATAGCTTGCTTGCCCTACTTGCCCATCAAAAGCCGCGATAGATGCGGTATTGATAATGACACCATTATCAGCATTCTTCTCTGCGTCGCTTTCTGTATTATTGCCGTTCGCCACGCGCTTAGCAATACTGGCCGCCACCAAACGCGCGACGTTAAAAGAACCCACGAGGTTGATATTAACCCCGCGACTAAAAGCATCAAGATCCGCTGGGTTATTTTCGCGATCAAGCAGCTTTTGTACGACGGCGATACCTGCACAGTTAATAGAACCTTGCAGACCGCCAAATTCTTTTTCAGCCAACTCAACGGCCGCTTGCACCTCATCACCACTGGTCACATCACAACGTGCAAAGCGTACATTATCACCCAGCTCATTAACCAAAGCTTGCCCAGTTGACTCGTTCAAATCAGCAATGATGACCTTGCCGCCTTGACTCACGATAGCGCGAACCACTGACTCACCTAAACCTGACGCACCGCCAGTAACCAAAAAGCTGTGTTGTTCAATTTGCATAATTATTCCTTTAATCGAGGTTTTTACTGGTATTTTTTAAGCTAACCATAATGAATTCACTGTAAAATAGATACAGTGCGACTGGGATGAATTTTTCGTAGCCTCTGCGGTAGTAGCAAGCAAGGAAAATTTATACCAGTCGCACATAACTATTAGCGTAACGATGTTATCTTGAATGGACTATACTTTATTGTCTTAAACGGCTATCGATGTTTTCAGTACTTTATGCCGCTGACAAACTGCGCAACAAGAAACGCTGGATTTTACCGCTTGGCGTTTTTGGTAGCTCCGACACAAATTCAACCTCACGCGGGTAAGCATGAGTTGATAGACGTCTGCGGACCAAGTCTTGAATCTCTTTAGCAATCTCATCCGTCCCTTTAATACCTTCTTTTAACACCACATAAGACTTAATCGTATGACCGCGCACCTCATCTGGCACGCCAACGGCGGCGGATTCTGCCACTGCCTCATGCTCAAGCACGGTATTCTCCACATCTGTCGGCCCTACGCGGTAGCCTGCCGTTATAATAATGTCATCATCACGCCCCGAAAACCAATAGCTGCCATCGCTATGACGCTCGACCACATCGCCAGTCAAATAGTAATCATCCACAAAGGCGTCTTTTTCATTCCAGCTATAACCGCAGAAATAAAACGCTGGCGATTGGCTAACCACTACGGCAAGCTGTCCTTGTTCACCATCAGGCAATACTTGCATGTCATCATCCAATACGACGAGTGTGTGACCCGGTAGCGCCATGCCCATCGAACCAGTAGGACATTCATGTGCTAATGCATGGTGCGCACAGCAGGTCATACCCGTCTCTGTTTGGCCGTATTGGTCCTTTACTTGGCAGTTCAAATACGCCTCAACCCAATTAACCACTTCGGTATTTAAAGTTTCGCCTGCTGAGTTGGCACAGCGCAGTGATAAACGGGCGCTAGCATCGTCATGTGATTTCTCAAACACACCGCTCGATTTCATCATCCGAAACGCCGTTGGCGAAGAGGCCAAATTGGTAATATTATGACGAACCATAAAGTCGCGGGTATTGGCAGCATCAAAGCCCGCCTCGTTAAAGTAAGTCGTGACGCCCATCAATAAAGGCCCCGTAATCGCGTAATATAGCCCATACGCCCAGCCGGGATCGGCCATATTCCAGTAGTTATCATCAGCGCGCAAATCAATCGCATAGCGCATATACAGATAAAAAGCAGATAGCGCTGATAACGGCACACTGACGCCTTTTGATTTACCGACCGTACCCGAGGTAAACATTTGCAAAAACGCTGTATCTTCATTGAGCAAAACCGCCTCTAGCGTTTGCGGCTGGGTCGCCATCATCTGAGCACAATTATCATCAGCCCATTTGCTTTCACTATCAGCTTGCGCATCATTCTGACTGCCCACCATGACCATTTTGGTCTGCTCGGCTAAGTCTTCGAATTTACTGCGGTTATCAATATTGGTAAAAACCACTTTGGTATTGGCTTTATCCATGCGGTATTTAATCGAATCATAGCCAAAAGCGGTAAATAGCGGTTGATAGACTGCGCCAATCCGCCAAGTCGCTAGTACGATGGTGAGTAGCTCAGGGGTACGCGGTAGCATGGTCGCCACTTGGTCGCCAACTTGTACGCCGTAGGATGTTAATAAATTGGCCACTTGCGCACTGGCTTGATCAAGCTCTGCAAAAGTCATGCACGTCACATTACCAGCCGTATCTTCATGCACTAGGGCTAGATTATCGCCGCGCCCGTCACGCACATGACGACCGCAGCAGGCCATATAAGCATTTAAACGGTCATCTAAATGCTCGCCATAGATTTCTGCCAATAACGCATTCATATCAAAATTATGATAGTAATCGTTGTAGCTCGTTGGTGTGTGGGTAGTATCTTTAGTAGAGTTTGCGGACGAATGATTGGAAGATGTGGTGTTCATAAGCTAATCCTTTAGCAATAGAGAGTCGCTGACGATAGACGATATCAGCACTTTATTAGAAGTCAAACAGTCCTATCCTAGTCACTATTTGCTCTTATGGTTTGCGCATATAAAAATGCGTATACTCTATTAGTAACGCATTTTTATATTTATATCAATACATAACGTATCATTTTCATAAATTAATACGAGTTTTGCTAAAAAAAAATTTATTGGATAGCATTTAAAAAGCCTAGCAGCGCTTTCTCTTCACAGCTTTGATATTGCTTGGTACGGCCACGGCGCGCTTGTTTATAACACTCAAAAAACTGCCCTGCTAAAAAGCGCTCAATAATAATAGGATTGATATAAGACGCTCGGCAGACAGCAGGTGTATTGCCAAGCTCTTCTGCGACTTCTTTGACCATATCAACGATCAGCTGCTGGCGCTCATTACTATTAGGCTCACTGGCTAATATTTCTCTGCCATTCGAGCTCTGCAGCTCGTCGTACAAATAACTGGCCGCAAGGACGCTTGCCATCCAAGTACGAAAATCCTTGGCGCTATATACATTGCTGCTGTATGTCTTGCCCTCACTATAATGACCGCCAGTATGCGACCGTATATAGTCATTGATATCGCTACTATCGACGACTTGCTTATCACCATTATCATCCAAATATTTAAAAATCTGATAACCTGGCAGCTCAGAGCAGGCTTGTACAATCTCAATTAAGCGCTCGTCTTGCAGTTCAATATGATGCTCTTTGGCACTTTTCCCGACAAAATCAAACGCCAAGCCATTATCCGTTTCGCTGACGTGCTTGCTGCGTAAGGTGCTTAAGCCATAGCTTTTATTCATCTTCGCATAGCGGCTATTACCGATACGAATTAAAGTGGTTTCCAGCAATTTAACCACGGCGGCTAGTACATTGGCGCGTGATAGTGGCGCTGCCTCCAAGTCTTTTTCGACTTGCGCTCGCAGATTTGACAACGTTTCAGCAAAGCCTATCATCGCTGCAAACTTAGCATTGTCTCGCACGCGATTCCATTCAGGATGATACAAGTACTGCTTGCGCGCTTTATCATCGCGGCCTGTCGATTGCAGATGACCTTTATCATCTTGGCATATCCAAACCTCTGACCACATTGGCGGTATCACCAATGCATCAAAACGCTGACGCAACGCTTTATCTTTGACCGTTTTGCCGGTGGCGTCTTTATAAGTAAAGCCGCGGCCCCAACGCCTACGCGTAAACCCTGGCTCATCATCGCTGACGTAGCGTAAATTGGCCAAGCGCGCCAAATGTTCATAATCATGGCGTACGTCTTGCGTGGTCGTTTGGTCATCTAGCTTCGCCATAAAAAATACTCAATTAATCAAATAGTCATTTTAGGATAATGAATTGCGACTATTTTTGCTGTTTATTTGCCACAAGCAAAGTGTAATCGATGTGTAAAACACCGCTTTGAAAGGTTCTAAACGATGAGATTTTAAGCCATAATTCGCTGAACACCACAACTTAAGTCAAATAAATATAATGACAAATACTTTGATAAAAATAGCCCAGTTATTTATAGCCCCATTGTCTAAAGCGGATTACGACGCTTGGTTGAAATTGTGGCAAAATTATTTAACCTTTTATAAACCTCGTCTGCCGCCAAGTACCACAGAAAAGACATGGCACAACCTACTTGAAAGCGATGTGCCGATTTATGGCTTTGGTGCGTGGCAGGACGACAAGTTAGTAGGTATCACGCATGTGGTACTACATCCCAATACTTGGAATACGACAGAATGTTGTTACTTAGAAGATTTATACGTTAGTGATGCGGTTCGCGGGCAAGGCGTTGGACGCGCACTGATTGAACAGGTGTATGAATTTGCCAATAACAAAAACTGCAACCGTGTTTATTGGACGACGCAAGAAGACAATGCGACGGCACGCAATCTCTATGATGTAATCGCTACTCAAACTGACATGGTGCAATATCGCAAAGACTTATAACTTTGATTGGCTCTATGTTGTCAGTCTACTATCTTTAAATTTATTCAGAATAATACGCACAAAAAAACGCCAAGCGTTAAGCACTTGGCGTTTTTTTACGACACAAATCTAAACTAAAAATGATTATTTACCATAAGTACATAAATAAGCACTTTCAACGTCTACTTTTACTTGAAACTTCTGGTTGGCTTCAACGGTAAATTGCTCGCCCGCATTAAAGGTTTGCCACTCATCACTTTCTGGCAGTTTTACCGTCAATGCTCCACTGACTACGCTCATGGTTTCAAAATCGCTAGTACCAAACTCATACTCGCCAATTTCCATCACGCCAACAGTAGCTGGCAGGGTTGCCGTTTGAAAGGCGATAGAAGTCACTTTATTATCAAAATAGTTATTAACGCTTGGCATAATTTTCCTTAAGTCGTTTCGTTTAAAGTCTGATTAGTGATTAAATAGCAGTAATAGGCTATCTATAACAGCATAGCAATTTAATAAAGAACACTCGGCTCTGTTGTTCGTAAACTCTCAAAGTCGCTCGTTTATCTTTATTAAATCGCCTTTATAATATGCTATTGCTGTTCCTTTTATGTATAGCAGTCGATAGTATTTATGGACTAAATTTACAGCCCAGCTTTTAAGCTTGCTACGATAAATTGTTCGAGGTCACCATCGAGTACCGCGCCAGTATTAAAGGTTTCAACACCAGTACGCAAGTCTTTGATACGCGAGTCATCGAGTACATAAGAGCGGATTTGACTGCCCCAACCGACATCAGATTTATTATCCTCGACCGCTTGCTGGCTCTCCATACGTTTTTGCATCTCAAGCTCATACAACTTGGCGCGGAGCATTTTCATCGCCGTCGCTCTGTTTCCATGTTGGCTACGCTCGTTCTGACACGTGACCACCACGCCACTTGGCTCGTGAGTAATACGCACCGCAGAATCGGTGGTGTTCACGTGCTGACCACCCGCGCCTGATGAGCGGTAAGTATCGATACGCAAATCGGCTGGATTGATATCAATTTCAACGTTGTCATCGATTTCAGGCGATACAAAAACGGCGGCAAAGGAAGTATGACGACCATTATTACTATCAAATGGTGACTTACGCACTAAGCGATGCACGCCAATTTCGGTACGTAACCAACCAAAGGCATAATCGCCTTTAATCTCAATCGTCGCTGACTTAATGCCAGCGACACTACCTGACGATACTTCGATAACTTCGACTTTAAAGCCATGAGATTCGGCCCAGCGCGTGTACATCCGCAGCAGCATTTCCGCCCAATCTTGCGCTTCGGTGCCACCACTACCCGACTGGATATCCAAGTAGCAATTGTTCGGATCCATCTCACCGCTAAACATCCGGCGGAACTCTAAATCCGCAACGCGTTTCTCCGCATTGTCGAGCTCTGCTTGCACATCAGCAAGTAAGGATTCGTCTTCTGCTTCTACTGCTAAATCAAGCATGGCAGCGGCATCTGCTAAAGTCATTTCAAGCGAAACCACAACGTCGATGACGCCATCAAGCTGACTTTTTTCTTTATTAATCTTGGTCGCGCGCTCTGGATCATTCCATAGTTCGGGGTTTTCCAATTCTAAATTGACTTCCTCTAAGCGTTCTTGCTTGCCGTCGAAGTCAAAGATACCTCCGCAAATCCTGTCCACGCTCAGATAAATCTTTGATACGTTCTTGATACGGATTGATTTCCATAAAGTTTCCTGTCTTTTTAAATAAATATTTTACTGATATGGCGCTATTTTAAATGAGATTGATGCTAAATAGTTGGCTAATTAATACTGCCTTTATATTAAATAGCTATAGACCAGCTAAATCGTCCAATCTTCTACTGCCCAGCGATGGGCAAGCGCGTGCGCATGTAGCGCATCATCGGGTGACACGCAGATAGCCACATCCGCCCATTCGAGTAATGGGATGTCATTTTTGGAATCTGAATAGGCATAAGTTTTATCAAAAGTGATACCCGCTAATTGCTTTTTATTAAGCCACTTGTCTAGATGGTAGATTTTACCTTCTTTAAAATTGGGCTTATCGGTTAATTTACCGGTATAACGCTCGTTTTGTATCTCAAGTGGCGTCGATAGTACATTACTCTCTTCAATACCAAAACGCTTAGCAATCGCCGACACTACAAAATCATTGGTGGCAGAAATAATCACCACGTCGTGACCCTGCTCGACGTGATGACAGAGCGCCTCCATGGCTTTTGGGCGAATATGCGGCTCGATTTCCGTCTTAATATAATCTTCGCGTAGCTCATGCAGTCTGTCCATCGGTAAGCTACTTAAAAATTGCGCGACAAATTCATTGTATTCGGTCGCATCGAGCGTACCTTCGATATAATCTTGATAAAACTTTTGATTGGCGGTGCGATATTCAGCTTCGTCAACCAGATTATGCTTGACGATATACTCGCCCCATAGGTAATCGCTATCGACATCGAGTAACGTATGGTCTAAATCAAAAAGTGCCAACTCTTTTGGAGCTTGTCCCGCTTGTGTTGCCTGCATAATGGAGCCTTGTTTTTATTAATTAAAGGAATGATTTTTTGACTATAAAATATGTTAGAAAATTATTGGATATAAAACGTGTTGCATCATGCGCTATAAGTCTACTGTTTACTAAACATAATTATGCTAACTTATTTACTTTAATATCTCATTACCTTATCTTTAATCTGCTTGATAATAACAATAGAGAACTGTATGAAAGCGCCTGATGATAAAACTGCTTTGTCCAACCGACCGCGACGTCCTGCCCGCTCCATCAGAGAAATCAGGCGACGGCAGTTAGGCAAAAGCTATCAATCGCCTTTAGAGCGTCTACTTTATGCGCTGTTAAACGCTCTGTTATATGGTTTTGGCGGCTTACTTATCGACCTTGCCATCGTTGTTATTCGCTCCATCGCCGGTATGGGCAATGGCGAGATATTCTGGCTATTCACGCCGTTTATGCTAGTTTTGGGGGCGTTAACGGGTTTTATCGTCGGTAAAAGCGCCGGCGCTGAAAGCGTCAATGCTTTAAATATCGATGATACGAGTAATAATTATTACCTTAATGACCATTCTATACGCCATGATATCTTCCGCGGACTGATTATCGGTATTATCATTTTTGCCGTTATTTGGCTTATCATGATGCTAATGGCATAAAATTCCGCTTTCTGATGCCTCAATCAGGTATCGCTATTTCTGTTAGGCCGGTTTTAAATTTCTGACAGCGCTCCGCATAATGCATAGCTGATAGCTTTAACATTGCCGCTTGCTCATCGCTTAAGGTTTTGACCACTTTTGCCGGCGCGCCCATCACCAGCGAATTATCCGGTATCTCTTTACCTTCAGTAACCAAAGCTTTGGCACCAATGATACAGTTTTTACCGATTTTGGCATTATTCAATACCACCGCGCCAATACCAATCAAGCTATTATCACCAACTTCGCAGCCATGCAGCATCGCTAAATGGCCAATGGTGACGTAATCGCCGATTTTAACCTCAATCCCTGCATCGGTATGAATGACGCTGTTTTCTTGCACATTACTATAATCACCGATATGAATGCGCTCGTTGTCACCGCGAATCACCGCGCCAAACCAGACGTTGGCTTGATGACCCAAATACACATCGCCTATCACCCGTGCGGTATCAGCAACCCAACCATTAAATGGTACGGCAAACTCTGGCGTTTTGTCTAAATATTGATAAATCATCATCCATCCTTAGTGGTTATTTTTATACAAGTTTATATATGGTAAAAAGCGTGCCACAAATAAATGTGACTTAAAGCATGATAGTTGTAAAGAAAGATAAAAACTTTATAGTATAATGCTGCCGCCAATCAATAGAGCAATTAGAATTTAGAATAAAGCCGTATGCCATTTATCCCTATAAAATAACTATAGAATTTTATAGAGACAATCAACGCTCACCAACCTTTTTTAGGATCGCAGTGATGATCAGCAAAAAATACGCCCCTATCGTTTTATTATCGACCAGCTTGATGGCTGCCATCCCTGCCCACGCTGACAGTAGCACTACTAGTAAGGTAGGCGATGTACTGGCCTTTGCCATTCCAGCTGCTGCTTACGGTAGCACTTATTATATGGATGATAAAGAGGGTCGTCAGCAATTTTACTATTCATTTGCGACCAACGTTGCTACGACGCAAGTCCTAAAGTCGGTGATAGACAAAGAGCGACCCAATGGCCGTGATGAGGATTCCTTCCCTTCTGGTCATACCTCGATGGCGTTTCAGGGTGCCAGCTTTATCCATAAACGCTATGGCTTAGAATACAGTATTCCGGCGTATATTGGCGCAGGTTTCGTGGCTTATAGTCGTGTTGAAGCCGATGAGCATGATGTGGCCGACGTGGTGGCAGGGGCAGCATTAGGAATTGCCAGTAGTATGTATTTTACCAAAAGCTATTACGACGACCAACTGCATATCGCTACCAATTTAGCACCCGACTATTATGGGGTGTCGGTGCATTATAATTTTTAATAGCACTTATTTATCCCATTTGAAAGCACTAAATACAGACATTAGAAATAACAGAAGAGATAAGATGCTAGCCCTTAACGCAAAACTCTAGTATAATGCGCAAAATCTGTGCCAAAGCGAGCGGACATGATGCAAGTTACTCATTCACCCTTAGTGAATCCTGTACCTTTTCATCTATGATGTCTTCTCGCTTTTTTGTGGAAAAAATTTGGCTTCAGCCCTTTTTTATGTGTATTTAGCAGTATTTAAATACCTCTAAAAAGCCATTTTAGAACAAAATTTTTATCATAAAACATCACGGCACTCACCCATAACAGCGGAGGCAACCCTTGAATTCATCGGCAGAAATACAAGCAATTTTGGCACTAGCAGACGGTACTATTTTTCGCGGTTTGAGTATCGGTAGTCTTGGTCATCGTGTCGGTGAGGTGGTATTTAATACAGCCATGACAGGGTACCAAGAAATTCTAACTGACCCAAGTTACGCGCGCCAGCTGGTCACGCTTACCTATCCGCACATCGGCAATACTGGCACCAACGCTGAAGATGTCGAATCTGGTAATGGCCATCAAGTATGGGCTGAAGGGCTTATCATTCGTGACGCGACGATGGTCACTTCAAACTTCCGTAACTCAGAGTCATTGACGGATTATTTACAGAACCATGATACGGTCGCCATTGCTGATATCGATACCCGCCAGTTGACGCGCTTATTACGTGATAAAGGTGCACAAAACGGTTGTATCATGACCGCTTCTAACGGCGCAACGATTAGCAGCGAAGATGAGCAGCAAGCGATTAAATTGGCGCAAGAATTCGCTGGTATCGAAGGCATGGACTTGGCAAAAGAATGCTGTACGCCGAAGACGTTTGAATGGACAGCAGGCAGCTGGGATTTATCAGATACACTACTCAACCGCGATATACCGGGCAGCCATGATAGCGGTACGGGCGGCTTTTTTAAACAGCTTGGCACCCATGTTGACTCAAAATACAACGTTGTCGCCTACGATTTTGGTAGCAAAACCAATATCCTGCGTATGCTCGTAGACCGCGGTTGTCATGTGACGGTCGTACCCGCCCAAACGCCTATTGCAGATGTGTTAGCAATGAATCCAGACGGTATCTTCTTATCAAATGGTCCTGGCGATCCTGCGGCTTGTGATTACGCTATCGATGCGGTCCGTCATATCATTGAAGAAACCGACATTCCAACCTTTGGTATCTGCTTAGGTCATCAGCTCATTGGTCTTGCCAGCGGTGCCAACACCATTAAGATGAAAACCGGCCATCATGGTGCCAATCATCCAGTACAAGACTTAGCCACTGGTACGGTGATGATTACCAGTCAAAACCATGGTTTTGCCGTTGATGAAGACACCTTGCCTGATAACGTTAAATCTACCCATCGCTCATTATTTGATGGTACCAACCAAGGGATTGAGCTGACCAATAAGCCGGTCTTTAGCTTCCAAGGTCACCCAGAAGCCAGCCCTGGCCCACATGATGCTGCGCCACTGTTTGATAGGTTTGCGGATATGATGGCAGCGGCGAAAGCGTAACTTATCAATAGTTAACCGCAAACAGAGAATAAATATAAGTATAAAGCTTGAAGCACAGATGGTGGTTCAAGCTGCACCCTAGCAGACACGATAAGTATTATCGAACATATCGTTAAAATACAGATTACTCAAAATATCACCCAAACGAAGGTAGCCCTAACTATGCCAAAACGTACCGACATAAAAAGCATTCTTATCATTGGCGCAGGCCCCATCGTCATCGGTCAAGCATGTGAGTTTGACTACTCAGGCGCGCAGGCGTGTAAAGCGCTAAAAGAAGAAGGCTACCGCGTCATCTTGGTCAACTCAAACCCTGCAACCATCATGACCGACCCTGTCATGGCTGATGCGACTTATATCGAGCCGATTACCTGGCAGACGGTTGAGCAAATCATTGCTAAAGAGCGTCCGGATGCTATCCTGCCAACGATGGGCGGACAGACAGCGCTAAACTGTGCTTTAGACCTAGACAAACATGGCGTCTTGACCAAATACAACTGTGAATTGATTGGCGCGACCAAAGACTCAATCGAGATGGCAGAAGACCGCAACTTATTTGATAAAGCCATGAAGCGTATCGGCCTTGAGTGCCCGCGCGCTGAAACCGCTGAAACCATGGAAGAAGCCTTTGCAACCCAAGAAAAAATGGGCTATCCGTGCATCATTCGTCCGTCATTCACCATGGGCGGTTCAGGCGGCGGTATTGCGTACAATCGCGACGAATTTATCGAGATTTGTGAGCGCGGTTTTGACTTATCACCAAACCATCAACTACTTATCGATGAGTCTCTCATCGGTTGGAAAGAATATGAGATGGAAGTGGTTCGTGATAAAAACGACAACTGCATCATCATTTGTGCGATTGAGAACTTTGACCCAATGGGCGTTCATACCGGCGACTCAATCACAGTCGCCCCAGCACAAACTTTAACCGACAAAGAATACCAAATCATGCGTAATGCTTCATTAGCCGTACTGCGTGAAATCGGTGTGGAAACAGGCGGCTCAAACGTCCAGTTCGGTATCAACCCTGACACGGGTCGTATGGTCGTCATCGAGATGAACCCGCGTGTCTCACGCTCATCGGCATTGGCATCAAAAGCAACCGGCTTCCCGATTGCTAAAATCGCTGCCAAATTGGCGATTGGTTATACCTTAGATGAATTGCAAAATGACATCACAGGCGGCAAAACGCCAGCGAGCTTTGAGCCGGCGCTCGATTATGTTGTGACCAAAATACCTCGCTTTAACTTTGAGAAATTCCCACAAGCCGACAGTGTGTTATCAACCCAGATGAAATCGGTTGGTGAAGTGATGGCAATCGGTCGTAACTTCCAAGAATCGATGCAAAAAGCGCTGCGCGGCATGGAAACCGGCAATGATGGTTTTGATGAGCAAATTGACTTAGCGAAAGTTAGTATTGAGAAAGCCCGTAGCGAGATTAACAATCGCTTAACCATTCCAACGCCTGAACGCATTTATTATATTGCCGATGCTTTCCGTATCGGCATGAGTGTCGATGAAGTGTTTAATTTAACCAAAATCGATCCATGGTTTTTGGTACAAATTGAAGACATTGTCAAAACCGAAGTACAAGTTAAAGCCCTAGGCTTTGGCGGTTTAACTGAGCAAAACCTGCGTAGCTTTAAGCGTAAAGGCTTATCGGATTTACGTTTGGCAAAACTGCTTGGCGTCTCACAAAAGCAGCTACGCAAAAAGCGTTGGGATTTAAACGTTTATCCTGTCTATAAACGCGTCGATACCTGTGCGGCAGAGTTTGCCACCAGCACCGCTTATATGTACTCAACGTACGACAGCGAATGTGAAGCCAATCCAACGGATAACAAGAAAATCATGGTTATCGGTGGTGGTCCTAACCGTATCGGTCAAGGTATCGAGTTTGACTATTGCTGTGTTCACGCAGCCCTTGCCATGCGCGAAGACGGCTACGAGACCATCATGGTTAACTGTAACCCTGAAACGGTTTCAACCGATTATGACACCTCAGACCGTCTGTATTTTGAGCCAATCACCTTAGAAGATGTACTTGAAATCGTCCGTATCGAAAATCCAGACGGCGTGATTGTGCAATTTGGCGGTCAAACGCCATTGAAACTGGCGCGTGCCCTTGAAGCCGCTGGCGTCAAAATCATCGGTACCAGTCCTGATGCGATCGACCGTGCTGAAGACCGCGAACGCTTTCAGCATATGATTCAGCAATTGAACCTTGTGCAACCAACCAATGCGTTAGCGACAAGCTTAGAAGATGGTTTGGTTAAAGCCAAAGACGTTGGCTATCCGCTAGTAGTCCGCCCATCATATGTACTTGGTGGTCGCGCGATGGAAATCGTCTATAACGAAGACGAGTTAAGACATTACTTGCGCACCGCGGTTCAAGCGTCAAACGAAGCGCCTGTACTCCTTGACCGCTTCTTAGATGATGCCATCGAAGTCGATGTTGACTGTGTCTGCGACGGCACTGACGTGGTGATTGGCGGTATCATGCAGCATATCGAACAAGCTGGCGTGCACTCTGGTGACTCGGCTTGCTCATTGCCGCCTTACTCATTATCAGATGAGCTTTGCGATAAAATGCGCGCGCAAACCGTGGCGATGTCAAAAGAGCTTGGCGTCGTCGGTTTGATGAACGTCCAGTTCGCGGTAAAAGGCGAAACGGTTTACATTCTAGAGGTGAACCCACGTGCCGCCCGTACCGTACCTTTCGTATCTAAATGTATCGGTACGTCATTAGCACAAGTCGCGGCGCGCTGTATGGCTGGTACGTCATTGAAAGATCAAGGTTTTACCACTGAAATCGTCCCAGCATTTTATGCGGTCAAAGAAGCGGTATTCCCATTTGCTAAATTTCCGGGTGTTGACCCAATCTTGAGCCCCGAGATGAAATCAACTGGTGAAGTGATGGGTGTGGGTAAAACCTTTGGCGAAGCATTCTACAAAGCGGTTATCGGTAGTAATGAGCGCCTGCCAGGTCTACCAACTGAGGGCGAAACCAAAACTGTCTTTATCTCGGTGCGTGATAGCGATAAAGAACAAGTTACTCCTATCGCTCGCCAGCTTCTAGATTTTGGCTTTAACATTGTTGCCACCACTGGCACGCAAAAAGTACTGGCGGAAAACGGTATTGAATGTAAGCAAATTAACAAAGTCACCGAAGGTCGCCCACATATCGTCGATGCCTTGAAAAATGGCAAAATTGACCTTATTATCAATACTACTGAAGGCAAACAAGCGCAAGAGGATTCATTCTCTATCCGCCGCAGTGCCCTACAAGGTAAAGTATTCTACGTCACGACATTAGGCGCGGCAGATGCAGTTTGTAAATCTTATGCGATTGACCTACCGTTTGATGTGTATAAGCTACAAGATTTGCATGAACAAGCAAAGACTATCGCTTAGTACTATTGACTTGGTGGTATAATTTCAGTAGATTAAGCATCATAGTGACGTTTATTTAAAAGCGTTGGCAAAAATTATGTCTGGTTTTTATACGACTATAGTACTTAAAAAAATTGTACTTTAGAAAAATAAAGTTTTTAAAAGATAAACCTAAAAAGCATAGTGGCTGAACTGCGACTATGCTTTTTATTACGTAAGGTTAAGGCGTCTTTTCGGTAAGTGTATCCGTACTGATAGTTAATCGCTAAGTGTGCAGTTACTTACGACGCAGCCTCAACCTCATTCTTTTTATATTACATACTCATTGCAACAACACTGACACCATCTCACTATTCACTAGGAGATGGTGTGGTGTTATTGGTTTAAGGAAAAAACATGCAACGTTATCCCATGACTCCACAAGGACATGCGGCGCTAGAAGCCGAACTAAAACAGTTAAAAAGTGTCGACCGTCCACGTATTACAGCGGCCATCGCTGAGGCGCGCGAACACGGCGACTTAAAAGAAAACGCTGAATACCATGCCGCTCGCGAACAACAAGGTTTTTGCGAAGCGCGTATACGTGATATCGAAGCCAAGCTTGGCGCTGCACAGGTCATCGACCCTACTACGCTACCAAATGATGGCCGAGTGGTATTTGGCGTGAGTGTGGTCATTGAAAATATGGATACCGAAGAAGAAAAACAATACAAAATCGTTGGTGATGACGAAGCTGACTTTAAAGCTGGCAAAATCTCAGTCAACTCGCCGATTGCGCGTGGTTTGATTGGCAAGTCTGAAGGCGACGAAGTCCGTATCGAAACGCCCAAAGGCATAGTCGAGTATGAAATCATGAAAGTGATTTACGATTAATCTTGCTTATTTTGTAGATAAATAGATCACCTTTAAGAAAAAGCTTTCGATAACAAAAGCTTTTTTTGTAGATAACCCCAGTTCGGGATAAGGGCTCAAAAAAAAGATAAAAAAAGAAGTCCAAAGTTGCTAAAGTAAGTTTACCAAGACCACTTAAGCAAAAAGGACTTCTTACATGGACAACCTAACCGAACTATACTGCCATATTGACGACTTTTATCAGCAATTCAAACCTGAGTTTGAGGCTCACTTAATCGCAACGGGACACCAAAGGTTAAGAGCATGCCAGATAAGTGTAGCAGAGATTATGACCATCTTGGTACTGTTTCATCAACTGCGGTATCGACAGTTTAAGTCTTTTTACTACCATCACATGCTTGGCATGATGAAGCGGGAGTTTCCAAATCTGCCGAGCTACTCGCGATTTATAGAGCTAGTGCCGCGCAGTATCATGCCACTGTGCAGCTACTTGCAAAGCATAATGGGTGACTGTACGGGTATCAGCTATATTGATTCAACCAAGATAGCAGTTTGTCATAACAAGCGTATCTACCGTCATAAAGTCTTTGAAAGAATGGCAACCCGAGGCAAAAGCAGCATGGGCTGGTTCTATGGCTTTAAGCTGCACGCCATTATCAATCATAAGGGCGAGCTTTTATCTGTTAAAGTCACTGCGGGTAATATCGATGACAGAGTGCCTGTTAAGGATATGGCAACGTCTGTGTTTGGCAAGGTGTTTGGGGATAGAGGCTATATCAGTAAAGCACTAAACGAGTGGCTCACAAAACACAGTGATACCATGTTGATCACCAAACTTCGGCGTAATATGAAACTCCAATTGCTTGAGCCTATAGATGAGGCACTACTCAATCATCGCTCTTTGGTTGAAACGGTGTTTGGAGAGCTTAAAAACTTGTGCCAAATCGAACACTCACGCCATCGTAGTGTCACGGGGTTTATCACAAACTTGCTGTCAGGTTTGATTGCTTATTGCTGGTTTCCCTATAAACCCACCATCAAAAACATGCCTCAGCAGGGACAGGTAGCCACATTGTAAATAGTATCAATGAGTTACAATGTGGCTTATCCCGAACTGGGGTTAGATAGGTATAGTTAATTAGATATAAAAACGATACAACTTTTCATTGAACGATTTGATAGCGACGTATCTAATTTATTTGTATTCAACTATATATTTTTAGTGCAACTTATAGATGCAAAAAATAGTACACAACGTCATTATTAGTAAAATATTAGTTACACAATGCAGCTTTTTTACTCAATTCTTTTTAGCGCATAATTGTTCACACATTAAGTGCTAAGCATTTGACTAAAATAATGATGGAATGATAGCAAGTGTTGGCTATCATAAGTACCTTTGCCCTCGTTATTTGACATGGTTTACATGCTCATTTGACGAGGGTTTTTTCTTATATAAGCGTTGTTTTTCTCAACCTTGTTTTTTTAAATTTTATTTTTTTGCTACTTCATTAGCGGCTTTATTTACTGCTACTTTAAAGGAATCTATTATGACCACGCCAATCAATACGCCAGCATTTCAGGCTACGAATAAAAAAGCGCTTAAACATGCCTTCATTAAAAAAAACACTATTCCTACAGCCATATCAATGGTCTTAGCGGGTAGTTTTCTGTCGCTAACTGCTGCCCATGCCGCACCTGAAGTCACGATCGTACCATCTGTGAGCAACAGCACCACAGTGGTCGAAAGTTACTCAGACGGCAAAACAGCGGTTATTACTGCAACGCCAAATGGCATTACCATGCAAGATGGCATGCCGTTTTACAGTACACAAGTGAGCAATGTGCCCCGTTATGTAGTTCGCTCAGGCGCTAATACTGTCGTTAATCAAGGCAATGCCACGGTCACGAGCGTACCTGTGACCAACCAAGTCACTAATCAAACTAGCAGAGTTGACGTCATAGCGGTTCCAACGACCAGCGTGACCGAAGTCTTACCTGTGACGCCGGTGACCCAGTTGCCCGTCATCAATGCACCAACGACCACCGTCGTCACTAACCAACCGGCAACGACGCAAATCGTTTCTACCTCTTTAGATACTCTGCAATTGACCCCAACTTTTAGCACGCCTGGTGTGGTTAATGCTCAAACCAAAGTCATGAAAATATTAAAAAATAAAGATGGTCGTGAAGTGGCCGTACCCGCCAATCATATCGCGCCTGGCGACGTCATCGAATATCACACCACTTATACCAACACTACCGCGCAGCCTGTTACTGATATCAATGCCATGGTTTCTCTGCCAAATGGTGTCCAATTAGTGTCACTAAACAGTCCATTACCAACGCTTGCCACTACGGGCGGCGATAGCTATCAAACTATTCAGCAAGTGGGCAATACAGTCGTGGTTAAAGAAAACTATTCTGGTCTTAAATGGAACTTGGTTGATCTAAGTCCAAACGCTGCTCAAACTGTGGTCATCCGCGCTAAGGTTCAATAAGAATTAGATTTTAGAGTATTATTATTTATAAATTCTAAAATTAATAAAAGGTCTTGCCAGCTAATACTTTAGTCGACAAGGCCTTTTTTTGCCGGCAGCTTGCTTATGAATATGGTAAGACGCTGCCTTAATTTTAGTATATAACTGCTTGATGCAGTTGCATAAATAGCTGAGCTTTTAGAAAATATCATTTTTCTTTATATAGAATTGGTCTATTGATCAAACTATTAAGTTTTGTCATAAAAAAAATAAAACTTAAACCTCCGAATAATGAAATTGCCCCTCTAATCATATTTGAATTAAAAATTAATTTTTTGGTATCTTCATAGGTTATTTGAAGATTTTTCTCTCCTCCTTCCACTTCTAAGGTTACTAGTTGCGGCAGTTTTATTGAGTTTCCCAAAAAACTAGGCTGATAATACCAACCAATTCTTGCATTCTTTCCAAGTCTGGGTTCAAGATATTTACCACCCATACAGGATCCAGATATGACAAATTAAATACATTATAACTACAGCCATATAAGGTTAGCTGATTCGGATCATTGAGAGACTGTAACGCTATACTAAATTCCGTATTAGCTATAATACCTTCACTGTAATGAAGCTCTGATTCTTGTGGGAAATCTCTACCTTGCCAGTCTAAAAAATTCCATGCAATAAAAAAAGTTATAAATAGTACATTTAAAATAGCGTCAAACTTTTGAGATGCTGATTTTTCTTTAAATTTCTTAAGCATAAGACTTTCTTTAAAATATTATTTTGATGAGTTTATAGACTCAAGGTTAGAATGGCTACTAGAAAATTGGCTTATGGATGAAGCTATAAAGCTTAGCTTCTGAATAAATGCGAAGCCAATGTTTACCATCTTACATGTTCACAGTACGACACTATCTGTCGCATTGTCTGCCAAATTCTCTTATAATTACAGTGACTTACAAGCCAATTTGCTAAAATAATAGCCAATAAATGAATTGGTAATCTTATGGCCACCATCAATTACGAAAGACTACAAGGCAAGCTCAATATCTTAGCGGACGCTGCTAAGTATGATGTCTCTTGCTCATCCTCCGCTGGTACGCGCAAAAACCAAGGCGGTGGTCTTGGTGATGCCTCCGCAACGGGTATTTGCCACAGCTACACCGAAGATGGTCGCTGCGTGAGCCTGCTTAAAATCTTGCTAACCAATCACTGTATATACGATTGCGCATATTGTACCTCGCGTAAAAGCAATGACACGCCGCGCGCCGCTTTTAGTGTCGAGGAAGTTGTTGATTTGACCATGCAATTTTATCGGCGTAATTATATCGAAGGGCTTTTTCTCAGCTCAGGTATCTTTAAAAGTGGCGATTATACGATGGAGCGCTTGGTCGAGGTCGCCAAGATACTGCGTACCCGCGAGCGCTTTAATGGCTATATTCACCTTAAGACTATTCCGGGCGCGTCAAAAGAATTGCTACTAGAAGCGGGATTGTATGCCGATCGCCTTAGCGTCAATATTGAGATTCCAACCAAATCAGGACTGGCTTTGCTCGCTCCAGAGAAGTCGCATGATGAATTAAAAGCGCCAATGGAAACGGTTAAAACTGAAATTATCACCATCAAAGAGAGCCGTAAAACCCATAAAAAAACGCCTAAATTTGTGCCAGCGGGTCAGACCAGTCAGATGATTGTTGGCGCCAGCAATGAGACCGATTTGCAAGTCATACAGCTATCGAGCCATTTTTATCAGCAATATGATTTAAAACGTGTTTATTACTCAGGTTACGTGCCGATGTTGTCCGATAGTCGTCTGCCAGCGATTGGGACGCCTGTACCGATGATACGTGAAAACCGTCTGTATCAAGCGGACTGGCTGATGCGTTTTTATGGTTTTGGTGCGCACGAAATCGTTGAGCCTGACTCGCCATTTTTAGATTTGGACTGTGACCCAAAGCTTGCTTGGGCAATCCGCCACCTTGAGCACTTTCCCGTTAATATTCAAACCGCCACTTACGAGATGATTGTGCGTATTCCCGGTATCGGTACCAAAACCGCTAAAAAGATAGTCAAAGCGCGTAAGTTTAATCAGTTGACGCTTTATCACTTGAAGAAAATGGGCGCGGCGGTCAATCGTGCCAAGTACTTTATTGCTACGACGGGTAAAAACGAGCATTTGGCGCATTTAACCCGTGATAACTTCCGTCAGTATGTACTGGCGCAAACGCAAACCAAATATAAAGACCAACGCAACGGACAATTGGCGCTGTTTTAATCAGCATGGTTTTAGTCGGCATGGTTTTAATTGCTACTATTTTAAATAGGAACATAAATGTCACAGCTGATGCAAAGTCACGATTACATTGTCGGTCATTTAACGCCTAGTATTGTGCTTTATGAGCCCAGTTTTGAAGGTTGGCTCAGCGCAGTATTTTATGTCTATGCCAATAAGTTACAGGATGATGAATCCCTACAACTAATTGCTCACGACTGCTATATACCATCGTTGATTGCGCAGGCAACAAGCGTAGCAATGGATGCAGACAACGCCGAACGTGTACTAACCAAGCTGCATAAACTCTTAGGTCGCTCAGGTATGCGCAATATCCTCTGGGGATTTTTATCAGAAAAAGCTCATATCGGCACCACTTTATTTCAAGTAATCAAATACGCCATTGACTACCCTAGCCGCCATATTATGGAAGATTTGGGTAACCTAAATGTTTTAGAATTGGTACAAACCGTCAAGTCTGTTGCCCGTGAAAAACATCGCATGGAAGCCTTTGTGCGCTTTGAGCATACCACTGACGATATCTACTTTGCCCGCGTTGAGCCTGACTTTAATGTCTTACCATTGATTGGTGAGCATTTTCGCCAGCGCTACCAAGACCAGCATTGGGCGATTTATGATGTGGCGCGCGGCTATGGTATTTATTATGACAAAAGTAAAAGCACGCCGTCGCGCCCTGCTGCCCTGCAAACCATCACTAACCTAGATGATGCGGTACTGCGTAATCCTGCCAGCATTCATAGTAAGGACGAACAGCGTTATCAAAAGTTTTGGCAAGGCTACTTTACTAATGTCAATATCAAGGAGCGTAAAAACCCACGGCTACATAAGCAATATCTGCCGCAGCGCTATTGGAAATATCTTAGTGAAAAGCAAGTGCTACCAAATGCTGAGCATTTACAAAAACGTCGCTAGTTTAGTAACGATACCTATTGCCAAATGCTTATTCTTAGCTAAAAAACTCTTACTCTCAGCTAAAAAAAGTATGGCAAATTTGACCTTATCTTTTTATCTTGGTGGTTGAGTTTTCAGTACTTTTAACTGACAATAGCAGCTTGATATCTTATTTGGTGACCGACGCTATTATGAAAGTTATGCGCTTACTGTCGTCCTTAAAGCATGATGAATCCGAGCGCGGCATTTTTCATCTGGGTCGCGCTTTGGTTAAAAATGGCCATACGTCTATCATTATCGCCAGCGCCGATGAAGAAAATGACTTGGTCAAACGCCTAAAGCGCGATGGTAATATTTACCATCAACTGTATATGAATAAGAAATCTTGGCTGTCGCTGCTACAAGTCGCCCCGCTGCGCCGCCTGATTGAAAAATATGACCCTGATGTCATTCATGTGCATTCGCGCACCCCTGCATGGATATTGCATTTGGCCTTGCGCCGCGCCCGCCTCAAGCGTCGTCCCAAACTGGTCTCGACCATGTACGGTTTTTATCCGATTAATAAGTACTCGCAAGCGCTGCTCGATGTCGATACCATCATCACGGTCTCCGATAGCGTCACCAATTATTTAAAAAAAGGCCTACGCCGTGAGGAGCTAGAACCTAAAGTTATTAAGCGCATCTACCGCGGTGTCGATACCCGTCGCTATCCGTATCGACACAACCCTTCTGTGTATTGGCTGCGGCATACGTTCGCCGAATACCCTGAACTTGAACATAAAAAATGGCTGGTTTTTCCGACTATTATTGGCAATGAATATGGGCAAGAATGGCTGATTGATATCTTGGGTAATCTGCAAGAACAATTTCCCAATATTCACGTCATTATTATGGACGATGATTACCGCGAAGGTGATGTGGCGCATGAAGATTTCCGCCAGCGCAGCAATACGCTTGGACTGTCTGAGCGCATAACTTACGTCGGCAGCAAACGTAATGACATGCGCGAATGGCTGTCGGCGGCCAATATCGTCATGGCGTTGGCCAACGAGCCAGAATCGATTGGCATCAATGCCCTGCAAGCAATTCACTTAGGTACGCCAGTCATTGGCTGGGATCAAGCGGCCTTTAGCGAGATACTACAGCCACTTTATCCGCAAGGATTGGTCAAAAAATACAACGCCAAAGCGCTCTGTAAAGCGGTGCGCAACCAGCTAGAGAGTGTCACCCGTCCTGAGATGACCAATAAATTCACCATGCGTGAGATGATTGAACAAACCCTACTCGTCTATCAAGAGTTATATGACCAATCGCTTGCAGAAGAACAAGCGCTGGCGGATGCAGCGGCGATTAAAAAAATTAAGAAAAGTCTGAAACCAACGATAAAACCTTTTGATAAACTTTCTGATCGTTTAGTCAATCAAGAGCCTGCGCTACCCATTACTCTCAAAAAGGATAAAATAATAGCGCAAGATAACGCGGTTATGAAATCTGATAAAGAAGTTGTGCAATATAAAGACAGTATCACTTTAAAGGATAAAAAACTGGATAATGCCTCTTTAGATAAGCACGCTTTAAAGAATGATGCGTTAGATAATAAACCGTTATAAAATGCCAATCTCGCTAACGGTTTGGTGCAAGATTATTGGTTGATAAGATTGATGCTGTGAATATGTAAAGAAAGCCTAACGCTTACGCTAGGCTTTCTTTATTTTGAACAAATCTTATTTTTATTTAGGCGGATTATCTTTCAACCATAGCTGATTGACGATTTTTAACTCGCGTAGCTCTTCTGCCATAATAGCTTCACTGATGCCTGGATATTTGACGACGGCATAGCTATAAAGACCGATACCGAGCGCTGTCCAACCAAAGAAAATCCACCACTCGATAGCGCTGAGCGCTGACGGCATACCCGGCATATATAAGATGAGCAAGCCAATGCCCAGTACGATGGTAAACATACCGACCAATTTGCCCGCTGGCACTCTAAACGGGCGCACCATATCTGGCTCACGGTAGCGCAAGACTAAGAAAGAGATGGCGACACAGGTATAAGCAATCACGATACCAAAACCACCAGCATCAACAATCCATACTAGCATCTTACGACCAAATAATGGCGCAAGCGTCGCTAGACCACCAATCAATAAAATGGCGTTTTTTGGCGTCTTATACTTCGGATGTAGCTTACCCAAAAATGCAGGCAACATATGGGCTTTTGACATGGCATAAAGTAAGCGACTGCCACCGATTAAAAACGCGTTCCAACTCGATAAAATGCCTAATACACCGCCAATGACTAGTAAAATACCCGCCCATTTGCCATGCCACGCATTGGTCATCGCGTCAGCGGTCGCCAAGGTTGAGCCTTGTGCTTGAATGAGCGGCAAAGTGCGACCGACACTCCATGCCACGCCGACATACCACATCACCGCAATAATAATAGAGACAATCAAAAACTTACCGATATTAGGACGGGTCAGATCAATCTCTTCGGCCGCTTGCGGAATCACGTCAAAACCAACAAACATAAACGGCACCATGACAATCACCGTCATCATACCGCCGATACCACCGATAAAGGCAGGCGCTTGCACAGCGGTTGAATTTGCAGGATTGTAAATTACCGCACCAATAAACAATAACGTACCGACAAATAAAATACCGAGTACGGCTGTTTTTTGGAACCAAGCGCTGACTTCCATGCCGCGAATATTAAGCCAAGTGACGATGATTGAGCCTAGCATACCGACGCCAACCCACGTGGCATAAACGTCCCAGCCCGCTATCGTCCACAGATAGCCTTGGTTATAATTGGGAATAAAATATTCAACTACCGTCGGCAGCGCTACTGCTTCAAAAGCAACGACCGAGAAGTAACCAAATAAAATACTCCAAGAGCAAATAAAGGAAACCGTGACCCCGAGCGCACGGTGGGTATAGGTATGCTCACCGCCCGTGACTGGCATTGATGACGCTAGCTCTGCATAGTTAACACCAATCATGATAACGGCCAGACCACCAATCATAAACGCTAACATCGCGCCCCATGTGCCCGCCGCTAAAATCCAGTCTCCTGCTAAAACGACCCAGCCCCAACCGACCATAGCACCGAATGCTAAAGCAATAATATCAAACATGCCTAGCGATTTTTTTAGCTCAGACATAACCTACTCCTTGTCCGTGTGTCATCCGTGTCAGCCCTTTTTAACGGTACTGATACCCACTATTTTTATGTAATAGGGCGCTGCCCTTTTTTATCTTTTACTGCCTATCGAGCGATAGGTTTAGTATTTAAAAAATGCTTAGCAGAGACAGCAACGGCGTCTTGATTTGCAAGGCGCCGTTGTAAAACTACCACTCAAAGCAGCACTGTCATTATCCTAAGCTTAAGCTTTCATTTTTTGAATTAACGCCTTGAGCGGTCAAAATACCTTTGATAATATCAAGGCCTTCTTGTAGCACTTCGTCCTCTACTGTGAGCGGCACCATCACACGAATGGCGTTGCCAAACATACCACAAGACGCAAGCAGCAATCCTTGCTCGAAAGCTTTGGCTTTTAGGTTGGCAGTCGCTGCCGCATCAGGCTTGCCATCGTTGTCGATTAGCTCAAACGCTAACATCGCGCCTTTATGGCGAATATGACCGATGCTGCTTAGGTTCAAATCTTTTAAAAATGCTTCGATTTTGTCACCAATCTCGATACTGCGCGCAAGTAAATCTTCTTCTTCAATCACTTCCATGACAGCAAGCGCAGCCACACAAGCCAATGGGTTTCCAGAATACGTACCGCCCAAACCGCCGACTTGCGGGGCGTCCATGATATCAGCGCGACCGATAACGGCAGAAATAGGATAGCCACCCGCTAAGCTTTTAGCACTGGTCATCAGATCCGGCTCAACGCCCAATTGCTCAGACGCAAACAAGGTACCGGTACGAGCAAAACCACACTGGACTTCATCAAAAATCAGCACGATACCATGCTCATCGCAAATCTCGCGCAGCGCTTTGGCAAACGATGGTGTCACTTGATGGAAACCGCCCTCGCCTTGTACGGGCTCAATAATCATCGCCGCCACTTCACTTGGATCGATGTCCGCTTGGAAAATCATCTCAAGGCTATGCAATGCTTGCGCTTCGGTAACGTTTAGCTCTTCTGCTGGGAATAACGCATGGAACACAGGGCCTGGCATCGGACCAAAGTTCTTTTTGTATGGCAATACTTTACCCGTTAGGCTCATGCACATTAGCGTACGACCATGCCAACCACCAACGAAAGAGATGACACCCGGACGACCGGTTTTTGCACGGGCAATTTTGATACAGTTTTCGACCGCTTCTGCGCCCGTAGTCAAGAACAAGGCTTTTTTCGGACCGCTGATAGGCGCTTTTTCGCAAAGCTTTTCGGCAAGCTCGACGTAGCATTCATAGTTAACCATTTGCGCGGCAGTATGGGTAAATTTGTCTAGCTGCTCGTGCACACGCTGGGTGATTTTTGGATGGCTGTGACCAGTATTCAGTACTGAGATACCGCCGACAAAGTCAATATAACGATTGCCTTCGATATCCCACACTTCTGAGTTTTTTGCTTTTTCGGCAAAAATAGGAAAGGCAATGCCAAGGCCTGTTGGCAAAACAGCTTTACGGCGCGCAAGTAATGATTGATTGGTAGTCATAAGAATATCCTTTTCTTTTTTCTTTACGTAGATGCCAATGATGGTATGGCGGTTTATAAAATAAGCCGTGGCTAAATTTGGGATTCATGCTGCTGAATCCCGTTAAATGCTAGGTGAAAATCTATAAAAACAAATGGTTAAAATATAAAACAGCTAACCATTAGCTTTAACTATTAACTAACATCAGAGCACCAGTATTTGGTCACGACATACTCTTCGATGCCGTATTTTGAGCCTTCGCGGCCAAAGCCTGATTGCTTGACGCCGCCAAATGGTGCGACTTCGGTAGAAATAAGACCAGTATTATGACCGATGATGCCGTACTCTAAACCTTCAGTGACACGCCATGAGCGTGCATAACTGCTACTATAGAAGTAAGCGGCCAAACCATAAATGGTATCGTTGGCTTGGCGAATGACGTCGGCTTCATCTTTAAAGGTAAAGATGGTGGCGATAGGACCAAAGATTTCCTCAGAGGCAATATCCATGTCACTACTGATATCGGTAATCACCGTTGGGTTATAAGACAGCTCTGATGCGCCGTTGGTGCTACCGCCTGTCACAAGGGTTGCGCCTTTATCTAGCGCGTCTTTGAGCAGCGCTTGAACTTTATCCAACGCTTTTTTGTTAATTAAAGGACCAATATCCACGCCTTCATCCATGCCATTACCGACATTAAGCTCAGCGACTTTTTTCACAAATACGTCGAGGAATTTATCTTTAATGCTGTCTTGTACATAGACACGATTAGCGCAAACACAGGTTTGACCCGCGTTACGATATTTAGAAGCGATTAAGCCTTCAGCGGCTTTTTCAAGATCGGCATCATCAAAGACGATAAATGGCGCGTTGCCGCCGAGCTCTAATGACAGTTTTTTGATAGTTGGGGCACACTGTGCCATCAAGGTACGACCGACTTCGGTAGAGCCAGTAAATGACAGCTTATGAATGCGTGGATCGCCGGTTAGGATATCGCCGATGGTTGACGATTTGCCCGTGACGACTTGAATAACGCCTGCTGGAATACCGGCTTGCTCAGCCAATACCGCTAATGCCAATGCAGAAAATGGCGTTTCGGTTGCAGGTTTGATAATCATGGTACAGCCTGCCGCGAGTGCAGGAGCTGCTTTACGGGTAATCATCGCTGCTGGAAAGTTCCAAGGCGTGATGGCCGCGCAAACACCGACGGGCTGTTTTAAGATGACATGGCGCAATTGGGTTTGATTGGCAGGGATAACATCGCCGTATACGCGCTTACCTTCTTCAGCAAACCAGCGGATAAAGCTATTGGCATAACCAACTTCCCCGCGTGATTCGGTTAAAGGCTTGCCTTGCTCGGCGGTCATAATGATGGCCAAATCTTCTTTATTGGCATCGATAAGGTCGGCCCACTTTTGCAGTAGTTCCGCACGCTCTTTGGCTATTTTGGCCGCCCACGTGATTTGCGCCTCATGAGAAGCAGCAACCGCGTCATTGACATCATCGGTCGTCAGGCTTGGCACGTTACCGATGACATTACCGTTAAAAGGATTGCTCACGTCGATAGTCGCGGCATCACTGGCATCATGCCAGCCGTCTTTGATAAAGCACTGCTGTTTGAGTAAGTCTGGATTTGCTAGCGTTAGCGTATTTGACTGTTGTGACATGTTGACACTCCTTGTCAGTGTTATTTTGCAAATAAGGTTTGCAGATTTATAGTGATAAACGAATAGCTAAAAATAGGAATGAAAATAAAAGGTTATGACTTAAATAATTATTGATAACTTGTTATTTGTTCAATATAATGAACATGTATTCTATATATGAAACATCATTATAAGAATGATAATCCCCTATTTGCAACCTTTATTATCAATTTTGTGCTGATTTATCATTTTATTTTGCTACTCCCTTAATTTTATCGTCTTTTATAGGTTTCTTATGAGCACCACTGCCGTTCCTGCTTTGGACAAAACTTTTCAGATTTTAGATTTAATAACTGACAGCGCCCAACCTTTAACGGCGGCGCATATTGCAAAAGCGCTTAACCTGCCTCGTAGCTCAACCCACAATATTTTGCAAAGTTTATTAGCCAAACATGTCATCTATAAAGACAGCGACAGCCGCTTTCATTTGGGCTCGTATTTGATGTATTGGGCGGGCAAATATGAGCAGCAGCAAGGCGTCATCCAGTTATTCAAAGACCTTATTGTCCAGTATCCTATTCTACTTCAACATACGGTGACTTTATCCAAGCTCGATTTTGGTGAAGTGGTGTTTTTGGCTTGTCATGAAGCGCCGGCGCCGCTTGGCTTTACCTTTCGCGCTGGTGTGCGCGTACCGGCAGTATTCTCTGCCACTGGTAAAGCCATGCTTTCCACCTTTTCTATGGACAGCATAAAATCCATCTATGCCAGCGGTTTCCCTACGCCTATTACCCAATATGGTGTCGATAATTTTGCAGATTTATCCACCGAGCTGACGGCTATTAAAAACAGTCGTATCTCACTTGATGATGGGCAACTGCGCGAAGGTATGTATTGCTTAGGTACTTATATTCGTAACGCTTCTGGCAATGCTATTGCAGGTATGGCAGTCAGCTTTTTACAAGCAGAATATGAATCCAAGCGAGCTGAGGTCAGTGCGGTACTGATTGAATTGGCAGAGCAAATTGAGCAGCGTTTGGGTTTTAAGGACGAGCATTAAACAGTTCCATCGGCTTTAAGCTTGGCGATCATCTCGCTGTCATAGCCCAAATCAGCAAGCGTACTATCGGTATGTTCGCTCAATTGCGGTGGCGGCGTACGATAAGTAACCGGTGAGGCGGATAACTTAATCGGGCTGCCTAGTGCGCGAACAGGGCTGCCTTGCGCAGCAAAATCAACCACCATCTCACGTGCCAGCGCTTGCGGCATCGCTAATGCCTCAGCAATATTATGAATCGCCCCGCACGGAATACCTGCTTTATCTAAAACCTCTAACCAATAGCTGCGCGGTTGCTTGGCAAATTTCTTGGTCAATTCATCACAAAGTAGTTCACGATTGGCAACGCGCTGTGGATTGGTCATAAAGCGTTCGTCCGTATTCCAATCAACGCCCAATACGTTACAAAGCTTGGCAAACTGACTGTCATTACCGCAGGCTAAGATAAAGTGCGACGCGCCTTTTGCCTCGAATACTTGATAAGGCACGATATTGGGATGCTGATTGCCTAGTCTTGGTGGGACTTTATCTGATGCCAAATAGTTCATGCCGACGTTAGCGAGCATCGCAAGCGCGCTATCAAGCAATGCCACATCGACATGTTGCCCAAGTCCGGTATGCTGACGCGCTAATAGAGCGGCTTGAATGCCAATGGTCAGCTGTAACCCTGCAAACAAATCAACGACTGCTACACCAACCTTATGCGGTTCGCCATCGCTTGGACCGGTGATGCTCATCAGCCCTGATAGACCTTGAATAATATAGTCATAACCGGGACGCTTGGCATCAGGCCCTGTCTGACCAAATCCCGTCAATGAGGCGTAAATAAGGCGCGGATTGTCTTGTTTTAAACTGTCATAATCTAAGCCGTATTTTTTTAAACCACCAACTTTAAAGTTTTCAACGACGATATCGCTATCGGCGACAAGCTGTTTGATAATGGTTTGTCCGGCAGGTGTGGTGATATCGACAGTGAGGGATTTTTTATTGCGGTTAATGGTGGCGTAATAAGCAGAAGTGTCATCGCTGAATTTTGGCGGCGCCCAATGACGCGTTTCATCACCGATATGAGGACGCTCAACTTTAATGACTTCAGCGCCAAGGTCGGCAAGTACTTGGGTACAAGAAGGACCGGCCAATACTCTCGATAAGTCGAGTACCTTAATACCGTGCAATGCACCTTTTGCCATATCCGTCATAATAATCCCTTATTGTGTCGCGTATTTTTTGATTTTTTGATGATAAAATTGTTCTTCATGATTTAATTGCCAAGCAGTTAAATGATGAAGAACAACTGAAAAACGTACGCTACTGTTTAAAATCTGCTTATAGGAAGCCAAACAGTAGCGCACGTAATTAGCTAATAACGATTAATAAAATGCTTGAATACCCGTCTGCGCACGACCTAGGATAAGCGCATGAATATCATGCGTACCTTCGTAGGTGTTAACCGCTTCTAAGTTCATAACGTGGCGGATAATATGGAACTCATCAGAGATACCGTTGCCGCCGTGCATATCACGCGCAACACGCGCGATATCAAGCGCCTTACCGCAGTTATTACGTTTAATGAGTGAAATCATCTCAGGCGCGGCATTGTCTTCATCCATCAGACGACCGACACGTAACGCCGCTTGTAAACCTAAAGCGATTTCCGTCTGCATATTGGCAAGCTTCAATTGCACAAGCTGGGTTGCAGCAAGTGGACGACCAAATTGCTTACGGTCTAGTGTGTATTGACGCGCCGCTTTCCAGCAAAATTCAGCCGCGCCCATTGCGCCCCATGCGATACCATAACGGGCTTTATTTAAGCAACCAAATGGCCCTTTTAGACCACGAATATCTGGGAAAGCATTGGCCTCAGGGACAAATACCTTGTCCATGACAATCTCACCGGTAACTGAAGCACGTAATGAAAACTTACCTTCAATCTTCGGCGCTGATAAGCCTTTCATACCTTTATCTAAAATAAAGCCGCGAATCTCATCGGCGTCGTCTTTTGCCCAAACGACAAACACATCAGCGATAGGGCTGTTGGTAATCCACATCTTATTGCCCGTCAGCTCATAACCGCCATCAACTGCGCGTGCACGGGTCGACATTGAGGCCGGATCTGAGCCTGAATCTGGTTCTGTCAGACCAAAGCAACCGACATATTCGCCAGTGGCAAGCTTTGGCAGATAGCGCTCTCTTTGCTCTTCAGTACCATACGCCCAAATAGGATGCATGACCAAGCTCGACTGCACGCTCATCGCCGAACGATAACCTGAATCCACCGCCTCAACTTCCTTGGCAATCAGACCATAAGCGACACTCGATAAACCAGCACAGCCATAACCGTCAATCGTCACACCAAGCAGGCCCATCTCACCCATTTGACGCATGATATTGCGATCAAAGTGCTCGTGACGATTGGCCTCTAAAATACCAGGCATCAGCTCTTTTTGAAAAAACTGACGGGCGCTGTCCGTGACCATGCGCTCTTCATCAGTTAATTGGTCGCGTAATAAAAACGGATCTTCCCAGTCGAAACTTGGACACTTAGATGTTGCCATGTGGAACTCCTTGTTATCAGTCTTCCTGACCGACGAGTAGTGATTAATGAGTAAATCGTTTGTATAATGGATTGACTTGTTAATTCCGCTATGCGAAACTTAGTTTCATAATTTAAATCTATTTAAGCAAAGTTTTACCGCGCTGTAAACCTTTATCAAAAAAAATGAGCATAAAATGACAAAAAATGTATCGGCAGCTCTGCCACTACTCGATCGAATGACCACTATTCTTGAGCAAAGTAAGGACGATAATGACCGGCAGTTTGTTACTGCTCTGGGGCGTGGACTGACTTTATTGGCAGCCTTTGAGCAGCATGAGCAGCTTAGTCATCAGCAATTGTGTCAGATGACCGCCTTGCCAAAAGCCACCATCACTCGGCTTATTCATACTTTGATGACGCTTGGGTTTTTACGTATAACCGAGCACGGACAATATCAGCTGGGCAGTAGCGCGGTGCGATTAAGTGCCACCGCGTGGAGTCGGCATGACATGGTGGCAACTGCTGAGCCGTTGCTACGACAGTTTGCTAGTAGCAATGAAGTATCGGTGAATTTGGCAACAGAAGTCGAAGGAGAAATGCGCTATCACGCTTGTTGTCGTAGCCCTGCTCGCCTATCGGTTAATCTGCAAGTTGGCTCAGCCGTACCTGTCGCCCGCACTGCCATTGGTCGCGCTTTTTATGCAGTAAGCTCGCCAGCGAGACAGTCGGTGATTCGTAATAATCTACAAGAGCATTTATCCAAAGAAGAGTATGACCGGGCACAATCTGCGTTAAGCGAGGCGACAGAGCACTATGTAAAATACGGCTATACGGTATCAGATGGGGAGTTTTCTACTGATATATTGGCAGTTGCCGTTGGCGTCTTTGACATCGCAACTGGGCAGTATGCATATTCGCTTAATGCTAGTGTGCCGAGTGCCAATTGGCAAGCGGAAGAATATGCAGCGATGATTGTGCCGAAATTGCAAGCGTTGGCTGAAAGGGTTGGCAGTGGGGTTTAGAAAAGTTGAGTGGATTTATTTATTTTTTAGCGCTGTATAAAGGTATCGATGATGTGTTGAGAGCACAAAATGATTTGGTAGAAGTGCTATATAGTTTTCGGCATATAAAAAAAATCTAATACAATTAAAATACTATAGATCTATCATTTAATAACTAATTCAATTTAGATCGATCACATCATAAACATTGTAAGTCGTTTGAGCGATAGGTTTTAAATCTGAATCAAACTGATAAAAGCGCACATCGTAACTACCTACTTGCCAACCATCAGTCGGGACAAAGCTTACCCAATTATGATCACTACTTGCTGAGATGTTTTTCTTTTCAAACAAGAGAACTTGTCCCGTTTGGTTATTTATCCATTTGACGAAGACGTATTTATCAGCAGGTACCTGACCACGGGTATCAAGATGCGCGTATATTTTCGCAAACTTAGTGACTTGGTTGGTATCGGCACTTACTTCTGGCATAAAGTAATCAAAACTTACTTTAGCAGTGCCAACTAGTTTTTGATTATCGTTTGGGTTATAAAGCTCTTCAATAGCACGTTCTGCAAATCGTCTTTTATCCTGAATAACATCAATTGAATCAACTGTCATAAATTTATTTATATATTGTTCAAGCGCATAATCAGGCATATTGTTTATAATTGCTTTGGCTTGCTCCTCAGAGTAATCATTAAGAATGATTTTACTACTATCGCTCTTATTAATTATTTTCTGCGGTAATGTACCAATATCCATATCATTCTGATCGCCATAATTATCAGCTAACTGACTAAATTGCGTTTCTTGATATATTGCTTTATTAGTAAATGCAGTATCCATTTGTTGCTTACTCATCGCAATATATGTGACAAAGACACCGAACAAAAATGAGAACAGAATAGTAGAAAATGTAAAGACGGTATTTTTCATAGAAACAATTACTTAAGCGCAAATGATAAGTATAAAAAAGGCACAACAGAATGGTTGCACCTTTTTATGAGCTACAAACTGACAGATTAACGACAACTAAATTTGTAGCCATTTAAAGTAATGCTACCGCCAGCTTTGATATTGTCACCTATACTAGCTCCACCACTAGCTGAACAATTTAAATTATATCTTTTGCCTTGGCTATTATTGAAGCTAGAAATAGGAATTAAACAAGCGCTACCCTTTTTACCATATACATTGACACCTTCTGTTTCACAAGGATTGGTAACAGAAGGATCAATAGGATTTGCTGGGTTGGCATTGGTAGCAATTAGCTTACAGTTAGCGGTGCAGGTTTTGTCATCGTCGCATAAACTATAAGCTTCTCTAGTAGAGCAGGTATACCTGTTACCACTTACCAAGGTCTTATTACCAATAAAACCCTGATTACTTGCATCTGACGAGCTATCACTATCACCGCCACAGGCTGATAAAAACAGTGCAGAACAAATGACAAATGAACTAAAAATATTTTTCAATTTACATTCCTTATAAAAAGTATAGGGCTAGAATTATGTTGATTATACTTCTAAACTTTTTCAAATTGAACTTCATTATGAAATTAATTTTTGATATCAATAATAAGTAAGAGTTAAAAACCTATAATAAATAAGAGAGAATAACCATGAAACTCGCCGAAGCCCTCCTCATCCGTAGCGATATGCAAAAAAAGCTCGCCCAAATTAAAGGGCGTATTCGTAGCAATGTCAAAGTCCAAGAAGGCGACGCGCCAAACGAAGACCCAAACGCGCTGATGATTGAAGCCAGTCAAGTCATTACTGAATTATCGGCTTTGATTGAACGTATTCACCGAACTAACGCTGTCGCTCAGACCAATGAAGGTCAATCGATGCTGACACTATTGATCGAACGTGATACCTTAGAGATGCGCCATAAGTTATTGATTGAGGCCATTGAAGCCACTGATACCGAGGTTGACCGTTATAGCCCTCGCGAGATTAAATGGCATATCATGGTTTCGGTTGCCGGTTTACAAAAGCAAGCCGACGACATCGCGATGAAACTACGCAAGATTAATATCGTCATTCAAGCCAATAACTGGCAAATTGACCTTGTTGAATAAGTATTTTTAAACCATTGATATGAGAATTTTCTGTCCGTTTTATTTATTTAACAATACTATTCGATAATAAACGGATAGACTGCCCCTTTGGAACCGACTGGGCGAGTGTCAGACCCCAAACCGCCACAGCAGGGGGTTGAAAACATACTGTAGTGGCTGCTACGCGTTGCGGGCAAACGCTTTTTTTACCATTCATGCCCTGCACCCGTCACAACTCACAAGGCACTATTTAGACCTTACTACCAGACACTGACAGTCGGTTTCAATCTTATTTTTAATGCTTTTCGTTATTGCCATTGAGTGCCTTTTCCTTATCTTCGTAGCCAAATCATCAGCAGAAAATCATTTGAAATAATCAATCAGAGCCGATTACGTCTAAAAATTGTTATTTTGAGCGCAACATTAGCACTCTGTTACCCAATTAAACCATCTCAGTGATATCATATGTGTATGATGTACGCGATAAATTTAAGCATTTAATCCATTCTTAATAACCATGTTTATGACATGGTTATTTTGTTATGGATATTTTGTTTTTTATCATTGCGTTTTTATTATTTACGTAACACTGTTGAGTATCGTTATGCCCCAATCTCGTACCAATCTAAACCCAAAACCCAAACAGGATTCTCCTTATTTAGTTGGCGTTATGTTGCGCTACAGTACTTTTGCCGCTGCAACCCTGCTGTTTATAGCAGGGCTGTTATTGATGAATTGGTGGCTGATTATTCTTGGCGGATTGGGTGTGGGTTTGGGGATTTATGATGTCATACAGGCAAAGCATGCCATCTTAAGAAACTATCCAGTTGCAGGGCATATTCGCTATGTGCTTGAAGATTTTCGCCCTGAAATTCGCCAGTATTTATTAGAAAATGACAAAGAACAAGTGCCGTTTTCACGCCAGCAGCGCGCGCTAGTGTATCAACGAGCCAAAAACGTCAGTGATACCAATGCTTTTGGTACGCTTGATAATTTATACGCGCACGGTAAAGAATGGTTTTTGCAATCAGCGGTCAGCCAACCGTTAGAAAATAAAGACTTTCGTATTATCGTTGGCGGCGAGCGATGTCAACAGCCGTATGATATGTCGGTATTTAATATCTCAGCGATGAGCTTTGGGAGTTTATCGGCCAATGCCATTATGGCGCTTAATCAAGGCGCTAAATTGGGCGGCTTTACTCATGATACTGGCGAAGGCGCCATCAGCCCTTATCATCGTAAGTTTGGTGGCGATTTAATCTGGGAGCTGGGCACCGGTTATTTTGGCTGCCGTGATGAGCTTGGCAATTTTGATCCGCAGTCCTTTGCCGAACAGGCAACCGATCCGCAAGTAAAAATGATTGAGATTAAACTCTCGCAAGGTGCAAAACCAGGTCAAGGTGGCGTACTGCCAGCAGAAAAAATCACGCAAGAGATTGCGGATACGCGCCACGTGCCGATGGGTAAAGACTGTGTGTCGCCCTCTTCGCACAGCGCCTTTAGCACGCCGCGCGAGTTGGTGACTTTTTGGCAGCAGCTACGTGATTTATCAGGCGGTAAACCAGTCGGCTTTAAGCTGTGTGTCGGTCAGCCATGGCAGTTTATGGCGATTGTAAAAGCTATGATAGAGATGGACAATTATCCTGACTTTATCATCATTGACGGCGCTGAAGGCGGTACAGGTGCAGCGCCCGTTGAATTTATGGACAACGTCGGTATGCCGATGGTTGAAGGCTTTATGCTCGTGCATAATACTTTGGTTGGTGCAGGTATTCGCGATAAGATTAAGCTTGGCGTTAGTGGTAAAATCGTCTCAGGCTTTGATATTGCGCGTATGATTGCGTTGGGTGCTGACTGGTGTAACTCGGCGCGCGGCTTTATGTTTGCCGTTGGTTGTATCCAATCGCGCTCATGTCATACCAACACTTGCCCGACTGGCGTTGCTACCCAAGACCCGTATCGCCAAAAAGCTCTTGATGTACCAAGTAAAGCTGAGCGCGTGGCAAGTTTTCATAAAAATACGCTAAAATCACTTGCCAGTATCGTTGGTGCGGTTGGTCTTCAGCATCCAAGCCAATTACAGCCGTATCATATCGCCCGCCGTTTAGACGATGGCCAGATTAAGCTGTTATCGAAGTTTTTTTACTTTGCCGACCAAGGCGCCCTGCTTGAGGAAAATGCTCGCGCCGACGTCTTTAACCAAATGTGGGTGATGGCAAATCCTGATAGCTTCCTTGCCAATAACGATGCGCTGATTGCTTATAACAAAGACTCGCGTGATAAAGGTAAAGAAACCAATGCCCCAACCACCCAGCACCCCGATGATTCGGTAGATCTCATCGATGGTGGTCTGTTAATTGGTAACGTCAATAATACTTTCCGCGAAATTCCGCCATTAGACGACTAAGAATTATGGCGTTTTTTAGACCATCTAACGTTACCCTATAAAAAGATAAGTCATCGATGCCAAGTTCTATATTTAGGTTTCCTTACTCATTGTTGGCGGCAGCGCTGGTTGCATTAAGCATCAGCGCTTGCCAGCCAGCAGAAGATAATAACCATGACACGATAAGTAGTGATGGCAAAAATTGGTCATGTCAGGCGCAAAACACGCCCTTTGCCTATAGCGTTTGCCGTATTGATGCAAAGGCGCTGACCGACACGCGTTATTCATTACAGCTATTTTGGCAACAGAGCGATAGCAATGCTGATAACAACCAGCCGCTACTGACTTTTGATGCTTTACTAGCGGCGCTGCCCTCTAATCAAACCCTTAACTTTGCCATGAATGCTGGCATGTATAATGAAAATTATGCGCCGATTGGCTATACGGTTATCGAAGGTAGGGAGCGACGCGCATTAAATATCAAAGAAGGCGGCGGCAACTTTCATCTGTTGCCCAACGGCGTCATGTGGTGGGATAAATCTGGCAAAGTACAGATTACCGAAAGCAAAACGCTAGACAGCCAGCTCAAAAATGGCAATACGCAGCCTTGGTATGCGACGCAATCAGGTCCTATGCTAGTCATCAATAATAAAATTCACCCGCAGTTTAAACCTGAGAGCAGCTCGCTTAAGCTACGTAATGGCGCCGGTGTTTGCAGTGATGGCAGTATACAATTTGTCAATAGCGAGGCGCCGGTGAGCTTTTATCAATTTGCCGCCTTGTTTAAAGATGAATTAAGCTGCCCAAATGCCCTATTTTTAGATGGCGGTATCGCTTCGGCACTCTACGCACCGACCATTGATAAGCATGATAAAAAAGAGATGGGTGTGATGATTGCGCTGATAGAAACGAAAAATTAGAAACAAAGAATTAGCAAAGCAAGAGTAAAAACAGAAATTAGAAATTAGAAATTAGAAATTAGAAATTAGAAATTAGAAATGAAAAAATAGCCGCTATATTTTATAACGGCTATTTTTATGCGTGTTTACAAAATAAATAAAGTAAATGATTCTTACAACTGTCCCTTAGCGCGCCAGATAATTGGTCATCTCTTCCACACCATGCAAGGTCATCGGATACATTTTATTGTCGAAGAGCTTTTTAATCTCAACGATGGTTTGGGTGTAATTCCAATACGCAGGATTTTCAGGATTGAGCCAAGCGACTTTATCAAAATGCGCCAGTACCCGTTTTAGCCAGACGATGCCCGCCTCATTATTCATATATTCTACACTACCGCCAACCGTCATCAGCTCATACGGCGACATCGACGCATCCCCGACAAATATCACCCGATATTCGCGACCATAGGTATTGAGCAGCTCATAAGTCGGCATCGGAGCGCTGTGGCGACGATTATTGTCTTTCCAAACATAATCATATAAGCAGTTATGAAAGTAAAAAAACTCTAAGGTTTTAAACTCGTTTTTGGCCGCAGAAAACAACTTTTCCAATGCTTCGACGTGAACATCCATACTGCCACCAACATCAAATAGCATCAGCACTTTGACGCGGTTGCGGCGCTCAGCTTGCATATGAATATCGAGCACACCTTTTTTGGCGGTACGCTTAATGGTTTCGTGAATATCTAGCTCATCGGCGCTGCCGGTACGGGCAAACTGACGCAAGTTGCGCAGTGCCATTTGGATTTGGCGCGTGCCAAGCTGATTGTCATCATCAAGATTGCGATATTTGCGCTGCTCCCACACTTTAGCAGCGCTGCGTTTACGTGACTCACCGCCGACGCGCACGCCTTCTGGATGGTCGCCATAGGCACCAAATGGTGACGTGCCGCCAGTGCCGACCCATTTACTGCCACCTTGATGACGCTCTTTTTGCTCTTTAAGACGCTCTTCTAGCGCTTTCATCAACTCCTCTAATGAGCCGTATTTTTTTAGCAAGCGCCGCTGCTCTTCGGTCAGATTTTTTGGATCAAGCTTTAAATCTAGCCATTCTTTCGGAATATCCGTCAACTTTGCAAGCAGCTCATCCATATCAAGACTATCGACGCCCTCAAAATAATCTGCCATAGCACGGTCAAATTTATCAAAGTGACGCTCGTCTTTGACCATACAAAGCCGAATCAGTCGATACATATCCTCGCGACTGGCAAAAGTAGATAGCTCTGGGTTTTCAGGATGCGGCTGCATCATCAGCCCTTGATCTAAGGCCGCGTTTAGGTCAAGCAGCTCACGCGTACTGACCGGCACGCCGTAGGTACGCAGGGTATAGAACAATTTGATAAACATAAAAGTCGCATCACTTATTGGCTGATAGAGTTACGAGTTGGACTGCTTCATTAGCGTCAATTATGACAAACGAGCTATCGCTTAACGACGCATCATATTGGCAAAACGCTGCAATAAACTCACATCGGCTTCGTTTTTGAGCAGCGCGCCATATAGCGGCGGAATAGACTTTTCCCCGCGTAAGTTTTCTTCCAGCTCGTTTTGTGCCATATCATCAGCCAATAATAGCGTCAGCCAATCGACCAATTCCGACGTTGATGGTGGCTTTTTAAGCCCTTGAATATTACGCAGTTTATAAAAAATATCGAGCGCATCATTGACGAGTTTTTCTTGGATATTCGGGAAATGCACCTCAATGATTCGGCGCATGGTATCTTCTTCTGGGAAATCGATATAATGGAAGAAACAGCGGCGCAAAAACGCATCTGGCAGCTCTTTTTCATTATTTGAGGTGATGATAACCACCGGACGCTGCTCAGCAGTGATGGTCTCGCCCGTTTCATAAACGTAGAAAGACATTTTATCGAGCTCATGCAGTAAGTCGTTTGGAAACTCGATATCGGCCTTATCAATCTCATCAATCAATAACACACTGCGCTCACTGCTCGTAAAGGCTTCCCACAGTTTACCAGGCTTGATATAGTTGCCAATCTCATACACCTTGTCGTCGCCCAATTGCGAATCACGCAAGCGCGATACGGCATCGTACTCATACAGCCCCTGCTCAGCTTTGGTGGTTGATTTGATATGCCACGTAATCAGCGGCATCCCTAAGCTCTCAGCAACTTCTTCAGCCAGTAAAGTTTTACCAGTGCCCGGCTCGCCTTTAATCAGTAACGGCTTTTGTAGCGTCATCGCCGCATTAACGGCCAGCTGCAAATCATCGGTAGCAATGTAGTTTTGCGTACCGGTAAAGCTTTTTTTCGTTTTATCAGTCGTGCTCATAATACATTCTCAGTTATTAGAAAAAGTTATTAAAATCAGTTATTGTTATCCGTTAAATATAGTAGAAAGCTTAGAGAAAGTCGTTAGCAGATACCTAATTATTTAGATTAGCACAGTGCCATTAATTGCCAAAGTACTCATGCGTTCGTAGTTATCATTGACTGGCTGTACAGCCGATAAATGAGTATAAAAAAAGACACGCAGGGTGTCTTTTGTCTAATAAATATCTACAGCAAAAAGCTTTATTACTCATATCTATTATTTGCGGTCTTTTTTTAAGCTAACCTCAGCTTTAGGCTTACTTAATTCAGTCCTAGCCAATTCAGGTTTAGACGACAATGCTGAATGGTCAAACGACTCTGATAAACCCGCGTCGTCTGCTAAATAATTACCAGTAGTCAATTGGGCAGTCGCTTGCGCATCATCCGCCGTACGGCTGCGAGCTTTATCCAAGCTGGACTCAAACGCGCCGCGAATCAGTTGCCAGACAAAACCCACAAACAAGCCCACGACCAACACCACTAAAATCGGCAGCATATTGGCTATCGCGCCAGCCGTATCTTTCATCATAATCGCATAAACGACACTGATACTCGCCGGCGCAATCACACTAGGATCACCAAGCGCCGTACCAGGCGCGAGCAAGACGGCAAACAATATCATCCAACTCATACCACCAAGCGGGCGCGGCAAAATACGAGCAACCAACAACCAGAGTATCAAAACGATAATGACGCCGCCAAGATACGCATACATAGGTAAGTCTGCGGGTGGCACATCTTTGACCAGTTGCCCCCACCAAATCGTAATCTCACCGAGGATATCACTGATAGCGCCTATCGGTAAGCTGTCTATAATGCCTTTTAACCAATCCATGCGTGTTTCTTTACCTGCGTTTATTACCTGCGGCGCGTAAAGCGTCAAGCGGTATAGGGTAAGTTTTGTCAGACTAACAGTGCGACAAAATACATAATCATCAACTGCACTTAATTATGCGTGTCTAATGGCGATTAGTTTATCACGACTTGCTAGCAAAATGCATAAGCGCAAATGTTTCGTCGCTTTTTTAGTGCATTTAGGCCAAGTCTCTTAATTTTAAAACATCTATTAATCGTAGATATTATCCTGCGCTTCACGGGCGCGTAGCTCAGCTTGACGGCGCATCACATCTTGCGGCGGCAACTGCACAAAATACCCTTGCGACTTTAGTTTTGTCAGCACTTCTTCTTTGTCAACGCGCGCCAATTTTGGCGTGCTCGCCAAGTCTAAATGCATAACAAACTGACTACGTCCTAAACTTGCCCGAAACTCTTTTGGCAGTACACCGAGCCAGTCCTTAATCTCATCGGTATCATCAGGATAGTCAGGGCGCGCAATGTAAACATACATATCGTCGTGTTTGGGAAATTTATAAATATCGCAATGCATAAAAACAACCTATCAGAAACTATCGCCATAGATTAGCATATTTGCGGCTGCAATCAGTAGTCGCTTTACGTTTTGCTATGGTAAATCACTGTAAAGTCCGCTTATTTAGTGACCTTTTACACATGCTATTTATTCATAAATTTGTCAGCTCTGCTGCTAAAAAGTTGTTTTTAACAACATTATCGACTTTAATGCGGCAGATGGCTTGTAAAAACAGCCTGAACCTTTCATAATAAAAGCGTTTTTCAGGAGAGAGTCTTGGGCATGATATTAAGTGAGCTTATATTTACGAGCTGCGCTAATCACTGCTTGATGACCACCGAAGGCGCATACACCCTGCCAATCGCTCAGGTAAAAGGACTGAAAAACATATGTCACAACTGTTTTATTGCTATCGCAACTGCATAGCAATAAAACATAAGGCATAACAAATCTGGAGAGCGGTAAGGACGGACGACGCCTTACCCACCGAAGGGGAGAAAATGCGACATCATTTGCTTGGACTTTTTAAGGCTTTTGCTTTAAAAAATCACCATGATGGTTCGTGTTGAAAATCTCAGGTTACAGGACAGATAGGGCTTTTGCTTAAACCGACGTTTGGCGTCTGTTTGGCTAATTGTTCTATTTTTTTGTACGACCCTTGGTTGCACTGCTTGCGCCCTGCAAGATTGCTACTCACTACTATGATAATGCACATCTGCCCTGCTACTTTGATATTTTATACCTGATTATCAAGTGCTGCTGATGTTCCATAAGGATTTGTTATGACCGACACTCACAATACCAGTTCTCAAAATACCAGCACTTCCGCCCCTAAACGCACGCCCCTTTACCAGTCGCACCTTGATAGTGACGGCAAACTGGTGGATTTCTCTGGTTGGGAATTACCAATCCATTATGGTTCACAAATCGAAGAACACGAAGCCGTGCGTACCGACGCCGGGATGTTCGATGTCTCGCATATGGTCGTTGTTGATGTTAAAGGCTCGGATGCCAAAGCATGGTTGCAAAAGCTCCTTGCCAATGATGTCGATAAATTAAAAACCGTTGGTAAAGCACTTTACTCTCCGATGCTCAATGAGCAAGGCGGTATCATTGACGATTTAATCGTTTATCTGATGAATGAAGACGCGAGCGAATATCGTATCGTGTCAAATGCGGCTACCCGCGATAAAGACATGGCACAGTTTAATAAAGTTGCCGAAGATTTTGAGGTTGCTCTAACGGAACGTGATGACTTGACTATGCTCGCGGTCCAAGGCCCGAATGCCGTTGCAAAGCTGGCACAAGTCAAACCGAGTTGGGCAGATACACTGGCTGCCCTTAAGCCTTTCGTTGGTGCTGATTTAACCGATATCGAAGGCAAAGATTGGTTTGTGGCGCGTACTGGCTATACAGGCGAAGACGGCGTTGAAGTGATCATGCATGGCGATGATGCACCAGCATTTTTTGAGCAATTAAAAGCCAATGGCGTCAAACCTGCTGGTCTTGGCGCGCGTGATACCTTGCGTATGGAAGCGGGCATGAACTTGTATGGTCATGATATGAATGAAGAAACCAGCCCTTACGAGTGCAACATGGGCTGGACACTGGCGCTAAAAGACGAGCGCGACTTTATCGGCCGTGAAGCCTTAGTAAATAAGCGTCAACAAGCGAAAGATGACAACAGTGCCATGAAGCAAGTCGGTTTGCTATTGACGACGCGTGGTGTGTTGCGTGAAGGCATGACCGTGACCATCAATCAAGGCACAGATAATGAACAAACGGGTCTTATTACCAGTGGCACTTTCTCCCCTAGCCTAAAAAACTCAATTGCAATCGCCCGCGTTCCTGCCAGCTTATCAGATGACGATAGCGTGCAGGTCGATTTGCGCGGCAAGGGTAAATTCGTCGACGTCCGCGTTGTCAAGCTGCCCTTTGTGCGTAATGGCAAGCAGCAATTTGACTGATATCCTTGTTACCTTTTATTATGAGCGTCCCTTGTTTTTATTAACCATTCTCTATCATTTAGGAGAGAGACCATGAGCAACATCCCAGCAGAACTAAAATACATCGCTAGCCACGAGTGGCTGCGCCTAGAAGACGACGGTACGATTACAGTTGGTATCACTGACCATGCTCAAGACTTGCTCGGTGACGTGGTGTTTGTTGAATTACCAGACGTTGGCGATATCATCGCGGTTGATGACGAAATCTCTGTGGTTGAGTCTGTAAAGGCGGCCTCTGACGTTTACGCGCCTATTTCAGGCGAAGTGGTTGCCATCAACGAAGCATTAGAAGATGATCCAGAAATCATCAACTCTGACCCATACGGCGAAGGTTGGTTCTTTAAAATGAAGCCTGACAATATCGCTGACTACGAAGCTTTGCTAAGTGCTGATGAGTACGAAAACGAGCTGTAATAGTAAGCTAATAGGCGCTAATTAATTAAGCTATCGCTATTTTTAATATTAAAAACACAACTTGTTATGACAGATATTGGCGTCAGCTGGTATCTGTGCGCTTTTTCTTAACATACTTAGCCTTAGGGCTTAATTTAGCATTTGCAATCGCCCGCTCATTTTTGGGCCGTACTCATTGAGCAAAGAATATTAACCACGCACTTCAAGTATCTCGACACACAAACTTAGCCAAGCACTCAATCCCAGCATGGATTTTCATATGACCCCAGATACTAATAAGCAAACCATTATTGCGACGCCTGATCATACCCCGCAGCTACAAGCCTTTCGCGATGTGGTTGAATCACGCCGATCTGTGCGTCGCTTTACCGACACCAAGATACCTGATGATGTGTTGGCTGACTGTCTGCGTTTGGCCATGCTCGCGCCGAACTCGAGCAATCTACAGCCGTGGGAATTTTATGTGATTGATGATGCGGATAAACGCAAACGCGCGATAAAAAACTGCATGAATCAAAATGCGGCGAAAACCTCAGCGCGCTTGATTGCGGTCGTTGCGCGTACCGATGTTTGGCACGATCACGCCAAGCAAATTTTACGCGAATATCCGGATACGCCAGTGCCCAAAAAGGTCAAAGATTACTACAACAAAGTTGTGACCATGGATTTCTTACGCGGACCGGTCAACGTTATATCAGCGGCCAAATGGGGTGCAACGCAAGTCGTCAGACGGGTAAAGGGTCCGATTAAATCACCTTATTATACCTTTGAAGACACCAAAAACTGGGCCACCAACAATACTGCTCTTGCAGCCGAAAACCTCATGCTTGCTTTACGCGCGCACGGTTTTGATAGCTGTCCGATGGGCGGCTTTGATGAGCCTGCGATGAAACGCTTATTAAATTTAAGCGACGATCACCATATCATTATGATGATTGGTGCCGGTGAGCGCGCTGATAATGGCGTCTACAACACCCAGTTCCGCTTTGACCAAACTCAATTTGTCCATTACGTCTAAAACCGTAAACCGTTATTATTTATTCGTTATTTTAGCCATCTCCTTTATCATCCCTTTTATCAAGGACTGTTATGACTATCTCTCAAAACCCAACGTTTGATACCTTTCAAGGTTTATTCAACGAAGCTGAATTTGTCTATCGTCATTTAGGCTCAAATGATGCCAAACAAGCCGACCTATTAAATGCCGTTGGTTATCAAGATATGGCAAGCTTTATCAATGATACCGTGCCTGAACCTGTGCGCTTGCATAAAGAGCTAGATTTACCTGTGGCCATGAGTGAACACGCCGCGCTTGCTAAACTACGTACCATGGCAGACGATATCACGGTTAATAAGAGCTATATTGGTCAAGGTTACTCGCCTGTGCGTATGCCAGCAGTGATTCAGCGCAACGTCCTTGAAAATCCAGGTTGGTACACTGCTTACACGCCTTATCAAGCAGAAATCGCCCAAGGTCGCCTAGAAGCACTGCTTAACTTCCAGCAAGTTTGTATTGATTTAACAGGTTTGGAGATGGCTGGCGCGTCATTACTTGACGAAGCAACGGCTGCGGCAGAAGCGATGGCCATGTCGAAGCGTGTGAGCAAAAGCAAATCAAACCAGTTTTTTGTGGATGAGCGTATCTATCCGCAAACCTTAGATGTCATCAATACTCGTGCCAAATATTTTGGTTGGGAAGTGGTGGTTGGTGATTTCGAACTGGCTAAATCAGGTGATTATTTCGGTGCTATCTTCCAATACGTCGGTGTTGAAGGCGATGTAAAAGACTTAACCGATGTTATTGCGGCGGTAAAGAAAAACAAAACTTATGTGAGCGTTGTCAGTGACATCATGAGCTTGGTGCTATTAAAGTCACCAGCCGATATGGGCGCAGACGTAGCACTCGGTAGCACTCAGCGTTTTGGTATTCCGATGGGTTTTGGTGGTCCACACGCCGCCTACTTTGCCTTCTCGGATAAAGCCAAGCGTTCAGCACCTGGTCGTATCATTGGTGTCTCTAAAGACTCGCAAGGCAATACCGCGCTACGTATGGCACTGCAAACTCGCGAGCAGCATATCCGCCGCGAAAAAGCCAACTCAAACATCTGTACCTCACAAGTATTACTTGCCAATCTAGCTGGTATGTATGCCGTTTATCATGGTCCAAATGGCGTTAAGCGTATCGCCACTCGTATCCATGCGTTTGCGACTGCCTTTGCTGATGTTATTAAAGGCGCTAACGATAGCAATTTAAATGTGGTACATGATCAATTCTTTGACAGTGTCGTCGTTGATTGTGGTTCAGAAAAAATGGCAACGCAGATTTTTGAAAACGCCGACAATATTGGCTACAACTTATGGCGTCTTGGCGACACCAAATTAAGTGTTGCCTTTAGTGAGACTAGCGATGCGCAAGATTTTAATGTCTTAACGCAACTATTTGTCAGTAAAGCTCATGACTTGCCAACAGAAGCTCGCGTGTCACTCGATGGCGCTCACTTGCGTAGCGATGACATCTTGACCCATCCAGTCTTTAACTCGCATCATACCGAACATGAAATGCTGCGCTACTTAAAATCGCTTGAAGACAAAGATTTGGCGATGAACCGTAGCATGATTTCACTCGGTAGCTGTACCATGAAATTGAATGCGACCAGTGAGATGCTACCGATTACGTGGCCTGAATTTGCCAATGTGCATCCATTTGCGCCACGCGGTCAAGTGACTGGCTACATTGCAATGATTGATAGCTTGCAAGAGCAACTCAAAGCCATCACAGGTTTTGATGAAGTGTCTATGCAGCCTAACTCTGGCGCTTCAGGCGAATACGCTGGTCTCTTAGCAATCCGTCGTTACCATGAGTCATTGGGCGAAACGGACCGTGATGTTTGCCTAATTCCAATGTCAGCGCACGGTACCAACCCTGCTACCGCCATGATGATGGGCATGCAAGTCGTCGTGGTGAAAACCGATGAAAACGGTAACGTAGACATCGATGACTTGACCGCCAAATGTGAAGAGCACAGCGCGCGTTTAGGTGCCTTGATGATTACTTATCCATCGACACATGGCGTATTTGAAGAAGGCATTCGTCATATTTGTGATTTGATTCATAAGCATGGCGGTCAAGTATACATGGACGGCGCCAATATGAATGCGCAGGTCGGCATGATGCAGCCTGCTGATGTCGGTGCAGACGTACTACATATGAACTTGCACAAAACTTTCTGCATTCCACATGGCGGCGGCGGTCCTGGCATGGGCCCTATTGGCATGAAAGCACACTTAGCACCATACATGGCCAACCATACGTTGAGCCCTGTACATAATGCGCAAAATGATTGCTCAGCTGTATCAGCAGCACCTTATGGTTCAGCGAGTATCTTACCTATCTCATGGATGTACATCGCGATGATGGGCCGTGATGGTCTGCTAAAAGCCACTGAGCTTGCATTATTAAATGCCAACTATGTTGCCAGCCAGCTGAAAGACCACTACCCTGTTCTTTATACGGGTAAAAATGGCCGCGTCGCTCACGAATGTATCATCGATATTCGTCCATTGAAGGAAGAAACTGGCATCAGTGAAAGCGATATTGCTAAGCGCTTGATGGATTATGGTTTCCACTCACCAACGATGAGTTTCCCAGTTGCAGGCACCTTGATGATTGAGCCCACTGAGTCTGAATCTAAAGAAGAGTTAGATCGTTTTATCAGTGCGCTACAATCTATCAAAAATGAGGCAATGAAAGCCAAAGCTGGCGAAGATGGTTGGACATTAGAAGACAATCCACTGGTCAATGCACCGCATACCGCGGCGATGATTACTAGCAGCCAATGGTCACATCCGTACAGCCGTGATACCGCTGCATTCCCACTGCCTTACATCCGCACCCATAAGTTCTGGCCGAGTGTGGCACGTGTTGATGATGCTTACGGCGACAAGAACCTCATGTGTTCTTGCCCAAGTATCGAAAACTATATGTAGTTTTCAAACAAAGATAAATAGTTGATATAAAAACAAACCTCCAAGTCAGTAGCTGATTTGGAGGTTTTTATTTTGTCTATTCTGGGCTAATAATTTAAAAGATCATGAGATTAACGTTTAAATTAGGGGCTAGAGCCTAATATAATAAAATATCAGTAAAATAACTTTTGGACAATAACATGCAACAAAAAAACCGCGTTATTCTGATTCATGGTCTGCATCAAACCGCTTGGATTATGCGGCCATTAGCCAAACGCTTGCAAGCCGCAGGATTTGATACTTATCAATTTGGCTATCGTAGTCTGCGTGATGGCATCAAAACCAATAGCGCACGGCTCAATCGTTGGCTAGAAGAAAACCACCATCCTGACCAGCCAATCGATTTAGTCGGTCATAGTTTGGGTGGTTTGATTATTCGTGATTTTGTTAATGAATATCCACAATGGCAAATTGGGCGCTGCGTAACGCTCGGGACACCGCATTTAGGTAGTGTTTGTGCAGATTATATTTGGCGCTTATCCCCAGTGGTAGTGGGGCGTTCGTACGTCGATGCGCTAGATGGAACCGTCGCGCCCTTACCGGAGCATATTACCTTAGGCGTGATTGCCGGTAATCGTCCTTATGGCTTAGGGCAGTTATTTTTGCAGTATCATAATCGCAAACTGCGTCGGACAGACAACCTGCCATCAGCAGAACATCTGCTACACGATGGCACAGTATATATAGAAGAAACCAAAATAGAGACAGCCACTGATCATATCGTATTACCAGTGTCGCATACTGGGATGCTGGTCGATAAAACAGTGGCCGCACAAACCAGATATTTTTTACAACATGGACAGTTTGACCATAGCGATTTTAAGCATTTATAGACACTAAACACTTATAAACGCTACTCTTTATCGTTTAGCGAACATTGATACCCATACCCTGCTGCAACTCGGTTTTATGCTCCTTAATCACTGGAATCAAGGTTTGCATCACCCACTCATTGCGCCAGCCTTTTAACCCTTCTGGCAATTCGCTTAGGTCTTTATCAAAGGCGATCACTTCATAGAGCTGTGCGAGCCATTTTTTACGCATCAAGACATTAGCAGGCACGCCGATTCTTTCTGCTTGCGCATCGATTGCTTGTTGCACTGCTTTTGATAAGACTTTGTTTTTTGAGCGATACGGTGGCAGTAGACAATCCGGATGCTCAGCAGGATGCAGGTTTTTGGCTTCTTTAATGACCTTGAGCAACTCTTCACCATAGAGGCGTAACATGCTACGGTGCATCGTGGTTTTGTGCGCAAGCTCGCGCATACTGCTTGGTTTTTCTGTAATAATCTCGCGTACTGCTTGTTTTTTTATCACAAAGGTACGCGGCTGATTGGTCGCGCGTGCTAGCTCCTCGCGCCATGTTGCCACTGCTTGCAATATCGCCATCTGCTCAGAGGTATAACGATAATCTGCCATCGTTAGATACATCTCATCATCGGCTACATGCTGTGCGTCATATAAGTCACTGGCATAAAGCTGGCAGTCCGCCCACACGTATTCAAACAGACCCTGCTTTTTCAGCTCATATTCAAGGCTTAGATAAAGCGCTGGCAAAAAACGCACGTCATCTATCGCATACTGCTCTTGCTCATCTGATAGCGGGCGTTGCAGCCAGTCTGATTGGCTTTGCTCTTTATCGATATGCATATCTAATTGGTCATCAAGCGCCTGCTGATAGCCCATTTGCAATTGGCCAGTTAAATATGACAGGGCAATTTGCGTATCAAAAATATTGGTCAACGGCGGGCAGTCAGACAATAGATAAAAAATCCCCAAATCTTCACCGCAGGCATGCCAAATCGCCACGTCTACTTTAGCCAACGCTTCCCATAGCTCGGCCAATTGCAACTGCGGCGCATCTAGTAAATACACATGATTGCCAGTATTCAGCTGCACCAGTGCCAAGCGCGGATAGTAGGTATCGCGCTTGATAAATTCAGTATCTAACGCCACCCGGCCGCAAGTTGCCAACGCATCGATAACTTCAGCCAAATCATCCTGCTTACGTACCCAGGTAACAGCCGCATCATCAGCGGCATCTAGCAATGCATCGATATTTGGCTTGGGTGGCAAATCTGTGGGCGCTACCGCGTCATTGACTGATGGTTTTGATAGCTCATCATCAGTAGCAGTATTATCTAAGCGGTTTGATTGGTTAGAAGTAGTTAAAGCTGTTGAAACATGGTTTGACACGGGCAGATACCTGCTGAAATAGAAGAAAATAAAACGCTAAACCGCGTCTTAATACAATGAAAAAAGAACTATAACAATATCATAAAATCAGATGAACAAAATTTTGTTTTAAAAAAGCAGTAATACCAAAGAGACAGAAATACTACAAAAATGAGCGATTTTGCATGGCTTGCCCAAGGGTCATACTATCAAGGTACTCAAGCTCGCCGCCCATCGGTACGCCTTGCGCCAAGCGGGTGACTTTATTGACATGACGACCAACCGCCTCACTGATAAAGTGTGCCGTCGTTTGACCTTCGACCGTCGTACCAGTCGCTAAAATTAGCTCTTCAACCGGCTCTTGCTTCACCCGCCAGACCAGCTGATCGATATTTAGATCATCGGCGCTGATACCGTCTATGGGCGATAAATGCCCGCCCAACACAAAATAACGCCCACGATAGCCTGCGGTTTGCTCGATAGCCATCACATCGGCGGCGGTTTCGACCACGCATAACAAGCCATCATCACGCCGTGGATCTTGGCATAATGGACAAACTGCCTCGTCGCTAAAACTATGGCAGCGCTGGCATTCGACAATATCACGCATCGCCTCATCAAGTGCTTGCGCGAGCGCCATGCCTTGGGGGCGTTTTTTGGTAAGCAAATGCAATGCCATACGTTGGGCACTTTTTTGCCCCACGCCCGGCAAAATACGTAGCTGTTTGACCAGCTGATCAAATTTGGCTGTCAGCAAAGTAACTTCCTTTATTTAACTTAATTTATAAATCGTAGCTATAAAAATGGGGTCGTATCGTGTCGATAACAACCCCATTTTTGTGGTCAATCAGCAGTTTTTAGCGCTTATAGTCCGCTATTTAGAACAGACCTTGCATGCCTGGTGGTAAGCCCATACCTGATGTTGCGCCAGCCATGGTTTCTTCATACAGCTCATCCGCTTGACGCACGGCATCATTGATGGCAGCAGCGATTAGGTCTTCAATCATATCTGGCTCGTCTTCCAATAAACTTGGATCAATGGTCAAACGCTTAACGACGTGGCGACCAGTCATAGTGACTTTAACCAGACCACTGCCCGCTTCGGCTTGCACTTCTTTATTGGCCAATTCTTTTTTAGCGTTTTCAACGTTTGCTTCGACTTTCTTTTGCATCGTTTGTGCTTGTTGCATCAATGCTTGAATATTCATAGTTGCCTCTTTTATTTTGTCTTAATGCGTATCATTATAAAGCGTTATTCATCACTAAATCTGATGTTAATGGCGATTATACCTTGATCTTTACAAACTGTCTAAACCACGCGCCAAATCTTTGATGATATCTTCCACATCTTCTAAGCCTACCGACAGGCGGATGAGACTATCATTAACGCCTGCTTCTGCGCGCGCCTCAGGCGTCAAGCGAAAATGGGTAGTAGTCGCGGGATGGGTAATGGTGGTTTTGGCATCGCCCAAATTATTGGTGATAGAGACCATTTGCGTTGAATCAATCACATGCCAAGCCGCGGCTTTTGAATCAGTACCCTTTGAATTAGGGCTAGTCGACGATTTAACTTCAAAACCCATGATAGCACCATAGCCACCTTTCATATGATGTTGGCGCGTCGCAAGCTCATGTGCAGGATGGTCGCTTAATCCTGAAAAGTGCACGGTGCTAACATTGGGATGATTGACCAAAAATTCTGCTATTTGATTGGCATTTTGACAATGCGCTTGCATACGTAATTTCAGCGTTTCAAGCCCTTTAGTAAAGACCCATGCGTTAAATGGGCTCATACTGATACCACCTGAACGAACCACAGTAAACGCCTCTTGCATCAGCTTATCGCTACCGACTAAAGCGCCGCCTAATACCCGACCTTGACCGTCTAAATATTTAGTTGCAGAATGAATGACCACATCCGCGCCCAAATCTAATGGGCGCTGCAAGGCTGGTGTGGCAAAGCAATTATCAACGACCAATAAGATATCATTGGCTTTACACAGCTCGCTCAGATAGCCGATATCACAAATTTGTGCAAGCGGATTGCTCGGGCTTTCACAATAAATAACCTTGGTATTTGGCCGCACAGCTTTTGCCCAAGCGTCATTATCGAAGCAATCGACATAGCTGACTTCAACGCCAAACTTTGCCATATAGTTATTAAACAAACCAATCGATGAGCCAAATAATTGATTGGCGGCGAGCAAATGATCGCCAGCTTTAAGATACGCCAAACACATGGTCAAAATCGCGCCCATACCTGAGGCTGTCGCCACCGCACGCTCGCCGTTTTCGAGCGCCGCCAAACGCCGCTCAAAGGTGCGCACGCTCGGATTGGTATGGCGCGAGTAAACGTTACCCGTTTTGCTACCATTAAAATGCGCGGCAGCGTCCACCGCTGATTCATAGACATAAGAGCTTGTGGTAAAAATAGCCTCTGAATGCTCGCCTTCATCAGTGCGATGCTGCCCTGCTCGTACGGCGATGGTTTGCATGCCATAATCGAGTTCTAGATTGAGCGCGTCATCGCGCCAGTTAGGGTCTACTTTATTTGTCTCTGTTTTATTTGCATTGCTATCATCATACATTTGCGACTGACTCATAAATTTTCCATTGCACTGGTTATTATTAAACATACGGCCTATTTTGATTATAAACACTCTTTATTCGCGTTATCATAGCATGGCAACTTATTCCAAACAGCTGGTTTCAAAGCCATGCTAAATATTATTTTTGCATAGCGGCTAGTCGTTATTTATCATTAAACCCTTGTAATTAAACTGCTTACATCAAACACCTGAGCCAAAATAGCGTATTACATTTCTAATGACACATTGCAAGCGCAAACGGTGACTGCGCGATATGTAAATCACGGCCAAATAAATCGCCGCAACCGAAAAAAATAACGTATTTACAATAGGCATAGATGGCGTCAGCTGTTAAGCTTAGCGGCGCTGCGAATATTGCTTTGAGCAATAGGACTTTTAAACAATATAATTATACGCGCCATACTCAGTGCTACCATCGGTAAAAATAGCCAATAAATCAAGCCCACTTTTAACCCGTGCTTTATACAATTCAGGTCCACTAAGGTCACTCATTTATGTCGATGTTCAGTATAGAACCAAGTAACTTATCGTTGAGCTTAACTCTCGGCCTTACCTTAGGTCTTAGTGGATGTCAGAGTTTGCCAAAGCAGCCGCATTTGCCTGAAAGCCAAGCTTTATCCGCGCGTATCGACGCTTTATATCAACAAGAGGGTCACGAGCAAAATAGCAATCAGAAAGACGGCCAACAAAACAGCCAAACTACCAATACAAAAACGGATAGCACTGACTTAGTCGCCGCTATCAGTGAACAGAACGAGATTCACCCTGATTTATCGGGTTATCATCCGATTGTGACAGGTGCCAACGCTTTTGCTTCACGCAGTATTTTGACCAGCATGGCCACGCGTAATATCGACGCCCAATATTATATTTGGCACGATGACCAAGCCGGACAGCTGATGCTAAAGGACTTATGGGACGCGGCCGAGCGCGGCGTCATCGTTCGTTTGTTGTTGGATGATTTTAATAATAGCGCCAAATTTGATCAGCATTTATTACGTTTTGCCAGCCACCCGAATATCGCCGTACGTATTATCAACCCATTGATGTACCGCAAATTTCAAACCTTAAACTTCGTAACAGGTCTACCGCGCATTAATCGGCGCATGCACAATAAAAGCATGACCTTTGATAAGCAAATCACTATTATTGGTGGGCGTAATATTGGTGACGAATACCTAAGCAATGACAAAAACAGCCAATTTGCCGATTTAGACGTTTTGCTCATCGGTAAAGTAGTCGCTGACATTGACAATAGCTTTGCCAGTTATTGGTCAGCGCCAATTTCATTTGATATCCAAACCCTTGCCACCCTTGATAAAGGTGAAACCACGGATTTTTTGGAAGGTTTGGACAAACTCAGAGCTGATGAAAAAAACAACAGTAAGAGCAGCTTAGACGTCTATAAAACGGCTATCGAAGATTCCTCTATTGATAGTGACTTAATCAATAAGCGCGTGCCCTTTCGCTGGACTGACATGCAGTTTTTAAGCGATGACGTCGGCAAATTGACCAAGACTGTCCCAGCCGATACCAATTTGGTACATCAGCTGCGTACTTTATTGGGCAGTCCAACCAAACGCCTGACGATTATTTCATCCTATTTTGTCCCCACCAAAGACGGGGTCAATACACTGGTCGAGCTGGCAGAAGCTGGTATTGATATCAAGATTTTGACCAATTCCTTTGATGCCACTGATGTGACCGCGGTGCATTCTGGCTACAGTCAATGGCGCCCAAGCTTATTGCGAGCTGGGGTAAAAATCTACGAGCTAAAATCAACCGCTTCTGAAGAAAAACGCGAAAACAAGCTTTGGAAAGCGCGCAGTCAATCGTCTACCAGCCTGCATGCCAAGACTTTTGCCGTTGACGACTACCAAGTATTTATTGGGTCATATAATGTCGATCCGCGCTCCGCCAATATTAATACCGAGATGGGCGTCATTATCAATGACGAGGAGCTGGCAAAACAATTGCATAGTGCGCTCAGCGATGAATTATTGGGTCAAGCCTATGAAGTTAAGTTGTTAGAAAATGGCAGCTTGCAATGGCATACCGTAGAAGCTGGTGAAAAGGTTGTTTACGATTCAGAGCCGCGCGTCGATATTAGTGATCATGTTTGGTTGGCCATCATGTCATGGCTACCGATTGATTGGTTGTTATAGATAGCCAATACTTTTATCGCACGACTGTTATTTCATACGCTTTATTTACCCATTCTAATCAACCCCTCTTTAAGTGGATGCGTGATCTATTATGCCTTCTCGTTCTCAATATGCTCTGATGTCTTCTAAAGATAGAAACGCTGTGCTTTTTATCTGCTTTAGCAGCGCAGTCGCGTTCTTTGATTTTTTGATTTACTTATATCTTGCTGATATCATCGCTGCCGCCTTTTTTCCTGCTAATACCAGTGCGGCGATGGCTAAAATACAAGGGCTTGGGCTATTTGCGATTGGGTATTTGGCACGTCCGTTTGGCGGGGTTATCTTTGGGCGCTTTGGTGATATCAGTGGACGAAAACCGATATTATTAATGAGTATTTTGGTGACCGCTGCAAGCTTGCTGGCGATGGCCTGCTTGCCAACGTATGCGCAATGGGGTATGGCTGCGCCTGCTTTATTCATTATTTTACGCCTGATACAAGGAATGGCGTTTGGGCTTTTTGCACCGCTGGCTTGGGTTTTTGTGTCAGAGCATGTGCCGCGCCAATATTTGTCAGTCGCCTGTAGTTATGTAACGGCAAGCTTTTTTGTCGGTGTACTATTTTCCAACGCCTTTTTTCTTTGGCTAACCAACTCCATGACCACCGAGCAACTGGCCGCTTATGGCTGGCGGGTACCATTTTTTATGGCGGCCATCCTAAGCGTGGTGCCTTTTTTGGCGTGGCGCTGGATAGATGAATCGCCGTTTTTCATCGCCATGAAAGCTGCAAAGCCGCGTGATTATATTGCCAAACCCTTTATCCTGCTCTTTAAGCATTGTAAGCATTCTATCTTTATCGGCTTGCTACTTACCTTTATCATAGCCAGTATCACCACCGTTATCATTCTACTCCTACCCGATTTAATTGAGCTGCGTTTTACTTTGGATAATGATTTATTTGGCTTTTCACACAGTTTAGGCATCGTATTTATGATTCTCGGCTGTGTGTTTTACGGAATCATATCCAACCATCAAAACTTTGGTAAAGTATTGGCCATTGGTTCTATCTTGTTGATTGCGCAGATGTTTGCATTCTTTTATCATCTACAAGCAAGTGGCGATTACATTCTTATCATGTATGCGCTGTTAGGGTTTTGTGCGGGTATTGTGGGCATGGTTCCGGCCATTTTGGTACAATTATTTCCCACCAACGTGCGCCTGACAGGTATGGCACTTTGTTATAATGTTGCTTATGGGATTGTCGGAGTGTTGGTGCCTTTTGGGCTTGGTTACGCCACTTTATATATCAGCTTTTCGCCTGCGCTATACATTGCCTTTGTAGGCTTTATCGGCATTATCATGGGCATTTATTTTTATAATTTGCCTGAATTCAAAAAAATTGATGAAGTGATTTAGAGAATAATTACTGAGCTTTTCCCTATTTTTGCTTTGTTATTGATTTTCCTATTATTTAACTTATATGGATAGAATAATCAAAAGGCGTCATGAAAATAACACTCATGGCGCTTTATCTATTCTCCTTTTAAACACATTTAAAAATGCACGTAAAAGCAAGGTCGGTTCGCAATAAAATTGGCAAATTGATGAATATCGACGTGAGACTGGTATAACGATTTTAAAACGACCTACTATATGCATGCATAATAACGAGGCTTTACCCTAATGGTTGATATGACCAACAAACGACTCTCTGTTGCGCCCATGATCGACTGGACAACGACAGATTATCGCTACTTTGCACGGCTGTTTAATCCGCATGTTTATCTTTATACCGAGATGATTAGTACTGGTGCGCTGCTCTATGGCAATCGCGCGCGGCATCTGCGCTTTGATACGCTTGAGCATCCACTGGTGCTACAGCTTGGCGGTGCCGATAGTAGCGAGATGGCCCAATGTGCCCAATTTGCGCAGCAGCATGGCTACGATGAGGTCAATATCAACGTCGGTTGCCCCTCTGATCGCGTCCAGCACAATAAAATTGGCGCCTGCCTCATGGCAGAGCCGCAGACGGTCGCTGATTTGGTCAAGCACATGCAGGCAGCGGTCGATATTCCGGTGACCGTTAAACATCGTATTGGTATCGACGATTTTGATAGTTATGAGTTTATGGTAGATTTTGTCGAAAAAGTCGCAGCGGCAGGTTGTACACGCTTTATTGTTCATGCCCGTACGGCGTGGCTACAGGGCTTGAGCCCGAAGCAAAATCGCGAAATACCGCCACTGCGTTATGATGATGTTTACCGTCTCAAACAAGACTTTCCAACGCTTGATATCGAGATTAACGGCGGTATCGAAACGGTTGCTGATATTAAAGCCCATTTACAGCATGTCGATGGCGTGATGATTGGACGAGCGTTTTATCACAATCCGTACCTACTGGCAGAAACCAACAGTTTATGGGGCGCGCCGATTCCTAAGCGCTCGGATATTTTAGCGCAATTGTACCCTTATCTAGAAAAACAAAGCGCTAAAGGTGAAGCACTACCAACGATGACGCGGCATTATTTAGGGTTGTTTCAAGGCTTAACAGGTGCGCGCAAGTGGCGACAGGCATTGAGCGGTAAACCGCAGCTAACAATTGATGATATTAAACGAGCCGCTGAAGAAGTCTTAGCCTTAAATCCAAATGCTTAGTCATCAATCACTATAAACATAAAATAACAGCTAATGGGTGCATAGCTAATTGATAAAGACATTCATCAATTAGCTATTTGACGTTTATATATAAACCTTTAACTAATTTCCGCTAAATACTGCGCCATCGCGGCGCCATTATTAATAATATGTAACAGCATCGGTAATACTAGCGAGCCTGATTTGATACGCGCATAGCAAAATATCAATGCCAATACCACAATAGTGCTGATCTCATACATGCCATATTGCAGATGAATCGCTGCAAATATCACGCTGGTCACTAAACTTGCAACTAATGCGCCGCGATGCTCTGCGTTGGCTACGTTTGAGAACTGCTCAGCAATAGCCGACCATAATAATCCACGAAATATCAACTCTTCATAAATCGGCGCGACAATCACCATGGCAAATATCAATAACCAGACTGAGCTGACAGACTGATATAAAGGGTCGACGAAGACCAACGGTGATTCATTGAGCAGGTAAGTTAACGCTTGACTGCCAATCATAAATATCAGCAATAACCCTAACATACCGATGCCAACCGACCATGAAAACGGCTTGAGCGCTAGATACTGTTTTACATTGCCGCCCCTCACCCGAATCAATAAAACGCTGACTGCCACCAGTAAGATACAGCCAATAATGATAGAAAGACTAACCACCGTACCATCATTGCTACCAAAAAAGAAAATATCGCCCATAGTGGCATTCTTAGTAGCGGGCAATACCATTTTGCCTGCAATATAGACGCCGATTAATTGACTGATAAAGAACGTCACTACCATGACTATCACTAACAGCAACGCACCCAAGCGTGAAAATAGCGGCGCAGGTTTAGACACTGTGGTCTTAATAGTTGCGGTGGTCGCTTTTTTTAGCATAAATCGTCACTCAAAAAAGTGTGCTAGCTGCTCACATTACATTTATCCTAACTTCTAGGATTCACAACCATCGTTTATTTTGGCAATTGCTTTTTGATAAGCTCAAGCACTTGACGCGCCACCGACTCTGGGTGCTCAAGCGGGAACATATGTCCGCCAGTGTGGGTTTCATAATCGATATTCAGGCGTGATTTGATTTGCTGCGGGAAGCGGCGCTTAAGAAAGATACTGTCTTCACCAATGATGAGCGTCACTGGCGGTTTAGGTGCACGGTTTGGGGTCAGCCAATACCATGACGGATTGGTACGAAACACCTCAACTTCACTGGCTTTAGGGATTGCCAGTGTGACTTTGCCGTCCGCACGCTCATGTAAACCATGCTCGATATAGCCTTGAAAACTACGCTCATCGAAATCTTTAAAAAAGCCTTTATGACGCAGCTTATCATAAGCGTCTTCGCGGCTATCCCAGACATCACGGCGATGCTTGGACACGCCCGCTGGCGACAGCTTATCCATCAAGCGATTATTCATCAGCGGTAATCTATCGGCGTTTTTTGCCAAATGCCACAGCAGGCTTACTTTGCCATAAATCCACGGTGGATCCATCAGCACCGCTTGCGCAAATATCTCCGGCGCACGGTATAACGCCTGCATAGTACACATGGCACCAAGCGAATGCCCAACGCCTACTAACTGACTCACCCCATGCTGCTCACACGTGCGTTTAACGCTATCAATAATCTGCTGGGTCAGGCTTTGCCAATGGTTATCTACTGGATAATCGGGCGTATTACCCAGCATAGGGATATATTCAATGGTAAAAAATTCAGCAAGCGGGGCAAAAAACGGCGTATAAACGGCGCTTGGCATACCATTGGCATGGGCAAAATGAATGACAGGTTTTTGGGTTATCTTAGACTTGGGTAGTGACGCAAAGGTCTGTGGATTAATGGCACTCATGACAAGCTCTCAGTAATTTAAATAGCTGTTTATTATAATAATCGAAATTTATATACAATTAAGGCTGAGCATAATCATATACTCAGCCTTAACAATCATACACATTAAATCTAAAATATAAAGCGCTTAGCGCATCTGCGCTTGACCCTCTTCTTGTGGTAACACGTCAAGCTTGATACTTGAACCAAGACCGGCGCCTAACTTAACGGCAAAGCGATCCATAAACAAGCTAAATGGGTCGGTTGGCGTATAATTAACGACGTTATCAAGCTTCAACTTCTTCTCTAAAGTCGAAATACTGCCCTTTTTGTCAGCTAAGCCAAGCTCAATCGACTGCTCACCGGTCCAAAATAGCCCTGAAAACAGTTTATTTTCCTCAGGATTTTTTAGACGATCGCCGCGACCTTCTTTGACCGCATTGATAAAGTGCTTATGAGTATTGTCCAGCACTTTTTCGACATGCTGCTCTTCATAGTCAGTCAGCGGACGTGACAAGCTTAAAATATCTTTATACTCGCCTGCGGTAATGGTGCGGTCTTTAACGCCAAATTTATCCATTAAGCCTTCGATATTATAGCTTGGCATAATTACGCCAATCGAACCGACTAAGCTTGATGGATTGACATAAATCTCATCCGCAGCTGAAGCGATATAATAAGCGCCCGAAGCACCCATATCACCAATCACCGCGTAGAGTTTTTTGTCAGGATATTCTTGACGCAAATCCATCATCGTCTGCCAGATTTCATCAGACTGTACGGGTGAGCCGCCGGGCGAGTTGATGTCAAGCGCCACGGCTTTGGCATTACTGTTTTCAAAAGCGCGAGTTAAGGCCTCATTAACATCGTAAGCATTGGCGACATCACCACTACTAATCGTTCCTTGGATTTCAACCACCGCCAAATGCGGCTTACTGGTATCAACGCCTTCAAGCCCGGACGGTGTTTTGGTACTACAACCGCGACCAATGGTCAAAAATATCAATAAAATATAACCAAAGGTCAATAGCTTAAAGAAAATACTCCAGCGACGGGCGCGGCGCTGCTCAACCACACTGGCTAATAACGTATTTTCAAGCAGTCGCCACTCTTGTCCGCTCGGCTGATTTTGCTGCTGCATCGGCGTTGGCTGGTTGGCCGAGTTGTCAGGACGTTTGTTAGGGTCTGGTGGCCAGTTGGGCATATAACTTCCTAAGTCAGAAACAATGTAAAACGATAAAAGAGAAACTCTAAAAAATTACATAATAAGAATTAAATATTTTTACTTAAACAAGCAGTTTTTTTTAGAACTTCAATAATAAGAATAATAATTAAATAAGCTACTAAGTATGGTGGCATTTCGCTCATGGTTCAATAGCAGAACTGTGAAATAGCTTGATATTATAAAGGCGACAGGTTATAGGAGCGAGATGTTTTATAAGGATGATACCAATAAGTCAGATTATAAGGTTAATCCTTACTATCGGCCTCAAAAGCTAGAGCGGCATCTAGTGACTTATTATCATAAGTGATTGTCTCATCGATTTGTTGCGCCCTTATTGCATCTGCAGAGATATGCGAAGTGCTATACCCAAGCCATGTTGTGCTATTCATAGCACTATTTAAAGAGTTTTTTAAAGTGTCATTTTTAGTATTCGGTTCAATCGCGCATAATAACGACCACATTTGCCACACGCGCGGATGGGTATCGACATTTAAAATCAAACGTGATTGAGCATTTTTAGTATGAGAAGGTGGCGCTTTGTTATCGGACTGAAGTGTTTGTACTTTAGTAGCTAATGATTTGAGCGGGTCAGCAGCATTATAACTGACAATTTGAATAGGTAATCGACTATCAAGCGCAAGCGTACAGTCCCAGACACTGGCATCGTTTATTTTGCTCCAACCTGTGATAGCTTGCAACGTTAAATCACCATTGGCGAGTTGCCAGGTTTTACCTTGCTCACAAGCTTGGGCACTGATGGTTGCCTGAGTTTTATTTTTACCAGATTGACTGGTGAGTTGATAAGCGCGCTGGAGCTCGGGCCAACGCTCGCTACGCCCGGCTTGCCAATACTGAGCGGTTGGGAGACGTTGACTTAACTCAGCGACGGTCATTGGTAGCAGCTCAGAGTCGTTTGGCTTATAGATGGTCGGCTGCAATGACTGACGGTTGTTATTTGTTAATGTCACTAAAGATGTCGTCAAGGCCGCGCTACTGCTTTGGACTACCATACCTTCTAGACGCTTGATAGATAAGCTGCGTAGTTGTTGCTCTAATGTCGCAGATAGCTTGTCAGCGGTTAGCGTGCTTGGCATCGTACGAGTAACATAAGGCCTATGATCGGCTAAAATTAACCAGCTAACGTTTGTCTTATTATCTTCATTATTTAGCACAGGGTATTGTAGCACCGCCGCGCTTAAATATTGGTCGCCCGTTGGCAGAATATAGAGAGTCGGAGTCATGGTTAACGACTGCTGATTGGCGTATACCGTCATAACCAGTAGCGTTAACGGCGCTAGCGCGAGCCAACGACTGATAAGGCCACGCGGTAATAGCCACGGCAACATCGCCAATAATACCATCAGCAAAATTGCCATATTCACTGGCGTATAAAGCCATGCCCCTGAGAATATCGGTAACGCCGTTAGCCACGTGATAAGCTCGTGTAAATGAGCGACGAGAGCAATCACCAGTGCCCAAATAGTATCAGCTAGCGCAGGCGAGATAAGATAGCACAGCCCAGCCAGTAAATTTAGCGGTACAATCACCCAACCAAATAATCCAATAGCAAATAAATTAACGATAAGCCCTAACAGTGATGCCTTACCGAATAACAATAAGGTTATGGGTAATAGCGCAATAAATAGCCAGAACTGTAACTTAAACAACCTTTTAAACCCTAGCCATAAGCGTTGAATTATCTTCGCATTTTTATTGTCATTAGAGTTCGTGGTCGTTAAGCTTGCAGACTCTGCTTGACTCCATGCTACTGAACTATCTTCGTACTTTAATAGCAGCGCTACCGCTATAAAGGACAGCCAATAACCAGCCTGCCACAGTACATACGGGTCGAACCATGCCATCAGTATCGCCAGCGCCAACAATATACGCATGGTACTAATTGGCAGTAGCGTTAAGCGTATCAAACCTATGGCTAATAACATCCACGCGGTACGCGCAGCAGGGACATCAAACCCAGTAAACAAGGCATAAATAAAAGCCGCGCTCATCATAACCCACCAGCGCAATTGCCAGCGCGGGATATGACGATAGAGAGAGGGGTAAAAACGATTCAACAGTAAGACTGCCAATCCCGCTAACACAATCGCTAAAAATAAAACATGCGTTCCTGAGATGGCCAATAAATGAGAAATACCTGCCAGCTGATATAAATCTTTGGTAGCGCGATTGATTAAACTGCGATCACCGGTCAGTAAGCTTAAAGTCACTGCTTTTGCTTGCTGCTCTGCGGGAGTTTGCCCTGCCCAATCTTGATAAAAATGCTGACGTAGTTGCCAACGTCCTTGGTCGATAGCGGTACGCAAACGGTATAGATAAGAATCGTCCGCTTTAGACAATGCTGCTGAGTCATTAAACGGAATAGTTGAGGTACTGGTCGCTAATATCGTGGCAACCCCATCGATATGTCGCCCTCGCAACCACCGATAACTATCAAATCCCGTTGGATTGTTCAACGCTTGCTCAGAGTTAGCAAGGGGCGCTAGTGTCAAAGCCATCAATAACTGATCACCTGGCTGCAAATCATTTAAGTCTATAGTCTGCGATTTATTGTCAGTACTTTTTTTAGAAGGTTTTTTAGAGAAAGATTTTTTTGGATAAGCATTTAGCAGTATACGATATTGTTTATTTTCGAAATATTCGAAATTATCTCCGTTTAAGTTATTTTCTTTATTGCTTAGGCTATTATTAGTCACCTCTTTATAATTGGCATTGTAATTTACGCTCAGTTTGTCCAAATCCTGCGACGTTAGCTCGGACAGTAAAGGCGATATATGGCTAATGGTAGCAACCTGCCGATAGCCACTATTACTTGCGTCATCATAGACACTATCACTGATGCCTTCGATGCTCACCAACGCTTGCACGCGCACAGTTTGTTTGATGGCATTACTTTGCGCCTGCTGCTGACTTATCAAAGCGAGCAGCCCACAACCAGTAATCAGCGCTAACGCTAATACTGTCGTTAATAAATAATGAGCAAATTTATAGAGTAATGGTGATGTAGAAGATGGGGTTTTAGCAGAATTTTGAACAGCAAGATTTTGAGCAGAGGAATTTTTAACATACCTCTTTTTAGCGTCAATCGAGGGTGCAAACGCAATGTAACGCTGATTGATAAACAGCAGAACAATGGTCAAAGCCATTAATAATAACGGCAAGATAGAAGATGCGCTGAGGTCTGCTGGTAATAAGGAGCCAATAGGCAGCGGCATAGTATCCGCGACGGCCAAAACCCCCATCATAACGATGATTATCAAGCTACCAATTAACCAGTACACCAGCGCTCCTCGCTTGCTTGATAGCTCGTCCATTGCATATAATTTGCATGATGGATAATGACCGTTCTAAACATTGAACCAACCACCAAGTGCGCAAACCGTCAAGCGATGGCATTTATGTGGCTATTACCCTATACTTACCAGAAATATTGCAATAGTGATTATTCAACATTATCTAGCCGCTTTTCTGATAACATTTATAGCTATATTTTTTATTAATAATATCACTGTATATCATCCCATCAATATGATTGAGCGGGTTGAAGTTAACATGTAAAGGCGATTCTGTGCCAAACAAACGTCTAAAAGACCTACTCCCTACCCCTGAAAAAATCTTAGAAAGTCGCTCATTAAAACTATTTGCGCCGCAACTCGCCGACCCGCGTTTATGGCATTTTAATCGCCATAGTTTAAATAAAGCGGTTTATATAGGCGTGCTCAGCGCATTTTTCCCGTTGCCAGGACAGATGTTGCTGGCCTTAATCGGCGCGCTTATTTTTCGTGCCAATGTGCCGATGGCGCTTGGTCTGACTTGGATTACTAACCCGCTGACGACCCTGCCGGTGTTTTATGCTGGCTACTATATCGGTGCCAAAATCCTTGATGTGCCGATGATAAGCTTGCGCATTATCGGTCGCATGATTTCAGATTTTACCTTATGGATTATCTCTGATGGCGCCAATCCTTTTATTACTTATAAAGGTACGGTATCTATCGCCGCTTTTTGTCTAGGATTAACAATTTTAGCGGTCATCAGCAGTATTGTCTGTGGACTGGCGTTTAAAGCCATCTGGCGCTATAAAACTGTCACCAGCTGGCAAAAACGTCAGAAAGACTCTGCTGAAAAAACCAGCAAGCATGAATAGCGTGAATCCTTAATAATCAATTTTGCCGCGTCAGTCATCTTATAAAAATAGCAGCATTCTATAAAGTTGGAAATATCTTATAAAATCATTACCCAATTCATAAGCGACCTTATAACTCGCCTTCTTCCTCTTTATGCTTGTCGATAGCGTTTTTAACATTATCAGCCAGATTATTATCCATCACAAAGATATCTATCACCTTCTCATCTTTTAGCAGCGTATAACGTTTTCCCGTGGCGCTATCTTGCGCCTTTAAATCGTAATCTGCACCCGCTAAGGTAATTGAGTCGAAAACCGGCGTCAGCAAGTCTATTTGTGCTTGTTTATCAATGGTGTCAAATAGCGTCGGATCCATATAAGGCTTTAGTGGTTCGTTACCTTCTTCAGCACTACCAAACGCTTCAATCGGATCATCATTTTTATCCATTTCATTATTCCTTATTTAGCATTTTAGTTATGGTTTTATCTACTTGTTAAAGCTGCTAGATACAGTCTGTTTTTTTCGTCGTTTTTATCAGTAACTTTTATAAAAAAGCTAACGGTATCATGCTGCTGCTCAGTAACAGCAGTTCTACAGTTTATTGAAAAAAAGTATTAAAAATGACGCCTTTAGTAATCTTCCCAATGCCCATTACGGAGTAGGAGCTGACGGTCAGCAAGGCCTGCCAAACTACGGTCATGCGTCACCATCAATAGCGCCGTTTGCATGGTGCTTTGTAGCTCGGATAACAGCCCAAACACACTTTGGGCGTTGTCATAATCTAAGTTACCAGTCGGCTCATCGGCCAAAATAAGTGATGGTTTGGTCACAAGCGCGCGAGCAATCGCCACACGTTGACGCTCACCGCCTGATAGCTCACCGGGTCTGTGCGCCAAACGATGCTCCAAACCGACACTTTTTAAAATATCTATCGCTTGTTGACGTGCCTCGGTCGTCGATACTTTTGGGCGCATCAGTAGCGGCATAGCAACGTTTTCAACCGCGGTAAATTCGGCTAACAAATGGTGAAACTGATAAATAAACCCCAAGTGTTTATTACGCATCGCCCCGCGCTCGGTCTCATTCATACTATTTAATAGCTGCCCGTGTAGCCAAACCTCCCCGCTACTTGGGGTATCAAGTCCGCCAAGCAAATGCAGCAAGGTACTTTTTCCCGAACCACTGGTACCAACAATCGCAATGCGCTCACCAACATTGACGGTCAAATCCAGACCGGTCAATACTTGCGTGCTCACCGCCCCTTCATCATAAATTTTATTAATATTGGTCGCTTTCAAAATTTCAGACATGGTACTTCCTTTGTTTTCTTTATCATGGCATTGACGATTGACGCCTGTAGATTACTCGTAACGCAACGTTTGTGCAGGCTGAATTTTCGCTGCTCGGCGCGCTGGATAAATGGTCGCCAAGAAGCTCAGTATAAATGACGCACTGGTAATCAGCACCACATCGGTCAAACGCAGCTGCGATGGCAGATAATTTACAAAGTAAGCATCAAACAAATTGAGGCCAAAGGTTTGATTGATAAAGCCCAAAATATCACTGACGGTCAGGGCAAAGATAACACCAAGTATCGTGCCCGCAATGGTACCAATAAAGCCAATAACGATGCCCTGTACCATAAACACATGGGTAATCAGACGCGGTGAAGCGCCAAAGGTTTTTAAAATAGCAATGTCTGCTTTTTTGTCGGTGACTAGCATCACCAAACTTGAAACGATATTGAAAGCGGCAACAAGGATAATTAAAAACAGCAGCAAGCCAACCATGGCTTTTTCCATTTGGATGGCACCAAATAGGTTGCCGTGCGTTTGTGTCCAATCGCTAGGATAAAGCTTGTCAGGCGCAATAGCAGCCGCTTTTTGGGCCGCCATCGGTGCGTTAAAGATATCGTCAAGCTTCATACGAATACCCTGCGCGCCCTCTGGCAGACGCAGTAATTTTGCCGCATCACCCATCGGAATAAACGCCATTAGGCTATCTACTTCGGGACTGATGGTAAAAATACCTGTCAAAGTAAAACGCTTAAAGCGCGGTATCACCCCTGCTGGCGATGGCGACGCTTCTGGCAGCACCAAGGTCACTTTATCACCTAAGCGCAGCCCCAAAGACTGCACCATCTCTTCACCAAGGACAATACTGAATTCACCATTTTGCAGCGTATCAATACTGCCTTCTATCATATGCTCGTTGATGATAGAAACGTTTTTCTCATACTCTGGATCAACGCCGGTGACCATAATCCCAGCCACTTGACCGTTGGAGGTCAGCATACCTTGCAGCTGAATAAAGGGTGCGACGGCAGCAACTTCGGGATCTTCTTTAATTTTATCAGCCACCTCTTTCCAATCGCCGATAATCTCGGTTGAAATAACCGTCGCTTGTGGCACCATACCCAAAATACGCGTTTTGAGCTCGCGATCAAAACCATTCATGACCGATAGCACCGTAATCAGTACCGCCACGCCAAGCGTCAGACCAATCATTGAAATCAGCGAGATAAAGGAGATAAAACCATTACTACGCTCTGCTCGGGTGTACCGTAAGCCGATAAATAACGCTAAAGGACGAAACATATTCAAACTCTTTATCTTATCTACGTGCGACTTTATTTATGTTATAAAATCCAATGCAGCAACCGCCTTTTAGCATGACACTCACTAAGGCCGTCGCCGCAAAAACATATCAATCGAACAAAAAACAGGGGATTATGAGCAGCAAAATACCGCTGTCAAAAGGGAGCTAGTTTGACACAATTTGACTTATATGTGCCAGTCATTAGCGCAAACTGCCGGTATTTTTTGATAAAAACTCAACTTTTCATATTATTTTTCGTGAGGGGCTTGCTATTAGTTGCGTCTATACCTATATATTGTATGCTAAGGACAATTGTCATTAACCCCTCATTGTTGTTTGTTGCCTCTTTACTGACGACATTGCTGGTTATCATAAACCAATCCGCTCATATATTGGATAATGGTCAGCAATCACAGTTTTAGACCCAAACTTCATGGCTGACTTAAGTTTGAGTATATTCATGACCATTAATTATCAATATAAAAACATCCAATCCCCTACCAAAATCACCTTAACTGACGAGCAATCTGCCGGTCACGCCGATCATTGGCGCATTTTGACCGATGACATGAGTCAAGACGTGCCAGAATGGCTGCAAAAGATGATTGAAAAAGCGGCGATGCCAAAAGGCCTCAACAGCAATGTCAGCGCTAAAGACAGCTGCTTATTGCTATCTGAAGACCAGCCTTGTCATATCAATCAAGTGCTGGCGATGAAAGACGGCAAGCCTGAATGCTTTATTAATGCTTACCCTTGTGTCGATAGCCCTTATGGTTTGACGTGCAAAATCGAGCGCATGATTGTCAATGACAACACTCACGATACCGTCTTACGCTTACGCACCGCTGATGGCAGCATTATTTATGCTTTCGACCAGCTGTACACCGCTAACCGCCATTTATATCAGCAAGATACCGCCTATTATGTGAACTTTAGTGCGTGGGCGCATGAGATTAAGCTGAGTGAACAAGACGAAGTGATTATGGTCGAAGACCAAGAAGCCATTCGCTACCATCGCGCTTTTAACGACATCGTTGCCGCTAATGATGGAAAAATGCCTGACGATTTACAAGAGCAAATCAAAGCATGGCAGCCTCAAACCAAAGAACAAATGGCGCCCGTCGAGATTAATCTCGGTCATATGTGCGCGTATTTGTTCGGCGATACCATAGGGCAAGAAGATGAAGCTTGGTGTCAAGGTCAGGTGCTTGGTAAGCAAGAAACACTATTTAATGGTCAGACCATTATCTTATTTGATGTGGTGGTACTGCGTGAACAAGATGCAGATCCTTTTGTCATTCGCATTGGCGCACCTAAAACCGAAGCCACCGTTGCTATTGAAGTGCATGACTATGTACAGGCCAATATCTGGTTACAAGCGGCGATTTACAAAGAAAATCAAAAACCACAAACAACTGCGCAACAATCAAAAGCCAGTTAATTTAGAAGTTACTTTACTGTTAAATTCTCCGACGAAAAAGCCCTTAATTCATATTAAGGGCTTTTTTTATGCTAAACGTTATTGATACAAAAATGAAAAACAAGTCATTAAGCTAAGGTAGTCATTGACTTGATATTACTATAAAGCTCTTTTTGCTCAGCACTTGGACGCGCGGTTTGTACTGCCATCAATTGTGACATATCACCTTCGACACGAATTTTACCGGCCATAAAAGCGCCCATGATTTCATTGGTATCAAAGTTGGTAATGATAGATTGCAGCAGGCTACGATCCAACAATAAGGTTGTGGTTGCCTTATCATTCAAACCGCGATGCAATAAGCCGTCAGCAAAGCTTGCTTCGATATCTTGCTCCGTATCGGTAACTTTTAAGTTCACCACCATATTAGCAAGCGCTGGTGGTAAATTTAATTCACCGGCTTCTTGACCCATTTTCTCAACTTGCTCAAACCATTCGTCTGTCAAAAAAACTGCCATATTATTATCCTTAATACCTATTATTTATGAAGGTAGGCTTGTGCCAGCATACGGCTAAGCCTAACCACTATTTAAAAGTTCAAAATATTCGTTAATATCAGTATAAAGCACTTGGTTAGCGATAATACAAGGCGTCATTATAAGGTGCGATTCGATGATAAGTAAAACTTATTTATAGCGCAAATGCTGCCATTGTTACAAAACCACCGCTTAATTGTATTTTTTGCGCCAAAAAGCACTATCTTTTTTCACCCCTAGAATAGTAGGGAAATTGGGTATAAAATAGGTATATAACGCTGAAAGATTATATCGTTCGTAACTATTTTTACCAAAGAGTTTGTATTTTGGCGCATAGTTCTGATGATATTTGATTAGGTTTGCGTTACAATACCCTTAAACAGAGTCGGGAGTTTTAACTAAACATTACGTAAACATGGTTTTTGTCAGCCGCCGCTAGCATACATTGATGGTGTATAAGTTTTTTATCACCGATTGAATATCAGTATCTATCTTCGTTCATACTGGCTTTTTAGCAGTAATAATTAAGATACATACTCAGCCTCAATAGATGTTTGATGCTCAAGGAAGGCACATTATCTTATCAAATTTAACCGTTTATTATTTATTAATCATCCTATTATCGTCCAGCTGTGAGCGCCGTGCATTTATATCGCCGCCCTCTACTCAGCAGTAACCGCTGATAACTAGTGTAGGTTTGACTTAATAGTAAATAAGGTCTCGATAATAAGATTTGGCAAAAACAACATGTACCGCAACCATAATCTGCTTATAATTTTTTATAATATAGAGGCTGCGGAGAGTTAGTTAATTCTGTTGATAATTCGGGCTGTAAAGGAATCATCCAATGAGTTTACAAAACACAGCAGTCGCCCCAATTGACCGTGAGTATGAAATCACTGTCGTAAGATTCTTTACGATAATGGCCGTGATATGGGGCATCGTCGGCATGAGTATTGGTGTGTTCATTGCTTCACAGTTAGCATGGCCAGCACTAAACTTTGACATTCCATGGCTGACATTCAGTCGTCTAAGACCGCTACACACTAACGCGGTTATCTTTGCATTCGGTGGCTCTGCCCTGTTCGCAACCTCTTATTATGTGGTACAGCGTACCTGTAAGACGAGACTATTCGCCCCTTATTTAGCTTGGTTTACCTTTTGGGGTTGGCAAGCGGTTATCGTCGCAGCGGTGATTACTCTTCCTTTAGGTCTGACATCGACCAAGGAATACGCTGAGCTTGAGTGGCCAATCGATATCTTGATTGCTTTGGTATGGATTTCTTATGCCATTGTGTTCTTCGGTACGCTCATCAAACGTAGAACTTCACACATTTATGTGGCTAACTGGTTCTTTGGCGCATTTATTATTACGATTGCTCTACTGCATATCGTAAATAGTATGGCCATCCCTGTTAGTGCGTTTAAATCTTACTCATTATTTGGCGGTGCGACCGATGCGATGGTGCAGTGGTGGTACGGACATAATGCGGTAGGTTTTTACTTAACGGCCGCGTTCCTTGGGATGATGTATTACTTCGTTCCAGTTCAGATTGGTCGTCCTATTTATTCTTATCGTTTGTCTATCGTTCACTTTTGGGCATTGATTGCTTCATACATGTGGGCTGGTGGTCACCATTTGCATTATTCAGCGCTTCCAGATTGGACGCAGTCTCTCGCTATGGTGTTCTCAATCATCCTATTTGCGCCATCTTGGGGCGGAATGATTAACGGTGTCCTAACGCTATCAGGCAGTTGGGATAAGCTGCGTACCGATCCGATCATTCGCTTTATGATTGTGGCATTGTCGTTCTATGCAATGTCAACGTTTGAAGGTCCGATGATGTCTATTAAGACCGTCAACGCGTTATCGCATAACACGGACTGGACAGTCGGTCACGTACACTCAGGTGCACTTGGCTGGGTTGGTATGATTACCATTGGTTCGCTATATGTATTGTTACCACGTATCTATAACAAACCAAAAATGTATTCTATTAGCTTAATCACCACGCATTTCTGGTTAGCAACAGCGGGTACTATCTTCTATATCGTTTCTATGTGGATTTCAGGTATCGGCCAAGGCATGATGTGGCTTGCGACCAATCCAGATGGTACGTTGGTATATAGCTTCGTTGATACCGTTGAGTTCTCACATTTCCCATATATTGGTCGTGCTTTTGGTGGCCTATTGTATGTATCGGGTATGTTTGTTATGGCATATAACGTTTATAAAACACTGCAAATGCCAGAAGGTAAGCCTGTAGATATCGCTGACCCAACGGATCATGAACCTAGTGTTGATAAACCTTCGGCAGCTAACGTATAAGGAGCGATCATGTCTGGTACACCGCATGAAATTATTGAAAAAAATACCGGCTTGTTGGTTATCGGTATTGTCATTGCCATTAGCTTTGCAACGCTCGTTGAAATCGTACCGCTGATTTATGATAACAAGGGTCCTGAAGAAGGTGGGGTGAACGCTCCCCTTCCCGCCATGGAACCATGGACCGCACTTGAGTTTGAAGGTCGTGACATCTATATTCGTGAAGGCTGTCACGTCTGTCATACACAAATGATTCGTCCGTTACGTGCTGAAGTTGAGCGTTATGGACCTTATTCGCGTGCTGCAGAATCAACGTGGGACCATCCATTCTTATGGGGTTCAAAACGTACTGGTCCTGACCTTGCACGTGTTGGTGGACGCTATTCTGAAGATTGGCAAAAACAGCATCTGATTGCGCCCCGTTCTTTAGTACCTGAGTCAGTAATGCCTGGTTTCCCTTGGCTTGCAACCAATGAAGTAAACGGTACCAATGTGCAAACTAAAATGCGTCTATTCCGTGATCAGTTTGGCGTGCCTTACACTGAAGAAGATATCGAAGGAGCGCCAGATGCGGTACTTGGCGCCACTGAGCTTGATGCTCTGGTTGCCTACTTACAGCAATTGGGTACCGCGATGGAAGGACAGCGCTAATGGGTATTGGTGAATTACAAACAATTGCGACCGTTTCTGCTTTTATTGCCTTCGTGGGCGTTGCATGGTGGGCGTATTCGCCAAAAAACAAAAAACGCTTCGAAGAAGATGCACAACTTGCGCTTGATGACGAGGATATCGAATCTTTGTCTGAAGAGCAGCGCAATAAGGATAAACGATGACATTTTTTTGGAGTTCTTGGATCACCATACTAAGTATTATGTGTTGGGCGGGTATCCTCGGCGTCTTACTAATGGTGTTGAAGTACAAGCCAGAAGTAGAAGAAGACGGTACTACTGGGCACACTTACGACGGTATTCAAGAATACGATAAGCCACTGCCTAAATGGTGGTTAGTGATATTTTTTGGCTCAATCATTTGGGCCGTTGCATACTGGATATTTTTCCCTGCTATCTTTCCATCAAAGTGGGAAGGTATTACAACCGTAGAAGTGGATGGCAAAACCTTACCATGGACTTCTCATAACGAGTTGAACAGCGAACTTGAAAGTAATAACAAAGTATTTACCGATAACTTTGAGCAAAACATTTTGGCCAAGGCCGATGCGAGCGGTGCAACAAAAACCCTAGCAACGCTTTCTGAGATGCAAGCAACCCTGCGTCATAGTGAGAAGCCACCAGCAGAGCTACAGGCTCAAATCGACGAGAAAGTGGCCGAGTTGGCACCTTATGTCGAAAAGCTGGCTGAAAACCCGAATGCATTGAAGGTTGGTAGTCGCTTGTTCTTACAGAATTGTGCTGTCTGTCACGGCTCTAATGCGAAAGGTGCGCTAGGCTATCCTAATTTGACCGACAATGACTGGTTATATGGCGGTGAAGCTTCACATATCCTAACGACGCTACATAATGGTCGTGTTGGTGGTATGACAGCTTGGCGTGACCAACTTGGCGAAGATGGTGTGCGGGCAGCGGCTGAATATGTCTTGTCAATCTCTGGTAACCAACCAGGTTATGAGCTTGACCAAGCTAAAGTTGCTCAAGGTAAAGCCATTTTCCATGAGCCTACTAACTGTGTGCTTTGTCATGGTGAAGACGCTAAAGGTATGATCTCTACTGGGGCGCCAAACTTGACTGATAACATCTGGTTATATGGCGGCGATCGCGAAAGTATCCGTGATACCATCCGTTATGGCCGTGCCGGTGTGATGCCAGAGTGGGAAACCAAACTAGGTAATGAGCGTATTATGCTGCTTGCTGCGTATGTTTATTCTCTATCAGACAGAACGCCTCAGCCTGCTAAAGCGCAGCCTGTTTCTGCCGCTGCACCAAAAGCAGCCACACCTGAAACGGCAGTTGCAAACTAAGCACATTTAGTCAGTTGTATATCGTAAATAAGTAGTGTTTGACAAAGGGAGGACTGTGATTGCAGTTCTCCCTTTTTAGTTATTTATCAGCTTTATGTTTTATTAATAAACTCTGCCTACGAGCAACTCGCAAAATCAAACTGCCGATAGATTTAATACTTTTTATGCTCTATCACCACTGGTTTTGATATTTATCAAGCTCAATAGTGATACGCACTTTGTCTATCAATAAGTCGCAGATAAGTATTGCTTTTTAGCATTCTCACCCCATTTATAGTAGGGAAACTGCTAAAATAGTAATCTATTAGAAACACTATAGAATCATATATTTAAGCATATTTTAATCCTTTATTTACAATCGCTCATTTGGTAGCAAGTTTGGATACTTTTTTTGGTATGGCTCTTGCTACTTACTGACATTGATAACATCGCACATCCATATACCCAGGTATTGAAGGTATTTGTTCATCATGCCAGCAGACTGATTCTTTTTTTAAAGAGGCACGTTTATGTCAGCACAACCATCCAATAAAATTCCTGTCGTTGAGGTGGATCTTAACGCCAATAAAAAACGCGTTCACCCTAGATTTATCACCGGATTTTACCAAAATATCCGCGTGATTAGCATGTATGCGTTATTGGCATTATTTTTGATTTTACCGTGGATAAGGTATAACGGCAGGCAAGCTATCTGGTTCGATGTGCCGTCGCAGCATTATTATATTTTTGGTATGACGTTTCTGACCCAAGACTTTTACTTTCTTGCCGTCTTTGCGCTTATTGCGGCTTTTGCGCTATTTATGGTGACGGTATATGCAGGGCGGGTTTGGTGTGGTTATGCCTGTCCGCAAACCATCTGGACGCATATGTTCCAATACGTTGAAAAAATAGTCATCGGCGATCGCAATAAACGTATCAAGTTTGATAAAGAACCTATGAATGCTAAAAAAGTCTTCAAGCGTTTTTTAATCTACTTTATTTGGTTTGTATTTTCGATGATTACGGCGATGACGTTTGTCAGTTATGTATCAGGGACAGAAGCTCTATATGGTAGTTGGCAAATGTTAGGGGGCGTTATCCCCTTCCCTGACTGGTCAACTTGGATATGGGTATCGATATTTATTTTCGCTTTTTCAACTTACGTCAATGCAGGCTACATGCGTGAGCAGATGTGTATCCAAATCTGTCCGTATGGCCGCTTCCAAAGCGTGATGTTTGATAAAGATACCTTGATTGTTTCTTATGATTATGAGCGCGGTGAACCTCGCGGCGCCCGTAAAAAAGGCACCCATCCTGAGAATTTAGGCGATTGTATTGACTGTACGATGTGCGTGCAAGTATGCCCGACGGGTATTGATATTCGTGATGGGTTGCAGGTTGCCTGTATTCAGTGTGCCGCCTGTGTCGATGCTTGTAATGATGTAATGGATAAAGTTGGCTACCCACGTGGCTTGATTCGTTATACCACAGAGCGTCAATTGGTCGAAAAAGAGCCAAGCCGTGTACTGCGCCCGCGCTTTTTTGCTTATTTAACCTTGCTTGCGGTACTTTGTGGCGGTGTGGTTTATGCATTGACAGACCGCGTACCGTTAGAGATTGATATTCGCCGTGACCGTAATCAGTTGTCGTCAGTAAACCAACAAGGCATGATTGAAAACAGCTATATCGTTAAATTGACCAACAAAACCCAAAGTGCGCACACTTATAAAATAAGCCTTGAGCCACAAGATGGGTTGAGCTTAGGCGTACGCTTCAACGATGTACCGTTAGAAGCAGGCGAAAGCTTTGATATGCCAGTCAGTATTTATGGCGACCCTGAAATGATTGAGTTTGGTCAAACGCCGATTACTTTAACAGTAGCCAGCGAAGATGGTAAATATAATGTAAGTAAACAAAATATCTTTACCACGCAAGGGCAGTAATTATTGAGTATGTAGTTGCTTTTATCTATTCATCCGCTCGTTAGTGGCACTCAGTCAAAGGCTAATTATCATTGACTTGCGGGTGAAGTATTTGTCATTAAACTGGCTGCATTGAGCCGTCGGTTTATTTTTTGATAGCGTTTATAATAAGCTGACAAATCGCACTTTATAAACGAATATCTGATTAATAGGTATGTTATGTCTAGTCCAGCACCGAACTTTAAGCATCAAGACAGCCAACCATGGTACAAAAACTATATGGTGGTTATCTTTGTCATTGGCATGCCAGCTTTTGTAGTAATCGCTTGCATTTGGTTTGTTTATTATTCTTATCAAATCCGTGATAGCGTGGTACGCGACGATTGGTATATGGATGGCAAAACCCTATATCATGACGTCTCACGCGACAAGCTCACCTATGATTTAGATTTACATGGCAAGATGCAGTTTGCCGATAATGGCGATGTCGTTTTTTATCTCAATTATCCTGAGCAAAGTTTGCAGTCTGGTAAGTTATTGAACGGTGAGCCTTTGACCTATCCTGACTCTTTAGAGTTGTCTATCTCGCACGCCACCGACATTAAAAAAGACCGCGATGCGGTACTCAAGCACCAAGCAGGTAACAAGTACACAGCACAAGTCGATTTGGATGACGTAAGAGGCAAATACTATCTGCAAGTCAGTTATGATGGAAAGAATGATTGGCGCATGCAGGATGTGGCAAAATTACCGCGCCCTGAGGTGAGTTTTAACCCTCTACCCGTTTTTGCCAAAAGTTAATTGTTAACGTTAGATTAATACCAAAAAATCAGCTATTCGTGAATAATGCGCTGGTTTTTTTTGGGGGTTAATTTTATAAAAATATAACGAGTGAAAAGTAATATCGATATATCACGCACTGTTGATATCAGTTTTTCTTGCTTGCTGTGCCTGCGCAGACAGAGGCCACAAAAAATTGATATCAGCAATACCGTCGCGTTTTTAGGATATTTTGACTATAGCTATCTATATGATTTAAATCACCGGATTAATCGTGGGGATTTTTTGCGTGGTACGGCTAGTTTTTGCCATGCTATCGGTGCTTTCTGCCTGCTGATCATGGTCGTGGTTGTGATGACTGGCAAACTTCGGATTAAAAACTTGAGTTTTTGGCGCTACTGGTAAACCAATCTCAGCCAAACTGTCGGTCTGCCCTGCTTGGATATTATCGCCTTCAAATAAGCGCTCATTGTCATCGCGCTCTATGCTTAAAGTTTCAAAGTCAAACAACTCGCGATCGGCCAATTGTGACGGCGCGACGTTTTGCATCGCTTTAAAAATAGACGCCAAACGCTGCGGATGGGCGTTATCCCATTCGCGTAGCATATCATTGATAATTGCGCGTTGCAGATTGGTTTGGCTGCCGCATAGATTACACGGAATAATCGGAAATTCTTTTAAACGTGCGTATTCAATGATGTCTTTTTCTTCAACGTAAGCAAGCGGACGAATCAGTAAGTTCTGCTTATCATCGCTTAGCAGTTTTGGCGGCATGGATTTCAGAGCGCCGCCGTGGAATAAGTTTAAAAAGAAAGTCGCCAGCATATCATCGCGGTGATGACCAAGGGCGATTTTGGTGGCACCGATTTGTTTGGCAAAACCATATAGCGAACCGCGACGCAGGCGTGAGCAGGCTGAGCAGTACGTTTTACCTTCTGGCACCACGCTTTTGACGATACTATAGGTATCTTTTTCTAAAATATAATGCGCGATACCTTGCTCATTCAAATAAGTGGGCAAAATATCTTCTGGATAACCGGGCTGCTTTTGGTCAAGATTGACCGCAACGATATCAAAGCTAATCGGGGCAATGCGTTTGAGCAGCAATAAGATATCGAGCAGCGTATAACTGTCTTTACCGCCTGAAACGCAAACCATGACCACATCGCCATCTTCAATCATATTAAAATCGCGAATCGCCCATGATACTTGGCGGCGTAGCTTTTTTTGTAGCTTGCGAAATTCTGCCGTTTCAGTCGGTAAAATTTGCGTAGAGGATGTTTGCTCAGTGGTATTATTACTTATAGCCGCGCCAGCAATGTCGTCATACCCCATACTATCAGTATCTTCAGCATAACTATCCCAGCCAGTATCGGTAGAACTGGTTTTCGAAGAGGCTTCATCAAACTGAGAAGGGATTTTAGGCGTAAACAAGGTCGCGACGGTCATAAGGCACTCAATATCTTTACAAAGTTGATGTTACGGTAAAAATAAGCAGCCGTAACTTTAACAGGCTGGCTCTAAAAGCAGCGATTATAACAAATTTTGCTAACAGATTGAAAAGTCGCACAAAATTAGTGGCTTTTTGAGCCTATTTTTATCGCCACTTAAGGGCAATTAAACATATCTTCAAAGTTATGCAATAATGTCACCTTAGTTAAAATAGCCATTTCTCAAAAACTCAAGTTTTTCAAATTTCTTAAACCAACAATAGACAATACTATGACTCAAATAACTGCGCAGACCTCCTCTCCCAGTCCCAAAGACAATGCTGATTTAGAAACACTACATAAAAGCCAAAATGCCGTGGTGCTGCTATCAGGCGGGCTTGATTCCGTGACGTGTTTGTATTGGGCAAAGGCGCGCTATGCGTCTGTGACGGCGGTCAGTTTTAACTATGGTCAACGCCACAATAGCGAGCTTGTCGCTGCCAAAACCATTGCAAAGACTGCCAATGTTAACCATCGCATTATTGATATCGATATCGCCCAGCTTGGTGGCTCATCACTCACCGACCACAGCATGACTGTCCCTGATGGCGATACTAATAAATTCCCGAGTAACGATAGCGATGGCAGTGATGTCAATAATATCGATAACGTTGATAACGTTGATAACGTCGATAACGTCGATAACGTCGATAACGTCGATAACGTCGATAACGTCGATAATAATGCCATTCCAAATACCTATGTGCCGGCGCGTAATACCATATTTTTATCTTATGCTTTGGCAGTCGCTGAAGTCACTGATGCTAATCATATCGTCATTGGTGTCAGTTCGGTCGACTATTCAGGCTACCCTGATTGTCGTCCAGAATATATCGCCGCCTTCGAACACATGGCAAATCTCGCCACCAAAGCTGGCGTTACTGGTCACCATTTATCGATTCAAACGCCGTTGCAGCATTTATCCAAAGCCAAAACCATTGAGCTCGGTTTAACGCTCGGGGTCGATTATGGACAGACGATCTCTTGTTATCAGGCAGATGCCAATGGTCTTGCTTGCGGTATTTGCGACAGCTGCGTCCTACGTCGCCAAGGATTTGCCCAAGCTGGGGTTTCTGATCCGACGCGTTACCAGTCTAATGAGTCTTAATAAACCTTTGGAAATATTCTCTTAAGTATTTGAAAATGGCGCTATTATTGTCTTGGCGCGGCCGCTTATTAAACATTTGCGCAACATTTGCTTGCATTAACACAGCACGCTAGCGTTGTATTTTAGACGATTTACTTGCTATGGTATGGGCGACTATGTCAGTCACAAGCGACATGTACTGCTGGTTTACTAAAATATAATGAGTGACATAGATAAAAAAGCTTTTATAGTTACCTATACTTTTATCATCACTTATATAAGCCATAAAACCTGTGACCACATAACACTACCAAGATTTTATATAAAATCTGAGAAATTGACACGACCCGTAGAGGATGTTTATGAAGTTTTTGCCCGTTTTACCCCTAGCTCTTGCTGCGCTGTTTGCCTTACCACAAGCAAACGCAGCCGACATCAAACAAGACAATATCAATACCTGTGTCAAAGGCGCGGTCAAATATAAAGTCGCTAATAAAAGCGATGCCACCAAGCTTTGTAACTGCACCATCGGTGTCCGTAGCAATATGACCATCGGTCAAATGTGGGAAATCGAAAGCTATGCAAAAAGTAAAAAAGACCCATCAGGTCTCCCTTACGTGAAAAAAATGCAAAAAGACTTGCAACAATGCACCGTGGGCTTGGACCTAAAACAGCCACAAAAACCTGCCTAAGCGGCTTAAGAAAATATTTGCTAAAAAATACAAAAGACTGGCCATTGCCAGTCTTTTTTGTTGCGAATGAATAAGTGAAGTGTAAAACGGAGTATTTATTTCTGCCAATCTGCCTATAATAAGACCATCTACTATAATATACGTATAACCGAAACTAATAAGGATTTTATAATGGCTAAGCCCACTACAGAGAACCTTGCCCTGCCCGATTTTCCGGTCACTATCGTGCGTGAGCTAGACGGCAATTTTATTCATGACGATATCAGCCTAAAAGAGCTGGTTGCCCATACCGATAAAGGGCTTATCTTATATTTTTATCCAAAAGACAACACCCCAGGCTGTACCACCCAAGCGACAGAATTTACTACTCATATCAATGCATTTGATGAGTTGGGCTACGATATCATCGGTGTGTCGCGCGATAGCGTTGAGTCTCACGAAAAATTCATCGCTAAGTACAATTTGCATATTCCTCTGATTAGCGACAGTGATGAGAAATTGTGCCAGTATTTTGATGTAATTAAAGAAAAAAATATGTATGGCAAAGTCAGCTTAGGTCTTGTACGCTCAGCCTTTGTCTTTGATAAAGATGGCACGCTCACCCATGCACAGCGCAATTTACGCGCAGCCGGCTACACCGAACGCTTACTTGCCACGCTCGCCCCATAATATTTTTATGATTGTTTGGCAATTTTATTTATCTCTATCGACTACGATAAAACCTTTTTTTTGTGAGTAATATGAATCAACAGACTGACAGCACCACCGATAATAACACTGATAAAAAAGCGATGCGCAAGGTAACGGTGGCGGTCATCGGCGCCGGTACCGCCGGTCAAAATGCCTTTCGCCAAGCCAGAAAACTAAAAGACGACGTCCTCATTATTAATGACGGCTCTTGGTCAACGACTTGTATTGCCGTCGGCTGTATGCCGAGTAAACTTCTCATCGCTGCTGCCGATCGCGCCTATGACACCAACCATTCTGGCGAGTTTGGTATTCATGCTACTGCTCAAATAGATGGCAAACAAGTGATGGAGCGGGTTCGCGCCGAACGCAATCATTTTGCCAGTTACGTGCAAAAGCAAGTAGAAAGCTGGCCTGCTGAGACAAAAATAGCGGGTCGCGCTTACATCAACCAACAAGGTCTCATTGAGGTCAATGATGAACTTATCGAAGCCGATAAAATTATCGTGGCGACTGGTAGTAAGCCGTTTATCCCTGATAACTGGGCGGATAAACTTGGCAAAACATTATTGACTTCCGATACCGTCTTTGAGCTAACTGATTTACCAAAGTCTCTCGCCGTCATCGGCGCAGGGGCTATCGGCTTGGAGCTCGCCCAAGCCTTTACACGTTTGGGCGTCGAGGTGACACTTTTTAATCGCGACAAACGCGTCGCCGGTTTAAAAGATGAAGATATCAATAATAAAGCCATTGATTGCTTAAGTCGTGAGATGACCATGCATTTGGGTAGCAAGATTAACGACGTCGGTCAGCAAGCAGCAGATAACGAAGGCTCAGCGGCTTTTATCGATTACGAAGACAGCGCTGGTGAGACGCGCCAGTGGCAGGGCGATTATGTATTGGTCGCTACGGGCCGACGCAATAATATCGCGGCTCTAGGCGTTGAAAACTTGGGCGTTGGGCTTGATGACAAAAATTGTCCAAAGCAGCTCGATAAAAAAACGGGTAAAATTGGCAATTTAGAAGTTTATATTGTCGGTGATGCTAATGCCAATCTGCCTTTATTACACGTTGCCAGCGATGAAGGTTTTAGTGCGGGTAGTATGGTCTGTAACAACAATAGCGATGCTTATATCCGCCCAACTGCTGCGCCATTTTCTATCGTCTTTTGCTCGCCACAAATCGTCAATGTCGGCATGTCGCTACCTGAGATACAAGCAGATCCAGAGCTTGAATATGTGATTGGAAAAGTCAGCTTTGACAATCAAGGTCGTAGCCGCGTGATGGGTGTCAATTGTGGTCTACTGCATATTTATGGTTGCAAAAAGACAGATAGAATCTTGGGCGCAAGCATGGTTGCCCCTGATGCTGAATATATCGGTCATATATTGGCGATGGCTATTACCAATGATATGAGTATAAAGGACATGCTCGATACGCCTTTTTATCATCCGACGATACTAGAAGGTCTGCGTACGGCGTTACGTGATGTGCAGCGTATGATGAAAATTCCTTATCAGTATCACGATACTCAAGAAGGGACTTTTTAATCGACTGATAAAACCATTTTTATTAAAATTAACGTTAATATGGTTTAAGCTATTACGCGCAGCTAAGCTCAGATCGAAAATGAGCTGCGCGGTTTACGCTGATTGTTCCTTAAAAATTTAGCGTTAAAACTTTATTATTAGATGATTTTATAGCTGAATTATCTTAGTATAAGCTCTTTTTACGATTCATTTGATGTAGACCCAAACTTTGCATGGATAAAACAATGGCAATCGCTGGTATTACTGACTTCTTTCAAGAGATTGTTCGCGACCTACATACCAGCCTATATATTGCTATCGGCGGCTCCATCGAAGAAGACTCACTCGACTGGACTTCTAAATCAGTAGAACTGGTGAGCACGGCCATCAAAATCCTAATACTGCTGGCGGTATTGGGATTTTTTTATTGGCTTGCCATCTATCTTATCAAGAAAAGCAAAAGCCGCATTGGGCTCAATGAACGCCGCTCTAAAATCGCCCGCTCGGTATTACGCTATATTTGGATAGTCAGCAGTTTAATCGCTATTATGAGTCAGCTAAGCTTTGAACCAGATACGGTCAAAGCCACGGCTAAAGCCAGTACGTGGGCGGGAATTTACTATGTGTTATGGGCGTCATCTGGACAAATTATACATAAGGTTTTACAGCATTATGGTCTAAACGCCTCTATTGAGCAGCTGCTTAAAAATATTTTATCAGTGCTATTACTAGTCTTCGGGCTTGCCAGCGTTATGGCACAATTTGGCTTTGATATCGTGTCTTTGGTAGCAGGTCTGGGGATTGCCGGTATTGCCGTGGGTTTTGCCGCCCAATCGACGCTTGCTAACTTTATCGCCGGCATTACCATTTTACTTGAGCAGTCCTTTCAAGTCGGTGACTGGGTCAATATCAATGACAATGAAGGGCGGGTTGTGGTCATCGCGTTACGCACGACCCATATTTTAACCCGTGATAACATCACCGTCATCATCCCCAACTCCAATGTCGCCTCATCAGTAGTCACCAATTTAACTTCAAAAAACTTTATCCGTTTTGATATCCGTATGCGCATTGCTTTTGAAGATGATGTCGACAAGGCGCGCGAGGTTATTTTACAAGTATTGTCTGATAGTGAAGTAGTGCTAAAACGCCCTGAAACCTCAGCGACGGTAGACGAGATTGGCGAATATGGGGTATTTTTTGTCATCCGTTTTTGGGTCAAGCCTGCCGCCGTTGCGCGTATGCCAAAAATTAAAGAAGCCTTGACGGAAAATATCAAACGGGCGTTCGATGAGGCAAATATCTCAACCCCCTACCCGCATATGCGCCTGCTAATGCCAAAAAACGTTGATTCTCCTATCGACACCAAACCCTTTGCAACCACGACCAAACTGATTACTGAAGACAACTCATTAAAAAAAGATGCTGAATAACGGCTCGATAATCTCAAAACCCAGTAAGTCATCATTTTTTCAACGTAGCTTTTAAACACTGCACCATAAACACTGCCACTTTAAACTATCAACTTCGTAATTATGGTAAAATTGCCAGTTAAACCTCATAATTTTAAGCCTTAAGATTTTAAACATCAGGGTTTTGAGGTGCATTATTTATCAATTTAGCCCACAGGTAACCGTATGACCGAAACTACCACGCCCAACTCCTTATCAACCGCTGCAGCCGAGTTGTCGCTTGACCTTATTATTACTTGTGCCGATGGGCTTGAAGCACCGCTACAAATTGAGCTAAGCAGCTTTGGCATTGCAAGTGAGATGAAAAGTACAGGACGCTTAGCGGTCACTGGTAGCTTGCGCGACCTTTATACCATTTGTTTATGGTCACGGGTAGCGTCGCGGGTCTTGATGCTGATTAAACGTAAAAATATCAATACCGAATACGATGTGGCAGAACAGCTGTATGGCTTGGCAAAATCGGTCAATTGGACCGAGCAATTTAGCTTAGAGCAGACGTTTGCCATTCGTCTGTCTGTCGATAAGCGCGTTGCCGTCAGTCAACAATTCGCCATGCTGCGTATCAAAGATGCGATTGCCGATACTTTTAATGAAGTGTATGACAGCCGTCCTAATGTCGATAGTAAAAATCCCGATTTCTCAGTATTTGCGACAGTCAATGACAAGCAAGCTGAGCTATATTTAGATTTATCAGGCACCAGTTTGCACCGCCGTGGCTACCGTGTGGCTATGACTGAAGCACCGCTAAAAGAAAACTTAGCGGCGGCGCTACTTTATAGCGCAGGTTGGCATAAAAAGAATGATGCCGGTAATGCACCTTTTTATAACGCCCTAATCGACCCGATGTGCGGTTCAGGTACCTTTATCATTGAAGCGCTACTCATGCACTGCGATTATGCTGTCGGTATCGATAAAGCGGCCAATCAATTTGGCTTTTATCAATGGCAACATCATGATGAAGCGCTATGGCAACAAATGATTGACGATGCGCAAACGCGTTTTCGTGAAGCTTTAGAGATTATCAACGAACAACCTGATACCTTGCCGCTCATTCTGGGCTTCGATGCCGATAGTGGGGCAATTCTCGCGACAGAAAAGAACTTGATTGCCGCAGGTTTGCAGGATTTATTGCCGCTACTTGACCTTGAAACCCGCGCCCTTAATCAGCTCAGCCACGTTTTAAAGCCATTAGCCGATGATGGCCGCTTAAGCAATCCTCTGGTCATTACCAACCCACCTTACGGTGAGCGCTTGGGCGATGAAGAGATGATTAAGCCATTATATCAAGCGCTTGGGCTTATCTTACAAGACAGCTTTGCGGGTAGTGGCGTCAATCCGATGCTTGGTATCTTGGCAGCCAATGTCGAACAGGTTGATATCTTGCCCATTAAAGAGCCAAAAACTTTGCGCTGCCATAATGGGGCAATCACGGTTTATTTCCGCTACGGTACCTTAATTGCTGGGCAAACAGGTAGCCTTATTAGTCGCTTTGAGAAGCGCGAGATTGCCGTGGAAGAAGGCCAAGACTTTATTAACCGTTTGCAAAAAAATCTGGGCAAACTTAAAAGACTCGCTAGCAAAGACACTGTCAGCAATATTCGCGTCTACGATGCTGACTTGCCTGACTTTAAAGTGGCGATTGATTTGTATGGCGATTATGTGCACGTGCAAGAATACGCGCCACCAAAAACCATTCCGGTAGAGACCGCGAAAAAACGTTTTAATTTGGCCTTGATGGGCATTCGCGAAGTGCTCAATATTAACCGCGAACAAGTTTTTATCAAAACTCGGGCACGCCAATCGGGCAATGACCAATATAGCAAGCAAGGCAGTAGCGAAAAACGCGGTAAATTTTATGTTGCGCGCGAAAATGGCGCCTATCTGTACGTCAACTTTACCGATTACCTCGATACAGGCTTGTTTATTGACCACCGCAATATGCGCGCCCGTATCAAAGACAACAGCCGCGGCAAATCGGTGCTGAACTTATTTGCTTATACTTGCACGGCGAGCGTCCACGCAGCACTGGCTGGCGCGAAAAAAGTCACCAGCGTTGACTTGTCGCAAAACTATCTTGATTGGGGCAAGCAAAACTTTGCTTTAAATGGTTTAAATGTCAGCAGCAATAAATATCAATTTGTCGCCGCTGATATTTTTGAGTGGATTAAGGGTAATACGGAACAATTTGATATTATCTTTATCGACCCACCAACTTTTTCAAATTCAAAAAAGTTCCAAGGTACTTTTGATGTCCAGCGTGACCATGCTGCTCTTATCAACCGCGCGATGAACCGCTTAACCTCTGACGGTGTGTTATATTTCTCAAACAATTTCACCCGCTTTGAGCTCGATGAGCAGTTAACCGAACGCTACGACATTATCGATATCACGCCACAAACGATAGGCTTTGATTTTAATATCAAAAAGCCGATTCATCAAAGTTTTGAGATTCGCCATCGTTAGAGCTGCTTGGTTAAATATAAAAGCAGCATTTAAGCCCAGTCTTTTCCAGTCAGTCTTAGCGTACACATAACTATGACCCAATCAGCTTTGATTGGGTCATTTTTTGTTGCTATGATAGAACGTTACTAGCAACCGTTAAGCGACAGATTTTTAACCGCTTTAATCCCACTTTTGCTAGCGTTTTGATTTATATACAAAATATCAAACCCTTAATCACTCTAATAACAAGGATAATCTCATGGCTTTATCATTAAATAAAGGCGGTAATTTATCGCTCACCAAAACTGACCCAAATTTAACCAAGCTACTTATCGGTCTTGGTTGGGATGAGCGCGCAACCTCTGGCGCTGAGTTCGACCTTGATGCCAGCGTGTTTTTGCTAAATACCGCTGGTAAAGTACGCGGCGATCATGACTTTATTTTTTACAACCAGCTAAAATCTGACAATGGCGCAATCGAACATACCGGCGATAACCGCACGGGCGAAGGCGACGGCGATGATGAAGTCGTCAAAGTAAACCTGACCCAAGTGCCTGCTGATGTCGATAAAATCGTCGTTACGGTCACGATTCATGATGCTGCTGCTCGTAGCCAAAACTTTGGTCAAGTCGCCAATGCTTTTATCCGTGTGGTCAATGAAGAAACAGGCACAGAAGTGGTACGTTTTGACTTAGCAGAAGATTACTCTGTTGAAACGGCAATGGTGTTTGGCGAAGTTTATCGTCATAACGGTGAGTGGAAATTCCGCGCCGTTGGTCAAGGCTATTCAGGCGGCTTACAAGCCATGTGTCATCAGTATGGCGTCAATATCTAACTCGATATTAACCTCTGCCAACAACTTAGCCCATACTAAAAACAATGCCTAGACATAAACACCGCCGAAACTTAGAGCAATATGGCAGCGCTATCCCTTGCCATTCTGCCAGTAAAATATGGTTGCAAAATAGTCACAATTATTCCTAGCTAAAAGACTGGTAATGCTTTAAGTTTCGTTTAAAATTAGGCAAAAAAGTGGTTAGCAATAACCACTTTTTTTGTGGTTTGTGTTTATAATAGACCGACTTTAGCTTTATGCAACCAGACAGGATATGTCATGAGACATTTTTATTTAGACTTTATCTTCACCATTATTGCCCTAGCAGTCGCGGCATGGTGGGGATATTCACACGGCGGTATAGGCGGTATGATAACCACCTTATCTATTACCGCTATTTTGGCCGTCATGGAAATCTCATTATCATTCGATAATGCGGTGGTCAACGCCTCAGTCCTCAAAGGCTGGGACGAGTTTTGGAAAAAGATATTTTTAACCGTTGGTATTTTAGTTGCTGTCTTTGGGATGCGCTTGGTATTCCCAATCGTTATCGTAGCAGTGACGGCTGACCTTGGGGTTATGCAAGTGGTCGATTTGGCCTTAAACGATCCTAAAGAATACTCAGCCAGACTATTGGCGCACCATGCTGAAATCTCAGCCTTTGGTGGTATCTTCTTATTACTCGTGTTCTTAAACTTTATCTTTGATGATAAAGAAGTACATTGGTTTGATTGGCTTGAGAGCCGCTTGGTCAAACTGGGTAAAGTCGATGCCATGAGCGTGTTTGTCGCCCTTATCGTGTTGATGATTGCGGTATCATTTGCCAACCCTGAGCAGTCAGCCGCGGTCCTAATCGCTGGCGTTTGGGGTATCTTGGTATACCTTGGCGTACAAGTGGTCTCGGGTATGCTTGAAGGTGACCTCGAAGAAGATTTAGAAAACAAAGAAAATGGCTCGGGCGCAGCAGCGACCAGTGCGATTATGAAAGGCGGTATTATCGGCTTCTTATACCTAGAAGTCCTCGATGCCTCATTCAGTTTCGATGGCGTGATTGGCGCCTTTGCGATTACCAATGACGTTATCGTGATTATGCTTGGTCTGGCAATCGGTGCGATGTTCGTGCGTTCGATGACTATTTTCTTAGTCGATAAAGGCACGCTTGATGAGTTTGTCTATCTTGAACACGGCGCGCATTATGCCATCGGCGCTTTAGCCATTATCATGCTATTGTCGGTGAAATTCCATGTGCCAGAGATTATCACTGGTCTGATTGGTATTGCCTTTATTGGTTGGGCGTTGGTCGCGTCACTCAATTATCGTAAACGCCAAGCGCTTGAATAACGCAATAATTGTCGACGTAATACTTAGACTTATTCAGATTGTTAAATCACAGGTCATCATCATTATTGGTTATGACCTGTTTTTTTATAGGAGCTATGAAGAATAGAATTGCGAGCAGGGATTAGCTTAGGCTATTAATTTTCGCTCTACTTATCAGCGAGCATCTTTTGCAATTTTGCCAATATCACGCCATATAAAGGTAAAAAGATAAGCACACCCATGACTATCTTAAACAGATAATCCATCGCGCCAATCTCAACCCAGTGCGTTGCCATAAAAGCATCTGGACTTTTATAAAAAGCGATGGCAAAAAAGCAGAAGCTATCGACCAGATTACCAATAAACGTCGATGCTAGAGGCGCAATCCACCACGTTTTAAGCTGACGTAACTTATTAAAAACTTTAATATCTAACAGCTGTCCAATGACGTAAGCACTAAAGCTGGCGAGGACAATGCGAAAGACAAATAAATTAAAATCGAGCAGATGTTCATGACCGACGAACTGTCCATCAGCAAATACGACCGAAAAATAGTAAGAAATGGCGAGCGCTGGCAGCATGGCAAAGAAAATAATGCGTCTAGCGAGATGTTGACCAAAGATACGTACGGTCAAATCTGTAATCAAAAATATAAAAGGAAAAGTGACCGCCCCCCATGTCGTAATAAAGCCAAATAGCCCGACCGGTATTTGCACTAAATAATTACTAATGGCGATGATAAAGATATGCAGGCTGACAAGCCAGAACAACGCACGGCTATAACGAATGGATGAAGCGGGATTGGTCGAAATGATACAGGTATTCATAAAGGAGGCCTTTTTTTGAGTCAGGGTGGAGGGAACCTGAGCGCGCTATTATAAATGATAATAAGATAAATAGCTAAAATAGGTCAGACATGCTCGTAACATCCTCTTATATAAGCAAAAATATAACTGTCAGATAGGCACACAAAATACACCTTGCTTAGTAAGCAAACGCTTAGTATAGTAAAACGTAATGATAGGCAGGTTATGGCGTACAGGTCGATTTACTGACCTTTTGCGCTGAAATACTTACGCGTAAATAGCATGACTGCCCTATTTTTATTTTATAAAATCAAATCCACTTAATTATTAATCCAAAGGATATTTATATGGCTATTAGCTTAACAAAAGGCGGCAACGTAAACTTATCAAAAGAAGCCCCAGGCTTAACCAACATTACCGTTGGTCTTGGCTGGGATCCACGCGCTACTGATGGTCAAGAATTTGACTTAGACGCCATTGCCTTTTTAGTAAACGAAGCAGGCAAAGTGCGTAATGACCAAGATTTTATTTTCTTTAACAATCTAAAGTCGGACAATGGCGCGGTTGAGCACACAGGTGACAACCGTACGGGCGAAGGCGACGGTGATGATGAAAAAATCAAAATCAATCTTGCTAGTATTCCAGCAGATGTGAGTAAAGTCGCTATCTGCGCCATCATTTATGAAGGTCAAGCGCGTAACCAAAACTTTGGCCAAGTTGGCGACGCTTATATCCGTGTAGTCAATGATAATGGTCAAGCCGAAATCGCCCGTTATGACCTATCAGAAGATGGTAGCACTGAGACAGCGATGATTTTTGGTGAGTTATACCGTCATAACGGCGACTGGAAATTCCGCGCTGTTGGTCAAGGCTTTAGTGGTGGTCTAGGCCCATTAGCCTCTTCTTATGGCGTCAACGTTTAACGCTCTATAAGATATTTGTAAGACTACTATCGCAATCGACTATTTAATTGCGATAATCAATAAGCCATCAAGTGTGTCTATTCATAGCATTTGATGGCTTTAAATGTAATTGGTAGGCTTAAATTACAGATGCTCATTTTTTATAAAAAAACATTCAAGATATTAGAATAAGGATTTACACCCCATGGCAGCGACGTTTAGCTTAATCGGCACCATTGAACCTTTTTTGCATTGTAACTTAAAAAAAGGCGATTCGATTTATTGTGAAGCCAATGCCATGGTGATGATGGAGTCGAACCTTGAGCTTAAAGGTAAGCTACAGGGCGGTCTTATGCAATCACTGATGCGCCGCTTTGCCAACGATGAATCCTTATTTCAACAGCAGATTGAAGCGGTCAATGGTGAAGGTGATTGTCTGCTAGCCCCGACGCTTGATGGCGATATGCAAATCATCGATTGCGGTGCGCAGCAATACACCTTGAGCGATGGCGCGTTCGTTGCCGCACAAACGGGCATCGACATCAGAGCCAATATCCAGCGTAACCTCGGCGGTGCGGTCTTTGGTGATACCGGCGGCTTTATGGTGATGCAAACCCAAGGTAAAGGTCAAGTTGTCGTTTCTGGTTTTGGTTCGCTATTTGAGATTGATGTGACGCCTGATAAAGACGTCATCATTGATAATGGCCATGTGGTCTGTTGGGATTCAAACCTTGATTATAAGCTGTCAGTCTCGACCAGTAAGAAAAAAGGCATCATGAGCAATATTATCAATTCGGTCACCAGTGGTGAAGGCATGGTTTTAAACTTCTCAGGAACGGGCAAAGTTATCATCTGCTCACGTAATCGTGACAGCTATCAAGGCTGGTTACAAAGCATCTTAGGTACGAGCTCAGGCGGTCGCGGTGGCAGCGGTGGTTTTTTAGATAATATTTTATAATTGAAGTTGCATTCTATCATTAAAGTCATCGCCAAGATTGAAGCTCTAAAGCAGTGCAGAAATGAAGCACTAAAACAGCGTAGAAATTAAGCACTAAAAATTCATTAATCCCCTCACAATTATTATAAGGATTTTACCATGGCAGTTAGTTTACAAAAGGGTCAAAAAATCTCCCTCAGCAAAGAAGCTGGCGGTGAGCTTACGCAAGTAAAATTGGGTTTAGGCTGGGACGTCTTTCAAGGACCACAAGAGAAAAAAGGCGGCTTCTTAGGCAAGTTATTTGGCGGCGGTACGGGCGGCGACTCGATCGATTTAGACGCTTCATGCATTATGTTTGATGCCAATAAACAAGCGGTCGATGCGATTTGGTTCAGTCAGCTAAAATCAAAAGATGGCAGCATCGTCCATACTGGCGACAACCGCACAGGTGACGGCGACGGCGACGACGAAGTCATTAACGTTGATTTATCAAAAGTGCCAGCGAACGTAGTATCGTTAGTATTTACCGTTAATAGCTTTACTGGTCAGACCTTTGAAACGGTAGAAAACGCTTTTTGCCGTATCGTCAATGCCAATAACAATCAGGAAGTTGCCCGCTACAATTTATCAGCGCAAGGTGGACACACCGCAATGATTATGGCAAAAGTCTATCGTCATAATAACGAGTGGAAAATGCATGCCATTGGCGAAACTGCTTCTGGTCGTACTTTCCATGACTTGATGCCTGCTATCACGCCGCATGCGTAAATAGGTTAAGCAATCTTAATTAAGAGTTTTAGTAATCTATAAGCAATCAGCCCGTCTATATAAATAGACGGGCTGTTTTTTTAAATTATACTTTATTATCAAAAAGCCTTATTTACTACCACGCTTCCAGCTGAAGCCCCAATTAAAGGCTTTGTCCATTTCTTGATGACCTTTAAAGTATTGATTGATCCGCTCAACATTAATACTGCCATTTTGATTGACCAGACGCGCAATCGCACACATGGGCAAGTTACCTGTGCCTTCTGTCAAACGAGTTTCAATCGGCGGCTGATCTGGCACATGAATGGTCACAACGCCATCGGTTTGCGCCCAATTTGGTACGCCTTCGTAAATAAAAGCAAAGATAAAGACTTCTTCAATCTGCGACCACTGTTGCCCGTTGATATCGAGCCACTCACCGCCACTGACTTGTCCGGTTCTATCATCGGCACGGAGCAACACATAAGGCGCTGATTGTAAATTACCAAAGCGATTGCCCAAGGCCTGAATCAGCGTTTTTTCACCATTTTTCAGATGAATCATCGCTCCGACATCAAGGTCAATACCACTAGCTTTATGCTGTTTGAACAGATCACCAAGCAAGCCTTTTTTAGGCGCTCGTGTACTATTATCTGGACGTTGATTCCAGTTGAGGTTGACAGAGATTTTACCAAAATCATCGCGTTTCTTTAGATTGATGCTAGTTTGGTTCTTGGTTAAGGTGATTTTACTGAGATTGATTGACGGATTTTGAGCAGCGCTAGGAATTGGCGGCGGCGTAGTTGTTTGCGGCGCACTACCCGCTTTTTGCGTGTTGATTGGCTTCTGCGTATTGATTGGTTGAGCTTGAGCTGGCGCTTCATCAGCAATCTCTACACCGAAATGTTCAGATAAGGGCTTTAGACCACCTTCAAAACCTTGGGCGATAAAACGGAACTTCCAGCTACCTTGGCGACGGTAGCATTCTGCAAGGATAATGGCTTTTTCATTACGTCCAGCAGCACTTAACTGACAAGTCATCAGCACTTGGCTGCCTTGCAAGACTTGAACATCCACATCGCCGACTTGCGCCAGTGTTTGCGCACTAGAAAACGCAAGGGCTATCTTGTCGATACTCGCTGGCTGCGCAGGTAAATTAATATCAAAAAATCCATCGCTATCATGTCCACGGAAGCTTACACTGCCATCATCGCTACGCGTCTGCCCATAAAATATCATGTCGCCATCGCCGCGTACTTTACCGTCAGTCATCAGGCGATAAGCGGCGCAATCGATGGCGCTTTGGCTTAAAATACGGATGCTAATGTTATCGGTTGGCAGCGGCGCATTGGCACCAGCAATCAGTTGTTGAGGTTGACTCATCATTTATCCTTTAGGTTATTTATTATTTGTTGATATGGATGCTGTTGACTATCGCACTATAGTAGCATGTATAACAGCTGATTTTTACAGCGCACGCCCGTTCAACAAAGCGTTAACCAGCCGGCAAAAACATTTTTACAAATCCTTAATGCTATTTTGTTAGCAGCATTTATAACGCTTAGCATTTGTATATAATAGCCTCTATTTTAGGTAATATGATAACGCGCTGAACGACTGACCCTCTTCAAGACTCAATTCTAGTTGTTGCACTCTATAAATTTTAATAACGCTGAGAGAATTATGAAATCCCCTGCTAACCAAAGCCCTCACACAACGTCTACTACGCCATCTGCCGTTTGGTTAGCGGAAGGTCAGTCAAGCCAGCGTGATATGCTCGCCAGCCTACAAGCATTAAAAGCCCAATCTGAGACGCCATTTAACATTATTGCTTCACACCGTCATAATAGACCTGAGATTTTTGAATTTGCCGATAGCGTATATATTGAGCCGTCTGCAAGTGCCACAGATAGCGATGAGCAAGCAGAGCTTGAGTCTGCTGAGCCAGTAATGCCGCGTTGGCAGTTTGTCTTAGAGCAAGCCAAAAATAATAACGTTAAAGTGCTACTCACGGGGCGCAATGGCATTGATTATGAAGCGCAGCGGGAAGCATTTGACGCGGCGGGTATTCGTTTATTGACTGGCGCGACAAGTGTGGCGGCGTTAGAAGCGATAGATGATAAGTTTGCCTTTATGCAGCAGTGTCATGAGCATGATATTCCCGTCGCCGAAGCGTGGCGCTTTGATAATGTCGCAGAGCTTGAATCACTCCTTGCTAGGCACGGTCATCAGCCTTTATGCGTCAAACCGGTCACTGGTATTTTCGCTCAAGGGTTTTGGCGACTTGATACCGACAAGGAAGCTGACGCACGATACGATAGCTTTGAACATTTGTACTTTACCGAAGAGAAAAAAATCAATACCACGCAGTTTATCAATGCTTATGCCAACAGCCTAATGGTGCACGAGCGCCCAATTCCTATGTTGCTGATGCCTTATTTGTCAGGGCAAGAATACTCTATCGATGTCGTCTGTGAATACGGCGAAGTATTGGCAGCTGTTACCCGCTATAAAACGGGTAAAATCCAGCATATCGGCTACGAGCAAGCGGTCATGGATGTGGTTACTCCACTGATTAAAGCGTTTGGCTGTGATGGTATCGTCAGCGTACAAACCAAGGCCGACGATGACAGGCAGCACCGCGTACTTGAGATTAATAGTCGCCCCTCTGGGGGTATCGGTTACACCACCCATAGCGGGCTCGATTTAACCCAAGTTGGGTTTGGCTATTGGCTTGGTTTAACCGATAAACCGAAGCTTGTGGATATTGCACAGCAAATCATTCCCTGCCAAGTACGCTCAATTATGGTTAGCGTAAAGATTGAAGAAGATGCTACTGAGTAAGTAAAAATAACGATTAACAAATTGCAAGACCGAAGGAAAATAAATGCCAAATAAGCAACACAGTACGACCATCACCCTACCACGCGGCACTCTTGATTTAACTTATCAAACCAATTTTAGCGGTGACAGTAAAAACTACGAGCTAGAAGACTTGCTTGGATTTGCGCAGCGCATTAACCCTAAACGCGCATTTTTGTTTGTCTCAAAAGTCTTAGGTCGCCATATTCCAGTCACGCCTAGCACCATGCGTCATGCTTTTACTGATTTGGCAAACCTAGTACCAGATGATTTGCCTGAACCCATTTTGGTTATTGGTATGGCCGAAACTGCCGTTGGCTTATCTGCGGGCGTACATCAAGCGCTACAAACGCGTTACCCCAATGCGCTACTGTTAAATTCTACGCGTCATGCGCAACATGATGGCAATCATGACAAAAGCAGCCACTCTTTATTGACCACGTTTAGCGAAGACCACAGTCACGCCAGCCAGCATCTGATTTATCAAAGTGCAGATAAAGTAACGCAAGCGCAGCTACTAGCGAGCAAAACCTTGATTATGGTTGATGATGAAGCGTCAACGGGCAATACTTGCGTCAATGTCGTCACCGCCCTTCGTAACGCAGGACTGACCGAATTAGAACAAGTGCATCTAACGACATTGGTAGATTGGTCCTTAAGTCAGAACCAATCTGATTCTGCCGAAGACACGATTGCCATTCGATTGCCAAATATTGACTTTCATCGTCATCACTTGTTATCTGGTGCATGGCAATGGACCGATGCGCCCAATCCTGAGCCGATTACCATGCCGTCTGTCGATACCACTGAGGCTGGCAACCATACGCTAGGTGAAACTGGCAATTGGGGACGCTTTCCAACGCTAGATAGTACCGATGGTTTTGATAATTACCTTTTGCAGTTTCAAACTGCTTTTAACGTTTTTAATCAGCAAGCCCAATTTGAGAAAGAACAGCTTGAGAAACGACAACTTGATAAAAAGCAGTTGCCCAAGCGGATTTTAGTATTGGGCAGTAATGAGTTTGTTTGGTTGCCGTTTTTATTAGCGGAATGGCTTGAGACACAAGCTCAAAACGCTACGGTTAAGTTTAGCGCCTTAACCCGCTCACCGATTGCCCTTGGTGGCGCGATTACCACGATGCTCAGTTTTAGCGATAACTATGGGCTTGGTATGACGAACTTTGCTTATAATGTTGAGCCTAGCGATTGGGACTTGATTGTCTTGTGCGTGGAAACATCGGCGGATAGCGTCGATGATATATGGAAAGATTTGGATAATGTGCTGGTGGTGAGTCCGACACTTTAAGCTATTTTATAAAAGCTAGCTTACAAAGGCTGTCCTATTAAAACTATCCTTTAAACCCTACTTTACTTTTCACATTTACGCACGCTTTTATGGCAAATACTATGACTAGCCCATTTTTTCAAGCCAATCCCGATATTATCAAACCCTACGCGCTGATGGATTTGGACGATACACTTTTTCAAACCCAACGTAAAATCGATGCGTGGGATTTACCTACTGCTGAAGCCAAAAACTTAGTTTGCGCGACTATTAACAAGCAAGGCAAGCCACTAAGCTTTATGAGTCAGCGTCAAGCCGCATTCTTTAATTGGCTGCTTACTAGTACTGAGCTGATAGTGGTCACTGCACGCGATCGCAGTGAAATTAAACGCGTTAAGCTGCCTTTTGACAGTTGGCAAGTCTTAACCCACGGTGCGATTATTCTTGCTAGAGACGGCACGCTACAAGCTCAGTGGCAACAGCGTATGCATAGTCAGCTTGCACCACTACAGGATAAATTGCAGCAGCTTAGCCAATTATTTGCCAATCACAGTAAAAATGACAATAGCCAGCTGTTATTTACACCACATATCGATCACTTTAATAATGGTTCTGCTAATGAAAAATTGACTATTTACCTGGCTATTAAGCATGCGCAAAAGGACCATCAAGCGTTAGTAGAGCTCGCTAAAAAGTTGCCAACGTTAATACGTGACTTTGAGCAAGATTTTTATGTGCATGTGAATGCGAATAATCTGGCGATATTGCCGCACGCGGTTCATAAACGTCATGCGGTACAGTTTTTATTAGTCCAGCATTTAGACCATCAGCGTCCAAGTTTTGGTTTTGGTGATAGCTTGGCCGATTTGCCATTTTTGCAACTACTTGACTGGTATGGCATGCCCAATCATGGTCAGCTACATGCGCGCTTTAGCTCGTAATAGTTTTTAAATAATAACAATAGTAGTAGTAGTAGAACTCATTTTTTTAAGTAGAAACCATCTTATGACCCATCCTATAACGAACCCTAATATGCGAAAAATGCAGGAATATGGCTCAGGCAGCTATCTTGCCAGCGATGTGACTGTGCTGCTTGATATCGTTGATAAAGACGCCGTTGCCGATGTACCTGTGAGCCAGAAAGAAGCGCTCATCCAAAGTGGACAGCGCCATTATTCTGATATGTTGACACTAGAGCATACGCCGACTGCCATGCATGAGCAATTGTATCAGCAGGCATTAGCGCAAGGTACCACGAGAACCGCAACTGATATTGCTAACTTGGCTTATACGCTACATCATATTTTTTGGCAAACGGTAAGTACTGAACGTCCATTAATATTAGTCAGCTTGGTACGCGCAGGTTTACCCATTGGCGTATTGTTGCAGCGTGCATTAGTAGCTGATAGCAGCTATGCGTTGCCAAGTGTGCATTATGGTATCAGTATCATTCGCGATCGCGGCCTTGATCCAGTCGCGCTGCAGATGATATTGGATGCTCATCCAAACAGTGCCATCGTATTTGTCGACGGCTGGACGGGCAAAGGAGCGATTTATCAAGAGCTATCTCGTAGCTTAGATATCTTTAGCAACCCTAATCATCCAAATTTTGCCAATATTTTCCATCAGGGTGAGAATGTTATTCCTCTATTAACCCTTGCTGACCCCGCAAGCGTTGCTTGGTTAGCGGCAAGCGAGGAAGATTGGCTGATTCCATCGGGGTTATTGAACAGTACCGTATCTGGGCTGATATCACGCAGTTTATATACCGAGCCGCAATCGGGGCTACATCGTAGCGTTTTTTATGATAACTTGGTTGCGGTAGACCATAGCCTAGCCTTTGTTGATCATATTGATAGCACGCGGCTTGCATTGTCTACGTCTCCACAATACTTGCAAACGTTCAAGCAACCACGCTATCAGACTGCGGATTTAATTGATACGTTGGCAATTGATTATGACATTGACAATCGTAATCGTATTAAGCCGACCATTGCAGAGGCGACACGGGCGATATTACGCCGTGATCCTGAGCGCATCTTGCTGGCCACCGCCGATCACCCAGATACCGTATTATTGCGCCATTTATGTAGCGAGCGCGATATCAATATCACGGTATTAGGTGCTAAAATACTCCCCTATCAAGCGATTACGCTGATCAAGCAGCGGTCAACAAACCGTCCATGATTTATTAATGTATTGATGTATTGCGAAAGAAATGCATCAATCCTGCATCAGCAGCGCTGTTTTTATCATACGTCCTTACGCTATGATTTTTTGCTATAACCATTCATTTATCACTATTTACGATGCCAACTATGTCCGATATACCGCACAACGAGTCCAACCTTTATAACAACAATCAGTCTTATGCCCACCTAATTACCGAGCGTCATGCGATGCTCAAACCGCTTACCCATCATCCGTATCAATTGGGTGCTAGCCTTTATATGCCTGCAACGCGGCAAGATATTTGGCAAGTCATTACACGCGACAAATTGCCGACGATTAACAGTATTATTATCTGCTTAGAAGATGCGGTCAGCCATAGCGATGTTGAGTTGGCGCTCATACGTCTACAAACGCTGCTACATACGTGGGCGGCGCATGTCGATAGCATTAATGACCCAACAAAAAAAAATGGCATTCAATCAAAAGCGCACACCAATCAACCAACCAGACCACTAGTCTTTATTCGTCCGCGTCATCCGGCGATGCTAGAGCAGCTGGCAGATTTTGCGCATATTGATTTGGTCGACGGTTTTGTCATGCCAAAAGTCGATATGTATAGTTTGTCTAATTGGCGTATGGCGTCTCAGAATTTAAGCACTGAGCAGCTATTGATGCCGACGCTTGAGACAGCAGCGCTCTTTAACCCGCATCACAATCAAGAATTGGCGATTGGCTTTAAAGAAGCCTTCAGTCAACCCGTTTTTGCCCTGCGTATCGGTGGTAACGACTTATTTGCCGCACTGCGTTTACGCCGTCCTAAAAATAGCATCGTTTATGATACCCCGATTGGTACGCTCGCCTATCAGCTGCTTGGCTGCTTTGTACCGCATGGTTTTTATCTTACCGCGCCAGTATTTGAATACTTAGAGCAGCCAACGCTGTTTATGAAAGAGCTGATGCGTGATGTGAACTTAGGACTGGTCGGCAAAACGGTCATTCACCCAAGCCAGATTGCGTTGGTACAGCAGGCGTATTGCGTGCCGCTGAGCACCTTGGATGAAGCGCAGGCAATCTTGCATAGCGAGGCAAAGGCGGTCTTTAAATATAACGATACCATGCTTGAGCCTGCCACGCACCGTGCATGGGCCACCGAAATCGTCAATCGCGCTGAGGTCTTTGGCACCCTTGATGATATTAATAGCGACTATACGACCCGCTTATAAATAAAGACGTTAGCCTGACTGCTTTATAGTATTTTTTAAAACTGCCGCTTTAACGTTAATCTGCTAAATGGTTTCAATAAAAAAGCCGTTATCCTATTTAAGTTAACGGCTTTTTTTCGTATAAATACTTTATTAATTGCTATGTCTGATTCAAAACTGGTTCCAGTCTCGCTCAAAGTTAGACACAGTGGGCTAAAAAGGTATTAATCACTTTATTAACCTGCTCAGGCTCTTCTACCGTCGCTGTATGTCCAGCGCCTTTAATAACCGCAAGCTTTGAGCCTTTAATGGCAAAATGCATGCGCTCCGCTTTTGAATAAGGCGTTGCCACATCTTCATCACCAACGATAATCAATGTCGGCGTGCTAATCTCGCCTAGCTGATCGTAAGTGCCCGAGCGCTCAATGACACCTGTGGTCGCCTTAACGACCCCGCCCTTACGATTGCCTTGTAACATCGTGAGCCACGCTCTGCGATCAGCCTTACGCGACTTATCGTTCAAAAAGCTACTGCCAAACATAATAGGCATGACTTTTTGACTGACTCGCTTCATACCCAGCCAGCGGATAGCCTTCATCAATTTGCGATACTGCGGGACGTTTTTTGGGTCTTCAGGGTCTGCTGACGTTTCAAGTAAGGTCAGCGATAACACTAACTCCGGACGTTTTAGCGCGATACGCTGAGCGACAAAACCACCCATCGATAACCCTAAAAAATGGCATTTATCAATATCTAGCGCATCCAACAATGCTAGCGTATCCTCGGTCAGCGTCTCCATATCATAGCCTGATTTGGTAATCTCCGACTGACCTTGCCCACGAAAATCAAACGCAATACAGCGGCAGCCAGATTTAAAGTACTCCACTTGCTTATCATACATCCGCGTATTCCATAGTAGCCCATGCGCAAAGACCATCACTGGCTTTTGCTTATCCTCCGGCGCGCTGTCTTCATAATAAATATCAACGTTATTCACATTTATCATTGGCATAATTACCTCCTTGTTTGTTGCTTGTTGATTGCTTGTTTGGTTAACGAAATCCTTAACATTACTGCCATTTAGCATAATGCACCAAGCGGATACTTCATAGCGTTATTTTTGCACGGCAGATAATATATATTTATTAAATCAAATATAAGACAAAATAAGGAAAACTCAAACATTTTTGTCCGTGCCTTTAGCGCCCACAAAACCCGCTTTTATAATCATAACAAGCTGCTATAGTAATCAGCTTGCATGACTTGTTACAACTTTGTCCATTATAACCTTCATTGTTATCCGCAATGCTTATCTAGAACTTCTTACTAAGGAAACCAACCATGTCACAACCTTTGGTCGAATATCACAGCGAAAATCATATTGCCACCATTACCATGAATGACCCTAAGACGCTAAATGCCTTTAGCACACCATTAAAAGGCGCGATTATGGATGCGCTTGATAAGGCTGATCAAGATGCCGACGTACGCGTGATCGTGTTGCAAGGATCAAACAATAATTTCTCTAGCGGCGGTCATATCGGTGAGATGTTAGAGAATGGCATGGAATCAGAAGCACTTGTGGCAAAGCTTGATTTTATGCTCAGAGAAGTGGCTGAGGTAAGCTTAAAGCTACGGAATATTCACAAACCCATTATTGCCAAATTAGAAGGTGCCGTCGCGGGTGCTGGGATGAACTTGGCATTAACCTGTGATTTCCGTATTGCCGCTGACAATGCTAAATTTGTGCAAGCATTTGTCAATATCGGCTTGATTCCAGATGCGGGCGGTATTTACTTGCTCAATCAATTGATTGGCGCGGCGAAAACCACTGAGCTTGTGATGCTGGGTGATAAGCTTACTAGCGACGATGTCGCGCGTCTAAACTTAGTCAATAGCGTCGTAAGCAAAGATGAGCTTGACGCCAGCGTATTGGCATTGGCAACTCGCCTAAGTAATTTACCCGGTAAAGCTTTGGCATCAATGAAGCATATGATTAACGTACATGCTTTTTCAGGTTTAAATGAAGCGCTCGATATGGAAGTTGACCAACAAACCATGATGGCAAAAACCGCTGACTTTGCCGAAGGCATCACCGCCTTTATGGAAAAACGTAAGCCCGTTTATCAAGGTAAATAAAAGCTTCTAACGCTACCTTCTGTACTATCAACAAAAAGACTGCCTAATTTAATAGCAGTCTTTCTGTTGATCATTTAATAAGATTAATTTCTGTATTTATGAAGAAGCAGAAGCACTCTTATCGTAATGTGGTAAGGTGAATATCTTGTCAAAACCTAAGGTAAATACAAAGGTATAAACCAAGAAAAATAGCAGTAACGCCGCCTCCATCATAAATGCTTTGATTAAACCAACGTCATACCAAATCATATAAAGTGGCAGGCAAATCAATACCAAGCCACCTTCAAACCCTATCGCATGAGCGCTGCGGATTAATAAGGTACGCTTTTTAACCTGCTTGCGCCGTTCCCACGCTTCGAAAGCCGTATTGTATAAAAAGTTCCAAATCACAGCGGCTAATGACACCATCACCGCAACGGGTAACGACTCTGCCGCATCGCTGCCGCTAAGTTTCATGAGCACAAAGGTAGAAGCAATAATAGCGATAATTTCAAAGATGGTCACATAGACAATACGACGTTTGAGTGGGGGTAAAGTAATCAACCAAGACTCCAAAGCACTTAGCACTTAAGTATAAACAAAAAGTTGCTTAGTAAAGTATCGGTCCGTCCCGAGATAGAAATGAGAAAAGAGTGCAGAGCCACGGTTTCCGCCTGCCCCTATATTATACATAAGATAATGAGAGAAACCAGTCGCAGCTTATTTTGCTGGTGGACCCCATTGATTGATTTCGAGCTTGGTATCGCTCGCTAAAAATACCAGTAAGATAATAGAGCCTATCAATGGCAAAATAGATATCAAAAACCACCATCCTGAACGGCTAGTATCATGCAATCTGCGAATAGTCACTGCTAAGCCCGGCAAGAACAAACCAAGCGCTACAACAATATAAAATAACCCTATTTCTGAATTGAAGATAATCGTATCTAAAATCATCGCTATGATGACCAATCCCATTTGCACCAATACGAAATACCAATACTCTTTACGCCGAGCACGTCCAGAGAAATTGGCATAATTCCTTAGACCTTTTTTAAACCAGTCCATAATGCCATAGTTTGCCTCAGCACTATGATTATTAACCATCCCAGAATTTGGTAAAGGTGGCGGCGTTACTTTATCAAGCATATTTTTATTTTCCATAGGATTTATTATCACTCACCTTTAACGGTAGAGTCGCCAACTAAAACATTTAATCAACGACTTTGATTATAAGCACTCAATAAAAGTTTGCAAACCATTATTCATATTTTTCAAACATGTAAAAAACCCCGTATCATCACGATACGGGGTTTGTTTTCAAAAAATTAAGAAGCTTTCGAATGAAAAACTAGGTCAACTGAGCAACGTTAATTTTATCCGCTTCTTCAGTATAGTCTTCCATACGATCAAAGTTCATGTATTTATAAACTTCATCGCCCATGCTGTTTAGCATGCCAGCATACTGCTGGTATTCGTCGTTGGTTGGCAATTTACCAAGTACCGCTGCTACCGCTGCAAGCTCTGCAGACGCGAGATAAACGTTCGCGCCTTGACCAAGACGGTTCGGGAAGTTACGGGTAGACGTTGAAACGGCCGTAGATTTCGGTGCGATACGTGCTTGGTTACCCATACATAGTGAACAACCTGGCATTTCAGTACGAGCGCCGGCTTGAGCGTAGATGTTGTAATAACCTTCTTCCATCAACTGACGCGCATCCATCTTAGTCGGTGGCGCAATCCATAGACGAGTTTTGAGGCTTCCCGCTGGTACGTCTTGTAGCAGTTTACCCGCAGCACGGAAGTGACCAATGTTGGTCATACATGACCCAATGAATACTTCATCAATGGTATCACCAGCGACGTCAGCCAATGTTTTAGCATCGTCTGGATCGTTCGGGCAGCAAAGAATTGGCTCTTTGATCTCGCTCATATCGATAGTCATATCGATAGCATATTCTGCATCTTCGTCAGCACGCATGAGGCTTGGGTTCGCTAGCCATTCTTGCATTTGCTCAACGCGGCGGCTGATGGTACGCGCATCGCCATAGCCTTCTGAAATCATCCATTTAAGCAAGGTGATGTTCGAGTTTAGGTACTCAGTCACTGATTCTTCAGACAAAGTAATGGTACAACCAGCAGCACTACGCTCAGCTGACGCATCAGACAATTCAAACGCTTGCTCAGCGGTCAAGTCTTCTAGACCTTCGATCTCTAAAATACGACCGTTAAACTCGTTGATTTTACCTTTCTTATCAACGGTCAAATAACCTTCTTTGATGGCTTGATAAGGAATCGCATGGACCAAGTCACGTAGCGTGATACCAGGTTGACGTTCGCCAACGAAGCGGACACGAACAGATTCAGGCATATCAAGTGGCATCACACCAGTTGCTGCTGCGAATGCAACCAAACCAGAACCGGCTGGGAACGAGATACCCATTGGGAAACGCGTATGCGAGTCACCACCAGTACCAACGGTATCTGGAAGTAGCATACGGTTAAGCCACGAGTGAATGATACCATCACCAGGACGTAAGCTGACGCCGCCACGGTTCATGATAAAGTCAGGCAATGTATGCTGAGTTTCAACGTCAACTGGCTTTGGATAAGCTGCGGTATGACAGAACGACTGCATCACAAGATCCGCTTGGAAACCCAAACATGCCAAATCTTTTAGCTCATCACGGGTCATCGGACCTGTGGTATCTTGCGAGCCGACCGTCGTCATTTTTGGCTCACAGTACATGCCCGGACGTACGCCTTCTAGACCACACGCTTTACCAACCATTTTTTGTGCAAGGGTAAAGCCTTTACCGGTATCAGCTGGCTCTTCTGGCTTAGCAAATACGTCTGAATGACCAAGACCCATATATTCACGAGCACGATTGGTCAAACCACGACCAACGATTAGTGGTATACGGCCGCCTGCGCGCACTTCGTCAAGCAAGGTTGGCGAGTTTAGCGTAAAGGTTGACAATACTTCGTCAGAGTCGTGCTTGGTGATTTTGCCTTCATACGGATAGATGTCAAACACATCGCCCATGTTTAGGTTATCAACGGCCACTTTTTCGATTGGTAAGGCGCCAGAATCTTCCATAGTGTTAAAGAAGATAGGAGCGATATTGTTACCTAATACTAGACCACCACCACGTTTGTTTGGTACGTTCGGAATGTCTTCGCCCATGAGCCACAATACAGAGTTGGTTGCAGACTTACGGCTAGAACCGGTACCAACCACGTCACCAACATAGGCAAGTGGATGACCTTTTTCTTTTAACGCTTCGATTTGCTTCATTGGACCAACAACACCCTCTTCGTCAGCAAAGATGCCGTCGCGAGAGTTTTTGTGCATGGCTAATGAATGCAATGGAATGTCGGGGCGGCTCCACGCGTCTTGCGCTGGTGACAAGTCATCAGTGTTGGTTTCGCCAGTGACTTTAAAGGTGGTATAAGTAGTTTTCTCTGGTACTTCAGGACGGCTTAAGAACCACTCCGCGTCGGCCCAAGATTGCACCACTTCTTTAGCAATAGCATTGCCAGCTTCGGCTTTTTCGGTCACGTCATTGAACGCGTCAAATACGAGTAATGTTTTCTTTAACGCATCAGCAGCTTCTTGTGCGACTTCCGCGTCATCAAGCGCGGCAACTAATGGCTGAACGTTGTAACCACCTTGCATGGTGCCTAAAATTTCAACGGCTTTTTTCTTGCTGATAAGTGGTGAAGTCGCTTCGCCTTTAACAATAGCAGCTAAAAATGCAGCTTTAACATAAGCGGCTTGGTCAACACCGGCAGGAATACGGTTTTCTAACAAGTCCATCAAGAACGCATCTTCGCCCGCTGGTGGGTTTTTAAGTAGCTCTACCAATTCTGCTACCTGCTTCTCATTTAATGGAAGTGGTACAGTCCCTAGCTCAGCACGTTCTGCGACATGTTTACGATAAGCTTCTAACACAATAGTCGTCCTCGTCGGTTGGTGACCAGTACATCACGTGAGTAGTCAGGATGACAGCCTACATCGATGTACTGCATTGAATAATTATCCGTGCAATCATAGCTCAAAACGCTCAAAATGTTAATGGCTGAGCCGCGAAAAGGCGCAGAATAACGCCATATTGGACATTTATTATAAAAATAGTGCCATAACTAATATGATTGACGCGGTTAAATAAAAACCGTGTGCCTGCTATACTCTGACAACCTCAGAACTTATCAGATGTTTTACGTTAGCGAATTTTTATATGCGACTTGATAAAACACACTTTGCCAATAAATATTAAGGATAATAAGATGGACGATAATGCCAATTATCAAAACGGTCTAAAAGTTCGTACCGAAGTGATGGGCGAGCGACATGTCAAACGCTCGCTCGATTCGGCGACCCCATTTACCCAGCCGCTGCAAGACTGGATTATCGAACACGCTTGGGGCAGCACGTGGCAAGACGACACCATACTACCGCGCAAATATCGCTCCTTAATTACCATGGCTTTTTTAATTGCGCAAAAAAGCCCAAATGAGCTCAAGGGACACATCCGAGGAGCAATTAATAATGGCGCCAGCGTCGCTGAAATCCGAGAAGTACTGATGCATAGCCTGCCTTATTGCGGCGCACCTGCTACCCAAGAAGCGTTTCGCGCAGCCATAGATGTGCTAAATGACATGGACATTGATATCAATAAATAAAACTAGGGTAAAGGTGCGCTTCGTAGTAGTCTTATTAGTGATAAAACCTTATTTAGCCTTAGTAGCTTTTTTGATTGTCTTAACAAGATTGCCCAAAAAACCTTGAGCCATTATCTGCTATAATAGCTGCATCCATAAAACATTCTAATAATGCCAAAAACCCTTATCATATCAAGGGTTAAGAGAACATTTGATTATGACAAACGCCGTACAAACCCACGTCCCCGCTGCCCGTGCAAAACCGAAAAAAGCCATCCAAGGCGAAAAGCTACGTGGCTACGATAAGGTCGCGCGTATCCCAATTAAAGTGATTCCGACCGTCGAGGCCAAGAAAAAGCCTGATTGGATTCGGGTTAAAATGTCGTCACCTGCGGAAGTAGCGCGTATCAAAGCCACTCTGCGTGAGCAAAAGCTTTATACCGTCTGTGAAGAAGCCGCTTGCCCGAATCTGCCGCAGTGCTTCGCTGATGGTACGGCAACCTTTATGATTATGGGTGATATCTGTACCCGTCGTTGCCCGTTTTGTGATGTCGGTCATGGTCGTCCAAATGAATTGGACAAAGACGAGCCACGCCATACCGCTGAGACCATTCAAGGTCTAGGTCTGAAATACGCAGTGATTACTTCAGTTGACCGCGATGATTTAAAAGACGGCGGTGCTGGACATTTCGTTGAAGTTCTCAATGAATCGCGCGCGCTAAGCCCAAATTGCTTGATTGAAATACTAGTGCCAGATTTCCGTGGGCGTATGGAAATAGCCTTAGATTTATTGACTGAAACCGCGCCAGATGTGTTTAACCACAATATCGAAACCGTGCCGCGTCTGTATAAAGCCTTCCGTCCAGGCTCTGACTATCAGCATTCATTAGATTTGCTTAAAATTTATAAAGAGCGCCGTCCTGATATCGCCACCAAATGCGGGTTTATGGTTGGACTTGGTGAGACCGAAGAAGAAATCTATGCGCTGCTTGACGATTTAAAAGCCCATGACGTCGATATGATTACCATTGGACAGTATCTGCAACCTAGTAAGGATCATGCGCCAGTTGATCGTTACGTACATCCAGACGAATTCCAGCGTTATATGGACTATGGTAAAAAGATTGGTTTCTTTAGCATTTGGGCCGGCCCAATGGTACGCTCAAGCTACTTTGCCGATCGTCAATACTATGGTGAAGATTGCCCAGCACCAATTCGTAGCAAAAAAGCGCTTGAAGCAGAAGGTAAGCTTGGCTGCTAAGTAATATTCGTCACGATACCAAAGTAGGATGACGAATCTTAAAACATATAAAGGGCGAATAGTAGATAGTTACTATTCGCCCTTTTTTTATGCTTATACACTTAATCCCTAAATAACGTCAAACATTTAGAGGTTGGACTGCTGTTTTACTGTTTTTCATATTTAACAACGCGATACCAAGGATGATGACACCGCCTATCAAACCTGTGATAAGACCCGGATAAATCAGCAGTAAAGCACCAATTGCCAAAATGATGCGCGTGATTGTATTCATACTGCCTTTAAAATACCCTTCTAACGCCGCACTAAGGCCAATCACACCAATCACAGACGTCACAACGGCCGTAACAATATCGATGATTGGGGGCAATGGGAATTCTTTTGCCGTAACCGCAAGACCTGTCGGGTCAATCATCAACATTGCAGGATTATAAATAAACATAAATGGAACGATAAATCCAGCCAGTGCCAACTTTAACGACAGAAACCCTGTTTTCATAGGATCACCACCAGAGATACCAGCGCCAGCAAAGGCTGCCAAACAGACCGGCGGAGTAATATTGGCAAATACGCCAAAATAGAACACAAACATATGCGCCGCCAAAATAGGAATATTGAATCCTGCTAATGCGGGCGCCGCCATCGTTGCCGTAATAATATATGCAGGAATCGATGGTAATCCCATTCCTAAAACCATCGACGCCAGCATGGTTAAAATCAAGGTGAGCAATAATGAGCCTGCTCCTAAAGTGACAATCGAAGAGGTCATCACCGTACCAAAGCTCGTTAAGCTGACTACCCCAATAATAACCCCTACGACCGCACAGGCCGCCATGACCGCTAACGACTGGCGCGCACCGTCTTCTAGCGCGCCCAAAATGTCCTTAAAACTCATGCGCGTCTCAGCTCGCAGCATACTGATGACAACAGTAAAGCCAATGGTATAGGCAGCGGCATACCCTACCGGTACATTCTTAATCAATAAAAAAATCAAAAACACAATGGGTAGCAGCATATGTCCGCGCGCTTTTAATACTTCTTTTACTTGCGGCAAACTCTCTTTTGCCATACCTTTTAAGTCTCGGCGGCCTGCGCGAAAATGCACCTGCGCGATGACGCCTAAATAATACAAGATAGCAGGTAACAATGCTGCCAAAGCAATAGTGCTATACGGTAGACCTGTGGTCTCGGCCATGATAAAAGCACTAGCACCCATAATTGGCGGCAATATTTGACCACCGACTGATGCACTTGCCTCTACAGCACCCGCAAAATCTTTATGATAACCAACCTTTTTCATCAATGGGATAGTAAACGCGCCGGTACTGACTACGTTTGATAAGGCAGATCCATTGATACTGCCCATAAAGCCACTTGAGATGACAGCCACTTTAGCAGGGCCGCCTTTTTTATCGCCTGCCAGCGCTAATGCCAAATCATTAAATAGCTGACCCATGCCTGAACGCGCTAAAAATGCGCCAAAGAGGATGAATAAAAAGATAAACGTAACTGAGGCACCGATGGCAACCGAATATAGGCCTTCGGTTTTGAGGAATAACTGACCAAAAATATCGCCAAAATCATAAGGACGAGTGAGTAGCCGGTCAGGCATAAAATTCATATGGCTGATAAATGGATATAACAAAAATATTGACGCCAATATTGGTAATATCCAACCAGTAATACGCCTACTGCCCTCGAGTACACAAATCACCGTGATAATAGAGAACAATACATCCGTTTGATTGGCGATGCCACCACGTGAGGTCACAATATCTTGATACTCATAGATAAGATATGCCATTCCAGATAAAGATAACACGAACCAAACCCAGTCATACCAAGCCACCCGCTTGCGGCTACTCTTCTTACTGGCTGGAAAAATCAGAAAAATCAATGCAAAACCAATACCTACATGCACAGAACGCTGTAACAATGATGGCATAGGATTAAAAGTAATATATAGATGAAAAAGTGAATATAAAATACAAATCGCAGCGATAATATATTTTACTGGCCCTTGAGTGATATGACGCGTAATTGACTCTCGGTCGTACTTTTCTAGTATTGCTTGTGTGAGGTTAGGATCAACGTCGTCATCGATATCAGTGCTATCATGAAGGCCAGGTTGCTTAGACAACTTAGCCTCATCGCTAGAGACAGTAGTCCCGCTATTGTGATCCATCACTTGAGAGTTCATGACAAAAATCCTTATTAAATCTATCTATTAGACTATACGATTTGGGCGTAATAGTTACTGCAGAATAATCAGGCACCCATTGATGAATTAAAATACGATGACCTGCATAATCAATCTCACCTTCAGTGCGCCTTGAAACAACCCAGTTAAGACTGGGGAGTCTTTCGTTGATTTGATAGCCAACATAGCCTGGTTTTCTTATTGGAGCGACATTTTCAGTAGATGGGGTTCCCGCCCCAAAAGCTTGTAGATAAGTAGTGGTTAGCAATAAACCTTGATTCTCACGAACATATTGCTCCTCCCACCATTGCTTTTCTACAGAATGAATCCAGCGCAATTGAAAATTAGGCTCAACGAAATAACATACTTTTTTATCAGATTCAGCAACATCATCGACGCGCACCTCGATGACAGACTGGCGGGTAAAAATTACCCAGAATATTAAAACCGCTAGCGCAGCAGTCACTGCTGCGCCGACTGTTAAACTTAAGCGTTTACTTAGCTGATTGCTCTTCATAGTATTTCTTAGCGCCTGGATGGATAGGAGCTACCATTCCTTCTTGAGCAGTCTCTAAGCTAATATCATTAGCTGCTTGGTGGGCATTTTTTAGGCCATCCAAGTTTTCAAACAGCGCTTTGGTCAGTTTATAGCCATCCTCTTCAGAGATGTCAGAACGAATCAACAACGCATTCATCACGGCAGTCGTTGGAATGGCGGCATCGTTACCATATGTTCCAGCAGGAATCTCGAACGTCTTAAAGTAAGGCTTGTTTTCGATAATTTGTTTAAGCTTATCTTGATTGATGGTGACCAGCTGCAATTTGATACCCTGCTCTAGCTCTAACAGTGAAGAGTTTGGTAAGCCGCTACTAAAAAACGCCGCTTCAATCTTACCCGCTTTCATCGCATCGGCTGCATCGGCAAACCCTAGATAGTCAACTTTGACATCATCATAAGTGATACCAAAACCTTCTAACAACGTCCGAGCATTGACTTCCGTTCCAGAACCTTGATCACCAACCGCAATACGCTTACCTTTTAAATCTTCGATATTTTTGATACCAGATTTTTCTGAAGCGACTATCTGAATCACATTTGGATATAGAACGGCAACTTGTTGAATATTTGTTATCGGTTCTTTAAAGTCTTCAGTACCTTCAACCGCATTAGTGACGACATCACTAAGTGCTAGCACCATGTCGACTTTACCTTGCGTGAGTAGATTGACGTTTTCTACTGACGCCCCCGTGGTTTGGGTCTTAGCATTAACGCCAAAGGTTTTGGCGTAGATTTCTGCTAAAGAGGTGCCAATAATATTATAAGGACCTGATGCGCCCCCTGTTGCGATAGTGACAAACTTGGTTTCAAGCTTATCACTCGCCACTGAAGCAGCAGTATTGTCCGTGGTAGCGCTATCATTGGTATCAGTCGCCGTGTTGTCTGAACAGGCAACCATCGTCATACTTAAGGCAACAATTGCAGCTAGGAGAGGAGTTTTACTAAAAAACATCATTATTTTCATCCTTGATAAAATAAAGCGAATTGGATTTATAAAATATTACTTAACCATGTCACTGTAATAGTAACTAATCCGTGTTGAATTGTGAGCTTTATATACTATATTAATTTTTGAAAAGTGTAGCGTCCCATTGATACAATCAAAAGTATCCATGTAATTAAAGCATGAGGTGTCATACATTGCTATCTTGTTTTATGCGATAGCAAACATTGGCACGCATGAATCGTAGTTTATCTCTTCAAATTTGCTAAACCAAAATAATTAGACTAGCTATTGTTTCGCTACGCGGTACTAAGTTCCATATTCTTATCATCATTTAAACAGACTTTATGCACCTTGTAAACTTCTATTAACATTTCCCTTAATTGTTAAAATAACTTTGATTCTTGCCATGCGCAGCCGACGCGTGATTACTGCTTGAATAGTTAAAAGAACACTTACTGCCAATGATTATCTTTTTTACTAATACGCAGATATCTATAATTTTTCACTACTATAATTGGTCTCTATTACATATAATCGCTAATAACATCAATAGAATCGATAAACCTTAAAGGAAAACTTATGAAAAAACTATTTGCTTCGAGCATCGTTTTTGCCACATTTGTCCTAGCTGGCTGTGCCACTTCTGATATGAATACCAATGCTGGCACGGCCATCGGTTCGGCAAACGAGATTGGGATGAATATTTTTAAAGCCGCTATTGATAACCAATGCCGCAGTCAGATTGAAAAACAAAATGCTTGGCGCATTGCTAGTGTGGCGATGTCAGATGCCCAAGAGGAAGAGATAAAAGGTCGAGTTTGCGGCTGCGTCAGCGAGCAAGCGCCGCAGCAAGTGACCCTCGTTGAACTTGGCAATGCGGCAATTGATGCCAACTATCGCACCCAACTGGTCACTAAAGTGGTAGCAAAAACGCTGCAAAGCTGTTATGGCAGTATCGTTAAATAAGTAGCTGAAAAATAGATGCTGGATCAGCGACTTGACTAAAGGGCTTATTTCACGAAATAAGTTGGGTTATTGATTGCACAACCCAACTTATTCATATAGATTATTTACTATTGTGAATGACAAATGGAATTTATCTTTAACCCATGTCAAGGATGACTGATGAAAAGACGTGCATTTATAAAACTTGGTGGTCAGCTAACGGTAGCCGGCACTGTGTTGACTCAGCTCAGTGCTTGCTCATCAGATGATGATGACGTCAGGCCACCAAATAACCTCGATGGTTTAGATGGTTTAGGCTATCAAGGCGCAGCACCTTTTGTGCATGGCATTGCCAGTAGTGACCCGCTCCAAGATCGGGTCATACTATGGACACGAATTACCAATGACGGCAGTATCCAAGCCGCCAGCATTCCTGTTGCTTATAGGGTAGCAACAGACCCAGCGCTGAAAAACATCGTTACTCAAGGTCGCGCAATAGCGACAGCGCAATCCGACTTCACCGTAAAAGTCGACCCTAAAAACCTACAACCCAATACCACTTATTATTATGCTTTTGAAGCACTAGGCTATCGCTCTCCTATTGGTCGCACACGCACCATACCACAAGCAGACTTGCCAGCAAGCGAAGTTGATCGTGTGCGCTTAGCCGTGGTTTCCTGCTCAAACTATGGCTTTGGCTACTTTAATGGTTATGCCAATATCGCCAAGCAAGCCGATATCTCTGCCGTCATACATTTGGGCGATTATATCTATGAGTATCCAGAAGGCTTCTATCGCGATGACGATTTAAAAGAAGAGCGACCGCTAGAGCCAAAAAGCGAGATTATCAGCTTAGAGGATTATCGTCGCCGCTAAGCTTGCTACCGTACCGATGTCGATTTGCAAGAATGTCACCGTCAGCATCCGTTTATCGCTGTTTGGGACGATCACGAAATCGCAGACAATTCATGGAAAGGTGGTGCAGGTTTTCATACTGAGAGTAAAGGCAGCTATATAGAACGCAAAATGTCGGCCGTGCGCGCTTATCATGAGTGGATGCCTATCCGCGATGACAGTAGCAACGAGCTAGACAGTCAATTACGCATCTATCGACGTTTTGAGTTTGGTAAATTATTCGATTTAAACATGCTAGATACGCGCATATTTGGTCGCGAAAAGCTTGATGCCAAAGCCAGCAACGAGCCTGAACGTCAATCATTAGGTCTTGAACAAGAAAACTGGCTCTATTTAAAGATGCTCGAAGGTAAACGCCGACAAGCAACATGGCAAATACTCGGGCAACAAGTTATTTTGGCGCCATTTAAAGGCACTTTTGCCACCAATTCTGGCGATATTTGGTATGGGTATGCCAGTGCACGCACACGTTTGCTCAACTTTATCGAAGAAAATAATATCTCCAATACGGTTGTTTTAACTGGGGATTATCATGCTTCCTTTGCATTTGATATTGCAAAAAACCCTTTTGAAGCAAGTAGCTATAATCCTCTAACCGGCAAAGGTTCTTTAGCTGTAGAGTTCGTCTGTCCGGCATTGACGTCTTCGCCCTTTCCTGAAACCGCAGGTGTTGAGCTAAACCCGCATCAGAAATTTAACAATCAGACCGAACGTGGTTATATGCTCCTCGATATCACTGAGCAGGCGTTTCAATGTGAATGGTATTACACGGACACCTTAAAAAAACGAGATGATAGCGTAAAATTTGCAAAAAGCTTGCTTACTAAAACACAGACTAACCACTTGATTGACGGCAGTCAATCGCGCCCGCTTACTAACGTCGCTGCCCTATCTGATGCTAACAAATCTATGGCAGTGAAAAAGTCTGCCGTTTTAAGTGGCGCTTAGCACAATATGCTCCGCACAGTATTTTGCATACTTAAGGTAAAAAAATAGTAGCCAAAAAAAAGGGTGAGTCATATGATTTACCCTTTTTTATTACTCATTTAGCTAATGGGATTTATGAAATACTGACGTACTTATGATTAGTCAATTTATAACTCATTGCTAGGCGTTGGACGAACGGGCAAAGACGCGGTCGATGGCAATATTTTACTGCGATGAAAATACTTAGATGAGCCGTCGATTATCTTATTTACTTCTTTGACCAAAGCATGGATGACATCATCATAAACGCCATGATATAACTCGGTCTCAAACGCTGTAAAAGGATGCTTACGCGATGCCGAACTGACTTCTGTCACGCCCTGCTTACTATAAAAAATGTCGACGCGGCCATCACTATTTAACACACAATTCAACTCTCCGCCTTCAAGCGCCATCTCGATACGCTCAGGCATAAAAATATAATCATCCACATCCATGAGCTTTTTTTCTACTTCTCTCTTAAAAAAAGATTTGATATCAAACATACATACACCCTTTGTCTTAAAATTTTAAAAACCTTTAGCACGTCTATTCTTATGGTCTTTATGGTATGCGTCTCGCATATTTACTTATGATAAATCGTGCTTTATTAACTTATCCTATAAGGTGTACGGATACTTTTTAAGACAGAATATGTAAAACTGCGTTTGATGTTGGTAAAAAAAAGACGCCGTCTAAGCGTCCCTTCTTTTTGGTAAATCCAATCATACGATTGTGCGTAATTACACCCAGCCTTTTTCACGAAATAACTGTAACGTCTTAATAACGACTGTCATCTCTTCGGGTGTGCCAAGTGTGATGCGGTTAAAACCTGGTATCGAAGGGAACTCGCGACCAACGGCAATACCATGTTCGAGCATACGATCGATATAGGTTTGTACATCGCCATTGACTTCATGGAAAATAAAGTTGGTTTGCGAGGGTAAATAACGCAGCCCCAGCTCATCGAGCGCTGTCTCCATTATTTTTCTTGATTGATTGGTGGTTTGTAAGCTATGCGCCAAAAACGCCTCGTCTTCTAGCGTTGCTATTGCTGCTACCGCACCTAACATGTTGATATTATCGGTAGACATCAAAGACCCGATTTCTGCAATCATCGACGGATTGGCAATCGCATAACCGACGCGCAAGCCTGCTAGCCCAAATAATTTTGAGAAAGTGCGCACGACAATCAAGTTATCTGATAGCCCCTCTTTTATCCATTCAACGCCGCTCACAAAACTTGGATCGGTGATATAGCCAAAGTAGGCTTCATCCACTAAGAAATAGTGGTTTTTTGGCGCATTTTTTATCCACGCTTTGAGTGTATCCGTTTCGGTAATGATAGCGGTTGGATTATTAGGATTGCACAAATAAAAAAGACTGATACCGTCAAATTGAGCAGCCGCTTTTTGTAGATTATCAAAGTCTAAATCATAGTCATCGCGCGTTAATGGCACTTTGACTACTGGAATATCTAATGAGCGTGCATACAGCTCTGCACAGCCGAAAGTTGGGTCTGGAATAATTAGCTGAAACCTTGTATCTGTTTTTAATGCTTTGTCATGCAGCATTTGCACCACTGCTCTGATACTCTCAATTGAGCCATTGCCCAATAAAACCTGATTTTCAGGTACGCCGTTGAGAGCCGCTACTTTACTCTGCAGCGTAACGCGATGTTTATCAGGATAGCGAGCAGCGCCAGCTAAAGCATTAGTGATGGCTTCTTTGGCAGCGTCCGACATGCCTAAAGAGTTTTCATTAAAGTCTAACTTGAGTAATTTATGACTGTTGTTATCGATATTATTATGCATGATAGGTAATCCGCCTACGTCGTCCGTGAGTGATATAGCGCATGCCGCTGCGTCATATCATCTTAAGTGGCATTTATCATAATTACAAGTTATCTAATAGCAAATTATTAGTTATTAATGCATACAAGGACAAGCTTTTTTGAGTCTCATTGTTAAATAAAAAAAGGTGAGCTGCAGCCTATGCAACTCACCTTTCTACGTCTACATTCAGTCGGAATTAAACCATTAAATCAAATGCGCTTTTAATTCCAATACTTTATCACGCGTTTTTGCCGCTTCTTCAAACTTCAAATCTCGTGACATTTGCTGCATTTGTTTCTCAAGGCGTTTGATTTCTTTGGCCAGTAAATCAGGACTGCGCAAAATGCTGATATCGACATCAGGCAAATTGCTTTTCACAGGAATCACTTGATTGTCATTGACATCAAGGTTTTCACCCGTGTCAATTTTATCGGTAATACTACGGCGCGCGCCTTTTGGCGTAATATTGTGCTCAAGATTAAAGGCGACTTGTTTTTCGCGGCGACGGTCAGTCTCCTCTATCGCTTTTTCCATACTCGGTGTAATGCGGTCGGCGTACAAAATCGCTTTACCGTTTAAGTGACGGGCAGCACGGCCAATAGTCTGAATCAGCGAGCGCTCAGAACGCAAAAAGCCCTCTTTATCAGCATCAAATATCGCCACTAATGACACCTCTGGCATATCAAGCCCTTCACGCAACAGGTTAATACCGACCAACACATCATGAACGCCTGTCCGCAGCTCATGAATGATCTGCATGCGCTCAACCGTATCGATATCTGAATGCAGATAAGCGACTTTGACATCGTATTCTTTAAGGTAACTGGTCAAATCTTCTGCCATTCGCTTAGTTAATGTTGTGATAAGCACGCGCTCGTCAAGCTCACGGCGTTTGGTAATCTCCGATAACACATCATCAACCTGCGTCAATACCGGACGAATCTCAATCTCAGGGTCAATCAAGCCGGTTGGACGCACAACTTGCTCGACCACCTGCTCGCTATGCTCAAGCTCATACTGTGCTGGCGTTGCGCTAACATAAATGGTCTTTGGCTTGATACGCTCCCACTCTTCAAACTTCATCGGGCGATTATTCATGGCACTTGGCAGACGAAAACCATAATTAACGAGGTTTTCTTTACGTGACCTATCGCCTTTATACATCGCCCCAATTTGCGAAACCGTCACGTGCGATTCATCGATAAATAACAGCGCATCTTCTGGAATATAATCAAACAAAGTTGGCGGCGCTTCCCCTGACGGACGACCAGACAGATGCTGCGAGTAGTTTTCGATACCATTACAGTAGCCGAGCTGCTGAATCATTTCAAGGTCATACTGGGTACGCTCTTTTAGACGCTGCGCTTCAACCAATTTATTATTGTCGCGAAAATACTCTAAGCGCGGCTCAAGCTCAGCACGAATGGTATGACTTGCCGCTTCCAATTTATTGCGCGGGGTCACATAATGCGATTTCGGATAAATGGTAATACGCGGCACACTTCGGACGGTTTTGCCGGTTAACGGGTCAAACCAAGTAATTTTCTCCACTTCATCATCAAATAAATGCACGCGCACCGCTAGCTGCTCAGATTCCGCAGGATAAATATCTAATAGCTCACCGCGCAAGCGATAGGTACCACGGCCAAAATCTAACTCATTACGGTTATATTGCATTTCAACCAAACGTTTAATAGTAGCAGTACGATCGATTTTGTCGCCGACGACGACATGCAAGAGCATTTTTAGATAACTTTCTGGATCGCCCAAACCATAAATGCAGGAGACCGAAGCCACAATAATCGCATCACGGCGCTCAAGCAGCGCCCGCGTCGCTGATAGGCGCATTTGGTCAATATGGTCGTTGATGGCACTGTCTTTTTCGATAAAGGTATCACTCGCCGCAACATAGGCTTCCGGCTGATAATAATCGTAATAACTGACAAAATACTCAACCGCATTATTTGGAAAGAACGCTTTAAATTCGCCATAAAGCTGGGCGGCAAGGGTTTTATTGTGCGCCATAATAATGGTTGGACGTTGGCATTCAGCGATGACCTTTGCCATGGTATAAGTCTTACCAGAACCGGTCACACCGAGTAATAATTGCTCATCCATGCCTGATTTGATGCCTTTGACCAACTTTTCGATTGCTTGTGGTTGATCGCCTGCCGGCTCAAAGTCGGTGACCATCTCAAAGGCGCGGCTTGATATTTGCGTACCAGACGCGTTGACACCACTGATTTCAGCTTCGCCTTGCAGCTGAGTGGCCAATTGGTTTAACTGACGCGACGAGCGCGGTTCAGGCATTCGCATAATGGCTTTCTTCCTGACATTTATAAAAGGTTATAAGAATTTGGATTTATAACAATGTGGGGTCTAAAGCTCAGTTTTTAAAGGATAATCGTGAGTTTCATTTCCTATTTACACACATAATTAACAGCTAAAATTTGCGCTACATTGGTGGTAATTTTAAAACGACTACTATTCATTTAATGTCTATTATTTATAGGAAAGGCACAGAATGGCAGCTAAATTTACAAAGCTTTTCACGATTAACAAAGTCATTACACGACCACTTAATAAAGCCTAAAACCTAGGGGTTCAATCGCGCTCATAAATTGCTACTATGGGCACTGAATTAATGAACAAGCAGTATTAAGAAGCGATAAATACAAGCAACAACACGCTTAAAAATTAATCCAACAACTAATAAAAACTTAAAATAATGGAGTAAATTATGAGAGAACGTTACGCAAGTGGTATTGATGATAAAACCGCTGAAAAAATGGTTGAACTGTTAAACGCTAACTTAGCCAATCTGATTGACCTAAGTATGGACAGTAAGCAGTGCCATTGGAACTTACAAGGTACTGGCTTTATTGGCGTACATCAATTGTTAGATGAGACTTATGAGCGTTTGACTGAAGCATTTGATACAGTTGCCGAACGTATCGTTATTCTTGGCGGTAAAGCCAACGGTATCTCTAAGCGTGTGGTCGAAGACTCTATCTTAGAGACTTATCCAACTGATATCACAGAAGTTGATGAGCACGTACGCGAGCTTACCAATCGTTATAAAACCATTGCCGCTTCACTGCGTGAAGGTATTGATACCGCGGGCGACGCAGGCGATGAAGATACGGCAGATTTATTGACCGAAGTAAGCCGTATTGTCGATAAAGATGCTTGGTTCATCGGTGCTAATGCCCCCAAGAAAAAATAACAATGACTGAATAAATCTATAAATGGTATTCAGATAAGTATAAAAAAAGGTCACTTTTATAGTGACCTTTTTTTATCTCTAAAACCTTATATTTATAAATTGCTGTTATAGTCAAAACATCCTAAAAACGCGACGGTATGGCTGATATAAATTTTTTATAGACTCTGTCTGCGAAGGCACAGCAAGCAAGCAAGAAAAATTGATTTTAAAGACGGGTATTAAAACGGGTTAGAATTAGACTAAAAAATAATGACTTTAAAATACGCCTTTAATAATCTGCTTCATTTGCGGCAATAGCTCGCTTAATTGCGCTTCAGTCTCGCTGGTATCTTCAGGCAAGGATTGCTGTAAAAAAGCCGCGGTAATTTGTGGCTGCTTGGCAAGGATACTTTGCCCTACCGCCGTATCGTAGAATTTAATCTGGGCATCGACTTCAGCCTGCGTATAGTAAGTCTTAGCGGCACTGATATAAGCTTGCGTCAAAGTTTGTGCGTCGGCTGCATTGCCGATACCCTCAGTCATAATCTTCGTATATTGACCTAACACGCTCTGAATTTGCTCTTGTAGCTCGCGTTGGCGCTTATTTAACTGTTGGTCACTGGCGCGCTGATTACTACTTTGATTCTGGTTTTTGGTTTGCGTATTAATGGCATCGATGGCCGCTTGTTGGCCATTGACGATAGACTGAATCTGCGCGTCGATATGCATCACTTGCATCAGTTTAATGATAGACACATCAGTTGGTGCTTGATTGTTCATTTGCTGCTTGGCAATATTATTGGTGCCCTTACTAACCCTATTTGGCTCACTATGGACAATCAATTCTGCATTAGCATTGACGATAGGTGCTGATAGCAGCGTTGTCACCACCAAAGTAAGTAATGGATTGATGCTAGTAGGACGCCGACTGGTATTTTTTTTGGAAGATTTTAGGTAATTTTTCATATAAGACTCTTATTATTATAGGTGACGATTATTTATTATTTGGCAAGATTTATTAAGCACACTGCTCATCCGGTAAACGTAAAACCTCAGCATCGGGAACAGATAATGTCAAAATCGCTTCTTGAAATAATGGATTGGCACGGAATTGGTTTTCAATATCTTCAAATTTTTGCGCGATTTGCTGTTCTTGTTGATTACCGGCGATATCGACCGCTGCCACCATAAAGATTTTTTTGGGTCCGACCCACTCTAAGTGTAAATAAGAGACGCTGTCGATATCAGGATGGTTCAATAGTTCCGTTAAGATATAGCAATGGGTCTTTTCTGAGACTTTATAGCCAACCAAAAAATCACGATTGCGATTGATTAAAAAGATGGCAACCATACCCAATAATATGCCAACGATAATAGAACCAAGGGCATCCCAGAACGGCTCACCCGTATAGGCATGCATGCCCATCGCTGCTGCTGCGACCACTAAACCGATAACCGCTGCCAAATCCTCAAAAAACACCCCGCGCAACGTTGGGTTTGAAGTATTCACCACATAACCTAACGCACTGACATTGATAGCCTGACCATGCTTTTTACTTTGTAAATACGCCTGCACTAGAGAAAAACCTTCGAGCACAAAGGCCACTGCCAAAATAATAAAGCCAATGGTGTAATTGGTTTCTGTTTCAGGCGCATTCCACTCGGTGATACCGGTATAGATGGAAACAATCGAGCCTGCCATAAAAACGCCAAAAGCGGCAATCATAGACCATACGTATGACTCTTTACCATAGCCTAACGGGTGACTGTTATCGGCAGGTTTGACCGCCTTTTTCTCCGCCACGATGAGTAGAGTGCCATTACCTGCATCTGCCCACGAATGCGCTGATTCAGCAATCATAGAAGCAGAGCCAGTCATAAATGCCGCAACGGTTTTGGCAATGGCAATAATAACATTCGCTCCTACGGCAATGAGCACAGTAACCAGCGACGAGGATTTCTCGTCTTCCTGCTTCTTGTCCTCCTGAACGTTTTCGGGGCTCGTGACGTTAGTAAAATTGAGGTTAGGATTGATATCGTCTTTAGAATTGCTCGTATCTTTGTTCAGATTGGCAATAGAACGCGCACTGCCAGCACCGCGGGTACGAACGGCTTGCGGTGCTGGCTGATCTTTGGAAGGAATGTTTGATGATTCAGTGTTTTTTGAACTCATATGAGGCTCAATAAATGGTTAATATAATGAAGTTAAATAGCCATCAAAAAAGTTAAGCCATGAGCGCTAACTATTTTTAACTGCCTTATTTATCATTAAATTTAACCAAATAGCCGCTACTGGTCAGTAAGGTTTTCGTGAGACTTTGTTTAAGTATTGATGATTTTGCTAGGTAAAATGCGCCTTATTTGGCATTGCTATGCTGAGCAAGCTCGCCAATCATATCATTGTTGTTGCCGCTTTTATCCGTCATCTTATCAGCGCCCAGACTTTCGCCAATCATTTGATTGATGTCGCAGCTCGGGCGATGCGAGCTTTGCATGCGTAGCTCTTTACGCGCCAAGCCTGCGTCAAAACGGCACTGCTGCATGGCATTTTTAATCTCAAGCGCAGGCACAGGCGTCGGTTTACCGTTATCATCAATCGCCACCATAGTAAAATAGCAGCTATTGGTATGACGAATCGTACGGGCGCGAACGTCCTCCGCTTCAACCCGAATCCCCACTTCCATAGACGTTCTACCGACATAATTGATACTAGCGGCAAAAGTAACCAACTCGCCCACATAGATAGGCTCGCGGAACATCACTTGATCGACTGATAGCGTCACGACATAGCTACCACTGTAGCGACTGGCGCAAGCATAAGCGACTTGGTCAAGCATCTTGAGCAAATCACCCCCATGGACGTTGCCGATGAAATTGGCCATATCTGGCGTCATCAGCACCGACATATACAATTCATGATTTAAAGGGGCGCTTTTAGCAGTAGAGCTGGTGTTATATTGCGACATAATATTCCTTGCTGTTATCGTAAAACCTGTCTATTTTAAATATCCGTTATACAGTAGCCTCTGCTAAATCGCAAATAAAGACAGTTAGAGTGAGTGTAGGAGATATTTTTTATTTATATGGCTAGGGCTATTTATGCTTACTTTAACCCTGTCTTTGCGCTAAAAACCTTGTAAATGCTTTTATCTACCACGTAAAAACGCAATCTTTTTAAAATCTGCAAAAAAAAGCTTGACGTATTTTTTATCTTTGCTAGAATACGCCCCACTTAGCAATAACTCATTAGAGACTTTCTAAGCTTGCCGTAAGTCATAAAAGCCTTACCGCTTATTCTCCAATAGCTCAGTTGGTAGAGCAACGGACTGTTAATCCGTGTGTCCCTGGTTCGAGCCCAGGTTGGAGAGCCATATTTTAGTTGTAAATCTTTTGAATCATTTTTGATTCGATTATGGCATTTGCCAAGACCCTCATCACTTTGATGGGGGTTTTTTTATGGCTGGTGTTTTATTTCATAAGCCTATAAATAGCAAAAACCTTTCTCTTTTCTTCTTCTATTACCAGTCTTGCAGTGCTTGGTTAATCCACAAAATAAAATCTACAAATAAAGTCAGCTTAGCTTTTATCATCGCCCTCAGTTATTGACTTATCGACCTTATATTAAACCTGCTATATTGTTGGCCAACGATAAATTCATAAATAACATTGACCCTTTAAAGCTTTATCGCTACATTGGATAAAGCTCTTATTTATGTGAAAAAACTATTAGGGATAGCGCCATGACTATAGGTATTATTAAGCCGACGTTACTGAGTATTGGACTGATGAGCATGATTGGTTGTACTGCCCTGCAAACCACCGCAAAACAGCCAAATGCAGAACAAACAAGCGATTCAGCAACGGTTTATTACAATGGCGATATCATTACCATGGAAGGTGAGCAACCGCAGATGGTCGAAGCTTTGGTCACGCAGGCTGGCAAGATTGCTTATGTTGGCAATTTAAATAAGGCGCAATCAAAATATAAAAATGCCGCTCAAGTGAATTTAAACAGCAAAACCTTGCTACCGGGTTTTATCGATCCGCACAGTCACTTTGATATGGTGTCAAACACCATGGGCCAGGCAAATTTGAACCCACCGCCAGTTGGCAAGATAGATAGTATGGATAAATTACTACAAGCCTTAAAAGACTATAAAAAGGACAATAACATCGCCGATGATGAATGGATCTATGGTTGGGGTTATGATGAGAGTCAATTAAAAGAAGGTCGTCATCCAACCAAAGCAGATATCGATAAAGTATTGCCTAATAACCCTGTATATCTGCAACACACCAGCGGTCATATGGGTGTCGCCAATAGCAAAGCCTTGGCAGCCCTGAACATTACCGCAGATACTAAAAACCCAGAAGGTGGTAATATTGCACGGGTTAAAGGTTCTAGCGAACCAAATGGTCTCGTCCAAGAAACCGCTATGTATCCATTTATGCGGCGAATGCTAGAGGTATTAGAGCCCAATCAAGCCAAATTCTTTGAGCAAACCCAAGATTATTATGCCAAAAATGGTCTGACTACCGCCCACAACGGTTCAACAGCTCGTAATACTATTCAGTTTTTCCAAAAACAAGCCGATGCTGGCAAGCTGAAAATCGACTTAGTCGCATTAGCAGGTAGCAGTGATTTAGATGAAAACTTAGCGGACAAAGACTTTGTTTGGAAGACCTATCAAAACGGTTTTAAAGTTCAAGGAACTAAAATCATAGCCGATGGCTCGCCGCAAGGTAAAACAGCTTATTTCAGTCAACCTTATTTGACGCCAGTGCCAGACTGCAAAAAAGACTGCCGCGGTTTGCCGAGTATCAGCCAAGATGCGCTCAATGAGATGTTTGCCAAGGCTTATAAGCACGATAACCAGTTGTTTATCCATAATAATGGCGATGGCGCGACAGATATGATTATTAAAGCCCACGAATATGCGGTCAAAAAGACCGGGCAAGCCGCTGATAAAGATCGCCGTACGGTGCCTATTCATGCTCAGTTTGCGCGCCCCGATCAGCTAGAAGCCTTTAAAAAATATAAGATGTTACCGTCATTTTTTACCAATCATGCCTATTTTTGGGGTGATGTGCATGTGCAGAATTTAGGCAAAAAACGCGCTGATTTTTTAAGTCCGATAGCGACAGCGGATAAAATGGGGTTAAAATACACCAACCATTCTGACGACACTGTGACACCTGTCGACCCGTTATTTACCGTTTGGTCAGCGGTTAATCGCACCTCGCGCTCAGGCAAGATTATCGGCGCCAATGAACGCGCAACCCCTTATCAAGCGCTCAAAGCCATCACGACCAATGCCGCTTATGAGTATTATGAGGAAAATAGCAAAGGTACCTTAACCAAAGGTAAGCTCGCTGATTTGGTTATATTAGATGCCAATCCATTGACGGTAAGTGCAGATAAGCTTAAAGATATTCATGTGGTCACTACCATTAAAGAAGGTAAAATAATCTATCAGCGCCCGACGAAGTAAAACTATAATGAAAGCATACTAAGAAAAATTTTAATGCTTTATAGTCAAATTCCTATAATTTTGACTATAAAGTTTTTTCTGTCTCTTTTATATCAATATTAGGATTCGTTTATGAGTAACACCGAGCAAATTACCTCCTCTGACAACACCCATTATCTGCACCATACTTTTTTTGAGCCAAGCGATAATACCACGCCGATTACTGCTACCCTACTGATCGTGCATGGCATGGCCGAGCACAGTGGCCGCTATGCAGAGTTTGCGCAGTTTTTGGCAGATCATGGTATTGCGGTCGCCACTTATGATCAGCTGGGTCATGGGCAGACGGTCAAATCAGCCAATGATTTGGGTTTTTTTGCTGAAGAACATCCGGTGCAGTCGTTATTAAAAGACGTTATTATCATGGCGGACAGCTTGAAGGTGCGCCATCCTAATGTGCCGCATTTCGTTATGGGTCATTCGATGGGCTCGTTTATCGTGCGCAATGTCCTCAAACATCACGCCCAGAACTTTACTGGTGCCATCTTAATGGGTACCGCTGATGCCAATCCATTGACCAAAGTGCTATTACCCATTAATAAAGTACTGGCAAAAGTGGCGCCTAAAAAACCAAACCCAGTCTTTGCCAATGTGATGAATAAAGTACTCAATAGTAAGCTTGATAATCGTATTTCTTCTTCAGAATTTGCTTGGCTTAATGAAGACCCTCAAGCTATCGAAGCTTATGAAGCCGATCCATTGACGGGCTTTGACTTTACCAACAATGGGTTTTTAACCTTGTTTAGCTTAATGGAAGCGGGTCTCAATAAAAACTGGGCAACGACCATTGCCAAAGATTTTCCAATGTTACTGGTCAGTGGCGAGAACGATCCGATCGGCGATATGGGTAAAGGTATTCGCAAAATTGCCAGCCGTTTAGAAAAACAGAACTTTAGCAATATCACGCTACAGCTCTACCCGCACATGCGCCATGAGCCGATTCATGAACAAAATAAACAGCAAGTTTATCAAGATATTGTAGACTGGATAAATAGCAATACTGCTGCCTAGTAACAAAATGCTTGGTAACAACATGCTTAGTAACAAAATGCTTGATTAATTTAAACGACCACTTTTATTATCTTTTTTACCCTTCACCAACTTTAGGAATATTTATGACATTGCAACAAACCATCGAGCAAGCCTTTGAAAATCGTAACGATTATAGCCCAGCAACCATGCCACAAGACATACGCGACGCTATCAACGCAGTGCTTGAACAATTAGACAACGGTAGCTTGCGTGTTGCTGAGAAAAAAGATGGCGAATGGGTGGTCAATCAATGGGCTAAAAAAGCGGTATTATTATCATTTCGTTTAAACGATAACTATGTCCAGGCGGCGGGCGAACACGTGCAGTTTTATGACAAAGTGCCGACGAAGTTTGCTGACTGGACTCAAGAGCAGTTTAAAGCAGCTGGCGTACGCGTGGTACCGCCAGCGGTTGCTCGTAAAGGCTCATACATCGCAGCAGGTGCCGTCTTGATGCCATCGTATGTCAACATTGGCGCTTATGTCGACCAAGGCGCGATGGTAGATACGTGGGCGACGGTTGGTTCGTGCGCCCAAATCGGTAAAAACGTGCATCTATCAGGCGGCGTCGGTATCGGCGGTGTCTTAGAGCCGCTGCAAGCCAGTCCAACGATTATCGAAGACAATTGCTTTATCGGCGCGCGCTCTGAAATCGTTGAAGGCGTGATAGTAGAAGAAGGCTCAGTAATTTCTATGGGCGTGTTTATCGGGCAATCAACGCGCATTTATGACCGTGAAACGGGCGAGATTCATCGCGGCCGTGTACCAGCAGGCTCAGTCGTTGTACCCGGTAGCTTGCCATCAGAAGACGGTACGCACAGTTTGTACACTGCTATCATCGTGAAGAAAGTCGATGCGCAAACCCGAGCCAAAACCTCGGTCAATGAGTTATTACGTTTGGCCTAGCTTTTCGGTGATTAAGCTTTAGTTATGACGTTAATTTTTTATCAAAAAAGATGCTGAGGTTGACTCCAGCATCTTTTTTAATGCCTTATGGCAGTTTAATGCAAAACTTTACGTTATAATCTTCGTCTCATTTGAATACCAACATTTTTAGAGTTAGTCAGATTATTGACGCTTTTTTCATTTAATAAATGCTTGATAGCATTATCAATCCCTAACTGTATTTGACATATTATGAGTGAGTTATCTTTACGCACCTCGGCAATTCCTGTCACTGATCCCGAAGCAGGGCTACGTTTGACCGAGATTTTTTATTCCTTGCAAGGTGAAGCGCTAACCTCAGGCTTGCCGACGATATTTGTACGCTTGACTGGCTGTCCGCTACGCTGCGTCTATTGTGATACCGAATACGCCTTTAGTGGCGGTGAGCGGCAATCGTTAGAAGCCATTATCGCAACAATCAAAAGCTATCCGTGTCAGCGTATCTGCTTGACTGGTGGCGAGCCATTAGCGCAGCCAAATGCCATTGAATTGATGCAACGTTTATTAAATGACGGTTATGAGATTTCACTTGAAACCGCAGGCGCGCTGACGGTAAAAAATGTACCGCCTGCGGTCAGCAAAGTGATGGATCTGAAAACGCCAAGCTCAGGTGAAGTCGATAAAAACCTTTGGTCAAACCTTAACTATCTCACCCAGCACGACCAAATCAAATTTGTCATTATGAACCGCAATGATTATGAGTGGGCAAAGGCAACACTGTTTGAGCATCAACTTGATAAATTGGTCGGTACGGTTTGGTTTTCACCAATGTTTACTGTCGCAGAAGAAGTCGTTGCTAGTGAAGCATTGAGCAGCCCCGATGTGCCAGTATTGGCGCGTGAGTTAGCTGAATGGATACTGGCTGATGCCTTGCCTGTACGTTTTCAACTACAACTGCATAAGATTATTTGGGCCGATGCTAAAGGTAAATAATGGAATGAGCTTTGCGCAAATTGGGCAAATCAATAGTTCAGATAAATAAGCAATCCAAACTCCAAACTAAACATCCTCTAAATATAGTCAAGGAATTTTAGAATCGCTACAAGGCGACCGACCGCAGATAGTACATTGAGTACATCTAGGGCGGGTAACACCGTAGCGGTTTAAAAGTGCTCTGACTATAGCTAACCTGCCGACTGCAAGGACGCATACATGGTCAAACTGATTTTATTGGGCTTACTGGCGGGGGCGTTCTTTAGCTCGACATTTATTTTAAATGAGCTGATGAGTAATGCTGGCGGCCATTGGTTTTGGTCAGCGAGCCTACGTTATGTCTTTATGTGGCTGATTATCAGCGCCGTTATTATCCTGCAACATGGCTTTGGACGTATTCGAGCGCTTGCGAGCATTTTTCTTCAGCACTGGCGCTTTTGGTGTCTTACCGGCAGTATTGGCTTTGGGGTATTTTATACCGGTATTTGCTATGCGGGCGACCACGTGGCAGGCTGGGTCGTTGCTGCTACCTTTATGTTTACGGTGGTAACCAGTTTGCTCGTACTATTGGCATTCGGACAAAGGTTTGATAAGAAATTTATTATTTATGCCTTTTTGGTGTTTATCGGGGTGGTATTGGTCAACGTCAGCGAAGGTTTGCGCGCCTCTGCCCTCGCCGATATTGATAGCGCACCGATGGCAGAAATGCTGCTTTACGGTGCCCTACCTGCGCTAATCGCGGCTTTTAGTTACCCAATCGGCAATCAACTGGTCTGGCAAGTCTCACACAACTCGCGCAAACACCATCCCCATAAAGATAAGGCTAAAACGCAACAAGCAAAAGAAGCAAATAAACCCAATCGCGAACAAAGTTATCACGAGAATGCTAACCAACCGCTTGTCTCAGAAGCTTTCGATTTGTCTGCTGTCATGTCTAGCACTTCGGATAACAACGCTACCTTAAAAACCCCCTCTAGCATCGAAGTCATACCCTCTTCGCCTCTACAAAACCTCATTGCCCGCATTCCTACTATCGAGACGAGCTTATTACAAAATGCCTTTAATAAAGTCTGGCTAATGACCTTGGGTAGTTTTCCATTTTGGCTGGTTTTAGGCGCTTTTATCCAGCCTGAACCACCTGCAACCACCCAGTTATTTAATACCTTGCTAGTAGCATTACTGGCTGGAGTAGCGGCGACAAGCATATTTTTTTATGCACGTGAGCAAGCGGTGACTTCAAGCGAAGTCGCAGGCGTTGACTCGACCCAAGCCAGCGAGGTAATCTTTGCTTTGATTGGTGGTATACTATTGTTGGATAATGCCATACCATCAGCAATGGGATTGGTCGGTATTGGGCTAATTATTCTAGGACTGATTTTATTTGCAAAAGACGGTTGAGGCTAAAATAAGTCATGATGAATCACTTTATTTTCCCCGATGTTTTGCTGTATTTATTAGATATGGTAGGCGTCATTGCTTGTGCCATTGCCGGCACTTTGCTGGCGCAGCATAAAGGCTTTGATATTGCGGGCTGTATTTTGGTTTCTATGGTCAATGCCATTGGCGGTGGTACATTGCGCGATATGGCGCTCGATCGTCATCCGCTATTTTGGATGACTGACCTCAACTATGTCATTGTCATTACTATTACCTCGCTTATTCTACAAATTTTCTTTCATCTGTATCATAAGATTGATAAAGCCCTCAAATTCTTTGACGCGATTGGTCTAGCGGCTTTTAGTGTCATTGGTTTTAAAGTGGCGTTGGCGCAAGATATATCGCCGGTTATTGCGGTTATGATGGGAGTTTGGACGGCGATTATCGGTGGTTTATTGCGTGATATTATCTGTAATGAAATACCACTGCTGCTACAGCGTGAGATTTATATCACCGCTAGTATTGCAGGATCCTTGAGCTATTTGGCGCTTGATTACTGGGGCGTTGATGCGGTTGCCAATGAATTTATGATGTTATTTATCATCTTTGCCGTGCGTATGCTGGCGCTTAAATTCGATTGGCACCTGCCCTCTATTCGTTTGGTCGATTAACTCTTCGTTTTACCGCTTAACCTCATGGGCAAAAAATACCAGTGCTTTGATATTGATGTTTTAATATAAGGGATTTAATGAGAAAAATGCATGCTCACCATCGCTTTAGATTATGAATTGATGACTACTTTTGACCCGCGTTCACTCATTTATCTGTTTGATATGATTGGGATTGTCGCTTGTAGTATTTCGGGAACGATATTGGCCAAGCATAAGAACTTTGATGTCTTTGGCTGCTTATTGGTATCGATTGTGACTGCCATCGGCGGCGGTACGGTGCGCGATGTCATTTTGGATCGTCATCCACTGTTTTGGATGGTGGATATGAGTTATTTGACGCTTATTACTATTTCGTCATTGGTGATGCAAGTATTCTTTCACCCTAACTCTAGGCGCGTTGATAAATTTCTCAAGCTCTCCGACACTATTGGCCTATCAGCTTTTACCTTAATCGGTATTAAGGTTGCTGATAGTATGGGTGCCAATGTGCCAGTGGCATTATTACTCGGGGTGATTACGATTATTGTCGGCGGTATCATCCGCGATATGATTTGTAATGAGATTCCGTTGGTGCTACAGCAAGAGATTTATATTAGTGCGTCTTTAACGGGCGGCATTCTTTATTTTGCCCTGCACAATCTTGGCGTAAGCGCTTGGATTGCCGATATCTCAGCAATGGCGACGATTTTTACTTTGCGGATGCTTGCCATTCGTTATGACTGGCAATTTCCAACCATTGAATGGAAATATTAAAGTATTCAAGCCTAGCAACTACTCGCTTTCCTCTACTGTCTCTTTTACCAGCGTCAAATCTTTGACCATCAACTGCAAGCTTTGTTTACCGTTCCACTCGTTAATGTCTAGCTGAAATAATACATGCACTTTTTCGGCGCGGTAATCCCAAGCACTACTATCAAAATTAAATTGGATTGCTTCAATTGGATATTGCACCTCAGGATAACGTAACGACAATTTAAGATGTTTGTCTTTTAATATCTTAAAGCTCAATACCTCAAATACGCCGTCAAATATCGGCGGCGCAAAGCCATGACCCCATATACTGGCATTCGCTAGATGCTCTGCAAAGTACAAGCTAAAGTCAGCCGCTTGCAAGGGTCCGTCGGTAAATTTCTGCTCGGCAAAGACTTCCTCATCCATCTGCGCCATCACTTCGTTAAACGCGGTTACGAAGCCATCGAAATGACGCCGTTTAATGGTTAAACCTGCCGCCATAGCATGACCACCAAAGTGGCTGATTAAATCAGGGTAACGTTCGGCCACTTGCTCAATCGCATCACGAATATGCACGCCTGCGATAGAGCGCGCCGAGCCTTTGATGGCATCGTCGTCACCCGTGCGTTCTGTATCCGCTGGCGCAAAAACGATACTGGGCAGATAGTGACTTTCTTTTAAACGACCAGCGACGATACCGATAACCCCTTGATGCCAATCGTCTTGATATAAAATGATGCTGCGGTTTTGATTATCAATAGCCGACTTTTCAGTTTTAGGCTGGATAAGAGTTTCATCGCTCTCGTCAGCATCATTCTTAGCATTAGAGTCAGCAGTAGCTAACGCTTGCACAATGCTATCTGCTTGCGCGCGCATCTCACCTTCGACATGACGGCGCGTACGATTAAGCTGCTCAAGCTCTTGAGCCAAACGCTGGGCGGTACTCCAGTCATCGGTCAATAAGCATTCGATACCGATGCGCATATTATCCATGCGCCCCGCAGCATTGATACGCGGACCTAAAACAAAACCAAAATCTTGCGCCTGTAATTGTTTTGGGTCGCGACCTGCTTGTTCAAGCAGTGCCAATATCCCAAGCGAGCAGCGACCTTGGCGAATGGCGTTTAGACCGTGATGCACTAAAATACGATTGTTTTTATCAAGTACACCCACATCGGCAATCGTCCCAAGCGCGACCAAATCTAAATATTGGCTGACTTGCACGCTAGACTTGCCTGCTTCGCGGCGCAGTTTCGCCAAGCGTCCGAGCACATAAAACGCCACGCCGACGCCAACCAAGGCTTTACTACTAAAGTTGCAATCAAGCTGATTGGGATTGACCACTGCTTCGGCGGGCGGTGTTTCTTTGGTGGTTAAGTGATGATCAGTAATAATGACAGTGATGCCATCAGCCTGCGCCCGCGCCACGCCGTCATGGCTTGAGATACCATTATCGACCGTCACAATCATGTCGGGCTTATAAGTTTTGATACCTAATTCAACAATCTCTGGCGTTAGACCATAGCCATATTTAAAACGGTCAGGTACTAAAAAATCAACCACCGCGCCCATCTTTGTCAGCGCGCGCATCATCAATGCGGTACTGGTTGCCCCATCGCAATCAAAATCACCGACGATTAATATACGCTGACCTTCGTCGATGGCGACATCTAACAAACGCACCGCTTCGGTGACGCCATGCAGCATTTCAGCAGGTAATAAACCAGACAGTCCTGTTTCAAGCTCATCAGGCGCAGTGATACCGCGACCGGCATAAAGCCTAGCAAGGGTAAATGATTGGGCGGCCAGTGGTTGCAACGCGGCGGGCAACTCGTCGATGCGAGTGCAGGTATAACGGGGGGTTAAATTTAGCATGGTGCTATTCTACTGACTTTGGCACATAGCCACAATGGGAATTTTTAGCACTATCGTCTAGGTTTGGCGATTGCCCAATTATACCTTATGGCGTAATTTATATGACGTATCATGTAGGAAAAATAAAGGTTACTGATGACGAATTTTTAAACTCTTGCTTGCCAACCTGCCCTTTATTTACAAAAACGGTGCAGAGAGCCTGCAATTTTCTGCATTTTGCTACAAAGCAATGATTGTATGGCGCTTATAAAGCCATAAAATGGTAAACATTCAAGATGAGTTATGCGAAGATGACTTATTTGAAAATTATAAGATACTCATCATTTTTGCCATATTTGCTTTTACTATATTAATGACTTTCTGTTTTTTAAACATTTTAAGGACGCGTTATGAAAACCACCCCAACCGCTGAAAAACTGCCTAATACCATCGACCCTAATTTAGACCTAGATAAAGTCAAAAAAGACTGCGAAAAATTGGTCAAAAAACGCGCCAAGCTTTCTGCTGGTGTCGCTATTGTACCTATTCCATTTTTTGATGTGGCAGTTGATGCCAGCATGCTGACCGTCCTGCTACCTGAGATCAGTGAGCGTTTTGGACTGATTGAAGGGCGTCAATCTGCCGTTGATTTAGAATCACGCGCCATCCATTGGCAAGCGCTAAAAGACCGTACGGTTGATTTTGCAGGACTAATGGCGACACGTGGTATCGTGAAAAAGACCGTCCAAGGTTTCGGTGGTCGTATTGCCGCCAAACAAGTGACTAAGTTCATTCCTTTAGGTGGACAAATGGTCGCCGCGACCATGGGCTATATGATTTTCAAAAAAATCGCCACCGACCATATCAATGAATGCTATAACTTGGCAAAAGACATTCAGCAAAAGCAGCATGGTAAAAATGTCTAATAGCATGCCATCATTGTTTAAAATCTAAGAAATTATCATTCGTAAAAAAACCCAGCTAAGATTACTTAGCTGGATTTTTTAATTTAAGGAACAGATTTTTTATATTAAACCAACATCGCATTTTATATAAAAATACTAACCGCCATTTTTGGCAATCCAATTTTGCATTTGCTCAATTTCAGCCTGCTGCGCGTCGATAACCGCTTGCGCCAGCTGACGCATTTCGGCATCTTTGCCATATTTTAGTTCTACTTCCGCCATATCAACGGCCCCCTTATGATGCGGTAACATACCGCGCGCAAACGCCATATCAGGTTTAGGGTTCGCGATACCCGCCATCATCTCATCGTGCATAGCATCCATCCCATCAGCGTAGGCTTGTTGCATGGCTTTGGTATCAGGCATGGCTTCAGCTGCATCAGGATGACTGGCCAGCCAGTTTTGCATCTGCTCAATCTCAGATTGTTGGGCGTCGATGATTTCTTGCGCTAGCTGACGCATCTCTTTATCCGTACCATATTTTAGCTGAATCTCCGCCATTTCAACCGCACCGACATGATGACCGAGCATCCCTTGGGCAAACGCGGCATCGGGATCGTTGTAATTCATCCCAACCATCATCGCATCGTGCATTTTTACCATCGAATCATTGTACGCTTTATGCGTCACCGACATGTGCTCAGTATCTGTGCTCATCGCTGCCATATCATGATTGGCGTGCGGGCTGGTTACTGTGTCGGTTGTCGTATCAGTGACGATTGCTTCTTCTGTAGCAGGCGCAGCGTTTTTATTAGCAGCCCCTTCATTTGCAGGCTGACAGGCGCTGATGAGCAAGGCAGCACTGATACTAGCACTAAGCAATGCTAGGCGTGAATGGTTAATAATTTTCATGGTGTATCCTTTATTTAAATAAAGCATAAAAATGGCAAATTAAGGAAAATTTGCCGAAAAAAAATAGCTAAATGACTGCGTTAAATACAGCCATTTAACTAAGAGCATTTATTAAAATATTTAGTGAATTCTTAACTTACCCTAGCGCTTTAAGAACTAAGGTCTTTAACTTCTAGGGTTTTTAAGCGTCTAAGCTAATGTATTTCTTTAATTTATTTAAGCTCTTCGATCAGCTCTTGCATTTCGCCAATTTCGCGCTCTTGCGCCTCGATGATATCATCGGCAAGTTTACGCACTCTCGGGTCGTCGATATCGGCGCGGGTACTGGTCAAGATAGCAATCGAATGGTGCGGTATCATCGCCTGCATCCAGTCAACTTGATCAACGGTCGCTTGGGATCTGACGCCCCAAAGACCGACGGCGAACATCACGATGCTCAGCCCGTAAATCATAAGATTGACTTTGGTTTTTTTGTACATATGGCTCATAAACGCCAACATGATGACCGACATAGCGGCGCCCATATATAGCGCCATATAAGCTCTGGTTTCGCTAAAATAAACGTGATCCCATTGATAAGTATTAAAATACATCATGATATACATGACGATGGTCGATGTTAAAATCATCAATGAAAATCTGATATACGGGTTCATTTTTTCTTCTTTTGAATGCTGCATAAGGTAGTCTCCCGCTACGTTGTTTATGTTTTTTTTATTAATTTATATTGCTTAGGCTATTTAAAGGCTAGCCAATGACTAAAAGGTTTTTCATTGTATTTATGAGCTTATAACCACTGCTTAGCAGACTCAACATCCGCGTATACTCGGTTTGTACTGTCTTTGTTTGCACGCATTGCTTTATATAGCGCAAATTAATCTTGTTGATTTTTATCCAAAAATGATAGCAGTATCAGCCTGACAATGAGATGACGCTAAGATGACAATGTTGTCATCTTAGCTATCTGGCATAGGCATAGCGCTGGCATTGCTCTATGATTGGAGGTTTGCAACTTGTATATGATGCAATCGCATAAAAATTATAAATAACGGGCACGATTACGCTATGAAAATACTATTGGTCGAAGATGAGCTGTCACTTGGTGATTATATTAAAAAAGGTTTGAGTGAAGCAGGCTTTATTGTTGAGCACCAAACCACAGGACTTGGTGGCTATCATGCTTTGATGACTGAGGATTTTAATGTGGTCATCATGGATGTGATGTTGCCTGATGTGAGTGGTTTTGAGTTGGTACGCAATTATCGGGCGGCGGGCAAACTGACGCCAGTGCTGTTTTTGACCGCGAAAGATGATTTAAGCGACCGCGTAAAAGGCATAGAAATCGGCGGCGATGATTATCTGACCAAGCCCTTTGCCTTTGCTGAATTATTGGTCAGAATCAAAAACCTATTGCGCCGCATCAATCAAACCGATTACGCCAACACAGTGCTACAAATTGCCGATTTAAAAATGGATATTGCTAAGCGTACCGTCATACGCGGCGAGCAGATTATTAAACTAACCGCTAAAGAATTTGCGCTACTACAATTTTTTCTTGAGCGCCAAGGTGAGGTGCTACCGCGCTCTGTGATTGCCTCGCAAGTCTGGGATATCAATTTTGATAGCGACACCAATGTGATCGACGTGGCGATACGGCGTTTGCGGATTAAAATCGATGACGATTTCGATACCAAGCTGATTCATACGGTGCGCGGCATGGGTTATCGGCTAGATATAGATGATGATGCCAATGACAGCGCCGATAATGTTACGATCATTAAATAGTATGACGCCGATTGCGACGGATGGTCGCCTATCTTTATTGTGGCGCACTATCCTGCTTTTAAGCTTGTGCGTCATCGTCACTCAGATATTTCTGTATGTCTGGATACAGCGCTCGGTTAATGACCATTTTGAACAAATGGATGCGGAGATTTTGACCCATGCGGCGTTTAATTTACGCCAGTATATGGATAGCAATAGCATAGTTGACACTAGTAACACTAAGAAAAAGCCACTTTCTCAGCAGACGCTCGCTTTACAGAACGCTAGTATCGACTATGAAGTCAAAACCGTGATTACCGATAATAACGGGCAAGTGCTTATCAGTGTGCCAACTGGTTTTATCAATCAGTCGAGTCATCATGGCGCGGTCAAAGCGTTGTGGCAAAAACATCACGAACAGCCGTTCGATCTAAAAATTAACGACCGCCATTATCGCGCTATTGTCATTCAGCACGCCAGCCGCTTAGCACTCATCGCCCTACCCGTCGATGTTCATCATCAGTATTTGGCGCAATTTAACCGTCAGCTGATTGTTATCTTAATCGCCATTACCTTTCTTTTAGTCTCTATCGCCGCTTTTAGTGTGCATTTAGGCTTTGCACCGCTTGCGACCATTCGGCAAAAAATGAGCCGTATCAATGCCGACCAGCTCGACGATAGAATTGTGATAGCGGATATGCCCAGTGAATTGCGAGCGCTTGCAGAATCCTATAATGCAATGATGGTTAAGCTCGCGCATAACTTTGAAACGTTGTCGCGCTTCTCAGACGATATCGCCCACGAGCTGCGCACGCCGCTTGCCACCCTCAGCACCCAAACCCAAGTCATGCTCAGCAAACCGCGAGCCAGCAATGAGTATATCGAGCAGCTGCATCATCAGCATGACACCTTAGCGCAACTATCGAGCCTCATTAACAACATGCTGCTACTGGCAAAAACGCAAAAAGGCTTGATTCATTCGCAGTTTAACCGCGTAGATAGCGATTTACTGCTGACTAAGATGATGGAGTATTATGAATGGATAGCCGAAGACCGCGCTATCACCTTTAAAAAAACAGGTGACTTTAAAACCATACTTGGCGATGCAAGCCTATTGCAAAGGTTGTTTGCTAACTTAATTGCCAATGCCGTTTATTATGCCGCCAGTGATAGTATTATTCATATTAATGGCAAAATTGTTACGGATAAGGTTGCAGAAAATAGGCAGGTTTTATCTTCATCAGGCATGCCAGCCTCATACCTGCAAATCTCCTTTACTAACCGTCTAACCGCCCCGATGACGCAAGCAGAGGTGGATAAATTATCAGAGCGTTTTTATCGCCATCATAAAACTCTATCAATGCATGCAGGGTCGGGCTTAGGTTTGTCAATTGTGCATGCGATTGTCAATGCCCACAATGGTAAAATAGCTATTACGGTAAAAGACGGCTATTACTTTGAGGTCAGTATCAAACTCCTTCTTGCTTAGCCACAAAAAAGCCCTGCCATTGCAGAGCTTCTTTTGCTTTTAATTGATTTTACTATTTTTACCTTTTAATGTACGGTGTTGGTTGGTAAGTTATCTGAATTTACAGGGCTATCAGGTTGATAGTTTGCATGTGAGGGTTTGGCAAAAGCAAACTTGACGACCTGCAGTGCCACACAAACCGCACCAGTAATAAAGATCACGTCAGCAAAGGTACGAATCCAGCGCAGTGTTACTAAGAAATCTTGTTGTAAGAAGCCTTCACTACGTGCGTACCATAGACCTTCGGTCATTGACGCGTGCGCTTGGAAAATACCAATCGGTAATAAGCTAGTGACAATCATCAATACCAAGCCTGCATTTAGTGCCCAAAAACCAGTTTTGATAAGGTTTTCACTAAACACATAATCAGGACGGATATAGCGCATGACCAGTAATACAAAGCCGATTGCTAAGAAGCCATAGACCCCAAACAGTGCAGCATGTGAGTGAGTGGCGGTAGTATTTAACCCTTGTAAATAGAACAATGAGACTGGTGGGTTAATCATAAAGCCGAACACCCCTGCACCCAACATATTCCAGAACGCGACCGCAACGAAACACATGATAGGCCATTTAAGCTTATTCATCCATGGCGCTTGACGCTGCATAGACCAATGCTCATAACCTTCATAGCCTAGCACCACTAAAGGTACCACTTCTAAAGCACTAAATGACGCGCCGATTGCCATGACTGGTGTGGTTGTACCAGAGAAATATAAATGGTGGAACGTACCTGGGACACCGCCAAGCATGAATAGGGCTGCTGAAGCGATGGCAGAACCGGTGGCGATTTTTTTGTTGACCAAGCCTAAGTTGTAGAAAATGAATGCGAGTGAGACGGTGGCGAATACTTCAAAGAAGCCTTCTACCCATAAATGTACCACCCACCAGCGCCAGTATTCCATGATGGTTAAGTGGGTACGCTCGCCGTAGAACAAGCCTGCACCGTAGAATAAACCCACGCAAACGACTGATGCAAAGAAGATGGCCAATAAATTTTTATCACCGCCCTCTTTTCTTCTAAGCGCTGGTAAACAGCCACGGGTCATCAATACCAACCAGAATAAGATACCAACCCATTTTAAAATCTGCCAGAAGCGACCAAGGTCAATGAATTCATAGCCTTGATGACCAAACCAGAAGTTGTATTTTGCAGGCATAATACCGGCAATCGCAAAGTACTGACTAACAAATGAGCCTACAACCACGAGTATTAATGCCACCCAAAGGATGTCTACGCCCAATTTCTGGTATTTGGGGTCTTTACCGCCATTGATAAGTGGCGTTAAGTACAAGCCTGCCATCAAGAAAGCAGTAGCAATCCAAAATAGTGCTGCCTGAATATGCCACGTACGTACTAACGAATACGGGAAGTAATCGGATACGGCGATACCATAAAACTCTTGCCCTTCAACGGTATAGTGCGCGACAAAGCCACCAATAAATACCTGAAATACGAATAGAGCAACGACTAGTACACCGTATTTTGCCAAGGCTTTTTGTGACGGTGTTAACGCCACTTTGGTTAATGGATCAGAACTTGCCGTTGCTTCTTTGACGTCTTCTTCTTTACGTAAGAACGACCAGCCCCAAATAAGAAAACCAACCCCAGCGATTAAGAACACCACACTGGCGATAGACCACATGATATTTTCAGAGGTTGGGACGTTATCAATTAAAGGCTCATGCGGCCAGTTATTGGTATATGTCGCATCAGTACCCGGACGGTTGGTAGACGCAACCCAAGTGGTCCAAAAGAAAAAGTTAGTCAGTTTTTGTCTGTCTTCAATATCTGCCAAAGTATTGTTTTTCATGGCAAAATTTTCACGCGACTTTTGCAATGAAGGCTCATTACCGTAGAGACCGATATAGTAAGGCGCGACTTCATTAATAGCGGCGATACGCGTATCTGACAGTACCACTTGATTGTTAGCATTGGTATTGCTGCCACGATATTCTTTTTTCAGTTGCGCGCTAAGTACCGCTTTTTGATCATTCGTTGCCGCGGCAAAATCATGTCCATATAACTCTTGCGCCCGGATATCTAACCACGCCACAAGCTCTCTGTGTAACCAATCTGCTGTCCAGTCAGGCGCTTGATAGGCACCATGTCCAAGTATCGAGCCAAGCTGCTGTCCTCCCGTGCGCTGCCAAGCAGATTGACCATCTAAAATATCTTCTTCTGTGATTAATGCCTTTCCGCTGCTATCAATATACTGATCAGGGATAGGAGGTGCGGTGCGATAGACTTCCACGCCGCCCCAACCTAAAAAGGTAAAGGTAATGACGAGGACGGCGATTAAGCCCCACCAATACTTTTTATATTCGCCCATATCTTGCTCCTACTGGCTAGATAGATAAACTGAACGCTTAACATTCATTTTAAATGAATTTTTATAAGCGCAATTATAATTCCATAAATGATTAATACCGCTGCCTGTTACGATAAATCTATCAATCATCTGGTGAATATTAAGCCTGCTGCCTGAGTGATACTTTAGTCTTGGGATTAAGAATAAAGTACAATAAAAGCTGGGATTAAAGGCTTAAATCTTTGATGACATTAGAGTTAATGAATAGATTTTATCGCTTCATGCGCTAAACCTATTTGATGTATATTTACATCTAGCATCAAATTGGAAACATTTTAACATTCATTTAATATGAATGTTAAGAGTTATTTTTGCTTATTCTTATGTTTCTTATAAACTGCGCGGTTCACTTTTATCAAATCACGAGTGAAGTCCTTCATTTATAACCAAATTTAGAGAGAGAAACTCGAGTGGCAAATTACTTATACCTAATGCAAAAACATAAAAAAACCAGATAATGGAAGTGAACCGACCCCCAAAAGTTGTGTCCGACTTATGGGGGTCAGTTCAAAGTTGTCTAGTTTTTTATTAGGAACACTTATTAATTACTCAGACGATTTGATAGCAGATGATAACTGCGCTCAATCACCGGCGCATCGACCATATTACCGTCTATCTTAAAGATGGCTTGCCCACTGCTTTCGTATTCTGCGACTACCCGCTGCGCAAATTCAATCTCGCTCTCAGTTGGTTGCAGGGCTTCTTTAACAATATCGACTTGCTTAGGATGGATACAAAGCATGCCTGACATGCCCATTTGCGACCATAGTTGTACGCGTTTGTGCAGACCCGCGCTGTCATTAAAGTCCACATACACGCTATCAATCGGTGCGAGCAGTTGATGGACTTTTGAGGTTAAAATAAGCTGATAGCGAATTTGATTGGCGATGATATCCGCTGATGCTGTGCCCACCTGTACCTGCAAATCGTTACATAAGTCTAAAAAGCCGTAGCTAAATGCCACCATACCACGCGCTTTTGCCATGTCGTTGGCACGGTATAAACCAATAGCATTTTCTATCACCGCAATCACCGGCAGACCCGTTTCTTGGTTAACTTTCTCTATATCTGCTGCCTGCTCCGCTTTTGCTAATAGGACGCCTGCCAGCTTTGGCAACTGCTGACATAGCACCAAATCTTTGGCAAATTCAGCACTACTCGCTTGATTGATACGTAGCCAAATCGGGCGATAGCCTTGCGCCTCATGCTCAGCAGCATAGTAGGCTTTTAATGCCGCACGAGCTTGGGCCTTGTCTGCTTGCGCAACCGCATCTTCTAAATCAACAATCACTGCATCTCCCCCGCTAGCAAAGGCTTTTTCTACCCGATCTATGCGCGTTGCTGGCACAAATAACCACGTCTTGGTATCAGCAAGTGATTTGATAACAGCTCGGTAACTTGGCGATTCAGTATTGGTATCGATACCCGTATTTTTATGGGTAGACTGATTGCTAGAAGGTGACATACTCGATTCCTAGAGGTAGATATTCATCATATAAACACTTAACGTTATTGTGCCACGACAAAAGCGCTTGTCATAGCCTAATAACGCTAGTTGGTTATAACGCTGGATATTAAGATTCCTCTGGTTTATCAAATAACTTTTCGATAGGTTTACTATGGATTTTCGAGCTGTTAAACATCGATTTATTGCCAGTATCGCCTTCTGTCCAAAAGTTGATATTAAACTGAGCATCATCGCTTAACTCTACGCGGTGCCAATATTGCGGTGGACTGACCGCAAACTGTCCGGCGTTGATAACGACTGTTTTTTCTGGCTCAGTGGCCGCTTCGTCAGCGAAACCATAAAAAGTCACCGTACCTTGCATGACGCAGATTTGGCCGTAAACGCCCTCAGCCGTATTGTGATGGGTCAATAAAGCATTGGGTACTTTATCTTTGGTGAAGAAGTGTGTCGAACGTTTGATTTTCCAATGGCTTGGAATGACGGGATTAGGATTGGTTTGGGTATCAGAACTCATGATAACTCCTTAGCTGGTTTGCTGAGTATAGATTTTTATCTCAATCTGCCTTAAAACCAATATGCAGTTAAGTGCGCAATTGAGAATAATTATCATTAATATAAAATAGCACCTTTTAAAAGCTTTTACTAGCTTTGTATGTTTTGACTATCTATAAAAATGTAACACCTTAAATGCGATCGCCGCCCCATTAACGGTCGCCCTGTCCATAAGTAGTATACAAACTACGCCCTATACTGCTTTCGCTCAATGGTGATGCTGCCCCATTATTGCTATTTTGTATCCATTACCAGCATCAGAATTTATAATGGGGACATTATTATGCATGCCAAAGAATTACTTGAGCTTGAGCGCCGTGATATCAGGGCGCTGCACTATACGTGGATTGCTTTTTTCCTCACCTTTTATGTCTGGTTTAATATGGCACCGCTGGCAACATCGATGCTACAGACAGAAAGCTATCTGACCCCTGACCACATCAAATTATTTTTAATCGCCAACGTCGCGCTAACGATTCCTGGGCGGGTTATCGTCGGCATGGCATTGGACCGTTTTGGTCCGCGGCGTGTGTTTTCTATCCTGATGGTCGTGATGGCGATACCGACGTGGTTTTTTGCGTTTGGTAACTCGGCAACCCAGCTATTCGTCTCGCGCTTATTTATGTCGATCGTCGGAGCCGGTTTCGTCGTCGGTATTCATATGACCACTTTATGGTTTAAGCCAAAAGACATCGGTTTTGCCGAAGGTTTTTATGCTGGCTGGGGCAACTTTGGTTCAGCGGCGGCGGCGATTACCATTCCAACCGTTGCTTTGCAGTTCTTTGGCGGCGACGATGGCTGGCGCTGGGCAATTGCGCTATCAGGTTTGTTAATGGCCTTATACGGCGTGGCCTATTGGTTTTTGATTACCGATGGGCCAGAAGTTGGTACGCATAAAAAATCTCGCAAAGCGGGCGCGTTAGAAGTATCGACGTGGAAGGATTTGTGGTTATATTGCTTATTTATCATTCCTTTATACGGCGTCTTATCGCTGCTGGCGTATCGTACCCAAGCGATGGGGTTTTTAAGTGCCACTGGCGGTATTATTTGTTATAGCGTCATTATAGTGATGGTCATTTACCAAATCTATAAAGCCATTAGCGTTAACGTACCTGTGATTAAAGCCGGTATTCCAGAAGATGATAAATACCCCTTTAAATCGGTAGCGGCGCTAAACGTCAGCTATTTTGCTAACTTTGGTGCAGAACTGGCGGTGGTTTCTATGCTGCCGATGTTCTTTGCCGCAACTTGGAAACTTGATCCAACGGCGGCTGGTTTGATTGCCTCTACCTTTGCCTTTGTTAACTTATGGGCGCGGCCACTTGGCGGCTATATCTCTGACAAAATCGGTAATCGCCGTTTGGTGATGTTGGTTTATATGTTTGGTATCGGCATTGGTTTTGTGCTGATGGGCGTGCTTAATGCCGAGTGGCCGTTATTTATCGCCGTGGTGTTTACCATTTTGTGCTCGGTATTTGTACAAGGAGCCGAAGGCGCGACCTTTGGTATCATTCCCTCGATTAAACGTCGTCTGACCGGTCAGATATCAGGTATGGCAGGCGCTTATGGGAACGTGGGCGCGGTATTTTACTTATTCATTTATACCTTTGTAGAGCCCAATCAGTTCTTTTATATCATTGCAGTTGGCGCATTTGTCGCATGGATTGTGTGTTATTTCTGGTTGGCAGAGCCCGAAGACGCCTTTGGTGATGAATATAAAATGTCCTCTGTCGATCGTCAGATTGCCGCAGAACAAGGCTAATTATTCATAATAGCTTTTTACCGAAAAAAAACCTACTTAGCAAACGTTAAGTGGGTTTTTTAATGGGGGCGATATTTATCTCAGAGTAATTTTTTCTAAAATAATTTAACCTAAAACGATTTAAGCTAGCACCACAGGCACATGACTATAACCGCCCAATGGTGGCTGCTCACGCTCTAAAGAAAAACCTGCCGCTAAGGTGATATCTGTGAAATGGGCTAATAGTGCTTGAGTAGCAATTCTAAGCTGCCAAGTAGCAAGCAGGCGCCCCGGGCAAACGTGCTTGCCAATACCATAAACCACGTTAGCAGCGGCATGCTCTTGAGGATCGAAACTGTTATCACCAAACACCGCTTCGTCGCGATTGGCTGATGTCCAGTTTAACTGTACGCGCGCGCCTTTGGGTAGCTTATGCGCGCCAATGGAAACGGGACACGTAGTGATACGGCGGTTTGAGACGAAAGGGTCGTCAATTCGTAATACCTCGTCGATGATAGCCTCAAGTTCGCTATCAGCAGCCTGCGACCAGAAGTTTACTTGCTCAGGATGCTTGACAATATGAGCGATGATAACGCCGACACACAAAGCGATAGACCCCAAATCGCCGCCAGTCCAATTACGCAAAATAGAAACCAGTTCGGCTTCGCTCAGCTCACGCCCATCGATACGCTCACGGCACAATTGAGCGGTGACGCTATTCATATCAAGGCTGTTTTTAGCGATATTATTTTTAGCGATATTATTTTTAGCGATATTGTTTCCAGCAGTGTTGGTTTCAGCAGTGCTCGCTTTAAACATGCCAGTCACTTCGTCAGTATTGCGGTACGGCTGTAACACCGAGCGGATAATATCATCGAAGTCTTGCGCGACTTGTGCCATTTTTACGTCGTCTTTTGAGCGAGTAGCGCTGTGATTGTCGCGCATCCACTGTAAAAGTTTCGGTTCTAATTCAGTAGGCCAACCAAGCCACGCGCATTGGGCGCGGACCGCAAATACCGCGCCGATATCAACGACTGCATTGAGCATTTTACCTTTTGGTAGCTCACTCATTAATTCTGTTGCAACCTTGTCAAAAACAGGGACATAATCCATCAGCGCTTCTTTACTAAGGTAGCCATCAATCAGCGCCCTAAAATGCTCGTGCTCTGCGCCGTCCAAACCATTGGGTACTTGCAAAAAACGCGACACCTGACTAGAAAAACGCTCATCATCTAAAGCCGCCGCCACTACATCTGCATGGCGTAACAACACCCACTCCCCTGCGTCATTTTTTATGACATCATGCGCTTGCCGTAAGTTATCGGTCAGGACGCGCAAATCACTGTCTTTACAAATAGTGACCTCAGCAGTCGCATGAGCGGTTTTTTGGTCAAATAAGTTAGATGTCATCATAAATCCTTACAGCAGGTATTCGGTTTTGTAGTGCCTTTCAATCCTCTACATGTTTCGTTTATACTTCTAGGCAACTTTATAAACGACAACCATCATACACGCAAATCCATAAGTTTTTAATGAACAAGGAAGTAATGGATAAGCAAGGCACGCTTAAAGCTCCCTTTATTTAGATAAATGATTAACCGTCCACACCGCCGCTTCTACACGCGTGCGCAGACCCGTTTTATTGAGAATATGTTTGACATGGACTTTTACTGTCGACTCGGCAATATCCAAATTGTTGGCAATCATTTTATTACTCAGCCCTTCAGCAATCATCTGAATCACTTGCAGCTCTCGGCTGGTCAAATTACTGGCGATATCTTCGATACTGGGTGTGCGCAAGGTTTGGGCAAGTATCGAGGCAAGGTTTGGACTAATGACCAGCTCGCCGCGCAGGATTTTTCTGATATCAATGATAATCAGCTCAGGTTCCATATCTTTTAGTAGATAACCATCGACGCCCAATTTCAATGCCTCTTGGACATCCTCGCCGCTATCTGAAACCGTGAATAACACGGTCTTGGTATTGATATTTCTGGCTTTGATTTCTCGTAAGGTTTCGATACCGGTCAGTACTGGCATTTTATGATCAAGTATCACCAAATCCACGTCGTTATTTTCTAAAAATGCCAATGCTTCTTGACCGTTACTGGCTTCGCCAACGACTTCGACATCGTCCTCAAGGCTTAGTAATTCAGAGATACCGCGGCGTAACATCGGATGGTCATCGACCAATAGTAGGCGCGCAGGCGACATGCTGGTATAAACTTTAGTGCTCATAACATACTCACAAATTAGAAAAAATGGTACAAAAACTCTCTTACTCAAAAAAACTGCTTAAAAAAACAAAAAATGGCAAAGTAAAAACAGCGAAAATGATAAATCTATTATCTAAAAGCGTAATTTTATTCGATTATAAATAAGCGTCTTGGGTATTTTTTTCATCAAAGAAGTTGGGCGCAAATCTGACCGTGATGATGGTACCCTGCGGTTGATTGTCTGTGACAATAAGCTCGCCGCCGATGTTGTGGGCGCGCTCTTTCATAATGATGAGGCCGTGGTGTTGGGTTTGATCGACACTTCCTGACATGCCAACGCCATCGTCGATGATACTCATGACGATATATTTATCGCCGTCCTCGTACGCCAATTGAATCTCTACATTTTTTGCCTTGGCGTGACGGCTGATGTTTGATAGTGCTTCTCTGGCAATCTGTATCAAATCTATCTGTTCAGTGGCGCTTAAATTGAGCGTCATAATCCGATTGTGCACGGTCATATTAAAATTGCCTTTTGAGGCAAACTCACTGGCAGCATCACGTAGTGCTTCATCAAAGTTATCATTATCAATGGTCAAGCGGAACGTCACCAACAAGTCTCTTAGCTGCTGATAAGCGGAACCCAAACCTATTTTTATCTGCTCAATGTTTTGATAAACAGGCGCTTGTACTGGCTCGCTACCCGCATTTTTTAGATGTCGCTCAAGGACGCTGACTTGGATTTTTAAATAAGATAACGACTGCGCCAAGGAATCATGCAGCTCACGGGCAATGGTTGAGCGCTCTTCAAACAAAATCAGCTGATGCTCTTGCTGTCTTTGTTTGCGCAGTGATAAGGCGGTACTGATTAAATTGGTCAGCGCCACGATGAGCTCGTCATTTTGTGCATCCAACTCGGCACTGACAAACGGGAAAATGCTGCCCGCTTCGGTCATTTGAATACGCTGTTCTGCCGTTATATTGCTATGATTATCAGCATTATCGTCGCCATCAGTAACAAAAGAGCGATTCATGACCAGCGTCGACTTTGGTCGTACGCGCAATTCCCCAAAGGTTTCTTGCTGATGGACGATAGGATAAGACTTGGTATGCTCGCCATTTTTAATGCCACAGCTTTCACAGCTCAGCTTTTTGCATAGCTCTTTCATTTTTTCGCCGTGCAGCACGATAGCATTTTTATTGGTGATATATTTATTTTGAATACACAAGGTAAATTCTAAATGCGGCAGCGCTTTGCTAAAGTCTGCAATCAAGTCATCGAGCTGATATAAGCTCACTTGGCTGGTGGTCAGCGATTTTGAAAAGTCATAAAACAGCGATAGCACTTGATTGGCTTTAACCAAATGCTGGGTTTTTATTTGTACTTCACTCTCAAGCGAGCGCTGATAGGTTTCAATCGTGCCCGCCATGTCATTAAAAGAGCTGCCCAATACTTCAAATTCTCGGTAGCCCTTGATGGACACACGCGTCTGAGTCTGCCCTCGTTTGAATTGGTTATTGGCTTTAATCAATTGCTGAATGGGCAGCAGTATCGATTTTTGCAAACGGCGCATGCCGATTAATACGATAATAGCGATAAGCAGCAATGAGAGGATTTGTAAGTTTTGTTGCCATGTCTGGCGCTGCTCGTTTCGGTATTGCAACTCACCGACGAAGTCATTGACATCTTCGATATAACGCGACGAGACGCTATAAAACCCTTGCTTATCTTGCGCCAATAATGCTGGCTTTAAATCTTGATACCACTGCTCTTTTATCTCTTTAAGCTGCTCATTGATGCGCACATGTCGATTGGCGCTCGTCAGCTGATAGACCTGCAATTCTTCGAGACGGTTTTCCATATCGCGGCTGAGAATATCTATCTTTTCAGCGGTCGTTTTATTGGCAAAGTCTAATTTATCCTGTTTGGCGCTCTGCGCATTGGTTTTATCGCCTACGCTGTTTTGTCCGACATGTAAACTTGGGCTAAAAGGATGGTCATCTGAAAAATCCGTGGCTATCTGAAAATTGAGTCGGTAAGTTGCCATACGCACCGAACCTGCCACATTAATGGCCTCAGCATCCGACCTTGCTACCCATGCCAGCGCGCCACTTCCTAGCGTAGACATCACCGCTAAGGTGGCTATGATCAAAATAGCGCCCCAAGCATGCAGCGATAAAGACTGTCTGTGTTGTTTAGACCTCATGAATGGCATTCACCTAGCAAATTAGCGAAAACAGGGGATAAATAACACTATTAGAGTCGTTCATTTTAAAACCGTCGACATTCAAAACCATCCGTATTCAAAATAACAAATGCGCTTATTAATCATTAAAAAACCAAACTTTTGGTAATAATTCTATTACTACTATACCCCTTTTAGCCATCAGTATACCACTATGTATGAATACTCATTATCCCGATAACAAAGTACCGTGAGTTATCATTTTTTATAAATACTTATTTTTTATAAAGACAATAAGTGAGGAAGAGTATGGGCAATAAATACAACTTCAAAGGTGGTACGCTCATTACTGACTGGCGACCTGAAGTAGAAGAGTTTTGGCAAGGCGGCGGCAAAAAAGTCGCCACGCGAAATTTATGGATATCTATTCCATCTTTGCTATTGGCGTTTGCAGTATGGATGGTATGGAGCGCGGTCATCGTGCGCTTGCCAGAGATTGGCTTTGATTTTGATGGCGGACAGCTATTTTGGCTGGCTGCATTACCGGGGCTGTCAGGGGCGACGCTGCGGATTTTTTATTCTTTTATGGTACCTATTTTTGGTGGACGTCGTTGGACAGCGATATCCACCTTATCTTTATTAATACCCGCGTTATGGATGGGTTTTGCGGTACAAAACCCTGATACACCGTTTATTATATTTGCCATTATCGCCCTACTGTGCGGCTTTGGCGGTGGTAACTTTGCGTCGTCTATGTCCAATATTTCGTTCTTTTATCCAAAAGCCGAACAAGGTACAGCGCTTGGCCTAAACGCTGGTTTGGGTAATCTAGGCGTCTCTGTCATGCAGTTTGTGGTACCGATGATTATCTTAATTGGCGCTTTTGGTAGCTTGGGCGGCGATCCACAAGTATCTGACAGCGGTCGATTATTTTATCTACAAAATGCAGGCTTTATTTGGGTACCCTTTATCTTGCTATTTACGGCATTGGCTTGGTTTGGCATGAACGATATCGCCACTGCTAAAGCGTCGTTCAAAGACCAATCGGTTATCTTTAAACGCAAACATAACTGGATTATGTGTATCCTTTATATGGCGACGTTTGGCTCTTTTATTGGCTTTTCTGCCGCCTTCCCGATGTTGATTAAAAACTCCTTCCCTGCTATTGACGCACTTAAATTTGCCTTTTTAGGGCCTTTGGTTGGCGCGTTATTTCGCCCATTAGGGGGCTGGATATCTGATAAAACCAGCGGCGCAAAGGTCACGTTTTGGAACTATATCGTGATGGTACTAGCGGTACTAGCGGTGATGTACTTCTTACCTAGTGAGACCAGTGACGGCAGCTTTGTCGGCTACTTTATCTCCTTTATGGTGCTCTTTATCACCACCGGTATCGGTAACGGCTCAACCTTTACCATGATTCCGGTTATTTTTAGAACCTTTCATGACCGCCGTGAGCCTGAAAAAGCGGGTACAGAAGAGTTATTTGTCGAGATACGTAAAGAGTCAGCAGCAGTGGTCGGCTTTACCTCAGCGGTTGCCGCTTATGGCGCTTTCTTTGTGCCAAAAATGTTCGGTTCAGGGCTGGGTATCGATGGCACCTTTATCTCTTTAATCACCTTTTATGTCCTCTGTATTGCATTAACTTGGTGGTATTACAGCCGCCCGAATGCTGAGATACCTTGCTAAAACGGCTGTGTTATAAGTCCTTTAAAGCGACTTTTATACAAGCAAAACTAAATCTATAAAGTGCTACTTGCCCATGTAAGTAGCACTTTTTTTATTTTAAATTTTTACTGCTCATGATTGGCTTAACAATCAGCGTCACACGCCGTCACTGAGCAGCTATTTAGCCTCTAATTTCCAGTGCATTTATTTTTAGCAGCTACTACTAAGGTGGTAGTGCTCTGCTCATGTTAGCGGATAGTAAGGGTGCTATGGCTTACTTAAAATGACGCTATTGAAATAATATTTACGGCTTAGGTGCATACCAATATCGAATCAAGTACGACGATACCAGCATGCGGCACTCAGCTTTAGATACACCATAGGCAATAAAACAGAGGATAGCGAAATGAGCCATTTACTCGACCAATTCCGTTTTTTTAAACGTAAACAGGGCGAATTTTCCGATGGGCATGGCGAGACGCGTGATGAGTCTCGTGACTGGGAAAACGTGTATCGTAGCCGTTGGCAGTATGACAAAATCGTGCGCTCAACGCATGGCGTCAACTGTACCGGTTCTTGCTCGTGGAAAATTTATGTGAAAAACGGCTTGGTGACGTGGGAAACCCAGCAAACCGACTATCCTGAAACCCGCCCCGACTTACCAAACCACGAACCACGCGGCTGCCCTCGCGGCGCAAGCTATAGCTGGTATATGTACTCTGCTAACCGTGTGAAATATCCAAAGGTACGTAAACCCCTACTAAAATTATGGCGCGAAGCCAGAGCTCAATATCCTGACCCTGTCGATGCTTGGGGCAGTATCGTTCAAGACCCTATCAAAGCTGAACAGTATAAATCTAAGCGTGGTCTTGGTGGTTTTATCCGCTCGACGTGGGCAGAGGTCAACGAAATCATCGCTGCCAGTAACGTTTATACAGCCAAAACCTTTGGGCCGGACCGTATTATTGGTTTCTCACCGATTCCTGCGATGTCGATGGTCAGTTACGCCTCTGGTAGCCGCTATTTATCGCTTATCGGCGGTGTTTGTTTGTCATTTTATGACTGGTATTGTGACTTACCTCCGTCATCACCGATGGTCTGGGGCGAGCAAACCGACGTACCAGAATCAGCCGATTGGTACAACTCTGACTATATCATCGCTTGGGGCTCAAACGTGCCGCAAACGCGGACGCCAGATGCGCATTTCTTTACCGAAGTACGTTATAAAGGCACGAAAACCGTCTCTATCACCCCTGACTATGCAGAAATCTCTAAGCTCACCGACTTATGGCTCAATCCTAAACAAGGTACCGATGCGGCAGTGGCGCAGGCGTTTTGTCATGTCATTATCAAAGAGTTTTATCTCAAACAGCCAAGCGATTACTTCTTAGACTACGCCAAACGTTATACCGATTTGCCGGTGCTTGTAATGCTAGAAGGTGAAGATGGCGCGCGCCGTGCGGGTCGCTACCTGCGTGCTTCTGACTTGGTCGATGATTTGGGTCAAGAAAACAATCCTGAATGGAAAACCATTGCCTTAAATAATGACGGCGAATTGGTCTCTCCGCTGGGCTCAATCGGCTACCGTTGGGGCGAAAAAGGCAAGTGGAATCTTGAGCAAAAAAACGGTACCACAGGTGAAGATATCGATCTGACGCTAACCTTAAAAGACAGCGCTGAGACTTGTGTCGTGGGCTTTGACTACTTCGGTCATGTGGATCATCCGCATTTTACCTCGGTACCAGGCGAGCCTATCCAGCAAAAAACCGTCCCTTGCAAAACCATTACCCTTGCCGATGGCAGCACCGCCATCGTTGCGACAGTATTTGATTTAACCGTGGCCAACCTTGGTGTTGACAATGGCGTCGGCGGCGAGCACGTCACCGATGATTATAACGATGCAAGCGTACCGGGCACGCCAGCTTGGCAAGAAGTGATTACCGGCCTTAGCCGTGAGCGCGTGATTCAAGTGGCTCGCGAGTTTGCTGAAAACGCTCATAAAACCCATGGTAAATCGATGATTATCATCGGTGCGGGTATGAACCACTGGTATCACCTCGATATGAACTATCGCGGCGTGATTAATATGCTCATGCTGTGCGGCTGTATCGGCAAATCTGGCGGCGGCTGGGCGCACTATGTTGGTCAAGAAAAACTGCGCCCACAAACTGGTTGGTTACCCCTTGCCTTTGCCCTTGATTGGCATCGTCCACCGCGCCAAATGGCCGGTACCAGCTTCTTTTATGAGCACAGCTCACAGTGGCGTCATGAAACCATCTCAGCTCATGAGATTCTCTCGCCAAATGCCAATAAAAAATTCTTCCCAGAGCACATGCTTGATTACAACATCCAAGCAGAGCGCGCAGGTTGGTTACCATCAGCGCCGCAGCTCAACCGTAATCCATTGACCATAGCCGCCGCCGCAAAAGCCAGCGGTAAAGACGTGGAAGAGTATGTGGTCGACTCATTAGAAGACGGCAGCTTACGCTTTGCTTGTGAGTCTCCAGACAACCCTGTGAACTTCCCGCGCAATATGTTTATTTGGCGCTCAAACCTCTTGGGTTCATCAGGTAAGGGTCATGAATATATGCTTCATTACTTCTTGGGCACCAGAAACGGTCTGCTTAACGAAGAAAACCCGACGGGTCATTTGCAGCCAAAAGAAGTCGATTGGGTAGAAAAAGGCCCTACTGGCAAGCTTGATTTGGTCGTAACACTTGATTTCCGTATGTCCTCGACCTGTTTGTACTCTGATATCGTCCTGCCGACCGCAACTTGGTATGAAAAAGACGACATGAATACCTCAGACATGCACCCGTTTATTCACCCATTAACCGCCGCCACCGACCCTGCTTGGGAATCTAAAACGGATTGGGAGATTTATAAAGGCATTGCTAAGAGCTTCTCTGAGATATCAAAAGGTCATTTGGGCGTGGAAACCGACGTGGTTACTCTGCCTATGCAGCATGATAGCCCAGGCGAGCTTGCGCAGCCATTTGGTGGCACCGACTGGAAAACCGCTGGCGAAAAACCAGTTCCTGGTAAAAACTGCCCGATGATTAAAATCGTTGAGCGTGACTATCCCAATACCTATAAGAAATTCACCTCTATGGGTCCGGCTTTAGAAAAACTGGGCAATGGCTCAAAAGGTTTGAATTGGGACATGAAAACCGAGGTCAAACAACTGGGGGATTTAAACCACCGTGTTACTGAGCCGGGTATCTCTGAAGGTCGTCCTCGTCTAAATACCGCGGTGAATGCGTCTGAGATGATTTTGATGCTGGCTCCTGAAACCAATGGTCACGTCGCCGTTAAAGGCTGGGCAGCATTGTCTGAATTTACCGGTCGCGACCATACGCATTTGGCGAAATCCAGTGAGCATGAAAAGATTCGCTTTAAAGATATCGTTGCGCAGCCACGCAAAATCATCTCAAGCCCGACGTGGTCAGGTATTGAATCTGATGAAGTGAGCTATAACGCCGGTTATACCAACGTCCATGAGCTGATTCCTTGGCGTACGATTACCGGTCGTCAGCAATTTTATCAAGATCACCCTTGGATGCAGGCGTTTGGTGAGCAAATGCAGCAGTATCGTCCGCCTATCGACACCAAGACGACGGAGATTATCCAAAATACCAAGCCCAATGGTAATAAAGAGATCGTGCTGAACTTTTTAACACCGCACCAAAAATGGGGTATTCATAGTACTTACTCTGAAAACTTGCTCATGCTGACATTGAGCCGCGGCGGTCCTTGTGTGTGGTTATCAGAAGTCGATGCTGCAAAAGCCGGTATCGTCGATAACGACTGGATTGAAGTCTTTAACGCCAACGGTGCCATTACCGCGCGTGCCATCGTTAGTCAGCGCGTCAAAGAAGGCATGACCATGATGTACCACGCCCAAGAAAAATTGGTCAACGTACCGGGCTCGCAGCAAACCGGTATTCGCGGTGGTATTCACAACTCAGTGACCCGTACTATTTTAAAACCGACGCACATGATTGGCAGCTATGCGCAGCAGTCTTACGGTTTTAACTACTATGGCACTGTCGGTTGTAACCGTGATGAGTTCGTGGTGATTCGCAAAATGTCGAAAATCGATTGGTTGGAAGAAAAACCAGATGACTCATTACCACGCCCATTGCCAACCACCCTTGATGGTTAATAGCACGTTTATACATTGCTACTGATAAGTACTTATATTAATTGCTTTTATACAAAAGCTTGGAGCACACCCCATGAAAATTCGTTCACAAGTCGGCATGGTGCTTAACCTCGATAAATGTATCGGTTGTCACACCTGCTCGGTCACCTGTAAAAACGTTTGGACCAGCCGCGAAGGTATGGAATACGCGTGGTTCAACAACGTTGAGTCAAAGCCTGGTATCGGTTATCCCAAAGAGTGGGAAAATCAAAATAAATGGAACGGCGGCTGGATACGTAACGCCAACGGCACGATAAACCCGCGTATCGGTGGTAAGTTCCGCGTGTTGGCAAATATTTTTGCCAACCCTGACTTACCAGAGATTGATGATTATTACGAACCCTTTGATTTTGATTATCAGCATCTGCATACTGCTCCGCTCGGTAATTACTCGCCTATCGCCCGCCCGCGCTCAGCCATTACTGGCAAGCGTATGCAAAAGATTGAGTGGGGTCCGAACTGGGAAGAGATCCTCGGCTCAGAGTTTGAAAAACGCCGTAAAGACAAAAACTTTGACAATATCCAAGCCGATATTTACGGCCAGTACGAAAACACCTTTATGATGTACTTGCCGCGTCTGTGCGAGCATTGCTTGAACCCAACCTGCGTGGCGTCATGCCCAAGCGGCGCGATTTATAAGCGTGAAGAAGACGGCATTGTCTTGATTGACCAAGAAAAATGCCGCGGCTGGCGTATGTGTATCTCAGGCTGCCCGTACAAAAAGATTTACTACAACTGGAAATCGGGCAAGTCTGAAAAATGTATCTTCTGTTATCCGCGTATTGAAGCTGGTCTGCCAACGGTTTGTTCTGAAACCTGTGTTGGCCGTATTCGCTACTTAGGCGTCCTACTTTATGATGCGGACAAAATCGCCGAAGCCGCTAGCACCCCTAACGAGCAAGATTTGTATCAAGCACAGTTGGATGTATTCTTAGATCCTAATGATCCTGCGGTCATCGCCCAAGCGTTAAAAGACGGTGTACCACAATCGGTGATCGATTCAGCTCAGCGCTCGCCAGTTTATAAGCTGGCGATGGATTGGAAACTTGCTCTGCCACTGCATCCTGAGTACCGTACGCTACCGATGGTTTGGTATGTACCGCCATTATCACCAATTCAAAACGCCGCCGAAGCCGGTAAAGTTGGTATGGATGGTCTGATTCCAGACGTCGACAGCTTACGTATTCCGCTGCGCTATCTTGCCAATATGCTAACCGCGGGCGATGAAGAGCCAGTACGTTTGGCGCTAAAACGCCTACTTGCCATGCGTAGTTATAAGCGTATGCAATTGGTAGAAAAACAAGAAGTGCAAAGTATCTTGGACGATGTTGGTCTGACCAAACTGCAAGTAGAAGAGATGTATCGCTACTTGGCAATCGCCAATTACGAAGACCGTTTTGTGATTCCAACCGCGCACCGCGAAGAAGCCTTAAGTGACGCTTTTGCTGAGCGTAACGGTTGCGGCTTCACCTTTGGCGAAGGCTGTTCAGGACATTCTGACAACAGCATGTTTGGACAACGTAAAGCCAATCGCCGTGATTTCATCGATACTGTCCAAAAGTGGGAGTCATAAGATGCAAACTACTCAATTTCCTAACAGTCATTCCGTGCCTGAGCCTATGACGCCCCCGACTATCGGTGCTTCGGACTTGAAGCTGCTCAAAGTATTAAGCTTGCTGATAGATTATCCAAACAATGAGCTATTTAGTGGTGATACCCTCGCCGATTGTACCGAGATTGTCGCGCGCTCGACGCTGATTAGCCCAGAAGTACGCACGCAAATCATCGACTTAATCGAAGATTTAATTGATACCGGCTGCCTTGAAGCACAAGCGCGTTATGACGGTTTGTTTGAGCGCGGTCGTTCGCTATCGCTGTGGTTGTTTGAGCACGTACACGGCGAATCGCGTGATCGCGGTCAAGCGATGGTCGATTTGATGGGTCAATATGAAGCAGCCGGCTTTGAGATTAGCGTTAAAGAATTGCCCGACTATCTGCCTTTATACCTTGAGTTTTTAGCCTATCAAGCGTCGGTGATTAATGACGATATTCAGATTCGTATGGATATTGCCGATGTCAGCCATATTATCGCCCTGCTTGCTGCCCGATTAGAGGATCGCGGCAGTATTTATCAAGGCTGCTTTAATGCGCTATTGCAAATCGCTGGCAAGCCACTTGCTATCGTTGAAGAGTATCAAGAGCAAATCAGCAAAGAGCAGCGCGATGATACTTTTGAGGCGCTAGATAAAGAATGGGAAGAGGAAGTGGTGACGTTTTTGGATGCGCAGCAAGAAGATCGCTGCCCATCACAAACAAGCACCCAAAATCTTGCGGCCAAAGCGGGGGTTCGAACCACTCCCGCGACAAATACGGTCGATGCCCCTGTACATTGGGTCGATTTTAAAACCAGCCAACCGGTTAAACAATAATAAGGAGAGATGACATGAATATTGCAGATCCGAGTGTACAGTCTGTCGCCAACCTCAATTGGCTACAAATCTTCCTTTTTGGTGTTTATCCGTATATTGCGTTGACCATTGCAATCATTGGTACTTGGGTACGTTTTGATTTATCTCAGTATTCATGGAAATCGGGCTCAACGCAGATGCTCAGAAGCAAAAACATGCGCCTTGCCAGCAACCTCTTCCACGTCGGTATTATCGTCGTGTTACTTGGGCATTTATTTGGCATGTTGACGCCGCACTTTCTTTACGACCGCTTTATTAGCGCCGGTCATAAGCAGATTTTAGCGGTGGTCGTCGGTGGTATCGCAGGGGTATTTTGTTGGTTTGGTCTGGTCATGCTGCTATGGCGACGCTTTACCGATGAGCGTATCTCACACACCTCGACGTTCTCAGACAAGCTGGTACTGGTATTGTTATTTATTCAGCTTAATCTTGGCTTAATTTCTATCTTTACCTCAGTCAAGCATTTAGATGGTTATACCATGATGAATTTGGCCGGCTGGGCACAAGACATCACCATTTTAAGACCTTGGCAAGCAGCGGCCCGTATTGAGCAGACTGACTTGATTTATCAGCTGCATATGGCGCTCGGTATCACACTGATTGCGATATTCCCGTTCACACGGCTTATTCATATTATCAGTGCACCAATTTGGTATTTCGGTCGCCGTTATCAGATTGTGAGAGAGAAACGTTCGCAATAGAAACGTTGCCAATAGAAATAGCCACAATAGTGATACAGCATTCAAGTTTAGATAAAGCTACGATACCATAAGATTCATTTCTAATGAATCTTATGGTAAAATATTAATTATTAGACCGCTAAACGCTCAATCCCAGCGTTTTTTAAAGCAGTTTAATCAAGGTTAATACGCTCATTTATTGAGCTAACGCTTCTAAACTTATCACTGTGTAAATCACTAAAGGATCCACCATGGCGTCACCAAAAACACTAGAGATCGTAAAAGCAACCGTTCCTGTACTTGAGGAGCATGGCACAGCAATTACGACCGTCTTTTATAAAAACATGTTCAACCAACACCCTGAACTCTTAGATATCTTTAACGAAACCAACCAAAAACTAGGCCGTCAGCAGACTGCACTAGCCATGACAGTTTTGGCCGCGGCAAAGCACTTGGACAAATTGGCTGTACTACTACCGCAAGTCACGCAAATCAGTCACAAACACCGCGCCTTGCAAATTTTGCCCGAGCACTACCCGATTGTTGGTCATCACTTAATAGGCGCTATCAAAGAAGTATTGGGCGAAGCCGCCAACGATGACATCATCGATGCGTGGACTGAAGCCTATGATGAAATTGCTGATGTTTTTATTCAGCTAGAAAAAACCATGTATGAGCAAGAAATGTGGGAAGGCTTTGCACCGTTTACAATCACTGAAAAAGTAGAAGCCGCAACAGATATCGCCGCCTTTACCGTCGTTCCCGCAAATGACGATATTGATTTAAGCAAATTAAGCCTGAGCGCAGGTCAATACATCACGGTCAAAACCGACCCAGAAGACAGCGACCATCTTGCTCTACGTCATTATTCTTTATACTCAGCCACGAGCGATAAAGGTATCCAATTTGCCGTTAGACGCGACAACCGTAATGAGCATTATGGTCTAGTGTCAAACCACTTACATGATCACTTAGACGTTGGTGATACGATTTTATTATCTGCACCCGCTGGTGATTTTGAGCTCAACCAAGACTTGATTCAGCAAAATGATATTCCATTGGTACTGGTGAGCGCAGGCGTTGGTGTCACCCCGATTTTGTCGATGTTAGAGGCGCAAGTCACCGCCAATCCAAAACGTCCTATCGTTTGGGTTTATGCTTGTCAGAATAAAGAGCATCATGCCTTTGATAGCAAAGTTAACGAATTACTTGCCGCCGCTGACAACGTAGAAAAGCATATTTTCTACTTTGAATCTGGGCAGATCCTAGATGAAGCATGGCTTGCTAATTTACCAAAGCCTGCTGATATTTATGTCTGTGGTTCTATGATGTTTATGGAAAGCATCATCGATGGTCTAATGGCCTTAGACCATGGCGTTGATAGCGTTCATTATGAGCCGTTTGGCCCTAAAATGAGCCTAGAGCTGGCTTAAATGTTCCATTTAATAAAGTATTGAGGGTGCGAAAAATACGCTCGATACTTTGTTAAAAAAATATAAAGTCAGTGTGCAATTGCCGTAGGGTTACCTTTAAACGCTTCATTAGTGAGTAAATATTTAAAGGTGGCTCTATTTTTTTGTTTAGACTTTTATAAATAGTCTTAAGTCTTATAGTTTTTATAAAGCTTGTTTTAAAAATAATCGTTATTAGCCATATTTTTCTCAGTAACATGATATCGTATTTTAAAATTTCTATTACCAAAACCCTTAGTGGAGTAACGCCATGACTGTCAGTACTTATAATCCAGCCGACCATGCAAACCATCAACATACTCATGGGCATAGTGACAATCATCATGGTCATGGCAATCACGACCGTGACCATCATAGTCATAGCCATAGCCATGCTCCGATGGGTCGTGGTGATGATATCTTGCGGGTTATGCCAACCTTAAATGATTTGCAAAAACCGCATTCTGACCAAGAGTTTATCGAAAAAGCCATGGCAGAAGAGCGCAGCAACCATAAAAGTCTGATTGCCTCTAGCCGTGATGAGCTGCCATCTGTAACCGTCAATGGCGTGATGATAGATAGAACTGCGATTGCCCAAGAGCTGCAATACCACCCTGCCCCAAATAAAGAAGATGCGGTGTTTCTAGCGACGCAAGCCTTGGTGGTGCGTGAACTCTTGCGCCTTGCCGTTTTAGATGAGCCAAGCCTTGGCGAGGCAGCATGGCTTGACGATGAAGAAAAAGCCGTCTCTGACTTAATAGAAAAAAACGTGCAAGCAACGATGCCCGATATCGCAACCTGCGAGCGCTATTATAAGCAGAATATCACTGACTTTAAGACCGACCCTATTATGAATGTCCGTCATATTTTGTTGGCATGTCCGCCAGAAGACGGTGATGAGCGATTAAAACTTAAAAAAACCGCTTACGAATTTATCGAACAAATCAAAGATAATGTCAATCCTGATGCCGAATTTATCCAACTGGCGCGCCAGCATTCAGCTTGCCCATCAAAAGAGCAAGGCGGCGAGCTTGGTATTATTAATAAAGGTCAAACTGTACCAGAATTTGAAGGCGCGTTATTTAAAATGGATGCAGGACTGGCGCCAAGCCCTATCGAGAGCCGTTATGGTTTTCATGTTGTCGACGTGCTAACCAAAGAGCCTGGCATTCAGATGACTTATGAGCAAGTCAGCCCTGCGATTCATAATAAGCTGAGCCAACAAGCGTTTCATCAATCCTTGTGCGATTACTTATTTACCTTAGCAAACGATGCCGATATCGAAGGTATCGAGATGTCGCTTGAACAAGAAAACATATTCCGCGGCTAAACAATCTATTTTCATTCAATTAATTTTCATATGATAAAGCCGCATTATGATAGGTAGTGATGATATAAAATAGCTCGTATGGTATAACGTATCTTGTTAGGTTATACCATCTCGATAGCTAGATGACTTTAGGGCGTGTCTTCATTTTAAAAATGGTGATAAAAATGAGATAAATTGCAGTCAAACAAGGAAAATAGCGCCGTTAATATCGGGATATTACCTAGCTATTTGATGAAGTTTGGCAAAATTTAGCCATTTTTAGCCCATTTAGATGTCCATCGATTGAATTGAAGACACGCCCTAGTCGTTGTATAAGCTAAATGGCTATCTCAGTTCAATATCAGTTCAATATATATAAATAAAATAAGTAGGGATTTATGATTACTGTCGCAGGGCTTACCGCAAAAATAACGCAGCGTATAGAAACGTATAATAATGACGATTTTCCGCTCAGCGAAAGAGACGTCGTAACCTACGATTTATTAGACAGTCGCAATCATATCTTGGCAACGGATATCGTCTCGCCGTTTGCTGTCCCTAGACAGAATCTGTCGGCGATGGATGGTTATGCGTTGGCACAAGGCAGTACGCTTGACGCCGAAAGCACGATTGCGATCGTCGGTGAGTCGCAAGCGGGCAGTCCTTATAATGGTGACATTGTCGCAGGACAAGGGGTACGCATCTTTACGGGTGCCGTCGTTCCTGACAGCTGCGATACGGTCGTCATGCAAGAAAACACCAATTTTGCCGCTATAAAAAACAGTATTGATAAATCAAAGCCTTATGATATAACGCTTAGCAAAACTGCTAATCCTAATGACAATATCCGTAAGCAAGGCGAAGAGATTGAAGCTAGGGATGTGGTATTACAAAAAGGTAAACGCTTAAATCCTACTGATATCAGCCTATTAGCGAATTTAGGCTTTGATAAAGTCGATGTTTATCAGCCTTTAATCGTTGGTGTACTTGCAACGGGCGATGAATTGGTGGCGATTGGCAATGAGCTAACCAGCCTAGCGCAAATCTATAACTCTAACACCCCGACGCTAAAAACCTTACTCTCAAGCTTACCCGTCACTGTCCGCGATTATGGCATCATTGCTGATGATTTAGATAAAACCACCGCTGCCGTAACCCAAGCGATGCAAAAGTGCGACGTCCTTATCTCTACCGCTGGCGTATCGGTTGGTGACTATGACTTTTTAACCACCGTCATTGAGCAGCTAGGGCAGATTAATCATTATAAAGTCGCCATGAAACCCGGCAAACCCTTTGTCTTTGGCGAGCTGACGCAAAATCTTGCTAAGCCGGTACTATACTTTGGTTTACCCGGCAATCCCCTATCAACTGTCGTTGGCAGCTTACAATTTGTCATTCCCGCTTTATGGCAAATGGCAGGCGCTGCGCCCCAAGAGCGACCCATGCAGCTTAGCTTAACCGCTACCCTTAAAAACGATATCAAAAAATCAGCCGGACGGATGGATTTTCAAAGGGGCATTATGTCGCAGAATGCAGCTGGCGATTTTGCAGTTGAAAGCTTTAGCAAGCAGCAATCACACCGTATCAAACAGCTGAGCCACGCCAATTGCTTTATTGTCTTGGCGCAAGATTCTGGCAATGTAGCCGCTGGCGAGCAAGTATTGGTTCAGCCTTTTCCTTGGTCATATAGCTAAACGCTGTGTTATTAATAAGGCTGCACTATTAATCCTTACATAGTGACTTAATGGTTACATAGTTAATAACTCTTTATGCCATTAATCGTGAGAAACTGAGGGTTTACTATCAAGTGCTATCTACTACTTTGGTGGTAGTTTTTAGCTCACTTACGGTGAATGGTTATTTACGCGCAAGCTGTCATAATTAACTATAAATGGAATTTCCCACTCACAACCTGAGGCAACGCCTAAAAGTACACACTATACTTAATATTAATGGTAATCATCTATGAACCATCTTGCCCCCAACGTAGGCAATGTACAACTGTACTCGCCTGCCGCTGCACCTGCTATTTTTGACGGTGACTTATCGTCGAAAACGGCTCTCTCGTCGACGTATTCTCCGGTCACGCTCTCTCAACCATTAACCGATGGTTTCGCACGACGTCTTACCTATTTGCGTTTATCGATTACTGATTTTTGTAATTTTCGCTGTGAGTATTGCCTGCCAGATGGCTATCAAGGCAAGCCCCCACAAAACGAGCTCAGTATCAACGAAATTGCCACCTTAATCCGCGGCTTTGCCCAAGTTGGCACCAAAAAAGTTAGGATTACCGGCGGTGAACCTTCTATACGCCGTGATGTGGTAGACATTATTAAAACCATCAAAAACACCGAAGGTATTGAAACGGTTGCTATGACCAGCAATGGCTATAAGCTTGGCAAGCATTTGGCTGCTTGGCAAGCGGCTGGACTGAATCAAATCAATATCAGTATGGACAGCTTTGACGCCGCAACCTTCCATAAGATGACAGGCTTTGATATGTTGCCGCAGCTCTTGGCTGATATGGATACCTTACTTGCGACCACAGATATTAAGCTAAAAATAAACAGTATTTTAATGGCTGAAACCGCCTTTGAAAATCTGATGAATGCAATCGACTATGTCAAAGACAGAGCGGTCACCTATCGCTTTATCGAATTTATGCAGACCAGTGACAACAGCGATTTGTTTTTTGCCCAGCACGCACAGTCTGACATCATCACCAATTATTTAATCAAGCACGGCTGGCAAACCCATGTGCGTGGCAGCAATGACGGTCCAGCGATAGAATATAGCCATCCAGATTATAAAGGCCGTATCGGTATGATTGCTCCTTATGCTGCCCATTTTTGTGACAGCTGCAATCGTTTACGGGTTAGTAGCCAAGGTAAGGTGCATCTGTGTCTATTCGACCAAGGTAATTACGATATTCGTCCGTATCTCGAGCAAGACGATGTTGCAGGGCTTGTGAATACCCTGCACAGCTTTATGCCGATTAAACCTGAGCATCATCACCTTCATGAATCAAACAGCGGCATGATGAATAATTTGTCGATGATTGGTGGTTAATTTATTAATAATAAAAACTTTTATTTTCACAACAAGCGTATTTATTAAGGAACATTCATGAGTAAGCTGCAAGCACCTTTTACCCCGCTTAATATCGCCATCTTAACGGTTTCTGACAGTCGTACTCTTGCAGAAGATACTTCAGGGCAATATTTGGTCGATCAACTGACCGCAGCAGGACATCAGCTGGCAGATCGTCAGCTGATAATTGATGATATTTATAAAATCAGAGCCGTCATTAGTAACTGGATTGCCGACCCAGATGTGCACGCTATTATTACCACAGGCGGTACTGGTTTTTATATCCGCGACAGTATGCCAGAAGCGGTTGGCGTCTTGTTTGATAAAGCGGTTGATGGTTTTGGCGAAATGTTCCGCTTAATCTCAAAAGACGATATTGGCATGTCGACGATTCAATCTCGCGCCGTGGCTGGTATGGCAAACGGTACGGGTATCTTCTGCCTGCCCGGTTCATCAGGTGCTTGCCGCACTGCGTGGGAAGGTATCTTACAAGAGCAGCTCGATAGCCGCACGCGTCCTTGTAACTTTGTGCCGCACTTTATGCGCACCAATCCAGGCCACGATTGATTGATGCTGGAAGTTGCAGACAGCTTAATCAAAGCTGATGAACTCAGCCGCTTAGCCGGTATCGTTATCTTAGCAGGCGGCGCCTCCAAACGTATGGGGTCGCCAAAAGCTGAGCTTATCTTGCCAACAGCTGAGCGTTTGCTTGATTATCATGTCAGACAAGCGCTTGAATTAAGCGCTGCGATGATGAGCAATCTACCTATTATGATTGCTGATAACGGACGTGGTTTTAGCGTCAATGCAGATTTGTCTAAGAAAAAACTGCCGTCGCCAATTTTCCATATTACTGATTATCTTTCTACTAACACTCTTTCTAGTAAAAGTGTTTCTAAAAAAGATGATAAACCGATTGAAACCGGCGGCGCGTTGGTAGCGATTGAAGCAGCGCTGCAATCATTAAAGCGTTTGGCAAGTTCAAACCCATTAACGAAAAACGCAAACTGGCAGCAATCTTGGCTACTGGTCATTAGCTGTGATAGCTTGATTCCTATCAGCGATTTATGGCAAAAACTGCAACCTTATATCACGCAAGCTGACGACAAGTCTGTCATTTGCCTGACCGATGACAGTCATTTATATCCATTATTAGGTTTATATCGTTTAAGTATTGAGACTGAGTTAAAGCAATATATTGACGACGGACAGCGGCAAGTAATGAAATTTATTAAGCCGATTGTGCAGCCTGTACCCTTTACCAAAGCATGGCAAGCGTTAACCAATTTTAATACGCCTAAAGATTTTGCCCGTGCTTGTTTAGCCTTGAACAACTTATAAAAAGGTTTATTTAAAGGTTTGGTTAAAGAAAGCAACTTTAAGAAAAATGAGCCCTTTAAGAGAAATAAAGAATGAATAGCGATAGTCAAAAAGACAACAACCAAGCGACTAAGCTACCAAGTAACCAGTCTGGCTTATCGCATCTAGATAGCGACGGTGATATCACCATGGTCGATGTGAGTGGTAAAACGGCTAGTACCAGAGAAGCCCATGCAAGCGGACAGGTCGTTTTTCCTGCGGACATCTATAAGCAAATCAAAGCTGCTGATGGTATGACCAAAAAAGGCAGCATTACTCAAACCGCTCATATTGCTGGTATCATGGCAGCCAAACGCACCCACGACCTGATTCCCCTTTGTCACCCCCTGCCCTTAGATAAAATTGGTCTAAGCTTTGCATACGATGATGCCCATCATAGCATTACCGTAACCGCCACCGTGAAAGTCACTCATAAAACTGGGGTGGAAATGGAAGCATTAACCGCCGTTAGCGTCGCCTGCTTGACCATTTATGATATGACCAAAGCCATCTCGCATGACATTGTGATTGATAATATCCATCTCATGAAAAAAACTGGCGGTAAATCCGACTATCAGCATAAGTAAGAATGATTTAAAAAAATAAAGTTCTGAAAAGCATACCGTTAGACAGTGAACAAGCAGTTTATAAATAAGGGAGATTGCTATGAGCAGCATAGTAGAAAGCAATACAGACTCTAAGTTAGAAACCATGATGAATATCAACGTCTTATATTTTGCCAGCTTAGCCGATGAAGCCAATTGCCATGAAGAAAAAATCACGGTGCCACAGTCGACTTCATTGACCGAACTCTATGAGCAGCTGCGCCAAAAGCATCGTTTTAGCCGTCCGCAGTCGGAGCTACGGGTGGCGGTAAATGACTATTTTGCCAAGTGGACGGATGAGATTTATGATGGCGATAGTGTGGTTTTTATCACGCCAGTTGCTGGTGGTTAATTTAACATAGCTTTTTATTAACCTACTCATTTATCCTTTTTTATCAATCTACTTTTTATGAGCGTCGTGACTTTACGCGATGCTTAAAAGTTAAAAATCTTGTTAAACGAAATTGCTAAATAATAGGCAGAAAAAATGACAGACAACGTACATGGCCAATCGATGAGCATTAAACGCAGTATCGATGAAGCGTACCTCATCGCTGAACGTGATGGTTTTGCGCTGTTAGATACCGATATTGACGAAAGTCGCCTTAAGAAAACGCTCGATAATGACAGCTGCGGCGCCTTTGTCTGCTTTGAAGGCCGCGTACGCAACCATAATAATGCCACAAGCGTCAATCGTCTAACCTACTATGGCTATGAAGATTTGGCCATCAATCAAGGCCGCGCCATCATCAAAGAGGCCAAAAAGCGCTTTGAGATTCTCGATGCCATTGCTATCCATCGCATTGGCGCGCTAGAGATTGGCGATGTAGCGGTTTGGGTTGGTGTGGTTTCTGCCCATCGCTATCCTGCTTTTGACGCTTGCCGCTGGATATTAGATACCATTAAAGCCGATATTCCGGTGTGGAAACAGGAGTACTATCAAGATGATTCTTCAAAATGGCTGAGCAATAATGGTTAATTAACGGTTAATTAATGATGACTCACTCAATAACATTGATGAAAAATAGGTAGTCGTGATATGCATATCGTTTAGAAAATAATTAAGCCAATAACTATAAAAAACTGATGTATACTGCAAAATTATTCATTTTTACTGACTATTGTTCTTTTTTTAAAGTAGAGGATGTAGGTTATGCAATCAAAACTATCAAATGCTCAGCATCAACCCATTACCAATTTTTCTTATTTAAAACGGTATAAATCGATAGCAACATTGGGCGCATCCGCGTGCTTGGCTTTGGCACTAGGCGCTTGTAGCCAAGAAAACAGCCCTAATGAAACCGCAGTGGTTACAGAAAACGCACCACAGACCACTCAACCTAGTGAAGCCATTCGCATTGCTGCCGCCGCCAATTTATCGGACGTATTGCCTGAAATCATCGAAGGTTATAAAAAAGATAAGAACCTGCCCAATCAAGAGATCGAGGTTACCTTTGCTTCTTCAGGTAAGCTATATTCGCAAATCACTGCCGGCGCACCTTACGATATTTTCTTAGCAGCCAACCAAGAGTTTCCGGCCAAATTGGTCGATGATATGTTTAAAGGTGACAGCAGTCGGACGCCGTTTACCTATACTCAAGGTCAACTCTCCATTTATAGCGCGGCCAAGCCGGTTGATAGTTTGAATCAGAGTACACTGACTGAGTTATTAAAGCGTGATGACAAGACGAAAATTACTATTGCCAACCCTGAGCTTGCGCCTTATGGCGAATCTGCCAAGGCTTATTTACAAGCACAGAACCTTTACGACTCTCTAACGGCACAAAAGCGCATCATTCAGGCGGAAAATATTGGCCAAGCCTTTCAATATGCCCACACAGGTAATGTCGATTATGGCTTTGTCGCCCAGTCGCAAGTGACCGCCATCAAAGCGACGCCTGAGCAATTTTATATTTTACCAGCCGACTCTTATCCTGCTATCCTGCAGGACGGTATCGTTATTACCGATGTTGCTAGCGCAGCAGATTTTACTGATTACCTGCGCTCGCCTGCTGGACAGGCTTATTTTGCTAAAGCGGGTTATTTGGCTGTTAAGTAGCTTGTTTGCAGCAATCTATCGAAAGAATAGGTACGGCTTAGGTTTGCTCAAGTGAGTACTTTAGCCCTTGATATGCTTGCCTTCGTGAAATAAGTGAAATGTGACATAAGTGACATAAGTGACACGTTATCAAGGCAAGCTATCTATAAATAACATGGCATCATAAATAATGTCCTATCAGTGGCGCACTGGATAAAAGGTAGATAGATAATCACGCTATGACGTCCCAGTTTCTTATTTCAGACATGCTGCTGCCGGTATGGGTAAGCATCAAGCTTGCCAGCATTACCACCCTTTGCTTATTGTTATTTGCAACGCCACTCGCCTATTGGCTTGCCAAGCCTAGCCGCGGAAATATCGTTGGGCGCATAAAGATTCTATTGATGGGCATCATTGCGATGCCCCTTGTTTTGCCCCCTACCGTCATTGGTTTTTATTTATTATTATTACTCAGCCCGAGCGTCGGTATTGGACAATGGCTTATCGAGCATAATATCAGCCCTTTGGTTTTTACCTTTGAAGGGCTGGTGATCGGCTCTATCATCTACTCCTTACCCTTTTATATTCAGCCCGTCTATGCTCAGTTTTTGCGTATTCCTCAAAGCGTAATGGAAGTGGCAAGCTTATTAGAGCCTAGCCGTCTTAGACGTTTTATAAAAATTGTCCTACCGCAAGCGCGTATCGGTATTATTCTAGGCGGCTTAATCAGTTTTGCGCATACCATTGGCGAATTTGGCGTGGTACTGATGATAGGGGGCAGCATTTCAGGTGAGACCAAGGTTGTCTCTATTGCGATATATGAGCAAGTAGAGGCACTAAATTATGAAGCAGCGCACCTGATGTCGGGGATTCTTATTATTATGGGTGTTATTATGGTGGCGCTGATTGCTACTGTCAGTCGGCTTAATCAGCGCCCATAAGCACTTGTTTTATAAACCAATAACAAGTCAAATTTCTTGTTGTAAGCAATCAAACTTCTGGCTTACGGCTTTTTTTCGCCAAATCCAAATCGCTGGCATAAGCAAATAAAGCCGGCGCACCGCCAGTATGCCAAAACAACACACTATCGGTTTTCTTAATCTTCCCCCTACGAATCATATCGATAAGTCCGCCCATCGCGCGACCAGTATAAACAGGGTCGACCAATATCCCTTCTGTTTGCGCCGTTAAAGCAATCGCCTCATTTTCTAATGCACCCACTACGCCATAGCCTGCGCCAACATAATCAGAGTTAAGAATCAAATCTGACGCGGTAAATTCATAATCTGTCTTGATTAATTTTGCCGTGCTATTAGCAAGCGCTAGCGTATATTGATCAAAGGCGACTTTATCGGTTTCGCTTTTATCAATATTAATACCGACGATTTGATAAGGTGAGTTAAAGATTTTATTGCCAAGCATTAGGCCTGCTTGCGTACCGCCAGAGCTTGAGGCAAATACGATATGGGTCAAGGATATATCCAGGCTTTGACGCTGCAATTCTAGCTCTTTAAACGCCTCTACAAAGGCTAACGCCCCAAGCTCGCTTGAACCACCGTACGGCACCACGTAGACGTTTTTACCTTGGTTGGTTAATTGCTCAACGATGCTAAGAATGTCCTCGCCTTTGCGATGATTGCCTGCCCAGTGGATATGACAACCAAACAGCTTATCTAGTAAAAGGTTGCCATTTGCCTGCTCCGGCTCTTCACCGCCCAAGACTAAATGACACTCTAGTCCTAAGCTTGCCGCCGCCGCTGCTGTCTGACGGCAATGGTTTGACTGTATCGCGCCCGCAGTGATGATGGTATCGGCACCTTTGGCAAGAGCGTCACCGAGGATAAATTCAAGCTTGCGGGTTTTGTTGCCACCCAATGCCAGCCCCGTATTGTCATCTCTTTTCATATAGATTTTGGGACCGCCCAAGGCTTGACTCAATCGTTTCAGCTCAACCAGCGGGGTTGGAAAAAAGCCTAACGGCTCTCTAGGTATGTGGTTATATTCCATGTTATTTTCTATCCTTATTAACAATAGCCATGTAAAATTTAGCTATTAGCACAGCATACAATAGAAATATAAGTCACGCCGCTACTATTTAAAATGAGCAGACACAAAAAAACCCCAAACAATCTAATGTTTGAGGCGAAACTTGCTTAGACTTAACAGTCTAAATTCGTTTTCTAATACTACAGAAAATGGCGCAGCGGACGGGACTCGAACCCGCGACCCCCGGCGTGACAGGCCGGTATTCTAACCAACTGAACTACCGCTGCTTAGGTCGTCTTTAGCATGTCGTCTTCTAAAAGACCCACTCGCTAAATGAGTGGTGGGTGATGACGGATTCGAACCGCCGACATTCTGCGTGTAAGGCAGACGCTCTACCAACTGAGCTAATCACCCTGAAAAGCGTTAAAAAATTGCACTGCAATTTTAGCTTCGCAAGGGAAATCCTTTAAATAGAATTCCCTGAAAGTTTTAACATTCAAAGCTGTCACCCTTTAAATAACTTTCAACAGAAGAGAACTAACTAAAGCCTCGCTCTGTGGGTGTGTATTATATAGATTTACACATGGCTGTCAAACCCTATTTGCCTTTTTCTTGCGTATTTTTTCTTAATTTAGCAGCAATTTATGCAAACCTATGTTTTTATTGGCTTTATATTTTACATAAAATTAATAATTTCTCTAGCTTATTATTTATTTGGCCGCTAATGCTTGTTCAATATCTGCTTTCAGGGCTTCAGGCTTCGTCGTTGGCGCATAACGGTCAATCACTTGCCCATCGGCACCAATCAAAAACTTAGTAAAATTCCATTTGATACCATCTGTCAGCAGCCCGCCTTTTTGGTCTTTAAGCCAATCAAAAATCGGATGCGCATCTTTACCGTTGACATCAATTTTTGCCATCATTGGAAAGCTGACGCCATAATTTTTTTGGCAAAACGTGCCAATCTCCTCGTTAGTCCCAGGGTCTTGCGCGCCGAACTGATTACAAGGAAAGCCAATCACCACTAATCCTTGCTCTTTATATTGTTGATACAGCGCCTCTAGGCCTTCAAACTGCGGCGTAAAGCCGCATTTACTGGCGGTATTGACGATTAATAATACTTTGCCCTTATAATCAGCAAAGGCTTGCGAGGTGCAATCCATACGTTCAGCGGTAAAATCGTAAATAGTGCTCATGATTCATCCTTAAATTGATTGTTTTATTATTTTTACTATTAACGTGCGTACTGATAAGAAAAAAGGAAGCACCGCGTACTTCCCTTTTATCATGCTAACTTTGACTAAAACATTGATTATATTAATACTTATTATTCAGCTTTATCCAAATCGATAGACACTGAGTTGATACAGTAGCGCATACCAGTGGTCTCACGTGGGCCATCAGGGAATACGTGTCCCAAATGCGCGCCGCAATTGCTACACGTCACTTCGGTACGGCGCATGCCAAGTGAATTGTCTTCGTGCTCATCGATAGCGCTATTATCGATACTCTGATCGAAGCTTGGCCAGCCGCAACCGGCGTCAAACTTATTGTCCGACTCAAACAAGCTGGCACCGCAGCCTTTACAGCGGTAGATACCTTTATCATTGACATCGTTATAAACGCCGGTAAATGGACGCTCTGTGCCCTTCTCGCGCATGACGTGATACTCGTCGGCACTTAAACGCGCTTTCCAATCTGCGTCGGTCAATTGGCTGATTTCTTCTTTGCTTAATTGATTGTCTTGCATCTTTTATCCTTATTAAATGATTGGTTATCTCATTTGCGATATGTCAGTTACTGACCAATTTATCGTACGTTTTTATAAAAACGCTAGGCTTTATCTGCTGCTGATTATCTGACTATTCAAGGTAGTGATTATAAAAGTCCTCAATCTAGCAGTGTAAAGTTTCAGGTTTAAAGAAATAACATTAGAGATAGAGAAGTAAAATATAGCAAATTACGCTGCCGCCTAAATCAGTAAAGTTGTAATTTTATTAAACGCGCATTTGGCTCATTTTTTTATTGCTGAAAAATCACGATAGATTGCAAGTTATTCTTGCATTAAATATCAACTTTATAAAAATTCTGTCTTTAGGCTTGCATTAATAAAGTGTATGCAATAATATCTTGCATTAGGAATAGATTATCTTTAATAAAAGGCTCAAACAACAATGTCTGATAGCGAATTTTCCCAAACTTCTCAAAGTATGCAAGCCGAACGACTGGTACAGCTGCGCCGCGATAAAGGCATGACCGCCGAACAATTGGCGCAGGCGATGACGGCAGCAGGGGCCAAGGTGAGTCGCGGTGCGATTTCTAATTGGGAGCGCGGCACCAATGGTATCGTGTCATCGAAGCTGCCGACCCTAGCGCGTATCTTAGGCTGTAGCGAAGGCTATTTATTACGTGGCGATTTGCAAAACGACATGGATAGCGTTGCTAATTCAAATCAACCTATCAATTCTTATAATACAACCAATATTCATAATAAAAACGAAACCCCTGGGCAGCAAAGCGTAGCCCCTACTTCTACCGCAAATTTACAACCCAACCCGATAAGTGGTCACTCTATGAATCCAATTAAAAAATCCGATAAATTACAAAACGTTTGCTACGACATTCGTGGTCCGCTTTTGCAAACAGCCAATAAAATGGAAGCTGAAGGTAAGCGCATTTTAAAGCTAAATATTGGCAACCCTGCGCCGTTTGGCCTTGAAGCACCGCATGAGATTTTGCGCGATGTAGCGATGAACCTGCCAGAAGCGACAGGATACTCGGACTCGCAAGGGATTTTTGCGGCACGTAAAGCGGTCTTACAATATTATCAATCAAAAGGTCTGCTATCAGCTGTCGATGTGCGCGATGTATATTTGGGTAATGGTGTTTCTGAGCTGATTGTGATGACCATGCAAGCACTCATGAACGATGGCGATGAGGTGCTTGTGCCAATGCCCGACTACCCGCTTTGGACAGCCGCGGCCAACTTAGCAGGCGGTACAGCGGTACATTATCGCTGTAATGAAGACGACAATTGGCATCCTGATATCGAAGATATCAAGTCTAAAATTACGTCCAAAACCAAAGGCATTGTGGTGATCAACCCCAATAATCCAACGGGCGCGCTGTATAGTGATGAGGTGTTATTGCAAATTATCGAAGTCGCCAAAGAGCATGATTTAATCATCATGGCCGATGAGATTTATGACCGTATTCTTTATGATGACATGACGCATACGCCGATGAGCACCTTGACTGATGATGTACTGGTGCTGTCTTATAACGGCTTATCAAAGTCGCACCGCATCGCCGGTTTCCGTGCTGGTTGGATGATGGTGTCTGGTAAAAAAGACCACGCTGCCGACTTTATCGAGGGCTTAGATATGCTAGCGTCTATGCGTCTATGCTCAAACGTTCAAGGGCAATATGCCATTCAAACGGCAATGGGCGGCTATCAAAGTATGAAAGAGCTCACTTCAAAATCAGGACGGCTATCAAAGCAGCGCGAACTAGCCGTTTCACGTCTTAACGCAATAAAAGGCATTTCTTGTACCATGCCGCAAGGGGCGTTTTATTGCTTTCCAAAGATGAATCCTGAGGTTTATCCTATCAAAGACGATATGCAGTTTATGATGGATTTATTGATAGAAGAAAACGTTTTAATGGTACAAGGGACCGGCTTTAACTGGGATGCACCCGACCATTTCCGCTTGGTGTTTTTGCCCAATCTGCATGATTTAGAAGATGCGATGGACAGATTGGACCGCTTTTTTGCCAAAAAACGTAAGCAGTTTGGTACCGAGTAAACATTCAAACTTGTATAAAAAAACGCTTATCAGCAGCTGCCGATAAGCGTTTTTTATTTATTAATAGAAAACCATAATAAATAACGATAAAACTTTTATTTAAAAATATTACTTAATAACAGATAGCTGATAGCCGACATCGAAGCGGCCGCAGGCAGGGTAATTACCCATGCCAAACCGATAGGCTTCATCAGCGCCCAATTGGTATCACGATTGACGATGCCAATCCCCAATACCGCACCAACCAGCGTATGCGTACTCGATACGGGCAGACCCATGGTCGACGCGCCCATGACGACAGCAGCCGCAGCCAATTCCGCGGAAAAGCCTGAAGCTGGGTGCATTTTTGCTAGATTAGTACCAACGGTTTGAATAACTTCTTTACCGATAAACCAAAGACCAACGATGAGCGCCACACCAAAGGTCAACATCACCGCAGGCGGTACAGCCGCTTCAGTCGCTATACTATTGGTACGGATAACGTCCATAATCGCCGCAAAAGGACCGACAGCATTGGCGATATCGTTTGAGCCATGACTAAAGGCAAAGGCGGAAGCAGTAAAGACCTGCATCCAGCTAAACATAATAAACGTCGCTTTGGTCAAATCTTCTTTATGCTTGCCGCGGATACTTTTGGTATAAATAAAGGTCGCAAGCCACACCAGCGCCGCGATCATACCCATGATGAAAAAGCCTTGAATCGTCGTCATGTTACTGTTGACGTTTTTTAGGCCTTTGAACACCACCAAAGAGGTCATGACCGCGCCGCCTGCACCAGCGATGAGCGGTACCCACTGTTTGAGGGCTTTTAGGGTATCAAGGTTGCTACGTTCGTGCTCAATCTTATAAAGCTGTTTGTAATAATCGGTTTCTAAATCCTCGATGTCACAATCATCATCTTTATAGATTTCTTGATCGCGCAGCATCGCTGAGGTATACGCCAATTGCTCTGACTCGGTTAGACTTTCTAGATACTCTTTGTGGTTTTGCTTGACGGTTTTTTTATCGTCTTTTAGCGTCGCAATATGCGCTTCGGTTCTATCATTATATTCAATGATTTTTTTCTTAATTTGGCCGTATAACAGGTAAGAAAATACGCCGCCTAACACTGGTGAGATGACCCAAGAGATGGCAATTGTTCCAATCGTACCCCAATCGACGGTCGATAGTGCCATGTCGGTACCACCTAAAGAGATACCGAGTACAATAGAGCTACCAACGACGCCACCGATAATGGCATGCGTAGTCGAAACGGGCAAACCTTTTTTGGTGGCAAACAACAGCCAAAATGCCGCCGCGATAAGCGCTGAGAGCATGACATAAATAAACTGATTGGGCGAAACCGATAAACCATCTAAGTCAACGATGCCGCTGCGAATGGTATCGGTGACTTCACCGCCCGCCAGTACCGCGCCCGACACTTCAAATATCGCGGCGATACCCAAAGCTTGCGGAATCGTCAACGTCCCTGCTCCCACCGAAGTACCGAAGGAGTTGGCGACGTCATTACCGCCGATATTGAATGCCATAAACACACCAAAAGCCGTCGCTACGATAAATAGCGTCGTCTGCTGATGCATGGTGTAATCTAGACCCCACCATAAAAAGTAGGCGGTCATCGCAATCAGTAAAATGGCAAAAAATAGATTGATTCTCATAGAACCGACTGCTTTGGTTGGTCCTGTAGAACTGCTGCTAATACCCATACGTTGATACGTCCTGCGTAAGCTGATTGAAATTATAGGTGATTAATGACGTTGCGGCGCTAACGATGGCATTGTTTGCACCACCCAACATTATGATAGCGCGTCCGCAACGTGGTTTTGACTTACTATGTTGAATTTGTTTCTCGAAATACTGCTCTGAATGTACGAATTTGAAAATATGGTTATAAAAAATTGCTATCTACTGCGCTCTATATTGTCCTGATAGTTTTGCGTGCTTGTAAATATTCACGCGCAAGCTTGCCCACCTATCAGCGAAAAACCTAAGCCACAAAATGCCATAAAGCCGCAAGTAGTCTTGCCAAATCATCCGATTACAGCAGCTTGCGGCTTAGGTTTTATAGTGATAGCGTTGGTTATAAAAAATCTGTTGTTAATAATTAAAACATTTATAGGATAAATACCATCTCTGACTGTGCAGCTATTTTGTGAGCAGGCAGAAGTTATTACGCGCCTATTATATTAAATATAGACACAGATTGCATGATGATATTGCGAGATTTGTAACTTTGAATATATCACTCAAAAAAGCCGCCTATTTAGTAGAAAATTGTTGCTAATTTTTCCTAAGACTTCAAATAAGAAATAATACTAACCTTTAAACTCGTATAAAGCCTTTATCACTATTACTATTCAATACGAGCCATCACTTATCATCCATTTATTTAGTATCAGCAGTGATAGACAATGCCGCGGATAGCTGTTTAATAGCGTGGTCTAATACCTCTAGTCGCGCTTGACGCTTTTCATTAGTCGCGATGATTGCCCAAGGTGCATCCTTGGTATTGGTACGTGCCAACATATCAGCCGCCGATTGCACATAATCCACCCATTTATCACGATTACGCCAATCATCATCGGTCAGTTTAAACTGCTTATGCGGCGTCTCTTCGCGCGCCTTAAAGCGTTTGAGCTGCTCCTCTTTATCAATAGCGAGCCAATATTTGATAACTATCGTGCCAGCGGCGACCAAATCTGCTTCAAAACGATTGATTTCAGCATAAGCCCGCTGCCATTCTGCGTCAGTCGCAAAGCCCTCGATACGTTCGACCAATACGCGTCCATACCACGTACGATCAAAGATGGCGATACGGCTGATACGATCGATTTGCTCATTGGGCAGCTTGGTCCAAAAACGCCATAAATAAGGATGCTGCAATTCATATAGCATCGGTGCGCCAATATTATAAATCTGATATTCGCGCGGATCGAGTGGCGCAACCAGCCTTTTGATCGCGCCGCCTTTGCCAGCGGCGTCCATCCCTTCAAAGGCAAAGACCACGTGCCGACCCTGACGCGCCCGTAGCAATTTGGCAAGGTGTGCTTGCTTATCGGCAAGCGCTTTATGATAGTCAGATTTATCTATCTCGGTATCGTCAACCTCTATCAAAATTTTAGGGATTGCTACAAGCTCGAATTTTGCTGCTTCTTTTATATTCTGACTTTCTGCTTTACTACTTTCTGCTTTACCGCTTTCTGCTTTACTGCTTTCGAGCGCGGTTTGCATCGCTTGCAATACTTCATGACAAAAATGAGTGGCAGCCTCTGATTTATCATCACCATTGATAATAATCCAGTCATTCTGCTGGCGTAATAGCGCGGTTGCTACCTTATTAAAAGTATCGACGACCTGTTTACTTTTCCAATCGATTTGATATAAAAACTCTGGATCAGCTTCATCGTCATTTAGCCGCGCCTGCAAGGTTTCGATATCGACATGAAACCAGCATTTAAGCAGTTTGGTTTGGTTAGCAGCAAGATCTTGTTCAAAGGCTTGTAGTTTGGTGAGTTCTTGCTTTAAATAGTCTTGCCATTGGCCAATAGGCAAGGCGTTATTTTTCAGCGTCTTATTATTCTTATCTTCACTTTTTTTCACCTTATCGTCATCATCTAGGGTCGCCATGCGCATGACGTTATAGAGTAAGTCGGCATACCAGTTGCCAAAATACACCATCACATCGCCATGACGTGGCAGCGCTTTGGTATGCGCTTGCCAAATCGGCTGATGCTCTAAGGGACAATCTCCGATAGTCGCCTCAACCTTGAGTAAGCGCGGGTCAACCCATTGCCGCAGCTGGGTGACTGCTGTGCCCTTGCCCGCTTGCTCCATGCCGTTGACCAGCACCAAGAGCCCAGTTGGTTTATTGGTAGTCGGCGGTGTTTGCTGCCGCGTGGCGCGTAGGGCAAACTGAGCGGTGACTAACGCCAAGCGCAATGTATCTTTGTCCATAGCAAAGATATTTAACGGATTGGGCGTCAAACGCTGCTCGACGACTTGCTTACTAAACTGGTCACTTACCGCTTCTGGCGCTTGGCTTTCAGTCGATTTATTTTTTTTGCTCATGTCCATACTCGCTTTATTATTAGATAATTTTTATATAGGTCTTATTTATGGTTTTTATTAGCTGTCTTATTTATATAGTGAATCATAGCATTGCGTAAAACCAGTAAATAACCCTGCTATGTAACAGTTTGGCATTTGTATTCTGTGGTATTTTCTTTTAAGGTGAACAAAATCTTGCGCGCATGCTTTAATAGCTGCCCACAAAGATAAGAATTTAGTATCATTTCCACTCTTTTATTAGCAATTTTATTGCCATTTTTACTTTTTATAGGATTACCTGCCATGTCTGCGTTAGCCAATTTACAACAGCACTTAAACCGTTTTTGGGCGCTGCCACACCATAAAGATGCTGCCTTAAATACCAAGCTCAAAGAAGTGCAAGCATGGCAACAGGCACGTATTAAGCATACCCATAGCGCGCTGTTTGAACAACCAAAAAACAAACCGATGGCAGAGTATTTTTTAACCCAGCTATACGGTGGTGATGAATTTAAAGTATTGGCAGAGCAGTTAGATCGTATCTTACCCAAAGCCAAAAAACTTGAACGCCTTGCTAAAGAAGCTTCTTTAGAAGCGGGCAGCATGGGCATTCAAGCGTCTATCTTGGCCATTGAGCTGGATTTACATTTGGCCGAGTGGTTGGTTGCGCAAGATTTAGCAGTCAATGAAGAAAATATGCTTGCCGCTTACCGCGCAGTCGATGAGGCCAATGAGCGCCGCGTGCAGATTAATAATTTAAAAGAGGTTTGCTACCGTACTGATAAAGATTTGAATTCATTTATGCTCAAAAAAGCCTTTGGTCTCGCAAAAGGCACGGCTTATCGCCATAACTTCCAGCCGCTTTACGACTTTATCGATTCAGGCTTTAAAGCGATGAAACCGCTAAAAAGTGTCAGCAGCTTTATTGAACCGTTTTGTGAGCGCGAGCTTGAGATTATTGACGAAGTTCATGACACCGATAATGGCGGTAAGCCAGCAGCGTTTGGTGTATGATAGGGTCAATAATGCCCGTGGCTAACTGACCGTTATAGTGCTTAAATAGGGTTTAAACCGTATGCAATCGGTGTTTAAACCTTATGCAAACAACGCTTAAATACGCCATCATAAAAACAAATAATAGGATAATCGTATGACTGATAACTCAAATAACAACCCTAGCCAAGCCGATCAATCCCATACTGATAACCCTACTTCTCATGGTCATCTGCAAGATAAATTGGTTAAAGACAGTATTGCTCATAATCAAAGCATCACCGCGCAAGTAAAAGCGCGTCAAAACCAAAGCGCTAGTACGACGCTGAATGCCAATGCTGCAGCCGATAGCAGCGATAATAACGACTTCACCCAAGTGCAAGACTTACCAACCGGAACCCCACAAGGTCAACAAACGACTATGCCAAACACCATAAATAACAGCGCCAATCCTACTGCTACGCACGCACAAACGGCCAAACAAACGCTATTTAACCAACGTGATGACATCAATAATCCACATACGCCTGATACCGATGGTAATGAGCAAACGCATTTTGGCTATAAAACGGTCAATAAAGCAGAAAAACAAGCGCGCGTTGCCGATGTTTTCACCTCAGTTGCCAAAAAATACGACATTATGAATGACTTAATGTCGTTTGGTATTCATCGCCTGTGGAAACGTTATGCGATTAGCTTGTCAGGTGTACGCGCCGGCCAGCAGGTGCTCGACATCGCTGGCGGTACGGGTGATTTGGCCAAAGTATTTAGCCGTGAAGTGGGTCGCAACGGCCATGTGGTATTATCAGATATCAATGCAGCGATGCTAGAAGTTGGCCGCGAACGCCTCATCAATGCCGGCTGTAATAACGTTGATTTCGTCTTAGCAAACGCTGAAACTTTGGCGCCATTTGATGATGAAAGCTTTGATTTGGTGACTATCAGCTTTGGTCTGCGTAACGTCACAGACAAGGATGCAGCGCTAAAATCTATGTATCGCGTCCTCAAGCCAGGCGGTCGTTTATTGATTTTAGAATTCTCAAAACCTGTGTTTGAGCCATTATCTAAAGCTTATGATTTGTATTCATTTACGGCGTTGCCGATTATGGGTAAGTTGGTTGCCAATGACTCTGAGAGCTATCAATACTTAGCAGAATCAATTCGTATGCACCCTGATCAGCAAACACTTAAGCAGATGATGCAGCAAGCAGGCTTTGAGAATTGTGATTATCATAACTTGACCGCTGGTATCGTTGCGGTGCATCGCGGCTTTAAAGCTTAGTTTTAAAAAATCACAGTTTTAGAAAAGCACAGTTTTAGAAAAAGAATAGCTTTAGCGCTTTTCAAAAGCTGCTTAGATAAACACGCTTTTTATAATACAAAAACGTCTGTCGTTGAGCAGGCGTTTACATCGTTATAACAGCCAATATTGAAATATGCGCCGCGCTTATGGCGCTCAACCAAACATTGTGAGGGCCTTATGCTGACTGTGTTACTTTTGGCAGGTGCCGAAAAGTTTATTAATATCGCCATTGCCAGCGATGAGATTACTAAAGCTGGGCTAGCGCCGCTTGCGGGCAAAGTGCTGCGTCTCAATATGGGCATGCCTGAGATTAATCTAGACGTTTTATTTACCGAAGATCGTTTGCGCTTTGAGCCCGTCATGACAGAAGGCGTGTTTGAACCAAGCGGCAGTATGAATGAGCGCCAACAGGCCAGCCTAGAGCGTTCGCGACTTGGCCATAGTCGACCAGACTGTATCATTACCGTTGATAATCCTGCGCAGCTGCTGAATCTTATGCGCGGCACAGAAGGCAACTTACCGATTGCTGGTGATTACAAAGTGCTGATGCAACTTAAGCAGCTGGTTGCAGGGTTTGATCCTGATATCGCCGGCCAGCTTGAGCCGTTTATTGGGAAACCGATGGCCAGTCAACTTCATTTGCTGATATCACAACTAAAAGGCAGCTGGCGTCATAATGCCAAACGCGCCTTTAACGATGTCAGCGACTGGGCCAATGACGTAGCTGGCAATGCCGCTCCTGACCCGATGGAAGCCGCCGAAGTCAATGATCTAAAGCAGCAGTTATTAAAGCTGCGTGCGGATATCGAACGTGAAGAAGCCAAGCTTGCCGCTATCAAAGATGAGCAAGCACGTTTAACCAATCATAGATAATAATAAATAGAGTCTATGACGACCTAAACGCTAACTATGCGCCATCATAGACTCTGCCCTATTTTCGACTTTTTAGAGTAACCCTATCTCATGCTACTATCCCATCGCGCCCGCTTGCTTGAACTTTGGCGTATTGCCGCCGCTTATCGCATTGATACCCACCTTTCTGTCGAAGAAGCGCCGCAATTGCAACCTTTGGCGCGTTTAATCCGTTTACACCCGGCGGCTTGGGGTAAAAAACATCAGCCCAATGCCATCAAGTATGCGCTTGAGGATATGGGTACGCTGTTTTTAAAACTGGGACAACTGCTCTCGACGCGCCGCGATTTGGTGCCGCCTGAGATTATCGAGCAATTGGTGCAGTTGCAAGACAAGGTCAAGCCTTTCGACTCTGACGTTGCTATTGCCCAGATCCAAGATACCAGATATGGTTTGGGTCAATCTATCGCTACGCTATTTGCCCGCTTTGATTTTAAACCATTAGCAGCGGCTTCTATCGCTCAAGTACATACGGCCGCTTTGCATGATGGCCGTGAGGTAGTAGTGAAAGTGGTTCGCCCTGATATTCGCACCACTATCGTTGCTGACTTTGAACTACTGCGTGAGCTTGCTAATTGGGCATCGGCGCGTATCGAAGCGGCGCGCGCGATTCACATTGTTGATATTGTCGAAGACTATCGCCAAGTGATGCTTAATGAATTAGATTTAACCTTGGAAGCGGACAATACCACGCAGATGCGCAATAACTTCTTAGGTTCAGCACTGATGTATGTGCCTGAAGTCTATGACGCTGCCAAAAACGTCATGGTCATGGAGCGTATTCAAGGCGTTCCTATCTCACAAGTTGAGGTGTTTGATAAGCTTGGTTATGACCGTGCGACACTAGCAGAAAAAGGCTTAACGATATTTTTTACCCAAGTATTTCGCGATAACTTTTTTCATGCCGATATGCATCCGGGTAATGTCTTTGTAGAAACGCCGCCGGTTAAAATACTCACGACAGATATGACAGCGGTCAATTTGGGTCATGAGCCACGCTATATCGGGCTTGATTGTGCCATTATGGGTACGCTATCAAAAGACGATCAGCTTATCGTCGCGCGCATGCTGTTGGCGGTGATGAATAATAACTTTACGGCGATGGTTGATATCGTCAGCCGTGCTGGGTGGATACCGCCCAATACCGATAAGCATGCGCTCATGCGCGATATGAAACGCACTGTCGGTCCGATGCTGCAAAAATCCATTAACGATATCGACTTTGCTGGTGTCTTGATGCAAATTCTGGATATCGCGCGACGCCATCATATGAGTATCCCGCCTCAATTGATGCTGCTGCTGAAAACCTTGGTGCATGTCGAGGGACTTGGTCGCGATTTATATCCTGAGCTGGATATTTGGTCGCTTGCTAAGCCCATTTTAAGCGGCTGGATCAAAGAGCAGCTCGACCCGATGCGTAATCTGCAACACTTACGCCAGCAGTTGCCAGAGATTTTATTATCAACGACGGATATTCCTAAGCTGCTAGACCAAGGTCTACAAAGCCTTGCCTCACAAGGTTCGCGCCAAGACAGTCAACTGCGCGAGATCCAACAAATACGCGCTGATATGCTCAATGATCGACGCCGTGATTGGCTAGCGCTATCAGGTTTTGCAGTATTTATTGCTATCGCCACACAAGTCGGTTGGTTTGCGCCTATCTTTTATCTATTAGCCATTATCGTCGTTATTTGGCGGGTTTTAGCTTAGACTATTAATTTTTAACGAAAAAGTATCCGTTAATTACTATCAAAATATCTCACTTGAATAAGCTCTAATGCATTTTAATTGCCCTTTAACGACAATTAAAATGCATTAGAGCTTAACTTTTTATCTTATTTAGCATGTCGTTTACCCAGTAAATATACGTCTTATATGGAGAATTTACCTATGTCGACCATATCATCTATATCGCCTTCCAAATCTCATGATTTAATTAAATCAGACCATAGTGACGCTATTGCCGCTTTGCAAACACGCTTTGGCAAACAACTTAGCACCAATACCACTGTACGTGAACAGCATGGTCATACCATGACCTGGCTTACTAACCAGCCACCCGACGCGGTATTGACCGTGCAGGATAAACACGAGGTTGCTGCTGCGGTTGAGATTTGCAATCAGCATCAGATGCCAGTCATCGCCTTTGGTATTGGCTCATCCTTAGAAGGTCAATTAAATGCGCCCTATGGCGGGCTATGTATTGATATGCATGGCATGGATGCGATATTACAGGTTAATAATGAAGATTTGACGGTAACGGTACAACCTGGGGTCACGCGCGAGCAGCTCAATCATTATTTACGTGATACTGGACTATTTTTTCCAATAGACCCCGGTGCCAATGCCAGTATCGGCGGTATGGTCGCGACCCGTGCTTCAGGCACCAATGCCGTCCGCTATGGCACCATGAAAGATGTGGTACTCGCCCTTGAAGTGGTGACCGCCAGTGGAGACATTGTGCGCACTGGTACTCGCGCCAAAAAGTCGGCCGCTGGTTATGACTTGACGCGCTTAATGATAGGCTCTGAGGGGACACTTGGCATTGTAACCGAGATTACGCTTAAACTATTTGGTATTAGTGAGTGTATTGGTAGTGGTATTTGTCATTTCCCAACGATTGAGGATGCCTGTCAGGCGGTGATGTTGACGATTCAAATGTGCTTGCCAATTGCCCGTATCGAGCTGCTCGATGCGATGCAAATCAAAGCTTGTAACCAATATGCCAATTTGAATTTAACAGAAACGCCTACGCTATTTGTAGAATTCCATGGCACAGAAGCCAGCGTCGCCGAGCAAGCGCAAATCTTTACCGATATCATCGAAGAGTTCGGCGGTACAGATTTTGCTTGGGATACCAACGAAGCCGAGCGTAAACGTCTGTGGCAAGCGCGCCATAACGCCTATCATGCCAGCTCTGCCTTACGACCTGAAGCCAGCGCCTTATCGACTGATGCCTGCGTGCCCATTTCACGCTTGGCAGAATGCGTCAGCGCTACGGCAAAAGACATCGAAGCATCGGGTATGATTGGACCTATCGTCGGTCACGTCGGCGACGGTAATTTTCATGTTTTATTATTGGTCGATACCAATAACCCTGAAGAGGTTGCCACCGCCGATGGTATCATCAGCCGCCTTGCCAGCCGTGCGATTGAGATGGATGGCACCTGTACCGGTGAGCACGGTATTGGACAAGGCAAACAAAAATATATGCAGCAAGAGCACGGCAATGCTTTAGTGTTGATGCAAGCCATTAAGTCAGCCCTTGACCCTAAAAACATTTTAAATCCAGGGAAGATATGGCCTGAAGCTTTACCTAAAGCTTAATTTAAAAAACTGCAGTATGAAAAAGCGTTTACCTTTAATCTCACAATTAAAGGTAAACGCTTTTATAGTTTTAATATGGTTCATTTATTTTGAAATAAATGCGTGGCTGCAGGTATGAGTTTTTCAAAGCCTCTGGAATGCAAAGCACATAGCAAGCGAAGAAAATTGATACCCGCACCATGCTATTAAAGACACGCTTCGTGCGTTTCGAACTGACTATCCTACAACATCTGGTCAATCGCCATCTGCGTCAATACCCGACCACGCGCCGTACGCAGCACATAACCTTGTTGTATTAAATATGGTTCAATCACATCCTCAAGCGTACCGCGATCTTCGGCCATCGCTGCTGCTATTGCTTCAACGCCTGCAGGACCACCATCAAAACGCTCGTGTAATATCTCTATATAGCGTCTGTCCAAATGGTCGAGACCTCGTCTATCTACGGCAAGCATATCAAGCGCACTACCCGCTATCGCGCCATTGATACTGCCATCTCCTCTGACTTGGGCATAATCACGCACACGGCGTAATAGCCGATTGGCAATCCTTGGCGTACCGCGCGAACGGCGCGCAATCTCTACTGCGCCATCTTCGCTCATCGGTACCCGCATCAAACGCGCCGCACGGCTAACAATCGTTGTCAGATCAGCGATATTATAAAACTCTAAGCGCTGCACGATGCCAAAACGATCTCGCAATGGCGAAGTCAGCAGCCCTGCGCGTGTGGTTGCTGCCACCAAAGTAAACGGCGGTAAATCAAGCTTGATAGAACGTGCCGCTGGACCTTCGCCAATCATAATATCAAGCTGAAAATCTTCCATTGCTGGATAAAGAATTTCTTCAATGACCGGACTTAGACGATGAATCTCATCGATAAAGAGCACATCGCCCGCTTCTAAATTGGTCAGCATGGCGGCCAAATCACCAGCACGCTCAAGTACAGGCCCTGAGGTAGAACGCAGATTGCCACCCATTTCACGGGCAATAATATTAGCAAGTGTGGTTTTACCAAGCCCCGGCGGACCAAAAATCAAAGTATGATCTAATGCCTCGTCGCGACCACGTGCCGCGCCAATAAACACTTCCATCTGTTCACGCACCACCGGCTGACCGATATATTCAGCCAATAATGCCGGTCGAATATTAGAGTCAGGCGCATCACCTGCCCCTTCTAACGGATTAATCAAACGATCTTGCATCATAGGTTTTATCATTTTATTAAAATCATTATTTTTAAAAGACTAAATCATAAACAGCATAACCAAACGCTGCGCATAAGTCATGCAAAACATCATAAAGCAGGTAGTCAATAAAACACAGCCTAAAACGAAAATAAGCGACAATCAATGTCGCTTATCTGTTTAAAATTTAACATAATTACTTATAGTTTAAATAATTAAAAGCCAGAGAGCTGTTGCAGAGTGGCTTTTAACAAGCTTTGCGTATCGGCAAAGGTATCGCCGTTACTTTTCGCTGCTTTAATCGCTTGCTGCGCTTCTCGTTCTTTATAACCCAAGCTAATCAGCGCGCCCTCGACCTCAGCGATGATACTGCCTTCAGCAGACATAGGCGCAGGCTGAAGCGCAAATTCTAAACTGCTATTATCAACCTCGATATTTTTCAGCTTATCTTTTAGCTCAATCAATAAACGCTGTGCGGTCTTTTTACCAATACCCGGAATACGCGTTAATGCCGTCTCAGACTCTTGCTCGACGTGCATTTTTAGCTCAGCCGCTGACATCGCAGACAGCATCGCCAGCGCCATTTTTGCCCCAACGCCATTGATTTTAATCAATTGGCGAAAAACATCGCGCTCTTTACGATCGATAAAACCAAAAAGCAGCTGCGCATCTTCACGCACGTGAAAATGCGTCCAAATGCTCGCCTGCTCATTAAGACGCAACTGGCAAAATGACGGCAGCGGCAGCTCTATATCGTAGCCTACGCCAGAGGCAGTCATGACACAGGCAGTCGGCGCCATCAAATATTGCACCTGCCCCGTAATCAATCCAATCATTAATCCACCACCTTTTATAAGATTTAATATAAAAACTGCTTATAGCATTTGCGCTAAAAATAAGCGGCTGTTATGGCTCAATGAGCATGCTTTGCTAACCACGCTTATTTATAAAAATCGACCATACCTTCGAGGCTGATAGGACGAATTTTATGCGCCTGACCCGCTGAGCCAAAGGCTTCAAAACGATTGGTACAGATATCTGACATCGCAACCATAGAGGCTTTGAAATATTTACGTGGATCAAATTCGCTAGGGTTTTCTGCCAAGAATTTACGGATAGCGCCCGTTGATGCCAAACGTAAATCGGTATCGATATTGACTTTGCGGACGCCGTGCTTAATCGCTTCAACGATTTGTTCAACCGGTACACCATAGGTTTCACCGATATCACCGCCGTTTTCATTAATAACTTTTAGCCATTCTTGCGGTACTGACGACGAACCATGCATCACCAAATGGGTATGCGGGATACGCGCATGAATCTCTTTGACGCGCTCAATCGATAAGATATCGCCTGTCGGTGGGCGGGTAAATTTATACGCGCCATGACTGGTACCAATGGCAATGGCTAATGCATCGACATTAGTATCTTTAACAAACTGCTCGGCTTCATCAGCACTGGTCAATAGTTGCTCGTGATCCAATACGCCTTCTGCGCCTGAGCCGTCTTCTTCGCCTGCCATGCCGGTCTCAAGGCTACCTAAGCAACCGATTTCACCTTCGACAGACACGCCGCACGCGTGGGCCATTTTCACCACTTCGCGGGTCACGCTGGCATTATAATCATAATCCATTGGCGTTTTTCCGTCTTCACCGAGCGAGCCGTCCATCATCACCGATGAAAAACCAAGCTGAATTGAGCGCTGGCAAATCGCAGGTGACATACCATGGTCTTGATGCATCACCACCGGAATATGCGGCCATTCTTCAATCGCAGCAATAATTAGATGACGTAAAAATGCTGACCCTGCATAACTACGCGCGCCCGCACTGGCTTGCACGATAACAGGTGAATCACAAGCGTCGGCCGCCATCATAATGGCACGCATCTGCTCTAAGTTATTGACGTTAAAGGCAGGGACACCATAGCTGTGCTCAGCGGCATGATCCAAAAGTTGACGTAAAGATATTAAGGCCATAAAACGCTCTCTGATTAGATTTTAAAATAAATACTTGTAACGATTTGGTGATTACAAGTGTTCTATCCTCGCTGCAAGGTAGTTAAATCGACAAGCAGCACTATAGAACAGTTGGGAAAATGCAGGATTTTTACTAGCAATTATCACGCGCAGATTATAGCAAATTTTGCCCACGCTTCGTAGCGGTTGAGCGACTATTTATTAGGCACATATTATTAAGCTAGATTAAGCTTGCGGTTTTATTGAGTATACCGATTGTATTAAGGTTACAGCTTTGGTTTAATTGATGAATGATGCTATTGCATACTTTACTTTTAACAATGCATAAAACGCAAAAAGCCTTGGTCATCACCAAAGCTTTTTAGTATTTCGAGGCTTATAAGACCGCTATTGATTATAGCGCTATGCATGCAAGTCAATTATTAAAATCAAATAACTTGAATGAATCATAACTGATTAGCAATCAATTAGTACTGTTGTTCTGCTTCTACTGCGTTTTCACTGGCTTTCTCTTCAACAGCAGAGGCACCATCAGCAACCACGCCAGCAGTAGCGGAAACGGCTTCATTTGCGCCAACTACAACTGCTTCACCAGTATTTTCTATCGCGTCAGTCGCAGCAGCCCCAGCTGTTTCAGCGCCTTCAGCAACTTCTGCGCCGGCGTTTTGGGCAGCAACTTCAGCGTCAGCAGCAGCGGCTTCGGTTTCAGCAGCGGCAACTTCTGTGTTAGCAGCAGCATCATCACCCGCAGACTCAGCAGCAGCTTCCGTTTTATCTTGTGTTTCTTGGCTACATGCAGTAATTGCAAAGGTACCAGCAAGGACACTAGCAAGTAACAAATGACGTTTTAACATAATAAACCTCTCGTAAATAAAGCATGCCAAATACATGATTTTCGCTATTTTATAGAGTACAAATTGGGCATGCAATCATAATTTTCAGTATGGAAACAAATAATTACTACTTAATAATAAGCTGTGACCTTTCACGCTCACTTTTATCCTGCAGCTCTCATATAGACAGGCCAAACAGCAATAGAACCAAACACGGTGGTCACTTTATTATTTTTATAGCCTACCCCAGATACTCATAATAAGTTGTACGTCTAATGTTACTTAATTGATAAATGACGATAAAACGATTACTCGCTGATTTGTAAGGCGGCAACCGCAGGTAATACTTTACCTTCTACGAATTCTAAGAACGCGCCGCCACCCGTCGACATATAACTTACACCGTCAGCTACTTGATATTTATCAATTGCCGCTAACGTGTCACCGCCGCCCGCAATCGAGAACCCTTGGCTATCTTTAACCGCGTTTGCCACAATTTGCGTACCTTGTCCAAAAGCATCGACTTCAAATACGCCGACCGGTCCATTCCATAAAATGGTTTTTGCCTTGATGATAGCAGCCGCTAATTGCTCGGCACTCTCTGGCGCGATGTCTAAAATCATGTCATTATCGCCGATGGTATCGACCGACTTGATAGTCGCCGCCGCTTTTTGTAATGAGCCGTTAAAGTCCGCAAAATCAATCTCATTTTTATCGGCCACGACCACATACTCTGGCAATAAAATCTCAGTCTTACTCATAATATCACGAGCGGTATCGACCAGTTCCGCCTCATATAATGATGCTCCAACGCTATGACCTTGCGCTGCCAAAAAAGTATTGGCAATACCGCCGCCAACGATAATTTGCGAGCAGACTTCAGCTAAGCTATGCAGTACTTCAAGCTTGGTCGAGACTTTTGAGCCACCAACGATTGCCAGCATCGGTTGGGCTGGCGTTTCAAGCGCAATACTTAAGGCATCAAGCTCAGCGGCCAATAAAGGTCCAGCGCAAGCGACTTTGCCCGCTTGACGCATGGCTTGAGTTACGCCTTCGGTTGACGCTTGCGCGCGGTGCGCCGTGCCAAAAGCATCCATGACAAACACATCGCACAAATCCGCATATTTTTGCGCCAACGCTGTGTCGTTTTTCTTCTCGCCGTTATTAAAGCGCACGTTTTCTAGCAGCACGACTTCGCCTGCCTTGATTGCCACGCCTTGAGTTAGATAGTCTTTATTTAAGCTGACTGGCGCAGCTAGCTTATCGCTTAAATAATCAGCAACTGGCGCAAGCGAGTAGATGGCCTCAGGACTGCCTTCTGTCGGACGACCAAGGTGTGAGCAAACAATCACCGCCGCGCCTTTTTCTAACGCCATTTTGATGGTAGGCAAACTGGCTTGCAGGCGCGCATCGCTTGCGACTTTGCCATCTTTGATAGGCACATTTAAGTCTTCACGAATCAATACCACCTTATCCGCTAAGCTCAGCTCACTCATACGCAAAAAATTCATTACCTGCTCCTATGCATCATCTATGGTTAATCTACAATATGGCTGTTTGCTAACTGCAAAACGTTTTTACGAAACAGTCATCTTAAAACGTATATTATGGGTCATTCTCGCACTTGGTGTTATAGAACTGTCCCAGCAAGAATTTCAGCGGTGTATTCTAGCAGTTTTTAGTCTTCTCTTATAAAGAACTGTGATAAATTTTGCGCTATAGATTATCAATTCATATAAATGCCAAATTTCAATAGTAATCATATGCACTAAGAACAGTAACATTTCGTGGTGGTACTTCATCATTAGGCTGTTTATGATAAAAGAGTGTTTATGATAAGCACCGCTCATTATAAGAAAGCAGCTTATTATAAAACCTATGATGATAATGAATAATAAACCTAACAATAAAAACAATTTCTTAGGAGAAAATTATGAGTATTGATATTGAAACTGCCAAACAAGACCTGCTAAACCTAAAGGAAGAATATGAAACTCGCATTGATAAAATCGAAGACCATATTCAAAACCCGCAAGACGACCTCAATGAACATTGGGAAGATCAGGCCATCTCATACCGTCAAAACGACATGCGCGCAAGCTTGATGGATGAAGCACGTCAAAGCCTTATCTACGTCGAAAACGCGCTAAGCCGTATTGAAAACGGTACCTACGGTGAATGTGAAGTGTGCGGCAAACAAATTGAAGAGCAACGCTTGAAAGCGCTGCCATATGCCACGTTGTGTATGGAACATGCAGAATAATTTTTAATGTCTATTTTAAATACGTTTCACTTGAAATAACTTTCTAATCAAGCAGGCGTTTGCCATCTGCTAAGCGCCTGCTGCCATTGCTGACAACGCGCGGCAATTTTCTGTACAGGCAAATCCATAATATCGCCAACGACCGCCACATAGGTAATTGGCAAACCCGCCAGCTCGATTATATTTTCCGCCGTCAACCCCCCTATCACGCAGATATCAATCCCCTGTTGACAACCTTCGATGAGCTGCTGGCGAGATATCACATGGGCATTAGGTTTGGTATTTGAAGCAAAAACTGCGCCCATCGCCGCATAGCTTGCGCCGTCTTCTTTGGCTTGTTTGACCAGCGCTACATCGCCGTGACAAGTTCGCCCAATAATTTGTTCGGCTGTAAGATAACGTTTGGCATCATCGATAGCGCCATCTTGTTGACCTAAATGCACCCCGATGCCAAGTTTTTTGGCAAGTGCAACATCATCGTTCATTACAACTGCAACGTCATGAGCTTTGGCCAAGCTGACTATCTGCCGCGCTTCTTCATAGAGTTCTGCTTTGCCATTGACCGCTTGTAAGGTTTTTTTACGGCGAATTTGCAATAATGCTACCAGCCCTGTTGCTAATGCTGCTTCTAGTTTTGCATATAAAACCACAAATTCATCATCATTGGTAAGTAAATATAGTTTGGGCGCGGGCGTCATAGCCGATACTTGGAACATATGATTTTTCCTTAAATGGGCTTAAATTTGACCCAATAAAAAGGCTGTTATATTACATAACAGCCTTGTACATCAATATTAAAATAACACGCTTATACGGTACGGCGAGTCGCCAAACTGTTTAAGATATTTTTAGCATCACCCCAACGCGTCGCTGAACTGTTTGCGCCCAAAATCACGATAATCGCTGGACGGTTATTAACGCGGGTTTCCATCACCACGCAGCGCCCTGCTTCATTGATAAAGCCAGTTTTTGAGATACCGATTGGGTAGCTACCATCACGCACTAAGCTGCTGGTATTGTTAGCTTTATAGGTACGGTTGCCGCTTGAGTAGTTAGAGACAAAAAAGTCATAGCTTTTGGTGGTCGAAAAACGACGAATGACATCGTAGTTGCCAGCTGCACGTACCATTTTAACGAGATCATTTGATGAAGCGACGTTACGCTTATCAAGACCCGTTGGGTCACCGAAGTAAGCGGTGGTCATGCCCAAGTCTTGAGCTTTACGGTTCATAGCGCGTATAAAGGCACTATAACCACCTGGATAGTTACGCGCCAGACTCTTTGCGGCTGGGTTTTCTGACTTCATCAAGGCCATGAGTAGCATTTCGGCACGGTTGAGACGATCTCCTACTTTTAGACGAGAGCTTGCGCGTTTGGGGCCGACGAAGTCTTCTGCGTCTAAGATAATCTCTTCACGCATATCCAGACCGGCATCTAGTACCACCATCGCGGTCATGACCTTGGTGATACTGGCCATTGGACGGGCAATATCCGCGTCTTTTTCGTAGATAGATTCGCCGGTTTCAGCATCGATGACCACAACACTGCGCGAATCGGTACTGATCGGAATCATACTACCGCTGTTAAAACCACCACGATAAGCGGTGTTATAGCTGTTGGTATTATTGAAGCTATTATTGCTGCTACCAAAACTGTGTGCATTAGTAATATTGGTGGCGCCGTAGCCATTGTCTACTTTTTTAATCGCCGAGCTATTACTGCTGTTGTACATGATTTTACGCGCTTCAGATAAGCTATCGGCACCGCCCCAGCTCACACGAGCACTAGACTCAGAGCCAGAACTACCATTAATGGTAAGCGCCGCTTGTGCAACACTGCCCAAACTCAATGAAATCAGAGCAGCGATTAATTGCTGTTTGGTTAATGGTAGTTGCTTCATTATGCCTCCTGCAGCCGCGCTGCCATTAGTTAGAAAATTAGTTACATACTAACTAACACCAACAACGTACGTAGCGTTTGTGGTTGTGTTTGTAGATACTCGCATAGAGTTTTTGTATTTTTAGTGTATCATGGTTTGCATTTAAGTTTAATCTACTAAATCAATTAGATGTCGTTTTTTGACCACATTCAAATTTTACTACATTTAATTTATATTGCAGCAATATTAATTAACAATGGCGCAATATAGCATTAAATTTAAGCTTATAAGGGCACAATTGCAAAGTTCCTATAAAAGTATGCTGCTTAATATAAGGGAATTTTTAAGTTTACATATTTTAGTCAATAAATTTATAGCAGCTGACATTTATAATAAGACAGTAAAATCATTTAGATAGTTTAAGTTTAACAGTGCACCCTTTATTCTGACCAATAGAAAAGAGTATAACTATGATTCGAGTACTAGTAGTAGATGATCATGATTTGGTGCGAATGGGCATTAGCCGCATGTTGGCAGATAGTGCCGATATAGAAGTCGTCGGTGAAGCGGATAGTGGCGATATGGCGATTAAATTGGCAAAACAGCTGCGTCCGGATGTGATATTGCTCGATGTCAATATGCCCAATATTGGCGGCCTCGAAGCCACCAAACGCCTCATCCAGCTTGATATGGGCTTTAAGATTTTGGCCGTGAGTAGCATGTCAGCGCAGCCTTATCCGTCAATGCTTATTAAAGCGGGTGTCAATGGTTATATTACCAAAGGGACGCCGCTTGACGAGATGATACGCGCGGTGAAAAAAGTCTATCAGGGCGGGCGTTACTTTAGCCAAGACGTTGCTGAGCAATTGGCGGATGTTCTGCTATCTGATAATGCCAGCTCACCTTTTGACTTATTAAGTGACCGAGAAAAACAGGTCGCGATGATGGTGGTGAATTGCCAAAGCCCGCAGCAAATCGCCGACCAGTTATTTGTCAGCGTCAAAACCATCAATACTTATCGTTACCGCATTTATGAAAAAGTCGGTGTCGATAGCGATGTAAAATTGACCCATTTGGCCATTCGTCACGGGCTTATTCAACCGTAAGTTACTAAGCATAAATAACTAAGTATAGTAAGCACCTTCCCTTCTATTACGCTCAACTTAAAAGGCTTTAGAGCCAGTGAAAACTTTAAAGCCTATGAAACCTTCAAAGCCTGTGCCATCGTCAAAGTCTAAGCAACATGAGCAGCATAAGAAATCTGCTCCTAGCGTTATAGCCGCTATTACGGATTATTTTCAGCGCGATGACACCTTACCTTTGCCGCAGCTGCGCAGGTTGGGTTTGATTTATAGCAGCTATCGCTTTGTCGTCAGCCTATTTTCTATGCTGATGGTGTATATCACAGCGCGCTAGCGATGGTTCATCATTACCAAGTTTTTTGCAGCAAACCGCGCTCAGTTTTTATGTCCTTTTAAGCTTAATTTTATTGGGTTTATTTTATGTGGTGACCAAGCATCCACGGCAACAGCTGGCGTTTGGTTTAGCGGTAGACGTCATTATTTTAAGCTTACTGCTTTATACCGCTGGCGCGCCTGATTTGCAGTTGACCATGCTGTATATGGTGGTGGTTGCTGCAAGCTTTATGCTGCTTCATAGCTCGCAAGCGCTGATTATTACTTTACTGGCGATTATTTTCGTTATCTATCAGCAGTTTTTTTATGCGATTGCCAATAGCATGAATTTGGCAAATTTAGGCGATGCGCTCCTGATGTCAGCCAGCTTTTTGGCAGTCGGCGGTTTGAGTTGGTCAATCTCGCAGCGCTTGGTACAAGTTGAGAAAGTAGCGGCCCGCCACGCCAAAGAAGTCGAACGCTTAAACGTTATCAATCAAGAAGTCATCACCCAAATGGCCAACGGTGTCATCGTCACCGATTGTGAACAAGTGGTTTTAGCCAACCTTTCGGCTTATCAATTACTGAGTATTCCAAATGCTACGGCAATGGATGCAGAGTATGTTGAGACAAATGCTGCGCTAAGTAGCTCGCCAAACAGCTTGTTAAACAATTCTTTAAACAGCCATGCGAACAACTCTTCAAATAATATTAAAAATCATATTGCAAACAAACCACTCGCCGACTTTCAGCAGCAGCTTCGCGCGCAACATCCACAGTTATTTGAAGCTTGCTTATCGATAGAGACGGGACAATCTCGCAGTTTTATTTATGAGTTGCCAGCTACTGCCAATGCCTCTGTCTTTGGTAAGCTTCGCGTTGAAATTATCCCGCTAAAAAATGACAGTAAGCTTGTCATTTTAGAAGATTTACGCCGCGAACAAGCACCCACTAAAAAATACCATTTTAAAGTTAGCGCGCTCACAAGCGCCAGTTTTTTTATCGGGGGCATCGGGCACTGGTAAAGAAGTGGTTGCGCGCTTGATCCATGATTTAAGCCCGCGCCGCGATGGCAGCTTCGTGCCAGTCAACTGCGGCGCGATTCCGTCAGAGCTGATGGAGTCAGAATTTTTTGGTCATAAAAAAGGCAGCTTTACTGGCGCTGTGGCTGATAAACAAGGACTGTTTCAACAGGCCAATGGCGGTACGCTATTTTTAGATGAGGTCGCCGACTTGCCACTAGCGATGCAGGTCAAATTACTGCGCGCCATTCAAGAAAAAACTGTGCGTGCAATCGGCGATACCAAAGAAGTGCCAGTTGATATTCGTATCCTATCAGCGACGCATAAAGATTTAAATCAGCTGGTACAAGCAGGTAGCTTTCGCCAAGATTTATATTACCGCATCAATGTCATTGAGCTTAAACTGCCGACGCTTAACGCAAGACGTGATGATATACCGGTATTGGCCAAGCACTTTTTGACCTTAATTGCCGACGAATGGCAATTGGAGTCGCCGCTAACACTGACCAATGCTGCTTGCGCGCGTCTACAACATCACGACTTTTCGAGTAATGTTCGCGAATTACGTAACATCCTTGAGCGTGCAATAACCTTGGCGGAGACATCCACTATTGATGCCAGTCATTTAGGCTTAGCTGATTTCGACAACCAACAACTAGAGAACGCGCAAGAAGCTATTGCAGAAGTAGAGCAAAATAATAGCGCTGACAAAGCGACCCTTTCGAGCAATACTATTTTAGATAAAAGTGAAAGCTTGGGAGCGCAATCTATAAAAGATAATGCGGAAAAAAATAACGTAGAAGCCGTAGAAAAAGACGGCACGCAACAAGCAAAAGCTACTATATCTCCTTATCGCACCATTACGCAGCACTATCCTTCAATGAATGCGCACGCTGCAGCCAGTCCTACAGCACAACCTGATAAAACAGCAGCCAGCGCTATGTCAGAACCATTAAGCAATGAAGCAGAAAATTCAGAAAATTTAAGACCACCCGTAAATCAAGAAAATATTAGCACCGGTCAATTACCTGCCCAAGGCTTAGAGCATTATTTGCAAGAGCAGGAAAGGCAGCTGATTATTACCGCCCTTAAACAGACAAACTGGAATAAGACCCAAGCTGCTGAATTGTTGGGCACCACTTTCCGCTCGTTACGCTATCGTATGTCAAAGCTTGGAATTGCTGAAAACCAGTCTGAATAATATATAAGCGCTAACCATAAGACGATAATTAAATCAGTTCGAAAAGTCTCAGTTTAAATGCTAACGAAATTAGGGCTTGGCTTTAACAGTCGGCTTTTCAGTCACGTGCTCGATGATTGTATTGTTTTGAGTCACTTTATTTTTAACAACTTTAGTATTAGTGTCATCTTGATTAGGAACGTTTGCTGCTTGAGATTTTCGTACAAAGCGAACACCCGACGGCAGGGCTTTTTGCCTGAGTAAATCAAGCGCCTGTTGCTCCCACGTACTTTCATTTCCTGTTAAAGTCACATCAGGCGCTACCCCAACCCCATCTATTTTCTTACCCGAAGCGGTCATGTAATGGGCAACCGTCAGCTTCACCGCCTGCTCGTCATTCAGCGGTATCACGGACTGCACTGAACCTTTACCATAACTGACTTCGCCTAAAATAGTCGCGCGTTTTTGCGCTTGCAAACTACTGGCTAAGACCTCAGCCGCTGAAGCAGAATAACGATTTTGCAACACCACAACTGGCATAGTATCTAATAACGCTGCACCTTGCGTCGATAGTGTGCGTGAGTCGCTTTGACGACCTTTGACTTGTACCACATCGGTATTGGTCATAAATAAGCTGGCAACGCTTACCGCTGACGCCAATACACCGCCTGGGTTGTCACGCATGTCTAATAAAACGCCCTTAACAGGCGCGTCCAAATCAATTAACCCTTGTAACAGCTTTTCACGGCTATTGTTTTGAAAGGCGGGTAATCTAACAATAGCCATTCCATCTACCAGGCGCGTTTCAATAACTTGTGGATGGTTGTGATTACGCTGTAAAGTCGTGGTATGTTTACGCCGGCCTGCTTTTGATGTCACCACATCTACTTGGGTACCTGCAATGCCCGTTAGCAATTGCTCAATGTCATTACTTTCTTCGTCTTCGCCAAGTTTAAACTCGTCTACTTGGTGCAAATAATCACCAACGGCAATGCCTTTTTTATCAGCAGGCGAGCCATCAACCACCTCAGTAATCACCCAATAGCCTACTTTAGGCTGATACTGCACCTTGATACCGATATCGCCGACGTCGCCTTCAGTAAAAGCGCGCAGATTCTCATAAGCTTCTGCATCCAAAAACTCAGCGTGGCTATCAAGCTTGGTCAACATCCCGCTCATGGCGTTGCTAAATAACTCTTCGTCATTGACTGTATCCACATATTCGCGTCGTACCAAATCAACGACGGCCACAAAGGTCTTTAGTGTTTCAGGCGAAATGGCCTTTAACGATACTTGCGCAACTTCAGCGGGAATATCGGTATTTATCACGTCTGACTCGTCATTTAGCGCGCTTTCATCAGCGACAGCATCTATCGAGTCATCGACTTGATCGGCAGATTCGAGCATATCAGCGATATCTGATAAATCGTCGGCGCTATTAGCTTCCTCGTTATTATTTAAGGATACATCGTCGTCATTAAGACCAATCAATTGCAAGCTTGCCGTGGGATTTTCGCCAGTACTATTGATTTTACCGTTATTGTTGGTAGCAGCTTGTGCTGGCATATTGACCACACCTAGCCCTACTACACTGCTTATAAGAGCGGGTTTTAATAGCTGAGAGCCGATTAATTTGACATTAAAAGACTTCATTTTAAAAGATTTAGAAGCAATAGATTTAGAAGCAACAGGCAATGGCATGATGATATTTCTCAAGCTTTTAGACCGCAATAAGAATAAATGGCGAATTGGACGCATAATAAATTACTCAAAAAAAGGATTTGGTTATTATTTTTATAACTTTTGGATTATATGGATATTTATGATTATAAAGTTATTCATGAACGATGTCGTCTAAAATAACACTGAGCTTCTACCTAAGACTAGGACAGTATTGCAAGTATAGTAAAAGAAACAAAAATCCGCTACAGTATATAATATGGCATACTCAAAAGACTACCGACAACTGATCCTCAATAAGCTTGCAGAAGGCTATAGCATTCGACAACTTGCCGAGGAATATCAAATTAGCACCAACACTATTCAGCGTTGGAAAAAATTTCCTGAGCGTAAAAAACGTCAGTTTACCCCAACTAAAATAGACGATGCATTACTGAGAGCGGATGTAGAGGCTTATCCTGATGACTATCAGCACGAACGAGCTCGGCGTTTTAATTGTACTCAAAGAGCGATAGGCATTGCATTAAAACGAATCGGCATCACTCAAAAAAAGAGCTTAACTCATCCAAAAGCAGATGATAAAAAACGTTTAATATTTCTTGAAAAGTTAGCGCAATTTGAGTTTGATGATAAGCCTATTATCTATCTTGATGAAAGTGGCTTTAAGTCTCATGAAAACAGGCCTCACGGATACTCTAATAGAGGTAAAAAATGCTTTGGACAATACAACTGGCAGCTTAAAAACCAAACCAATGCGATAGGTGCTATTTACAATAATCAGCTGTTCGCTGTTGGACTTTATGATCGCAGTGTCAATAGTGATGTATTTCATAGCTGGGTTGAACAACTGCTGCTACCAAGCTTACCGAAAGACAGTGTAATCGTTATGGATAATGCAACCTTCCATAAGCGCAAAGACACAACTGAACTTATAGAAGATGCAGGGCACACTATTTTATGGCTGCCACCTTACAGTCCTGATTTGAATCCTATCGAGCAAATGTGGGCTTGGGTCAAACAAAAACGTAAGGAATGGCGGCTAGATTGTGTTGACACACTGTTCTTTTATTTCTTATGGCTGTGTGGCGATTTATAAGTTCTTTGACTATAACTTAAACAATATGTATCAAGCAAAATGCGGCGAAGCGTAGAAAAAATGCAAAAAAAGGGAAAGATACTCAATATCTTTCCCTTTTTACAAAACTCAATAGCTTTAGCAGTAGTAATAGACTGCTAAATGACCCTATTAAATGTCTAGTTTATGTAGCCGAAAGCAGTAAGTTTTTACCGGTCATATCATCTGGCTGCTCGATATCCATTAATGCCAAAATCGTAGGCGCAATATCACTAAGCTTGCCGCCGCTACGTACTTTTACGGCTTTCTCACCAATATAAATCAATGGCACCAGCTCAGTGGTATGCTGCGTATGTACTTGGCCGCTTTCGTAGTCTTGCATCTGCTCACAGTTGCCATGGTCAGCGGTGATCAGCATGTCGCCACCCGCAGCGCGTACCGCTTCTTCTAAACGACCAATGCACACATCCAACGCCTCTACCGCTTTGACAGCAGCTTCAAAGACACCTGTATGCCCGACCATATCGCCGTTGGCATAATTAACCACCAACACATCATATTTACCAGATTCGATAGCAGCGACCAGCTCATCGGTCACTTCAGGCGCGCTCATTTCTGGCTGTAAATCATAAGTAGCAACATCAGGCGATGGCACTAAAATCCGAGTCTCGCCTTCATATTCATCTTCGCGGCCGCCGCTAAAAAAAAAGGTCACGTGCGCATATTTTTCAGTTTCAGCGATACGTAGCTGGGTTTTACCTTTATCTTGTAGATACTCGCCAAGCGTGTTGGTCAAAGACGCTGGATAATAGGCAATACTGGTTTTTGGATTGTCCGCTAGCACGTCAGAGTATTTGGTCAACATCACAAAAGCGGCAAGCTTTGGTTGCTTATGACGGGCAAAACCAGAAAACTCATGATCTGGCAGCACAAAGGCTTGCGCAAGCTCACGGGCACGGTCAGCGCGGAAGTTCATAAAGATAAGTGCATCATTGTCATCGACGGTATAAGGCACTTCGTCGCGACCAATCACCACCGTTGGATTGATAAATTCATCGGTTTCGCGTGCTTTATACGCCGCTTGTATGGCGCCATCGGCACGTGTTGCTAAGCGGTCGGCTTTACCTTCGGTGATAAGCTCATAGGCTTTTTGCACACGGTCCCAGCGATTGTCACGATCCATTGCATAATAGCGCCCAATAATACTGGCAATTTGCACGCGGCCACCTTCGTAATGGTCATTGAGCTTAGCAATATGATCGCGTAAGCGGTTGATGTACTTATCAGCAGATTTTGGCGGGGTATCGCGGCCGTCTAAAAAACAATGCACAAAGACATTTTTAGCACCGTGTACCAATGCCGAATGACACATAGCCTCGATATGGTCTTGATGCGAGTGCACGCCGCCATCAGACAACAATCCCATAATATGCACATTACCACCGAGCTTATTTGCCGCTTTCACCGCATTAACCAGTGCTTCGTTTTTATAGAACTCACGATTGGCGACTTCGTTTGAGATACGAGTGGAGTCTTGATAAAGCACGCGGCCGGCGCCCAAATTCATATGGCCAACCTCTGAGTTACCAAACTGACCATCTGGCAGACCGACATCTTCTCCTGAAGCCGATATCAATCCATGCGGATATTGCTGATAAATCTTATCCAAATTTGGCATATGGGCGGCAGCAATCGCATTATCCTTATCGTCTTCACGATGCCCAAAACCATCTAATATCATTAAGACATGGGGCACTTTTTTATTTTGCTCGCTATCTTGCTTATTATTGAGCTGAGCCTGACTATCGTCGATAATTTCTGCTTGTTGCTGGTTATGGGTCATGGATTACCGCTCCTCAAGTGAATGAACGCCTAGAATGCTATCTTAGGATGTTTACAGTCCTCTATATTAACACATATCTCAAAATAGCTGAAAAATCGCCCTTTTAAGCCATATTTATGCCCTTAAAAATTCTGTCATTTCATGGTAGATAAAGTAAATACTCAACATCATTCATGCTGCTCATTAACCGTTCCAAAAATCTTACTCAAACCTAGCCAATATTGACTATTAGATAGGTTTGACGTTTTCTTTCTGCTTCATTGTCACGCGCTATTTCTCATTTGAGATTTAGACTGACCACGACTCCACAGACTTTTTTAATTGGCGATGGAACTCACCGTCCAATAAACAGGATTATGCAGCTGTTAAAATAACAGTCGCGTTATTTAAAATATTGATGCTGGCGTTGAGGTCACGGTCATGAGAAACCTGACAGTTAGGGCACAACCACTCACGCATTTTCAATGTTAGCTCATCTTTACCAAGGATATGATTGCAGTTTGAACAGGTTTTTGAGCTTGGGTAGAAGGGTCCGACTGATTTCACAACCTTGCCTTGCTCAGTGGCTTTGTAGATAAGCTGTCGCTTAAACTCAAAGAAACCCAAGTCACTGATAGCTCTTGATAGCCGCCTGTTCTTAACCATACCTTTGACATTCAAATCCTCAATCGCAATCACATCGAACTCATTAACCAGACTTGTTGTGATTTGATGGAGAGAATCTTGCCTAATACACCTGATCTTATAGTGCAAACGAGAGAGCTTGGTTTTCGCTTTTTCTCTGTTTTTACTGCCTTTTTTAGTGCGACTGAGCGCTTTGTTTAGCGTTCTTAGTTTTTTAAGGTTTGCTTGAAGTGGTTTTGGCGCTTTAATTTTAGTGCCGTCTGATAAAACCAGTAAGTCGGTAATACCAAGATCAACACCAACGCTTTTACCTGTCTTTTTAGTAGGAATTACAGCTTTTTGTATTTCAACAGCCACACTAACAAACCACTTACCGCCACGTTTAGAGATGGTGGCTGACATGATCTTGCCGTCAAAACGTAAAGCTTCTTTTAAGCGAACCCAGCCCAAGTTTGGGATACGAATGGATTTACCTTTAATGGCAAATTGGTCGTTGGATAAACTGAATCTATCGTCACGGCCTTTTTTACGAGCGGTTGGGTATTTCGCTAAGCCTTTAAAGAAGTTGTTATAAGCATCACCCAACTGCATGATTGCCGCCTGCGGAGCGCATTTGGTCACTTCCAGCATATAGGGGAATAATTCACGCTTAATGGCGTTCAATTCGCGTCTGAGCTTCGCCTGTGAGGGCTTGTTTAGATTTTTAGTATCAACCTCAACGCCTGCGGCCAAACACGCATCACGGTACGCTTTGTCAAGCGCATACTGCCGCTGCCACTCATGCAAAGCCCAGTTGTAGGCTTTTCTCGCCACGCCACAAGCACGAGCAAGGTGATTTGCCTGTACGTTGTTTGGCTTGAGTTCGATAATGTGTCCACGGATCATAATGCTTTTTTAACCGCCTCTATTAATTGTTGGTTTTTCTTGCTGCGAGAGCCGTATAGCCTCGCTGAAAATACGGTGATAATCTCCAATACATCTTGGGCTAATTCTTGCTCAAAACTCAACTCTTCACCTTGATTGATTATTACCACTTCAACGTCATGAGCCTCACACAACATGAAAACCAGTTCTGCACCAAATCGTAAAAGCCTGTCTTTATGGGTAATTACCAGCCGTTCAACTTTATTGCTCAGTATGTCATCAAGCAGGTTTTTTAAGCCTTTCTTTTTATAATTCATTCCACTACCAAGATCGGTAATCGTCTCAAAAGTCCAGCCTTGCCTGGCACAATAAAGTTCCAAAACTTGAGACTGGCGAAGTAAGTCGTCTTTTTGATCACGACTCGACACACGAGCATAAGCAATGGTTTTTCGGTCTAATTTAGGTGGTGTATTCAAGGAATGCGGTCTGATTTCACTTAAATCATATCGCCTATGCCCGTTTTCGGTTCGCTTGGCGACTAACGTACCATCCTCATCCCAACGTCTTAATGTGGATTGAGCAACCCCGAAATGTTTGGCAGCCTCCCCAATACTAACCAGTTTCCCCATAACTTGCTCTCTATATTATAGATATAATCTATCTATTATAGTAATAAATAGGTAGGTTTGTATATATTTTATTTAACTGTTTGCAACCCTACGTAGCAATCTGTAAATCGTACTTGCAATCACTCAAGTCATTGGTTAAGATAATTATATTCTGAAGTGTTGGCTAGTAGATGTTTATTCCCTGAGCCGATAATGCTTTACCAGGATGTGGTACCTATTGCCTCATTGTGTATGCCTGCACCGCTTGCGGTGTCTCAGGAAACCTGCAGAGGCAGTGACGCATCCGCCCTGAACTTCACGGTTCATGGGTCACCATCTTACGGCGGCACTTCGGTTGTTTTATTCAGTTATTCACTATTTTATTTATAAATATTATCTTTTATAAAAAATAGTTTTAAAACTCAAAAGCCCCTTTTATTAATGATAAAAGGGGCATTTTTATGTCGGCAAGAATATCTATTTAATAATAAATTGATTATTCGTCATTGGCAGATTTGGTAATTTTCTTCACATCTTTAGGGATGTTTTTAGCCGTCCCATCGACAGTAGTATGTTGTTTAAACACATTGCCAAACGGATTTTGTTGCTGTTGACCAAATGGATTTTGATTGTTCATACCACCAGCACCGCCAAATGGATTCTGACCGCCCATGCCGCCTGCGCCACCAAACGGGTTTTGTCCACCCATCTGTTTTGCCATCATCTCCATCATTTTTTGCTGATTGTTCATAACGTAATTATTAGCAAAGTCTTTGAGCTTTTTTTGCACTGGCGGCAATATCACCAGTAAGGCTAATAAATCACTGAGCACACCTGGAATCAGCAGCAACAGACCCGCCGCTGCTACAGCGACACTTTTAATCATGGTTGATTCTTGTGGACGCATCGCAGGGTTCATCATACCGCCAGCTTTCATCTGCTGCGCCATTGGATTGAGTGCTGCCATCCCTTTACGTATAAAAGAGATACCGATAACGGCGGCGATAATAAACCACATAAATACCCACCAACCGCTCATAAACTGCGCAAGTAAATACCAAAGCAGCATCTCGATAATAAACCAAACGATGGCAATACCAACTATCTGACCCATAAAGTGTCGTCCTATAAGATAAAATCTAAAAAATTAAGCGCCATGCAAATTAATATGGCTAACATATGATGTATATGGGGATTGATTGCTATACTATCAAACTTACGGCTGATTTTTAAGCCATAAAACAAAATGTAAGTAAGACGGAATACTATGGCAATTATTATCGGGATTGACCCGGGTTCGCGCATGACTGGTTATGGCATTATCCAACAAACGGGCGACAAACTAACGTATATAGACGCAGGCACGATTCGTACAGATACCAAAGAGATGCCTGAGCGCCTAAAGCGTATTTTTAATGGCTTAACGCGTATCACCCAGCATCATTTAAAATATGGCGACGAGCCGATTTATACCGCTATCGAGCAAGTTTTTATGGCAGAAAACCCAGACTCAGCGTTGAAGCTCGGGCAAGCTCGCGGTGCGGCGATTGCTGCTATGGTCGCTCTTGATTTAGAAGTATCGGAATATACCGCTCGCCAAATTAAACAAGCGGTCTGCGGCTATGGTGCAGCGGCAAAAGAGCAGGTACAAGAGATGGTCTGTCGCATTTTGGCGTTAGAGGTGGTGCCCCAGCAAGATGCCGCTGATGGTCTTGCCTGCGCCATTTGTCATGCGCATTCAAGCCATTCCATGAACAAACTCATAATGAATAGCGCCATGCGCGGACGCGGCACATCGAAGAAAAAAGGTCGCTGGCGTTTGACCGAAGAAGACTTAGGCAATTTGCGTTAAAAAATAAGTTCGCAGTAAAGTAATAGAAGTAATAAATATAAAAAAACACGCGTGCAAACGGCGCGTGTTTTGTTTAAATTATCTCTTCTATTTAAGTCATAATTTTAAATAATAAAAATGACCAACAAACCTACTCTAACAAAGCATTACTCTACCACGCTACTCTCAATCACTGCATCGAGTACATAGGCATATTCTTGCGCTTCTTCATTCTCGTTAGCGTCTAACTGATAGCGCTGAAGACGTAGTACTTCATCGTGCATACCATCGGGCTGATAGCCATCGATTTCACCGTTAAAGGCTGTCCACTCACCTTCGCTAACCTTGATACCTTGGTCATCATAAGTAATGGGTTTTACTTGTAAGCATAACTCTGAACTCTTGTCAGCGCAGGCTACTTTCTTAGCATTGACTGCCCAAAATACCGTTTCACCTTTACTGTTGTATTTGGCCTGTGAGGTTAACTTACCTGCCCAAACTAACGTCGCCGCGTCGCTTGTGATTTGCGTTAAGATTGGTTGACGACTTTCAGCCGTTGCGCTCTCAGCACTACCGTTTTCGACATTGGCGTCTAATACTAAGGTCAATTGATTCTCACCTTGCATTAGCTCATTCAATTGGTTTTCAGCCTTATCAAGCTCACCGCACGACATTTTGGTGCTCATACCGTCTTCGATGGTCAACGTCTGACCCTGAAGCTGATATCCTGCGCTCATGGTATTGCAGCCGACACTATAGTTTAGGCTATTCTCGCCTTGGTATTGGCTAAAGCTCAAGCGCACTTGGTCTTTGATATCGAGCAGTGTATTTAGTGGCTGGGCGCCTTTATCGCTTGCAGACATCAGTGTCCAGCGATAACGGGTAAGATTGGCTATCATTTGTTCTTCAGTGCTCATCTCAGCCGCCTTGGACTCATCATTTTCTAGCGTAGCAGCATTACCATCGACTTCGTTAGCATTTTCTGTCTGTACATCATTCTCGCTTGGTACTGAGGATTCTTGGCAGGCAGTTAATGTCAGACTTACCGCTAGAATGCTAGGCAATACAGCAAATCTAGCCAAAGACTTTATAAAAGATGATTCCGTAAAATATTGGGTGTCAAAAGATGAGGTCATAACAGTCATACCTTGTGAGTAAACCTTTTCGATATTCCGCTTTTTAACATACGAAGTTTTTACTATACAAATCGCAATTGTATCTGTTTTTGTAAAGTGTTCATAATTTGACCACTATAGCGCCGATGTCATCTATTATTGTTACAAAGTGTTTAATTTTATAGATTGATAGTAACTGTTTTCGATAGTTTTTCTAATTTTACAATAAAAAAAGCCTTAACTGGCTAATATGGTGGTTAGCGCATTAAGGCTTTTGGCTATGTAAAGCTCGGTTTATAAGGCGACCTTATCATTCATCATAAGCAGGTTTGGCTTTTGCCATATTTTTAATACTAAAGCGCTCATGCATCATTTGATAAAAACGCGCCAAATTTTCGCCCTGCTCGTTTGGATTAACTTTCAGCGCTTTACCAAAATCTAGACCCAAATACAGTACGATATCGGCAAAGCTTAAATGGTCACCGACCAAATAATCATGACCGTTTAAGGCATTTTCAAAATAAGGTAGGGCTTTTATCGCGCGGGCAATAGAGGGCGCGACAAACTCAGGTACTTGCTCGACACGCTGCGCTTTGGACGGATGGCTATGCTGAAACGCCAGCATAAAGTTGTATAGCACCTCAAACTCGGCAATACGGCGCATCGAGCATACTTGCGCCCGCTGTACGACGTCATTACCCATCACCGAGCGCTCGCCATAAACACGGTCGAGATACTCGCATACTGCCTGCGAGTCATTCAGCACCGTACCATCATCCAAGGTTAGAACGGGTACGGTCTGCATAGGGTTAATTTTGGTAAATTCCTCGGACATCTGCTCATTGGTAGCGAAGTCGATATCGACCACATCAAGATCATCCATATCATCGACATCGATACCTTTTGACGCTAATAAAATAAGCGCTTTACGTGGATTTGGGGCGGTACGGGTTAAGTATAATTTTTTCATGGCAAACTCCTTGTAAGACGGTTTTAAAGCGACTCAGCGCCCTTTGGTTTTATTATGATTATTGCATTATCGGTTATGGATAAAACTGTGAATATCATGTGTAGACATTTCAGCCTGTTATTATCATAACAAAACCTCATGCAATATGCTCTTCTAATAAAAGGCTGAAAAGCTAAAAAAGTAAAAGCCCCATAACATGACGTCATAGGGCTTATTAACTTGAAACAACTGCTTGGACTAGCTGCTTAACTTATTTGTTAGGCGCAGGCGTGGTACGGAGATAAGGTTTAATTTCGGTATGGCCTTTTGGATAATTGGCGGGAATATCTTCATTTTTCACGCTTGGTGGAATGATAACGTCATCGCCTTCTTTCCAATCAACTGGCGTTGCGACGTTATACTCATCAGACAATTGCATCGCATCGATAACTCGGACGATCTCATCAAAGTTACGGCCACAGCTGGCTGGATAAGTCAGCGTTAAGCGTACTTTTTTGTTTGGATCAATGATAAATACACTTCGAACCGTCGCGGTATTGTCGGCATTTGGATGAATCATGTCATAAAGATCCGCCACTTTGCGGTCTGAATCGGCAATGATAGGGAAGTTAACAGCGGTACCTTGGGTTTCTTCAATATCTTTGGCCCAGCCTTTATGGTCCTCTAAACCATCAACTGATAGGGCGATTGCTTTTACATTGCGCTTTTGGAACTCACCGCCTAATGCTGCGGTACGACCAAGCTCAGTGGTACATACTGGCGTGTAATCTGCAGGATGTGAGAAAAAGACAACCCAACTGTCCCCTGCCCATTCGTGGAAATTGATATCACCATCAGTGGTTGTCGCGTCAAAATTTGGTGCAGTATCACCTAAACGTAAATTTGCCATGCTTTATTCCTTATTTATATGAGTGATGAGCGTTAGTATTTATTCATACCCAAAGGTATCCATGCGCTCTATTGTTATAAACGTATTTAGTTATAAATATTCCTAGTTATAAATGTACCTAGCTATCAACGTACTCGGTCAATACTACACAATAACTCAAAGTACGTCAGCAAGAATTCTCTTCTATCTTAGCAAACTGGTTATGAATGTCTTGTGATGGATTGTAATGCGCTTATGCCATTTATTACTAAGCGCATAAGTTTGCATTTAAAATATTCACCAAATTACTATTCTGAATCCTTCAAGAAAATCCATACTCATAAAAAAAGCCCATCTCTAGCGTACTAGAAATGAGCGATTTTGAAAACTACTATTGTTGAGTGCGTTCTTAAACGTTGCGCGCAAAGCCAGTAGCTATAATTTAAGCCGGTTTATAGCTGTCACGTAAGCTCACGATTTGATTAAACACTGGCTTGTCGGTCATATGGTCTTTACTATCAGCGATAAAGTAGCCCTCACGCTCGAACTGGAAACGCGTACCAGCATCGCTATTTGCCAATGATGGCTCAACTACGGCATCGAGCTCAATCAACGAGTTAGGATTTAGCGCTTGATGAACGTCGGCGACGCTACTTGGGTCTTCAGCGCTAAATAGCTGCTCATACATGCGTACCGTCGCTGGAATGCCTTGGCTAGCTGATACCCAATGAATCACGCCTTTAACCTTACGACCTTCAGGGTTGTTGCCCAAAGTCGCAGGGTCAATCGTGGCTTTTAGCTCAACAACATTGCCAGCGTCATCAAGAATATGCTCAGTCACTGCCAGCACATAAGTGTTGCGCAGGCGAATCTCATTCTTTTCTGGAGATAAACGCTTATAGCCTGCTGGCGGTTCAATCTCGTAATCGCCTTGGTCGATATAAAGGGTTTCGGTAAACGGAATCTCACGCTCGCCCATATCTACATTTGGATGATTTGGCTGCGTGAGCCATAAAGTCTGTGCGTCTTCATCCCAGCGCGCATTGACGCTATCGGCTTTTTGCGACTCCCAACTGCTAACCGCATCGCTAAAGTTAGTAATCGTCACTTTTAACGGCTTGAGAACCGCCATACCGCGCGCCGTCGTCGTCTCTAATGACTGACGAATACTAAATTCTAATAGACGAAAATCAACGACGCTGTCTACCTTAGTCACACCGACGCGTTCACTAAAATCGCGTAAACCTTCAGGCGTATAACCGCGGCGGCGCATACCTGCAATCGTCGGCATACGTGGATCATCCCAACCGCTAACGATACCTTCATCAACCAACTGCTTTAATTTGCGTTTACTGGTCAAGGTATGGTCGACGTTTAGACGACTAAACTCGTACTGGTGCGGCGGCACATCAAAGCCAATTTTTTCAACCGCCCAATCATAAAACGGACGATGGTCTTCAAATTCTAGTGTACATAACGAATGGGTAATGCCTTCGAGTGCATCAGAGAGTGGATGGGCAAAATCGTACATCGGATAAATACACCATTTATCACCGGTTTGATGGTGCGCTTGGTGCATGACGCGGTAGATAACAGGGTCGCGCATATTCATATTTGGGCTTGCCATGTCAATCTTGGCGCGCAGCACGGCTTTGCCTTCGGCAAACTTGCCTTCTTTCATATCATTAAAGAGTTTTAAGTTTTCTTCGACACTGGCATCACGCTGCGGCGACGGCGTGCCAGCTTCATTAAATGAGCCACGATTATCGCGAATTTGTTCAGGCGATTGCAAGTCCACATAAGCATCACCCTGTTCAATCAATTGCACGGCCCATGCGTACAACTGGTCAAAGTAACCGGACGCATGGTGCGCCTCGCCTGCCCACTCAAAGCCAAGCCATTTCACATCATTTTCAATATTATCGATATAGTCTTGCTTTTCTGCAGTTGGGTTGGTGTCATCGAAGCGCAAGTTACAAACGCCGCCAAACTCTTCGGCGATACCAAAGTTTAAGCAGATAGATTTGACATGACCTAAGTGCAAATAGCCGTTTGGCTCAGGCGGAAAGCGCGTCACGATTTGCGGGTATTTTTGCGCTTTGATATCGTCACGAATGATATTACGAATAAAGTCGTTTTTTTGTTCGTCTTTTTGTACATTGTTGCTTGAGTGCTCACTCATTACTCATTGCTCCTAGCGCAAGGTTTCAGTCTATAACACGTGTCATTACGCTTTATAAAAGGTTCAAAATAAGAAAATTTAAAATAATCAATCAAAAATCGCTGATAAAAGATAACGTTGCGTTATTCTATCAGCTTTTGCAAAGGCATTAACAGCCTGATACATGACAGACGACAAAAAAGCCGTTAGACTAGCCATAACTTTTTAGTCAGCAAATTTTTAACCACCACTTAACAGCGTCGTTTTAGACGCTACAATCAAAAAAGGAATATCACATGGTAGACATGCCACCAGTAGTAGAACTTGACACCAATATGGGTGCGATCGTTATCGAACTCAATGAAGAAAAAGCGCCAAAAACGGTCGAAAACTTTTTAAACTATGTTAAATCTGGTCATTATGACGGGACGATTTTCCATCGCATCATTGACGGCTTTATGATTCAAGGCGGCGGTATGGACGCTGAAATGAATGAAAAAGCGACCAATGCACCCGTTGAAAACGAAGCGGACAATGGCTTGAAAAATGACAAAGGTACGATTGCGATGGCCCGTACGCAAGACCCACATTCAGCAACTAGCCAGTTTTTTATTAACGTAAAAGACAACGATTTCCTAAATCACTCTGGCAAAAACATGCAAGGTTGGGGCTACACCGTATTTGGTAAAGTCACTAGCGGCATGGATGTTATCGACAAAATGCGCGGCGTACCAACGGGCCGTTTTGGCATGCATGCGGATGTGCCAAACGAGCCAGTGGTCATCAACTCTGCGACCATCATTACGCAGTAATCGTTTTTTTATAAACGGTATAAGATAAGCGGTTTGTTATTAACGGCCGCTTATCTTACCTTATGAGGATAAAGATACATGCAAAGCTTTAATCATTTAATCACGACCCGCCCTCATGAGGTGCGGCAAGTTTTGATTAGCGATTTGCATTTATCGCCAGAAGAGCCTGCCTTAGTGCAGGCTTTTTTGGCCCTGCTTGATGATTGCCTTGCCCTACCTCAGCTTAATCGCTTATTTATCTTAGGTGATTGGTTTGAGGTTTGGATTGGCGATGATGCCTATTTGACCTTATCAGAAGACGCGCGCCAAAACCATTGGCTCACGCCGCTTATCGTTAAACTAAAAAAACTGCGAGTCGCTGGCTGTGAGATATTGGTCATGCATGGCAACCGTGACTTCCTCTTAGGTCAGCCCTTTTGTAGCTTATTTGGCGGTGAGCTGATTTATGAGCCGTATTATTTAACCGTCGGACAGCAGAATTACCGCTTAGAACACGGCGATGCCTTATGTACCGATGATAAAAAATATCAGTTTTTTCGCAAAATGATGCGTAACCGTTTGACCCAATGGTATTTACTCAATAAATCGCTGACAAAGCGCTTAGCGATTGCCGATAAATTACGGCAAAAAAGTCAGCAAAATAATGCCAACAAAGCCGCTTATATCATGGACGTCAATGAAGATGCAGTAATACAAGCCATAGCAGACAGCGATGCGTTGTTACATGGTCATACCCATCGCCCAGCCATTCATCAGGCGACGGCAGATAAAAAACGCTATGTACTTGGTGATTGGCGCGTGCTTGATAAAGACTCACGCCAGCCAAAAGTCAGTGCGGTGATTGGGGCGGTGACAGCAGATGGCGATACAGGCGATAACGCTGCTGGGTTTGAGTTGATTGAGTTTAAGATGACTGTCTAAACTCTATCTAACCTGCTGCTACAATTTTTATAAAATTGTACGAACAAAAAAACTCCGCTTAGCACGGAGTTTTTTATTGGTTTAGTTATTTCTAAACCATCGTTGTAAATAACGATTATCTAAAAACAGCGACTTTACTCTGTCTCACCATCCTGCTAATGAAGACGCGCTACGCTGAGTAATAAAGCCGTCTGGCGTTTGGCCATTGTCTGCTTGCCAGCGCTGGAACGCCTTACGAGTATTGGTGCCAACGATGCCATCAGCGCCTTTGGTATCATAACCCATGCTGGTTAAACGCTGCTGCAAATTACGCACCTGCGCTGTCGATAACGGACGCTCATAGCGCGGCCATGATTTTTGTAAGCCGCCCTGACCTGCCAGCGCTTTACCAAGTAGGCTGACACCTAACGCATAGTTTGATGAGTTGTTGTAAACCTTGATGACATCAAAGTTTGGGCTAAGTAATAGGACTGGACCATCTTTACCAGCAGGTAGCCATAGCTCCATTTGCGTATTGGCATCTAAATAAACATCAGCGATGGTATCCACGCCCATCGCCGCCCATCTAGCCGCAGGTTGCTTGGTACCAACCGTTGAGTAATCAAACGACGCAGGTACAGTCGCTTCATAAAATGGCGCAAGGCCTCGCACCCAACCTGAATTACTCAGGTAATTGGCAGTAGAGGCCAGAGCATCGCTCGTTGCCCATGGGTTACGATGACCGTTACCATCACCATCAACGCCGTGTTTCAGCCAGGTATCAGGGATAAACTGCGTCTGCCCCATACCGCCTGCCCAAGAGCCATCGAGCTGTGACCATGAGACATCGCCGCGCTGCAATAGCGTCGCTAGTGACAATAACTGGGTTTCAGCAAATTCTTGGCGACGGCCATCATAAGCAAGGCTGGCAAGCGAGCTTGGAATACTGCTATTGCCCGTTACCACACCGTATGATGACTCCATGCCCCAAATCGCAGCGATGATTTCTGCATTGACGCCATATTGCGACTCTAACTGTGATAAAAAGGCGCGTTGCTCGGCAAACTTACGCTTACCTGTGCTGACACGGCCATCTGATACGGCAGAATCGACATATTCCCAAGGCATTTTAGAAAACTCTGGCTGCCCTGAATCTAGCGAGATAACTTGCTGATTTAAATAAGCCATGTCCATCAAACGACGCACGGTTGAAGCATCGTGACCCGCTGCAATGGCGCGCATCGAAAAGTCAGATTTCCAATCAGAAAAACTGTTATAGCTTGGCTTAGCAACTGGCTGCGGCTTGACGACTGGTACAGGCGTTGGCTTAACCTGAATGGTTTGAGTCTGGGTAATTTGCACATTACCTTGGCGTACAGGGGTATTCGGCTTTTGCATTGCCTGCTGACTGGTACAGCCGACCATGACTAACGCGGGAAACAAGGCAAGGTATTGTTTGTTTAATAACATAAATTTCTCAAATATGAATAATTAAAGCAACTGATAGCTAATAATTAATAGCGAGCAAGCAATAACAATTAACAGCCACCAAAAAATTGCAGCAAATTTAACGTCTTAAAATCTAACGTCTTAAAATTTAACGTCCAAGCACCGCACGTGGGTCGATAGGGTTACCATTTAGGCGTACTTGGAATTCTAAGCCGACTTGGTTGGTCTCGCCGCTGCTACCCATATTTGCAATACGCTGACCGCGCTGTACCGCTTCACCTTCTTTTACCAGCAAGGCACTGTTGTGCGCATAGGCGGTAATATAGTTATCGCTATGACGAATCATAATTAGGTTGCCATACTCAGGCAGACCGTTACCTGAATACAGTACGGTACCCGATTGGCTGGCAAGTACCGGATCACCGACATTACCGGCAAACCACATACCCATATTACCGGCAGCAGCATCAAAGTTACGAATCACTTGGTTGCGACTTGGATACTCATAACCCGATGTTGCGTTGGCGGTCACTTCATAAACAGGCGTTTGCGAATAGTTCGGAGTATTGTTCACAGGCGGTGTATAACTCGGCTGTGGCCGTGTTTGAGCAGGAGCATTATAGCGACTGTTATTATTGGCGTTTACTGGCTCGCCTTGCCATAATTTGAGCCATTGACCACTATAAATCGTATATTTGCTATCTAAACCATTGATCGCACCGATTTGGCGATAATTGAGACGATAGCGGGCGGCGATTTGACTGACAGTGTCGCCACGCTGCACACGATAATAATTGGGCACGCCTTGTCCGTTGGTGATAATCTTCGGACCCTGATTAGCGCCTTGATAAGTGGGCTTGGTGGCACAGCCAACCATCGTCACGGTCGCTGCCGTCAATGTTCCCATCAAGGCTAGGGTTGCTAAGCGCGATCCAGCAATAAGCTTCTTCATACAAGATTTCCTATTCTTTATGTTACTCACAAACTCCTTGTGTTACTCACAAGCATTTTGCTAACGGTTGTAACGTTTAATGTCCTAAACACCATAATTATGCATTTAATAACCAATGGTTTTTAGCTCATTCAATAATAAATGGTTTTTAGCGATTTTAAGCTCTAATAAATTTAGTACTAATAAACTTAAGCATTGGCCAATTTAAGCAAGGGCAAATATCATCATAAACTTAGATAAATCAGTCAATTTACAGCACTAATTAGAGGGCTAATTACAGTACTAAGGCTGAGAGTGACGCAAGGGTTTCGGTCGGCGTATGATGCAGGCGCACAGGCGATACACTAATATACCCTGCTGCCACCGCTTGGTCATCCATCATCTGTATTTCTGCTGATTCAATACTTGCGTCGTCTGTTAATAATTCCCGTTGGCGTTTGCGTAACGATAGCCAGTAGGCATCGCGTCCGCGTGGATCGACCACATGATGAACGGGACGCGCAATCTGACTGTGACTCAGCGCTGTTATTTTTCGACCTTTAATCGCAGCTACGCTTTTGACATCAGGAATATTAACGTTTAATACATGATAGGGCAAATTTTTGCAAGCCTCCAATATCGGTGTATCGGTCATGAGTTTGACAATCTCATTGGCCGCCATTTGATAATGACTGGCCTGCTGCGCTTCGTCATTTTTTGTGCCGCCACCTACCAAAGAGGTTGCGATCGCTGGTATGCCAAAAAGCTGGGCGGTCAAAGCCGCGCCAAAGGTACCCGAAAATAAAACGTCCTGACCAAGATTGGCACCGGAATTGATGCCAGTAATCACCCAGTCAAAATCGCTATGACGATAGAGTTCATGTAACGCCAAATAAACGCAGTCAGCGGGTGAACCATTGACTGCTATAAAACCCGAATCTAACTTATGGGTATATAACGGCGTTGAGATGCTCAAAGCGCTGGCGCAGCCGCTTTGCTCATTACTTGGTGCGACCACCACCACTTCTGCGATGGTCGACAATGCCTGATAAAGCGCCAATAGCCCTGGCGCATGCACCCCATCATCGTTACTCATTAAAATTTTCATTTTTGCCCAATTTTGCTTAATATCGTCATTAATGACCGTCTGTCAGGTTCTCTACTTTTCTATCCTAAAACCGCTATAATTATGCCTGCCGAAATCAAGAAAAATAAAGACAGACATTATGGATAGTGCTGTCGCGTTTTAGATTTTGGGCGATTATACCCTACTCGCCTCGCGAGGCGAACCCAGACTTTAAGCAAGTTCAAATTACTATTTGATTTTATTCATAATTTTAATAGTAGCAGTAAGCATCTTTTGCAAAAGGTAAGACGTCGCGGTTACAGTAGGCAACAAGGGACAACACGAACAATTGATACTTTTATGTTGAGGTAACTTAGGGCGATATAATGCTGATATGTTGCTGTAAAGGCGGCTTAGCTCACAATATATCTACACATAAATCAATATTTTATGTGACTTTTATTTTTTTACCCATTAACATAGCACCATCAAACAAAGATAAGCGAGTGTAATACTGAATGAAAAATCAATCGATATTATCTATAGCTTCTGTGATAGCAAAGACCGCCTCAAAAGTTGGTCTTGCAGGACTGATAACGTCTATTGCTATGCTGTCTCAAGCGACCCAAGCTGCGTCCAATGCGTCGACTACCATTCCAGTAGATTTATCGGGCATTAATATCACTAAGCATGAGATTGCGGTGATGCATGTGTTATCAGAGATTTGCCCGCCGATGTTAACCGGCAAACAAAAACAGCGCTTTTATAAATCTTATAACGTGCAGCTGCATGAATTGATGCCATCGTTAGAGGATCCAAAAGCGGCTATTCAATACTTGTCTACGCAGCAAGATTACCGTCAAATTCTGCAAGGTATTCGTAGTTGGACCATGGGCTTCTCAAAACAAGAGAACAAAGCCTTATGCGAAGATTTGGCCAATGCTGAATATCATTAACCCGTTTCGATAGAAAAGTAAATTCGCTAAAATCTAGCATCTGGTCAACGTAAATAAATACCTTTACTATTAACGACAATAAAATCTGGTTATTATGACGTGATAGATGCTAGGCAAAAACCTTTGATAATTAGCTTTTAACAAGTGGTCTTATACATTTAAAATAAGCGTTTAAATTAAGCTCATACTGGGTTTATTAAATATTGAATTTATTTGACATACTCCCGCCACTTTCGACAAGCTCAAGCGGGGGATTCTAAAAGCAAAAGCTCTTAGGCGATTTTCTCACGACCGTCGCAAGTTTTCTGCTTCAACGGGCGACCTTTACTGCATCTTCCCTCGACAGACAAAACGGCATGTCCTGCCGCAAGAATATTACGAGCTGCATTAACATCTGCATTCGCAATATAACCACATTCAACGCACTCAAATTTTGCTTGGGTACGTCTATTTTCTTTTGCAACATGCTTGCATTCAAAGCAGGTTTGGCTTGTATAACGCGGGTTTACTTTAATCAGCAACCCGCCTTGCCAGTGCTGTTTATACTCAAGCATAGTCAGCGCCATCGACCAACCTTGATCAAAATTGATTTGTTCAATCCTGACTTGGCTTTGACGTTACGACCTTTATTTTCTAACGTCCCGCTTGCAGATCCCGACATATTGGCTACTTTTAAAACCTCACAACAATCATGGCGTGGTTTTTGCTGATGTCAGTGCTGATTTTATGCAAGTAGTCATGGCGAATATTGGCAATGTGATGGTGAAGCTTTTGGATTTTACGGTTTTGCTTTTTCCAATTTTGGCTAAATAAGACCTTACGACTTAATTGGCGCTGTAGCTTTGCCAGTTTAATTTGATTGGCTTTAAAGCTGTTTTTGGGTTTGATGTGCTGACCATCTGAGGTGGTAATGAGTTTAGTGACACCTAAATCAATACCTATGGCGCTTGTAGAGGGGTGAATTGGGTTTTGATCCAGTGCTCGCTCACACCCAAAAGACACGTACCAGTGCCCTGATTTCTTGCTAATAGTGATGTTTTTAATGGTGCCGATGATGTTTTGTGATTTTCTAAATTTCACAAAGCCCACGCCATTAGGTAGTTTGACGCGATTACCCTCAACACGGCAATACTTATCAAATTGAACCAAGCGAATTGAGTCACAGCCATCGGATTTGCGCTTAAAGCGTGGCATTAGTGGACGAAGTGGTATCTCCATTCCATTAGCCAGTTTAAAAAACTTGGGTTTACGAGGTTTCTTTTTATTTTCTTTGAGCCTGGCATGAACTTTAGGATCAAAAAAACGTGACCAAGCAGAGGCGAGATCACGTACTTTTTGTTGTAAGGACACGGCATTGGCATGGGTTCTTAAGAAGTCAAAATCAGGATTGTTCTTTAGATCCATGATTTTATTAACCAAGTTGGTGGCATTAATAAATTCATTTTTGGCAAACATCTCAAATGAGATCGCTAGCATTTGATTCCAAACAAAACGGGCAGAGCCGACAAGATTATTTAGAATAATCTGTTGCTCTACATTAGGCTCAAGCCTAAACTTATACGCTTTGTTGATTTTCATTACCGCAACTAATTTTGTTTGATAGAATATAAATTCTAAAGATTATTTAGATTTCATACAGTAGCTAATTTGTATAAAAATATAATAAACACTAGGCGAAATTCACCTCCACCCTAATGTCGGGTGGAGTCCTCTTTCGCTTTTAGATAGGTATTTTATAGTTGCGGCTCTCTGACAATTTGCGTTGATCCGCTTTGGCAGCGGCTCTGCGTTTGGCTAAGATCTTTTGCTCACGCGCAAGCTTGGCTTGCAGCTTCGATAGAAACTTAGGATTGGCCACTTTGCTGCCGTCTGATAAGACGATAAAGTCCGTCAATCCTAAATCAATGCCGATGTTAGAGTGGGTTTTTGGTAATTCATTAACGATAGTTTCAATCAGTAGGCTGACGTAATACTTACCTGATGGGGTACGGCTGATAGTGGCGCTCTTGATAAGCCCATTAACAGATTGATGTATTTTAACCTTAATGTGGCCTATTTTTGGCAATTTAACGGTGTTCTTGGTGACGGCTACCGATCCTTTTTGATTGTTGGTGGTGTAACTATCTTTAATGCCTTTTTTCTTGAACTTAGGGAACCCTGCGCCTTGCTTGAAAAATTTACTATAGGAAGCTCTTAGATTTTGCTGAACATTGGCTAATGCCAAGCTATCGACTTCTTTTAGCCATTCAAATTCTTTTTTATACTGAGCAGGGGTGTTGTTTAGGGTGGTCTTCGTAGTTTTGTAGTGATCTATTTTATCGCCAAGCATTTTATTCCAAATAAAACGAGCGCAGCCGAATGACTTGGCAAAGAATACTTGCTGTTCATCAGTCGGATATAGCCTGATTTTATGGGCTTTTAGGATCTGCTTTGGCATGAGATATTTATTGTTAGTTGGTTGCATAATTATTATACAACAGGTTGTAGGAGTAGTTACCAACAACGCATTCATCTCCCCACCTTAGAGGTGGGAGAATTCTGCGCTAAGATGTTAAATTAAAAAATGCCATGACGACTGATATAGTCATCATGGCATTTTATATTACAGAGAAGTAAATAAAAGAAAAACAGCGCTAAGAATGTCTTTGTTTCCTATAGAATTAAAGACACTTAGCATATTATCTGATTAGCGCTTTTTATCTTTATTGGTAAATCTGGGCTTATCTTTGGTGGTAAATTTTTGCGCGCGATTGCGTTCACGTTGGCGTAATTGCTGCGCTTTTGCTTTGGTTGGCGTATCACTTTTATTGGCGTACGGGTTTTCATTTTGCTTAAAGATAACATTAAGCGGTGTGCCTTCAAGTTTAAAAACTTGACGGAATTGGTTTTCAAGATAACGCTGATAGCTTTTTGGTAGCGCAGAGGTTTGGTTACCATGAATCACAATCACCGGCGGATTATGACCACCAATATGCGCAAAACGTAACTTAATACGGCGACCAGCAACCGTTGGCGGCGGATTTGCCGTAACCGCATCTTGTAAAATCTGCGTCAAACGGTTGGTTGATACCTCAAACATCGACGACTGATAAGCACGTAAGATAGATGGGTATAAATTACCTACGCCAGTGCCGTGTAGCGCTGAGATAAGATGTACTTTGACATATGGGATAAAGTTAAAGCGGCGATCCATTTCAAGCTTGATATAGTCTTTTTGATCCTGGGTCAGACCGTCCCATTTATTAATGGCAACTACCAATGCACGTCCTGCATCAAGCGCATAACCAATCATATTTAAGTCTTGGTCGACAATACCTTCGTGCGCATCAATCACAATGATGGTTACGTTAGAATCTTCAATCGCTTGCAAGGTTTTAATGACTGAGAACTTCTCTACTTTTTCATCGATTTTACCGCGGCGACGTACGCCAGCCGTATCAATCAAAACGTAATCTTTGCCATCGCGTTTATAAGGAATATAAATACTATCGCGCGTCGTACCGGGCATATCAAACACCACCACACGGTCTTCACCCAACAAACGGTTGACCAGCGTTGATTTACCAACGTTTGGACGACCGATAATCGCAAGCTTTAGCCCTCTTGGCTCGACGACATTTTCTTGCGTTGGCATATCAGCGGTCAACGCTTCTAGCAAATTACCAACACCGCGCCCATGACTGGCTGCCATTGGATACGGCTCACCTAAACCTAACGCATAAAACTCTGCAGGCGCAGCTTCATGTACACCATCGACTTTATTGGCGACGACATAAACAGGCTTGCCGAGGGTATGCAAAAACTTACCAATCTCAGCATCAGCGCCAATCATACCGGCACGCGCATCAACGACGAAAACGATAATATCGGCTTCATGAATGGCGGTATGCGACTGCTCAGACATATAGTCATCAATGTTGCCGCTACCATCGTCTGCCTCACCAATACCGCCGGTATCGACTACGATAAAGGATTTGTCTTCATAAGTCGCATCACCGTATTGACGGTCACGAGTCAGCCCTGATAAATCAGCAACCAATGCCTGCCGACTTTTAGTGAACTGGTTAAATAAGGTAGATTTACCGACGTTTGGACGGCCAATTAAGGCGACCACAGGCTTGATACTCATGGGTTACTCTCAGTGAATGACACAGTGATGTGTACAATGGCGGACGCTGCGTTTACGCTTATATTAAGAATAATAACGCTACTCGACCGCGAATTTAAATAAAAAATAAAGATAAAACGATGGCAAATAATAGTGGGCTTTTTGCGTTAAGCAGTTGCTATAAATAATGGTTAATATGTCGCTTAAAGTATAGATAATTCAGACATATAAGCATCATGACCAATCAATCGTCATGACTTATACAATTAGCGCCTACCACGTATCGGTCGCATAGAGTACGCGAAAGCCACTATTTAAACAAGCAATTTACACAAGGCACGAAACGCTGACAAAGCAGCGTTTTTTTAACTCTCATATCAATCTGCTTATTTAACGCTTTATTTAGCGCCTAGTTTTAACCCATCGCTTTAAAAAATTGCTTTAAAACATAGGCAGTTAAATAAGCCGTCACTGACAAAAACTTAGCGTGCTAATTGCCAAATCGCTACTTGTCCTGAAGTACTTTGGGTCATTAATAGACTGCCTTGTACTTGCAAATTGGTCAAAGCACCTTTGGTTTGCACGCGGCTAACGATTTTGCCGCTTGCAGGATCAAATAAATGTACCACCCCATCAAAGTCGCCGACCGCAATATAATTGCCAATCATGACAGGATTGGTGAGGTGACGATAAGCCAACTCTTCACTTTCCCACAAAACTTCGCCATTACTGCGGTTATAAGCGACCACCTTACCGTCTAAACTGGTCGCAATAACTTGCTGATTATTGACCGCAAGCGACTTTAAGCTGGCAAGCTCATTGACGAACATAACCTGACGCGAGGCCAGATCAATCCCAAGCAGCTGACCGCTATAACTGATGGCAAATAACTGATTATTATCAACAATCGGCATACCGTCGACATCGCTCATGCGCTCAACTTCGCTACTACCCGCTCCGACGCCAACGCGGCGTGACCACTGCGGTAAGCCATTATCAATAGTAATAGCATGCAAGCGACCGTCAGCCGTTGCTAGGAGTGCAGTTTTATCATCTAACAGTGTCGGCGCTGCTGTACCGCGTACGCTGATAGGAGGTACTTGGGTGGCAAACTGCCAAACAGATTGACCGTTTTGTAGCGACAGACCATGCAAGAAACCATCATTGGCCGATAAAATTACTCGGTTATTGCTGATTAATGCTGGGGTCAAAACCGTACCCGTTAATTGCTGCTGCCAGCGCTTGGCACCAGTGGCACTATCAAATGCCATCACTAAACCGCTGCGTGTACTCACAATAGCCGTCTGACTAAGGGCGTCTAATGCCACACCGCCGGTAATTTGATCGCCTACATTGACTGACCATAGGCGCTGACCCTTGCTATCAAAGCCAGTCAAATCACCACCGCGCGAGGCCGTGACAATTTGCGAGTTGGCATAACCTACTTGCAGGCTAAGAGGATCTTTACTACTGGCTTTTTTGCTACCGACATCGGTACTAAAAACAGGTTGTAGTACGCTAATTGGCTGTGCGATTTGTACCAACTTTACAGGATCATTGACGACTGGTTTGATACCTCGATTACACCCAACGACTGCTGTTGCCATCACTGCGATGACGGCGACATGCATGGCCGTCGTTTTGATTGTCTTAACGTTTATCGTTTTGTTTGAGCGAATAGCTTGAGTCATTATAGGTTCTCACTACCAATAAAGTAATTATGAATAAATTAGTTAGCAGTAAATAAGTGGCACACAATAATAAGTATAATAAATAAGCACTTATGATTGATACTACCTCTTCAACTCACTGCGCTACTTAGTTTTAAAAGGGTTTGTACAACGTTTTATCGTGTTGCAATTTTTCTTTATTAGCACATTAACGCTTTTGCTATTTTTTTAATATTTGGTTTTGGTATCTTTTTAACAACTGGCTTATGCGCCAGCTTCTATCTTATTATTGTCTGCCGCATTTTCACCTTCGGCTACGACTGGCTGGGCAGGCATAGCAGGTTCTTGGATAAGTCCAGCTTGCGGCTCAATAGGTTCAGGCACGATACCGAGACTTTCCATCTTTAATGCCAATACTGCACGCGTTTCTTGACGGCTACGTAACAATTCCCAAGCATTATTGTAAGATTTAATCGCCGCGTCTTTATTATTTTGCGCCAAATAAATATCACCAAATAACTCTTGCTGGCTTGCCTCAAACGAGCTTGGCATATCGTTATTAGCTTCAGCCAAAGCAGCATCGGCATCGCCCGCTGCCAATAGTGTTTTGGCATAGCGCAGACGGGTAATCGCTTCTAAGCCTGCATCTCCTAAATCGATTGCCAGTGCTTTTTTAAAGGTCTCACCTGCACCTTTAAAATCATCGCTATCCACTTGTTGACGCGCTTTAATCATTAGCGCTTGCCACGCATAGACAGAGTTACCATGAGTGCTTACTAAAGCATCAATATCTTTATCTAGCTTTTTACGGCTCTCAGCCAGTGACGCTTGCGCCTCTGCTTCTAAGTCTGGGTTTTGTGATGCGAGGCTGACTTCTTCATTTAAACGTTGAATATCGGCATAATGGTCGGCGGCCACCGTATCGACGCGCGCATGGTTATTTTGCCAATACGTCCAGCCAAAATAGGCTGCTAACGCCAATAAAATCGCAGTGACAATATAGCTGCCATATTGCTTTAACGCTTGCATTGAATTGTCTGCATTTGGCGAATTGGGTGTCAGAGCCATATATTTTTACCTGATAAAATTGATATGAAATGTTTAATGCTAAAGCCACAATCGCTTGTTAACGAACGAAGTTATCTTTAGTTGACAACCAGTCTTGCGCGACTGTTTTTTGCTCACCCGTCTGCATGTCTTTGATACTAATGGTATTATCATCGAGTTCCTGCTGAGCGATAATCACTGTCAACGCCGCGCCCGATTTATCAGCCTTTTTCATTTGCGCTTTTAAGCTGGTTGCGCTCGCCATTTTTACGCGTAGGTCAGGACGGCTATAACGCAGCGCTTGCGCATAACTGATACCCGCACTATAAACTTCTGGATGGGCAACCACAAAAATATCGCAAGCGGGCAACTCTGCTATCGGAGATACAGCGTCGATAAGCAGTAATAAGCGCTCAAGTCCCATCGCAAAACCAACGGCTGGCTCAGACTTCACGGGTTTATTATTCCCTTTATCATCAGGAATCCCGATAGATTTTAACTGGCCAACCAAACCATCGTAACGGCCACCGGCACAAACGGTCGCTTGGCTACCAAGCTTATCAGTAACCCACTCAAATACGGTTTTATTATAATAATCAAGTCCACGTACTAAATGCGGATTAATCTCAAACTCAATCCCAAGTGCGGTCAGATACGCTTGCACTTGTTCAAAATGCGCTTTACTTTCAGCACCCAAAAACTCAGCAAGCTTTGGCGCCTCTGCCAATAGCGCTTGGGTACTCGCCTCTTTACTGTCTAAAATACGTAATGGATTGGTCGTCAAGCGGCGTTTACTGTCTTCATCTAGCTGCTCTTGTTTGTCAGTTAGATATGCAACCAATGCTTCACGGTAAGCATGACGCTCATCAAGCTCACCCAAACTGTTAAGCTCTAAGCGCATCTCATCTTTTAGACCCAATTCTTGCCACATCAAATGCGTCATAGCAATCAGCTCGGCATCAGCATCTGGTAGCGCACTACCAAAACTTTCGACACCCAATTGATGAAACTGACGGTAGCGACCTTTTTGTGGACGCTCATAGCGAAACATCGGACCTATATACCAAAGCTTTGGCGTATCGCCGCGCAGCAAATTGTGCTCAATCACCGCGCGTACTGCCCCTGCCGTGCCTTCTGGGCGCAATGCCAATGGTGTTGGCGGCTCAGACTTATCGGTAAAGCTATACATCTCTTTTTCGACGATGTCGGTTGCGCCGCCGATAGCACGCGCAAACAAGTCGGTTTGCTCTACAATAGGCAAGCGAATATGCTCATAACCGTATCTGCCCAATACATCTGCCAATATCGACTCTAAGTGCAGCCATTTTGCGGACTGCTCAGGCAAAATATCATTAAACCCTTTGATTGCTTTAATCATAGTACGGTCGTATCCTTAAATTTTTAACAAGCTATCTCTAATACTTTTTATTAATAATGACGGTTTTTATTAATAATCGCGCTTTATTTTAATCGCAAAACAAATCAGGGGGCGACTTATTTTACGCGAATGATTTCATTCTCACGTTTTTTCGCCAAATCTTCGGCATGCGCACGTACCATGCCTTCGATTTCATCAACCAAATTATTGGTATCAATCAAATGGCTTTTTTCGCCCATACGGTAGACCAGCGATTTTGGTGCCGCGCCGACAATACCAATGTCTGCTTCTTTCGCTTCGCCCGGACCATTTACCTTACAACCAATCACCGACAAATTCATCGGCTCACGGATATCTTCTAAACGCGACTCTAATGCGGTCATTACTTTAATCACATCGAACTCTTGGCGTGAGCAGCTTGGGCAAGCGATAAAATTAACACCATTTGAGCGGATATTGAGCGACTTTAAAATATCAAAGCCGATTTTAATTTCTTCTTCTGGCTCTGCTGCCAAGGAGATACGAATGGTATCGCCGATACCGTCTAATAACAGCCCGCCTAAGGCAATGGCAGATTTCACCGCGCCAGTACGATACACGCCCGCTTCAGTGACGCCTAAATGCAAAGGATTATCAATCTGCGCAGAAATCAGACGATAGGCATCTAAAGTCAAAAATACATTACTGGCCTTTACCGATACTTTATATTGATCAAAGTTTAAACGCTCTAAGATATCGATATGGCGCATCGCTGATTCAAGCATCGCCTCACCCGTTGGCTCAGTATATTTACGCTGAATGTCTTTTTCCAAGGAGCCGGCATTAACGCCAATACGAATCGGAATATTATAATCTTTGGCGCAAGCGACCACTTCGCGGACTTTGGCGTCGCTACCGATATTACCCGGGTTAATCCGCAGACAATCGGCGCCCGCTGCTGCAACCGCTAGGGCGATTTTATGATCAAAATGTACGTCTGCGATAAGGGGTACACTAACCCGCTTACGAATCTCGGCAAAGGCGTTGACGGTGTCCATCGTCGGTGTCGACACGCGCATTAAATCCGCACCCGCTTCGACGCAGCGCTCAATTTGGGCAACGGTCGCTTCTACATCACAAGTATCGGTATTGGTCATGCTTTGCACACTAATCGGTGCATCGCCGCCGATTGCGACATCACCAACATATATTTTTTTGGTAAGACGACGGTTAATAGGCGCTGACGTTGACATAGACAAACCCTTTCATTGGAACAAATTGGAACGAATTAAAACTGAAACTTGGAAACCAACATTACTTTTAACGCTAACAGCTTGTTAAGAACAATCGTTTTGTTAAGTTTAATAGCTGTTAAATATTAAGGTGCAAGCTCAAAACTGGCCTGCGTACCTGTAGCATAACTGTCTAACGCCACGGCTTCTTCATTAAGCAGTAAGCTGACATTTTTGACATTATCAATCTGTACGTTAAAAGGCGGCGTACCTGATAACTTATAATCACCCGCAGTTTGCGAGCCATTCATCAAATTGCTACCCGAGGCATCGGTAATTACCACAACAGCAGCATCAGTCAGCTTAACATCGAGCGTAGCGGCTGCCGTACTTTCACCGCCCAAATTCAGCGCCGAGCCCGACGCACCAACGCCATTACCATCAACATCAATCGCTGCGCCTTGCGCTTGCTCTAGTGCTGAGATATCTTCGCTGGTCGTTACTGGCTGCTCATTATTGTCTTTACTGGCGTTAGACACCATGCGAAATAAGAAAATTGCTAAAATAATAACGCCAATCACGGCGATGATTAATAAGGGATTAAAACGAATGCGATTGTGAGTATCGCGCTGCAACGTACCCATCGGGCGTAGTGGCGACTCAATATTTTGAGGGGCGCGCGCTTTTAGCTCATTAGGATAAGCGGCATCAAAGCTGCTCGCTACTTTTATGGGATCTAAACCCAAAAACTTAGCGTAGTTAATTGCAAAACCGCGTGCAAACGCCGCTTGTGGTAAATCCGCAAAATTCTCATTTTCGAGCGCTTGTAAATGACGTTTTAAAATAAATAATTCGGCAGCAGCCTCTTCTAAACTGACTTGTTTGGTTTTGCGGGCTTGCTGCAACATGGCACCAAATGATCCCTGAGCGTTAGATTGTGTGTTTGATGATGGGGTGGTCATTTCCATGGTGCCTCTGGATTATTAAGCCAAATCTTAAGTTGTTTTGCTTCATCGCTTAGTGGGTAAGCGGATAAAAGCTGCTGAGCCAATTGCTGGCGCGTTGCTATGTTATTTTGTGCCGCGGCAAGTTTGATACCCTGTAATAGCAGACGCGGGCTAATACCCTGTCCTTGTACCAGTAGCAAGGTTTCATCATAGAGCCTTTGAGCCTGCTGTACACGTTGCTGCTCGAGTAGCAAATCAACCAGTTCAATATGCGCAATCACACTATTACGGTTGCCATCTAAAGCGCGTAAAAATGCTTTGGCAGCGGCTGGATGATCATTGAGCTGAAGATAGGTACGCCCTAAATTCTCTAACGCCCCAATTCGGCCTTCGTAGCCAAGCGCCGCCCCTGCAATCTCAAACTGCTCCGCCGCCTCTTTATAGCGCTTCATTTGCGACAAATAAACGCCGTAATTATTGTGCGCTTGATCAAAATCTTTATCTAGCATAATGGCTTTTTTAAAGTATTGATCGGCTTTCGCAAGATTTAGGCGACTGCCCTCTTGCTGCAACAAAATGCCCATCATATCATAGGCAGGCGCATAACGGCTATCGGCAGCAAAGGCTTTTTCAAGTTGGCGCTGGGCGGTATCGAGCTCATTTTTGCGGATATATTGTGCAGCAAGTGACGTGCGAACGCGAGCAATTTCTTGCTGATCTAAATTGCGATTGTCGCTCGGTCGCGTCGACGTTTGATAAGGTGCATTACCAATCAAGTCTGTGGTCGTCGTACTTTGACAACCGCTTAACAACAAAGCACTTAACGCACTGGCTAACAAAATAACGTTTGCGCCGCGCGTTTGGGCAATACTAACAGCTGATTGCTGCGCTGGTTGAGAAAGTAAGGTTTGATATTTGAACTGACAAAGAGTTTTTAAAGTCATCATAGCCGCCATCATAAAACTGTGGGTCAATGCGTTCGATCATCGAGGCATCAGTTTAATAGATTTAGCACCCATAAGTACAATTTAGTTGATATTAATTGTGCTGCTCTTTGTTATTGATGCTCGTAACTACATTTTATTACCGTTCTGAGATGAAAAAGACAGATAAGCAATTCAATTCATTGCCTTACCTGTCTAATTGTCAATCAGCAAATATTTAACCCTAACTTCCTAACTTTGGACAATAAAAACGGCATTAAATAATTTCCCGATCTTTAATACTTTGCTGCCATGCTGCTGAACGACGCGTTCTATCCGCCACTTGTCCAACCAATTGACCACAAGCGGCATCAATATCATCACCGCGCGTTTGGCGAATGGTACACACAAAACCCGCTTGACTTAAAATATCGCTAAAGGCATGAATGCGGTTATTGCTCGATTTATCATACGGCGCATGCGGGAACGGGTTAAACGGAATCAGGTTAATCTTACTTGGCAAATCTTTTAATAATGCCACCAGTTGATGGGCGTGCTCATTGCTATCATTGACGCCATCAAGCATGACATATTCAATCGTGACATGCTTTTTATGACGCGGATTAACATCATAAACGTAGTTTTTTGCCGCGGCAATCAGCTCATCTAACGGATATTTTTTATTAATCGGCACCAGCTCATTACGCAACTCATCGTTTGGTGCATGCAAGGATATCGCCAATGCCACGTCAATATCTTGCGCCAATTGGTACATTTTTGGCACCACACCCGAGGTCGATAGCGTCACACGGCGCTTTGATAAACCGTAAGCATGATCGCTTAGCATCAGCTCCATTGAGCTAACCACGGGTTTATAATTTAACAATGGCTCACCCATGCCCATCATCACGACGTTGGTGACGTTGTTTTCCCATAAGCTATGGTCAACGTTGTCTAAACTGTCATTGTCATCGCTCATATAAGAAGCATTCGCCACCCATAATTGGCCGATAATTTCGGCAGCGGTTAAATCACGCTCGAAACCTTGCTTACCAGTACTGCAAAAACTACAGTCTAGCGCGCAGCCAACTTGCGAGGAGATACAAAGAGTCTTACGGCCGTTTAGTTTGCTATCATCTGCCGGAATCAATACCGTCTCGACCAATGAACCGCCGGTGACTTCAAAGACCCATTTACGCGTGCCATCATCGCTATACTGACGATGAATCACTTTTGGCGGCGTAACACAAGCATGGGCTGATAATTTATCACGCAAGGATTTGCTCAAATTGGTCATTTGCTCAAAATCGGTCACCCCGTGCTGATAAATCCATTTAATCACTTGCGTCGCACGAAACGGCTTTTCGCCAATACTTTTGAAATAATCGGCCAGTTGCGCTTGCGTCATGCCCAATAAGTTGGTTTTCGCTTGTGCTTCATCGACAAGCTTGATGCTATTAGCTGGCTTTTTAACAGTCTGTGCTGGGATATGTTGAATAGGGGTTTCAAGAGTGGACATAATAGGTAACCTTTTTGCAGCCACTAACATAAGCGCTGCAATTATTGAGATGGGCGTTGCCAGTTAATCATACATCTGATGTATGAGGGCATAAGCAATCCGTTATGAGCGCATTTTTATCCGCTTCTTTTATCAAGATATCTATAAACACTTAAAGTTTATAAAAACATCATGACAATATGCTGATAAGGGATTGATAATGCTCGTAAAACTAATAATGAGGCAGATCTTTAAGAATTTCAATATAGAATCAAACTATTATAGCTAAAACGGCTTATACCAAAAGATATAAGCCGTCTTGCTACACTAATTATCGATAACCAGCATCAAAGCGATTATCAATAACTGCTGCTATTAACGCGTACGTGCACAAACTTCATCTTCATTGAAGAAATAGCTGATTTCACGGGCTGCTGATTCCGCTGAATCTGAACCATGAACGGCGTTTTCATCGATGCTGCTAGCGAAGTCAGCACGGATAGTGCCTTCATCAGCGTCTTTTGGGTTAGTTGCACCCATGATTTCACGGTGCTTAGCGATTGCGTTTTCGCCTTCTAGCACTGATACCAATACTGGACCTGACATCATGAAAGATTTTAGGTCGTTGTAAAATGGACGCTCAGCGTGCTCAGCGTAGAAACCGCCTGCTTTTTCATCATCAAGTTGTAGCATTTTAGCTGCAACAATTTTTAGACCCGCTTTTTCAAAACGGTCGTAGATAGCGCCGATGTGGTTGCCAGCTACTGCGTCAGGTTTGATGATAGATAAAGTACGTTCGTTAGCCATGAAAAGCTCCTATTAAGAGTGGGTTGGATAAGAAATAAATTGTTATGTCTTTGGCCACTGTGTTGGTATCGGCTAAATTAAGCCATTTTTATTTGCCAATGCGGCAACCTGAGTGCCAACACAGGATTGCTGCCTATTATAATGGTTGACGATATAAATGATAGGGTTAATTTAGGAAAGTCGCTTGCATAAAGCCAAAACTTACCGCTCATTTCTCAAATATTTATGATTTATTGCTACTAAAAAGCCCCAATGCTGAGCAATGGGGCTTTTTTATGTAGCTAAAAACACTATCTACGCATCATACGGATCGCGTAATACAATCGTTTCTTCACGGTCAGGACCGGTTGAGATGATATCAACTGGGCAACCAATCAACTCTTCGATACGTTTGATGTAAATCTTGGCGTTTTCTGGTAGGTCGTCATAGCTTGTGATACCAACCGTTGACTCGCTCCAGCCTTGTAGAGTTTCGTACTTAGGCGTGACTGACTCATAGAATTCAGCATCATGGGCGCCTGCACACTCAGTCTCAGGTAAGTTGTAACCGACACCGATTAATAGCTCTTCTAGACCGTCTAATACGTCAAGCTTAGTCAAGCAGATACCTGACATAGAGTTTAGTACCACGGCACGGCGTAATGATTCAGCATCAAACCAACCACAGCGACGCGCGCGGCCGGTGGTTGCGCCAAACTCATGACCGACTTTGGCCAAATGCGCACCAACATCATCAAACAATTCAGTTGGGAACGGGCCACTACCAACACGCGTGGTGTACGCTTTAGTGATACCCAATACATAGTCTAAATATAATGGACCAATACCGGTACCAGTCGATACGCCGCCCGCGGTTACGCTAGAGCTGGTCACAAACGGATAAGTACCGTGGTCGATATCAAGTAGCGTCCCTTGCGCACCTTCAAACATTAGGTTTTTGCCAGCAAGACGTAATTGGTTTAGGTCTTCGGTCACATCGGTAACCATACCTTTAATCTCTTCTTTCCACTCTTGGCAAAGCTTAAACGTCTCATCAAAATCAATAGCGTCCACTTTATAGTACTGAGTCAGTTGGAAATTATGATATTCGATTAGATTGCGTAGTTTTTCTTCTAAGTCATCTCGGAACAAGTCAGCAAGTTTAATTGCACGGCGCGCAACTTTATCCTCATAAGCTGGACCAATACCGCGACCTGTGGTACCGATTTTGCCCGTGCCGCGCTTAGCTTCGCGTGCTTGGTCAAGCGCCACGTGATAAGGCATAATCAATGGACAGTTTGGTGAAATACGTAGGCGCTCACGGACTGGCACATTCTTTTCTTCTAGAGCTTTCATCTCTTTTAATAGAGCGTCAGGTGCTAGCACCACGCCGTTACCGATGAAGCACGTTACGCCTTCACGCAAGATACCTGAAGGAATCAGATGTAGGATGGTGGTTTTGCCATCGACAACTAAGGTGTGACCAGCATTATGCCCGCCTTGGAAACGTGCAACGGCTGAGGCTTTTTCGGTCAGTAAATCAACGATTTTACCTTTACCTTCATCGCCCCATTGGCTACCCAAAACTACGACATTCTTACCCATGATTAATCCTTACCTTTATGTATTGAGGTGTGTGCAGCAATAATTTTAAAACAACCTAGCAAAACTTAATTAGCACTAAGAAATGATATGTTATTCACTGTCTGTTTTTCAAAATTTAATAAATAAGCTTCGATAAATAAGCCTTATGCAAACTGATTATGAGCGTAACAGTTTTTTTAAATTTAAACCGCTTCTAGACGCCACTCATTATCTACAAAGTTTAAACGGTGCGTCAGCGCTGCTGGACGGTCATCAGCCGTTAATGGCATAGTGACGCGGTAACCTTGCTGACGTAAGCTTGTGACCTGCTGCAATAGATTCTGCATTTGCGCTTTATCAGCATTAGCTTGCTGTAAAGCCTCATAATCAACCAATACAATAATTGGTGACTCAAGCTGCGTATGCGCCAACAAACGGCTGACATCCATACTAAAGCCTGTCGCTTGACGTGGCTGCTTTGCGCTTAATTGACCAACACTTTGCATACCATCAAAACGCCCACCACGTACCAGTGGCTGAGTTTCGCTATTGATATAGCCGTTAAATATAATGCCGGTATGATAATGATAGCCCGACAGTTCGGTCACATCGATACTGACTGGTGTCTGCCACTGCGATTCTAAATGGGCTTTTAGACGTTGTAGCTCATCGACAGCCGTCACAATGTACGTATCTTGTTTAGCCATATCTGACAGCGTGTCTAACAGTTTTGCCATATCATGACCAAAGCGCGCCAATGCGTAAAAATCATTACCCATTGTCAGTAACTGACAGACACGTTTTAGCTCAGGTAAATTTTTATTGGCATACAGATGCATCAATTGCTCGGTATCATTATCCGACAACTCAGCCAGTGCCGCTAAACGCTTAAATATCGCCACATGACCCAAGTCAATATGTAGCGCTGCGCTCATATCCAAGCTATTTACCATACTAAACAGCACATCTATCAGCTCGATATCAGCTGCAAGCTCGCCGCAACCAAATATCTCTGCACCGAGTTGTAGCGGTGTACGTGAGCCAAAGAGCCCTGAAGGCAAGGTATGGATGACGTCGCCTGCATAGCAATAACGCGCAATACCATGACCGCCGTGATGGGCATCAATACGCAAAATCTGTGGCGTAATATCGGCGCGCACGCCCATCAAACGACCGGTCAGCTGATCAATAATCTTAAAGGTTTGGCGCTTTAAATCTTCTGAGGCTTCACTCAATAACGATTCGGTAAACTCAATCATGGGCGGATTGACCAACTCATAGCCATGACTGATCAGCTGCTGGATCAATTGATGTCTCAGTACCTCTTGCTTATGAGCATCTTCAAACAATACATCGACGACCCCATCAGGCAGCAGCCAGCTGTTATTGGCAACGTCGCTGGCAAAGTTGTTGAGATATGGCAGACCATTAGCGGCAGCACGGTTATCAGCAGGCTGGGTCGCCGCTGGTTTTGTCGTATTTGACTGGGCAGGTTTTGCAAAATCAGAACTGACAGACACAATGAATCCTTGTTTGGCGTAGCGCTTACCAAAAACGCGGTACTGATGCGGTACTAAAAAGTCGTATTCATAATGGCAGTGATATAAGGCGTTTTGTATTTTTGACGCGCAACATCACCGACCTAATTATCTATAAGCAAACTAGGTGACCGCAAAAGGGTGAGTAATAAGTATAAGTTAGGATGATAAGACGAGTATCTTTATGCGCTAAAATTTATGCGATAGAAAACTATGATAAATAATCAAGGCACTTTATGCTTTAGTTTAGCATAGCAGCCAAGCTTCGCCTAGTGACAATTGAACCCAATTGCCATCTAATTATTTTGCGAACGCATGATGTATTAAACTCATTGTCTCCTAAACTTATTCTTTAACAAAGAAGCGGCCTGTCTTATAAACCGTACTTAAACCTTGTAAAGCGTTTACCATCTGTTGCTTGATAACGCCTTATCGCTAGACTCATGTTACACTAAAGCATATTTTTATCTCGGAAAGCCTTATGTCATCTGATTACCACCCAAACCCTGCCATCAACCAAACCAACGTCCTTGGCACTGCCCTCGCCAGCTGTTGTTTTGACCCTATTACTGGCTATTATCGCAATGGCTTTTGTCATACCGGCAATCATGACGTTGGTCAGCATACTGTCTGCGCGAAGATGACCAGTGAATTTTTAAACTTTTCTGCCAGTCGTGGTAATGACTTGATTACGCCGCTGCCTGAGTATGGTTTTGCTGGCCTACAACCTGGTGATTACTGGTGTATCTGCGCGCTACGCTGGGTTGAAGCATTAGACTTCGATATTGCCCCGCAGATAAAGCTCGAAGCCTGTCACGAAAGCTTATTAAGTTTGGTTGATATCGACACGCTGAAACACTATGCATTGTAGTTTGCAGAGCAGCAATATAAAAAAGGTGAGAGACATAAATTAATAGGCTAAAGATGTTTTAGCCCATGTCATTTTCACGTTTATTTAACATTTATTTAATATTAGCCACCGACTGAAGGAGAAGGTATGAACCAAGATGATGACCTGATTGTCAAACCGACAACGCGTATCACACCTGACTCTAATGTCAGCCTTATCGACACCAATATGGGCGATGAGCGCTCTTATTTAGACAATTACGCCAGCTATGACAGCTATATTTATGGCGATGCCGATGCGACGGTCGAAGATACGATTGAGACCATGACCATCTATGACCCCGACTCTGAGCGCTATGAAGATATCGACTTATCGAGCGATGATGAAGTGGTCAATTGCTACGCCTACTCGCGTAAAACGGGCGAAAAAGTCAATAAAATCGGCCTAAATGATGTCAGTCGCGCTTTAAGTAATAGCGGGCAATTTATCTGGCTTGGTCTGTATGACCCAAGTTTAGAGACCATGGTAAAAGTTAGAGATGCCTTTGAGCTGCACGAATTGGCGATTGAAGATGCCTTTGCCGACCATCAGCGCGCCAAGGTTGAAAACTACGACAATGACATGATATTTGTGGTGCTACGAACCGCCAAGCTCGAAGACAACGTCATTCGCTACGGCACCACGGCGATATTTATGGGCAAAAACTACCTGATTACGATCCGCAATGGTCCGTCGAACTCTTATATGCCAGTGCGCGAACACTGCCATCGCCGCCCAGAAAAACTGCGCATGGGACCTATCTTTGTCCTGCATGCCATACTCGATTTTATCGTCGATAACTATATGCCGATTACCGATCGCTTAGGCAGTTATCTACGCGAGCAAGAACGTAATATTTTTACTTATGAGTTTAATAAAGAAACGCTTAGAAATCTGTATGAATTAAAATCGCAGCTGGTGCATATGCGGGCGGTGATTTTACCGGTACAAGATATCTGTAGTTTCTTTATTAATCACGATAAAAGCGATTTAATCTCGCCGTTTTCCCATGCTGCAAAACCTTATTTCCGAGATGTGAATGACCATTTATTGCATTCTTTAGATGCGATTAATGGCTTAAATGAAATGCTTAGCGTGGTCATGAATACTTACCTCGCCATGGTAAATATGGGACAGAATGAGGTGGTCCGTAAACTTGCTGCTTGGGCTGGTATTTTGGCCGTACCGACAGCAATTGCTGGTATCTATGGCATGAACTTTGATTTTATGCCAGAGCTGCATTGGCAGTATTCTTATCTGGTTATCATGGCCGTTATTATCTCACTGTGTAGCTTTTTATACTTTAACTTTAAACGCTTAGGTTGGTTGTAAGCCATTTAAGAGAGTTTCAGACAAAAAAAGGGCTGCCATTTAATTGGCAACCCTTCTTTTATTGAAAACCATCTATTCGCATGCGCATGATTGAGCAACAACCATTCAATAATGATGTTTTTTGAAAAAACCTTATTTACGATAAGGCTTACTATCAACGCTTGGTAGATGATGCTCGGTACTACTTATTTGATGATCATCCAAATAATCTTCTGGTCGCCCAAACATCTTCGCCGTCCACGTTAATATTACAATCGACGCACTCAGTACCATAATGGCAAAGGAAATCGTTGCCAATAGCCAAAGATGAAAGTTATCGGATACCGCTTGTACATCGACCACCAAATGGCGTGATAAAGCGGTAATGGCAATAAATATCAAAAACTGCACCGGTAAACGATGGGTTTTAAAATAAATCCCAATCATAGCGAGCAGTTCAAGATAAATAAACAGCAATAAAATATCTTTTAAATCTGCTGAGCCTTTTTGCACAATAGAAAAGAACTCTTTGCCAGCCGTCCAAACCACCACCACGCTGATTAAGAATAAAATAATATAGTGGCAGATATCGACAAACTCGCGACCGATATGCTGCATGCGCTCATGGATACCCATATTGGAATTTGCTACATCGATATCATTGCTTTGATAGGCTTTATTATTTTTCTCTGTCGATAGCTGTTCAGATTGCTGTTCAGATTGCTGTTCTGGTTCTTGCTCTGACAGCGGCTTCATTAGCTGACTGCACTGTTGTCTAAACCAGCAGCTTTTTCGGCCGCATTAACGGTTTGGCGAATAAGCGTATTAATGGTCATAGGGCCAACGCCGCCAGGAACCGGTGTATAAGCACTAGCAATATTTTCTACGCCTTGCAACTCGATATCACCGACGCCGCCATTATCCGTTGGATGGAAACCTGCATCGATCACCACCGCGCCTTCTTTAATCCATTCCGCTTTAATCAGCTCAGGCACGCCCACTGCCCCAACGACGATATCAGCACGCTTGATATGCGACTCTAGATCTTGCGTTCTTGAATGGCAAATCGTTACCGTACAGTTGGCATTTAATAGCATCATCGCCATTGGCTTACCCAAGATGGCACTGCGACCAACGACTACCGCCTCTTTGCCTGCAAGCTCAATGTTATGATGCTCTAATAAATGCATGATACCTTGCGGCGTACATGAGCCGTAAGCGGACTGCTGCATCGCCATACGACCAAAGCCAAGGCAGGTCACACCATCGACGTCCTTTGCCAAGTCAATCTGCTCAAAGCAAGCACGCTCATTGATATGAGCCGGTACTGGGTGCTGCAGCAGAATACCATGCACGTCTGGATTGCTATTTAGCTCGTCTATTTTTGCTATCAGCTCTGCAGTCGTTGTCGCACTTGGCATTTCAACGCGAATAGAATCCATACCGACACGCTTACAAGCATTGCCCTTCATACGCACATAAGTCGCAGACGCAGGATCGTCACCGACCAATATCGTCGCGAGGCTTGGAGTACGGCCTGTTTTCGCTTTAATAGCGTCTACACGCGCACTCAGTTGCTGTTCTATTTGTTTAGCAAGTGCTTTACCGTCCAAAACGGTAGCAGATCCTTGGGCAGTTGACGTAATAGACGCAGTTGACATAGTAACTCCAATAAAGGGTGCGATAAAAAATAGGGTACGATAAAAAGTAAAGACAGCGCCTGCAAGTTTTTGCATGCCTGTCTTATGCGCGGTCAATTCTTTTTGACCGTTAATTGAGACTGATATTGTACCTGTCTGAGCTAAAAAATCCTAGCACCCTATTGACAGTCCATACTTTAAAATCTGTAAACTCACTATAAAAAATCGGCCTATTAATTATAATAGACCGACTTTTTATGTTCGAAAACTTTCTTAAACTGATTAAACAGTCATTTAGTAAGTTTGCAGCTCAATACCTACGCCTACCCCAACATCAGTGGACTGGATATCAGAGTCGACTGCCCAAAGCCTACTAGATATCAGCGTCTTTGGATTGTACTGATGCTCCCAAGCCACATCAATACTGGTCAACTTATCAGTCGTTGGAAATGCTTGATTAATGGCTTCATCCGCTTGATTCACCTTGGCATGTTGTACTTTTGCATTGATGAAATTACGGTTATCAACCCATAAACGCCCCCCAAGCGCGATACTTTCCGCATCGCCGCCTAACGCATAGCCTAATGGAAAACCTTGCTGATAATAGCCGTCTGTATAAATACTATGATCATAAGAGATGCCGCGTACTTCGCCACTGGTACGGGTATCGGTATACTCTGCATACAGCTGATATGGTTTACCATAAGCAGCAGACGCATAATCAACACCGGCTAAATACATATTTTTCGCGGGTAAGCCGCCTGCTTCATCTTCACCCACGTATTGTGCATAAACGCCTGCAGGTACATTCACTAATGGCGCTAAACTTAAGCGCGCATCAAATCCACCCAACTGATTAGCAGGATCGCCTCGCTCGTTCCCACCATTATCTTTAGTTCCTAAAAGAGCATCAGTAAAGGAGCCAAAACTCTCTGGACGACCTTCACCGCCCCACATAAAGGTACGAGAAGCCCCGACTTCTAACCATTCCCAAGGGCTAGCGGTAAGTCTTGCACCAAACAGCTTAGCATCAGGAATCGCTTCATAATCTTCAAACTGACCGGCAAATAGCTGATATTGCCAAGGTCCGACCCACGATAAATATTGTGATGTCGGTGCAGCTTGTTGGTCACGCTGCATCGTAAAGCCTGTCACTGGTAAGCTTGCATCGCCTCGAATAAGGCTACCATCATGCCCAGGTCCCCACCACGTTGGAATTTTACCCGCTATCAACCACTGATTGGCAGCAGTACCAGCAAGGTACGAGCCTTCAAAGCTAACATCTGAGCCATCTTCAATGAGTTTGTCATTTTTTAGATTGGCTTTCAGATTAAATTCCCACTCCGCTTCGCTAAGCGACACGCCAACGCTTGCTTGTTGACCCGCCAGCTTATCATCAGCAAATTTTTGTGGTAGCTGATCTCTATCGGTTTGTATATGTAGGGCAGCCGTCCCTTTTACCACTGAGTTGCGGTTCTGATTCAATCGCGTTTGTACCGACTGTAGGATCTGCTGCTGCGCTGGCGTCTGGGCATTAGCCGTATTTAAAGCGCGCTTGATCTCATTGGCGGTCAGCGGCCAAGTACTGGTGCTAATCTGCGTGACCCCTTGAGTATTCAGCCAGTCAAGATCTGCCTTAAGCTTTAGATCGTTCATATACAGGTTTTGTGCAGATGCCAACATCGACACTGAGGATAAGACACTCAAACCCAATAAAATACTTAGCTTCTTGTACATGATGAAATACTCTGCGGTTGTAAAGGGATTTATTATAAAAGCTAATGGTTTATAAATACTATGGGTCAAACATCAATTTGCATTAATGTAACTAAATTTAACTTAACTCAACAACTGATATCTTATTGGTTATGTATATTCGCAAATACGCTATCAATCGCTTGTACGGTTTGCTTAATCTCGTCTTCTGTCAACGTTGGATGCACGAGAAACATCAAGCTGGTTTCGCCAAGCTGCTTGGCGACTGGCAATCTGCTTTCAGGACGTAAACCTGTATTATCAAATGCTTTTTCCAGATAAACTTCCGAAGCGGAACCTGAAAAACAAGGCACCCCTAAGTCATTAATCTCTTGAATAATCTGATTTCGTGACCAGCCTTCAGGAAGGTTATCTGACTGCACATAAACGTAGAGCTTATAATAGGCGTGGGTCGAATCTGCAAACTGCGGCGACTCTTCTAATCGTGGTACAGACAGGTAGCCTTTTGCTTCCCATTTAGCACAGGTATCTAAGATAGCTTGAGCATTAGCCGTACGTTTGGCTGTCCAATCAGGCATTCTCGTTAATTGAATACGACCAAGCACTGCTTGCATTTCAGTCATGCGCCAATTGGTACCAAAGCTCTCATGTAGCCAGCGATAGCCTGGTGGATGCTCAGTCTCGTAAACCGCCGCGTAGCTTTTACCATGGTCTTTATAAGCCCACATCTTGCGCCATAACTGCTCATCATTGGTGGTGACCATACCGCCCTCACCGCCTGTGGTCATCACTTTATCTTGGCAAAAGCTCCACGCACCGATATGGCCGATACTACCAACGCTACGACCTTTATAACGTGCACCGTGGGCCTGAGCACAGTCTTCGATTACGTATAGATTATGCTGTTCTGCCAGTGCCATGATGCCATCCATATCACAAGGCCACCCTGCCAAATGCACACAGACGATAGCTTTGGTCTTAGCCGTCAATGCCGCCGCGATTGACTCAGGCGTGATATTACCAGTTGCCTCATCGACATCAGCAAAAACAGGGGCTGCTCCAGCATTGACTACCGACGAGATACTCGCAATAAAGGTACGCGGCGTGACGATAACTTCATCACCTGCACCGATATCTAACGCTTGTAAGGCAACGTCTAATGCCAACGTCCCATTACCCATCGCAATGGCATATTTGCTATCAGACCATTTAGCAAACTCCGTCTCAAACTGACGACACTCTTGCCCTGTCCAGTAATTTACCTTATTGGATAGTAATACTTGACTGACCGCATCGGCCTCTTCTTGCGTAAAGCTTGGCCAAGGTGAAAATGGGGTGTTTAACATAGTTGCCTCGATGGTACTTATTTATAATTGATGATTCGTGATTCATCATTGATGATTAGTAATTTATAACGAAATATTTGATTCTGATTTTTTATTTATACTCTTTATTTATTGAGTGGTCTTGCAGGATTACCAACCACGACAGCTCCCGCTGGCACGTCTTTGGTAACAACCGCCCCCATCCCAACAATGGCACCTTTACCAATAACTAATGGCTTATCAGGTGTGCCTTGTTTGATGACTGCTCCTGTGCCGATATAGGCATGGTCATGGATATGAATATTGCCATTGCAACTAACGCGCGGGGCAAAGGTGACATAGTCGCCAATCACGCAATCATGTTCGACATAGCTATATAAATTAGCATGGAAGCATTTACCGATAGTTACATTAGCAGCGATAGTGACAAATGGACTGAGCGCAGCACCGGCAGCGATACTGACTGCATCCATAATTAAAGTGGTGGTTCCCTTTACTGTCCACAATGAGATACCATCTTGAACCAATTTATCTGCAATTTTTTGACGAATGCTGCTATTCGCAATGGCAATCAAGACAAATTTATTATTACTATTTATACTTTTGAACCTTTCATAATTCATCGCCGTATAGCCGTTAACATTAGCATCTTCGTCTAATGCGTCGTCAATAAATACGATTTGGCTATCTGCTTGAGTATTTAAGCTTCGTAATTGATCGACGGCTACCGGTATTAAGCTACGACCACAGCCTGAGGCACCATAGACGGCAAACACTTTACTCATAGCTATTTTCTAAAGCTGACTGGTCTTGAGAACCCGTAAACTTACTCATTGTCGCTTCACCGTCAGCGCTAATCCCATCTTTGATAACTACTTTTTTTACTGTTTTAAGTAGTATCTTGATATCTAACCATAATGATTGGTTATCTACATACCACGTATCGAGCTCAAACTTCTTATCCCAACCGATGGCATTACGCCCATTCACTTGCGCATAACCGGTAATACCAGGGCGTACATTATGACGACGCGCTTGTTCTTTACTATATAGCGGTAGGTATTCCATCAATAACGGTCGTGGTCCGACTAAGCTCATATCACCTTTGACGACATTCCACAGTTCAGGTAGCTCATCCAAACTACTATTACGTAGTGCTTTACCAAAGTCAGTCAAGCGCTCACTATCAGGTAAAGGATTACCCTCACTATCTATGGCATCTTTCATGGTGCGAAACTTAATCATTTCAAACGGCTCACCGTCTAGACCCGGGCGTGTTTGATGAAATAGCACTGGTGAACCTAAGTTCTTTTTAATTTTATAAGCAGTAATGGCATATACCGGTGATAAAGCAACTAAAGCGGTGGTCGCGGCGGTTATGTCGAAAAGGCGTTTTATCATCTATTTCTCACTTCGTATTTGTTTTAAATAGAAATCTAAATAGTTTTTCCAAACTTCTTTCTGCTCAAAGTTTTGAATCACCCAGTCTCTAGCATGAATATATCTAAGGGCAAATTCTTTATCATTTGCTGCCATATCAATGGCTTCAGTAATCGCTTTAACATCCTTAAACTTAAAGCGTTGTCCACTGACACCATTCTCAACACTATCTTTTATTCCCGTAACATCATAAGCAAAGGTAGGAATACCACAGCTAGCAGCTTCAATAGCAACGTTGCCAAAACCTTCTCTATGACTCAAAAAAAGATGAAGGTCGGCATCTTGAAAGTATTTTATGACATCCTCTGTATGAGGTATGTGTTCAACATTGGAATGAGCAGAAAGAATATCTTTTAAAAATATTTCAGATTTCTTATCTTCGATTTGGCCTACTACAATAAACTTTATTTTTGGCTCTTTAGACTCATTTATAATTTTCGCTAAATCACAAAGACCTTTGTCATAACAGATACGACCAACAGTTAATACATTGAAGGTATCGCTATCATTTTTTTGTCGTTCAGTAGTGCTGTTCTTAGCGGGACTATAATTTATTGTGTCAACACCATTCGAAGAACCACTTCCTAATAAAACTCCTTTATTCCTCTCAATCAGGTCATCATTAAGATATGCTTGCCTTAGCGAATCAGAGATAAAAATAACTTTACTTGAGGTTGATAATGCTATTTTGTCGAGCATATGAAAGAAAAGTCGTTTTTTCCCAGAAAAATTTTCGTAGACACGGCCGCGTACAATAGCAACACGGTTTTTATGTAAGGTTACGCATGAGGCAATACTACCCAACAATAAGGCTTTAGGTGTTGAATAAACCACAATATCAAAGCGATTCAATGTTAAATATTTTAGTAAAAAAAGCAGCGACTTAGTATCTTTCAATAAAGATGGGTTACGCTTAAAGTTAGCATTGATTACCTTTCCTATTTTCCGCTTCTCAAGTATATCTAGCTGTGTTTGACTGCCACCGCAAACAAGAGTGATATCAAAGTCTGAATTATCTCTAATAAACTCTAATTGACCACGGCATAGCACATTAAATGAAATAGCATCAGTAATTATAAAACAGATCTTCTTAGTCAATTTAACTGTCTCCATTAAAGTCGACAATAGGAAGGCTAATACCTGTTATATAATCAACTTCATCTTCAATACGTTTCTTCTCTAATTTAGAGATTAACGTCGCGTTACGACGATTACGAGCTATTTTGATAGCAGAGTCGGGAAAAAATCTAACTAAAAACGTTTTTACTAGATTATTGGCAAGAGCTTTTGATTTAAGCTTTAAATCGAACTTATTTTTTGCATCCGCAATTATAGTATGGCGTCCCATTTTATACGCAAGTAATAGTTGCTTTTGTGTAACGTTACCGTCTTCACGATAATAATAAAGTGGCTCTGGAATAAACGCTACATTTAAATCATTTTTAGAGTATGAGCGTACCCATAGATTTGTATCTTGAGACTTAATCATACTTTCTTTATAAGGATTGCGTTCAAACCATGCACGGCGGCCTAATAAGGAAGCATGGACGATACCTGAATTACCAGATAAAAGCCCTTTATTGGTTATCGTGTGCTTGGAAGTGGCACATCGAATACCTAAGGCTTCATTGTCATTATTTAAAGAGCACAGCCCTGTTGAAATTAGATCTATATCTGAATCAGCATTTAATAACTCAATCTGTTTTTCTAAACGTACAGGAGACATTAAATCATCTGCATCCATACGCGCAATGAAATCGTACTTAGCGAGTCCAGTTAGCTGGTTGAGACGTGCAGCCAACCGACGATTTTCACCATCATAATAAACACGGACACGAGGATCTTTAATAGATTTTGCTAACTCAAGAGATCTATCGGTAGAACCATCATCAATAAGAATCAGCTCCCAATTTGTATGAGTCTGAGCGAATACAGAACGAACTGCATCTAGCAAGGTAGATTCAGCATTATAAAATGGGATACCTATAGAAATAGGTGTTTGTTTCTCATTAATCATATAAGCACCAATTATATATTATATAGATATTCAGAATTTCTATGATGATATATCATATAAAAAAGTCTGAAATACTAGATCATAAATTCAGCAAAACTAACAGACGGCTTTAATTTGAAAGTTCTGTAAAGTCAGAAAACAAGACATGAATTAGCTTTCAACCTTTATTGTTAATATACTTTTAAAACCCATCAAATTGTCATAACCAAGTAAACTTTGCCGTTATAAAACACCATTCCTAGTACAATTATTTTAGTCTAAAATAAAATTCAAATATGCTTTACAAATTTTATCTTTACTTAATCGCTGGCGATAATTACTAAAATCACTTACTAACTCTTCGCGCAGCAGTGGCGATTGCATAAGTAATCGTAGTTTTTGTTCAAATAATAGTTGATTATCTTGCTCGATTAAAAAACCATTTTTGCCATCATTAATCATTTCCGATGGACCAGCTACACAATCATAAGCTATAACCGGCAGAGGGGCTGCAATGGCTTCACTTAGTACATTTGGGAAACCTTCTGACTTGGAAGTAAAAGCAAAAATCTTCGCTCTATATAAATATTGATCGATGTCATCAATAACCCCCTTTAGATGTACTCTATTTTGCACTCCTATTTCTGCAATTTTTAATTCAAGGTTTTCCTTTTCAGGACCGTCTCCAAGTATAAAAAGCCTCCATTCACACTTATTATCTGCTTTCACAAAAATATCAATTAATTCATCAAAGTGTTTACTGCTTACTAAGCGACCAACTGAAATAACTATATTTTCTTTCTCGATTTCATCTCTTTTTTCGAAATCCTTTAATGGATTGGGGATAGCCGCTACATTTTTATTCAGTTTTTTCTTAATAGCATCTCTCTTCGAAAGGTCAGTTTGAACTATTAAGCCAGCTGCTAATGGATAGAATTTTTTAGCAATAGCTCTATTAGCATAGGAGTAGACTCTATCTGGACTACTTCGGTTGGAGATATAGCACTTATTTCCTGTTATACGTGCTGCAATAATAGACAAAGGATTAAAGACTTCACTAAAGGACAAAAATGAATTTGGCGATATAAGGCGTAATTGTTTACATAAAAACAATAAGACTTGTAGCTTTCCAGATATTCCACCGTGGTATTTTGTTCTTGGTGCAATAACCTGAACTCTGCTGTCTAGCTCATATGCTGTCTCACCATTTATCAAACAAATAATATAAACCTTTATCCCTTCTCTTACCAAATAGTTAGCAAATATTGATAGAACTCGTTCCATGCCACCTTTCTGCATTGACGGTGTTATTAAGCAAATTCTTTTATTCATTATAGGTTCCTAAAACTTGACTTAAATATTTTCAAAAACCAGTATAGTGTAAGCATATAGAATATTGGCATTAAAGGGTATAAAAGCATACCTCGGTTGATACTTAGTGCATTGACCACTAAGCCTGCATAGACAATAATAAAGCTTACTTTTACATGCTTCCCGCAGTGCTCGGATGCAAAGCTATAACGGGCGCAAACTAAACCAAACAAAAAAAACACTATTGGGATACCCAACACTCCAAAGTTAACATACACATCAGCTACTACTTCACTACCTGCACCCCATGTAGGATTTGCTCCTATAAGTATATATGTGAAATAGTGTGTCGTAGTCGTTTGGTATTTTGGTATTTCTAAAAGATCTGTATAAAGCTTTGTAACACCAGGAATAGGTAAGGCTGATGAGAAATTGACAACAAAGCTTTTCCCATATAAATAAGGATAGCGCTCTGGCACATTGTCTAGGGCAGCAAATAAGATCCTATTAGAACTAGCAAGTTCGGCGCTTGGAATAACAGTCTCATTTGAAGATATTAAAGCGGTATACCCCCTTGCTATAATCCCTTGAGATCCTAAGTCTTCTGCAATTCTAGTCCTACCTAAACCTAAGATTGTCATCAATAAAGCTGCAACGACTATAGAGATAATAACTGTTTTGAAGCTAAACGGTTTTACATAAAGTCCATACAATATAAAAAACAGTAATACAACACTGATTACTGGTCCTCTATCTCCAACAGACAAAAACATGAGTACAAAAAACAATAAACTCACCACATATACTTTATTCGTCATCAAACTTTTTATGGTCTGCTTAATGCCTGTCTCTTTTTCAAGTGATAACACAAAATATATAGTCCTAAGATAGATTGAAAATGTTAACAATAGATAAAAATAACCTGCACCCGCCCCCCAACTTCGTCCTCCATCATAAGTTCCTGAAAAAAGAGCGCCTCCCGCTACAATGATAAATAGAGCAAAGGAAATGACAATAACTTTGTCAATCATAGGTGAAAGGCGATCAACAAAAACATTATTCCGTTCAACTTTGCTCAATAGGTAATATTTCTTTTCGGAGACCGAAGCAGTTCCCATAAACCAAAAGAGAATAGCAAGTAGACTAAGCCAAGTTGCGTAATTTACTACCTCTATATTCACCCAAGGATGCGGTATTACCTCATAATCCAGACCTATTGAATATAATAAAGGTGACTGAAAATGAACAATGAAGTATCCTATTATGAATATAAAATCAAAACGAAGCCAGTTTTTAATATATCTTCTTCTTTTTAGAAAATAAAAAAATATTAATACTAAAAATATTACGGTAAACATAATATTTAAAAAAGGATCAAAATTCTCGTGTGCGTTCGGCATAAGCAAAACGACAAAAACAAGCATGACAACATAAAATAGCAACACGATTATTAACACCTTAATCTAATAGAAATACTTTATAAATAGTTCTTTTAAATATTTCCATTAGCCCTAACTCGCAGAAAAGAATTTAATTGAACAAATTTTCGTTTTGTTAACTTGAGGTGTTAAACTATAGTCACGTTTTTATAAAGCAGCTACAGCCTACTATTAGGAACACTTCATCTAAATTATATGCTAAGGTGGGATGTAGAACAGTTTACCTAAAATTTTTATCAAATGCATTGTACTAATTTTATTGTGGACTGACCATATTAAATAAAGATTCAACCATCCATTCTTGTGGGTTAAACTTACCTTCATGCCAAACTAATTTTTCATCCCAATAACCAGTACAATCATCATAAAACTCAATCGGAAAGCCATAGCTCAATTCAACTATATGTGGTTCATTATTAATATAAATAAAATCGATTGTGAGGCATTGAGATTTTACTTTTTCAATTAAGCTAAGCGTACAATTCAATATCTTTTTATCAATATTGTCAGGATTAAAGTGTATAAAATCCCCACTACCCGAAGCTCTAAAATCATTCTCTCGCACAAACCTCTTAAGACCAAAAATTCTATTTTGAATAACCTGTATACGAATATCAGAATCTAAATCAGGTATAAAGTCCTGAAAGTATACATAGCCTTTTTCAGGTGGCTGTCGCTTAGCAAATTCTGTTGTAATAAATAAGCGGCCTAAACCTTTTTGAATTTCTATTAAGCCCGCTTTACCTTCTTTCACTTTACGTATTCGCTCTTTAAATGCACCGAAGCGATCATATTGAGTAAACCCTCTATCAAATGCTTTATTAATCAATGTTTTTGCTTCTTTAAAGCTTTTAATTAACTTAACATTCGCAGAGCCAGCTCCGCCTTTTAATTTAAATACTTTAGGGTAATCTGTCTTTTTAGCCCATTCCAAAGCTTCTGCTTTATCATAAAACACATAACTAGGGATCAAAGGTGCATCTATCGCTTCAAGCAAATATTTTTGTGCCACCTTATCATCAAAGTGCCAACCTGTTTTAAAGTCGGGAAAAACTTTTACGCCAGCATGTTCAAGGGCAAAAATAATACGTTTAGCGGTGAGCACATCTTTATATTGTGCATGATGATGATGCCACATGAAAATATCACAATCTTTTAATTGATCAACAATATCACTGTCGAAAGCATTAACAATTATATAATCAATATTATTTTTCTCACAGTAATTAATCCAACGGTCGGAAAAACTACCTTGCCTATGATGTATAGCTAATTTCATATTATGTTCTACCTTAGAAGGTCAAAATTGTGCTTGATTAAAATTTTGGCTAAATCGTTAAAATCTAATGTTTTTATATCCAACTTAATACGTCTAAATAGCATCCTTTTTAAATAGACTCTTTCATGATTTTTCTTATTTTTTAAGTTGATTATTGATAATATTGATTGATTATAATTCGATTTAGATTTTGTAAGGGATAATAAATCCTCAATATTATATATAGCTGTAATTTTTACTGATTTTATAATCTCATATTCTCGTGCTAATCGCATCCATAAATCTAAATCCTCTCCCCGGTTTATCTTAATATTAAAACAGCCTACTTTATCAAAACATTCTTTATTAACAACTATCACACTTGTCCACACTAGCCTTTCTTTTACTACTTCTTTAAAGTAGTTTTCTATTTTAAAAATAGGCGTTTGACGTGCGTGTTTGAACATGACTCTGCCATCAGAGTATTCAAATGATGTAACATAAATCTTTTCGTTTGGAAACAAAGCCATCATTTTATTAATTTCTTCGAGATGATTAACTTCCCATAAGTCGTCAGCATCTAAGAATGCTATCCAGTCATAATTGGCTTCTTTTATGCCACGATTACGTGCTGCTGATACGCCTTGGTTTTCTTGCTGTATTAAACGTATTCTATTGTCTTTAATGCTTTCAACAATTTTGACGCCTTTATCGGTAGAGCCATCATTTATAACGACTATTTCAAAATCTTGGTAAGTTTGATTAAGCACAGTTTGTATTGTATTTCTTATGCTTAGTTCTTTATTGTATAATGGTATAACGACAGTAAACATATTAATTCAACACTCTTAGGTAGGGATAGTTAAAAATAAAAGATCACTAATTTTTATGTATAATTGATTTTAATGTTTGATATAGATTTTTATCAAAAGCAAGTAATACTAATAGATATATAATTATGAATGTAGTAGAAAATACAGATGCTATTAAGAAGTCGTATTTTAAATACGATTGATAATAAAACTTAATAGGATAAAGTATTAAAAACACAAGGCCACCTATAACGAATAAGTGATAAATATCTTTTACTTGCTCTTTCATTGAATATAAAATAAGTCTACCACTATAATGCATATCAATTATCACAGTTATATAGAAGAATACAGTGGATGCTATAACGAGACCTATTACTTGAAAAGGCAAACCTATCAAAATAGCAATTACACCTAAAGACTTTTTTGCAATCTCTAGCTTTAAAAACAAGTCACTACGTCCTTTGACCTTTAGTATATTTAAATTGTATGAACTGACTGGCCTTACTATAGATGCCAGCGCCAAAATCTGAAAATAAGGTACTGCAGGTAACCATTTCTCACCAAATACAAACCTGAAACCCTCTTCCGCAACTAATATCAAGGATAGCATCACAGGTACAACGCATAGAAGTATGAGCTTCATAGTCGTCCGATAAACTGACTTTAAGGCCAAATCATCGTTAATTTTTGAAAATAAAGGGTAAGTTACTTTTCCAACCACAGAACTGATTTGGTTAACTGGGAAAAGACGCATTGTCTCTGCTTGATTAAAAAAACCAACTGATGCAGGAGAGAAAAATCTACCTATAACAATTCGGTAAGCATCATTATAAATTGTATTTAATAAGGATGATAAAGTTAGCTTATATCCAAAGTGAAAATGATATTTAAAACGGTTTTTATCAAATACTAAAGAAGGGCGCCAATCAACAAAAAGCCAATACTGAACTGTAAATGCAATAGCTCGTATTAAATTCAACCACACTAGACTCCATACACCATAACCTTTATACGCCATAGTCACCCCAACTATAGCTGAGATTATAGTAGCAGGAATTTCCAACTTCATTTGCAGCTTAAAATTCATCTCTTTGGTAAGCTTTGCAACGTGTACTGCTACTAAAGCTTGAATTACGAACGTTAAAGCGAAAAGACGTACTATATCTGTAAGTATATTTTGATTGTAAAAATCAGCAATATAAGGTGCAGAAAAATACACTACCCCATATATTATAAAACTCACTATAATATTAGTTACGAAGACTGTAGAATAATCCAATTGATCAGGGTTTTTAGTACGAATTAGTGAGCTTGTCATCCCTCCATCCATAAGAGCTCGACCTATAGATATGAAAATAATGACCATGGCTATAAGTCCAAACATCTCAGGCATTAACAACCTTGCTAATATGACTTGAACTACGAAGTTGATGATTTGTACACTAAACTGCTGTACAAAGTTCCACTTAACTCCAGATATAGCTTGCTTTTTAAGACTCATTATAATTCACTATTTATTTAAAACATCAGATCTAAATTATAATTATCCTAAAAACTCAACATACCAAGGCATCGCTTTCTCAATCCCTTGTATAATATCAAACTGCGGCGCATAGCCTAATGCGTTGTGTATTTTAGTAATATCAGCCTGACTATGACGCACATCTCCTGCCCTAAAATCTCGATAGACGGGGGCTTGAGTGTAGCTAACGCCATTAGCTTCTAAATGTTCTTTTAGTGCTGAAAATAGCGTATTAAGGGTAGTACGACCGCCCACAGCGACATTGTATACTTGGTTCTTGGCTTCTTCATTAGCAGTCGCTGCCAAAATATTAGCTTGTACCGCATTTTCAATGAAATTAAAGTCGCGACTGGTATCGCCATCGCCATTAATAAATACCTCATCACCTGCGATCATAGCAGCCGTCCATTTCGGTATTACCGCTGCGTATGCACCATCAGGTGTTTGGCGTTTACCAAAGATATTGAAGTAACGTAGACCAATCGTCTTAAAGCCATATGTACGTGAGAATACATCTGCATACAGCTCATTAACATATTTAGTCACCGCATAGGGTGATAACGGGTTACCAATAGCATTCTCGACTTTTGGTAAAGCTGGATGATCGCCATAGGTTGAGCTGCTCGCCGCATAGGTAAAGCTAGCTACCTGAGCATCACGAGCAGCTACGAGCATATTTAAGTAGCCTGAGATATTGGTATCATTAGTATTGATAGGATCAACGATAGAGCGCGGCACCGAACCCAATGCCGCCTGATGCAACACATAGTCCACGTCTGCGCACGCAGTTTGGCAGTCATCTAGATTACGAATATCACCTTCTATAAAGACAAAGTTCTGCCACTGATCTTTGCTTACCAAGCCTTGTACTTCATCTAGATTATGCTGAAAGCCAGTGGCAAAATTATCTAAACCGACTACTTTTTGATTTAGTAACAATAAGGTTTCTAGTAAATTAGAACCAATGAATCCCGCTACCCCAGTAATTAGCCAAGTTTTTGGTTCATTGATTAGCGACTTTTTAATTTTTTCATATGCTATTGACGTCATAACGATTATTGTCCGTATTTTTATAAATTTATAAGCGGATATCAGTATCTTCTTTACTAAAGACATATTTTAAATCGTAAAGAACATGACTGGTTTTACCAAGCGCTCTGATTTTCTCCACGCCCATCTCGACGAACTCATTATGAGCGACGGCTAAGATGATACCGTCGTAGTGATTCACATCTGGCTTGCTGATAGGCGTCACATTATATTCACGTTCGGCTTCTGCTTTATCTACCCAAGGGTCATAAACATCAACTTCGATATTATATTCTTCTAGCTCATGAACAATATCGATGACTTTGGTGTTACGCACATCAGGGCAGTTTTCTTTAAAACTTAGTCCCAATATCAGAACTTTAGCACCTTCAACCTGAATCCGCTTTTTAATCATGGTTTTGACCAACTGCGTGACCACATACTCACCCATGCTGTCATTCAAGCGACGTCCAGCCAATATAATTTCTGGATTATAACCAATCGCTTGAGCTTTATGAGTTAGGTAATAAGGATCTACACCGATGCAGTGACCACCGACGAGGCCTGGACGGAAAGGTAAGAAATTCCATTTGGTGCCTGCTGCTTCTAAGACCGCTTGAGTATCAATACCCATTTTATTAAAAATAACAGCTAACTCATTAATCAAAGCAATATTGACATCTCTTTGGGTATTTTCAATCACCTTTGCCGCTTCTGCTACTTTGATACTTGCTGCTTTATGAGTACCTGCCGTAATAATTAAATTGTACACTTCATCGACAAAATCAGCGACTTCAGGTGTTGAGCCCGCCGTTACCTTTAAAATATTGGTAACGCGATGTTCTTTATCACCAGGATTGATACGTTCAGGACTATAACCAGCATAAAAGTCTTGATTGAAAGTTAATCCCGATGCCTTCTCTAACACCGGAATACAAACTTCTTCGGTGGCGCCCGGATAGACAGTCGACTCATAAACGACGATATCGTCTTGTTTAAGAAGACTACCAATAGCTTCTGAGGCTTTAATTAAAGGCGTAAGATCGGGCTGTTTATAATCATCGATAGGCGTCGGTACCGTAACAATAAAAAAGTTACAGTCTTTAAGCGCTTTTATATCTGAGCTATAACTCAAATGCGATGCTTGGGTCAGCTCTTCATCACTAACTTCTAAGGTATGATCTGTACCTGCGGCAAGTGCCGAGATACGCTCAGCATTTATATCAAAGCCTACTACTGGCAGATGCTTACCAAACTCAACTGCTAAAGGCAAACCGACGTAGCCAAGTCCGATAACCGCTATTTTTATATTCTTGATATCTAACATAATATTCCTTTGTTCATCTAACCAGTTTTATTTAACTATAATATTTAAGGCATTTATTGAGTGTTATGCAGCTTTAGTTCCTTCTTGATAACCCGCGACGAACTGCTTAAACCGCTGCTTTAGCCAAGGGACATCAAACTCTTTTTGTTTTTCGTTCAACTCAAACAATACCGATTCAAGCTCATCTAATGGAAAGCTATGTTCTATTGCTTGCATGATTAATGGATGATATGTCGATTCAATATTATCTTCACCAATGATCAGCTCTTCATAGAGCTTCTCTCCGGCTCTAAGACCCGTAAAGATGACTTCGATATCACCTTCAGGATGGGCTGCATCTTTAATATCAAAACCACTTAAATGAATCATTCGATGCGCTAGATTAACGATTTTAACGGGCTCGCCCATATCGAGGACAAACACTTCACCACCCGATGCCATCGCACCTGCTTGGATCACCAAGTTTGCCGCTTCTGGAATCGTCATAAAATAGCGCGTCACATCAGGATGGGTGACCGTAATCGGCTTACCTTGCTCAATCTGTTTGGTAAACAACGGTACTACAGAGCCTGACGAACCTAGGACATTACCAAAACGCACCATACTGATACAGGTTTGGCTATCCGTTTGGCTGAGCGCTTGACAAACCAATTCTGCTAAACGCTTAGATGCGCCCATTACGTTTGTCGGCCTTACTGCTTTATCGGTCGAAATTAAAACAAAGGTCTCAACATTTGCTGCAATCGCCGCTCGGGCGCAGTGATAAGTGCCTTTGGTATTATTAATAACGCCTTCAAAAGGATTATGCTCTACCATTGGCACATGTTTATAGGCGGCTGCATGATAAACCGTTTGGATGTTATAGAGATTCAGTATTCTAAGCAGGTTGGATTCATTGGTGACATTACCGATGACTGCAACGATTTTAATATCTTGATAAGCAGGCGTATTTGCTTGCTTAATGGTTAGCTCTTGATGGATGCTATAAAGCGCAAACTCGGACAGCTCATAGAGTACTAGGCATTTTGGCTTATTCTTGATTACTTGACGACATAGCTCGCTACCGATAGAACCACCAGCGCCTGTAACTAACACGCACTTATCTTTAATATTCATCTGTAGCAATTTTTCATCAGGTTCGACAGTCTGTCTGTCTAGCACATCTAAGATATCCACTTTGCGCATACTACTGACGGTCACTTTTTCGTCAGCGATTTCCTCTAGACTGGGCAATTCTTTAATCTTTATAGCGATGCCCGAAAGTTTATCTATAATCTGACGTTTTTGCGCGCGGCTGATAGAAGGAATAGCTAAAAATACCTGCGCAATATCTAATTCTTCTACTAAGCTTACTAAATCATGAGCCGGATAAATCTTTTTGCCGAGCAAATAAGCACCAGCAAGCTGTGGATCATCATCAACGTAAGCCACAACATTATATTTATGCGAATTTCTAAGACCTTCTAATAAATCTCGACCAGCCTCTCCCGCTCCGTAAATAACAACATTATCATAAACACCATCTTCTTTAAGGCGACGCTGGGCTCTACCGCTCCAGCGCATCAAGAGCTCACGTATAGTAAGACGACTATTCCATAACCAGATAAAGAAGAAAAACAGAAAGATAATAGGAACGGAGCGTGGTATATCTTCTAAAGGATTTAAATAAATGATGATCTCATAGACCACCATAAGCAAAAAGAATAGCTTTGCGACACTACCCATCACCGTATCTAAAAAACCACGTGCTACGCCTTTATAAAAACCAATCAAATATAAACCGACGATGGGCAGCGTACCATAAGATAATAATATGATAGGACTAATGTTATGAGCGATGTCACCATAGCGCAACGACAACGCTAAGAACAGGCAAACTAAAGATGCTACCAAGTCTGTAGTGAGTAAAATCGCTCGTTTTACACTACGGGGCAACGATAACAAGTATTCGGCTATACGTTGTAGCCAGCCAGTTTTGCCATTAAGTGATGGATAATCACTTGACGGTTTTGAATTAGTAGACATAACACTCAACCACTTAAAAACGTGAATTTTGGTAGAATTTCCAAAAAGCTAACTATTGGTTATTACCATAAGCATAACTATAGTGATAACTATATTTGCTCATAATCCCTTGTTGTACATCGTTGAGAATGATACCGTCGACCTTTATATTGGCTTTATTCATCTGATTAACCGCATAAACCAGCTGCCCTTCTATAGAATCGTCGTATCTAGTTACCATCAATACCTTATCCGCGTGCTGCGCTAATATCATAGCGTCAGAAGCGGCCAATACTGGTGGCGAGTCGATGACAATATAATCATAATGCAAATTAAGCTCTGCCATTAAATGATTAAAACTGCCATTTGCTAATAATGAAGCAGGGTTACGCGGATGCTGACCGCGTGGTATAAAGTCAATATTATCTATGCCAGTCGGATGAATAAAGCTTGCTAGGTTACTAGTCTCTTGACTGATAATAACTTCTGTAGTTTGGGCTTTAGATTTTGATAAATGAGTCTTATCCTGTGATAAATAGTCTGCCAAGCCACTGTCTTGGCTCATGCTAAACATTCTATGTAGCTCACCCAAACGCATATCAGCATCGATAATCAGCACTTTTTTATCTAACTGCGCAAATACTTCTGTCAGATTCGCAGAGATAAAGGACTTACCAACGCCCGGGCTTTCGCCAGTAATCAAGATAACTTTGGCGCGCTGACCAGCCCGCCCTTCTACTGGCATGCCGAACATTAGGTTCGTTCTTAAGCTCTTAATAGCTTCATAGCTCAAACTATTGTTATCGACATAGGCCAACAAACGATTGGGCGCTTTCTTATTTTTACGTAGTCTGGTGAGTAGTGGCGAACGTGGAATCGTTGCTACTACAGGGACGCCTGTTTTACCCTCAATACGCTCAGGGTCTTTGACCACATTTCTAAGCATATTTTTAAGCAGTACCAGCATCGTTCCAAGCATCGCTCCTAACAGCATGGCCAATATCATAATTTGCAATTTCTTTGGTGCAATGGCCTTATAAGTACTGATAGGCAAATCGATGATACGGGCGAAACCAATTTGACCCGCTTTAACGATTTTTAACTGTTCATAGTTTTTAAGTAGCGTCAGATAGATCTCTCTATTAATCGTCGTGTCAGCTGACAGTTGTAAAAACTCTCTTTGTATCTCAGGTAAACCGGCGATAGTATCGTCTATCTCATTTTTTCTAGCATTAAGTACCGCCAGTTGCTCATTGATCTGGACAACCAAAGGGTGCTCTTCTGTGTAGTAAGTCGTGAGATCAGCTTTTTTAAGCTTCAATTCATTAAGTTGGGCATCGATTTGCGAGTTTTCTGTCAATAACAACTCTGCTTCTTTGCCTACATCAATAGTGCCGTACTTTTTACGGAAATCATTAAATACTGCTTCCGAGTCTTCCAGTTTTTTCTTTAACGTTGGAATCTGAGTTTCCATAAAACTAATGGTTTTAGTAGTTTCTTCAGAGCCACGAGATTGGTTTTGATCAATATAAGATAAAATAATTTGCTTTAATATCAAACTGGTTTGTTGCTGATTGGCACCCGTCATAGATAGCTGAATAATGCCTGTTTGCTTGCCTTTTTCAACCACAGATAGGGCGCTATTTATCTGGTCAGTCGTGGTTTGAAGAGATTGCTTGGTAATATTAACCGAGTAGCCATCAGCGGGTAGATCATCAACTTTAATTTGAATCTGCCCGTCTGTGCCTTTAAATAAATGCGACTTGCCGATTTGACCTTTAAAATCGTCAAAACCATTAGTTAATACAAATCCTGTCGCGGAGCGTGTCAAAGTAAAAGATTGATTTAAATACTCTTGTGAGACATTAAATTGGCTAATTTTTGCTTCACCATCTTCGGTTTTAAGAGAGACACCTTCCGGTTTATTTATTTGAGTATCCGTACTATTGCTCTTGATTCTATCCAACGCGCCAATATTAGGATCGGACAAACGAATTCGTAGATGTAACAAATTAACCACTGGCTCTAAGATCATACGCGATCTTATCAGCTCAGCCTCTGCTTGCGCTTTACTGACTTCAGAGCCAATCAGCTCAGAAATATCCGCACCTAATGCGGCAACGCCTTTAGAATTCTCTTCAATTTGAATCAGTGCATCCGACTTAAAAGTAGGATTGACGTATCTGCTATACAAAATCCCTATTACCAATCCTAATACAGCAAAAAACACAATGACTTTCCAGCCACGCAAAATGGCAAACAGTAGCGCCATAAGATCAATTTCGTCGTTATCTTCTTTGGAAGCAGCGTTTGATAAGTTCTTTGAATCTGTATTCATAACTGTATGGTCATCACTTAAGGTTAATCGTTTAATAGCAGCTATTTAGCTAATTTTATCGGCCCACTGTTCTAGGCTAACAACAATATCTTGATATGCTGTCTGAAACGCACTCATCTCATGTTTATAGGGGTCGGCAATATCTTTGTCTTGCCAATGACCGAGCTTAAAAGTCTTGCCGCGACAAAACGGCCAGCGCTCTTCGATCCATTTGGTCTGACTGTCTGACATAGTAAAAATCAAATCCGCTTTTTTTGCCAAACCTTCGTCAATTTGTTTGGCGACATGATTAGTGATATCTATTTCTTGCCCTGCCATAATCTCTAGCGCGGCAGGATCTGCAGAGTGCCCGACTAAAGCCCCCACCCCTGCAGAATCGATATTTTTATGAGGGTAACGTTGTTTTAATAACGCTTCTGCCATGGGACTACGGCAAATATTGCCAACACACACCACTAAAATATTATCAAATGCCATAATAATTATTACCTATTATTTATAAACCCAATGCCTATAAGCCTGAGAGCGACCTAATAGCTGACGTAGAAGGTAAAATAGCGCTGATAACACGATTCCAACGCGTTAAGCCAGTTGGATCGACATAAACAATATCATTCGGGTGCATCTCGAAACGATTGGCTAACGCAAAACTGGTGATGGTCTGCATATCTACATAGTAAATATCTGTCGCTCGTGTAGTTAAATTATCACGAACCACATATATTTTAGCCGCATTTGCTGTAGCAGAATTAAGCCCTTTAGACTCACCCAATACCTGCGCCAAACTAATACCTTGCTCTAAAATAGGCACTGGCTCTACTTGACCGAACTCACCTAAAACATATACTTTATTACGATCTTGACTATTGACGTGGATAGAGTCGCCATCTCGCAGGTAAATTTGGTTAGCAGAAGCGCCCATTTGGCGCAGCGACTCCAGGCCGATGTTATAGCTAGTACCGTTACGGTTTAGCACGACATTGTTTGAGTCGCCAGTCGGAGTGGCCCCGCCCGCCATAGAAATTGCGCCATAGAGCGACACAGGCACATCAGCAATAGCAAACTCGCCCGGTTGTTTAACCTCACCATCAATAAAGAATTTATTGCCACGGTAGTTAACGATTTTAACCTGCGGGTCTGAATATTTAAGATAACGTTGCAATTGTTTCTGCAAATTGGCAGTAAATTGTGGCACGCTCATGCCACTGGCTTTAATACGTCCAATAAGTGGAAACTGTACAAAACCTTGTTGATCAACAGGGAAACCCAAGGCATAAGGGTTGGCAGTGTTACTACTATTTGTCAAAGGCGGCGCAATCTCTGGATACCCTACTAGCGTAATACCTAAAATATCACCTTCCGAAATTCGGTAATCAACTTGCCCAGAGGTTCTTAGCAAACGCGTTAAATCGCTACTAGGAACAACGGCCTGCTTCGGAGGCAAAGTCGCCAAATTTAACGGCTGCACATTAAACTGTATACCACTCGCAGCTACGAATGATCCACTGGGCGGCAGCTCACCAGATTGTAGTCCTGAGTTAATGCTAGAACAGCCTGAAACCAGACTTATCATGAGCACAGACGCCACACCTAATAACTTTGATGAATTGAAGAACATAAAAAAACCTTTATAAATCACAGATATAAGCAGCGTCTAGCAATGAGCGCAATTGAGACAACCATACTAAAAAGTTACACCAACCATAAAAAAAGCAAAGCCATAATAACATAGGTGGTTAAATAGTGAATAATAATAGGCTATTTTTAGCAAAAATTACGCAATAGTAACAATTAGTTTATATTCATTTCTTATGAAGATTTTAATTTTTAATGTCAATTAGGCATACTTAATACAGCATCATCTACTGGCTAATTATAATAGCCTTAAAAGCTAATCTTAAACATCACTTCAATAAATAGCGTATAATACTCAGTCCAAATCTATACATTGAGAAATGTAAACCCACCGACTCAAGGATATCGTTATGAAAGATGAAAAACTGCAAAAAGCACTCGCCCGCATGGGACTGGGCTCACGTCGTCAGATGGAAGAAGTCATTAAGGCAGGTCGTGTGACCGTTAATAATGGACCCGCAACCATCGGCGACCGCGTCGAACAAGGCGATGAGATCCGTGTTGACGGTCGTCAGATCAAATATACGGCTGAAAATGAAAAGCGTCGTCGCGTTTTAGCTTATTACAAACCTGAAGGTGAAGTTTGCTCGGCTAATGATCCAGAAGGTCGTCCAACGGTTTTTGAACGTTTGCCAAAACTGACTCATGATCGCTGGGTTATGGTTGGGCGCTTGGATATTAACTCGACTGGTTTGTTATTATTTACCAATGATGGCGAAATGGCGCATCGCTTAATGCACCCATCTAGTGAAGTCACCCGTGAGTATGCCGTACGTGTACTTGGTGAAGTAACCCCAGACATCGCGCGTACTCTAACCGCTGGCGTCATGCTAGAAGATGGCATGGCACAGTTTGAAGATATCAAAGAAGGCGGCGGTGAAGGCGTCAATAAATGGTATCACGTCAGACTAAAAGAAGGTCGAAATCGCGAAGTGCGCCGATTGTTTGAGTCACAAGGTCTTAAAGTGAGCCGTCTATTACGTACGCGTTACGGGTCGATTGCGCTACCAAAAGAATTGCGTACCGGTCGCTTCTTAGAGCTCGATAAAAAAGACATCAATACCTTAACCGATTTGGTGAGCTTACGACCACGTCACGGTACGGGATTGCACGGTGCAGCTAAAGAAAAGCAAGAACGTATCAAAAGCAAGCCGCTTAAAGCACGCCGTGTTGACAGTCGTAGCGATAACCGTCCTAGCAGTGCAAAACCTAAAAGCAGTGGCAGTCCTGCCAGTCGCGGTTCACGTAATACCCGCGATCGTAACAACAAGCGTTAATCAGTCACGGATTAATCCTAGCTGATAAAAAAGCGGTCAATGATTGATTCATTGACCGCTTTTTTATGCGTTTTTATGCGTTTTTTAAAAATATCACTAACTTGAGGCTTAGTCGTCATGACTATGAATATAATTTTTCATCACGCGCAATTCTTGTAGATGTTGCTCTTCCATTCGCTCTAATAACCCATCTAAGCGCTGCTCAATGCTGTCCAATACCTCTTGTAATAGCCTACTCGCCTCAGTCTGCTTCTGTCCATTTTTAGTATGATTGCTTACATTGATATTTGCTAAATGATAATGACTGACCAACATTTCGGGCAAGCGGGTATGCAGCATTTTGTGTAAAACAAATTGTTGCTCGTTAATAGCTGAAGTTACATTTTGCGCTTCTAACTCGTTTTGGTAGTTGTGATAGTTTGCTACCTTTTTATCAATGTGCTGTAATTGGCGCAGTTGCTTATCTGATAAGACTTCTAGATGTTTTTTATTTAAATTTAACTGTTGCCAATTGAGAGAAGTTAACAACATGGGCGCATTACTATCTTGATAGGTCAGTACGCCTGGAGTAATGCCAACCATTTTATGGAATGCGTGCCAGCCCTTTCTACCCAAATAAAAGACGCTGACAGTAGCAACCACACCAACGCCTATTAATATACTCATGTTACTTTACTCTTCTTTCGACTTATTTCAGCATAAACACTTAGACTTGGAATATTATTAACATCTCTCATTTATAGCTTAATATTTTTTACATCAGTTTCTTTATTAGCTGGATTTTCAATTGCTTGGACTTCAACAGCGCTATTATCAATTTGTTGTAGTCTAGAATTGCTGGTTGGGCTATTAAAACGCTGCTGCAAATATCTATTGGTCGCCAGTAGCTTTTGTCCATCTTGATGATAGGACGCATTCAGCAAGTCATCAAACTGGGTATTAATCGTCCTAAGCACTTCTAATAGCGCCTCTTTACCAGTGACACCAGAGTGCTTAATTTTCGTGGTATCAGCAAGTGCGCCATTCCCGACATCTAAATCATGCAAGCGGCGATAATCCGCTACCGCTAGTGGCACATGCCTATCCATTAGATTTTGAATCATGACATAGGTTTCGTTGACGGTATCTTTATCGTCAATTTTGCCATCGTTATTGGTATCGCCATAAATAACCCGCAGCTTCTCGCCCTTATCATTGATTTGATCCAGCGCTGTTTTGACCTCAACTGGCAAGCTTTTTTCAGGTATATAACCCAATTGCGGCATCGCTTTATACTCAAGCATTTTGGGCGCCGTGACTTTTTTGATACCACGGTACCCAAGGTACAACCCAGCTGCTGGCAGCACGCCATATAAAATAAACATCACGAACATTGCAGTCAGTTGGGTCATTTGGGTATCCTTGTTGTTTAGTAGAAATACTTAGCAATAATATTTGGCAGACGCGGTTGGCAAATTTATTGTTATTTTCGATAATACTTAATCATTATTATTAAACAAAAAAATAAGGCTGTATTAAAGCCTTATATTGTTATGTATTGCGCCGATTGTGTTTATAGTTATTTTCAAACAAAACAGAAACATGAAATTTTTACGCGACACTGGAATAAACTTTTCTAGCTTGCTGTGCCTGCGCCGACAGAGGCTGCGAAAAATTCATTTCAGTGTCTCTGTATCGTCTTTATACTGAACTCACAATGACAACAATAACGACTTTTAAATAATCCTCGTTAAATTCAAGTTAACTTTGCGTACGGCTTTTGACATAACGATGGGTGGACGCAAGACGATTCATCACCGTTTGATGCAATTCTTCTAATAACTCGTCAAGCTCGTAATCAATGTCTAAAAACAAATCCGTGAGCATATCGCCGGCGGTCATTTTTCCTTGCACGACATTGTTTTTCGTGCGGTGCGGGCTAAAACGTTGCAGCTGCTCATAATGATGTAGTGCTTCTGGAATACTTTCAGACACCAGCTTATCAATGACAAACTGGCGCTCATTATGTTGCTGCTGTTGCTCGGCATTGAGCTCACTACTCCACTCACGGTAGCGTTTCAGCTTACTATTAATCCGGTCTAATATAGCGACCGCTTCAATCGGCATGGCATTTAGGGTGGCTGCATCGACCACATCAACAAGCTCAGTCATAATCGGACAGCGTCCATGTTTAAGATACCATAAGGTATCTGGGTCAAAAGGAGGTCTATTGGTCGGGCGCATTTGGGCACGATTGGCTAAATAGCGATCGGTCAATGGCGTCGGCGTGCGGATATCATTTACCTGTGCTAAGGCATCACAAATACGCTCGCTACGCTGCGGCTCGCTAAGCGTATAATTGGAAGCTGAAGTATCCATGCTTTCTTGGTTATCGCTACTATCGCCTTGCTTATTTGCATTATTAGAAACTTCTTTAGCGGCAGCTTGCTGAGCATTTTTGGCAGCGATGGTTGGCAGGTCATCTTGGGCTTGCCCAAACGACTGTAGCATTCTTGTCAGACTTATGACCATGACCTACCCTGCTCCTCGCTTATTCTTTATTCATTGCTGACTGATATTGCTGAATAATACTGATAACGTCGTAGCATCTATTGCAGCAAACACATTGCATTCGACCATTTTATCCCTTATCTTAACAGCTTTTTCGGACGCTGCCAGTAAGCAAACGTCACCGTTTTGGTCTTTAAAGGATAAGCCCATTATCATGAATTTCACCGATTATAGCGCGGGTTTTTTGCTTGGTTTATCCTTGATTATCGCCATTGGCTCACAAAACGCCTTTGTCCTCAAACAAGGGTTAAAACGCGAGCACATATTTTTCGTCTGCTTATTTTGCGCAGTCAGTGACGCGATTTTAATTTCTGCTGGGGTAGCAGGCTTTGGCGCGGTCACGGCGCAATATCCACAAGTAGTGAACATCGCTAAAATTGCTGGCGTTATCTTCTTATTAGGCTATGGACTGCAAAGCTTATATGCCAGCGTACGCCTATCGCATGCACTCACCGTCGATGGTCAAGTGGTCACCAGTTTAAAAAAAGCCCTGCTATTATGCTTTGGCTTTACTTGGCTCAACCCGCACGTCTATCTAGATACATTGGTGCTGGTCGGCATGGTTTCAACCGGTGCCAGTAGTAAATTGGCTTTTGCAGTCGGTGCGCTCAGTGCGTCGTTCTTTTTCTTTTTTGCCTTGGGCTATGGCGCGCGCTTGCTCAGACCTTTATTTGCCAAACCAAAAGCTTGGAATATATTGGACGCTTTGGTAGGGTTTTTAATGCTGTATTTAGCTTGGCATTTATACCAAAGCTAACCATGTATTCAGTGCATTTAACGCTAAAAACGAAAAAACCAAATACGCTATGAAACGTATTTGGTTTTTTATTTATCAAAGCAAGCATTTATGCTACTTTTTTACGCTTTTTAGGTTTAACAAAGGTTAAGTTTAAAAAGTGCTCAAGTGAATCATCAAGAATGTCTAACCATGGCTCTGGTAATTTAGGTGCCATGGTCCCCGTTAAAGTAGAACGATAGGCCTTTTCTCGAAAGGTCATGATGTTCTCGGCTTTATCTTTTTGCCATTCTTTTAAAATCTCGCCCTGTTTTTCAACGGCAAATTCTGGATAATCGGTAGCATTGGTCAAATCGCGAATATAAGCGGCTTGAAAGTCGATTGAATCACTGACCGTCACGCATTTGGCATACGTTGCGAGCCATTTTTGCTCGTCTGCTTCACGCGCTGCCAAATCGGGCAATTCGATATCACCCATAATCACATCACGTGCATACCATGCTTGCGCATCAAACATATTAAAGGTGAAATACTGGTCTTGCATGCCCAAATAAATCAGCTTTGGATTTGGCTGCCAAAAGATACCTTTGTACAAGTTGGCTGGATACAAGCAGTTGTGCGTCTGCAAACGTAGCTCATCTGGCATAAACGGGAAATGAAATAAATAACCGGTGCACATGATAATAGCGTCAAACTTTTGGCTCGTACCATCGGCAAAGTGCGCGACATCGTCTTCAAAATGCGTCACCAATGGCACTTCTTTAATACCTTCTGGCCACTCATAACCAAGCGGTTGACTACGATAGCTGATGGTCACAGATTTGGTGCCATATTTGTAGCACTGGGTACCAATATCTTCGGCAGAATAGCTACTACCTACTAATAAGATATCTTCATCTTTAAATTCTAAGGCATCGCGGAAATCATGCGCGTGCAAGATACGACCTGGAAAGGCTTCTAAACCTTCAAAATACGGCATATTTGGCGTTGAGAAATGACCCGTTGCTACCACCACGTAATCAAACTCTTCGACTTCTTGCTCATCGGTTTTATGATTCATTACCGTCACAGTGAATTTTTGCGTTTCATCATCAAACGACACCCAGCGTACGGGGCATTCAAATCGAATATATTTTTGGATATCTTGTTTATCGATACGCCCCATGATGTAATCTTTTAGGACTTCACGCGGCGGATAAGATGGAATGGCTTCACCAAAATGCTCATCAAACGAATAATCGGCAAATTCTAAGCATTCTTTGGGGCCATTTGACCATAAATAGCGGTACATACTGCCGTGCACGGGTTCGCCGTTTCTATCTAAACCAGTACGCCAACTGTAATTCCACATACCGCCGATAGCGTTTTGCTTTTCATAACATACGATTTCAGGTAAATCCTTTACCCCGGCTAAACGAGCCGCTTCAAAGGCACGTAACTGTGCCAAACCACTTGGACCTGCACCTAAAATTGCCATTCTTTTCTTACTCAAAACTGACTCCTATAATATTGTTGTGCTCCTATCATAACATATTTGTATGGATAACGGTTTTAATGCAGACTTTTGGTGATTAATTGAAATTGGTACAAGCATTAGCAAGATATAAAAAGGTGTTACTAAACAACCTTTTAGGATAGGTCTTAGTATTTTTCAGCAACTAGGCAGTTTTGTCTGCTTTAGGAAGTTTTAGCCTTTGGCCCAATAATAAAAAGACCATGTTTTTTTACACGGTCTAAAAGGATACAGTTATATTTTAAAAGAGAAGAGCGTAAAAAAGACAGGTAAGAACCACTAGAGAAGTAAGTGGCAGAAAAGCAAGGTGACAATTACACTAAGTCAGGAAATAAGGTACGTAGGCCGTTAACGATAATCTCGATAGAAACTGCTGCGAGCAACATACCCATAATACGACTCATGATATTAAGTCCAGTATCGCCCAATAAACGACTGATACGACCGGCAGCCATTAGCGCCACATAACAAAATAAGCTGATAAATAAACCAGCAATCAAAATCGCAGAGACTTGCAAAATACCGGTGACCTGTGATGAATAGATAATCACCGTCGAGATACCGCCAGGTCCAATCATCATGGGAATGGCAATCGGAACTACGGCAGCAGCCATCGTTGGCGGCGCACCTTGCAAATGGTCAACATCAAAGTTTTCTTGATCGGGCTTAACCGGGTTACCTTCGCCATTCATCATATTTAGGGCGATTAAAAATACCAAGATACCACCTGCCAACTGGAACGAACCAATCGAGATACCAAGCAATTTAAGTAACGTCTCGCCTGCTAAGGTAAAAAAGCTGATGGTGATAAAAATCGTCAAACAAGCGATGCGCGCCACTTTACGGCGATTATTTAGCGAATAGCCGTGAGTTGAATCCAAAAACAACGTCAAGGCGCCAAAGGGATTAATCAGTACCATAAAGGCTAAGATTATCTTGATAATTTCAGTATCCACTGAGCGCTCGCTTATCTATTGGTCAAATCGGACAAAAGATAAGATCGCTATGCACAAGTACAGGCAAAGACGACCTTATAATCGGTAGCAGCGGCATTGTAGCATAGCCAGATAAGCCTATTAAATCATTAACTTCGCTTAATGTCTCGTCCTTACCAATTCAATAGCATATCCGTACAAATCTGCCGTTCCAAAAATCTTACTCAAACCTAGCCAATATTGACTATTAGATAGGTTTGACGTTTTCTTTCTGCTTCATTGTCACGCGCTATTTCTCATTTGAGATTTAGACTGACCACGACTCCACAGACTTTTTTAATTGGCGATGGAACTCACCGTCCAATAAACAGGATTATGCAGCTGTTAAAATAACAGTCGCGTTATTTAAAATATTGATGCTGGCGTTGAGGTCACGGTCATGAGAAACCTGACAGTTAGGGCACAACCACTCACGCATTTTCAATGTTAGCTCATCTTTACCAAGGATATGATTGCAGTTTGAACAGGTTTTTGAGCTTGGGTAGAAGGGTCCGACTGATTTCACAACCTTGCCTTGCTCAGTGGCTTTGTAGATAAGCTGTCGCTTAAACTCAAAGAAACCCAAGTCACTGATAGCTCTTGATAGCCGCCTGTTCTTAACCATACCTTTGACATTCAAATCCTCAATCGCAATCACATCGAACTCATTAACCAGACTTGTTGTGATTTGATGGAGAGAATCTTGCCTAATACACCTGATCTTATAGTGCAAACGAGAGAGCTTGGTTTTCGCTTTATCTCTGTTTTTACTGCCTTTTTTAGTGCGACTGAGCGCTTTGTTTAGCGTTCTTAGTTTTTTAAGGTTTGCTTGAAGTGGTTTTGGCGCTTTAATTTTAGTGCCGTCTGATAAAACCAGTAAGTCGGTAATACCAAGATCAACACCAACGCTTTTACCTGTCTTTTTAGTAGGAATTACAGCTTTTTGTATTTCAACAGCCACACTAACAAACCACTTACCGCCACGTTTAGAGATGGTGGCTGACATGATCTTGCCGTCAAAACGTAAAGCTTCTTTTAAGCGAACCCAGCCCAAGTTTGGGATACGAATGGATTTACCTTTAATGGCAAATTGGTCGTTGGATAAACTGAATCTATCGTCACGGCCTTTTTTACGAGCGGTTGGGTATTTCGCTAAGCCTTTAAAGAAGTTGTTATAAGCATCACCCAACTGCATGATTGCCGCCTGCGGAGCGCATTTGGTCACTTCCAGCATATAGGGGAATAATTCACGCTTAATGGCGTTCAATTCGCGTCTGAGCTTCGCCTGTGAGGGCTTGTTTAGATTTTTAGTATCAACCTCAACGCCTGCGGCCAAACACGCATCACGGTACGCTTTGTCAAGCGCATACTGCCGCTGCCACTCATGCAAAGCCCAGTTGTAGGCTTTTCTCGCCACGCCACAAGCACGAGCAAGGTGATTTGCCTGTACGTTGTTTGGCTTGAGTTCGATAATGTGTCCACGGATCATAATGCTTTTTTAACCGCCTCTATTAATTGTTGGTTTTTCTTGCTGCTAGAGCCGTATAGCCTCGCTGAAAATACGGTGATAATCTCCAATACATCTTGGGCTAATTCTTGCTCAAAACTCAACTCTTCACCTTGATTGATTATTACCACTTCAACGTCACGAGCCTCACACAACATGAAAACCAGTTCTGCACCAAATCGTAAAAGCCTGTCTTTATGGGTAATTACCAGCCGTTCAACTTTATTGCTCAGTATGTCATCAAGCAGGTTTTTTAAGCCTTTCTTTTTATAATTCATTCCACTACCAAGATCGGTAATCGTCTCAAAAGTCCAGCCTTGCCTGGCACAATAAAGTTCCAAAACTTGAGACTGGCGAAGTAAGTCGTCTTTTTGATCACGACTCGACACACGAGCATAAGCAATGGTTTTTCGGTCTAATTTAGGTGGTGTATTCAAGGAATGCGGTCTGATTTCACTTAAATCATATCGCCTATGCCCGTTTTCGGTTCGCTTGGCGACTAACGTACCATCCTCATCCCAACGTCTTAATGTGGATTGAGCAACCCCGAAATGTTTGGCAGCCTCCCCAATACTAACCAGTTTCCCCATAACTTGCTCTCTATATTATAGATATAATCTATCTATTATAGTAATAAATAGGTAGGTTTCTATATATTTTATTTAACTGTTTCAACCCTTTTAATAACTTATCTAACCGAGATTTATGCCATAAAATTAATCAAAAGCTTTAGCATCGATGTAGACCGACCGTTAATCTTAAGCGCTAAAATCGAGGCCAATATCTAATGCTGTCGTACTGTGGGTTAAATAACCCATCGCGATAAAATCAACGCCTGTTTTTGCGACTGCTTGCACGGTTTCAGGGGTTATACCGCCTGAAGCTTCGGTTTTGGCGCGACCCTTACACATGACGACGGCTTCTGATAATACGTCAGGTGCCATATTATCTAACAGTACCAAATTCACGCCGGCATCTAAGGCTTGCTCTAACTGCTCTAACGTATCGACTTCAACTTCTATCGGAATCAGGTGGCCGGCAAAGTCTTGCGCTTGCTGAATGGCAGTTTTGATGTCACCGGCGATAGCAATATGGTTGTCTTTGATTAAAATTGCATCATCCAATCCCAAGCGATGATTGCGCCCGCCGCCGCAGCGTACGGCGTATTTTTGCACAATGCGCAAACCAGGTATGGTTTTACGTGTACAAGTGATTTGCGCCGGATAGTCGGCAACGCTATCGACAATTTTTTTGGTGTCTGTCGCAATCCCACTTAGATGGGTCATAAAGTTAAGCGCAGTACGCTCTGCGGTTAATAAATTTCGCGCGTTACCACGGACAGTCGCTAGTATCGTACCCGCCTCAACCGTTGCACAGTCATTGACTTTGGCAATAAACTCGATTTGCTCGTCAATCAAAGCAAAAGACAAACGCGCCAAATCCATCCCACATATCACGCCCGCTTGCCGCGCCTTAATCTGTAGTTGCGCTCGCATATCAGCAGGAATAGTCGCTTGTGATGTCACATCACCGCGCCTGCCCAAATCTTCCGTTAACGCCGCTTTCACCAAAGGTTTAAGCAATACTTCAGCCAATGCTGGCTCTTGTTTAACTGTCATGTTTGACCCTTATTTTTGCCTGATATTTATATGCGTTCGATACATTTAAGAAAATATCTTCAATTAAACTCAAAATGAGCATAAATATAGCGCAAAGTGCAAAGCCTCGCAAGAAAAGGGTGCAAATTAATAAAATGAACCAATATGATTTCGCTTTGATATGAGTATTTAATGTCAGTATAGGAAGGCTTATGCAGTTGATACTATTTACGTTTAGGCAACTTACTATCCATGAGTAGGCTTTGTAGCTCAATATCATGGCGGAAGCGATAAAGCTTGGCAGGTCGACCGCGCTGAGCGCTACTACTCTGCCCTGTCTCCATGACAAGTTTTTGTGAATCTAGCAAACGACGGAAGTTTTGTTTATGTAAAGGTACGCCTGATAACGCTTCAACGCTTTGTTGCAGCTGCGATAAGGTAAACACGTCCGGCATCAAACCAAAGATAAGCGGTCGATATTCAATCTTGGCACGCAGTCTTGAGATAGCGGTGGCAATCACGCGGCGATGGTCGTAATACATCGGTACGCCTATTAACTGCAACCAATTTGTAGGCAACTTCATTTGGTAACTTGGCGGATAAGTCGGTGCTTCAGGGATTAACCCTGCTTCATAAAGCATCTCATAACGCAGCAACACATGCTCGGCAACCCATTCTCTATTCTCATAAGCTTTATCAACATTTAATGCCTTGTCCGTATCTTTGAGATTATCAACCCTCAAAGCTTCCTCACTGATTCCCCAGCATAAACCAATACGCTGACGGCGGCGCTGCTGCACGATCGTTTCTGCTGCGCTGTCTGCCCAGCTTAATAACGCCGGCACAATATGATTCATAATCATACTCGGCATGCCGTCCAAGTGATTTTCCCATGGGAAATACTCGTACCAATCGCGCCACAATGCTTGGCTTGGCAGCTCTTGCATTTGCGCTTCTTGCACCAACCCTAAGTAGCTGACATAGACAAGCGCATGACCATCGACGTTGCGCCGATTGGTATCAACAAAGGTATATAACTGCTCTAAATAACCAAGCGGCTGCTGCGTTTGCTCCTCGACCCATTGACGTACGCCCGCTTGCAAGGAGCGATGTAATGGCATCAATGGCCCGTTAGGCAAGAGCTTGCCTTGGTCAACCGTTAAAACGCGCGCGGTGTGCTCAGTAATCGCTACTAGCACGGCGACCACTTCTGTGGTGCCGCTACCTTGTTGATGCGAATGCGAATAAGACAACGTCATGGCTTTAAAGGTTTCCTTTATGTTTAAACGTGAAATGAGCGTTTTCAAGATGAAGTGTTTATAACCATGCTTAGTATAGCGTGAATCGAAAACTATCATAGCCTGCCGTTGTAAATAGACGATATCGGAAGCAATAAAAAAGACAGCGAGCAAGGTAAGTTTTGACGAATTACGTATCATTTTAGAAGCAGTTTATAAAAAATACTTGTAATTATGCTCAAAATGAGCATAATTATTAAAACTTGTTATTTAACCATATTTAACTGACTCACTTTTAGCGGCTACTGACTCACTTTTAGCGGCTATTGGTTTGCCGTTATCGCAGCAAAGGTTTGCACTTATGAAAACTTATCCATACGACGCGCCCATCATGAGCACTGATAATCGCATTGCGACTCAGATGAATATCGAATACGCCAAAGCGAAAATCCCAGCGGATTTGCCACGTGCGGAACGACTTGCGGTTGAAGAGAATATTAAGCAGCTATTAAAAGAGCATAATGCGGTATTGGTTGCGCATTACTATGTTGATCCTTTTATCCAAGATTTGGCCTTGGCAACCGGCGGCTGCGTTGGTGATTCGCTAGAGATGGCGCGCTTTGGACAAGCGCACAGTGCGCAAACCTTGGTCGTCGCTGGTGTGCGCTTTATGGGTGAATCAGCAAAGATACTGAGTATGGAGAAGACGGTACTGATGCCAGATTTGGAGGCTGAATGCTCACTTGATTTGGGCTGCCCTGCTGATGAATTCTCTGCCTTTTGTGATGCCCATCCTGAGCGTACAGTGGTGGTTTATGCCAATACTAGCGCTGCTGTGAAAGCCCGTGCTGATTGGGTCGTAACTTCTTCGGTTGGCATCGATATCGTCCGACATTTGCATGCGAATGGTGAAAAAATTATTTGGGGTCCTGACCGTCACTTGGGTAAATACATCGCGCAAGAGACTGGCGCCGATATGTTGCTTTGGCAAGGGTCTTGCTTGGTCCATAACGAGTTTAAAGCCACTGAGCTGCTGCAATTAAAAGAGGAGCACCCAAACGCCAAAGTATTGGTGCATCCTGAATCGCCTGATAGCGTCGTGGCACTGGCTGATGTGGTCGGCTCGACGAGTAAGCTGTTGCAATCAACGTATGAGATGGATGCTGAGACCTTTATCGTCGCTACCGACTTAGGCATCTTGCACGAGATGCAAAAGCGCTCGCCACATAAGCGTTTCTTAGCGGCGCCAACGGCTGGTGAAAGCGCCAGTTGTAAAAGCTGTGCTTTTTGTCCTTGGATGGCAATGAATGGCCTGCAAGGTATTGAACAGTGCTTAACCAATCGTAGCGGCGAAGTGCTCATGACGCCTGAGCTGGCAGCAGCAGCTAGAAAACCTTTACAACGCATGCTTGATTTTGCCGAAGCGCAAAAACAACGTGTGGCCGCGAGCGGTGATATCGTCAAAGACCGCGAATTGTTTGCCAATGTGGGAGCGGCATAATATGAGCGAGGCATGGTTAGCGGATAAGGTGAATACTCATAATTCTACGGATACTATCCAGACAGATGTACTTATCATTGGCGCTGGCCTTGCAGGTTTAAGTACTGCTCTTGCCTTACCAACGTCTCTAAATATTACGGTACTCAGCAAAGCGGCACTGGATGTTTGCTCAAGCCATTATGCCCAAGGTGGCATTGCAGCCAGTCTAGATAAGAATGACCGTGTCGCTGACCATATCGCTGATACGCTCATTGCAGGCGCAGGTTTATGCGAAGCTGATAATACCAGCAGTATTTTAAGCGCTGGACAGCAAGCGGTGCAATGGCTGTGCGAGCAAGGTGTACCCTTTACCCTGATTCCTAAGCAGGAGAGACAGCAGCATGATAATGCAAATCCTTTAGCAGCATTACAGACCAGTAATTTGCATTTAACCAAAGAAGGCGGTCATGGCTGTCGGCGGGTCGCCCACGCTGATGATGCAACTGGTCGCCACGTGATGGAGGCTTTAACAGTCAAGGTAAAAGCGGCAAGCAACATTACTGTGCTACCGTTTCATGAAGCGTTGAGACTTTTAACAAATAGCGCCAATCCAAATAATCAGTGCCAAGGTGCGCTTGTTTTTGATCATATACATCAACGTAAACTTACCTTTTATAGTCGCGCGGTTGTCTTAGCCAGTGGTGGCTTGGGGCAATTATTTAAGCGTGCCAGCGCGCCGAACGTCTGTGTCGGCGATGGTGTTATGATGGCATGGCAAGCGGGTTGCCGTTTGGCAAATCTAGAGTTTATCCAATTTCATCCAACTGGTTTGGCATTTGGCGATAGTAGCTTTTTGATATCTGAAGCACTACGCGGCGAAGGTGGACGATTATATTGCCCGCAAACTGGTAAGCGTTTTATGCTTGATATTGATGCGCGCGCAGAACTAGCTCCAAGAGATATTGTTGCGCGTTCCATCGCTGAGCAAATCAACGATAACGGTCTAGGCTACGTCAATCTTGATGTCAGTCATTTGCCAGCGGAGTTTTTGCGCGAGCATTTTCCGCAGATTTATAAAACCCTATTCGAACTCGGTATTGATATTACAAAACACACTATCCCCGTTGCGCCGACCGCTCATTATAGTTGTGGTGGTGTGGTCACAGATGCCAATGGCGTAACCGATGTGGTAGGACTTTATGCGGCGGGTGAAGTCGCTTATACAGGTCTGCATGGAGCAAACCGCTTAGCAAGTAACTCATTGTTGGAATGTGTGGTGGTTGGGCGCAATATCGCTGCTGATTTACCGCGTTATTTAGCAGCAATAGGAACGCTAGAAACAACTTTACCTGATTCTGATTTAAATGAATCAATCTATGATACGTGGACAGCGCCAACGCTTAAAAATAGTCAGCGCATTACTTTGCCATCGTCTGTTGAATATGAAAGTAACTGTAATAAAAATGACAATCACAACATCCACGTCAATATAAATGCTGATATCACTGGAATAACCGCAGGATTAAAAGCTTTGATGACGTCTCATATGGGCATTACCCGGGATGCTAAACAATTAGAACAAGCACTTTTGCAAATACAGCAATGGCAACAGCAGCTTAACGGCTATGACTCTAATCAGTTAGATATCGATAATAAAGATAACCCTACTATTCTAAATGAGCTGCCCTACTTTCAGTTAGCCAGACAGTTGCAATTAGCGACCTTAGTTATCGAGTCCGCTTATCAACGACTTGAGAGCCGCGGTGGCCATTACCGAAAAGACTATCCCAACTTAACGAGCACACCTCGGACCAGTGTGATTGAACCATTATCAAAGTTGAAAGAGGGTGGTATCGATTGGTTGGTTCAGCCTATAATCGATGATACAGAGGCTGAATCGGTATATACAGTTGCTAACGCCTAACAGCAATTAAGCGTTGCCACTTCAGCCATAAAAAAAACGGTGGGTTACCGTTCTCTATCGACCTCAAAGTGCTAAAAACATGGCTTCTGACTTACGGTTTGTGATGGTTCTAATGATAGTCGTGAGTTCGGTTTGGGCTATGCTTGCCCTACCTAGCTTGCGTCAGCGCTTACCGAAAATCTACTTGATAGCACGCTCATGGTGGCTCATGTTAGCAGCGCTTTGCGCTTGTTATGTTATCGCTAAGATAACTGATAATAGTCAACACCTACACTCTCGCACATACCCCTATCAGTGGTTGCTGATCGCTTTTTTCTTGTTAATTGGTGTGCGTGGCGGCTACGAGATTAAACGATTATGGCACCTACCTAGTAAAGCTAGGCTTATTAGTAAACTTCAAGCGCGTGGCTTGCAACCAAATACTCAGCCTTTTATCAAAACCCCTTGTGATTCTAAGCGAGCCTATACACGTTTAAAATTCCTAGACTTGCTGTTTAGTTCTGTCTTTATCGCATTGATTATCAGCTTGATTGCCTTACAGCAATTAACGTGGCAGCGCGAACAATATGGCATTTTGTTTTTTGTATTATTCGCCAGCCAATTTAATGATATTGCCCAGTATTTATGCGGACGATTGCTTGGTCACAAAATCTTTAAGCGCGGTCTTGCTCCAACCATCAGCCCGAATAAAAGTATCGAAGGTGCTCTCTTTGGCAGTGTATTAGCAGCGATATTGGCCACACTATTAGGCATCTGGCTCACTTCTTTTAGCTGGTGGATTTGCTTATTGGCCGCCTATGGTTTAGCGGTAAGTGGTATCGCTGGAGATTTATTAGAATCCGCCTTTAAACGTCAGCACGGAGTAAAAGACACGGGTACTATGCTCGCTGGACATGGCGGCGTATTGGATAGAATAGATAGTCTGCTGATTGGTGTGCCATTATTTACCTTGTTTTATTGGCTGCTTGGCTAAGCTGTTATCAAGTGGTTTTATCCAATTTACTACGCAATATCCAGTTAAGCAAAGGCTTAGGTAAATGGTTTAGCGCCCGAATGATATAGCCCATAGAGCGTGGAAATATGGCCAGCTCAATATCTTTATCAATTGCCTGCATAATCTTCTCAACCGCCGTTTGTGTTTTTATTATGAATGGCTTATGGCTAGCATCACCATTATTTAAATCACGTAATGCTTGGGTATCGATATATCCCGAGGCGATGCAGTTTACTTGAATGTGATAAGGCGCAAGTGCTGCACGATAGGCGCTAGCATTGGCAATCATCGCGCGTTTGCTTTTGGCATAAAGACTGGCGTAAGGATAATCCATTGTACCGGCGATAGAAGCAATACAAATTAGGCTTAGGCTGCTGTTTTCGTTGAAATCCAACGCACAGCTTTGCCGCCTTAATTGCTCACTTGCCCATCTAAAAACCTGCTCAAACGCTTGCAGATTAATTGCTAGCATTTGATCGCTGTCCGCTTGACTCAGATGGTGAACACGCTCATTGGTATAACTACCCGCACTATAAATCACTCTTTGAAAACTGATATTTGACAAGCTCTCTAACAAACTTTGTGTTTGCACGTTATCAGTCAAATCACAGCAATAAGTAATAATGTTAGGATGCTGACTATTGGTATTATCTATCTTCTCCATACTATGACCAACCACGCTCACTTGCCAGCCAAGCGCCTGATGATGCAGCGCCAGTGCCAAACCAAGTCCACTCGTACCGCCGAAAACGATGATATGCGATGACTTATGAGCTGAAGTAGATTGTGTAAGGTCTTTCATTTGCGAACTCATAGCCCGTGCTGTTGTATATAGTCAGTGGTACGCTGATAGCCATACTGCCATTGCGCCTGCATTTGCTGCACAAAGCCATCATAGTCACTGTGAATCAGCTCAACGGTCATTTGTCTGATGTTAAAACGCTTTTGTACATGCTGCCTTGCCAACTGCTGAGCATTATCTGCAAAAGGTAACCAATGTAGTTGATTCACTCGAGGACTGGTTTCAACAGAATCAGCGCGTGGCAGCGTTTCTGTTGAATCAAAACCCTGCACCTGTGCCAAACGCTCGTTGGGGTCAAAACCAAAAACACGTTGAATGGCTGGTGCGGCAAGCCATGAATCATAACCCGCCTTGGTTTCTGCAAATACGCTATGACCCAATTGACACGCCAGCTCAATGGGTGTGAGATTAATCACTCCGCCTAAACACCAACCAAGGGCTGCGATATGCGTCGGTGGTAGGTAATACATATCTGCCATAGAAGCACGAATCGCAGGGGCAAAATCCCATTTGGTCAGCGTTCTGACAGACTGAGTTATACGTCCATTAGCAAATGTATGAGCCGGTGAATTCAGTTTTTCTGCAATGAGATCTAATACTGCCAATCGCGGCGGGGCAAATAATAATTCTTGTAGCCTAAAATCATTGTGAAAAGCATTATCAACAGTAGTCCCTTGGCTAGCTGTTGGATGCAGGCGACTGGCGATAATGGCTATCTCTGGCGCGGTAGGATTACACAAATTATTATTTTGCTTGAGAGAAAGACCAGACAACTCGTCAAGCCATTTTTCTTCCTTATCAACTCGAAACATCGCTAGCTGCTGCAATTCATCCAAAATCCGCTCATAGTTATCTACTTGCCGCAGTCTTTGTCCGTTAGCTTTTTGTTTTGTGAGTCGCCAGCGCTTGAAAGCCTGAGTCATGCAACGTATTTTTAATCGCTTACTTACTTCGTCTGGCGCGACATGTCTGATGGCAGTAATGACACGATACAACTCACGACTGCACATGAGCTCCTGCAAATCCCTGGGATCGGGCGCCAAATTAACCAAATAAGCCGATAGACTACCACCGCAGGTGCCAACAATCATATCCGGCGTCAAATCATGAGCCACCAATGCTGCATAGCTACCTAAATAATAGCCAAAACGGGAACCGCCCCCTGAAAAAAGCTGTACACGCTCATAGGGTTTGGCATGCGTATTATTCATGATTGGTTGAGGCGACTTTAATCGCTAGTGACACGGTAAAAATACCAAAGCGATCGATACGCATTGCTATTTTTTGAAAGCCAGCACTCTCAACCAACTGATCCATCTCTGCTTGTGAACGACAACGCATCACCCAATCGCTGCCACGATGATTGTTTAAGGTTTTACTGATAAATTCTTGTTCAGGATGCCAAGGCTGATTGGTATAAAGCAAATAACCACCAGATTTTAAACTATCGTAAATGCCTGCCAAAGCCGTCGTTGGTAGCATATTGTCAGAAAACAATTCAAAAACACCAGAGGCAATGGCGATATCGAACTTTGTTTCATCGGCACTGCCAGTCTCTTTCTGCTCATTAACATAACTGGCAGGGTCAAAGGCATCTTTTTGACAGGCAATCACGCGATCAGTAATTTCTAGCTGCTGCGCTTTCGACTGTAACGCTTGAATATTATGCTGCTCATAATCACGTAGCTCAGCATGCAAGTCTGCAAATTCTGTCAACAAATCAAACGCATAAAAGCCATACCCACTAGCAATATCTAGCAATCTTGGTTGGTATGACTTAGCACTATTTTGGTTCTTATTTTCAATATCTGCTAAAGCTTGACGTGTTAGCTCTAATATATGCTCACGGCGGATACGAATCCCTTGCCAACCGATATTATTGAGATAGAATTTATCGACTGCCTGACCAAATTTATTCTGACCACTCGGCTGATTGTAATAGACATGATCGAGCGAATGACCCGAATCAAAGCCATGCGCAAGCCCTGTGGCAATGGCATCGCTGACATGACCAAATTTTTGCATGGCAAATCGGGTAATGGCAAAGCTTGGGTTAAAAGGTTTAATCGCTAAGCGATCAACCTTATCCTTACTGGCACTGTTTAGATGAGCGGCGCTCAAATCCGATGCTTTAACGTCCGTACTGAATACCTGCTCAGCGAACTCGATACAATCAGCGAAGACGTCTGCTTTATTGGTTTCATGAAAGATCGCATGATAGCTGTCTGGATATAATTGCCAACGCTTAGTAGTCGTATTAATCGCGTCATAAAAATCGCGTTCAGCCTGCTTATCGACCACATAATCCTTGCCTGCGCACAATACAAACGTCGGTACGGTAATGGCACCAGCATCATCGAGCAAGCGTTGACCCGTCGCATGAGTATCAATGAGCAAGTCAGTCGAGATGCTATTGGAGATAAGCGGGTCGGCATTGTAGGCGTGCTGTGCGTCTTTATCATGGGTCAGCACTTGCGCTTTGACGTAGCTACTCACGCGTGACATCAGTCCAAGCGCGCGAGCCACCTTTAACGACGGTATGGCAAAGGGTAGATACAAACGAATCTTCAATGCAGGTGTACCCAAAATCATCCCGCGGATATTGGGCGCGTAATCATGTACCCATGCTGCCGCGAGTACCGCACCGATACTACTGGCGATGAGTAAAGTATCGTCAATGGCAATGCCAGTTTGAGCAACGACCAATTGCACAAAGTCGTTTAAATCGCGCTCTAGCTCGGTGACGCTCTCGGCATGGTCTTTGATACCGCCTGAGCGCCCATTACCGCGTGCATCCCAAGCAAATACCTGATAGCCAGCCGCAGCAAACTGCTGTCCTAACTCTTCCAATCGTCCTGAATGCTCATGACCACGATGTAACAGAATGACTTGGCGCTGTTGTGTGTGTTGCTGACTGATTTGTTTTATAGCCTCTAGAGGCATCGTCAGCCAGTAACGATAATATATTGCCGTGCCATCATAAGCGTTATAACTACTTTCACCATGAATAGTTTTGGGTGAGAACTGCTTTGATGAAGGTTGCTTTGATGAGAGTTTCTTTGATGACGTCTTTTGGGATGGGTCTTTATGATTACTATCGTTAAGCAGATTTATTTTATTTTCTGCACTATTAGAGGTCGCTGACATAATATTGGATTCCAAAAGAAAAGCATTAGTAGAAGAATGAGGTAAAGCGTTATGAGCGATGAAACCATCAATGACGCTAGGAGAAAATTCAGCATGGTTGGAAATGTTTGAATGATGACAAGTATTTAAGGCACTCAGTGTTGATTTAGGCACTGGCGGTTTACGCATTACGTATAAATTCACCATATAACGCAAGCGATTGAGGCAAGTTTTTAAGAGCATTGCTTCTGTCAGTAGGCACAGCTGCCCTATTCTTATAGGTGATAGCGATAACGGTACTTTGACACCAACCAAGATGCCAAGCACACCCAGCAAAAAAGCACGGTCACTTTTGCCTAATGGCCCATGGTTGGCTCGAGTACCTAGCGCTGTATTACTGGCTATGCCCAGTAGCTCGGTACCAATACTAAAACCAATCAAACCGACAATATGGCGCTGACTGTGAGATAGGTTTTCTGCGATATTTATCAGCCCAACGGGCGTTTCTTGATTATCAATATGCGGCAACAGACTGGCCAATAATGCTGTATCGGCAACAATATCGCCCAATTCATTAAGCACTGCACCAAGTTTGGATGCCTGCCCGTGCTCACGCGCCATCATACCATCAATAGCATTGAGCGCCATACGCACAAACAATGATGACGGCATTAACAGCCATAGCGCTTGATTTCTGGCTGCGGGCTTAGCTATCACATAGGCCGTTCCCACACTCAACAATACTGCTGAAACCGTCACTTGGTTGGCGGTAACACCTTGCCCAGCTAGAGTATCGCTTATAGGACGCAATTGATCTTGGAATTGAGACTTGAGTTGATATAGCGACATAATACGTGCCAAAACGTTTGATGCCTTCAATGTAGCAACAAAAGTTTGTCAGGTAAAGAATAACCAGCCACTTAGAGGTCATTTACTACTCAAACAACCGTCATATTTTGCGATGAATATGATGTGCTGATAGCCGTATTTACGAGCTAATATGATACAATCCCCAGCTTCTGAGAAATGCCCTCCCAAAAACGCCTTGTTTAAAAATGACGAGTCTGCCGACATGCAAAGCCTAATTACCCTTGTTTTGGTATTAATGCCGATGTTTATTGGCTTTGCCATTCCCTCTAATCCAACCCTGACCAAAATTGCAGATAAAGGCTTATCTTATTTGGTCTTTATCATCTTAGGGTTGATTGGTATTGAGCTGGCACAAGTCGAAGGACTTGGCAGCCAAATAGGTGAAATTGCGCTTTATGTCACTATCTTGTCGATACTAACGATTGGCACCGGCTTATTTGCCTTGATGCTGTTTGACCGTCTGCGTCCATGGCATGCCAAAAAACCTAGCGTCAAATCTAAAGAGCACCGTGTCAGTATTCGCGGCAGTCTAGCACAGGTATTTTGCGTGGCGATTGGTATGGTGATTGGCTATTTTTTGCCAGCCGATTATATGCCACCTGAAAACACCATGACAGCAATGCTAATGATATTAATCTTACTGGTCGGTATTGGCCTCAAAGGCTCGGGCATTACCCTAAAGGAAGTCTTACTTAATAAACGCGGCGTTGAGATGAGCGTGATCTTTACGCTCTCGGTATTGGTCGGCGGGCTTATCTTTGCGCTGATATTTAGCGATGTCTCTTGGACTAAGGGAATGGCATTGGCATCAGGGTTTGGATGGTATTCGCTATCAGCGATTATCATGACTGATGCTTATGGCGCCGTTTGGGGCAGTGTGGCGCTATTTAATGACTTGGTACGTGAGTTTTTTGCGCTATTATTTATTCCTGTTTTTATGCGTAAATATCCATCAGCAGCGGTAGGACTTGGCGGCGCGACCAGTTTAGATTTTACCTTACCGATTATTCAACAATCAGGTGGTCTAAAAGTTGTGCCACTGGCGATCAGCTTTGGCTTTATTATTAATATTGTCTCGCCAGTGCTGATGGTGCTGTTTTCGGCGTTGGGGTAGATACATTTTAGCATTTGCTAAATTCATATTAAGTGATATCATGTATATCAATATGACCGTCACCTCTGCTCTTGCAAGTGGCGGTTTTCTATATCTAGTGATTCAACTTCATAATAACTTATTTTAGAGCCATAATTTCCAGTCATCTATACTCGTTACCAAACCAAAATCTGTAATATTGACAGTATTATTAGGTACAGTAGGAAATTCCTTCAATAAAACTTTAAAACGTTTATTCCACTGAGAATTAGGACAGATAATATTTAGCATATGCTGCATAATACAAAAATAAAAAAATGGTTTATGATTTGCAAGTGCCGTCCATCTTTCATCTAATGTAATAGGAGCTGACTGTTCAAGAATGTTAGCATTCCATAATCGACTGTGGTGAGCACTAACATTACGAATAAAGTTTAGACTACGTAACCATTGCTCAAGTTGTTTTCCAGTAACCTCATACTTTTGTGCAATAGTCGCTTTATCTGAATAAGTCATGCCAGCATACAATCTAGACATGCAACCAAAATCCCAAACCTCAATTGCTACCCAAATGGGTATAACTCCCTTATAAGAATTATTATGATGCGAAATGAAAGGCTCTTTTCTTGCACGATGTAATAACTGACTATGCTTTTCCAACCAAAGTTGGTGTTCAGTCTTTCCTTTATTCCTTCCTTTCCTAATTATCTTTTTTGCAAAATTACCATCTAATTTCTCTGCTTGTTCATGAGCTTGTGGATCTTTTTTACCCAATATATGCGCAATATCCACTCGAACTGCCATCTCTATTCTCTCTAATGCATCCAATGCTAAGAGCCTCAAGTTTTTGTCAAAGACATAAAGCTCTACAATATGCTTAAAATGGGTATTTTCTACGAATAAACTCAGCCGTTTGTTTGTAGAGTTGTCATTGAACTGACGGAATGGATACCAGTAACCACTTAACCGATAATAACCGACTCTTTCAAGATAACTGAGTGCTGCTGCTTCATTGTCTATTAGCATATCTTTAGCTTTTAAACTATTAAGTTGCTGTTGGAATGACAACCAAGATTTAGTCATTTAATGTACTCTGCTTCATACTATTAATTATCAAACACGTAATCACCTAAACCCCACTCGCTTGCTTAGCAAACAGACGCATCAATGGTTTGATTTTGCTGACGCGATACATACCTTCATTACGAAGTTGTTGAATCGGACGCATCTGCGCAAGCGAGCCAGCAAACAGCCAATTAAGCGCCGAAAAGCTGTGCATCATCAAACTATTATGTGGACGACGCAGACGCTCATAGCTTCGTAAGGTTTGGTTCGTACCCCACAGCTTATTGCCACTGCGCGCATAATCATGGCTGAGTTGTTCGCTTAACACTTTTACATCAAGCATTCCCAAATTTAGCCCCTGACCTGCCAGCGGATGCACACCATGTGCGGCGTCCCCAATTAATACTAGATTATCGGCGACATAGCTTTTTGCTTGCTGCGCGGCTAACGGAAAGCTGGCGATGGATTCAATCTCGCGGATAGCACCCAGCTCATAATGACTGGCAGCAGCCAATTTATCAGCGATGTAGCGCGGCGTTTCTTCCAACAATGCCAATGCTTGATTGCGTGGCAGTGTCCATACGATCGACTGCCAGTGTTGTGGATTGATTTTATCTTCATCCGTGATATCAGCAAGCGGCAACAATGCCAATGTACCAGTCGGTAGCATGGCTTGACGGGCAGTCGCTAGGTGCGACTTGTCGGTTTGAATGGCACAGCAAATCGCGGTTTGGTTATAATCAAGCACATCTAGCTCAATGGCCGCCTGCTTACGCACAAACGAGCCGCGACCGTCAGCACCAACCAATAAACGCGCGTCAATCACCGTGCCATTATCTAGCGTCACACGGTAACCTTGCGCGCTACCAAGCCAGTCCATGTCGACAACCTTGTGCCCATCGATAACGGTTAGATATTGGCTGACATCAGCGGCAGATAAACGCTGCCACAATGCATATTCGATAACGGCCGGCTCAACCATACTACCGAGCATTTTTGTCTCAGAGTTTTGATTGCTGTTATTGCCGTCATTACCATTATTAGCATCATCACTATCGCCGAACAGTAACTCGCCGCGACCGTTTAGCTGCCAAACCTGCATTTGGGTATAATCGGCTTTACGCTCTGATGCCGCTATTTTTTGCCAAGCGCCCACGTCTTTCAGCAAACCAATACTGGCAAGGCTTAAAGCATAAACGCGCGCATCCCGCTTACCAAGCACTTGTTGCCAATTTGCCTCGCTACGTTTAGGGCGCGCATCAATAAGCGTCACTGGCATCTCAGCTTGTGCCAGTTTTAGCGCCAGGGTTGCACCGACGATACCGCCGCCGATAATGAGCGTATGGTTATTTTTCATAAAACATCCTTTGTCGCGTTATTCATGCTATCCGCTCATATTTATGTGGTTTAGCAGCAGCTGAAATGTTGGATTTTATTTGCTTAATAACTTACCAGTATGTTGAACTAAGATTTTAAGCCCATCGCATAGTTGGCAATCAATGGCTTAATGTTTGGCAGTTTATCAAAGGCAACCAAAGCCACGTTACGTGCCAGTTTCACCGCTGGATTAGGATGAGTAAAGCCATGTACTACTGCATCACAAAAGCGAATGACGCGTTTTTGATCGGTTTGACGGGCTTTTTCATAGCGTTTGAGCAACGTAGGATCGCCGATATCTTCGCCTTTTAGCACCTGCCGATTCATCATTTGCGCCAGTACATGCGCATCACGCATACACAGGTTAAAACCCTGTCCAGCGACCGGATGCAAGGTGTGAGCAGCGTTACCCATGATGACGCAACGACCGTCAACTTGTTTGTCAGCCAGTACCCGTGTCAATGGATAAGCGCCGCGGCGACCGGCTTTTTTAAACGTGCCAGCGCGCTTACCAAAAGCTTGCTGCAAGGTTGCCAAGAAATGCGCATCATCTTCTAGATATTGTGTCTCTTCACCCGTTGGGCAAACCCAAACCACTGAGCGTCTATAGCCTTTTTGATATTCATCATTGCCGTCGCCTTCTGGATCGGTCAATGGCAATACTGCAAGCGGCCCTGCCGGACTAAAACGCTCAATGGCAATATGTTCATGCGGCTGATCGGTTTCTACCACGCCAACGATAGCGGTTTGCTTATAATCATAAGTCGTAGTGCCGATATTTAACAATTGACGCACGGTAGAGTCGCGACCATCACAGGCAACCAAAACACTGGCCTGCAACTGCTGCTCATGCTCTTCTTCACCGTAATAGCTAAAGCTTAACGTCACGCCATCGTTTTGTTGGCTAACGGCTATCACATTGGCATTATCAATCAGCGTAATCAGCGGCTCCTGCTGGGCAGCCAATAACAACTTACGCCCAAGCCACGCGTTTTCCATCACTTGCCCAAATGACTCGACTTGCTCCTCAGCTTTATTTAATTGTGCGCGCCCAAAGCTACCTTGCTCGCTAATTTTTACCGCATCAATGCGACAAGCATGACTTTGTAGCTCATCCCATAGCCCAATCTCTTGATAAATCTGTACCGTACGCCGTGACAGTGCGGTATTTCGACTGTCTAAATAATGCGTGCGTTTAGCGTCGTCATTTGGACTGATGGTTGGATAGCTGTTTTTCTCTAGCAGAGTGCTAGCGATACCATGATGAGCAAGCAACAACGCAAACGACAAACCGACATGGCCGCCGCCGGCGATAAGGACTTGCTGCTCAGTCATAGCCGCTTTATTAGCCTGTTCAGATTTAGCAGGATTGATTTTTGATAAATTTGCTTCAGTATGTTGCATGGTTATTATTCCTATTATGACCCATTTAGCACGCGTTTAGACGCGATGACTTTACATTCAAAAAATATTATTTTTCTAAAAAATATCTTGTTCTTCTACCTTTACAAACTTAGCTTTTACACCGCCATTATCTAAGCTCTAGATTACCACAAATCATTCATCATTCTGTGCTCCTGACCATAACCATAGTGGCTATTTAGTTTTGTTGCCGTTTTCGCTCTAAGGTGTATCATCTACAGTTGCAATCACCATACAAAAACAAAGCCCTGCCCGCCTGTAAATGGCTTGAATTTTAAATTCTATCTAAAAGCGAAAGAGGACTCCACCCGACATTAGGGTGGAGGTGAATTTCGCCTAGGGCGTGTCCCTAATTGGCAAACAAGTATATATCTTCTAAAATAAAGCATACACTTTATAAAATAAGAGGTATATAAGAAAGATGGCCAGACAAGCATTGACCGATAATCTCTGGGAACAGCTACAAGTGACTATGGCACAACATGGTTGCTACCGAAAAGATAAGAATCGTGACGTGATGGAAGCCATTCTTTGGAAACTACGTACAGGTGCTCCTTGGCGTGACATACCTGAAGAATTATGCCCATGGAAAACCGCTTACAACCGTTTCAATCGATGGTCAAAAACGGGTTTGTGGGAGAAATTTTTTTTAGCCTTTGAGCAGAAGTTGATACGGAATGGGTATTCATCGACGGAAGTTATATACGGTGTCACCAGCATGCAAGTGGAGCTCGGCGTGGTGAAGATCGAGCAATTGGACGAAGCCGTGGCGGAGCAACTACAAAGATACACCTATCCTGTGATGCCGATGGATATCCGCTCGATTTTAAAATCACTGGGGGTGAAGTCCACGACAGTCAAGTTGCAGGTGAATTGATTGACATGATTGGACAGGCAGATTACTTTATCGCTGATAAAGGCTATGACTCAGAGGCTATCAGAGATAAAGCTCGAAGCCATAATATGATCCCCGTCGTTTTCCTAAAAGGAAAAATGCCAAACAGCCTAATCCAGAGTTTGATAGCTATTTATACAAACTGCGTCATCTTGTTGAAAATATGTTTGCAAGGCTCAAGCATTTTCGTAGCATCGCTACTCGCTATGAGAAGTTGGCGCGTAATTTTAAGTCAATGCTTTATCTGGCGTGTACTATCATTCATTGCAAGATGAATTGAGGACACGCCCTAGTGTTTATTATATTTTTATACAAATTAGCTACTGTATGAAATCTAAATAATCTTTAGAATTTATATTCTATCAAACAAAATTAGTTGCGGTAATGAAAATCAACAAAGCGTATAAGTTTAGGCTTGAGCCTAATGCAGAGCAACAGATTATTCTAAATAATCTTGTCGGCTCTGCACGCTTTGTTTGGAATCAAATGCTAGCGATCTCATTTGAGATGTTTGCCAAAAATGAATTTATTAATGCCACCAACTTGGTTAATAAAATCATGGATCTAAAGAACAATCCTGATTTTGACTTCTTAAGAACCCATGCCAATGCCGTGTCCTTACAACAAAAAGTACGTGATCTCGCCTCTGCTTGGTCACGATTTTTCGACCCTAAAGTTCATGCTAGGCTCAAAGAAAATAAAAAGAAGCTCCGAAAACCCAAGTTCTTTAAGCTAAGCGATGGCACAGAGATTCAACTACGACAACTGATGCCAAGATTTAAACGTAAATCCGATGGCTGCGACTCAATCAGGCTTGTTCAGTTTGATAAGTATTGCCGTATTGAAGGCAATCGCATCAAACTACCTAGCGGTATTGGCTTTGTGAAGTTTAGAAAATCACAAGACATCATCGGCACCATTAAAAACATCACTATTAGCAAGAAATCAGGGCACTGGTACGTGTCTTTTGGGTGTGAGCGAGAACTGGATCAAAACCCAATTCACCCCTCTACAAGCGCCATAGGTATTGATTTAGGTGTCACTAAACTCATTACCACCTCAGATGGTCAGCACATCAAACCCAAAAACAGCTTTAAAGCCAATCAAATTAAACTGGCCGCATTACAGCGCCAATTAAGTAGAAAAGTCTTATTCAGTCAAAACTGGAAAAAGCAGAACCGTAAGATTCAAAAACTCCACCATCATATTGCCAATATTCGCCATGACTACTTGCACAAAATCACCACCGCGATCAGCAAAAACCACGCCATGATTGCTTGTGAGGACTTAAAAGTAGCCAATATGTCGAAGTCTGCAAGTGGTACGTTAGAAAACAAAGGGCGTAACGTCAAAGCCAAGTCAGGATTGAATAAATCCATTTTGGATCAAGGCTGGGGCATGATGATTGATATGCTTGAGTACAAGCAGCACTGGCAAGGCGGGGTGCTCATTAAAGTAAACCCACGTTACACCAGCCAAACCTGCTCCCAATGTCAGCATATTACCAAAGAGAATAGACAAACTCAGGCTAAATTTGAGTGCGTCAAATGCGGGCATAAAGCAAATGCTGATGTGAATGCAGCTAAAAATATTCTTGCGGCAGGACATGCCGTTTTGTCTGCGGAGGGAGGATGCGGTAAAGGTCGCCCGTTGAAACAGAAAACTTGTGACATTCGTGAGAAAGTCGCCTAAGCGCTAACGCTTTTAGAATCCTCCACTTGAGCTTAGCGAAAGTGGTGGGAGTATGTCAACTACCATAATGAAGACAGGGCATTTACTTATTACTGTCATCTTATCAACAACTATTTTTAGCAAAATTTTACCGTCATATTTATTAGCACTACTTTCAGTATTTACATAACCGTTATAAACGCAATGAAAAAGCATTGAAACACGACGTATTATTTTATTTTTAAAGCCCGCCTGACTATCATGCATAAAAGCACAGAAGCACTAATGCACTGAAGTAACGAACATGCAGTGGGCAACCAAATACAAGGATAATCGCTTGACTGATTCCATAAGCCGCCGTATACATTTTGAATCGTTGACCCCAGCACAGCTGAAAACCGTGCTCGGCGAATATAATAACCACATGAAATACATCCAAGAACGCCTCGATATTAAAATCAGCCAACGCCAAGGCGACTTCTGTTTAAGTGGCGATATTTTGGGCGTTGAGCGCGGCGAACGCATCATTTATAAAATGGTCGATGAAGCGCAAAACACCAAAGATATCAGCGCCGAAGAGCTGCACTTAATCATTCAATCGAGCATCGCCCGTGATGAAGACTTAGAGGCTGATAAGCAATCGGCTGCCGAGGAAGATGCTGATAATTTGGAAGCCGCTACTGACTTTACCCCAATTAGTCTGCGTACCCGTAAAGGTAAAATCATTCCGCGCGGTGGTAATCAGCAGCGTTATGTCAGAGATATTTTAGCCTCTGATGTGTCGTTTGGTATTGGGCCTGCTGGTACGGGTAAGACCTACCTTGCTGTTGCTTGTGCGGTCGATATGCTTGAGCGCAACGAGATTGAGCGTATTTTATTGGTGCGTCCAGCGGTAGAAGCTGGCGAAAAACTGGGTTTTTTACCTGGGGATTTGACTCAAAAAATTGACCCTTATTTGCGCCCTTTATATGATGCCCTGTATGAGATGCTTGGCTTTGATAAAGTCGGTAAAATGCTCGAAAAGCAAATCATTGAGGTCGCCCCCCTTGCTTATATGCGCGGTCGTACGCTAAACAATTCGTTTGTTATCTTAGATGAAGCGCAAAATACCACGCCTGAGCAAATGAAAATGTTTTTGACGCGCTTAGGTTTCGGCTCGCGGGCAGTTATTACCGGTGACATTACTCAGGTCGATTTGCCGCGTGGGCACAAATCAGGTCTGGCGCAAGCGATGGATATCTTAAGCGGTATTGAAGAGATTCATATCACTAAGTTTGACTCAAAAGACGTCGTGCGCCATCAGTTGGTGCAAAAAATCGTTGAAGCTTATGATGTTTTTGATGAAGAGCAACTTGCCCTACAAGAAAAGCGCAAGTTTGAGCGCATGAAAGAACAAGAGCGTAAACAAGCCATTTCTGATGCCACCGCTAAGTTATAATCTATTTTAAGCAACGTATATATATGACACAAACCGGATTTTATATCCGGTTTTTTAGTGTTAAACATTTATTGCTAGTTAATCAATCTTAGATATTTTCACATTGACATAAAAAAGGAGGGTGGCATGAGCCCAGCCGAACAGAATGATACTGACAATCACTTAGACGAGAATATTAATAGTCGTTTTAATAATAATGAGAACGATGAAAAATTAGCCGCATTTAATAATGATGAGAACTTAGCCGTGCTTGATATTAGCGCCGCCGATAGCATCGATGACGAGATACTTGAGAGCTTTTATAATCGCGAAAAACTTTTAAAAGTCATGATGGCGACATTGGATTATATCGATGAGCGTATTAACCATGGTCTGATACTGCCTTACTTTGCTGATATCGATACTGAGATATGGCAGGAAAAAACCAAAGCGCTCGATATTTATATTACCGATGCCCTCGAAGGTCAAGAGCTAAATTTAGAGGCGCGCGGCAAAGATTATGCCACCAATATTTTATCCTACCCAAGCGACTTGCCAGCGGCAATCATTGGGCTGATGCCAACGTTGCCGCTAGGCGAGCTGGTGATTTGTCATGCTGTGGTGGTACGTGAAGCTACTGAGCAAAAAAAGACCGTGGCGCAGCATATCAGCCATTTATTGATACACGGTATACTGCACCTACTGGGCTTTGACCATGAGCTCGGACAAGCTGAGCAAGATGAGATGGAAAGCTTTGAGATTGCTATTTTGGCAGGGCTAGGCCTACCAAACCCTTATCTCTAAGATTTTTAGCCTTGTTTAACCTTTCTTTAACATGGTTTTTTGCGCTTGATCCATCTGATTAATCATCTGATCTAAGCCTTTGACATGCACACTGCGCTGCGGGAATGGGATGTCAATCTTGTTATCATCAAGCGCGTTTTTGAATTGTTCTAATAAATCACACTGCATCGCCCACCAATCATCATTGGTGGTCCAGACATTCAAGGTTAAATCAACGGAATTATCGCCCAAATTGGTCACGCGTATCACAGGCGCTGGATCCGTAAAGGCCATTGGATTGTTTTTTGCCAAATTTAGCATAATATCTTTGGCGGTTTTGATATCGGCGTCATAGCCAATACCTACGGTGATATCGACGCGGCGGTTGGGTAACGCCGTATAGTTAATCACCGCCGAGGTGGTGATATCGCCATTTGGAATGATAATATCGTGATTATTGATGGTCGTTAAATGGGTATTGACTAAGGTGATCTCGGTGACTGTACCAGTATAGCTGCTAATTTGTACATAATCGCCGCGAACAAACGGGCGAAAGGTCACAATCATAATACCAGCGGCAAAGTTGGATAGCTGATCTTTCAGTGACAAACCAATCGCCACCGCCGCGCCGCCCAAGATAGCGACGACTGAAGTGGTCTGGACTCCGACTTTACTCAGCGCCGCCAAAATAACGACGACCAATAATATGCCATATAATAAGCGGCTTAAAAAATTGGCCGCTGTCGCTTCTAAATGGCTACGTAGCATAATGCGATTGCTGATGGTGACGATTTTCTTTGCTAACCAGCGCCCTATCATAAATATTAATAAGGCAAATGCGATTTTAAGCGCAATGCTGAGCGCATTTTCTGTTAAGGTAGTAAGATCGACGGTAAAACCTAAAAATTCCATACTGGCTCTTTATTTCCAAACTGTTTTATCATTAATTTTTGTCTTTTTAATGTTTATTATCATTTAACCTTTTTTAAAAAATGCATAATAACTATATAAGACCGGCACTAAATTTAAACAAAGTTAATGGGTGACGTCTACTCTATCACTGTAACGATAGGTACGTATCAGACGCAGCTCAACAATATCATTCATATCTTCGGTAAATTTACCAAAGGGCGCCGCTTGTCTGACCGACTGCTTGGCCGCCTCATCTAGTATCGTCGAGTTTGAGCTCTCAAGTAAACGAATGGCTTTAATATTGCCATCATTGCTAATAATCACCATCAAACGGACCTCGCCGGTGATACCTTGCGCGCGCGCTTGCGCAGGATATTGCAGATTCCCGACGCGCTCAACGTGCTCGCGAAAGGTATTGATATAATCGGCAGCAGCACCGCGGGTTGTCGAGTTGCTATCGACGGTCACGACTTTTGATTTGGTCGCATACAGCTGTTGCCGCTGTGACAGTTGCGCCTCTAAAGTCGCGATTTGCTTACGCAGACGCTCTTCTTGCGCCTTCATGTCATCTTGTTCTTGCTTGCTGTCATTATCAGACTCGACACTCGCTTGACGCCAGCTAAGCGTGGTACGTAGATAGCTTTCTTGATAGCGCTGCTGCCGAACTTGACGCTGCAGGTCAATCACATCTTGCGTCTCGCTCATTTGCTCGGCTGCCACCGGACTACTCTGGTCGGTTTCTTGGCGTATTTGCTCTTGCACCGTGCCGCCGCCTTGTTGGGACGCATTGGCAATAAACTGCGCGTCTTCATTTGGCTGCATATTCTCGGTCAAAGCTTTTGCAACGTCCTGCATCATGCCAGCAGGATCTTGCCCCAGCGAAAAACTAATGCCAAAAATAATCAGCGCATGAACACTGACGGCTATCACCACCGCCATCGGCAAACTGATATCGCGCTTGGGCGCTTGCGCTGAAAAATGATAGCTTTGCGAGTCTTTAATCGAAGTCACAGTGGGTCTCAGCTGATGAATATAGTAGAGTAGATTCCATTTAGAAATGTTATAGGACTGCTGGAATAAATTTTGCGAAGCCTCTGGAGTACGAAGCGCACAGCAAGCGAGGAAAATTTATTCTAGCAGAGCGCTATTTTAAACCAACCACTTTTATATTGAATTGGCTATATAAGGGCGGTCGATACAAGGCGTCATAAAAGCTCTTAGATAAACTAAGCACTCGTCGACCAATGCCGGCGCTATCATACCATGAGATAGAATTGCGTCGCTAGCACAAGCTTATACCGTCGCTACTCAATCAATCACTTATATGCAGGCTTGTTTATCAATTTATTCACTGCCAACTTTAAAAACCGCGTTTTTAGAGAAAACCTCACAAAGGTTTTATACATTTGAAAGTTTTCTACATTTGATAGTAGACAGCCAAACTGCCCAATGATACAAAACGTAGACGTCCATTTTGCCTACTGTCATTTTGATATATACTGTTTTATATACCCTTTTTGCGCCTGACATTAAATAATGAATAATTATAAGGATAATAAGTTTGAGTAACTTTGAGCATATGGACAATATGGATAATTCAGACAGTTTTGAAGAGTTATTTGACAGTATCGCTGACCGTTTTGACGAGTCCTTTAGCGATGGCTGGGAGCGTCTTAGCCAAGCCGTCAAAACTATCTATGACAGAACCACGGATAAATTCGAGGAAGAGCTGTCCTTGCCGGTTGCCCAAATTTACGTCAACGATGCGCTGCAAAAATTTGTCACCGATAACGTCAAAGCCATTTTAGAGCTGCGCGTTGAGATACATGACGACTGGTTCCGTTTATATTGTACTATTGATGTTGGCGGGATTTATGCAGAAGTAGCAAGTAATTTTAGCTTGGTTCATGTGCAGCTGGATCGCAACGTCCAGCGCTTTGTTTTTGGACAGCTGACTTATACCGATGTCCTTAATCTACGCTGCGAATCATTTATCAAACGCCAAGGGCTCAAACTGTTTATTTGGTTTTATCATAGCGTGCTCAAAAAAGACCCGTTAGGTTTTATTTTGTCTTATATCAATATTGCCCGCGCCAAAGAAGAGATTATCTACCTTGATATCAATCGCTGGCTAAAAAAGAACAAAAAAATAATGAGCACCTTATATAAAGTGCAAGTCAATTATGGTGAGCTTGAAGAAGAGCAGTTGGTGCTTAAAACGCAAATTAATTATCGAGATTTGCTGGCCAGCAATGCCAATGAAGATATCATTAGCGATAAGGATGAGCCTGAATTGATGCAAGGGCCTATCAATCCGATTGCTGACGCTACTGAGCCAAGTTTAGAACCTACTTCATAAGCCTATTTTTATAGACGTATTACAAACCTTCCAAACGCTGCCTACAAAAAACGCCAATACTTAAAGACGATTATCTTTAAGCATTGGCGTTTTTTTAATAAATACTGACTCTATCAACTTGTAGCAATCATAGGCTTACCAATAGTTTTCTACTGCGATATTGCCCTCGCCGCGGCGATTCATCACTAAGCCTAAGCGCTTTAACGTCTCTTTGGTATCTTCGACCATTTCTGGGTTGCCGCATAGCATCACGTGCGTACTATCGACGTCTAAGTCAATACCGGCGCGCGCTTGCAACGTGCCATCTAATAAGAGTTTTGGCAAGCGCTCAGTTAATGCGCCCTCGACAGGCTCGCGAGTAACGATAGGAATAAAGATAAGATTGGCTGGATTGTCCACCAACGAGCCAAAATCTTCTTGTAAGCTTTCAATCTTGTCCATATAAGCAAGCTCTTCTGCCGAGCGCGCGCTATAAGCCAAGACGATATGCTCGTAGTCTTCCCAAGTTTTTAAGTCTTGCAGCATCGACAAAAATGGCGCTAAACCTGTACCTGTTGCCAATAACCATAAATCCTTTGGCAGCGGTTTTTGATAACGAGCTAAAGTTAAAAAGCCAAAAGGCATGGTGTTTAATAATAGCTCATCGCCGACTTCTAGATGTTGTAGCTGCGAGGTAAAGGCGCCATCAGGGATGACAATAGAGAAAAATTCTAGGATTTCATCGAAGGGTGAAGAGACGATTGAATACGCGCGGAAAATATCCTCATCCAGTGTTTCGTTCAGATCTTCGTCTTCTTCATCTTCATCTTCAGCTACTGCACTCAACTGCTTATAGTAGTTTAATTGACTGGGATTAACGCCCAAGCGTACAAACTGTCCTGCGGTAAATTTAAAGCTATCAGGACGACTGACGGTAAAGCTAAAGAGATTGGGCGTCCACGTGGTTTTACTGAGCACCGTTACTTTTTGAATATTGTCACTCATAATAATGATTCACCCTCGTTTTTTATGATTTATGATTGCTTATGGTTATAGATGGCTATGTTTTTGACTTTTTAAAGGCTCTAAAACAAAAGATGCGCCAAACTTATCACAGAGCTGGCGCATCTTGGTTTTCTAACCATCATTATCAATAAGCAGCGGTTATCAATATCGAAAACCCCTGCTCATACTTTATACTTACCAAATACGAGCCAAACTTGCCCATTCAATCATACTGTTTGGCAATATACCAAAGAAGAGGATGATGGCGGTGACAGCAATGACCATAATACCGCCCGTACGCAAGCCCCACTGCTTTGAGACGTCAAATTCAATAAATTGTTTCGGACGTTTAAATAGCGTGAGCATGACGCGCAAGTAATAAAACAGACCAATGGCACTCCCCAAGATAATCATGCCAGCTAAGAACCAGTTGGTACCTTGAACGGCGGCTAGAATCGCAAATAGCTTAGTGATAAAGCCTGCGGTCAATGGAATACCTGCCAATGACAACATCATAATGGTCATGACAGCGGTCAGTACCGGACGACGCCAGAACAGCCCTTGATAATGGGTCAATTCATCTGCTTCACCCGCCAAGCGATACGGGCTCGACATCAAAGTAACAACACCAAAGGCACCGATAGAGGTAAAGGCATAAATTGCCATATACATGCTTGAGATACTATCAGCGGCTGAGCCAATGCTGACAATCACGATAAGCACATAACCCATATGAGCAATCGACGAATAACCAAGCAGGCGCTTAAGGCTGGTCTGACGTACCGCTAATAAGTTACCCACTAGTATCGATAGGGTTGCCATGACCATGAGCAGCATCTGTACTGATGGCAATGCTAATAGCGACGTATCAATTAAGAATCGAACAGCAAGCGCCATCATCGCCACTTTGGTGACCGATGCCAAATAAGTAGCGACAGGTGCTGGTGCGCCTTCGTACACATCTGGCGTCCATATGTGAAATGGCGCAGCAGACAATTTAAAAGCAATACCAAACATCATCATCGCCGTACCGACGATTAATAGTGGCGACTCAAAGAGATCGACCAACGTCATGCTGATAGGCTTGAAAGCAAGCGAGCCCACTTCTGCATAAATAAACGCCATACCCATCAGCAGCGTTGCCGATGCCGTGGCTGAGAGCACCAAATACTTTAGCCCCGACTCAAGCGAGCGTTTACGCATATAAGTATAAGCCAGCATGCCGTATAACGGAATCGATAGCATCTCAAGGCTCATAAAGAATGAGGCTAAATGCTGGGCGCTGACCATGAGGAGAGCACCGACAGTCGATAGCAGCATGAGCAAATACAGCTCTTCTTTATGATCATCTAGATCGGCTAGATAGGCATAAGACAGCGTAAAACAGGCCAAAGCACAGATTAAGATAACCACCATATTAAACTGAGCAAAGTTATCAATCACAAATAACTGCTCAGCTGTTGGCACAAGCGTACCGCTATCGATGATGCCAGCCATTTGCCCAAGCAAGGCAAACAGACCTATGTTTAAACCAACCACCGAGATGGTACCGATCACCATATGTGAGCGTTTAATAGTGATGGCAATCATCACCACCAATACAGTCAATACTACCGCAATGATTGGCGCATAAGGCATCAGCCCCATCAAATCATTCATCGTAAATTCATTCATGACTTAACGTGCCTCCATTGCATCAAGCAGCTGCGATGCGTCTACTTGTGTCACTTGACTGTACATATATGCGTTATTAATCCACTGCATGGCGTGACTTGAAGTATCAAGGAACGGCTGTGGATACAGTCCGAGCCAGACCAAACCTGCTGCGAGCATCAGTAATAACGAGAGCTCGCGCTTACCCAAATCTTTTAATGGACGGGAAGGCAAACCATGGGTTTCGGTTTCTCGTAACGCCACTTCTTTAATATTATTGCTACCGAACATGGCACGGTGAATCAAGATAAGCGAGTATAAACCTGCCAATACCAAGCTAAAGGTCGCAAATACCACAAACACTGGATAATCAGCAAAGGCGCCAAATAAAATTAAGAACTCGCCGATGAAATTACCGGTACCCGGAATACCAAGTAAAGCGGCACAAAAGAACATCAGAATCGGCGCATAATAACGGAACTGACCCCACATACCGCCCATCAAGGTCAAATCGCGCGTATGCAAGCGCTCGTATAACTGTCCTGCCATAATAAACAGCGCCGCCGAACTTAAACCGTGCGCCAGCATTTGAATTATCAAACCTTGCAAGCTGATTAGGGTACCCGCGTAAATGGCCAAGACCACAAAACCCATATGCGAGATACTGGTATAAGCCAGTAAACGCTTCATATCAGTTTGCATAAAGGCCAGCCATGCCCCATAAAAGATACCTATGGTACCCAAGGTTATGGCAATCGGCGCAAAATCTTGTGACGCTGCTGGGAATAACGGTATGACAAAACGAATCAAACCATAAGCAGCAGTCTTAATCAAAACCCCTGCCAGATCCACCGAACCTGCGGTTGGCGCCTGCGCATGGGCGTCAGGTAGCCAGCCGTGAAAAGGGAAAATCGGCAATTTAACGGCAAAGCCAATAAAGAAGCACAGCATGATCGGATATTCCCAGCCGCCAAGTGAAGTGCCGAGTAAGTCATTATAATTAAAGCTCACCACGCCTTTTTGCGCATAGCTGATAATGACCAATATCAAAATACCGACCAGCATGATAAGACCAGAGGCTTGGGTATAAATAAAGAATTTGGTTGCCGCGTATTCTTTGGTCTTGCCGCCGACCACATCATGACCCCAAATAGCGATCAAGAAGTAAATCGGAACCAGCATCATCTCCCAAAAGAAGAAGAATAAGAACAGGTCAATGGCCAAGAAAACGCCAATCACGCCGCCCAAGCTCCATAAAAGGTTAAGATGGAAGAAACCAACGCGGCGTTGAATCTCATTCCACGAACAGGCAACTGCCGCAATACCTAGCAGGCCTGTTAAGCCAACCATCAACAGCGACAAACCATCTAGTGCCAAATGAAAGCTGATACCAAAGCTTGGTATCCATGGCACCATGAATTCTGCAACCCATGGTACGTTTGCCTGAGGCGCAATCACTTGCTTACTCATGCCGCTATAATCGCCGTATTGCCATAATACCAGTGACAAGGCAAAGGTTAACGTCATACCGATTAGAGCAATCCAGCGCGGTAGACGTTTATTAAAGCGTTCGACCAACCAACAGAGCAACCCTGCAATAAAAGGAATTGCGATTAATGCTGGTAGCATCCACGTTTGTTGTAACTCTATCATCTTATACCACCGTCATCATTACCAGCACCAACAGCACAGCCACGCCTAAGCCAAAGCTTGCAGCGTAGCCTCGAAGTGACCCTGTTTGCGTCGCAGACAATACCTTATTACCAGCAGATGCCAGTTTCGGCAAAATAAGCCACGTTTTATCGATAGGGTCGGCTTTAAATAAGCGGCCGATGAACAAAAAGGGTTTTACAAAAACTATATCGTATAGCGCATCAAAGCCCATACCGTGATAGCACCAATGATATAACGCTGCGCCTATAGAGGTGCGCTTAAAGCGGGTCAGCATGCGACCTTTATCGGCGACATATAACAGTGCTGCGAGAATTAAGCCTGCAAGCATAGCGCCCATGGCGATATATTCCGCCGTATGTTTGTCGTGCGCTTGACCCGCTACTTCTAATAAGTGCCCAACGCTTTCTGGCAAGACGCCTTGTAATGGCGGCGTAATCCACGCACCAACGGCAGTTGATAATACCAGTAGCACCGTCAATGGCAGCCAATATGACACACCAGATAGTTTATGCGCGTGGGTTTTTTCTTCACCAAAGAAGATAATCCAAATCATACGGAAGGTATAAAGCGCGGTTAAGAACGCACCGAAGACGCCCATATAGAATAGGACTTGGTGACCGGTTGCATAGCTCTCCCACAGAATTGCTTCTTTAGAATAGAAGCCAACGGTAACCCAAGGGATTGCCGCCAGCGCACCGCCACCGACGATATAGCACCAAAATACTAGCGGTATCTTTTTGCGTAAGCCGCCCATCTTAAAGATATTTTGTTCATGATGTACCGCAAGTATGACCGCACCTGATGATAAAAATAGCAAGGCTTTAAAGAAAGCATGCGTCATCAAGTGGAAAATAGCTCCTTGCCATGCACCAACGCCGAGTGCTAAGAACATATAGCCAATTTGGCTCATGGTCGAATAAGCAAGGATACGTTTAATATCGGTTTGTGCCAACGCACAAAATCCAGCAACAACTAAGGTCAATGCACCCACTGCCCCAACCCAGTACAAGAGTACGCCCGGGGTAAGGAGAAATAATGGATGTAGACGTGCGATCAGATAAACGCCCGCAGTAACCATGGTTGCGGCGTGAATCAGCGCCGATACTGGCGTTGGACCTGCCATCGCATCAGCAAGCCACGTATGTAGTGGCAGCTGCGCTGATTTACCCATCGCCCCACCAACGAGCATAATAGTGGTCAAAATCATCGTTGGATTATTGATATCAAAGATTTCTGGCGCGCGGGTAATAATCTCTTGAATATGCAGGGTGCCAAATTCGCGGAATAATAAAAACAAACCAAAGGCCAAAAACACATCACCAACGCGGGTGACGGTAAAGGCTTTCATCGCTGCCCGACCATTGGCACGGTCTTGATAATAAAAACCAATCAAAAGGTACGAACAGATACCGACGCCTTCCCAGCCAAGATAAAGTAAGAACAAGTTATCGGCCAATACCAGCAATAACATACTGGCAACGAATAAGTTCATATAGCTAAAGAAGCGCGCAAAGCCTGTTTCACCTTTCATATACCAGGCAGCAAACAGATGAATCAAAAAGCCGATACCGGTAATAACACCCGTCATCGTTAATGCCAAGCCATCAAAGCTTAAGCCAAAACTTGGTGCAAAATCGCCAACTTGGAACCATGTCCATAGCGGAATCTCGATGACTGTACCGGCAGGATTACTGGTCAAAAAGGTGTAGCTGACCATGAGCGTACATAGTGCTGATAGCAGCATGCTACCGACACCAACAATCGCTGCCACCTGCTCGCTTAATTTGTCGCGCATAAAGGCTAGAATCAAAAAGCCAACGAGCGGGAATATAAAGGTTAATGGTAATAAACTCATGACATCATCCTTTCATCTCATTGGCGCTATCGACATCGAGATGCCCACGCTGATGGTAAAACCGCAATAATATTGCCAAACCAATGGCTGCCTCTGCTGCTGCTAGTGTCAAAATAAAGATAAACATTATCTGTCCATCTGGATCGACCCAGCGGCTACCGGCGACCACAAATGCCAAAGCCGTCGCATTCATCATGATTTCAAGGCTCATTAGCATAAATAAGAGATTACGCCGTACCATGACACCGCACAGACCGATTGCAAATAAAATACCGGCCAAAATCAATCCATGGCTCATGGGTATCATACCCAGTACATTTTGCGCCTCAGTAGCAGGCTGCACAAAGCCTGCTACTTCGTGGGCAAACGGCACATTTGCAACCTCCTGTGCCACGCTCGCTGCTAGTACCATCAGTCTGACTCCTTGCGCGTGACTCGTTGTATATCCGCTTGCTTACCGACATTCATACCGACATAGTCAAGCGGGTCAACCTCTTTATATTCGTATGGTTCAGCCTTGTTTAGCGCATCAGTATCGATCGGCATACCATTATCATCGCAATGTTTGATACTAGCCACATTTGGATTAGAGGCTTGGCTTGCTTTGTTATTATGTCCTTTATCATAGCCTTTAGCGTCGTGACCGATAATCTCATCATCACTAGACTCTTTACCCAAATGATAAGCAGCTACCAAGGCAGCTAATAATAGCAATGCTGCCACTTCGACCAACATAACGTATTTGGTAAATAGCACCGTACCGACGGCTTTAGCTGAAATGGTCGTACCACCAATCATTGCCGTATCGGTATGATTAAGACCTATCAACGCATATAGCACAACCGCGATGATAATAGTTAACCCCGTCGGTACTGCCCAAGTGCCCGCATCAAGCCAGCTTTCTTCACGCTCATCATTACTCATGCCAAGATTTAGCATCATAATAACGAAGACGAACAGCACCATAATGGCACCGGCATAAACAACAATTTCAAGCGCACCAGCAAACGGCGCACCTAACACAAAGAAAATACCTGAGATGGCCAATAACGACACAATCATCGATAAAATAGCATGCACTGGATTGGCGAGGGTCACCACGCGCAAGCTGGCAAATATTGCCACCGCTGCCAGCGCATAAAACCCTGCCAATTCAGGACTGTTTAAGATATTCATCATGGTAGCAAGCTCCTTAGATCAATCGGTGCCGCTTCATTTTGCGCCGCGCCTTTTGGTTTATCTGCTACCGCCATACCCGTCACGCGATAATAGTTATAATCGGGATATTTACCCGGTCCAGAAATCAGCAAATGCTCTTTTTCATAAACCAAGTCTTGACGGACATATTCGCCCATCTCAAAATCAGGCGTCATCTGAATCGCCGTCGTCGGACAGGCTTCTTCACACAAACCGCAAAAGATACAACGTGAAAAGTTAATGCGGAAAAATTCTGGATACCAGCGACCATCTTCACGCTCGGCTTTTTGCAAAGAGATACAGGCAACCGGACAGGCTACGGCACATAAGTTACAAGCCACGCAGCGCTCATCACCATCAGGGTCACGCGTCAGCACAATACGGCCACGAAAGCGTGGCGGTACTGGCACCGGCTCTTCTGGATAAAGAATAGTGTCACGCGGCCTGATTGCATGACTATTGACCATCCACATACTGCGGACAATGGTAAACATACCAATGACGGTCTTTTTTATCGTAGTAAACATGGGATTATTATCCTTATCAGCTTTACCCTAGTTCATCAGTAATGGCTAGTGATGGCTACTAGTAATGACTATAACGTTGGGGAGAAAATCAAAATCACTGCGGCAGTCACCAAGAGATTAATCAAAGTTACCGGCAGGCAGATTTTCCAGCCAAAGTTCATCACCTGATCATAGCGCGGACGCATGAGTGAGCCTCGAGCCAAAATAAACATGGTCATAAAGAATAGCGTTTTAATCATGAACCAAAAAGCTGGTGGAATAAAAGGAATATCTAAATTAAACGGCGCAAGCCAACCGCCAAAAAACAAGCAGGTCATCAAGGCAGAAATCAGCACGACGTTGACATACTCGCCAATAAAAAACATACCGAACTTCATGCCCGAATATTCGACATGATACCCTTCGGCAAGCTCTTGCTCGGCTTCTGGCTGATCAAATGGATGTCTATGGGTGACAGCAACACCAGCCACGACAAAGGTTAAAAAGCCAAAAAACTGCGGAATGATATACCAGCCGTCAATTTGCGATTCAACGATTTCACGTAGGTTAAACGAGCCTGTTAGCGCAACCACACCCATCAATGATAAGCCTAAGAAAACTTCATAACTGATGGTTTGCGCTGCTGACCGTAAGCCACCAAGTAATGAGAACTTATTAGCAGACGCCCAACCACCGAACATCACCGCATAGACTGCGATACCTGCCATGGCAAAGAAGAACAAAATACCGATATCCCAATCAGCAACCCCAAGGGTTGGCGAAATAGGAATAATGGCAAAGGATGCCAACGCAGTAAACATGGCGACCGCTGGCGCCAAGGTAAACATAAACTTATCGGTAAAGTTTGGCGTCCAATCTTCTTTAAAGAAGATTTTGAGCATATCGGCGACCAGTTGCAATGAGCCAAACGGACCGACACGGTTCGGACCATAACGGTCTTGCCAAAGCGCTAGCATGCGGCGCTCATAAACAATCATCAACGCTGCCACGATAACGACCACCAAAAAGATAACCAACGCCTGCACGACCATAAAAAGTATCGACCAGGTATCAAAAGTCATCATACCAGCCAAAAAGCTTGGCACATCAGGGATAATACGGGTAACTTGCAAATTACACCTCCTGTGTGGTGATCGGCGCACTGTTTATTGGCGTGGCGCGGTTATTGTTGTTGGCTGTGACAGCATTATCAGTTGCCATACTGCCCATCATCGTCACCGGCGCATCGACTTTGCGTACTGACGCTGGCATGGACGGATGGATAATACTCACCTGCCCAACCGGATAGCCGATACAGCCTTCTGCTAAGTAACCAACGAGCTCAACGGGTAAGGTAATTTGCTGTTTATCAATCTCAATCGCTAGGTAATCACCCGCTGCAAGACCCCATGCTTTGGCATCATCGATACCGACGCGCCACGTAGCGAGCGGCAATTGCTCAGCAACCACCGCGCTACGTGATGCCATCATCGAGCTGGCATACAGGTTATAAATTGGCACCAGTTTGGCTTGTCCTTGCTGCATATCTGTCGTTGTTGCTGAAGTAGCTTCTGGCGCGACATATTGGCGCGTAGCAAGGCGCTCTAGGCGATCAAATAAACGGACGCCCGGATCGCCATTTCTCAGACTACCACCAACTTTATCTTGGTATTTATTCCACGCTTGCGGTGAGTTCCAACCGGCCGCACTGGCAAAAGGAATCATCGAGCTTGGCGTCTGCTTACCGCTATAGCCTTCCATTGAGAAGGTTAAGCCGGTATCCAAATCTTTTGGCTGCATCGGCTCATGCACAGATACGGGCGCACGCATCGAGGTACGACCTGAGTAGCGACGCGGCTGACGGGCAATTTTTAGACCAGTCATGCGGTAATCGGCGTCAGGAGCCGCATCTTTAATACCAGCAAGCTTAGGATGGGTAGCGATTAGAGCATTGATGACATCATCAAGCAGCGTCCAGTCGACATCGCGACCTTCTAAGCTGCTATGCACGGCATGTAACCAGCGCCAGCCTTCTTTGATACTGCTCATTGGATGATAATATTCGTTATCATAAACTTGGAAGAAGCGCTGCGCACGACCTTCAGCAGAGATAAGCGTACCGTCCGCTTCCGCAAAGCTTGCGGCTGGCAAAACGATATCGACGTCTTTATGCCAATCAAGCAATTGATGGTCAAGGGCAATAACCGTTTTGTCCGCCAATAGCTGGGTTAATTTATGCGCATCAATGGCATCGGTTAGCTGGTTTTCAGCCACGATAACCACATCAAAATCAGTCGCCAATAACTCTTCGACCGATTGACCACCAAGCATACAAACACCAATACTATTGGCATCAGGAACCGCTAAATAAATACCCGCTTGCGCGTGATAGTTTTTACTGACCTCTTTTAGCTCAAGCTTGGTTGCCGGCTGACGTTCGACATCGTCTTGCGCTTCTGTATCAACGCCGGTTTCTGGTTTGTTCGGCTTGGCAGACAAGTCTTTATCTTCGCTTTGCTGCGCCGTTGCTGCTTGTGCTTCAGCAGCTTCGACCTTAGCATTATGCGCTTCGACCTGCTGCTGTTCAGTGGCTTTAATCGCCGCACGTTTTTGGGTCAGTGCCTGAGTGATTTGCGCCGCTGCTTCTATCAAAGCCGTAGACGATAAGCTGGTACCCGAAACCACCAAGGGTTTATCCGCTTGGATTAAGTCATAAGCGATTTGTTGGGCTAGCGCTTGCATTGGGTCAGACGTTTCATCAGCATCTTGTTGGGCACGTTGCGCGTCTGCTATTTGCGCTAAATCATCTGCAAGATTGGCAATCGCATCGGCGACTTTAAAACCAAGCTTGGTAATATCTTCTGGTGTCGCAACGACGCTAACTTTACTGATATCTTCTAGTTTGGTTTGGATAACGTCGATGATATAGACCGGGCTTTGCACGCCTTGTCCAATACGTTTGACGGGCTCAGCCAGCCAAGATTGGGTTTTGGACGCCGCTGCCATTTTAATGGCTTCGTTTTTTGCCGCTTGACGAATCGATAGCGCCACACGTGATGAAGTTTGGGTAATATCTTCACCCAATACCAATACTGCGTCATGGCTTTCGATATCAGCCATAGCGGGATTATAAATACCCTCAGTGCTTAATACTTCAATACATTTATTGACCAGTGCTTGTTGCTGATGGTTTAAACCGGTTGAAAAGCTATCAAAGCCAACCATATTTTTTAGCGCAAAATTGGTCTCAAGGCTCGCACGTGGTGAGCCAATACCGATAACTTTTTTGTCTTTGATACGTTTGATGGTTTCATCAAGCGCATAGTCGATATTGATTTTGACATGCTTGTCATTGATACGCTCAAGCGCTTGGGTTGGGCGGTCTTCGCGATTGACATAGCCGTAACCAAAGCGACCACGGTCACATAAGAAGTAACGATTTACTTCACCGTTATAACGGTTTTCGATACGGCGCAATTCGCCATAACGCTCGCCCGCTGAGATGTTACAGCCCGCTGAGCAGCCATGACAAATACTTGGCGCGTATTGCATGTCCCATTTACGGTTATAGCGCTCAGAGTGAGTTTTATCGGTAAATACACCCGTTGGGCAGACTTCGGTTAAGTTACCTGAAAACTCGCTTTCGAACTGACCATCTTTATCACGACCAAAATAAACGCGCTCGTTTGAGCCATAGACGCCCAAATCTTCGCCGCCCGCGTAGTCTTTATAAAAACGCACACAGCGATAACAAGCGATACAGCGGTTCATTTCATGAGCGATAAATGGTCCAAGCTCTTGATTGTGATGGGTACGCTTGGTAAAGCGATAGCGACGACGGCTATGACCTGACATATAAGTCATGTCTTGCAGATGACAATGTCCGCCCTCTTCACAGGTTGGACAGTCGTGCGGGTGGTTGACCATCAATAGCTCAACCATCGACTTACGAAAGGCTTTGGCTTCATCGTCGGTCACTGAGATGTACATATCATCGCTTGGGGCGACCATACAGGACATCACCAAGCGCCCGCGACCCGCTTCCATATCTTCTTTATTTTGATATTGCTTAACCGCGCACTGACGGCAAGAGCCGACTGAACCTAAGGCGGGGTGATAACAAAAATACGGCACATCAATGCCGAGTGACAAGCATGCTTGGAGCAAGTTGTCGCTGCTATCTACTTCGACAGTGGTTCCATCAATATGTATGACTGCCATGCCGCTCTCCTTATTTCACTTCTGGCTGTTGATGAGCTGCAGCCTCAATGACATCTTCGCCAACCGCCTGCGCAATTTTTTGATCAAATTCAGGACGGAAATATTTAATCGCACTCATCAGTGGTTCCATCGCACCCGGCGCATGGGCGCAGAAGGTTTTACCGATCCACAAGTCACGGGTTAAGCCTTCTAATTTCTCAACGTCACCGATTTGACCTTGACCATCATTGATGGCCGTGAGCAATTTAACGCCCCACGGTAGACCATCACGGCACGGTGTACACCAACCGCACGACTCACGCTGAAAGAAAATCTCAAGGTTGCGCAATAATGGCACCATGTCTTGTTCTTCATCGACGACCATGATTAGCCCAGTACCCATACGGCTACCAGCTTTTTGAATGGTGTCAAAATCGACGACGGTATCTAAATGCTCAGCGGTTAAAAAGTCGGTTGATGCGCCGCCAGGGAGCCATGCTTTAAGCTTTTTACCTTCTTGCATACCGCCAGCGAAATCTTCGATAATTTCGCGCGCCGTATAGCCAAAAGGTAGCTCCCATAGTCCTGGGTCATTGACCAAACCTGAACAACCAAATAGCTTAGTACCTGGGGTTTCGACCACGCCTTTAGCTTTTGGTAAGTCTTGATACCATTTACTACCATGCAAAATAATCGCTGAAACGTTATGCAAGGTTTCAACGTTATTAACCACAGTCGGACGACCCCATGCACCTGCCACTTGTGGAAAAGGCGGTTTGGTACGCGGATTGGCTCGGCGACCTTCTAAGCAGTTAATCAAAGCGGTTTCTTCGCCGCAAATATAACGACCAGCGCCGGTATGGACGTGCAAATCAAAGCTAAAGTCTGAGCCTAAGATATTGTCGCCGACCAAATTATTGGCACGCAATTCTTCAAGCGCTGTATTTAAACGCTCCGCTGCTAAGATATATTCACCGCGAATAAAGATATAACCGGCCGTTGCCCCAATCGCATAGGCAGAAATCAGCATACCTTCGATAAGCTGTAGCGGCAGACGCTCCATCAAGAGACGGTCTTTAAAAGTGCCCGGCTCCATCTCATCGGCATTACAGACTAAGTAGCGTGGACCACCATCGGGTGGTGCCATGAGCGACCATTTAATACCGGCTGGGAAACCTGCACCGCCACGACCTTTGACTACGGCTTCTTTAATGGTATTTAAAGTATCGGCTGGTGATTGGTTTAAAGCCATCTTTAAGGCTTCAAATCCGCGTAGCGATTCATAAGTGGCTAAGTCCAATACCGCATCGTGATGGGCGAGGCGCCATGTAAGCGGTTTGGTTTCACTGGTAGCGGTTGCTTTGTCGCCATAAACAGGAATGCGCTGGTCATTTAATTGGCTTGGCGCTTTGCCTTGACCGCGACGAGCAATCTGCTCTGAAATGGTTAAACTCATGCGTATAGCTCCAACAATTGGGCGACTTCAGTGGGCTGCACAGGACCATAGGTGTCTTCATTGATTAACACAGAAGGACCTTTGTCACAGTTGCCCAAACAGCAAATCGGCAATAGCGTAAAGCGGTTGTCAGCGGTGGTTTGACCATAGTCGATGCCCAGCTGCGCTTTTAATTCAGCCGCCAGCGCTTCGTAGCCCGTTAAATAACAAGCGACCGAATCGCAAATAAGGATGACATTGCGACCGACCGGCTGACGATAGATACGGTTAAAGAAAGTTGCCACCCCATCCATGTCGGTCACAGGGATATTTAGAATATTGGCGATGGCATTAACTTGCGCATCATCGACCCAGCCGTTACGCTTTTGTACGATTTTTAGGGCATCTAAAGACGCTGCTCGCGGATGGGGATAATGATGCATAAACTCATGGATAGCCGCAATCTCTTCTGCGGTTAAGATACTTGCCACATCTACTTTTGGCATTTTATCGGAAACAATTCTCATAATCTTCTTCTTTCCTCACTCAGCCCACTGTGTATATAGCGCTTGGCGCAGCAACAGCGTTTTGGTGTGCCAGTCTGGCGATAACATATTAATAAAACTTGGCGTACTTTTAATATTTAACATCTAGCATTTAACATTTATAAAAATTAATGATAAATGCAGCAACCCAAACCGTTAACGGTCACAATCGGCCATGACAATATCAATCGAGGCCAAATACATAATGGCATCAGAGACCAACGAGCCATTAATCACCGATGGCATCTGTTGCAGGTGCGCAAATGTCGGCGTACGGATACGGGTACGATAGCTCATCGTCGCTTTATCTGAGGTGATGTAATAACTGTTTAGACCTTTGGTTGCTTCCACAATCGTGGCGCACTCACCCGCTGGCATCACAGGACCCCAAGAAACCGAGATAAAGTGATTAATCAAAGTCTCAATATCATTTAAGGTACGGTCTTTCGGCGGTGGCACGGCCAATGGATGATCTGCCTTATAAGGGCCTTGCGGCATATTATCCATACATTGACGGATGATACGTAGCGACTGGCGCATCTCTTCGATTTTTACCATACAGCGATCATAAGCATCGCCGTTATAACCGACTGGAATCTCAAAGTCGTAATTCTCATAGCCCATATACGGACGCGCTTTACGCAAATCAAAATCTAAACCTGTGGCACGTAAACCTGCGCCAGTCACGCCCCAAGCCAATGCTTGCTTGGTATTGTACTGGGCAACGCCTTGGGTACGACCTTTTAACACACTATTTTGCAATGCTGCTTTTACGTATTCATCTAAACGTTTTGGCATCCAATCTAGGAACTCACGAACCAAACGCTGCCAACCGCGCGGTAAGTCGTGTGCCGTACCGCCGATACGGAACCAAGCAGGATGCATACGGTAGCCGGTCACCGCTTCGATGACGTCATAAGCTTTTTGGCGATCGGTAAACATATAGAATACCGGCGTCATACCACCGGCATCTTGAATAAAGGTACCGACGAATAGCAAGTTATTGGTAATACGGAAAAACTCACTCATCATCACGCGGATGGTTTCAGCGCGCGGCGGCACCGTAATACCGGCAAGCTTTTCAACCGACATGATATACGGTAGCTCGTTCATCACACCGCCGAGGTAATCAATACGATCGGTATAAGGAATATAAGAATGCCACGTTTGACGCTCAGCCATTTTTTCGGCGCCGCGATGGTGATAGCCGATATCAGGAATACAGTCGACAACTTCTTCACCGTCAAGCTGTAGCACTAAACGGAATGCACCATGAGCAGAGGGATGGTTAGGACCAATGTTCAAGAACATAAAGTCTTCATCACGGCCCGAGCGTTTCATGCCCCATTCTTCAGGGACAAAACGCAGGTTTTCTTGCTCGTATTGTTGCTTGGCATTATTTAAGAAATACGGGGTAAATTCCGTCGCGCGCGCATGATATTCTTTACGCAGTGGATGACCTTCCCAATATTTAGGCAATAAGATACGCGTTAAATGTGGATGGCCACTGAATACAATGCCGAACATGTCCCAGACTTCACGCTCATACCAGTTAGCATTTGGCCAAATTTTAGTCGCACTTGGTACGTTGAGATCGTCCTCGCTTAGGGCGACTTTGATACGCACATCGCTATTACGCTCAAGCGACATCAAGTGGTAAAACACTGTAAAATCACTGTCTGGCAAACCTTGACGATGCTGACGCAAGCGCTCATCTATCGCGGATAAGTCAAAGAGCATAACGTAAGGTTTTGGCAATTTACGCAGGTATAATAAGACGTCTAATAAGTCGGCACGCGCCACCCACACCGTTGGAATCTCATCCACCGTGTGCTGTACGACAAACTTACCAGCATATTTTTCTTCCAGCTCTTTGATAACTGCTGGGACAGGTTTGATCTTATCCCTGTTGTTAGGATCCATGTTATTAGGATCTATGTTTTCAACTACCGTGACCATGAATGATGTCTTCCTTCATTAATCATAACCCAGCTATGTCAATCATAACCGAGCTGTGATAAGCGTACGCGCACTTCTAAGAATTATGAACAATTGAGCTAATAAACTAGATACTGTCTGGGCTACGCAAGTTTTTCACCGCAATACGGTCCGCTTGCTTACGGTCACGCTCAGGCGTCATTTGCGGCTGGTAAATACCTTGCTCATTGACATGAATGCCTAGCGGACGACGCTCTTTGGTAATCGACTCTTGTAGCAGCATCAAACCTTGAATCAAAGCTTCTGGACGCGGGGGGCAACCGGGCACATAAACATCGACAGGAATGATTTTATCGACGCCTTGCACCACTGAGTAGATATCATACATACCGCCCGAGTTGGCACACGCGCCCATCGAGATGACCCATTTTGGCTCAAGCATTTGCTCATAAAGGCGCTGAATAACCGGTGCCATTTTCACAAAGCAAGTACCAGCAACAATCATTACGTCTGCCTGACGGGGTGAGGCGCGAATGACTTCGGCACCAAAACGTGACAAATCGTGTACGGCGGTTAAGGTGGTGGCATATTCGACATAACAGCAAGAGGTACCAAAGTTAAATGGCCATAGTGAGTGCTTGCGCCCCCAGTTTGCTGTTGAATGGACAAGGTCTTCAAGACGACCCATAAAGACGTTTTTATTGACTTCTTCTTCGATAGGGTCATTGACCGTTTGACTGGTCTGTGCAGGATAGATATCTGCATCAGGGTTGGCTTTTGTTAATGTGTATTTCATAACATACAACCTTTATTTTAAGCGCTGCGTGACAAGTATTTATCATCACTAGCGCCATAACTTCTATTATTAATAAATGACCATTTAGGTGTAAACAAGACTGCTATAAGCAATGAACTTAAAGCTAGTCTTGTTGTGCAGCAGTGGCAAAATCCACTGACGTCACATTACCCGTGGTATTAATATGATCGATATTTTGTAAATGGCGACGATTGGTCTCGATATTGTTTGAGACATTAATTTGCCCTGAAGACTGCGCCGGTATCTTGCCTGTTGGGTCAACCATCAGCTCATCAACGCCATCAAACTTGGTGATGTCGGCCAAATTAAAACCGGCTGGCGCCGCATATAGACGCGCTTGTTTACGGCGTTTATCCGCTGGTGCCCAGTTCATCGCGCCCAGACTCAGCTCATATATCAGACCGATGATTAAGATTGTGATAAAGATGGCGGCGGCAGCAAACCCTAACCAGCCGGCTTCGCGCACTGAAACGGCATACGCATAAAGATAAAGCGCTTCTAAATCGAAAATCACAAAGAAAATCGCCACCAAATAGAATTTTGCAGACAAACGAATGCGGGCATTGCCAGCTCCGACAACACCCGCTTCAAATATCTCTTCTTTTTGTGTGCCCTGAGAGCGACCGCCAAGCAAGCGCGGAACGACCAGCATAAAGACAACTAGCCCAATGGCGGCTAAAATAAAAGCAATTGCTGACCAATTAAAAGCAGACATGATAATACGTGCTCCTCACCCAATCGAGTGTCAAGCGCACCGCGAATACTCACAAATGATGGTGGTAATGGCGATAAGCATAACGCAGACGAAAACACAAAGTAGCTGTCATTGACTCATTTTTGAGCAAATATATTTAAACAACTCAAGGACTGTGATAAACCCATGACTATTATAGCTACTGTGCTGGTAATAACCAATTATCAAGCTTATTGACGACGATGTCAGACATGACCAACTATAGATATTCCGGCATGCACGCGGATAAAAGGCTGGTCGCCCAACGCATCTTTTAACAACGTAAGATCAACGTATTAAATCAATATCGTATTTATTGGCGTACTTAATTGATTTAATAGCTCATACACGTGGTCAACAATGACGTGACAACTGGCATAAATTATTTACGTACTATACGCATATCGGCAATCAAAAGCTAGTTTTTAACTGCATTGAATGGTCATTTTATCTGCAAAAAAAATATGTTTTTTTTACCATAAACTATGTTATAGACGTTACCTTATATTACGTGCGAATCTGAATTTTTATGTGGACGCTGCTATATATAGTGTAAGCTGCGCAAAGCAAACACTTTTTTAACTCAAAACCCGCTGCCAACTCCTCGCCCAAAGACAGGATTTTTGCTTTATAATAGCCCACCTCATTTTGACGCTTTGGCGTTATTTGAACACACATTTTGTTACCCTTTATTATTGGGTGTACTTTACCGAAAATATCGTCTTTATTAAAAATACCATCCTTATTGACGTTATGATTTTTATTATTATCATCTTAATAAAATCAGCGTTTGATTAAAATCATCGTTGTATCCCAAGCATCGCAGCCTTTTATCATATTTTGCTTAACAACGACTTTCGTCAACGATGCTACTATCCATTATTAGTTTTATCTTCTTTTTTGCTTTTGTCTTACAGGTCATCTTATGAGTCAACTTAATCCCAAACAACAAGAAGCCATGCTTTATGTCTCAGGACCTTTATTGGTATTGGCTGGGGCTGGCTCCGGTAAAACCTCGGTGATTACCCGTAAAATCGCTTATCTCATCGAAGAATGCAACATGCCAGCCGAGCGTATCACCGCGGTGACCTTTACCAACAAAGCGGCGCGTGAGATGAAAGCGCGGGTCAGTAAATTGCTGCCAAGTGAAAAAACTCGCGGTCTGACGGTATCGACCTTTCACCAATTTGGCTTGCAGTTTTTGCGTTACGAGCTGATTCATACGCCATTGAAAGGCAACTTTTCCATCATGGACAGCGATGACAGCAAGCGGCTCTTAATGGAGCTGATGATGCGTGACAATTTAAGCGGCGCCGAAAGCCGTGAGCTGGTTGGCAAAGCGATAAAAATGATTTCTGATTGGAAAAATGATTTGATTGAGCCTGATAAGGCGATGGAAACCTTAGACGACCCAGAAGATATGATTTTTGCGACGCTTTATGCTTTATACGAGCGTAATTTGCGCGCTTATAACGCTGTTGATTTTGATGATTTGATTGTACTGCCAACCAAAATCTTACGTGAAAACGCTGAGCTGCGCGATAAATGGCAAAACCGTATTCGTTATTTATTGGTCGATGAGTATCAAGATACCAATACCGCCCAGTATGAAATGATTAAGTATCTGGTCGGGCCGCAAGGGCGTTTTACCGTTGTGGGCGACGATGACCAATCTATCTATGCGTGGCGCGGTGCAAAACCTGAAAACATGGCCCTGCTAAAAGAAGATTTCCCCAAATTAAAAATCGTCATGCTTGAGCAAAATTATCGTTCAACCACGCGTATTTTAACCTCTGCCAACGCCGTTATTACCAATAACGAGCATTTATTTGAAAAGAAACTGTGGTCAGATAAAGGGCAAGGCGAAAAAATTCGCATTATTAATTGCCGTAATGACGACGATGAATCTGAGCGCGTGGCAAAAGAAATCGTCACCCATAAACTGCGTTTTGGTAATGAATGGGAACAATACGCCGTTCTTTATCGCAGTAACTTTCAGGCGCGCATGCTTGAGGCGCAATTGCGTCAGCTGCAAGTGCCGTATAAATTATCGGGCGGTCAGTCGTTCTTTGCCCGTAGTGAAATCAAAGACATCATGGGCTATCTGCGTCTGATTTTAAACCCCGAAGACGACAGCGCATTTTTACGTATTATCAATACGCCCAAGCGCGGCATGGGCCCAGCAACGCTTGAAAAGCTTGGTTTATTTTCGCAAGAGCATAGTATCTCCTTACTTGCCTCTTGTACCCATGCTGGTCTTGCTCACGTCTTGCCGTCAAAAGCCTATGGTACCTTAAAAGAGTTTGGCGATTTTATCGAGCATTATACCCGTGAGCTCGATCAGCACCCCGACCCTGTGCCTATCGTCCGTCAAATGATTGATGAAACCGGCTATATCGACTTTGTACGTAGCGATGCCAAAACGCCGCAACAAGAAAAAAACCGCATCGATAATATCGACATGCTTTATACCAGTATTCAGTCATTGATTAATCGTGCTGAAGAAGACGAAGACCGTACGATTGATACCATCATTCGCAAATTGGTCTTGCTTGATATGCTCGAGCAGCAGCAAGAAGAAGAAAATACCAATAAAGTGAACCTCATGACCTTACATGCAGCAAAAGGCTTGGAGTTTGATTTTGTCTATATCATGGGACTTGAGGAAGAAATGCTACCGCACCGCAACTCTATCCTTAGTGAAACCATTGAGGAAGAACGCCGCTTAATGTACGTGGGTATTACCCGCGCTCGCCGTGAGCTGACATTAACGCTTGCGACCCAGCGCCGTGCAGGCGGGCAAATGCGCGTGACCTCTGAATCACGTTTTTTGGATGAATTGCCAGAAGATCATATCGACTGGCCGGCCAAAGCGAAAAAGAAAAAAGCCAGCAAAGACCCTGAAAAAGTCGCTGATGAATACTTGGCCAATATTCGTGCTTTACTAGGTAATCGTTAAGTTTAAAACTTAAGCGATACCCTGTTTACCGCTCTTTACATGAGCGGTAAACTCAATTTTTATACGAATATCTTTTAAAAATTTGGAACCTTTATGCCGACCTCGACGACGAATCCTGAACGACCATTGACCCGACAGGCTGACTATAATCCGGCAGAAGCAAGCGGCGAATATAAGTTATTATATTTGCAAGAATTGGTAGCAGAAAAAGCGTATGCGGCGATTACTGAGTTTTTAGAAAAGCAATCAGAATATGAGATTGCCAGCCTATTAGAGTCTTTCCCGAGCCAAAATCGCTTACTGATTTGGGCGCAAGTACCAGAAAATATCAAAGGTGAAGTACTGGCAGAGCTGGAGTTTGATACCCGCCAGCCGCTGTTGGAGAATGTTTCTTCAAAAGAGATATCGCTGTTTACCCAAGACCTTGATGCGCAAGATATCTCTGAGATTTTAGATACCGTTACCGAAAGTGTGCGCACCTCGGTGATGGCAACCTTGGATGAAGACATCCGAGTGCAGGTCAATAAACTCGATACTTATGAAGACTGGGAAGTCGGCAGTTATATGGATCCTGACCTCATTCAAGTCAGGGACGACATCACCCTTGCAGAAGTGCAAAGCTGGCTGCGAGAGAATGCTGATTTGCTCGATGATGAAAGCCAAGAGCTATTGGTCGTCGACCAAAGCCAGCAGCTGCTTGGCTTATTGAGTCTGGCGGATTTGATTAAACACCAGCAAAGCACCTTAGTCGCCGACTTGATTCATAGTGCCATCACTGTCAATGATCGCTTAGATATTCAAGATGCGGCGTCGATTTTCCGTTCAGAAGATATCCGCTTTGCGCCAGTGATTAACAGCCACGGCGAGCTGGTCGGACAGTTAAACGGCGAAGATATCATGGAGATTATCCAAGATGATGTCGATAGCACCATGAAAAACCTTGCTGGTGTTAGCCAAGATGAAGAGCTGTTTGCGCCTATTTTAACCAGTGCCAAAAGCCGTAGTATTTGGCTCGGTATTAATTTATGTACCGCGCTATTGGCGGCCGCTGTGATTGGGCAGTTTGAAGCGGTATTAGCAAAGGTTGTGGCACTGGCGATATTGATGCCGGTGGTTGCCAGTATGGGCGGAATTGCAGGCTCGCAAACGCTGACGGTGGTCATTCGCGGGATGGCAATGGGTCAAATCGGTGGGTCGAATCGCCTATGGTTATTAAATAAAGAGCTGTGGGTTGGCGCGATAAACGGTATCATATGGGCGATAATCATGGCGATTATTGCGCAATTGTGGTTTCATGATGTTAAAATCAGCGCCGTCATCGGGCTTGCCATTGCGATTAACATGACCGCCGCCAACGTTTCGGGCATTAGTATTCCGCTGATGCTCAAACGTATGAATATCGACCCTGCGCTATCCGCCTCGGTTATTTTGACCACCGTGACCGATATAGTGGGCTTTATGTCGTTTTTGGGCTTGGCGAGCGTGCTGATTCTTTAGTCGACCGCCCATGAAAAGTTGAAAAACAAAAGTTAAAAATCAGCAGCTATTTCTATTAATACGCCAATCTCAACTTATCGTAGGCTTTTGATTTTTATAGAATTTAAAATTCTAATTGTTTTAACTGAAATTTTAAAAACTAAGTAAACCAATACCTTAGAAAAACAAGTTGAGAGTGGGGTATTAATAGTTGTTGTTAAGCATTTAAAACCTAATCGTTAAAAATGTGATTCATTCTGTTTATACAACCATTACATCGTTAAGTGAGTGCGTTATGCAAGCTGTACAAGTTAAAGTATTAAACCCTAAAATTACTGAAGATAAAGCGTTCTCGCTACCGACGCGCGCTACCGATGGCAGCGCAGGTATTGACTTACGTGCTTGCATTGATGAACCGTTGACCATTAAAGCGGGAGCCACGTATTTAATAGGCACTGGACTTGCCGTTTATATTCAAGACCCTAACTTTGCGGGTATGATTTTACCGCGCTCAGGTCTCGGTCATAAGCATGGTATCGTCTTGGGTAATTTGGTCGGCTTGATTGATGCCGATTATCAAGGTGAGCTGATGGTTAGTATTTGGAATCGCAGCAATGAAGACTTCGTACTCAACCCAGCAGAACGTATGGCGCAATATGTGGTTGTACCAGTCGCCCGTCCGGAGTTTGAAGTGGTGGCAGAATTTAGTGATACCAGCGCGCGCGGTGCGGGCGGTTTTGGCCATTCTGGTCGTCAGTAGCATTGAATATCAGCATTAAACAGTAAGCATCATTGGATTTTTATTTAGCATCAAGCGCAGCAATAAAAATAATCAGCGATTTTTCATTCACCACTAGCCCATTTATCACGACTATAAGGAGAGTAAGCGATGCCGTCTTTTGCTGCGCAGCACTCCTTATTTCGTGCTTATGATATTCGTGGGTCGCGCCAGCATTTTACCGATGATTTTATTCATGCCTTGGGAAATGCTTTTGCGTATCTTTATCAAGCTCAGCCAAGCATTTATAGAGAAAATATTGGCGAAATTAGTAGCCGAAGCACTAACGAAAAAACCATTGTCGTTGTTGGTCATGATGTGCGTGACGGTAGTGGTAGCATGGCGCAAATATTTGCTGATATCTTGTCTCAGCATGGTCTACAAGTCATCCAACTAGGACTTGTTACCACGCCAATGATGATTTTTTGGGCGGAGCAATATCAGGGGCATGGCATTATTGTCACTGCCAGCCATTCTGCTAAAGATATTTTAGGAGTGAAATGGCTCGTCAATCATATCTCGCCTAGTAGCGCCGATATTCAAACGTTATATCAACAACTAGCTAGTTATAATTCGCAAAATTCGTCTGTAAAAACCAATGACCAGCCTGTGCGTTATAAACAACAGCAGTTACCTGCTAATCAAGTCACAAGCGCTTATAGCGACGCTATTACTCAAGTTTTTAAGCAAATCTATCAGCCTCTTAATCAAACTGTAGAAGATAATCACCCACCCTCCTCTAAACTTGATTTAGTGGTAGTCATTGATTGTATGCACGGCGCCACCAGCAATATCGCCAAGCCTTTATTTACGCATTTTTGCCAAAGTGTCATCATGCTCAACGATACGCCAGACGGTGACTTTCCTGCTGGCAATCCGGACCCGACTGAGCCGCAGCGTCTTAAACAGTTGCAGCAAAGCGTACTGCTTCATCAAGCAGATATAGGTATCGCCTTTGATGGTGATGGCGATCGGTTAATGGTAGTCGATAGTCGGGGCAAAGTCGTCACGCCCGACCACCTGCTTTATCTATTAGCAAAAATAGCGGTTATTGAAAGTCCGCAAACATTAAAGACTTCGCGACCATACCCGCAAGTGCTCTTTGATATTAAATGCTGTCATCATCTGCCCAAGCTTATCAGTGAAATTGGCGCCACGCCTGTGCTTAGTAAAACTGGCAGCAGCCTCATGCGCCAACAAATGCAGCAGTCTGACGGTCAAATAACCTTTGCTGGTGAGCTATCTGGGCATTTTATTTTTAATGATAGCCGCTTTATACTTTATGATGACGCCATGTATGCAGCACTACGACTGCTCCATTGGTTGGGAAAATCTCAAGGTACTCAGTCAACTCGTACAAAAAGCCTAGCCGATATTATTAAAGGTTTACCGGTTATCGTCAGTACCGCTGACCATTATTTACCGCTACCAAAAACTATAGCTAACGACTGCTCTATCGTGCAGCAACTGGCAAGATTTTGTCAGTATTTACAGCAATTGGTTCACGCGACATCAGCTGCGTCTATACATCAACTCAACCCGCAAGCCGTCGTTGCCTGTGCGCCGTCCCTTTGTACGTGCTCGCAGCAAAGCCAATCTACTACTTTAGAGCAGGCGCAAACGCTATTGCCAGTGAGCACCAAGCTTAGCTGTATCGATGGCGTGCGCTTAGATTTTGCGCGCGGGTTTGGCGTATTGCGCCAATCAAATACCAGTCAAAATCTGACCGTGCGCTTTGCTGGTGATAGCATCGACGACCTTATCGACGTTCAAACGAGATTTGCCGCCTTATGCCGCCCCTTTAACAAGACGCTAGCGATGCAAATCTTGGCTATTGTTGCTGATTGACATACTCCCGCCACTTTCGACAAGCTCAAGTGGGGGATTCTAAAAGCAAAAGCTCTTAGGCGACTTTCTCACGAATGTCACAAGTTTTCTGTTTCAACGGGCGACCTTTACCGCATCCTCCCTCCGCAGACAAAACGGCATGTCCTGCCGATAAAATATTTTTAGCTGCATTCACATCAGCATTTGCTTTATGCCCGCATTGGACGCACTCAAACTTAGCTTGGGTTTGTCGATTTTCTTTAGCGATATGCTTGCATTCAAAGCAGGTTTGGCTGGTGTAGCGTGGGTTTACTTTAATGAGCACCCCGCCTTGCCAGTGCTGCTTGTACTCAAGCATATCAATCATCATGCCCCAGCCTTGATCCAAAATGGATTTATTCAATCCTGACTTGGCTTTGACGTTACGCCCTTTGTTTTCTAACGTACCACTTGCAGACTTCGACATATTGGCTACTTTTAAGTCCTCACAAGCAATCATGGCGTGGTTTTTGCTGATCGCGGTGGTGATTTTGTGCAAGTAGTCATGGCGAATATTGGCAATATGATGGTGGAGTTTTTGTATTTTGTTTTTCTGCTTTTTCCAGTTTTGACTGAATAAGACTTTTCTACTTAATTGGCGCTGTAATGCGGCCAGTTTAATTTGATTGGCTTTAAAGCTGTTTTTGGGTTTGATGTGCTGACCATCTGAGGTGGTAATGAGTTTAGTGACACCTAAATCAATACCTATGGCGCTTGTAGAGGGGTGAATTGGGTTTTGATCCAGTGCTCGCTCACACCCAAAAGACACGTACCAGTGCCCTGATTTCTTGCTAATAGTGATGTTTTTAATGGTGCCGATGATGTCTTGTGATTTTCTAAATTTCACAAAGCCCACGCCATTAGGTAGTTTGACGCGATTACCCTCAACACGGCAATACTTATCAAATTGAACCAAGCGAATTGAGTCACAGCCATCGGATTTGCGCTTAAAGCGTGGCATTAGTGGACGAAGTGGTATCTCCATTCCATTAGCCAGTTTAAAAAACTTGGGTTTACGAGGTTTCTTTTTATTTTCTTTGAGCCTGGCATGAACTTTAGGGTCGAAAAAACGTGACCAAGCAGAGGCGAGATCACGTACTTTTTGTTGTAAAGATACGGCGTTGGCATGGGTTCTTAAGAAGTCAAAATCAGGATTGTTCTTTAGATCCATGATTTTATTAACCAAGTTGGTGGCATTAATAAATTCATTTTTGGCAAACATCTCAAATGAGATCGCTAGTATTTGATTCCAAACAAAACGTGCAGAGCCGACAAGATTATTTAGAATAATCTGTTGCTCTACATTAGGCTCAAGCCTAAACTTATACGCTTTGTTGATTTTCATTACCGCAACTAATTTTGTTTGATAGAATATAAATTCTAAAGATTATTTAGATTTCATACAGTAGCTAATTTGTATAAAAATATAATAAACACTAGGCGAAATTCACCTCCACCCTAATGTCGGGTGGAGTCCTCTTTCGCTTTTAGATAGGTATTATTTAACCTTAACTTTACTAGAAAACGCCTTATTAGAGAACGCCAAAGAGAAACAAAAACTCTCAATCAATCCACCGCTTAACCCTGTCTTTTAGGAGCTTGTCATGACGCTTAATTTGGATGAAGCCAAAATTACCGCAGAAGTATTAACCACGGCGCTGCCTTATATTCAACGCTTTGTTGATAAGCTCATCGTCGTCAAATACGGCGGCAATGCCATGACCGACCCTGCGCTTGAAAGCTCGTTTGCCCGTGATATCGTGTTATTAAAAACCGTTGGTATGCATCCTGTGGTCGTGCACGGCGGCGGTCCACAAGTCGATAATTTGTTAAAAGAGCTCGGTCGTCAATCTGATCGCATCGACGGCATGCGCGTGACTGACAAAAGCACAATGGATATCGTCGAGATGGTATTGGGCGGTAGCGTCAATAAGTCTATCGTCAGCTTAATCAACAAACACGGTGGGCGCGCGATTGGTCTGACGGGTAAAGACGCCAATTTAATCTTAGCCAAAAAACTAATGATGGAAAAAATCGGCGCAGATGGTGTGGCAGTTCCTGTTGATTTAGGCTTTGTCGGTGATGTGGTCAGCGTTAATAAAGATGTGATCAATATGCTGATTGCCTCTGATTTTATACCTGTTATCGCGCCGCTTGGGGTTGATTCTGAGGGCAACACTTATAATATCAACGCCGATCTGGTCGCCGGTAAAGTCGCAGAATTTTTGCAAGCAGAAAAGCTGATGCTACTGACCAACATTAAAGGCGTGTTGGGCCGTGATGGTGAAGTGGTCACTGGCTTGACGCCAAAGAAAGTCGATGGTCTTATTGAAGATGGTATTATCTCAGGTGGTATGATTCCTAAGATTCAATGCGCGCTTGACGCGGTACGTAGCGGCGTAAAAAGCGCGGTTATTGTCGATGGTCGTGTGCCACATGCCACGCTTCTCGAGATTTTCACCAACGAAGGGGTCGGCACCTTGATTAGCCGTGACTTAGATTCATCAATGAGCTAGCGAGCTGTGATAATTTTTAGTATAAAAAAGCCCGAGCTTAACATTTAAGTTCGGGCTTTTGCACTTGGTAAAAAGTTTCCTTTACGAAAAAATTTTATCAAACTCATCTTCATCAAAACCACATAATAGTATCGGCTGACCATTATTTTTATCTGCCAGCTGACCTTCAACTATTGGACGCTTAATCATACTGGTATTTTCTATCAGCAAATCGATGGCAGTATCTATATTGGCATCAGCGGCTTGTTTTTGCTCGTCGGTCAGCTTGCGCCATGTCGTACCACGCTTATTCAATACTTTATCAATGCCTAGCTCATCTACCCAACGCTGTACGCTGTCTTTATCAATACCTTGCTTTTTATAATCATGAAAGTCATAGCTAACGCCTAGCTCATCAAGCTTAGTAAAAGCTTTTTTCATGGTGCTACAAGATTTGATACCGTAAATAGTGATGGTCATAAAAACTCCAAATCAATGATCGTTATTTTGTTTATTATACCTAACAGTCATCAGCATTTGGTTTATGACGACAAAAACCTTCATAAGCGTATTCACTTTGCAGATTTATCGCCTTTACGGTGAGCAAACGCTCTATCATATCGTCGCAATTTTTGCCAAATTACGCTATGCTATGGCATTGTAAAATTTTACCCAATTTATCTGTAATAACCTATTCCGAGCCAACTATGAGCAACGCCGTGACAGCAGAAACTGCTAATACTACCCATACCAATAATACTTCTATCGATAACGCCCAGTATCAGCCGCAACTTATTGAAGCTGCGCAGCAAGCCAAATGGGCAACTGACAAGCGTTTTGAAGTAAGTAATGAGCCAAGTGACAAACCAAGTCGCTACATGCTGTCGATGTTCCCTTACCCAAGCGGTAAGCTGCATATGGGTCACGTGCGTAACTATACGATCTCAGACGTACTGAGCCGTTATTATCGCCTGAAAGGCTATGAGGTCATGCAGCCAATGGGTTGGGACGGTTTTGGTCTGCCAGCAGAAAACGCAGCGATTGCCAATCAGACGCCGCCTGCCGAATGGACGTTTGCCAATATTGACAGCATGCGCGCGCAGCTTAAATTGCTTGGTTTGTCTATTGATTGGTCACGTGAATTTGCCACTTGTAGCCCTGAATATTATCAGTGGGAGCAGTGGTTATTTTTGCAATTATACAAAAAAGGCTTGGTTTATAAAAAGCTTGCCACCGTCAACTGGGATCCAGTCGATAATACGGTGTTAGCCAATGAGCAAGTCATTGATGGTAAAGGCTGGCGTAGTGGAGCGGCGGTCGAAAAGCGCGATATCCCGATGTATTACTTTAACATCACTGATTATGCCGATGAGCTGCTTGATGATTTAGACCAGTTAGAAGGTCACTGGCCATCAGAAGTACTGACCATGCAGCGCAACTGGATTGGTCGTAGTGCCGGTATGGAAGTCCATTTCCCTTATGAGCTGGCAGGCGAAACCAATACCTTAGATGTGTTCACGACGCGTCCTGATACCTTGATGGGCGTCACTTATGTCGCCGTTGCCGCTGAGCATCCATTGGCACAATATGCCGCTGAACAAGATGAGGCGATTGCCCAATTTAATGCGCTGTGTAAAAAAGGCTCAGTTGCTGAAGCAGATTTGGCTAAAGCTGAAAAAATCGGCATGGATACCGGGCTGACCGTGACTCACCCACTCACTGGTGAAGAAGTGCCTGTATGGGTTGCCAACTATGTACTGATGAGCTATGGCTCAGGTGCGGTGATGGCAGTTCCTGCTCATGATGAGCGCGATTATGAGTTTGCCACCAAATATAATTTGCCAATTAAGCAAGTGATTGACATTCCTGCTGGCTTTTTAGATCAAGTAGAAGCCGATGCCAAAGCCAATAATACGCAAAGTAACCGCGCTTATACCGAGCGCAATACCTTAGTCAATTCAGGCGAATTTGACGGCATGGACTTCAAGCAAGCGTTTGAAGCCATGCTAGCGAAGCTTGAGCCACAAAAGCTTGCCAAGAAAAAAATCCAATACCGTCTACGCGATTGGGGTGTTTCTCGCCAGCGCTATTGGGGCTGCCCTATCCCAATGGTCAACTGTGAGCATTGCGGTACGGTGCCGGTTGAAGAGCAAGATTTGCCAGTGGTCTTGCCAACTGACGTCGTCCCTGACGGTCGCGGTAATCCGCTAAAAAATATCCCAGAATTTGTCAATACCACTTGTCCTAAATGTGGTAATCCTGCTGAGCGCGAAACCGATACCTTTGACACCTTTGTCGAATCAAGCTGGTACTACGCGCGCTTCGCCAGTCCGCACGATACAACCAACATGGTCAACAAATCTGCGGCCAATAAATGGTTGCCAGTCGACCAATATATCGGCGGTGTCGAGCATGCGGTTATGCATTTGCTTTATGCGCGATTCTTCCATAAGCTCATGCGCGATGAAAACTTGGTATCAGGCGATGAGCCATTTGCCAATCTGATGACCCAAGGTATGGTACTTGCTGGTACTTTCTACCGCGTCAATGCCGATGGCAGTACCACTTATTACTTCACCGAAGACATCGATATCGACTATAACGAACGCGGTCAGCCGATTAAAGCGACTTTGAAATCTGACGGTCAGCCAGTGACGATTGGTAAAATCGAAAAAATGTCGAAGTCAAAAAACAACGGCGTCGACCCACAACTTACCATTGATAAATATGGCGCGGATACCGTTCGTTTATATACGCTATTTACTGCGCCTGCCGACCAAACCCTTGAATGGTCAGATGATGCGCTAAAAGGCCCTTATAACTTTGTTAAAAAAGTTTGGCGCATTGCGACCGAGCACATGCAAGCGCTTTCTGATGCCAATTTAACCCTTGAGCAGCTTAATAATGCAGCACTCAATACCGATAGCTTAAGCAAAGAAGCCAAAGCCCTACGCCGTAAAACCCATGAAACCATTGGCAAGATTGATAGTGATTTGGGTAAACGCTTGGCACTTAATACGCCAGTTTCTAGCTTAATGGAGCTTGCCAATGAGCTTGCTAACTTTAAAGCAAACGGCGAGCAAGACTTGCAAGTACAGCATGAAGCTTTGATTGATTTATTGATTATCCTCTCGGTATACGCGCCGCACATCGGTGAGCATGTGCTTGAGCAATTAGGTATGGATACCGTTACTCTAGGCTATCCAGAAGTCGATACAAGCGCTCTCGTGCAAGATATGATTACAATGGTGGTGCAGGTGAACGGTAAAATGCGCGGTAAAATGGATGTCGCACCTAATAGCGATCCTGAGCAGCTAAAAGCGCAAGCAAAAGCGCTTGAAGGCGTGGCAAAATTCCTTACAGGCGAGATTAAAAAAGAAATCGTCGTACCGAATAAACTGGTTAATATCGTGGTGGCAGGCTAGACCTTTTAAGGATTAAGTTTTTAAACGCTGCGACTTCAATCATGGCGTTTTCAAACTCTCTTTCTTGGGTCTTCTTATCAAAATAAGGATAGCGATTATGTCGTATAAGCACCGAGCTTTGCAGGCACAGCAAACAAAATCAGACGGACAAAGCACCATGACTTATAAATCAAGCGCGCAAAAACTGGCAACGATGCTACTGACAGCTTTGCCAATGTTTGCAGTTTTGGGCGCAGGTGCTAGTCTTAGTGGTTGCGGCTTTCAGCTACGCGGCTATGATGCGCCAATGTTGTTTGACGTCAACAAAACCGCGGTGATTATCGAAGACAATCGCACCTCATTTCCATTAAAACTGCCCCTCGTCAGTCGCTTAAAAGCGTTAGGGGTCGAAGTTATTGATAATATGACCTTAGCAGATGTGGCTAACAATAACCGAAAAGCGGGCGCTGAACCTATCGCGGCAATCACCGTGAACAATGTCCGCTTTAAGCGTTACGAGTTAGTTGGCGTCTTAACAGAGATTCGCTTGGTAATGTCAGCTGATGTTAGCTATCAAAGCATCGAGAATGGCAAACCTGTGACACTGACCAACCCTATCCAAGTTGAGCGTAGCTACCAGTATAACGAAGCATCGGTAAGTACCGATGATCAGCAAGGCGACCAAATTCGTGATTGGCTTTACGATAGTTTAGCACGCCGAATTACTGACCAATATGTGGCGATTGCGCTGCCTAAGATTGCTCCTAACAGTAGCAAACCCGCTATGCAAAATGGTAAAGGCTCAGTATCTACTGCCGTGATAGCACCAAAATCTTAATGTTAGTTTTTTATTTTTAAAATTAATTTTTAAAAACATCCTTATTAAAACTGCCTATATTTAAACGCTTTTCTGTTTAAAGCGTTTAAATATAACCAGCTTTAATCACCTATTCATAACCTTGTGTCATTCTCTCTATGCAAGATACCTTTATACAAGCTTATCCAAAACTGCTACAGCCTTCCGTTGCAGTAGCGGGCTTGTGGTTGGCGCACGGTGATGAGCCGTTACTCAGTCAATGGCTTATCGATGCGCTGCGTCCGCATTGGCGCGCACAGAATTACGCTATTAAGCGTATCGAGCTGGTATCAGTGAAGAGTTGGCAAGAAGTGTTGTCAGAGCTTGTCAGTCAGTCTTTATTCGATGATGCAAGTGCGCTTATCGTAACAGGCAACCATAAACCTGATAAAGCCGTTATTGCCGAGCTTGAACGTTTTGCCATCGATGCGCAGACAGGGGCGCATAGCCATAGCTTGTTATGGCTCACACCAAAGCAAGACAAACGCGCGCAGACCAGCAAATGGTTTGCACCGTTTGCGCAATATGGTCATATTATCGATTGCAATTTGTATAACGAGCAGCAGCGCCAGCAGTTATTGCAGATACAAGCCCAGCAGTTTGGCTTAACCTTATCGCAAGAAGCTTGGCAACTCTTGATGTCACATACCGAACATCATCTGCTTAGTGCCTATCAAACCTTGTGGCGGCTATCGTATTTATTTGCGCCGCAATTGATGGCAGAGGTTGATAGTAAAAATACTAGTCATGAAAACCCTTCTAGCCAGCCTCTGACAAACGTGGCATTAGATATTAATGATTTACAAGCGGCATTGGTCAGTGATGCGCAGTTTAGTGTGTTCGATTTATCCGATGCCATGCTTGCTGGCAATAGCGCCCAAGTTGCCAAAATTATCTTTCAACTTAAAGCCACTGATGAACCAACCACTTTGGTTTTATGGGCAATTAGTAAAGACATGCGCCAGATTATACAACTAATGGATGGACAAGACCCGCAAGCACTTGGCATTTGGCGTAGCAAACAAGGCCTATATCAGCAAGCGTGCCGCCGCCACTCAAAATCTCAAACAGCCACTTGGCCAGCATTGCTTTATAAATGTGACCAAGCGATTAAGGGTTTGGTGCGCCAGCCAGCGTGGGAGTTATTATTACAAGCAGCGCTTGAGCTATCAGGGCAACGTCTGTTTAAAGCCCATTAGACTATCAGGCAAGCAAGCAAAAAAACGTCTTCCTGTCCCGCGTCATCATCTAAAGCATTTATTACTAAACAACTCATCATTTTTTCTTATTTAACCCTCTATGTAGGGTTGTTTTTTTGTTTAAAATTTAATAGTTATTACCGTTACAATTCTTCCTCTTAACGTTTCGCAAACTAATTGCCATTCCCTTTTGGTCGCCAAGCCTCTACTATAGCTACACTTGATTTAACTGTGATTGGATTGTTGTCATGCGCAAAATGAGCAAAAAGTCTGCTATTAAATGGGGCGTCATTGCCCTTGTCATCGTAGCTTTAGGGGCTTTAGCCTACAAAACCTTTAAACCAAAAGACACCACACCCAACTATCTAACGGCGACCGCTGAGATTGGCGATATCGAAAATAACGTCATGGCATCGGGTAAAGTAAAGGCGTTAAATACCGTCGATGTGGGTGCGCAGGTATCTGGTGAAGTGACGCGGCTGTTTGTCGACGTCGGCGATGAAGTCAAAAAAGGCGATTTAATTGCGCAGATTGATCAGGTGACGCAAAAGAATAATTTAAGTAATGAGCAAGCGAGCCTCGAGCAAAGTGAAGCGGCGTTACAAAGCGCGCGTGCCGAGTCGCTAAGCCGTCAAGCGAGTCTAAAAAGTGCGCAAGCGGATCTTGCCAGCCGTCAAGCTGAATTAAAGCAAGCACAAGCAGATTTCTCACGCTTGCAAGGTTTACTGGCTATCGATGCCATATCACAGCAAGATTACGATACGCAAGCGACCAAAGTTGCCACCGCACAAGCATCAGTCGCCAATGCCCGCGCTGCTATCGATACCGCAAAAGCAGCGATTGCAACAACTGAGGCCAATATCAACAGCCAACAGGCAGCATTACGTAAATCTCAAACCAACGTTAGCACTGCGCAGGAAGATTTAAGCTATACCACCATCCGTGCGCCGATGTCAGGAACAGTGGTATCGGTGACCACTGAGCAAGGGACGACGGTCAACGCCAATCAGACTGCGCCAACCATCGTTACCTTAGCGGATTTATCCACCGTGCGTATCAATGCGCAAATCTCTGAAGCCGACGTTATTAACGTCAAAGCAGGCTTGCCCGTTTATTTTAATATCATCGGTAATCCCGACCAAAAATACGACGCGACCCTCAAAGCCATCGAACCCGCTCCTGAGAAAATCAGCGACACCAGCTCGACCGATGCAGCCATCTACTATGTCGGTTATATTGAAGTCCCTAATACCGAGCGCCGCTTTCGTATCGATATGACCGCGCAAGTTTATATCGTCATCAATCAAGCAAAAAATGCACTACTTATTCCTTCTGCTGCCCTACAGCCTGCCAGTAAATCTCGCAATTCTGGCAATGCTAAAAAGGGCGCAGCTACTGCTAATACTGCCGCAAGTGGTGATAATAACTCTCGCCCAGATAATGACTCTGGTGCAACCATGGCGATGGTACGTGTCCTTAAAGCCGATGGTGAAGTCGTTGAGCAAACGGTCAAAGTCGGTATCAATAACCGAGTTAATGCGGAAATATTAAGCGGTCTAAAAGAAGGTGATGAAGTCATATTAAGCGAAGAAGGTGCTGATAAAGGCAAAGGCGGTAAAGGTAGCAGAGGCGGTCGACCCTTCTAGTATTTAAAGTTTGCTAAGAATATTTAAATAAATCGACGCCAGCAGTACATCAACTTTGGCTTTGATAATGACTTAAGATTTGAGATAAGCAGGATAGCAAATGAGTAATCAAGACCTGACGCTTAATGCCACTGGCAAGCCTTTGATGGAAGTCAAAGGCTTGATTAGAGAGTTTCCAGCTGGTGAGCAGACCATTCGCGTCTTACATGATATCAATTTGACCATCAACCAAGGTGAGATGGTCGCTATCATTGGCCAATCGGGCTCAGGCAAATCCACCTTGATGAATATCTTGGGCTGCTTAGATCAAGCAACGGCGGGCGACTATAAAATATTTGGTCAATCGGTCAGCCGCTTAGATGCCGATGAGCTGGCAAAACTACGCCGTGAGCACTTCGGTTTTATTTTTCAGCGCTATCATCTATTGGGTGATATCAACGCCCGCGATAACGTTTCGGTACCCGCAGTCTATGCAGGGATGGATGGACAAGTTCGCAGCGAGCGCGCCGAAAAGCTATTGTCAGACTTAGGACTCGGCGACAAGGTAAATAATCGACCAAGTCAGCTATCGGGCGGTCAGCAGCAGCGTGTCTCTATCGCAAGGGCACTAATGAATGGCGGCGATATCATCTTAGCCGATGAGCCAACGGGTGCGCTTGATAGTAAATCGGGCGAAGATGTCGTCCAAATCCTCAAAGATTTAAATGCCCAAGGTCATACCATCATCATGGTCACCCACGACCCTAGCCTTGCCGCTCAAGCTGAGCGTGTCATTGAAATCAAAGACGGCTATATCATTGCCGACTATAAAAACGACGATTATCAGCATGCAGAACCACAGCCAGCCGCTGTCATAGATAAGCACCGTAAAAGCGCGTTTAGCAGCTTTATCGACCGCTTATTTGAAGCGTTTAAAATGTCCTTGCTTGCCATGCGCGCCCATAAAATGCGCACCTTATTGACGATGTTAGGAATTATCATTGGTATTGCGTCGGTGGTATCAGTCGTCGGTCTTGGTAAGGGCTCACAAGAGCAGATATTGTCCAATATCAGCTCTTTAGGTACCAATACCATCACCGTCACTGATGGCTACCCCTACGGCGACCCTAGACGGCAGTACAACGATGACAATCTAACCCCGCAAGACGCTCAAGCGGTCGCTGACCAGCCGTATGTGGTCAGTGTCAGCCCGCAGCTCAATAGCAATATGAACGTCCGCTATCGTAATATCCAAGAAGCTGCTAGCATTAGCGGCGTTGGTAAAGACTATCTTGATGTCAGCGGTGAAAAGTTAGCTCTAGGTCAAGGTTTCGATGAACAAAGTATCTTACGCCGTACCCAAGATATTATTATCGATGATAATGCCAATAAGACCTTTTTCCCCGACAATGCCAATCCGATTGGCGAAGTCTTACTCATAGGCAGCGTTCCTGGGCGCGTTATTGGCGTCTTAGAGCCAAACGATGGCGGCTTTCGTCGTAGCGTTGATTCGCCTACGCTCTATATGCCCTACACTACCATGATGTCGCGGCTGATAGGCAGCGCTTATATTGAAAGCTTTGTCGCGCTGATTGATAACAATATCTCCTCTGCCGCCGCTGAAGCTGCTATCTCTGAGCTTATGATAGGTCGGCATGGCACCGATGATTTTCGCATCCGTAACTCAGACTCGATTCGCCAAACCATTGAAGCGACCACCGCAACAATGACCTTGCTGATATCTTCTATCGCTATTATCTCGCTAATCGTCGGCGGTATTGGCGTCATGAACATCATGCTGGTATCAGTGACCGAGCGCACCAATGAGATTGGCGTACGTATGGCCGTTGGAGCGCGTCAAAGCGATATCATGCAGCAGTTTCTCATTGAAGCCGTTTTGGTCTGTATTTTAGGCGGACTATTGGGGATTGGGCTGGCGTTTGCCATCGGTGAAATCATCAATCGTGTTGGTGGTGACAGCTTCCAAGTCATTTATTCACCAACATCTATTATTGCCGCCTTTATTTGCTCGACGCTGATTGGGGTTGTTTTCGGCTTCTTGCCTGCACGTAACGCTGCCAAATTAGATCCCGTAGAAGCACTATCTAGAGATTAGAATAATTTTATGACCAATTACTAAAGATCAATATTAAAAAATAAGGGTAAAAATAGCGTTCGAAACGTAATTTTTATAAAATGCTAAGGTCTCTAAAAGTCAGTTAACGCTTAAATTTAAAAAAATAGGATTAATTTACACTGATTTGCACTTTTTTTAGCATTCGGGGTTGTAATTGTCATAATTATATATATAATGTGCTCTCACGTTTAGAGATACAAATAATCTAAACGGGTAAACAAGCTTATTGTCTCTTTTGATATTGATTCATGAATAGATAAAGAAACTAAGCTTAAGACATTTTTTAGATGTCTGGTTTTAATAAATTTTCCTTTAAGGAAATTTATCTTGCGAAGCTAAAATTGTCATGCAATTTTTTAACGCTTCTCAGGGCCGATAGCTCAGTTGGTAGAGCAGTTGACTTTTAATCAATTGGTCCCGCGTTCGAGTCGCGGTCGGCCCACCATATTTAGTAGTATCCTTGTCATGTATGCTACCCTATCCGGTAGTGGCGTAATAAGTTTAAAGACATTGTTTTTGATGTCAAGTTTTAATAAATTTCCCTTTAAGGAAATTTATCTTGCGAAGCTAAAATTGTCATGCAATTTTTTAACGCTTCTCAGGGCCGATAGCTCAGTTGGTAGAGCAGTTGACTTTTAATCAATTGGTCCCGCGTTCGAGTCGCGGTCGGCCCACCATATTTAAGAAAGCCCAGTCATTTAATGATTGGGCTTTTTTTTATGCGCTTTTTATTTTGGTGAAGCTTTAGTTTATAGCGTAAACGTTTTTAGCTTTCAACGTTTACGCTTACGGAGGCTAAAGCCATCATCTTGGCGCCAAAGCAATTTATGTTTAATGGTATCTTTGATGGTGCGCCGATGTTTAGGCGCTTGTGCAATTAGACTGTCAAAAGTTGCAGCATCGATACCCAACTCACAGCCATGCGCCATCATGACATTAGACGGTTGTAAGTCTTTTACCTTTTGTAGCGACTTGATATAAACTTTGGGATCATAAATAGGAAATGGCGCGACAAACTTATGGCGCAGCTTGATGATTAAATCGGCGGTATAGACCTCACGACTTGGCAGATGAAATAAAGACAAATCACGATCTGTATGCCCTGGCGTCTCAAATACCTGCCAATCATCAAAATGCGGTACGGTATCGCCATCACTAACGGTCAAATCAGGTTGCAGATGCGCAGGATACCAGAGCCTTTTAAAAGGACGTCCTTGACGCTTGGCCACATAGTGAGCTAAACCCAAATCAATCAAATGCATGACTTGCCCGCCAATGCCGCTATACCACTGCGTGTCTCTAGCAGCCGAGACAATCAAGCAACCAGTGGCTTTTCTAAGCTTATGCGCGCCGCCGGCATGATCTGGATGCATATGAGTAACGACCACTACTTTTAAATCAGTAATAGGACGCTTTAGCGTATCTTTAATATAACCCAACACCAGCGCCACATCAGGGCGACAACCGCCGTCCAATAGCATTAATTTATCTGGATAAACCGCCAGATAGCTACTTTGAATATAGCCATCCAAACGTACGATTTGACATAAACTCATTTATCTTCCTTGACCGCTTTTCTTGTCATTCCTATGTTTCATTAACGAATTATTTATTCACTTTATTGCTAATACGATGAAAGCTTGTCCTTTAGTATAACGCTCGCTATCCTAAAATAAATGTCTTTGAGTGAACGCTTGTGACTAGAGATAAATCGCTGATAACGTATTGATAGGATATTTAAAACGTTACCCAATAAAAAACCCAGCGCAGCGGCTGAGTTTTTTATTATTACAAGAGGGAGTTAATAAGCTAAATGTCAATTAAGCCAAGTCGCGTACCTTTGGCTCACGCTCCCACAAACGTGATTTGGCATTTTCAATAAAGCTATCAATCTCAGCGAGTGGCGTCACAAACGCATCTTTTTCAACGGGTAGTTTGCTTAAGATAAACTCATCGGTCGCGCCGCAATAAGCAATCGCTTTGCAGTGCACATAAGCATCATTGAACCAATCCAACGTTGCGCTGTCTTTAGCCAGCTTCTTCGCTTGATCTGGCATAATGATACTAACCACGGCATCAAACATGACTGACGGACCACCAGAGACACGCTCATCGGCTTGTATGATAGTGCCATCATCTAAAGTGACTTCTTTATTTGGTGCCACAATCTTAACGCGCGCGCCCTCTGCCATAGCCGCCTCTTCAAATTTCTTAATCTCACTATGCTTTGAGCCTTCTGCGACTAAAATCCCAATCATTCGTGCCTTTAAACTCTTTGGCGTACGACCAATGGTTTGTAATGGCTCAGAGGTTGGCAAATCTTGTACTGGCGCTGCTGGTTCTATTGCTTCTGGTAGTTTCACTCCTAATGCCGTTGCCACACGATTTGCCAAGTCTTCGTCAATGTTCACTAAATGACCAAGCATTCGTGTTCGTACATGCGGGGTATCTACTTTGCCAAGCTCAAACGCATAAGCAGAAGCGATATGAGCTTGCTCAGCTGGCGTCTGGCTACGGTAAAACATACGCGGTTGACTATAATGGTCCGCAAAGCTTTCAGCGCGCACGCGACCTTTAATGCCATCATCTAGCTGCTCGTGGAACGACTCAAAGCCTTTTTTTACGCTTTCACGTGGGCGCTCAGGATCTAAACTTTGTGGATCATACAGAGTACGAGTTTTCGGTATTTGCATTTGCATATGACCGTCTTGCTGATTGTTTGCAAACGGACATTTTGGCGCATTAATCGGAATCTGCGCAAAGTTTGGTGATCCCAAACGTGACAGCTGCGTATCTAGATAGCTAAATAAGCGGCCTTGCAATAATGGGTCGTTACTAAAGTCGATGCCCGGTGGCAAATGCGATGGGCAGAAAGCCACTTGCTCAGTCTCAGAGAAGAAGTTATCTGGATAGCGATTGAGTACCATTTTACCTACGATGCGCACGGGTACCAATTCTTCTGGAATCAGTTTGGTCGCGTCTAAGTGATCAAATGGGAACTCATTGGCTTCTTCTTCAGTAAATAACTGAACACCGAACTCCCACTCTGGATAATCGCCATTATTAATCGCTTCAAATAAATCACGGCGATTATAATCAGGATCGGCGCCCGAGATTTTGACTGCTTCATCCCAAATCAGCGATTGTACCCCAAGGACTGGTTTCCAATGGAAACGTACAAAGGTGCTCTTGCCATCTTTATTAATAAAACGATAACTGTGAATACCAAAGCCTTCCATCATACCAAAGCTACGCGGTAGCGCGCGGTCACTCATCAGCCAAATGACATTGTGCATGGTTTCAGGGCTAAGCGAGACAAAATCCCAAAAGGTATCATGAGCAGAGGCTGCCTGCGGAAAGCCGCGATCTGGTTCTGGTTTCACCGCGTGTACCAAATCAGGGAATTTCATCGCATCTTGAATAAAGAAAATCGGCATATTATTACCGACGATATCCCAGTTACCCTCTTCGGTATAAATCTTCACCGCAAAACCGCGCACATCACGCGGCGTATCTTTTGAGCCCTTATTACCCGCTACGGTAGAAAAACGGGTAAACAAAGGCGTCTGCTTACCCGTTTCGGTAAGAATTTTCGCTGTCGTATACTCTTCTAATGATTCGGTCAGCTCAAAATAACCATGGGCGGCACTACCACGCGCATGCACCACACGCTCAGGAATACGCTCATGGTCAAAATGCGTAATTTTTTCGCGTAAAACAAAATCTTCTAATAACGTGGGGCCACGAGTATTGGCTCTAAGCGAGTTTTGATTGTCAGAAATGACAACACCTTGCTGAGTGGTCATCGCTCTTGTATCACCATCGGTACGCTGATGCGTTTCACCGCCATTACCACGTTCGGTATTCATATTTTTAGCGGGGTCGGTATGATCAATATTCTTCTTCATAAAATATCCTAGCTAATGAGTAAAATGGACTACAGGTAGCCCACCAAATAAGCACCAACACAGTTTTATATCCTTAGAGATAGCTTTGACTTCAGATGTCGTTTAATTGTCTGTGTTCAGCGCGATTGTTTCTTAATAGATGAGAAAGCTGTTAGACATTGATACATGACAGCATCGATAAGCTCATCAATTATATTACTCAAAATCTGCCGTCGGTATGTCAAATATATCGTTAAGCGTGTTGATTTTTGGTTACGCATCAGCCAAATCACGTCTGTTTGCAGACACGTTTTTATAGTGAAATGATGATGAGGATAAAGACAGAAAAAGCTGATGAGCAGCTATGTATGAAGGGTTGCAAACAGTTAAATAAAACATATACAAACCTACCTATTTATTACTATAATAGATAGATTATATCTATAATATAGAGAGCAAGTTATGGGGAAACTGGTTAGTATTGGGGAGGCTGCCAAACATTTCGGGGTTGCTCAATCCACATTAAGACGTTGGGATGAGGATGGTACGTTAGTCGCCAAGCGAACCGAAAACGGGCATAGGCGATATGATTTAAGTGAAATCAGACCGCATTCCTTGAATACACCACCTAAATTAGACCGAAAAACCATTGCTTATGCTCGTGTGTCGAGTCGTGATCAAAAAGACGACTTACTTCGCCAGTCTCAAGTTTTGGAACTTTATTGTGCCAGGCAAGGCTGGACTTTTGAGACGATTACCGATCTTGGTAGTGGAATGAATTATAAAAAGAAAGGCTTAAAAAACCTGCTTGATGACATACTGAGCAATAAAGTTGAACGGCTGGTAATTACCCATCAAGACAGGCTTTTACGATTTGGTGCAGAACTGGTTTTCATGTTGTGTGAGGCTCGTGACGTTGAAGTGGTAATAATCAATCAAGGTGAAGAGTTGAGTTTTGAGCAAGAATTAGCCCAAGATGTATTGGAGATTATCACCGTATTTTCAGCGAGGCTATACGGCTCTAGCAGCAAGAAAAACCAACAATTAATAGAGGCGGTTAAAAAAGCATTATGATCCGTGGACACATTATCGAACTCAAGCCAAACAACGTACAGGCAAATCATCTTGCTCGTGCTTGTGGCGTGGCGAGAAAAGCCTACAACTGGGCTTTGCATGAGTGGCAGCGGCAGTATGCGCTTGACAAAGCGTACCGTGATGCGTGTTTGGCCGCAGGCGTTGAGGTTGATACTAAAAATCTAAACAAGCCCTCACAGGCGAAGCTCAGACGCGAATTGAACGCCATTAAGCGTGAATTATTCCCCTATATGCTGGAAGTGACCAAATGCGCTCCGCAGGCGGCAATCATGCAGTTGGGTGATGCTTATAACAACTTCTTTAAAGGCTTAGCGAAATACCCAACCGCTCGTAAAAAAGGCCGTGACGATAGATTCAGTTTATCCAACGACCAATTTGCCATTAAAGGTAAATCCATTCGTATCCCAAACTTGGGCTGGGTTCGCTTAAAAGAAGCTTTACGTTTTGACGGCAAGATCATGTCAGCCACCATCTCTAAACGTGGCGGTAAGTGGTTTGTTAGTGTGGCTGTTGAAATACAAAAAGCTGTAATTCCTACTAAAAAGACAGGTAAAAGCGTTGGTGTTGATCTTGGTATTACCGACTTACTGGTTTTATCAGACGGCACTAAAATTAAAGCGCCAAAACCACTTCAAGCAAACCTTAAAAAACTAAGAACGCTAAACAAAGCGCTCAGTCGCACTAAAAAAGGCAGTAAAAACAGAGATAAAGCGAAAACCAAGCTCTCTCGTTTGCACTATAAGATCAGGTGTATTAGGCAAGATTCTCTCCATCAAATCACAACAAGTCTGGTTAATGAGTTCGATGTGATTGCGATTGAGGATTTGAATGTCAAAGGTATGGTTAAGAACAGGCGGCTATCAAGAGCTATCAGTGACTTGGGTTTCTTTGAGTTTAAGCGACAGCTTATCTACAAAGCCACTGAGCAAGGCAAGGTTGTGAAATCAGTCGGACCCTTCTACCCAAGCTCAAAAACCTGTTCAAACTGCAATCATATCCTTGGTAAAGATGAGCTAACATTGAAAATGCGTGAGTGGTTGTGCCCTAACTGTCAGGTTTCTCATGACCGTGACCTCAACGCCAGCATCAATATTTTAAATAACGCGACTGTTATTTTAACAGCTGCATAATCCTGTTTATTGGACGGTGAGTTCCATCGCCAATTAAAAAAGTCTGTGGAGTCGTGGTCAGTCTAAATCTCAAATGAGAAATAGCGCGTGACAATGAAGCAGAAAGAAAACGTCAAACCTATCTAATAGTCAATATTGGCTAGGTTTGAGTAAGATTTTTGGAACGGTTAAACGCTATAAAAAGGACTTTAAGGTTTTGGCGGATAAATATGATTAGAATGACTTAGAAGATAGGAGTGAGTTTTTAAAATATACTTTTAAAATATTATAGTAAGTTAGCTTTTTTTTGAAAAACTAATATTTCATTGTTGGCGGGCATTTTATAGCGATTTATTAGCAGTAAATGCTGTTTTTCTGCTACTGCTATGATGTCTTCTAAGGCGCGAATGCCGCTGTTGCTATCACGCTGTCGAAGACTATAGTCAAACTGTCGATTACTATCACTGCTATAACGGCCATTTTCGTTAAAGGGTCCATAAATGATGAACTTTCCCTCTAAAGGTAGCATATTGCCGACCAACTCAAATAACTTCCTGACTAAAAACCACGACATAATATGCAAAGTATTGGCGGTAAATACCGCATCGTAAGGCGCATTGATAGTCTTATTTATCGGCACTGAATCAGACGATACATCAAAGCTAAGCGGCGCATATAAATTCAGGGCAGGATACGCAGCATGCCAAGCATTGATAATGGCATGATTAGCAAGCACATCACTGGTCTGCCAGTGTAAATGCGTCAAACGTGGCGCAAAATAGACACTATGCTGCCCCGTCCCTGAACCCACTTCCAAGACATGATGCGATTTTTTTAACTCTTGCTGTAAGACTTCTAGTATTGGCTGCTGATTATTTTCACACGCTTGAGAAAATGGTAGATTAGAAACTATATTCCCTAAGTTATCCTTAACCATAAAAACACCTTATTAATAAATACCCGATTCTACCCCAGCTGCCAGTGTCATCGCCAACTCTTCGACTTGCTCAGTAAATACCTCTTGCCAATCACCTTGTAAAATCAGCGCTTCTTGAATCCATTCCCAGCGCAACCCAGTGGTAATGGTCTTTATGGCAAGCTTGGTACCCGTACCATCATGACCTGCACGAACATATAGTGCAAACGGCATGCCCTGCTTCTTCTCTAACACCGAATAATAACAGCGATCAAAAAAGTCTTTGGTCAGCCCCGCCATATATGCCAAGTTCTCAGTCGTGCCTAATAATAATGCATCCGCAGCTAACACATCTTCAGGCTGCGTATCTTGAGGAGATTTGATTATGACGTTGATATCTATATCGGAGTGATTAGCACCATCGTAGGCTGATTGCGCTAGCTTTTTGGTATTCGGTGATGGCGCATGTGCGACGATAAGTAAGGTTTTGCTAGCCATATCAACACCTTTATAGAAGTTATTAGTTCTTGCAGTTAAGAACTCTTAGAATTAATAGTCACCTTTTGAATGATATCAGGATGGATACTTTTCGCAACCGGACAAGTCAGCGCAGTGTTGTAAAGTATTTTTTGCGTTTTATCGTCTAATGCTTGACTAAAAGTGATCTCGACATGTATTTCACTGACACGTCTTGGGTCAGCAGCCATTATTTTGGTCACCTCAGCTGTGGTACCTGCAATGTCGATTTCCATATCACGCGCTTTAATACCGATAATCGTCAACATACAACTGGCTAAGCTGGTCGCCAATAAATCAGTCGGTGAAAATGCTTCACCTTTACCCTGATTATCCACTGGCGCATCAGTAATAATTTCATTGTTTGATTGCAAGTGAATGGCTGTGGTGCGTAGGTCGCCTTGATAGGTTACTTTTGAGGTAGTCATAGTTTTCTCTCATACGAAAAACAGTAAATCAAAATTTTTAATACAATTAGGAAGAGTTATTTAATAACCACTTAGATTCAAAAATATATTGAACGATATAATTTATATATCAACAGTATACTATCACTCATTTAATAACTCTTTATAAAGTTTTGAGGCCATGATCTGTGGTAAACCACTTAGCATTAGCCCTTGTACTATATACTTTTCGCTATGAAGTGCAGTGAAAGGGTTTTCAAAAACCTCCATTCTAACAAGCTCTTCACACATCCAAGTGACATTGGCATTTAACATACGTATACCAAAATATTTATTCACAGTATACATGTAGAATATTTCTGAGCTCATACCCAGCCAAAGGATCAATCGTTGGTCAATAGTTTGATCTAGACTATTTGCTACTTTTAAGGCAGAGGGTGTCAGACTAGAAAAGGCAATATTTAATATCTGATAACTTAAATCAAGGGGCTGTAGTAGATAAGCCCTATGCTAGACTACTTTTATGAAGATAACCCGTTGTAAACTAAGTAAAAAAGTTCAGCGAAGGCTCTTAGAGTTTTACGCAGCTGAAGTAACTGCTAGAACAGCCGCAGATTTGCTCAATATTCAGCCTAACACTGCTGCACTTTTTTATCATAAAATAAGACTTGTGATAGATTACCATCTCTCATTAGAAGCTGATGAGCTCTTTTAGGCGTAAGTCAAATTAGATGAAAGTTACTTTGGCGGTGTGCGCAAAGGCAAAAGAGGTCGCGGAGCTGCTGGTAAAACAGCCGTATTTGGTATACTAAAACGAAATGGCAAGGTTTATACCATTGTCGTAGCAGACACCAAACAGACTACTTTAATACCTGTTATTAAGCGTAAAATCAAGCCTGATAGCTTTGTTTATACGGATAGTTATCGAAGTTACAATGCATTGGATGTGAGCGAGTTTAAACATTTCAGAGTCAATCACTCTAAAGAGTTCACTTGTGGTAAAAATAATCATATCAATGGCATTGAGAACTTTTGGAATCAGTCTAAACGAACTCTCAGAAAATATAATGGGATCGATAAAAAGAACTTCCATTTGTTTTTAAAAGAGTGTGAGTTTAGATTTAACTATGGCTCACCATCTCATCAGCTTAAAACGCTGAGAAAATGGTGTGATATTTAACCCTTATCTACTACAGCCCCTTAATAATTATTTAGCTTAAAGCAGCCAAAAGAAAACCCCCTTACGCATTCACGTAAGGGGGTAATCGGAATAGAGAGCTGACGATGACCTACTCTCACATGGCCGGAGCCACACTACCATTGGCGCGATGATGTTTCACTTCTGAGTTCGGGAAGGGATCAGGTGGTGCCATCATGCTATTGTCGTCAGCAAAGGGGGTTAGATATGAGTCTGTGTGTTTTAATGACTAGTGTCATCTTAATCCAACTGAATCAAGGATTAAGGTGATATCGAAATAATTAGACTTGATACAAACCACTTGGGTGTTGTATGGTCAAGCCAAACGAGCAATTAGTACAGGTTAGCTACACACATCGCTGTGCTTCCACACCCTGCCTATCAACGTCCTAGTCTTGAACGGCTCTTTAGGGAAATCTAATCTTGAGGTGGGCTTCCCGCTTAGATGCTTTCAGCGGTTATCCCATCCGAACGTAGCTACCGGGCAATGCCATTGGCATGACAACCCGAACACCAGTGGTTCGTCCACTCTGGTCCTCTCGTACTAGGAGCAGATCCTCTCAAATTTCCAACGCCCACGGTAGATAGGGACCGAACTGTCTCACGACGTTCTAAACCCAGCTCGCGTACCTCTTTAAATGGCGAACAGCCATACCCTTAGGACCTGCTTCAGCCCTAGGATGAGATGAGCCGACATCGAGGTGCCAAACACCGCCGTCGATATGAACTCTTGGGCGGTATCAGCCTGTTATCCCCAGAGTACCTTTTATCCGTTGAGCGATGGCCCTTCCATACAGAACCACCGGATCACTAAGACCTACTTTCGTACCTGCTCGACTTGTGGGTCTCGCAGTTAAGCGCGCTTTTGCCTTTATACTCTATGAACGATTTCCGACCGTTCTGAGCGCACCTTCGTACTCCTCCGTTACTCTTTAGGAGGAGACCGCCCCAGTCAAACTACCCACCATACATTGTCCTCGGTATTGTTATACCTGAGTTAGAACCCCGACATGACCAGGGTGGTATTTCAAGGATGGCTCCACCAAGACTAGCGTCTCGGCTTCAAAGCCTCCCACCTATCCTGCACAAGTCAGGTCAAAGTTCAATGTAAAGCTGTAGTAAAGGTTCACGGGGTCTTTCCGTCTAGCCGCGGGTACACAGCATCTTCACTGCGATTTCGATTTCACTGAGTCTCTGCTGGAGACAGCGCTGCCATCATTATGTCATTCGTGCAGGTCGGAACTTACCCGACAAGGAATTTCGCTACCTTAGGACCGTTATAGTTACGGCCGCCGTTTACTGGGGCTTCGATCAAGAGCTTCGCATACGCTAACCCCATCAATTAACCTTCCAGCACCGGGCAGACATCACACCCTATACGTCCACTTTCGTGTTTGCAGAGTGCTGTGTTTTTAATAAACAGTTGCAGCAGCCTGGTATCTGCGACTGCCAACAGCTCAAGGAGCAAGTCCTATCACCATCGGCAGCGTACCTTCTCCCGAAGTTACGGTACCATTTTGCCTAGTTCCTTCAGCAGAGTTCTCTCAAGCGCCTTGGTATTCTCTACCTGATCACCTGTGTCGGTTTAGGGTACGATTCGTTTATAACTATTGCTTAGAAGCTTTTCCTGGAAGCATGGTATTTGCCACTTCACGGTACAAGTACCGCTTGCTATCAGATCTCAGCCGTATTACAGTCCGGATTTGCCTAAACTGTAAGCCTACATCCTTTCACCTGGACAACCAACGCCAGGCTGACATAACCTACTCCGTCCCTCCATCGCATTATAAACAAGTATCGGAATATTAACCGATTTCCCATCGACTACGCCTTTCGGCCTCGCCTTAGGGGTCGACTCACCCAGCCCCGATTAACGTTGGACTGGAACCCTTGATCTTCCGGCGTGCGAGCTTTTCACTCGCATTATCGTTACTCACGTCAGCATTCGCTCTTGTGATACCTCCAGCATGCTTTACAACACACCTTCACAGGCTTACACAACGCTCCCCTACCACTTGAAAACAAATTCAAATCCGCAGCTTCGGCTCCTAGTTTGAGCCCCGTTACATCTTCCGCGCGGGCCGACTCGACTAGTGAGCTATTACGCTTTCTTTAAAGGATGGCTGCTTCTAAGCCAACCTCCTAGCTGTCTATGCCTTCCCACCTCGTTTCCCACTTAACTAGGAATTTGGGGCCTTAGCTGGCGGTCTGGGTTGTTTCCCTCTCCACAATGGACGTTAGCACCCACTGTGTGTCTCCCGGATATCACTCATCGGTATTCGGAGTTTGCATCGGTTTGGTAAGTCGGTATGACCCCCTAGCCGAAACAGTGCTCTACCCCCAATGGTGTTCGTCCGAGGCGCTACCTAAATAGCTTTCGGGGAGAACCAGCTATCACCGAGTTTGATTAGCCTTTCACCCCTATCCACAAGTCATCCCCTGGCTTTTCAACGACAGTGGGTTCGGTCCTCCGGTGCCTGTTACGGCACTTTCAACCTGCTCATGGATAGATCACTCGGTTTCGGGTCTATACCCTGCAACTAATCGCCCTATTAAGACTCGGTTTCCCTACGGCTCCCCTAAACGGTTAACCTTGCTACAGAATATAAGTCGCTGACCCATTATACAAAAGGTACGCGGTCACCCTAATAAATTAAGGCTCCCACTGCTTGTACGCACACGGTTTCAGGTTCTATTTCACTCCCCTCACAGGGGTTCTTTTCGCCTTTCCCTCACGGTACTGGTTCACTATCGGTCAGTCAGGAGTATTTAGCCTTGGAGGATGGTCCCCCCATCTTCAAACAGGATTTCTCGTGCCCCGCTCTACTTAATATGTTAACGCTAATGTTTCGAATACAGGACTATCACCTACTACGGTCAGCTTTCCCACGCTGTTCTTCTACATTAGCATTAATCGGCTTCTCCCCGTTCGCTCGCCGCTACTAGGGGAATCTCAATTGATGTCTATTCCTAAGGGTACTGAGATGTTTCACTTCCCCTCGTTCGCCTCTTATATAAATATAAGATAGCTAGCTTATGCTAGCTGGGTTTCCCCATTCAGAAATCTCCGGATCACAGGATATTGCCGCCTCCCCGAAGCTTATCGCAGGCTGTCACGTCTTTCATCGCCTCTGACTGCCAAGGCATCCACCATGTGCGCTTCATTACTTGACCATACAACCCCAAGTAGTCTTTCGACTTCAAAGTGTCATACAATCTAATTATGATAACGATATCACCTATGTTTACGCTTGATTCAGTTCTCTTTACTTTTTTAAGAAATCCTCTTTGGGATAACAAACAATGTCGTTAAAAGAGGATTTCTTAAGGTTAGAGTGTCGCGTGAACACGCCACTCTAACCCAGACTCATATCTATGTTTTTAAATAGTTCTTACTCTCTCGTCGAGTAGTAAGTTTCCGTATAAAACAGAAAGAAGTAATCAGATAATATATTGCTATATTGGAATCACTTGTTTCTGTTTGATACCTATTCATTTATTAGCATTCAAAGCTTACTGCGTTTATAGTGGTGGAGCCAAACGGAGTCGAACCGTTGACCTCCTGCGTGCAAGGCAGGCGCTCTACCAACTGAGCTATGGCCCCATATATAAATGGTGGGTCTAAGTGGACTTGAACCACTGACCCCCGCGTTATCAACACGGTGCTCTAACCAGCTGAGCTACAGACCCAAATTACGCTTGTATAAACGTAAGCTTAAACTAAAGAACAACTTGTTGTGAATTCTTGCTGACCGAATGCTGTCTATAAGGAGGTGATCCAGCCGCAGGTTCCCCTACGGCTACCTTGTTACGACTTCACCCCAGTCATCAACCACACCGTGGTGATCGCCTTCCTAAAAGGTTAGGCTAACCACTTCTGGTGCAATCAACTCCCATGGTGTGACGGGCGGTGTGTACAAGGCCCGGGAACGTATTCACCGCGGCATTCTGATCCGCGATTACTAGCGATTCCTACTTCATGGAGTCGAGTTGCAGACTCCAATCTGGACTACGATAGGCTTTTTGAGATTCGCATCACATCGCTGTGTAGCTGCCCTCTGTACCTACCATTGTAGCACGTGTGTAGCCCTGGTCGTAAGGGCCATGATGACTTGACGTCGTCCCCGCCTTCCTCCAGTTTGTCACTGGCAGTATCCTTAGAGTTCCCGGCCAAACCGCTGGTAACTAAGGACAAGGGTTGCGCTCGTTGCGGGACTTAACCCAACATCTCACGACACGAGCTGACGACAGCCATGCAGCACCTGTATTCTAATTCCCGAAGGCACTCCCGCATCTCTGCAGGATTCTAGATATGTCAAGACCAGGTAAGGTTCTTCGCGTTGCATCGAATTAAACCACATGCTCCACCGCTTGTGCGGGCCCCCGTCAATTCATTTGAGTTTTAACCTTGCGGCCGTACTCCCCAGGCGGTCTACTTATTGCGTTAGCTGCGTCACTAAGTCCTCAAGGGACCCAACGACTAGTAGACATCGTTTACGGCGTGGACTACCAGGGTATCTAATCCTGTTTGCTACCCACGCTTTCGAACCTCAGTGTCAGTATGATGCCAGAAGGCTGCCTTCGCCATCGGTATTCCTCCAGATCTCTACGCATTTCACCGCTACACCTGGAATTCTACCTTCCTCTCACCTACTCTAGCCTAACAGTATCAGATGCCGTTCCCAGGTTAAGCCCGGGGCTTTCACATCTGACTTATCAAGCCACCTACGCTCGCTTTACGCCCAGTAATTCCGATTAACGCTTGCACCCTCTGTATTACCGCGGCTGCTGGCACAGAGTTAGCCGGTGCTTATTCTGCAGCTAATGTCATCGTCCATGGGTATTAACCATGGAGTCTTCTTCACTGCTTAAAGTGCTTTACAACCAAAAGGCCTTCTTCACACACGCGGCATGGCTGGATCAGGGTTGCCCCCATTGTCCAATATTCCCCACTGCTGCCTCCCGTAGGAGTCCGGGCCGTGTCTCAGTCCCGGTGTGGCTGATCATCCTCTCAGACCAGCTACAGATCGTCGCCATGGTAGGCCTTTACCCCACCATCTAGCTAATCCGACTTAGGCTCATCTAATAGCGAGAGCAACAAGTTGCCCCCTTTCTCCCGTAGGTCGTATGCGGTATTAATTCGAGTTTCCCCGAGCTATCCCCCACTACTAGGTAGATTCCTAAGTATTACTCACCCGTCCGCCGCTCGTCAGCGAGAAGCAAGCTTCTCCTGTTACCGCTCGACTTGCATGTGTTAAGCCTGCCGCCAGCGTTCAATCTGAGCCATGATCAAACTCTTCAGTTTAATCTTGCATGAAGTCCTTTAAAGAGACTTCGAAACTTGGCTCATTTAATCTGGCAATTACGCTCTCGTATGTTTCATATAATGAATTAACTTTGAGTTTTCTTGCTGTCTTAAATGATAATTTTTATAGTTAGAAAGAACTCCGAAAAGAAGTTTCAACCAACTTTATTTTTTAGCATTCTGAATCAGCAAAAATCCACACAAGTTGTTCTTTAGTTATGCTTTTAAATAGTGTCAAGCTACTGTCGTCCAGTAACTGATATATAGGGTATTTCTCTTTGCTAGTCAGTCTAAGTTAAGAACTTATCCTATCTAGCGAGCCGACTATCATATCATAATGATTTGGTTTGTCAAGCTTTTTTATAATTTGTTTCAATGGGTTAGCCAGGTTTGTTATATGTAAATCCACATATAAGTTACTCCGGTTCTCCCTAATGAGGTGCGTATTATAGACGCTTATTTTAATTAGTCAAGAAGTTATTTTTATTTAGTTTGAAATTTTTATCAGCCTACTTAATAGTAGCTTGATGTGTTCTTTCTCGCTAATGGGTGTTTATTCAGTGCCAAAACACTTTCTAAGCGCCCTTCCCTTTCGACTGGGTGGCATTATACGCGCTTTGAGATGGGGGTCAAGGGGGTTTGAAGGTTTATTTCTGATTTTTTGATAATGCTAAATCTATGTATCAATCCAAGACGCTATTTAAGACGCTGTTAAGGGCAAAGATTCTTCGTCCATTTCCCTGCTTTGTTACCGCGAACACATTGATATTGCACACCATACTGAACCCAATGCCAACTTAATTCAGATGGCGTACCTTTTAAGGTAAAGCTAATACGATAACGTTCTGCGCTAACACTATCATCCATGAGATCAGAACGGGTAATGACAACAACGGCTGTCTTGGACTGGGCTTTTGATGGATAGAAGAAAGTTTGCGCCAAATCATAATCCGCGGACACCTCATCAATACTGCTATTGATGAGTTTGAGCTTTTCAAGACCACAAGAGATCAGTCCTATTTTAATAGGACACGGCGCTGATGCATAAGTCACTGCGCGGCCATTAACGCTTAAACGCTTAAAATTGGCTGGATTTGCAGCTTCAGCCCGAGATATGTGACTTATTGAGTTGCTAGTATTGGCATATGAAGATGCTGGAACTAATGATAATGAAAATAAAGCACTCGCTATCAAACCTCTTATCAAGTGTGTTGAGGTATTTGAGACCGGCAATAGATGATTAAAACTATTTAAGTGCAGCATAATAACCTCGACGTTTATTATCAAATAGCATTATAAAAAGGCTAGTCATATAATGTTTATATAGCTATACCATACAATACCATATTAAAATTATTTAATAATAACTCCAACCAAGTGTTATTTGTGTCTTTTTATTATAACCATCTCAGTTGTTATGATTATCTCTATTAGAGCCGTATATTGGTATGCAACTCACCACCCTAGCACGCAAATAAAAACCGCCCATTAAAAAATAAACGGTTCGTATGTGCATGTCTTAAGCCAACATCTACTATAAAGCAATCATAGCGTTAACTGGTGGCTTTGCTTTTTAGCGTGGTAAAGATACCTGATAACGCATAGATGACACCAATGGCTAAGATGCCCACAGGGATATCATATAAGATGATACTCATGACCAATACGCCAATGATAAGCACCACAAAAGGTACTTTCTTCTTGTCGAACTCTTTAAAGCTATAATATTTGACGTTACTGACCATCAATAAACCACAGATAACGACCCACGCGGCAAATAAGAACATGACGGCAGTATCGTATTGTCCGATCCATTCGTTATGATCGACCGCAACCATGACAGCGGCCGTAACTAAGATAGCCGCGAGCGGACTTGCCAAACCGACGAAGTATTTTTTATCGACTATACCAACTTGCACATTAAAACGTGCCAGACGAAATGCGGCGCAAGCGGTAAAGACAAATGCACAGCCCAAACCAATACGACCTAACGGCTCTAACGCAAAGCTATAAATCAGAATTGCAGGCGCAACGCCAAAAGCCAACATGTCAGCGAGTGAATCATATTGCTCGCCAAAAGGACTTTGCGCATTAAGCATACGCGCAACACGCCCATCAGCGCCATCAAGGATAGCGGATAAGAAAATCGCCAGTGAGGCTTTATAAAATTCGCCTTGGGTACTGGCTAAAATAGAATAAAAACCCGATAGCAGAGATAAAGTGGTAATCAGATTGGGCGCTAAATAGACACCGCGACTAACCACACGCTTACCTTCGGCAACCTCTGCTTCAATCACCTCAAAGGTCAAACCATCATAATTGTCATTATCCGCTAGGCGAATATTGAACTCATGCTCATCGACAAAAGGCGGCTGAGTGGCAGCACTATCCTGTAAGAGCGGCTCTTTTACCAAACCGTCATTCATAACCTTGTCGGTTACCAGACTGTCCTTTGCAAGGCTATCTTTGCCCATACTACTTGATGATTGATTCGTCGTCATAACGATATCCTTATTCGCCGACCAGCCAGCGCACATTAGTGGCACTATCAGGAGACATGTCTGGGGCATCCGCAACTTTTAACACCGGCTGTAAGAAACGCAAAATCTCACGTGCGTGATTGTCAAATTGCCAAGGCGGATTGATAACGAGTAACCCTGTACCATTTAGACCAACAGCGATGTCGTTAGGATAGATATTGAGCTCGCAGACCAATTGACGTCTCATTTCAGTCCGTTTTAGCTTTTTGTAAAACAGCTCAACCGCTTCCATGTTTTTAATTGGATACCATAACGCGTAAGTACCTTGTGGCCACTTATTATAAGAATGTACCAATAGGTCAATCAGGCGGGTGAAGTCTTTATGCTCTTGCTCGTAAGGCGGATCAAGAAAAATCAAACCGCGCTTCTCTTTTGGTGGAATCACCGCAGCGATACCTTCAAAAGAATTGCGATGATGAATACCAATCGGCAATTTATGGAGCTGATAATTTAGTGCATCGTATTCACTGGCTTTGGCTTCAAACGCTTCACCGCGCACGCCGGCATCAGGATTTTTTTCAACATGATGGGCAATCCACCAAGGTGAACCAGGATAGACTTTTTTATCATACGTGAAACGCGCTTGCTTAATGCTTTCCATATAGTCTTTGACGGCCGCCGGTGCTTTTTCGATGTCGGCTTTTAACAAAGCTTGGATACCGCCTTTGGCTTCGCCTGTTTTGCGCGCCTCTTCACTGCCGAGCGAATACAGTCCACGACCACCGTAAGCATCAAGCACATAAAAAGGTTTGTTCTTTTGCCCCAATTGATTCAGCAGTTGTACCAATAAAATGTGTTTAACGACATCGGCAAAGTTACCGGCATGATAGGCGTGTTTATAGTTCATAAGATCAAAAGTTTAAATAAGAAAAATTGCATCTATGGTAGCATAGGCAGAGTAAAAGATAACGATGGTTTTGGTAAAAAGGCATGGATTGGCTGTGTATTGACAGTGAATGGCATGTTTATTGATAACGGCGAGGCAAAATGACGCAGATTATTAGCAATCTTGAAGTGACACAGTTAGTCGTCGATCATCCGATTGGAGCGGATAACCCGCCACTACTATACCCACCTAGCGATGACGAAAGGCAAACGCCACTCACTCAGCATGAATTACAATTTTCGGACTTTGATGTCGATTGGCAAAATAAGCTAACCGATAAACAGCTAGATACGTTTGTAGACGATGGCTGGATGATTATTGACGATGTGTTTGAAAATAAAGCGCTATTGGCTCTGCAGTCTGAGAGCGGTTTTATTGACTATCGTGACGCCGAGCTGACGGCTGGCATTCGGGTTAGCAATATTCGCGGTGATCGCATTCGCTGGATTACCGAAAACTTCTTTGCAGGCTACTATTATTTACAAAGTATCAATGCGCTTGCTGCTTTATTCAATCAAAGCTTGTTTGCTGGTATTCGCCATAGTGAGGCACATTACGCTTGTTATCCGGTAGGTTTTGGCTATCAATGGCATAGCGATAATCCGGCTGGACGTGATGAGCGCGTTATCTCGGCGGTGTTTTATCTCAATGATGATTGGCGTGATAGTGACGGTGGCGCTTTAGAAGTCGTCGACAAACATGGCGTCCACCATAATGTCATGCCTGTTGCCAATCGACTGGTCATATTTGATAGTGACTTGCAACACCAAGTACAAATCGCCCATCGGCAGCGTTATTCTATCGCGACGTGGATGCGCCGTGATGGTTTGGTGCCTTTTGTTGAGGATAATATTTAAAACTAATCAGCTATTACTTTAAATAAGCCTTGTTAATTAAGGATAATGACAATGCATAAAACCTTATATAGAAGCTTGCTCTTACTTGTTATACTCCCTCTGATCGTGAGCTGCGAGACGCTTAATCATCAAGCCGCTACTCAAAAAAACAATGAGTTATTTTTTACCTATTATTTGCCAAAATCCACGCCTGAAGAACCTCTAATAATTAATCCGACTGTTATTACTACTGAATTCAAATATGAGGATGGGTGTTTACTTGCATTTGATGGAAGCAGATGGATGACACCTGTATTTCCCGAAGGACATGCAACTTTTAATAGTCATCATAAGACTTTAAGATTATTAGGAACGAGTTATAAAATGGGTAATGTGATTTCTGCAGCTGGCTATGTGCATGCTTACAACAGTGAAAAAGTTAAAAATTATAGTAATAGCCCAGCCGAAAAGTGCATTACAGAGTATCTAGCAATATATTACGGCGATTATGAAAAAATTGACTTGGATAAAAACTAAATTTTTTCAGACCTCAAATTATAAACATCAAAACAACATATCTAGGACTGTCATGAGTTCAGAAAATAATAGTAAAACCCATCAACAGCAAACACTAGAGCTAAGTATCGCCCTACTTGAACGTCCATCCGTTACCCCCGATGATGATGGCTGCCAAGATATATTGTCAGAGCGCCTGACGCAGGCTGGGTTTGATTGCGAGTTTATGTATTTTGGTGAAAGAAACCAAAGCGGCGAACATGCGGAAGTCAAAAACCTCTGGGCGCGCCGTGGCACCACTGAGCCAGTCATTTGTTTTGCTGGTCATACCGACGTCGTGCCTACGGGTGATGAAAACAATTGGACTTATCCGCCATTTACACCCACCATTGCCGATGGTTATTTATGGGCGCGCGGTGCCGCTGATATGAAAACCGGCATTGCTGCTTTTACCGTTGCCGCCGAGCGTTTTGTCGCTAATTATCCTAAGCACAATGGCTCTATTGCTTTTTTAATCACCGCAGATGAAGAAGGCCCGTCCATCAATGGGACGGTGAAAGTCATTGAAACGCTTGAAGCGCGCAATGAGAAAATCACCTATTGCCTCGTTGGCGAACCATCAAGTACCGACACGCTTGGCGATATCATCAAAAACGGTCGCCGCGGCTCATTGGGCGCCGAGCTGACCGTCATTGGCAAACAAGGTCATGTTGCCTATCCGCATCTGGCTTGCAATCCGATTCATGCGGCAATGGCGGCGTTAGCAGAATTAACCAACGCCACTTGGGATAACGGCAACGAGTATTTCCCTGCGACTTCTTTGCAAATCTCTAATATCAATGGCGGTACAGGCGCAACCAACGTTATTCCTGAAACGCTAACCGTTATCTTTAACTTCCGCTTTTCCACAGAAACGACGGAAGAAGAATTAAAAGCGAGAACTCATGCTATTTTTGATAAGCATTTTGAGAACAGCAAAGCCAGTTATGATATCCAATGGAAATTATCCGGTCAGCCATTTCTAACCCCTGAAGGCAAACTCGTATCGGCCTGCCAGCAAGCGATTAAATCTGTGACTGATGTTGATACTACGTTATCTACTTCTGGCGGTACTTCAGACGGACGCTTTATCGCGCCAACCGGTGCGCAAGTGGTTGAGCTTGGCGTACGTAATGCGACGATTCATCAGGTGGATGAAAAGGTAGAAGTAGATGATTTGGGCAAATTGGCGCAGATATATGAAGGGATTTTGGAGAATCTGCTGCTTGATTAGACATAATCTATAGAAACAAAAAAAGCGCCATCTGCTTCGTATTTGGCGCTTTTTTATTATGATCTTTTATCGATAAGGACTTGAACAACACAAGTCAATTAAGCTACTTACTAGCTTCACTCAATCCCTATATAAACATCCACTTGCCCATACTCTAAATTACCATCAATATAGTGCTCAAAATCGACATTATAACTACGAGTATACTCACAGCTTGGGTCGTTGAAGTACTCCCAAGCCTTCTCCCACGCATTCATGACGGTATTAGGCATATTACCTGTTTCTGAAAAGACTAAGTATTTCCCTGCGGGAATGGCTATCGTTACAAGATTGCTCGTATTGGCGACCGCCGCATTATCCGGCTGCGCCTGCTCATTGCCCACTTCCCAACCAGCGACAACATCAAACGCCCCTACTAAATCAGCACTTTCATAATTGTGGTAGATACCATAAATATCCTGACCTTCAGGCAAATCACCCATGTGGTTTTGATAAAACTTTTGCCATAAGCGGCCTAATTTTGCCGTTTCGTGGCTGATTTCAGCGTGATTGGTGGTACGTACGCTGATACCCTTACAAGCTATCGCTTCGGGTAGCTCTTTAATTTGTGACGTCATGATGCTGCCTGCCCTGTTGTGCTGTGTGATTTTTATTTGATGTGCGATTAAATGAGCATAACTGCCTTAATCCGCTTCATCAATCCAATTCATTTGAATGGCTTCTAAGATACCCTCATTTGATTTTTGCGGGTCATCATCAAAACCTTCTAGCTCCGTCACCCAGCGGTGTAAATCAGTAAAGCGAATATACTGCGGATCGGTCTCAGGGAATTTTTCATAAAGCTCAATAGCGATATCTAAGCTGTCTGTCCATTTTAGTTTTTGCGGGCTCATGGTAGCTCCTTAACTGTTATTTATTTTATAGCTTTCATCAAACTAGAGATTAGTTTGACCAGTTGTTTGTATAATGTTTGTCTAACGCTTTACTTGCTCACTTACTAACCCCTATCCTATCAAAATTCGCCAACTGATTATAGACAAGTTCGTTATACCGCCTTTGTTGCTTTAACTTTTTGCTTTATCTTTTTATTTTGTTTCTGCAGATTTAATCGCTACTTGATGCTGATTCCAAGAAACAATGACTTCATTTGTCTGCTCACCTGTCATATCCAATATCTCTGGTGCGCATTTGCCTTTTTTATCGTTTAAGACAAACTTAGTCATACCAACACCCATGAGCTGATTTTTTACCAAAAAGCGCGTTTCAAAATAGACGTATTTTTTATCCCAACCGACAAGCGTACTATTTACCGTCATTTTATTCAGGAATTTAATTTCTTTGAGATAGACCATTTCTTGCATGGCAATAATCCAGCCGAGATTTTTAATCCCCTTTTGATGACAGCAGGCCATCAGCCATTTAGTGATGTTTAACTCGATAAAAGACAAGTAGCGATAATTGGGCAGATGGTCGCGAAAACCCATGTCGTGTGGCAATACGCGATAGTGGCGCACAATTGGTTTGGTTAATGTCTCGACACTTAGGTGTTCATTAGCCGTTTGCTGTTTAAGCTGCTGCTTTAATAAGCTGACCATAATAAAAAAACGTATCAACATGTTCATAAAGGAAATCTCTGCACGGTTATTCTGTATGAATTATGAGTAAATATAGCTTTGATAAATGCTGCCTACCTTAACGCAAAAAAAGCCACCTCAGTGACTTTTTCGTAAAAATATTGTTAGTAGATGATTAGCAATTAATGACCGCCGCCATTGATACTACGTACCATCTCTTCAACCATTTTCTTGGCATCACCAAAGATCATCATGGTTTTGTCCATATAGAACAAGCTGTTATCAAGACCTGCATAGCCCGTACTCATTGAACGCTTGATAACCATGACCGTCTGCGCTTTATTGACTTCTAAAATTGGCATACCAAAGATTGGGGATGATGGATCATCTTTTGCCGATGGATTGACGACGTCGTTGGCACCAATGACTAAGACCACATCAGTACTGGCAAAGTCGGAGTTAATCTCATCCATCTCAAGAATGTCATCATAGGGCACGTCAGCTTCCGCCAATAGTACGTTCATATGGCCTGGCATACGACCAGCAACCGGATGAATGGCAAAGCGCACATTGACGCCTTCCTCTTTTAACAGCTCATACAATTCTTTGACCGCGTTTTGAGCACGGCCTTGCGCCATACCGTAGCCCGGTACAATCACCACACTGCTGGCATTAGACATGAGGAAACCTGCGTCTTCTGCCGAACCTGCTTTGTAGTTTTTAGGTGCGCCATCATCTGCGCCTGTAGCGGCAGCTGCCGTACCCATACCACCAAATAAAACGTTTAGTAATGAGCGGTTCATGGCTTTACACATGATGTAAGATAAAATCGCGCCTGACGAACCAACGAGCGAACCTGCGATAATTAGCATCGAGTTGCCAAGGGTAAAACCAATACCCGCTGCCGCCCAACCTGAAAATGAGTTCAATAGCGACACAACCACGGGCATATCACCGCCACCGATTGGCGCAATCCACATCCAACCAAATATTACGGCTAATACTGCCATCGCATAGAAAGCTGGCAATGAATCGGTCATAAAGTAGACGATACCAAAACCAATCATAGCAATAAATAGAATCGCTTGTACCGGTTTTACCCAGCCGCCTACTAGGGTTTTTGCCCAACTTTTTGCGGCTAATTTACCAAAGGCAAAAACAGACGCTGAGAAAGTAATCGCACCAATAAAACAACCAATAAACAGTTCAGCACGGGCGACTGCGCCATGCTGTTGCTCAGTATGCAGTACGGTCGCTAAGGCAATCGCCACTGCTGCCAAGCCTACGAATGAATGCATCAAAGCAACCGTTTCTGGCATTTGGGTCATAGCGACCGTTTTTGCTTTCCACATACCAACGAGTGCACCCAATACCATGGCGCCGATGATTAACCACAGCACAGGGCCTTCAGCTAAGAAAAAGGTGGTTGCGACCGCAATAGCCATCGCTACCATACCAAAGCGGTTACCACGAATGGCGGTTTTTGGGCTAGAAAGACCACGCAAGGTTAAGACAAAAAGGATAGCACCGATTAAGTAAAACCAATCCGCATTTGCTGCAATCATATTTGTTAAATCGCTCATGCATCGCCTCCGCTTTCAGTCGTCGCAGTTTCAAGCGCTGGCGCTTTTTTTGCTTTTGGTTTAAACATTGCCAGCATACGCTCAGTCACCGCAAAACCACCAAAGATATTGATACTGGCTAAAAATACGGCAAAAGCACCGAGCAAGCTGGTTGGGGTAAACATCGCGCCGTCAATGGTGACGGTTTGTAGCATCGCGCCGACGATAACGATACTTGATAAGGCATTTGTTACTGCCATTAGTGGCGTGTGCAGTGCTGGCGTGACGCCCCAAACGACGTAATATCCGACGAAAATAGCGAGCACGAATACCGTGAAAATCGCTACAAACGGTGTGCTACTCATGGCCGCACCCGCTGGCGCTGCCGCTAAAATAGTGGCAATCATCTAATCCTCCTAAAAATTTGTTCGTATCTGGCAAATGTAAGGTAGTGAAATTCGAGACTGGATGTTTAAGGCTTAGCGTTTAGCAAGACGTACTTGGTTGTCATGCGTCACCGCTAACGCCCCTTGAATCTCATCATTCATGTCTAAATTCAGTGCCAGTGTTTTCGCTGAAGCGTCGTCTTTAGCTGCAGGAGCCATTAAAGTAGTGATAAAATTAACAAGGTTATTGGCATATAAATCTGAAGACTGCGCCGCCAGTTGTGATGGAATATTGGCTGCCCCGACGATACGCACACCGTTTGGCGTAGTAATGGTTTCATCAGGCACGCTGCCTTCGACATTGCCACCAGTGCCAGCAGCCATATCAATCAGTACTGAACCAGCTTTCATTTTGGCAAGCGTTGCTCCGTGCACTAAGCGCGGCGCGTTACGCCCAGGAATCTGCGCGGTGGTAATGACGATATCGGCGTTGCTCAAGGCTTTATCCACCACGGCAGCCTGATCTTTGATATATTGTTCAGAGGGCGTCCATGCATAACCGCCCGTGGCTTTGGCTTTTTGCGCTTCGTCTTCGCTCATTGGCACGTCAAGCCATTTACCACCAAGCGATTCCACCTGCTCTTTGGCAGCAGGTCGCAAATCACTGGCTTCAACGACGGCGCCTAAACGCTTCGCCGTCGCAATCGCCTGCAAACCTGCAACCCCGACACCTAAGATGACGACTTTGGCAGGTTTCACCGTACCCGCTGAGGTCATAAACATCGGAAATGGACGCGAGTATTCATTGGCAGCAAGCAATACCGCTTTATAACCGGCAAGGTTGGCTTGTGACGATAAGACGTCCATATTTTGCGCACGTGACAAAGTACGTGGTAATAACTCCATAGCAAAGACGGTTGCACCTTTGGCCGCATAAGTATCTAGCTGGCTATTGCGATATGGGTCAAGCATACCAATGACCACTTGACCGGCTGTTAAATGCTCAGTCACCGCTGCTGGCAAATCATTGACGGTAGTAATAATTTGCGCTTGGTTGACGACCTCGGTACTACTGTTGGCAATATCAGCACCCGCTGCCTGATACAACTCATCAGCGTAATACGCTGCTTGACCTGCACCTGACTGAATGACGACTTCAAACCCTAGTTTACGTAATTTCTTTACCGCGTCTGGGGTTAGCGCTACCCGTTTTTCACTCGCGCTATCTGCACTAATAACACCAATCTTCATACCGTCTCCTTACTTACGTCAAATGACTATACTCACGTTTAATGACTATCTTTTAACACCCGCAACGCATCTTTAAAAAGCACAGGGGACAAAAAAATCTTTGGTCACGGTTGGTTAAGAACTTAAGACCAAAGATTATCAATTTAATAAATGATAGCTCCTTTGCCATCATGCCTTTTTATTATAGAGATAACATCTGCAAACTTTCATTGTCTAATGATGACCCACAAGTAAAATAAAAAGTTAGGCATTTACACCATCATCATAACTTTTATTGTTATATTAAAAACTTTTATTTTTTCCAAAAGCTCACAAAGCCTGTAAGCTATTAGCTCACGACAAATATAAAAGTTGGCTTAAGGTTTGACATATGTCTACGATGTCGCTTAAAAATACAAAACCGCTACGACTAAGTCAAGATAAAATACGGCCTAACGTATAATAAGAAAACTTGACAGCTAAATAGAATACCCATTGGTCTACTATAAATAAGGAATAACCATGTATTTTTTACTCTCCCCTGCCAAATCGCTTAACGAGAAAGACGCTGTACCCGTTAACCTCGGTAATTACTATAGTCAGCCCGAACTGATTGAGCATGCGCAGGTGCTCATGAAAAACTTAAAAGCCAAAGAGCCGATCGATTTACAAGAGCTGATGAGTATCTCTGACGATTTGGCGCAGCTTAATGCTAAACGTAATCAAGACTGGGCTTGGAGTACAAATAGTCCCTTTACAGGCGACAACGCCAAACCAGCGGGTTATTTATTTGATGGGGATGTTTATACTGGGCTTGATATGTATCAAATGGACAAAGATACTGCTATTTACGTTAACGAACACTTGGGTATTTTGTCAGGGCTTTATGGTGTGCTTAAACCGCTCGATTTAATCCAGCCGTATCGCCTAGAGATGGGCACCAAGCTAAAAAATGAGCGCGGGGATAATCTTTACGAGTTTTGGGGCGAAGAAGTGACTAAAACAATCAATGCGCGCATGGCAGATAGTGAGGACAAAGTTTTAATTAACCTTGCTTCTAATGAATATTTTAAGGTAATAAAAAAGAAAGCACTAAATGCGGTGATTATCACGCCAAGATTTGAAGACGAGAAAAATGGTCACTATAAAGTGATTAGTTTTTATGCCAAAAAAGCACGTGGATTGATGGTGAAATACGCAGCTGACAATAAGCTGACCAATGCAGAGCAGCTAAAGCAGTTTGATTTAGCAGGCTATTATTATGTCGATGAGCTGTCTGACGATAAAACGTGGACGTTTCGTCGGGATGAAGCGAGTCAGTAGTCTTCAAACAAATATCTAATTTGCATAAAAAACCCCGATAAGCTTAGCCTATCGGGGTTTTGTTGGAACTAGGTTTAACAAGTAGGTTATGACAAAGTCATACTTCTAGCGAAAAGCGATTTGTCGAGGAAGACACGCGAAAATAGTACTTATCGTACATTGAGCGCGGCTAACAAAGAAAAATCGCTTTGTAGCAGAAGTAAAATTACATCATACCGCCCATGCCACCCATACCGCCCATTCCACCGGCAGCGCCCATGCCAGCCATAGCATCATCACCTTGCGGTAAGTCAGTAATCATGACTTCAGTTGTAAGCATGAGGCCTGCAACAGAAGCCGCATTTTCTAGTGCTGAACGTGATACTTTTGCTGGATCAAGGATACCCATCTCTAGCATATCGCCGTATTCGCCAGAAGCTGCGTTGTAACCGTAGTTACCGCTACCGCTCTTGACTTCATTAACCACCACTGACGCTTCTTCGCCTGAGTTGGTCACGATTTGACGTAAAGGTGCTTCCATCGCACGGCGTAGGATTCTAATACCCGCATTTTGGTCGTCGTTATCGCCACGTAGTTCAGACAAGGCATTCATCGCACGAACGAGGGCAACGCCGCCGCCAGGTACAACGCCTTCTTCAACCGCTGCACGAGTCGCATGTAGCGCATCATCAACACGGTCTTTCTTCTCTTTCATTTCAGTTTCAGTTGCTGCACCAACTTTGATAACGGCAACGCCGCCAGCAAGTTTTGCCATACGCTCTTGCAGCTTTTCTTTATCGTAGTCAGACGTTGATTCTTCAACTTGACGTTTGATAGATTCAACGCGGTTTTCGATGTCAGCGGTGTTACCCGCGCCATCAACAATCACAGTGTTTTCTTTACCGACAGTGACTTTTTTCGCCGTACCTAATTGCTCTAAAGTAGCAGTCTCTAAGCTCAGACCAATCTCTTCAGAAATCACCGTACCGCCAGTTAACGTTGCGATATCTTCTAGCATAGCTTTACGGCGATCGCCAAAACCTGGTGCTTTAACAGCACAAGTTTTTAAGCCGCCGCGCATGTTGTTTACAACTAGTGTTGCCAATGCTTCGTTTTCTACGTCTTCAGCAATGATTAGCAACGGTTTGCTTTGCTGCATGACTTGCTCAAGTAATGGCACAATTTCGCGGATATTGCTAATTTTTTTATCAACAAGCAAGATGTAAGGATTTTCGAATTCAGCGGTTAAGCTGTCTTGCTTATTGGCAAAGTACGGGCTGATATAACCACGGTCAAACTGCATACCTTCAACCACTTCCAAGGTATCTTCAAAGCTTGAACCTTCTTCAACGGTGATGACGCCTTGCTTACCAACTTTTTCCATCGCTTGGGCAATCAGCTCACCAATTTTGGTATCTGAGTTGGCAGAGATAGAACCCACTTGGGCAATCGCTTTTGAATCATCAGCTGGGGTTGATAGCTCGTGGATTTGCTCAACCGCGGCACGTACCGCTTTATCGATACCGCGTTTTAGATCCATTGGGTTCATGCCCGCAGCAACTGATTTCATGCCCTCAACCAAGATTGATTGTGCCAATACAGTCGCAGTCGTTGTACCATCACCAGCAACATCGTTGGTACGGCTAGCAACTTCACGCACCAGTTGTGCGCCCATGTTTTCAAATTTGTTTTCAAGCTCGATTTCTTTGGCAACCGATACACCATCTTTAGTGATGGTAGGTGCGCCAAATGATTTATCGATAACCACGTTACGACCTTTCGGGCCAAGCGTGACTTTTACCGCATTTGCTAGAACGTTTACACCGTCCATCATTTGTTTACGGGCATCAATGCCGAATTTTACGTCTTTTGCCATGTTAAATTACTCCACTAATATAAGTATGAGAATGCAATGAAAGGTTTCAATGATATTTTTTTATAAATGTTATTGGGTATAACTGTTGTTGGCTAAAAATCGTTAGCCAAAAAATGTTAGCCAAAATTTCCTTATTGGCAATTAGCCTTCTAGTACACCCAATACGTCTGCTTCTTTCATAATCAATAGCTCTTCGCCGTCAACTTTTACCGTTTGACCCGCATATTGACCGAACAAGACTTTATCGCCAACTTTTACATCTAACGCGCGAGTTTCACCGTTGTCACGAATCTGACCGTTACCGGTTGCTAGCACTTCACCTTGAGACGGTTTTTCTTGAGCTGAACCAGGAAGCAAGATACCACCAGCCGTTTTTGTTTCTTCTTCGATACGGCGGACGACAATACGGTCATGTAAAGGACGAATATTCATCGATACGACTCCAAAATTTGGTTAGTTAACATAAAGGTTTATTTGAATGAATGATCTCAATACCAAGATCTAGCAGAATGTCTGCTTAAAAACAGCATTCTTTAGATAAGCTTTGAGCTTGTATCAGAAAGTGGGGGCAAGGCAAGTTTGCTTCAAGTGTAAAGCCCAAAAATTTACAAGATTTTTGCATGTCACTGCCCATTTAATCAGCAGTGCGAGCTATAAAAGAGGGTATCATTGGATTACCCACTCTTAAAGGCTTTGGCATTGCTTTAAAACCACAAGCCTTCCATCAAATAATAAGAGAGAAAATAAGCGATTGTAAATGAAGCTTTTAGCGGTATCAGCCAATTAACTTCCGTATTTCTTACCAAGCTTACAGCAAGTTACTGCCCGTGTTCGCTTTAGCTAAACCAGCAACATCGACTACAATAGCCCAACTCTTACCTCTGTCATTGCCCTTGAAAATGTAACAGAGTATGACAATATATAAGGGTGAGCACATAACAATCCCTATAAATAAAAGCTAACAGTCAAACAAAAGATAATATCTATAAATAAAAGCTGATAACACAGCCTGAAACCAAATTAAGGAATATCCATGAGTTTTTTATCACAAAATAAACAATCCCTAACAACCCATTCTAATAACCCGAAACGCAGCCCCTCTAAAATTTTAACCGCCTTAGCCACTGGGGCAAGCATTGCTGCGATTGGAGCTTTAAGTATGACCGCACCTACCCTTGCCAGCGCCAAGAGCGTTGAGCCCTCAAGCGCGAACTATAGTTTCACCATTGAAGATAAATATAAAGGTACAGCCACCCGTACTTTGAATAAATCTGGTAATACCTGGAAATACAATGTCAATGCTCGCGTTGCTGGTGTCGCCACCGCCGCGCAAAATAGTACCTTTACTATTAACGGTAATAATGTGGTGCCAACTCAGGCCAGCACCACTTATAAACTATTGGGCGTTGGTCGTACGCACAAATTGGACTTTAATCCAAGCAGTAAAAAGGTAGTAAGTAACTATCGCGGCAAATCGACAACTTTAAATATGGCACAGCAAGCCTTTGATGATTTGAGCCTTGAGGTGCAAATTCGCCAAGATTTATTAAACGGTAAATTCTCTGGCAACTATTACATGGCGAAAAAAGACAAAATTGAGAAAACGCCTTTTAAAAAATCAGGCAATACTAAAATCACCGTACCAGCAGGTACGTTTGATACCGTGCGTGTCGACCGCGTGCACGATGACAATAGCCGCTCGACCAGTTTTTGGTTGGCGCCAAGCTTAGATTATCTGCCAGTTAAAGTCAGTCAAATTAACGATGGTAAAAAGATGGATTTAGAATTAACCAAAGTCAATTAAGCCCTTATCTTTGTATAAATGGTTAACGTAAAAAAGCGGCGCTCTAAATGAAGCGCCGCTTTTTTTTATCCGTATAAAACTTTCTATGTGAATTTTAGCGAGAACGTGGCTGTTTAACGACATTGTTCATTGACGGTAGACGTTTTAACAAGATAAATAACCAGACGTTGATGGTAAGTAGCAACACAAAATCAAATAGATAGACCATTATCTCCGCCCAACTGCTGCCATAAACACGGGTAAATAGCACCACCCCACTCGCGCCAAGATAAACCAAGGTAAACATACTGTCTATCAATAGCGCATACGGCGAACGCCCGCGTAATATCGATGGCGTTAAGACCAGCGCCGGTAGCAACCATAACGCTTGCCAAGCGATACCGCCAACGATATCGGGACGACTAGGATTAAAGACGCTGATTAAAATCGGCAATGCCAATAATCTAAACGCTAGCCAAACCAACCACGTCACCATCAAACGCTGACGTATAGGCGCTATCGGCTTTTGTGCATTAACTGTCTCAGGCGTTTTTGCTGCGGGCGTGTCGATATTACTGTCCTGCTTGGATTGGTTAGTGACCATGAGAGATATGTATTTCCTAATTGATAACAGCAAGCGGCAATATATAAGGGTTAATTAACGCTGCCAATTGGCTTTCGCTAAGGCAGACGCAGTTATCGCCAAACGCCGACCTTGGGCAATCGCCAGCTCGCGCTCATCTGCCGATACCGGTTGGTCATGTAACGCGCCGCTGACATGACTTGCGCCATAAGGCGAGCCGCCACGCTGCGTTCTATTTAACGCAGGCTCAGCATAAGGGACGCCCACAATCATCATGCCATGATGCAATAGCGGCATCATCATCGTCAGCAAGGTCGTTTCTTGTCCGCCGTGCATCGAACCGGTAGCCGTGAATACCGCAGCGGGTTTATTTTGCAGATTGCCTGCCAGCCATAGGGTGACGGTATTGTCCCAAAAATACTTCATCGGTGCGGCCATATTACCAAAGTGTGTCGGACTACCAAGCGCAAGCCCGCTACAGTCTTTTAAATCGTCCATGGTGCAATAAAGGTCGCCCTCATCAGGGATGGCAGGCTTAGTTGCAGTGGTTTCAGGCGCGACAGTCGGCACCGTACGAATACGTGCCGTCATCCCAGCGTCTTCAACACCCTGAGCAATGGCATATGCTAATGTCTTCGTCGTACCATAATTTGAATAATAAAGCACCAAAACATAAGGGGCGGTCTGACTCATTAGCAAAACATCCTTAAAAAGTCGTGAAAATGAATGGTTAAAAGCGCGTCAACTCCATTATAAATGACCCGCATGAATAATAGATGTGCACATTATGCCCGAGTCATGCACTGACAGCAAACAAAGCCCATTTAGCAATGACGTTTTGTAGATGGTGTAGACAAGCATGTAAACCAACGCTGACTCAGTGCATTTTGACACAATTCAATGGCAGATTCTGCACGCTTACTTTTGTTACACTATTCGCACTCTTATTGCCGTTAAATGGTTGTCATGGAAAATTTATTAAAAAAAATCCCTTTTTTACACCAACGTTGGTTTCAGTTTCTACGTTTTTTGACGCGGCACTTTTTTGAAGACAACTGCCAACAAAAAGCGGCGTCGCTAACGTATACGACGCTATTATCGATTGTGCCTATCTTAACAGTACTATTGATGATTTTGTCGTCAGTGCCAGCGCTTGCGTCGGTCAGAGCGCAGATTTATGAAGTGATCTATAGCAACTTGTTGCCGCAATCGAGTTTGCAAGTCAGCAAATATATCAATAACTTCGCTGAAAAGTCATCTAATCTGACCATCATCGGTTCGATGGTACTGTTTTTTACCACCATCATGACTTTGACGACCATTGAGCGCGCCTTTAATCAAATCTGGCGAGTAGAAAACCGCTCTGGTGGCATGAAAAGTATTCTGCGCTACTGGACGATTGTGACATTAGGACCGCTGATTTTAGGCACAGCATTTATCGTCTCAAGTACGGTGCAAAGCTTAAGTTTCTTAAATCGACAAATCGCCGGCTACGGTATCGACTGGTCGTTTTGGATTCAAATCGTTTCTATTGCGGTCACGGTAGCGGGCTTTATTAGTATGTACTGGTTTATACCCAAAGCGCGTGTCCCGGCAAAAAATGCGGCGATTGCTGGTGTCTTTGTGGCGATTATTTTTGAGTTAATGAAGAACCTTTTTGGTACGGTCATGGCGAATTTTACCAGCTATGAGGCCATTTATGGGGCGTTTGCCGCGCTGCCAATATTTTTATTATGGATCTATCTGTCGTGGAATTTGATTTTGCTCGGCGTTGAGATTAGTTATACCTTGACCATTTTTGAGACCGAAGAGGTTTATCCGCGCCACCCGCTCCTAAGTTTGCTCGATATGTTAAATCTCGTTTATACCCATCATTTAAAAGGCGAAGCGGTGAGCGAGCAAGCGCTGCGTAATGTCTTAGGACGTAAAGAGCTGCCAAAATGGTATACCTACATTAACTATCTGCAAGACAGTAATCTTATCACCATGACCGAAGAAGAAGATTATGTGCTGAAAAAAGATTTGAGCAAAATGACCTTGTGGGATTTTTATCGTACTCTGCCTTACCCTTTGCCTATCAAAGATGAGCTTGATGAGATGAGCATTGAGGACCAAAAACCTTGGCTGAGCTTATTGGTTGATCGCTTTGAAAATACAGAAGCTTATGCCAAACAGCAATTGGCTTTACCATTGAATATGATTTTCGCTCATAGCGAACCCCGTAAAAAATCTGAGGAAAATACAGCAAATTCAACTAAAAACACTCGCTCTAAACTCTTTAGAAAATCTAACGAGGCAACCCCTAACTACCTATCTAAAAAAGATAAAGATAGGGATAACGTCACGCCGGACTTTGATCCTATCGCTTATGATAAGGACAGCGACGTAGAATGCGATGAGAATAACAATGAAATTCTCATTCCTAAAGATATTGGCGACAATAAACCTTCTACACTTCACCACAGAATTGGGAAGAGAGACGATATTATTACAGAAGCGGATAAGCCTATAATAAAGTAAGCTTATGTTAAGTAAGCTAACTATCATTTTTTATCTTCGTTACAACATATAAATAAGCTCCTATCATAGGGGCTTTTTTTACTAAATTTTTAAACGATCCTATTTATATGGTAAGGTAATTCCTTTTAAGCCTCGTCATCTAGTGAGGCAATAGCACGGCTTTTTTCAATAAAACTTGTTTAATTTTTAGGTCATTTTTGGAGCGCATTCTATTGGACAAACACCCTAAAAATGGCTGGCTTAAGTCGCTATTGCTCACCCTTATGCACAGGTTAAAGCAATTTGCCCAGCTGTGGTCGCTACAGACGCTATTAGATTTACCCGATCGCCTAAAAAATCTGTGGCAGCAGCTGATTGGTTCTTATTGGTTTATTCCTAGCGCTTGTGTGTTAGCGGGCATTCTCCTCGCGCCCATATTGGTCACCATTGATGAACATTTTGACCGCGAGACGGTTAGAGAGCTAAATTTTGCTTTTACCGGCGATGATGAGGCCGCTCGCGCTATCATGACCACCATTGCTGGTGCCGTACTTGGTGTCGCGGGGACTACTTTTTCGATTACCATTGCCGTGTTATCAATGGCGTCTTCGCAATTTGGCCCCAGATTGCTGCGTAATTTTTTGACCGATACGCCCAATCAGTTTGTTTTAGGCGCGTTTATTGGCACCTTTAGCTATAGTTTATTGGTGTTAAAAGCGATTCATAAATACGATGTTGCCTTTGGTGTACCGCAATTGGCGGTGACCTTTGGCATTATCATGGCAATTATTTGCGCGTTATTATTGGTGTATTTTGTGCAGCATATGGTGCATGCGATTCAGGCATCGCATGTGATCGAAGGCGCCAGTAATGAGGCGATTAAAAATATTCACTACTGGTATAAAGACCGCTGTGATATCAATCATCAACGTAACGTTGTGCATCAGGATATCGAACAATTTCACACTTGGTCTGCAACGCCGATTTATGCGCCAAGCTCGGGGTATTTGCAGCAAATCTATCTTAAATCACTGGTAACTCTGAGCCAAGATTATGCAGGCGTGGTGCAAATCAAAGCCAATCTTGGTGATTTTGTCACTGATAGAAATATTATCGGCTATTTTTATCAGCGCCCAGCTAACCATCCAGACAATCGACAGCAGACCAACACACCAAAACTTGCTATTGTGCCGCGCCCCCCAGATAGCTTGTTTTGGCAGCGCTTTGCTGGTTGTATCCGTATTGAGCAGCGCCTAAGCCATTCTAACGATATCGCTTATAGTTTAGGACAAATGACCGAAATTGCGGTACGCGCCCTTTCTCCAGGAATTAACGATCCCAAAACTGCGGTCAATTGCGTACAGTCTTTGACCAGCTGCCTTAGCATCATGATGCGTCGACAGCCGCCAAGCCCCTATCACTTTTATATAAAAAATCCAGACAAGTCGATGCCAGATAAAACAACATCTGATAATAGCATTATTGAAAAAGTAAGCCATAAACCACGCGACGCCATATTAGCCGTCGTGACTCATACCCCTAAAATATCCGACTTTATCGATACCTCGCTTGGCGAGATACGGCGTTACGCGACCGCAGACTTGATGGTATTAAAGGCGCTTTGTCAGGCAATGGTAGATCTCAATTATGCCAAAGTTAATAATGCTCAGCAGCAAACGCTCTTACATGAGCTAACATTGATTGAACGCGCCGGACAAGACAATCTTAGCTATCAAGCCTTGGTCGATGACCTAAGCGCCATGTGTACGCAAGCCAAGCAGTTTATTCTCAGCGACAATGACCAACATCAATACTTTGCTTATGTCGCTAAGTTCGATGCTCATATTCATCAAGCTCTACAAACGCAATCAAGATAGCGTTTAAAACGATCTTTATTACTAAAAATAAGTTTGCCATTCATAACTGGTAAGCCAGCGCAAAATAACTAAAATAGGTGGTGTTCTAAAAAGTATGCTGGCGATAGAAGTCAATAAGAAATCTATGCTAAGTTCTCTGATTCTATAGGGCTTTCAAGGCTTCAAAAATTGTTCAAGTTTTAATCAGCATACTTTTTGACACACCACCCTAAAATAAAACCCCGTTAATCCTCCTAAGTCCTAAAATTGGGGCGACTTTTTATCATTATTTGAGACCTTTTTATGGCCCCTACCAGCAGTTTGACCGTACTAGAAATCAGCGCTATTTTTTTATCGATTACTGCCTTATTAACTTATGTCAATCATCGCTTTATCGGCTTACCAACGACTATCGGCGTGATGGTTATCTCCATCCTATTATCTATCGGTGCAATATTTTTGGGCTTTTTAGGTTTTGATCAGCTCATTGATTACGAAGTGAGCTTATTAGAACAGCTTGATTTTACCGAAGTCTTATTGGACGGCATGCTGTCTATGTTGCTCTTTGCCGGCGCGCTCCACGTCAATATTGGCGATTTAAAACGCTATAAATTGCCCATTGGTATCCTTGCTTGTATTGGCACCATCGTATCGGCGTTACTGATTGCCGCTGCACTGTACTTTATGCTGCCGCTATTTGGTTTTGGCCTGCCGTTTTTGTGGTGTTTATTATTTGGCGCCTTGATATCACCGACCGATCCAATCGCCGTGATGGGTATTTTGGCCTCAGCTGGCGCACCAAAAAGCATTGAAACGGTCATCGCTGGTGAATCACTATTTAATGATGGTATCGGCGTGGTTATTTTCGTGCTGCTGCTCGGTATTTTATCCAGTGGCGATATCCCAACGGCCAATTATGTTGCCCATACCTTAGCCGTTGAAGCTGGTGGCGGTATAGTCTTTGGTTTAGTGCTCGGCGCAGTTTTGTACTACATGCTCAAAAGCATCGACAGCTACCAAGAAGAGGTGTTATTAACGCTAGCAGGCGTCATAGGCGGCTATGCACTCGCCAGCCATTGGCATTTATCAGGGCCACTTGCGATGGTGATGATGGGCTTAATGGTAGGTAATCGTGGACGCGCGCTAGCGATGAGTGATAAAACGCGCCATTATATTGATTTGTTTTGGGAATTAATTGATGAAATTCTTAACGCGATTTTATTTGTCTTGATTGGTTTAGAGGTGGTGATGATTGCTTATTCGGGCAATTTATTTATCGCTGCTGGTTTGACCATTGTTATTGCCCTAGTTGCACGCTTTATCGTCGTCGGCATGACCACCAAAACCTTTCATCGTCAGCTTGATTTGCCAAAAGGCGCGTGGAAAGTGCTGACATGGGGCGGCTTACGCGGCGGGATTTCGGTTGCTTTGGTGTTGCAGCTGCCAGCAGGCGGCGAGCGCGATATTTTATTGGCGCTGACTTATGCGGTAGTGATATTCTCTATTTTGGTACAAGGTTTGAGCGTTGGTAAAGTCGCCAAAAGCATTCGCACTGATGAGAAAGTCGCAGAGATATAAGCTTTACATAGTTTTTATTTAGCCGTTTTAATCAAAGAAAAGCCAGTATAAGAGGATAGCTTATACTGGCTTTTTTAGGTCTATTGAACCCGTGTATTGGTTTGTATCATAGCGTAGTTATATCAAACCTTTGCGCTTCATATTGCGATAAACCACGATAACGATAATAATGTTTGATAGCAAGATGGCAAGTTTAAACCAGTCAAATGGGCTAGCAAACAGATAATACAGCTCAATAGGAATAAATATCCCGTAGCCCAATACCCCAAACCAATACGCCCAGGTTTTGTCTTGCCACAAACCATAAGCTTCAAGAAAGCGCAAACTGGCATAAGCAAAAATGAGCAATAAAAATACTGGCCAATTTCTGCTTGCCTGCTGAGCAATGCGTACCGCACTATCAACTTGCGGCGCTAGCAGTTGCCCAAAGACTTGCTGCCAAGAAGCGGTTGCTGTCGTTAGCCAATGCTCAAGGTCACTATGCCATGACCATAAAGCCCCCGCTCCTAATAGCGCACCAACGCCTTTGACCACCTCGTATATTGCGACCGCTTTAATAGATTCGCTAGAGGTACTAGCACGACTGCGCGGCTTATGTGGCTGGCTGGTTAAATCTCGGTCGTTATCCTTCGAGGATGGTAGCAGACTGTCATCCCGTCCGGGCAAATTAGGCAAAGAAAGTCTCCACCACCCGGCCTTGCAACTGCTCATTAAAGAACGGCGTATTTTTACCATTTGATAACATGGATTCTGTGGTCACTTGCCACTCAAGATTGGGATCGACCAACACCGCGCCGCCGATACTTTCATACTGCTCACTAATACCCGCAATTTTTGCTGGATTAAGGCATATTTTATCGACCAACTGTTCAAGCGTTAATACCTGATCACGTACCAATTGACAGGCCAGCGCCATAAAGGTATCAAAGTTTGAGATACCAGGCGTACTCTCAGCAAAGGGTGCTTTTTTAGCGGTACTATTTAGCGGCTCATGATGGCTGCAAATCGCATCAATAGTGCCGTCTTTTAGCCCGCGGCGAATGGCTTGCTGATCGGTATTACTACGCAGCGGCGGTAGCACATAGGCTTGGGCATTAAAGCCTTTTAAATTATCATCGGTTAAATACAGCTGATGCATCGCCACATCACAAGTCACCGGCAGACCTTTGTCTTTCGCCCAGCGCATCAGCTCAATCGAAGACTTACAAGATAATTGGCTAAAATGTGCGGCAATACCCGTTTCTTCTACCATCAATAACTGCGTTGATAAAGCAACCGTTTCTGCAATCCAAGGAATGCCTTGCAAACCATGATACGAAGCGATATAACCTTCATGTGCCACGCCATCACCAGAGAGACTTGGCTCGTCAGGATAAAAGAATACTTTCATGCCAAAAGTCGCCGCATACTCCAAAGTACGCAGTAACACTAAGTCATTACGAAAAGGTCGACGCGCATTAGAAACTGCGATACAGCTGCCTTTTTTCAGACCAGCGATATTTGATGGTCGCTCGCCTTCTAAGCCTGCGGTCAACGCCCCTAAAACATGCAAATAAATACCGCCATCACTCAGCGCCCGCTCACGCAAACCTTTTAATAGCGAGCCATTTTCTAAAATGGGGTTGGTATCAGGTGGAATCACCACATGCAAAAAGCCATTGCCACGGGCCGCACGCCCTTCTGACTCTAACGTACCGTGTTGTTGTTGACCCGGTTCGCGTAAACGGGCGCATAAATCAACCAAGGGAGGCAGTAGCCACATTTCGCGCTCTGACTCAAGAGAAGCCAGTTTATGGGTTACTGTGCTTGGTAGCCCATCTTTAAATGCTTTTGGAAGTAAGTCGTGCATATGAATATCTGAATTCGTAATGTGAACCATGAGCGTTATTACCGTATCAATAAAATGGGATAATTGACTTCCTCCCCTCCCTAAAGTGAGGGGATTCCTACTACTAGACGCTCAAGCCCGAGCGCGAGAATGTTTTTTGCCGCATTAATATCGCGGTCATGAGTGACACCGCACTCGCAAAGCCATTCTCTTATTCCTAAGTTTGCTCTACCTTTCGGACTGTTTTGGCGTGAGCCACAACACGAACAAGTTTGGGTGGTGTAGCTTTCATTCACCTCAACATAGTAGCAACCTGCGTTCTCGCATTTATAGGCCAGTTGCCGCTTAATCTCAAACCAACCTGCATCATAGACGGACTTGGCGAGTTTGCCCCTAGTGAATGATTTTGATTGAAGTTTGCCAATGATGATTATTTTATTAGTCTTGGCAAGGTTGGTGGTAAATTTATGAATTAAGTCTTGGCGGGTATTTTTAATCTTGGCGTGAATCGCTTTAACGCTTTGTTTGTTTTTAGCCCGCTGAGCAATGCCTAGTTTTTTAGCGTATTGCTGGGTGACTTTGGTTTTTAGTACCTCACCATTACTTGTCGTTGCTGAGTCCCTGCAGCCTAAATCAATACCAGTTTCTCCTGTACCGCACTCAATTTTTGGGTACTCTTTAACGGTGATGCAGGCATACCAGTGGCCGCGGCTGTCTTGTACAAGCTCACAGGTGTTGATGGTGTAGAGTGCTAGATTATAGCTATCCCACACGTCGATGGTCAGCTTCTTGCTTTTAGCCAGGCTAAATTGAATGGTGGATTTAAGAGCTTTTTTACCTGCTTTTTTGACACCTAAATATTTGATTGCTGCTTTTTTAAAGGGAATCCAACCAAGTGATTTGCGCTTAGATTTTGGGTTATTGGTTCGCCAATTTAGTTTGGCTTTTTTGAATTGCTTTCGAGATTTAGCATGGGTTTCGGTGATGGCTTGTAAGGTTTGGCTGTGCAGGTTTAGCAGCTCGCCACTACCTTTTACATAAGCCGCAATATCATAAGCGGAAAAGAAATGATTGGTGCGTTGAAGATGCTTAAAACTCAAGTCATTCACATAGTTCCACACAAAATTAACCACACCAGCCAGTTTATTTAGCTGATTGGCGTGTTTGTCTTTGATGCGACACTTGAGCGTTTTCATAGAGTGATTATGGTCTTAATAAGTTTGGTTGACAAGTCTGTTTTAAGGCTGAGCGACAATAGCTGACGCCTGATATCCACGCCCTAGAAGGGACATGGTTTTACGGCGCTTTTTGATAATTAAAATAGGGCAGCAGAGGATTATTGACTCGCCGCTTGATGCGCGCGCTGACCTTCCATAGCTAGCGATAACACTGCCATGCGAATCGCAATGCCATTATTTACTTGCTTTAAAATAACAGACTGGTCACCATCGGCAACGCTTGAGGCAATCTCAACCCCGCGATTCATCGGCCCAGGATGCATCACCAACGCATCGGGTTTAGCCAGTGCTAGGCGTTCAGGCGTAATACCATAGTGTTTATAATACTCACTCGACGACGCCAGCAGCGGCGAGCCGATACGCTCATTTTGTATTCTTAATCCCATAATGACATCACAGTCGGTGACGCATTCGTTCATATCTTCATAAACTTGCACGCCAAAACGCTCAATACCTTTGGGTAATAAGGTACGCGGCGCACAAACACGAATATCTTTAACTCCCAAGGTTTGCAGCGCACTGATATCTGAGCGTGCGACCCGCGAATGCTTAATATCACCGACGATGGCCACAGACAATTCTTCAAACGGGCGCGGTGCTTCACGGTGAATGGTCAGCATATCGAGCATACCTTGCGTCGGATGAGCATGCCAGCCATCACCGCCGTTGATAATAGCAATATCTGGCGTCACTTCGGTTGCCATAAAATGCGCCGCGCCTGACGCTGAATGCCGTACCACAAAGATATCCGCCGTCATCGCTTGTAGATTCCATAAGGTGTCGCGCAAGCTCTCGCCTTTTTTGGTACTGGAGCGCTCAATATCGATATTGAGCACATTGGCACCAAGACGCTTTTCGGCGACTTCAAAGGTTGTACGCGTGCGCGTTGACGGCTCAAAAAACAAATTCATCACCGTATAGCCTTCAAGCTCAGGGCGGTTAATCAGTTGCCCATTATCATCAAAAAATGTCTCTGCTTTGGCAATAATTGCCTGCAGTTGCGCTTTACTTAAACCCTCTACCCCTAAGAAATGGCGAATACTGCCATCGTTATTGAGCTGCGGACGACTGAGCGAGGCATTGAGCTTTTGATGAATAGTCTCAGGATCAAACTTGGCATAATCAGTCGGCGAAACGGTTGGTGTTGAGCGACTATCGATAGAATTTGACATAATGGCACATCTTTATTGTTAGGTGATATGAGGTGATTATCATTATTTAGGCGTTTTACGCTCGTTAAGCACACAGACAAGGACATTTTGGCGCTTATTTGCTACAATTTAGCGCAATGACAAACAACCTTAAAAGATAGCTTTTGGCGTCTTAGTGAGCAATGGCTCTAGACATATAGCAAACCTTATCAAAAGCCACTTATTAACACCATAAATAAATAATCATAGCGCTAGTGTAGCTGATTTTGTGGTCAGGACAAAGACGCCTTGCTGGGTATTTAAAAATTTGCCAAATTTAGGCAAATTAAAGGTGATCTAACCGTCTCTCAAACTTCTATTTAATTTTTATTCTCATTGGTCTTATTTTTAAAAGTACTTATTTTAATACTATCTATTTTAACCGTCTTTATCAGGAAACCTTATGACAACCTTAGCAAATTATCTAAACGCTGATGCCAGTAACCCGGCACTTAATGACGTAATTACCACTGTGACTAATGTTGGTAAAACCATCTCGCAGTTATTAAGAAAAGGGGCGTTAGCAGATATCTTAGGCGAAGCAGGTAATCAAAATGTCCAAGGTGAAGAGCAGAAAAAACTCGACGTCTTAGCTAACGATTTATTATTAGAGGCGTTGGCAAACAACGCGCATTGTGCAGGTGTTGCCTCAGAAGAGCTCGACGATGCTACCCCTGCCAACGCTGATGGTAGTTTATTGGTATTGTTCGATCCGCTTGATGGCTCATCAAATATCGATATTAATATGGCCGTCGGTACCATCTTCTCTATCCTACCGTACCAACGCCAAGGTCAAATCAGTGCAAATAGCGATTTTTTACAAGCGGGTAATCAACAGCTAGCCGCCGGTTATTTGCTATATGGCACCTCTACGGTACTGGCATTAACCATCGCTGATAATGTCGTGATGTTTAGCCTAGACCCTGATAGCAATGACTATGTACTGATAGAAGAGGATGTTCAGATTGATGCGGATACTAGTGAATACGCTATCAACGCTTCAAACTATCGCTACTGGCAAGCGCCTATGCAGCAATATATCGACGAGCTCATCGCTGGCAAGACTGGCGTACGCGGCCGTGACTTTAACACGCGTTGGGTGGCGGCGATGGTCGGCGATGTGCATCGAATTTTATGTCGTGGCGGTTTATTCACCTATCCATTTGACACCAAAGATGCCAATAAAGCCGGCAAGTTACGCTTGATGTATGAAGCCAATCCGATGAGCTTATTGATTGAGCGAGCGAGCGGCGCTGCTACCGACGCGGTGCAGCGTATCTTGGATATAGAACCAACGGATATTCACCAACGTGTCCCTGTGGTACTTGGCAGTAAAAACGAGGTCGATTACGTTAAAAATCTACATTTAAAACATGCTGATAAATAAATCATTTGCACCCAATTTGATAATACACAGCGTACAGCGATATAAACAATCGACTTTACGCTGATGATTCAAACTCTTTATATTTTAAGCGATCTATTATGGTAGCAAATCCCACCGAGCTGATTACCTCAGATAAAAATACGACTGTCAAACTTATCAAAGGGCTATTGACGCAAGCGCGCCAGCGTAAGAAACAAGGGCAAACCGTCATTGAAGGCGTGCACCTTATCGATGCCGCTCTGCGTAGCGATTACCCATTTGTGCAGATATTACTGTCTGAATCGGCGCACCAGCATTCTGAAGTTCAGCAGCTTTTGACGCGCCTGCCGACTTATACGCCTATTTTGACTTTAGCAGATAGCCTGTACGAAGGTATTCGTAGCTTAGGGACTGGCATCGATATCATGGCGCTGATTAACATTCCAGCGCCTAGCCTTAAACCCATCAATGATGACTGCTTGATTCTTAATGATGTCCAGGACAGCGGCAATGTCGGTACGCTACTGCGTACGGCGGCGGCGGTTGGCATTAAAAACATACTTTGTACCAGTGCAACAGCGCAAGCATGGTCACCAAAGACGCTCAGAGCAGGTATGGGCGCGCAGTTTGCCCTTACCATTTATGAAGGGTTAAGCGTGCAAGATATTTTGGATTATGTGAAAACGCCACTATTTGCCACCAGCTCGCATACCGATACAGTCATTTATCAACATGACTTAAAAAAGCCTATTGCTTGGATTATGGGACATGAAGGCCAAGGTGTTTGTGATGAGCTAATGCAATGCGCGACCCCTATTGCCTTGCCGCAGCCTAACGGGCAAGAAAGCCTGAATGTCGCCATTGCAGGCTCATTATGCTTGTATGAGACATTGCGTCAGAGAAGTTATGCTTAGAATCATTTAGAGAAAACACGAAAAACCCGCTATAAAAATAGCGGGTCTTTTTTGCTTCATTCCTTATGCAAGAGGTAACAATTAAATCTTGCTAGTCAGCTCAGGCAATGCCTCAAACAAATCGGCTTCTAAGAAGTAATCAGCAACGCTCGCGATTGGTGATTCTGGATCATTGTTGATAGCAACGATGACTTTAGAATCTTTCATACCTGCTAAATGCTGAATCGCGCCTGAGATACCCGCTGCGATATAAAGGTCTGGTGCAACGATTTTACCTGTTTGACCAACTTGCATATCGTTTGGTACATAGCCTGCATCAACAGCAGCCCGTGATGCGCCAACCGCAGCGCCAAGCTTATCCGCTAGCGGCTCGATATATTTAGTGAAGTTTTCACCATTCGCTAATGCACGACCACCAGAAACCACGATGCTTGCAGAAGTCAATTCAGGACGGTCAGATTTTGCCATCTCTTCATTGACGAAGCTTGATTTACCCAAATCTTGAACATTATCGAGTGTCTCAACAGACGCTGAGCCGCCTTCGCTTGCCACAGGATCAAAAGCCGTTGTACGGACTGTTAAAACCACTTTATCTTCTGAAGTCTTAACCGTCGCCGTGGCATTACCTGCATAGATAGGACGCTCAAAAGTGTTTGCGTCTACGACCGCAGAGATCTCTGACAACATGCTCACGTCAAGTAAAGCGGCGACACGTGGCATAAAGTTTTTGCCAGTAGTGGTAGCAGCAGCGATGATATGGCTATAATCACCAGCGATGTCAGCAACCAATAGGGCGATGTTGCCTGCCAATTGATGCTCATAAGCGGCGTTATCGGCTAATAATACTTTAGTGACGCCTTCAGCTTTAGCGGCTGCATCAGCTGCTGCCTGCGCGCCGCTACCAGCGACCAATACATGGACGTCATCGCCTATTTGCTTAGCAGCAGCGATCGTGTTCAAAGTTGCCTTTTTTAGACTGGCATTGTCATGTTCTGCATATACCAAAATTGCCATTGTTTTTATCCTTTATTTATTCGTATCATCTATTCATGCGGTTGTTTGTGTACAAAACGATTTATCAAATCAGCTTAAATATGAAACCTTTTAGATAACATCATTTTGCACAAGATATGCCGTAGCAAAATATTAAAAGACTCACGCCTTAGATAACTTTTGCTTCATTTTTTAGCTTATCGACCAACTCGTCAACTGAACCTACCTTGATACCCGCTTTACGCTCAGAAGGTGGCACGACTTTGATAATTTCTTGCTTAGAAGTCATATCGACACCGAAATCAGCAGGTGTTTTTTCATCAAGTGGCTTTTTCTTTGCTTTCATGATGTTAGGCAATTTTGCATAACGTGGCTCATTTAAGCGTAAGTCAGTGGTGATAACCGCTGGTAGCTCAAGTGCTAGGGTTTGCAGACCACCGTCGATTTCACGCGTGACGTTGACTTTGCTGCCTTCAACTTTTACTTCTGACGCAAAAGTACCCTGACCGATACCCATCAATGCTGCTAGCATCTGGCCAGTTTGGTTGTTGTCATCATCGATGGCTTGTTTGCCCAATAAGATAATATCCGTAGACTCAGATTCAGCGATATTCTTAAGGATTTTAGCAACTTGTAATGGATAAGGTTTTTCGTCAGATACGACCAAAATCCCACGGTCAGCACCCAAGGCTAAAGCTGCACGAATTTGCTCTTGTGATTCTTTTGGACCGATTGAGGCGACGATGACTTCATCAATCACGCCCGCTTCTTTTAGACGAACGGCTTCTTCAACAGCAATTTCATCAAAGGGGTTGATTGACATTTTAGTGTTAGATAAATCTACGCCCGAATTATCAGCTTTTACACGAACTTTTACGTTGTAATCAATGACACGCTTGACCGCTACTAATGCTTTCATACGTTCCTCGTTTATTAATGTTATGAATTAAAAATTACCAATTAAGAACCAAAGGTTCATTTTTTTCAAACTATGGTGCAAATTGTCGTTCAAAATACTACTAAAGGTTTTTACCACATTAGCATAGATTTAAACATAAATATGTATAAGCCGCTCACCCAAGATATCGCGGCATCATATTTATTATTCGCTAGTCGTGATTTATTATCGGTATTTACTCATCTAAGTATTTACTCATCTAAGTATTTACCAATAACAAAAGTATATCAGTAAACGATTAAATCCTGCTAAAGCTAAGCCAACCGTTATTATCAGACCCGTCTATCTTGCGTGAGCTCAGGACTAAGGTCAAGACAACGCCGTGAATAATGCGTCATAAATTTGTCACCATTGTTGCAAAAACTGTCTATAAGAGCCTAAATAGAGAGTTAATTTGCTCGAATACGCTAACTCGACCGTCCTTTATAACAGAGGCAGCTTTGTAATTACTGCCTACTTTACTATGATTTCATCTTCCGACTTTTTATTGTCTAGGCGGGTTATCAAGTTTATTGTTAGAATTAATTAGCAAATGGCTGTCACGAATGTCGTCAAACCACGACCAGTCAGGCGCGGTACTATCCTGCTTAATGACACTCATATCGCCAGTCGTTTCCATAATAACAGCGAATACTTCGCTTTTTGATTTCAATCCGTTCTTACGCAATACTTCTTGCACGTCATTTTTGGTCAGATTGGCTTCTTTTAAATTATCGCAAAAATACTCTCCGTGCGCCATTAAGATAATTTCTTGATTATCAATCAGTGATTTTAGAGGTTTAGACTTACGCCTGATGACAGAGATGGTACCTTGAATAAGAAACAATACCGCAACGGCGACTAAGCCTTGTGACAAAGATGGACTGTCAGATAAGATGGTTGACGTCAGTATGCTACCGATAGCAACAGTCATGGCAAAATCATAGCTTGAAAGCTTGGAAAAACTGCGTAACCCCATCAACCGCGTAAACAAAATGAGTCCCAAGTATAATCCAAGCGCCGATAGTGAAATGCCAACTATTTGCTGCCATTCAATCGCAAACCATTTTTCCCACTGCATACACTCGCCTTTTTTATTTGGTATTAATGCCTAAAAACTTTTTTAAACTAATCCTCTATTAAGATAACAGCGTTATTGTCAAAAATAAATAATCACGCTTTGTCCAAACTTACAGAATTTAAGTCATTTTCTTAAAAAAATATCATAAAAAAAGCAACCTGATGAATGGTTGCTTTTTTTTAAAGTCTAAACAGTATTTTTATTGTTTTAACAAACAAAGGAATCAATACTTATCGATCATCTTTATGGTATCAAGTTGGCTAATAAATCAGTTTACTCAATAATCACTAAGATTAGATAGCTTCGATTTGCTCAGCTTGTGGGCCTTTCTTGCCATCACCTAAGATGAAAGACACTTTTTGGCCTTCGGCTAGAGTTTTGAAACCGTTACCTTGGATAGCGCTGTAGTGAGCGAATACGTCTTGTCCGCCATTGTCTTGAGCGATAAAACCAAAACCTTTAGCTTCATTAAACCACTTTACAGTGCCTTCAACTTTCTCTGACATAAATTTTCCTAACTCTTTAACTGTTGGCGAGACGTGTGTCATCACCGATTAATTGATATATACTCAAGTGTTTTTTGCTAAGCGCATCGGCTTAAACCCTTGATTTATCTAGAAGATAACCTCAAGCTCTTGCCTAAAATCCTATGAGTACAAGCTGATTATAGCAGCTTTTCTAAACTGCAACAGGTTAAATTATTTTTTTTTGTAAAAAACCGCGGCCTTCTGTCAGCTTTATCATTAAATAAATATTTATTATTTAAATAATTGATTTTAATGGTTATTTTATAGTATCTAAGCTAAAAAAATTAATTTACGATACTCTTAATAGCACAACAACCAAAAATACCATCTAAACGCTAAAACATTGTTATGCAGGTAGCGGTAACCAGGGCGATAATAAAACCAGTAGACACAAGGCAAAAAATATCAAAGAAAAGGATTGGCTATAGGCGATATATTTAGCTGGCACCACCAAATCCTTCGGTGAGTCTGGTATGCCTTTGCGCTTGAGCAGACGCGTACCATATATCCAGCCGTAGATGGTATAGATGCTATAAGCGACTGGCACGGCAATGGCCAACGGCGCCAAATCAATGACGTACAACGCCAGAGTAGAGACAAAGAACCAAGCGGTATCAAGTAAAGAGCTGATGCGAAAGAACTTAGATTGCGGCAGCTTACCTTGGTTGCGCTTGAGCATCTCGCCTTCTATCCAAATCAATACTGCTACCACAGCGCTCAGAGTAATGTAGATAAATTGCGGCGTCAGCCAGTTAGGACTTGGTATTTGCACAACAGACAACCTGTAATCAAGAAAGAATAAGAATAAAAAATCAAGCGCTCAGATCATTCTTTAGCGTTTGGTTTTAGTATTTTTTTAAATAAAATAAGCAAGTCTGCTTATATGAGGCAGTAATAAAGAGTTTTCAACCACTAACAAGTGATTACGGTGGCAACTTTCTCTAGATTATTGAATTGCTAGCCATTAAAAAACCCATGCTATCGAGTGATAACATGGGTTTTGATTTTTAGATAACTAAAATGATAGAGATTTGATTATTGCTTAATTGCTTAACCATTCACTAATAAATTAGTTTTTGTCTTTATCGATGATTTTATTGCCACCAATCCAAGGCATCATGCCGCGCAATTTCGCACCAGTCACTTCGATTTGGTGCTCAGCGTTGTTACGACGACGGGCAGTCATTGAAGGATAGTTGGTTGCGCCTTCACTGATGAACATTTTTGCGTATTCACCAGATTGGATGCGTTTTAGCGCATTACGCATCGCTTCACGTGACTGTTCGTTGATCACTTCTGGACCAGTCACGTATTCGCCGTACTCAGCGTTGTTGCTGATTGAATAGTTCATATCAGCGATACCGCCTTCATACATGAGGTCAACGATAAGCTTTAGCTCATGTAAGCACTCAAAGTAAGCCATTTCAGGAGCATAGCCGGCTTCAGTTAGGGTTTCAAAGCCCATTTTTACCAGCTCAACCGCGCCGCCACAAAGTACCGCTTGCTCACCAAATAGGTCGGTTTCGGTTTCATCTTTAAAGGTCGTTTCGATGATGCCTGAACGACCACCACCAACACCAGCAGCATAAGACAAGGCTAACTGCTTAGCTTGACCAGACGCATCTTGATAGATAGCGATTAAATCTGGGATACCGCCACCTTTGGTAAATTCTGAACGTACGGTATGACCTGGTGCCTTAGGCGCCACCATAATAACGTCAAGGTCGCTACGTGGCTCTACTTGGTTGTAATGGATCGCAAAACCATGAGCGAAAGCAAGGGTGGCACCTTCTTTGATGTTTGGTTCAATCACATCGCTATAAAGCTGTTTTTGGAACTCATCAGGGGTCAAAATCATCACGACGTCAGCCGCTTTTACCGCTTCTTCTACTTCAGCAACTTTAAGGCCCGCGTTTTCCGCTTTTTTCCATGAGCTAGAATTGGCACGTAGACCAACGGTGACATCGACGTCTGAGTCTTGTAAATTCAACGCGTGTGCATGGCCTTGTGAACCGTAACCAATAATGGCAACTTTTTTGCCTTGGATGATTGATAGGTCACAGTCTTTGTCATAATAAACGTTCATAAATAGAGTCCTTTTCCTAAAACATGGCTGGCCATGGATAATAAGCGCTTCTGCTCTAACCGAAACTCTAAAGTATTGGCTAAAATGAGCGCGCTGTTGATAATAAATTAAGATTTTTAATAACGATTATAAAATTATAAGCTTAGGGTTTTTTCGCCGCGTGCAATACCAATGACACCCGAACGCACCACTTCCATAATGCGCTCGCGACCAATCACATCGATAAAGCCGTCAAGCTTGGCTTTATCACCAACGATTTGAATGGTGTAGAGGTTAGAATTGACATCAACGATTTGAGCGCGAAAAATATCAGCACTGCGTTTAATCTCTTCACGTACACCGCCCGACGCTCGTACTTTAATGAGCATCAGCTCGCGCTCGACGTGCACATTGTCTGTTAGATTGAGCACTTTAACCACTTCAATCAATTTATGCAATTGCTTGGTGATTTGCTCAATTCTTTCAGGCGAGGTAATGGTGGTGACCGTCAGACGTGAGATACTTGGATCATCCGTAGGGGCGACATTTAGCGTCTCGATGTTATAGCCGCGTTGGGAGAACAAGCCGACTAACCGCGACAACGAACCCGCTTCGTTTTCCATCAATACCGAAATCAGATGTTGTTGTTGCATTAGGTACGCTCCCCTTTTGTTAACCACATATCACGCATCGCTTGCCCAGCGACTTGCATCGGATAAACATGCTCATTACGATCGACATAAACGTCGATAAATACCAATTTATCAGTCATAGCCATAGCTTCAGCCAATTGTGCCTCCATAGTCGCAGGATCGGTGATCTTAATACCGACGTGACCATAGCTTTCAGCCAATTTGACAAAGTCTGGTAGTGAGTTCATATAAGACTGCGCATGACGGCCTTCATACAGCATGTCTTGCCATTGTTTAACCATACCCAACTGTGCATTGTTTAGGTTCAAAATTTTGACTGGCAAGTTGTATTGTAAGCAGGTTGATAACTCTTGAATATTCATCTGAATAGAGCCTTCACCAGTAATACACACCACGTCGCGCTCAGGATTGGCAAGTTTTGCCGCCATGGCATAAGGTAAGCCCACACCCATGGTGCCCAATCCGCCGGAATTCAACCATTGACCGGGCTCATTATAAGTATAATAAAGCGCGGCAAACATCTGATGCTGACCAACGTCACTGGTGATAATGGCGTTACTATTGGTTACTTTATCCAAAGCTTGCACCACCGCTTGGGGCTTAATACCATTATCGGTATTGGTGTCATAGCGTAGACCATGACGCGTACGCCATTCATTAATTTGTGACCACCAATCTAACAAGGCATGTTGCTCAAGCTCTTTATCATCACCGATGATCTCTAACATATCGGTCAAAACCGCTTTAACATCGCCAACGATTGGAATATGGGCATTAATGGTTTTTGAAATGGATGCCGGATCAATATCGATATGAATAATCGTGGCATTCGGACAGAATTTTTTGACATTATTGGTCACGCGGTCATCAAAACGTGCACCGATTGCCAAGATGACATCAGCGTGATGCATACTCATATTGGCTTCATAGGTGCCATGCATCCCAAGCATGCCTAAGAACTGACTATCAGAACCTGGGAAAGTACCCAAACCCATTAAGGTATTGGTAACTGGTAAGTTTAAGCGATGAGCAAGCTCAGTCAACTCTTTACTGGCTTTACTCCAAATGACCCCGCCGCCTGCATAAATAACAGGACGCTGTGCTGACAATAAAGTTTCAACGGCCTTTTTAATTTGACCGCTATGACCTTTTAGTGAGGGCTGATACGAGCGGATAAACACATCTTTTGGATAAGCGTAGGCAAATTTTTCACTTGGCGCTGTCATATCTTTTGGTACGTCAATGACTACTGGGCCTGGACGTCCAGACTGAGCGATATGAAAGGCTTTTTTGACAATCATAGGGATTTCGCTAGCATGGCGCACTTGGAAGCTATGCTTGACGATAGGACGTGATACACCGACCATATCGGTTTCTTGGAAGGCATCTTCACCGATTAGGCTACTAGGTACCTGACCTGAAATAACCACCATCGGCACAGAATCCATAAACGCGGTGGCGATTGCCGTCACGGTATTGGTCGCACCTGGACCTGAGGTCGCGAGCACCACACCTGTCTGACCGGTCACGCGTGAATAAGCATCTGCCATGTGGCCGGCTGCTTGTTCATGACGCACTAAAATATGCTCAATATTTTCTTGTTGAAACAAGGCATCATAGATATGTAGAACGGCGCCGCCTGGATAGCCAAAAATATATTTGACCCCTTCGTCGGTCAGTGCCTGCATCAACATCTCAGCGCCAGACAACATCACAGGCTGCTCGCTACCTTCTGCAAGGCGTTGTTGCTTTTCTTCAAAATTTTTGGCGGCATTACCCGTTTGGGTATGTCCAGTCATATTCGGACTTTGCGTGGTTTGCGTCACTGTCATCACCTTTTTTTGTGGTAAGAATGGTCGCTCATTTATAAAAGAAAACACCGTTTTTACAAGGTTATTGGTCTTATAAAGAAGACTTGGGATTCTTATCCATATCAAGAATGTGTGCCTACTATATTCAAGTAACACTGTTATATAGAACAGCATGGCCCTCAAACACAGCAATATATGTAGGGTCAGCTTTGTGGCAGGATTTTATCGACAGACAATGACAAGATGCGAATGCACCTATAAAAGAGGCTTATTATTTTGAGAATACCAAGTTACGACAGTGATAAATAAAGGGAGGCAGGATATAAAACGACTCTCAATAATATTGACACGCTATAGGATCGCTAAATCTTATAACTTATTTAATGAGTTGTTGTTAAAACTACACATTGCGCCCTATTTTTTATTACAGCCAAATCTTACGAACTACAGTAATAATAAGTTTATCTTAGTCATTGTAGACAGATAAGTCCGCAGACAATAAATACAGCTTTGAATACGCATTAGGATAATGGCATTTTATTCCATATCATTGTCACAAAGAAAATAAAACTGAGCAAGCTACTGATAAGCAACCCGTAGTCCTTATTTTCAAGTGCCACGGCAATTTTATAAAAGCCGCTCACTGACCAATCAACTGCTATTATATTCGATGGTTTAAGCACCTTTGTCAAGAAAAACTTCTAAACCCTATCCCTAACTATTAGTTATTAAATAATGTACATCTATAAGTATTATTTGCTAAAATCAAACGCTAGTGTATTTATATTGTTATCGAGACGATTAAATATTATCCTTATCTGATAAATACGTCCGTTTCTTACCTATTAAGAGGATTGTCACTATGGCAATTGTTACCATGGCATCTGCGTTTCGTGTGAACACCGCTACCAAACTGCTTCTAAGTATCAGCACGGCGTGTATGCTCATGCTGCCAATCAATGCCAGTCATGCCATTCAGGTTTATAAATCTATCGGCGCGCATGGCGAGGTGAAGTACAGCCAACACGCCCCGCAAAACGGTAGAAATATTGAAGTGATAGAGTTTCGTAGTGACGGCAGACAAAGTAACGCCGGACAATTGGCAGGGAAAACCGAAGCCAATCAAGCGGCTCCGCAAAGTGCTGAAGAACAGCGCGTGGCTCAGCTAGAGGCGCGCATTAAAGAACAAGAAGCACAGGCGAATGCTCAGCGTTGCCAGTCATTACGCAATAATTTAACCAACCTAAATGTTGGTGGGCGTATCTACGAGATGGATACCAATGGTAAACGTCAATATTTAGATGGCCGTGAAATTGAGCTAAAACGCGAGCGTGTACAGTAAGCCATCAATCAATATTGTAATGGTACCTAAACTCGGTCTTCATATACCTTTGAATAATACCATCACTGCTCTATTCAACGTTAGTCATTGATACTGATAACTGATGATTCAGTCAGTTATCAGGTGCATAATATGGCGGATAGCAACGGGCATATCCTGTGCTTGCAAGCCTCGTTGGCCGATCAATAATGAGCGACAATTATGAGTATGGCTAAGACTTTCTAAATTTTCTGCCTGCCCCGCTAAGCAGTCGCCTGCCAGACCGTGAAGCAGAACCGCTTGGTGCAAACTACGCGCTTCTTCGGTCAAATCCTTTTGCGCTAGCAGACCTGCAATGACGCCTGATAACACATCGCCCATGCCAGCGCTTGCCATCCCGGCATTACCGACGCCACAAACGTAAATCTGTCTTTCCTCAGCCTTTTGCTCTAGCACTAACGACCCTGCGCCTTTTAGCACCCAATCGCCGCCATAGATTTTGGCGCACCGTTTTATCATGGCTAGCCTATCCTCTTCTACTTCATTGACCTCTTTATTCAACAATCTTGCCGCTTCACCACTATGCGGTGTTAGGCAAACTTGATGTTCGCTACTATACGCTTTTAGCTGTGTAACCAGTTTATGCTGCTCTGCCTGCAATGTTGCCAAATGGTATAGACCATCAGCATCAATCACTATTGGTTTGCTGTTTTCTATCGCCGTTTGGATATAATTTATAAACAACGCTTTTGCTTTGTCATCACGGCCAAGTCCCATGCCGATAGCAATAACACTGGCTTCTTGGATGAGGTTTTTTACGCCATCTGTATCGTGTAAATTGATGGTCATCGCATCAGGCAATGAAGTTAATAGCGCTCCATGAAATGCTTCATGACAGGCGGCGGTAATTTTACCCGCACCAGTCGCCATCGTACTTGAAGCCGAGAGGATAGCAGCACCGCCCATGCCCTGCGAGCTATCAACGCGATTACCGCCAATCACCAATACATGCCCGTAACTGCCTTTATAACTGTTTTGACGGCGTGGATTTAATGGATAAGCTGCTGTCAGTAGCTTGGCAATTGGCTTAAATTCTTTACTAGCCATTTGATAAGGTATGAGCGGAATGTCAATAACTTGTCCGCTATAATCCATACCATCGTTAGTATGCAAGCCAAATTTGCGCGCAATCAAACATAATGTCGCATCAGCGTTTACAGCTACTTGGTCGAATACTTGCCCAGTAGAAGCAACCAAGCCACTGGGCACATCAACCGCAATAACCAAAGCGCCGTTGTACTGCGCAGCATCGTTAAGACTATTAATTGCCTGTTTATAAATACCATCAGGCGCGCGATCTAAACCTATACCAAATAACGCATCGACGTAGACGTCGGCTTGTAGCTGCTCACTTACGTTTTGCTTGTCATCAGAACTGATGTCTTCAAAGCGTAAATAATCACAGTTAGCAGACAGCGCTATTTGTAGAGCTTGGTTGGCATCAGATAAAGAAGCTTCTTTGTTAGATGACTGCGTTGTCTCAGCTATCGCAAAAACTTGTTTATCAAAGCCAACCGTGATGATTTGTACTTGCCAGCCTATTTGCTGCAAATAATAAGCAATCAACCAACCATCACCGCCATTATTACCCTTTCCAACCCAAATACTTACTCGAGGCGAACAATTATTGCGATTATCAGTGTTAGTAAGTGCTGAGGAATGAGGATTAAGAATTTTTTGCTCATAAAGCACCACAATATAATGTGCCATCTGCCATGCAGCCTGCTGCATTAATCCAAAACTATCATGACCTGCGCCAAACCATGCCTGCTCCATAGCATAAATCTGCTGACTACTATACAACGCTACTGGTATGGTCGTTTTTGTGGATACATCGGTTGCTACTGGCATGGTTCATCCTCGCTTATTTTTATTGGCTGGTTTTATTATTTTAATCATAAGGTAATGTATGGGTGGTATCAGCTCTATTAGATTTTACGAGAGCTTACAGCTTGGTATAAATACAGATTTATTGGTTTTGCTACTTGCGCTCGTCGCTCACTGGCTTATCATACTGCTATTCACATTATCATTTATAGCGCATTATGAATAGCAAAGCCCAACCTAAACAACTTCAATCGACACAGCCAGACGCACAGACCTCAGATGCTCACAACTTGGCAGCGCAGGCGTCTGCGCCTAATCGTGTAGAGCAAGCAAGAATTGCCGTTCATAATGCCTCAAGCTTTGCTACACCAGCAGAGGTTAAACTATGGATTAAAGCCCAAGCGCAAGGCCTAGGATTTGCTGACTGTGGTTTTTTATCGGTGCATCATCCTTTATTTATCGAGCAAACAGAACATCTAAAGCAATGGCTGGCAAAAGGGTATGAGGGGCAATTGCAGTTTATGCATCATAACCATCATCTGCGGGCCCAACCTGAGCAATTGGTAGAAGGCGCGAAAACCATCATCAGCGTGCGCATGGATTATTTAACCCAAACTCCCACGCCGCGCGCAGTCACTGATAACGCTTATCCCAATCAAGGTATCATCGCCCGTTATGCTAGGGGGCGTGATTATCATAAGACCATGCGCAGTCGCCTAAAGCAACTGGCATTAAAAATTGAAGCCATGCTACCTGAATGGCAGCATCTTAATATTGGCTCAGAGCAGGATTTTATTTTTCGCCCCTTTAGCGATTCTGCGCCTATCTTTGAGCGTCCTATTGCCGATGCGTCCGGTCTTGGTTGGACGGGAAAACATACCTTGCTCATAAACAAGCAAGCTGGCTCGTTTTTTGTATTAGGCGAGCTATTTATGAGTCTTGAGCTGCCTGATGACGAACCGGTCAAGGAGCATTGCGGCAGTTGTAGCGCCTGTATTGACGTCTGCCCTACGCAAGCAATTATTGCGCCCTATGAGCTTAAAGCCTCTGCTTGTATCTCTTACCTTACCATCGAACACGACGGCATTATTGACAGCAAATATCGCCGTGCCATCGGTAATCGCATCTTTGGCTGTGATGACTGTCAGCTTATTTGTCCGTGGAATCGCTATGCCAATATTACCCCAGTAGAAGATTTTTCCCCAAGGCATAATCTTGATAACAGCAGTTTACTTGAGCTATGGCAATGGCAAGAAGCGGAGTTTATGAAAAAAACCGAAGGCAGTCCGCTTAGACGCACCGGTTACGTGAATTTTTTACGCAATATCGCCATTGGTCTTGGCAATGCAGATGGTAGTACGGAAATAATTACTCAGCTGCAAGCAAAATTAGGCGTTCATAATGCCATGCTAGACGATCATATCCATTGGGCAATTAAAGAACAACAGGAAAAATTAGAAAATTTAAAACCGTAAATTCTATGGAAAATAAAGACCAAAAAAAATGCCTCTAATTATATTAAGAGGCATTTTTATTAGCACATAACTTTAAATATCTGTGTTTAAGCGCTTATGTTTAAATACTTATATTTAAACGCTTAGCTTTAAGCACTTAACAACCTATTACGGCTTAGGAATACGTAGAACTTGACCTGGATAAATCTTATCGGGATCAGAAAGCATTGGTTTATTGGCTTCAAATATTTTCATGTAATCACCCGTTGAACCATACACTTCTTTGGCAATTTTAGATAAGCTATCGCCAGATTTTACTGTGTACATGGTAGATTCAGGCGCATCTTCTTCAATATCGATATTATCAATAACTTTAGCGACGTTTTGCACGTTACCGATAGCGATAATGGCTTTTTCGCGATCTGCTTGGGTTTTGGCCTTACCACTGATTTCTGCGGTATCTGTAGAACCGTTATATTTTACTTTTAGATTACTGATATTCAGATTTTGCTGCTGAATACGGCGTAGTAAAATATTGGCAACTGACTGAGCAGAAGGCTCTGTGCTTTGAACTGGAGTATTAGCATCCGCTTTGGTTTCTGCTTTAGCGTCATGCTTGGCATCGTCACGGTTAAAAATCTTTTCACCGATGTCTTTTGCGAAACTGAACATACCCATAAAATTGCTCCTTAAAATATTGTTATCTATTATTTATCATTATTGTTTTAATAGGCAATGTATTTAACGTTTGTCACTCTCGCATCGCCTACATATGAACATAACTTTTATCTCTAAACAGTGGTTTTAATCGATATAACAAATATCACCTTATTACTGCTTACCATTCTTAGTATAGACAATGGCAAATACCGTCTCTAGTAATAGTATGTTGAGTAATGTTGATTTGGCGTAGCTTATGTAACTTTATCATTAATAGCTACCATTCAAATATGGCAGTGAATTGAGCAAATATAAGCAGTAAAACAGAGAAATAATCACTACCTCTAAAAAATAGCGTTAAAAAAAACCGCTTATCAATAAAGATAAACGGTCATAGCACACTTATTAAGCGAATAATTAATTACAATTGCGCTTGTACGTAATCAATGGCTTTTTGAACAGTCGTTAATTCTGCTGAATCTTCATCAGGAATAGTGATGCCGAAATCGCTTTCGAATGACATAACCAATTCAACTAGGTCTAATGAATCAGCGCCTAAGTCTTCCATGAATGAAGCATCATTATTGATATCTTCAACGTTCATACCTAATTGTTCCGCTACCGCAGATTTAACTCTTAGCTCGGTATCATTACTCATGTAGATTTCTCCTTTTTGATCTATTATTTCGACAAATTGCCATAGTCTTATGATAAAGCGCTATGGCAGTATATATAAAATGGGCTGGTCAAATTATCACGGCTGTCTGGAAGACAGATAACCAATTATACGTTTTGACTAATGTCTGCTAAAACCTAGCTATCATACAGGGCTTTGACAAAAAAGTATCCGCTATTATAGCACCCTTTATTATAGTTTACACTCGTTCACAGAGTTTTTTATTATAACTATGTAACGCACCGTTATAATAATAAATAACGCTAAATTAGAAGGTGGTGTGTCAAAAAGTATGCTGATTAAAATTTGAACAATTTTTAAAGCCTTGAAAGCCCTATAGAATCAGTAAACTTAGCATAGATTTTTTATTGACTTTTATAGCCAGCATACTTTTTAGAACACCACCAATTAGAATAATAACTTCTAACCCTACATGTACATACCGCCATTGACAGGAATAACCGCGCCAGTAATATAGCTGGCTTCATCACCTGCTAAGAAAAATACGGCGGCGGCAATATCTTCTGGCTGACCAAGACGGCTGATTGGAACCGCATCAAGCATTGAGTTAAGTAGGCGCTCGTCAAGCTCATCGGTCATATCGGTTTCAATAAGACCCGGTGCCACACAGTTAATCGTCACTTGGCGTGAGCCGATTTCGCGCGCTAGCGTTCGGCTAAAGCCTTCAACGCCGGCTTTAGTGGCCGCATAGTTAGATTGACCCGCATTGCCCATTTGTGCAACCACAGAAGTAATATTGATGATACGACCACGACGCGCTTTCATCATTCCGCGTACTGCCCGCTTACTCATACGATAAACCGAAGTCAGATTGGTATCGACAACATTGTCCCAATCGTCATCTTTCATACGCATCAATAAACCATCTTGAGTAATACCGGCATTATTAACCAGCACTTGTACGGCACCGTAAACACTTTCGATTTCTTCAAATAACTTATCAATCTGCGCCGTATCGCGCACGTCTAGCACGCGCCCAATACCGCCACTATCGTTTAAGTATTCTTCGATAAGTGCTGCGCCTTTTTCGGTGGTCGCGGTGCCAATGACAAAGTGTCCTTCTTTGGCAAAACGTTTGGCAACGGCTTTACCGATACCGCGGCTTGCGCCTGTCACTAATGTAATCGTACGGCTCATGATAATACCTCCATCAACTTATCTAAACGGGCAGGCTTGTCGGTAGGATAACTCACAATAGGATGTGCTTGACGCTTGGCCAAATTACTTAAAACATTACCACTGCCACATTCGATTAAAATATTAATTTGCTTGTCGGCCAATTCCTGCATGGTTTTTGACCATAAGACTGGTTCACTGAGCTGCTCGGTCAATGCTTGCTTGATAGCGACTGCATTGCTTTCAACGCGCGCATGGCGGTTTTGAATCACTGGAATGGCCGCTTGATCAAATTGAATGGCTGCCAACTCTTGCGCCAAAGCGCTAGTCGCAGGCTCCATAAGCGCACAATGCGACGGCACACTAACCTTTAATGGGATGGCTTTTTTACCGGTATTTTGAACTTTATCAATCACGGCATTGACACCAGCGGCGTTACCTGAAACCACCACTTGACCTGGACTATTAAAGTTTGCGGCGCCAACAATGGCATCATCAACGTGCTCGGTCGCTTGTTCGCATAAGTTTTCGACGCGGTGGTCTTCAAGACCCAGTACCGCTGCCATCGCTGTATCGACCCCTGCCACCGCCTCTTGCATCAATTGACCGCGTTTATGCACCAGTTTGACCGCATCAGCTAAGGATATTACGCCAGCAGCACATAAGGCGCTATATTCACCCAAGGAATGGCCCGCTAGGTAACAAGGCTTATCTTCTATTTTTTGTTGTAAGATGCGCCAAATAGCGATACTAGCAGTCAATAAAGCCGGCTGAGTATATTGGGTTTGGTTCAGTTTGTCTTCGTCCTGACAAATTACCCATAAGTCTTCACCAAGCGCTGTACTGGCTTCGGTAAAGGTATCACGAATTTCAGGATAGGTTTCAGCAAGCTCGCTCAGCATACCGACCACTTGTGAACCTTGTCCAGGGAATAGCACAGCTATACGGGTGGGTTGTTTTTTTACCATATCGGGTACAGAGGCCATAACCAATATTCCTTATTTAATTGGAAATACCCCTAAATGAATGGGGTTTATTATAGAATTAGAGACTAATAAAAAGATTCGCTGTACAAAGCTGTACAAAGCACCGCTATCATTATTCCTTTAAGACAGCTGACTGCTATTAAACTATACACTGACGCAGACAATAAGCATAGCTATCAAAGACTGAACGCTTAAAATGTAATATCTCTATAATCACTACTTGATAAAAAATAGATAACAAAAAGCCAAGATATCTGACTTCATAATATATGATAGCGAGATAACTTGGCTCTTATTTGCTTAAACTGCTTGCACCATAACAACTGTGTAAAATCATCGATAGTCATTAGAACTACCAGCATTTTGCATCAACCATCAGCGCGCAAATAAATTAAGCGTCTTGACTAACTTTGAAAAGCTGGCGACCACGATAGAAACCATCTTTAGTCATGTGATGACGACGATGTTTTTCACCAGTAGTAGCGTCGATGCTTAATTCAGCCACTTCCATACGATGATGTGAACGGCGCATGTCACGACGAGAACGACTTTTACGACTTTTTTGAACAGCCATGATATAGCTCCTATACTTAAAAGGGTTAAGCTTGAAATTCAGCTTTAATCGATACCGACAGAGGCTATATAATCACAACAACCTAAGTCTTACGCATCATTAGTTAAATAGATTGCCACACGTATTAAAGTGCTGACTACGTCTAAAATCTATAGTTCGTTTGCGAAGCCAGCTTCTCTCTGCCAGCGGCAGGTTGCTAGAATGCAATAAACGGGACATTATACGCATGTTTCGCCAATTAATAAAGCCTTGCTTTTCACTCTTGGGCAAAAAGCTGATAAAAGGTAGAAAGTAATGATTTATCGACGTTATACTGTCAGTTACGCGGCTATAACTTGCCCTTTAACGATGCTAACGCTGCAAAAGGATTCTCATTTTCCTCTTCTTCTGGAATATCACCAAACTGCTCAACGCTCATCTCGCAATCATCGTGCTTTGGTGCCATAGGCGCTTTTAGCAAAATTTCATCTTCGATCAATTTTTTAAACGGCAATAAACGCTCAGGCGCAGGCTCAGTGATAATTTCATCGAGCAGCAAGTAATCCTGCTCTTCACCGACCAAACGCACTTGGCTTTCGTTATCTAATAATGCAATATCATAGTCATCAGTCAAATCAATAGCAATCGGTTGCAAACAACGCTGACAAGTCAACCATATCTCACCTGTGAGAGTAAAAGACAAATGCAACACATTATTATGGCGATATAGATTGGCTTTAAGCTCAAGGTTTGATTGCTCGTGCTCAGTTGACAAGATGGCATTTAGGCGCTCAAACGAACGCGGCGCAACTTGCCCTGACCATTCAAAGCCACTGTCTTCCCATTTGCTTAAAGAGATATCCTCTGGCAAGTTGCTCGACATCGTAGCTGCTGTTTTGTCAGCCTGAAGCGCTGACGGCTTGTTTATTGGAGTGCTTGACATGCGCGGCCTCATTCATCAAAAACGGTGTATAATATTGCCTGCCATACTAACGGAAAGCGCTGATGAGCGCTAGGGCTAGTATGTTAAGATTTTTGGTAAGTGCTTTCGTATTAAGTTTGCATTTACCTTGGCTTGCTCGCGTTGCAAATCACGCGCTCTACCTTTTTATTTGGTTAATATATTCATATGATATCGCCTGCTGTGGATCCTGACTTTTCTGTTTTGCTTTCTGTTTCTGACGCAAAACGCTTGCTACATCGTTTAAATACTTTAGAAACCAAAAAGCCACCTGAGTCTTTGAGCGCTATTTCAGAGATGCAGTTAAACGCACTGTCAGAACAATGGCAGAAAATTATCCATGCTGAAAATATCAACACTGTTGATGAGAATGAAAAAACAGCGACCGATTGGCTGATAAGTCTCTTTAATACGTTATTTGCCCACCAGCACGTTATCCTAGTACGTGGCGCTGGCGAACCAGAGTACTTTCCTGCCAAAGACAATCAGCCAGCACGTATTGAATTTGCCCATGGTTTCTTTCAAAGCGCATTGCATGAGCTAAGCCATTTTTTTATTGCAGGTGAGCGTCGTAGACAGCTCTCTGACTTTGGCTACTGGTATGCTCCCGATGGGCGCACAGAGGCTCAACAACAAGCGTTTGAGCGTGTAGAAATCAAGCCCCAAGCGTTAGAGTGTTTATTTACTTTAGCGTGCAGACGTCCTTTTCAAGTCTCGCAAGACAATCTGTTTGCCACCTTTGATACCAGTACCAGCACCTTTGCGCAGGACGTCTATCAGCAGGCCAAAGCATATATCGCTGAACCTCACGTCATACCACGTGATGCCAAAATATTATTGCAAGCATTATTAACGATTTGTACTGCTAATTAGCGATGAAAAACTGCGCTCTATATATGTATTTCCTGTCGAAAGCGGTCCACAACTATAGTGTTAACGTTTCCCTACCCACCGTAACGCCTTGCTAATAAACTTATATTTACTTTGCGTTATACTGATTGAATAGTAGTTCTATCTTTTGATGCTGTCAGAGAGATATGCTAAAAAACAAAAAAAAATTCATTTTTTAAAAACTACCTACGAAGCACTCTATAATTAAAAAATAAGGAAAAATCATGCAAGTATTTTACATTCATCCGGACAACCCACAACCGCGGCTTATCGAACAAGCAGCGGATTTATTACGTAATGATCAATTAGTTATCTATCCTACCGATACCAGTTATGCGTTTGGCTGCCGCTTAGGCGCTAAAGACGCGCTAGAAAAATTAAAACATATCCGTGAGCTTGATGATAAGCATCAATTTACCTTGTTATGTCGCGATTTAAGTGAAATTGCCAACTATGCCACGGTAGACAATGTGCAATTTAAACAGCTAAAAGCGCATACGCCGGCACCGATTACCTTTATTTTAAACGCCACCAAAGATGTACCTAAGAAGTTGGCGCATCCTAAGAAAAAAACCATTGGTATTCGCGTGCCAAGCAATCCTATTGCGCAAGCATTGCTAGCAGCGATGGATGAGCCTATATTGACCAGTTCACTCATATTGCCGCATCGAGATGAGATATTGGACGATCCATTTGAGATTGAAGAGTTACTCGGTAATCAAATAGATGGTCTCATTAATGCTGGTATCAAAACCACCAAACTGACTACTATCGTCGATATGACCACTAATCAGCCCGAAATCATCAGACAAGGTGCTGCTGACGTCAGCTCACTCGTACCATAAAAAAAATTTTAAGAATAAAAGGCATAAAAAAAGCTCCAAATTATTGGAGCTTTTTTTATTATACAATGAGCGCATAAAATTAGTCACGATCAACCAATTCTACATAAGCCATTGGCGCATTGTCACCATCACGGTAACCGCATTTTACGATACGCAAATAACCACCTGGACGAGTTTGGTAGCGAGGACCAAGCGTGCCAAATAATTTACCTACCATAGTTTTGCTACGCATACGGCTAAATGCCAAACGGCGATTAGCAACGCTGTCTTCTTTAGCCAAAGTGATCAATGGCTCAGCAACACGGCGTAATTCTTTTGCTTTTGGTAAAGTTGTTTTGATCAGTTCATGCTCAAATAATGAGTTGGTCATGTTCTGAAACATTGCCTTACGATGACTGCCGGTACGACCCAGCTTGACTCCACTCTTACGATGGCGCATAGTCAAAAATCCTTAAAGTTTAACGGCTACGATAAGAAAAGCGATCATCGACACGAAGGTCAGCTGGTGGCCAATTGTCTAGGCGCATACCGAGCTCTAAATCTTTAGACGCTAATACGTCTTTGATTTCGGTCAATGATTTCTTACCAAGATTTGGGGTTTTTAGTAGTTCAGTCTCTGAACGCTGTACCAAATCACCGATATAGTAAATGTTTTCAGCTTTCAAGCAGTTGGCTGAGCGAACCGTTAGTTCAAGATCGTCCACAGGGCGTAATAGCACCGGATCAACCTCTTCTTTTTCTTTCACAGGCTCAGGCGCTTCTTCAGCTTCTAGGTCAACAAAGATAGAAATCTGCTGTTGTAAAATAGTGGCTGCTTTACGAATTGCTTCTTCTGGATCGATAGTGCCATTAGTTTCAAGCTCGATGATAAGACGATCAAGATCGGTACGTTGTTCTACACGTGCGTTCTCAACCTGATAAGCAACACGCAGTACTGGACTAAAACTTGCATCAAGCTTTAAGCGTCCAATCGCTTTAGTGTCACCATCTTCACGGCGCTGGTTTGCTGGCTCATATCCACGACCCATTACCACACGCAAACGCATCTTAAGATGACCACGGTCGCTTAATGTACCTAATACCAATTCTGGATTGATAATGTCGACATTATGCGGCAACGTGATGTCTGCAGCAGTAATAGTGCCTGGACCTTGTTTATCCAAGGTCAAGAATACTTCATTTTGGTCATGAAGGGTGATTGCCAAGCCTTTTAAGTTCAAAAGCAAGTCAAGCACGTCTTCTTGTAGTCCTTCAAGCGTTGAATATTCATGGTCAACACCATCAATCTCAGCTTCAATGACTGCAGCACCAGGTAATGAAGATAACAAGATGCGACGTAAGGCATTACCTAAAGTATGCCCAAAGCCGCGTTCTAACGGTTCGAGCGTGACTTTCGCAATTGTTTCATTAACCGTATCCACGTTAATGGCGTTCGGCGTTAGAAACTCAGTTGCACTTAGCATCATGATGTCACCTCGATTTATTAAACTGGTTTAATTAACGTCAATTGCTCAATGCTATTATTATAACATCGAGCAGTACGTTACTTACTTAGAGTATAGCTCAACGATCAAGCTTTCGTTGATTTCAGCAGGTAGATCAATGCGATCAGGCGCTTGTTTAAACGTGCCCTGTAGCTTGCTGTGGTCAACATCTAGCCATTCTGGAATACCACGTTGTGTCGCTAGTTCAATAGCGTTTTTAATACGTAGTTGTTCGCGAGACTTCTCACGGATAGCGACGACATCACCATCTTGCAACTGAATTGATGGAATGTTCACACGAACAAACTCATCGCGGCCAGCTTTTTTTACCATCACAGTGCGATGGCTAACTAGCTGACGTGCTTCAGCACGAGTTGAGCCAAAGCCCATGCGATAAACGACGTTATCAAGGCGACTCTCAAGCATTGCTAGTAGGTTTTCACCAGTAGCGCCACGCTTACGAGCAGCTTCTTTATAGTAGTTAGCAAACTGACGCTCTAGTACACCGTAGATACGCTTAACTTTTTGTTTTTCACGTAACTGTAGAGAGTACTCTGAGCTCTTATTACGGCTGACACCATGTTGACCAGGTGGACGAGCCGCTTTTTTCGTTTTTACGTCATATGGTTTAACACCAGACTTAAGGCCTAAGTCTGTACCTTCACGACGTGATAATTTGAGTTTTGGTCCAATATAACGGGCCATTGTTATGTCTCCTATAAGCTCTTATGATAAAAAGCTTCGTCTTTAATATTAGACGCGGCGCTTTTTCGGCGCACGGCAACCATTGTGTGGGATTGGGGTCACATCAGAGATGCTGTTAACTTTATAACCCAATGCACCAAGTGCTCTTACCGCAGACTCACGACCCGGTCCTGGTCCTTTGACCAAAACGTCGATATTCTTAACACCGTATTCTTGAGCCGCTTTACCAGCGACTTCAGCTGCAACCTGAGCTGCAAATGGTGTAGATTTACGTGAACCACGGAAGCCTTGTCCACCTGAAGTGGCCCAAGCCAGTGCATTACCTTGACGATCGGTAATCGTAACAATGGTGTTATTAAAAGACGCATGGATATGGGCAACGCCCTCCGATACTGAACGACGAGTCACTTTTTTGCGACTACGAGTGTCTTTAGCCATCTTTTAGCTTCCTAAGTTAATTATCTTTTGAGAGGGCGTGTCGGACCCTTACGAGTACGAGCGTTGTTCTTGGTGTTCTGACCTCTAACTGGTAGGTTACGGCGATGGCGGATGCCACGGTAACAACCAAGATCAACCAAGCGCTTGATATTCATTGACACTTCACGACGAAGATCACCTTCAGTCATGTAATTTGCAACTTGTGCACGGATAGCATCTAACTGTGTATCATCTAACTGGCTAACTTTAGTAGTAGGGGCAATGCCAACTGCTTCTAAGATTTTCTGAGCAGTGGTACGACCTATACCAAAGATATAAGTTAGTGAAATAACAGCATGCTTATTATCCGGAATGTTTACGCCGGCAATACGAGCCATTGATTTCTCTCCATTAAAGAAAAATAAGCTTTATTCATTAATAAAGCGTTATTTTTCAGATTTGTTGCTGTCAATACTAAAGCTTTTATAATTATTATCGCTGCTTCAACTTGATAACAAGTCTCTTCATTGACCATTTTATAAAAGATTTTGCATAAACTACGGCAAGTGGCGGATGATATCGCATCCGCCGTTATTTTTCAAGTATTAATTTTATAAAACCAATAAGCGTGACGCTTTATGTCTTTAAAACATTAACCTTGACGTTGCTTGTGGCGAGGTTCTGCGGTACAAATAACATGTACACGGCCTTTACGGCGCACAACTTTACAGCTACCACAAATCTTCTTAACTGATGCTTGAACTTTCATAGCATACTCCTTTGAGATATCGTACCGCTCATTTAAGGTTGAGTGGGCGATTGAATTAACGTCTGATCATGATATTGATGGGTCATCAAATGCGCTTGGATTTGCGAAATGAAGTCCATTACCACAACCACCATAATCAGTAATGACGTACCACCAAGTTGAAACGGCACACCAAACGATGACTGCACGACCATTGGCATTAAACAAATAACCGTCATATACATCGCGCCAATAAAGGTCAGTCGGTTTAATACATGATCAAGGTAACGCTGAGTTTGTTGTCCGGGGCGAATACCTGGGATATACGCACCACTACGTTTAAGGTTTTCAGCAACTTCACGCGGACTAAATACCAATGCCGTGTAAAAGTAACAGAAGAAAATAATCATTGCGCCAAACAGAACCAAATACAGCGGCTGCCCTGGAGACAACACCAATGCCATATTTTGTAATATCTTTTGTGTAAAAGTAGGATCAGCCGATTGACCAACCCATTGTCCTAAACTTGCTGGAAACAACAATAACGAGCTGGCAAAAATAGCGGGAATAACCCCTGCCATATTTAGCTTAAGCGGCAAATGCGACTGCTGCTGAGCATAAATTTTGCGACCTTGTTGTTGCTTCTGCGCATAGTTTACTGGGACACGGCGCTGCGCTCGTTCAATATAAACGATACCGGCAGTCACCGCGATGCCTAGCAATACAAAGATAAAAAGTACAATCAAGTTCATCTGCCCTTGATTGACCTGTTCGATAGACTGCGAAATCATACCTGGCGTACCAGCCACAATACTCGCAAAGATGAGCATTGAGATACCATTACCCACGCCGCGTTCTGTAATTTGCTCACCAAGCCACATTAGGAACATAGCGCCAGCTACCAATGAGGTAACCGCTGGAATATAAAAAGTCAAACCAGTAGATAAGGTAAGATTCTGACTGATAAGGCCAGCACACATTCCTAATGACTGTACTAGTGCTAATCCAAGTGTCCCTTGACGGGTGTACTTGTTTAGCTTACGTCGTCCCGCTTCGCCTTCTTTTTTGAGGGCTTCAAGCGATGGCAATACCGCCGACATCATCTGAACGATAATAGACGCTGAAATATATGGCATGATGCCAAGTGCCATGATGGACATACGTTCTAGTGCACCACCTGAGAACATGTTAAACATGCTCAAAATGGTATTTTCGTTGCGCGAAAACAGATCAGCCAAGTTAACCGGATTGATACCCGGTACTGGAATATGTGACCCTAAACGATAAACAATCAATGCGCCGATTAAGAATAATAAACGCGTCCATAATTCATCATACTTACGTATAAAGGCAAATGGATTGAGCGGTATACCAGTCGATGACATTGATTGTTTTGACACGTTACTACTCCTCGATGCTACCACCAGCAGCTTCGATTGCTTGCTTGGCGCCTTTAGTCACTTTGATACCTTTAAAAGTATAAGCTTTAGTGACTTCGCCTGACAACATAATACGAACGCGTTTCATGTCATGACGGATAACGTTAGCAGCTTTTAGTGTTTCAATGCTAACCACATCGCCTTCGACTTTGTTTAATTCAGACAGACGAACTTCAGCAGTCGTCATTGCCATTTTACTGGTGAAGCCAAATTTTGGTAGGCGACGATATAAAGGCATTTGACCACCTTCAAATCCTGAGCGGATGCTAGAACCTGAACGAGATTTCTGACCTTTTACACCGCGACCACCAGTTTTGCCAAGACCTGAACCGATACCACGACCACGACGTTGGGCAGTTTTTTTCGCGCCAACACCTGGTGATAATTCATTTAATCTAAGTCCCATTACGCTTCCTCCACTTTTACCATGTAGTTGACGCGATTGACCATACCACGGGTTGAAGGAGTATCTTCTACTTCAACAGTATGACCAATACGGCGTAAACCCAATCCTTTCAAGCTCGCTTTGTGGCTCTTGAGGCGATGGGCACCCGATTTAAATTGAGTGACTTTCATTTTTTTCATCGTAACTCACCTAGTTTCTAAGTTAACCCAAGATTTCGTCTACAGATTTACCACGTTTTGCTGCCATCTTTTCTGGAGTTGACATATCACGTAAACCGTTAAATGTTGCACGTACAACGTTTGCCGTGTTGGTAGAACCATGAGATTTCGTTAAAACGTCTTTAACACCAGCAACTTCTAATACTGCACGCATTGCGCCACCAGCGATTACACCAGTACCTTCAGATGCAGGCTGCATGTAGACTTTACTAGCACCATGACGTGCTTTGATCGGATGGAACAATGTTGCACCATCAAGCTCAACAGTAATCATGTTACGCTTAGCAGCTTCAAGTGCTTTTTGGATAGCAGCTGGCACTTCACGTGCTTTACCACGACCAAAACCAACACGGCCATTGCCATCACCCACTACGGTTAGCGCAGTAAATGAGAAAATACGACCACCTTTAACCACTTTTGCAACGCGATCAACGGTAACTAAGCGTTCTACTAGACCGTCAGTCTGTTCATTTTTATCATTTTTATCATTTCTAGCCATGATTAAAACTCCAATCCGTTTTCGCGAGCAGCTTCAGCTAAAGCTTTTACTCGACCATGATATTTAAAACCACTACGGTCAAAGGCAACTTTAGTAATACCAGCTGCTTTTGCGCGTTCTGCGATCAATTGGCCCACAGACGTCGCTGCATCAACGTTACCAGTTGCACCTGAACGTAAGCTGCTGTCTAAGGTAGATGCCTGAGCAATCACTTCACCACCGTTTGGAGAGATAATTTGGGCATAAATATGTCTTGGGGTGCGATTAACCGTTAAGCGATTTACGCCTAAAAAACGGATATGTGCACGGGTTTTCTTTGCTCGACGTAGACGAGCTGCTTTTTTATCAAACATTTCAACTCACCTTATTTTTTCTTGGCTTCTTTGCGAATCACATGCTCGTCACTATAACGAATACCTTTACCTTTATAAGGCTCTGGTGGGCGGAAACCGCGGATATTAGCCGCTGCTTGACCAAGCTGCTGCTTATCGTTTGATTTTAAAACGATTTCAGTTTGCGTTGGGGTTTCAGCTGATACACCTTCAGGTAGCGTATATTCTACTGGATGTGAGTAACCAACGTTTAGCGTTACTTTATTACCAGTAGCTTGAGCGCGATAACCAACACCAATAAGTTGAAGGCGTCTTTCAAAACCTTCGTTTACGCCTATTACTAAATTGTTTAGTAAAGAGCGCATGGTGCCAGTATGCATCATGGCTTCTTTTGAATCGGCTGCAGGTGAGAGAAGAATTGCATCATCTTCCTGTTTTAGCTCGACCAATTCATGCAGGCGTAAAGACATATTGCCATTTTTGCCTTTAACTTCGACCTGCCGATCGTTCAAAGTAACACTTACGCCGCTAGGCAGTGCTACTGGGGCTTTAGCCACACGAGACATAGGAATATTCCTTAAAAAAATTAACTTACTTTTATTAGCGAAAAAACTAACAGGCTAAAAAGCGTGTTAGTTTAGCATAATTGACTGCATTAGGCACCTATCAATGTTAAAAAATATCTATGATAAAATTGATAAGTGCCCAACGAAGATCAAGTAGACTTTATCGTCTCGTTACCGATAGCAATGATTGCTAATTAAGCAACGAATGCAACGATTTCACCACCGATACCAGCAGCGCGTGCAGCACGATCGCTCATGATACCTTGGCTGGTTGATACGATAGCAACACCCATACCTTGTTTAACAGTAGGGATAGCGTCTTTACCGCGATGCTGGCGTAGGCCAGGACGGCTATAACGTTGGATCGTTTCAATAACCGCTTTGCCTTCGAAGTATTTTAACTCGATGGTCAAAGTTGCTTTGTTATTTTCTTGCTCAGTCACAACAGCGCTGGCTACATAACCTTCGCTTACTAATAAGTCAGCGATTGATTTACGTAGTTTAGAGCTCGGCATTGCTACCGATACTTTATTAGCCATTTGTGCGTTACGAATACGGGTTAGCATATCCCCAACGGTATCTTGCATACTCATATCGTTACTCCTTACCAGCTTGCTTTACGAACACCAGGCACATCGCCTTGCATGACACGCTCACGCAGCATATTGCGTGATAAGCCAAACTTGCGGAAGTAACCGTGAGGACGACCAGTGATAGCACAACGGTTGCGTAGACGTACTGGTGATGCGTTGCGTGGTAGGGCTTGTAGCTCTAGCATCGCTTCCATACGCTCTTCGTCTGATGCGTTGATATCACTGATAGTTTCTTTTAGCTTAATACGCTTTTCAGCATATTTAGCAACCATTTTTTCGCGTTTCAATTCGCGGTTAATCATGCTCTTCTTTGCCATAACGTCTTTACCTTATTTAAATGGGAAGCCGAATGCTTTAAGCAACGCACGACCTTCTTCATCATTACCAGCTGACGTGGTGATGGTCACATCCATACCGCGGATACGATCAATCTTGTCAAAGTCTACTTCTGGGAATACGATTTGTTCTTTGATACCCAATGAGTAGTTACCACGTCCGTCAAAGGCTTTAGGTGAAAAACCGCGGAAATCACGAATACGAGGAATTGCAATGGCAATGAGACGATCTAAAAATTCGTACATTTGCTCACCGCGTAGCGTTACTTTACAGCCAATTGGCCATTCTTCACGAATTTTAAAGCCAGCAACTGATTTGCGCGCTTTGGTGACGACAGGCTTTTGACCAGCGATAGCGGTCATGTCAGCTACAGCACCTTCAAGCAATTTTTTGTCTTGAGACGCGCCGCCTACACCCATATTAAGCGTGATTTTAGTGATTTTAGGCACTTGCATCACGTTCGCCAAACCAAGCTCTTCTTTGATTTGTTGCTTTAATTCTTCGTTATATAAAGATTTTAATCTTGCCATTACCATTACACCCTTAGTGTCTTACGCAGTCGCCACTACTTCACCGTTCGAACGATAGACGCGTTGTTTCTTGCCGTCTTCACCGAACTGATAAGTAATACGATCAGCTTTTTGGGTTTGCGCATTTAAAATTGCGACATTTGAGATATGCAAAAAAGCTTCTTGCTTAACGATGCCACCTTCAGTACCAGTTGCCTGATTTGGCTTCTGATGTTTGGTGACAATGTTGATGCCTTCAACTTTAATACGATCGTTTTTTACAGCTTGTACAGTACCTTGCTTGCCTTTGTCTTTCCCAGCAATCACGATAACTGTATCGCCTTTACGTAATTTTGACATGGATTACCTCACAATACTTCTGGTGCTAGTGATACAATTTTCATAAACTGATCACCACGTAGTTCACGAGTTACCGGTCCAAAAATACGAGTTGCTATCGGTGCTTTGTTTTGGTTCAACAATACCGCAGCATTGTCATCAAAACGCAGAACTGAACCATCAGGACGACGAACGCCTTTTTTGGTACGTACAACTACAGCATTCATCACGTCGCCTTTTTTAACACGACCACGCGGAATGGCTTCTTTAACCGTTACTTTAATAATGTCGCCAACTGATGCATAACGACGATGAGAGCCACCCAGTACTTTAATGCACTGAACTCGTCTTGCACCGCTATTGTCTGCAACTTCCAGCATCGATTCAACCTGAATCATAGCGTTACTCCACACGTATGAGCAATAAAAACCAGTTGCTGCCGCTAGCACAGAATGAGTAGTCGGCATTTTAATATTAATAACCGCTGCTACTCTTAATGTGAGTGATATACGCTCGGCGCAATCAGCATCCTTAAAAAGGCGGCTATTTTAACAGCTTCTGGCTTTTAATGCAATTTACTTAGATTTTTTCTACTTTTTCAACCACTTCAACCAAAGTCCAAGACTTGGTTTTTGAGATTGGACGCGTTTCTTTGATGCGGACAAGGTCGCCTTGTTGACAAACGTTATCTTCATCATGAGCTTTGATTTTTGTAGAACGACGAAGCTGTTTGCCATACAAAGGATGACGAACCAGACGCTCAATCAAAACTGTGATGGATTTGTCCATCTTGTCGCTGACAACTCGTCCTGTCAATACGCTAGCATTAGCTGTTTGATTGTTATCGCTCATGAGTCGCCTCGTTGTTTCTCGTTAATCAAAGTCTGAATCTGAGCAATCGTGCGACGATTGCTTCTGACTTCATGGGTGTTACCCAACTGACCCGTTGCTTTAGCCATACGAATACGGAAAGCATCAAGTTGCTTTTCATCAAGTAACTGAGTCAGTTCTTCTAATGATTTATCACGTAATTCACTGATCTTCATTACATTATCGTCCGCTTAACAATGGTAGTTTTAAAGGGCAGTTTTGCTGCAGCAAGCGTTAACGCTTCGCGAGCAAGTTCTTCTGAAACCCCTTCGAGTTCATATAGCACTTTACCAGGTTTGATTTCGCATACCCAATACTCGACTGGACCTTTACCTTTACCCATACGTACTTCTAGTGGTTTGTTGGTAATAGGTTTGTCTGGGAATACACGAATCCAAATCTTACCGCCACGCTTGATTTTACGAGTGATGGTACGACGTGCTGCTTCAATTTGACGGGCAGTCATACGACCACGAGTCAACGATTTTAGACCAATTTGTCCGAATGCAACGGTGCTTCCACGGTGAGCAAGACCTGTGTTACGACCTTTGTGCATTTTACGAAACTTGGTACGTTTTGGCTGTAACATAGTTTAACCTCTGTCTGTGTTTCGACGGTTTCCGTTTCCACGACCACGGCGTTTTGGCGCACGAGCCTGCTCTTCTTTGACGGGATTGTATACGCTGTTCATACCGTCAAGGATTTCGCCACGGAAAATCCAAACTTTTACACCGATAGTGCCGTATGTGGTTTCTGCACGAATTGACGCGTAGTCAATATCAGCGCGGAGTGTATGCAATGGCACACGACCTTCACGGTACCATTCAGTACGAGCAATCTCAGCACCGCCAAGACGGCCAGACAGCTCAACTTTAATACCTTTAGCACCAGAACGCATGCTGTTCTGTACGGCGCGTTTCATCGCACGACGGAACATAACACGGCGCTCAAGCTGGCTGCCGATACCGTCTGCTACCAAACGTGCATCAAGATCAGGTGATGTGATTTCTTCAATGTTGACCTGAGCAGGTACGCCCATAATTTTGGTCAATTCTTTTTGAAGTCTTTCGATATCTTCGCCTTTTTTACCGATAACAATACCAGGACGCGCAGTGGCGATGGTAATCTTAGCAGCACCAGTAGGACGCTCAATCATAATGTTGCTGATCATAGCGTTGTCTAGTTTTTTGCGTAGATACTCACGAACTTGAATGTCGTTGATGAGGTATTCTGAGTATTGTTTAGGGTTAGCATACCAGTTTGCGTTATGCTTTTTGACAACACCAAGACGAATTCCGATTGGATGTACTTTTTGACCCATAACTTATTCTCCTACCTTTATAGTGATGTGACAAGTACGCTTACTGATACGATCAGCGCGACCTTTAGCACGTGGTAGGATACGTTTTAGCGTAATGCCTTCATCAACGTAGATGGTTGATACTTTAAGAGTATCGATATCTAAACCGTTGTTGTGTTCGGCATTGGCGATGGCTGAGTCAAGACATTTCTTAACGAAAACAGCGCCTTTTTTATTACTATACGTTAGGATATCCAAAGCACGCTCGATAGATTTGCCACGAACTTCATCAGCAACGAGTCTAACTTTTTGTGCCGATATGGCGGCACCGCGTAATTTTGCAGTTACTTCCATGGTAAGCACCTTATCTCTTAGCTTTCTTGTCAATGCCATGACCACGATATGTACGAGTCGGGGCAAATTCACCTAGTTTATGACCAACCATCTGCTCGCTTACGATAACCGGTACGTGAGTACGGCCGTTGTGAACAGATAAGGTTAGGCCAACCATTTGTGGCAAAATCATCGAGCGGCGCGACCAAGTTTTAATTGGTTTGCGTGAGTTGGTGTCTAATGCATTCTCAACTTTAGCAAATAAGTGCGCGTCTATGAATGGACCTTTTTTCAATGAACGAGGCATGAAATTCTTCCTTTATTTCTTCTTGGCGCGGCGGCGGATGATCATACTGTCAGTACGCTTATTATGACGCGTTTTAAGTCCTTTAGACTTCTGACCCCAAGGGCTGGTTGGATGGCGACCTTTGTTACGACCTTCACCACCACCGTGTGGGTGATCAACCGGGTTCATAGCGACACCACGAACAGAAGGACGAACACCGCGCCAACGTGAAGCACCGGCTTTACCAAGTGATTTCAAGTTATTTTCAGTGTTAGAAACTTCACCAATAACAGCACGGCAATTCACGTGTACGCGGCGAGTTTCACCTGAGCGTAGACGTAGAATAGCATAAATACCGTCACGACCTAGTAGCTGAACGCTGGCACCCGCAGAACGAGCTAGCTGTGCACCTTTACCGATTTTAAGTTCGATATTGTGTATCACAGTACCCAATGGGATGTTTTTCAGTGGTAAGCAGTTACCTGGACGGATTGGAGAGTTCTCTCCTGACATGACGGTATCGCCAACTGCTTGTTTTTTAGCAGCAATGATATAGCGACGTTCGCCGTCAGCGTACTTAAGTAAAGCAATGTGTGCAGTACGGTTAGGATCGTATTCGATACGCTCAACCACAGCTGGGATATTGTCTTTAGTACGTTTAAAATCGATAATACGATAATGCTGCTTATGACCACCACCAACGTGACGAGTCGTGATGCGACCATTATTGTTACGACCACCTGACTTACTTTTTGATTCGAGAAGCGCTGCAAAAGGACGACCTTTGTAAAGGTGTGGATGCACCACTTTTTCAACAAAACGACGGCCTGGTGATGTTGGCTTTGCTTTTACGATAGGCATGAGTGTAATCCTTATTCGTTGTTCGCTGTTTCACTAGTAGAAGCAGTCGTGTTTGCGACTTCTTCACCAGCATCAGCCATTTGTACATCTTGACCAGCTTTTAAGGTAACGTAGGCTTTTTTATAGTCATTACGACGGCCGATATTTTTACCAAAACGCTTTGTCTTACCTTTAACATTCAAAGTGTTTACTTTTAAAACTTCAACGCCTTCGAACATCATCTCAACCGCTTTTTTGACTTCAAGCTTAGTAGCATTAGAGTCAACTTTAAATACCTGTACACCAAGTGAGTCGCCAAGCATTTGAGATTTTTCTGAGAATACAGGCCCTCTTAAGACCTGATAAAGTCTTGCGTTATTCATGCTAGTGCTTCCTCAAATTGTTTCGCAGCTTCAACTGACATGATTACTTTATCAAAAGCAATCAAGCTCACTGGATCCACTTCGTTTGTACCAAGTACATTGACGTGTGGGATGTTGCGCGCAGCTAAGTATAGATTTTCGTCAACTTCTTTGGTGACGATGAGTGCACGAGGTGCGCCCAAATCATTTAACTTTGCAATCAGCTCTTTGGTCTTAGGACCAGAAACGCTTAGCTCTTCAACCAAAATCAAACGCTCTTGGCGAATCAATTCGGCTAGGATGCACTGCATCGCACCGCGATACATTTTGCGGTTAACTTTCTGTGACCAATCTTGTGGTTTGGCTGCGAATGCACGACCACCTGAACGCCAGATTGGGCTACGAATAGAACCTGCACGAGCGCGACCAGTACCTTTTTGGCGCCATGGCTTGATGCCACCACCAGAAACTTCGGCACGGGTTTTCTGAGCGCGTGTACCTTGACGAGCACCAGCAAGATATGCGGTGACGACCTGATGCACTAATGCTTCGTTGAATTCACGACCGAAAGCCGTATCAGAAAGCTCAACTGCCGCCCCTGTAACTGTTTTTAAATCCACGTTAATCCCCTTGCTTAGGCTTTGACTGACGGACGTACGATGACATCGCCACCGGTGGCACCTGGGATAGCACCCTTGATGACAAGTAACCCTTTTTCAACATCAACCGATATCACTTCTAGGCCCTGAACGGTAACGCGTTTGTTACCCATTTGACCTGGCATTTTTTTGCCTTTGAAGACTTTACCTGGTGACTGGTTTTGACCAGTTGAACCAAGGACACGGTGAGACACTGAGTTACCATGAGTGGCATCTTGCATGCTAAAGTTGTGACGCTTTACGCCGCCTTGAAAGCCTTTACCTTTACTCTGTCCTGTGACATCTACAATCTGACCTTGTTCGAACAAGTCAGCTAGGATCTCACCACCAATTTCACGACCTTCAAGATCGCTGTCATTGGCACGAAATTCCCATACACCACGGCCAGCTGCAACGCCAGCTTTAGCGAAGTGACCTTTCTGTGCAGCAGTTACGCGGCTGTCACGACGAGTACCTGTGGTAACTTGAATGGCTTGATAGCCATCTACATCAGTATTTTTTACTTGAGTAATGCGGTTAGCATGGACCTCAACCACTGTAACAGGAATAGATTCGCCTGCTTCAGTGAAGATACGGGTCATGCCGCATTTTTTACCGACTAAACCGATCGCCATTTTAGACCTCTTTATATCTTATATTAATGGGTTGGGTGTGTTTTGCATTAACCCAAAGCAATTTGAACGTCAACACCCGCCGCTAAGTCTAACTTCATTAGCGCATCCACAGTTTTGTCGGTAGGCTGAACGATATCAACCATACGCTTGTGAGTACGGATTTCGTACTGGTCACGAGCGTCTTTATTAACGTGTGGTGAGGTTAGAACGTTGAAGCGCTCAATGCGAGTCGGCAACGGTACAGGACCACAAACTTGCGCACCGGTGCGCTTTGCAGTATCAACGATCTCTTGTGCAGATTGATCAATCAGACGATGATCAAAAGACTTAAGACGGATACGGATTCTCTGGTTAGCCATGCCAGCAAGCTCCTAATATGTGCTTTTGTCATTCTTGCTTTGCAAAGATATGAGCAAAAGCCGTTTGGTTAAATATTCACTTTAAGCGGCCTTCTGTTCTTAACCAGAATGAGTTCGTTACCGGAACTTATAGCGTGCCAAAAGCAAAATAGTTTAAAGCCCCGCCGACCCTTCCATTATAGGATGTCAGCAAAGGCATAATGAAATAGTGCTAGAAACGATGCTCTAGCTGTCATAGCGCCAGCTGTTTAATTGGCTGCGCATATATAATTCAGTGGTGTGTATTATACATAGTATTTCGCTCATTGCAAGAGTAATATCGGCGGTGTTTTGAGATATCCCCCTTTATAAACAAGCGCTTTTATCAATAATTTTCTTATCAAAACCTCAATTAAGATACTTTATAATGGTATAAATTTACTCTATCATTAATCTAAAACGATGTCATATTGCTCTTGGGTATAGAGATTTTCGACCTCAAAGGTAATCACTCTACCTAATAGATACTCTAAATCTGCGACGGTGTCTGATTCGGTGGTCAATAGTAAGTCAATGACGGCAGCATGGGCAACCACAGTGAATTTCTTGGGCGAGTTATAAGTTCGCGCACAGCGCATAATCTCGCGAAATATCTCAAAGCAAACGGTTTCGGCCGTTTTAACAAAGCCGCGACCCTGACAGGTTGAGCAAGGTTCACATAGCTGCTGTCCAAGCGACTCACGGGTACGTTTACGCGTCATTTCAACCAGCCCAAGCTCACTGACTTGGGTAATTTTGGTTTTGGCGTAGTCTTGCGCTAGCTGCGCTTGCAGGCTCTCTAAAATATCGTCTTTATGCTGCTGCTCAAGCATATCAATAAAATCTAAGATAATAATGCCGCCAAGGTTTCTTAGGCGTAATTGCCGTGCAATAGCGTGGGTGGCCTCTAAATTGGTTTTATAAACGGTATCTTCTAACGAGCGCCCACCGACAAAAGAGCCAGTATTGACATCGATGGTGGTCATGGCTTCGGTTTGATCGATAATCAGATAACCGCCAGACTTTAAATCGACACGACGTTTTAGGGCATCACGCAAATCATCCTCGACACGGTGGACATCAAACAAGGAAGGCTCGGCGGTATAATGCACAATACGGTCGTAGACGAAAGGCACAAACTCTTTAGCAAAATAACGGACTTGCTCATAGATTTGCGCGTTATCAATCACCACTTTTTCGGTATCGGCATGCACCAAGTCACGAATGGAGCGTAGCGGCAGTGATAATTCTTGATAAATAAGCTCAGAGCTTTGATTTGGTTTTGTTTCTTGGCGACGGGCACAAATGGTGCGCCAGAGCTGCAATAGATAGTAGATATCTTCTTCGAGTTTATCGACTGGCACGCGCTCAGCAGCGGTGCGCGCAATCAGCCCACCTTGTAGATTGACCGTTTGCATCAGGCTCGCCAGTTCAGTTTTGAGACGAGTACGTTCTTCTTCGCCATCAATACGCTGCGAGATACCGATATGGTCACTCGATGGCAGATAGACCAAGTAACGTGATGGTAGCGATATATTGGTAGTTAAACGCGCGCCCTTGCTACCAAGCTGGTCTTTGGTCACTTGTACTAAGATACGTTGGCCTTCGTGCAGTCGATGCTGGATAAGAGATTTTGTAACGGCTACAACCTCGGTGCTGTGCGCACTGACCACAGGCGGCGTGACCGCCAAATCATCAGCGGTAGCTTCGATAACAGGACGTTGGTTATTGATGTTTTCTGAGGTCTTATTTTTGCTCTCGCTAACAGGACGCGGTTCGCGCTGCATGTCATTGACATGTAAAAACGCTGTGCGTGACTGGCCGATGTCGACAAAAGCTGCCTGCATACCCGGAAGCACGCGTACTACCGTGCCCAAATAAATATTGCCGACCAAGCCCAGTTTATGATGACGCTCGATATAAATCTCGCCCAACACCCCGTTATCTAACACGGCGACGCGCGATTCCATGGGACTAATATTAATCAGCAGCTCTTCGGACATAATATTTTCTCTTAGCACTCAGCTTTCTTGTGAAGCGTTCATCGTTTGGTAGCCTCACAGTGTACCAAATGCACCTTGGGTTTGCCCATTATCCTAGCGTGTCATTATGTGCAGATAATTGAGTGATAGCCATTTGCCATCTCATGTAAGACCAACCATTTAATTATCCTACATCAAATACGCGCTACTCTCACCTACCTGTTTACTCAGCTTATTTGCTCAATGCTTAGGCTCTATCGTTGGCGCTGATAGCCGTGATATTTTTAATCAACGCCACGGTTTGTGCCAGCGGTAAACCAACCACATTGGTATAGCTGCCATTAATGCGGCTTACCCAGGCGGCGCCCAAACCCTGAATACCGTAGCCACCAGCTTTATCAGCAGGCTCGCCGCTGTCCCAATAGTTTTCCATCATCTCTTCGGTTAAAGGAATAAAGGTGACATCGGTGCGCTCAGTAATTTGTTGTTGATTCACGATTTGAAATGCTCTGCCGGAGGTTGGAGAGCTTGAAGACTTAGCAGATAACAATACTTGAGTTGCTTGCACCGCTGTCCATACTTGGTGAGTATTATCGGACATCTGCTGCCACATACGATAAGCGTCTGCTCGGCTGTCGGGCTTGACCAATACCGTTTTACCATCGGCTAAGACGCCAATGGTATCAGCGGTTAAAATAATTAGAAATGCAGATAGATCAGTTTGACTGTCGTTTAGCTTTTTATTTAGTTCTTTATTCAATTGCTCTAGCGCCGCTTCTGCTTTGCTAGCAACCATACGTTCAATGTAATCTTTAGGAGATTCATTCACATGCGGCGTTTCATCAATATCGACGCTCATGACCGTAAAGTTTAGTTGCGCTCTGGTTAGTAGCTCATGACGACGCGGTGAGCCAGACGCTAAAATGAGGTTCATCGTGATACTCTTATTTTATAAAATTATGGTTTTGCAGGAAAATTGATAATATAGACCGAGTAAGCAAAAAAGCTAGCGGGCAAATCTCCGTAAGGCCAATAGCACCAATGGCCAGCTGATGATACTCATGAATAACGATAGAGCAGATTGGGCAACAAAGGTATTTTGGATAAACAGCTGCAATATCCATAAGCTGACTTGGAAAACAACCAATCCTAGGCTTGCAATAAGCCAAGCGCTAATGGTATTAAGCTGTCTGATATAGATACTGGTAATTTTTATGACCATGGCGACCATAACGGCGGCGAAGGCTTGCTGACCTAGGTGGGTATCCATTAATAAATCGGCGATAATGCCAATAGCAAAGGCGCTAAAAATCCCGACGTAGCGCGGCTGAAACAGTAACCAAAAAATCAGCACCATCACCATCACCATCGGACGCAGTGCAGCCATACTTGGGCTTAAAGGATAGACGCTCAGCGATGAGGCAATAATAAAACTCAGTATAATCAAGGCTGGGAGTACCCCAGTTGCATCATCAAAATCCGCGTATGCCATGAATACTTACCTTTAGCGAGAGTTTAGCAGCTATTTAATCGTTCAGTTAATATTGAAAAAAGTAGCAGCGCTAGTTGACCAAACAATTCTGAATACTATTTATCTTATCTGTCTATCTAGACGTCTATATAAATGTCTGTGCAAATGTCTAGGGTATCAATGAGGACACGCAATGCGGGCTTATGAGTAAGCTGACAAGCCCTTAGTTTTCTTTAATACCGGCATTTCTTCTATTAACCAGTTTATCTTGCAGCACCAACACATAAGCGTTATCAATAAAATTTGCTGCCGGCGTAACTTCAATACTTCTAAAGTTATCCTCTTGCGTGTCTTCGACATGGGCGATACGACCAACGCGATAGCCCGCCGGAATACGTCCGCCCAAGCCTGAAGACACCAGCTCATCACCGACGCGCACATCTGAGGTCTTAAAGACGTAGTTGAGACGTAATGAGGTCGGTATGCCCTCGCCCGTGACGATAGCGCGCTGTCCGGTGCGTTTGACGGTCACAGCAACCGATTGCTGCTCATCGGTAATTAGCAATAAGCGACTGGTATTAGGATAGACATTAATAATCTGACCTAAAATACCCACTTCATCGATGACCGTTTGACCGACTTGCACGCCATCTTGTTCGCCTTTATTGAGCACCACGATTTGTCTGAGAAGATTGGTATCAGTGCCGATCACTTGCGCGAGGTTTAAATCAAATTGCTCAGGGCGTGTGGTCGATAAGATACCTTGCAAGCGCGCGTTTTGTGCCAAGATATAATCCTGCTGCTGCAGCTTGGCTTGGGCATGGATGAGTTGCGACTTTAGCTGCATGTTTTCGCGGCGTAGCGCCTCTTTCGACTGCAAGCTGCCGCTCGACCAGTGTTTTGCATAACTCGGTAATAACGACAGCTCATAAATAGGCTGCATGGCGGCATGGGTAGTCGAGCGCATCGGCTTAAACCATTCTGGATTTTTGCTATCAAACCACATCAATACCAGCGCCACTATCAATACGATAGCAGTCTTACGAAGCGCGAGCGGCTGACGAGCAAAAATACTTGGAATCATAATTGGTCTAATCTAGAGGTTTTAATGTGAGCAATAGTTGCGACTCGCCATAACAGCAGCAAATATCAGCATATAGCGTCAGTTCAAAATAATGTCGATACGTTAATAACCACGCGTGACTTATCGTACTTCTATTGCATTTTGGTATGGCTAAATGTCATTAAAGGCAACCTTATTGGCTACCTTTAATAGGAAAAAACAAATAGAATCAAACAATTTTTATAGCGCTTTAATATTCACAATTTAAACAAAAATCATATTTAGGCTTTTGTTGTTGATAAAATCAAGCGCAATACCGCCGCCACGGCTGACACAAGTCAATGGCTCTTCAGCGACCGTCACAGGCAGACCGGTTTCTTTAGAGATAAGCTTGTCTAAATCACGCAGCAATGCGCCGCCGCCAGTTAAGACAATACCACGCTCAGCGATGTCTGATGACAACTCAGGTGGCGTCTGTTCAAGTGCTGCTTTTACCGCGCTGACGATACCGCTTAATGGGTCGCTGAGGGCTTTTTGTACTTCTTCTGAATTGACCGTAAAGGTCTTTGGTACGCCTTCTGCCATGCTGCGACCGCGAACTTCAACTTCTAACTGGCTGTCTTCATTTAATGCCGAACCCACCTCTTGCTTGATACGCTCAGCAGTGGTTTCACCAATCACGCAGCCATGCGTACGGCGCACATGAGTAATAATCGCTTCATCAAACATATCGCCGCCGATACGAATCGACTCGGCATAGACGCAGCCTGACAGCGCGATAACAGCAATCTCAGTCGTGCCACCACCGATATCAACGACCATTGAACCACTGGCTTCATGCACGGGCATACCCGCACCGATTGCGGCGGCCATAGGTTCTTCTAGCAACAATACTTTGCTCGCGCCAGCCGACGATACCGCTTCACGAATCGCTTTACGCTCAACCAACGTCGATTTGCATGGCACACAAACCACCACGTTGGGCTGTGCCATAAAACGCTTGGCTTTTACTTTAGTGATAAAATGCTTGAGCATTTTTTGTGTCACTTCAAAGTCTGCAATCACGCCATCTTTTAATGGGCGAATAGCCGTGATGTTGGCAGGCGTACGACCTAGCATCTGTTTGGCATCAATACCAACGGCGGCGACGGTAGGGTTTTGGGTACGATTACTACGTAGCGCGACCACTGTAGGCTCGTCGAGCACCACCCCTTTACCAGGAATAAAGATAAGGGTGTTCGCAGTACCGAGGTCGATTGCGATATTATTTGATAAAAATCCAAACGGGTTCATGGCTAATATATCCAGCGTATTACAAATGAGGCGAATGAGGCGAACGAAATTGACTGAGGGTTACTCGTCAGTGTTGAGCAGGTCGTCGTAAGACGTGACCGATGGCGCGAGTTTATCATCGCAGCAAGTCAAACCGAAGCAATAATGATGAAATGAAAAAACTGAGCTAAATTATACCGATTTAGCTCAAAAAAAACACAGAAATTTGCATCAGTACGCTAGGATTTTGCCGTTAAACGCGAAAAGATGTTACAAAGTTTGAAATGACAGAGCAGAGCATGGCATTTAATGAAACATCATTTAATTCAAACACTAACAAGGCGCGATCACCAAGTATTATTGCTGCGGCGCGTCTTGCTAAAGCATTTAAAGGCATTTACTTAACGTTTCGCTGAGCAGTGGCTGCATACTGTAACGTATTTCTGAACGCAATGCTGAGCAATTGACAATCAATCCATAACTATTGGGTCAATTTTGTAATGCTCTTTATTTGAACAAAGTTAGTAAAGATACAGCAGCAATCGATGCCCTGCTCTGTAATCTTCGGTGAGATGCTTTATAATAAAGGCACTCTTTATAAAATACTCAGGTAGATTGTTTATTTGCGTGTATTTTAAACATTATTACTTTATTCAGTTATTAGTCATTACCTATTTTTATCCCTACTCTAATAAAAACTATCCTTCACTGGAGAAACTATGTCACAGCAAACCCTCGCCGCTGAAAGCAATGTCAGCCGCAAAGAAATCTTAGAAGTTGCCCGCCTTGCACGCCTCGGTGTTGATGAAGACACCGCCAGCAGCTACGCCGACGACATCAGCGACGTATTAAAATTGATGCAAACGCTTGGCAGTGTCGACACCACTGGTATCAAACCTTTATCAAACATTCATGAAGTTTGCCAAGATTTGCGCGCCGATGTCGCCAAATACGATATCAATCGCGAGCGCAATCAATCGGTCGCGCCTGCCGTAGAAGCAGGTTTATACCTTGTGCCACAAGTGATTGAATAATTGCCCCAATAATTTTTACCGTATTCCACTTTATTTAATGTTATTCACATTTTGACGGACGACACCTTATGTCTGAACTTCACCTTTTAAGTACCCAGCAGCTGATTACGGGCTTGCAAGACAAGCAATTTAGCAGTGCAGAATTAACTGAGCACTATATCAAGCGTATCGACGCGCTCGACAGTAAGATTAACAGCTTTATCACCCACACCTCCGAAACCGCGCGCGCGCAAGCACAAGCCGCTGATGAGATGCGTGCCCAAGGTGACAAGCGTCCCCTGCTTGGTGTGCCGATGGCGCATAAAGATATCTTTTGTACCCAAGGTGTCTTAACGACTTGTGGCTCAAAAATGCTGCATAACTTTGTGTCACCTTATGATGCCACTGTCGTCACCAATATCAATAAAGCCGGCATGATTAGCCTTGGTAAGCTCAATATGGATGAGTTTGCGATGGGCTCGGATAATGAGAGCTCGCATTATGGCGCGGTACACAATCCTTGGAATCTTGAGCGCGTCCCAGGTGGCTCATCAGGTGGTAGTGCCGCTGCCGTCGCCGCAGGGTTTGTTCCGGTTGCTACTGCCAGCGATACTGGTGGTTCTATCCGTCAGCCTGCTTCATTTTGTGGTTTAACCGGTATTAAACCAACGTATGGTCGTATCTCGCGCTTTGGTATGATTGCTTATGCGTCAAGTCTTGACCAAGCAGGTAGTATGGGACGCAGTGCTATGGACTGCGCGTATCTGCTACAACCGATGATTGGTCATGACCCGCGCGACGCCACTTCTATCAAGCATGATATACCAGATTACGTGCAAGACTTAAACAATGCAGTCACAACTGCTGGCGACACCGCCAAGCCATTAGAAGGCTTACGTATTGGCGTGGCAAAAGAGTACTTTACCAAAGGTCTAGATACCGAAGTCGAGCAAGCCGTACGGGCAGCGCTAAAGCAATACGAAGCGCTTGGTGCGAAGATTGTAGAAGTCAACATCACTGACCCTGAAATTACCCTTGCGACTTATTATATGCTCGCCCCTGCTGAAGCATCATCGAACTTATCGCGTTTCGATGGCGTGCGTTTTGGCTATCGCTGTGAGAATCCAACTGACCTGCTTGACTTATATACGCGCTCACGCTCAGAAGGCTTTGGCCCTGAAGTACAACGTCGTATTTTGACCGGTACTTATGCGCTATCCGCGGGTTACTTTGATGCCTATTACACTAAGGCTCAAAAAGTACGCCGACTTATCGTACAAGACTTTGAAGATGCTTTTAACAATTGTGATGTCATCGCCAGTCCAACCGCGCCGACCGCTGCTTATAAACTTGCTGAAGACCTTGATCCTGCGACCATGTATTTGGGGGACGTATATACCATCGGTGTTAACTTAGCGGGCTTACCTGCGCTTAGTCAGCCGGTTGGTTTAACCACAAACGGTCTACCAATTGGGCTGCAATTGATTGGTCAATATTGGCAAGAAAGCAAGTTGCTCTCTACCGCGCACCTATTCCAGCAGCATACCGACCACCATTTACAACACTCTACCATCGCGAAGGAGACGGTATAATGAACACAGCAACTACTACTGATAATGCCGCTCAGCAAGAAATTGTCCGCAAAGAGCTGTTCGTCGATGGCTATGAAGTGGTCATCGGGATTGAGATTCATTGCCAGCTCAATACTGAAAGTAAAATATTCTCCAGCGCGCCGACTGACTTTGGTCACGAACCAAATACCCAAGCCAGTATCGTTGATTTAGGCTTGCCTGGTGTTTTACCTGTATTGAATACGGGCGTGGTCGATCGTGCCTTAAAGTTTGGTATCGGTGTCAATGCTGAATTAGGTCTATTTAACACCTTTGACCGCAAAAACTACTTCTATCCTGACTTGCCAAAAGGCTATCAAATCACCCAAATGGCCAACCCTATCGTTGGCAAAGGTTATATTGACGTGGTGGTCAATGAAGGCGAGAAAAACGAATACCCTAAACGTATGGGTATCACCCGCGCGCACCTAGAAGAAGATGCGGGTAAATCCGTACACGATGCCGTCGATGGTATGACAGGCGTTGACCTTAACCGCGCAGGTACGCCACTTATCGAAATCGTCTCTGAGCCTGATATGCGCTCAGCTGCCGAAGCGATTGCTTACATCAAAGCCATTCACCAGCTGGTCACATGGCTTGGTATCTCAGATGCGATTATGGCAGAAGGCTCATTCCGCTGCGACTGTAACGTCTCTGTGCGTAAACCGGGCGCAGATTTGGGAACGCGTACGGAGTTGAAAAACCTTAACTCATTCCGCTTTATCGAACGCGCCATCAATCGTGAAATCGAGCGTCAAATCGACATCATCGAGGACGGCGGTAAAGTTATCCAAGCGACGATGCTATACGATCCTGAGCGCGATGAAACTCGCACCATGCGTACCAAAGAAGACGCCAATGATTATCGCTACTTCCCTGACCCTGACTTATTGCCAGTGCGTATAGAGCAGCATACGGTCGATGCCATCAAGGCTGCGATGCCCGAATTGCCTGTTGCTCGCCGTGCACGCTTTGAAGAAGCGCTTGGACTATCAGAATACGACGCTCGCATCTTGACCGGTAGCCGTACGCTCGCCGATTATTTTGAAAATGTCGTCACTGAGGTCGGACAACAAGACGCCAAAATGGCCGCTAACTGGGTCATGGGCGATCTACTCGGTGCCCTTAACAAAGATGATAAAGACATCGCTGACTCGCCTATCAGTGCCAAACAATTGGCGGGCATGCTGGCACGTATCAAAGATGACACTTTATCGGGCAAATTGGCCAAACAAGTCTTTAGTGCGCTTTATGAGCGTGAAGGCGGCGATGCTGATGACGCTGCTGATAAAATCATCGAAGAAAAAGGGCTTAAGCAAGAAACCGATACGGGCGCAATTAAAGCCATCGTTGAAGACGTTATTGCCAAAAACCAAGCGATGGTCGATGAGTATCGCGGCGGTAAAGAAAAAGCCTTTAACGGTTTGGTTGGGCAAGTGATGAAAGCCAGCCGCGGCAGTGCTAACCCGCAACAAGTCAACCAAATCCTAAAAGAATTACTAGGTTAAGGTTGAATAACTATGTATGCAACTGACTGTGATAAGTAAAATGCCATTGTAGATTTTGACTAAAATAAATAGCCCTTGCAATATGCATAATTTTGCGTAAAATAGTCAGTCATTCGGGGCGTAGCGCAGTCTGGTAGCGCACTACACTGGGGGTGTAGTGGTCGCAGGTTCAAATCCTGCCGTTCCGACCAAACATAGTAGTTAAACAAAAAAGCCAACCATTGATATCAATGGTTGGCTTTTTTTATGCTCATTATTCTTCATAAAGTATTACAAAGACGCTTTAGTAATCGCACTTAGCGCTTCATTGATAACAAAGATTTTGGATTTGATATCTTTAAAACCAAATGAAGTCAGTCTTTGGGTATGCTTTTCTAAATATCTGTTGGCATCGTCCAAATTATCAAACACATAAATCCCGCCCGCTTCTTGCGTTGCTTCATTTTCTGTCAATAGCTTATAGACCAGACCGTTTACGGTTGCGATATCTTCAGCCAACTCTTTCATGGCATCAAAAAACGCACTACCAAAAGGACCGCTATAAGGAAAGTCGATTTACAAAAGGTAGTTCATAACTTAATCCTCTGTATTATTAAAGGGTTGGCAATCATATATTCTGCCAGATGACTACAATCTTAACATATTACGATTCGCTATAGACTTTTAGTAAGCAAGTCGCTAGGGTAAATACTTTATATTTACTCTGGTTTGTCCTATGTCTGAGCTTACGCCGCGCCTTGATAGCTATGCACCTTGGGAAGCTTATCGGCGACCTTTTGTGCGTGATTTGGCGTATGTACTCGCCTGCCCTAACGTCTTGACGACGTGGTTGGATTTCGCACCGCATCAAACTACCCACAAAGTTGCAATACATAGCGCAGACTTTTGGCAACAGCAGTTTGAAGCTTATAAGCCGCGTTTAAAAGAGTTGGATACCACCAATGACTATCAGGCATTAACCCGCTATTTATTAAAACGTCCTAGCCCCAATCGCTTGGGTTTTCACTTTGAAGGATTGTTATCGTTTTGGCTAGAAGATGGCTTTGCACGCAAATTACATCGGTACGAGACGCTTGCCAATAACGTGCAGTTATACAATGGCAAGCAGACAACAGGCGAGCTGGATTTGATTTTGTATAATCATGAAGACAATCTGGTTGAGCATTGGGAGCTGGCGATTAAGTTTTTTATGGGTTCAGCACCGTTTGCGCCGATAAATTGGGTCGGTATCAATTCTAACGACAATTTACAGCGCAAAATGACCCACATGCAAACCAAACAGTTTCGTACGGTGTGGGTCGAGACTAAAAGTCATGGCCAAGTGAAGATTGATAAGCGTTATGGCGTCATTAAAGGACGCTTCTTTTTGCCAATGAACATCGCTAATTTCGTCTACCCTCATTGGCTAACACCTAGCTTTCCGATGCACGAATGGTGCGATAAAGCTGATAATGCCACGCTTGCAACGATTGATGTAACTGCATTACGCGCCGCTCATTATATTGAATGGTTTAGCAAGCGCGACTTTTATGACAATCGGCTGTTACCACTTATCTATTCTGAAAACGGTGTTTTAAGAACAGGATTATATTTTGAAGGTGACAGGCCGATTGTGATTTATCCTAAAAAGCTTGGCTAAGCAAAAGATAAAGGTTAAGTTTTTATTATAACCTCAATAACTCTCAATCACCTGCATCAGTTCATATCTGAGCATATCGGCACTCGGCATGCGTTCGGCATGAAAGCGCACGATAGCAATACCGGCACTGGCAAGCGCTTTATCCTTTTTATCATCCGCCTTTTGCCGCGCTTTACTATTATGCGTCCAATCATCAAGCTCGATGGCCAGCAAGGTAGTCTGCGCATCGATATCCACGATGACATAGTCGACGCTTTGGCGACAAATGCGATTGAACCAAAAGCTACGCTCCGAGGTTTCGTCACTGTTTGCTTCAATGATACGAGACAGCTGAACTTGGACAAAGATATGATATTCGGGCAAGGCATTTTTTAACTTTTTAAAGAAGATAACTTCCGTATCAGTCATAATAGGCATGGGCGCAAATGGCCAAATAGCCAGCTCATCACCGCGCACAGGTGGTGGCTCAGGCTCAGTGGCCTGCTTATCAGAAAACAGTTTTGGCAGGGTGATCAGCCCGACAAATCCAACTGCCAATATTAAAAATATAACGCCAAATGACATGGTTTTACCTTATACATAATGAAAGCCGTCAGCTACGTAGAGGATGTCATTAAATAAAATGACGAAACATAGCTAACCGCGGCAGGGCAGCCTTTATAGGCTGACAGGTTATACAGTACAGAAAAGAACAGGAAGAAACAGAAAATAGCGGCGCACATCGTAACCAAGCTGGCCCCAATCGGCAAACGATAAAACGAAAAACACGACAATAGATGTCGTGTTAAAAAATTTAGTGAGAATGATAAAAGTGAAAACGGGCGTAGTTAAAATTGTGCGGTTTATTTAGCGCTAATGGCTATCAGATTGCAGCAATTTAAATTTATTTTAGCGCCAGTATAAAACCCAAGCACTTGTCGTATTAACTTTCGGGTCGCTATTAATCTTATCTTTTAGCGCCAAAGCGGCCACTTTACCGCGTTCAGGACCGACGATGACGCGCACACCACGACTGGTAGGACTGGTTTTGACTTGATAGCCTGCTGATTGGAATTTTTTTGCCAACTCATCCGCTTTGGCTTGGTCATTCGCCAGTGCCACTTGTACACCAAAACTGCCTTTAGCATCGGTTTCTTTCACTTCTTTACGCGCTTCGTTCAGTTTCTGCTGCGCTTCACGCTTGGCATCGGCCGATTTCTTGGCTAACGCTTCTTCTTTTTGACGCTTTTCTTCACGCGCTTTTTCAGCCGCTGCTGCTTCACGTGCTAAGCGATCAACCTGCTGACGCGATGGGATGGTGATATTCTGACCCAGTTGTAGCGAGGTCGACGGTGAAAGGTTATTCGCTTGTGCCAAGACTTCTACGGGCATATTGTGTTGCCGTGCCAGTTTAATCAGCCCATCACCCTTTTTGACCTGATAATCCGTAGGCGATTTTGGCACCTCATTTTTAGCGATTTCTGCAGCTTTTTGTTTTTTCTCAGCTTCAGCCTGTTTTTTAGCCTCTGCCTGCTTTTTTGCTTCCGCTTCCTTTTTACTCTCTGCTAGCTTTTTAGCTGCTGCTTGTTCTTTCAGCTTGGCTTCTTGTTGCGCTTGAGCCACTTTTTGCTGCTCACGGGCGCTATTATCACTCTCAGTTGCCGTGGCAGTATTATCGCTATCTGTACTAGATTTGGTCGCGGTCGCCGTGTCTTGTTCAGCGTCTTTACTCTCCTCGGCTTCTTTATCTTTAGCAGGTGCGGTGCTTGCCAAATATTGCTGACTTTCGGCGCGCGCTTTGGCCAATGCTTGCGCTTCAGCCGCCTCTTGCTCACTTAAAAATTGCTGTGCACGTCTTTCTTGCTCTGCTACGCGGGCGGCGCGCTCTTTTTGTTTTTGTGCCAAGATGCGCTTTTCAGTCTCGATATCAGTCGTCAAGGGTTGTGGAGATTCTTGCGCCGGGCTTTGTTTTTCTATCATCGCTGAAGCAGGTTTTGTTTTATTGCTATCGCCAATTTGTTGCACCATGGCGTACAGCATCACGCTACCGCCAATAATCATCCCAATGCCCAATAAGGCTTGTCTCGAAAAGTTCATCCGTTTACGTCTCTTAGTTGGTAATAAGGTTGATTGAGCGGCGCAACTATCGTCCCAAGCTATGTTTATATAGCTTTAATAAACAATTTTGAAACTTAATATCGCCGCCAGTTACGTCCAGCCATTTTTAAATGCTAAGTCAAGCTGTACATATCCATTTTAATTTGTACATAACATTGTATTGCAGTATGTTAAAGCAGTTTGATTATAAAGCATATTTTTTATACTGTCTGCTATCATGCTTCTCCCAAGACTAACATTAAATCATTATGATTTTAATTTAAATTATCAGCAGCAAGCGCCGCTAGCGCCTCGCCAATTGTATGGAACGAGCCACATACCACGATTAAGTCTTGCGCTTGACTACCCTTTATAACGGCAGCGGTGGCTTCTGATAAGCGTCTAAACTCATGTATTTGCGCACTATCAACATAACTCGTTAAGATGCCTTGTAGCTTCTCAGTGCTGGCTGCACGTGGATAATCAATCTCAGCGATAAACCAATCGCTAATCGGCAAGCCCGCTTCAGTCAAACGCTGCACGACTTTCTTGATATCCTTATCGCCCAACATAGAAAACAGCATTTTAATGCTGACAGGTTTACTACTTAAGTGTGCGCAACTATTTTGCGTTGCTAGATGCTGCTGCCAAAGCGGTAATAATTGCGCCAATAAAAACTCAACGCCTTGCTCGTTATGCGCCACATCAAACAGCCAATGACGGTTATGGGTCTCACGATAATCAAAGCGACCGGCAAGCTTGACCGTTTGCAATGCCTGTTCGATAGCCTTTTTATCGATATTTAACGGGCTTGCCAGCACCGCTGATAAAGCATTAGCCGTGTTAGTCAAGGATAGTGCGGGGCGCGGTAGTTGCATAGTGACAGCGGCATTACTATATTGCCAAACGTCGGTATCCACTTCACGATAATCAAAGTCTTGTCCAGCTTGATAACAAGTCGCCTGATGCGTGGTAATCGCTTGTTGTACACTCGCTGGCATCTCCTTGTCGCCATAAACTAGAGAAATGCCATCACGTAGGATCCCTGCTTTTTCCCGGCCGATATCTTCAACATTATCGCCTAGCCAATCGACATGATCGATAGCGATATTGGTAATCACTGCCATATCAGGATCAATGATATTAACCACATCTAAGCGACCGCCGAGCCCCACCTCTAACACCCAAACATCGCAGTCTGCTTCAGCAAAGATTAATAATGCTGCCAATGTTGTCATTTCAAAAAATGATAAGGTTAAAGCGCACTGTAACCTTGCCGCCTCTACTTTGTTAAAGGCATCAATCAATGTCTCATCACTGACCATCTCGCCATTGATACGCACGCGCTCGTTAAACACACTCAGATGCGGTGACTGATAAAGCGCGGTTTTATAACCTGCCGCTTGGCACATCTGCGCGATGACCGCGGTCGTTGAGCCTTTACCATTGGTGCCCGCTACGGTAAACACATAAGCATCGTCTTTGGCTGACTGCACCACGCCTAACGCTTCAGCAACCGGCAATACGCGTGATAAGCCCATATCTATCGCCGAGACATGAATTTGCTGCATATAATCAAGCCATTCGGTCAAACTCGAGTGCTCATTAGGAATATTAGAATTAGAAACGGTAGAGTCAGACATGGGCAGAACCTATATGAAATTTTTCGGGAAAATAGAGAATGTGAAAATGCTTAATTAGGAAATAGAGACAGTATATAACTACCTAGCCAAAAAGCAAAAATAGCATTTACCGTGATTGACGATAAATGCTATTAAGTAATAACGAGCTCAATTGCCTGTTTACTAAACCAGCTCAGCACATGTTAAGCATCAACATTCGGTACGCGACATAATTTAGCTAACAAGCGATAAATGGTATCAATGAGCTGATGACGATGCACTACTTCATCAACCACGCCATGCTCTAACAAGAACTCGGCACGCTGGAACGGCTCTTCTAGCGTCTCACGCACCGTTTGTTCAATCACGCGCTTACCAGCAAAGCCAATCATGGCCTTCGGTTCTGCCAAATGAATATCGCCAAGCATAGCAAGCGATGCCGTCACCCCGCCATAGACAGGATTGGTCAATACCACGATATATGGCACGCCAGCTAAGCGCAAACGCTCAATCGCCGCCGCCGTACGAGCCATTTGCATCAAGGATAGCAGACCCTCTTGCATACGCGCGCCGCCAGAGGCCGCAAAGCAGACTAAGGGTACTTTATCTTTAAGGGCTTTTTCAGCCGCTTCTACAAAACGGTCGCCAACCACCGAGCCCATAGAGCCACCCATAAAACGGAAGTCAAAGGCACACGTCACGATATCAAGATTGCGCAATTTACCATACATCACAATCAGTGCTTCAGACTCGCCGGTTTTGTCTTGTGCTTCGCTCATGCGCTGCGGATACGGTTTACTATCCACAAAGCTCAATGGGTCTTTGGCAGTGAACTGCTGTCCTAGCTCACCGTCTACTTGGTCGAGTAGCCAGTTTAAGCGCTCACGCGCACTCATCGGTAAATGGTGGTCACAATGCGGGCAGACATAACAATTAAAAATTAGCGCCGTATTGGTAATCATCGAATGACAGCTACTACACTTGGTTGACGGTTCGGTCTCTACCGCCGTCAAAGGTGCAGTCAATTGCTGTTTAATGCCCGGTATCGGGCGCTCAAACCATGATTGCCCAGCGGAACTGCCATTTTTTTCAGTCGTGCTTGTTTCAGTATTATTTGCAGTGGTCATATCAGGTTTTGTTATCGTATCAGTCATAGTATTCGCCATTATCAAAGGCTTATCGACAAGTTGGCCAGCTTGGTTTCATTGGCTTAGTCTCTTGTCCCTAAGAAGTCCGTTTATAAGAATCAATTTAAAAGTCACATATCGTTATAACATCAGCAGTTATAAAGGGCGCTTATGCACAACTGTAACAATTTATATGTGATGTTAGTTTACACACGTAAACTAACTTTAGCAAAGTCATTTGCCTATGTCTTTATAAACATTGTTATAAAAATTGCGCTGGCCTTCTAAGCCTTTCAAATTTTGATACCAATAAACTCGATATAATATTAGGCGGTTAAACTATCAAGTGCGCCGCGTAGCTCGTCCATTTTTACCATAATTTTTTGCTGAGCAGCTGCAACCGCAGTCTCATTTTTAGCATCGATATCAGCAAAGTTTTGCACCAGCGTACTACCGACGATAATACCATCGGCGTGCTGACCAATTGCTTTAGCAGAAGCCGCATCACGAATACCAAAGCCCACACATACTGGCAAATCGGTCTCGGCTTTAATCGCTTGTACTTGGGTTGCCACATCATCGGTATCGAGCGTTGCCGAACCGGTCACGCCTTTTAATGACACATAGTAAATATAACCACCGCAATGGGTCAGAACTTGCTCGCGGCGCTCAGGCAAAGTGGTTGGTGACAATAAGAAAATTTCATTCATCGCATGCTCAGTCAAATGCTGCGTAAAGCTGCCCGCCTCGGCTGGTGGCAAATCAACCATCAAAATACCATCGACACCTGACTGCTCACATAGCGCGACAAAATTGTCATAACCGATGATTTCCACGGGATTCAGATAGCCCATTAAGATGATGGGTGTTTGCGTATCTTGCTTGCGGAATTCTGCCACCATGTTTAGCGCATCACGCGTACTAGTACCGGCTGCTAACGCGCGCTCGCCAGCCAATGCAACAGTTGGGCCATCGGCCATTGGGTCAGAAAACGGCAAGCCTACTTCAATCATATCTGCGCCATGCTTAACCAAGTCGTGTAGTAAGCCAACAAAGTTATCAGGCGTTGGATCGCCTGCCATCACATAAGGAATCAGGGCTTTTTTATTTTGGGCTTTTAAGGTTTCAAAGGTGCTTTCAATTCGGGTCATAGTGTTCTCTACAATTAATTCAAACTGGCTATATTGGCTCTATATATATTAAAAAGAGCCAATCAATTTATTTTATAAAAGTGGATTTATAGGGTGCAGTACAATACGTGGCTACAACTCAATACCTTCCGCTTTCATTACCGAATGCAAATCCTTATCACCGCGACCTGACATATTAACGATAATGCTTTGCTCAGGCGTCATGGTTTTAGCCAGCTTCAGCGCATAGGCGACCGCATGAGCAGATTCAAGCGCAGGGATAATCCCTTCTTTACGCGTCACTTCATGAAAACCCTCCAATGACTCTTTATCGGTACAGCCAACATATTCGACGCGTTTCATGTCTTTTAAGAAGCTGTGCTCAGGGCCAACGCCCGGATAATCAAGTCCCGCTGAGATAGAATGCGTCTCTTGGATTTGGCCTTCATCATCTGCCATTAGATAAGTACGATTGCCATGCAATACGCCGATACGACCAGCGGCCAATGGCGCTGAATGACGACCGGTCTCAATGCCGTCACCTGTCGCTTCGACACCATACATTTTAACTTCAGTATCGTTTAGGAAATCAAAGAATAGACCAATCGCGTTTGAGCCACCACCAACACAGGCAACCAACGCATCAGGCAATTTACCGGTTTTTTCTAAATGTTGAATACGCGCTTCTTTACCGATAATCGCTTGGAAATCACGTACCAGTAGCGGATAAGGGTGCGGCCCTGCAACCGTGCCAATAATATAATAGGTCGTATCAACGTTAGTCACCCAGTCGCGCATGGCCTCGTTCATGGCGTCTTTCAGCGTCCGCGAACCTGAAGTCACTGGCACCACTGTCGCACCAAGCAAACGCATACGATAGACGTTCATCTTTTGGCGCTCGACATCATCGGCACCCATATAAACGATACACTCTAACCCTAGGCGCGCAGCAATCGTTGCCGTCGCAACGCCATGTTGTCCCGCCCCAGTTTCGGCGATGATACGCTTTTTACCGCACATTTTGGCAAGTAGCGCCTGCCCGATGGTGTTATTTACCTTATGCGCGCCCGTATGATTTAAGTCTTCGCGTTTAAAATAAATCTGCGCGCCACCAATCTCATTACTCAAGCGCTTGGCATGATAAAGCGGGGTTGGACGACCGACATAATTGACCAAATCGTTATGATACTCTTCCCAAAACGCCGGATCGGCTTTTACTTTGGTATATAAGGTTTCAAGCTCTTCAAGCGCTGCCATCAGGGTTTCAGACACAAAACGACCGCCATGCACACCGAAATGTCCGCGCGCATCAGGATATTGGTTAAAGTCTTGTACGTTTTCTGGATTGGTAAAGGTATTGATAGCTTTAGCAGTAGCAGATACATCTTTGTTTGCGACATGACTCATGATAATTCCTACTATAATAAGTGGTATTTATTAGAATAAATAAAGGGAAGGGTTTTAGGTAATGAGCTATTTAATAAATATAAATCCACCGTTAAAAAGCTAATTACTGTTATTCGAAGGTTCGCTCGGCGTCTCGTTTTGCCATCGGTCGCGTTTAACTGCTTTCATAAAGGCACGCATTTTAGCAGCGTCTTTTTTACCTTTGCCCGACTCAATACCGCCACTGACATCGACGGCATAAATCGGCAGCTCTAAAGTAGCAGCGACATTGTCGGCATCAAGCCCGCCCGCTAAAATAATAGGCAGCGAGCTGTCTTGCGGTAGCAAACTCCAGTCAAAACGTGCACCTGTGCCGCCATACTTATGAGGATGGTAAGCATCGAGCAAAATACTGTTCGCGCCAGCAACAGCAAACTCATCAATTTGAGCGCTTACGCCAGCAGTGGTGTGCTGCTCGGTATTAATACGTAAGGCTTTTATCCAGCGTTTATTGACCGCGCTTGCCAGCTGCTGACACTGTTCGGGCGTTTCATCACCGTGAAATTGAATGATATCAAAAGGGACATGGTTTGCCAGTTCAATAAGTTCTGCTCGCGGCATATTGACCACCAAGGCCACGACACTTATAAAAGCGGGCAAAGAAGCACTTAGCAATTGCGCCTGCTCAATAGTAACAGCGCGCGGACTTGGTGGAAAAAACACCAAGCCGACGGCATCGACACCCAACTGAGCAGCCATTTTAATATCACTAGGCTGGGTAAAACCACAAAACTTCACCTGCATAATGTGACCTTAGATATAACATAAAATAGACATGACACTAAATATAACGTTGATAGATTGGCTCGAATACATAGATGACGATAAATATTGATTGCCAACGCTAAAAAGCAAATATGATGATTTGTTAATTGGGTGGTGTATCAGAAAGTATGCTGGTTAAAAATTAAACAATTTTTGAAGCCTTGAAAGCCCTATAGAATCAGAGAACTTAGCATAGATTTCTTATTGACTTCTATCGCCAGCATACTTTTTAGAACACCACCGTTAATTGAATGGCAAATCCATTGCATCCAAAAACTTATCCTAGCATACTTTTATTCACAGTTTTGTTTATGATTGCGATTGATTAATATAGGAAAGGTAGAATGTCTAAAACGGTGGCGGCAACGTCTCAGCACATTGCTAGCAATAATACGACGAGTGCAAACCCCGCACATTATTTAATGTGGTTTCGTCGTGACCTGCGAGTTCATGACAATACGGCATTGGCAGCGCTTTGTGAACGTGCAAATGAGGATAATGCGCGAGTCAGCGCTATTTTTTTTATGACGCCTGAACAATGGCATGCACATGATATGTCACTCACCCAGCTCGATCATATCGCCCGCACCTTGCCACTCTTAGCAACCTCTTTGCAAAAACTCTTAAATATCAACTTAACCGTCCAGCTCTGTGCCAGCTTTTCTGACTGTGTTGAGACGCTAAGCACGTTGTGTGAGGTAAATGATATCGATGTTGTCATGGCAAATCATGAGTACGAAGGTAATGAGATTGACCGCGACCAAGAACTAACCAAACAACTTGCCAAATCAGATATCAAATTTATCCGCTGGCACGACCAATGTATCTTGCCACCAAAAACCATTACCACCAATGACGATAGCATGTATCAGGTTTTTACCCCATTTTATAATAAATGGCGGCATACCTTGGACGTTAGCAATTTACAAATGCACCAAGCCATGGCGGTAAACTATCAGTCAAAAATCAGCCAGTCAAAAACCGCCCTAAAAACTGCAAAAGATAGCGCTCATACTGTTAAAGACATAGAACAACTCAGTAAAAAAGCCGTCGAAGATTATCAGAAACAGTTAGAGACTGCTGTAGAGTATCAGCACATTGATTTTGGTGCTCAGCTTGAGCACGCTAGGATGGCTTATCCAACGGGTGTAGATGCTGCTTGCAAGCGTTTAAAGGATTTCATCGCTGATGATATCGATAACTATGACATCAGCCGCGATGTGCCAAATTTGCAAGCGACCAGCCAGCTATCAGCTTACCTCACTATTGGCGCAATAAGCCCAAGACTTTGCTATCTGCAAGCCACAAAATCATTAGAGAGATTACAGGGTAATGATAGCGACAACTTTAGCAGCTCTGATAACAACGATATTAATCGCTGGATAAGTGAGCTGGCGTGGCGTGACTTTTATCGTCATGTTTTAGATGATAAGCCCGAGCTTATTCGCCATAAAGCTTATAAAGAAGAGACCGATAGCAAGATTCACTGGTCATATAATCAGGATGATTTTAAGGCATGGTGCACAAGCATGACAGGCGTACCATTGGTCGATGCGGCGATGCGCTGTCTCAATGCGACCGGATTTATGCACAATCGCTTACGCATGGTAACGGCGATGTTTTTGACCAAGGATTTATTAATGGATTGGCGCTTGGGTGAGCGTTACTTTATGCAGCAGCTGATAGATGGCGATTTTGCATCCAATAATGGCGGCTGGCAATGGAGCGCGTCGACAGGCACAGATTCCGCACCTTACTTCCGTATTATGAACCCTTTCAGCCAAGCTAAGAGCCATGATGCTGATGCATTATTTATTAAGACTTGGCTGCCAGAATTAAAAGACGTGCCAAGCAGTATTTTGCATAGTGAAGATAAAATGCGTAAAGCGCTCACAAAGGGCGGTCAGTTTGCTGACATTGCTTATCCTGTGCCGATGGTTGAGCATAAGGCAGCACGACAACTGGCGATTGCTGAGTTTAAAAAACAACGCTGACATTTTTAGTAAAAAGCGCTAGTTTTCTACTTGCGCTACCTCTTGTGGCGCACTGCCAGTTTGCACCAAACTGCTTTGTGCGGCACTATCTATATCGATAGTTGGCTTTACTATTCGTGTCTGAATGGTATAAATGGCATACGCAAGACAAGTAAAGCTTATGATGAGCAGCACCCACGTCGCAAAAGGTAGCGATTCTTTTGCTTTAGGCTGCTTGATTAATTCGCGTTTCTCATGAACGGAGGGCTGATTATTGGAAGTTGTCATATACGCCACCTCTTATATCATATAAGCTTATTTCAACGACAGCATTTATAAGGCTGTCCTTAATGATAAATAAGTCCTGCTATATAATATAGTAACCCTATTGCCAATAAATTCAAGCAACATCTGTTAATTGGCGTAGTGGTTCGTTAATCCGTTTTAAGTATTAAGCCGTTGGCAATTGACACGCCCCTGCGCCCTGCGTGGTTACCGTTACCACAGCACCCGTCAATGAAAATAACTGCTGCAATTGGGTTTGCGCATTTTCTAATGCCAGATTCATCACATCACCGCGGCAAGCACGCTCAAGGACTTCTTTTTTCGCCATACTTTGCGCTTGTTGCAAGATTTTTGGATCGACCTGCATCATACCAAAAGCGCCCGTTTGCCAATCATAGATTTCGATATCATCTAGATAAACAGAAAATATTTCTGACGGCGGCAAGGTGATATTGATTTGCGGCATCATTGAGACAGGCGTATTAGCATCCGCTTCCTGAAGCCGTTCAACATCAATCTCTGGCTGCACCACCTGTACCATCTCTGGCGTTAATGCACTCAAATCAATCCCTGCTTCTACGCGCCCGCGTGCAATAAACAAACCCTTTTGCTCATCTTGCCACAGCTTCATCCAACTGCCTGGCTTTTGGCTAGTAATAACGGTATCGACACTGAATGCCACCGTCTCTAAACGATTTAATTTTTGAATTTGCAACACCACCCCTTCACGGGTAATGGTTTCTATCGGTTCTTCCTTAGTGAGGTTTTGCAGGCTATAAATCGCAAAAGCGAGCGCGGCAAGACCGATAAGCAATACCAGCCACGATAGCATCGAGATGGGTTTTTTCGCTTGCGGGCGCTTGGCATTATTCTTATCTACTGAAAAGTGGTTATCAGGGTTGACCATGTAAACTACCTCAAGGTTTTATATTAATTCTTATCAGCATAAAACTGCTAAATACTAAGCCTTTAATGCTATTTGTTTATAAGCATTTCAAGCAGTTACTACCATTCTCCTACATAATTGATGAGTTCGATGCCACTTTAAAAAATAGCTTTTGCTTCACTAATTATCTCTCTATTCTCTTATGTGCAAAATCTATAAATCGTGCTGCTTTATCAGCTAACTAAAATTTTATCTTTGAGTCTCAAAAACTGGCAGATTTTGAGTTAGGAAATCAGCTTGTTTTTAGCATTATTATTGAGTTTAGCCACTGTTTAAGCTGAAACAACAAAAAGTCATTGCGTCTTAGGCGAACTTTACCTAACATAGTCAGATTGTATAAGCAAAATGTTGGCATGCACCCATTTTTCTGGCTTTTTTACCAAAAATATGACGCTGTCGATATGGATGTATTCATACAAAAATAAAAGTTTCACCCTTTTTGTAAGGCGTTTTATAAACGCACTTTCTAATAACGTGCTGCTTGTTGCAGTACTTTTTAGCTAGGCAGGTCCTAGACTATTACCAAGTGATAAAAGGTAAGCTTGCGTCGGCCATCAAAGCACACGCTAAATATCCTCCTATTTCTTATTTATTTTATCGTTGATAAGGTTCCGCTTTATTTATGAAAGCCAGTCAATTTTTGTTTGCCACGCTAAAAGAAACGCCCAGCGACGCTGATATCGCCTCAAGCCAACTCATGGTAAGAGCAGGTCTTATTCGTAAAATCGCTTCTGGATTGTATATCTGGCTGCCGATGGGTTTGCGCGTGTTGCAAAAAGTCGAACGCATCGTTCGCGAAGAGATGCAAAACGTCGGCGCTCAAGAAGTGCTGATGCCAATGACCCAGCCTGCCGAGCTTTGGCAAACGACCGGGCGTTTTAATGACTATGGTCCTGAGCTGTTACGCTTTAAAGACCGTCATGACCGCGATTTTGTCTTGGGTCCGACACACGAAGAAGTCATCACCAACCTTGCTCAAGGTGAGCTGCGCAGTTATAAGCAGTTGCCGATTACCTTTTTCCAAATCCAAGGTAAGTTTCGTGACGAGATTCGTCCGCGTTTTGGCGTGATGCGTGCGCGTGAATTTACCATGAAAGACGCTTACTCGTTCCACGCTGACCAAGCGTCTTTGGCAAAGACTTACCATGAGATGTACGACGCTTATACGCGCATCTTTACCCGTTTGGGTTTAGATTTCCGTGCCGTGCAAGCGGATACCGGTTCTATCGGCGGTTTTGCGTCGCATGAGTTTCATGTGTTGGCAGACAGCGGTGAAGATGATATCGCTTTCTCTGACGTTTCTGATTATGCAGCCAACGTTGAGCTAGCCGAATCGGTCAGCACCGCTGAGCGTCAGCCACCAAAAATGGAACGCGAAGACGTTTTAACAGAAGATATGACCAGCTGTAAAATGGTTGCTGAGCATCTAGGCGTACCGTTAGAAACCACGGTAAAAACCTTAATCGTCCATGGTCATACCGAAGATGATGAGCCGCAATTAATCGCGATTGTCTTACGCGGTGACCATCAGCTCAATACCATTAAAGCGGAGAAAATCGAAGAAGCCAATGTACCGCTAACGATGGCCTCTGATGAAGAGCTGAAAGCCGCTGGTTTGCATAAAGGCTATATCGGCGTTGATTTGGATATGCCCGTATTCGTCGATCGCTCGGCAGCGTCTTTGTCAGATTTTGTCTCGGGCGCCAATGAAGTCAATAAACATACCATCGGCATGAACTGGGCGCGTGACGCCAGCATTACCCGCGTCGTTGATGTGCGCAATGTACAAGAAGGTGATCCTTCTCCTGATGGTAAAGGCAGCCTAAAAATCAAACGCGGCATCGAAGTCGGTCATATCTTCCAGTTGGGTGATAAATACTCGCAAGCGATGAATGCAACCGTTTCTGGTGAAGATGGCAAGCCTGTGACCATGATGATGGGTTGCTACGGTATTGGCGTCAGTCGTATTATCGCGGCTGCTATCGAGCAGAACAACGATGAAAACGGCATCATGTGGCCACAAACGCCAAGCGTTGACGATTCAATTGCGCCGTTTGAAGTCGCTATCATTCCGATGAAGTCAAAAGAAGACACCGTCATGCAGACGGCGACCGCGCTGTATGAAGAGCTAAAAGCTCAAGGTGTTAACGTCCTACTTGATGACCGTAATGAGCGCCCGGGCGTGAAGTTTGCCGACCTTGAATTGATTGGTATTCCGCATCGTATCGTGGTTTCAGACCGTAACTTGGTTGAAGGCAAATACGAATACGTCAATCGCCGCGAAACGGAAAAGCAAATGCTGAGCCGCGAAGAAGTGATGGCAAAAGTAAGCGGCAAATAGTTTTTGATAAAACTTGCTCAATAAAAAGCGCCTATCTGAAACAGATAGGCGCTTTTTTATCATCTGAATGCTGCAAAACCAATTTAAACAAGACCATTACCTTACTGGCGAATTAAGCGGCTTGGCTGCGGTAATAGTTTTATGTCACTGACGCGGCAAGGATTGATATCGATACCGCCGCGACGTGTATACCAGGCACGAACTATCAACTCGCTTGGCTCATAATGTTTACTTAAATCAGCAAATATTTGTTCGACACACTGCTCGTGAAAGCCATTATGCTGACGGAAACTTAAAACATAACGCAGCATGCTCGCTGCATCAAATGCTTGATTACTGATAATCGAAACCGCTAACGTCCCCCAATCTGGCTGATTGGTCACCGGACAATTACTGCGCAGCAAATTAGAATAAAAAGTATAAGGTTGCGCAACTTCCGCCGTATTGCCGCTTGCTACATTATTATCATCTGCCTTGCTCTTTAGTAATGACGCGTTAGGATGTTCCGTTAGCGCGACTTTCTCGCTGCTATTGACAAGTGCCTCATCAATACAAACGCCCTCAGGTTGAGCAATCAATAAGCCTGAGACGTCATTACGTAAACCATTGTCCAAGTCATCATTTAGGCCGAATAACTCAACGTTTACTTCTGCTTGCACGCATGCCGTTAAATCTTTAGCAATCAGCGTTTGCACCTCGTCCCAGCTAGCAAATTCAGTAAAGTTAATACTATTTAAATATAGTTTTAATGATTTTGATTCGACGATAAATGGCGAGCTTGCCGGGATACCAAAGCGCGCAATAGCCACTTGCGAAACACCTTGAGGATTTAACCAAGACAGCTCAAAGGCGTGCCACCAATCGACGCCCACTGCTAGCTTATCATCTTGCCAGCCAATTGCATCACGCCCCATGCTTCGCTCTATCGGATATAAAGTCTCGGGACTATACTCAGTCGGATAATCAGTGGTTTGTTCGCCCAAAATACCGTGAATACTCATGGCTACTTCCTAATAGTAAAACTGATGATATTTAAAATGTTAGAGATAGTAGCGTTCATTTAAAATCGATACAGTGCGACTGGGATGAATTTTTCGTAGCCTCTGTGCTAGCAGCAAGCAAGGAAAATGTATCCCAGTCGCACGCCATCATGAAGACAGCGATTTTATTTTAAACTGACGATATTATAAATAGAACTCGCCCTAACTTACCCCACTCTCAACTTATTTTTCTAAGGTATTGGTTTACTTAGTTTTTAAAATTTCAGTTAAAACAATTAAAATTTTAAATTCTATAAAAATCAAAGGCCTACGATAAGTTGAGATTGGCGTCTAACTTATAAACGAATACGCGAACCATCACTTAATAGTCGATAAGAAATGATATAAAAAATGACGCAAAAGGCAAAGATAGCCGCCATCGAATACCACACATTGACATCAGAATAGCCAAGGATACCGTAGCGGAAAGAGTTCACCATATAAACGATTGGGTTCAATAGCGAAATATTTTGCCAAAATGGTGATAAATTTTCCATCGAATAAAACACCCCGCCAAGATAGGTCAGCGGTGTCAAGACAAAGCTTGGAATAATAGAAATATCATCAAATGAGCGCGCAAATACGGCGTTGATAAAGCCGCCAAGCGAGAATAAAACCGAGGTACCAATCACCGTAAATAAGGTAATAAATAAGTGCTCAATACCCAATTTGGTAAAAAATAACGCCACAATAAAGACGATGACCCCAACCGCCAGTCCGCGGAAAATACCGCCACTGATATAACCGGTCAAAATAGCGTGCTTAGAGATTGGCGATACCAGCAGCTCCTCAATGCTCGAGTGAAACTTAGCACTAAAAAAGCTCGAGACCACGTTTGAGTAACTGTTGGTGATAATCGCCATCATAATCAAACCGGGCACGATAAACTGCATGTATGGCACACCGCCCATCTCGCCCACGCGCGAACCGATCATTTTACCAAAGATGACAAAATACAGGCTCATCGTAATGACTGGCGGCAATAATGTTTGCGGCCAGATGCGTAATATGCGGCGAATCTCTTTAATCAGCAGGGTGCGAAAAGCAATCCAGCGTTGTGCGAAGTTCATGCGTTATCTCTCCTAAGCAGTCTACAGGCTAATATCAAAACGCTATCACGGCCCGCAGTGTTGCCTATATGGTTGCTATATTTATAGTGGTCTATTTATATGGGTAAATCGAGAAATTATGAATAAAACAGCCTACGAGCTTAAAGGTTCATGCAAGCTTTTATCGACCAAGCGCATAAACAACTCTTCTAAACGGTTGGCTTTATTACGCATACTGGCGACCAAAACGCCTTGCTTAGACAACTGCTCAAAGACACCGTTTAGCGACTCCCCTTCTGTCAGGGTCACTTCAAGCGTTAAATCATCAGGCTGTAGCGTGTCAGTAACCCCTGTTAAAGCAATTTGCTTGGTCAATGGCGTCGCCAAATCAAAGACAAAAGTTTCGACCGATAACTGCGCTAATAAATCTTTCATTTCTGTATTAATACGAATCTCACCGTGATCCAAAATAGCGATACGCTTACAAAGCTGCTCTGCTTCTTCCAAATAATGGGTGGTCAAAATAATCGTGGTATTTTCTTCAACGTTAATCTGCTGCATAAATTCCCACATCGAGCGGCGCAGCTCGATATCAACCCCAGCCGTTGGTTCGTCGAGTATCAATAGCTTTGGTTTATGAATCAAGGCGCGCGCAATCATCAATCGGCGCTTCATACCGCCCGATAGCTCGCGCGCTTTATTATCGCGCTTATCCCATAAGCCCAATGCTTTGAGCAGTTTTTCTGCTCGCGGTTTGGATTCTTTTGCTGCAATACCAAAATAGCCGGCTTGAGTAATCAAAATATCTTCAACTTTTTCAAACTGATTAAAGTTAAATTCTTGCGGTACCACGCCCAAAAACTGTTTGGCTTTTGAAGGTTCAGCCAATAAGTCAGTACCAAAGATATGCACACTACCCGCCGTTGGCTTAAACAGGGAGCTAATGATACCAATCATCGTTGATTTGCCCGCACCATTTGGCCCAAGGAGCGCAAAAAATCCACCTTGTGGCACTGTCAAGCTGACATCTTTTAATGCCGAAAACCCGTTGCCATAGGTTTTAGATAGGTTCTGAATAGATAGCGCTGGCACCTCAGACATGAATACCTCTTTAATAATGATGTATCTATAAAGGAATATAGAAGACGATTCGGGAAAAGTTAGTTTCTCTCATATTTGCTCTCGTCTCTTACGACGAGTCTAGTGTCTAGATGTGAGGCTCGCGGTCGCAGATTTCAACGTTAGGATGATATAACCACGATATTAATAATATCAATCGACGACCACAAAAAAACGCCTACCTCATTAAATGAAATAGGCGCTTTATAAGCTTCTAGATATGACTGCTGTTATTCCCAATACTGTAGCGTTTTTAGAATATTTTGACTATATTAAGCAGAATAATTATAAAAAAGCAAAGTAAGAGACGATAACTGCTTTACCGTCTCCTACTTTTTTCTATTGCTTTTTTACATATAGCACAGGCAATTAGCTTGCTTCATCAACCATATAATCCACTGCGCTTTGTACTTCTTCATCAGGGATGTCAGCACCACCTTTGGCAGGCATAGCGTTAAAGCCGTTGATAGCATGGGTATACAAGGTATCTTTACCTTTGGCGATACGAGGACCCCAAGCGCCAGCATCACCTAGCATAGGCGAGCCAAGTAAGCCTGAGGCGTGACACGTTTGGCAGACAGCGTTATAAACGGCTTTACCATCACGAGGACCATCACCTGCTGCTGGCCCTGCAGAACGTGCAGTGACGTCGCATACTTCGTCGTCCTCAAAGCAGACTTTAGCCACCGGCTGAATACGAGCAATCAAGTTAGGATACAAAGCGATGAGCTTTTGTACTTGTGGCGTATCTTGCGGAATAGGCTCTTCTTCAGCGGCAGGTGCGGCAGCGGCTGTTGCTTCTTCAGCAGGTGCATCTGCATCGGTCGCGTCTGCTTGTGCAGCTTCATCGGTAGCTGCAGCGCCATCGGTAGTATCAGCAGCAGCTTTGGTATCGTCACCCAATTTTTCAGGCAAGTTATCGACAACCTCTTGCCCTTCTGCGACATCAGATACGGTTACAGGCGTGTCTACAACACTTTCGGCTTGGCTCACAGCGATACTAGCGATTCCTAGAATGGCAGCTGCCGATAACATAACTACTTTTCTCATTCGTCACGTTCTCTTATTGCGTATACAAGGGCCGACACGACTTGGACATTCTGTTTGTCCTCCTTTGATAACCAAGCAGTTATCAATAGCAAACAGCCATCCCGCATACGGGCGCGCTTGTAATCGGTGATTATAAATATGAATTCTCCCTGACATTATAAGGGAAAAGACAGGTGGATTGCCATGCCTGTTTGCCGACTATGGTGTTTTTTCTTAAAAAACGCCAATAGCGGCCTTCATTCATTGGCTTTATGACTTTTATTTGTTAGACTAAGCGGTCTTAATTTTTAGACGCCTTTTCGTTCTAACGACAGCCAATTGCACTTATTTATACACGTCATCGGTTTATTGGATTTTAGTCGATCAATTATGCGCTCGTAGCTCAGTTGGATAGAGTATCGGTTTCCGAAGCCGAGGGTCGTGGGTTCGATTCCCGCCGAGCGCACCAATCATCATAATCAGTCGTGTTTTACCCTTTTCTAGTCTTACCTATTACCTCATAACACTTTAACGGCAACGCTTTGCGCTGTTAACTTCGGCCTATCATTGTGCGCTAACAACGTTAAAATGTTGTATATAAAGTTGTTAAATCTATTTAATTTATAAAAACCTACTCTGCATCTTGCAAATTCGCCATTAGCTGAGCACGGCTGGGGATACGGTGATAATTAATCACGGGTACGTCTCCCAAACGGCGCTGACCCGCGGCAAGCTTTTTATCAATGGTAATCATAGCCACTTTTTTATCTTGCTTGCTAATCAGTAAATGATTGGCTTTACGGTTGACACGGTAGTCAGGAAAATACTGCTTAACCAATTCTGCAGTTTTTTGTAGCGCATCATTGAGTGGTGTTTTTGCGCGCCCTAACTTTAGGTTGTGCTTATCGGCGGCTTTAGGCGCGCGCGATTTTGCCAATACCCATAGTCCGATGACAACCGCGAGCAATATGACAAGCCACCAAATACCATCTATCATAGAAGTCTATATCCAATCTTAAAAAGGGATGGCTCATGTTAACAGAATTATCACCTGCGTTAATAGCCGAAGTCGAGCGCGCTGCCAAATTGCTGTGCTCAAAACAGTGCATCTGTATTTTAACGGGCGCTGGGATTTCAGCAGAAAGTGGCATTCCAACGTTTCGAGATAAGCAAACAGGCCTTTGGGAAAACTATGTGGCTGAGGACTTGGCAACGCCTGAGGCTTTTGCTCGCGACCCAAAACTGGTGTGGTCATGGTATCAGTGGCGCAGGCAATTGGTCGCTGAGAAAAAACCAAACCCTGCCCATGAAGCTTTAGCGCAGTGGCAATATCATAGCCAATCTACCGATCAGCAATTGACGCTTATTACCCAAAATGTCGACGATTTGCATGAACAGGCAGGTAGTAGTGTCACCTATTTACATGGCAATCTTTGGCAAAATCGCTGCAGTCAATGCGATGCGCCCTACCAAGAGCAATCTAGAGGCTCATATAATAGTGCTGATACCGTAGATTATAGTGACGCTCTGATTACTTGCTCGCACTGTGAAGGCTATATACGTCCCGATATCGTCTGGTTTGGCGAGGCGTTGCCTGTACAAGCATGGCAGACAGCGGAGGACGCGGCGGCCAATTGTGAAGTGTTTATGAGTATTGGCACCTCAAGTCTCGTTTATCCTGCGGCAGGTCTCGCACAATTGGCAAAAGATAACGGCGCTAAAATCATCGAGATAAACCCACATCCAACGCCAAATACCATCGTTGATATTACTCTAGCAGAAAAGGCTGGGATTATTATGCCGTTATTAATCCAAAAAATTACGGCTATGTAATCAATTACGTTGAAAAGTGCCTAGCGAAAAAGAAAAGACTTAATGATTTATACAACCATTAAGTCTTAACTATTGAAAATAACTTTACTCACTCTATTGCAGAGCAAAATCCACTTGCGCTAGGTATTTCTCTTTTAATTCATTATTTATAAATGAAGATCTAAAAGAGTTTTTTACCAAAGTAACGATATCATTTTCTGTCAGCGGTAGATGGTTACATATATTGATAAAGTTTTGATTCATATAGCCTTTAAAATAAGCAGGGTCATCAGAGTTGACGCTGACATTCAATCCATAATCGAGCAACTCTTTAATATTGTGCTGTTTGTAGTCCTCAAATACCTTGAGCTCAATATTAGAATTAGGGCAAACTGTCAGCGGCATTTGCTCATCTTTTAGGCGTTGCATCAACGCTGCACTTTTTATCGATTGTACGCCGTGATCAATGCGATTGATTTGCAATAAATCTAACGCTTCATAAATATAAGAAAAATCTGCTTCTTCGCCAGCATGAGCGACCAGCTTAAAGCCTGCTTCTTTGGCCTTTTTAAACACTTCTTTAAACTTGGCGGGAGGGTTGCCCAATTCTGAAGAATCCAGACCGACGCCGATAATATCATCTTTAAACGCCATTGCTTGCTCTAAAGTCTCAAACGCCTCTTCTTGCGATAAGTGGCGTAAAAAGCACATGATAATACAAGAGGTGATGCCGTATTTTTCTTTGGCATCGGCAAGCGCTTCTTTAATACCAGTAATGACTGTCGCAAACTCAACCCCTCTTGCAGTATGAGTTTGCGGATCAAAAAATATTTCCGTATGGACGACATTATCTTCGACACACTTTAGAATATATTCCCACGTTAAATCATAAAAATCGTCTTTGGTAATCAGAACGTTGGCGCCCGCATAATAGATATCTAAGAAAGTTTGTAGATTGGTAAAATTATAGGCACGGCGGACGTCTTCGATATCGTTATAAGGGATAGCGATATTATTCTTTTTCGCCAGTCTAAACATCAGCTCCGGTTCTAATGAGCCTTCGATATGTAAATGCAGCTCTGCTTTCGGCAATTTTTTTATCAGCTCAATCATGGTATTGGCATGGTCCTGTATCTAAACTTACTTGTTATTTCTTTAAGCGTTATTTTAAAAATGCTGTTAGTTTGAAAACTATTATTAAAGAAACTGCTATTTTGAAAACTATTATTTTAAAAAATTGCTATTTTAAAAACACCACAGTATCGGACAGCTCATTACCGGCAGGGTCATGTTCAAGATGATAATACTGACGCAATAACTGACCTACCTCATCCAATAACTCCATCAGACTTTCTTCAGTTTTTTGATTGGCGATACCTGAGACCGCTTTTTCGCACATGGCGCTCCAAACGGTTGGACTGACATGTGTGCTGATACCGCGGTCAGCGACGATTTCTAGCTTGTGCTCGCAAATATTGACATAAATCAAAACGCCGGTATTTTCTTCGGTATCCCACACGCGATATTCGCTAAATAAATCAATTGCTCGATCGCGGCAGTCAAGATGATAAGCATCTTGGATAGGTAAGTGATTTTCGATAATTAAAAACACCTCGCCGCGATGTCCGCGCTCAGCCAGCGTCACCTGCTCTGTCAGCCGAGCTTTGGCCGCGGGCGTGAGCCACTTGCTATGCAACATAGGGACAAACAGTACTTGACGCCACCAACGCGCAAAACTTGCCTGCGACGAATTGCTTTTTACCATTATATTATATCCTCAAGTACGCCATTGCTGGCAATTTTCTAATGTCTGAGCCTAATTTACCCTTCTTACTCTTATAGAAATCGCCTCTACCAAGAGCCGCCTGCCCCGCCGCCGCCAAAGCCGCCGCCACCGCCGCCGAAGCCGCCACCACCAAAACCTCCGCCGCCGAAACCTCCACTACCACCGCCCATACCGGGCAGGAATACTATACCGCCGCCACCGCCGCGTCCTCCACGACCGCCGCCTGAGCCACGCGAAATTAAAAACAGCCATATAAATATCGCCATAATTAACGTCATAAAGAAACCGCCGCCCAAGGCCAGCGAGCCTACAAAGAAACCGCCAGCGGTCAGGATAGAACCAAAGATGCGCCCAAAGATACTGGTAATAAAGCTACCAAATATCATTGCCATGACAAATAAAAACACTGGCGATGGGTTATCACCAATGTCATTTTGATTTTGACTGCGTTCGGCCGCTTGCGCATCGGCACGCGCCAATACTTCAGGATCAGCGGTCAGGCGCGTTTGCAGCGCGCCAATGCCCGCTAATATCCCAGCGCCATAGTCATTTTGCTTAAATAGCGGTGTGATGTCTTCGCGAATAATACGGTTGACCGCCGAATCTGGCAACACCCCTTCTAGTCCGTAACCCGTTAAAATATAGATATTGCGGTCATTAACGGCAACAACCATTAGCAGGCCATCGTCAATATCTTTATTACCCAGCTGCCATTTTTCCGCAACCTGTAGCGCATAATCAAAGATTGGCATGCCATTGGTGGTCGGTACAATGACCACCGCAGCTTGCGCCAAACCTTGCTGATAAATGCCTCTTAGCTGCGCCTCTAAACGCTGCTTTTCTTGCGGGTTTAAGATATTGGCTTGGTCGATAACTGGCGAGTTTAAGATGAGCTTATCGGCATCGACACCCTGAGCGCTTGATTGTACAGGCGGACGATTAGAAGTTGTTGAGGTGGTCGTATTACTATCGGAATTAGCAGCATTAGGATTGATAGCATCATTGCCAAGAACAGCTTCGTTAATTGCTTCGTTACCTAAGACGGCATCGTTGATGGCTTCATTAGTTTCGGCAGCTTTTGCAATCGCTACCAATTCCTCGACACTACGGTTTTGCATATCTGAGGTGCTATCGCTAGCAACCGCCGTATTATTATTAGCATCGGGTGCTGCATGCAGCAGCGAGCCACTCCCAATACTTAGAGTAAATAATAATGCGGATAATAGTGCTGTTGAATGCTTCATCTAATCTATACCACCTCAAATGACATCTGTACTAATAAATGACGACAAAACCAACTGCTATAAACGACAACAAAAAAAACGACTGACGATTAAGGCGTTCTATCATTTTTGAGCAAATAAACGGACTGTTAAATAAACGCACTGTCATATAAACAGTAGCATTTATACGCCATCATGGTAGATAGAACGCCTAAACTGAAAACTTTGCTTTACTGCGCCGTCTGCGCATTATCGTCGCCGAAGTTGACACTTGGTGCAGTCGATATTTCTTTTTCATTGGCAACGCTAAAGTTTGGTTTGGCGTCCATACCAAATACTTTGGCTGTAATATTGGTTGGGAACTGACGCACGGTAGTGTTATAGCCCTGAACTTCTTGAATATAACGATTACGCGCCACCGTAATACGGTTTTCTGTACCTTCCAGCTGCGCCTGCAAATCTTGGAACAAAGCATCAGATTTTAGCTCAGGATAGCGCTCAGAAACCGCCATCAAACGCGATAGCGCGCCGGTCATCTGGTCTTGGGCAGCCGCATAGCGCTCCATCGCTTCAGGGTCATTAAGCAGCTCTGGCGTGACCGTAATACCACCCGCTTGTGAGCGCGCTGCCGCGACTTGAGTAAATACTTCTTGCTCTTGCTTGGCGTATTGCTGCACGACTTTGACCAGGTTTGGCACCAAGTCCGAACGACGCTGATATTGGTTGACCACTTCTGACCAAGCCGCGGTGACCTGCTCATCTTGCGCCTGCAAATTGTTATAGCCACAACCGCTCAAACCGACAGTAGAGGTCGCTAATACTGCTGATAGCAACATAGGTTTTAAAAAAGATTTACGCGTCATCGTTGACTCTCCTAATGATAAATAACAAACAAAACGTTTTTTAATCGCTTTTTTTAATGTTAACCACTTAATATGCACTTATAGTTTATTGCCTACTGGATTTTATAACCGACAGTTTCGCAGCTAACTGTTTCATGGCGTGAATATCGCAGCAGCAATATATTGTGCTAATAATGGCGCTATACCGTCACTTTTACAATTCATCGTTACCAAAACACAACCGCAAAGCAGCGTTTATCGTAGGGCTGTGGCGCATTTTAGGCATTTAGCACTACTGTTAACGCGACTGTCTTTTAAGCCCCCATTAACGGTTAATTAAAAAGTATTGGCCAATACAAGATAAACAGAAGATTTTTTGACCTTGTATAGGCAATCAAGCGAAGAAAACCATTTATAAATGAACGCCCTTATAAAGAAAATTCTAGTAATTGCCTAAAAAATATGGCAAATTGCAGTTACGTAGCCGTACGGTTTGAATACATTTGGTAGTGGACTTATAAGAATTTAGGTACTAGCAGCTCGTCAATGTCGCATCAAAAAGGATTGATAAACGACTAAAGACTGCTCTATTACCCTACTCTACCATGTAAGTGTAGCCAGCTGATATGACTCATAAAAAGTTAAGTGCCATCTTCTCGCTTACTGAGATGATGGTTATTTATATTATAACCGCCTGTTTTATCCACTGGTTTATTTTAAGCGCTTTACATAAAAGTAGCCTTAATAAACTATCAACGCTGATAAGCGGTTGCATACGCTCATTATTGTTCATAAACCAGACGGATAACAGCAGACAACTACAGTCCATCCTTGGTGGCTAAGCGCGTATGAAACTTAATCTGTAAGGAGGATTTCCACCGCAGTTAAGTGCATGCAGATTATTTGAGTGGTTGGTTTTAATAAGGATATTAAAGCTGGTCTACTCTTAGCATCATCATATATAGCCACTTTGAGACAGTACTAGGAATATACATATGGAAGGTTTAGTCGATTTAGTAAACGGAATTATCTGGAGCCCAGCATTGGTTTATCTCTGCTTGGGCGCAGGTTTATTTTATTCCATCATGACGCGCTTCGTACAAGTACGTTTATTCGGGGAAATGATTACCTTACTTTTTACCGGTAAATCAAGTGCACAGGGTATTTCATCATTTCAGGCACTCGCCGTATCTCTAGCAGGGCGTGTGGGTATGGGTAACATCGCTGGGGTCGCCGCCGCTATTGGTTTCGGTGGTCCTGGTGCAGTATTTTGGATGTGGGTTGTGGCTTTCTTAGGCGCATCTACCGCTTATGTCGAAGCAACCCTTGCACAGATTTATAAAGAAAAAGACGTCATCACTGGCGAATACCGCGGCGGTCCAGCTTACTATTTTGAGCGCGCCCTTGGTCAACGCTGGTATGGCATTCTTTTTGCCGTCGCGTCTATCTTAGCTTGCGGTATGTTCTTACCGGGCGTGCAGGCGAACGGCGTTATCAGCGCGTTTGCCCAAGTCATGGGTGAAGGCACGCCGATGAATATCATGGGCTTAGAAGTTGGCTCTATGCGCTTGGTCGGTCTTGCTATCATTTTGGTCATCTTAGGTACTATTATCTTTGGTGGTATCAAACGTATCGCAACCTTTACCGAGTATGCTGTTCCTTTTATGGCTCTTGGTTATATTGGCCTTGCACTCGTCATTATGTTTACCAATTACCAGATGATTCCAGAAGTCTTTGGTTTGATTATCAGTGATGCGTTTACCGCACAAGCAGGCTTTGGTGCTGCTATCGGTTGGGGTGTCAAACGTGGTATTTACTCTAACGAAGCGGGTCAAGGTACAGGTCCTCACGCTGCGGCGGCCGCGGAAGTTGAGCATCCATCACAGCAAGGTTTGGTACAAGCATTCTCAGTGTATGTTGATACCCTACTAGTCTGTTCTGCGACTGCGTTTATGATCATCACCATGGGTACTTATAATATCCAAGGTACACTACCTGACGGTCAATTCATCGTACAAAACGTCGCGGCTGGTGTTGAGATCAACTCGCCTGCCTTTACGCAGATGGCAATGGAAACCATGTACGGTCAATTTGGTAATATCTTTATTGCCGTTGCGGTCTTCTTCTTTGCCTTTACCACCATCTTGGCGTACTACTATATCGCTGAAGTAAACGTGGCTTACTTGACGCGCTTTATCAGTCGCGGTGCTAATAGAACTGGTCTATTCTTAGTTAAAATCTTAATCATGGTAATGGTTGCCTACGGTGGTCTTAACTCTGCAGGCTACATTTGGGATATCGGTGATATCGGCGTAGGCCTAATGGCGTGGTTAAATATCGTTGGTATTTTGGTTATCTTTATTGTCGCGCGTCCAACGCTTACTATGCTTAGGGATTATGAAGCACAGCGTAAAGCAGGCGTGAAGCACTATACCTTTGATCCAGCAAAATTCGGTATCAAAAATGCGCCGTATTGGGAAGAGCGTCATCTAAAGCAGCAACAAAGAATGGCAGCTCAAGACCCATTACATAAAGAACATCTATAGTTTACTGAGCTATAATGTTATCTAAGCAGTATTGATGACACTACAAGCATCGATAAAACAAAAAGCCTGAGGCAATGGTTTCAGGCTTTTTTATTGGGCGATTTATTTCAAAATCGTTACAGAGTGAGTGAAAAGCAATATCGATACAACACGCACTGCTGATATCAATTTTTCTTGCTTGCTGTGCCTGCGCAGACAGAGGCTACAAAAAATTGATATCAGCAATACCGTAGCGTTTTTAGAATATCTTGACTATACAGGGTGACTGGGATAAATTTTTCATCAGTCAGCAAACATAAAAAAGCCTAGCTTTATAGCTAGGCTTTTGGCATTTTAAAGTAAGATTGGTGTGAATCGCTGAGCCTTATTTAGGCAATAAAACTGTATCAATTACATGAACTACGCCGTTGGTTGCCATCATATCGGTACCAACGATGTTTGCAGTGTTGCCACTGGCATCAGTAATCACGTTAGCATCACTAATAGAGATGGTTTGACCGTTTGCCGTGTCGATAGCGGTACCATAAGGAATATCAGCAGCTTTGACCACCATCGGCACGACATGATACGTCAATACGCTAGTCAACATCTCTTTATCACCGAGCAATTCCTCTTTAGTGACGTTTAGTTTGGTCAACAAAGCAGCAAAGGCATCATCGGTTGGGGCGAATACCGTGTATTGACCTTCTGCCATCATCATGTCATCAAGATCAGCCGCTTGCAGCGCTTCGGTTAGGATGGTTAGATTCTCATTACCAGCAGCCATCTCACCGATACTTTGCGTCGCTGCTGCATCTACAGGCATCGCATCAGTAGACTCAGCCACTGCTTCAGCTGGCATATCTGTGGTGGTTTCTGGTTCAACGGCTACGTCAGTAGTTGCGGCTGGCTCAACTGGCTCAGTAACGGCTTCTTTATCGTTACAGGCCGCCAATGACATAGCAGCGGTAACGACAGCGATAGATAATAAATTCTTTTTTAACATAGGTCATTCCTTTGAAATAACGGGTTTATGGATGGTGTTTTTTGATTTTAGAACGGTTTTAGTTTTGGAACTTTTAAATTTAGATACTGATATAAATACTGATAAATAAAAGCTTCTGAATGAAAATGCCGGTAAATGAGCAAGAAGTTAAGTAATATCACTCGGTGTCTACTATCTTAGCTGATTATTTTTTACTTACTGCTGACTTAGGTAGCAACACTGTATCGATCGCGTATAGCGCCCCATTGCTAGGCTAAAGAGCAATCTTAAGTTTATAACCTAGCAATGGTGATATAGCATTTGAATCTGCCTACTACCTAAGTAGATAATTTGTCGCTCTTTTACTGCTTATTTAAGCAATAAGTTGTTTAAGCGACAGGATTATTTAGGCAGTGGGTTATTTAGGCAGCAACACTCTATCTATCACATGTATCACGCCATTACTCGCCGCGATATCTGTTTTTAAAATCTTGATGGTACGACCATTTTCATCCATCAGTCGGCCTTGTGGCGTAATCACCAGCGTATCATTACTGAGCATGGTGTAATTACCCGGTCTGACGTGTTTTTGATAAACAGGCGTATTGCCTTTGAGCACATGATAGGTCAAGATTTTGGTCAACAATGGCTTATTAGCAAACAGCTCAGCTTTGGTCATGCCGGTTTCTTGTAACGCTTGCACAAAAGCGGTATTGGTCGGAGCCAGTATCGTGTAGCTTGCACTGGTATCGGTCAGCGCGCCTGCTAAACCTGCCGCTTGCAAGGCTTCTACTAACAGTGAGAAATCAGCGTTGCTTTGAGCAATCTGTACCACGTTCATATTGGCAGTTGGTTGGCTGTGCATGGGCGCTGTTGTGACAGGAGTTTTGGTTGGCATCATATTATTACAAGCGCTAAGGCCGGCAATTGAAAGGGCTAAGGTACCAAGAGTGGCGATTTTGATCAGTTTCATAACATTGTCCTTAATGATTGAATGACTACATGGTTTAATAAATGAATAGTTCACTGATTACAATTTATGGATTTTTATTACGGTCTTACGGGCAGATTGTCTTTTCTTAAAATCCTTGCCTATTCCGTTTTTAATTCTTAATTGCTAACCACTCTCAAATAAAAACCATTAACAGTTACTAATAAGCATTGCTTATGAAACGTCAATCCTTCTGAAATTAAATTAACATATCACAAAGCATTATAAACTTGCGTTTAGGCTAATTTTTGTAGCTTGCATGTAAACCAAATCAGTTTAATAAAACCTGGTATAAATAGCTGCTTTATAAATACAAATCAAAGCTTTAGGTAATCCTCTACTGAAATGATATTCATTTGTTCCAAGCGGCGTTATGCAATAGAATTTGTTATAACTGTATTTTTAATTTGGTAGTTTTAATAATGTGCTAACTTTTAATACCATGCTCATTTGGTGCAACGATAATTGGTTATAGTAATCAATTTTTGTTATTTTTAAATACGATGGCGTCAGTGATAGTGCCGAAATGGAATAAGCGGAATAAGCACAATCCCGCGAGTAATAGCCGTTTCGTGCTAGAATAATCTAGATTTGCTTATCGATTTTGAAGCCACCTTTTTATCAATACTATTGTTTTATATAGCCTATTTTATAAGTAGCTAACTTAGTAAGCTCGCCCTAAAAACTTTGAAAGACTTTATCTTCTTCCTTTTCTTATCTTGACTCTAATAAGCAGCGCTCCTATGACTCAAACCACCACCCCACCGACCTGTTCTCATAATCATACTGGTGTCGCCAATACCAATACAGCCAATGCCACCAATGTATTAAGCACGGCTAGTGACTTTATTTTGACGCCGCCTGCTGTATTTCCTTATAAAGCGCAGCAGTTAACCGCGCGCGCACGCCTCACCGAGCAGATGGCGGCGCGAATTATAATGCTAGATGGCGCGATGGGTACCCATATTCAGACCTTTAAGTTAGAGGAAGCCGATTATCGCGGCGAGCGTTTTGCCGATATTGAGCAAGATGTACGCGGTAATAACGATTTGTTGGTGCTCACGCAGCCGCAGATGATTAAAGAGATTCATAGCGCGCACCTAAAAGCAGGTGCCGATATCATTGAAACCAATAGCTTTAACGGTACGCGCCTATCGATGGCCGACTACGACATGCAGCACCTCGTGCCTGAGCTCAATAAAACCGCTGCGAAAATTGCCCGCGAAGCTGCTGATGAATACACCGCTAAGACCCCAGAAAAGCCGCGCTTTGTGGCAGGCGTTATTGGGCCGACGTCGCGCACCTGTTCGTTATCTCCTGACGTCAATGACCCCGCCTTTCGTAATATCACCTTTGATGAGTTGGTGCTTAATTACCGTGAGGCGACGCTGGCCTTGATAGAAGGCGGCGTCGATATTCTATTAATCGAGACCATTTTTGATACGCTAAATGCTAAGGCAGCAATCTTTGCGGTCACGGGCGTGTTTGATGATATTGGTTTTGAATTACCGATTATGATTTCGGGAACGATTACCGATGCCTCAGGTCGGACGCTTTCAGGTCAAACGGCTGAGGCGTTTTATAACTCGATTCGCCATGCTAAGCCCTTATCGGTTGGCTTTAACTGTGCGCTTGGTGCTGATGCGCTGCGTCCGCATATTCAAACGCTGTCAAATATCGCCGATACTTATGTGTCAGCGCATCCAAACGCAGGTTTGCCCAATGAGTTTGGTGAGTACGATGAAACACCAGAGCAAACGGCGGCCCTGCTCGAAGGCTTTGCCAAAGCTGGCATTTTAAATATCGTCGGCGGCTGCTGCGGTACCACGCCTGAGCATATTCGCCTAATTGCGGAGATGGTCGCCAATTACTCACCGCGCGTGATTCCTGAAATACCGCCTGCCTGCCGCTTATCAGGACTTGAGCCATTTACCATTACCCCTGAAAGCTTATTCGTTAACGTCGGTGAGCGTACCAACGTGACGGGTTCGAAAAAATTCCTACGCTTGATTAAAACCGAAGCTTATACCGAAGCACTCGATGTCGCGCGTGACCAAGTCGAGGGCGGCGCACAAATCGTCGATATCAATATGGACGAGGGCATGCTCGACTCCAAGCAAGCGATGATTCACTTCGTCAATTTGGTCTCTGGTGAGCCGGATATCAGCCGCGTGCCCTTGATGATTGACTCATCAAAATGGGACATTATCGAAGAAGGACTTAAACGCATTCAAGGTAAATCCGTCGTCAACTCTATCTCATTAAAAGAAGGTCATGCTGAGTTCGTCGAGCGCGCCAAGCTTTGTATGCGCTATGGCGCAGCGGTCATCGTCATGGCGTTTGATGAGGACGGTCAGGCCGATACCTATGAGCGCAAAATCGAGATTTGTCAGCGCAGTTATGATGTCTTGGTCAATGAAGTCGGCTTCCCTAGCGAGGATATCATTTTTGACCCGAATATCTTTGCGGTTGCGACCGGTATTACCGAGCATAATAATTACGGCGCTGACTTTATCAATGCCACCAAATGGATAACCGATAATTTACCAAACGCCATGGTATCGGGCGGCGTCTCCAACGTGTCTTTTAGTTTCCGTGGCAACCCGATCCGTGAAGCCATCAATTCAGTCTTTCTATACCATGCGATTCAAAACGGCTTAACCATGGGTATCGTTAACCCAGCTATGCTGGAGGTTTATGATGACATTCCGAAGGAAGCTCGCGACGCCATCGAAGATGTGATGCTCAACCGCAATCAAGGCGAAAGCGGTCAAGAGGCGACCGAACGTTTGATGACCATCGCTGAAAGTTATCAAGACGGCGGTAAGAAAAAAGACAGCACCATCGATATGTCATGGCGCGAAGGCACGGTCGAAGAGCGCATTGCCCATGCATTGGTAAAAGGTATCACCACCTTTATAGATGCCGATACCAAAGAGGCGTGGGAGAAATATCCTAAGCCACTAGAAGTCATCGAAGGGCCATTAATGGACGGCATGAATATCGTCGGCGACTTATTTGGCGCGGGTAAAATGTTCTTACCACAAGTGGTAAAATCTGCCCGCGTCATGAAACAATCAGTCGCTTGGCTCAACCCTTATATCGAAGCGGAAAAAGTTGAGGGCGAAAAGAAAGGTAAAATCCTTATGGCGACGGTCAAAGGTGACGTCCATGATATCGGCAAAAACATCGTCGGCGTGGTCCTTGGCTGTAACGGCTATGAAATCCTCGATCTTGGCGTGATGGTACCGTGTGAAAAAATCCTCGATACCGCGCTTGCAGAAGAAGTTGATATCATCGGTTTATCAGGTCTGATCACCCCAAGTCTCGATGAGATGGTCTATGTCGCCAAGCAAATGCAAGAACGCGGCATGACCCTACCCTTGATGATTGGAGGGGCAACAACCTCTAAAGCGCATACGGCAGTAAAAGTCGAACCTCAATACCAAAACGATGCGGTTATTTATGTATCAGACGCTTCACGCTCAGTTGGCGTCGTCACTAAGCTACTATCCAAAGAGCACCGTCAAGGCCTCATCAATGAGACGCGTGAAGAGTACATCAAAGTACGTGAACGTCTCGCTAAACGCCAACCAAAAGCGGCGAAAATCTCTTATGTTGAGTCGATTGAGCTTGGTTTTCAGTACGATTGGGACAACTATGTACCGCCAGTGCCAAATAAGCTAGGTCAAGTCATTCTTGATGATTACCCGATTACCAATATATTGCCTTATATCGACTGGACGCCGTTCTTTATCTCTTGGGGCTTGGCGGGTAAATACCCAAAAATCTTGCAAGATGATGTGGTTGGTGAAGCCGCGCGTGATTTGTTTGATAATGCCAATGACTTGATGCAAAAGATGATTGATGAAAAGTTAATCGTCGCTAAAGGCGTGTTTAAACTCATGCCAGCTAAGCGCACTGGCGCGGATACCGTTACTGTCTATGATAAAGCACCAACTGATGGCGGCACAGCAGAATATCAATTTGAGCATTTGCGTCAACAGTCAGATAAAGCCAGCGGCAAGCCAAACTTTAGCTTGGCAGACTTTATCTCGCCATCAGTTGCGCATACCGATTATCTTGGCGGTTTTACCGTCTCTATCGTTGGCACAGAGGCGCTTGCTGAGCAGTACAAAGCAGCTGGCGACGACTATAATGCCATCATGACCCAAGCCTTATCTGACCGCTTAGCGGAAGCCTTTGCCGAACATTTACATGAGCTCATACGTAAAGAGTACTGGGGTTATCAGGCTGACGAGAATCTAACCAATGACGAGATGATCAAAGAAAAATACGTCGGTATCCGTCCTGCGCCTGGCTACCCTGCTTGCCCTGAGCATACCGAAAAAGGCAAGTTATTTGAGTGGATTGGTACGGGCGATGCTATCGGTACTAAGCTCACCGAAAGCTATGCGATGTGGCCTGCGTCATCGGTCAGTGGTTTCTACTACTCGCATCCTAATAGCGAGTACTTTAACGTCGGTAAAATCAGTACCGATCAGTTAGAAAGCTATGCTGAGCGTAAAGGCTGGGATATGAAAACGGCTGAGAAATGGTTAAATCCGAATTTGTAAAAAAACTCATTTAAATATAACGTTTAATCATACCGTCATACCTCCTATCTCATTTAATAAAGATGCTATAGGAGATGTGGCGGTATTTTTTTATGTCCACTTTCTATCTGCTGACATTCAATACTAACGTTACTTACCGACCTTTTTAAGCTATTAAAACGCATAAATACTTTTTTTGGTTGGATTCACTAAAAATATTTGTTATATTCATAAAAAAACATTTATATATAATAAAAATTAAATACTTTAAAAAAGAAGGGACAAGGACGTCGTTTGTATAGCCGCCAAGATTTTACATTTTTCATTCAAGGAGAGATAAAAAATGAAATCATTTAAATTAGCATTATTAGCCATCACTACTTCTCTGCTCTTACAAGGATGTAATGATGATTCCGATTCCTATCAGCCACCTTCACAGCCACCTGATATTAAATCTGAAATGACAGGACTTTGGACTAGCAATGATACCGAAAGTGATCTTTTGGCTCTAGCTTTCTTCGAAGATGGTTCTTATATTCATGTAGAGGTAGAAAACAAGCCTGAACCTCTATTAAGACAAGCTTTTACAATCCAGTCAGGAAACGTTGCAAATGATGGCATGGAGTGGGGGAAATATACTATAGACAATAAAACAGGAGCATTGAAGGTTAATCAAATTTTCGATGATAATGGTGAAAACGGTCTATCAGAAAACCTGACTCAGTATATTTCAGTATCTGAAGGGATACTTACCATTCAGATTGATGAGAATAATAATGGCGTTATAGATAGCAATGAGTCTTTCAGTTTCTCAAAAGCTAAAAATGACGGATATTTAGGAATTTGGAGAGGCGAGGAAACAGAGGACGAGTTAGAGTCAGTTGCTTTTTTTGAAGATGGTACTTATATTCAGCTTAAAGTTGATGCAGAAAAATCATTAGATAACCCAGAAAACGGTATGGAGTGGGGTAATTATACCGTTGACGCTAACACGGATAGATTGGAAACCAGTCAAATCTTTGATGATAATGGTATCTCAGGATTTTCAGAACCTCTTACACGCTACCTTAAAGCATCTAGTGGCGAACTTACACTTGACGTTGATGAGAATCAGAATGGCGTTATAGATGAAAATGAATCCTTTGATTTTTCGAAAAACAGACCTATTGTAATGCCAACGTCTAAAAAACTTATAGGGCTTTGGGAAAATAAAGATACTAGCAATGATTTATTAGCGTTAGCATTCTTTGATGACGGCACCTATGTTCATATGGAAGTTGACGAAAGGCCACCTTTTGACAACCCTAATAATGAGAAGTCTGGTATGGAATGGGGTAGATTTACTTTAAATGATAAAACAGGAGAATTAAAAGTAAATCAGATTTTCGATAATAATGGCGACACTGGATTATCAGATATTCTTATCCGATACGCTCGAATATCTGGTGACACCCTGACTCTGGAAGTTGATGAAAATAGAAATGGTGCAATAGATAATGATGAGTCTTTTAAATTCGAAAAGGCCAAGTCTGAAAAAATAGTAGGACTTTGGAGAAATAAAGACACTAACAATGAGCTATTGGCATTAGCATTTTTCGATGATGGCACCTATGTTCACATGGAAGTCGACAATGCACCACCTTTCGATAATATGGATAAAGAAATATCCGGTATGGAGTGGGGAAACTATACTATCAATGGCATAACAGGAGCATTAACAGTTAATCAAATACTAGATAACAATGGTAGTACTGGATTGTCAGATGCTCTATCTCGGTATGTAAGAGTAAATGATAAACGACTGACGCTTGAAGTTGATGAAAATAAGAATGGCATCATAGACGATGATGAGTTTTTCCATTTTCAGCGCCAGTAATGATCAAAACCAATTGTAATTTTGAAAGTAAAGTTTAGCCACTTTAATAAGTGGCTAAACTCTTTGAGTCATTAATATTCATTATTTACCTTCCCTCGCCGACACTTTTCAGAACAATAAGTCACCTGCTCCCAATCCCTCTCCCACTTTTTGCGCCACGTAAACGGTCGCTGGCAAACAGGGCAGATTTTTTGCGGTAGGTTTACTTTTTTGTGCGCCATGATATTTACCTTTACATTAAAAATTTTTTACCGACCCCAAATCGGTGAGCGCACAACGCCGCCCGTCTTACTGCTAATCGCGTAGCTTGAATGGCCAGCTAAAGAATGAATCACTAAACTGCTACCATTTTGACCGCTCACTTGCGAAAGCTTTGTGGGATAAACGGCGTACTGTGCAGAAGGCGACAGACGCGCGGGCTCATCAAGTCCTGTCTCAGCTAGATTAATTACTTGCCCTGTCACAAGTGTCATTACCGCCGCCTTACGACCATTAAGATAGGCTAAATACTGTCCATCCAAGCTCAGTTGCGGACTGGCCGCATAGCCTGCGGTCGGTATCAATGTCGCCTTACCGGTAGCAAAGTGATAACGATAAATACTGGGACGACCAGCGCGGACTTTATCGCTGGTATAAACAAAGCTTTGCCCATCGTTTGCATAGCTTGGCTGCACTTCTGTGCTCGGTAAGGTTGTGAGCTGTTTGGTATGCCCGTCACTTAAGCGCATCTCATAGATATCAGCATTGCCGCCGACGGTTGAGCTATAAAGCAGTTTTTGCCCATTAGGTGAAAATGATGCTGATAAGTTACTGCCCTCAGTATTGACGATTAAATTTTGGGTGTTGCTGTTGCGATCATAAGTATAAATCTTGGGAGACTGGCGCGCGACTTGTTTGCTATAGACGATCATTTGACCATCCGCAGACCACGCTGGCGCATAAATATAACCATTCAACTGATCTATCAATTGGCGGTCGCTACCATCAGGACGAATGCTATATAGCGTTGATATCTTTGCTGCGCCTGCTCCCTGCTCTTCGACATAAGCGATGCGCCCTTGCCGATCTATCGCTGGCATGCGCGCCGTTAGAGGATTACTCGCACTTGTATCAATAGGTGTTTTGGTTGCATGATTCGCTTTAGCCATCGTACTTGGCAACGTTTGACAGCCCGTTAATAGACCAAAAGCCGTTATCGCCGTGATGCCAGTTATTGTGCGTAGGTTGACAGTTGATTTTTCTCCAAATATTTCTAACATAAATGACATCCAATAAAATGCTGATAAATACAAAATGAGAGTTTTGATAAGGTTAAAAAGTTGATGGCATAAGAAATATCTTAATGGCTTAAACATTTGACCTTAGCGACTTATGACAGTGTAGCGGAAAGCGTCACGAATTTTAGATAAAAAAAATGCCCCACTGTTTAGTGAGGCATTTTTAAATGGTCAGATTTTAAAACGTTTATATTAAACGATTAACTTATTTAGAAACGGCTTTAAAATGAGCCACTTGATTGCTATTAGTAATCGTCAAGATAGGTGTGTTATTGGCATTCTTATTAATGCTATATTTACCTTGTACCGTTGCAAGTGTCGCTGTATCAAAGCTGGCTTGTGGCTCAGGGCACGCCATCATTGTTGATAAAACATTACCGAGTACGACATTGCCATTTACCACACTATAGTTGGCACCCATATTATTGCAGGTATTGATAAAGCTCACGCGGTCATTACCGTTATCTTTAAAAAAATTAAGCGTCAATGGTTTGCTTGGATCAAAGAATAATTGGCTAACTTTGTCGCCATTAGTGCGCTTAGCATCGACAAGCTGCCAGTTATACGCTTGTAGGGCGTCAACAGTAATTGGCTGGGTCACAGGCGCGGTCACGCTAGGTGTGGTTTGGCAGCCAGCAGCAGCAAGTGTACCAACCGCAAGGGTAGCAGCCATCATCATTTTAGTCATGTTTTTCATATAAACTCCTAGAGGTTTCAAATATAAAAATAAGAGTGCAAAGGTAAAAAAATATTGTTTTTATCATATTAAGCAGCATTTTCTCAGGTTAATGTGCTCTGCTTAATGTGTTTTTATCGTTAGTCTAAACAGTGAGGTTATTATGCCCATTTTTCATAAGCCTGTCATGATAGATTGAGTACCAATTACCGCTATATTTGTTCTACTTTATAGCTTTTTTGCTAACATACCTTGTTACAATACCTATTCCCTGCTAGCACTTTAGCTAATAACACTATTTAGAGTGCTGATAATTCAATTTCACCGTTAAATACTTTTTATTTTTACCTAAAAATTAACATCGGATTTAATTGGGAGTTGCAGCCTTTTGTTGTTGCAAAGCGGCATAACCTGCCAAACGTTTGCGTTCAGTCTCATTAAATAATTGCTGCTCCATTTGACTGATTCGGGCTTGCGCTTGCGTTTTATCAGCGCTTTGACTTAGTAGCTGCTGTTTTTGAGCTTGATACTGCTTAAAACGCTGATCAAAATGAGCATCTTGTTGATCGACCTGCGCAAGCCTTGCTGCTGCTGGCGCGCCAACCAACTCACGACGCATATTATATAACTCTTCAGCCGTTGCACCCATTGCTTGCAGCTGCTCTGTACGACTAAGTAACTCCTCCAGATTCGCCTGCTGAGCGATGTTGGCTTTGGTCGCATTATTGGGCATCCGGCTAATATAATCTTGCTTTGCCGCTTTTTTTTGGGCGTCAGACATTTGCTTATCTTGGTTAATTTTGACCATCGCCATACTATAATCATCATATTCATCTTCTGCGCCAAAAAAGGCGGTGATAGTATTTTTATCAAAATACTGCTGGCGTAATTTGGCAACATCTTGCTGCTGCTGCGCCACCACACTTAAATCCAGCTCGCCATTTTTGGTCGCCTGTAGTTGCAGATTGCCATAACGGCTTTCTATTGCAGGAATCGCTTTAAGATAGGCGATGTACTGGTCAAATATCTTCATCGCTTGGCTGGCGGCAGGCTCTGGCGTATGACTGCGGATATAACTCTCCACCCGCGCATAAACAACCGCTTCGTCCTCTTCGCCTAGCGCTGACAGAAAATAATCAAATAAACGCCGTAGCCCTTCGGTGACGACCAGCTGTTTATTTTCATCAATGATAATCTCTCCATCGACCTCCGTTCCTTGCAAGGAGCGCGGTAAATTCTCAAGACCCGTCGTAAATTGAGAAGCGTCTTGCTTAGCGAACGTGCCAACATTATTATTAACATTCGCCTCGTCTATGATGCTGACATTGGCTTGGCTATTCAGCGCCGTAGACTCTGTTTGAGAAAAAGGTTTGCGAGCATTATCGGGCTTAAACCACCAAATAATCGCCACAACTAAAATGATTATCACGGCGATAATGATGAGCAAAAATGGTGAACGGCGCTTAGTTGGCATAACGACACTATCTTATTTAATCAAGCGGTTTATAAGGAATTTACTATTCATAAAATGGGGCAAAATAAAAGGGCCCGTTACATAGTGACCCTTTTAGGCAAAAGCGGTTTATTTGCTAATTTACATTTAAGCCTTAATAATTAAATTTAATTACTAAATTTAGAAATTGGTTTTATAAATTGGCATTTTTTAAACGGTTAACCTGTTCGCGATAAACAGTTTTAGGATTAGGTTGTCCCCATGCGACCAAGCCTAATAGTTGATTGACCGAATCCATATGATTCATTTTGTAATCATCGCGGATGACATGACCTAGACGGCTTGAACAAGCAGAAACCAACCCATCATTTGGGTCATTTTTAAATACTTGTGAGGTCGCTAATAACACATAATCCATCGGGTCTAGCGCATTGGTTACTTGCCCGACACCACTGAATGAATAGTAGTTGATACCGTTTACCTTGGTATCTTTTGGTTGACCACAATAGCTTGAAGGCATGGCCGCTGGGAACTCGCGGTTAAAATCCGCCATATAGTCAGTTGATAAGGCGGTAACCGCACCAAACCCGTCTTGCTCTTGCAGCTTATCGATAGGGATGCCAGCGTTTAAATCCATAAAATTACCTAAGAAACCAAACAAGGTAAGCGCGGCTTTGGTAGCAGTATTATACTCACCATTGACTCTGTCATTATCAATCTGCTCAACCACCCAATCGGCTAATGCCGCCCCTTGCTCTGGGCTGGCAACTGCCGTCACTGACGCCACATACTTTGGCTCAACAGCAGCAACATAACGAATATCATGCCCGCCATGACTATGCCCGATTAAGTTCACCTTGGGGCTACCAGATATCGCGCTAATGGTTTTTACTTGCTGTAGTAGCTGCTCGCCGCGCACTCGGCTATCATTAAAAGAAGAGGTCTTGGTCGCGTAGACTTTTGAGCCGCCACTCATCAGGGTTTGCGGAATGCCATAAAAGTAATCGACACCGAGTAGCTTGGTAAAGCCGACCAGACCATGAGTCATGACAATGGGATATTTGGTATCAGTATGTTTTGAGGTGAAAAATTTGCTATCGACCATTTTACAGCCGGTGGCATTGGCGCAATTATAAAATTGTCCCGCTGCTTGAGCAGAAGTGGTTTGTAAGGTCATGAGGAGCACACCGACAGCAATAGCGCCAAGTGAAGGTAGAAAGGCGCTGGGCATTATGGCAGCGCGCAGGCGAGATTTTAGAGTCATAACAACTTCCTTGTTATTGTAAAATAAAAGTGTGAAGCCATTTTTATGCGGCTTATCTTTAACGTTTATTCTTCTTTAACGTTTAGCTATTGCATCCTGCACTAAGCGCTAAAAATCGTTGCCAATTCATTTAGCAAACAAAATTACAATACTTCTATCATCTACAACATTCAACTGCTTTTTGACATATGTGTCATATTTCCATGACTTTATAGTCACGTATCTACATATAAATAAGCTGAGACAGTTAATATCACTATAACGCTAGGCTTGATAAATGCGTACAAAGTTGCTAAGGGTTAGCAGAACAGCGACGCTTGCATTTATGGTATAATTGCCTACCTAAATTCTATAACTATAAGTACGACTATGATGACCAAAAAATCCCTTATCCAATCTCCTGAAGCCATAGAAAAAATGCGCGTGGCCGGTAAACTTGCCAGCGATGTGCTTGTAATGCTCGATGAGCACGTCAAAGTTGGCGTCAGTACCGAAGCATTGAACCAAATCGCTCACGATTATATCGTTAATGTGCAAGAAGCGATTCCTGCGCCCCTTAACTATAATGGCTTCCCAAAATCTATCTGTACCTCTGTCAACCATGTGGTTTGTCACGGTATTCCAACCGACAATAAACTACTAAAAGATGGCGATATCATCAATATTGATGTCACGGTTATCAAAGATGGCTATTACGGCGATACTTCGAAAATGTGGATTGTCGGCAATGGCTCTATCATGGCGCAGCGTATTTGCAAAGTGGCACAAGAAGCCCTTTATGCCGGTATGAGCGTGGTCAAAAATGGCGCGCGCTTAGGCGATGTCGGTGCGGCTATTCAAGAAGTGGTCGAGCCTGAGCGCTTTAGTATCGTGCGCGAGTTCTGTGGTCACGGTATTAGTAATGAATTCCATCACGAGCCGCAAGTCATGCACTATGGTAAAAAAGGCACAGGCTTTGAGCTAAAAACCGGTATGACTTTTACCATTGAGCCGATGATTAACCAAGGCACGTGGCAGACCAAAATTTTACCGGACGAATGGACGGCGATTACTAAAGACCGCAAGCTGTCAGCACAGTGGGAACATACCATGGTGGTGACGGACAATGGCTGTGAAGTCTTTACTACGCGCCCCGAAGAAGACTTAAGCTTTTTGACCCAGTAATACTTAAAAAGATCGCCTAGGCGGTCTTTTTTTTGCCTGAAAATTCAGGCATATTGGCGGTGCTATTTTTTGTTTTTCAGCGTGATATTTGCATTCACCCATTTTTTTAGCGCCTCTATTTACAACCTCTTAATCGGATACCCTTCATGTTTACTTGTGATGTCGCGACCATTGATTTGACGCCTATGCCTCTATTATCAGACCATAGCACTACAACCGATAGCGCGACGTCGCTCAGTAATCGCGAGCAAAATATTTCTAAGCACAGTATTTCTAAGCACAGTATTTCCGAACAGAGTATTGCTGAATGGCTGATTCAAATCAATGACGATATCAGCCGCGAGCTCGAACGCGGCGTCAATATCCGCCAATTGGTAGCGGCTCGTGCCTGTGTCATCGATGAGTTACTCATTGCGTTGTTCAAATGGTTTGAGCTTGATAAAACGGACTTAGCATTATTTGCCACTGGCGGTTATGGCCGCGGTGAGCTGTCGTTATATTCAGATGTCGATATTTTGCTGCTAACGCCAGACGAGATTGCGGCTGATAATAAAGAGAAAATCGATAATTTAGTGGCACTATTGTGGGATATTGGACTTGAGCCTGCCCTATCGGTGCGCAGCGTCAGCGAATGCTTGGAGGCGGCGCTCGACCACACCGTTGCCAGTACTTTACTAGAGGCGCGGTTGTTAGTCGGCAATGAAGCATTGCAAGATGTGCCCCATAGAATCGTCAATACCCAGTGGTCGCCACGTGATTTTTATGAGGTGAAAATCGCTGAAGCAAAAGCGCGTTATTTGCAGCACAATGCCACCGAGTACAATCTTGAGCCTAACATTAAAACGGCGCCCGGTGGTCTGCGTGACATTCATATTATTGGTTGGGTGACCAAACGCTACTTTCGCGTCAGTAAGCTTTATGACCTGGTGCAGCAAAACTTTTTGACCGAAAAAGAGTTTGATGAGCTTAACTTTGCCGAAGGTTATTTATGGCAAATCCGCCATTATTTGCATGAGCTGACTGGGCGCAATGAAAACAAGCTGCTATTTGATTATCAGCGTGAAATTGCGCAAATGATGGGCTATGAGACGCAGCCTGACGACCAACCAAATGCTGCCGTTGAGCGCTTTATGCGCGATTATTATCGCTGTGCCATGCAGATATCGACGCTATCTGAGATGCTGACCAATCATTATTATGAGACCATTATCGAGCCGCAACTGCCGGATGAAGAACGACCAAAAAAACATCCGATTAACGCCCGCTTTAACCGAGTCGGCGAACAGATTGCAATATCGCATCATCGCGTCTTTGCTCAGCACCCTGAGGCGATTTTAGAGATGTTTTTGCTGATGGGTCAATACGGTATCAAAAACGTCCGTACCCATACCTTGCGTGCGTTAAAAATAGCGGCGCGCGGCATCGATCAAGCGTATAGAGACAACCCGTCGCATCAAGCGCTATTTTTAGCCAATTTAAAAGAGCAAAATTATTTATTTCATCGCCTGCGTACCATGAATCGTTACGGCGTTTTGGGCAGCTATATCCCAGCTTTTGCGCAAGTAACGGGGCTGATGCAGTACGATTTATTTCATCGTTATACCGTTGATGCGCATACGTTATTTTTGATTCGTATTTTGCACCGCTTTACCGATCCGCGCTTTTTTGAGGACTTTCCACTGGTCAGCTCTATCTTTCAGCGTATCGAGCGCAAAGAGATTTTGGTGCTGGCGGCGATGTTTCATGATATCGCTAAAGGCCGCGGCGGTAATCATAGCCAGCTTGGCGAAACAGAAGCGATTGAGTTTTGTCTTGCTCATGGCATGAGTACTGCGGACGCGCATTTGGTCGGCTGGTTGACCCGCTATCATTTGCTGATGTCGATGACAGCGCAGAAAAAGGACATCTCAGACCCAGAAGTGGTGACGCTATTTGCCGATTTAGTCGGAAATGTCACCCATTTAAACCATCTGTATGTGCTGACGGTCGCCGATATGAATGCCACCAATCCCCAGCTTTGGAACAGCTGGCGCGCAACCTTGATGAAGCAGCTGTATTCACAAACACGGCGTATCCTGCGCGCTGATATTGACGCCCCAACCAACCGCCAAGATATGATTAAAGCCACGCGCAAACAGGCGCTGGCGATGCTTGATAATGTCGATAATCAGCACATGAATCGCGAAGAGGTTTTAAGGTTATGGGATGACTTGGGCGATGAGTATTTTTTGCGCGAGATCGCAGAAGATATCTTGTGGCATACTGAAGCCATCTTAAACCATCCGCCCATCGGCCGCGCCTCCGATGCCAATAGTCAGCCCTTGGTCGTGTTACGTGAGCATCGCGAGCTGGCACTTGATGCGGTGCAAGTGTTTGTTTATACCCAAGATCAGGTCAATTTATTTGCCGTTACCATGGCGGTATTTGACCAAATGAATCTCGATGTTTTGGATGCCCGCATCATTACCGCAACGCGTGATTTTGCCTTAGATTCCTACGTGCTGCTCGACCGCAGCGGCACGTTATTGGTCGATACAGACAGCCAACAAGAGCTTAAACAGCGCTTAATCGACGCCTTTAAAAATCCGACGGTGCCCAAGCTTACCAATAGAAAAATGCCGCGCCAGTTGCGACATTTCGATGTTGCTACGACGATTCACTTTGAGTTTAATGAAGCCTCAAATCAGCATATCATGAGCTTAGAGACGCTTGATCAACCAGGCTTACTGGCCCGCGTTGGTCAGGTGTTTTTACAACAACAAATTGAAGTGCATGCCGCCCGTATTACCACGTTAGGCGAGCGCGCAGAAGATATGTTTTATATCAGCGATCAAAACGATCAGGCATTGTCGGCGGATAAACTTGAGACATTGAAGGCGGCATTGATAGCAAGCCTGAGCATTCGTAACGATGGTTAATTGCTATATAGCTGCTTATGTTAGAAGTTAATCGTTAGAAGCTAAATTATAAATACGAAAAACGCTTTATCGTTAACCTTCAACGATAAAGCATTTTTTTAAGACGAAATATCAACGATAGCTTTTGACCAAATATTTATAAGCTACTTATATTAAACGCATACTTTATAAGACGCTTTTATAGACCATCTCGCTTGCCATCTCTTTAAGCTCCTCATCGGCAAGCTCCAACGGCAAAATCTCTGCTTCTACTTGCTGCTGCCCAAGCATCAAGCGCCCAGTGTCCACCTCTTTTTGTAGCAGACGATGCAAACTGGCTAAATGAAATTCGCCGTCGTAGTACTCAAAGATTTGCTGTAAGGAAATCGGGGCTTTGGCATGCACATCATTATAAAGCGTGTCAGCGGCCAAAATGGTCATCTCGTTAAGCGCTTCTTCACGCAAGACATCGACTTGATTGATCTTATTTTGTAAATGCGTGGCCATACGGCCCTTAAAGCCCAACATGACAATAAAAATCAGCGTCTGTACCGCAAATAAACCCATATACTGCCATAAAGGCAATGAGATGTTTGACAGTTTGCTCAGGAGCATAAGCACCATCGCCACCACCACATAGCTGACCAATTGCCAGAGCAGCCACATCATAAAGCTGTTATCGCCAAACCAAAACATCTGCCGCTCTTTTAACAGCGTCAACTGCTGCCGCGCATGCCACCAATTGTGCTCGCGCTGTTTTAGTTGCTCGTATAGCTCAACACGCTGGCTACCCTCAAATTGTTGCACATTGATATCTTTAGCGCCACGCTCATCGGTTTTTAAAACACTAGACATATCAAGTTTCCTTAAATAATCTGACGTTTTTACGGACAGTTATTTTTTGCTTGGTTAATAAATGACGCTATTTTAATTTTATCTATACTTAATCGCATTATTAAAATTGGCCAATCTCAATACGGGTTACCGTCTAAAAAACAAGCGCTATGCAAGGTTATTCACCGTATAAATTGCTTTAAGTGCTGGTTTTAACTCAACAATAAACCGTCTGAGAAGAAAAAAGACAAAAAATAAGAGAAGTGCTACACTGCTTAAATGTAATTTTTCTTTATCACTTTATTATTAATTGTCTATTATAGTTAGCCTACCTATGAATCACAACTTGACGACTCTGCACCCTTATCCGTTCGCTAAGATGGCGACTTTACTCGCGGACAGTACGCCAGCCTATAACTATAGTGAAATTAAGCTCGGTATTGGAGAGCCAAAACACGAGCCGCCAGCATTTGTGTTGGACGTCCTACGCGAAAACTTGGACAAAATAAGCCAATATCCAACCACCAACGGGCTGTTTGAGCTGCGTCAAACCATCGCTCACTGGTTAGAAAAGCGCTTCTTTCTCAATCATCTCGACCCGCATACGCAAGTATTGCCGGTTATGGGTACGCGCGAGGCGATTTTTAGCTTGGTGCAAGCGGTTATTGACCATCCACAAACCGAGTTGTCCGAAGACGAAACCAATCAACTGGCAGCTCATAATCAGCCAAGCGCGCAGCCCTTGCAAAAAGCAGATGAGGCACCAACCATTGTGATGCCCAATCCGTTTTATCAGATATACGAGGGCGCTGCCATACTCGCGCAAGCGACGCCGTACTTTATGCCTTGCAGCATTGATAATGAATTTAAAGGTGACTATCGCGCGGTACCGAGGGACGTTTGGACGCGCACGCAGCTATTGTTTGTCTGTAGCCCAAATAATCCAACCGGTTCCGTCATGACCATGGATGATTGGGAACACTTACTGCGTTTATCCGACCAGTACGGCTTTATCATTGCCAGCGACGAGTGCTATAGCGAGCTGTATTTTGATCGCGCGCCGATTGGCCTGCTGCAAGCTTGCGCGGCGCTCGGTCGTCATAACTTTAAAAATTGCGTGGTATTTCACTCTTTATCCAAGCGTTCAAACTTGCCCGGCCTGCGCTCAGGCTTTGTGGCCGGTGACGCCAATATTTTGCAGCCTTATTTGCAATATCGCACTTATCAGGGCTGTGCAATGCCGATACCGCATCAGCTGGCTTCCATCGCTGCTTGGGAAGATGAAAAGCACGTGGCGCGTAATCGAGCGCTTTATCAAGAAAAATTCGCCTTATGGATGTCCGAGCTTGGCGAATTGCTTGATTTACGCATGCCAGAGGCGGGTTTTTACTTTTGGGTAAAAGTGCCTGAGCAATTTAATGGCGACGACGAAATCTTTGTCAAAGCTTTATATGAGCAAGCAAATATTCACGCGCTGGCTGGGCGTTATCTGTCACGCGAGGTCAATGGTAAAAATCCTGGGCAAGGTTATGTGCGCATTGCCTTGGTTGCCAGCGTTGAGGAAAGCCGTGAAGCCATCAATCGTATCCGTCAATTACTTGGCGCTTAACTTGCCGCTGAAACAACATTTTTAAAGACTGAGTTTAAATGCTTAGTTTAAAAACCTGTCTCAAACATTGGCCAGAAAACCTAAGTATTAAACAATAAATAACACCTCAATATTCAACATAGTATCAGAGAACCACACATAACCACAATATTATCATGGTTATGTGTGGTTTCTTGCTATCTTGCCGATTAAACAATGCTATAGTAGAAATAACGCGACACTTTTTTATATATCCTTATCACTCATAAAATCCCTCTTCCAAAAATTTTGTTAAATATGCCATCAAGGATGATGCCATGCCCCATCTTGATTTTACCCAGCCACCTTTTGACGTATTAAGCGCGGCTGAACGCCAAAGCGTCAGAAAAAATACCCAAATCCGTTATCTTGCTAAAGATGAGCGTTTATCTGCCGCTGATTTAAGCTATTTTTATGTGGTCATTAAAGGACAAATCGAGCAGCTGCTTGCTGGCGAGTTCGTGGCGACGTATTTGGGTAGCAATCATACCGACCATCTAAATAGTAATGATTGGTTTGACAGTCGGCGGTTGCCAAAAACGTTTATAGAAGAGGATAACGAAGCAGCCACTTTCATACCTATAAAAAGTAGCGTCCCTACGAACGAGAATACTGTAACGCCCTACGAGTTTCGTGCGATTGAAGACACCCTGCTGCTGCAAATCAATGGCGCAACCGTTGATAAAATCAGTGCGCAGAATCATTTGGTGCGCCAATTACTCTCAGAAGATTTACCTGAACGATTAAAGGCATTACAGCAGCGGCGCAGCGGGCAAAGCTTAGATGCTAGCTATCATGGCTATAATGAACAGCAAGAAGTGCAGCAAATCATGATGCAGCCTGTAATTGATGTCAGCTTATTACCCGTGCATATCATTGATGCCACCAGCAGCCTCTATGAGGCGGCACATATCATGACCAAAGCTGGGCTTAAGCATGTGTTGGTGCGGCCGCTCGACCAATCACACCCTGCTGAAAAGCAAACATTAGATAATGATTTAAAAACAGATTTAGACCGAAACTTAGACCGAAATTTAGACAACAACCTAGATAGCAGCTTAGTTACTGATAGCGCCAATACGCAAACTTCCAATAACTATTCTGGTCGTACGTTAGGTATTTTAACCGATACCGATATCTGCCGCGCGGTAAGCGACCAGCAAAACCCTGCGACGACGCCTTGCCAGCGCTATGCAAGTTTCAATCTGCGCACCATTGATGCGGACGACGAGATTGGCGATGCGCTATTGACCATGACGCGCTACCGTATCCATAGACTGCCAGTGATTGATGCCAACGGCGAGGTTGCAGGCGTGCTTGGGCAAAGTGATATGCTCGCTCATATTGGTCATCATTCGCAGCTGATTAGTCTGCAGATTGAGCAAGCAAAAGATTTGCCGAGCTTGGCTACTGCGGTTGAGCTCATTGGGCGCTATATTCGCGCGCAGCACCAAAATGGTATCAAAATTGGTAATGTCAGCCGTATGGTACAAACCCTTAACGCGCAAGTTTTTACCAAACTGTGGCAACTTATCGTACCTGATGAAGTGATGAAAAACACTTGCGTTATCGTCATGGGCTCAGAGGGTCGCGGCGAGCAAATCATGCGTACCGACCAAGACAATGCGCTGATTATTCGTGATGGTTATAGCCATTCTGACTTAGCTCAGTTCGCTGAAACCTTTAACCATCATTTAGCAACCTTGGGTTATCCGCTTTGCGATGGCAATATCATGATGACCAATCCGCTGTGGCGGCAGCCGCTCAAACAGTTCAAAGCGCAGATTAGCTTATGGTTTAGAAATACCGACCCGATACACAGTATTTATTTGTCGGCCATATTTGATGGCGAATATGTCTGCGGCGATGAATCGCTACTGACGAGTGTGCGCGAGCATTTAAAAATTGCCCATCGCCAGTCAGATTTGATGTTTGTCCGTCAGTTCGCTCGTGCCGCTTTACAGTTTGGTGATGTCGGTCAATGGTGGCAAAAGTTTGTGCCGCTCCTTGGCGGTAAAAAAAGCGCCTACGATATCGATCTTAAAAAAGCTGGTATTTTTCCGCTGGTGCATGGCATTCGTACTTTAGCCTTAGAAAACGATATTTTTGATGCGCCGAGTAGTAAAGGACGCCTTAAAGCCTTGGTACAAGTGCGCGCCTTAAACCAACAGCGCGCTGACACTTTGCTTGAAGCATTAGAGTTTTTTATGGCGCAGCGTTTGTCAGTGGCGCTATCAACAGATGATAAGCATGCGCGGCAAGTTGATCCGACCACTTTATCGGCACTCGAGCGAGACTTATTAAATGAGTGCTTGGCCGTGGTCAAAAGCTTTAAGGGTCAATTAAGTCGCCATTATCAGCTAGAGTTTAATTAAAATACATACGTCAGCTGATAAGAACGCTGCGAGAAAAAATAAAGGGGAGCAAAAATAAGATGCGTTGGCTAAAACAGTTATCGTCTCATTGGCAAAAGACCCATTTGCAGCGCCCTGAGCTGGCATCGATGTTTAATAAACCTTTAGCTGATAAATGGGTCGCGATTGATTGTGAGATGACAGGACTCAATCCAAAAAAGCATCACCTGCTATCTATCGCTGCCATTCATATCAATGGCGATAGCATTGATACAGGTAACGGTCTGCATCTGGTTTGTCGGCCGCCAGTAATGCCTGATCGTGATACCATTGTGATTCATGGGCTGCGCACTGCCGATGTTGAGCATGGTATGAGCTACGATGAAATGCTGGCGTTAGTACTGCCTTTTATAGACAATCGACCGCTAGTTGGTTTTTGCCCGCAGATAGATACAGGGTTTTTGAATCCTTTGGTCAAGCGCTATATGGGCACCACGCTACCGAACCAGGTCATTGATATACGGCAATTATACAGTCGGCGTATGGGCGATCGTACGCAGGGTATTCCCAATCAATCACAGCACTTGACCAATATTTTAGCGCATTATGAGATCCCAGAGCTTGGCACGCACGATGCTTATAACGATGCTATCATGACAGCCATGGCATTTTTGCACCTACGCCAACGCTGATACTACGTGAAAATAGCAACTCATGTTACCATAGGCTGTTTTTGTCACCTGATAATAGACCGCTCATGCTACCCACTTCTAAGACTCATAACCGCCCTACCGCTTTTGCTAAATTAGCGCCTTTTTCTAAGCAACCATATACGCTACATAAGCCTGCTCACTACCTAGCATCACTGACCTTATTGGCGAGTGTTATACTGACGCCGCTATGTGCGCAAGCGGCTTTGCCAGAAGCGATTCAGACAGCGCTTACGCGCGCAAACTTAAGCGCGACCGATATTAGTATTATCATCACCCCAGTCGGTGATAAAACTGCGAGCCGCTTGCCTGCGCCCATTCAGGTAATTGATAGCCCTAAAGCCGCTAATCTGCCAGAATCGTTAACTACTGGCAATGACACTGCTGAACCTGAAAGCATCCAAAAACAAACGACTCAAAATAATAATATTAATGCTAAAGAAATAACGGTACATCAAAGCGCCTTAGTGACGATTGAAAAACAGACGATTAAGCAACATGCAAGACAGCTGCACGCTTATACCGATGACCCTTATACCTATCAAAGTATAGAAAGCGTGCCACCGCTACTGCCAGATGACGCTTTAAAACTCACCAAAAATCCTACTAAGAATGAAAGCAGCAAAAACAATAACGACAAATCGACTGCTCATAATCCCGCTATCAAAATTTCGTTTTCACCGCTATTAAGCCATCAAGCCGATATTGCGCGCACGCCTGCCAGCACCATGAAACTGGTGCCAAGTTTTATCGCCTTAGATACATTGGGTGCTGACTTCGTTTGGCATACCCGCGTTTATCATACGGGTATTATTATTGGCGATACGCTCTATGGCGACTTGATTATTCAAGGCAGTGGCGATCCAAAAATGACCCACGAACGCTTACAGCAACTGCTTTATAAAGTGCAAACGGCTGGCATCCGCCATATCAACGGCGATATCATCGTCGATAGTAGTGTGTTTAAAAACGTCACCAAAGACCCTGCAGCCTTTGACAACTCGCCACTACGTCCTTACAACGCCAGCCCCGATGGTTTTTTGGTCAATTTTAGCAGTGTCGGTATTCAGAGCTATCCGCTAGACAATACGCGCGCGCAGCTAACCTACACACCGCAATTGGCAAATTATCAATTGCCAAGCATGATAAATATGCGCTCGGCTGCTTGCGGGCAAGCGCGCTATAGTATTGCGCCGCAGTGGCAAGCGGCACAATTAACGCTTAATAGCAATTTGCCAGACAGCTGCGGCGAACATGCTTTTTATGTCGCCTACCCTGATGCCAAAGATTTCGCCGCCCGCGTCATTGCCTCTAAATGGCAAACACTTGGCAATACCTTAAGTGGCAAAGTCATCGCTCAAGAAACGCCTTATCATGCCAATGAAACTGCCAATAAACAGAAAAAATCGCCACATGGTTTGGCAGCGATTGCCATGTCACCCTTGCCCGTCGTCAGCTATCCTTCTTTAAACCTTAAGCAGCAGATTTATGATATCAATCACTTCTCTAATAACGTGATGACCGAACAAGTAGCGCTTTCTATCGGCGCTTATAAAACAGATGTGAATAAAAACGACACGCATCAAGAAAGCGTTAATAAGCAAGGCACTGATACCGATAAAACAATTAACAATCAAGCAATCAGCTTATATCAATTTGGTCAGCCAACAGCGACCGACTATCCGCAAGCGCTGCAATCAATCAATCAGTGGTGGCAAACCAACTTAACTACTACTCCGCCGCATTTGACCAATGGCTCAGGACTCTGCCGCGATTGCAGCATCAGTGCCGCCAACTTAAGCGAGCTGTTGACCTACGCATACAACCAACCAAGCTTTGATGCTTATGTGAGCTCGCTAGGCATTGCTGGCGTCAGTGGCACCATCAGCGCCCATAGTGACCGTTTACCCAAGTCGCAAGCCATCGGTCGCGCTTGGATAAAAACGGGTACCTTAAATAATGTCACCTCGATGGCAGGCTATGTCAAAGGTTTGTCTGGGCAAGACTATGTGGTAGTCGGACTGATTAATACCGATCATGCGCTTAATACCTATACTGCCCGTACCGTATTAGATAGCATGTTAGATTGGACAGCACAGCATTGACAATATCGACCACACTGATAGAAAGCATTAATAAAAATCAGCGTTCATGCTTAATATGTTTTAACACTCTATGCTTTACCCTTTATAAAGGTTATTTTTATGTCACGCAAACCAATGCAGCTTAGCAAGCGTCTTAGTCCAGCAAAAGATGGTCAAACAGCGGGCAATACTTCTAGCAACCTAAACGTAATGCCGCCTAAAATGGCGCCATATATCGGATTCTTTGCGGTGGGTTATGTTTTGGCCAGCGCCATATTTATGATGGTGCAAACCAAATTTGCCCTAAACTCACAGCTGGTCACTGTCGTATCCATCATCGTCGGCGCTTATATCGCGGTGCATAAATTTATTAAGCATCAACAGCGCGCGCTAGATAAAAAGGAAATCAATCGCTTGATGTTTGGCGGCGTTGCGGTGGTTTGGCTACTTACCATAGTTTATTTCTTAGGTATCTGGTTTTTCTTATTTGATGCCGTAAGCCGTGAGGTATTAACCGAGATGGCTATACAGCGACCGCTACCGCTGCTTTCGGCATTGGTGATGATATTGGTGTTGAGCTTAGTCAGCGCGCGTCTTAGTATCTTATTAATCAACCGCCTCCTTAATCCTAAGCAAAGCCGTTAAGCATAAATTTATTGAACGACCATCGCTGCCCTTAACTCGCTACTAAATGCTCAAAAATACAACCTCATACAAACTTTTTGCCCTATTAATGATGAAATTCCGTTACGCTGTTTGTAGCCAAACCATATTTGCTAGCGACAAAATAGCGGACAGTATTTTATGATTAATAGGAGCCCAGATAATGGACATGCTGCTTTTTGACAATATAGAAAAACTTGGGCGCATTATCTTAACAGCGGTCATGGTTTATGCGTTAATTGTGTTAATTACCAAAGTATCTGGCAAACGCTCAACCTCGCAGCTTAATAACTTCGACTGGATTGTGACGGTGATGATTGGCTCTTTGAGCGCCAGTACGATTTTACTCGAAGAAATCCCGTTTATCGAAGGCAGCGCCGCTATTGTGACCTTGTATTGTTTACAGTTTTTAGTGACTAAATATGCTTCTGTCTCGGTCAGTTTTAGTCATCTTATTTTATCGGAGCCGCGGATTGTTTTTTATCAAGGGCAATTCTTACCAGATGCCATGCGTAATGAGCGCCTAACGCGTCAAGAGCTAGAAAGCGCGATGCGTTCTGAAGGTATTAATAGTTTTGATGATATCGAAGCGATTGTTTTTGAGTCAGATGCGACATTGACGATTATTCCAAAACCTACGCCCTCGAATAGTAAAAACGACGAGCAACAGAGTGATGACGGCGTATCAGAAACCATCAAGCCGCTAATGTCAAATGATGACTAGGAAAGATGCTCTAAGCGCTTTAAGGTGATAGCGTTTTAAAATAAAAACATTGAGTTAAAATCTAAAATTTAAAACATGAAAAAAGGACAGCACATCTCAATCTGCTATCCTTTTTGTTTTATAAGCTTGCTTTATAAATTTGCTTTTATAAGAGCACTGGTAAAAACTACTTAATGCGTTGCCAGGTTTGCGAGCGACCAAAGACAGGTGTACCGACATAACCGCGCAGTTTTAAGCTTTGGCCATTATCACTCAAGGTTAGCTTACCAGAGTAAGTTTTTCCCGACTCAGGGTCGACCAGCTTACCGTCACTCCACTGGTTATTACCATCGGCTTTTAGACCTGACAGGATCTGTAGGCCTTCAACCGGTTTGTTTTTTAGGCTGCCAGGACATTTGGTACAAAGCGCGTCTGCCTTTTCTTTATTCAATACTTTGATGATTTTTCCTGAAACTTTACCACCGCTTTCGGTCAATTGAATAACGGCTTTTTTCTCGCCGGTTTTATCATCAATGGTTTGCCACTGCGTGCCGTTTAAAGAAGCAGCAAACACAGAGGTTGAGAGTAGCGCACCTGCGCTAAGTGCTAATAGGCTTGATATAGTACGGTTCATGAACGACTCCTTTCGTTTAAATAATATTGCAAACTATCTTATGCTCTATCAAAAAGACGGTACAGGGTTGCTGACGCTTTCTTTACCATTCAACGATAAGACTATGTAAAGATAAGACCATGTAACGATAAAAGCAATGAGTGTAGAAAAGAACAACTGTTGGTCAAATGCTAGTAAAGCATAAAAAAATACTTTGTAAAAGGTCTGTTTGTTACAATACCTTAAGCGCAGAATCTTTTTGTTACATTTAACCCATTATAAAAGTGGTCTATATTATGAAAGTAAGAATATTGAGTGTTGGAAATAAAATGCCCAAATGGGTACAAACTGGTTTTGATGAATATTTTAAGCGTATCCAGCCCATGCTTAATACTGAAATCGTAGAAATTGCCGCCGCTAAACGCGCCAAAAACCCCTCAGACGCCAATTTGGCGCAGTACCGTGAGCAAGAAGGTCAAGCGATATTGGCCGCTCATGCTGCGGCTGGACGCGAGCAATTATGGGTGCTCGACGTAAAAGGTAAAATGCTCTCAACCGAACAGCTGGCTGAAAAATTGGCGGATGGCATGCAGCAAGGCGATGATATTGCGTTGGTCATTGGCGGCGCTGACGGCGTATCGCCAGAGGTATTGGCAAAAGCAGATGTGAAATGGTCGTTATCTGCACTGACGCTGCCGCATCCTTTAGTGCGCGTGGTATTAATGGAACAGCTGTATCGCGCCATGAGTATCAATCACAACCATCCTTATCATCGCGGTAATTAAAACCTTTATAAAAACAGTCATTTGCTATAAAAATCAACCATGCCCTATCAAAAATAATGGCGACGCGTCATGGTAAAACGGATTGAAATATAGGCGCGCGCCCTAATAAATGCACCATGAAACATCCTAAACCTGCGACACCTAAAGCCATGACCGCTGCTTTGCAACCTGAGCGCGAACGTCAAAATACAACAACATCCAAGCCAGCACCCATTACCTCAGCGGCTGCTTGGACAGACGCGTCTGCGCTAGCAACTGCCATAACGCCCTCAAAACAGGCTAAATTGCCCGCGCTATTTATCTCGCATGGCGCTCCGACGCTCGCCATCGAACAATCGGCAACCACCAGTGCGCTGGCACGTATCGGTCAAAACTTGCCCAAACCGCGCGCCATTATCATTATGTCAGCGCATTGGCAGTCGGCTAAACTTGAAATCAGCAGCAATCCGCGACCAAAGACGTGGCATGATTTTTCTGGCTTTGCGCCCGAGCTCTATGAGTTGCAGTATCCAGCAGCCGGCCAGCCAGCGCTTGCAGAGACATTGGCGCAGCAGCTAACGGCGCGCGGTATTACCTGCCGTGTAAACCCTTTACGCGTCAGTGACCACGGGGTTTGGGCGCCGCTTTTACACCTGTATCCTGAGGCTGATATACCCATCGTGCAAATATCCTTGCCACGCCATTATGACAGCATCGCTTGCTATCAGTTGGGCGCGCAGTTGGCGCAATTGCGCGCCGAGCAAATCCTTTTGATTGGCTCGGGCAATATCACCCACAATTTACAGGCGTTACGTTGGCAAGCTGAAAGTATCGATGAGACCGCCAAAGACTTTAAAGTTTGGCTATTACAGCAACTAAAAACGGATATTCCAAGCGCTTTAGATTGGCAGCAATATCCTAATTATCAAAATGTACATCCAAGCGATGAGCACCTATTGCCATTATTTTTTGCTTTAGGTGCCGGTCAACGCGTCTCTGTGGTGCATCAAAGCATGGCGCATCACAGTTTGGGTATGGATATTTATCGCTTTGATTAGTGCTTATCTACTACAGCCCCTAAACTTTTAATCAAAGCGTTTTTGCTAATCTCTACTTTTTAATATAGAAGTTATCAAAACTCTTTTAATCATATAAAACTATTTCTCAAAAGCCGGTTTGGTAAACATGCCAGCACGCTCCATCTCGCCTGCGATACTAAATAGCGTCGTTTCATCATTCATGCGCCCGATCAGCTGCATCCCAATCGGCAGACCTTTTTTACTCATACCAACAGGTAACGACATTGCTGGTAAGCCGGTGACATTACCCAAGATAGTAAAGCCCATTTTACCAAGTACTGGGGCGCTGAGCTTTTCAATCATACCTGAGCTAAAAGCAAATCTGCCCATGTTAATGCCTTTATTGAGCAGGCCTGCGCTGCGCATCAGTGTTTCATCCATACGGCTTGGCGGTAGTACGCCATGCTTGACCGCAGGCGTTGGAACGGTCGGGCATAAAATCATATCGTAGGTCTCAAGCAGCAAACCTGTTTGGTATTGGCTATCGTGCCAGCCATGCTTAGCGTGGGCTAAATTAACGGCGGATAATGAGCGCCCAAGCATCGCCATATTATAAGTCTGCGGCTCAAGGTTTTGGATATGCTGCGCGCCGTAACAACGCTCGATATTATCAATGGTAAAAGCGGTATGGGCACAGACCACCACTAAAAAATCATGCCAAAATTGCTCAATATTAATATTTGGCTCAGCTGGGACCACACGATGACCCATGGCTTCTAGTTGCTTCGCGGTTTTTTCTAATACAGCAAGTACTTCTTTATCGACCTCAGTATTGGAAACCAATGGCTGTTGATGCAGGGCAATGGTTAATTGCCTTGGCGCGCGCATGGCGGCTTGCAAAAACGTGCCGTCGGGCGGTGCAATGACGTAAGGCGCGCCGATTTCTGCGCCGCTAGTCGCATCAAGCATCGCCGCGCTATCACGCACACTTCGCGTAATTACATGGTCAGCGACCGCCCCTTCCCAGCCCTCGCCAATTTTTGGGCCCATAGGGTTACGGCCTCGACTAGGTTTAAAGCCAAACGCGCCGCACCATGCCGCCGGAAAGCGTATCGAACCACCGCCGTCACCTGCGCCTGCCATTGGCACGATACCACTTGATACCGCTGCGGCACTACCGCCCGATGAACCACCAGAGCTATAGCCTTTTTTAAAGGGATTGTGTGTGACGCCATGAGCTTTGGGCTCAGTAGTGATAATCAAACCAAATTCTGGCGTATTGGTTTTGCCAAAGGTATTGACGCCAGTGGCTCTCATACGCTTAACGATTTCGCTGTCGCTTTCTGATACGATATTGACGCTGCGACTGCCCATGGTAATTGGCTCATCGGCAAAATGAAACGACAGGTCTTTGAGCAGATAAGGGACGCCGTTAAAGACGCCTGTTGGCAAGCCTTTTTCTGCAGCAGCATAAGCACGCTCATCAAAGCGGTGGATAATGGCGTTTAATTTAGGATTGAGCGCATTGGCTTGATTCACGGCGGCATCTAACAATTCTTTGGCACTGACTTCCCCTGCATTCACCAGCGCTGCCAACGCTAATGCATCGTACTGGGTATATTCTTTAAACATAACTGACCGTCCTTGGAGAGTGACAGATTTATACTTTTTTAAATTGATGCTTATTTTTTTATAAACACTCACCAGTTTAGTATAAAAAATGACGATTTATAATCGATATACAAACTCATTGGTCATTCAGACGATGACAGTATTCTTTTCCCATAAAAAAAGACGAGCCACGTTCGTTACTCGTCTTTTTTTATGGGAAATCTATTAATTTTTACATCAACAGCTCGCGCTTACCACTTTTGCCCATAGAGCTGACCAAGCCAGCCTCTTCCATCGAGTCAACGATACGCGCCGCGCGGTTATAGCCGATGCTAAATTTCCGCTGGATACTAGATGCTGATACTTTACGCGTTTCCATTATAAAAGCCACGGCATCATTATATAAATCGTCATCTTCGCCAGAGGCATTTGCGGCACTACCGCCGCCACTGGGACTCGATAGCTCAAAGTTGCCGGCCATATTATCAATATAATCGGGTGCGCCGCGTTCACGCCATGCATCACAGACACGGTTGACCTCTTCGTCACTGACATAAGCACCATGGACGCGGTCGGGCTCAATTTGCCCAGGGCCTAAGAACAGCATATCGCCGTTACCAAGCATGTCTTCTGCGCCCCCGCTATCCAAAATCGTCCGCGAATCCACTTTTGAGTTTACTCGGAGCGCAGCACGCACTGGGATATTGGCTTTAATCAAACCCGTGATAACGTCAACTGACGGACGCTGAGTGGCAAGCATTAAATGAATGCCAGCCGCGCGTGATTTTTGTGCCAATCGCGTAATAAGTTCTTCGGCTTGCTTACCGACCTGCATAATCATATCGGCAAACTCATCGGCGACAATAACAATCATCGGTAAGGTTTTAAGCTTTGGCGCTTGGCTAATACTGACGCTGTCATTGGGACGCCATAAGGGATCAAGCATTGGATTCCCAGATTTTTCAGCGGCGATGACTTTTTTATTAAACTCGTTAAGTTTACGCACTTTTAATAAACTCATCAGCTGATAACGGCGCTCCATCTCTGCCACGCACCATGACAAGGCGCTGGCCGCTTCGGTCATATCAGTGACGACAGGTGTGAGAAGATGCGGAATATCATTATAGTTGGCAAGCTCGAGCTGCTTTGGATCAATCAAAATCATACGCAGCTCATTTGGCGTATATTTGAGTAGCATAGAGAGTAGCATCGAGTTGACCAATACCGATTTACCAGAGCCTGTGGTACCCGCAACGAGCATATGCGGCGCGCGCGCAAGATCGGTGATAATCGGATTACCGCCGATATCTTTACCCATCGCCATGCTGATTTGCGCCTTGGGATCTTTAAATTTTTCCGTATTTAGTAGCTCAATCAAACGCACCATTTCGCGCTTTTTATTGGGTACCTCGATACCGATATACGGCTTACCCGGAATGACCTCAACCACACGAAGCGACGCCATCGATAACGAACGTGCCAAATCGCGTGAAATACCCGTCACCTTGCTGGCTTTAACCCCAGGCGCAAGCTCTACTTCAAAGCGCGTCACCACAGGGCCTGGAATGGCATTGACCACGTTTGCTTTGACGTTGAATTCTTGCAACTTAATCTCTAACAACTCTGACAATTGCTCGAGCTCAGCGATGGTATAGCTTGGCTTACGGTTAGGGTCTGGCTTATCTAAAATCGACAGCTCTGGAATCGGTGTCAGGCTACTACGATAAGCGGCTGTTTGCATCGAGCGTGATTTTTGACTAAAAGCGGCATCATCACTAATATGCGGCATCACCGGCAGATTAGTGTCGTCAGCTCGGCTGTCATCTTCTGGCACCATGTCAGTAATATGATTACTGCTATCACCCTCTGGCACCGCAAAGGTTACGGTCGGTTTAGCGGCCGCCGGAGCAATATTGGTCACCGAAGTACCAGTGTCCACCGTTGGTGCTAATTTTGGATTGGCAGGCGGGGTATTGGTCGGCGTCATGTCAGTCATTTCGCTGACTTCATCTACTTTATCGATTTCATCACTTAGCGCAGCGTTATCTGTTTGCCAGTCTTTCGTCACTTCATGTTGAGTTGACAGCACCTCATGTTGAGTTAAAGGCTCAGAGTTATCGGTAAACTCAGAGTCTTCGATAGACCAAGCTTCAGAGAAGTCATCCATCGAATCATCAATGTCATTACCGATTAAATCCTCTGCTACTTTTTGCTCCTTGGCGAAAGAGGTCTGCATTACTGGCGCTTCAATGACGGTTTGTTTCTGTTCTACCTTAGACGCTACTGGCACTGCGGCGTGTTCTGCTAACCACGCATCTGCTAAGTTATTAACTTCTAAGCTATCAACTCCTAAATCAACGCTTTCTGTCATTTCATCTTCATCAGCAATATCATTAATGTCATCAAAAGCAACAGACGTAGCAGCAGAATCGTAACCAAACGTCTCTTGCTCAGCCATTGCTTCACGCGCCAACAAGTCCTCAACCGTATCAGCATCGTTCCAAGCAAAACTTGGTTCAACTTTACGTGCAGGAGCGGTAATAGAATTTACAGTAGCTGTTTTTATAGTAGCTGTTGACGCTTGCGGCTGATGGACGTGTTTGAAACTACTTGTATTCGCAGAAGCTGGTTGCAATTGACCATCTTGCGCTGCGCTATTCGTTGCCGTTTGTGCTACTGCTGCCGCCGCTGACATAGACGCTTTAACGCTAGCACCAAGACCTGACGTCGCCAAAAACTCTTTTAATACGTTGTTAAAACGACCATTTTTATCGGCGGTTTGAGCATGACTAGCATGGTCAGTAGCTGGCAAATCGAGTGGTAACTGCTCAAAACCTTGCGCCGCTTTTTCATCGCTCATACTTTCATCATTTTGCTGTTGCTCAGACGCTGTCGGCGCAGCTTGTCTATTTGCTCGCTTACTCTCATTCCCTTGAGCCGCATTGTCTTGAACTGCAGTATCACGCCATGACCACGTTTTGATTTTTTGATAAATCGCTAACCAATGAATATTAAAAGCAAATGTGGCAGTAATCACCACAAATACCGTCAAGAATATTACACTACCCCACTGCGATAATAATTGTGCCAAACGTGCTTGCAGCTCAAGCCCAATAATACCGCCAGCAACCCCTTTTAGCCCTGATGTCATCGGGTCTGCCACTTGCTGTACTAGCGCTACCAATTGCGCAAATAAGGCGCTGGCACTTAACAGCAGAAATACATAAGCCACGACACGTAATAACCAAAACGTTGGTTTATTATCCCACCAAATCAGCACCGACTCATAAACCAAAAACGCCAGCAACCACCAAGCACCAAACCCAAAGAAGCTATAGAGCAAATCTGACAGCCAAGCGCCCATCTCGCCGCCCATGTTATTCACGGTCGTCATGTCACTGCTGATATGCGACCAGCTCGGATCGTTACCCGTATACGTCATCAAAATGACGAACAAATAAACCGCCAGTATTAACCCAAGCAGGGTAAATATGCCCTTTTTTAAATACTCAATAAGTGGTGCTGATATCACGTAAGATCTGCCTTGTTGTCAATACTCGTCGCTAATGCTCGTTAGTGCTGGTTATTAATATAAATGGTTGCTAGCTTATGATTGAAATTTTTCATGCTGAAGTGATTTTCTACTATTAAGTGGCACTATATAAATACCATTATAATTTGATGCGTTATTCACTGACCACTACGCTTGCATAACTTCTTATAATAACAAATACATAGGCGTAGTGGCGACAGTGTTATCAAGAAAGCGCAGAAGAAAATCAATTATTAAGCGGTTGAGCAAAAAATGCAGTCATTAACCGAACATTCGCCACACCTTTCAGTAATAAACCAGTATGCAATGAAAAAGTATGCTTTCATTTTAAGAGCAGTTTTTAAGCGCTCCGTGCTTTGATTCTAATGATACCCATATTCATTTTAGCAAACTTGCACTTTTTGCCCTCAGCCCTTATGTTATTATCACACAGCAATAAGAAAAACCATATTCATCGCGATTTTAGCGACTATTTTTTATAACATTTATCATTTGTACCACGTATTTTAATTTTTATATTTCTTATTTAGATAGCAAGCAAGGAAATTTTATGGCAACTGATATCACGGCTCCGCGCCACGAAAAACTCATTATTTTAGGCTCAGGCCCTGCCGGTTACGCCGCTGCCGTTTATGCAGCACGCGCCAACCTAAAGCCTGTTATGGTCACGGGCTTAGAGGTTGGCGGGCAGCTAACCACGACTACTGAAGTCGATAACTGGCCAGGCGATGCCCATGATTTGACCGGTCCTGCGCTTATGGATCGTATGAAAGCCCATGCCGAGCGCTTTGGTACCGAACTGGTCTACGACCATATCAATGAAGTCAATTTGAATGAGCGTCCTTTTACGCTAATCGGTAATAACGGTAGCTATACTTGTGATGCCTTGATTATCTCAACGGGTGCTTCTGCGCAGTATTTAGGCTTAGAGTCAGAAAACAAATTCCGTGGCCTTGGCGTATCAGCTTGTGCCACCTGCGATGGTTTCTTTTATAAAAACCAAAAAGTAGCAGTTATTGGTGGTGGTAATACCGCCGTTGAAGAGGCTTTATACTTATCAAACATCGCCTCTGAAGTGACGCTAGTCCATCGCCGCGACAGCTTGCGCTCTGAGAAAATCCTACAAGATAAGCTGTTTGAAAAGGTTAAAAACGGTAACATCAAAATCGAATGGAACCATAAAGTTCGCGAAGTCGTCGGCGATGATATGGGTGTCAATGGGTTGGTCATCGAATCGATGCTTGATGGCAGCACCAAGCAATTAGACGTATTTGGCATGTTTGTCGCCATTGGTCATAAGCCAAATACAGACTTGTTCAAAGGCCAGTTAGAAATGAAAGATGGCTACTTAATCGTTAATAGCGGTCTAAATGGCAATGCCACCCAAACCAGTATCGAGGGCGTATTTGCCGCGGGTGACGTCGCCGACCACGTTTATCGTCAAGCCATTACTTCGGCGGGTACTGGCTGTATGGCAGCGCTTGATGCCGAAAAATATTTGGACGCTATGGGTGAGACAGTCGCTCGTGACCACACTTATGCTTCCACATTGACTGAAGATAAAGAAGCATAAATGAGCGATTTTGCTAAAGATAACGACCGCATTGATATTAATGCGGCTGCTATAGCGCCTGAAAACTTTCGTCAATACATAAAAAGTCTTGGGCGTTATAATTTTCCCGATCCTGCGATGGTGGACCCTGATGGCATCGGTATCGTTGCTGTCGGTGGAGATTTATCACCGGAAACGCTAATTTCAGCTTATGCGCAAGGATTATTTCCATGGTTTAATGAAGATGACCCTATCGCTTGGTGGTGCCCTGAGCCGCGCTGCATCATGGTGCCAACGGATTATAAGCCGAGTAAATCACTACGTAAACAAGCGGGTCGCGAACGTTGGCAGTTGACCCTCAATCAAGCGTTCGATGATGTTATCCATGCTTGTAGCTTACCGCGTAGCGATGGTTTCAATGCCGCGCTACCTGAGGGCGAACATACTTGGATTCATAGTGAAATGATTGACGCCTATACTGAGCTACACGCGCAAGGCTTTGCGCATAGCATTGAGGTTTGGGATGATAAACAGCATCTAATTGGCGGTTTATATGGCTTAAAAATAGGCGGTATTTATTTTGGCGAATCGATGTTTCATGTTGCTTCAAATGCTTCAAAACTCGCTTTTTGGGGCTTAATGCGTTTATGTGAGCAAAGCCATGTCGAATTGGTAGACTGTCAGCTACCAAACGACCATTTATTAAGTTTGGGAGCTGAAATCTTGCCACGCGCTAAATTTTTGCTAGAGCTAGATACTTTAATTGGCAGCCGTTCAGTCAAATGGCAAAAGGACTCTCATCAATCTTTAGCGGTCTCACTTCTCGATAAACCTCAGCCTTGGCAATTGAAAGTATAAAGTAAACTTAAATAAATCTATTTATAGTTAAACATAGTAACGAATAATGCTTGCTATCATTTTTTACACAATTAGTAATTTAGGTATTTTACTTACGAGGTCAGCATGGCACCCGACACAGCGTTTTTATTGATTGGCACACTAGCGGCGCAGGCCAATACCACCAAAGATACCATTCGTCATTACGACCAATTGGGGTTACTAAAATCTCGCAAACGCCAAGCAGGCTCCCGGCTTTATACCGAATTTCATCCCGAATGCGTCGAGCGTATCGAGCTCATCAAAAGTGCTCAAGCCATTGGTTTTACATTAACTGAAATCAAAGACAGCTTAAATGATTATTACGATGGTCAACTTGATATTGATTTGCAGCTAAGCCTTACGGAGCAGAAATTGGCGCAAGTTAAAAAACAGCAAACGACAATTAATCTGATGATAGAAATGTTGGCTGAACGCATCGAGGTGCTTGAACGCATGAAAACCGATAAAAATTATCTCTCTAATATCGAGATATGCAAAAAGAAAATACCGCCGCAAGCATAATTTAACTATTCTCTAAACAACCCATTGTTAATCGTAAAATCGCTGCATAATCAAGGCATCGATAGCGGGCCGATGCGGCAGTTGATAATAACTCTTTCGCTTATGAATGACGACAAAACCTTGCCGCTCATATAAAGCAAGCGCTGGTGCATTATCTGCGCGCACTTCTAATAATAAGCTCTCTACCTTATTATTTATTAACTCATTATTTAATGTAGCAAAAAGCTGCGAGGCAATACCTTGACGCTGATAATCAGGATGGGTGCCGATACGTAATATCTCTGCTTGCTCAAAAACCACTTGATATAAACAATAACCAACGATCTTATAGCCTGCTTCCTCTTCTGGTTTATACACTATCTTTATATGCGTACTATCTTGCGCGAGCATCTCAGCCAATGTCTGCTCAGTCCATGCGTCGTGCGGCTGTACGAGCGTTTCAATATTTGCGACTGCTTGAAGCGCTTGTTGCCGCTCTGAGGTATTGGTTGCTAATTTCTTTATAATAAACACCGCTTTTCCTTTTATTTTTCTTATGCCTTAACGGCTATGTTAGCGTAATTTTTAAACTTATTCATAAATGGCATTCTATATATGTCATAAATACATACCTAAGCTGCCTATATTCAAAGATATCTTAGACGTTTAGTTTAATACATCCAAAAATATTTGTAGAAGCCATAAAAAAACTGCTTAGCCCTTATACTTAAGGATTAAGCAGTTCGAAAGTATTTGAGCTTCAGCATTCAAGTAACTATCGACGCCTGATGATACCAGTCAAACATCAATGCACTTAAGAATTGTGATTAAGCATTACTTTTCAGATATTCTAACATGGTATCTGCATCTGATACTTCAAATGGATCTGTTGGACAGTTGTCATCAAAACCCGCTTCTTTAAACACTTTTTTGATTTCTTTATTATCGACATACATCGAATACCGCCATGAGCGCATACCAAAGCCAAGATTGCTCTTATCAACCAGCATGCCCATTTTACGAGTGAACTCACCATTGCCGTCAGGAAGCAAGAAAACGTTTTCACGGTTTTGCTTCAGGCCCCATTGGTACATGACAAAGGCATCATTGACAGAAATGCAAACGATTTCGTCTACGCCTAATGCCTTAAATTCATCGTAAAGCGCTTCATAGCGAGGTAAATGGCTGGTCGAACACGTTGGCGTAAAGGCACCTGGGAGTGAGAAAACCACCACTTTTTTATTGGCAAATAACTCATCTGTGGTTAGGTCATACCATTTGAATGGGTTGTCTCCGCCGATAGATTCATCACGAACACGAGTTTTGAAAGTCACATCAGGTACATGGGTAATCATTATTTACTCCAATTTAGGTTATTGTGTTTTTATTTTTAAAATGCTACCGCTATATAATAAAGGTTATAGTTATCTATAAGCAAATCTTTAATCTACTATAACCCCAGTTCGGGATAAGGGCTCAAAAAAAAGATAAAAAAGAAGTCCAAAGTTGCTAAAGTAAGTTTACCAAGACCACTTAAGCAAAAAGGACTTCTTACATGGACAACCTAACCGAACTATACTGCCATATTGACGACTTTTATCAGCAATTCAAACCTGAGTTTGACGCTCATTTAATCGCAACGGGCCGTCAACGGCTAAGAGCATGCCAGATAAGTGTAGCAGAGATTATGACCATCTTGGTACTGTTTCATCAACTGCGGTATCGACAGTTTAAGGCGTTTTACTACCATCACATGCTTGGCATGATGAAACGGGAGTTTCCAAATCTGCCGAGCTACTCGCGATTTATAGAGCTTGTGCCGCGCAGTATCATACCACTGTGCAGCTACTTGCAAAGCATGATGGGCGACTGTACGGGTATCAGCTATATTGATTCAACCAAGATAGCAGTTTGTCATAACAAACGTATCTACCGTCATAAAGTCTTTAAGGGACTTGCAACCCGAGGCAAAAGCAGCATGGGCTGGTTCTATGGCTTTAAGCTGCACGCCATTATCAATCATAAGGGCGAGCTTGTATCTGTTAAAGTCACTGCGGGTAATACGGATGACAGAGTGCCTGTTAAGGATATGGCAACACCTGTGTTTGGCAAGGTGTTTGGGGATAGAGGCTATATCAGTAAAGCCCTAAACGAGTGGCTCACAAAACACAGTGATACCACGTTGATAACCAAACTTCGGCGTAATATGAAACCCCAATTACTTGAGCCTATGGATGAGGCACTACTCAATCATCGCTCTTTGGTTGAAACGGTGTTTGGGGAGCTGAAAAACTTGTGCCAAATCGAACACTCACGCCATCGTAGTGTCACGGGGTTTATCACAAACTTGCTGTCGGGTTTGATTGCTTATTGCTGGTTTCCCTATAAACCCACCATCAAAAACATGCCTCAGCAGGGACAGGTAGCAACATTGTAAATAGTATCAATGAGTTACAATGTGGCTTATCCCGAACTGGGGTTACTATATATAAATCAGTCCTTATAATTTATAGCTTTGGAATTTATTTTTTCAAATTAGAGAAAAACCCTAGTATTTAACCCCTTATCCTCATTCATACCCCACAAAAAAAGCCACCCCTTATCAGGATGGCTTTTTTCTTACTACATAACGTTATCAGATTTCTCTAATAGCGTTAGGGTTTTGATGCTTAGCTAAGGACGTTAGCAACAACACCAGCACCTACGGTACGGCCGCCTTCACGAATTGCGAAGCGTAGACCTTTGTCCATAGCGATTGGGTGGATAAGCTCTACGCCCATCTCAACGTTGTCACCAGGCATAACCATTTCAGTACCGTCTTGTAATTGGATTGCGCCAGTTACGTCAGTGGTACGGAAGTAGAACTGTGGACGATAGCCGTTTAGGAATGGTGTGTGACGACCACCCTCTTCTTTTGACAGTACGTATACTTCGGCGTCAAATTTGGTGTGAGGGGTAATTGAACCTGGCTTGGCTAGTACTTGGCCACGTTGTACGTCTTCACGTTTAGTACCACGTAGTAGTACGCCACAGTTTTCGCCTGCACGACCTTCGTCAAGCAATTTACGGAACATCTCTACACCAGTACAGGTGGTTTTTTGGGTGTCACGGATACCGACGATTTCGATTTCGTCACCAACACGGACGATACCTGATTCAACACGACCGGTTACTACGGTACCACGGCCTGAGATTGAGAATACGTCTTCGATTGGCATTAGGAATGCTTTGTCAACGTCACGCTCTGGCTCTGGGATGTAGGTGTCTAGGATGCCTAGTAGTTCTACAACGGCTGGTTGGCCGTATTGACCTTCGTCGCCTTTAAGGGCTTGGGTGGCACTCCCTTTGACGATTGGGGTGTCGTCGCCTGGGAAGTCGTAGTCGTTAAGAAGTTCACGAACTTCCATTTCTACTAGCTCAAGCAATTCTTCGTCGTCAACAAGGTCACATTTGTTCATGAAGACGATGATGTACGGTACGCCAACCTGACGTGATAGCAGGATGTGCTCACGGGTTTGTGGCATAGGGCCGTCAGTTGCTGATACGACTAGGATTGCGCCGTCCATTTGGGCAGCACCAGTGATCATGTTTTTAACATAGTCGGCGTGACCTGGGCAATCAACGTGGGCGTAGTGACGGGTTGGGGTGTCATATTCTACGTGTGAGGTGTTGATGGTGATGCCACGTGCTTTTTCTTCTGGTGCGCTATCAATAGCGGCGTAGTCTTTGGCTTCGCCACCAGAGGTGATTGCGGCTACGGTTGCGATAGCGGCGGTTAATGTTGTTTTACCGTGGTCAACGTGTCCGATGGTACCGACGTTGACGTGTGGCTTGCTGCGTTCAAACTTGGCCTTTGCCATGGGTATTTCCTCTTTATTGATGAATCTTTAACAATCAAAGATCGGTAAATAGCTGTTTGACGGCTCATGATGCGTAATAACCATCAAACCGTTGACGCTATGGTTTAGCTACTAAAATGAATGTATTCAAGATGCTTACTAGCTTAATCACATGTTTATATATGGGCATTATACTTGTTTTTCAATCGCTTGCATATTGTGCTAGTTGCTAGCGCGCATTGACAAAACAGCTTTTTATAGATATTGCTAAAAATTAGATTTATAAACCTACTGACAGCACTAAAAGGCAACACCTTAGTGTCACCTTTAAATGATTAATTGCCACACTCTATTTATAATTTTCAATATTTTATAATTCGATATTGCTACAATATTTTGTAAAATACATTGTCTTGTCGAAATGTGATGCTTTATCAAAATAGTAAAGCATATAGACAAGGCTTGAACAATAAATGGAGCTCATATTGAGAATTGAACTCAAGACCTCTCCCTTACCAAGGGAGTGCTCTACCGCTGAGCTATATGAGCATGCTTTTAAAAACTACAGTAGCCAACCTATGGGTTGTACTAAAAAAAATATCACGATACAGCTAATAACCGACTGTCGTGATGTTTGATAGTTGCTGCGAAGGTGCATATATGGAGCGGGTGGCGGGAATCGAACCCGCGTCATTAGCTTGGAAGGCTAAGGTGTTACCATTATACCACACCCGCATTTACTCTTATATTATTTGACTCTAATTAAGAGTCGTACAAGATAAAGAGTATGCTTGGCGCTAGGACATACTTAAAACAAATATGGTGGTGGGAGAAGGATTCGAACCTTCGAAGCTTTCGCGACAGATTTACAGTCTGTTGGGTTTGACCGCTCCCCAATCCCACCTAGATTGCTTGATATAAATCACTTCAATTGAAAGTAAATTCATAAAAAGCGACTTTGAAAGAGATGGTGCCGACTGCCGGGATCGAACTGGCGACCTACTGATTACAAGTCAGTTGCTCTACCAACTGAGCTAAGTCGGCTTGTTCTCTCAAAGTGGTGGCTATTCTATCAAATATTTTGCTAGACGCAAGCCCTTTTTCATTTTTTTTAGCTTTATTTTCATAAAAGCTGTCAAACACTTGATTGTATTGCTATTTTTTCTAACTTAAATTTGCCGCTATTTTTAAAGCTAAATTGATGAGACATCCTTTAAAGTATAAGCTGCCCGCCTTTATTGCATGGCTTTATAAAAATTGCATAGTTTTTTATGAAATTCATCATTTTTATAAGCGAGCAACTGCTTTATTTCTTTTAGAATGCCGTTTAGTTTATAAAGATAGAACTCTTACATGCTGCCTTTATTAAACAACCATAGCGCGAGGCCAATGATTAAAATAGCAATAAATACCCAGATAAACCAGCCACCACTCGGTTTTTTCTCGGCTTGTCCCGCATTGGCAGGATTATTAAGCGCTTGATCCATGGCATTATTACCTGATGTACCAAGGTCGCGCGGCTGACCCAAATTGGCCGTGCCCGAAAACTGGGCGGTAGCAGCTTGCTTAGCACGTAGGACATCGGGATCCGCCTCTTCTTGCAAGGTGGTCGTCGTGGTCTTATCATGCGCTGCAGCATCGCTGTCATATTGAGCCTGACGAACCGCACTCGGTGCTGGTTCTTCTACAACCGGTGTGCTAGTTGAAGTTGATGGTTCATTATTATCAGCTACTGACAATACCTCATCGATTCCAGTTTCCTTGATGACTGGCTCTTTAGCAATAGGTTCGTTGATTATAGGCTCGTTAATTACAGGCTCTGCAGCAACAGTTTCTTTAACGATGGGTTCTTGAATACTAGTTTCTTCAATTGTTGGCTTTTTATCTGCTGCTTCGCTAACGACTGGCGCTATAACGGTAGATTCAGCGGCTGGTATCGATTCAGTAGACGTAACAGCGTTCGTGCTTAATACTGGCTCATCTGACACAACTGGAGCAGCTTGTTCATTGTCCAAGGTCGCAGCAACAGGCGCAATTACCTGAAAGTTAAAGCTTGCAAAGCCTAGCGTATCATTGGCATTAAGGCGCTGAGATTTATTGCCCTCAATCCGCTGCTCATTGATAAAAGTGCCGTTCGATGACTCTAAGTCCTTAACGTATAGCTCCCCATTTAACACGCTCAAGACAGCGTGATTGCGCGACACTTGCTTGCTGCCGAGTACCACGTCATTATCGCTACCGCGCCCAACAGACAGGCTGTCACTGACGCTCAAGGTCAGATCGCCTAGTGCTTCGGTCAGGGCATTAAGTTGCCAAGTTGCATCCTCTGTCGTCACAGGTGTATGGGCATTTTCTGTATGGTTTGTCATGGTATCACTCCTTATTTTTATAAAATATTCAATGGCTATTTTTATCTAATAACTTTCTATAAATGGCTGTTCTTATACAATTATCTTCATACTGGCTAAAATTATTGTTGATATTATTTAGCTATAAAGCGAGGTTTTATAATGCCGCTAAGCTTGTTGTAAGGAATACTCAGTACGGGCATTCCGTATGCGTAGGGGCCGATAGAATAATGCTGATAACGAATATCAATCCCTTTATCAGTCAAGGTTGCGTTCTCACTTAAGGTAAATGGCCAGTTTTTCTCATAGCTTGCCGCATCTTCATCGACCGTTTTCACCCAATCTTTATAAGCATCATAAGCTAAAGCTTTAAATTTTGATTTTTTGTTGGGCTGTAGCATATCTGCTAACTGAATTTGTTTCTCAGTTTTTTGGTCAAATATCAAATACTCGCTATATGGCATACCATGAGCGCCACCAGTGAAGACATAAGAGTTTATTTCAAACAGCTCAAAATCATTCACATGACCCAAGTATTCAGGCGTCACCATTAAGTTATAGACGAAAATGCTGTCTTGCGGTAAGTCGGCAAACTGCGCGCTAACAAAACCGTCGATGGCAGCTTTGACCTCGGCTGGGCTACTTTTCTTGGTGATGGGCGCGGACTCCGTTGGCTTACTATTGACCACTAAATTATCAATACGCGCATTGGCAAGCTTATTTATCCAAGCATGATTGGTCTTAAGGTACTTCACTTCAATATCTGGGCAATTATCACGCGCCGTACATTTTTCCTGTATTTTTTTAGGCAATTCATATTCTAAATATTCGCTATGACTAATCAAGCTACCCGCCTGCGCTGATAGGCTTAAAGCCCCAAGTAATAAGCCACTACTTAGCAACGTAACCAGACTTCCCACGCTGTGCTGAGATGGAAATCGTTTAGTAAATCTTGAGTTATTGTTATGAATGTCAGTTGTAGATTTCATATAGACTCTTTCACGTACAAATAAGGTTTATTGATATTCTACCGTAACTATTGCGCCCTATTGTAGGCGCACTGTTTGTGTTTTTGAGTACTTAATGTTGAGGCGGGCACTTATATTTGACTGCGACAAAATTTTTCGTAATAAAAAAGACACGATAGCGTGTCTTTTAAAGGTAAGAATAAGAATTCATAAGCTAATTTTAATGCTCGCGCGTATTGCTAAAAGTAATCTCAGGATAGCGGTCTTGCATCAGCTGCAAGTTCACCCGAGATGGCGCAAGATAGGTCAAATAGCCACCACCATCTATTGATAATTGGTCATGGGCTTTTTTCTTAAACTTCGCCAGCGCCACTTCATCATCACAATGAATCCAGCGTACGGTCGCAATCGATACCGGCTCAAAGATACATTGCACTTTATATTCTTCTTTTAGACGGTGGGCGACCACTTCAAACTGTAGGACACCGACCGCTCCTAAGATTAAATCGTTATTAATCTGCGGCATAAAGACCTGCGTTGCGCCCTCTTCGCTTAACTGCTGTAAACCTTTTTGCAGCGCTTTTGATTTAAGCGGGTCTTTTAGCACCACACGGCGGAACAATTCAGGAGCAAAGTGCGGAATACCAGTAAAGTTTAATTCTTCGCCTTCGGTAAAGCTGTCACCGATAGAAATGGTTCCGTGGTTATGTAAGCCAATGATATCACCCGGGTAGGCTTCTTCTAACGCTTCACGGTCACCTGCAAGGAAAGTCAAAGCATCGGCAATACGCACGTCTTTACCCAAGCGCACGTGCTTCATTTTCATGCCTTTTTCATATTTACCAGAGCACACGCGCAAAAAAGCAATGCGGTCACGGTGACGCGGATCCATATTGGCCTGAATCTTAAACACAAAACCGCTAAATTCGGTTTCGGTTGCGGCGACTTCGCGCTCATTGGTCGGATGCGATTTTGGCGGCGGTGCATATTTAATCAAGGTATCAAGTACCATGTTGACGCCAAAGTTACCCAGTGCCGTCCCGAACAATACAGGCGTCATCTCACCTTTTAAAAACGCCTCGACTTCAAAGTCTTCGAGTGCCATTTGTACCAGCTCAAGCGATTCTTCAAAAGAATCAAACATCAGCTTGCCCAAGCGCTCACGGATATCAGGATAATCGTAGCCTTCGCGCGTTTCAGAGACTGTCATCTCACCGCCATGACCCTTTTCATATAGGTAAGTTTTGTTTTCGGTTAGATGATAAACACCAACGAAATCTTGCCCCATACCAATCGGCCACGTGACCGGAATACATTTAATCTTTAATACTGCTTCGATTTCGCTGAGTAGCTCAAGCGGCTCGCGAATCTGACGGTCAAGTTTATTAACAAATGAGATGATGGGCGTATCACGCATTCGGCAAACTTCCATCAGCTTGATGGTCCGCTCTTCGACACCTTTTGCGCCATCGACCATCATTAGCGCACTGTCTACCGCGGTCAGAGTACGATACGTATCTTCACTAAAGTCGGCATGACCCGGGGTGTCTAGCAGGTTGACCATATGGTCTTTATAAGGAAACTGCATGACCGAGGTGGTAATCGAGATACCGCGCTCCTGCTCCATACTCATCCAATCAGATGTCGCATGACGGTCAGTTTTGCGGCCTTTTACTTCACCAACCACCTGAATCGCCTGCCCCCATAGCAGCAGCTTTTCGGTCATGGTGGTCTTACCCGCATCGGGATGCGAGATAATGGCAAAGGTGCGGCGTTTGGCGACTTCTTTGCTTAATTTCTTTGGATCTACGCTCATAATTTCGGCTTCAACGGTTGTGTGATTTAGAAATCACGCTAAATAAATAGGATAAATAATGGGCGTATTGTAGCGGATTTAGCGTTTGCTTGCAGAATTAGCGCATAAAAAAACACTCTCTAATGAACAAATAGAGAGTGATGATATTTTTTATCCTTAGGTATTTCTAAACGTTAATAGTAGCGCTTGATTTCTCTTTCTAAAAGGTCAGCGGCGACATCATTGACAATCGTGCAATCGACCACACCGCGAAAGATGTTGGTATTTGGATTGCTACTACCTTTGGCCACATAATCCGCTTCATAAATATCTTTACTATATTCAACCCCGTTATACTGATAAGCTGGTTGGTCTTTATATTCAAAAAACATCACTTGCGCCGCTTTTTGCTTATTATTGATACCAACGCCAAACCTTGAGGTACTATAATCTCTATCATCATTAAAACGTGCTTCGGCTGCCGCAACCCATTTATCAAGCGACGAGTATCCTGTGTTGTCTTTTTCGTTAAAAGCTAAAAATTTACGCTCGCTGCTGACGACGGGAATATAGCAAACCGAGCCTGCTGGAAAGGCTAAATTGGTTGGCAGTTTAGAATAGTGACTTAAGCCCGTCTTAATGCCGCGACTATTGCTTAGCGGAACGCCTGCACGGTAATCATCGGCTTTCACACCTGACAAGTCCAAGGTTTTATAAGTGGTTTGATAATTGAACTTGTTATTGCTGTTTTTTTCATAAATAGGCCGTTTGACCGTGCGGCCACTGACTTCAATATTTTTGTGTTCCAATCGTCCTTCGAACTTATCGGCTAGTACCGTTTTGTCTAAAGTATTTAAACTTTGATTGCTGTAGTTATTGACAAGATTTCTGGTTTTAATCTCATAATTACCGGTACGGTAGGTTTCATCGATGCGCGCAATCGCAGTCGCATTGGCTTTACTGTCATAGCTATCGGCAAATCTGCTCAGCGTTATATTATTGCTACTGCCTACGCCAAAAAACACGTCCTCTTCTTCGCAGCCGCTGAGCGCAAGTGCCATTAGAGAGACGATACTTGGTAATAAAATCCATTTATTTAGCGAGGCATTCATTAAACAATGTCCTTATGATTAAACTCTTTTTAGCTAATTTGGTTACTGTAATATGTTAGTAAAATACTTTTTGTGATTAGTTTACATTAATAGTATCGTTATTTATATATCAAAATCCTACTATTATGGTTTTAGAAAACTCCGATTAGACATTTTAGCAAGTTACCATTTCTAAACTTGCGCGATACGTTCAACGTTGCTCACTGTGCTAATCTAAGGAGTTACTATGTAAAATCGCTTTTTAAGTAAGATCACATGTAAGGAAGGTCACATAGTAGATAAATCATTTAATTATAAAAACCAACAACAAAGGATATGTTATGAAAACATTGTATTCTACACAAGCTACCGTTACTGGCGGCCGTACGGGTAATGCGAGCCTAAAAGATAGTGATTTGACCATTAACATGGTCGCACCGGGTTCTGGTAAAGACGGTAACAATCCAGAGCAGTTATTTGCTATGGGTTATGCTGCTTGTTTTGATGGCGCACTGGCAGCGGTCAAAGGTGAAGAAAAAGCAAAATTTGACTCGACTACCGAAGTATCAGTAGATTTAATGAAAGGCGAAGGTTTGGACTTTAAATTAGCCGTAAAGATTCACGTAATCGGTGAAAATACAGAACTATCGGCCGATGAATTTCAAAAACTGGTCGAAAAAGCCAATAAAGTCTGCCCATATTCGAAAGCCACCCATGGCAATATCGATAGTGAAGTGACGTCAGAAGTAAAATAACTCTTAGAAAGAATATTAATTAGTCAGAAGAAAACTGATAAAAGAACTCAGCTGGTCTGGGTTCTTTTTTTATTGGCTATCGTTTTGAGTCGTACACATCTTAACTCTTAAGCCATTCGGCACGCGACGCTTTTATCGTTATAATGGGTTATCTTTTTTCTCATTTTTGATTATACCTAATAAATAATAAGTGACTTTCTATGACCGACAACGATCACAACTCGCACTCGCCCATTAATCCCAATACGCTACCAAACTTTGCCACCATGCCCAATGTGGCAACGATGGATACCAGCCATGTGAACAAAGAGCAGCCGCCCTTTATCTTGGTCGACGGCTCTTATTATTTATTTCGCACCTATCATGCCTTGCCAAAGACTATGCAAAACTCTCAAGGGCTGGTCACTAACGCCATACGTGGGACGTTAAATGCGTTATTAAAGCTCATGCGTCGTTATCATCCAACCCATATGGCAGTCTGCTTTGACACCAAATCACCGACTTTTCGTCATGCCATGTCAGAAGAATATAAAGCCAATCGACCAAAAATGGATGTCGAGCTTGCCGAGCAGATTCCTTATATTCATAGTTTGGTGGTGGCGCTAGGGATTCCATTATTACGTATCGAAGGCGCGGAAGCCGACGATATTATTGGCACTCTAGCCCATCGCGCCGTTGCCGAAGGTCATCACGTCGTTATCTCGACCGGTGATAAAGATATGATGCAGCTGATTAATGACTGCGTGATATTAGAAGACAGCTTTACCGGTAAAGTCACTGATAGCGCAGGCGTAGTGGAAAAATTTGGCATTAATCCTGAGCAAATGATTGACTTTTTAACGCTGATGGGCGACTCCTCTGATGGCATTAAAGGCGTACCCGGTATCGGTAAAAAAACCGCCAAAGACCTGCTTAACGAATACGGCAACATTGATAACATGCTCAAAAACGTCGCCAATATCAAAGGACGCGCTGGCAAAAATCTGGTCGAATATGCCGACGACATTCCCTTTAATGCGCAATTAGCAACCATCGTCACTGATTTAGAAATTGGTCAAGATTGGCGAGATTTAAAAATCAATACCGACCCGTGCGCCCATATCGATGAGCTACGCGCACTCTATAGCGAGCTTGAATTTAGAAATGAGTTGGCATCACTCGACCATCCCAATCATCCCGCCAATGCTAATGGGAATGGCGCACAAAGCGTTGCCGACAGTCAAGCGGATGCCGAATCGCAAGCGCAAATCGCCAAATCTCTACAATCAAGTGTTATCGATAATATCAAAGATAGTAAAAGTCATGATAAAGCGTGGCACACGGTTTTAGATGCGCCTGCTTTTGATAGCTTGGTTACATTATTAGAATCTGCACCGCATTTTGTCATTGATACCGAAACCACCAGCGTTTATTGGCGTCAGGCTGAATTGGTTGGCTTGTCTTTTGCGGTAAAAGCTCACGAAGCTTATTACGTGCCGCTAGCTCATCTAGAAGGCGATGAGCTGATTACCAAACAGCTTGACCGCGATATGGTGTTGACGCGCTTAAAACCCATCTTAGAAAATCCAAACATTGGTAAAATCGGTCAACATTTAAAATATGATGCCCATATTCTTAGCTTTTATGATATCGATTTATTAGGCAGTATTCATGACAAACCTAATAATTGGGCGATGGATACCATGCTTGCCAGTTATGTAATTAACGCGGCCGCTACTCGCCACGGTATGGATGATTTGGCACGCCATTATTTGCATACGCAAACTATCAGCTTTGAAGACGTTGCTGGTAAAGGCGCTAAGCAAGTGTGTTTTGACCAAGTTACCATTGATTTGGCCAGCGATTATGCCTGTGAAGATGCCGACATTACCTATCAGCTGTTTGATTTATTTAGCGAAAAACTGGCGGCAGATAAAAACAATGCCAAGCTGCTACACGAGTTAGAGATTCCAACTGCGGAAATACTCTGCCAAATGGAAGCAAATGGCATTTTAATCAAGCGCCCATTCTTAAACGAGCTATCGCAACGTTTCGACGAAGAAATCATTGCACTTGAAAAACGCGCTTATGAAGTCGCTGGTGAAGCATTTAATCTTGGCTCACCAAAACAGCTCGGTGAGATGCTGTTTGAAAAGCTAGGCGTTGCGGGCGGTAAAAAAACCAAGTCAGGTCAATACTCGACTGGCGAAGCGGTATTGTCAAAGATTGACCACCCGTTGGTTGAAATCGTCCTTGAATATCGCGGTTTATCGAAGCTTAAAAGCACTTATACCGATGCCCTTGATAATGTCGCAGATGCCAAGACTGACCGCGTGCATACTAGCTACCATCAAGCACTGACCAGTACTGGGCGTTTATCTTCAACCGATCCTAACTTACAAAACATTCCTATTCGTACCGCGACCGGTCGCCTGATTCGCCAAGCGTTTATTGCCCCAGAAGGTCGCGTGATTTTAGCTGCGGATTATTCACAAATCGAGCTACGTCTGATGGCGCATTTCTCAGGCGATGTCAATTTAACGCGCGCCTTCAACGAAGGCTTAGATATTCACACGGCAACCGCTGCTGAAGTCTTAGGCAAAGCCGTTGAAGAGGTCAGCGCCACTGAGCGCCGCAATGCTAAAGCCATTAACTTTGGTCTGCTCTATGGTATGAGCGCTTTTGGTCTGGCCAAGCAGCTACAGATGAGCCGCGGCGAGGCGCAAGATTATATCGATATGTATTTTGAGCGTTATCCAAGCGTCAAAGACTATATGATTAATACCCGTGCCAGCGCTTATGAAAAAGGTTATGTTGAGACAATATTAGGCCGTAAGCTTTATACGCCTGATATCAATCATAGCAATCGTATGGTCAAGCAAGGCGCTGAACGGGCGGCGATTAACGCCCCACTGCAAGGCTCAGCGGCGGATTTAATCAAGCTTGCAATGATAGCGGTCGATAAAGTATTGCCAAAAGAGCACGCAAAAATGCTGCTGCAAGTCCATGATGAGCTGGTGTTTGAAGTCGATAGCGATAAGGTCGATAGCATTCGTCAGCTGATTACCGACGCTATGCAGGATGTGTTGACCACAACGGCTGTTGCAAAAGGCTGGCATGTGAACTTTGCCGTACCGTTATTGGTTGAAACCGATATTGGTAGTAATTGGGACGAAGCGCATTAATGACTTAAATAAAATAAAAGCTTAAACGATAGCGTTTATCATTACTCATAGCCGTAAGCTTTTCTTAGCAGTATAATAAGTCTACGTTAGACGGTTTTTTACCTGTTAATGCTTTAAATATTGGTTTTTACGCGGTAATTTACGATATAAAGTGAGCCTTCGCGCTCGCTTTTTTGTTTTTAAAGCTAGGAGCGTTCCATTTTACATTCAGATAGCATCATCGAAATCCCTGGTAATATTATCCTGTTAGTCTGTATGCTACGTTGCACGCAGTATGTGATACAAAGCCGCAGCAAACCAAGCAGCTACTTTTGGCTAGCCTCTGTGTTGGTGTTCTTTGAAGTGATTCGTCGTGAATTAAACTACTTACCAGAGCTCTTTATTCCTAGTGATTTCTCACTCCTCACCCATTCTTATGATTGGTGGGAAGATAACGTACTTGCCATTATTTTACTTGTCATCATTGGCTTGCTCGCCTATTCATGGCGTTACCTTTGGGCGGTATTAAAAGATATTAATATCAGCCTGTATATTGCAGTCGCTGTATTGGCGGTCTTACAATATATGGGCGAAAATGCCATTGTTATCCCCGAAAGTATCGGAGAAATGGTCGAAGAGGTTTCCGAGACGATCATTTATACGATTGCCTTGATTTACTTGTGGCGGTTTAAACTTGGCGATTTTGAAAATTATATTTTACATCAGCCAAATCAACACGAACCGTGCAATGCCAATTACTAGGTTAATTATTCTAAGTTAACTGTCTAAAATAGTTTTGAGAAAAATAATGAACGCTAAAACCTTTTTATGGCTGCCTACTTAACTCGTACTGGCAGCCATTCTTTATCTATCCTTACATTTTTTGCACATCCTGTGACACCTCACTACTATTAGTTGCAATTATAACGCGGCACACTGATAAGCATAATTTTGATAATTATAAACAACCCGTTTAATCGTAATTATAACTATAATGAGGACATAACCATGGACAATTCAAAAACCCCATTACCAGAAGAGATGGATCATATCGAAGGCGATAGCAGCATTGATGATAATGAAGGCGATAGCAGCATTGATGATAATGAAGGCGATAGCAGCATTGATGATAATGAAGACGGTAGCCAAGAGATTGATTTAAACAATCCTATGCTACATACGTTTGACGACGACGATGTCATCGATAATAGCGCAGGATTTAATAATTCTGAAGTCGGCACGGATGCCACCCAAGGACTGACCCCGATACATCGCCAAAATATCGATGAAGCTCGGATTGATGAGGTGTTGGTTGAAGACAATTTAGACGATAAAGATTATCCTGACATCGTCGATATTGCTGACAGAGATGCGGCTAAAGTTTCTAATGATGATAATTTTTAGACATTATGTACTGATAAAATGGAAATTCATTTAGAAAAAAATACCGAACATTATGTCCGGTATTTTTTTGACTTAAGAAAACCATTAAACCCAGCCATCGAGTGTACCAGCCCAGCCTTTAACCAACGGCAAACTGAGTGCTTCAAGCAAATCAATATGCGCCTCATCTAGGTTTAATGCTGGAATATAATGATACTCTTGCCCGCCTGCATTTAAGAAATTATCACGGTTTTCGATTGCCAATTCTTCCAGTGTTTCTAAGCAATCAGCAGAGAATGCCGGACTAACCACTTGTACCGAACGCACCCCAGATTTGCCCCAATCTTCTAATACCACATCGGTATACGGCTTGACCCATTCTTGCTTACCAAAGCGTGACTGAAAGCTGATAATCCACTCGTCATCTTGCAGACCAAGTTCGTGCGCCACTTGCGCAGCGGTACATTTACAGCGTTTTGGGTACGGATCGCCTTTATCAGCATAAGGCTGCGGAATCCCGTGAAAGCTAAACATCAGCTTTTCAGGCTTGCCATGCTCGGCTTGAAAGCGGCGAATCGAGTTGGCCAATGCTTGAATATACAGCGGATGCGCAAAGTAATCTTTGACAATGCTATAGTTTGGCAAGTTGCGCTGCTTTAGCGTCCATTTGGTCAAGGCATCATAGACTGCACCACCAGACGAGGCAGAATACTGCGGAAATAACGGCAAGATAACAAAATGGTCAACCCCCTCGCTTTTTAGTGTATCCATCACGTCAGGCAAACCCGGATTGCCATAGCTCATCGCTGCATGTACAGAAACACGAAATGGCGCCACGCTATTTGCCAAGCGCGGCTCGAGCAGCTCAACTTGGCTGTTTAATATTTTGCGAATGGGCGAATCGCCTTCCCAAATACTGGCATAAGCCTTTGCTACACGTTTTGGGCGACTTGGTAGGACAAACAGATTTAAAATAATCGCCCACAAGAATTGAGGGATTTCAATCACGCGCGGGTCGGACAAAAACTGTTTTAGATAACGACGGACGGCGGGCGCGGTCGGCTCATCTGGCGTACCTAGGTTGACTAGTAAAACGGCAATACGGGGCGGCAATTGAGGTTTCATAAGGGCATTATCTATTCTTGGATTATGTTATTGTGAAGTTATAAGCTTTGATCAGCTAAAAGGAATTTCAAAACTCATATATTTTAGCCATTTATTTAGCAATAGGACTATTAAGCTTTAATTAATCACCCTTGGCAATTATCAAAATATACTAAGCAGACGATAGTCAATCACATACCAAATTATGGTTAAATAAAAAGGCTGATACTTATCATCAGTGTAGCATTTTATCCACCAAAAACGCAGGGCAAAACACATGCGGTTTAGGATTGCGACACCGTTAATACCTCAGCTACTGATACTTTGCCTGAAAGACTGCCTATCAAGGTTGTACTCCTAGGCGCATCGCCATACAATAGACAAGCTTATAATAAGAAAGTAGTTGGACCCCTTATTGTCGCGATTCTAGGTTTGTTTTATTTATAACCGTTTTTTATCCATAACCATTGTTTTATCCATAACTGTAACTGTTGTTTTGTGAGGTAGCTTTGAGCGCACGTTCTGATAGTACCAGTGAACATTCCACCAACCATTCTGCTAATGCGACCGATTCTATCGATTCGGTAGGCTCAGTTGGCCTCGTCACGCCGCAGACTTTTCATTTCGCTGAGCCATTGACCTTGGAGTGCAATCGCACCCTACCTTCATTCGATTTAATATTTGAAACTTATGGCACGCTCAATAGCGACAAATCAAACGCTATCCTTATATGCCACGCCCTATCAGGTAGCCATCATGCGGCAGGCTTCCATAGTGACGACGATAAAAAAGCGGGCTGGTGGGACAATATGATAGGCCCTAATAAAGCCATCGATACCAATCAGTTTTTTGTGGTTTGCGTCAATAATATCGGCAGCTGCTTTGGCTCTACTGGTCCGACCACCATCAATCCAGACAGTGTAAGCGATGAGGGTAAAGCGCAGGTTTATGGCCCCGACTTCCCCCTTGTCACTATCAAAGACTGGGTAAAAACCCAAGCCATGCTCTCAGACCGCTTGGGTATTGAGGTTTGGCATGCCATTGTCGGTGGCTCGATGGGCGGCATGCAGGCTATGCAATGGTCGGTCGATTATCCAGAACGCTTAAAACGCTGCGTGGTCATAGCCAGTACGCCAAAGCTTTCTGCGCAAAACATCGCCTTTAACGAAGTCGCGCGGCAATCCATTCTCTCTGACCCTGATTTTAAAGACGGGCGTTACTTACAGGCGGGTACTTATCCTCGGCGCGGGCTTATTCTTGCTCGCATGGTCGGTCATATCACCTACTTGACCGATGATGCGATGAAGGCAAAGTTTGGTCGTGATTTAAAGTCTGGCAAATTTATGTATGGCTATGATGTCGAATTTCAGGTCGAGAGCTATTTGCGCTATCAAGGCGAACGCTTTAGCGAAAACTTCGATGCCAATACTTATTTGCTGATGACCAAAGCATTAGATTATTTTGACCCGACGCGTGATTATCCGTCAGCGGTAGACTCATCAATACAATCATCGGCAGAGCTAGAAACCTCCCTCGCCGCAGCAGTAAAAGCCGATTCTACTGAGAAAGAGCTTGAGAAAACGGTAAACAGTAGCGCGGATATTGCTACTGCTGACAATGCTGATAACGTTAATGTAGCCAATGCAAAAGAGCTGAACGCGCTAAAAGCTGCCTTTGCTCATACAAAGTGCCAATATTTGGTGGTGTCATTTACCACCGACTGGCGTTTTGCGCCCGAGCGCTCACAAGAGATTGTCGACGCACTGATGGCAACTGGCAAACCAGTCAGCTATATCAATGTCGACGCCCCGCACGGTCATGATTCGTTTTTATTCGATATTCCACGTTATATGGGTGCGGTTAAAGGCTTTTTGACCGCGCCATTTATTGCCAATCGTTTGAAAGCCAAAGGAGCACGCTCATGAGAATGGATCATCAATTGGCTGAGCGTTGGATAGCGCCGCACTCGCATGTGCTGGATTTAGGCTGCGGTAACGGCGAGCTGCTCGCGCATTTACAGCAAAATCTAGGCGTCACCGGTTATGGACTTGAGATTGATGAAGATAAAATCAATGAAGCCATCACTAAAGGCTTATCCATCGTCGAGCAAGACCTCAATGATGGCTTGAGTCGTTTTGCCGATAATAGCTTTGATACCGTGGTTATGGCGCGCGCCCTGCAAGCGGTAAAAGCGCCCGATATATTGCTGCTCGATATGCTACGCGTTGCCCGTGAAGCCGTGATTACCTTTCCTAACTTTGCCCATTGGCAAAACCGCCTGCATTTAGGCTTAAAGGGGCTGATGCCGGTTTCAGAAGCGCTCCCTTATGAGTGGTATAACACTCCAAACATTCACTTGTGTACCTTTAAAGACTTTGAGCAGCTGTGCGCGCAGCATGATATTCATATCATTAATCGCTTTGCGGTCAGTGACTCTGAAAAAGGCCATAAGCCGCTGATGACCGCATTAATCAGACAAGCACCCAATCTGCTCGCAGACGTCGCTATTTATCGGGTCACCAAACAAAAACCTGCTTAATAGTGAGGTTTACGCACGGGTTATTAACGAAAATTTAAATAAAAAAGTAATAATGTTAACCTTAATAGAATGTTAATTTATTCTTACGCTTAAGTAACTCTATGATTTTATTGAGGACCGCGAGGTATAAGTAGGCTTTAAATCGTGTAATTAGTATTTGAGTTTCGTAAGTTTGGGTGTTAAGCTAGCGAAATAGTGTCAGTCATACCCCATATACGACCGTTTATCGGATTTTTTAACCGTTTATCGGCTCTATTTGAGGTAACGACCACTAAATATATAAATGTTATTGCTAATGATTAGGTAAGAAGGTAGCGCAAAATTTCACCTAATTGTTATCGCCGCCTAACTGTCTCAAGCGAGACCATTTTAGCGGTGCAACTTTTTCTTTTGCTTATTAACTGCCTAATTTTGGAGCTGCTATGAAATTATTAAAAGCTGCGTTGTTTACTGCCTTGTTTTCTTGTGCGGGCCTTGCCAACGCTGAGTTAATATCAAACGTGCCACTTGATACCTCACGTTTCGAGCTAATGCCTATCAGTGAGCTGTCTGCCAGCGCTGCCCAAGGTAATAACCACGCCCAGTTTTACTTAGCCAAGCGTTTGCAAAAAGGTGAAGGCGTCGCCCAAAACACCCAGCAAGCTATCCAGTGGTATACCAAGGCCGCTCAGCAAGGCGTCGCCCCTGCTCAGTTGAATCTTGCTATCATGTACTTGCGCGGTGAAGGCGTTCAACCTAACTTGCAACAAGCGCGTCTATGGTTAGAAAAAGCCGCGATGCGCGGTGATAACCGTGCCAGCTATACGCTTGCCCTGCTCGATGAAAAGCAAAAAAATCTGGTCGATGCTTATAAATGGTACGACTTGGCTGCCCGTGATGGCATGCTGGATGAAAAAGTCCGCAATAAAGCACGCGGTAAAATCGGTCAATTGGCATTAAACTTATCAAGTGCTGATATCGCTAGCGCGCGTAGCAAAGCCGATACTTGGTTCCAAAGTAAGTAAGTTGTAATTTAGACTTTACACAGTAAATATAAAAAAGCTCAGTATCATACTGGGCTTTTTATTTGCCATTTTTATGATCTGTCATATTTCGATGAAATTATAGGAGGATAAAACCTCCAAAACCTTTTTAAAATTTGTTAAACTACGCCCGCATTAGCCAATTCCACAACCACGCTAGTGTTATGAATCTTACCAATTCATTTTAACAGTGAATTTTAAAAAGCACCTTAAGCCCAATGCACTAGGTTTGCGACCTAGCCAGCAGGAGAAACACATGAGTACCTCACAAACGACTGACGTACAAGCGTCAACTCACGCCAACGAATACGATAGCGTCACCAATAATATTGTCGTTGCCGCCCTCTATAAGTTCACCCGCTTTACCGATTTTGAGCAATATCGTGAGCCCATTTTAAATACCATGTTAGAGAATGACGTCAAAGGCACGTTATTAATCGCGAGCGAAGGTATTAACGGCACGATTTCTGGTAGCCGCCAAGGAATTGATAATGTCTTAGAATATCTGCGCAGTATCGAAGCCATCGGCAGCTTTACTTTTAAAGAGTCGTATACCGATGCCCAGCCTTTTTATCGCACCAAGGTGAAGCTCAAAAAAGAAATCGTCACCATGGGCGTGGAGAATATCGATCCATTACAGTCGGTCGGTCGCTACGTGAAGCCAAGTGAATGGAATGCGCTTATCTCAGACCCTGAGGTTATTTTGATTGATACACGTAACGATTATGAAGTTCAAATCGGTACTTTTCAAAACGCGGTTAATCCAAATACCGAAACCTTCCGCGAGTTCCCAGAGTATGTGGCAAAAGAGCTCGATCCTGCGAAACATAAAAAAGTCGCCATGTTCTGTACCGGCGGCATCCGCTGTGAGAAATCGACAGCCTTTATGCGTGAGCAAGGTTTTGAAGAGGTGTATCATTTAGAAGGTGGGATTTTAAAATATTTAGAAGAAATTCCAGCCAGCGAGTCCATGTGGCAAGGCGATTGCTTCGTCTTTGACAACCGTGTCTCGGTCAATCACAATTTAGAGAAAGGCAACTACGAGCAATGTTTTGCTTGCCGCATGCCAATTACTCAAGATGATATGCAAAGCGCTGCCTATATCAAAGGCGAATCGTGCCCGCACTGTATCGATAAAGCAACCGAAGAGCAAAAAGCGCGTTTTCGTGAGCGCGAGCACCAAATGCAGTTGGCAAAAAAACGTGGTGAAGCGCATATTGGTAGCGATGTGATCGATGTGATTGAAAAGCGCAAAGCAGCTAAGATTGAAGCTCGCCGTCAAGCGGAAACCGCCAATAAAGCCAAAGCTTAATAAGCTAAATCAACCAAAGCTTAACTGCATTAAGGTTTATTAAATAAGTCTTGTTAAATAAGAGCTATAAAAAAGAGGCCAACAGCGTCTCTTTTTTTTATAGCTCTTATTTATATTATACCGCTGGATAAATTACTTGGCCTTGACCCTTTAGCTCAGCCCCGGGTGTTGGCTTGGCAACATCCAAGCGACCAACGCCCATAATATGCTCTACCCTATGGCCTCGCAGCAGTAAATAGTCGGTAATGATACGCCGATGGCAACGCCACCATACTGCTTCAGAACACATAAGGGTAAGGCGCTGTTTTTTCCCGAGTTGAATAAGTTGATCGAGAGCGGCTTGAAAAGTATCACTTAACGCATAATCCGCGTAGTTATGAAAAGCCTGCACATGCCATAGATCATTAATGTGTTCATCGACCTGCTTTTGCTTCGGACGTCGCCCGCCAAGGTCGGCGCAGTGCTGATAACTGATGCCAACTTGACTGAGTGCTTTTGGAAAAGTATCGATATTAAAGACAGGATTGGTACGAGAACGCGGAAAGCTGCGCACATCGATGAGCAGTTCGATATCGGCTGCTTGAAGCATTTTAATCAGCTCTTCAAGACTACGGGTGGAATGTCCAATCGTATAAAATATGGTGGTCATGGGTTAAGCCGTGATAAAGTTGTCGTTTTACAATTTATTGTTGTCGTCTTATTTTGCATGGTTTTGTCTTAAATGGTTCAATGGTTGTACTCATTCAATATTACCCAGCCTCAACCTGCTCACTCATTAGGACTTTTGTAGGACTATCGTGGTTGAAGGTCGCTAACGCAGCAAAATCAAGCAAAGCAAACCAAATCAAATCTCTACTACTTATAACGATACCCAACATAAAAAAATAGCAGACAACCACCAAGGTCATCTGCTATTTCATTTAACTTACTTTAAGACGTTAAACGTATCTTTATACCGTCAGTCTTAAGCGTTATGAATAATCTATTAAAATAAGATACGTACGCGAATGGTTTCTTCGACGTCTTTTAGCTGATCTAGAGCAGCACGTGAATCGTTATAATCCACATCCATCACCAGATAGCCAACGTCACCTTCGGTCATGAGGCTCTGCGCTAAAATATTGATATGCGCTTCAGCAAACAGACGGTTGATCTGTGACAATACGCCTGGGACGTTTTTGTGGATATGCAGCAGACGATGCGTGCCTTCTTTAAACGGTACAGAAACCTCTGGGAAGTTCACCGCAGTTGCGGTATCACCTTGGTCAGAGTAACGAACAAACTTATCGGCAACTTCAAGACCGATATTTGCTTGCGCTTCTTGGGTTGAACCACCGATATGCGGCGTCAAGATAACGTTATCGAATTTACGTAGTGGTGATTCAAACTCTTCATCAGCAGATTTTGGCTCTTTCGGGAACACGTCAATCGCTGCGCCCAAGATTTTACCTGACTCAAGGGCTGCTGCCAAATCATCAATCTCAACACAGGTGCCGCGAGCGGCGTTGATAAAGTAGCTACCATCTTTCATATGCGCAAACTGCTCAGCTTTCATCATGTAGCGCGTGCTTGGCACATCAGGTACATGCAAAGTGACGATATCAGCGGTTGATAATAGCTCTTCTAAGCTACCAACTTGTACAGCGTTACCCAGTGGCAATTTGGTCACAACATCGTGATAGATGACTTTCATACCAAAGCTTTCCGCCAATACCGACAATTGCGAGCCGATAGAGCCGTAACCCACGATACCGATGGTTTTGCCACGCACTTCATGCGAGTTGGTCGCAGACTTGCCCCAACCACCGCGATGGACGGTGGCATTTTTTTCAGGGATACCGCGATATAGCATGATGGCTTCGGCAAGTACCAGCTCAGCGACCGAGCGGGTGTTCGAATATGGCGCGTTAAAGACAGGAATACCCAAATCACGAGCGGCGTCCAAGTCGACTTGGTTGGTACCGATACAAAAACAGCCAATACCGATCAGCTTGTGGGCGTGCTCAAGCACTTCACGCGTCAGCTGCGTGCGCGAGCGAATACCGATAAAGTGAGCATCTTTAATCTTTTCGATCAGCTCATCTTGATCTAGGGCGTGACTGATATTCTCGATGTTATGGTAACCAGCCCCTTCCAATACTTTTAACGCATTGTCATGTAGACCTTCAAGCAATAAAAACCGGATCTTGTCTTTTTGTAGTGATAACGCCATGTGAGAACTGTCCTATAATTGTCTTATAAAAATCATCAGTGGGATAAGTCTGATGGATGAAACGAAAACAGTCTGGATATCTTACACAAAATTTGGCAGCGATGTTAGCAGATTAGATGAATTATTGCTTATCAAGCCTGAAAACTTTTTATGCTATAGTGAATCATGGTATATAAAACTTATAACCAAACCTTATTAAACTGTTTTTTAACGATTTAAGCGAGACAGATGGGCGTATGACAGCATCTCTATCTATCATTGCGCTACGCGCTCGCTTATACTTATCTAAACCTACTTATTTATATAAACACAGTTAGCACCGCTGGGTTATATCCATTTAGCGATATAATAATCCCTTTTATGCATAGCGCTTGCGTTTCTACCGAGATTTGACCATGACTTCTTTAGCTAGCCAAAGCAATACTACCACTCAAAATGATTCTCAAACCACTACCACTGCTATCCAAAATATCTTAAGCAGCTTGCTCGATGTCCATCAGTTTGACCCCAGCCAAATCAAAACTGATAGCGAGAGCCTCGAGCATTGGGGCAAAGACTGGACCAAGCATTTTGCGCCTGCTGCTGCTGCTATCGTCTTTCCGAAGACTACTGAGCAAGTACAAGCGATTGTCCTCCTTGCCAATGAGCACAATGTGGTCTTAACCCCAAGTGGCGGTCGTACCGGTTTGTCAGCTGGTGCCGTCGCCGCCAATGGCGAGATTGTCGTCAGTATGGATAAGATGAATCATATTGGACAGTTTTATCCTGCTGACCGCATGGTTGAGATTGAAGCGGGGGTGGTCACTGAGCAGCTGCAACAATTCGCCGAATCAAAAGAGCTTTACTACCCTGTCGATTTTGCCTCAGCAGGTTCCAGTCAAATTGGCGGTAATATCGGCACCAATGCTGGCGGTATTAAAGTGATTCGTTATGGCATGACCCGTCAATGGATTATGGGATTGACTGTCGTCACTGGAAAAGGTGATATCTTGCAGCTTAATCGCGGTATGGTAAAAAACGCCACCGGTTATGATTTACGCCAATTATTTATCGGTAGCGAAGGTACGCTTGGTCTAGTCACTCATGCCCAAATCAAGCTTGAGCGTCAGCCCCAAGACTTAAACGTCATGGTCTTAGGCATGGACAGCTTTACTGATGTGATGAATGTGCTATCGGCTTTTCAAGCGAAAATTGATTTGACGGCGTTTGAGTTCTTTGACGATGTCGCCATTGATAAGCTTATGGCGCATGGTCAAGTACAAGAGCCTTTTGAATCGCGCACCAAATTTTATACCCTGCTAGAGTTTGAAGCGCCGTATGAGCCTATCATGGACAAAGCCATGGCAATATTCGAGGAGTGCATGGAACAAGGTTGGGTCGTCGATGGGGTGATGAGTCAGAGTCTGGCGCAAGCAGAAGAGCTGTGGAAGCTGCGCGAATATATCTCTGAAACCATCTCAGTATTCACGCCTTATAAGAATGATGTCTCGGTACTTATCAGCTATGTACCTGAATTTATCGCCGAGATTGATCATATCGTCAGTAGCAACTACCCTGACTTTGAGGTCTGTTGGTTCGGTCATATCGGTGATGGTAACTTGCATCTTAATATCTTAAAGCCTGAAAACATGAGTAAAGATGACTTTTTTAGCGAATGTCAAATCGTCAATAAATACGTGTTTGAAACGGTGCAAAAATACGGTGGTTCAGTTTCTGCAGAACATGGCGTTGGTATGACCAAAAAGCCCTATCTGAATTATAGCCGTAGCGAGACTGAGATTGAATATTTACGCGAAGTCAAAAAAGTATTTGATCCCAATAATATTATGAACCGTGGTAAGATTTTTGATATGTAATTGCTTCAATTTATTATTATTGCAATAAGTTTGATGACATAAAAAGTGACGCTAAATATCAAATTTTAGCGTCATTTTTATATTATTGTTTAGCACCATAGCCCAGCTTATAAATATAGCAGCGCCAAACCGATGACCAACAGTACACTTAAAAACCCTTGCACCACTAAAAAAGCTTGATGCGGGGCGGCGATGTGGCGCACCATATTACCAAGCGCGTTATAGGTAATGCCGGCTGCTTTAATATGAGGCGGAGTGTCAAAGGTTTTGATAATTTGCAAAAACTGTTCGGTACGCTCAGCTGACCAACCGTGCGGCGCAAAGGGTAGATACGGCGACAATTGCGCTGCTTGTTTTTTGGTGGCAGGTGACCAAAGCCAACGCTCCAAAAACAGCAAACGCATGCGCCAGTCTGAAAAATCACGCTGTGTAATCACTTGTAATACGAGCACTTGCACGTCTTTATGGCGCTTATCGGCAAAAATGCGCTGCGTCAGCGCCGCCACTTTGGCTTTTTCACCCTCCATACATTGCAAAAAATGCCCATTGCCATAACATAACGTACCTGTGATACCGTGCTGCTCGTTATAATCACGCGCATGAGCTTCTACCTCATCAAATATTGCTGCATTTAACCGTGAAGCAAGCGTCAAGCTACTGACATACACCAACTGTATCAATGCAGTATCTGCTATTTCATCTAATTTGCTAAAGGCATTAGCATGAGTTAGGGGCATAATAAAAATCCTAAAAGGTCACCATTGAAGGCAACCGAAAAAATACGCCATCTAAAATGACGTGTAAAAAAATAAAAATATTACGGATAGTAAAGATGGTGCCTCACGAAAACTGAGCAATAAAATATGGTAATAAGACCTAGTAATAAAATCGGGCAACAAAAACCTAGCAAATAATTACGCCGCTTGTCTGTGATTGTTTATGGGAGTTGCTATCATAACCAGCGCAAAGAGAAACGTGATAATAAGCGTCATTTGCGCCATAAAGGGCTAGGGCATGTCCTCAATTCAATCGATAGTCCTCTAAATGGGCTAAAAATTAAGTTACCCGCAGAGAGTATTTAAAATAAAGACAAAACACAGTGGTAAAATGCACCCTTGCAAACTTGCTAAATCGCCTCATTAAAACAAATAATGACAAAGGCAGAATTTATAACTTTTGCGTATAACTCATTGTAAATGCAAAGATAAATGATTGTAACGTTTAAATAAGCCTATTGATATGCTTTTCTCGACATTATGGTCTAAAAAGTCGTAGAAAAATCTGGGCGCTGGCGTTTATTTTTAGCAATTGCATCTATGCGAAAACACCTTTTACGTGCTTTTCTTACGATTTTTAATAGCCAGTTTTTTATAAAAACCTTATTTATAGCTGCCCTTTTTAGCAAGATTTTTAGCAAAAAAATATTAATATCGATTTATTAAGACCGATTTACAGAGACGACAGACAGGAACATTATGAGCAAAATTGAAAAATTAGATGACTTTCACCTAACCATCGCTGAGATTAAGAAAAAAGACTACCCGCAGCTTAAAGCCTTGATGGATCGCGTTTATGTCAACTTGGGCGGAGCATGGTCAAAAAACACCATTCATGCTTTGATTGATGCCTTTCCCGAAGGGCAGATTGCGCTATTTGACCACGATGAGCTGATTGGCATCGTGCTCTCTATGCGCGTCGATTACAACAAGTTCTCTAACCCGCATACTTATGATGACTTAATCGGTCATAAAGAAATCATCAGAGACAACCCTGAAGGCGACGCGATTTATGGGCTAGATGCATTAATCGACCCTGAATATCGTGGTTACCGCTTAGGTCGTAGGCTCTATGATGCGCGTAAAGAGCTGTGCCGTCAGTTAAACTTCCGCGCTATTTTAGCCGGTGGTCGTATTCCCAATTATCATAATCATCAGGATTTGACCCCGGGCGAGTATATTGAGGCTGTAGAAGCGCGTGAGATTCATGACCCAGCACTGTCGTTTCAGTTATCCAATGGCTTTATTGTTAAACGTATTTTGACCGCGTATTTGCCAGATGATGCGCAGTCAAAAGGCTTTGCGACGTTGCTTGAATGGGCAAATATCTATTATGAGCCGCAAGATTATAAGCCGAATACCCGTAAATCTGAGGTGCGTATCGGCGGTATTCAGTGGCAAATGCGTGAAGTTGAGTCACCTGAAGAGCTGTTGCAACAAGTTGAGTTTTTCGTCGATATCATGGCCGACTACAACTCTGACTTTGCTTGTTTGCCAGAATTCTTTAACGCGCCATTGATGGGACTGTGTGAATCGACTGATCAAAACGTCGCGATTCGCTTTTTGGCCGGTTATACCGAATGGTTTAAAAACGAGATTTCGCATTTGGCAGTCAGTTATAACGTCAATGTCATCACCGGTTCCATGCCGTTTTTGGACGACGATGATACTTTATATAACGTCAGTTATTTGTGCCGCCGTGACGGTACGGTCGAAGAGCAGCGTAAAATCCACATTACCCCGCATGAGCGTAGCGCGTGGGTGATTGAAGGGGGCGATGAGGTCAAAGTATTTGACACTGATGCTGGTCGTATCGGTATCTTGGTTTGCTATGATATTGAGTTCCCAGAGCTTGCGCGTTTGATGGCGCTTGATGACATGGATATTTTGTTCGTCCCATTTTGGACAGATACCCAAAACGGCTACCTGCGCGTACGCCACTGTGCCCAAGCACGGGCGATCGAAAACGAATGTTATGTGATGATTTGCGGTTCGGTCGGTAACTTGCCGCAGGTTGAAAGCTTGGACATTCAATATGCGCAGTCGTCTATTTTCTCACCTTCGGATTTTGCGTTCCCGCATGATGCGATTATGGCAGAAACAACGGCCAATACTGAGATGGTATTTTTCTCTGACGTGAACTTAGACAAGCTTATTCACGTTCGTAATGAAGGCTCGGTACATAATTTACTTGACCGCCGTGATGATTTGTTTAGCTTAAAGTGGAAAAGAAAAGCCAAAGTGCCAGCGAGTAAATTATCAGATGCTGAGCGCCGTGAAAACTCAGGTAGCGTGCTTATCGGTGACCCATTGCAAGACCGCGCGAAAAAACCTTAAGCGCTTATATTAAAAGACAAGCATTAAACATAACAATCTAAAAATTATAATAAGACGGCTGACCATTCAGCCGTTTATTTTTATCTATTAACATTTAAGCGCAAAAAAGCAGCCATTATGACCACTGATTCTAATCTCAATATTACAAAAACCCCTGAGACGCCAAAAAAAACGCCCAAGCAAAAGCTATTGTCTGTTGCTAAAAATTTGCTTATATATGGTTTGGCATTTACGATCATTTATATGGCGATTAACTGGTGGCGCCAACCGGTCATGCCAGCCAATCCGCAATTGCAACTAACCGACTATCAAGGGCAAAGCGTTGATTTGGCAGCGATGAGTCGGGATAAGCCAACGCTGGTATACTTTTGGGGAACGTGGTGTCCGGTTTGTCGGGTAACCTCGCCAACGATAGATAAGCTTGCGGCGGCGAATAATTATCCTGTGGTAACGATTGCGATTAAATCCGGTTCTGACCAAGAGTTGCATAGCTACCTTGCCGAACACAATTACCGCTTTACCACTATCAATGACCAAGAAGGTGAGATATTTGCTGATTGGCAAGGCCAAGTAACGCCGTCTTATGTGGTTTTGAAAGATGGCGAGATGACGCAAGGCTTGACCGGTATTCAGCCGCTTTGGTCGCTCAAATTGCGTTTGTGGTTATCAGAAGTTTTTTAACCCTTGGTCAATAGTATAAAATCTAATAAATGGTCAATTAAGGGGTCTAGACCTATGCTTTAATAGATGGCGCATTGCTGCTATAAGTCATTGCTTTTGGCTAAAAATAGGACGATACCGGCCAGCTCTTTTTACCCTACTCATTTTGTCATATAATAGCTGCCGTACTCCTATTCCCTTTTCTAAGTATTCTGCTAAAAATATTTTTTGTTGCAATCGTCTGATTAGTATTTATGATGGACGTGTCCATTTAAAATCAAGTGATAAGCAACCTATTTTGCGCCATGTTTTTTAAGCAAATTTTTTCAAGTAATAAGTAAAAGACTAGCATCGATTATCCAATATTTAACCCCATATATCTTTAATCTTACGCCTGAATTTAAACACAACCTTTAACCATCATCTTATAAGACACCTTCTATGACTGATAAAAGTACCGACACCCCAAGCCACGATTATAAAGACACCCTAAACCTTGCCGATACGCCATTTGCGATGCGTGCCAACCTTGCCAAACGTGAGCCAGACTGGCTGGCGGCTTGGGAAGCCGACGACGTGTACGGCAAAATTCGTCAGGCGCGGACGGGCGCAACCAAATATATTTTGCATGATGGTCCTCCATACGCCAACGGTCAGATTCACTTAGGTCATGCGGTCAATAAAGTGTTAAAAGACATTATCGTCAAGTCAAAAACCTTGTCAGGCTTTGATGCGCCTTACGTGCCAGGTTGGGACTGTCACGGTTTGCCTATCGAGCAAAAAGTCGAAGCTAAAGTCGGTAAGGTCGGTCAAAAAGTCTCAGCAACTGAATTTCGTGGCCTATGCCGCGAATATGCAAGTACCCAGATTGAGCTACAAAAGGCTGACTTTAAACGTCTGGGCGTGTTTGGTGATTGGGACAATCCTTATTTGACGATGAACTTCCATCAAGAAGCTAATATCGTACGTGCGCTTGCTAAAATTTATGACAACGGCCACGTCACCCGCGGCATGAAGCCAGTCAACTGGTGCTTGGATTGTAGCTCTGCGCTAGCAGAAGCTGAAGTGGAATACCAAGATAAAGTCTCTGATGCTATTTATGTGAGCTTTGACGTCTTAGATACCGACAAGGTTGCAGCATTAAGCGGCATTGAAGGTAACATCGCCGCAATTATCTGGACGACAACCCCTTGGACGTTACCAGCAAACCAAGCCATCTCGGTACACCCTGAGCATGACTATAGCGTGGTCGCAACTGCCAAAGGTAACTTCTTATTAGCCACTGACTTGGTTGAAAGTGCATTAAGCGAGTTTAAACTGACTAACGATGGTATCTTAGCTACCGTTTCAGGACGCGAGCTTGAAGGTCTGCGCGCCCAGCATCCATTGATTAGCGAGCGTCAAGTGCCGCTAATCCTAGGTGAGCACGTAACCACGGATAGCGGTACTGGCCTCGTCCATACCGCACCGGGGCATGGTCTTGACGATTATATCGTTGGCCTGAAATATAACTTGCCGGTTGAAAACCCAGTCAGTGGAACGGGCGTTTATCTAGACAGCGCGGCGGTATTTGCCGGTGAGCATATCTATAAAGCCAATCCGCAAATCATTGCAGCACTGCATGATAACGGCCATTTAATCAACCATACCAAAATCGAGCACAGCTATCCGCATTGCTGGCGTCATAAGTCGCCGATTATTTTCCGCGCCACCCCGCAGTGGTTTATCAGTATGGAAACCAAAGGTCTGCGTGAGCGTGCGCTTGCTGATATTCCTTCTGTCAATTGGACGCCAGCTTGGGGACAAAACCGCATTGAAGCGATGATGACCGGTCGCCCAGATTGGTGTATCTCACGCCAGCGTACGTGGGGCGTGCCGATTACCTTTTTTACTCATAAAGAAACCGGCGAGCTGCATCCTAATACGCTAGAGCTGATGGAAGTGGCCGCGCAAAAAATCGCTGCAGGCGGCGTTGAAGCTTGGTTCGATGCCAGCTGTGAAGACTTTTTAGGGGCGGAAGAGGCAGACTATGATAAAGCAACCGATACGCTAGACGTTTGGTTTGACTCAGGAACGACGCATTTTGCCGTCCTTGAGCAGCGCGATGAGCTGACCAATCCTGCCGATATGTATCTCGAAGGTTCGGATCAGCATCGCGGTTGGTTCCAGACCTCATTACTCACGTCTGAGGCGATGTACCAGCGTCCACCATTTAAACAAGTATTGACCCATGGTTTTGTCGTCGATGAAAACGGGCGCAAGATGAGTAAGTCACTTGGCAACATCATCACGCCGCAAGACGAGATCAATAAAACCGGTGCGGATATGCTACGTTTGTGGATTGCCTCGAGCGACTATCGTTATGAGATGAGCGCGGGTAAAACGGTATTTAAAGGCGCCATCGACATGTATCGCCGTATCCGTAATACCCTACGCTTCTTGCTGGCCAACACCGACGACTTTAATCCTGCGACCAACAGCGTTGATATCAATGAGCTGGTTAGCCTTGATAAATTTATTATTGAGCGTGCGCAAACGGTACAAGCGCAAATCATCAGTGCTTATGATGCGATGGACTTTCACCAAGTCACCCAGCATATCACCGCGTTTTGCTCGCAAGACTTGGGTAGCTTTTATCTCGATATTATCAAAGACCGTCAGTACACTACCCAAACTGATGGACAGCCGCGTCGCTCTGCGCAAACGGCGATTTATCATATCGCTCATGCCTTAATTCGCTGGATTACGCCGATTTTATCATTTACTGCGCAAGAAGCTTGGGAAGTATTGCAAGGTAAAAACGGCACTGACGCAGGCTACGTATTTACCGAAGCATGGTATGAGTTCCCAGCATTTGAGCTTAGCGCCATCAGTAGCGACGACTGGCAACGTATCATGCAAGCAAAAGATATGGTCAATAAACATATCGAAACCGCACGCGGTGAAAAAATCATCAATGCCAACTTGTCTGCGGGCGTTGATTTATATGCTGACGGTGCGATGTATGACAGCTTAGCCAAGCTTGGCGAAGAGCTGCGTTTTGTCCTGATTACCAGTAGCGCAACGTTAAAACCAATGAGCACCGCGCCTGCTGATAAAGCCAGCGCAAAAGCCGATAACAATGAAAATGAAGATGCATCGGGTGATTTAGTGGTTGACGTTAGCGCGGCGACGGGCACCAAATGCGTACGCTGCTGGCACATCCGTGATGATATCGGTACAGACGCGGCGCATCCTGAACTATGCGCACGCTGCGTGACCAACGTCGCAGGCGACGGCGAGGTGCGCCATTATGCCTAACTCACCTAAAAATAAGCAGCCGCAGGTTGAGGCCGATAACTCGCCTACGCCTGCGCATGCGACTACAGGTAGCTCAACCACGCCTAAAGGTCGTCTGAAGAAGACGCCAAAAATGGTCGCTAATGGCAGTCGCGCCTTTATATGGTACTTGCTGGCGCTTGCTGTGCTTATCGTTGACCAGTGGACGAAGTGGTTGGCTGAAACCAATCTCAATTTCCTTGAGCCTGTGCCCGTGATTGAGCCGTTTTTAAATTGGACGCTTGCTTATAACTATGGCGCGGCGTTTAGTTTTTTAGCAGACCAAGCAGGTTGGCAAAAATGGTTTTTTGCCGGACTGGCACTCGTAATGTCGCTATTTTTAATCGTCTATCTCGTCAAAGCACCGCGTAAAGCCAAGCTGTTATCGTTTGGTTTGGCTCTGGTGCTTGGTGGCGCTCTTGGCAACCTGATTGACCGCTTGCTCCATGGTCACGTGATTGATTTTATTCACGTGCATTACGCCGACGTTTGGCATTATCCAATCTTTAATATTGCCGATATTGGTATTTGTATTGGTGTGGCGCTGATTGTTATTGATATGCTGTTTTTAGAAAAGAAACGTGATGCTTAAATGATATAAATACAATGACTTTGCAAATAGGCTACCAAATCGGTAGCCTATTTTTTTGCGCCTTTTTTGAGAGATAGTATATTAAAGATTATTGATAACGTAAGCGATATAGTCGAGTGACGCTAAAAACGCTAAAGTATATTAAGTTCAATATAAAAAGGGTGCTGCCATGTCTAATAACCAAAGGTCTAATAATCAAATAAAACCTATTGCTCAAAAGCAAATTTCTGCTGCTAATGAAAATAATAAGCACACTGTTACTTTGTCAGTGCTGCAAGCCGATATCACCACCTTAAATGTTGATGCGATTGTCAATGCGGCCAATTCAAGCTTGCTTGGTGGCGGCGGTGTCGATGGTGCAATTCATCGGGCAGCGGGACGTGAATTATTGGCGTATTGTCGTACTTTGAATGGTTGCCAGACAGGTGATGCTAAAATCAGTCCAGCGTTTAAGCTACCTTGCCAGTATGTGATTCATACGGTCGGCCCTGTTTGGCATGGTGGCAATCGTCACGAGCCAGAGCTACTCACCAGCTGTTATCGAAACTCGCTGGACTTAGCAGTTCAAAATAATCTAAGCAGCATTGCTTTTCCATCTATCAGTACCGGCGTGTATGGCTATCCAATCGAAAAAGCAGCGCAAATTGCTATGGGTACGGTAAAAGATTATCTACAAAATAGTTTAGGCGAAATGTCTGAGCTTTCAATTCGTGAAGTCATTTTTTGCTGTTTTTCAGCCAGCGATGCAGCGATTTATAAGCAAATGTTAGAGCAGTCTTAAAAGTAAAACATGCTTAGAACAATGCTTTTAATCCCGTTAAGTCGCCACTGTTTACCATAATAAATAACAACCCTGCCAAATTAATAATGACGGTCAAATAATAAACGATACGAAATTCCGGCTTTTGTGACTTATGACGTAAATAGGTTTGAGCGACCAGCGCACCGACCCAACCGCCAAGCGTACTCAACAGATGCAGCGTTGACTCAGGCGTACGCCAGTCGCCATTTTGGGCAGCGGCTTTGTCTTTGGCATACATGCCATAGGTAATGACGCCTAATATCACGTACCAAGCAACCACTAGCCAGCTTAGCTTATTCATGACCGCCAATAAAATTAAAACCCCATAAAATCCAACACCAAGGAACAAGCGTTTCTTTTGCCCTGTTTCAAATTCTGCTTGGGCGCTGCGTTTGTGATTACGCTGCCGGATTTGGTTGTTCTTTTGCGCCATTTTTTGTTGTACAAAGCTGAGTTCTTGTACATCCTTTGCTTGCAGGCGTCCCTGATTGTCTTGCCCTACTGTAAAAACCACTTGCTCGCCAATTTCGGGACGGCGCGGGGCTTTAAACGCGCTAACATGAAAAAACACCGACTCGCCCGCCGCAGTTTCGATAAAACCAAAACCTTTATCGTCTTGCCATTTTTTGATATGACCTTGTTTTCTTATATTTATCTGCTTAGTTTTCATAACTGTATACTTTTTGATTTTAATGATTATTAACGACCATTATATAACCTTCCCGCGCTCATAAAAAAAGCTAAGAGCATTACTCTTAGCTTTTTATTGACCATAAAATATCCTAACAAGACATTAAGGTATTAACGGCATTTTTTCTGTTCATACAAGTTAGTCAAATTGTTGCGGCGCTCTTTTGCAGCATTGATAGCTTCTTCAGTATTAGAATAGGTACCAATTAAGGCTGGCCAAAATAAAATTGCTGCTGCTACGTTCTTACCAGTCGCTTTACGCTCAGCGCGTGCCTTTTGTTCAAAGTCATCAGCTTCTGCTATTTCATTAAGAATTTGCTGACAAGACAAATTAACGTCACTTACTTTTTTAGTTTGTACAACATGTGGAGTTGCACACCCTTGAGCCAATAACGCGAACATTCCAATTACCAAAATAGCTTTTTTCATAATCATCTCAGAAGTTATTTAAATTACAATTATTAATATATATTTACGTTCCTTATATTAACTTTACATTTATATACAATATGAAAAATAATGTCAACTTAATTTCATCAATTAATCATCCCATATGGCAATCAATCTTATATCAGTTTATTAAACTCCTGTATTTATTACTTTTGATGAGATGCATTTAACGATTAATGATGTATCTCCATTATGGAAGTATTGATAAAATAATTCATGTCATACAGGCGACATGAACATGTACAGCAGACGGTTATGCTAAACTCTCTTTTATAATTAATCTTCTAAACCTTACTCTATAAAAGACACTTTGCTATGACCGACTCCCAATTTATCACCCCTAATGAAGACATTCGCATCACCCACGGCAGCCTTGTGAAGCTGCATTTTGAAGTATCGCTCGAAAACGGTACGGTGATTGATTCAACCTTTAACCGCGACGAGCCAGTGACGCTGACCGTTGGCGATGAGAGCTTTTTACCGGGTTTTGAGCAAGTGCTGATGAACCTACGTGCTGGCGATACGCGCACCGCCCACCTTGAGCCTGAGCAAGCGTTTGGCGAGTGGAACCCTGATAACATTCAGCATTTTAGCCGCACCCAATTTGCCTTAGTCGCTGACAATCCTGAAATCGGAATGTTGGTCGAGTTTGAAGATAAAGGCAAAAACACCCTGCCCGGTACCATTAGCGCCATCGATGACGACGAAGTTGAAGTCGACTTTAACCATCCACTTGCTGGTCAATCGGTACTGTTTAAAGTAAAAATATTCCAAGTCACCCCGCCGGGCGTCACAGGTATCAAGATTATGTAGTATGAAAAACGGCTTGAACATAAAACCTTATTGAGAATAAAAACAGGGATAAACAGATGCAATATCAAACACTGCCGCAACTGAATGAAAAAGTCTCAAAAATCTGCTTAGGAACGATGACATGGGGGCAGCAGAATAGCGAAAGCGACGCGCATGCCCAGATGGACATGGCCCTTAGTGCAGGCGTGAATTTTTGGGATACCGCCGAAATGTATCCGTCGCCGCCTGATAAAGACAAGCAAGGCGATACCGAACGCTTTATGGGCACGTGGTTTAATAAAACCAAACAGCGCGACAAGGTCATTCTTGCTAGCAAAATCTCACCGATGGATTTTTTACGCGATGGTCAGACGCGCTTTAATGCGGCGCATATTAGTAGCGCCATCGATAGCAATCTTGAGCGTTTGCAAACCGATTATATTGATATTTATCAGTTGCATTGGCCTGAACGGCAAGCGAACTTTTTTAGCCAGCGCGGTTATAGTGAAGAGATGGCAGCGCAGTCGCTGGATGATTTGACGCCTTTTTTAGAGACCATCCAAGCACTAAATGACGAGATCAAGAAAGGTCGTATTCGTGCTTATGGCTTATCGAACGATACCGCCTGGGGGCTGATGCGTTATCTGTGGGAAGCGGACAAAAATGGTTTAATCGCGCCTATCACGGTGCAAAATCCTTATAGTTTGCTCAATCGTCTATATGAAGTTGGCATGGCAGAGATTGCCCATCGTGAAAATGTTGGTTTACTTGCTTACTCGCCGCTCGGCTTTGGGGTTTTATCTGGCAAATACCTTGATGGTAAACGTCCTGCAGGCGCGCGTCTGACGATGTATGACCGCTTTGCTCGCTATACCAATGACGAAGCAAAAGCCGCCACCGCTCAATACGCCAAAATCGCTGCCGAAGCCGGTTTGGATATGGCGCAAATGGCATTGGCCTTTGTCAATTCGCGCTCGTTTGTCACTAGTAATATCGTTGGCGCAACCACCACTGAGCAGCTGCAATCAAATATCGATAGTATCAATGTCACCTTAAGCGCAGATGTGCTAAAAGCGATTGAGGCGGTACATACCCAGCACCCTAATCCGTCGCCATAACATTACGTGGTCATAGATTGATATTGTTTAGCTTTTAATAAGCTGACGTTCAAGTATTTGCATAGCAAAGAAAAAGGCACCAATCATTAGTATTTATGACTAAGATTGGCGCCTTTTTTATGACTACTTTTCTGCTACTAATTTTTCTATTAAAGCGGTTATCTTTCAAGCAGTTTTGTACTTGCTTAAGGTTTGCCAGCTTTCGTTAAAACCCGCGAATGCAGTTCAGCCAAGCCTTCTTGCATATGCGCTTGTAACAAATCGGTTAGCTGACTTTTGCTCAACCCTTTAGGATCTATCGGCTCAAGCGGTAAGACAAAAGCCGTCACGTCTTTACTATCGAGCACCTTTTTTAGGCTATCTTTCATCGTCATTTTGCCATAATAAGGCAGCGCCTCACTTAACGTGCCATCTTTATTGACATATGCAATCACTAGCGGGCGTACTGGGACGTCAGCATCTATCGCCGCTTGCAGCAAAGTGCCGTGGATACGTTTGATTTTTTTACCATCGGTGGTGGTCGCTTCTGGGAAAAAGATAACCGAAAAACCTTTGGTTAAAAAATTGGCAATTTGGGTGGCAACCGTGCCCGCATCACCGGAACCACGCTCGATAAATACCGTCCCTGCGGCATGCGCAAGCTTACCAAAGATTGGCCAATCGCCAATTTCTGCCTTTGATAAGAAAAAAGCAGGGCTTAGCGTCCCCACTACCGGAATATCCATCCACGATACATGGTTAGCCACCCATAAACCGTGATGCTGCTCTACGCGCTCGACTGCCACCACCTGCACGCCAAACGAGCCTGCCATTTTACGGCAAAACGCTTGAATATAGCGCGGTAGCTTTTCGCGCGGTGGCTGTTTAAAGGCACCGATACGCTGGGCGGCGCGCAATCCACCAGCGATGGTGGTGGTCATGCCAGCGATTTGTTTGCCGCGACCTAATTGCTGTTTGAGTGAAAAGCCTGACTTAGATTGGCTCATCTGTATCCCTCGTGATTAAAAACTTATGGGTTAAAAATGCTTTATTACATCTTAGTGTTAAAAAAGCTTAATGCTTAAAAGAGTGCTGCCTAAAAAACGTATGATTATATCTCGTAAACAAGGGCAATGAGTATAACAAAATTTATTTACTCAGTGATGACTTGTACACTGAATTATGAGTGGCTTTTGTTAATAGTCTCAGCTTAAAATTTTTATAGATAAAAATATCTCCCTATAAACGCTGTAACATAAAGACGTAGCTAATTGTGTACATACGCTTTAATATCAAATGATAAGACCACATATAGAGGGTCATATGAACGCTATATCGATACTCATTGAAGCGGTCATAGCGATTTATCTACTTTAATAATAGGTGATACTCTTTGGAATATTTTGAAAGACATGAAGGTGGCGAGCGCGCCATTATCGTCCATTTAGACATCCGCCAAATTCAAGATCCCGATGATCTAAATGAATTTGAGCTACTTGCAGATTCGGCAGGCGCTGATCGCTTGGCACTGGTTACAGGCTCGCGTGCGCGTCCTGATGCCAAGTATTTCGTTGGTAGCGGTAAAGCACAAGAAATAGCCGAATTGGTGCGCGAATACGACGCTGATATTGTGCTTTTCAATCATAATTTATCGCCATCGCAAGAGCGTAATATCGAAGCTTTGGTACAATGCCGCGTGCTTGACCGCACCGGCTTAATTTTGGATATTTTTGCCCAGCGCGCCCGTACTTACGAAGGTAAGCTACAGGTTGAGCTTGCGCAGTTAAACCACCTATCAACGCGATTGGTGCGTGGTTGGACGCATTTGGAGCGCCAAAAAGGGGGTATTGGTCTACGTGGACCCGGTGAAACTCAGCTAGAAACGGATCGCCGCTTATTACAAGTGCGTGTCAATCAGTTGAAAAATAAACTGGAAAAAGTACGCCAAACCCGTGCCCAAGGTCGAGCGCGTCGGCAAAAATCAGACGTCCCGACCATCTCGCTCGTCGGTTATACTAACGCTGGTAAATCTACCCTATTTAATCGCTTGGTCGATGAAAATATTTATGCCGCCGACCAATTATTTGCCACCCTTGACCCGACCTTGCGCCGTCTTGACTGGCAAGGAGTTGGCCGCGTGGTTTTGGTCGATACCGTGGGATTTGTCCGTCATTTGCCACATGAGTTGGTCGAGTCGTTTCATGCAACCTTAGAAGAGACGCTAGAAGCCGACTTACTACTACATGTCATTGATTCATCGAGCGAAGACATGCACGAGCAAATTCAAGCGGTAAAAAACGTCCTTGCTGAGATTGACAACGATGTGCCCGTGCTGAATGTTTATAATAAAATCGACTTAACCGATGAGCCGGCGCACATTGGCTATGCAAAAGAAGGTCAGCCAAATCGGGTATATGTTTCTTCGCGCCAAAACCTAGGCATGGAAGAGTTGTCGCTTGCTGTACAGCAATTATTGACGGGCAACTTAACTACCTTTGATTTGACCCTACCGTATAACGCCGGTCAATTTAAAAACACCTTGTATGAGCTTGGCGTGATTTTGGAAGAAAGCTATGACGATAACGGTCATGAGCGCCTAACCATTCGCTTGCCAAGCGATAGGCTCAAACAGCTATTGGGACAAGCCAATCTAAAGCCGTTAGATGTATTGCCGTTAGCGCAAGCAACATTGCTAATGCCGATACTTGAAGAGTTTGAGCAAAAAGATGAGAGTATTGATGCAGCTGCCTCTTTAACGGCAGAGGAAGAAGATGCTTTTGCTGAATTTGAAGCGTTAAACTCTGCTACAGAAGCATCTGATTCGCAAAGTTAAATAACGTCGTCAAAAGTTATTTAATCGGAATGAAGTTAAAAAGGACGCTATCAAATGATGGCATCCTTTTTTATATTTTTGGCATATAAGGGGTAATCGACATTTATTATATAGTCAAAATATCCTAAAAACGCGACGGTATTGCTGATATTAATTTTCTGTAGCCTCTGTCTGCGCAGCCACAGCAAGCAAGAAAAATTGATATCAGCAGTGCGTGATTTATTGATATGACTTTTCACTCACTATACGAGACATTTAACAACAGCTTAATAGCAGCAATTAGCGCTTAGGCTTTATTAGTATGGCTACTGCCTATATAATCAGCTTTTGCTAAAATGCTTTTATTGACATGCTTTTGTTAACACATTGGCATTAAACTCTCTTTTTTAGCATATTTCCCTTTTTATACCCGACTTGGCTAGGATTGCTTATGAGCTCTACCTCTACTTCTAACACGCCTTTGTGGATGGCGCTAATATTGACGCTGATTATGGTCGTGGTGGTTCGTGAGTTAGCAGTCGTTGTCTGCCAATGGGCGGGCATTGAAAAAGCAGCCAATATCGTCGGCCTGTTAACGATGTTTATTATTTTAATTGTTTGGCGAGTGATAAAAGGTTTACCGCATTGGTTAACCCAAGCAAGCAACACCTTACTGGTCGATAGTGGTTTTGCTTTTTTGCCCGTTTCTGCCGGTGCAGGTTTGCTGCTATTTGCGTTAGGTGATGAGTTTTGGGGCGTGATGCTGACTATGATTATCAGTACGCTTATCCCGCTTTGGGGATTGGCTATCCTTGCCAATCGCTCGCTTAATAATAGCGACAATACAGATGGCAGTCATGATGACAATATGAATATGACCAACAAGCACAAGGGACAGCATTAAGCTCTGTTAATAAGGCAACGTTATGAGTTTTGATAGTGTGTTTAGCGCAACCCTTGCTGCGATAGCATTAACCTTGGCCGCCCACGTTATTGCCCGTGTCCTTGCGCGCAAGCTGTCATGGTTGCCGATGGTTATCACCGCTTTGGTCTTAGTACTGCTGTTTTTGTTTATTTTACAATGGGATTACAATCATTATTACAGCGTGGCAAAACCGGTATTTGATCATTTATTAGGCTATGTGACAGTATTATTGGCCGTGCCATTGGCGGCGATGAACTTTAAAGGTTTACCAGTTAAAAAGCTAACCATGATTGTGGCACTGGCGAGCGTGGTTGGCGCCTTGCTCCCCATGTCATTGGCCTATTTATTTTCGCTTAGCCACGAGACCATTTTGGCATTTGCTACCCGCTCAGTGACCACACCAATTGGTCTGAGCGTCGCCGATTTGATTAAAGCACCGCTGGCATTAGCAAACTTAATAATTATCGTTTCAGGTCTAATCGGTGGAACCTTAGCGCGCTTTTTATTTCGCGGTATTGATGACGACCGCGCCAAAGGCCTCGCGCTAGGATTGGCAGCACATGCATTTGGCACCGTAGAAGCATGGCAAATCAGCCATACTGCCGGACGCTATGCCGCCTTTGGCTTAGCGGTCAATGGCTTAGTCACCGCTGTTTGGGTACCTATTTTTATCAGTGCCTTATCGGTTTAAAATGTTTTACCTTCTGTTCAAAACTCTTAAAGCCCATCCTACTTGCTGGGCTTTTTTCGCCTACATTAATTATATTTGCTAGCATTTTTAACGTTATCTATTAATCATTTTTATGACAAAAACAAAGTCTTAAACCTTGCTGCTATAAACTGCTTAACTACCCTCGCTTTATTACTATCTTGATTTTATTCAGCTTTTTTACAAAATAAATGGATTTTTGACGTCGCGTGCATACATTCAGATGTGGCAAAAACTTATTTTGTGTTATAGTAAGCAACTATTATTTTTTGTATCTATTGCAAGTGGTTTTGTTAGACGTGAATTCGTAGATAGCCTATTTGAGCGCTATAAGATCCTACAGACGCGATAACCGCTTTGATGCGCAACCTTACGCGCTTATAGGCAAAGCAATTTGCTCTTACTTAATAAAAAGTGATAAACCTATGATAACTATTGCCCCTTTACTGACGCGCTGCTTGTCACCCCTTTTACTCTCTGCCATTGCTTTATCTAGCTTGCCTATCGCCGCTCAAGCGGGAAACATGTATATTTATAAAGACAAGGGCGGACAAGTTCTGCTTACCAACGTCAATCCTAGCGGTAATTTTGATAAATTTAATAAAAAAGTAAAAACCACCTACTATAAAGACTCAAGCGCCTACAATGCGGGCAGCAGCTATAGCAATGATTACGGTAGCAGCACGGCGAGTAGTAGCGGCAGCCGTAACTCTTATGACAGTTATATCCGCGCCTCGGCTGCCCGTCATGGTATCGATCCTGGCCTTATGAAAGCCATGATGCATACGGAATCGGCGTTTAATCCCAATGCACGCTCACCTGTTGGCGCGCAAGGCTTGATGCAGCTGATGCCGGCAACGGCGCGCCGCTTTAATGTCAGTAATCCGTGGAATCCTGCTGATAATATCGAAGGCTCAGCGAAATATATCGCTTGGCTGATGAAACGTTTTAATAATAACGTTGAGTTTGCGGTGGCAGGTTATAATGCTGGTGAAGGGAACGTCGATAAATACAATGGCATACCCCCGTTTAAAGAAACGCGCAACTATGTCAAAAGCGTCATGAGCCGCTATCATAGCTTATATAAGAACGACTCAGCGCTAGCGGGTAATACCATGAATGCCAATAACGCTACGGGCACTACCAATGGCGGCGTGCAAAACGTCAGTTACGGTACCAGTAGTAATAGCAACAGCGCCAGCTATGCCAATTCCGCTTATTTAGCACTACGTTAATATTAACCTTTAAAATGCACAGACACAAAAAAGCCCGTTAGATGAATAACGGGCTTTTTGATATCTATACGATGTGCTTTTATGATGTAAAGCTTACTTGTTCGCCGCTTGCGTGGCAGCAACTTCAGCAGCAAAGTCTTCTTGCTTCTTCTCGATGCCTTCACCAACTTCTAAACGTTTGAAACCAAGGACTTTTACGCCTTCAGATTTTAATACGTCACCAACTTTTTTCTCATTGTCCATAACGTATGGTTGACGTAGTAAGGTTACTTCGTCTAGGTATTTGCGCAAACCACCTTCGATCATTTTTTCAACGATATTGTCAGGCTTGCCAGATTCTTTCGCTTTGGCTTCGATGATGTCTTTTTCGCGTGCTAGTACATCAGCATCTACGCTTTCGTCATCTACTGCAACTGGGTTGAAAGCTGCAATGTGCATGGCAAGGTTTTTACCAGTTTCTTCGCTGCCGCCTTCATAAGATACGACCACACCGATACGTAGGCCGTGACGGTATGCAGCAATGTTTGCGCCTTCTAGGACTTCAACGCGGCGAATTTGAATGTTTTCACCGATTTTTTGTACCAAAGATACACGCGCTTCTTCAACGGTTTGCTCATCGCTATAAGACAATTCAGAGATAGCAGCAACGTCAGTGACATTGTTTTCTAGGGCAAGATTGGCCACTTTTTCTGCAAATGCAGTGAAATTTTCATCTTTTGCAACGAAGTCAGTTTGGCAGTTTACTTCTAGCAAGAATGCTTTGTTGTCACCTTGAGCGATGATGATAGCACCGTCAGCTGCGATGTTACCTGCTTTTTTAGCCGCTTTCGCTTGACCAGATTTACGTAGGTTATCAATGGCAACTTCGACATCGCCGTTTGCTTCTTCTAACGCTTTTTTACATTCCATCATGCCAAGACCAGTACGGTCACGCAATTCTTTTACCATTTTGGCAGATATTTTTACTTCTGACATAAGAGTTACCTTTTATGATGTAGGTGAGTATTGTTATGTAAGGGAGTGCACGATATCTAAACGCGCTGACATTCTGGCAATAAGTCAGTGATGCTCGACGCGTTAATAATAAGGCATGACGAGTAAAACTACATCATGCCTATTATAGATTTCCATAAACTTTATGTGATTAATAACCTTATATGACTGCTAATAGCTAAACTATCAAGGCATCCTTACAAAGTTAAACCTTATCGCTTAGCCATTACTCTGCTGGAGTCGCTGCTTCTTCAGTTTTCGCATCAGCTGCAGCTTCAGTAGCAGGAGCTTGCTCAGCGTCTTGTGCTTGGTCAGCTTTACCGCCTGCTTGAGTTTGCGCATATTCTTTACCAGCGATAATCGCATCAGCAATAGAAGTTACATACAAAGTCACAGCACGGATAGCATCATCGTTAGCTGGAATGATGTAATCAACGTTATCTGGGTTTGAGTTGGTATCAACGATACCGATAACTGGGATACCTAGATTTTTAGCTTCTTTGATAGCGATTGCTTCATGGTCAACGTCGACGACGAAGATTGCGTCAGGTAGGCCGCCCATGTCTTTGATACCGCCCAATGAACGCTCAAGTTTTTCCATATCACGAGTACGCTCTAATGCTTCACGCTTAGTCAGCTTAGCAAAAGTACCGTCTTCAGACTGTTTTTCAAGCTCTTTTAGGCGATTGATTGACTGACGTAGGGTTTTCCAGTTAGTCAACATACCACCTAACCAGCGATGGTCAACGTATGGCATGCCAGCACGTTGTGCTTGCTCGCGGATAACGCCGCTTGCTGCGCGTTTAGTACCGACGAATAATACTTTGTTTTTCTTAGCAGCTAGGCCGTTTACGTAAGTCAATGCTTCGTTAAACGCTTTTACGGTGTGCTCTAAGTTGATAATGTGAATCTTGTTACGGGCGCCAAAGATGTATGGACCCATTTTTGGATTCCAAAAACGTGTTTGGTGACCAAAGTGAGCGCCGGCTTGTAATAAGTCGCGCATTTCGATTTTGGTTGGATTGTTTGAAGCCATGTGAAATTCCTATTGGTTGGGTTATGCCTCCACATCACAAAAACTGCCTATCTAGCGACACGCATTTGCTAACGGTTAATGTTTAACGTTTATTGAAACGGCACTAACTTTTTTGCAAATTAATCAAGTCGCCAAACACCCAGCAATTTTTTGCCATGATGTGTGTGTCATTGTTTGATGGGTTGATTTAAAAATAGAGCTATGATTTGAAAGTTCAGAATAATACTGAATGATAAAAATAGCTGGGCTGTATTTTACCATATAACGCTTAGCGACTGCTAGCGCTATTATGCATCGCTACCCTTCAATCACTCCGCAGTGTCCAAATCCAAATCACGGTCTATCTGCCAAATTAAATACGCCCCCAAACTCATGAGTACAAAGAGTGCAATACCAATTTTTAACACAGGATTAAGAGGGAATAAGTTTAATAATAAACCACCAAAAATACCGACCGAAAACATCAACGAGCCTTGCAAAGCACTGGCCATACCCGCACGGCGTTTTTGAAAAGCAAGGGCAATCGCCGAGGCGTTTGGCTGTGTCAGGCCCAAGCCCGCAATACAAAAGAAAATACAAGCTAAAACCAGCGGCAACCATGCATCCGTACCAAAAATAATACCGGTTACAAATAGCGCGGCGGCTGAGGTGACCTGCATCATTGCCCCAAATCGTAGAATACTTAAAATACGAAAACGATTAGTCAGCCATTGATTCAGCTGGGTCAAACCTACGAACCCTGCCGCATTCATCCCAAATAGCCAACCAAAATGCGTGGCCGAGACGCCATAGGTATCCATGATTAATTCAGAAGCTGAGCTGATATAGACAAACATCGCGCCCATTAATAAACCACCGCCTATCGCTGGATAGTTAAAGGTCGGGTCTTTTAATAAATCCCAATATTGACTGAGCACTTCTTTGGCAGGACGCACATTACGGTTTTCTTCAGTCAAGGTTTCAAAGAAGAAAAACTTGGTCAGTAATAAATTTAACGCCCCAAAAGCCGCCAAAAACCAAAAAATAGAATGCCAACTAAAGAACTTTAAAAATAAAGCACCAAGCGATGGTGCTAATATCGGCGCTAAGCCCATGACCAATATCATAATAGAAAAAGCTTTGGCGGTTTGTTTGGCAGTCAGGCGGTCACGTATTGCCGCACGCGTCACAACCGCTCCCACGCACGCGCCGAGCGCCTGAAAGGTTCGACCGATAAACAATACGTATTCATTATCGGTCGTCGCACAGACAATCGAGGCAATCACATATAAAATCATGCCCATATATAACGGTTTGACGCGACCGACGCGATCACTAAAGGGGCCATAAAACAGCTGACCAAATACTAAACCAAGAAAATAGGCTGGCACAGAGTTGGCCATAAAGGCGGTCGATACGCCAAAATCCTCTGCCATAGATGGCAATGCTGGCAAATACATATCAATCGATAATGGCCCGACTGCCACGATAAGCCCAAGCATCATAATCCATGCAACGGGCAAATCAGCAGAGCGCACTCGGTCAGCAGCATTGGGTTTATTGGGCAGGGAGGGTTTTGGAGCAGACATAATGAGACCATATGATAAAGAAAGGATTATTTTATTATTGATACGTGGTTTGTTGAGTAATTTTAATCGACTTTTATTGCAAAACAAGCCTTTTAAAAATACCGTCTATAAACAAGCTGCAACGCAAACACAGCAACGTAAACAGATAAAAAAACAGATAGTGCTATATTGCACTATCTGCTTGTAATTCAATAGATGCTTGATGTGAATAAAATAAACCTATCTCACTCAAATACAGTGGCCAAATATGGCTGATTTTTTAACGGAATTGACGTTTGCCAAAAGCGGTACTGGCTTGCTTGGCTTTTCTAAGCGCCAGTTTACGGTTGCGTCCAAACATCATTTTTAGTTGCCAAAATTTTTCTTTATATAGCGTCGTAGCTGGCTGCTCGAACATGGCATTGATAACGCGCTTACTTGCCAGCACCGCATCGGGTGAGCGCTCAGCAAACTCGGCGGCAAGCTTTTGCGCCTGCTCAAGTGGCGTTTCACTACAATGGCTGACCAAGCCAAGCACTTGGCCTTCCTCGGCATTGACTGTACGCGCGGTCATTGCCAGCTCCTTTAAGACATCAGCGCGTACGACGCCAAACCCTGATTGCGTTAAGCCCATGTCAGGTACGAGCCCCCACTTAGCTTCCATAATAGACAATTTACACTCAGGATGGCTAATACGCACATCACAAGCCAGCGCCAGTTGTAAGCCCGCGCCAATACAGTAACCTTCTAAAACCGCAATCACTGGCACAGGCACATCACGCCAAACCAAGCAGACGCGTTGAAAGAGACTTTGCCAAGGTTTAACCAGCTCCCATAGCGCAAACGCTTGGTTTTTAGGATGGTTTAAATCGCCCAAATCGATACCAGCACAAAACGTGCCTTCTGCGCCATTAAGAATCACTGCGCGTACCGCTTTATCTTTACTGATACGCCCTGCGACCGCAATTAACTCTTGCACCACTTTAAAGCTCATGGCGTTCTTTTTTTCCGGTCGATTAATGGTCACCGTTATTATATTGTCGGTCGCGCTGACTTGTAATGTCTCATACTGGTAAGTGGCAATAGCGTGCATAATCATCCTTAATAATAAATAAAACACTTAGAGAGTTTGTTAATCCGTTTAATATTAACAGCCTTGAACTCGCCCTTCCTTATCAATAACTGACTACTAGGGTATCGTTTATCCTCAGCGGTTTGATAATTATCCGCTTTAAATCATTTTCCACGTCATATCATTTTCACTTAGACGATGATAATTAAGCTGCGGATACGCCGATAAATCGAGGGTTTGTAGATTGTTTAACGCCGTCAATAACGCTTCATAATAAGGCTCGAGCATCGCAAACTGAGCCGGCGTGGTATGTTGAATATTCAATAAGCACTTATCCTCTAGGTCTTGGCTGGCCTGACGTAGTTGCGGCACACCGGTATAGCGACTGCCACCCAAGATACGATGGGCAATTTGCGCCAGCGCGCTGCGGTTACGAGTGTCCCATGCCTGCATCAATGCTTGCTTTTCATCATTGATGGTATCAAACATCATAATGATGAGCTTGGCCGCTAAATCGGGTTTATTGGCTGAGCGCGTCAACGCATCTTGCCAATTTAAAATCTCCGAGGTATCAAGGATATTTGCGCCCATGTCCGTATTATTTTGCCCATGTGCGGTATTTACTGCTTGTTCATCTTTAGCACGCTCTGACATTTGATAAGGCAGATAAGATAAGGGTGCTTGCCCCTGCCCTTGATAATGCAGATTCTCATAGTGTGGCTTTTCATAGCGTGGTTTCTCGTAACGTGGTTGGGTTTCGCGCGGTGTCTCGCGTCTATAATCTTCACGCGGCTGACTGTCACGCAAATAGTTATCGCGGATTTTCTTCAGTGATAAAGGACGGGTAATTTTTGCCGGACTCTTCACTTTATTATCAGAACTTGTATTGGCGATATGATTATCCTCGTTATCTTTGAGCAAAGGATAAGTTGGGGTTGTCCCATCTACGTAAGACGTCAAGGCGTTTTGATTTGCCCCACTTTGTAAGTCAGCGTGCAAGTCAGAGCTATGCAAGTTATCACTATGAATAGTGGTTAATGGCGGCACTGAATCGGTACGACCAAGCCATTTTTGCAGCACTTGTAGCAACTGTGGCTGGCTAATAGGTTTGCCGACATAATCATTGATGCCGCTCGCAATTAGCTTATCGCGCTCATCGGCTAAGCCATGAGCCGTTAAGGCGATAATCGGAATGTGATGATCAGGGGTTTCGATATTACGGATTTGCCGCGCCGCTTCATGCCCTGACATACGCGGCATTTGAATATCCATAAATATCAAATCGATACTGTTTTTGTGCGCCGTACTACCTTTATCATCTGTCGTAGTATCGTCAAGATGTAATGGATTAACCGCCGATTTACTAGCATCATCACGCGCTTCGGCTTTAGAGATTTGGGTCTTTTTCGACAGACTTTGGCTATTAGTTTTAGCATTTTTAATATGTTTGGTTTGCTGTTTACTGATGATTTCTATCGCATCAAAACCGCTGCTGGCGGTAATGACATGGATGCCAAGTTCACTTAGCAGCGCATCAAGCACCAACAAGTTTGGCAGATGGTCGTCGACAGCCAAGACGGTTACGCCCTTCCAGCGCGGCTCTTGAACGCCACTCGGAGCGCTGCGTTTCTGCGTATCAAGCATCGCATAGAGCTGTCTTTTATCTAAAGGCTCATACAAAATATTGGCATGATAACGATTGAGCAGTGCTTGATCGGCGGCAACTTGATAGCCAAATACCGCCAGCTTTCCTTGATAATGCAGACGAATTTGTTTGAGTAGCGCCATCATATCGTCTTGGGTATCGTCATCTACGATGACCCAATCCCAATAATTACCGCGCTCTTTGAGCGACTCAAGTACGCCTGGTAAAGAGTTTGCTTGAGTCAGGGTAATCGGTAAATGTTGCAGGCTGGCTTTGAGCACCTGTATCGAGGCAGTATGATTGATCCAAACTAGCACATTAAACTCGTCCGTATCGCTGGCAAGTGGCGCGAGCACGGGCAACTCAATCGTTTGCCCAGTTGCCGCTTCCAAGACATCGACATGGGCTGGCATTCGAAACCAAAACGTCGCTCCTTGATTAGAGATGTTTTCTTGCACATTGTCATAAAAGCCAATGTCGCCGCCCATCAGCCGCGTCAATTGCTTGGAGATGACCAGACCCAAACCGGTGCCGCCGTATTGCCGCGTAATCGACGGATCGCCTTGGCTAAAGCTTTGGAAGAGCATTTTTTGGTCAGATAATGAAATCCCTTTACCGCTATCTTGCACGCTAATCATCAAATAATTGTCGCGATGATCATCCAAGCTCACGCGTACAACCACATCGCCACTATCGGTAAATTTAATCGCATTACCGACGATATTGGTCAGTACTTGTTTAAGGCGCAACGCATCGCCATTGATGCGCATCGGCACGTCGTTATAAAACAATACCGCCATGCGCAGACCTTTTTCGGCAGCAACCGGCGATAGCATATCGACCACATCATAAATGGTGTCGTAAAGGTCAAACTCATGACAATCAAGGACCAATTTACCCGCTTCAATCTTAGAAAAATCCAAGACGTCGTTCACTAGCGCTAATAGATGCGCCGACGATTTACGGATGGTTTGCACGTACAAATCTTGTTCAGGATTGAGCTCACCGTGACGCGCCAGCAAATTAATAAAACCATCGATACTGTTTAATGGTGTACGCAATTCATGGCTGATATTGGCCAAAAACGCCGATTTTGCTTGGCTGGTTGAAATCGCCGCATCACGCGCATTACGGATGGAGATATTTTGCATTTCCATCTCATCAAATGCCAAACGCAAATCATCTTCGGTCTGCTCGGCATGATCTTTTAAATCTTGGAAGCTGGCATGTAGGCGGCGTAAGGTCCTGACCAGATCTTGCTGCAATAAATTCAGCTCGCCATTTGATTCGACCGGAATAGGCTGATAAAGATTGTCGACATGGGTACGTTGTAATTGCAAACGCAGCTCGTAAATCGGTGCAATCCAACGTTTTGAATAAATATTTAAGCTCAATAACAAAATTAAAATCGTAAATAAACCCGTAATCGCGAGCGCCATGGCGATACGATAACGGGCGATATAAAGCGGCTCATTATCCATATCAATCATGAGCCACAATTGCTGCCCGTCAAACTCTCCCAAGCTACTGCCATAAGCGGTACCAATGGGCGTTGTTTGTTGCGATAAAAAGCGCTGTGAAGATTCTATCTGAGGCCAAGCTTCCTCAGTGCCATAACCGACGCTTGCCAGCACCTCATTATTTTGATTGATAATTGCAATACGCTGGACATGCTGCTCGGACTGCATACGCCCGAGCCTATCTTGAATACCTTCTAAGGCCGCTAACGCCGCTTGCGGGTTGTCCGCTGCCTTATTTTTATCATCGCCATTGTCTACCTGTTCTTGCTCTAATAACTCAGGAACCAACTCCGCAATCGTTGGCGTATAACGAATCAGTACCGCCTCTGCTAACGCTTCTTGCTCTGAATTACTGGCACGCATGGTTTCATAAAACACCAAAATGCCACCGACCGCTGCCAATAAACAAATTGGCAAAAACACCAATATAATCAGCTGACCATAAGCGCTACTGGTATCAAAACGTTTTTTGTAAGCCATGCTGGGTTTATTCTCCACTGATTTTGGCGCTAAATATTATTACTGGTGAATACTATTATTGATAAACACTGTACGGTGCGCTCATGTATTCATTATTGATTAAGCATTAAAGATGAGCCATCAAGAATGACTTGCGATTATCTTAGCAGGATTCTAACGAAGGCGGTTAACCATTCCTTGGCAAACTTTTCTCGCTTCACTTACTCATGCACTTTCATTGCTCAAAGGCGATTACTAAAGGGTCAGCTTTTCGTATTTTGTTTATGCCTATTTGTTTATGCAGATAAGTACACTGCTTATCCTCAATAAAAATTTATGCATTAAGCGCAGGCGAAAACAAAATGATATAATGACGCAACTTTTTATTGACCACAATCAATCCCTGACGGTCATCAAGTACTGACCTGCTATTTAAACAGCGCCTATTAAAAAACTAATAATCGATAAGGATACCTTATGTCCGCTACGGCCCAGTCAAACGCCAATTTTATTACGCAAATCACTGACCTTGCCGATTGCGTGGGTAAGACGCCTTTGGTCAAATTGAATCGCCTGCCTGAGCAAGAGCAGATTGCCAATGGCGCGGTATTGCTCGCCAAACTCGAAGGCAATAATCCTGCTGGCTCGGTAAAAGACCGTCCGGCCTTTAATATGATTTATCAAGCTGAGCAGCGCGGTGATATTAAACCTGGCGATATGCTCATTGAAGCGACCAGCGGCAATACGGGCATTGCTTTGGCGATGGTGGCGGCGATGCGTGGCTATCCAATCACCCTATTTATGCCAACCAACTCGACCCAAGAGCGTAAAGATGCGATGGCCGCTTATGGTGCGACGCTTATCGAGGTGGACGAAGGCATAGAAGCTTCGCGTGATATGGCGCTGCAAATGCAAGCCGATGGTAAAGGTATTGTACTCGATCAGTTTAACAATCCTGATAATAAACAAGCGCACTATTTGACCACCGGCCCTGAGCTGTGGGCGCAAACGGACGGTAAAATCACCCATTTTATCAGCTCGATGGGCACCACAGGTACTATCACTGGCGTTGCGCAATATCTTAAAGAGCAAAACCCTGACATTAAAGTCATCGGTCTACAACCTGACGAAGAAGCATCTATCGCTGGCATCCGCCGCTGGCCTGCCGCTTATATGCCTGGTATTTTTGAAGCAGATTTGGTTGATGACATCATGGATGTTGATCAGCGGGTCGCCGAAGTTTATATGCGTAAATTGGCGAAAACTGAAGGTATTTTTGCTGGTGTGTCATCAGGCGCAGCGGCATGGGCCGCTACCGAAGTCGCAAAAGCAAATCCTGATGCCGTGATTGCTTTTATCGTTTGCGACCGCGGTGATCGTTATTTATCGACGGGCCTATATAATGTGAATGACGCTAACGATAGCACGGATAACGCCACCCCATAAGCTTATAAATAGGCAGGATTATGTATGTCAAACGCCCTTTCGTCCAAACCTATCTTGGTCTTTGATATTGAAACGGTTGCCGATACCGAGGCTGCCCGCCGTATCTATCCGCAGTTGGCTGAGCTAAACGATGCCGATGCTTTAAGCGCATTGACAGCGCTGCGTGTCCAAGAAGCAAGTCACGATTTTATGCGTTTGCCCTTGCAGCGTATTGTCTGTATCTCTGCGCTCTATATTAAAGACGGCAAATTTTCCCTGTTTTCTTTGACCGCCGATAAGTTTAGCGAAAAAGACATTTTAAGCAAATTTTTTCGCGCGTTCAGTGACCTTGAAAAGCTGCCACAATTGATTAGCTGGAACGGCTCAGGCTTTGATATTCCGGTGCTTATTTATCGCGCCATGCAGTATGACTTATCGGCGCCGTGGTTATTTGAAGAAGGCGAGCGTATCAAAAACATGCGCTTTGATAATTACGTTAATCGCTTCCACAGTCGTCATCTTGATTTGATGGACAGATTTAGCCAATACGGTGCCAGCCGCCGCGAAGCCATGGATATCGTCGCCAGTCTTTATGGCTTGCCAGGTAAAACCGATGTCGATGGCAGTATGGTTGGCGAGTTGGTCAGCAATGATGATTGGCAAACGTTGTCAATATATTGCGAATCTGATGTGATGAATACTTGGCTGATTTATTTGCGCTGGCTGCGATTGACAGGGCAATTGTCCTCACCAGATTTTGAGGCGTGGCAGCAGCAAAGCCGTGATTATTTAGCAAGTTATACCCAAGCAGATGGCAGTCCTCGCCATCATGAGTTTATTGCTGATTGGTCCTCTGCGCCTGCGCCATAGCAGAAATTTTTATCTAACGAGCGTTTTCATAAAAGCGTCTTTATAAAGATGACGTTTTGTTTTAACAGCTAACGTCTCGCCCTTATTTTTAGTTATTTACCCTTTATTGCTTATTATTTATTATTAAGGCAGGTTTATGCAGCCCACCGACCCAAAAGATTCTACCACTCTAAACGCCAACCAACCGCCAGACGAGACTCAGACCATTACTATGCCGCCAAGTAAGAAAAAATCTAAGCCCTCATCAAAAACCCGTCGCCGTTTAAAAGATGCTGAGCCATTACCCTTTAAAATAGATGGCTTATCGCATGACGGTCGCGGCGTTGCTATTTATGGCAATGGTTTCGGTGAAGCCGACGGTCATATCGAAGACAAACACGGCAAAAAGATTTTTGTCAGCTTTGCATTACCGGGTGAAAGCGCCTTAGTCAAAATCACCAATAGCCGTAGCAGTTTTGAAGAAGGCGATGCGGTGAGCATTACTGCCAATCCAAACCCTGAGCGTGCTGTAGCGCCCTGCCCGCATTTCGGTGTTTGCGGTGGCTGTAACTTGCAACATTGGCAGCCTGATGGTCAAATCAACTTTAAGCAATCGGTACTCGCTGAATTGCTTATGCATCAAGCCAATGTTGAACCAGAGCATTGGCTCGCGCCCGTGGTTGGCGATCGCTTAGGTTACCGTACCAAAGCGCGGCTCGGCGTGCGTTATGTCGCCAAAAAAGAAACCGCCTTGGTGGGTTTCCGTGAGCGCTCAAGTAACTTCTTAGCGGAATTAAATGAGTGTCATATCTTAGACCCACGTATTGGCTTTGAAATTGAGAATCTAAAAGCGCTTATCAGCACGCTTGAGAGTCGTGACAAGATTGCTCAGCTTGAATTAGCCATGGGTGAAACGCTGCCAGAGCTACCTGATGGTAATCAGCCGGTTGCACTGATTGTACGTAACTTGTCACCCTTGTCAGATGCGGATATTGAAAAATTAAAAACCTTCTTCGCAGCGCGTAATTGGCAGCTCTATTTACAATCAAAAGGCGCCGATAGCATTCAGCGTATTGCCTTAGCTGAGCATGACGATATGACTGAGCAGTTTGGGCGCTTATATTATCAATTGCCTGAGTATGATTTGACCTTTGAATTTATCCCAACCGACTTTACTCAAGTTAATTTATCGGTCAATCGTCAAATGACCAAGCTTGCTTGTGATTTGTTAGACTTAAAAGCGGGTGAGCGGGTGCTCGATTTATTCAGTGGTTTGGGTAACTTTAGCTTACCACTCGCGCGTTTGGTCGGCGAAACTGGGGCGGTGGTCGGCGTCGAAGGCAGTGAAGCCATGACTGCCCGCGCGGCCGATAATGCACGCCGCAATGGCATTACTAATACGGAGTTTTATAGCCAAGATTTAACGCAAGATTGCACCGATAAACCTTGGGCCAATCAAGGCTTTGACGCGCTACTCATTGACCCACCGCGTTCGGGCGCGTGGGAGATTATGCAGTATCTGCCGAAGTTTAATGCCGAGCGTATTGTCTATGTCTCTTGTAACCCTGCTACACTCGCCCGCGATACCAAAGCTTTGTTAGAGCAAGGTTATCGTTTGACGCATGCAGGCGTGATGGATATGTTCTGTCATACCGGTCACGTCGAATCAATCGCACGCTTTGAGAAAGTTGCAGTTTAGCGTCAGCTTTAGTAGTGCTGATATTTTAAAATAAGAGGTTTAAAAAAACATATTGTAGCGCAGCGTGTTTTAACACACGCTACGCTATAGTATGAAAACAACGTATGACAGGTATAAATAAGCACAACCTTTTTGACCCTATTACTTTAGATAAAGTGGCTTAAATGCCAGGGTTAAACAGGCGTTATGTTATCGAAAGCGACATTATCATTACAGAGCCTTGCTTGATTTGTCATTGTGAAATGAGATAATAACAGCCAATGTATTTAGGCTTTCTTCAACAAGATATCGTGAGTATCCTTTATCCTTACTCAGCGCTTTATATATTATTTATGTCTGTCATTTTATAGCTGCTAGAAATGGATTTTTTAGCGGCTGAATTGATTTATAGCTGACACTTTACCTATGGAAACCTAAAAGTGTGGTTGGTAAATGGGCTTTTAATCAATTTAGAATAGCTAAGAGGAGTGGGCTATGGTAAAAATTCGTGAAGGGCTACCGCTGGTAGATGGACAAACCACGCAAGCCGATAGCGCAACATTGGCCGCACAACTGGTCGCGAGCCAACGCTCTCATCAGTCTGCCAATAGCTATGCCCAAATTCCACACGATATCAAATATCAGCTGTCCACTCATAAACTGCATACCACCTTTGATCGCTCCGCGCAGTATGCTTATCACAGCCATGACCCCAACCTCGAAGATGAGTATTTAGACAATCAACTGCTGGATGATGCCAATGCGCTTTCGGCACAAGAACTAGAAGCCATTGATTTAGATCAGATAAATATCGACGTCCCTACTTGGCTGGATAATGTTGCCAAGCGTATCGGGCAAGAGTCTGTGCCCAATCTTGCTAGCGCTTGCGAATTTATCCGCAGTCATATGAATACCAGTGAATCTGAGCGTTCAGGCGCTTACGTCACCGGTATTGCCATGACCGATATCTTGACTTACCTTTATCAAGATGAAAATGCGCTTGTCGCCGCGATGCTCTATCGTAGCGCCCGCAAATCGATTATTAGCCTCGCGGAAATTGAAAAAAAATTCGGCGCCGATATCTCAACCTTGGTTAAAGATACCTTGGCGATGGGAAAACTGTCAGAAATAATCGAAAGCAATAAACGCTTAGAAGACCATTTCGTTAATAATCAGCGTGATCAGCTCTCCAACATTTATAGTATGCTCATCTCTGTGACCAACGATGTCCGCGTGGTGCTGATTAAACTGGCTGAGCGTACCTTTGCCATGCGCGAACTGACTTTTTCTGGTGAAGAACGACAATATCGGGTCGCGCGTGAGGTTATGACCATTTATGCGCCATTGGCTCACAGACTGGGCATTGCCCAATTAAAATGGGAGCTTGAAGACTTAGCCTTTCGCTATCTGGCGCCTGAGCGTTATAAAGAGATTGCCAAACTGTTATCAGAAAAACGCAGCGAACGTGAGTCTTATATTCAGCGTGTGCAAGATAAGCTCAATGAAGCGTTGGCAGAAGCGGGTATCGAAGGCGAAGTTTCAGGCCGCGTCAAGCATATTTATTCTATTTACCGAAAAATGAAGCTCAAAGGTTTATCCTTTGATCAGCTATATGACATTCGCGCCCTACGGGTCTTGGTCAATAATCCTTCAGATTGCTATCACGTTTTGGGCTTGGTACACGGTTTATGGCGCTATATCCCTGAGCAATTTGACGATTATATTACCAATCCAAAATCAAATGGTTATCGCTCGCTTCATACCGCCGTTATTGCCGAAAATAAATCGCTAGAAGTGCAAATTCGCACTCAAGAAATGCACTTTGAAGCCGAGCTTGGCATGTGTGCGCATGTTAATTATAAAGAAGGGCTAAAAAATAAAAAGGACAATTACCTTAACCAAAGAATCAGCTCATTACGTCAGCTCTTATCGATTAATAACGAAACGCGTAATCAGCCGCGCTCAGCATTACTGACTGGCGAAGAATTAGAAGAAATCGAGTTCGACGATGATGAGCAGTTGGTTGATTTTGATGAGCTCGAGCGTATTTATATCTTTAGTCGTGATGGCGATATTACAGAACTACCAAAAGGCGCAACGGTACTGGACTTCGCTTATTATGTACATACACAAGTCGGTAATCGGGCGCAAGCGGCGCGCGTCAATCAGCGCTATGTGCCGCTGACTTACCAGTTAAAAACGGGCGAACAAGTTGAGATTATCACCAAAGCCTCGCGCGAACCCAATCGCGATTGGCTAGTCGCCTCGCTCGGTTATATCCATACCAACCGCGCGCGCTCAAAACTGCGTCAATGGTTCAATAAGCAAGACCGCGATAAAAATATCGAGATAGGTCGCCAAATGCTCAGTAAAGAGCTTGAGCGCTTATCGGTGCACCCAAACAGTATTGATTTAAACGATTATATCCAGCATTTTAACGTCAATAATACCGATGATATCGTGGTTGGTTTGGTCACGGGTGATATCAGTCTTAATCAGTTGACCAGTCACATTTCTCGCCAGTTAGATTTAGAGCCTGAAAAACCTGAGGAAGATTTCACCCCAAGTATTGATACAAGAAATGCGGGGAAACTTGACGCTTATAAAATTCGTATCGATGGTTTGGATAATATCGAGATTAATTTAGCGGGCTGCTGCCATCCTGTCCACGGTGAACCTATCGCAGGCTACATTACCTTATCGCGCGGCGTCAGCGTGCATAACCGCGGTTGCCCTGAATACCTACGCTTAATTGAACGGGATCCTGAGCGCGAAATTGAAGCCGCTTGGACAGTTAAAGCTGGTCGTTATCAGCCGGTAGATATCCATGTCGAAGCCTATGACAGGCGCGGGTTATTGCGTGATTTGACCCAAATTATTGATAAAGAAAACGTCAATATTCGTCAGGTTGAAACGCTCAGTAACGATGACAATATCGCCTTTTTAAAGTTTCATGTTGAAGTTTCAGGGCTGGCACATTTGTCTAAGTTACTGGCCAAGCTCGAGCAACAACATGGTATCTTGCATGCTCGCCGTGCTGTTGTTTGATAGCTTAAACTTTAAAATTTTTGTAGATAACCTTTATATATAATAGAGTCTGATAAGAAATACTATGCCTGAGTTGCCGGAAGTAGAAACTACCAAAACCAGCCTGACACCTTTATTAGGTCAACAAGTGGTCGATGTCAAAGTTTTTCAACCAAAATTACGCTGGTCGATGCCCGATGATTTAAACCAACTGGTTGATTATACTTTGGACAGTGTCGAGCGCCGAGCGAAGTATTTAATCCTAAATTTTATACCGCTCACTTCTGTTAATACCAACGCTTCTATTCAGCCAAATAGCTTAGCACCGCGTCAACTTTTGATTCACCTTGGTATGTCGGGTAGCTTACAGCAACATAGCTATGGCACCGATAAGCGTAAACATGACCATTTAGTAGTGACATTTAGCGGCGCTGATAATAGCCAAACACAGCTACATTATTATGATCCGAGGCGATTTGGTTCAGTACTATGGTTTAAAGATTACGGTCCTAAGCTTTTAGGTCATTTGGGTCCGGAGCCATTATCAGCAGACTTTACCGCTGATTATTTATATCATTTAATACAGCGCTCGGACAATCCAAATCAAACCTCGGATAACAACATAGCTAACAAAACCAATAACAAGCAGCCTATCAAGCGCGCGATTAAATCAGTAATTATGGAGCAGCAAGTGGTTGTTGGCGTTGGTAATATTTATGCAACTGAAAGCCTTTATTTATCAGGTATTCATCCGGCAACACCAGCTAATGAAGTTTCTCATGAGCAAATAGTTATCTTGGTTGAGCATATCAAAGCCATTTTAAAAAAGGCCATCACGCTAGGTGGTTCCACATTACGCGATTTTACCGTTGCCAGCGGTCAAACCGGCTACTTCCAGCAAACCTTAAATGTTTATGGTAGACAAGGCGAAACCTGTCCAAATTGTGATACGCTATTAGAAAATATTAAGTTAAATGGGCGTGCCAGTGTCTTCTGCCCTAACTGTCAGCCTACCAAATGATGCATTTTCTAAATAGCTCCAAAATAAAGATTTAAAAAGTCTGTACAGTTCTGAAGCTATATACTCGAAATATTTTTTGCAGATAAAGATATTCTGCGCATTTTTGTTGCTTATTAACTTACATCTTGCTTTAATAGGGCTGATACTGTCTTTTATAGTGCAAGGTATTTATATAAGCAAGATATTAAGAATACTTATTAATATCTATCGTTGTCGCATTATTCCTATATGGAAATAGCAGCAGCTATGAATCATACTTCTTATGAGTTTTAGGATATCATTATGAGCGCTCCAGCTAAAATGAAACGCACAGCTAAATATAAACTACTTACCATGATGGCAAGCATAAGCTTGATTTTTGCTAGCATGCAGCCCGCTCTAGCAGCAATAGAAATCGATGAAACGGATTTTGGCCCCTCTTATGATACCATGGCAGTTGATACTATTGTCGGTAAACCATTACAGCTGGTGACCGCTGTGGCAGGCACCGCCGCTTATCTTGTTAGCCTACCCTTCTCGCTTATCGGCGGTAACGCCGACCAAGCACAGCAGAAATTATTCGTTGAACCTTGAAATGCCATGGGACGCTGCCTAGGCTGTACAGTTGCCGAAGACAACTATTATAAGTCGCAAGTCGTTGACAATAATGTCGTCCGCATTGTAGTCGATGGTCCTTCAGAAATTCTGATTAATACCAATGACTATGTGGTAGTGACACCATAATTGATAAGATTCGAGCTTTTCAATTGCTAATAAAATAGGTTGGTGGTGTGTCAAAAAGTATGCTGGCATCAGACGTAGCCATAATTGACATAAAAGAACACCAGATCGAATACTTTAAAGTGATTATCAAGCTTTTTTGAGAAGCAACAAGTCTTTCTAACCGATCGTCTTAATCGGTGTCTAAGACGGCAGTTATTACCTTCTATACCTACCGTATGCTGTTTGCCAACTCGTTTGTTATCTGGTTTAAAGGCCGTTATGAAACTGTCCCAATTGTCCATACTAATAGAGTCATAGCTCACTTTAAGTTGCTTAAGACGGGCTCTTAACTTCTTAGCCGTTTTTAGGTCACGTTTGCCCCAGACATAAGCGACAATCTCATTAGTAGCACGGTCATAAGCATAAATAAGCCAAACTTTACGCTTCTTGCGATATACGTAAGTCCAGAACTCATCAACCTCTAAGCGTTCATAGTAGCGCTTCTTAGGTACAATCTTGTAAATGGATGAGTCTATGGTGCTAAGCACTTTTCCAATACTAACCTTGGCTATAACGGCTATGTCTCTAACACCACAACCTCGGACAGTCATCAGTCGTATGAGATCTTCTATTCTAGAGTGACAGCCGTTATAGGTTACCGCATGATCGCCAATAAACTGGCGTTTGCAGTCCTTACATTGATAATTCTGCTTGCCATAGCTTTTTATACCATGTATCGAAAAACTGGGACTGTGACAGTCGGGGCAATTGATCTGTATTTGTGTCTTCATAACCTCAAATATATCATCTTGCTTCGGCTGTCACCCTTCCTTTATTACCCCAGCATACTTTTTGATACACCATCAATAGGTTAACTTATCGTTAGCCTATTTTGATTCTGGTGAGCGAATTATATGATTTTATTTTGTAAGGTGAGTATTACTCAGTTTAGCGCTAATCTCACGCAGTAATCGCACCTCTTCTGACGGCTCTACAACCGCTTCTTCTACTTCATCTGCACGGCGTAATCTATTAACCATTTTTACCATCATAAAGATGATAAACGCCAAAATTAGGAAGTTAATCAACACTGTGATAAAGCTACCATAAGCCAACACTGGTACACCTGCTGCCTTAAGTGCATCATAAGTCATTGCAACGCCTTCAGGCGCATCACCTAATATAAAAAACATGTTTTTGAAATTAATTTCGCCGCCCGCAATAAAAGCAACGATAGGCATAATAATATCTTCAACTAAAGAAGTCGTGATGGTCGCAAAAGCGCCACCAATGATGACACCGACCGCTAGGTCCATTACGTTACCTTTTAAAGCAAATTCCTTAAACTCAGATACCATACTCATGATGTCACTCCTTGAAAGTTTAATTGATTATTATATAGATAATGAATCGAATTTTCCGATATTGATTTTTTAAACCTGTCTAAATAAATAACACTTATTGATTAGATCATTTTTATTATATATGAAAACCAAGCACAAAAAAAAGCAATATAAAGTGAACTTTACTTTGCTCACCTTGTATTGCTAATTTTCGATGTCAAAGCTAATCATGAACCATTAGCTTTGAGTACTTTTTTAATATTGAAAATATAAATTACCAAGTAATTTACGTATCGATATTAAGCGTTTTTCTTGCGACCATGACGCTTACGTTCATTTTCAGTCAAATAACGCTTACGCAGACGTATGGCTTTTGGCGTTACTTCTACTAACTCATCATCTTGAATGAATTCAAGCGCTTGCTCAAGGGTAAACTTAACCGCTGGCGTTAGCGTCAACGCTTCATCAGTACCACTGGCACGGACGTTGGTTAACTGTTTAGCAGTCGTTGGATTAACAACCATATCATCATTACGAGAGTTTAGACCAACAATCATACCTTCATAAACTTCAAGCTGTGGCTCAGCAAATAATTTACCACGTTTTTGTAGGTTAAATAGGGCGAAACCTAGGCAAACACCATTGGCCATAGAAACCAATACACCGTTTGAGCGACCACCAACATCACCAATCTTTTGTGGACCGTAATGTGAGAAGCTTGAAGTCATGATACCAGTGCCCGAGGTCAAGGTTAAAAACTCTGAACGGAAACCAATCAAACCACGTGCAGGCATCGTTGCTTCAATACGCATACGACCTTTACCATCAAGCTCCATATTGGTCATCTCGCCTTTACGCAAGCCGACTTGTTCCATAATTGGACCTTGATGCGCGTCTTCAATATCAAAAACAACGTTTTCATACGGCTCTTGTAGCTTGCCATCTACTTCTTTAACGATAACTTCTGGACCTGATACACCAAGCTCAAAACCTTCGCGGCGCATGTTTTCGATCAATACTGATAAATGCAGCTCACCACGACCTGATACTTTAAATTTATCTGGAGACTCGGTATCTTCTACACGTAGTGCCACGTTGTGAATCAATTCACGCTCAAGACGCTCACGAATATTACGTGACGTCACAAATTTACCTTCACGACCGGCGAATGGCGAATTGTTTACTTGAAAGTTCATTGATACCGTTGGTTCATCGACAGTCAAGGCTGGCAATGCTTCAACGTGGTTAGGGTCACAAATAGTGTCTGATATATTTAGCGCATCAATACCGGTAATACAAACGATATCGCCCGCTTGCGCATCGTCTACTTCAATACGCTCAAGGCCATGATAACCCATAATTTTTAGGATACGACCATTACGCGTTTTACCATTTTTATCAATCACAGTCACAGGCGTATTGGTTTTAACTTTACCGCGCTGAATACGGCCAATACCGATAACACCAACGAAGCTGTTATAGTCAAGACTAGAGATTTGCATGCGGAAAGGTGCATCTGCATCGACTTGCGGTGGCTGTACCACATCAACAATAGTTTTGAACAGGGGTGTCATGTTATCCGCTAAGTTGTCGGCTTCTAAGCCGGCAATACCGTTTAAAGCTGACGCATAAACCACTGGGAAATCCAACTGCTCATCAGTGGCGCCTAGATTGTCAAACAGATCAAAGATTTGATCCATTACCCAATCAGGACGTGAACCAGGACGGTCAATTTTATTGATAACCACAATCGGCTTTAGGCCTTGCTCAAATGCTTTTTGAGTCACGAAACGGGTTTGCGGCATTGGGCCATCAACACCGTCAACAACCAATAATACGCAGTCAACCATTGACATAACGCGTTCAACTTCGCCACCAAAGTCGGCGTGACCTGGGGTGTCGACAATATTAATGCGGTATTCAGTACCATCAGTGTCATCTGTCCAGCGGATGGCCGTATTTTTCGCTAAAATAGTAATGCCACGTTCTTGCTCAATATCACCTGAATCCATTGCGCGTTCCGCAATGTTTGCACGATCGCCAAAAGTACCAGATTGATGTAATAGCTTGTCAACCAAAGTGGTTTTACCGTGGTCAACGTGGGCAATAATTGCAATGTTACGCAGGTGTTTGATATCGTTCGCCATATAAAATGCTCGTTTTGTCTTAAAAAAATGCAGTAGCAGTAAGCACCGCTGGATAAACTGTTAACATCAACCAGATAGACATGATTGGCTTAGGATTAAATAATTGCACAATACGTACAGCAATTTAATATTAACGAAATCAAATACCTATGCTGATAAATCCATCGTACAGATAGCTATGCTAATGTACACTTTGTCAATTTACAAAGTGTTTGGGTCGCTAGTATAACATTATTGCGCCATCAATTTATGCAATAACTTACTTTTCTTACTACATAAATAAAAAAAAGCCACCCAATGGATGACTTTTTTTGTAACTAATTAAGTTGACACATAATTAGTAGCAACTATTTACTGAACAACCATATCTTTAGTTTGTTCAACAGTCATGGTTTTGTCACCAGTGATGATGGCATATACACGACGGTTCATAGCGCGACCTTCTTCAGTGTTGTTATCAGCGATTGGTTGGTCATAACCATAGCCAACTGTTGATAGACGGTTTGGCTCGATACCAAATTCGTTAGTCAACATAGATTTAACTGCAACTGCACGGGCTTCAGATAGACGTTGGTTATAACGTGCTGAAGGACCTGTTTTAGAAGCGTGACCTTCAACGCGAGCGGTAGAGTTAGGATACTCACGCATCTTCTCTGCTACTTTAGCGATTTCAGGTTTGTATTGGTTTTTGATAGTTGATTTGTCGTTATCAAAGAATACACGTAGCTCCATTTTTAGCTCATCAGTAATATCTACTGGTACTGGGCAACCACGCTCATCAACTACTACGTTCATTGGAGTGCCTGGGCATGCATCGATGCTATCAGGTACGCCATCACCGTCAGAATCAAGATCAGACTCAACTACCACTACTGGAGCTGTATCAACTAATGGTTCTTGCATTGGCGGTACAGCAACAGTAGGTGCTAAGTGGCCACCTAATACAACTTCTAGGCCAGCCAAAGCCATGCCTTCCCACCAGTTGTTATCAAAGTTATGAATCGCACGAGCTTCACCACGTAGGCTTAGTGCGTCATTGATACGATACATAGCACCTAGGCCTAGGTTACCAATAGTATCTTTTGAACCAGTAACGAAATCACCTGAAGCATCTTCAACTTCAATCTTAGAACGACCAGCACCAATCAAGGCATATGGTTTGAACGCATTGTCAGTATAACCACTGAATTCTTCAAAGCCGATCAAGAAGTTACCAGAAATCATTTCTTGTTCAGCGTCAAATGAACCAGGAACATCATTTCCAGTATTTCTATTTACACCAACACCATCAGTATTAGATACACCATATTCTACTTGAAATTGAGTAGAAGGAGTTAGCTCGATACCTAGTGCTGCACCAGTATAAAGACCGTTTTCCTTATAAAAACCATTTCCGTTACCGTCACCCATAATTTCGACTTGCTCATCATCAGCGCCTTCACTGTAATGATAACCAAGTAACAATGGGCTAATAGTAACACCAGCGTTTGCTGCTAGTGGAGCCGCTGTAATGGCAAACAATGCCAAAGCAATTTTATTTAATTTCATGAACTTCCTCCAAAGGATAATTTTAGTAATGCGTCAAGCAAAACCGCATCTCAAGATGCCAAAAGCAGACATCATTTACGAATTTGAAATTACAAAGCAAAACCAATTAAGAAGTAGCTTAGCTATTATCAATTCAGTTTACAACTTTTTTCGTTAACCAGCTACACATTATTACACGATAATGTCATAACTAAAACACATTAGCCAGCTTAACTTACTGACAACTAACACACTTTACACTTTTTATCTTTTGTGTGTGAGGTCGCAATAGATGATGAAACGAATCCTATCTATTGTTTCAAGATATTTTAATACAAAACGTTAATTTTCTCTATTGCTAAAACTCCTTATTCACGAATTGAAACATTCTTTGACAGTAGGCATATATTTGGTTTATATTTAATAATGTGAACATTATTCGACTTATATAAGATGCATTGCATAAAGATTAAGCCAGCTTTATACATCTTTAAAATTTGGACATGATCTTTAAGTTGTTCGATTTTTCGTATTTCTTATATAGCCATACCTCTTATATAGGTAGCAGTCTCTTATGATTGAATTATATAAAGTATTGTCAAGAAAGCAAACCCACTTTCAAGCTTGTAATAGGTATGGCTTTACGTTAATAGAGCTGATTGTTACAGTCGCAGTGTTAGCTATTATCTTAATGATTGCGACGCCTTATATCTTACAGCAACTCGCCAGCATGGAAGCAAAGCGTATTGAGAGCCAAATTAAAAATACGCTAAAGTTGGCGAAAGCTGAAAGCCACATTAGAAGACAAAACTTGTTGGTTTGCCTTTCTAATGACGGCGCTACATGTCATAGAGACAGCTATAAGAAGCTATTATTATTTTTAGATGCAAATGACAATAAAAACTTCGACTTAGGAGTTGATGACCTGCTAGAAGAGCAAGCTTTAGAACCTAAATATAGTACCTTGTATTTACGAGTAGGAGATAAGCGTCATTACACCAAATTCTGGGGCGATAGCGGTAAACCCCGCGGCCATTTCGGACATATTAAGTACTGTCCAACCTCCACCTATAATCATACCATGTATCAAATCTCTTTTAATCAAGGGGGTGACATTACTTATAAGCCTAATGCAAGCCACCCTACTGATTGTGGACAATAGAAATTACGACATTAGGTGTTTAAACATTTTGACGCATAGCAGACTTCATCATAACAACCGCTTGCTCTAATCCTACAAAAACAGCATCAGCAATAAGAGCGTGTCCGATATTTAGCTCATATATACCATCAATTTGCGCAATAGCGTGGACATTATCACGTGTCAAACCATGACCAGCATTAACCAAAAGCTTGGGATTAGCAAGTTGGGCGGTTTGCACAGCTTGCTTAATGCGAGCAAGCTCATCATTCATTCTATCGATATTACCGGCTAAACCCGCTTCAGCATAAGCACCAGTATGCAATTCAATTGCATTTGCCCCACAGCTAACTGCCGCTTCAATCTGCTTATCTTCTGGATCAATAAATAAAGAAACCTTGATACCGACTGCTTGTAATTTACTAACATAATCTGTCAGCCAAGCTACCTGCCCTGCAACGTCAAGTCCGCCTTCTGTCGTCAACTCTGCCCGTTTTTCAGGTACTAAGCATACCCAGAAAGGCTTAACCTGACGAGCAATCTCTAGCATCTCAGCCGTTGCTGCTATCTCCAAGTTCATTCTGGTGGTCAGCTGCTCAGCTATCTCATAAACGTCAGCGTCTTGAATGTGACGGCGGTCTTCACGCAAATGAATGGTGATACCATCGGCTCCAGCTTGCTCACATAGCAGAGCAGCTGCTAATGGACTGGGATAACTGACGCCGCGAGCCTGACGTAATGTCGCTACATGATCAATATTTACCCCTAACAGAGGCTTTTTTAAGGCATTTTCTGAAGTTTGTGCTAAGTTGGAAGTCTTTACTGTTGTATTAATCATAAAAAAATCCTTTTGTTCATATTTGGGTAATTTACTAAAAAATAGTTTGTAAAATATTGGTACTTTACGCTCAAGTTAAGATTGATAGCGCTGTTGCTGCTGCCAAAGTAAGCGACTTTGTAAAGGTTGATAATCGAGCAAATGGTCAATCAATTGCCGATGCAAACGTGACCATGCATTGAGATTTGAGGTGGATAAACCTTGCTCTGCCATCGATAAAATCTCATTACCTTTAAAAATATTTTGTGTAATAGCTATCTCATCGTCATCATGAACAATAGGCACTAAGCCCACATCAGGTAAAAAACGGTACCAAGTGTCGAGCTCGATAGCTTGATCTAAACTGTCATGTTTTAAGGTTAAAGCAAAGCCCAATTCGTTAAACAAATACGCTTCAAACTGACGCAAACACAAACGTAGCTCGTTCGCAGTTAAAGGCTGCTTAAGCTGCTGTAGGCTATTTTGGTAGTGTTGCCATAATATTGGCATGGGATCTTCGGTGGGTAATAGTCGCCACAGTATTTCATTTAAATACAAGGCTGCATACTGATGTTGGCCGCTGATATTTTCATGATGCAGCGTCTCTGCTAGATTTACGTTACTGTCTTTTACCACTAGAGAATTTTGGGCCACTGAATCTTGAATCGAACTTAGTGGCGCAATATTAATCTGCGTGAATGTTTTTAAATCGCGTTTACCGCTGGCAAACAGTTGCAAAGGCATAAAAAGCGGCGCACCTTTTTTGCCAACACCATGGATGACGCCATGTTGCTGAGAAAACAGATAGTATAAAGCGCGCTTTTCTTGGTAGGGGCGCTGATGTAATAAATAACCGATTAACGCTTCATTACGCATGGATTATTACCTCAGCCGTGGTGATATAGATACATGGCGGTAAACATCTACCCACCATGCTTTTTTAATCGTGCTTAATATCCTAAACTGGTCAAAGCGCGCTCATCATCAGACCAGCCGCGTTTCACTTTCACCCACAGTGTTAACATGATTTTTTTATCAAACAGCTGTTCCATGTCTTTACGCGCATCCATGCCGACCTGTTTGATACGCTGACCCTTATCACCAATGACAATCGCTTTTTGTCCGCTACGCTCAACATAAATGGTCGCATCGATAAAAGTGACCGCTTTACGCGGACGACCAGTTTTTGGGTCAATATGCGCCGCTTCGTCTTTAAAACCATCAATCTGTACCGTCAAATCGTAAGGTACTTCATCGCCGGCACTACGCATGATTTTTTCGCGAATAATTTCACTGGCTAAAAAGCGCTCTGAGCGATCGGTAATCTGCTCGCTATCATAGATAGGATCGGCGATTGGCAAATGCGAGGCTATCACTTCTTGCAAACGGTCTAGGTTTTGGTTTTTTAAAGCAGAAACAGGGACGATATCAGCGAAATCAAAACTTTCATTAAACGTTTCGATCAGCGGTAACACACTACCTTTATCTTTTAGCGTATCGGCTTTATTAATCACCAATACTACGGTCAGATTGGTATCGCCAAGTTTTTGTAGGGTTAACAAATCGTCGTCACGCCACTGATCTGAATCAACGACAAATAAGACCAAATCGACATCTACCAGTGCTGACACCGCGGCTTTATTCATACGCTCGTTGATAGCGCGTACCTCATTGCGATGAATACCTGGGGTATCAACAAACACCGCCTGCATCTCGTCATTGGACAAAATGCCGTGAATACGGTGACGGGTGGTTTGCGGTTTACGCGACGTGATAGACAGCTTTTGACCCAATAAATGGTTCATTAAGGTTGATTTACCCACATTTGGGCGACCAACAATCGCCACATAACCGGCTTTAAAATCTTCAGCGACATGAGCATTGTTATTTGATGAAAAGAACTCTTCGATAGCCAGATCGTTTTCTAGGACGTTATCTTCTATAGCGTTATTCTCTAACATAGCATCTTCCGAGCTATCAACCGTTAGCTTCGCAGCGTTTAGTCTGGCGTTATTTTGTTCAACGTCCTTTGCTACAGTCGCACTTTGGCTTGAACTCATATCTGGGTTTTCGGTCATATTTTTGGCATTATCTTCATTATTTAATGGCAAGTCATGGTGATTGCTCATGGATTAATCCTATGGAGGTTGTCATCAGTGATGCCACTTATTAATTGTTTAAAGAAAAGCGGCATAAGACTGATCATGTTAAAAGTATGAGTTATTTCAAAAAACAATTCCTTGAAATTGTTTTTTGAAATTATTAAATTTAGTATTAAGTAAAATGGTTTTTAAAAAATTAGCTTTAAAAAACTAGGTACGTCTTTTTGGCTGTCCTGGCAGTTTATGTAGCTGATTAATCATTAATTCTGCCGCTTTTTGCTCAGCGATACGGCGACTTTCACCAGATTCGGTAATATCAGGACAATTATTTATATTAACCTGACAGCGCACCACAAAGATTTGGTGCGGAGCGTTACCACGGGTTTCCATCAGCTCATAATGTGGCAAATCAAACTGCTTAGATTGCAGCCATTCTTGTAAACGGCTCTTGGCGTCTTTTAGCGCTTTTTGGTCACTGACATTGTCTATGAGATCACCATACCACGATAGCACGCACGCACGGGTAATATCCATATCTTGACTGTCTAAATAAATAGCGCCTATCAATGACTCTACCGCATCTGCCAAGATGGAAGCACGATTACGCCCGCCGCCTTTACGCTCACCAACGCCCAATATCAAATGATTAGACAGCTCTAGGTTTTGCGCAATAATCACTAGCGATTCCTGCCGTACCAATGTTGCCCGCATGCGCGTCAGACGGCCTTCATTTTGCGTCGGATAGCGGTGATACAATGCTTCACCGACGATCATTCCTAATAATGCGTCGCCCAAAAACTCTAAGCGCTCATAGTTTTTCTTACTATCAAAGGAGCGATGGGTAAGCGCCAGTTTAGGCAAGCTTAAATCATTAAACACATAGCCCAACTTGCGCGATAATACCGCTAACCGTTGAATAAATTCTGCGCTAATAATAAGCGTGTCATCAGACACGCTATTTTTATGGGGATTGGGAACCGCCTGAGGAGACTGCGAAGTTGGTTTCATGCGTGGTCTGTGTGTATCCCTTTTTTTCAGTGGTAAATATAATGCAATACCAGTGTTTTAGAAATTGGTTAGAAAATTAAAAATAACAAAGTACTTTATTACTTTGATTTTAACGCTTTAAGTTTTGAGATATAAGCTTTAATAGTTAAATTATTCAGCAGTAGTAGCATCAATGTCGCCTTCAAAGCGATTAACGATATCGATATTACCAAAAAAATTATTGGTGGTTTCATACTTCTTATGAATAGCCAGCTGACCTGGTTTTTTATCGGTGAAAGTAAACACTTCTTCTGCTTTAGTATCATAATCGGCGTTAATAGACAGCTGCTTATTCATGCGCTCTACAAACTGCTTGGCCGTTTCTTTATTGGTATTGGACTCTTTAAGCTGCGCACTTAAGGTTTTTGTTAATTGGTAATCGCCAATTTGCGCTGGAGCAATAGCGACGAGCAATTTAGCAGCCACGCCCAAAACGATAATAATAAAAACGACACTCGTTACACTAGCACCGCGCTGCGAAGACAACCCAGATAACTGCTGCACCATAAGACCCCTCAAGGGGTAAGTTGCTATAGGTAAACTGCCATATTTAAAAAACTGTCTTATATATAACCTTTAATATGATGGCTTTCATTGGCTGGCCATAATACTAGCACAATCTATTATCGGTACATTATTCTTTAGCGCAGCATTATTCTTTAGTGCAGCAATAATATCAATCAATACTACCATTACGCTTAAAGGTTGGTAAGTTAAGACCGGGCGGTTTATGCATCCAAATATAGACCGCTTTACCCGCTAAATTATCATCGGGAACAAAACCCCAAAAACGCCCATCAGCACTACGATCGCGGTTGTCACCCATTACAAAGTAATGACCTTCTGGCACTTTGATACGCCACTCTGTGCCTTCAGAGCTGACCACTTCTGGTGACTCTTGCTGTAAAAACGGTGCGTACTGCGAGCTATTCATATCCGCTAAATAGCGAACCAAGTGTTTGTTGTCGCCTTGAATCTCTTCAAAGTACTTTGCTTGACTTTCTTCTTGCTGCCCCATTCGTATGGCATTGTCTTCAGTCAAGACTTGTCCGGGTGCCACTTGTCCGGCTGGATATAGCTGTGAGGTCAGCTCAGCATCGGCATCAAAATTGATCGCTTTGGTAGGAACTGGCGTATCATTAATTGCCAGCGTCCCTTGATTATAACTGACGGTATCGCCCGGCAGGCCGATCACGCGCTTAATATAGTAAATACTTGGGTTTTCTGGGTAGCGGAAAACGGCCACATCGCCATGCTCAGGCGCGCCTGTATCAAGCACTTTATTATAAGTCAGCGGTAGACGGACGCCATACGCGTATTTATTGACCGCGATAAAATCACCCGTGTATAAAGTCGGCACCATCGACGATGAAGGGATATTAAACGGCTCAATCAAGAACGAGCGCACTATTAACACCACCGCCAACACTGGGAAAAAATCATACGCCCAACGGACCAGTAAGCTTTCTTTACCGCGACCGCGGGTTTTACGCTGTTTGAGCGTCAGCTTCTCTAATAGCCAAATAATACCTAGGCCAATGGTTAATGGCACTAAAATTAAATTAAAATCAAAATCCATACGAATTTGCCTATTAACGAGCTGAAAATCAGACTACGGTTGCAGTAAAGCTGTCTATGCCAAATATTGCTGTGTTTTTATCTTTTAAAAGATAATGAACGTTTAATTATCAACCTGCAAGACGGCTAAGAAGGCTTCTTGTGGAATCTCGACGTTACCCACTTGCTTCATACGTTTTTTACCCGCTTTTTGCTTAGATAATAGCTTTTTCTTACGCGAAACGTCACCGCCATAACACTTAGCCAAGACGTCTTTACGCATGGCTTTGACGGTACTACGACCGATAATTTGACTGCCAATCGCCGCTTGAATCGCCACATCAAACATCTGACGTGGAATCAGCTCTTTCATCTTAGTGACCAGCTGATTGCCGCGGAAACGCGCTTGATCTTGGTGTACTATCATCGCTAAGGCATCGACTTTATCACCGTTAATCAACACGTCAACTTTGACCAATTTATCAGCTTGGTAACGCTCAAAATTATAATCGAGCGACGCAAATCCGCGCGACACTGATTTTAGGCGGTCAAAGAAGTCCATGACCACCTCGCCCATCGGAATATCAAAAATTAGCTGCACTTGGCGGCCCATAAAACGCATATCGACTTGGACGCCGCGGCGCTCAATGCATAGCGTCATGACGTTACCCAAGTAATCTTGCGGCACTAGAATCTGACAGCGGGCAATTGGCTCACGGAACTCTTCGATATTATTTGGTTCAGGCAACCTTGACGGATTATCTACGTAAATGACTTCGCCATTTTTCTTTTCAATCTCATAAATAACCGACGGCGCGGTGGTGATTAAATCCAAGTCATATTCACGCTCTAAACGCTCTTGGATAATCTCCATGTGCAGCATACCTAAGAAGCCACAGCGAAAGCCAAAGCCGAGCGCATCAGAGGTATCAGGCTCAAAGTATAGCGACGCATCATTAATCTGTAGTTTTTGCAGCGCTTCACGGAATTTTTCAAAATCACTAGAATCTACTGGGAACATACCAGAATAAACTTGCGGCGTGATTTGCTTAAATCCAGGAATGCGCTCAACATCAGGCGTACTGGCATGGGTAATCGTATCACCAACAGGCGCACCAGCAATATCTTTGATTCCTGCAATAACAAAGCCTACTTCGCCCGCTTGTAAAATACCTGTGTCTACAGGTTTCGGGGTAAAGACACCAATTGAGCCCACTAAGTGCGCCTCTTTGGTCGACTTAATATACAGCTTATCGCCTTTTTTAATCGTTCCTTCACGCACACGCACCAAAGAGACCACGCCCAGATAGTTATCAAACCATGAGTCGATAATCAATGCCTGTAGCGGTGCATCACGGTCGCCCGTTGGCGCAGGAATAAATTCAACCAAGGCTTCTAGTAATTTATCAACTCCAAGACCGGATTTTGCCGAGACGCGCGGCGCATCAACAGCATCAATCCCGATAATGTCTTCAATCTCTTGAATCACGCGCTCAGGCTCAACTTGCGGCAAGTCAATTTTATTTAAAACTGCCATCACCTCTAAGCCCTGATCAACAGCGGTATAACAGTTGGCGACCGACTGTGCTTCGACGCCTTGCGCGGCATCAACCACCAATAGCGCGCCTTCGCAAGCCGCTAATGAGCGTGAGACCTCATAGGAGAAATCGACGTGACCGGGCGTGTCAATGAAGTTTAGCTGATAACGCTCACCGTTAGGATGGTCATAAAACAAGGTCACAGACTGGGCTTTAATAGTGATGCCGCGCTCACGCTCAATGTCCATAGAATCAAGGACTTGCGCCTGCATTTCACGATCTTGCAGCGCGCCGCACATCTGAATAAAACGGTCAGCAAGGGTCGACTTGCCGTGATCAATGTGGGCAATAATAGAAAAGTTACGAATATTGGCTAATGCAGTCACAAAGCGCCTACTAAATAATGGAGGATTGAATAACGGATATACATATTGTCAGATGGCAACCGTCGAATACATACTTATAGCTCATTCTGGCCAATACGCCAAAAGAGACAGTTTAAGTACATACCGTATTGCCGCAATTGAAATGCCCACAGCGCAAATGACTAACTTTTATGACGCGCAGGCATACGAAGGTATTCTAGCAGTTTTCCGCTATAAAGTAAGTTGATTTTGTCAGCAAGCAAAAATCAGGCAAAAAAAAACCAATCATAAGATGATTGGCATTTTATTACTGCTGGTCTTACTAAATATGGTGGCGATGAAGAGACTTGAACTCTTGACCTCACGATTATGAGTCGTGCGCTCTAACCAGCTGAGCTACATCGCCATTTAAGGCTCGGTATAATACCGATAGAGAGGACTTGCGTCAACCCCTAATTAGCATTTTTTGCGAAAAAGACGCATTTCATTCAAATTAACGGCAAATATGCATAATACTAACAATAAAAACGAACCGCAAAACAAAAAAGTTGGTAGACCGATAAGCCGGGTTCTGTCGTGGACGATCATTCCTCTAGGCGTACCATCGCTGATACGCTCAAGCAACCTACCCGCATCGAACGCGGGCCGCGCCATATCGATGCCTATTTGGTCTTGCTACGCGTGGAGTTTACCCTGCCGTGAGATGTTGCCATTCACGCGGTGCGCTCTTACCGCACCCTTTCACCCTTACCGATAATGTCTTGCGACATCAAAGGCGGTCTGCTCTCTGCTGCACTTGTCGTCAAGTTACCCTGCCCAGCCGTTAGCTGGCACGCTGCCCTATGTAGCCCGGACTTTCCTCCCCTGCGCATCTGTTGCCAGTGTGCAGCGGCGATCGCCTAGTCTACCAAGCGCGCTAGTATAGCAAAATTAGTATGAGGTGTGGAAAGTGTTTTGCGCTTATTTATTTGTTGTTATAAAACTATTTAAATAAAAGCGTTTAAATAAAATCTGGCGGTAAAGCTAAATTATCATTACCTATAGTGCTATATGTCTGTTGCGCCATTTGTAACCAATAGCTGTTTGGATAATGGCGCGCTAAGTAGTTTTTCAAATAATCAATCGTACTATTGGCAATCTCATCATCTGTCTGAGCAGCACTATCATGAATATGGTTATAAATGACGCTATGCAGCGTTAAACCGCGTGCTTTAATCGCCTCTAAACTCAGTAAAGTATGATTGATACTACCAAGCCGCCCTGAGGTTACCAACACAACTGGATAGTCTTGCTCAGCAATATAATCTAAGGTTAATAGCTGCTCGGTTATGGGCACTAACAATCCACCTGCGCCTTCTAACAGCACCGCATCGTAGCTTTGTTGCAATTGCTGCGTAGATTTGGTGATGATTTTAAGATCTAAAACAGCATTGGCAAGTTTCACTGCTAAATGCGGCGAGGCAGGTTTCTCATAGCGGTAAGGACAAGTCGTATAATCGAGGTCACAAGGTTGTAGCGGAATGTTCATTAATTGACGATGAGTGACGATATCATCAGCAATATTCATTTTACCACTAGCTGAATTGACACTAACGCCCGTTTGTACCAGCTTTTGAGTGATGACGCTAATGCCTTGCTGCATCAGCGCTTTCGCTAACATTCCCGTGGCATACGTTTTGCCAATATCGGTATCAATGCCGGATATAAATAGCACACTCATAGCGAAACTCTGTTGGTCGTAGACATTTGACCCAAATAAGTAGTGACGACGGTTAGTAGCGCTTGACATAGCGTCACCAGTTCGTCATCGCTAATGACATAAGGCGGCATAATATAGACCAATTTGCCAAAGGGTCGCACCCAAATGCCATTGTCAATCAGCAAAGACTGAAAAACTGGCATATCAACCGCCTCATCTAGCTCAATCACAGCGACCGCGCCTAAACAACGTACCTCTTTAACACCTTTTAATTTTGCCGCTGTGGCTAGCTGCTCATCCATGATAGTTTGCATATTTGCCGTACGCGCTTCAATATCATAAGACAAGATTAAATCAATCGATGCACAGGCCACCGCACATGCCAACGGATTGCCCATAAAGGTCGGACCATGCATCAGGGCTGGATAGTCGCTTTGGCTAATGGTTTCGGCAACCTCACGGGTACAGAGGGTCGCTGCAAATGTCATATAGCCGCCTGTTAGCGCCTTGCCAATGGTCATAATATCAGGGCTGATACCCGCATGCTCACAAGCAAACAACTTGCCACTACGCCCAAACCCAGTGGCTATTTCATCCGCAATCAGCAGTACGTTATGCTCATCACATAATTGGCGCAACAGTCGTAGATATTCCGGACTATAAAAGCGCATCCCGCCTGCACCTTGAATAACAGGCTCAATGATAAATCCAGCAAGCTGATGGCTGTGTTTAGCAAAAAATGCGGTTAACTCTTCACAAACGCTCTGGGAAATCTGACGCTCAAACCCTAATGGCGGTGCAGGGACGAAATACTGCGTCGGCAATTGTTTACCATACAGGCTATGCATGCCGCCTACTGGGTCACAGACACTCATCGCGTGCCAGGTATCGCCATAATAGCCAGAATGGGTCGAGGCAAATTGGTTTTTATTGGGACATCCGGCTGCAATTTGGTATTGCAGCGCCATTTTTAGCGCCACTTCGACGGCAATGCTGCCGCTATCGGCATAAAATATCGCATCAAGACCATCCGGGACAATGGATAATAATTTTTTACCCAAATCTATCGCTGGCTGATGGGTCAAGCCGCCAAACATCACATGCGCCATTTTGCCTAATTGTGCAATCATCGCCGCATTGAGCGTTGGGTGATTATAGCCATGGACGCTTGCCCACCATGACGACATACCGTCAATTAAGCGCGTGCCATCTTTAGTGACAATATAAATACTTTCGGCATGGTCAATAACGATATTTGGATAGGTGGGTGGTAAGCTGGCATAAGGATGCCAAAGGTGCTGTTGGTCGAAATCGTTGATTAAAAGGCTACTCGTTGAGCGGTCAGATCTCTTCATTTTTTATTTGCCAGTAATGCGTTTGTATTTTGCCAATAAATCGCTTTGGGTTTCGACGTGGTTTGGGTCATGCGGGATACAGTCGACAGGACAGATGACCACGCATTGCGGCTCATCAAAATGACCGACACACTCTGTACATAAATCAGGGTCGATGACATAAATATCATCGCCCTCTGAAATGGCTTCATTTGGGCAAGCAGGCTCGCAGACATCGCAATTGATGCATTCATCGGTAATTAATAACGCCATAAACTGCTCCTTATTTGCTAGCAGTTGATAATAAATGAGTACGTCCGTGGTTTACGATTACACTTAATATTAAACCACCAGCCCATCATTAAAGCTTAGCTTGTTAAGCGTTTAGCTAAATTTAGCTGCTGAGTTTTTGTATAAAAGCTTCTGAAACGCAAGGTGGCACAAATTTCGTCACATCGCCGCCAAGTTTGGCAATTTCACGAATCATGGTTGATGAGATAAACGAGTAATTTTGCGACGGCGTTAAAAATACCGCTTCAAAGTTTTCATCAAGCTCGCGATTCATATTGGCCAGCTGAAACTCATATTCAAAGTCTGACATCGCTCGCAGACCTCGTAATACGGCGGTGGCATTTTTTTCGCGCATAAAATCGACCAGCAAGCCTTCAAAGCCAATCACCGACACTTGCGGCAAATCCGTAAATACCGTCTCAACCAAATGCACGCGCTCTTCGAAGTCGAACAATGGTTTTTTATGATGACCAGAGGCCACGGCGATGACGACCTCATCGAACAATTTAGCCGCGCGTTTAACCAAGTCGACATGACCGTTGGTAATCGGGTCGAAGGTACCAGGGTATAAAATTTTGGTGTGCAATTTTGAAGAAGTAGCAGAAAGGCTCATAACAGGGCTAATATGGTTAATGATAATGACCCATATGCTAGCAAATTTTGCTCAAACTTCCTACTTATCTGCTACATTTGTCCTAACAGCCGATTTACCTTTTCGCTGTGCGCTTTGCTACAATAGGCGGTTCGACTCATCGCTCTTAATAGGTAAAAAAATATCTACATTTAAGGGTTAGAATGAGGAACAGTTAGACCGGGACAATTTATACAAACCATGTAGTTTGAAGTCCTTATGGAGAAATTATGTCAAAAAAATCAAAAAAACCTGACAATCAAATCTGTGCCAATAAAAAAGCTCGTCACGAGTATTTTATTGAAGAGACCTTTGAGGCAGGTCTATCGTTACAAGGCTGGGAAGTGAAGGCCATTCGTGCCGGTAAAATGACCATTACCGAAGCGTATATTATCTTTCGTAATAATGAGGCGTTCTTGTTTGGCGCCCATATCCAGCCGCTGCTTTCAAGCTCAACGCATGTCAGCCCTGATAGCATCCGTACCCGTAAGCTGCTGCTTAATCGCCGCGAAATTGAGAAACTCATGGGCGCGGTCAATCAAAAAGGCTATGCCTGCGTACCATTATCTTGCTATTGGAAAAACTCTTTAGTGAAATGCCAAATTGCGCTTGCCGTTGGTAAAAAGCAGCATGATAAACGTAAAACGCTAAAAGACCGCGACTGGGAGCGTGATAAGCAGCGCGGCTTTAAGCAGCATTTGGATTAAAATTTTCGTAAGATAAGTTTTAATCTAATGTAAAAAGGACGATTCAGCATATTGTTGAGTCGTCCTTTTTTATGACATTGCTAAGGTAAACTTATTAATTTAACGGAGCAAATTTTAGACCGTTTGGGCAATTTTGCTCACTTTTGACTCTTTATGAGCGCGGCGTAATTGACGGATACCGTGCGCGATTAGGCAAGCGATTCCGAGCCAAATTAAGCCATAACTATAAATCATCGCTGATTCAAAAGGATTGCCCAAGACAGTGATTGCTAAGATAAATAATAATGCTGGCTCGATATAGCTCATCATACCGTAAACGTTGACGGGTAACATTTGACTGGCATCAACATTGGTTTTCATCGCGAGCACGCTAAGCATGCCAAGTCCTACCAACATCATGATAAAAAAGCTAGAGCTGCCAACCAATCCTAAACTGCTCGGCGCAATGAATAATAAATAGGCGACGGCAAACGGTGCAAAGATGGTCAAATCCACCAGCAAACCTGTAATCGCGCCGATACCTTGTAGGCGGCGTAAGATATAATAAACAGGATAAGTGCCGCAGACCCAAAGCGTCGCCCAAGAAACACTTTGGGTACGTACAATCTCACTACCGACGCCGAGGGCGGCAAAGCCAACGGCCAACCATTGCAGACGGCTTAATTTTTCGCCAAATAGGACGCAACCAAACACCACCATCATCAGTGGAAAGAGAAAATAACCCATTGCGGTTTGCACGCCTTGACCATTAACTGGCGCCCACATAAACAGCCAAAACTGGCTGAGAAATATCGGCGTTGGTAATAATAACCATACCCATTGCTTTACCGTGCGCAGCGCCTTTAATTTATCAAGATGTAAACCTAAACGCCCACTAATCAGCAAATACCCTATTAGCGCCGCCCACATCGCTAGCATGCGCCAGATAAAAACTTGCGTACCTGACAATGGCGCCAAAAAACTGCTATAGGCATAAAGCACACCAAATAACAGGTTTGATAATATCGCCAGCGCCACGCCCATTATTAATGTACGCTGCTGCGCACTACCTGCCGTCCAAACAGCAGGCAACGGCAAGCGTGAAACGGTAGCTGCGAGCATATTAGTAGAGACATTAGAGGGCGTTGGGTTGGACATGATAAGCACCGTAAATATAGATAGACGTTAGAAGGCTTAGCGATTGTTTTTATTTTTGCAAACGGAGTTATTAATGCGCTTTGATTAATAACGTCTATTTTACTAAGATGCTATGAGAAATTATTTCTATATAATCTTTTATTAGAATAAATTTACTTCGGAAATTACTAAAACTTAGTTATTTTCTTATATTTATATCATTAACAATAATATTTATAATAAAAATATTAATATTTGTGATTTTCTAGGGAAGAGATACTGTGAGCCATATTTTAGACGATACCGATAAAGCGATTTTAAATTTGCTACAGGACGATGCGACTTTGCCGTTAAAAACGGTCGCAGAACGTGTACATGTTTCTATCGCTACCACCCAGCGCCGTATTCAAGCATTAATAGATAGCGGTGTGATTACCAAACAAGTCGCTATTGTTGATCCAAATAAGGTCGGTTACGGACTGACGGCAGTGGTCATGATAGAGATGTCGCGCTCCAATACCTCGATGCAGCATCGATTTGAGCGCTTAATGCATGATCAGCCGCGAGTAATGAGCTGCTATGAAGTGTCAGGAGATGCCGATTTTATGTTGATGGTCAATGCCAAAAACATGAACGATTATCATGAATTTACCCGTAATTTGCTGACTTACGAGAACAATGTGCGCAGCTTTAAAAGCCAGTTTGTAATGAACTTTACCAAGAGCGGCACCAAGATTTTGCTTGATTAATATCAGCTACAAAGCCCATGCAATTTTTATCATTAATAAAAGTGGATAAGTCATCGCTAAAACAGGTACGATAGCAACGAATGTTTGGCATTAAATGCTAGATAAACTATCAACCGTATAGCAGACAAGGAAGCCTGATAATGAGTAAAAAGATACCGCCTATCGATACCAATAAGAATGCTCAGACCCTATCGAAGTTATTCAATCCAAAAACCTTATTAACAGGCGCATCACTTGCGGCATTGCTTGCCAGCTCAGGCTGCGCCACCAGCTCTTTATTAGAAAGTGACAATCACGTCAGCACCAAAGCTAGCAAGCAAATCTTGTCTGAAGACCAAATTGTCGCCTTTGGTCGTCCTGCGCAGGCATTACCAAAAATGCCCAACGCTACCATGGTTATCGTCGGTGAAAAGAACAGCTATGTGCTGACCCAAGGCGGGACGGAAATGATTGGTTTATTAAGCAATCTGACGCCAAAAAATATCCACGTCGATAACGACATGAGTTTTTATGTGCCCAATAATGATGGCTATTTTCAGGGTGAAATGAAGCTGTCGTATGCCAAATTAAAAGATGAATTCCAGCGCTCAGATTATCAATTCTTTTTGCAAAACAATGGGCGCGACTGTACTTCAGCCAGCGACCAACGCATCAATGCTCAGCGCTTTTGCTTTAGCGTGCCTGTCAAAGGTGCTATCTATCCGCAAGTGAGTAATTTAAGCTTGATTCAATCTAATTACCGCGCTTTAAGTAAACCTTATACGGTCAGTTTTTATACTCAAAATCATCAACAACAAGTGTCTCGTAGCGGTGCCAATACCGCGCAAAAGCTGGTGTTATTGCCATTTGCCTTAGCCTTTGATGTAGTCACCTTTCCCTTTCAACTATTAGATCAATAAATTTTTTAGTTTAATTCATACATAAACAAAGAAGGGTTGTTAACGTTTAATAATCCTTCTTAGTAAGAGATTATCCCAAACTATCAATAACTTACCTCGCTATTATAAAATCTCTTTTTTACATAATGAAAGCAATTCATGTTAAAATGAGCGCTTTTAAATGAGCCGTTGTTTATAAATAACGATAACGGCTTTTTTAGTGCCACTTTTTTAATTAACAGGTCCGCTCATGTCTGCCGATACCATCGCCCGCACCGCCTTTAAACAAGGCACCAAACCACTTTACGACTACGACAAACATTGGGCGAGCTGCTACGAGCCTGCGCCTTATTTGCCAATGAGCCGCAAAGAAATGGACGATTTGGGCTGGGATGCCTGTGATGTCATCATCATCTCAGGCGATGCCTATGTCGACCACCCAAGCTTTGGCATGGCGATTATCGGCCGTTTATTAGAAGCGCAAGGCTTTCGCGTCGGTATCATTGCCCAGCCAGATTGGAAGAGCAAAGATGCCTTTATGGAGCTTGGCAAACCGGTTTACGCGTATGGTGTGACCGCCGGCAACATGGATAGCATGATTAACCGCTATACCGCCGATCGTAAAATCCGAAGTGATGACGCTTACTCGCCCGGTAACGTGGCTGACAAACGTCCTGACCGCGCCGCTATCGTTTATAGCCAGCGCTGCCGCGAAGCCTATCCTGATGTTCCTATTATCTTGGGCGGAATCGAAGGCAGTTTACGCCGAATCGCTCATTATGATTATTGGTCAGACAAAGTCCGCCGCAGTATCTTGATGGATGCGCGCGCTGATGTCTTGTTATATGGCAATGCTGAGCGTGCCATCGTCGATGTGGTGCATGGTTTATCAAAAGGTTACACCTTTGAACAAATGAGCAGTTTGCGCGGTACGGCGTACTTATTGACCCCGACCCGCCGTCATTGGCAAGCGGGCATGACCGAGGTTGCTAGCAATGATGTCGATACCGTTGGCCGCGTTGATCCCATTATTAATCCGTATGTCATGACTGAAGACGTTGATCAATGCTCAATCGAGCAAGATAAGACTAGCCCCTCACCCGTTGGACAAGCTACGTCAGCAATGACAGGCATGTCAGCCCAATATGCGAAACAGTATCAAGGCTTTGTCGCCGAACCCGTGACCAATAAAGTCTTAAATGCTGAGCAAGTCGATGAAGATACGCAAGTGGTGCAAATGCGCGGCTTTGATAAACCACAAACCGCACGTAAACATAAACTTAAAATGCCGCCGCGTGAGCAAACGGTCATTCGCCTGCCTGATTATGAGCACGTCAAAGCTGACCCAGTGTTGTACGCACATGCCAACCGTATCTTACACCTTGAAACCAATCCGGGTAACGCGCGTGCCTTGGTGCAGCGTCATAGTAGCGGCGCTGGTAACTCGCATACCTCGATTGACGTTTGGCTCAATCCGCCACCGATTCCGCTCTCAACCGAAGAGATGGATTACGTCTTTGATTTGCCGTACGCGCGTCTGCCGCATCCAAGCTATGGCGATGCGCGCATTCCTGCTTATGACATGATTAAATTTTCGGTCAATATCATGCGTGGCTGTTTTGGCGGTTGTACGTTTTGCTCAATCACTGAGCACGAAGGTCGTATTATTCAAAACCGCTCAGAAGAGTCTATCTTGCGTGAAGTTGAAGCGATTCGTGATACGGCGCCAAACTTTACTGGCGTTATTTCTGACCTTGGTGGGCCGACCGCCAATATGTATCGACTCAACTGTAAAGACGAGACGATAGAGAAGAACTGCCGTAAGCCGTCTTGTGTCTATCCTGATGTCTGCGATAACTTGATTACCGATCACAGTAATTTAACCCAGCTATACCGTAAAGCGCGTGATATCAAAGGCGTGAAAAAGATTCTTATCGCCTCAGGTTTGCGTTATGACTTGGCGATTAAAGACCCTGAATACGTCAAAGAATTGGTCAGCCATCATGTTGGCGGTTATCTAAAGATTGCCCCTGAGCACTCTGAAGAAGCGGTACTGTCAAAAATGATGAAACCTGGCATGGGCAACTACGATAAATTCAAAGCCATGTTTGAGCAGTACAGCCAAGAGGCCGGCAAAGAGCAATATCTGATTCCGTACTTTATCGCCGCTCACCCCGGCACTAGAGACGAGGATATGATGAATCTTGCGCTGTGGCTAAAAAGTCATGGCTACCGCGCTGACCAAGTACAGGCGTTTTATCCGAGTCCGATGGCGACCGCGACCACCATGTACCATACGCATAAAGACCCACTGCATAAAGTGAGTCGCAGTGAGGGCGATATGGATATCGTCAAGTCTGGCAAGCAGCGTAAACTGCATAAAGCTTTCTTACGTTATCATGACCCAAAAAACTGGGTCATGCTGCGTAAAGCGCTGCAAGATATGGGACGTGGGGATTTGATTGGTAAAGGTCGCGGCTGCTTAATCCCGCCATTTAACGCCAGTTTAGAAGGTCGCGATGCCGCGCAAGACAGCTATCAATCGGCGCGTAAAAAGAACAGTCGCTTGGGCAATGACTCAGTGAAACGCAGTAATAATAGTCCTAACGCTGCAAAAAACACCTCGGGTAAAAGCACATCGAGCAAAAATCACAAAAAAGTCAGTAAAGGCAACTTCCAAACACAGCATACAGGTCTGCCACCGCGTAAGACTAAATAGTTCAATACGAAACAGTTAAGCAGCTGTTAACGTTTTTTTGTCTTAACCATGCCCAAATTAAAGCGCCTATCAGCTCAGCAGTCGATAGGCGCTTTTTTATGTTTTGCCCATTAAATATATTGGTCTTTTTAAATAACTGTTTGAGCTTATAGTCAAAATATCCTAAAAACGCGGCGGTATTGCTGATATCAATTTTTTGTAGCCTCTGTCTGCGTAGGCACAGCAAGCAAGAAAAATTGATATTAGCAGTGCGTGATGTATTGATATTATTTTTCATCCGCTATAGTTATTTTACAAAGGCTATTAAGGTCAGCGTTACATTAACCAGTGTTTAAGTAACTTAACGAACATGTAACAAACAATTTCTAACATTATCTAGAAAGTCTTTTCGTTAACATAGGCGCTATATGCATAAGGCGCCGTTAAAAAGCGCACGATTAGAAAAAGCATAGTCGAAAAATACCTGCTAATTTTTACATTTTTGGAGAATGCCATGAATACCCTAACCAAAGTTGCTGTTGCCCTACCTACTCTAGCGCTACTTAGTGCCTGTGCGACCACCGCACCTACTACGCCAAACAAAACCCCTGCGTCAGAAAGCGTGACCGATGTCGCCTATGACCGTATGGCGCCAGCCCCTTATACCTGTACCGATGACAGCAAAATCTTGGCAAAACAGTCAATCAATAAAAAACAAGTTATGCTAAATGCGACTTTACCTAAAGTAAACTGGGCCGACCAACCTATCATTCTAAATGGCGGCGTCCAAGGTGATACGGCAAGCTATGTCAATGAGTCAAACCCAGAAGTAGTCTATGCTTGGCACATGAAAGAAGACAAAGGTATCCTTGCAATGAAATGGGCAGACGGTAAAGAATACCAAGTAAACTGCCAAATAGGCAGATAATGATTTTGGTTTAATCGTGCATTAATAATGATTAACCTATCATTGTTCAATCTAGCAATAATATAAACAGTCATCGAATGGTGGCTGTTTTTTTATGGCTGGAAATTTAAAAGCGTACTCGCCAATGCTTTATTTTATTATGCTAGAGAAGCAACGCGAAAACTGGCAAAATAGCGCTCATAATAATTGCATGATAAAAGGATAGTTCGATGGTTAAGCGTCTCATAAGTATGATGATAATGGCTAGCATAGGCTTGGCGGCACTAATGAGCTGCGATAATAGCGCCAACGATTCTAATGACACTGCTAAATCTTCTACTACGCAAACACCTGACGCAGCAGACGTGCATACTATCGACTGGTCATTGGTCGCAAGCGGCGAAAAAGCTGTTGACCCTGCCAACTATGATTATCCGTTTGCGCTTGATAGCCAAAATGTGCGCGATTATGCGGAGTATTTCGGTGTGGATAATGCCACCGCGCAGCACAATCTGACCGTAAGTATGGCAAGCAATGAAGCCCTCTCAAAAGTACTCGATCAGCTTAGCGAAACCTATACTTCACATGAGCTAACCGATGATAAAGAGATGAAACTTATTATTTATACCACGTCCGATGTCGCTGCCAGTCGCTATGATTACGTGCTGTCCGATGACTTTGCTAAGGGACTGGTATTACCTATCGTGATTCAGCCGGATAGTAAGAAGGGTGAGGTTAAAGGACATGGAGAGGTGGCGAAATAGAAGGGTAATTAATCTTATAAAATAAGGCAATTAAATGACTGAGAACATGCAAGAAAGATGCACTATAGACCTTTCAAGTCCTTTTTGGCTACATTACCTATCTTTAGAGAAATCTCTCAAGGAAATAAGTGAATATATAGCTATCAATGAAGATAATTCTAAAAGCTATTCATTTAAAAATATGCAATTGTATTTTGCAATTTGTACTGAGATAGATAGTATATTTAAGCATATAAGAGATAACTTACATCTAAAGAAAATAGAAAGGCCTAACATAGGTCATCACATAAAGATGATTAAAGACTATTTCCCCAAAATCGAAGAAACCATTCTAACGCTTAATATGAGCGGATTCGACTTAGACTTTCAACCTTTTAGCATCTTATTTGAAAATACTAAAACAGAAAAAAGTAATGAGGACGTAGAAAAAAATTCAAACTATGAAGGTTGGTGGAAAGACTATAATTCAGTCAAGCACCAAAGGCTTGAAAACTTCAAAAAGGCTAATTTAGAAAACCTACTAAACTCATTTGCAGCCCTACATATATTAAACTTAGTTTATGTTATCAGTTTGGAAGAAAAACTAGTACCTATATATGACAAAGTATTAATTCAAGCAAATGCTTTACGCGACTATCCTTTCTTTCAAGTTAGAGGAAGTGAAGTTATAAGATATGTTGGTGGCGGTGGCGACTTTTACGGTTGTTATTTAAGCAATAAGCATATCTATTCAGAAAATTAAAATAGCTATAATGTCATAGACTTAAAATGATGCGGGTTACGCTATCGTTAACCCACTATACCATTTAACCTTAACCCCTATACTTTTTTCAACATCGCCAAGAACTCTTCTTCACCCACCACTTTCACGCCAAGTTTTTCAGCTTTAGCCATTTTCGAGCCAGCTTTATCACCTGCCAATAGCGCGGTGGTTTTTGCCGAGATACTACCTGACACTTTTGCACCCAGCGCTTGTAGCTTAGCTTTGGCTTCATCGCGTGCCATGCTATCAAGCGCGCCGGTGATGACCCATGTTTGCCCATCGAGCGGCAATCCCTCTGACAGCACTTGCTCAACCTTAACCCAATGCACGCCCGCTTCGCGCAGTGCGGTGATGACTTCGATATTATGCGGAGCGCGGAAAAACTCATGAATAAGCTCGGCAGTAATCGCCCCAACATCAGGCGTTTGTAAGAGCTTATCAATATCTGCTGCCATCAGGGCATCAAGGTCGCCAAATTGTTGTGCCAAATTCTGTGCTGTTGTCTCACCGACGCCGCGAATACCGAGCGCATAAATAAAACGTGCCAGCGTCGTCTGTTTACTGGCTTCGATAGCATTAACGATGTTTTGCACCGACTTTTCGCCCAATTTTTCAAAATTAATCAGCTCGTCCGTATGTTTATGTAACTGATAGATATCGGCGACGGTCTTGACCAAACCGTGCTCAAAAAAGCTAATCAGCCAACTTGCGCCTAAGCCATCGATATCCATCGCCCGGCGTGAGACAAAATGAATGAGGGCTTCTTGCTGCTGCGCGGGACAAAACAATCCGCCAGTACAGCGTGCCAACGCTTCGCCTTCGGGCAAGACCACAGGCGAGTCGCAGACAGGGCAAATCGCTGGCAATTTAACCGGCTCTGAATCTGCTGGACGTTGATCAACCCAAACGCGGGTGACTTTGGGGATGACATCGCCTGCACGGTGGACGCTGACCATATCGCCTGCGCGCACGTCTAAGCGCTGAATTTCACCAAAGTTATGCAAGGTGACATTGCTGACGGTAACGCCGCCGACTTTGACTGGCTCTAACTTACCAACTGGGGTAATTTGCCCCGTACGTCCGACTTGCCATTCGATATCATTTACACGCGTCATCACCGTTTCGGCAGGGAATTTATACGCCGTTGCCCAGCGCGGCTCACGCGATAAAAAGCCAAGCTGCTGCTGCAATGCCAAGTTATTAACCTTGATGACCATGCCATCAATTTCAAACGGCAGCTGACTACGGGTTTCAATCATCGACTCATAATAGGCTTGTGCTTCACGCGGGTTTTTTACCACTCTGACCGCGCTGACGCTAAAACCTATGTCACCAAGCCAAGCCAAGGCGGCTGATTGAGTTTCTATATTTTCAGGTAAACCTTGATTGACTGAATAACAATAAAAGGCCAGCGGACGGCTAGCAGCAATAGCGGGGTCAAGCTGACGTAAGCTACCAGCGGCGGCATTACGAGGATTGGCAAAGGTTTTATCACCCTTTTCTTCTGCTAGGCGATTGAGACGCTCAAAACCTGCTTTTGGCATCAGTACTTCACCGCGTACTTCTAATAATGGAATCTCGCTTGCCGCCGTAAGCCAAAGCGGTAGATTACGAATGGTTTTGGCATTTTGGGTAATATCCTCGCCGGTTTGCCCATCACCGCGCGTCACCGCTTGCACAAATTGACCATATTCGTATTTGAGTGACACCGCCAAACCATCAAGCTTTAGCTCAATTTCGTATTCAGGATTTTTCTGCGCGTCATTGAGACGATCATTGACGCGGCGCATAAAGCCATGCAGCTCGTCATAATCAAAAACATTGCCAAGCGATAGCATGGGTACGTCGTGCCTGACTTGGGTAAAGGCGGATAGCGGCGTATCGCCAACTTGATTGATTGGGCTATCGGGCTGTATTAAGTCAGGGTACGCCTCTTCAAGCTCCAATAAAGAGCGCCGCAGCTGATCGTATTCGCTGTCTTCTAAAATCGGATTATCAAGCACATAATAGGCATAATTATGCGTTTTTAAATTATCAATAAGCGTGCGCATTTGAGCAGCGATGGCAGCAGCATTGTCTGCAGATTGGGTATCGGCAGTATTTTTAGAAGCAGTATTTTTAGAAGCAGTCGGTACAATAGGATCAGTCATAGTCGGCGTCTTTTTTTTGCAATTCAAGATGCCGATATGATAACAAGTTTGCAGGTTAGTCGGATATGATTTTGTTGAAAACTCATCCTGTAGAGAGCCGCTTCTGTAGAGAACTAGGTTTATAGAAAACTAAATTTATAGAGAATCAGGCGAATGAAAGGCTCTTAAATCAAAAGTTAAAAATTAAAAAAGGCAAATAACGTCAAGCGCTATTTGCCTTTTACAATACTTTAGGAATAATTTTAACCGTTTATCTATTCAGATTTTACCCTTCATAATCGCGAACTTGGTTACGCAATTGCTGTTTATATTCTGGGGTAATGGGGTCATTGTCTTCGTCAAGCATCACGGCGTCCAAATCGCTTGCCATCATATAGGCAATACTCATCATACTGTCAAAGCTGCGTAGCGCTTGCGGATGCGGCAACGATAAAAAGAGCACCACGCCATTGTAAGTATTGGTCGCCACACTATGCGGGTCAAAAGGCGCGATACCACTATCCGTAATGCCCATCATGCTAAACCACAGCATGCCGGTGCCGTCTTTTTGCTCATAGCGATGGAACATATTCATCGCGCCATAACGCAAACCATATTTATCCACTAACGCCAGCAAATCACGCCCACGAATTACTGCTGCTGGGCGGTCGCGATACTGATGCGGCAAGATAGTGATATTGATATTGTCTTTGGCATTAATTAACGGTCCGTTTTGCGCTTCATCAACTGGCTCTGAGAGATGCTGATCGAGTATCGGGCTATTATTATCAAAGCTTGGTTCGTCAGCGGTATCAATGACTGGCATTAAACTGTCCGTCGCTGACATGAGGCTGGAAAACGCGTCCGGCTCTTGCTCGATATGCATCTGCTCAGCTACTTCGGTAAACTCGCTGTTATCCGCTCGCTGCTGCTCCTCTTGCCAGCGCGCATAGTCGGCGTCATCTACCACGCCATTATCCTCATTACTATCATGGCGGGCAGCAGTTAGTTGGGTATCGACATTGCTATGCGCCTCTGTCAATGGCTCTTCTTCGACCACGGCATTGAGATAACTGCGATCAGGGGCGATGCTGGTTTCACCTGCGACCGTATCATCCAAGTCTGGCTGCTCGACGATATTGCGCTCATGACGCGGAATAATGGGAATACCGTTTTTATCATAATTGACCGCGGCAGCCTCAGCAGTTTTGCGCCGTTTAAAGCTGCGAATGACCATAAATAGCCCTGCAAGCACGATAAATGCGGCAATGGCGATCAAGATAAACTGGATAGCGGTCATGAGAAATACATCCTAATATATGACAAAAGGGAGAGTACAAGTGCGAAGAAATGGCAATAGTCTAGCATGGCTAATGCATATCGTCACCATATAGTCAGCGTTTATCATTGGCCCTAAAGCCTTCACTGACTAATTTTCCGACTACTCGCCTGACGTTAAATGCTAGCCCTAACTATACCACTGACAAGCGCTTGCCGTTATTAATTATTTTGCTACTGGGCGCTCAATCAGAAAGGTAATTTGCTGCCTCATCAAGCGACACACTGACTAAAGTAGAAATCCCCGCGCTTGGCATGGTGACGCCTTTTAATTCATCAGCAATCTGCATCGTCAGCTTATTATGACTGATAAAAATAAACTGCAAGTCATCTGCCAACTCATTTATCAAGCTGGTAAAGCGGGCGACGTTGGCATCATCAAGCGGTGCATCGACTTCATCGAGCACACAAAATGGTGCCGGATGCTGTTTGAATATCGCAAAAATTAAGCTAAGCGCGGTCAAGGTTTTCTCACCGCCTGACAGTACCGCTAGGCGACTATTGCGCTTACCTTTTGGCTGTGCCATTAAGGTCAACCCTGCCCGCCACTGTTCTGACTTTGGCGCATTGGCAGGCATCTCGTCCGTATTAAGCGTTAAGCTTGCTTGCCCGCCACCAAAGACTTTAGCAAATAAATTGGCAAGCTCGTTATTGACCGCATCGAGCGTCTGCATAAACAAGGTCTTGGTGGTTTCATCAATTGAGTCAATCGCTTCCGTCAAGGTCTGCATACTGGCGGCAATATCTGCGGTCTGCTGCGCAAGTGGCTCTAAGCGCTCATTAACTTCTGCCAATTCTGCTACTGCGGCGAGATTGACCGCGCCAATTTTACTTAATTGCTGCTCAAGCTTCGCGCGTTCAGATTCTAATTCTGCGATTTTATCTGGGCGGACGCGGCGATCATGGGCGATAAAATCCGCCAATAAATTTGAGACGCTCATCACTTGTTGCTGATGCTGCTGAACTGTGTCCGATTGCGCTTGATATTTATGGCTGATCTTGTAATAAGCCTCTAGCGCTTCTTGGGTATGGCTACTGGCATCTTCTAATTTTGCAGCGCTTAATGCCAGCTCAGTGGCAAGACCGGCAAGCTCAGATTGCTGCATTTGCAAGTCGTTTTGCAGTGTATCTAATTCAGTCTGCTGCTGATTATATTCCCCTTTAAGCGCTGTTAATGCCGTTTCGCGTGTGGTTAATACTGCCTGCTGCTCATCGCGTGCTTTCTGTGCTGTTTGCAATGCTACTTGCAAAGCTGGTAGTTTATTTTTCTGCTGCTCGTGACGCGCCTCTAGACTTTGCTCGTTTTGCAGCGACTTTTCATGCTGCGCAGTTGCCCGAGCAAGACTGCTGACACTATGCTCTAAGCGCATCTCGCTCTGCTGAATACGCAGCTGCATTGCTTGCCAAGCGTCATCATCTACCTGCCGCGCACGATTTAGCTCACTGCGCTCGGACTGTAATTGCTGACTTAATAAACGCGCATCGGCTATTTGCGGCGTTAGCGCTGCTATCTCACTTTGGATATGCTGCTGCTCATGAGTTAGGGTCTGCTGTTCTTGCTCTAATTCTTGTTGCTCTTGCTCAAGGGCAACTTTATCAGCATTGAGGCGTTGACTGTCCGCTTGTAGGCGTTCTGCATTGGCGCGCTTGGTGGTGAGCTGTTGCTGGTGTTGGTGTTTATCGCGAGTTAATTGCTCAGCTTGCGCGCGCGTTTCTTCTAAGCTGACCATCAGGGCATCATAGTTGCGTTGGTGATTAGCAATCGCCTTTTGCTGCTCTTGTATTTTAGTCTCGAACTCATCAAGTAAATCTTCTAACGCTTGTAAACGGCTGCGTTGCTGCAAACGTTGGCTTAAAAACTGATTATTGCTATCGTTTTGACCATTTTGCGCGCTAGCAAATTTGCTCAAATTAGTCGTACCCTGACGACTGATAAACCAGCCGTCCGAGGTTAGTAAAATAGCGGATGCTGGCAATGCTTTTAAAGTAACAGCCAAATCTTCCAATGTTTGCTGAGTATTCGTTTTAGATGGCGCGGTATATAGATAACAGTGCTGCCACAACGCTAAATTTGGTGCAGTAATCAACTCTGATAACGACAATACTTTATCCGTTAAGTGATTTGGCAAAGCACTGATAAATGATTTTGCGCCTTTATCATTTGTCTGAGCAGGTAGCCATAGACTATGACCATTTTCTAGCTGCGATTTATTCTTTGAATTGTCGTTCTCGTTTTGCGTGGTTTGATAAGTAAATAAATCTGTTAAATCCTGCTCGAGCGCTTGCCATAAACTATCAGCTTTTTGAGAATTGTCATTAATCTTTTTATCGCTTGACTGCTTAGAAATCAGCACATGGCTATCCAACCATAACGCCAACACACTATCGAGTAGCTCGGCATGCTGCTGCCCTTTGGCACTTAACTCAATCTGCTCACGCAAGGTGGTAATCGATAATTCGTTTCCTAAATCATTGTTTAAATCGGCGGTTTTGGCATGATGAATAGGCAGCTGGTTTTTTGATAAAGGCTTCGGATGTAATATCTGATGCAGTGTATCGTATTCACCTGCCAAGACCGCGTGACGTTTTTCATCCTCGCTTAACTCGCGCCGTTGAGTGTTTAAGCGTTGCTGTAACTGATGCGCTTGCGGTTGTAGCTCGGATAGGCGCTCATCGATACTGTCTTGCTGACGCTCAATCTGTTGCAGCTGTTTATTGAGCTCAGTCACTTGTGCATTTAACGTCTGCTGTAAACTTTTCGTATCAGCGTCATTTTGCAAACCAGCACTTTCGACTGGTGATAACGACTGTTGTAATTGCTGCCAGAGATTTTGCCAGTTTTGCTGGCGGCGCTGCCATTTATCATGGTTTTGCTGCTGGCGTTTTTGCGCTTGGTTATTAATCGCTTGCTGCTGCTCAAGAGCGCGCGCATTATCTTGCAGGCGGGACAGCTGGTTTTGCGCATCATGGTAAGCGCGCTGCAACGGTTGTTCATTGCGTTTATGCCTGTCGCGTTTATCGTTAAGCTTACTAAGCTGTGGGCGCAACTCCTCTAATATATTTTGCTGCTCGGCCTGCTCAGCTTTTAAACGTTCAATTTCACTCACCGCTTGCTGACGCTGCTGCTCTAAACTGTTCAGTTGCTGTGCAATTACGTTTAATTGTGATTTAGCATCGCTAAGCTCATGCTCCGCTTGTTGATAGCTTAGCTGCTGCTGATAGTGGCTACTTTGGGCATTGTCTTTTAGCCATTGTTCTTGATTGATATGAGCCGCAAGCTTGTCTTGTTTGGCTTTTAGCGCTTCATAACTGGCTTGTAAAACAGCAACTTCACTAGCGCTGCGCTCATGAGCGATTTTTTGCTGCTGCTGATGATGCTTTGCTTGATAAAGCTGTTGAATGGCAAGCTGTTGTTTGATATCGGCAAGCGCTAACGCTAGCTCTTCATAACGCTCGGCACTGGCCGCTTGCTTAGACAAGCGTTTTTGTTGGCTCACCAGCTCGCTTTGCATATCGTGTAGACGGGCTAAATTATCCTGGGTTTTCTCAAGTTTCTTTTGCGTTTCCTCACGGCGCGCTTGATAACGAGAAACACCAGCGGCCTCTTCGATAAATTCACGTAATTGTAGCGGGCTAGATTCAACAATCCGTCCAATCATACCTTGCTCGATGACCGCATAACTGCGCGCGCTAAGCCCTGTACCCAAGAACACATCGACCACATCACGGCGGCGACAGCGCGTGCCATTGATAAAGTAGTCCGAGCGCCCCTCCAAATTTACCTGTCGGCGGACGGACAGCTCGTGATAGAGATTAAACTCATGGCGAATCCCCGTCTGCTCATCTTGCGTATGCTCAAAGGTCAGCTCAACACTGGCAACGCTTTTGGCGGCTTTATCTTGCGTGCCGGCAAAGATGACATCACTCATCGCCCCGCCGCGTAATTGCTTGGCGGAAGTTTCGCCCAATACCCAGCGAATGGCATCAATGACGTTGGATTTGCCGCAGCCGTTTGGCCCGACGATGGCGGTGATACCATGACGGAAGGTAAAAGTGGTTGGATTGGCAAAGGATTTAAAGCCTGCCAGCTTGAGAGATTTTAGGCGCATGAAATATCGATAGACTTAGCAAAAACAGGCGGCTATTCTACCGCAAATTGTGACGAGTTTTTAGGGTTTGTGAAGGATGCTATAATAGTGGTGAAAATTTGCATGATGCATTTAAATAATAACAATTAAGGCCATGACAATGACTGAAGACAATTTTGAAAAATATAATCCGCAAGAATTACAGCAAAAATATGAAGAATGGTGTGAGCTGCATCGTAAGCAGCTTGAGGCGCAGCAGCAGTTTTTGCGCGCTGAAGCCTTGCAAAACGAGTTGAAAAAGTACTATCTCAACCCACAATGGATGACAGACCGTGAAGCGGAGCTGCCGATTGAGCACTCGGGTAAAGCGCACTCAATCTTTAGTGAAGATGCGCTATGGAGTATGCTCAGCGACCATGATGAGCTCGCCAGAAAGTGGATGCGTTTGGGGCTTGATGCGATTGATAGGAGATAAAGCCTAAATCACCCCAATCCCACTTAACAACAATTGACCGCCTGCAAATAACAGCAGCACCCCAAAAGCGCGTTTCAGCGTCAGCGCGGGCAATATATGGGCAAGCTTGGCGCCGACCTTTGCCATCGCAAAGCTAGCGACAGATATGCATAAAAAGCCCGTGATATGGACAAAGCCTATTGTGCCCTCAGGCAGGTTGACCACGTCTCGACCGAACCAGGCAAAGCCTATCGCACCAGCGACGGCGATGGGCAAACCGCAAGCAGCAGACGTACCGACCGATTGTTTCATCGGCAATCCTGCCCAGTTTAAAAACGGTACGGTCAAACTACCGCCGCCAATGCCAAAAATAGACGACGCCATACCGATGCCTGTCCCTGCCCCAAACTGTACGCCAGCTGACGGTAACGGCTTACCCAATTGTTCTTTATTGGATAAAAACAGCATTTTTAAGGCGACCAATAGCGCCCCGACACCGATGATAGCTTGCAAGACTTTGCCGTCAATCATATCGGCGATACCGGCACCAACCAAACTGCCAATGACCAAGCCCAACGCCATTTTGCGCCACACTTCCCAGCGTACGCCGCCGCGCTTATTATGGGCAGTCAGTGAGCTTATAGAGGTCACCACAATTGTCGCTAGTGAGGTGCCAATCGCCAAATGGGTGACCACTTCGGGTGAAAAATGATAGGCGGTAAAAATCCAAACCAATGCGGGTACGATAATCATGCCACCACCGACGCCAAATAATCCGGCGCTGACACCCGCAAACGCCCCTGCAATCACAAACCACACATATAACATCATCGAATCGGCCTTTTATCCTGCGTCTTTTTTATTAAAATCGTATAATCATCTAATTGTATAGTCACTCGAACATTACCTGCTCAATCGTATTTGCTAAATCATAATCTGACCTTTATGCTGTTTGCTTTGTATTGTTAATGAGCAACAATCGCTCAGTATATCAAAGTTTATCCACGCCAATTTATCCCATCGACGAAACTTATTATGCCGCCATTTAATCCATCATCCGACGCTTTGTCTGCCCAACCTTTTGAGTCATTAGAGCTTGAGCATTTACCTAAGCTTAACCATCGCCACCTTGCCAGTAGCGGCTCGACCAATAGTGAGCTGATAGCAGCGCTACAAAATGGCCGCCTAAATGCAGCCGAGATGCATCTACTAACAGCGGAAACCCAAAGTGCTGGACGCGGACAACATGGGCGCTCATGGCAGTCGCCGCGCGGCAATGTCTACTTATCGTTATATCATCCGGTGCATCTACCGATTAGCGGTTTATTGTCGCTGATTATCGGCGTTGAACTGGCAAAAATGCCTGTAATTCAAGTGCTAAATGAGCAATTGCGCGTGCAAGGCTTGGCAACAATCGGGGTAAAATGGGCCAATGATTTGGGCTTTTATTCAAAGCAATATTCGCAGCAGCATTCATTTCAAAATCAATCTGAACCTGAATCGAATGACGCTGCTTTAAAGCCGCTTGAATCTACCAAACAAACCCTACCCTTTCATAAGCTTGCTGGCATTTTAATAGAACCCATAACAAAAGCAGGAAGATTGGTGGGCGTGGTGATGGGCGTGGGTCTAAACGTGCAAGCTACGCCTAAGCTTACGGCACAAACTTGCGAGGGTATGAGTTATCAAGCGATTAGCTTACGAGATATTTGTGCCATGCTTGAGCCAAAAGCGCCGCCTATTTCACTTCCAGACCTAAAAACGCTTTATCAGCAAATGAGTGAGGCTTTAATGGCAGCGATGACCCGCTTTGAGTATTTAGGATTGGAGAAGCCAACCGGGCAGCGTTATTATTTAGACAGTTTTTTGGCGCAGTTTGACGCGATGGATGCATTGGCAGGGCTGCGTTTGCGCATCACCCAAGACTACAACGGCAATGTCGAGACGCTGACCGGTTATGCATGCGGTCTTGATACACATGGATGTTTGCAATTACGTGAATATAACGGTAAGATTTCTGCGCTTTTTACCGGTCGCATTGATGTGATTGGTGACGCTTAAACCTTTAAAATACCATACCTAAAAAAACCATACTGAACGAGCACTATATAAAGGGATTTTTATGCTCTGGTTAGATCTTGGCAATACCCGTCTTAAATACTGGCTCACCGATGATATCGGGCAGATAGTTGCGCACGATGCCAAGCAGCATTTGCAAGCGCCTGCCGAACTGCTCATGGGTCTAACCGATCGTTTTGCGCGTTATGCGCCAGATTTTATTGGGATTTCCTCGGTATTGGGCGATGACTTAAATGTAAAAGTATCTGAAACCTTGAGCCGCCTAAATATTCCGTTCGAATTTGTCCACGTCGATGCTGAGCATGCCTTGATGCAAAGCGCCTATGATGACGAACAGCTCGGCTGCGATCGCTGGCTACAGATGCTAGGCGCAGTCGATAAGAAAAAACGCCAGTGCGTGATTGGCTGCGGCACGGCGGTGACGATTGATTTGATTGATCACGCTGAGCATTTAGGCGGTTATATTTTCCCCAGCATCTATCTGCAACGTGAGTCGTTATTTTCTGGTACCAAGCAAATTACGATTTCTAATGGCACTTTTGATAGCGTGAGCCCCGGCATCAACACAAAAGACGCCGTCCATCGCGGCATTATGTTGTCCATCGTTGGCGCGATTAATGAAATCAGTAACCGTTATCCAAACTTTGAGCTCATCATGACCGGCGGTGATGCGCATATCATTGCGCAACATATTAATCGTTCGGTGCGTATGCGCGATGATTTATTATTAAATGGTCTGGCCCGTTATTTTGACCATAGCAAACAGACATAGTGTTTTGAACGTTTGTATAAATAAAAAAAGCAGGCCGTTTTAAGCGACCTGCTTTTTTATTTTTAGTTTATTCGATTTAAAAGCGATGCTAGGTGCTTATGGGATGATTTTTTTGCAACCTCTGTCACGCCTGCGAACAGCAAGCAAGAAAAAATTAGCCCATGAGCAAGAGTTTAGTATATAAACCCCACTCTCAACTTGAAATAAGCAAATCAAACTGAAGAGGCGGATTACCAAGTTTTTTGTTGAGTACAAAGCACAGATTGTGTGAAAGAATCTTACGAATCAATCGATGAGACAAATGCCATAAATCTCTTGCTCGTACCCTTTGTATATTAAATCGTTCTGATAGCTGACCAATGACTGTTTCAACGATACGGCGGGCTTTCATTAGCCGCCTTACCACAGGTTTGGGTCTATCTTCTTTCATATTAGCTCTGAGTGGCGTTTGTAAATCTACTCCTTGAGCGTCGTAGTACGATGTCAGACTAGGGCTGATATACCCTTTATCAGCACCGAGCAAACCATAAATATGGTCAGTAATATCAGGCGCAACTGCTCTTTCATCAACATTGGCAGGAGCAAAGGTAAAGCCTTTAATCATGCCCGATAAGTTAACAAGCAAATGGCCTTCAAAGCCATAGTACCTCTCTTGCTTAGCGGCACAGTAGCTAAAAGCTGCTAAGTCTTGATAGTTTTTATGCCGATAAGCGCGTCCATAATGACAGACGGGTATCGGAAAGCCATCCATAAAATGAATGTTGTCACGGCCTTCAATTTGACTGACTTTATCTTGTATCTGCTGTTTGACTTGCCACAGATTGGCGCAGTGCTTTGCGAAGTTAGGGTATGAGCCGATGGCTGGAAACCAGTCTTGCCAATGCTGGGTAAAGTATTGCCAAATTTGTTTGTCTTGATCAAGGTGTAAAAATTCACCGACCATCTCCATGCAAATAACCTCAGGATCACTTAGCTTTGGCGCGTAACCTGCACTTCGCAAGGGTTTGGTGACGACTATTTTGTAATATTGCTCTACCATTAAATAGATATTGATGATAAATTCGTCTATGGGCATCTCACAACTCCATTGTATTCTTGGTCGAAAACAATAGATTAGTGAGGTGCTCTTCTTTTTTCAATCACTTTCGAAGTTGAGAGTGGGGTTATATAAAGAACATTCTATAATTTCTACTTAGTCTCGTTAAATAGCTCACGGCCGATTAGCATACGACGAATTTCACTGGTGCCCGCGCCGATTTCATACAGCTTGGCATCACGCCAGTAGCGACCAAGTGGATATTCATTGGTATAGCCGTTACCGCCAAAGATTTGGATGCCCTCGCCTGCCATCCACGTGGCTTTTTCCGCACACCATAAAATCACGCTGGCGCAATCTTTACGTACTTCGCGGCTATGACCGGCGCCGCGTTGATCGAGCATATCGAGATTTTTACCGACCGTATATAAGAAGCTGCGTCCCGCTTGCAGGATGGTATACATATCGGCGACTTTACCTTGGATAAGCTGAAATTCACCAATTGCTTGCCCAAACTGCTTGCGATCATGAATATAAGGCACAACGTTATCCATCACCGCTTGCATGATACCGATAGGACCTGCGGCGAGTACCGCGCGCTCATAATCAAGCCCGCTCATCAGTACTTTGACGCCTTCACCAACGCCGCCCAAGATATTTTCTTTGGGCACTTCAACATTATCAAAAGTCATCTCACCGGTATGACTACCGCGCATGCCAAGCTTATCGAGCTTTTGTGCCGTGCCAAAGCCCTTCATGCCTTTTTCAACGATAAATGCGGTCATACCTTTTGCGCCAAGCTCTGGATTGGTTTTGGCATAAACCACCATGACGTCAGCATCTGGGCCATTGGTAATCCACATTTTGCTACCGTTTAGCACATAATGTCCGCCTTTTTCTTCGGCTTTAAGCTTCATACTCACTACGTCTGAACCAGCGCCCGGCTCACTCATCGCTAATGCGCCAATGAATTCACCACTAATCAGCTTGGGCAGATATTTTTGCTTTTGTTCCTCTGAACCATTACGTTTGATTTGGTTGATACACAGGTTAGAATGCGCCCCGTAGCTGAGCGCCACAGAAGCAGAGGCTCGGCTAATCTCTTCCATCGCCACCATATGAGCGACATAACCCATGTCAGATCCGCCGTACTCTTCTGGAACGGTAATGCCATGCAGACCGAGCTCGCCCATTTTTTGCCATAAATCCATTGGGAACTCATCGCTGCTGTCGATTTCGCTTGCACGCGGGGCAATTTCTTTCGCTGCAAACTGCTGTACCACATCACGTAAGGCGTCGATATCTTCGCCAAGCTGAAAATTTAATCCAGGTAAACTCATAGCCGTTCCTTGTATTTTGATGTTTAATTTCTTAAAAATTTAGATCCATTTAAAAAGAGACCATATAGCTGGTACAAATTTTTATCGCTTGCTGTGCGACTGCGTCACTCCAGAGGCTTCAAAAATTTATACCAGCTATCTATTCATTTATTTCTATTCATTTAGCTTATGACTGGCTTTATTTTTTAGTTAAGACTGACGTTTATTAATCAACGCACGCGCCACGCTTGAACCATTGCGGCGACCCAAGAATCCACTGATACGCTCGCCAGCCACGACCAATTTATCCAAATCAATACCCGTACTGATACCCATGCCGTGTAGCATATAGACGACATCTTCGGTGGCGACATTGCCGGTTGCGCCTTTGGCATACGGACAACCGCCAAGTCCAGCGACTGAGGTATCAAACTCACTAACGCCCATCTGTAAGGCGGCTAAAGTGTTACTGACGGCTTGACCATAAGTATCATGAAAATGTCCTGATAGCATGCTGATACCAGCGTATTCTAAAGCGGCTTGCAGGGCGCGCTGTACTTTTAGAGGTGTACCAACCCCAATCGTATCGGCAATACCAATCTTCTCAGCGCCAATCTCAACCAAACGCTTGGTCACATAAGCCACTTGGCTAGGAGCAATCTCGCCTTCATAAGGGCAACCGACTGTGCAAGAGATGACGCCGCGTACTTTGATACCCTGCGCTTTTGCCGCAGCGGCAACGGGCGCAAAACGCTCAATGCTTTCGTCAATACTACAGTTGATGTTTTTTTGGCTAAAGGTTTCACTGGCTGAACCGAAAATGACGATTTCATCAGGACGATGGACAATAGCATTTTCAAAGCCACGCATATTGGGCACTAGGACTGAGTAGCACACCTCCGTCTGACGTGTAGGCGCTATCGCGTCAAGTAGCGCGCTATTATCACCCATTTGCGGCACCCATTTTGGCGAAACAAAACTGGTCGCCTCGAGCTTTTTGACACCAGCTGCAATTAAATCATCGATCAGCGTTTGCTTAACTGCAGTCGGTACCGTCATGGACTCATTTTGCAGGCCATCACGTGGACTAACATCAACGATTCTGACGTGGTCTGGGTACGAATGGCTCATGGTTATTATCCTTTCATTGTTCTTATACTTCAGTTCTTAAGCTTCGCTAGCTTCAGTATCGATACGTAGTAGCTCGTCGCCATCGGCAACCAAATCGCCCGCGGCAAATAATAACTCTGCTACCACCCCATCCGTCGGTGCGGTAATCGTATGTTCAATTTTCATCGCTTCGATAACGGCAAGTGGCTCGCCTTTTTTCACACTATCGCCAACAGCGACTTTGAAGGCGACGACTTGTCCTGGCATTGGTGATTTTAAGCTACCGACCGCCGCAGACTCTTCACCGACATGTGCCATGATATCAATCAGCGTAATCTCATCACGCCCGCCATCGGTAAAGACATAAGCGGTCTCGTTATTTGTCCAGCTTTGGGCGCTGATACGGGCGCCATCTAACCATAAGGTATGATTGTGCGCGTCAGTACTGGCATAGTTAATTTCACTTTCATAGACTTTTTCTGTCTGGGCGGCGACATTGGCATTGGTTTTTTCTTCGTTACTTGCGATTTCTTTTTCAATCACTAGGGTAAAGCTGCTGCTATTTTCAGCCCCTTTTTTACTTTCCGCACTATTTGCATTGTGCCAGTTGCTAATACGTGCTTGGTACGCCTGCTCATCATAAACCAAGCTAAACGAGCGCGTATAATCACTATAAGCACGGAAACCAGTCGGCTTACTGAATGGATCGATGTCTGACCCTTGTGCTGCGCCTTCACTAGCAAGCTGCTGCGTAATGGCAGTCACGACCAGCGTCGATAAATCAAGCGGATGCTGATTAAACAGCTCGTCCGCCTCACGCTCGATAAGCGCCGTATCAAGATTGGCTTGGCTAAACGACTCAGTATTAAGGATATAGCGCAAAAATGCCACGTTATTTGGCAAACCAACGATACGCGTTTGAGCGAGTGCGCGGTCGAGTTTCGCCAACGCTTGCTCGCGAGTCGGCGCATGGACGATAAGCTTCGCAATCATCGAATCGTAAAACGGGCTAATCACATCGCCTTCGCGCACGCCATCGTCGATACGTACATCGGTAATGTTAAAGGTACTGTGCTCAGGCTTTTGATAGGTAAATAAAGTACCCGTCGCTGGCAAAAAGCCATTGTCAGGATTTTCAGCGCAGATACGCGCTTCAATCGCATGCCCATTAATCACCAGCTCGTTTTGCTTTTTCGGTAACGGCTTACCTGCTGCAACCAACAGTTGCCATTCAACCAAATCGACACCCGAAATCGCTTCACTAACTGGATGCTCCACTTGCAGGCGGGTATTCATCTCCATAAAATAGAAATTCATCGCCCCTTCGCGCTGCTCAACGATAAATTCAACCGTACCTGCACCAAAATAATTGACCGCACGCGCCGCTTCGATTGCCGCTGTTCCCATCGCTTCACGCATGGCAGCGTCAACACCGGGTGCTGGCGCTTCCTCTAATACCTTTTGGTGGCGGCGCTGTACCGAGCAATCTCGCTCAAACAAATGCACATAATTGCCATGCATATCGCCAAATACTTGAATTTCGATATGGCGAGGTTTTAGGGCATATTTTTCAATGAGTACTTGGTCGTCACCAAAACTGGTAATCGCTTCGCGGCGGCAAGAATCTAGTAAGTCAATAAAATCGCTGCTATTTTCTACAATACGCATGCCTTTACCGCCGCCGCCTGCGCTGGCTTTAATTAAGACGGGATAACCGATACTGTCTGCTTGCTGTTGTAAGAATTCTGCATCTTGATTGTCGCCATGGTAACCCGGTATCAAAGGTACACCAGCCGCTTCCATCAAACGCTTGGACTCAGACTTGCCGCCCATCGCCCGAATCGCGTCGGCAGATGGGCCAATAAACATCAAACCTGCGTCCTGACAAGCCTGAGCAAAGTCGGCATTTTCACTTAAAAAACCATAGCCTGGATGGATTGCTTGGGCGCCAACATCGAGGGCAATCGCAATAATCGCATCGCCTTTAAGATAGCTGTCTTTTGGCGCTGAACCACCCAAATAAACCGCTTCGTCACAGACAGCAACGTGCTTGGCGCCGCGGTCGGCATCAGAATAAACAGCGACGGTACGAACACCCATACGCTTGGCAGTCGCAGCAACACGGCAAGCAATTTCACCACGGTTTGCGATTAGAATTTTAGAAAACATAACTATCCCTGTAACTTATCGTTTTTATTTATCGGTTTGACTATCGTTTTTTGCTACTATTCTGTCGTTAACCAATCAGGCTTACGCTTGTGCAAAAATGCCTGTACGCCTTCCTTTCCTTGCGCTGATGAGCGAATATCAGCGATACCTTTAACGGTATCAGCAACAAGCTCATCGGTAATCGGTGCACCTGCGACTTCGTGCAATAAACGCTTGCAAGTCTTGACCGCATTGGGGCTATTATTAACCATCTTGGCGCATAAGGCTGCGACTGTGTCGTTAAGTGATTCTTCACTAACGCGCTCATGGATAAAGCCAAGCTGCCGCGCCTTTTTGGCATCGAACACCTCTGCACTTAAAAAGTAGCGATGCGACGCTCTAGTCCCTAATGCTCTTACGACATACGGACTAATGGTGGCAGGCGCTAATCCCAGACGTACTTCGCTTAAGCAAAAATTGGCAATCTTAACCGCAATCGCTATATCACAGACGGCGACTAGACCCATACCGCCTGCATAGACATCGCCTTGAATCGCAGCAACGGTTGGTTTTGGACATTCATAGATAGTTTTGAGCATTTGCGCCAGTTTATCAGCATCGGCAAGATTTTCTTCATAGCTATAATCTGCCATCGCCCGCATCCAATTAAGGTCAGCACCAGCGCAAAACGCTTTGCCCGCCGCCGCTAGCACAACCACACGGACATTATCATCAGCGCCAAGCGTGGAGAAAACCTCAGTCAGCTCGGCAATCATTTCGTCGTTAAAGGCATTACGTATCTCAGGACGATTTAACGTCACCGTCGCGACGTGCTGCTCTACTTTAACCAGTAGGCTGTTATAATTCTCAGAATTTTTGTCATTATTTTTTTTCATAACCTTCTCTATTTTTTATATACGTGAAATGCTTGCCCATATTCCATTTAATGCTACATTCTAAACACACCAAAGGTCGTCTCTTCAATCGGGGCGTTATAGGCAGCGCTAAGCCCTAACGCTAATACATGACGCGTATCGGCAGGATCAATCACCCCATCATCCCAAAGACGTGCTGTCGCATAATAAGGGTGACCTTGCTCTTCGTACATCTCAAGAATCGGCGCTTTAAATGCTGCTTCGTCCTCGCTACTCCACTCTTCACCTTTACGGTCAAAATTATCACGCTTGACGGTTGCCAGTACCGACGCCGCTTGCTCGCCGCCCATCACCGAGATACGCGCGTTTGGCCACATCCACAAAAAACGCGGACTATAAGCGCGGCCACACATGCCGTAGTTACCAGCACCAAATGAGCCGCCAACGATGACGGTAAATTTCGGCACTTTCGCGTTGGCAACCGCCATCACCATTTTGGCGCCATGACGGGCAATACCTTCGTTTTCGTATTTGCGACCAACCATAAATCCAGTGATATTTTGCAAAAACACCAAAGGAATTTTACGTTTACAGCATAGCTCGATAAAATGCGTGCCTTTTTGTGCTGATTCACTAAAAAGAATTCCATTATTGGCGATAATACCTACTGGCATACCTTCGATATGGGCAAAACCGCAAACCAGCGTCGTGCCAAAACGTGCTTTAAATTCATCAAACTCACTATCATCGACGATACGAGCGATGATTTCTTTGATATCAAAAGGTTTGCGCTTATCGGTTGGAATGATGCCGTATAACTCTTTGGCATCATAGCGTGGTGGACGCGGTTTGATTTGATTGGGGATTTGCTTAGCAGGGCGATTTAAGTGGCTAACGATATTACGCGCAATTGATAACGCATGGGTATCGTTCTGCGCCAAATGATCGACCACCCCTGACAGACGCGTATGCACATCACCGCCGCCCAAGTCTTCAGCGGTGACCTCTTCACCAGTCGCTGCTTTTACCAGTGGCGGGCCACCCAAAAAGATAGTGCCTTGATCTTTGACAATGATAGATTCGTCACTCATCGCGGGCACATAAGCGCCGCCTGCAGTACAGCTGCCCATCACCACGGCGATTTGCGGAATACCAGCCGCACTCAGATTTGCTTGGTTAAAAAAGATACGACCAAAGTCATCTTTATCAGGGAATACTTCGTCTTGATTGGGTAAGTTTGCGCCGCCTGAATCGACCAAATACACGCAAGGTAAGTTGTTTTCTTGGGCGATTTCTTGCGCGCGCAGATGCTTTTTGACCGTCATCGGATAGTAAGTGCCGCCTTTTACGGTGGCATCATTACAGACGATCATACACTCAGTGCCGTTGATACGGCCGATACCGGCAATCACGCCCGCCGCTGGAATCTCTTCGCCATACATATCATGCGCTGCCATTGGTGCGACTTCTAAAAATGGCGTACCGACATCGAGCAGGCGCTCAACACGCTCACGAGGTAGCAGTTTGCCACGCGCTAAATGCTTGGCACGCGCGCGCTCTGAACCACCTTGAGCGACTTTACGCAGGTGCAGATATAAGTCATCGACTATTTCTTGCATGGCGGCACGGTTTTGCTGAAAATCGGCAGCGTTCGGACTCAGTTTACTGGTTATGATAGCGCTCATGATATCCCTTTTTATACTTGTGTTTATTATTCAATAACTTCTTAAAATCTTGACCGATTTTTTGACTACTCTATTCCTAGCTCCGCCTTCATCTGCTCGATAATTTTATACTTTTGAATTTTACCGGTGATAGTCATCGGATATTCAGTCACAAAGCGATAATAAGTCGGCACTTTATAATGGGCGATATGCTCGCTACAGAATTGGCGCACTTCATCTTCGGTTAGGCAGCCCGGCTCTTTTGATATGATCAAAGCGGCAAGCACTTCTCCATAACGCTTATCTGGGATACCGACGACTTGAACGTCACGAATTTTCGGATGGCGATACAGATAGTTTTCGATCTCAACTGGGTAAATATTTTCACCGCCGCGAATGACCATATCTTTACTACGCCCAACGATTTTGACATAGCCGTCTTCATCCATCGTCGCCAAATCACCGGTATGCATCCAGCCGTCTTGTATCGCTTCACGAGTTTTAAAGCGACTGCCCCAATAGCCTTTCATCACCGAATAACCACGCGTTAGCAGCTCGCCGGTTTCCCCTAAAGGTACAATCTCGCCCGTTTCGGTATCGACGACTTTGACTTCAAGCGCAGGCTGCACAAGCCCAACCGTTGATACTTGTTTCTCTAATGGCGTATGCTCATTGGTCTGACAAGAAACCGGACTGGTCTCCGTCATGCCGTAAGCAATGGTAACCTCTTTCATGTGCATCTTATCGATGACGCGACGCATGACCTCAATCGGGCAGCTAGAGCCGGCCATAATGCCAGTCCGCAAGGTCGATAAATCAAATTTATCAAATTCAGGATGGTCAAGCTCGGCGATAAACATCGTCGGTACGCCATGCAAAGCCGTACATTTCTCTTCTTCAACCGCTTGCAAGACGGACAATGGCTCAAAACCATCGTTCGGATAAATGATACAACCGCCATGGGTCAAAATCGCTAAGTTTCCAAGCACCATACCAAAGCAATGATATAAAGGCACAGGAATACACAGTCTATCTTCCTCAGTGAGATTCATGGCCTCACCGATAAAATAGCCGTTATTTAAAATATTACGGTGGCTTAAGGTCGCACCTTTTGGTGTACCTGTTGTGCCGCTGGTAAATTGCACATTAATCGCGTCGGTGTTTTTAAGCTGCGCTTGACGCTCGGCGACGCGTGGATCATTGGCATCGCCTTCCGCCATCCATGCCGAAAACTTCTGCATAAAGTTAAACTCTTCATCAGAGTCTGGCTCATCAATCCAAATAATACGTTCAATGGTTGGAATCTCAACCAAATCCAATTGGGTGTAATCTTTATGATAAATCTCAGGACACAGCTCACGAATCAGCTGCGCATAATCACTGCTTTTAAAATGGCGCATAAGGACGAGTGCTGAGCAGCCAAGTTTATTTAACGCATATTGCAGCTCAAAGGTACGATAGGCAGGGTTGATATTAACGAGGATAACGCCAACTTTTGCGGTCGCTAATTGCATCAGCAGCCACTCAGCATTGTTGTGCGACCAGATACCGATGCGGTCACCAATCTCAAGCCCCATTTCAATCATACTGCTGGCTAATTGATTGACCTGCTGTTGTAGCTCGCGATATGTCCAGCGGATATTTTGATGACGGACGACCAGCGCTTCACGCTCAGGATATTTGGAGACAATAGCATCAAAAAAATCGCCGATGGTCGCTTCAATCAGCGGTACATCGGGGCCTTTATCATAGCTTTGAGTAAGCGGCGCATTTGCCGAGCGCGCGCCCATATTTACGGTGGGAATATTATTTAGAATGCTATCGAAGTCAGAAACTTGAGTCATAACGAGTCCTTTCGTTTTACTTTTTACAGCACGCCTGAATGGTGCTAATTTTTCGCTTGCTCCTATTCTTTTTTCCTTGAACAGGTCTTAACAAGCATGAGCTACTATACCGCCTTAAATCGAAGGCTGTCAATCATAGTAATACATTATGTATCATTTAAATTAATTAATAAAAAGTATTACCCAGTAAAAGATAGCATAAAATCACGCGGTTATTATAGGTAAAAAAGCCAGCTACGTATTTGTTACACGGCTGGCTCTTGAGAAAAACTAAGACTAGTAATTAAAGCTAAAAGTTAAACTTGCAACGGTTAAGCGTTGATTAAGACTTAACCATAGGCGGCGCTTTAATCGTTACCGTCGCAGTGACGGCATTGCTATCATCAAGCAAGTCCATAACAAGCTCATCATCCGTTTCAGTAGTCACTTGCCAATTACCAGCAGCTTGCGGTACGCCAGTGACCATCACCGAAATGGCTTTATTTTTTAAGCGAATCATCGGCGGCTTATGATCATAACCGCTGTGCTCGTGGCCCAAAATATCATCAGCAATCGTCGCTGCCTGCGCACGTAACGGCGCTACATAACGACAGGCAACGCCGTTGATCGACATACAATCGCCAATCGCATACACATTGGACGCATGGGTACGTAATGTGGTGGCATCGACCACGATACCGGTGCGGCGATTGAACTCAACCCCAGCAGCGGTTGGTAATTTATCATCAACCGTCAGACCCGTACTAGCAATCACATGATCAACCACTAACGGCTCTGGCTGCTGCGCCGCATCGCTGTCGGTAGCTGATACTGGCGCATAGCTGACTTGCAATGTGCCATCATCATGACGCGTAATATTGGATACTTGATAACCGCCTAAAAAGCGAATCCCTTGCGATTGTACTGCTTTAGCAATACGTGCGGTCGCTTGTGGTGGTAGCATTTGCGAGAGCGGCGCGTTATTTAAATCAATCAACGTCACTTCATGACCCGCTTTTAATAAGTCCTCAGCAATTTCCGTCCCGACCATACCAGCGCCAACGATGGCAACACGCTGACTGCCCACTGCGAGCTTTTCTTGCAGCTGTCCAAAACGCTCGATATGATTGACATGCCAAACCAAATCCTCGGGCAGACTTTTTGGAAAAATAGGATGGGCGCCCATCGCCAGCACCAGTTTGTCATAGCTAATAGTGGCGTAATTGGTATACACAGGGTCCGAGCGCAGTGCTGAGATAAGTTGTACTGTTTGGCTAGCAGGGTCAATATCGGTCACTTGCGTATTGGCAAGCAAATTAATATTTGCCGCCTTTGCCGCATCGCTACCTGTTGCACGTACCAAGTCCGCAGCATTTTTCTGTTGGCTAATTGCCATTGTTAGCATAGGTTTATGATAACGGTCGCCATTATCAGCCGTGATTAAGGTGATGGGAATGTCTTTATCTTTTGCGCGAATGGCATCGACAACGTGCCAGCCTGCCAAGCCTGCGCCAATAATAACAATACCTGCCGATTGATTTTCTACACTCATAATGACTCCGAAACACTATCTATTATTTGTTATGAATTTGGAATAGGATTAAAAACTGATGGCGCCTATTGTAGCAGCAAACAGGGAACACTTGTAAGCTGAGAGTAATGAACAAAAAGTAAAAGACATAAAAAAGCGCCTTTATTAAAGACGCTTTGATAGATACTTAAAACACCGTACTGAATTTCAATGATTAAGAATCTTTGATAAAAACAGCTGCGCGCGCTCACTTTTTGCGCCTTCAAAAAACTCATCCTTACTACAGTTTTCGACGATATGGCCTTCATCCATAAAAATAATTCGATTGGCCACCTGACTGGCAAAGCCCATCTCATGGGTTACGCACATCATGGTCATACCATCACGAGTCAGCTCGACCATCACATCGAGCACTTCTTGAATCATCTCTGGGTCAAGTGCGGAAGTTGGCTCGTCAAATAGCATCGCAACCGGATCCATCGCCAAAGCACGCGCAATCGCTACCCGCTGCTGCTGTCCGCCTGATAGCTCGGCGGGGTATTTCGGCGCTTGCGCACTTAAGCCCACACGGTCAAGATAGGCCATGCCTTTTTTCTTAGCGTCGTCTTCTTTACGGCCCAGTACTTTGATTTGCGCGACCGTTAAGTTATCGATAATGGTCAAATGCGGAAACAGCTCAAAATGCTGAAATACCATGCCGACGCTACTACGCAGTTTGGGTAAATTGGTTTTTGCCGCGCCAACTGAGATACCATTGACCATGATATCGCCCTTTTGAAACGGCTCAAGCCCATTAACAGTTTTAATAAGCGTCGATTTGCCACTGCCCGATGGCCCACAAACGACAACGACATCGCCTTTATGCACGTGAGCAGTACAGTCAGTTAATACCTGAAAATCACCATACCATTTGCTAACGTCAGTCATTTTGATGACTATCTCAGCGCTCGCATGACCATTGTCGGTGACCAGTCCGCCAAATTCATTTATATAGGTGTCAGCATTGTTTATCCCTAGCTCATTTATCACTGGCTCATTCATCACTGGCTCCTAACCACTTTTTTTCATCATTATTAAATGAAAGTCTTAATAGTAAAATACTGCGCCAAATTTAAATTAAAACCTCAAGCGTTTTTGCAATTGCTGCACGCCTATAGAGGCACTTAAGCTGATAATAAAATAAACAGCTCCGGCGCCTAAAATATAAGGCGTCAGTAAGCCCATCAGCTCACCACGGACGTAAGCGGCGCGGAAAAAATCCGTCAACCCAATGGCAAAAACCAGCGTCGTATCTTGGAATAAAATAATACATTGCTGCAAAATCAGCGGTAACATCTTGCGAAAAGCTTGCGGCAAAATCACCAAACGCATGGTTTGCCCATAAGTCATGCCAAGTGCCTTTGCGGCATTCACTTGCCCGCTACCGATAGATTGGATACCTGCGCGCACCACCTCTGAGAAGTACGCCGCTTCAAACATCATAAAGGCAACAACACACGAGGTAAACGCGGTATCGAGCTGTAAATATTTACCGGCTATCCAAAAGTACATCATCGGCACGGCAAAATAAAACCACAGCAATACCAATAGCAACGGCACAGAACGAAAATAATTGACGTATAATTTGGCAGGAATTTCTAGCGCTTTGATGCCGGACAAGCGCATTAAAGCCAATACCGTGCCTAAGCTAATACCGCCTAAGATAGCGAGAAACAATACTTTTAAGGTGGTCAGCATACCGCCCATCAAGCCCGGATACGCCGTTGCAAGTTCGGTCATCATATTCATTTTTGACTCCCTGCAATCAGCCCAGGCACACGCAATTTACGCTCAATCAGTCCCATAATGGCAATTAACGACAGATTAAAAACCAGATAAATAATGGTCGCATAAGTGTAAATCTCGAGGCTGTTTTGGGTATATTCACTGATGGTTTTGGTTTGGCTAATCAGCTCCATCACCCCGACCAGCGACGCTACCGACGCGTTTTTAAAGCAGTTGGTGAGCTCCGAGCTTAGCGGTGGCAAAATAACACGAAATGCCTGCGGTAGTAGCACTTCTTTATACGCCTGCGGAATCGTAAAGCCGAGCGCGTAAGCAGCATTGATTTGCCCTTCAGGTAAGGACTCGATACCGGTACGCACCTGCTCAACAATACGCGCGGCGGTAAATAATCCCAAACCCATACTGGCGGACAGCATGGCTGAGGTATTAGGCGATAAGTCTTTATACCACCACTCTTGTAGTGCGGGCGTCAGCCAACCGGGGGCGATATAAAACCAAAAGAATAATTGTACAAGAAGAGGAATATTACGAAAAAATGTCACATAAGCGGTACCAATACTACGCGCCGCTTTATTTGGCAAGGTGCGCATGATGCCCAAAATAGTACCAATCACCATGGCAATCGCCCAAGCGATACTGCCAATCAATAGCAGCCAGCCAAGACCGGTCACCATCCAATGCAGGTAAAGCTCATTACCGATACCGGTTTGCTCAAAGAGCACACCCCAGTTCCAGCTATAATTCATGATTGTCACTCCAAGCCATGAGTAAAAAGCCAACGCGCCAGACTTATAAACAGCAGTCTGGGCGCGTCAGCAAGCTATGTTGAGGGACAAAAATTACTGAGCGGTTGCTTCTTTTGGCTGTGCGCTATCGTGTGGATTGGCAATCAAAGCTTTTAGATTGTCTGACATCTCAAAGTTTAGATTGACGTTTTTTGGCGGAATTGGGTTGGTAAACCACTTATCATAAATGCTATTAATCTCGCCTGAGCTAAAGACATTGGCAAGCGCTTCATCGACCACCGCTTTAAATTCAGGATCGTCTTTACGCATCATACAACCATAAATCTCAGACGATTGCGGCGTACCAACAATCACCCATTCATCTGGATTTTTGGCTTTGGCTTTTTCACCGGCAAGTAGTACATCATCCATCATAAAGGCATCGGCACGGCCGTTTTCTAGCATAAGGAAAGCTTCGCCATGGTCTTTTGCCGAGATGACATTGATGTCCATTTTATTTTTATCATTGTATTCACGAATATAACGCTCTGAGGTCGTACCAGCAGTCGTGACCAAAGTTTTACCTTTTAGGTCTTCAAAATCTTGAATACCTGAGTCTTTTTTGGTCAATAAACGCGTACCAATTTCAAAGAAACCGTTTGAGAAGGCCACTTGTTTTTGGCGCTCTTCGTTATTGGTGGTTGAGCCACATTCAAAATCAACCGTGCCGTTTTGCACCAGCGGAATACGCGTTTGCGAAGTAATCAAGTTATAACGAATTTTTAAATCCGGCATATTAAGCTTTTCTTTTACCGCATCGACCACTTTCATTTCTAAATCGTGCGCATAGCCAATCGGCTGATTTGGGTCATCAGCGATGTAAGAAAAGGGAATAGAAGAGTCTCGGTGACCGACCACGATAGTGCCCGATTCTTTGATCTTTTGTAGCGTACCGTTGGTATTTTCTGCCGCTTCTGTCGTTGTCGCTGTGCCATCTGCTGGCGGCGCTTCGGTGTTGGTTTGATTGCTATTGTTACAGCCTGCTAGGCCAAGTGCCATAAAGGCAACCAACGTTAGAGGTTTTGAGATTAAGTAGGTCATGAGATACATCCTTTTATCACATTTATACAAACTAGGGGGGACTTTGACGGTATTTGCGCCATTATTTGACTTTATATAAGCCCTTGGTTGACTTTTCCGTCATGCATCCATGCTGTTGCTTTAAGTTATCACTATGCAACTTAATGTTACTGTACAACAATTTGCACGATGCGGGTAAACTTTTTTTAATGCGACTGATATTTTACAGATTTCGTTTAACAATCATTTAAATTACGCCAATAACTAAACCGCTATGATTGATAAATAACCATTAATCCCCATAAAGTTAACAACTTCTTAATACTAGTTATGACCTATGACCCAAGATACTCAAGTCCCAAATATTAATCAACAAGCGAGCAGCCACCGCGATAATGACGTACGCCAACGCTTTTTTATCGAAGACTCACCGGTGCGCGGCGATGTGGTGCGCCTATCGCGCAGCTATGCGACGACAATTGCCCAGAAAGCTTATCCTGAAGCCATTAAGCGCTTATTAGGTGAGATGCTGACGGCGGCAAGCTTGTTGATCAGTACCGTTAAAATTAATGGTCGCTTATCGATTCAATTACAATCATCAGATAGCGACAGCTTGCTCAATTGGGCAATGGCAGAATGCGACCAAGACGGTATCATTCGCGCCCTTGCCAGCTGGAAAAATGACACCGACGAGCAAGTGCAAGCGTGGGAAAATATGATCCATGCCAAAGACGCCTTTGCTGAGCTCGGCGCTGCTGGTCAAGGCGTGTTATTTATCAATATTCAGCCTGATGGCGGCGAGCCGTATCAAGGTATCGTTGAGCGTGGCCATGACAACTTAGCTGATTGCTTAGCGCATTATCAAAAACAATCGGCGCAGATTCCAACGCTGATTAATCTGGCATCCGATGGTTTGCAAGCCGGTGGTATCTTGGTGCAAATGCTACCTCGTACCGCAGCCGAGACCTATGAAGTCGAGCAAAACCAAGACGCAGGGATCGATGATGACTTGTGGACGCGCTTAAGTGTGCTCACGCGTACGCTAAAAGCAGAAGAGCTGACCACGCTTGATGCCAATGAAATCCTGTACCGTTTATATAACGAAGAAAAAGTCGTTGCCCCTGAGCCTGTAGCGTTATCGTTTGGCTGCACCTGCTCACGCGAGAAGTGTGAGATGGCAATTGAGCAAATCGGTGAAACCGAAGCGTTAGATATCGTGGACGAACAAGGCGGTACGTTTGAGATGGACTGCGGATTTTGCGGTGAGGTCTACAAATTTGATAAAGACGATGTAGCGGCTATTTTCGCTGAATAGCTTCTTATCTGTTTTCTACCGTCCCTAAAATTTAAAACCCTCAAGTGTCATGCTTGAGGGTTTTTCGTTTTTATAATTTTATTGATAATAACATTCATAGTGTTAACACCTTAAATCTCGACCTCGTAATCTATCGGATAAGAATAGATACGGCTATCAAGCCCATATTTGGCGTCATGCGCGTCGCCTAATCTATTGGCTGATAACCAAGAAATCACTTGCGCAAGCACCCGATCGTTATAAGTTAAATTCATATGATTGACGCCATAAAATATCGCCTTATGACCCTCAGGTACGCTCAATGTGTGCTCTTCAGTATATTCGCCAAGCGCCGACTCTACTGACACCAGCCCATCACCCAATAAGCTGGTGGTTTTATTTTCATAATGGGTTTCAATCAACGCCGCTGCGACCAGATAAGTATTGACGTGCAGCGGTAGGCGCGTCGGATGACGAAACTCTGCCGGTAGCACGCTGCGCTCCTCTAAAGATTTCCAATCGGCATCGCGAATACTGCCATAACGCAAATCGATAATACCAGCGCTACGTAAGTCGCCCAGTTTCGCCAATGACCCAGCAAAAGGCAGCTTAGCGATTTTATATTGCACAAAATTGCCAATCTGCTCCAAACTTGCGCCATGATGCGGTGTACCTAAAGTCACCAAATTACCCACACGCTCAACCCAGCTGAATCCCTGCTCTTTACCATAAAACAGTGCGCTACGGCTCAGCAGGCCGCCCATACTATGGCCGATTAAATCAAGCTGGGTAATGTCTGGATTGCTTTCGACCAAATCTTGCAAGACTTTAGCAAAGCTACGCCCATTACTGGAGATACGCCGACCGGTATTATAGTTCAAATATAAAACTGTACTGTCTGGCAACTTGTGGGTCAGCATAGCACCGAGATTATTTTCGCCCGCAACTTGCCAGCTTAAATGACTCAAACAAAGCCCATGACACAAAACAATTACTCGCCCCGATAGTGCGCCACTTTGCACATAATTGTCTTTATCGTATAGCATCATCGACACGGCCAACGGATTGTCATGAGTGACAAGGTGGTCGCCCATCACGCCATTTAGGATATTGACCATACGCCGTAAGTTTAAAGGCAGTGGTTGTATTTTTTTGGGTTTTAAAACCGTGTTATACAAACGTAGCCCTATGGCAATATTGTTGCCGACCAATTGCATCGCTTGACGCACCGTACCATAAATGCGCCCGGTGATACCGCGCTGCCAGTGCTCAAGATTACCATTATTAAACCGCCCCAAAGGACGCAGCAAAATCTCACGGTGGATAGCTTCGACAATATCCGTTACTTCCACGACACCCATAGTAGCAAGCTGCGCCAAGCCTTCAAAAAAATCCACCAAAGAGATTGGTTGATGCGGTTTTATCACACTGTTATCGACATTTTTGGCGATCAGCTCATCGACATAAATATAGTCAAGTTCTGCTAGCGCTTCATAGACATCGTCTTGAAAGTCTGCTTTTGCGCTCAATTCACCATCAGAGGGACGCCGAGTGGTCGCAAATAAATCGTGTATGGTTTCTATAGGTCTTGGATTGGGCATAGTGTTGCTACAGCAAGCGATTAAGGGTAATTGCCATACTAGCCTGTAAATGCCATAAACAGAAGAAAATGATTTAACTATCAGGTATTTTTATGGTTAAAAAAACAGGGAACTATAAAATATCGAAACTTACCCATTAGTAGCTATCGCCTACAACACAAAAATCCTAAAGCCATGACTTAGGATTTTTATGTTTGTTCAGACGTATCATTACTAATGCAAATAGTTAACTAGACAAAGGATTCTGCCAGTATGACGTCACCATCTTCGCGTGTAATCATAACTGTCGCTGAGCGCGGGGTACTACCGCCAGCCACTGCTCCCCATGTATTACCCGGATGCTGAATATTAATAAACAAGGTTTTAAAGTCTGGCGTCATCGTGATACCTGTGACTTCACATCCCTCCGGACCGACAAAAAATCGTTTGATGTTATCATTGCTGGCAGGCATACCGACTCGGGTTTGTTGCCCTACTGACGTGGTTTGAATGGCGCCATCGCTTACATTACCCGGTAGCGCTGCCAGTAACATACAGCTGCTGGTATCGGTATAAGCGCCGTCGTCTGTTTGAATCCATAAAACGCCGCGTGGATCGAAGTATAAGCCATCGGGAGAAGAAAAATCATTACTGTCATTTAATTGCGATAAATTTTCTGCTACTAAATCATTCGGTGCAGCAAATAAATAAATGTCCCAGTCAAAACTGGTTGCCGCATGATCACCGCCCGCTTCTGCCCAGCGAATGATATGGCCGTTGTCATTGCCACGCGCTTTGCCGCCAGTATTATAGCTGCGCGGATTGGACGCCGACACTGGCTGATCATCTCGTACACCACGATATTTATTATTGGTCAAAGTCACATACACTTCACCCGTTATCGGGCTGACCGATACCCATTCTGGTCGATCCATTTTGGTTGCACCGACTGCATCTGCTGCCGCGCGAGCAAAGACCAATACCTCATCTTGTCCATGAAAAGGCAACTCGCTGTTCAAAGCATCCAGTCCATTTTGACCATGAATCAACGCTTTCCATTCCCCGCGACCATTTTCATTAAAAATGGCAACATAGAGCGTGCCCTCATTCAAATACTTGTCACCCGCTTTTAATCCACCACCGATATCAGCATTTGACCATGTGGCTTTAGAGACGAATTTATAAATATATTCACCGCGAGCATCATCGCCCATATAAAACACCACCGGTTTGCCTTGTTCAACGGGAGCATAAGCACAGTTTTCATGAGCAAAACGTCCCAGTGCCGTGCGCTTTTGGGGCATGGAATTTTGATCAAAAGGATCAATTTCGGTGATATAACCAAAGGTATTAAAACCATTTCGATAATCGTCAGTAGCGCTAGCACTAGTAGCAGTCATATCCCAGCGTGAAAACTCGTCTACGATCTTGGCATCTTTGGCATCAGGGGTGTGCCAAAGATATTCAAAGCCAGAGAAATTTTCCGTTGCGCCATAGCGCTCGCGACCATAATTTTGTCCTGCGCTCAGCTGACTGGCATCTTGCCCACGGGCAAACACCCCTAAAAAATTCTCTTCGGTGGTCAGATAGGTGCCCCATGGCGATAAGCCTGCGCCGCAATTGTTATTGATACCGCGAGTTTGAAAGCCTGTTGGGTCAAACTTGGTCTTGACCAAATCAGAGCCCGCAACAGGACCTGCTAATTGCGTGGTTGTACTGCTGGTGATACGGCGATTGTATTTTGAATTGGAGACCATCTCGTAGCCCATGCCATCGGCGCGGCGTTTCATCTCGACCACCGCTACCCCATGACAATTGACCTCACGACGTACGTCGCTTGCAAGTCGACGATTTTGGAAGATTGGCGCAGCATTTTTATCTTGGATCACATGGTAACCAAATGGGCTCAGCTCGCTGCTATTGACGTATTCATGATTCATGACCAGTAGTCCATTCTCTGATGCTTTGGCATCATAGGCAGTGCCCTTTTTGCCAAAGAACCACATGCCATCATGGTTATCACCCATACGCCATTCGAATGATTCAGCTGACTGCTCGCGATTGTCTTTCCAATCATCAATGCCAGATATCAGCGGCGTGCCTAGAGGCAGTATCATCTCAGCCTTATAGCCTGCCGCCACGCTCATGGTTTCGGCAGTCGAATGCGCCACTGCGGTAAACTTCAAAGTTTCGGGACGCTTGAGATCACCTTGTGCAGGGATAGCAGCATCATTGCCATTATTTTTGGTAGGAATACTATCGTTATCGTCGCTACAGCCAACTAAAGGTAGCGCTCCAAAAAACGCCGCCGCTGTCAATCCTGTGCCACCTTTTAGGATACTACGCCGATTTAAACGGCGACTAATAATGGTTTGAAAATCAATATTGTTGCTCGGATTAGAATCTTCAACGACTTCATGGGCAAGCGGTTGTTTGTTATTCAATAATGTCATTATCAGTCACCTTGCTGTTAGGCTTGATTGGCATGAGAGAGTTGATTGCAGTCTTGTAATTGCAATCACCAAAATACGAATTATGCCTAATTCTACTGAGTGTTTATGACAGTACGTTGAAAACCAAATGCCGATTTGATAGTTATTTAATGATAAGCTTAGGATAAATGACTATCACCACTGATAAACCAAAAAAATCCCAAGCGTTCACTTGGGATTTTTTGATAGCGTTAAGCATTAATGCCTTTACAGATTAATAGGTGATAGCTGTGATAAAAACTTATTTAACCTCTGTCTGCCACTGATGAGCGCCTAGTTTTAAAGTCAACACATCGCCCGCATGTAAAGCGCCAACGCCGCTTGGCGTCCCGGTCATAATGACGTCGCCCGCTTGCAAACTAAAAGCATGACTGATATTAACCAATAACTCATAAACGGGAAATAGCATCAAGGCACTATCGCCGTCTTGCTTAAGTTCGTTATTAATATTCAGCTGATAATGGACGTTTCTGAAGTCACCAAAGGCATTTGCATCGAGCCAGTCAGCAAGCACACAAGCGCCATCAAAGCACTTGGCGCGCTCCCAAGGATGACCTTTTTCTTTCAGCTCAGTTTGTAGCTCACGCAAGGTCAAATCAAGCCCTAATGTCACGCCACCAATAGCTTGTTTCGCCTCTGCAAGCGTGGCTTTTGATAAGTCTGTTGCCAGCTGAATACAAAGCTCAGCTTCATAGTGGGTTTCACCAAAGATGGCAGGGTTTGGCCGCTCAATGCCTTGACGGAGAGATACCACCGAAGAGGCAGGCTTCATAAATAGCATCGGCGCGCTAGGCACTTCATTGCCCAACTCCTGCGCATGCGCCGCATAGTTGCGCCCGACGCAGACGATTTTACCGATAGAAGTACGCAGACGTTCGCTATTATCAATGCTGGTATCACTATTGGTATCAGTGGTGCCAGCAGTATCTTTCACATTACCAATAATAGCGTTGGCGATGGACATATGGGGCGATGAGCTCATACAGTTTCCTTACGGCATGTTTTTGACATTTATGACCACTATAGCTTTTTTATTTTGCTGTGCCTACTTTTAAGGAATGGTATTGGTAACCACGTCTGGCGGCACATAGCTGGCGTGACGATTCATACGTTTTTCAAACAATCTAAAGCTAAATAAAATCACCCACGATAGCAGCAGATAAACGACACCGGCCGCAAAGAACAATTCCATCAAGGTATAAGTGCGCGCACTAATCGTACGAGCAACACCCGTGATATCCATCAAAGCAATGGTGGATGCCAGCGCGCTTCCCTTTAGCATAAAAATAACTTCATTACTGTAGGCAGGAATCACAATACCAAAAGCGCGCGGTAAGGTAATACGCGTTAGTTTCTGCCATTTTGACATGCCAATGGCATCGGCGGCTTCAAGCTCGCCCACAGGAATATTTTGGATTGCACCGCGAATAATCTCTGCCAAATAGGCGCTGGTATTAAGGGTAAAGGCGATGATGGCACACCAGTAAGCTTGGCTAAGTACTGGCTCCCATAAGAACGAGTTACGTACCGCTTCGAACTGCCCAAGCCCATAATAAATCAAAAATATCTGTACCAGTAGCGGCGTGCCACGGAAAAAGAAGATATATAAAAATGGTAAAACTTGCACCAGCCAATTTTTAGACAGGCGCAGTAATGCCAAAATCAGACCAAAAAACAACCCAATAATACCCGAGAATACAACGAGCTGGACAGTCAATACCGCCCCACTCATTAAATCAGGGATATGGTCAAAAATGACCTGCCAATTCCAATCCATAGTATCTCTCCTCTACCCTATGGTCGATTGACTTTGAGTGGTTTGATGGTGGGTTTGACGGCTGAGCTTTTTAGCATAACGCGCCGCCGGATTGGCGCGCCACTCAAGCCACATCATAAAACCGGTAATCAACATGGTCAGACCCAAATAAATAATCGCCGCGGCCATATAAAAGGTAAACGGCTGCTGTGTCGACTGCGCCGCGCGCGACGATTGATACATGATATCTTTTAGACCGACGACTGACACCAAGGCGGTATCTTTGAGCAATACCAAAAACAAATTGCCGAGACCTGGCAGCGCAATCTGCCAAACTTGCGGCAAGGTAATACGATAAAAAGTCTGAAAAGGTCGCATGCCAATCGCTTGCGCCGCTTCTCTTTGCCCTACCGGAATCTCTTGAATGGACATACGAAAAATTTCGGTCGCGTAAGCACCAAAGGCAATCGATAACGCCATCACCCCGCCCCAAAACGCGCTAATCTCGATATAATCGTTATAGCCGAACTTTTTGAGGATGCTCATGAGCAATATCGAGCCGCCGTAATAAATAAACAGCACTAATAACAGCTCAGGGATGCCGCGCATCGTGGCAGTATAGACCGTCGCAAGCTTACGTAGCAGCCAGACATTGGACATCTTGGCCGTCGCGCCAAGCAAGCCTAGCGCCATACCGATGACCAAACTGGTCAGCGCAAGCTTTATAGTGACGGTAGCGCCGCTTAGTAATAGCGCGCCAAATCCTTGTAAATCAAACACAATTATCCACTCAGTCTCTTTATATTAGCAAGTTGCAAAATATGAGTTAAAAGAATCAGCATCAATAGCTGAGCGCTGCGAATAGTCGTATGACCAACCGCATAGATGGCGGTTTTTTGCGTCATAGAATGACGTGATATTCATACGATTACGGCGGCGGAAATTGACACAGTAGAAATGAGCGCTGATTTTATCATATTCGCTGCCAGCTATGTTAATACTCACGCATAAAAGCGCTGCCTAAATAGAGACTTATCAGGATAAATAGCCTATAAATCAGTGATATCTGATAAAAGTTGACCATTCATAATGCATAAAATTGTGGTGATTCTTTGAGTAAGGAATCATGATAATCATTTCTAAACAAAATCGATAGGATAACAACCAGATGCGAGTAGGATAAATTTTTCTTGCTTGCTGTGCGCTTTGCACTCCAGAGGCTTCGAAAAACTTATCCCCCTCGCCCTGTATTGGTTGTAAAGTAACCCTATTATTAAAGCAAAAAAGACATCACCCTGATGGTAATGTCTTTTTGCTTTTATGACTTCACGTTTACCGCTAAATAGGGAAAACCGTGATTAATATAGCGATAACAATAAGCATTTATTGCCCTGCGCTCTCTTTTACTGCTGATTCGGGTGCTACCGACTCAGTGTTTGCCGCCTTTGCTGGTACGGCAAAATATTTTTGATTGATTTTATCATACGTGCCATTGGACTTTAGATTGGCCAAAGATTGATTGATTTTGGCTTGCAAGGCTTCATCGTTAGGACGCACGGCAATCGCAAAATTATCATTGATATCTATCTCATCGCCTTTGATTGCATAATTGCTGCCTGACGGTGAGCCAAGCCACTCTAGCGCTGGGAGTTTGTCAGATATCATGGCATCAACGCGACCAGAACCCAAATCCAAAAAGGCATTGCTCAAGGTATCATAAAGCTTCATATCAGCTTTTGGATAGGCATTTTCTAACCACTGCGAAGAGATGGTCGAGCGCTGTGCGGCAATAGAATGGGCATTGATATCGCTGCTATTGGCAGGATCAAAGCTGCTGTCTTTTTTGGCTAAAAATACCAAGGCATTGCTAAAGTACGGGTCGGTAAAAGCCACTTGCTTTGCACGCTCGGGCGTGACCGACATTGCCGCGACGATGGCATCATATTTACCCGCTTTAAGCCCAGGAATAATACCGTCCCAATCTTGCGCTATGATTTCACAAGTCATCTGCAAATCGTCACAAATAGCATTGGCGATTTCAACATCGAAGCCGCCAAGCGTGCCGTCAGCATTGGTATAGTTAAAGGGTGCATAAGCGCCTTCGGTGCCGATACGTAGTACATTATCATCGTCGCTCGCAGCGCTATTATTATCAGCCGCTTCGGACGTTTTAGTCGTATCCGAGCTAGCAGTTTCATTAGTCTCATTTTGACCATTACTACAGCCCGCTAAAGCTAATAGTGCCGCTAAGGCTAGCATCGATTTTGTCTTTAACAAGTGCTTACTGGCGGATGAGGTAACAGAGGACGTACTAGGCACAGGTGCTAAAAGAAGATGGTTGCTCATAATCATCCTTGATGTTGTTATTTGGCATTATTAATTGGCATTGGTACTTAGGAAAGTATTATAGATGGCATAAAGCACGCTTTAATTAAAACGTGCTTTATTAAAATCAGCGCTTATCTCATAGACTATGAGAGAAAGCTCTATTAATTAGTCGCCGCTTCCGTTTGCTCTTCTTTAGCAATTACTGCATTGGCATCGACATTACTGTCATCAGCGACCACCACTTCTTTGACGCCATCAGTCGCTACTGCTTTTTGCGCCGCCGCTGTTGAGCTGGTACCAAAATAACTGCCGGTGATTTGATCGTAAGTGCCGTTTTCTTTTAGTTCAGCCAAAGCTTTATTAAACTTGGCAACCAATGGATCGCCTTTACGGAAGGCAATACCCATCGCATCATCGCTGGTGCTGATTTCTTGACCTTTGACTTCGTAGTCTTTACCGGCGTCGGTTTTTAGCCAGTCGATACCGGTGACTTTATCAGACATCATGGCGCGCACGCGACCTGAGGTTAGATCTAGATAAGCGTTGTCTTGAGTGTCATAAAGCTTGATGTCAGAGTCAGCATGTTTTTCTTGTAGATATTGTGACGCAACCGTCGAGCGCTGTGAAGCAACTGGCTGACCTTTTAGGCCATCGACGGTAATATCATCGCCTTTTTTACCGATGAGGATGATACCAGTATGAAAGTACGGGTCGCTGAATTCTACGACTTCTTTACGCTCAGGGGTGATTGACATGCCAGCGATGGCCGCATCAAATTTCTGCGCATTTAGCCCTGGAATGAGGCCGTCCCAATCTTGCGAGATAACTTCACATTCAGCTTTCATTTGCGCACATAAGGCGTCTACCAGCTCAATCTCGTAGCCAATTAATTTACCATCGGCGTCGGTATAGCTAAAAGGCTTATAGCTTGATTCTGTGGCGATTTTTATATGTAACGGTGCGTCGCTTGTAGCAGCGGCGTCCGTATTTTCTGTAGGCGTTGAGCTGTTGTTACAAGCAGCAAGCATCAGCATCGCTGCACTAAGGGGCGCAAGCCATAGCGCTTTTTTGTTCATTGATGAGGTCATTGAAGTGATCATAGAGGTTATTCCTTAATATATTTACCAGCCGTTATTCATCCGCAATGGTTCAGACATTGGTTAATCGGCGCTTATTGAAACCGTCTGTTGACTAATAGCTATCAATTAAAGACTTCTCGCAAAGCGCATCAAGCAAATTACTGACCGAAGTTTTCTTGCTCAAGACGGGCAAGCTCACCGTTGCTACGGATTTCACTCAGCGCTTTATTAAAGTCGTCTTTGATTGAGTCACCTTTACGGACAGCAATGGCAATATTATCGTCGTTATCAATCTCATCACCCACGATACCAAAACCTTCTGGATTGTCCGCTAACCATGATTTGGCAGAGACTTTTTCAGCAAGTACCGCATCGCTACGACCAGATTTTAGGTCTAAGTAGGCATTGTCATAATTATCATAAAGCTTGACGGTGTTGCCGTCTTTACCTTCATAATTATCTTGTAAATACGCGCCAGGTGTCGTTGAACGCTGGCCACCAAGGGTTAGGTTTTTAATGGATTTGGGGTCAAAGCCGCCTTTGGTATCGGTAAGCCAAACCATGGTATTGGCGAAATACGGCTCGCTGAAATCAACCTTTTCTTGACGCTCTTCAGTGATTGACATACCAGCGATGACGGCGTCGTATTTTTGCGCCAATAGACCTGGAATAATACCGTCCCAATCTTGAGCAACGATTTCACATTTGGCTTGCATTTGCGCACATAAGGCATTGGCGACGTCGATATCGAATCCTGCCAAGCTGCCATCGGCATTGGTATAGTTAAAGGGAGGGTATGCGCCCTCAGTGGCGATGCGAATGGTCTTGCCCGCCGTTTCTGTAGCAGAGGCATCAGCGCTGCTATCAGTGGCGTCATTAGCAGACTGACTACAAGCGCCAAGCATAAGCGCGGCGGTGACGGTCATCGATGACCACAATAGGCGAGAATTCGACATCATACATTCCTTAAATTCTGATGAGGTTTTTGATATAGGGTTCTGATATTTTGTTCTCTGGCGTCCCTGCCAGATAAGCAAGTCAATGAACATAAAGACATAGGCAGACGCCAGTTGCGACTGCCTATAAACCCTTTGATAATACCTGACTCAAATATCAAAAACAAACGTTTTGCATACCAACTGTGATTATTCGGTAATAAAAAGACTAAGAAAATTTAGGCCAAGAAAATTACTGAGGGCAACTTTTGTATCACAAGCGTTTTAGGTTTTTTGACATTCAACCAAACACCTGTAAAACATTCGCTTCTAGTTTTGACGATGCGATGCCATAAAGTCTTTAACGCGCTCAGATTTTGGATGGTCGAAAACTTGCTCAGGTGTACCAATCTCTTCGATGATACCTTGATGCAAGAACACCACTTTGCTTGATACCTCACGGGCAAAGCGCATCTCGTGGGTAACGATCAGCATGGTACGCCCCTCTTCGGCAAGCTCACGCATGACCGCAAGTACTTCATTGACCAGTTCAGGGTCGAGTGCCGAGGTTGGTTCATCAAATAATAACACCTGTGGCTGCATGGCAAGGGCGCGCGCTATCGCCACACGCTGACGCTGACCGCCCGATAAATTCGCCGGATAAGCGTCTTTTTTATCGAGTAAACCCACTTTATCGAGCAGCTTTTCTGCATCGCTAATCGCTTGGTCTTTTTTAATTTTTAAGACTTGCGTTGGTCCTTCGATGATATTTTGCAAAATGGTCTTATGCGGCCACAAATTAAAGTTTTGAAACACAAAGCCCACGCGCGCACGTAAGCTTTCTAACTGCTTAATGTCTGCTGCTTGCAATTCGCCTGATTTGGCAGGTTTTAGCATCAGCTCATCATTGCCGATGATGATACGCCCCTGATTGGGTTTTTCAAGCAAGTTAATACAGCGCAGCAAGGTTGACTTACCGGAGCCAGACGAGCCTAAAATAGAAATAACGTCGCCATCATAAGCGGTGAGAGACACCCCTTTTAGCACCGCCAACGAGCCGTAGCTTTTATGGACGTCTTGTAAATCTAAGGCGATAGGCCGAGTCGGATTCTTTGCAGTATCAAGCATGGTTTAGCAGACTTCCAATAAATATGAGTGAAAACATGAATAAAAAAATGCGCCATTGTCGCCTATAATGCGATAAAAAGGCAAACCCTGCCCCTTCAATTATTAAAGGTCATTAGAGTTTGACAGGATAATTCATTGCCGATAAAAAAATACTCAAAACGGCGCTCAGCTTAGATAACTCTAGCTAAGTAGCGCGGTACTTTTTTAAACGGAATCAACAACAAAATAAGGCCCATAACGCATAGTCAGTTATGGGCCTTATTTTATCATCTTAACGCCGCTAGCGCTGTTTTATCTGCTAAATAGTCAGTCGACGCCCGCAAGCGGCATTTAACAAACTCAACTAGTAAGTCGAAATGTGCTCTTCGCTTTCAGTTCCATCAAGGACTTCTGCATCATCAGCAGTTGCTACTGCGACATCATCATTCTCGCTAACGGCCATACCATCATTAGCATCGGCACTTGCAACGGCGACATCATCCGTGCTGTTTGCTGTTGCCACGCCGGTAGCGTTATTTTCTACTGGCGTCTGCGCGTCAGCGGTTGGTTCAACGTCCATTGGCGCTTCTTCTTTTTTGCCGCAGGCGCTGACACTTAATGCTGCTGCTACCAAGCCTACTGTGAGCCAGTTTTTATAGGCTTTATTTTTAATAGCCATTTTTTTCTCCATAATGAGTCTTTAGTTTATTAATCTTTATAAAATCCATCACTTTATTGCATCAGCCAATTGCTATGTCTTTCATTGATAACGTATGAGATAGCGTATGAATTGACCGTCTTAGCGCCCACTATACTCACGATTGACCACGACTACCTTAGCAGTTGCAGCGCAGTTCTGTTAAAAATACGTAACAGACAGCATACTTTTTTATCTCCCATTACTTATAGACGCTATAAAAAGTTAAAAACCTTAAAATCGAACATAAGAAAACTCCACAGTACTTGCTAAACGGTCGTTGTTCACAAAATCGACTTTACTATCGTCCTCATCTCCTCTATGTTAAATGGCAGAGCGCCATTAGAGCGCTAAACGATATTTTTTAGATTATTGATGATAAAAGGACGTTAATTTATGACGCAATCGAATACCACAGATGTAACCGCCTATATGCAGACGGTCGGTAAGCAAGCGCGCGCGGCATCACGAGCGTTAGCTGCGGCCAATACTGGCGATAAGAATTCGGCGCTGATGGCAATCTATGATGCGTTAAAAAGCGCCAAAGCTGATATTTTAGCGGCCAATAAAATCGATATGGATAACGGGCAAAAAAACGACTTGGACGCTGCCTTACTCGATCGCCTAGAGCTAAATGACGCGCGCTTCGATGGTATGCTGCAAGGGTTAAAAGACGTGGCGGCATTACCTGACCCTATCGGTGAAGTGACCGACATGACTTATCAGCCATCAGGGATTCATTTGGGCAAAATGCGTGTGCCACTCGGGGTAGTCGGGATGATTTATGAGTCGCGTCCCAACGTCACCTTGGAAGCGGCTTCGCTGGCGCTAAAGTCTGGTAATGCTATTATCTTGCGCGGTGGTTCTGAAGCCTTTGAGTCCAATCAAGCGCTTGCCAAATGTATCTTACAGGGTTTAAAAAAGGTCGGTCTATCTGAGCATAGCGTACAAGTGTTAGAAACCACTGACCGCGCTGCTGTTGGCGAGCTGATTACCATGACAGACTATGTCGATGTTATCGTACCACGCGGCGGTAAAGGTTTGATTGAACGTATCAGCCGCGATGCCCGCGTCCCTGTGATTAAGCACCTAGATGGTAATTGTCATACCTTTATCGATAGCGATGCCGATGCAGACACGGCGATTAAAGTCAGCGTCAATGCCAAAACTCACCGCTACGGTACCTGTAATACCATGGAGACGCTGTTGGTCGATGAAAATGTCGCCGATGAGTTATTGCCAAAGATTGCAGAAGCCATCGTAACAGCCGATGACGCCATGCAACTGCGCCTCGATGAGAAGTCACAGGCGATTTTAAATGACAATGCTACCCTGCAAGGTCATTTATCGGCAGCGACTAGCGAGGACTGGGATACCGAATATCTTGCACCTATCTTGGCAGTTAAGGTGGTAGCGGGTATCGACGAAGCGATTGAACATATCAACACTCACGGCAGCCACCATACCGACGTCATCATTACCGACAATTACACTAAGTCGCAGCGCTTTATCCGAGAAGTCGATTCGGCAAGCGTGATGATTAACGCCTCGAGCCGTTTTGCCGATGGTTTTGAGTACGGACTTGGAGCAGAAATCGGTATCTCAACCGATAAAATCCATGCCCGTGGACCGGTTGGGCTTGAGGGCTTAACCTCGCAAAAATGGATTGTTTACGGTCACGGCGAAACGCGCGCCTAGGGCATCATTGCTGCACTATAATTTATTGCCCAATTCGAGTATAATCTTAAATAACGTCAGCTTAATTGCTGGCGTTTTTTTATTATTGATAAATATGCTATATATGGCATATAAAAATTATTTTGCTGAATAAAAACCACGCTATAGGAAGCCGTGCCCATGCAAAGTGGCAAAATTAAACACTGGAATGCTGACAAAGGCGATGGCTTTATTGATGTAGACAATCAAGATGAAGATGTCTTCTTTCATATCAGCAGCGTGCGCTTATCGCGGCCGATAAGCGAGGGCCAGCTTGTTTATTTTAACAGTCAGCGTAATGACAAAAACCAATTACGCGCAACCGAAGTCACCTCTAACGAATTAAGTATTTTAGAAACGGCAGACGCAAAAGCACCGCTAGCAAATGCAACCAAACAACATGCAAAAAATACGCATACAAATAACCTTAGCTATCATCGAAAAAACCAGTCAAAAAATAACCAAAGCAGACAACATAAAAAAACTGGCTTATCTACTCTATTAAGTTTTATCACCCTTATTGCCGTGGCGGTTTTTTTCTTTGGTGATTTGACGTCTAGTTTTTTTGCAGACAGCACGCCAGCAACGTCTATAACGCAGACAGCGCCTAAGACCTCTAGCCCTGATACAGCAGCCACAGCAGCTATCACGGGTGACGCGCAAATTGACCAAACACTGGCGCTGATTCAGCAAGGCGGCCCGTTTCCTTACCCTGATAAAGATGGCACCACCTTTTATAATCGCGAAGGCAAATTGCCTGCCCAGTCGCAAGGCTATTATCGCGAATATACCGTGCCGACGCCGGGCGTTTCGCATCGCGGCGCACGGCGTATTGTCACCGGCGGTCATCCGCCAACCGTCTATTATTTGACCGTCGACCATTACGACAGCTTTCAGCAATTGCAGGTGAGATGATATGAACCAAGCGATTTACTATATTAAAAAAAATGACGTTAACCAAAACGCCATTGCTCAAAAAGACGAAGCGTTTATTAATGCCATTCCGAAGCATGCGATTAACATTACAATTGGCGATGTTTTGAATAAAGAAACGCTGCTAAATAGCTTAGCGACAGCCGCCAATTTTCCCAGCTATTTTGCCCATAATTGGGACAGCGCTTGGGACTGTTTGACCGATAGTGATATCACAGACTTCACGCTTTACCTAAATGCGGTAGAAAGAATCAACAGCGAGGACTTTAATGTCTTTAAGCGCTTGATAGAGGACGCCTATAAAGATTTTGGCAAACCGCAATTATGGATTATTGAGGCTTCAGATGATGCCTACGCATAGCAAAACGAGCAGAACCTAAATTCGAGATAAAGCCAGTTTTATCTCGAATTTAGGTGAATTCATATTTACAGAAAGGATGAACTTATGGAAGTAACATTAAACGGATATTACACCCTGATTTTTGCCACATTGGTGCTATTATTAGGACGCTTTTTGGTTAAAAAAATCAAGTTTTTGGAAGACTTTAATATCCCAGAACCCGTGGCTGGTGGCTTGATTGCTGCTGTAATTGTTTATGCCCTTAATTTGATTTGGGGTTATAGCTTTAACTTCCACCAAGGACTACAAACAGCAACCATGCTGATGTTCTTTGCCTCTATCGGACTTAGCGCCGACTTTGGACGGCTGAAAGCAGGTGGTACGCCTTTATTAATTTTCACCATCGTCGTCTCGGTCTTTATTATTTTACAAGACGTGGTTGGGGTGGCAATGGCCAGCGTACTAGGTCTTGACCCGCTGCTTGGCTTAGTGACTGGCTCTATCGCGCTAACAGGCGGCCATGGTACCGCAGGCGCGTGGGGCGTTGTATTAGAAGAACAATACAATGTCGTTGGTGCCACCACTCTTGGTATTGCCGTTGCTACCTATGGTTTGGTTGCAGGTGGTCTGGTTGGTGGTCCTGTTGCACGCCGATTGATCAATAAAATGGGTCTTAAACCAACCCCTGTCAATCCCAATCAAAGCGACGTTGAAAAGCTTGCTGGTAAGCAGTCGTTATATAGTACCAAGCATAGCGAAGATGGCGATCATCGCCATGAAGAGATGTTTGAAAAACCTGATAATATCCGTCTGATTACCGCCTCTTCAACGATTGAGTCATTGGCTTTGTTTGCAGGAGCGTTGGCGTTTGCAGATATTATGACACTGGTTGCAGCAGATACCGCGTTTGAGTTGCCTACCTTCGTTTGGGCATTAGCAGGTGGCGTAATTATCCGTAATGCTTTAACCATGGTGTTCAATTTTGATATGTTCGACCGTGCTATCGATGTGATTGGTAATGCGTCATTAAGTCTATTCTTAGCCATGGCGCTGCTATCGCTAAAACTATGGGAGTTGACAGATTTGGCAGGCCCTGTATTGATTATCTTAGTCGTGCAGACTTTAGTCATGATTGGTTATGCTTATTTTGTTACCTTTAGAATCATGGGTAAAGACTATGATGCCGCGGTTTTGGCAGCTGGACACTCTGGGTTTGGTATGGGCGCCACGCCGACGGCGATTGCCAATATGCAGGCAGTGACCGATCGCTACCTGCCATCACCGAAAGCGTTTTTGATTGTACCGATGGTTGGTGCGTTCTTTGTCGATATCGTTAACGCGACTATCTTGCAGATATTTACCAAGTTACCGTTTTGATAAAGAAGATATAAATTAGAAATTTTGATTAAATGAATTTAGATAAACCCCGATTATAAAAATATAGTCGGGTTCTTTTTGAGTATTTTATATGAGCAACATGGCCCGTTAACAGCGTCTAACACAACAATTACGCAATTTATAATGACACCACAACCATTAGCCGTTATCAATAAACTATAAAAATATTGAGGCCTATTATGTTAATGTTTGCAGTGATTCTTGTGGTATCAGGCGCTCTGATTATTGGAGCGCTTTGGGGGCTTTACGGCCGCTTACCTAGCTGGCTTGAAGGTAATTTACTGGCGCTCGCTGGCGGCGCGCTGATGATATCGGTCGTCATCGAACTGATACAGCCAGCGGTGACTGACAGCGGCGTTTGGGTGACAGCGGCCTTTGCCATGCTGGGCGCAGTGGTATTTGCGAGTGTCGATTATCTACTCGATGAAAAGCTCAATGCCGATGGCGGCTCAGGACTACTGGCAGCCATCACCCTCGATGGCGTACCAGAAAACCTAGCGCTGGGTGTGGCATTAATTAGTGGCAACGTCATGCAAGTGGCGGCGCTAGCGGGCTCCATTCTGTTATCCAACTTACCAGAGGCAGCAGGCGGTGCCAAAGAAATGCGCCGCAACGGTGCCAGCAATAAAAAAGTGCTCATGCTTTGGATTGGGGCTGCAATTTTATTATCGCTGGCGGCTATCCTAGGCAAGGTGCTGCTAAAAAATGTCGATGATGCCATCATTAGTGCCATCAACTGTTTTGCAGCAGGAGCGGTTATTGCTTCTTTAGCGACCGAGGTCTTCCCTACTGCCTTTAAACGCAGCAACCATTGGGCAGGTATTAGTACCACCGTTGGCCTCATCTTAGCACTGGCACTAAATCAGCTTGGCGGTTAAAAGATAGGTTAAATATCTGGTGGTGTTCTAAAAAGTATGCTGGCATCAGACATAGCCATAATTGACATAGAAGAATACCAAATCAAACACCTTAAAGTGGTTATCAAACTTCTTTGAGAAGCAACAGGTCTTTCGAACGGCTCGTCGCAATCGGTGTCTAAGGCGACAGTTATTACCTTCTATGCCTACCGTATGCTGCTTGCCGATTTGTTTCTTGTCAGGCTTGAATGCGGTTATAAAGCTATCCCAGTTATCCATGCTAATAGAACCATAGCTGACTTTCAGTTGTTTAAGACGGGCTCTTAGCTTCTTAGCTGTTTTCAGGTCACGTTTGCCCCAGACATAAGCGACAATCTCATTAGTAGCGCGGTCATAAGCATAAATAAGCCAAACTTTACGCTTCTTGCGATATACGTAAGTCCAGAACTCATCAACCTCTAAGCGTTCATAATAGCGCTTTTTAGGTGTAATCTTATAGACCGATGAGCCTATGGTGCTAAGCACTTTACCAATACTAATAGAGGCTATAACGGCTATGTCTCTGACGCCGCAACCTCTAACCGTCATTAGCCGTATGATGTCTTCTATTTTAGAGTGACAGCCATGATAAGTTAAGGCATGGTCGCCAATGAATTGACGTTTGCAGTCCTTGCACTTGTAGTTCTGCTTGCCATAGCTTTTTTTGCCGTGTATCGAAAAACTGGGACTGTGACAGTCGGGGCAATTGATCTGTATTTGTGTCTTCATAACCTCAAATATATCATCTTGCTTCGGCTGTCACCCTCCTTTCATCTCCTCAGCATACTTTCTGACACACCACCAAATATTTATGCGTTAGTAAGCTATATTGTGCAATAGATTTATAAAAATGATGCATTTTACAGTTTAGTACGTATAGACAGTTTAGTTCGTATAATGGACCACTTAAAAAATAAACGTCAACGCAATAAAAAAACCCGCTATAAAAATTGAACTGACCCCCTAAACTTGGACGGTTTAAGTTTACAATAAGGACTGAGTTCTGTACTTAACAGGACTCAGTCCTTTTAGTTTCAGCTGAATTCTTTCATGATTATAATAATGCATATACTCATGAATCTGTTTCTCTAAAGCCTCAATCGAGGTCGGCTTTTCAAGATAAATAGTCTCACACTTTAGTGTACCGAAGAAGCCTTCCATCAATGCATTGTCTAAGCAGTTGCCTTTTCGGCTCATACTTTGCTTAATGTCATTCTCTTTAAGCGTATTCGCAAACGTCTTCATCTGATAATGCCACCCTTGATCTGAGTGCAGTGTTAGCTCCTCCTTGCGCTTTGTAGGTATGCCCTTAATTGCACTATCTAGCATCTGTTTCACCAAATCATACACCGGTCGTCTTGAGAGCGTATAACTGATGATCTCATTGTTGAAGCAGTCTAGTATCGGTGACAGATACAACTTCTCATCTCCTATTTTAAACTCTGTAATGTCAGTAAACCACCTGCGATTGGGCGCTTTCGCTCTGAACCTGCGTTTGACTCTATTCTTAGCAATGACGCCACACTGACCTTTATAGGATCGATACTTTTGCTTTCTAATTCTTGCACTAAGCTTAAGCTGTCCCATAAGCCGTGCGATAAGTTTATGATTATAAATCAAACCTTCATTTTTAAGTGTCTGGGTGATTCTACGGTAGCCATATCGACCTTTATGGTGATGGTAGATATCACGGATACGCTGTTTAAGATCGGCATATTTATCTTTACTACTCAGACTAGCCCTATGATAGTAGAAACTACTCCTTGCAAGCTTTGCTATGGTGAGTAAATCAGATAACGCGTACTGCGGTCTCAATCCTTCGATGAGCCTTGCTTTTTGACTGCTTGTTCCTCTGCTCTGAGCCGTGCATCGAGCTTTTTTAGATAAGCATTCTCCGCTCGTAGATACTGCAGTTCACGTTTGAGCTCTGCTGGCGTCTTTTCATTATCGGGTTTGTCTGTGATAGGAGAGGTCATGGTGCTACTACCTTTATATTTGGATGTGAGTCCAGACATACCGTAGAGGCGATAGGCTTTATGCCAATGACTGATGAGCGCAGGTGAGCTGATGTGAAATTTAAGAGCGGTTTCAGATTGGCTTAATCCTTCTGCTAACATCATAGCGATCACTTTATACTTAAAGTCGCTACTGTATTTAGCTTTACCAGTTTTAGGTTTGATGGCGTTTATACCACCGCTTTGATATTGCTGAACCCACTTAAATACCATCTTGTCATCAAGTCCAAATTTCTCACCTGTAGCACCTCCGCTATGTCCTTGCTTGTAGTATGCTATGACTTTGATCTTAAAGTCTAGATCGTAACGCATAAAAATACCCCCAAAAGTTGTGTCCAACTTATGGGGGTCAGTTCAATATTAAGAGCGGTTTTTTATATCTAACTGTTAAAACTAAGCATTTAAAAACTACTGGTTCTTTTCATAAACAGGAAGCTCTTTACAGATGGCTTCTACTTTGCCGCGTACTTCAGCAGCAACCTTTTCATCACCGCGGCTGTCTAGCACGTCACAAATCCAACCAGCCAAGTCGCCCGCTTGTGCTTCATTAAAGCCGCGCGTGGTAATCGCTGGCGTACCGATACGGATACCTGAGGTCACAAATGGCGATTTTGGATCGTTTGGTACGGCGTTTTTATTCACGGTAATGTGCGCATCACCAAGCCATTTATCGGCTTCTTTACCAGTCATTTCTTGCTTGACTAGGCTGATAAGCATCAAGTGATTTTCAGTACCGCCAGAGATGATTTCATAGCCGCGGTCTTGGATAACTTTTGCCATTGCTTTGGCGTTTTTGACCACTTGCTGCTGATAAGTTTTGAAGTTATCTTCTAAGGCTTCTTTAAAGCAAACCGCTTTTGCCGCGATAACGTGCATGAGCGGGCCGCCTTGATTTCCTGGGAAGACAGCAGAATTTAGCTTTTTTGCAAGCTTCTCATCACGTGCTAAAATCATACCTGAGCGCGGACCACGTAGGGTTTTATGCGTGGTAGTCGTGACCACATCGGCAAATGGTACTGGGTTTGGATAAACACCGCCCGCGACCAAACCGGCTACGTGTGCCATATCAACCAGCAAGTACGCGTCAACTTCATCAGCGATATCACGGAAACGCTGCCAATCGACCACTTGCGAATAGGCTGAGAAGCCAGCAATAATCATCTTAGGCTTGTGCTCTTTTGCCAAACGCTCAACTTCGTCATAATCGATCAGACCAGTTTCTTCAACCAAGCCATACTGTACGGCGTTGTAGTTTAGACCTGAGAAGTTGATATGCGCGCCATGTGTCAAGTGACCACCAGCGTCTAGGCTCATGCCAAGCACGGTGTCATTAGCGTCTAACAATGCTAAGAAAACAGCCGAGTTTGCTTGGCTACCAGAGTGTGGCTGGACGTTGACGTATTCTGCACCAAACAACTCTTTTGCACGGTCGATGGCCAATTGCTCAACCACATCGACGTGCTCACAGCCACCATAATAACGCTTACCAGGATAGCCTTCAGCGTATTTATTGGTCAGGTCAGTGCCTTGGGCTTCCATCACTGCTTGTGAGCAGTAGTTTTCTGAAGCGATAAGCTCGATGTGGTTTTCTTGACGCACGCTTTCAGCGGCCATGGCTTCAGCAAGTACTGGATCAAACTCTTTGATAGAAATATCTTTAAACATAGTGATGTCCTAGGTAGTGGCTATCGTTAATGGTGGTGCTCATTGAAAAGAGGCGAGTAATAAAAGAAGGTAAAATTGGCAAACGCAGACAATTAGCCTGGTTAAAAACCTGCCTAAATTGGCAATAAAATCGGTGCGCAGAAGGGCATCGACATCATCGCTATAGCTTAAGTGTAGCATGAAACTTTGTGCGATGAGCGCAAAAAAACCTCACGGAAAGCTGAGAGATTTAAATGGCGTTATTAGAGAAATAAATGCGCAATAAAATAAATGACTTACTGATTTTGTATATCAGTCTTTATTGTAATTATTTAATCACTCTTGGACAAAAACGCTGCTAAAAAAGTTTCACTAATCAGTATTTTACGCCCATACCAGTCATATAGCGTTTGCCGTTGCCAACCATTTGCCGTCCTTTCGATAGAACGTCGATTGGGCAAAGTACGACTGCGCTTAAACAACACATAGCCAATCGGCGTACCTTTTAGCTGCTGTAAACGGCGGGCACGCCCCTTCAAACTTGCTAGCGGGAAAACGCTTTGGGCTTGTACCCATGGCTGCTCATTATCGCCATATAACTGCGACTCGCGTACCCACGCCAATAACGGACGGTTTAACGCCGCGCCTTGCAAACCCAATTGCTTTTTTTGCGCCAAGGATAATAACCGATAGCCTTCAAAGCTGCGCTCGACGCGTAACGGCTGCCCTGCTTTTACTTCGAGCATGGCCGTCAGCGACCCTTCGGTATTAAGAAAATCTACTAGCTCAGTGGGAGCGGATGATGGAGCAGAACAAGAAAAATGAGGAGTCATAGTTTACAGCTGATAGAAAAGTATTAGGTAGGAAGTCATTGGGCAAAGATTAGCAAAAAAATGATCGAGGATTAATCAGTACTATCAAACGTCGGCATATTATCAATATTAAAGGGCAATGCTGCAAAGGCTTGCTTGCGATATTGCGCCATATGCATGCGGTCTTTTACACAGAAATTACTAATCGCCGGGACAAAACGCCCGTCGTAAATACGGTGCAACGAGTGAGTTTTGGTCGGAACAAAACCTCGGACTAATTTGTGCTCACCTTGGGTGCCGGGGTCAAAATACGTCAAACCTTGCTCAATCGCAAACTCGATACCTTGATAATAACACAGCTCAAAGTGCAGGCTATCATACTCAGCAAGCGCGCCCCAATAACGACCATAAAGCGTGGCGTTTTGGCTATTGGGGTTATCATAAAAAAACAAACTGCTAGCGATAATTTCACCATTGGCATCAAGCGCTTGCGCTAACATCAAATGCTCAGGCATGCTAGCAGCCACTCTTTTAAAAAAATCTAGCGTTAAATAAGGCTGCTGCCCACGTACCGCGTAGGTCATCACATAACAATGATAAAACGTCTGCCAATCCTCTGCAGTGATAGCAACCCCGCATTTACGCTGGCAAGAGATGCCTTGCTCGGCAACTTTACGCCGCTCAGCACGCACGGTTTTGCGTTTTTTGGCTCTAAAGGTTCCCAAAAATGCCTCAAAGTCGGCAAATTGTTTATTGTTTTGACTGACATTTTTATTTTGCCATAAAAACTGGCAGCCCTGCCGCTCAAGTATCGGTAGCTCAATCGGTTCTACTGTACCGCTATTTTTTTGATTATTAAGCGCCATTTCTATATCGGTATCAGTCGGCATTGACGCGTTAGCAATAGACGCCATCTCAGACGTCGCAAACAAACCATGCCAGCTAGAGGCCTCTACTTGCTGGGCGATATCATCAACGCCTGCGATAGCTGTCTTTAAAATATCCGTATTTAGCGTCTCACCTGCTGCCAACCAAAGACGCTGTCCCGTTACTGGTGTATAAGGCGCGCTAGTCACCAAACGCGGATAATAATCAAGACCATACTGCGCATAAGCTTGTGCCCACGCATGGTCAAAGACAAACTCGCCTTGATGATGCCCTTTAATAAAAACAGGCATAACGGCAATAGGCTGTCCTATTGGTTCTGAAGAAAGCGCTGGCTGCGCGGCATTACTTTTATCATCATTCGCATTATTATCAATAACGTTATCTGTCTCATTTGGCCGATAGATTAAGATATAAATCGGCAACCAACCTGCTTGCTCACCAATTGCGCCCGTCTCGCTCAGTGCTTGCCAAAACTCAAATGTCATAAAAGGCGTATCTGGCGTTTGCCAACGCGCCATATCCTGCCAGCTATTATCACTGAGTAACGCATATTGTAAATTCATCATCACCACACTATTTTTAGAATTTTTTCTTAAGCTCATTGGTTTTATCGTTTAGCCTAGCAAATATCAGCGCGTTTGCTGTCACAATTTGCAAAAAAGTAAAAATTATCTGGCGCTAAAATACTTTTATGAAGAAGGGTTATAAACAAAGGCGCATAAAAATGCCATACGAACAGATTACTAAGTCTTTTATTGATGGGGTGCAGGATTGTGTTTTGCTAGCGTTGGTATGTTAAAAACAGATACTCTAAAAAAGCTAATTTAAAAATAGATAATCTGACCATTTAACAAACAAGCTTACAAAAGTAAAAATAGCACTAAAAGCGTGCTAATTACACGCAAAAGATGATATTAAGGGCGAGGACTGGTAGAATAAGGCTATTATTAGCTTAATATAATTCAGATACATAGGGTATGAGCGAAAATAGTATACTTAGTTCAATATACAACATTGACATCATATCAGATTTATAGTGGATCAACTATAATATAGCGTCAGCCATTCGCGCTCAGATCATTGTAAATCATGAGTATTGAGTCGCTGGTTTGCATAAATTTTTAGCAACGGTCTTTTGAGTGTGACCTTTTATAATGTTTTATAATCACTCTTTAATAAAGCTGGTACTTGATCGAGCGCCTGCTTTATAAAGACGAATAAACGCAAATGGCTGGCGACGAAACTTTCTCGCCGTCATACTCGCTCAAGAATGGCACTAAAAGACGACTGATGTATTTGGACCTCGATTGAACCTCGAACCAACCCCGTAGACCATTATGGTATAAGGGCTGTATAAAGCTATTAAATGATACCGCAGCCTTATTAACCTCATTAATGACAACAAGGAATAATCTACTAACATGTCAAAAATTATTTATACAAAAACTGACGAAGCCCCAGCGCTTGCCACCTTATCATTTTTGCCGATTGTAAAAGCATTTGCCCAGACAGCAGGCGTCGACGTTGAAACCAGTGATATCTCGGTCGCGGCGCGTGTGTTGGCTGAATTTCCAGAATACTTAACCGAAGAGCAGCGCGTTCCAAATAACTTAGAAGCGCTTGGCAAATTGACTCAAGATCCAAACGCCAATATCATCAAACTACCAAATATCAGTGCTTCTGTACAGCAGCTAAAAGCGGCTATCAAAGAGCTACAAGGTAAAGGCTACGCGATTCCTGACTTTCCAGACGAGCCAAAAAACGCAGAAGAAGAAGAAATCCGTCGCCGTTATGGCAAAAGCTTAGGCAGCTCGGTCAACCCTGTATTACGTGAAGGTAACTCAGACCGCCGCGCGCCAAAAGCAGTCAAAAACTACGCGCGTAAACATCCGCACTCGATGGGCGAATGGAAGCAGTGGTCACAGACTCACGTTTCGCACATGCATAGCGGCGACTTTTATGACGGCGAGCAATCGATGACCTTGGATAAAGCGCGTACCGTGCGTATGGAGCTGTTGCTCGAAGACGGTACGACCAAGGTATTAAAACCAAAGATTGCCTTGCTTGATAAAGAAGTCATCGACTTGATGTTTATGAGCAAAAAAGCGCTGCTTGATTTCTATGAGCGTGAAATGGAAGATTGCCGCGAAGCCGGTATTTTATTCTCATTACACGTAAAAGCCACGATGATGAAGGTATCACACCCTATCGTCTTCGGTCACGCGGTGCGCATTTATTATAAAGACGCCTTCCAAAAACATGGCGCGTTATTTGATGAGCTAGGTATTAACGTCAATAACGGTATGGCAAGCTTGTACGAAAAAATCACCGAATTGCCAGCCAGCTTACGTGAAGAGATTGAGCGCGACCTCCATGCCTGCCAAGTACACCGTCCGCGTCTAGCGATGGTTGACTCTTCAAAAGGTATCACCAACTTCCATTCTCCAAGTGACGTGATTGTCGATGCTTCAATGCCCGCAATGATTCGTAATGGCGGTAAAATGTGGGGCGCTGATGGTAAATTATATGACTGTAAAGCGGTCATGCCTGAATCGACCTTTGCGCGTATTTACCAAGAAATGATTAATTTCTGTAAGTGGCATGGTAACTTTGACCCAACCACCATGGGTACGGTGCCAAACGTAGGTTTGATGGCGCAAAAAGCGGAAGAATACGGCTCGCACGACAAAACCTTTGAATCTAGCGACAATGGTATCGCACGTATCGTCGACATCGACTCAGGCGAAGTTTTACTTGAGCAGCGTGTTGAAAAAGGTGATATCTGGCGCATGTGTCAGACCAAAGATGACCCTATCCAAGATTGGGTGAAGCTTGCTGTTCGCCGTGCGCGCGAATCAGATACGCCGGTTATTTTCTGGCTCGACCCATACCGTCCGCACGAAAACGAGCTGATTAAAAAGGTTAAAACCTACTTAAAAGATCATGACACCAACGGTCTGCACATCGAAATTATGTCACAAGTTCGCGCCATGCGTTATACCTTAGAGCGTGTTGCTCGTGGTTTAGATACGATTTCTGCTACTGGTAATATTTTGCGTGATTATCTGACTGATTTGTTCCCAATCTTAGAGTTGGGCACCAGTGCGAAAATGCTGTCAGTTGTACCACTAATGAAAGGCGGTGGTTTGTTCGAGACTGGCGCAGGCGGTTCAGCACCGAAGCACGTACAGCAGCTGATCGAAGAGAACCATCTACGTTGGGATTCTCTAGGTGAGTTCCTAGCCTTGACCGAATCTTTAGAGCATTTGGCGAAAAATGATGACAATGCCAAAGCGAAAGTATTGGCAGACGCCCTTGATAGAGCGACTGAAACGCTACTGTTAAATGACAAATCGCCATCACGTAAAACTGGCGAGCTTGATAACCGTGGTAGTCATTTCTATCTGGCAAAATACTGGGCAGAAGAGCTGGCTGCACAAGATGAAAATAGCGAGCTAAAAGCACAGTTTGCGCCGCTGGCACAAAAACTTGAAGACAATGAAGCCGCTATCGTTGAGCAGCTGAATGAAGTTCAAGGCAAATCGATGGATCTAAAAGGCTACTACTTAGCTGATGAAGCATTGGCTGAAAAAGCCATGCGCCCAAGTCCGTTATTCAACGAAGCTATTGCTTCATTGTCATAAATACTTGGTTGTAAATAGAACCAAGCTGGCTGAACAAATCTTATTAAAGTCAGTTTAAAACAAACGCCCCAATAGTCCTAGGCTATTGGGGCGTTTTTATGGGTTCTGTGCTGCTTAAAACGTTCAAAGCAAACACCTACACCAATGTCTTACATAAAGCGCTCTACTGCTATGGTTAGATGACGCTAATGTTAAAATTATTTTTGAGCATTTACTGGGCCTGAGACTAAGCATAATACTGAGCGTATGGATGACATCTTATGATACTAGAAAAAATAACAACCGCCAGAGGAACTCTTTTTATTTATATCCTCACTGGCAGTTTATGGTATTTACTGACGCATTTTTTACCAGACAATAGGTGGCGCGATATATTTACTATCGGCCTTGCCTTTTTATTTTGCGGTATTTTTATGTGGTCGCTATTTAGCACCTTGCAGCGTATCTATGGCGATGATGGCAATTTATGGAAAGAGCTTGCGATGACAACGCTCAATGTCTTTTTATTTTTGCTAACCTTCTCCGCCCTTTATTACGAAGTGGGCATCGTCGACACCACACGCGACGGTAATCCTATTTCGCAAGATTTTTGGGCGTGTTGCTATTATGCTGTCGTCACTTTTACTTCAACAGGCTATGGTGATTTTCGGCCGCAAGGCATCACTCGGGTTTTTGCAAGTTTACAGGCGTTGATTGGCTACTTGGTGCTCGGTTTAATGGCTTCAACCAGCTTATCGGTGGTTAAATGGACAGCGAATGGTAGCGGTAAAAGTCGTGGTAAAAATGACAGTTAAATTGAAATTCAATTATAAGTATAAAAAACATAAGCACAAAAAACCATCTATAAAAATATAGATGATTTTTTGTTTGCGCTATAAATTATAAAATCACATGGTATAAAGCCCTTACGCATCCATATGCTTAATAATGGCTTTGCCAAACTCGGAGCTACTAAGCAAAATAGCATCTGGCATCAAACGCTCAAAGTCATAAGTCACGGTTTTGTTTTTAATCGCGCCTTTGATACCTGCGATAACAAGATCAGCCGCTTCTATCCAGCCCATATCACGCAGCATCATCTCCGCCGATAAAATTAACGAACCTGGATTGACCTTATCTTGACCGGCATATTTAGGCGCTGTGCCATGAGTGGCTTCATAAACAGCGATTGAGCCGCCCTTATTGGCACCCGGCGCGATACCGATACCGCCAACTTCAGCAGCGAGCGCATCAGAGATATAATCACCGTTTAAGTTCAAGGTTGCAACGACTGAATATTCGGCAGGGCGCATCAGGATTTGCTGCAAAAAAGCATCAGCGATGACGTCTTTAATGATAATATCATTACCGGTTTTTGGGTTTTTCATCGTCATCCAAGGCCCGCCATCGAGTAATTCAGCACCAAAACGTTCAGCGGCAAGCTCATAGCCCCATTCTTTAAACGCGCCTTCGGTAAACTTCATGATATTACCTTTATGCACGAGGGTGACGCTCGGTAAGTCATTATCGATGGCATGTTGAATGGCTTTACGTACCAAACGCTGCGAGCCTTCTTTTGATACAGGCTTGATGCCGATACCGCAATCATCTGAGAAACGTATTTTGGTTACGCCCATCTCTTCCTTTAGGAATTTAATAACTTTTTTGGCGTCATCACTGCCCGCTTTCCACTCGATACCGGCATAAATATCTTCTGAGTTTTCGCGGAAAATCACCATATCGGTCAGCTCTGGGCTATGCACAGGGCTTGGTACACCTTCAAACCAGCGCACGGGACGCTGACAGACGTACAGGTCAAGCTCTTGCCGTAGCGCGACGTTTAATGAGCGCATACCGCCGCCAACTGGCGTGGTCAGAGGCCCTTTAATGCTTATGACATACTCGCGCAAAATCTCTAGCGTCTCGGTCGGCATGTATTCGCCGTCGTAAATCTTAGAAGCTTTTTCGCCGCAATAAACTTCCATCCAAACGATCGATTTTTTGCCTTGATAGGCTTTTGCTACGGCGGCATCGACGACTTTAATCATCACCGGCGTGATATCGACGCCAATGCCATCGCCTTCGATAAAGGGAATAATCGGATGATTAGGGACATTTAGGGACAGATCAGCGTTGACGGTTATTTTTGCGCCGTCTCTTGGGACGATAACTTTATCATAGGGCATGGGATCAAACTCCTTTTATACTTATATATTGGTTGCGCCAGTTTCCTTGGCGTTCTGTTATGCTAGCTAAAACATTTTGGCTTTAAAATGGCAGTATGCTAGCGAGTTAAATACCAACCATTTACGTAAAATCCCCCTAAGCCAATAGGTTTAAAAATATGTTAGAGAGTTATTTTAAAAATCCTATTTTTTGCCATTATTTCTATGACTAAAGCACCAAAGTTGCGTAAAGCAAAAATGTTGATTGTTATAATCTCTATCAGATTAATGACATAAAAATATCACCATTTACCTTAAATAGTGTACTAACATAAAAGCATGACTGATAATTTTTCTTTTGCATACGACAGTTTTACCAATCAATATTATAAATACCACAATGCTAACAAGGTTATCTTTTAACCACAATCCGTTTTTTACTTTTGCGTAAAAACATTTTAGACTGCCGTGCACGCCATTTGTTAACCATGTTGTAGCTATCAATTTATTTTTGGGAAATGCCATTTTATGTCGACCTCTAGCCTAGTTTTATTCAACAAACCTTACGGCGTCCAAAGTCAATTTCGTGATGACAGCAATAATGACCACACCACCCTTTCGCAGTATTTTACTGACAAATCGCTGCGCGTTGCCGGCCGACTTGATGCCACCTCAGAAGGCTTGCTGATTTTGACCAGTGACGGACGGGTAAATAAAGCCATTACTCAGCCTCCGTCAGCCAAGAACTTCGCCCAAAACAAGCAAAAACAAGGGAAGACTTATTTGGTACAAGTCGAAGGTTTGGTAAGCGCGGCTCAACTAGAGCAATTGACGGCGGGAGTACATTTAAAAGATGGCAAAACCTTACCAGCAGTTGCACGACTGGTTGAGGAAGGTGATTTGCCGATTGACTTATGGCAACGTAATCCGCCCATTCGCGAGCGTAAAAACGTGCCGACCTCATGGCTTATGCTAACCATTTATGAGGGCAAAAATCGCCAAGTAAGACGCATGACCGCTCATGTGGGACTGCCTTGCTTGCGTCTGATTCGTTGGTCGGTGGCAGGATTTGAGCTTGGTTCGCTTGGCGTTGGTGAGTTTGTGCGTATTCACCTAAATAGTGAGCGCTGTCGGCAGTTAGGGATTGTCGATTAGATTAGCGTGGCAAATTAAACCTTATCCGCTTATATGAGCCAATTTTGCTCTGATTTAAATATTACGACTTATTAAACGGCGCGTCTCGAACGCGTAAGGTTTATCTGTTAAGATGCAAAACTGCGCTGACTTGCCAACCTTGCCGTATTTTCGCGTTTTATATCGGTTTAAATTTGGCCATTATTTATCTTGTTTTCTGTCTTATTTTTCGTTGAGCCTGTTTCCTGTTTTTTTGATAGTAAGGATATATCATGATTGCCTCTCGTCATTTTGCTTTGTTTGCTACCAGTGTGGCTACTACCCTGCTGCTAAGCGCTTGCCAGCCAGCAACTGAGGATAATGAGGTAATGCCAATAGAAAAGGTCACTCAAGCCACTAATGAACCATCTGAAACAGCTCCCGAGGTTGCCCATGCTGAGCACGACATGGCTGCCAATGATGAGGCGGTAAACGCTGAAAAAATGTCAGATACGCTGAAAGACTACACTAAAGCTATGACCAGTATGCATAATGAAATGATGGTTGGCATGGGTTATAACGATCCTGATACCGCCTTCGCCAAAGGCATGCTCGGCCATCATCGCGGTGCGGTAGATATGGCAAAAATCGAGCTAAAGTACGGCACTGATGAAACCATGCGTAAACTTGCCCAAGACATCATCGACTCACAGCAGCTTGAGATTGATATTCTTAATAAATGGCTCGCAAGCCATCCTGATGCGCCCAAGCCAAAACCCAATACCGAAGCCATACAAGAAGCGTATGCAAAGGGAATGAATACCATGCATAGCGATATGATGCTCGGTATTGCTGAGCCTGTCGCTGATATGGCATTTGCGCGCGGTATGTTGCCACATCATCGCGGCGCGGTGGACATGGCAAAGGTACAGCTCCAATACGGTACCGATAAAGAAATGCGCAAATTGGCACAAGACATTATCGATGCTCAGCAGCCTGAGATTGAGCTGATGCAAAGCTGGATTGCGGCAAATAAAGCGCCTGACACAGCGATTACAGACTCCGATAAAGCTGTTATCAATGATGAAGCAAATAATAAAGAAGCGATCAAAGAAACCACTAAAGCGACAAGTTAAACAGCTATAAACTCTTAACTATTGCTTATAGCACTCCGAATATTAAAAATATAAACCCTTGCTAAGCTGCGTACTTAACAAGGGTTTTTAATGTCTTCACGCTTTATTATTTATCTATTCACTTTGATAGCGTGCTAGCGCATTTAGCCATGTATCTTCAGTATTGGCATACCCTACAGAGTTACTATCGTCTTCACAATCTGTACTCGCCCTTGCTAACCGTAAGCTGATGCTATGCGGGAAAACTTTTTCATTATAGTCATACGTATTATTATCCACCAAATCAGCTTTAGGCAAAACTTCAACTACCATTAGCTCATCACGGCGAAATAAATGACATTGCACAGCACGCGTGGCAGCACTAAACGTTGCTAATTGCTTAGTGTCTGCTTTGATACCGTCGATAGCGACAATGATGTCATGCGCTGAGATACCCGCCTTGGCAGCCGCACTATTACGGCTGACACGATTAACCTTTAATCCCAGCGGTGTCTCACTACAACGCATGCCCCACGGTATGTTTTTATCTGCCGTCTCTTTGGTGTTGGTATGAATCTTAATACCATTGGCCACTAGCAACGCCTCTAGTGGCAGCTCCTCTACGTCATTGACATAACGGCGCTCAAACTCTTCCCAATCTGCTAACGGCATAAATTGTCCGATAACTGCACCCATATCGGCGCTACTGATACCGATGCGTTTATTATCATTTTGTTTTGCTTGGCTATAAAATTCTTTAACCACATCAAATAAATGATAACGCCCATCGCTTTTTGCAAGCAGGGTCAAATCCAAGCATAACGCCACCAATGCGCCTTTGTTGTAATAACTGATACCTGCATTGCCGGTATTTTCATCATTGCGATACAGCTTAATCCAAGCGTCAAAGCTTGACTCGGCAACGCTTTGATGCGCACGTCCTGGGGTTTGATAGTAGCGATTGATTTGTTCGGCAAGCAATCTAAGATAGCTTCCTTTATCAATGACGCCTGACGCTTGCAACATAAAATCATCGATATAAGAGGTAAAACCTTCAAATACCCAAAGCAGCGGCGTAAAGGCTTCGCGGCGTAAATCCACATCTAGCATCACATCTGGACGCACGGTTTTGACCCACCACGCATGAAAATACTCGTGACTGCATAAGCCCAAAAAGCGTTGATAATCGGCACTTGGCACTTTTGGCTCATCAGCATTAGGCAAATCACGACGCGGGGTAATCAAACTGGTCGAGTTGATATGCTCAAGCCCGCCATAATCCTGCCCACTGGCAAAGGTCATAAAGGTATAATTGTTAAAGGGCGCATCGCCAAGCCAATCTAAATAAGTCTGACAGATTTGAGTAACATCTTGCTGCAAGCGTCCCATGTTAGCGCTATGCTTACCTGAAAGATAAAAATGATGGCTAAGCGTCTGATGGCTATTATCTTGAATGATAAAATCAAAGTTATCTTGTTCGGCAAACTCAAACGGATGATCGATCAGCTCATGATAGCTGTCTGCTTGTAGAGTATATATTCGCAGCTTATCAATTTGCGACTGTACTGCCTCAAGTCCACACGCCAAGCGCACAAGACTAGCGTCTTTATCCGCTAAAAATGCAGCTGGCACGATTAAATCAACTTCTACCCCTTGTTGTTCTTGCCCATCAATCGCTAAGGCCAATGAGGTAAAATTGCCATACAAACGCTGCTGGTCGACATACGCCGTACGCACCGATAAATCATAACAATATACTTCATAATGAAGGCGTATACGTTGTGCTGCCCGCGCCTCTGGTAACTGCCATGTATTTTTATCTGTTTTTTGCGCGCGATACGTGTTGATTTGTTTATCGTTAGAAACGACTTGACTGTCTAAAATTTCATAATGCACTGCGGTTATATTACGGGCAAATTCACGCATTAAATAGCTACCCGGTATCCAGGCGGGCAACCATAAACTTGGCGCGTCGGTATTAGCGGTGAAAGTCAGCGCGACATCGACCAAATGCTCCAAAAACCGCGCAAAGTCGAATTGGTAAAAGACATGAGCGGTTGGCTGATTTAAATTATTAATCGGTGAGATTTGAGAAGATAAATTCATAATCGTTATTATCCTTATGTTTATGACTATGGTAGAAGCCATCATGCAAAAACGCAACTAGCAAACTTTAGCCTCTTACCTTTACCAACGGCCAAAACTGAAAAATCATATTTATTTACATTAATTCGCCCAATAATTGCTATTTTTTCGGATTTTAACCTTGAAACCGCTGGCAGGCATCGCAATTAAAGATGCTAACTGCTAAAGTTACCCTAATAAACTGATGATAATTGACTAATGACGTGGCTATTTGGCTGGCTGATTGGCTTTTTTAGGTTTATTGCAACCGTATTTAAATTTCAATAACGACATATTTAGGATAATTTATGACTACTATCGCAAAAGACACTGCCGTCAAGTTTAACTACACGCTAAAAGACGACGAAGGCAATATCCTTGACCAGTCTCCAGAAGGTCAACCGCTTGCGTATTTGCATGGCCATAGCAACATCATCCCAGGTCTTGAGCAACAACTAGAAGGCAAATCTGCTGGCGAAAGAGTCAATGCCGTTGTAGAGCCTGCTGATGGTTACGGTGAATACCAAGAACAAGCGGTACAACATGTACCACGCGAAAACTTCCAAGGCGTTGATGATATCCAGCCTGGTATGCAGTTTCAGTCAGAAGCTGGCGGTCAAGTGATGCTAGTAACTGTGACTGACGTAAACGATAAAGAAGTGACGGTTGATGCAAACCATCCGTTAGCTGGTAAGCGTTTGACGTTCGATGTAGAAATTCAAGAAGTACGCGCAGCCACTGAAGACGAGCTAAACCACGGCCATATCCATGGCGCTGGTGGCGTTGAGCACTAATATCTTCTTGAGTTTGGCGTAAAATTTTCAGACGATAAAATGCTTAGGCGAATAGTTAATTATTAATGAATAGTTATTGATAATGTTAGCGTCGTCTAGCTATAAAGGTCAGTAGAGCAATCTACTGACCTTTTTTTGGATAAGTTTTAGAGATTACAGACGTAACAAAGCCGCATAACAACAAGTATTATGCGGCTTTTATCACCAACCATCCATGTTAATGTTATCAGATACTTAATCCCGGAGCATCTTATAACGTACAGGCATCCAGCCTTATCTTCCCTAATCAGCAAACCACCTATCCCTGATGCGACCTTTGCGATACCAATCCCTAGTATCTATGAACCTTTTCGTTCAATCGTGCCGTACAGTTATAATCGCAGATTGGCATGAGGTAAGTAAGAGGTCTAAACGTCAATGCGTGTAAGCATATGCTTACACGCATTTTTATTGCCGATAATGACTGTTCAACAGTTGCAATCTTTATAGCTTTTCTTCTGGGCTAGCCTGCACCTTTGGATCAGCGCTAAGCATGATATAAGCCGCTTCCTTAATGAAGGCTTCATCCTCAGGTAGCTCAGGACGCTCGCTTTCTTTCATCTGACTGCGCTCTTCAAATTTTGCATCCATGGCCGCTTGATAAGTATTCCAATTGGCATAAGGACGCTCGCCCGTTGCAATTAGGCGTTTATTTTCGGCTTCCAATGAGCGTTTTTCTATCAGCTGCATTTTGGCGCGGCGACTATTGATATCAAGAGGAATCGGTTTTTTCTCATCTTCCATATTACGAATATCATTCAGCGTCGATAGATACACAAAGTGCGGGTTTTTCTGCTGACGGATTTTTGATTGCTGATTTAGCGTTGCTAAGGTATTGGCAGAGAATTTACCTTCAGGCTTATAAGGGGCAGTTTTAATCGTATCCCATGGTAAGGCTTTTTTCTGCGCGCGCTCGCCAAAAGTCGCATCATCGTAGATATTGACCAATTCAATATCAGGGACCACGCCTTTATTTTGCGTACTACCGCCAGTGACGCGGTAGAACTTACGCTGCGTGAGCGTCGCTGTACCCAAAGCCAAGCTGTCTAGCTGGATTTGCGCCGAACCTTTACCAGTCGTGGTGCTACCGACAACGAGGCCGCGACCGTAATCCTGAATCGCAGCAGCAAAGATTTCACTGGCAGAGGCAGAGGCTAAATTGGTCAAAACAACCACTTTGCCGTCATAAAGCTGTTCGCCGCCATCGTCATCGCGGTAGACTTGAATATTGCCGCGATTGTCGCGAATTTGCACCAATGGGCCGCTTTTAATAAAGAAGCCGAGCATTTTGGCGACCTCATCGAGCGAGCCGCCTGGGTTATTACGTAAATCAACCACTAGACCGTCGATATTTTCTTTATTAAGCGCTTTAAGGGCTTTTTCGGTATCGTCACTGACACTACGGTACTCTTCACCATTGCGGCGCGCGCGATAGTTGAGATAAAAACTTGGTATCTCAAGCACACCGATACGTTTTGGCGTTTTATCGATATTGGGACGCTGTACTTCAACGACACGCTGTTTTACGCCCGACTCTTCTTGCTGAATAATATCGCGGACCACGGTTACATTACGGGCGCTGGTATCGGGCGTATTTGGTTGACGCACCTTAATGGTCACCGAGGTGCCGCGTTTACCGCGAATCAGACCGACGATTTCACGTGTTGACCAGCCAACCACATCAACCATATTCTCGCCGTCTTTGGCAATACCAATAATCAAATCATTGGGCTTAATCTGCCCAGATTTGGCTGCTGGGCCACCATCTACCAAAGTGACAATGCGGGTATAATCTGGGTTTTTACGGTCAGGACGGATAGAAACCCCGATGCCTTCTAATTGCAGACTCGATTGAATTTGCAGCTCATTGGCCTGAATTGGCGCATAATAATTACTGTGCGGGTCATAAGTGAGCATCGCCGTATTTAAGATGGTTTCCATGATTTCATCATCTTTTAGACGCGCAAGCTGCTCTTGCTGACGCGATAAGCGGTTGAGCAAAATCTCACTTGGCGTGCGCTCATCATTACGCAGCAAGTCTTGGCCGCGCGTAATATCAGGATTACTTAAAAAGACTTTCTCTTTCGCCTTTTCATCTTCTTGGCCTAAAGTAATACTCATCAACTGAAACTTCAGCTGACGCGTCCAATAGTCGCGCTGTTCTTTTTTGGTTTTAAAATGACTGAGCTTTTCGCGGTCAAGGACGATGCTATCTTCACTGGTTAAATCTATCTTGGTTTTCAGCAGTTGTTTTGATAGAGTAAAATATTCATTAGAGCGCTGACGGTAACGCTCAAAAATCGCCACTCCAGCCGATAGGTCGCCACGTTTTAGGCGCGCGGCAAATTCGTCGGCATATTTCTTCTTAAATTCATCGACATCAGATTGCAAAAACAAGGTATGGTTTGGATCGAGACTGTCAATATACATAGACAAAATCTCGCTACCCATGGCGCTATCGAGCGGCTGATTGAGATAATGGCTGCGATCCAGCAAGGCCGCTACTTGGCGAGTGGTAACCTGTTGCTCAGGGGTGGCTTTAAAGCCTGCTGTATTGCTATCAGCCACTGCGGTGCTGTAGCTTTGAGTGAGGATAAGACCAGCGACGCCCACTGACGCTGCACTGAGTAACCACTGTGCTGGTTGTTTTTTCATCGTATATACCTAATTATTTTAAGTTAAAAGTATGCTGAGTTGTTATTACCAATAGAGGGTAGTTATTAGACTATAAGCCAAAAAATGTCGCGATTTTTCACCCTATTATATTTACCATTAAACCATAGGTTACGCTAGCATTAAAAGCAGGCAAATATGGGATAATGATCTTAGAATAGGTCCTTATTTTCATTGTTAAAAATCAATCAATACTAGCACAGCTATAAATATACCACTGTCTCAATCTGTATAAACAATCTTACACGCGGTCTGGCTATTTTGTAGCGCATCCATTGTTGCATTTGGTTATAAGCGTGAATCATCTTGTTTAAACTTATGATTTAAACCTAATTTATTTAAGCCAAGCAAACCGCCATTATGCGCATATTGCAATCACTGGCATAATATAAGGTAAAAGTGAGTAGCGCCAAACCGTCCGCAACAGAAAGATTATCCATAAGAAAAAACCGTCTCATCTCTAAGCTCTGTCTCGATTTGACTTATAATGTAGTACAAATGAGAAAACCACCCTCTAGCCTGATAAGGATTACGCAATGTACGGCGTTTTAATGATTGATATCGATAGTACCGCACTGACTGCTGAAGATGTCAGTTTAATCAAACAAGCACAAGTCGGCGGGGTGATATTATTTGCCCGCAATGTGGCAGATGCGGCGCAAGTGCGAGCCTTGTGTGACGATATCCGCCAGCACAATGCCGATTTATTGATTGGCGTCGATCAAGAAGGCGGCCGCGTTGCCAGATTACGTCAAGGTTTTACGCCATTACCGGCGATGGGCAGGCTCGGCGAATTATTTGACCAAGACCCTAGTCGCGCCTTGAGCCTTGCTTACGATTGTGGTTATTTGATGGCAGCAGAAGTATTGGCGGTCGGCATTGATTTGAGCTTTGCGCCGGTGCTCGATAGAGGCGGCATCAGCCAAGTGATCGGCGATCGCAGTTTTCATCAAAATCCGCAAGCCATTATCGCTTTAGCAAGCCAGTTCATGCGCGGTATGAAAGCGGCGGGTATGGCAACCACCGGTAAGCACTTTCCCGGTCATGGAGCCGTCGCGCCTGACTCGCATGTGGCAGAAGCAATCGATACACGTAGTTTAGATGAGATTATCAATAGCGACATGCAGCCGTTTGCGCAGACGCTGCCTTGGCTTGATGCCTTAATGCCGGCGCATGTGATTTTTTCACAAGTCGATAAAAAACCCGCTGGATTTTCAAAAATTTGGCTCAAAGACATCATTCGCAAACAGCTGAATTTTGATGGGGTTTTATTTTCTGATGATTTATCAATGGCTGGTGCGCAAGCTGCCGGTGATGTCAGCGCCCGCGTCAAAGCAGCAATTGAAGCAGGCTGCGATATTGCTCTTGTCTGTAATGATCGCGTTGCTGCTCACGAAGCCGCCAGAGCAGCCCAAGAGCTACCCTATCCTGACCAAAAACGTATCAAAGCCATGCGTGGGCAAATACCTGTTTGGCAGGGCGACCTTGAATCAACGAGCCAGCAGTTTGACTATTGGCAACAAGCAAAGGAAAATATCTTACAGACCTTTTTTGCCAGTCAAACGAAAGCACCTACTGAGTCAAAAGATCCAACCGCTTATAGATAATTCATTTAACCAAACCAGCTTTATTCCAGTCTTACTTGATGCAAGAAAAAACCGCACCTTAAACCTAAGATGCGGTCTTTTTAATATTAATACTAGCTATTTATAAATAACTACCCCACTCTCAACTTCGAAAGTGATTGAAAAAAGAAGAGCACCTCACTAATCTATTGTTTTCGACCAAGAATACAATGGAGTTGTGAGATGCCCATAGACGAATTTATCATCAATATCTATTTAATGGTAGAGCAATATTACAAAATAGTCGTCACCAAACCCTTGCGAAGTGCAGGTTACGCGCCAAAGCTAAGTGATCCTGAGGTTATTTGCATGGAGATGGTCGGTGAATTTTTACACCTTGATCAAGACAAACAAATTTGGCAATACTTTACCCAGCATTGGCAAGACTGGTTTCCAGCCATCGGCTCATACCCTAACTTCGCAAAGCACTGCGCCAATCTGTGGCAAGTCAAACAACGGATTCAAGATAACGTCAGTCAAATTGAAGGCCGTGACAACATCCATTTTATGGATGGCTTTTGGGTACCCGTCTGTCATTATGGACGCGCTTATCGGCATAAGAATTATCAAGACTTAGCAGCTTTTAGTTACTGCGCCGCTAAGCAAGAGAGGTACTATGGCTTTGAGGGACATTTGCTGGTTAACTTGTCGGGCATGATTAAAGGCTTTACCTTTGCTCCTGCCAATGTTGATGAAAGAGCGGTTGCGCCTGATATTACTGACCATATTTATGGTTTGCTCGGTGCTGATAAAGGGTATATCAGCCCTAGTCTGACATCGTACTACGACGCTCAAGGCGTGGATCTACAAACGCCCCTCAGAGCTAACATGAAAGAGGATAGACCCAAACCTGTGGTAAGGCGGCTGATGAAAGCCCGCCGTATCGTTGAAACAGTCATTGGTCAGCTATCAGAACGATTTAACATACAAAGGGTACGAGCAAGAGATTTATGGCATTTGTCTCATCGATTGATTCGTAAGATTCTGTCACACAATCTGTGCTTTGTACTCAACAAAAAACTTGGTAATCCGCCTCTTCAGTTTGATTTGCTTATTTCAAGTTGAGAGTGGGGTAAATAACTATAAGTAATTAGAATTCTTATTAATTACTGGCTTTTGGGTCTAAGGCAGTACCACGACTGACATCATCACCATCTGGTAAGACATCATCGTTATTGCGATCTAATGGGTTTAAATCTGGGTCAATTGGTCTGCTATTCGATGTCGGTATCGAACTCTTCGGTGCAGGTAAATTGTTCCCTGTACGGTCATCACTGTCAGGCATTAGATCATCATTGTTACTGTCTAATGGATTTAAGTCTGGATCGAGCGCACCGTTACTAATCGCCACGCCATCATTGGCCATTGCCGTTTCATCATAGACGACGAACTCGATACGGCGGTTACGGAAACGACCTTGCTCTGTAGCGTTATCAGCGATTGGATCTGTCTCGCCCATACCTTTGGTCATAAGCTTACTTGGATCCGCACCTTGCGCAACCAGATAATCTTTCATCGATTGCGCGCGCTCTTGTGACAACTTCATATTATAAGCGGCATCGGCGGTTTTATCGGTATGGCCGATAATCATCAGCTTCATATCTGGCACTTGTTCCATAATCTGAACAGCATTGTCCAATAATGGCTTGTTAGCTTCTGGAATAATAGCTTTATCTACTTCAAAGTTCACGACTTGCAGGCTCAGCGCGCGAGCCACATCACGAGGATCTGGGTCTTGACCAAGGTTCTGCATCGCCGCTTGTGATGCTGCTAAACTGCGATCAATCTCGCTTTGTTCATCGAGCGGACCTTCTGCTTGTACCGTCATAGCTGGCGCTGCGGCTTGTAAATCAGCAACCAATTTATCTAATGCTGCTGAATCTGGCGCATTGACCGTAATAGTGTCGCCTTTGATCAGCATACTGGCATTGGGCACATTTTTGACGATTGGCAAAATAGAAGAAAGCTGAGCGGCAGCTGGCATATCTATCGAGAAGTTATCATCGACATCGGCGCGGCAATTATTGGCTTCATCACCAAATGCCGCTGTCAACGCGTCCATCACGTTGCCTTGTAGCGTCTCGTTACCAACGTTCATACGGCAGGCATATAATCCACTATTTTCACCAGTCGCAATACGTAGTGAAGCCGGTTCTATATCGGCTGCAACCACTGTTTGTCCGTCATTAGCCGCTTGCTGCTCAGTGGCAACTGGCGTACCGACTGGCTCAGGATTGTCTTGACACCCTCTAAGTAGCGCCCACGCCAAGGCGCCTAAGATAATCAAACCGATAATCGGTAGCAGCGCTTTCATAAAGCTGCCTTTTTCTTCCTCTTCACGGCGAATAGGCGCAGTGCTCACGGTATCAGACATATGCGCTCCAGCTGGTGCGGCAATCATACCTGCAGGCAGAACGGCGCTTGCCCATGCCGGAATATGGTGCTGATAACTAGCAAGATTGTCATTTAAAAACTGGGGCACAGGCGTGGTTCCGGCCAAGCTTTTGATTTCGTGATATGCTAACGGTGCGGCCATCGCAATCAAACCACGGGCTGCGGTCACATCAACGTTATGTTTACCCGCAAGCTCACGGGCAATTTGGTCGCGGTGAGCGCCATCGGTCCATACGCGGTCATAAAACCCTTGGTCATCACGGGCGATATTTTCATTAGCAAAACGTGTATAAGTCGTATTGTCTGCCAAGCGCGCGGCAAAAATAGCATAAAATTGCTCAAGTAAGTTCTGCTTAGCGGGATTGCGATCATCGCCTAGTACTGCAGGGCTAACCGTCCGCGTTAAGTGACTGATAATATCCATAATGTCATTCCTCAATAATTGTTATTCTAAATAATTGTTTTGCACTAAACTGCATTCTCAAAAAACTGAAAAGTTAATAGTACTGATATTTCTTAATAACGATATTTTTTAATATTAATATTTATATCAGCATTTAATAAACACTAGGTATTAAAAAGCGGCTTAATAAATATCAGCACTATCCATATTCAACTTTTGTCATTATAAAAGTATTAAGGCGGTATTCACAATCGATGGGCTGTTGTGCAATTGCTACGTTAAGTAATGTTTCAGTTGTGACACGTAACTGCGAAGTCTTTACAGTACAAATTACTAACATACCCATTATATCTGGAAATGACTGTCTATCTTTTTAGGCAAAAATAAAAAGGAGGATAGTCAATGATTGATCCTACCGTCCTTTAGCTCATTATTTGTTAGGCGTTTTAAACTATCATCTGACTTGCGCAGGCTCTGCCACGATAACGCTATTTGCCATATCGTCTACTTCTGATTCTGAAAAAGGTCCCGGTGGCCGCGTCGATGCAGGACGGTCATTGCTTCTAGGCTCGTTAGCTCTAGGTTCATTGCTTCTAGGCTCATTAGCTCTAGGCGGATTATTAAAATCGCTATTGCGTGCCGGTGCAGGCGTCACGCTATCACCGGTGATGTCATCAGAAGCTTGATAGTCGTTATTATTATTTGCATTACTGTTATTCATATTATTAGTGCCAGCGTACTGGTCATTTATGCTGCTTCCATCTTGAGCAAACTGATTGTTTGCAGCGTTCATCGCCATATTATCGGCCCCTATACCGTTTTCTGCACTATTCGGCAATGGTAGCGGCGCGGTACTATCTACCATTATCGCTGGTGCCAAAGTACGGATTTCAGTGGTCAATCTTTATAGCTGCATACCATCCGGCGCTTCTATTGTCATACGGTCATTTTGCAACTGTAGACGGGCAAATGGTGTCGCTCTTAATAATGTCAGGATATTAGGCAGTGCTTCAATAGGCATATTGGCAATATTGTTAGCCACGCCTTCTTGTACCGTAAACTGACACATCCCTGCCTGCTCGCCAAAACTGCTATTGAGCGCTTGTTGCAGCGTGCTTTGTAGCGCGGCGTCACCGACGGAGGCGCTACAGGTATAAAGACTGCCGCTATTATCCACACCAACGATAAGCGTAGCGGGCGTCAACACCTGCGCGGTTGGCTCAGCGACAGGCGCTACCACAGCAGGTGCAGTCACCACTGGCTCTACAGGCGGGACTACATTAGGCTTAATTAAAAATGCCCATACCAATCCAATCGCTGCGATGGCGGCCAATAATAAAAACACCCGTATTAATAAGTCATTACGTTGGTTGCGGGTTCGTACTTTTTCGCGCTTTAAACTGCTGTTATCTGCTAAGTGATGCTCAGCAGGATTGGCATGAATAGCGCTCGCAGCTAGGCTGTTATCGAAGCTTTCACTAGCAAGTTCTGTTGCCACGTTTGGTTGTTTTATCAAGTTCGCAGAAGGACTTACTACGCTTGCTTCAGTAGCATCTTTATTTAATAAAACGGTTTCTGTCGCAGCATTGACTATGGCGTTTTGATAATCAAACAACTCATCAGAGTTATCTTGTGCGACGGTAATGAGCGGTGCTGCCCATATTGGCAGGTAATGGCGCAGTGAGGGCTGCTCACTTTGTAAAAATGCTGGTAAAAACTGCCCGTTGGCCATGACCTTAAGCTCACGATAAGCCAGTGGCGCGGCATTCATGATGAGCTTTGTGGTAGTCAGCTCATCAATATGATGGGTCACTGCCAGCTCTTCGATAATGGTTTGGCGCGCTTGGGGCTTGCCATAATTGTTCAAATAATGGCGTCTCTACTATATTTTCATTAGCAATTGGCTCATCATCACGCAATAACTGCGAGTAAATTTGCGGCAATGCCAAACGCGCCGCCAAAATGGCATAAAACTGCTCCAATAAGCTGACATAAGACACGCTGCCGTTATCGACAGGATGACCATCAATAACCTGTTCATTATTAATCTGGCTAACTAAGACGGCTGGGGTCACTATCTGCTCTAATTGGTCGATGATATTCATAAGTTCCAGCCTTTATCGGCGTTAATTTAAGATATGGGACAGCGATTCTTTTTTTGACTTCGGTTTTATACGCTGTAGACTGTAGCACGCCCATAAAAATGCGCGCTTAACAGGTCAACATTTAGTCAACACTTAGTTGATACTTAACAAGCTAATATTGGCATATAAATTACCTATCATTTTTAATCTTTTTTTGGCGGTGTTCTAAAAAGTATGCTGGCGGTAAAAGGCAATAGGAAATCTAAGCTAAGTTCTCTGATTTTATAAAGCTTTCAAGGCTTCAAAAATTGTTCAAATTTTAATCAGTATGCTTTTTGGCACATCACCAGCAAAAGAAGGTTTTGATAGGTGTCTATGTGGAGCTTTTAAAACGTACATATGAAAGCTGCAATATTGATCTTGGTTTAAATTGCTTGGCACGTTTGCCGCACTATATTATCGAAAGAACTGAGCTTCACTCATATACTCATATACTCATATACTCATATACTCATATACTCATATACTCATATACTCATATACTCATATACTCATATTATTTTGCAGAAAAGTGATTATGAATGCAACATAATGGTTATTATTGAGCCTTACTGCATTAAGTCGATTTTTATATGAGACTGTGATACTTTTAGATAAAGATCAAAAGACGTAGTTTTGCTTTTTTATTGTCCTATCCTCTCAGAATGTTAGATCTCCAACAATCCTGAGGCAGTTTATTTCTCTAACCCCAACCTTGTTGACGATTACGTACGTAAGGTAGAAGTGAAGCCAATGCCAATACTGCTAATATTACACCAATCCATAAGCCTGAACGTAAACCATAACCATTTGTAATTGCTACACCACCTATATATGAACCACCACCTAAACCAATATTAATTACTGAGGTGTGCACTGCATTGACCATAGGACCCGGATGCGCAACACTGACAATCCTTGCCATCATTGCCGGGTTCATTGGCACGCCAGATAATCCAATCAAAATGATTGCAAGGATCGCTACAGTTTTGTATTCAGCGAAGATTGCAAAAGCAAATAAAGATATGCTTAATACGGTTAGACCAACGAGCATAATTTTAAGGCTATGATTATGTGCTAAACGACCAGTAATCGTATTACCTACAATATTTGAAAACCCAAATGTCATTAAAATGAAAGGTACGACATGCATGCTAAATCCAGTTATATCGACCAAAACAGGGACGAAATAACTAAATGCAGCAAAGCTTGCGCCTAAAATCAAACAACTTGTTACGCAGGCTTTCCAGTAAGCTTTATTTTTAAAGGCCTTGATCTCTTCTTCCATTCTCAGCTGTCCACCACCTGACACTTCAGGTAAAAGACGTACTAAAGCGATAAGAGAAACGAATACCAATACAGCGACTAAGCCAAAAGTAATGCGCCAACCCCATTGTTGATCAATCATCGTCGCAAGAGGAACACCAAACACATTAGAAATCATAAAGCCACCAATAACGATTGCTGCTGCTCGAGGCTTATTATGATTAGGTACCATGGCCATACTTATAGCAAGAGAAAGACTTAAACAACCTGCACATAAGACACCGGTGATAAAACGGATCGCAATTAAAATAGCATGGCTGGAGATAAAGGCGCTTAAACCTTGGACCACGACATAGAGGGCTAAAAGAATCAGCAATACTTTTCGATATTGAACTTTATATTTGAGAAAAAAGTAGGTGAGTACAGGTCCACCCAACATGACACCAAAGGCATAATATGAAATTAAATGTCCAACGTCACCTACACTGATCCCAAAGGCCTGGGATAAAGTGGCGGTCATACCAGCGACCATCAATTCTGCTGTACCAACGGCAAAAATAGCCAGACCTAATATATATACTGCTAATGGCATTTTTTAATACATTCCTATTTATTTAACGATCATTACAAAATTAAAGGATTTAATTTACTTTCCATTTATGATGCAGTTACAAGTTGGCTAAGAGGCCATTAACCACATCTTCCAGAAAGCTTTTATCTGAAGTGTTTTTATTAAGTACACGCAAACCATAGTAACCAGCTAAAAAGCCTCGCGCCATTTCAAGAGCTGAGGCTCTGGTACTAAATTCCCCACTTGCTTGTCCTTCGGCGAATACTGTGAGCAGCGAGTTCTCTAGGCGTTGTCGATACTCTAGATTCAAGCTTGAAACAACCTGATCTTTATCTCCTATTTCCAAAGCAGAGAATAAGACCATGGCTTCGCGCTGTTCCGATTGTGAAAGATCTTCAGCAATCCCCCAAAGTAAAAGAGATCGTAGTCGTTCTTTGAACAGCCCTGGCTGTGTGAGAATAGATAATTGTGCAGCCATGGTTTGTTCATGGCTACGCAACAAGGCTTGTTCATATAAGGCTTGTTTGCTACCAAAGGCGTTATATAGACTTCCTCGCCCTAATCCAGTAACATCACATAAATTTTGCGCAGAAGTACCTGCGTAGCCATTACTACTAAATACAGTTATGGCTGCGTCAATAATTTCTTTATCTTCAAACTGCCTAGGACGGCCTGGAGTATTGGACTTGTCATCACTCATGGATGAGCCTGAGTGGAAGTGAGCTTAGGGTAATACTAAATATTATGGAACGATTTGTCAAATATTAAATTAAGTTTTAGAAAGTAGTTTAATTATGGGATATAAATTCTAATCAATGTACTTAGTGAGTTGGTTTTTAAATACTTTGATGAGGTTCTTAGAAAAGGTTTCGAGTGTAGATAATACACTTGGAATTAATAATAGAGCCTTCCCCAAACTTTGTGTAACTACCATATAGTATAAGTAGTTAAACACTTTTAGGAAGGTCTCACACCGAACCAATCAGGCGCTTCCACTGGTTCGGTACCCTAGTAAGGACTTGGATATTAACCTGTAGCCTAGATTATTTGGATAGATATAGTCTCTAAGAGTGGAACAGTGTACATCTAAGTTTACTAGCTAACTCCGGTTCAATGATTTTTAACCATGCTATCTAGGGTCAACATACTATTATTCCTTATGCCCTCTAGCATCTGCAATATACCGAAATTAATATCACTGGAGAAAAAAGCATCTGGCATTATATCGCACCATCAAAAAACCATTATGTTCTGAATATTTGCGCTTCAGAATATAAACCACAAAGTCAGCACAAGCGAACAAGACATTCACTGTCCACTTTATTGCCAAGCTAGCTAGAAAGTATAAAGCTATTGGAATCTCTATTTATGAATAAAGAAACAAGCAATCAGCACTATTTTACCGTGTGGCGATGGCATTTTTATGCAGGAATATTTGTTGTCCCTTTTTTAATTATTTTATCTTGTACCGCACTTGGTATGTTGGTTATGTCTAACACAGTGGGACGAGACAATGACCGTTTAAGCATTACTGTTCCCGAAACAGCAATGCAAGCGCCCCTCGCTACCCAAGCTAAAAACGCGCTCAATACCTTACCCAATAGTACCCTCGTTAAATATATCGCCCCTCGTGATACGGATAAGGTAGCTCTGTTTCAGGTAACATCAGAAGACCATGACAATATGGTAGCCGTCAATCCTTATACTGCAGATATCGTCAACAGTACACCCAGCAATAGCAATCTGTATTATACCTTTGACAGTATTCATGGTGATTTGCTGCTGGGTAAAGTCGGTGATTATATTCAAGAAACGACTGCTTCATTAACAATTCTAATGATACTAACTGGCTGGTATTTGTGGTGGCATAAGCGTAAATCTGTCAAAGCGATGTTGATTCCTGACGATACCAATCTAAAGAAAAAGCGTTCCTTTTTCCGGACGATCCACGCGACATTAGGCAGTTGGATATCTGTTTTGCTATTGTTTTTCTGTATTTCGGGAATGGCTTGGGCAGGAATTTGGGGTGAGCGCATTGTACAGTCGTGGAGTCACTTCCCTGCGGGTAAATGGGGCGTCGCGCCAATGCCAATCTCGATTGACCACAGTCAGAATCATGCTGATATGCATATGGATAACGCCGATGCCGCGCCGCACGTCCATGGCGCAACAGCAGCTACAGCTCACACACATGGTAGCGTATTAAACTCAGGAAAGACTAAAGACGTGCCTTGGGTACTAGAGTTAACACCAATGCCAGAATCAGGTACGACTATGGGTAAAAACGGTATTGCGCCCAATATACCCATTATGATTGATACCGTAGATCGATTTGCTCGTGAGCTTGGTTTTGTAGGGCGTTATCAGTTGAATCTACCGCAAGGGGAGACAGGCGTATGGACGATTAGCCAAGATTCAATGAGCTACGATATGAAAAGCCCAACGGCTGATCGCACCGTGCATATTGACCGCTCTTCGGGCAAGGTTTTGGCTGATATACGGTTCGATGATTACAATGCGTTTGGTAAATTTATGGCAGCGGGTGCTGCCATACACATGGGGACGCTGGGGTGGTGGAGTGTATTAGCCAACGTTTTATTCTGCCTCTCTGTTATTGCCATTTGTGTGAGTGGTTATGTGATGTGGTGGCAACGCCGTCCTCGTCAAACTAACGACATGACTGGACTCAATCCACCAGCTCGTAGTCAGCGTTTTACTATAGGGTGGACGCTTGCCATTCCGTTACTTATTGTCGCTATCATATTCCCAACGGCAATCATTGCTATTGTTGTCATCGCTTTATTAGATTTTTTATTGATATCGCGTGTTAAATTTTTACGCAAGCTACTGAAGTAAGTATCTTTAATAGATTCTACTGTTATAGGCTATAGCCTCAAAGAAGCCTGACTAGATACTTTCTTATTGACTTGTAACATAGACATGTTAATGTGAGCGTTCTTTGGGGAGTAGCCTGCTTTCGTTCTGCGAAAGAGTTCGTGTCAACATGCTTGGCCATATGCCATGGTACGAACACCTCTCGGTTGGCGAGACCATCGATATATCCACACTGCAGGTCGAGAGTGTGCGTATGTCGTTGACTCTATACTCGGCCTGAGAACATCACATGAATCCTATTGCACTTTCATTACTTGCTTTTTCTATGTCTACTGATGCCTTTTCTGTGGCGATTGGTAAAGGCGCAAGTCTTAAAAACCCCCGTTTTACCGAAGCGTTAAGAATGGGTGTCATCTTTGGCTCTATTGAAGCGATTACCCCTATCATTGGCTGGTTAATTGGCCGTTCTGCTACCTCTTTTATCGATGCCTCTTTTATTGAAGCATGGGACCATTGGGTCGCATTCGTCATTCTATTAGGCTTAGGGCTGCACATGCTGTATGCAGGGCTAAAACCGGATAATGAAGAACAAGAAGCCCCCTCAAGACATTCGTTTCTCAAACTTGCTGTTGCTGCTTTTGGTACTAGTATCGATGCGATGGCTGTCGGTATTAGTCTTGCATTTATAGAAGTTAATATTCTACTAGCAGCAAGCTTGATTGGGTTGGCGACGGCCACCATGGTCACGTTTGGCGTGATGCTTGGAAAAGTACTGGGATCACTCATCGGCCATAAAGCAGAAATGTTCGGCGGCTTAATGCTAATTGCCATCGGTGGGTGGATTCTATTCAGCCATTTTTAATTGCAAAAGCCTATATGTGACCTGATAATTTAGTCCTCTTTATTATTTTCTTATCAGCTGCATCCAACAAGTCAGCCGCATGGTCAGCGACTGGCTCAAGGAAATCTCTTTTACTACGTATCCATGTTAAAAGTGGCATATTTACCCCATTCAATTTGAACTCATTATATCCACTCAATACACATTCGAACGCAACATCACATTCGAACGCAACATCATATTAGATGACAAACAAGCGCGCTATTATGACCTGTCTGCGTTGGGTAATAGGGATAGAAATACATCGAGGACAGCGGCTCATTTCTATGGTGGCAACGGCTTTACGACTGGCGTCTATTTACCACTATTAACCAAGCTCAGTGCGCAATTTGCTATCACCAGTCTTGCCATGCGCGGCTACTGGCACGATTTACCATCCGTCAAGAAGCTTACCCGCGAGCAAGATGCCAATATATTGATTGATTTTTTAGAGAAGACACAAGACAGCCCTATCGTCGGTATTGGACATTCTCAAGGTGCTACCGCCACCGCCATCGCCGCAGCCAAACGTCCAGAGCTGTTCTCAGAGCTTTACTTGATAGAGCCTGTGACTTTTACCAAATCGCAAACCCTCATGATGAACGCTGCGCCTGACGACTTAAAGATTGGTCAAGAACCGTTCAAAAGCACGTTAGCCAAGCAAACGAACTGGGAGAGTATTGAGTTATACTACGACTATCTACGGGCGCATCGCGCATTCAAGCGTATCAATGACGATCATCTTTATACTTTTGCAAAAAACAGTCTTGTCCAAAATGAGCAAGAGCAATACAGCTTACTGTTCGCCCCTAAGCAAGAGTTGGCAAGCTACTTTGACACTCCTTTTGTCAATGATGCTTTAAAAGAGCTCAACGACCTTGATGTACCCTACACCATTATCATTGGCAAACCTTCCATATTTATTAGCAATGAGGTTCGTAAAGTTTGGGAAGATCTCGTCCCGTTGAACGCATCATTGAGTTATCAGACAATGGACATCTTCTGCCAATAGAAGCACCTGAACGGTGTGCGACTATCATTATAAGAAGGTTCAGCAGTAATACACCCAGTTCTTCATAGCTACAAAGTGAAAAATATGTCTAGGGCGTGTCTTCATTTTAAAAATGGTGATAAAAATGAGATAAATTGCAGTCAAACAAGGAAAATAGCGCCGTTAATATCGGGATATTACCTAGCTATTTGATGAAGTTTGGCAAAATTTAGCCATTTTTAGCCCATTTAGATGTCCATCGATTAAATTGAAGTCATGCCCTAGTAATAATCAATATATATGAGCTACTGAGCCTCTTTAGGCTCAGACTTGCTACTCGCATAAATAAAATAAAGCGCGATTGCCAAACAAACCAAAGCACTGATTCGACTACCTGAAAGGCTAATGACCTCATTACCAAGCAAACCAAAATTATCAATTAATACACTCATACTCAGCTGACCAAAAATAACGGCTACCGTTGCCACAGCAGTTCCAATACGCTGGACCGCAACCACCATAATGACAATATAAGGAACACCACACAAAGCGCCAAGTAGTTGCCACTTAGGCACATCCATCAAAGTGACTGTATGACTTGGTTCAAAAAAGAAAATAAGCAAAGCGGTCACAACCGCACCCACAGAAAAGGTTAAAAAAGCACTTTTAAACACCCCAACGTTGCTGCCAAGGCGACCATTTAATGCTGCTTGAACACTTAAAGCCGCGCCGCCAATTATTGCCAATACAATCATTAAAATAAGCATCATTTAGATTATCCTTTTGCCATAAAAATAAGTGCGGCAATAATGAAAAATAAAGCAATAATTCGTTTGTTGTCTATTTTTCGCTCTATGGTATCAAACAAACCATAATGATCTATGAGTAAACTCTGAAACACTTGTCCAGCCAGTATGCCAATCATCGTCAGCGCAATGCCAATGACAGGCGTGACCACGGTTAATACCACAACATAAACAGGCCCCAAAATACCACCAACCAGCAGTAAAGGCGGCTGTGAAAAAAAGGATGGGCTATCTCGCGGACTAAAAAACAACATCAAAAAGAATGTCAGAGCAGCGCCAACGCCAAAAATACTCAACGTTGCCCACAGCTCGCCTACCTCATTTCCTAAAGGTCCAAGTAATCCCGCTTCAACAGATAATCCCATGCCCCCTAAAACAACAATAAGTATTAATAAAATTTGCATGTAATAATCCTCAATGAGCAATGCGGCGTAGTGTACCGCAGCCTATACCCATTAAAAAAACGCTATAATACAGAAATGACCTTTGCATAAGTTGCACAAATGAATATGGTAGATACCATCAGCATACAAACACTATTGTTTTTTATAGAGGTTTTTGACGCTCAGAGTTTTTCTGTAGTGGCGCGAAAAGAAGGCGTGTCAGCTTCTACAGTGTCACGTATCATCAAGCAGTTAGAAGATTCACTGGGGCAGCAGCTTTTTTACCGTAATACACGCGCTGTTACTCCTACTGAAGCAGGTCATGTATTTATGCGCTATGCAAAATCTATGACTGAAAGCATGAATGCAGCACAGCAGGAACTTCAAGATAGGACATTAGAACCGGGTGGTTTAATTAGAATCAACGCCCCTATTTTTTTTGGACAACGCCATATCGCACCTTGGCTGCCGCAGCTTAGTGCTCAATATCCTAGATTACAGATAGATTTGACGTTAACGGATGACTTTATTGATCCTCATCATTACGCAACAGACGTTATTTTTAGAATCGGTACTTTAAATGACTCGACCTTTCATGCGCGTATTTTTGGTGAGCAAACCTATCATCTTGCCGCTTCTCCGGCGTATATAAACACACATGGTAAATTGCAAGTGCCAGCAGATCTGACGCATCATAAATGCCTAGTGTATAAGGGCTCAACAGGACCCAATCGTTGGCTCTTTAAAACAGGAAATGAAGATTGGACGCCATTCTTAGCGCCTGCTTTATTGATGTCTAATAATGCAGAATCTTTATTGGTATCTGCACTCAAAGGAATGGGAATCGTGCTTTTTCCAGATTGGCTTATCGGTGAGTACTTGAAGAGTGGTGAGCTTATTAAGCTACTGCCTAATTATAGTACGGCAGTCAAAACCACACCTCAGCATGTCGCTGCTCTCTATCCTCATACTCGTCACATTTCTCTAAATGTAAGAACGCTAATTGATTATTTTGCTAAGGTTTATGGCACTCCTATTTATTGGCAACTCAATTAAACGGCCATAACGGTGTTTGTCAACATAGTTGTCACTATTTACGAAAGAGATGCACATGAGAGAATGATGATGCATATATTCTCTGATAAAAATGCGCATAATAAATTCTCAAGTATTATCTATGACATGCTGCGTGCCATTTGCTCGGCCAGTTTTTTAAGGTCAGATTGAGTAGTCATTGCTTATTCTTCGGTTATTGGATTATAAGCAGTTACACACTTTTTAGGAAAGGCTCTCAAACTCAAAAGGCGATACATAGCCCAATGCACTGTGTATACGCTTTTTATTGAACCGATCTACCCAATTCAATGTCGCAAGTTGTACATTCGCTAAACCTTGCAAATCTGCTTTCAAATATTCAATCACCTCTGTTTTGTATAATCTATGCCCTGTTTCAGCCAAAACATTATCAAGGCCTAGTTATATATTTTTTCTTATGTTATCAAGCCAAGCTTGCATACTTGGTGTAAGCAAGCGATGACGGCGCCAAGCCATGACAAGCTCCCATTTTAACTGAGGTTGGGTTAGTGGCAAGCAGACTAATCCTGTTAAATCCAACTTTTGAGTATAATATTGAGGCAAGAGAGTCACGCCCATATCCTGTTTTACCATGTCAAGAAGCAAGTGCCACTGATTGGTTTGGCAAATAATATTAGGTTCAAAACCTAGTGATTGACAGTTTTCTATAATCATCGGAGTAAATGATGAATTGGAGGTAAATAAAATTAGGGGGGCATTTGATAGTGACTTAAGTGTTACCTTGGTTTTTTGCTTACCCATACGGTTTTTATTTGCTACGACCACCACTGGATAGCAACATATCGACAAGTAGTCAAAATCATCGTCAATCGGCTTCATCAATGTTGCCACATCAAGTTGCCCCTCTAGAAGGGCCTGCTTAAGTGACTCAGCACCATCTTCGATAAGTGAAGTTTCTATACTAGGATGCATTTGGTAAAAGTTAAAAATAGCTTTGCTTAGTATTTCACTGCCTAACGGTGAAATCCCCAAACGCAATTTACCACCTATTAATTGCTGATAATCTACTACTGTTTGTTCAAGATTATCTGCCTTTTGTAAGATATCAACTGCTTGAATATAGAGGTGTTCGCCAATTTCCGTTAAATTAACTAGCCGCTTTTTTCTATGAGTCAAAGGCTTATCAAACAGAGCTACGCCTAAATATTCTTCAAGGTTACTGATAGATTTGGTAACGGTGGGTTGGGTTAAATTGAGTTGAATACTGGCTTGAAGAAACCCACCTGTTTTTACAACTGTCACAAAGCAGCGTAATTGTTTCAAAGTTATCATGAATAATAAACCATGGTTAGGAAGGATAATGAAATTTATTATAGAAATTGGGAATAAAAATAAAAATATAATTCATAATTTATGACTATGGTATTTTTATACTAAGTAGTCTCTAATCAACAAACAACAATTATTATGCGTAATCCTAATATTCGCTTATCCCTATCTTTTGTAGATGAAAAAAAACTTACACTTCAACAGTTCTATCGCCAATCATGGCTTCATGTCCTTATGCAATGCGCTATTATCGCAGCTGTCTGGTATTGTGCTGAGATATTGGTTGAATTATTGCATTTACCCGTATCCTCAGGCGTCTTAGGAATGTTTTTAATGCTGATATTATTAATGAGTGGTGCTATTAAGGTTAACTGGGTCAGACTGGGTGCAAAATTTGTTTTGGGTGAATTAGTATTAATGTTTATCCCGCTTATGATGTCAATACTTCAATATAAGGCGCTGTTTGTCAGTAAAGGATGGCAATTAATGCTGACAATTATCTTGAGTACCGCGATGGTGATGTTAAGCTCAGCATTAACCTTTATCATGGGGCGCCGTTTGCAACGTAGATTGTATCGTCATCAGATTCATAAAGCCCAATTAAACCTAAAAAAATGATAATAATGCGTGAGGATTTGCGATGAATACTTGGTCAATCCTTTGTCTCATTTGGACATTAGCTGCCTATTATATGGCTAGAGTAGTCTATGTGCGCTATCGAAAATCTTGGCTAAACCCTGCTATCACGGTTCCAGTAGTAACGCTTTCATTAATGATTATTTTTAATATCTCTTATGATACTTATTGGAAGGATACAGCTTGGATTGTGCAGCTACTTGCCCCCGCAACGGTTGCGTTTGCTATACCTATTTATGAGTATCGTCGTTTAATACGTCAACATGCTTTGGCTTTGACCGCTTCCATAACTGTCGGGATGGTGGTGGGGGTCTTAAGCATATATATATTCGCTGGTTTGTTTCATTTTGATAAGACCTTGACCTATAGCTTGATGGCCCGTTCAATATCGACACCATTTGCGTTAGACTTATCTGAAAAAATTCACGGATCTTCCTCTTTAGTCTCATTGTTTACTTTGATTACAGGGATGGTGGGAATGATTTTAGGGGATATGATCTTGACTTTTTTTCGTATTCGCTCCCATCTTGCAAATGGAATCGCATTTGGTAATGCATCACACGGTTTTGGTACAGCCCGGGCAAGTCAGCGCAATGAGGATGAGGGCGTTATAGCAAGTTTAACAATGATTTTAGCGGGATTGTTTATGGTATTCTTAGGTCCTTCATTAATACATGGCGTAATGTTATTCGGGCAAGTTTAAGCAAATATATATAGAGACCCTAATCTATATTAAGAATAGATATGATATAGTCAGTTCAAAATAAAATTGTTATGGTTAGGACAAACATCATAAAACAACTTGGATAAGTCGTTTTCCATCCAGCCTTGGCGTAGAAACTTTACTTGTGCCCATTTTTTTTCAATAGGGTTCAAGTCAGGGCTGTACGGTGGCAGCCATAGAATACGATGACCATGCCTGTTCAGTAGCTTTTGAATGCGCTTCTTCTTATGAAATCTGGCATTATCCATCACAATCACGCATTTGGTTTTAAGACTTGGGATTAGGGTTTGTTTGCACCATTCGTAGAATATGCTGCTGTTAATGTTGTGCTTAAAGTAATCTAGTGCAAACAGCATCTTTTCATAGAGAGCACCGATAACGTTGGTTCGCTTTTTACCTTGCCAGTTGTAGCTATCGATACAAGGCTTACCAATCGGTGCATAACCATGAGAGCGAATGGTCTCGTGCTCAAAACCGCTTTCGTCCATATAAACGATGGGATAGCCTTGCTGCCTAAAGCTATTAAGCTTACTGTGGTATATCGCTCTTTTGATCGGACAGGCTTTTGGATGCTCTAAGGTCTTTTTTTTGACTGATGCCTAGGCGCTTTAGGGCATGATAAATGCCTGTTTTACTACAGTTTAAGCGACGAGCTCGCTCATACTGGTAATCATCGGGATACTCTTTGACATCATTAAGTAGCACATCATCTGGTATTTTATAAGGTTTGGTTTGCCTGGTTGTTTTACTATGAACACGCCGCTTCCAGTTTTGTATGGTGGTTGGGCTGAGATTGTAAAACTCAGCTGCCTCGGCAAAGGTCATACCGTCATCTATACTTTTTAGTACCTGTTTGCGAAAATCTAGTGAGTAAGTCATGGTCTTTATAATAACAATTGGGTTTGATAATTAGTTTATAACACTTTTAGGTGGAATTGACTATAACAGCCATTATCACTAACAGATAAACAATAAAAAAACGTATAAATTTCCGTTTTTATTCTAAAGTTAATTCGACTTTAACTAAATGTAATGAGCATTATTTCTTTTAAACTTCAACCTATTAACTTATATTATTTGAATATCAGATAAAATGAATGACTATTTTTTGAGGATACGAGTGTTTATGAGTTATTGAATCGGGATTTTCTAAATCATCATTTTAAACCCCTTAACAAATCATTATTTTTCTTGTAACAACAAATAAGATAGAGGATTTCTTTACTCACATTGAGATTCTAACCATTTACATAGTTTAATAATATCATCCTGATTATTCTTTAATTCCTTGCAAACGAAGTAAAACTTATCCCCTGTTAGTAGTTCATGCATTGGAATTCTAACGAGTGTCTGCTTATAAGATTGATCTAGCATCATATAGTTGTTAACGAGGGTAACTCCCAGATTATACCGTGCGGCTTCTATCGCTAGTAGTACATGACTAAAATGATTTATCTTTATATTGTTCGGCAATTCAAATCCGCCTGCCTTACACCACCGCAGCCAATCCTCCGCTGTATTCTCACTTATATCTGTATACCTCACGGACAATATTGGATGCCGCCACAATGCATCAGGAAGGGGTTTATCTCTTATTTTCTCCCAAAGCTTTTGACCACAAACAGGATATAAAGTTTCAGAAAATAAAAACTTACTGATGAAAGCATGTGAAGGGGGATTGACGGTGATATAACAATCGGCCCTTTGCTCATTATAATCAGAGGGATGATTATCCATATCTAAAGTAAGTTCTATTTCTGGATACTGTCTATAGAAGTCTTCTAGTCGAGGAATCAACCAATTCACTGCGACTGAACTGTACAGAGCTAAGCGTATATGCCCAGGTTTTCCATGCTTAATAATCTGACTACTATCTGAAAGAAGACCCAATGCGCGACTCACATCTGTGAAATAACGCTCACCAACCTCTGTCAACGAAAAGGTCCGGCCTTGCCTGTAAAACATTGCTTCCCCAAGATACTTCTCAAGGATGCGTATTTGGTGACTCACGGCACTTTGTGTCACATTGAGGCTCTCTGCTGCTTTTGAAAAGCTGTTAAGTCGTGCAACGGATTCGAAGCATTGTATGGCACGCAATGGGGGCAAATCCATTATTACCTCAGGTAATACTAAGTATGGTTTATATCATTATACATCATAGCGTTACTTGCATATACTGCCTGACAGATCGTTAAATCAGCATGAACCCATTGGGGTTTTAACAGTTTCTGAATTTAGAGTAGGGCGAGGAGGCTAAGAATGCCAAAGATGAGTGTTGCATTTGCCATGACGCTATTGGTACTAGGAAATATCATTGCGGTCTTCTCGGACGCCTTGATAAAGGACTTGCCCTCTGAGACGGCGGTATATCAATTTATCCTGTTTCGTCAATGCACAGCGGTTTTAATGCTGTTGCCATTTTGCTTAATTAATAAAAAGAACAAGTTATTCAGTAATATAAAATGGCACTTTGTTCGTAGTCACGTGTGGCTATTGGGTGTGATATTCATGGTACTGTCTCTTCAAGTATTACCTCTCGCGACTGCGAACGCCATTTTTTATGCCGCCCCTTTATTTGTATTACCACTGGGTTTTTTATTTTATAAAGACAGATTAACCTTTCCAACTATAGCGGTATCTATGTTAGGTTTTGCTGGTATCCTCGTTATCGTACAACCGAAACAGATCAATTTAGGGGCGGTGTTTGCCCTTATAGTGGCGGTAACCATGGCGCTAAACAATCTGTTAGTTCGTAAACTTCCACAGCATCATACTGTCTATCAAACGCTACTTTTGACCAATTTACTAGGAATCCCATTCGCGCTTGGTTTGGCTATTTGGGAGGGACAGCCATTTGACTGGCACTCATTGATTACGGCCGCCAGTTCAAATGTATTTATTTTGATTTATGCGGGTATATGCATACAGGTGTACCGACACATTGAAGCGTACAAAGTCTCTAGTGCGGAATACTCAGGTTTACTAGGGGCGGTGGTGGTTGGAATCATATGGTTTAACGAAGTACCAAATATGACTTTGTTAATAGGTTCTGCGCTGATTATCCTACCTTTGATATGGCTAGCTACTCTCGAATCTATGAGGCTTAGACAAAAAACTGGGTAGGATAATAGCTTTTAAAACCTAATCAAGCTGATGTGCCATAAATAATAAGAAATAATAAAAGTTATGAATCAGACTAAAATGTTATTTAACGTTTACATCGGTTCATGCTTGACGAAACTGTAGATTACTTGTTAGACACTATAATAAGTCGGTTGCATGATTAAAAACTTCCAAGTTGGTTCTTATGTATCTAATAGTATCGTGTCTATAAAAAAGACAAACTGTTATTTAAAATACCTCAACTATTCAGCTGTTAGCCCTGCTTTAACACCCGATAGACCGTAGCCACCCCAACACCAACCGCCTTAGCAATCTCCTCTTTCGTCATATTGTTTTGACTGGCTAATTCTTTAATACGATTGTGTTTCGTTGTATTAGGCTTCTTACCAGTGGGCTTATAACCACTGTTCGCCAACCCCTGCTTAATACGCTCTCTACGCTTATCGTTATCAAGCTTTGCCATCGTTGCTAATAAGTCGATCAGCATATGGTTAATCACTGTTAGGATCTCACCTGTCATGCCTTTACTTACCGTATGCGTAGTTGGTAGATCAGCCACCACCAATCGCAAGCCCTTGTCTTTGATGCGCTGCTTTAGAATTGCAAAATCATCTTGAGATAGCCTGCTTAATCTGTCCACGCTTTCAACCAGCAGAATATCGCCTTGATCAGCGTCCTTTAATAGCTTAGCTAATACTGGCCTATCGAGCTTTGTACCACTGAAATGCTCAACGTACTCAACAAGGTTATCGTTATAGCTTTGGCTAAAGCTAATCAAGTCAGTCAAGGCTCTCTTAGCGTCTTGATCCTTAGTGCTGGCTCTCACATAAATACGAACGGTCATAACGCCACCTATATTATTTAGACTTATAAATTAATGTCCATTGATAATATCATGATATTAATATCATTTAATAATAGAAATAAGTCTAATGATAGATAGAGTATCGTTTAGAGGTTTTATTTTTTAGGTATAGGCTAATGATAGGAAAAAAGCACAGCAGGCAGTCTTATAATTCAAAAGTCTGTTATAAATGGTTCCATTATACCAGTCTGTTTTAAGTAGTCTGTTAATAGGTTTGAAAGGTAAAATAGGTAGTTCCCTTGGGGTATGCTATTCATTCGATAAGATAACAGCCTTTTCCGATACCGCTTAGGCTTATCTTCTATGTGGGCGCAGTTTCTATTGCGCCGGCAACAGCACAACCCTGATATGTTCTACCTGCATAGCTTAATGTGGCAATAAATTCATTTTGATAGCCGTTGTCATCAATACAAATATTTTTTCGTATATTCAAAATAATAGGTTGCCCGTTTATTGTGCTCTCGTATTCGAAGCCGTTAGTATTAGCGGAGCCCACTACTACAACTGTAGTGGGCTTTAAGAAATCTGCTTCTACACTTAATTTATTTCCTTTAACCACTGTCCGCCAACTTTTTCCTTTATTGCCAAAAGCGGTAAATGCCGCTGATGCTACCGGCATTTTCATTGTAGATTGCTGACTAAGATCTGTGGTTTCGGCTCGATGGTTATTACACGCCACTAGAGCTAAACTGCCCGTTAAGCATATTGTCGTTAGAAGCAAAGAACGCATGATTTTCCCTTTGAATATAATAAGAGAACACTGCTATCTAGCAGTATTCTCTTGGTTTACGTGATTAAATTCAGATTTTGGCTACCATAGTTTGGTTTGCGGTAGGCTAGCGCATTGATTCACACTATTCATTACAGGTAACGCCATTAATGCCTTACCGATACACTCTTTATGTTAGTAATTCTAATGTAACATATCTATAAAATTTAACAGCGTGAAGTAAGTTAAAATCGGTATTTTTTACTGCTCGGGGTCTTAAAATATGAAAAACTTAACTGCTGCTACTCTACTTGCGCTTCCTATTCTAGTAGTAAGCCCTACAGTTATGGCCGCATCTTCAGATGCAGTGGCTAAAACTGTTGATGTTCAATTTAAAAAAGGTGCAAATTCAGCTAACTATTATGGGAAATTAAAGGGTGTTAAGTACGATTCCTATACATTTTATGCTAAAAAAAACCAAAAGCTTTCTGTTAAAACAACGGGAGGGAACGTAGATACTTATTTATTTAATAAGAATCTATCAGATTCTGTCGACGTAGGAGAGTATTCCTCTAAACTAGATAACCAAGGTTATTATATGCTTCCATATTCAGGTAAATATGAATTGCGTATTCTTCAGCCACGCTCTCAAGCTTCTAGAGGGAAAACACCTGCGTATTGGCTAGAAGTCTCTATTTTATAGTTATATAAGCTTAATATTATAATGCTGACCTACGCTATCACATACACAGACTGTAATACTCATGCTGAGTATTACAGTCTGTGTAGCGCACCGATCACAAATAAAATTTGTATGGTAAGTACACTGGGACTATTTCTTAGCCCACAGCCAAAGATTCAAGTCCTCACTAGGGAACCGAACCAGTGAAATTGGTTTGTCATAGGCATACTTACAATAGATTATAGTGCAATGGGAAGATAGAACTAAGACAATTAAAGAGCTGATTAAAGAACTCCAAAGTTTTGAGGATCAAAACTTGATTGTTATGATAACTAATGATGAAGGTGAAACATTTAACTCGGTAAAGTTGGTTAGCAAAGGGTTTGTAGCTAATAAAGATGATCCTGATAAATATGAGAAAGTTTATTGTGCTTTACACTTCTAAGCTTTAAGACCATCTAAGACAGTTAGTTGGTTCTTTAATCCCTAAACCCATGAAAATCGGTTGGGGGGTGATTTTTTTGCCGTGTGCAGAGAAAAGCAAGTCAAAGATTTTTTTACTAGCTGCTTTAGCGATAACCATTATTTAAGATAATCTCGTTAAAGCAGCTATGACCTAACCTTTAAATGTTAAAAGTTAAGGGTAAATTTGAAAAATTAAGGAGTTAAAATGACTTTACGACATTCTTCTTCACGCTTTTCGAAAATTTCATAACCTTTAGCAGCGTCAGACAAATTCATACGGTGAGTAATAATAGCTTCAGGTGATAAATCACCATTTTCAATATACTCTAATAATTGTGGTAAATACTTGTGTACATGGGTTTGGCCCATTTTGAAAGTAAGCCCTTTATCAAAAGCGTCACCAAATAAGAAACCATGAATGGGTCCTGCATACACACCAGGAACACTAACGACCCCGCCACGACGCACAGCTGCAATACATTGACGTAAAGCTGCGCCACTTGATCCTTCAATTTTCAAATTGGTCATTATTGTTTCTAGCATACTGCCTTTGGCTTCAAAGCCAATCGCATCAATAACGCTGTCAACGCCGCGATGCCCTTTGGTCTGTTCAATGATGAATTCAGCAGCATCTACCTTATCGAAATTAACCGGAATAGCCCCGTACGTATCTTTGGCATACTGCAAACGGTAGTCATTATGATCTACCACGAAGATCTGCTCAGCGCCTAACATTTTGGCACAAGCTGCTGATAATAACCCCACAGGACCCGCACCATAAATAGCTACGGTTGAACCTTTAGTAATATTGGCATTAGTCACGGCCTGCCAAGCAGTCGGTAAAATATCTGATAAAAATAAAACCTTCTCATCTGACAGTGAGCCAGGTACTTTGAACGGATTAAAATTACCTTTAGGAACCCGTACAAATTCTGCTTGTCCACCAGGAATCCCACCATATAAATGGCTAAAACCAAATAAAGCAGCCGGTGGCGGAATTATTTTTTTATTAAGAGCAGCGCCTGGGCCTGTATTTGTAGTCTCACAAGCAGACATTAGGTCATGCTGACAGAAAAAGCAGTTACCACATGCGATAACAAAAGGAATAACAACTCTATCGCCTTTTTTAACAGCAGTGACTTCAGAGCCTACTTCTTCAACCACACCCATAAACTCATGACCGAAGATATCGCCTTCCTCGGTTGCAGGCATTTTGCCACGATACAGGTGTAAATCTGAGCCACAAATTGCAGTCGCAGTCACACGTAAAATAACATCATCTTTTTCTTGCAGTTTAGGCTCTGGGACATTGTCCACTCGCACATCTTTAGCACCGTGGTAAGTTAAAGCACGCATAATTTCTCCCATTAAGTAAAGATTGCAAAATCGCGATAAACCAATAATCTGTGATAATACAAGATGAAAGTTATTAGAATCAGTGGTTTATGTTATCTAAGTTAAGTATTACTCAATTATATTAGCACCTTGAAAATCGAGATTTATAATCAACGTGTGTTAAAAAGGTTGCGTGTTGTAAGTAAAAAATTGTAGTGGTCAACTAATTTAGGACACTAATAAAATTCAAACCTACATCGCCATTCCTTATAACCCTGAGTCGAGAACGGATAATAATTATAAGCGTTGGGGCAACTTTTATGACCGCCAAGATCTGTTAGTAGGTGACGAATTATGGCAGCTTGTGTCAGGTGGTCAATTTTCACTCAATGATATGGTTGATATTTTTAGAGAGGTCAGTGCTGAGTCTAAAGAAGATATCGAGAAGGCTTTAAATACAGATCATTTTTGAATCAACAGCTTAGTTATATTAAATCAGTAAATGAATCCGTCACTCTGCTCGTCTACAATGAAAGCTTCATAATCTCATTAAAAAACTATTGTTTCTCTAGGAAATTTAGAACATATAAAAAATGCCCCCCCCTACTACTTGACGTAATAGGGGGGGTATCGAGCCTTTCCTAAAAAGTGTGTAACTATCATTTAGATTGTAGAAATGCTTACACGAAATTTAGGAAAGGCTCTATGATTCCTATACATTTTACGCTAAAAAAAACCAAAGGCTTTATGTCAAAACAGCGGGAGGGAATGTAGATTCTTATTTATTCCATAAGAATCTAGCAGACTCTGTTAACGTAGGAGAGTATGCACCTGAAGTGGACGATCAAGGTTACTATATACTTCCATATTCAGGTAAATATGAATTGCGTATTCTTCAGCCACGTTCTCAAGCTTCTAGAGGGAAAACACCTGCGTATTGGCTAGAAGTATCTATTTTATAGTTATATAAGCTTAATATTATAATGCTGACCTACGCTATCACATACACAGACTGTAATACTCATGCTGAGTATTACAGTCTGTGTAGCGCACCGATCACAAATAAAATTTGTATGGTAAGTACACTGGGACTATTTCTTAGCCCACAGCCAAAGATTCAAGTCCTCACTAGAGAACTATTACCAGTAAAGAAGCCTGATCTATTTCACTAGGATTTGAGCAAAGGGCTTTAAGTTGATATCTTTTACATATTTTCAGACTTGTTCTTGGTTGGTGGTACTGAGTAGGTTCCCACAACATGGGCAACTAATTCGTCAGATCCATCTGAGTATAAAGAAACCTCACCTACGACTAGACTTCTTCCAATTTTTAGCAGTTTGCACTCAGCAATAATGAGTGATTTTGCAGTTGGTTTACGTAAAAAGTTGATAGTTAGACTCGTGGTTACTGCTAATGGTACTATGCCAATTCTACCTAAGATAGCCACATAAAGAGCCACATCAGCAATTCCCATCATTACAGGTCCCGATACAGTACCTCCAGGTCTTAAATCATCTAAACTGATATCATGGGATAAAATTGACCCACTGCTATTTACTGCCTCAATCTTGTACTTTGCTTGAGGGAACTCAGACTTCATGAACTCAGCTATCTCTTCCTTGGTTGCTGACATAGGGCTTCCTTTAATCTAACTGTTATTGGCACCTCTATTCTATCCTAATTTTCCACCTTACTACGATAAAAAGTTATAGAGCCGTTTTAGTTCAGAGCACTAGTTTTAAAGTCCTTGACGGTTTGCTGAGAGGTATAGGCTAATGATAGGTTATCAGGTCCTTTCACTGGTTCAGTCCCACTGTAAGAATTGAAAAAAGACAATTAGTTTGAACCGCCCCGACTATATCGTAGAGTGATTTAGTTGAGTCAGGCGGCAATGCCTGACAGGATTAAATTATCATAGTACCGCTTTTCAAACTCAAAGGGTGACACATATCCAATCATGCTATGCAATCGTGTTTTATTAAACCAGTCCACCCACTCAAGGGTTGCCAGTTCAACATCGTTTACGCCAGTCCAGCTCTCCTTTAGATATTCAATTACCTCAGACTTATAGAGTCCATTGACCGTTTCAGCCAATGCATTGTCGTATGAGTCGCCTGTTGTACCGACAGAAGCAATCACACCGCAGTCTGTCATCTTATCGGTATAGCGAATAGATAAGTACTGAACCCCTCGATCGCTGTGATGAATGACATCTTTGGGATGGTTCCTATCTGTTATCGCTTGATTGAGCGCTGCCATCACCATATCCGTGTTCATCCGATTAGAGACTTTCCAGCCCACAATATCGCGGGCAAACACATCAATGATAAAAGCAGTATAGACCCAGCCACTCGTTGTCTTGATATAAGTAAAATCTGCAACCCACAGCTGATTAGGACGATGGGCATTAAAGTTGCGATTGACCAAGTCATCAGCACGCTTTTGATCGTCACGGCTGTTAGTGGTCATCTTACCCTTACCGCGCCAAACCCCCTGCAGACCATACTGCTTCATTAACCGCTCTATAGTGCAGCGAGCCACCTTTAACCCATCCGCTTTCATCTGCTGCCATACTTTACGAGCGCCATAGCGGCATTTGCTGTCCTGCCAGATGCGTTTAATCTCACTAATGTAAAAGTCGTCATGCTGACTGCGTAATGAGCGCTTCTCAGGGCAGTCCTCTAAGTCTTTAGCACGGTAGTAGGTTGATGGGGCAATCGGCAGAACTCTACAAATTGACTCGATCCCGTATTGATATTTATGCTCATCTATAAACCTAACCATTGTCTTAGTCAGCGGTCGAGCTCCGCCTGGGCGAAAAAAGCAGCCGCCTTCCTTATGATTTCATTGGCTTGCTTAAGCTCTCTATTTTCGCGTTCAAGATCTTTAATACGCTGTTCCTGACTTTGCGCTTGCACTGAGGCAGGAATAGTTTGATCGATGTGCTTTTTATGCCAGGATCGCAGGGTCTCAGGTGTGTAGCCAATCTTAGGGGCAATGGCTTGAATCGCTGACCAGGTAGAGGGGTAGTCGCCTGCCGCTTCAATGAGCATGCGAACGGCGCGTTCTTTAATCTCAGGAGTGTAGGTTTGTCTTTTCATTGTCGTATTCTCTCAGAATGTTAAGTCTCCGACAATACCGGGGCGGTTCGGTTCAAGTTGGCATTTGAGAATGATTAGTGTGTATATTGATTGATTAACTATAAAAACTAAGGGGGCAGGATTGGATAATAATAGATTTCTCATACGAGCAATTGGAACTGCTGGTTAAATTTTTATGTTGTCTGCGTTGGTTGCCGCTAGATTTTTTTAAACATGCTCTAGTTTGACTTCTATCCTAGAACACAAACTGTCGGTTATACGTCCAGTTTTTACGGGCTTTCTTATTATTTATTTTTCTCAATATCAACACCCGCGCCAACAATCAGTTTTTGTTCCGCCTAATTACTGTCTTTTTAGGGTCCGTCATTATAATGAAGGTGTGCTGATTTTTAGCAGACCATCAAAAATTTAAATCATCGAGCGACTCAATGCCAATGACTTTACCTGCTATCAATCCCCTAACAAATCCTTTTGTCAGCTGCTCGTTCTCTGCTTTGGTTATTTTCTTGCTGTCGGTATCAATCGTAACCGCGTCTAACCAGTCAGTGTTAACAGTAGGGTCTTGATGATAAATTACTTGTCTTGCTTGCTCTGATTTATACAAAGTTATTTTTCCTTTAAATCGTGATTATTGCGCTGTAAAGGCATTGAACTCTTAGTCGTTTCCCAAGTGTTTTAGTGGTCTGTAGACTTCTCTGATTGTATTTTAACATCATTTGCGTATTGCTATCTTGGTTTGAATATCAGGTTCTAAGTTGTCCGAAAATAACTAAAAACAAGTATCGTTATACGATAGAAAATACTATCACTATTAAGAATAGGTTGTTAAGAGCTGATCATAGTGTCATAAGCCAGTAACACGACGCGCTAAAGCTGCTCGTTCTAATTGCAGACTGTCTCGATTAGCTGTATTATATAGACTGTAATCTATATATTGGTCTTTATATGTGGACTGTCATCACAACAGAGCTGTTCAACCAATGGCTTGATCAGCAAGATGAATCAACGCAAGAAAAAGTACTGGCAGCTTTGATGGTTTTAGAACAACAAGGCCCAAGCTTAGGTCGCCCTTTAGTGGATACGGTGTATGATTCGAAATTTACCAACATGAAAGAGTTACGTGTTCAGCACAAAGGTAAGCCACTCAGAGCCTTTTTTGCCTTTGACCCAAAGCGGCAAGCTATTGTGCTTTGTATTGGTGATAAGGGTAATAGAAAGCGTTTTTATAAAGAAATGCTAGCCACTGCAGACCAACAGTATGAGTGTCACCTCAGAACTTTAGGAGATTGATGATATGACTAAGACATTACAAGAGATGTTAGCTGAGCGCTCTTTAGACAGCCGAGCGCGTATTAAACAACTGGCAGAGCAACTGCTTTTAGAAAACCAGCTGTCTCGTATCCGTGAAGAGTTAGAGATCTCTCAAAAAGAGCTGGCTCAAACCATGGGTATTAAGCAGCCTTCATTGTCTGCTATAGAAAATCGCGGCAATGATCTTAAAATATCGACCATGAAAAAATATGTTGAAGCTATGGGTGGCAAGCTTCGTATCGACGTTGAGCTGCCAACAGGGAAGCACATAGGTTTTAATGTGTAATAATGAATTCGAGTGATTCAAACGCTAATAAGCCACCCTCTTATGGTTGGCTTTTTTTTATTAAAAATATGCTAATAATAGTACGCTTGAAGTGGTTTTACTGCTTTAGCCCATTTTAAATGGTCTATCAATGGGTTTGAAGGGTGAGTTAGCCGGTTCCGCTCGGGTATACCCCAACTGAACCAGTAATTTAATTCCAGATTGAAAAGCTTTTCCTAAAAATTGTGCAACTGCTTATAATTCAATAACAGGAGAATAAGCAATGACTACTCAATCCGATATTAAAAAACTGGCTGAGCAAATGGCCAGCATCATGAGCAGCTTAAAAAATTTCAGAAAAAGGTGTGATATTTAAGTATTATTTACTACAGCTCCATAGCTATACTGGAAGTTATTTAACCTGCGCTGTTTCTAATAAACTGCCATCTTTATCGAATAAGCAGTCGACGATAATGAGCGGGGCCGCATCCAAGTTATCTTCAGCATAGTAATGTGTTATGACTTCAAAGTTACCATTATTTAATCGTCTGTAGTCTGTGTTTTTTCGTTTAATGTCCATAGATTTAAAACCTTTAAGCATGGGCTGTACTGCTTTCTGGCACTTCGTTAGCAATGCAATCTTTGATGTTTTTTGAGCTTGTTCGAGTTCAGTGTTTCTTTTTTTATCAGATGGGTTACTGCCATTTTGAATCCAAATATAAAATGCTGCAAATGTAATAATAGACAGTCCTGTCAGTGTCTCTTTTTTCATAATATGACTCATTTAGCGAAAATATAATAAGATATTTACCAAAATACAAGCATACCTCAGTTATTCTTAAGGAGTATGTTAAAACAATAATTAACCGTTGAAAGCAATGGGTAAATGTTACTCCCGTTCTGGTTAAAACAGCTTAGTATTATAAAATAGGGCTTAATGAAACATGGATACCTTAAATATCGTGTATCTCGTAGGAGCAGTATTAATTTTCGCCAGTATCATGGCAAGTACGTTATCGGCGCGTTTGGGTGTTCCACTTTTGCTATTGTTTTTAGTCGTCGGGATGCTCGCTGGTGAAGAAGGTATCTTGGGTATTGAATTTTCTCAATATGCGATAGCCAATTTTGTCGGACAAGCAGCCCTAGCCTGTATTTTGTTAGATGGTGGGTTGCGCACCTCTGTTAAATCATTCCGAGTTGGCTTAAAACCAGCCATCACACTGGCCACTTGGGGCGTACTTGCGACAGTCATGATACTGGGTGTATTCGTCACATGGCTGCTGGATGTCGATTGGCGCTTTGGCTTATTACTGGCAGCAATCGTGGGTTCAACCGATGCGGCAGCGGTATTTTCACTGTTGCGTAATGGCGGTGTTAAATTAAATGATCGTGTCCAAGCCACGCTTGAATTAGAGTCGGGCGCCAACGACCCTTTAGCGATTCTGTTAGTAACTGGGTTGATTGCTTTAAATGTTGATCCTGCCGGACAGACAGCGTTAGGCTTCTTAGGCCTACTATTACAACAGCTTAGTTTTGGTTTAGGAATGGGCTTGTTCTTTGGTTATTTCCTATCTCGATTATTACCCAAGATACATTTGGCAGAAGGTATGTATGCCATTTTAATAATGTCGGCGGGTTTAGCAGTGTTTTCTGCCACTAACTTACTGGGCGGTAGTGGGTTTCTCGCGGTCTTTATCGCTGGTATTATGATTGGCAACCATAAGGTACGCTCAACTGAGCATGTCATGCGCGTGATGGACAGCTTTGCGTGGTTGTCGCAAGCGGTGTTATTCGTGGTATTGGGCCTATTGGTCACGCCATCGAACGTTCTTGAAGTTTGGCCTTATTCAGTGGCCATTGCTGCCTTTATGATTTTAGTGGCTCGTCCTATTGCAGTCTATACCAGTGTTTTACCGTTTAAATTTAAAAATAGAGAGATCGGCTTTATCTCTTGGGTCGGCTTACGTGGTGCAGTGCCCATTACCCTTGCCATGTTGCCAGTGATTGCAGGGGTAGACAATGCCTTTATGCTGTTTGATATCGCTTTTGGGGTGGTGGTCTTATCGTTGGTGTTACAAGGGACGACCATTCCTTTTATGGCCAATCTGTTTAAGGTGCGTATTCCTAACAATAAGGGCCCAAAAGAAGAGCATGAAGTGTGGGTGTCAGATAGAGCAAGTATTACGTTGTATGAATTTGAGGTAAAGTTAGGGGCGTTTGCAATTGGTCGTCATCCGAGGGATATATCTACGCGTATCAGCCCTGAAGGAATCCATGTTTTTGCCTTGGTACGTGGTCAGCAAATCTTGGCAATTAATGAAAAGACTAAGCTCAAATTTGGCGATAGCGTATGGTATGCCATGAGTGGCGATTATGCCGATCAGATTGCGACTGTTTTTAATGACACTACGTTAGACCGTAGAGCCATCGATGATTTTTATGGCGATTGGATGCTATCGCCGAGTGTCAAACTTAAAGATGTGCCTTTCTTTACCGATAGTATGAAATTCGAATCTCTAGAAGATACCCTGAACACGAAAAATATGTGGGAACAAACGGTTGCTGAATATATTAAGGATAGCTTAAAGATGGCACCCGTAGCAGGCGATACGGTTGTGATTAATAAGGAGTGGTTATTAGTCATTAAAGAAGTTGATGACCAAGGAAGACTGAGAACGATTGGCCTAAAACAACTAGAGGGGTCAGCGGTGGCATAGTTTCTATCACTATTAGACAATTAATAGTCCTGCTAACATTGTCCATTCTAGGTAACTCATTAGCTCAAATTATAGTCTGTTTTACTGGTCTCGCTAGGGTATACCCAAAATAGCAAAATTTTATTTGTGAGAGGAATTCGCATTTTTCTAAGTAAGGCTAATACAGAAGCTAAACTACGTAGCATAATTCTATTTAATCAGTATCTTATGCTTAGGATTATTATTAAAATATAAGGTGTTTTTAATCGCCAAAGCATAAAAGATACAGTGACAATTCTACATAGAAGATTTTTCAAAAATACTTTATATTCTATTAAAAATCACATAGGAAAGTGGCTTACGATAGCCACTTTTTTTATGCCTCATACTTTTAGTAGATACACTTAGCGTTACGCAACCAGACAGGATGTGTCATGAGACATTTTTATTTAGACTTTATCTTTACCGCCATTGCATTAGCGATCGCGGCATGGTGGGGATATTCACATGGCGGGATGGGCGGTTTGATCGCAACCTTATCTATTACCGCTATTTTGGCCGTCATGGAAATCTCATTATCATTCGATAATGCGGTGGTTAATGCCTCAGTTCTGAAAGGCTGGGATGAATTTTGGAAAAAGATATTTTTAACCGTTGGTATTTTGATTGCTGTATTTGGGATGCGCTTGGTATTCCCTATTGTCATTGTCGCGGTAACTGCTGAGCTTGCTATGGTAGAGGTCATCAAACTGGCTTTGTATCAACCAGAAGAATACTCTGCCCGTTTAATGGCACACCATGCTGAAATCTCAGCCTTTGGTGGTATTTTCTTATTATTGGTGTTCTTAAACTTTATCTTTGACGATAAAGAAGTGCACTGGTTTAACTGGCTTGAAAGCCGTTTGGCAAAGCTTGGCAAAGTAGATGCCATGAGCGTCTTTGTGGCGCTTATCGTGTTGATGATTGCCGTATCATTTGCTGATCCTGAGCAATCCACTGCGGTCCTAATCGCTGGCGTTTGGGGTATCTTGGTATACCTTGGCGTACAAGTGGTCTCGGGTATGCTTGAAGGTGACCTCGAAGAAGATTTAGAAAACAAAGAAAATGGCTCGGGCGCAGCAGCGACCAGTGCGATTATGAAAGGCGGTATTATCGGCTTCTTATACCTAGAAGTCCTCGATGCCTCATTCAGTTTCGATGGCGTGATTGGCGCCTTTGCGATTACCAATGACGTTATCGTGATTATGCTTGGTCTGGCAATCGGTGCGATGTTCGTGCGTTCGATGACTATTTTCTTAGTCGATAAAGGCACGCTTGATGAGTTTGTCTATCTTGAACACGGCGCGCATTATGCCATCGGCGCTTTAGCCATTATCATGCTATTGTCGGTGAAATTCCATGTGCCAGAGCTTATTACGGGGCTGATCGGTATTGCCTTTATTGGTTGGGCGCTGCTTGCTTCACTGAAACATCGTAAGCAACAGGCAAAACTCACTGCTTAGAGTGTAAACAATGTAAAGCAAAAAATTATTATTTTAGAATATCGTTAATAACAGGTTATGCCAAATAATTGGTATAACCTTTTTTCTAACATGCATTGCTTTTTATTACCTAATAATAGACATCATATTCAAACATTTATATTGCCAACAACAAGAGACACAAATGCTGAACAAAGCTGAACAAAGATTAGAAAAAACCATATTTAATAGTCGTTGGCTGCTAGCCCCTTTCTATTTGGGATTGGTGCTCGGTATCATTTTATTATTTATTAAGTTTTTTCAAGAGCTGTGGCATATGATTACCCATGTGTTCAGTGCATCTGAAGCCGATGTCATCGTTGGTACGTTGGCGCTTATCGACATGTCATTAGTCGCAAGTTTATTGCTCATCATCATATTTAGTGGTTATGAGATTTTTGTCTCAAAAATTGATACCGGAGATCATGAGGACCGCCCTGAATGGATGGGGAAAATCAATTTCTCTGGGCTAAAACTCAAAGTGATTGGTGCCATCGTTGCCATTTCTGCGATTGATCTTCTTAAATCATTTATGGATATACCTAAAGAGATGAGCGAAGGTGATGCTGATAGATTGATGTGGAAAGTGATTATCCATATGACGTTTGTACTGTCAGGCCTGTTATTTGCTTTGATGGATAAGATTGTCGGTGACACCAAAAAACATTAGAAAGACTTTAATAAAAAACCTATCAATTAATTTATATAAATAGACGCAAAGGAGCACACATGGCAGGGGCCAGTTTATTAACCTTGCTTGATGACATCAGTGTGATATTAGATGATGTGTCACTTATGACCAAGGTTGCCGTTAAAAAAACGGCGGGTGTATTGGGCGATGATCTAGCCCTTAATGCAGAGCAAGTTTCAGGTGTTAAAGCAGACCGTGAGCTGCCAGTAGTTTGGGCCGTTACCAAAGGCTCATTCGTTAACAAGCTTATATTAGTGCCGTTAGCGTTGCTGATTAGTGCCATCTATCCGCCATTAGTCACGTTTTTATTGATGTGCGGAGGTGTCTATTTGGCTTATGAGGGTGCTGAAAAAATCATTCATAAGTTCTGGCCACATATCTTACCTCACGATGAAGAACAAATAGCCCGTCTACGTGCCAATGCTGATGAGACGATTGATTTGGTTGCTTTTGAAAAGGACAAAATCAAAGGTGCGGTGCGCACCGACTTTATTCTATCGGCTGAAATTATCGTAATTGCACTCGGCTCAGCAGTTGGAGCGACGCTTTTAGAGAAGAGCGTGATGCTGTCTATTATTGCCATTGGCATTACAGTAGGCGTTTATGGCTTAGTAGCGGGTATCGTTAAAATGGATGATTTAGGTCTTTACCTAATGAAACAGACGAACGGTGCAAAGCAGAAAATAGGTAGAATTTTATTATCTATGGCCCCTAAGCTGATGAAGTTTTTATCCATTGCTGGGACATTAGCAATGTTTCTAGTGGGCGGCGGTATTTTAGTGCATGGGATTGATTTTTTGCACCATGAAGTGGAAGACTTAGCGCACCTAACTGGCATATTTGAAAGTGTGACAACCATGCTCTTAAATGCGTTGGTAGGTTTATTCGTCGGTGTTATTGTCGTGGCTATCGTTACCATGATTGGTAAATTACGCAGTAATAAGTCATCTTCGACGCATTAAAAATATCGATAATTATCCTTGTTCATTTAACTTTCTTTTAAAGAGCGTAATAAGACATGTTTGAATTTGATTTGAGCTTAAAACTAATGGTGTATCACCTGATTCAATTAGGAATTGCTTTCATACTCTCCTTACCGATTGCGCTTAATCGTGAGATGAAAGATAAGGGTGCAGGACTTAGAACCTTTCCATTAGTCAGTATTGCCTCCTGTGCTTTCATGCTAGTAGCTGTCGATATTTATCATGGCTCCCAACCTGAAGCAAGGATAATGTATGCGATTATTACAGGTATGGGTTTCATCGGTGGTGGGGCGATTTTTAAAGGTGATAATACCGTAAAAGGCACGGCGACGGCTGCGAGTCTATGGAATACTGCTGCTATTGGTATCTCTGTTGCTTATGGACGTTATGAGATAGCGATCATCTTGTCAGTCGTTAATTTCTTAATTCTACAATTCTCAGAACCTTTCAAAGTGAAAGATAAGCTTGAATAATTATTATTCGTCTCGGTTTGTATACTCAACCTTACATTTTATAAGTTACACTGCTATGCACACTGATTTTATCTAAATAGATTTAGAATACTAATAGCAATATCTCACAGTCTAAGGTTCAAGTCCTCACTAGGGAACCGGACACATTTCAAAAATAACAATTATATAAGGTTTGTTAGACTAAATAGTAGTTTTGAGGTACCAAAATAACGTCCCACTAATTAATAGTGAGGCGTTATTTGTTTACAATTTACCAACTTATTTGACAGACTTACTTAGGAATAGCTTTAAAGCTAGCGACTTGATAGGCATTAGTAATGGTCAAGACAGGATAATTGTTGGCAATTATGCTTATGCTGTATTTACCTTTTACGGTGTCCACGACCGCTTTATCAAAACTTGCTTGTGGTTCTGGGCAAGGCATTCTGGTACTTCTTATATTGCCTACCTGTACGTTGCCATTCACAACTTTATAACCAGCAGCCATGTTATTACAAGTATTCAATAGGCTAACAAAATTATTACCGTTCTCATTCGTAAATTCTAGAATTAGTGGGTTGTTTAGATCAAAGAATAGCTGAGGAACTTTAACGTTATTAGTCCCTTTGGCATCAACCAACTGCCAATTATAGGATTGTAAGAGATTTGGTGTGATTGTCTGTTCAACTGGCGCTGTCACGCTAGGAGTGGTCTGGCAACCAGCAGTTAACGTACCTACCGCTAAAACACTTGCCATCATTACTTTAGTCATGTTTTTCGTATAAATGCCTGTAGTAGTTATTTAGAAATAGCTTTGAAATGAGCAACTTGATTAGCATTGGTAATGGTTAGAACAGGTAGATTTTTGCCAATTTCGCTTAAGCTATATTTACCTTGTACTGTTGCTAGTGTAGCAGTATCAAAACTAGCTTGTGGCTCAGGACATGCCATTAAGGTGCTGATACCATTTTGAATTTGGACGTTACCATCCACAATGCTGTATCCAGCGCTCATATTGTTACAGGTATTCATAAAAGCAACGCGGTTATCACCGTCAGCAGTCATGAAGTTTAAAATTAAAGGTTTCGCTGGATTGAAGAATAACTGAGTAACTTTGTCACCATCGCTACGATTGGCATCAATCAACTGCCAGTTATAGGCTTGTAGGGCATTTGATGTTACTGTTTGAGTAGTTGGAGTAGTCGTGCTAGGAGCATTTTGGCAACCAGCAGCCAACGTGCCTACTGCTAAAACACCCGCTATCATTATCTTAGTCATGTTCTTCATATAAGGCGCCTCTAATATACGAATTTGATACATTAGACGTCAGCATTATTGCAGAGGATAAGGATCGATAAAAGTAGAGATAACGATTTCAATACTATTTTTCTAAGGCGTTACATATGCATGATGTTTAACGAGATTTCTTCAAAGGTGTTTTTCATCCAGGTTGCAGCAGTATCGATATATAGTTCACAAAAAAATTAGAGTTTGGGTGAACCGCCGCGACTATATCAGAGGTTGATTTACTTGAGTCAGGCAGCGATGCCTGACAGGGTTAAATTATCATAATACCGCTTTTCAAACTCAAAGGGTGACACATAACCGATAGTGCTATGTAGACGCTTCATGTTGAACCAATCCACCCACTCAAGGGTTGCCAGTTCAACATCGTTCACACCAGTCCAGTTCTGCTTTAAATAATGAATCACCTCAGACTTGTACAGTCCATTGACCGTTTCAGCCAATGCATTGTCGTATAAATCGCCTGTTGTACCAACAGAAGCAATCACACCAGAGACCGTCATCTTATCGGTATAGCGAATAGATAAGTACTGAACCCCTCGATCACTGTGATGAATGACATCTTTGGGACTGTTTCTATCTGCTATTGCTTGGTTTAATGCCGCCATCACCATATCGGTATTCATCCGATTCGATACTTTCCAGTCCACAATAGCGCGAGCAAACACATCAATAATAAAAGCGGTATATACCCAATCGCTCAATGTCTTGATATAAGTAAAGTCTGCCACCCAGAGCTGGTTAGGGCGATGAGCGCTAAAGTTACGATTAACCAAGTCATCAGCACGCTTTTGATCATCACAGCTGTGAGTTGTTATTTTACCCTTACCGCGCTAGATATCTTGTAGGCCGTGCTGACTCATTAAACGCTCGACGGTACACCGAGCAACCTTTAACCCGTCAGCTTTCATCTGCTGCCATACTTTACACGCACCGTAACGGCATTTGCTGTCCTGCCAGATACGTTTAATCTTGCTGATGTAAAAGTCGTCATGCTGCTTCGATCAGCTTACGAACGGCGCGTTCTTTAATTTCAGGAGTGTAGGTTTGTCTTTTCATTGTCGTATTCTCTCAGAATGTTGAGCCTCCGAAAATCACGGGGCGGTTCAAGCCCAAGTTTTTATTATTAATAACCCCAGTTCGGGATAAGGGCTCAAAAAAAGATAAAAAAAGAAGTCCAAAGTTGCTAAAGTAAGTTTACCAAGACCACTTAAGCAAAAAGGACTTCTTACATGGACAACCTAACCGAACTATACTGCCATATTGACGACTTTTATCAGCAATTCAAACCTGAGTTTGAGGCTCACTTAATCGCAACGGGCCGTCAACGGCTAAGAGCATGCCAGATAAGTGTAGCAGAGATTATGACTGTCTTGGTACTGTTTTATCAACTGCGGTATCGACAGTTTAAGTCTTTTTACTACCATCACATGCTTGGCATGATGAAGCGGGAGTTTCCAAACTTGCCCTGTTATTCACGGTTTATAGAGCTGATACCACGCAGTATCATGCCATTATGTGCCTACTTGCAAAGCATGATGGGCGACTGTACAGGTATCAGCTATATTGATTCAACCAAGATAGCAGTTTGTCATAACAAGCGTATCTACCGTCATAAAGTCTTTGAAAGAATGGCAACCCGAGGCAAAAGCAGCATGGGCTGGTTTTACGGCTTTAAGCTGCACGCCATTATCAATCATAAGGGCGAGCTTTTATCTGTTAAAGTCACTGCGGGTAATACGGATGACAGAGTGCCTGTTAAGGATATGGCAACGTCTGTGTTTGGCAAGGTGTTTGGGGATAGAGGCTATATCAGTAAAGCACTAAACGAGTGGCTCACAAAACACAGTGATACCATGTTGATCACCAAACTTCGGCGTAATATGAAACCCCAATTACTTGAGCCTATGGATGAGGCACTACTCAATCATCGCTCTTTGGTTGAAACGGTGTTTGGAGAGCTTAAAAACTTGTGCCAAATCGAACACTCACGCCATCGTAGTGTCACGGGGTTTATCACAAACTTGCTGTCAGGTTTGATTGCTTATTGCTGGTTTCCCTATAAACCCACCATCAAAAACATGCCTCAGCAGGGACAGGTAGCCATATTGTAAATAGTATCAATGAGTTACAATGTGGCTTATCCCGAACTGGGGTTATTAATAATTATTTTAGAATTAGATTGATACATCTAAGAAATTTTATGCTTTCTAAAAGCCGAAACTCTTTTAAAAATACAGTGTCAACTATAGGGTCTATCCTATATTACTATCGTTAAAAGCACTTTCTGATTGAAAGTCATTTATATTATTTTATTAAATATTTGGTGGTGTTCTAAAAAGTATGCTGGCATCAGACATAGCCATAATTGACATAGAAGAATACCAAATCAAACACCTTAAAGTGGTTATCAAACTTCTTTGAGAAGCAACAGGTCTTTCGAACGGCTCGTCGCAATCGGTGTCTAAGGCGACAGTTATTACCTTCTATGCCTACCGTATGCTGCTTGCCGATTTGTTTCTTGTCAGGCTTGAATGCGGTTATAAAGCTATCCCAGTTATCCATGCTAATAGAACCATAGCTGACTTTCAGTTGTTTAAGACGGGCTCTTAGCTTCTTAGCTGTTTTCAGGTCACGTTTGCCCCAGACATAAGCGACAATCTCATTAGTAGCGCGGTCATAAGCATAAATAAGCCAAACTTTACGCTTCTTGCGATATACGTAAGTCCAGAACTCATCAACCTCTAAGCGTTCATAATAGCGCTTTTTAGGTGTAATCTTATAGACCGATGAGCCTATGGTGCTAAGGACTTTACCAATACTAATAGAGGCTATAACGGCTATGTCTCTGACGCCGCAACCTCTAACCGTCATTAGCCGTATGATGTCTTCTATTTTAGAGTGACAGCCATGATAAGTTAAGGCATGGTCGTCAATGAATTGACGTTTGCAGTCCTTGCACTGGTAGTTCTGCTTGCCATAGCTTTTTTTGCCGTGTATCGAAAAACTGGGACTGTGACAGTCGGGGCAATTGATCTGTATTTGTGTCTTCATAACCTCCAAATATATCATCTTGCTTCGGCTGTCACCCTCCTTTCATCTCCTCAGCATACTTTCTGACACACCACCCTTTTTTTTAAAATTTCAACAAACGTAAAACTGGATAAATATCACCGATTAATGATTTATTTTTGGTAAATATTTATTCTGTCGTTAAACGTTACGGTCAGTATACGAAGCATTACTTAGTTGCCTGTTACGCTGTAATATTATTCAATATAAACGATTATTAAAGCATAATTTTGTCGTCTATTGGTTTTTTGCCTTAGCATCACTGTTATTACTGTTATTACTGTTATTACTGTTGGTGTAAGCCTTAGCTATTTTCAGCACCCATATTTAGTTATTTTTTATCCAACTTATTTGGTCTTTAAGCACTACGCTCTATAACACTGCCCCCTATCAGGCTCGGCCTAAGGACTCTCCTTTGTTCAACCACACGACGCTTATTATCATTATTACGGTTATTGTCAGTTTATTGGCGTGGCAAAACAAAACCCTGTTTAATCGGCTGATTTTTTATCCGCCGGCGGTGAATAACGGTCAATGGGATCGTTTTGTGACCCACGGCTTTATTCACGCCGATGCGATGCACTTGCTGTTTAATATGTTCACCCTGTACTTTTTTGGCCGGGCTATTGAAGGCTTATATCAGCCGTTTTTATTCGGTTATGGTTTTGTGGTTTTTTATGTGCTGGCTATCGTGTTTGCCATGGTGCCAAGCTATCTTAAAAATAAAAAAAGCGCCAGTTATTTGAGCCTTGGTGCTTCGGGTGGGGTTTCAGCGGTGCTATTTGCATTTATTTTGCTGGCTCCGTGGGAAAAAATTTATCTATTCGCCATTATTCCTATTCCAGCGATAGTTTTTGCTGTCGCTTACGTCGCTTATAGTATTCACGCCGATAAACGCGGCGGCTCCAATATCAATCACATGGCGCATATGTGGGGCGGCGCATTTGGAGTGATTGCGACCATTATTTTAGAACCTCGCGTCTTGCCACACTTTTTAAATGCGCTATTGTCGCCTGGCCTTTAGAGCGGTTAGTTTTAGAATCTTTAGTTTTAAATTTGCTAATTGATAACGTTTGATGTTTTGCCCTAATTTGTATTTAACAACATGTTTAAGAATTTGATAAAGAATTATGATTATAGATATTATTGGTGATATTCACGGTTATGCAGACAAGTTGATTGGGCTGCTAAAACAATTGGGTTATGTGCATAATGGCAGCCACTTTGTACCGCCGTTAGGGCATCGGGCGCTCTTTATTGGTGACCTGATTGACCGTGGTTCGCAGCAGGTAGCTACTCTTGAAATTGTTTTTGCGATGCTAGATGCAGGCGTGGCCGATGCGGTGATGGGCAATCATGAATACAACGCCTTGGCTTTTGCGATGCTTGACCCAAAGCAGCCCGAGCGCTATTTACGCTCGCATAGCGATGTTCATGTACGCCAACATGAAGCGTTTTTAGCCGAAGTGTCCTTTGGCTCAGAAGCGCATCAATACTGGTTGCAGCGCTTTTATGAGATACCGCTTTGGCTTGAGACCGATTATGCCTGTTTTGTCCACGCTTGCTGGGATGTCGATAGCATGGCGGTATTAAAACCTTTATTAACTACTGATAATTGCCTAACCCCCGAAGCGGTCATTGCCAGCTCACAAAAACATAGCCCCGCCTATGAGGCGCTTGAGCGTGTGTTAAAAGGTGTGGAAACTGCGTTACCTGAAGGTTTGGTTATGGTCGATAAAGACGGTGCAGCGCGCTCACAAGTACGCGTGCGCTGGTGGCTTGATGAGCTAAATAAGCGGCCTATACATGAAATCGCCCGTGCGCCAAAATCGGGCTTGGCGCAGATTCCAAACGATGCCATGGCAGAGAACATTGAATTTGCCCTTAAAACGCACAAACCCGTGTTTGTTGGGCATTATTGGCTCACTGGCAATCCTGAACCATTGAGCAACCAAGTGGTTTGCACCGATTATTCAGCAGCCATAGATAGCGGTTATATGACCTGTTATCAGCTGGATACTGAGCTGCCATTACCATTGAAAGCCAGTAACTTTGTGCAATATCGCCATGATGAAGGCCCATTATAAATCGATAAAACCGCGACATAAAAAACTGCTATTTAGTCAGCTTTGACATTAAACGACAAACTTGGCTTTACGAAGGCAGCAAAACTTTTGTATGATGGTCTTTTTGAGGATATCAAAGCATGTGCACCACCTCCGCTACTGTGAACCCTACTACACAAAACGCTGCTATTGAGCAAAACGGCCCCATTACCTCCCCTGCTGGTCAACCAAAAGTTGGCATTATCATGGGCTCGCAGTCGGATTGGGCGACCATGAGTGCAGCGGCGCAGTTGCTTGCTGACTTTGATATTGCCTTTGAATGTGAAGTGGTGTCAGCCCATCGTACGCCAGATAGATTGTTCGATTATGCCAAAAGCGCGAAAAATAACGGTTTGCAGGTGATTATCGCTGGAGCGGGCGGCGCCGCGCATCTGCCCGGTATGTGTGCCAGTCAAACGCCGCTGCCTGTGTTTGGTGTGCCTGTTAAATCATCGATGCTTAGCGGTTGGGACAGTCTGCTTTCTATCGTGCAAATGCCAAAGGGCGTGGCTGTTGGCACCTTAGCCATTGGTACTGCTGGTGCCTATAATGCGGCCCTCCTTGCCATTCAGGTGCTGGCCTTGCATGATGAATCGCTTGCCACTAAGCTTGATAACATGCGTCAAGCGCAAACAGAGACCATTCTTGCAAGTCCAACACCCGGTATTATTAATCAATAAAGTAAGCAAGATGAGTTAACCTTTTAGCAAAAACTGCTGTTATCAATACTCTTGCTAGTAATATTTGATACTTACCATGCGCTAAACTTGATATTTATAGCCAAATGAGTTTTACTAAAGATAAGGTGCATACGGTGCACCTTTTCCTATTTCTAACCTTAATTTTTAGCCAATCATTTACTAAAAATCCTTATTCATTTTAAATGTAAAGAGCCTGCCATGACTACCACCAATGCTTATCCTGTTACCCAAACCATCCGTACCATCGGTATTTTAGGCGGCGGTCAGCTTGGTATGATGCTCGCCCAAGCTGCCCTGCCGCTCGGTTATCAGTGCGTGTTTTTAGAAGACAACGCCGACTGCCCTGCCAGCCTTTACGGAAAAGTTTTTACTAGCGAGCAATTAGATGAATTTATCGCGGCAGCTGACGTCTTTACTTTAGAGTTTGAAAACACGCCAACGGCGACTGTCGAGCAGTTAGCGCATCTATCAAAATCAGGCAGCAAACAAGGCATGTTTCCGCCACCGCTTGCCCTTGATATCGCCCAAGATCGCTTAAAAGAAAAAGGCATGTTTAATGAGCTTGATATCGCCACCGTACCATTTATGGCGGTCAATTCTGAAGCTGAATTGAAGCAAGCTTGCGCTGAGCTAGGATTGCCGATAGTGCTCAAGACCAGCCGCGGCGGTTATGATGGTAAGGGTCAGTTTGTCATCAAAGAAGACAGCGATATCAAAGCCGCTTGGCATGAGCTAAAAGACGCGGTTAACGGTAAAGGTTCATTAACCCCAACGCCTGCGCCATTAATTGCAGAGGGCTTTATTAACTTTAGCCGTGAAGTGTCTATCATTGCCGTACGCGCGCAAAATGGTCAGGTGCGCTGCTATGATTTGGTCGAAAATCACCATCATCATGGTATCTTAGCCAAAACTCGCGCCCCAGCCGTTGGTACCAGCCATTTATTTCAGCAAGCAACCGATGCCATTACCACGGTGATGAATCACTTGGGTTATGTCGGTGTGATGGCGCTTGAGCTGTTTGTGAGTAAAGATGCGCGCGGTAACGATTATCTGCTAGCCAACGAGATTGCTCCGCGCGTCCATAACTCTGGACACTGGAGTATCGAAGGTGCGATTACCAGTCAATTTGAAAACCATATCCGCGCGGTGGTCAATCTGCCCTTAGGCGATACCGACAACGTCCATCCAGCAATTATGCTCAACGTCTTAGGTCAATATCCTGATATCAGCGCGGTGCTCAATATCGATGGCGCCCATTATCATAGCTACCATAAGGCTGAGCGCGAAGACCGTAAAATTGCCCATATCACCTTGATGCCAAATGACGTGGCGGATTTAGAACCTGCGCTAGCAAAACTGGTTGCCGTCTTACCAAATAAAGTGGGGCTTGATAAAAAACTGGCGCCAACCATGACCGATAAGCAAGCACTTGTATCTGTACCAGAGCAATCTACCAATGCCGAAACTGAGCGTACTTTAGAAAATACTAAAAGTGACGTGAAAGGTAGTCAAAAAGATGCCTTAGCAGAGGCATTATTAAAGACCGATAAGGCTGAGAAATAATGCAGATTTGGGTAGATGCCGATTCGGTGCCATTGATTGCTAAAGACTTAATCATCAAAACGGCTGAACGTACCCAAACGATGGCGATATTTGTTGCCAATCAGCCGATTAAATTGCGCAAATCACCGCTGCTTGTCATGACCGTGGTGCCGTCAGGGTTTGATAAAGCTGATGATTATATCGTCGAGCAAATCCAGCCAGGCGATTTGGCCATTACTAGCGACATTCCTTTGGCCAATGACATTTTGGATAAAGGCGGTATGGTTTTGACCACCCGCGGTGTGGTTTATGATAAAAACAATATCAAGCAAAAGCTCAATATGCGCGACTTTATGGATACCATGCGCGGTACAGGCGTGCTTGAATTGCAAGAAATGAGCGGGCAGAAACCTTACGGCGACCGCGACAAGAAAGCCTTTGCCGATGGTCTTAATCGCTTGGTTCGTTAATTGGTGCAGTCATTTCTTTTACTTATCAATTTGAAAACCCTACTTTTTAAAACTTCTTAAAAAATTTCTTATCTCTCTAAATATTAACCTTCACAAAGTCCATTCTTGCAAACCCTATACACTCCATAACCAAACACTATGCAATCAGCACGCTTCATAACGAAGTGTGCTCGTCATTATTGTTAGGCTATATGCAGCTCTTAAAACAAATTATTTTAAAAAAATAGTTTTTGATTAAACGGTTCTTGAATAATCAGTTTTAAAACATAAATCTTTAAATAAAGATAAAGCATATAAAATTCATATAATAATAGGAATGATAATGAAAATATTAGTAATTGGCGCTAGCGGTCGAGTGGGTTCTGATTTGGTTAAACAACTATTAGCGGATAACCATCAAGTGATTGGCACAACCCGTCAAGATGAAAAATTATTTAGCGATAACAATTATAGTCAGTTAGATTTAGATATTACTGCTGAGAAAGACGCCATTCAACAGCAAATTAAATCAGATATCGATGCGGTTTATTTTGTTGCCGGCTCTGGTGGGAAAGATGTCTTAGAAGTCGATTTGCATGGCGCGGTTAAGACGATGCAAGCGGTTCAAGATAAAGGTATCAAACGCTATATCATGCTAAGCACGGTATTTTCCTTAGATACCAGTAAATGGAACCAGCCTGGTATTGCCGATTTAAAAGAATACTATATCTCTAAGCATTACGCCGATCAGTGGTTGGTTAAGAATAGCAGTCTTGATTACACCATTGTACAAGCAGGTGCGCTAAAAGAACGCGCTGGTACGGGTAAAATCATTATTAATGATGATAATGCGGGCGAAAACGCTATTGAAGATGTGGCCATGACGTTAGCAGCGGTACTTAATGCTGATAATACGATTAAAAAAGTCTTTAGTATGCATAATGGTGAGACTGCCATCGATGCAGCGCTGGCTAAACTTTAGTAAGTAAAAGCTATAACAAATAATAAGTAGTTTGTAGTGTAATAAAAAGTACAAAAATAAAAAAACACGTAAGCCCTGGTTTACGCGCTTTTTTCTTATGGGTTTTTTAATCATTGGCGACTATGTCAAAATCTACTAGCAAGCAACTAAGCTAGGCCACTTGGAAATGGAATGACGTCTTCTAAGCTGCTAGCGCCTGTGATGACCATCAGTAATCTATCAATACCGACAGCGATACCGCTACAAGGTATTAAGTCATCAGATGCTGCTAATAAATGCTCATCGATTGGCATTTGCGGCAGATTATGCTGCTTGCGCAATTGATTATCACGCTCAAATCGCGCTCTTAACGCCTGCCCGTCCGCCAGCTCATCATAAGCATTGGCAATTTCAATACCGTTAATATACAGCTCAAAGCGCTTGGCAACTGTATTACCGTCTTTATCGATGGCCGTCTTTGCTAGTGCTGCCGTCGCAGGCGGATATTCTATAATCAATGTCGGCAAATCGTGCCCCAAATTTGGCTCGACGGCATGACTAAACAATAAATCTAACCAACTTTGGCGAATATCTTCTTCACTATTGCTGGCACCATTTTCTGCACTATTAAAATCAAACCCTGTTAAACCTTTGTCTTCTGCCACCGCTTGTAGCGCGGCAAGATTCGCCGTTAAGGGATGAATACCCACAAAATCCATAAAGGCATCGACGTAACGATAATGGCTTAGCACAATCGGATAACCGTAAAGCGCTTCCAATAGCTCGCCCAATTCAGTGCCCATGTCCTCTAGACTATAGTTCGGCTGATACCACTCAAGCATAGTAAATTCAATATTGTGGCGCACGCCTATCTCGTTATCACGAAATACCGGACAAATCTGATAAATGGGCATCTGCCAGCTGGCAAGTAGGCGCTTCATGGCAAACTCAGGCGACGTATGCAGATAATAGGTACAAGGTTTATCTTGATACGTGACCTGCGCCGCTACCGACTGTAAAAAGGTATCGGTATTACCCGCTTGTGAGAGCAACGGCGTCTGCACTTCAAGCATGTGGCGACTGGCAAAAAACTGCCGAATAGCATTGATAAATTGCGCGCGCCTTTGTGCCATCGCTAATGTCATCGTTGGCGCATAACTGGGTTTAGAGGAAAGGTTATTTGCTTGGGTCATTACTCTCTACTGTAGTTTTCGAATAAAAAATCAAATAATTAAAATAGGCTTTGAAATTGAGTTTTAATCTTTAAAGCTGGTTGTCTTCTAAAACTGCCATTCGCGACGTAAATGATAATCTCGGCGCAATTGATCAAAGTCAGTACCCTTTATTTGTCCGTCTATTAATTTATCTCGCAGTGCCGCATCATCTGCCATGATGTCATAAAATTTCACCAATCTATCTGGATGCGCCTTTAATTCAGACCATAAAAACATATTGAGTGGCAGCAATTTATGCATGGTTTGCACAGGGGTCACTGTTAATTTTTCACACAGCGCATCATAAATCATTTGCGTACCGCGGAGCTTACCCTCCAAGGTATAGCCAGCAATATGTGCTGTGGCAATCGCAAGTTTCGATAGCAAACTTTCCGCTATCTCAGGCTCATGCTCAAACACATCAAGCACCACTTGGCGTCCAGTACGGGCAATATCTGCCTGCAAATCACCGGCATTAATCACTGGTCCACGCGCGCTATTAATCAACAAAGTATCTACTGGCATCGCAGCCAATGCTTCTTTATCAATTAAATGACGAGTTGGATAGTCGCTACCATTAGGATTAGTGGCATCTTTTTTATCGGTTAACGGCACATGCAAGCTAATTACATTACTTTGGCTCAATACTTGCTCAAAGCTGGCGTTATTGATGTTCGATGCAGGCAGTAGCGGATCGTAACCCAATACTTGCCAGCCTAAATCATGGGCATATTGCGCAAGAGTACTACCAATATTACCCAGTCCGATAATGCCCAAGGTCGCGGGCGGCGTCGATTGCTGCCAATATTGCGGACGTAAAGTTAAGATAGCGGTCAATACGTACTGCGCAACCGAGTGCTTACTGCAACCTGCGGCATTGGCAAAGGTGATATTGCGCGCTGCCAAATAGGCTTGATCGACATGGTCGGTTCCAATCGTCGCCGAACCAACAAATTGAACGCTATTATTGTTTGCCAATAGCGGCTCGCCTACTGGCGTCACCGAGCGTATCAACAGCACATCAGGTTGACACTCTGCAAGCAAATCGGCATTGATCGCGCGCCCAGCAACGCTAATAATATTTACTGGTCGTTTATTATGTTGCCCAAGCGTCGACGCATTAAAAAACTCATCAAGGCTAGCGATATTGCTATCAGCAACGATAGTTAGAGGACGCATATTTTCATTATTTGAAGCGCTCGCATGTGGCATTTTTAAACATCCCTATTTCTAAAGGTTTATTATCAATGATTGCTGGATTAGCAAGGTGTATTTTTTATAGGTTGGTTTTAATAGTTTTTAAATTGCTGTTTAAATTAAGCACATACCCTAATCCGTAGAAACAATATTTTCGTCTTTATTATTTTGTGCCGTAACTTTTGGTTGCAGCTGGGCGTCAGCAAGCATATCTTCGTGCTGCGCAAATAAATCATTCTTATGCTGCGATATCCATTCACGCCATACTGCAAGGCCGATTGCCAATACCACAGGACCAATAAACAAGCCGACAAAACCAAACGCCGTCAGACCGCCCAATACTCCGATGAAAATAATAATAAAAGGAATTTTGGTCGCACCGCTGATGACGATAGGACGTATAAGATTATCAACCCAGCTGATAACCAGTATACCCCAAAGCGCCAAACCAATCCCTTCTACGGTATGACCTTGGCTTAATAACCAAATCGATACCCCGCCCCAAACAAATGGCGTACCAAATGGGATTAAAGCGATAATAAAAGTGACAATGGTCAGTAGAATAGGACTTGGTGCACCAGCGAAATAATAACCAATACCAGCGAGCAAAGCCTGAGCCAATGCGGTCAAACCAATGCCATAGACTACCGCGCGCGTGGTCGTACCGACCGAATCAATATAACCATCGATGCGATTGCCAATGATATTGCGTAAGGCTTGGCGGATTTGACGTACCAAACTGGTACCATCGCGATAAAAGAAAAACAGCGTCATCAGCGCCATCCCCATTTTGGCAAGACCACTGAAAACGACATCGAACGCGACTTTGCCATAATATAGATGCGACTGTACCCACAGACGAAAGGCCTCTAGCGTGCCTTCTGGGTTTTTATTAATTCTCCACAACACATCTTTGACTTGCTGTCCGATGACGGGTAAGTCCTTGATAGAGTCTGGCACATCCAAATAGCCAACCTTGATACGATAAATTAAGTTGCTAATCAGGCTTAAGGCTTCTTGCTGCAAAATAAAGATACCAGCAACGAGCGGCAGACCTATCATCAATGTGATGCTCACCGTCATAATAGCGGCGCTAAAGTTTGAGCTAAAGCGAACGCGCTGATGAAAAAAATTATAAATAGGAAAGGTGACGTACGCCAAAATCGCTGCCCACAGTGCCGGTACAATAAAAAACTGTACGACTTGAAAGCACAATACAATCAGCACCACCAGCAAAGTAATAGCCAATAAGCGCTGAATAATAAATTCTTTTGTCCAGTTTTCGATCATAGCGTATAAACCAAGAGCGGGCAGCAGACAGCCAATTTGGCGCTGCTGTAACGTTTATAAATAGGTGGATAAAAATCACAGACCGTGTCCATTATTTATATCCCTTAGCGAGTGTGTTGCGTTATAAATTCTACGTTGTCAGCTTTGCGAGATATTTGCTTCATAAATTAGGCGAAATCATTGCGGAAAATAAGTCTAATAATAGCGCTACCGTACCATAGCGCGCTTTTATAAACATGTTATTTGGTTATAAAAAACAGTATTCATCTATAAAAATAATTGTGATTCATAAAATCGCTCTTAACTTGCCATTTCTCTATATTTAGAAGAGTAAGCCCAAACATAATAACGGCTTATTATGCCTCAAAGCCTGCCAAATAAATAAGGCTATGTTGTAATCTTTACTTACAATTACCTGCACGCTATCGGCACCAATATTATTAAGTATTAATAGGTACTTTCAAAAATACCTTATTAGAATCATTGCTTTAAAACAATAGTTATTTATCTGCTTTTTAATTACTTGTACGCTGACAACTTGCGCGCTAAATCACTGTGCAGTTCTATTTGTGCAGACAATTGATGTTATACTAAAGGGATTAATTTGCACATTTAAACGCTGTTAAGCAGGTTTGCTGTTATTGGTTTATAGCAAAATCAGCCCTAGCGTTATTAACACTATTTCTGAAAACCTTTATTGATTGCCCTATTCTAAGCGGTTTTAAGCACTACCATTTAGAGCAGCGCCGCATATTTTAGTAATACCGATATTCATTGTATTAATGGCTATCCAAGTGCCGCGCTCAGCATAGGCTCACGATTTATGAGCCTTGATATGGGGGCATAAGTGCATACTCATATTTTGCATTACTTTCATAACCTATTTTGCTTTGGTTTTATTTAAAACCCAGCTAGATTCAATACATTTACACAACCTATTGATAGGAACAATAACAATGTCAAAAGACACCACCAAAGATACTGACAATCCCAACTTTAATTCGTCAAACGAGGCCAATACAGGCTCTAAATCGCAAGACAGCGTTACTTTTGCGTTAGCACAATCGCATTTTTTGGTCGGCGATATCACCGCCAATGCTGAAAAAATGCGCGCCCTTGCCCTACAAGCCCGTGAGCAAGGCGCTGATGTCATCATTTTCCCAGAGCTTGCTTTATTAGGCTATCCTCCGCAAGATTTGCTGCTACGTCCTAGCCTATCTGGCCGTGTCAAAAGCGCGCTGTCTAGCCTGAGTGATATCGATGATATCGTGATGATCGTGGGCTATCCGCATGTCGATCATCATGGTACCTTTAACTCGGCTGCGATTTTGCATAACGGTCATCAAAAAGGCTTTTATCATAAGCAAATCTTACCAAATTATGGCGTTTTTGATGAGCGTCGTTATTTTGATAAAGGTCGCAATCAAGTCTTATTTGACTATAAAGGCATCACCATTGGTCTGCTAATCTGCGAAGATTTGTGGGAAAAAGGTCCGATTGCCGAGCTTAAAAAACAAGGTGCTGACCTTGTGGCCTGCTTAAATGCCTCACCGTTTGAAATTGAAAAACAAGACAATCGTAAAACCATGCTCGCCAAACGTAGCCGCGAAAATAACTTGCCGATTATTTATCTTAATGCCGTTGGCGGGCAGGATGATTTGGTATTTGACGGCGGCTCTATGGCCATCCAATCTGACGGCAGCGTTGCTCATGAAGCGTCGCGCTTTATGAATCAGCTTATGCTGACGACGTTTGACGTAAAAACCGCAAAATTCGATACGCAAACAAAAGCGCCGTTGTCATTGAGCCGCGAGTCGGAGATGTACCAAGCGTTGGTCGTCGGTTTGCGTGATTATGTCAACCTATCCGGCTTTACTGGTATTATCGTTGGCTTGTCGGGCGGTATTGATTCTGCGTTAACCTTGTGTATCGCTGTCGATGCGCTGGGCGCTGATAAAGTTTATGCGGTAATGATGCCGTACGAATATACTTCTCAAATCAGTTTAGAGGACGCGCAAGCGCAAGCGCGCCGCTTAAACGTTTCTTATACGGTTTGCCCGATTTTTGATGCCGTTGAAGGCATCCGTCATACTTTAGCGCCATTATTTAACAAATCGCCTGCTGATACCACCGAAGAAAATATCCAAGCGCGCGCTCGCGGTGTGGTACTAATGGCCTTGTCTAATAAATTTGGGCATTTAGTCATCACTACGGGTAATAAATCAGAGCTAGCAGTTGGTTACTCGACTTTATACGGCGATATGGCAGGTGGTTTTGACGTACTAAAAGACGTTTATAAAACGCAAGTTTATAAGCTTGCCAGCTACCGCAACCGTTTAGAAGACACGCCAGTTATTCCTGAGCGCGTCATCATACGTCCGCCATCGGCTGAGCTACGTCCTGATCAAGAAGACCAAGACAGCTTGCCAGACTATGACGTGCTAGATGGTATTTTGATGTCGTATATCGACGAAGATATGGGCTATCAAGATATTGTCGATAAAGGATTTGATGCCGATTTGGTCGCTAAGGTGATTAAGATGGTTGATAATAGCGAATTCAAACGTGCTCAAGCGCCGATTGGGACTAAAATCAGCCATAAAGCCTTTGGCCGTGAACGCCGTTTTCCTTTAGTCAATAAATGGTCGATAAAAGGCTAAGCGTCAACGACTAAAGTTGCTATTTCAATCTTTTAGATGTCTCTGTAGTCTGAATACACTATCCTTTAGATAAAGGCTAAAAGGTTGAATAACTTTACGTTTCTATATAATTTGATATAATATAATCAGAATGTTTTATAATAAGCTGGGTACTTACCCAGCTTTTTTAGTTTTTATTGATAAAGTTTTCTTTATATAAAACTCTTTGAATAAATAATTAAACCCAGTTCTCTACTTTTCTATATTTCAACTACTTTCAATTTAACTACCCTACCTATCGTTATCCGAGTCCGTCATGAGTTTGCTAACCGCTAGTATTTTTCTTTTATTATTACTGGCTTTGAGTGCCTTTGTTTCTGGGGCAGAAATTGCTATCGCTGCTGGTCGCAAGATTAAGCTGCAAATCATGGCAAAAGAAGGTGAAGTCCGCGCCCTTGATGTCCTGCATATGCAAGAAAATCCTGGTGGATTTATTACGGTAGTGCAAGTCGTGCTTAATGCTGTCGCCATTTCAGCTGGTGCGGTTGGTGAGTCGGCGATTAGCCCGTATTTACAGCTGTTAGTCAAGAATGAAGCGGTGTCATCGGTTATCTCTTTCGTCGTGATTACCAGCTTATTTTCCCTACTTGCCGATTTGATGCCCAGACGTTTGGCGATGTCTAATGCAGAAGTTTTTGCAGTGCGGCTGGTACGCCCTATGATGGCGCTGACATTTATTTTTAAGCCCGTTATTTGGGTCTTTGATGGCGCAGCAAACCTGATTTTTGAGTTTTTTAGTATCTCAACCACACGCCAAGATGATATGACGCCAGAAGACATCTATGCGGTGATGGACGCGGGCGCCGAAGCTGGGGTAATTAAAAAACAAGAACATCATTTGATTGAAAATATCTTTGAGATGCAAGAACGTACCGTTACTTCGGTCATGAATCCGCGTGAGCATATCGTCTATTTTGATAGCAAAACCAGCACCGAAGAAGTGGTTGAGGTAATGATTGCCCAGCCACATAATAAGTTTTTAGTCTGCGAGGAAGACGATTTAGAGCAAATTATCGGCTATGTAGAGTCGCGCAGCTTTCTAGCTTTGGTGCTCAATCAGCAAGAAGTTAGCCTAACCGATAAAGCGCTATTAAAACCGGCGTTATTTGTACCTGACACCTTGTCTTTGTTTGAAGTGTTGGAGATGTTTAAATCGACCGGCGCTGACTTTGCCGTGATCGTCAATGAATATGGCTTGGTAGTTGGTGTCATTACCCTACGCGATGTGATGAGTATTGTCATGGGTGAGCTAGTCACGGTTGAGGAGCAGCCTATCGTGCAACGTACTGATAATTCTTGGCTCATCGATGGTATGACGCCCATTGAAGATGTGGTTCGCGCGCTCGATATCGTTAATTTACCGCGCAGTCAAAACTATGAAACCATTAGCGGCTTTATGATGTATATGCTGCGTAAAATCCCTAAAAAAACCGATACCATCGAATACGCCAACTATCGCTTTGAGATAATCGCGACTGACAATCTGAAAATTACCCAGCTACTCGTCACTAAACTTGAAGAAAAAGTTTTGTAAAAGCTGCATTTTAAAGTGCACTTCACGATAAATAACCGTATAAATTTAGAGAGTTTGAACCCCACTCTCAACTTATTTTTCTAAGGTATTGGTTTACTTAGTTTTTAAAATTTCAGTTAAAACAATTAAAATTTTAAATTCTATAAAAATCAAAGGCCTACGATAAGTTGAGATTGGCGTAGTTTGACCCTCAATTAATGGATTTAATGACATTAGAATAATCAGCCACGCGCGCCAAATATGGCTGTGCCAACGCGTACCATCGTAGAACCATTGGCAATCGCGGCGCTCATATCATCACTCATGCCCATACTCAGCGTATCCCACTGCTTTAATTCCGGATATTCTCGCTTGATACTGTCAAATAATTGTTTGGTTCGAGCAAAGGCGTCGGTATTAGCTTTCGCTGGAATAATCATCAGCCCGCGCAATTGCAAGCGCTCGTAATCTTTAATCGTGCTTATCAAGTTTGGCAGCTCAGCTGGCAAACATCCTGACTTACTGTCCTCGTTATCAATATTGACTTGTATCAACACATTAAGCGCTGGCAGCTCGGCTGGGCGCTGCTCATGTAAACGTTTGGCGATAATCTCACGCTCAAGCGTTTGCACCCAATCAAAATTCTCAGCAATATCACGGGTTTTATTACGCTGGATACTGCCAATATAGTGCCAAACGATGTGTTCGCATTGTGGCTGTTGTCGTAAAGCTTGTATTTTCTCAATAGCCTCTTGCAAGTAGTTTTCACCAAAATCTCGTTGCCCTTGACGCGCCAACGTCGCAATCATCTCAGCAGGTTTGGTTTTAGACACTGCTAATAAAGTGATCTCGTCTTTCTGCCTTTGCGCCTGTACAGATGCTTGCGCCACCTGCTCGCTTACTTGCTGCCAATTTGCAATCAATTCTGCCGCATCAAAATCATCTTCATTGTTTTTTTTATCAGCTAAACTCGTAGCGTTGTTTTGTGGTGTAGAGGTAGTGTTCATAAAAAACTCACAGAAATATTAGGTGATTATTTTATTAATTATAAATAGAAGGAGCTATGAAATTAAGCAGTTAAAATTTTGATAAAAAACAGACATAAACTTATATTAACAAACCAAAGTATATTTGGATTATTTTTACATTTTATGCATATAGTAGATGGTTAAATAGTGGCATAGAATCGTAAAGTATCATAATTTCTAAGCGTTTCTTTGTCCATTCTTGTTTGGCTCATTTTTGTCTATCAATAGGGATATTCCACTATGGCTGAAAAGCATCGTTTAAACATCGAAGACTTGTTGCGCTTTACCGTTAAGCACAAAGCGTCGGATTTACATATTTCAGCCGGTATGCCAGCGATGATTCGTGTCGATGGTGAGATGACCCGTATTAATATGCCTGAAATGACGCATCAAGTGGTGCATCAGCTTATTTATGACATCATAAATGATAAGCAACGCGCTGACTTTGAAGAGTTCTTTGAGACCGACTTCTCTTTTGAGATTCCAAATCTAGCACGTTTTCGTGTCAACGCCTTTAATCAAAACCGCGGCGCTGGCGCTGTTTTTCGAACCATTCCTTCTAAAGTTCTCACTATGGAAGACTTAGGTATGGGTGACGTCTTTAAACGAGTATCCGACTTTAAACGCGGTGTGGTACTGGTCACGGGGCCAACGGGTTCAGGGAAATCTACCACGCTTGCTGCCATGATCGATTATATCAATGAAACCCGTAAAGAGCATATTTTAACCATCGAAGACCCGATTGAATTTGTTCATGAGTCTAAAAAGAGCTTGATTAACCAACGTGAAGTCCACCGCGATACTTTGGGTTTCGAGCCAGCATTGCGCTCGGCTCTACGTGAAGATCCAGACGTTATCCTCGTTGGTGAGTTACGTGACCTTGAGACCATTCGCTTGGCATTGACCGCCGCTGAAACAGGGCATTTGGTCTTTGGCACCTTGCACACCAGCTCTGCTGCCAAAACCATTGATCGCGTGATTGACGTCTTCCCTGCAGCCGAAAAAGATATGATACGGGCGATGCTCTCAGAGTCGCTACAAGCGGTCATCTCACAAACGCTACTACGCCGCCAAACCGGCGGACGTATTGCTGCTCATGAAATCATGCTGGGCACGCCTGCGATTCGTAACTTGATACGTGAGAATAAAATCGCGCAGATGTATTCTGCTATCCAAACTGGTGCTGGTGAAGGCATGATTACTCTTGATCAAACGCTTAAAAACTTGGTTTCAAAAGGCACAATCAGTAAAGATGTCGCTCGCCCTTATGCCAAGCAGCCTGAAGCCTTTATTTAGTATGGGTTTACATAGTATTAAAAGTTTTAATATAAATTTTTGTTAAAGTTATAGGTAAACGATGAAAAACTCTTACTCAGCTTTAGTTATTTTAACGGTTGTTGTTATTGCCCGCTTTAAAAGTTTATTGCAGCAGTTTTAAACTATATATTCCAAATGTAGGTACGTTATGGACATTGATAAGCTTTTACAATTAATGATTAATAAAAACGGCTCTGACCTTTTTATTACTGCTGATGTCGCGCCGTCCATGAAAATCAATGGCAAAATCTTGCCGGTGGGTAAAACGCCGTTAACCGCTGAGCAAACCATGAGATTGGTCAAAGGGGTGATGACCCCAAGCCAGCAAAAAGAATTTGACGAAACCAACGAGTGTCAATTTGCGATTTCAGATCAAGCGCAGCAAGCGCGCTTTCGGGTAAGTGCTTTTATTCAGCGCGACATGGCAGGGATGATTTTACGGAAAATCGAAAATAAAATCCCGACCGTTGAAGAGCTACGCCTGCCCCCAGCGCTAAAAGAGCTGGCCATGAAAAAGCGCGGTATTATTTTGTTGGTTGGGGCTACAGGTACGGGTAAATCAACTACCCTTGCGGCGATGATTGGCCATCGTAACCAGAATTCACACGGTCATATTATTACCATCGAAGATCCGATTGAGTTTGTGCATAAGCACCGCGGTTGTATCATTACCCAGCGCGAAGTTGGTATCGACACCCATTCTTTTGAGGCAGGTCTTAAAAACACCTTGCGCCAAGCGCCTGATGTGATTTTGATTGGTGAGATTCGTAACCGCGAAGTCATGAGCTACGCGATTCAATACGCTGAAACGGGGCATTTGGTCTTTGCAACTTTACACGCCAATAACGCCAACCAAGCGATTGACCGTATCATTCACTTTTTTGAAACCAGTCGCCATAATCAGTTGTTTATGGATTTATCATTAAACTTGCAAGCTATTATCGCTCAGCAATTGATTCCAACGCCTGATGGTAAAGGACGCCGCGCCGCTATTGAGATTTTATTAAACTCACAGCTGATCAGCGACTACATCCGTAAAGGCGAGGTGCACGAAATCAAAGATGTCATGACGCGCTCACGTGATAGCGGCATGCAAACCTTTGACCAAGCGCTGTTTGATTTATATAAAAATGGTGAAATCACTTATAAAGAAGCCATTCTGCACGCTGACTCCCCTAACGATTTACGCTTAAAGATTAAGTTAAGTGGTAAAAATGGCAACGTCAACTTAGATGAAGGCGCCGATAGTTTATCGTTAGATATCACTTGATATGGCACTACTTACCTAGAATTTCCCATAAAAAAGCCCTCATCAAATGTGAGGGCTTTTTTGGCGTTTAAGTTAATACTTGAATAGTAATAGACTATAAATTATCAATATCAGATAATTTTTTTTCTAAAACGCTTACTTAGCGTTGTCTCTACAGGCTTGATTATCACAAATACCGTACAGCACCAAAGAATGACCAGATAGCTTAAAGCCATGCTCTGCCGCTACTTTGGTCTGCTCTTCTTCAATGGTTTTGTTATGGAACTCGACGATTTTGCCGCAGACATCACAAACCAAATGGTCATGATGCTCTTCTTGAGTAATCTCAAACACTGATAAATTGTTTTCAAAGTTGTGGCGCTCAACGATACCCGCTTGCTCAAACTGGGTTAATACGCGATAAACGGTTGCCAGCCCCACATCTTCACCTTGGTCAATCAGTGCTTTATATACCTCTTCAGCACTCATATGATGCAGCTCCGCACTTTCGAGCAGCTCTAAAATTTTGATACGTGGTAACGTTACCTTTAAACCCGCTTTACGTAAATCTTGATTGGTAAAAGAAGCCATAATATCCCTTCTGACTATGAAAGTCTTAGCAAATGAATTCAAAAAACAGGAGTTAAATAAACATCAATAGTTAATAATAAGTGCTGATAAAATATAAAAACAATAAAAAATGAACGATTATGCAGAGCATTTTTTGCGAAAAATCGCTGCCAAGTGTTTGAATTTAAAATATAAATAATAAAGGCGGTAAAATAGCACTTGGTAAATAATGTCGTAAGTGGTAGGCAATTGCAAGTAAATGACGTATCATTTGTGCAAGATTGCCTGCAAGACCCACATTATCGGTTTTTAGCGGCGCCTAACCCATTTTTTATGAGTCATTTTACCATGATAAAGACCTTTAATTTTCGTTCGTTAAGCTCTGCAAACGCATTACGTAAGATTGCCATGACGACTATGCTCGGTGCTACTGTGGCTATGTCTGGCTGCTCGTTACTGAGTGTCTATAAGATTGACTTGCCCCAAGGCACTGCCATTACCCAAGCGCAAGCGCAAAAAGTGCAAGTGGGTATGAATCAAAATCAGGTGCTTTATATTCTTGGTAGCCCAGCAATCAGAGACACGCTCGCGCCAAAACGCTGGGACTACATTTACGACTATAAAGCCGGAACAGAAGGTCGCCGTAAAGGTATCGCCGATGTCAAAAATGCCAGCCAGCATTTGATTGTTTATTTCGATGATAACGGTATAGTGACCCGCATTGAAGGTATCGATAGCCTGCCTGCATCATAAGTCTGATAGAAATTTCTAAAAACTAACCGCGAGATTTATTTTTGCGCTGAGACATGGGATCAGCGCTTAAGCTGCGATATACCTCTACCCGATCAGACGGCTGCAATATATAATTGAGTGGCTGCTTTTGCGCGTATACCCCAACATGCCAGCGCTTAGCCGTTGGCGTCATCGTATTGGCAACCTGCTCGCACCAGCTTGCTAGCTCTTCAAACTGTTTTAGCCAACCTGCCTGAGCCAAGGCCTCATACAAAGTTGTGCCCTGCCTAACTTGAACAGTTTGATAATGCTGACGCGTCGCCTCTTCTGCATACGCCAGAAATACTGTTATCAAATCACTCTGCTCAGCCTGAGTTAGGTTAACGTTAACCTCATCTTTATCAGCTGTACTATGGTTAGCAGCAGTCCTCAGCTTAACCACTGCATCACCCAACCGATTAACGCTAACAGTAATGCCAGCGGCACAATAAGGCGTATCGCCACCCGCCACAAGTTATAAAAAGCTTCATTGCCAAAGTTTAAAGACTTACGCAAGTGGCTAATTTTCATCTGCCAACCAGCAAAGACGGACAATAACAGCACGGCGATACTACTGATAATCACCAAAATACCGACTAGCCAATTGGTCGGTATGGCGACAACTAACAATAGCGCTAGCACAAACGTTAACACCACACTGACTAGCAAACCAAATTTATGCGCCAATTGCTGCGTACTATAATGGAGCAAATAGCTGACCACAAACAGCACCCCAACCCAATAAAGTAACTGCCCAATCGGTGGTAGCGCCATGCCACTGATAAATAAAGCGACCACACCAACCACTAGCTGTAATATCCAAATCGGTAATACCAGCTTGGTTGCGCGATATGCTTGCGCGGCACTATTACGAGTGGTTTGCGCATTGTGATTATCAGCCCTTACCGCCGTGACCGTTTGCTTGCTCACTAGGTGTTGACCAAACCAGTATAAACCTGTACCCGCACCGACGCTCACTAATGCCAACGCCACGGCGCGCGCCCACTCGCTCAAGCTGACATCGGTCATGGCAAAAGCGATATTTGGCAGACCGTTGGCCACACCCAATAATAAACCGACCAGCATTAAACCCAAGCCTATTGGTAACGGTGCCACGCCTAGTAAGCTTAATAAGACGGCGATAACCATCAATCCTGCAGCAATGGCGAAGCTTGGTATATTAGGTACGCTATTGAGCTCCGTCAAGGCGGCTAAAATGCCGGTGCTTGCTCCCGATATGACAAGCGCCGCAATGAGGATAGAAACCAGTGCCGCGAGCCAACCAAAACTGCGCCAAAAGGTGCTGGCATCGGCTTCACGCGTAAGCTTTTGCATACCCGCTAAAGGTGCTTCAGCGCTACGATAAGCCAACGCAATTTCCGCATACACAACGGGCAGCGAAACCAATACCATCGCCACAAGCCACAGCAACCAAAAGTCAATCTCGCCTATGGATGCGGGCGCAAACCAGCGAAATAACAATAGCGGTAGCAACGCGGCGATAAAGTAAGAAGCATAGCGAATCATCATAATCTAAATCCAAGCGATTCAAAGTGAATAATAGTTAAGGCTATAAAGTACTGATAGACATCTATATTTTCTATGATAGCGTCATATGAAAGCGCTTAATTCTTATAAGGGTTATCAAAGCTTATGCAAATTATATAAGGACTAACAGTTATAAAAAAACCCCGAAATCGGGGTTTAAGAGCTAAATCATAACGGCGGCAGCAAATTGCTTCACTTATTATATAATCTCACTAAGCGCGTCAAAGTGCGAGCCGCTACATAGGTAGCAGATTAGTGAATCGCGCTCACATAATCTGACAAGATACGAATATCGCGATCAGACAGTTTTGCCGCAACCATCTGCATCATACCCATCTCGCCTTCTTTTTCCGCATCGTTAACACGTTTTTGCTCATCGCTATCGATATCATCAACACGACCAGCAGCACGGAAAAGCTTTAGCTGAGTGGCAATATATTCAGCGTGCTGTCCGCCTAAACGCGGAAATGCAGCCCAAACGTTACCCGCAGCATCTGGACCATGACAGCCTGCACAACCGATCACGCCACGGGATTTGTCACCACCTAAAAACAGCTTAGTCGCTTCTTGCGTCGTCGCAGGATTACCAAATGCGACGCCCCAAGGTTTTTGGCTGGCATAATAGCCTGCGACGTTGGCTAAATCTTGCTGAGATAAATTGGCAACTTGTGACTGCATGATACCGTTTTTACGGTAGCCTGATTTAAAATTGACCAATTGCTTATATAAGTACTTTACGTTTTGACCGCCAAGATTCGGCTGGGCTGGCACAGGACTGACACCATCAACACCATGACAAGCCGCACAAACGGTTTCTGCAATTTGCTTACCTGCATTGACGTCATGTTCAGGAACAATAATAGCAGCTTGTACGCTGAAACTTGCAACACATAAGCTGGCGGCAGCGATTAACTTTTTCATTGATACAAATCCTACTAACTCGACGTAAGCATTATTTAGAGTGATTGCATTATCAAAAGCCGCACCCACTACAAAGATAGCATCTAATCAGCTACGCTATGTATTACGCGGTCTTTATCACAAGCAGCCCGAAAGTACTTACTAATATCAGGGTTTATTTTGGATTATTATAGCAAGACTTTTTACTATTTGCCTACTTAATCGTAGCATTGGTTATTTTTTCTGGCTGTTCGATATTTATTCACTTAATAAAAAAACAAAAAGCGCAATAGGTTTACTCACCCTGCGCCTCGTATCATTTATCATTACATTTATTTAGCCATACAAAACTACTTACTGCTTGGCTATTTATTATTCATTTACTACTTGCTCATATACTCGATAAGCTTACGGTAATCGTCATCGCTACAGTCTTGGCATAAGCCGCCCGCTGGCATTTGAATCATGCCATTTTTGACAGACTTAACCAGCGCTGGCATACCTTTTTGTTTGATAAGCTGTTGCCATTTGGCACTATCGCCTTTTTTAATCGCATTAAGTGCGCCACTATCGTGACAGGCGGCACATGAGTTATTATAGGATGTTGCAATATCGGCGGCGCCTGCACTACTGATCGTCGCCATACCAATGATTAAAGCAGCACTACTGGCAGCTAAGAAACGATAGCTTTTGGCAAAAATGTCGGTGATTGAAAACATAAGACACCTCGTATCTTTTTCGTTTGCTTAATCCATGATTTTATTAAGCGTTTATTGTGCAATTGTCATTCACTTTATCTGACTAAATATTGTAACAATATATGTCATATTAATATATATAAATATGGTTTAGCTTTGTTAACAATGTTTATTGGAATAAAAATCGGGGCTCAAACACGATTTTATTTACGGTTATGTTGTCATTAATATGAGGGTAATTGCCTTTATTTCAATAACTAAGCGCTATAATAGTATAGAATAGGCGTTATCCTAAAATGCTCATGTTATTAACGGCCTACTTTTGCCGCTCACCTATTTTTGGCTTTGCTTACTGCCCTATTTTATTCACAAACTTTTCACTACTGTATCTAATTTTTTAAGATTAATGAGTCATTTATGAGTACCCCGTTTAAAGATGTCGCCGCCGAACATGCGGATTTTAATACCAAAGCCCGTCAGCGCATTCAGCAAACTGAATTTATGACGTCCGCGCCGACTTTTCGTCTTTGTCCGCCCGATGTAGGGCTCGAAGTCGCTTTTGCTGGTCGCTCGAACGCGGGAAAGTCGTCCGCTATCAACGCCCTAACCAATCAACGTCAACTGGCGCGCTCGTCTAAAACGCCTGGGCGGACGCAAATGATTAACTTCTTTAGTATCGGCGATACCTATACGCGTTTGGTTGACTTGCCGGGCTATGGTTATGCGGCCGTGCCCCTTGAGATGAAAAAAGAATGGCAAGTTGAGCTTGAAGAATATCTGGTATCGCGTTCAAGCCTAGCAGGTTTGGTACTGATGACCGATATCCGTCATCCGCTTAAATTCTTTGATGAGCAAATGCTGCATTGGGCAAAAGATGGCGAGCTGCCGGTGCATATTTTGCTCACCAAAGCCGATAAGCTTAAATATGGCGCGTCTAAAACTGCGCTGCTTAATACCCGTAAAAGACTTAAGCAGTTGGGTTTAGACTGCACGATACAGTTGTTTTCCGCATTAAGAAAAGAAGGTCTTGATGAGCTGGCAGGCGTCATGGGTAATTGGTATCAATATCAGGCCAAGGAGGATAAAAATGCTGAAGCGTCTGTTATTGAAAACCAAGAAAATAGAATAGAAACTAACGACCAAAGCGCTGATAAGTAAAAAAGTGCTAAATAGACTACTCAGTTTATTCAGTAGAAATCTCAAAAGGGTTTATCGTTGATAACGATAAACCCTTTTTTATGGAAATTTACTTTTCAATAATTCTATTTACTAGGGCGTGTCCTCATTTTAAAAATGGTGATAAAAATGAGATAAATTGCCGTCAAACGAGGAAAATAGCGCAAATAATATCGAGATATTAGTCAGCTATTTGACGATGTTTGATAAAATTTAGCCATTTTTAGCCCATTTAGATACAAGCGCTTGAATTGAGGACACGCCCTAGGTTTAAATGACGTTTTATTTACATACATAATTTACACGCACGATTTATGCACATAATAATGCCACTAATTCTTGCGGGGTATCCACTTGATAAGTTGGCTGCTCGGCAGCAAGCTCGCTGCTTGACGCTGTGCCATAATTGACCGCAATACTGGTCATGCCTAAACGATTGGCCATTTGAATATCGTAAATACTGTCACCGATAAATACTGCCTGCGAGATTGGCTGGTTGGTGTAATCTAAAATATCGCGCAGCATTTGCGGATCAGGTTTGGAGCCGGATTCATCAGCACAGCGCGTGATGGTAAAATAGTGATGGCTAGCAGAAGCCTCTAATACTCGATCTAACCCCTTTCTTTTTTTGCCGGTAGCGACCGCAAGCTGCTTATCTTGCTGCTTTAACGTCAGGAGCATATTTTCAATAGGCGTAAAAAACGGCGTACGATGGCTGTTCGGAATATAGTATTCTGCATAGCTTTGCTGAATGGCGAGCTTTTGCGTATCGCTTGCTTGCGGATATAAAATCTCAATGCCGTACATTAAGCTCAGCCCGATAATGTCTTTGACGGCCTGATCGGTAGTCCTAAAGCCATGCGCCTCGCCCGCTATATGCATAGACTCAACGATTAGGCCAATCGAATCCATCAAGGTGCCATCCCAATCAAAAATGATCAGCTTTTTACCCGCTAAATGATGCTCGGCTGCTAACTCAGAAATATTGGTTGGCGCTGTTTTACTAGCGATAGATGCTGTCATGGTCTAACCCTTTAAAAATAACAAATGGCAAATATGAAAACGTCACAGGTACTTATTTGGCGAATGTATGCGCAAATAAGCAACTGTGACGATTGTGTTAAATAGTCATTTAAAAACTGCATTGACTATCAGTCTTTAAAAAGAAATTTTTAAAACTTATTCAGGCAGCTGAATATCTGCTGGTAACCAATCCATCATCTCATCTGGTAATGGCGCGGTAATGGCTTCATAGCCAGGAATATCTAAACGCCACGCATGTAAACACAAACGATGCACGCCCGATTTGTCATGCACATTGTATTTATCGTCACCTAATATAGCATGGCCGATATGCGCCAAATGTACGCGAATTTGATGGGTGCGACCGGTCAAAGGTTTTGCTTCAAGCAGGCTCACTGGCTGTTCATTTAAGGTAAAGCGACCATGCACAATGATATCTGTCTGGCTTTCTTTCGCCTGTGGGTCTTGCGCATCTACTTTTACGCGGCGCTCACCGCTAGCCAACGTATAGCGCAGTAATGGCGCGTCGATACGCTGCTCATTGAGCGCAGGTTGACCTTTTGCTAGGCAAAGATAATGCTTTTGAATGGTTCTATCGACAAGATGCTGCTGGAGCACTTTCAACGCTGAGCGCTTTTTAGAAATCATCAGCAGACCTGAAGTATCTTTATCGATACGATGAATCAGCTCGAGATACTTTTTACCTGTCACTTCGCGCATGGCCTCGATAACGCCAAAATCTAAACCACTACCGCCATGCACAGCAATACCAGCAGGCTTATTAAGTACGATTAGACCCTCATCTTCGTAGACTACCCGCGCCAATAAGCTATTGGCAAATTCAGCGCTGATAATCGGTTTGTCACGAGTCGCGAGCTGTACAGGCGCAATACGCACCACGTCTTCACGCTGCAATCTGTCATGCGCTTTACAGCGTTTATTATTAACGCGCACTTCATCTGAGCGAATCATCTTGTAGATGTGGGATTTTGGCAGACCCTTTAGGCGATTAAGCAAAAAGTTATCCAAACGTTGGTCGTGCTGATGGCGCGTGACTTCAAGGTAATTGACCTTTTCAAAGTTACTGATTTCGTCATCGGCACTTTGCGGGCGCGTTTTACTATTAAAGATAGCGGGCGCTTCGTGGATAGGCTGTTCGGTTGGCATTTTTGAGTTTGTCATTTTTAGTTAGGTATTTACACAAAGATTTGCTATAGTTTAGCATGTTGAGCGCCAATTAAGCAGAGGCTGCGACAATAATTCCTTGTTGTTACAGACAATATTGCGCCGTTGCTACTACTGGTTAGTCAGGCGATGGCCGTTATAAAGGTTGCCAAACTTGTGCGTTTCATCTGATTTTAAGGGTGTTATATCCCTTGATATACCCTATAATGCCCCATAAATTGTAAGAACAACGCTGATAATTATCTATATATAGGATGTATCAGTACCCAAAATTTTTAGTACAACGTTTTTTAGTAATATAGTTTTTTATCAAGACAAAACACGCTGATATTAAACGACATCGCTTTGATAAATTGGCTAACAACCATTTTATCGCGCGATAACAACATAACATTTACTCACTACCGCCTAACCACGACTTATTTTGATAATTATTTATCACGCATAACTAATTATCAGCCAGTCCTTTAGCGCACAGTTGAGCAAGTTTGGGTCGCTTAAAGCCAGAATCGAGCATCATTGATTGATTATCGATAGCTGCCTGAGTATTGGTGGTCAAACAGAGCACGCGAAGTAGGATAGACAAGAGACACCGCGCCGATAAGCCGGTCATTTATTCTGTTTGCCAAGTACGCCCCGCTGATGATTAGAGCAGCGCCACCTAGCTTTGAGTTACCCCAGATATTTTTGACGTGATAGCCAAAAGAACGATAAATAAAGAATGACCAATTGCTTTACCTAAAAGGATAACCGCTGCACGGTACTGTTTTATGCACTAGCACTTACCGATAAAACAGTTCTTTATTAACAGCGCTATGATTGCTAGACCTTGATTGATTAATTGTGACAACACGATGCTTTTTTGGTAATTGTGACCTCTTAAATCTCAGTCCTTATCCATCGCCGCCCTTACAAGGTGTGCGGATTAAACTTGGATAAATGACTGTCAAAAAGACCACAAACCCGCACGTGCCTTAATCGTTAGACCAAGCCTACTCATAATATGATATAGATAGTAGCTTTACACCCTACCTTATCTATACGAACGTTACCGACATTAGCAGGATAAATGGCTAATACATTTTAGGTTAACAGCAGTGACGAAAAGCTCATGTGCTTGCCGATATTTCTGCTTTACGTTCTCCCGCTCATTAACATCTACTCAGGTTAATTTACCCTTAACCGCACTTGCTCCCTTGCCCGAAAGCCTGCCCCGTCGTTGTTATGCGTACTCATAGGATTCAAACATGAAACGCATTTTAATCAACGCTACTCAAAACGAAGAAATTCGCGTTGCCCTTTGTAAAGGTAATCATCTTTACGATTTCGATTTAGAAAACCGTACCCGCGAGCAAAAAAAATCCAACATTTATAAAGGTCACGTCACCCGTGTCGAGCCATCGCTTGAAGCGGTATTTGTCGAATATGGCTCACAGCGCCAAGGCTTTTTGCCGATTCGTGAAATCTCTGCTGAATATCTAAGCGGCAATCCACGCGATGAAAACATCAAAAAACTAATCAAAGAGGGTGACGAGCTGATCGTCCAAGTCGAAAAAGAAGAGCGCGGCAATAAAGGTGCAGCTTTATCAACGTATGTATCTTTGGCAGGGCGTTATTTGGTATTGATGCCAAATAACCCTCGTGGCGGCGGTATTTCGCGTCAAATCTCGGGCAAATTGCGCGAAGATATGAAGCGCATGCTTGGTAATCTTGATTTGCCAAAAGGCATGAGCGTCATCATTCGTACTGCTGGTATTGGCAAGACCCAAGAAGATTTGCAACACGATTTAAATCACTTGCTTAATATCTGGCAAGCCATCCAAGAACAAAATCAAAAATATCCGTCACCGCGTTTGGTGCACCAAGAAGCAGGCGTCGTCACCCGTGCCGTGCGTGATTATCTACGCGATGATATTAGCGAGATTTGGATTGATAACGAAAACGCTTATATCGAAGCGGCCGGTTTTATCGATGCCGTGATGCCAAAACAAGCAGAAAAATTGCGTAAATATACCGATTATGAGCCGATGTTTTCGCGCTTTAATATCGAAAAGCAGATTGAAACAGCTTATCAGCGTGAAGTTCGCTTGCCATCAGGTGGCTCAATCGTTATTGACCAAACGGAAGCCTTAGTATCTATCGATATCAACTCAGCAAAATCAACCAAAGGCTCAGATGTTGCTGAAACTGCCTATCATACCAACCTAGAAGCTGCCGATGAGATTGCACGCCAGTTACGTCTGCGTGATATGGGCGGTTTGATTGTCATTGATTTCATCGATATGAATGACAATAAGCATCAAAAAGAAGTGGAAAAACGTCTGGTTGACGCGACCAAATACGACCGCGCGCGTGTACAGTTTGGTGATATTTCTAAATTTGGTTTGATGGAAATGAGCCGTCAGCGCCTGCGCCCATCGCTAGAAGAGTCGACCGGCTATATTTGCCCGCGTTGCCATGGCAATGGCATGATTCGTGATTTGCGCTCGCTATCATTGTCGATTATGCGTCAGATTGAACAAATCGCCTTAAAAGAACGTCAAGGCGAAGTACAGGCCGAAGTGCCAACCGATATCGCGGCTTTCTTATTAAACGAAAAGCGCGATAGCTTGGTTTATTTGGAGCAAGACAGCGGTACGCGTATCACGATTTTACCGCACGCGCATTTAGAATCGCCAAACTTTAAGCTACATTTTAATCGTGATGGCTTTGCGCCATCGAGCTATGAGCGTATCACCGATACCCAGCAGCAAGAGCATAGCGATTTAGGTTATAACGTCGACTGGCAGACCGCTGATTCAGTGCGCCCTGAGCAGCAGCCAACGCGCCAGCCTCGTCAAGTAGCTGATAATGGTAGCAATAAAAACAGTCAAGCGACTCCTCGAGCCAGTAGTCAGCAGCAAAACACGACCAGTCATAGTAATGACCATCGTAGCAATGCCAATACTAACGCTAGCAATGCAACAACACGTGCGCCCCAACCCCAAACTCAGTCACAAAACACCCCAACTGTTGCGACTACCGCGGCGCCAGTAGCTTCACAAAACAATAACGCGACTGCTGCCCAACCGCAAGCAGTCGCTTGGTTATCCAACCTATTTGCCCAAGCGCCGCAAGCATCGACGACGCCTAAGGTCAGTAGTCGTGATGCTGCCAAAGCCATTGAAGCACTGGTAAACACGGGCGCTCAAAGCCTTGGCTCATTTGGACAAATCGATAACAGCGCCCTAGACGCCAACACTCAAGCCGCAGCAGCGCCGCAAACGGCAAGCAATCAGCAGAACACTGAGCAACAGCCGAACACTAATCGTCAGCAAGCCGCTAATAGTAATACTGATGATAACAACGACGCTGAAGACAGAAGAAGACGTAAATCGCGTAAATCAAGACCTTCTAAAACGCGTCAAAGAAAAGAGCAGTCAGATGAGTCCAATGGTAATGCTGCTAGCAACAACGTAGACGACAGCCGCTCAACCGGCACTGACGACAAGCAGGCTGATAGCCAAGATAAACGTCAGCATGATAATCGACGCACCAACGACCGTAATCGTAACAACCGCCAAGACAGCGGTCGTAATGGACATGACAATAGCAATACCGAGCACAATGACGCTGCTAGGAAAGACGCTAATACAATAGATGAGCAAACGCGTGCCAAGCGTAAATCAAACAGTCAGCGCTCCTCACGCGGCAAAATTGAGCGCGGTGAGACGTTAAGTGCGAATAACGAGCATAGCAATAAAGAAACTAGTAACGGTAATGACAAAAGCCAATCAAGCGCGCGCCGCAACCAAGACCCTAATGAAGTGGTATTACAGGTCAATGAAGCGTCTACAGAGCTCAAGTCGCCAGAAGTTGTGCACTTGTCTTTAGATGATAGTAAATCTGTAGCAGCCACTCGCCAAGCGCCTGAAAAGCAAAGCGCTGAGAAAGCTATCAATGAAGCTGATAAGCAGAAAGCAAGTCAGGAAGACAGCACTGCGAAAAATGCAGATAAGCAGGAAGCCGTTGAGCAAATTACTGATAGTCAAGCTGCTAAAAACCGCCGTGACTCGGTTGATAGTAGTCAAAAAACCAGTACGCAAACTGTGACTGCCGACGCTGCTAAAAGTGACAATCCTGCAAGTGGCGATGCAGTGATACCTGCAGCAAAAACGGATGAAACCAAGCTAAGCTCTACTGATGATAAAGTGCAAAAGTCTGACGCTAACTCTGTAGACGAGCGTAATGTCGAGGCTACACAACCAGCAGCAGAAAAATCATCAATGTCTAAAAGTCGTGATGCTGTCGAAACTAGCGGCAAAGATGACGATGTAGCACCTACTGAGAAAGCGCAGAAAACTGGTTCTAATGTTGATTTTAATACGGATGATACTGACAGTAGCAATCAAGCAGCGTTTGAACTTGACCATCAAGCTTTATTTGCCAAGCGTTATGTAACGGCTGAAAAGTTCGGTCAAGCCAGCAATGATCCACGCGTGGTTCGTCGTCAGCATGCTCAAGCCTCGACAACCACAGCATCGGATAACCAATCGCCTGTGGTAAATGAGCAACGCGCTGTGAACGCTCCAGCTATCCGCGGCACGGTTGGCGAGTTTATCCGCGCAACCTTGCCAGAGGCGCCAGCGCGTTTAGCCGCTGAAGGCGTGATTAATTGCTTTAATGCGGCTATCGCTTTGCACCTAGAGCAAGCTAACGCTGTTAACGAAAAAGTAGATAGTAACAACGAGTCTAAAGTCGAGACTGGCGAAGCTGCCAAGCAAGATTTTGACTTTAGTAACTATGGCTACGAGCCTTTAGCAGCGGATTATCTCGCAAGCTTTGAGGCGATGACGCAAGCCGTCAGTCAGTTTGCTGCGGCGCAAGGTAAAACAGCCGTTGAGCCCCGCCCTATTAGCAAGCGGGCGAGCAACGATCCACGTGGTCAGCATCCTGACTATCAGGAGCCAGCTGCAACCACAGTCGCCGAAGCGCCTAAAAATGGCTCTCTAGCAGCTGACAGCGACGTTGACGTTGACGCTCAGAATGTAGATGCGACTGCACTGGCCAATCAAGCTCAGACAGACGATGTCAGCGCTGATAGTGAAGAACTGCTAAAAGTAGAGCAAGCACTAGAAGCAGAGAACGCTGAGCAACCTGAGGTTAATGCTGTAGAAGCGGACAAAGTTCAGACAGTAGATACTGAAGCTAAAGATGCTGATGGTGACTCTGATGTTGTGCAAAACGAAAACGAGCAAGCGTCTGAGTCAACTGAACAGCTATCTGAGCAAGCGACAAAAGAGGAAATTCAGGCGGCGAAGTCAAAAACGACCATCGCCAGTTATAAAAACATGATCGAAAATGTGGCTGAGCAATTACTACCACAAAAAGGCATGTTTAATTTAACCACGCCAAAAGTCCCAAAAGCGCGGACGCGTAAGCCGAAAGCGGAGCATAAAAAGCCGACGCAAGCGGAAAAATCAGAGAATGACGATTCTGATAGCGAAAGCTAATAGCTATCATTAATACTCTTTTATAAAATATCAAAGCCCCAAAGTTGTTAGCAACTTTGGGGCTTTTTCATTAATAGAGCTTTATATCAATGCCAAGCTTTGATAAACAGAACTTTTGAGCAACAAGATCAATGGGCAGTAGGCTCGTCTTTATGACGTATCTTATTGATAACCGTAAATAGCGCAACGATAGCAGCGCCAATAATAAAACCGATAACGCCATTTAATAAGGCAGTGGTAAAGCTTTCAAACACGCCTGTCAAATGCGCAATATCTTCAACCTCATGATGCAAAAAGTTAATACCGTGCACCAAAATACCGCCACCGACTAAAAACATCGCCAAAGTCCCAGCGATAGATAAAAACTTCATTAATTTAGGCGCTGCCGTAAATAAAACCTTACCGACTTTTTGAGTAAAATCACCGTCTTTCTCCATCATATGCAAGCCTAAGTCATCAATTTTAACGATGCCCGCGACCAAACCATAAATACCAACAGTAATACCGATGGCTAAAATAGAGAGCACCAAACTACGCTGCAACAACGTAGCAGTTGCCGTCGCACCTAGCGCAATCACAATAATTTCTGCCGATAAAATAAAATCAGTACGCACCGCCCCTTTGATTTTTTCTTTTTCAAAGGCGACCAAATCAACGTTTTGATCTGCGTTGGCTTGCCGACGGGCATTTTGCTCTTCATCATCTGGCAAGGCATGCGGCCAAAAGCGATGAATCACTTTTTCAGCGCCTTCATAAACCAAAAACAGGCCACCACACATCAGTAAAAAGGTGATTAAAGGCGGATAAATGGCGCTAATAAGTATAGCTGCTGGCACCAAAATAAGCTTATTAATAAACGAGCCTTTGGCGACCGCCCAAACGACTGGCAGTTCACGATTTGCTGTGACGCCGGTGACCTGCTCGGCATTCAACGCCAAATCATCACCCAATACCCCCGCGGTTTTTTTGGCGGCGACCTTCGTCATGACCGAAACGTCATCGAGTATCACACTGATATCATCAAGTAGGGTTAATAAACTGGCACCAGCCATAGGGTCTCCTTAGAAAGTTAGAAAGAAATTAGAAAGAAAATTTATTTTAATGGATAATTTAGGGTGTGTATAGAATTCAAATGAGTGGCAACCAAATAAAGACACAAGCAAGCATTATCGCTGCTGCATAGCTATCTTTGAGCTTATCATATCGCGTGGCAATGCCCCTAAAATGTTTCAACCTAGCAAAAGCGTTTTCTACCAAGTGACGGCAACGATACAAATACCAGTCTAGTGTGTCATTGTTGCTGTTTTTAGAGTTCGACTTAACGGGTATGACTGACTCAGCACAGTGCTTGAAGATACACTCTCTAATATCACTACTATCGTAGCCCCTGTCTGCAATCACCGCTTTAGTCTGGTTATTAATCGTGCTATCTATCAACGTCTTTGCCATCTTAGCGTCATGTACTTGCCCACCTGTCAGCTCAACATGTATAGGGTTACCACAAGCATCGACCACTAAGTGCAGATTGCTGCTATTACCTGCAACACTTTTACCAATGGCCTCATCAAGATGACTGGCTGCATCTGAACTATGCTGATGAGCTTTGACCACGCTACCGTCTATGAATAACCATTCACTATCATAGTTTGCTGTGATTATTTTCATGAGCTTTTGCCATTTACCGGTTTTACGCCAATAACGGTATTGATGATATATGCGAGACCAATGACCGAAATAAGAAGGTAAGTCTCGCCATGGACAGCCTACTCTTATGCGGTACAGCATGCCTTCAACGGTACGTCTTAGATTGGGCTTGTTATATACGTTAATTTGTCGCAATATAATAAATAGCTTGTGCCAAAGTTCATCGTTGAGCTTGGTGCGAGTCATAAGTGATGCCTTATTTCTTTGTTGTGGTAAACAGTAGAGTAAGGCGTTGCTTATGTTTTTCAATGGTTCCTCAATTCTATACAGCCCCTAATGTTTATGACAGTAGCCTACCTAGACTTGACTTCCTCCCCGACCTAAAGGAACGGGGATTCCTACTAAAGACGGCCAAGCCCGACCGCGAGAATGTTTTTTGCTCCATTAACGTCACGTTGATGGGTCGTTTTACAAGAACGACAAAACCATTTTCTTATACCAAGACCTTCTCTACCTTTCGGACTGTCTTGGCGAGAGCCGCAACACGAGCAGGTTTGGGTGGTGTACGCTTCATTTACTTCGATATAGTGGCAACCTGCGTTCGCGCATTTGTAGTCCAGTTGTCGCTTTATCTCAAACCAACCCGCATCATAGACGGATTTGGCGAGTTTGCTTGAAGTAAATGATTTTGACTTGATTTTACCAACTACGATTAGGCTGTTGGCTTTAACAAGCTTTGATGTAAATTTATGAATCAAGTCTAATCTAGTATTTTTAATCTTGGCGTGAATGGCCTTAACTCGTTTTTTGTTTTTGGCTCTTTGAGCAATGGCCAGTTTTTCTGCGTATTGAGTCGTCAGCTTAGTAGTTAGAACCTTGCCATCACTACTGACTGCGGCATCTTTACAGCCCAAATCAATACCGACTTGACCGTCACCACAGGCTGTTTCTGAAAACTCTTTAACAGTGATACAGGCGTACCAGTGGCCGCGAGAATCTTGTACCAACTCGCACGTATTGATGCTGTAGAGCGAGAGGTTATAGCTGTCCCACACATCAATAATCAGCTTTTGACCCTTAGCCAAACTGAATTGTAGAGTTGTTTTTAGAGATTTTTTGCCACTTTGTTTAGTGCTTAGATGCTTGATAGCAGTTTTTTTAAAAGGAATCCAGCCCAAACTTCTTTTCTTGGCTTTAGGATTGTTTGTGCGCCAGTTTAGTTTGGCTTTTTTAAACTGTTTACGGCTTTTGGCGTGAACCTCACTAATCGCTTGCAAGGTTTGGCTGTGCAGGTTCAGGTACTCACCAGCGCCTTTGGTGTAAGCGGCCAAGTCGTAGGCTGAAAAGAATTTGCCTGTGCGCTTAAGATGTTTAAAACTTAGCTCATTAACGTAATTCCAGACAAAGTTGACCGCACCAGCTAAGATATTTAGCTGAGTGGCATGTTTGTCTTTGATGCGTAGCTTGAGCGTCTTCATGGGTTTAGTATGATCCCAATGCGTTTGGTTAACAAGGTTCTTTTAATCTTAGGTGACAACGGCTGACGCCTGATATCCACGCCCTAGAAGGATGTGGTTTTACGGCGCTGGATGATAAATTTGGCGATGCCAATAAAACATCAACAAATAGCCTTTGGTGGTTATTTCTAAAAATATGTTAATATAACCAGTATTGCTACTTATCTTTTATTATCAATAAATTGCCCCTCGTCCTTGAAATATATCGCTCTGATAACAAAATCTAGTGGATACGGGATAAGCGTTCATACACTATCTATGTCCCTGTTTTTATATCTATATCTTGCTTAGGCACCACCGCCTAAAGGAAATACCTATGTTTTTACCTTCTTTCTCTAAAGCCACTTCTGCTCGCGCTCTATTTTCTCGCAAACCTTTATCGAGGATGATGATGGGCGCGTTGCTGGTCGTGGTTGCAGCAGGCTGCTCGAATAATGCGGCAGATGCGACCAGCAATACAGGTATCGTCAATAGCGCTAATGCCAAAGTCAGCACCGCACAAGTCGCCGATAATGATGCAGCAGTGGTCAAAGCCTTACAAACAAATCTAAAAGCCTCAGGGATTGAAGAAGAAATCATTTCAGCCGTACCAACGGATATGGACGATATTTACTGGGTAACGGCATCGGGCTTACCATCGTTTTTTACCGATAAATCTGGCAAACATATTATCCAAGGACAAATCATCGCAGTTGGGCAAGAGGCGCCAGTTGATATCAGTGGCGCTTTGGTTGCCAAAGCCGCGCAAGACGCTCTAAAAACGGTCGATAAAAAAGACATGGTTATTTATCCAGCAAAAGGCGCCACTAAATCAGTTGTTTATGCCTTTACTGATGCCGACTGCCCTTACTGCACCAAGCTTCATGAAGAAATGAGCGATATCAATGCACGCGGTATTGAAGTGCGTTATTTGGCATGGCCACGCAGCGAAGGCAGTATCCCAAAAATGGAAGCTATTTGGTGTAGCGAAGATCGCAAGGCGGCGATGGACCAGGCAAAAATGGGCGCTAATGTCCAAGCGCCTAGCTGTAATAACCCAGTAAAAGAGCAAATCGAGCTTGGAATGTCGTTAGGAGTACGCGGCACGCCTGCTATCTTTACCGAGTCTGGCCAACAAATCGGCGGCTATCTACCCGCGGCGCAATTGGCGCAAACAGCGATCGATGCCAGCTAGTCCTCTCCCCTCATATTGTTGACTTTACCGACAGTGAGATTGGGTAGACGCCACAAGCGCTTATCGGTATGATACGATGAAGCGCTAGGTAAAATTAGCGGTGTATTTTTATACTTTTCTTCTTTATATCAGCCTCATTTATAAGCACTTTTATATAAGTCTTTTTATGTAAGCGCTGTCATAGAAGCATTTTTATCCAACTCTATAATCTCTTGAGGATACTGTGAGCAAATCCATCAAACTAGCGATACTTGGTCTGGGCACCGTCGGAACGGGCGTGATCAATCTAATCAATGACAATTTAGATGAGTTAAAACGCCGTAGCGGACGCGACATTGTGATTACCGAAGTCGGTACCCGTCGTCAGCGCGATGATATCGACGCTACCATCGTACAAAATAGTGACTTGATGGCAACCGCTGCCAGTGACAATGTCGATATTGTCATCGAAGTGATTGGCGGTACGACCTTGGCTAAAGATGTGATTATGCATGCCATTAAACACGGCAAACATGTGGTCACTGCCAATAAAGCCTTGCTCGCCGAACACGGCAATGAGATTTTCGCCTTTGCCGAAGCCCATAATGTACACGTTGCTTATGAAGCGGCGGTGGCAGGTGGTATTCCAATTATCAAAGTCATGCGTGAAGGCCTTGCTGCCAATAAGATTGAGTGGTTAGCTGGTATTATCAATGGCACTGGCAACTTTATCATGACTGAAATGCGTGATAAAGGTCGCCCGTTCGCCGATGTTTTAAGCGAAGCACAAGCACTTGGTTACGCCGAAGCCGATCCAACCTTTGATGTCGAAGGCATTGATGCGGCGCATAAGCTTGCGCTCCTCGCCTCTATCGCCTTTGGGATTCCGCTACAGTTTGACAAAGTTTACTGCGAAGGTATCACCGGTATTACCTTGCAAGACGTCAACTACGCCGAAGAGCTTGGTTACCGTATCAAACATCTAGGCTTTGCGGTACGCCGCGAAGACAACGGTTCAGGTGATGGCCAAGGAAATAACGGCGCGGCTGGTATCGAGCTGCGTGTTCATCCAACCCTCATTCCACAGAACGCCCTACTTGCCAACGTTAATGGCGTAAAAAATGCGGTATTAGTCAACTCGCACCCACTTGGTCAGACGCTATATTGCGGTGATGGCGCTGGTGCTGGAGCAACGGCTTCTGCAGTCATGGCGGATGTCATGGATTTGGTTCGCGTTCTTGGTAGTAAAGATAACAACAATGAAAGCACGAACGGTCACCATGTGCCGCATCTAGCGTTTATCCCAGAGCAATTATCAGACACACCCATCTTGCGTGCTGAGCAAATGATTACCGGTTATTATCTGCGCGTGCATGCGCATGACAATCCGGGCGTTTTAGCGGATATTACCCGTATTTTGAGTGACGCGGGTATCAATATCGATGCCATTTTACAAAAACCTGCGCATAAGCTTGGTCAAGTACCAGTGATTATTTTGACGCTGCCTGTGATTGAAAGTCAGATGAATCTGGCGATTGAAAAAATCGAGAAGCTCGATACCATTACAGATAAAGTCGTCCGTATTCGCTTAGATGAGTTGGCGTAATTTATCCAGCGATTCATCTATAAACCTGTGACCTTAGCTAAAAACTTTTTTTAATGACTAAAAAACTTTCGTTTCAAATACCGAAAAAGGAAAAATAACGATGTCAAATGATGCAATTGTAATTTTAAATGGCGCCCGTACTCCGATGGGTGGTTTTCAAGGCGCTTTAAAGGACGTCAGCGCAACTGAACTTGGCGCAACCGCTATCAAAGCAGCCGTTGAGCGTTCAGGCGTGAGCGTTGATAATATTGATGAAGTCATCATGGGCTGTATCTTGACTGCTGGTCTTGGTCAAGGCCCTGCCCGTCAGGCGATGCGTAAAGCAGGTCTTAACGATGCTACTGGTGCCGTTACCATTAATAAACTTTGTGGTTCTGGTCTAAAAGCAGTTATGCAAGCGCACGATGGTATCAAAGCGGGCAGCTTTAACGTCGCAGTGGCTGGCGGTATGGAATCAATGACCAATGCGCCTTACATCATGCCAGGGTCACGCAGCGGCTACCGCATGGGACATAAAGAAGTCAAAGACCATATGTTCTTAGACGGTCTAGAAGATGCCGAAACCGGCAAATTAATGGGGCAGTTCGCGCAAGAAATGGCCGATGAAAAAGGCTATAGCCGTGAGCAAATGGACGAGTTTGCTATTGAATCGCTAAACCGTGCTTTGACAGCGATTAAAGACGACCATTTTAAAGATGAAATCGAGCCTGTCACTTTCAAATCGCGTAAAGGCGAGCAAACGGTTGATACCGACGAGCAGCCTGCCCTTGCCAATGCTGAGCGCATTCCTACCCTGCGCCCTGCTTTTGCAAAAGAAGGGACGATTACAGCGGCAAACGCCAGCTCAATCTCAGACGGCGCGGCGGCGGTTGTGATGATGAAAGAGTCGCAAGCAAAAGCCGAAGGTTTAGATTATCAAGCACGTATTGTTGCCACCGCCTCTAACTCGCGCCACCCAAGCGAGTTTACCATTGCTCCGATTGGCGCGATTGAAAAAGTTCTGGACAAGGCGGGTTGGTCAATTGCAGACGTCGATTTATGGGAAATCAACGAAGCTTTTGCGATGGTGACCATGGCAGCGATGGATAAGTTAAAAATCGACCACGCTAAAGTCAACGTCGAAGGCGGCGCTTGTGCACTTGGCCATCCAGTTGGCTGCTCTGGCGCGCGTATCTTAGTTACCCTTATCAACTCGCTTAAACGTACTGGTGGTAAAAAAGGCGTTGCAACCTTATGTATCGGTGGCGGTGAAGCTGTTGCCGTTGCCATTGAACTGGCTTAATTTTAAGCCAATTCAACGTTTGAGCTTTTAAATTCGAAGTTCTGATTTAAAATATCGACTGATTTTCTTAAAATTTTAAGACCGCATAGCTACTAGCTGTGCGGTTTTTTTATACCTAAAAATGACAAATACCGCAAAGCGGTGAACACGCTGTAAGAAAGCCTTAACTTAATTTTATATAGTAACGGCGTCATTTACAGCCTATTACACGCAATTACCTCAAGCGCACACTTTGCTACCTTGCTCATATATCGTATCGAAAAACCTGCTGCTACGATAATAACAAGTTGATGGAGAGGCTGCTTATTAACGATAGCTAGTCCTTAATGATAGCGAGATTCTATTAATAACCACGGTAATATCTTCTTCATCTAATCTTGTTGATTTATAAAATCTAAGTTTAAACAAGTTCAAAAGAAATAGCCGACATTTTTTTAGCAACGCAAATTTTTACTGTATTGCTATTTTATAAAAAATAATTATTAATCCAAACAAATAAATTTACTCATAAAAAAGGAAGACAATAATGAGCCAACTAATTCGTTTAAGAGATATCCAAGCAACTCACCGTGACCTAATTGGTGATGACTATTATGACCCAACAGGTAAAACTGCTTATGGCGTCAATGAAGAAAAAATCGGTAAAATCGAAGGTGCGCTAGTAGAAGATACTACTGGTCGTATTCGTTATTTAATCGTTGATGCAGGCGGTTGGTTCAGCTCAAAAGAAGTTCTAGTGCCAGCAGGTCTCGCTCGTATCGTCGGTGATGACGTTTTCTTTGATAGTTTAACGCAAGCACAAGTAGAAGCGATGGAAGTATACGATCACGATTATCAGTACAGCTATAAAGAGCAGTACGAAAAAGATCGTCAATCATTCGCTGCTGATACTGTACCAGAAGCAGAGCGTATGGAGATTGCCGACCATGCGTATAATGCGCCAAACACGCTAGAGCTACTAGAAGAGCGTTTGACAGTCAATAAAGACCGCATCGTTGCAGGCTTAGTAAAAGTTGGTAAGCATGTCGTTACTGAAGAGCGCAACATAGATGTTGACCTTGAAGAAGAGCATGCCAATATCCAACGTACCAATGTAGATCGTCCAACAGACCGCCGCATTGGTGATGTAGATGGCAATCAAACGGTCGAAGTTGAACTAGAAGCAGAACGTGCACGTGTGAATAAAGAAACCTATGTCGCTGAAGAAGTAAACGTTGGTAAAACTACCGAACGTCATACTGAAACTATTGCTGAAACCATTCAACGTGAAGAATTAGATATCGATGGTGATGGTAATGTGGTTGACCGCGAAGGTAACCTTTTTGACCGCGATGATATCACTGCCGAAGATGTCCGCCGCGCTCGTGGTATGTAATACGCAATACTTGCGCACCTTGCATAATTCTTAAGGAAGATTTCTTAGCAATTGATAATAAGAAATAATCATTAGAAAAATAATCGTTAAATGTGCATCGCGCGATAGTAATGAGCAGCTGAGTTTCAAGCTCAGTGACTAAGACCAGAGCTTGCCTCTGGTCTTTTTTTATACCTCTTTTTAAGCTACCTCACCATTTAAGGAACACTACCATGATTAACGACGACAAAAAAATTGACCCACAACAAACGCATCCACGCTCATCTTTGGCAAATGCCCCTAATCCTACTTCGCATTTAGAGCAAATTGCCAATCATAGCGGTGAGAACAAATTGCCTGCGCCAGATTTGTCCGCTACGGATTTATCCAATACTAATCAGCAGCAAACTGTGTCAAGCAGTACACAACAAGGCTTAGCAAATAATTTATCTACTAATTTAGCAAACCATCAAACCGATACAGGCAATGGTGGCTATTTAGAATTATTAGAAGAGCGTCCTGTCATTAACAAAGAACGCTTGGATGTTGGCAAGGTCACAGTAACCAAGCACAGACGCACCAAAACCATTGAGGTGCCTATTGAGCTGGTAGAAGAATATATTACCGTGCGTACCGACTATCAAGACGTACAGAGTCAGGATTTACTATCAGGTGATTATGATGATAAGGACATATTGCGTCATGTTGAGCCGTCGCTAGATAGTAAAGCAGTCGTGACCATCAATGGCAAGCAGGTTGAGATTGGTGACGCGCCGATTGAGATTATCTTATCGCGTCAGGTAGCGACGATTACCAAAGACACTCATGTGATCCAAGAAATAGAGATTAATAAAACCACGCATACCCATACCGATAGCATTCAAGTAGCGCTCCAACACGAGGAGCTAGACGTTAAAGAAGAAGGTTATCTAGCCCATGAGCAACAAAGCAATGCCGCTGATAAAAAATAGCGTTTATAAAAAATAGGCTGATAAAGCATTTTTGTAAGCAGTCGTAAGACCAAACCAAAAAAAAGCAACGTTAACGTTGCTTTTTTTATGCGAGGTATTTGTTGTTAGGCGGCTGTTTCTGCCGTTTTAGTTTCAGACGCTGGTGATGTTTTACATTCATAGGTACTGACGTTTTCTGAATCGGCACCAGCAGTACGCATCACACCAGTTTCACGATCTTCGTGCGCCACGCGCCACTGGATAAAGCCTTCACCACCGTCAAACGCTGTATCTAGATTGAAAACTTCAGGGTTGGTCGCATCATTGGTTTTGGTCAGAGTTACTGTACCTTGAGCAGTCTCAAGAATCACTTGTTTGTCAGCGTCTTTGTAAGTGGCTTCGACGGCTAGTGCCGGTGAACATGAGTAGCTCATTTGCTTGACGCCAGAATTAACAGACGCTACGGTATCCTCTTCCACATCGCTGACTGGCGCATCTACCACCACATCACTTGGCTCGGCAGGCTCAGCGGACATAGGCACCGATTGCTCTTCACTGATGCTGTCTTCTAGACTTGGTTCTGGCTCTTGCTGTTGTTGACAAGCACTAATTGTCATCGCGCCAGCGAGCAGACCGGTAACAACGACAGAGGTACGAAATTGTTTTAATAATTCTATATTCATGACACTCTCCAAAAAAATATGTTAAACACTATAGCGTGTATGTAAATTCACGCCTATGTTGAATTTGTAATTAATCACTACAAAAGCGCTGTTACTTTTATATTCTTAATAGTTAGACTATTTATTAATAGAGTTACAGTCACTTAAAAGTGCTAAAAAGAAAGGTAGAAGATATCGCCCGATAATTTTTCCTATCGAAATTCTTATGGCTATAAATCTTATCGCTATAAAAAAGTCCCTATCTAAATAAGACAGGGACTTTTTATCATAGCTTAACAATTTTTGATTATCAATATTTAGATTTTACCGTGACATTGTTTATACTTTAGGCCTGAACCACAAGGACATGGTGCGTTACGGCTGATATTCATCCCAGCGTATGGGTCAGGCTCACTGGCATTGTTGCTACCACTGCTCGCGATAGACCCTGCTGTTACGCCAGCAGCAACGCTACGGTTTTGCGCCGCTGGTCGCTCTACGCCGCCATCCATATTGTCGATATCACTGTGTTCAAACTGCATTTGCATATGCGCGGCGTTTTCACGCTGCTGAGCTTCTAACGCTTCTAACTCTTCTTTGGTTGGGATATGGACGCGTGATAAATCTTGTACGGTTTCAGATTTAATCGCACCAAGCATCATTTGGAACAGCTCAAACGATTCACGCTTATATTCTTGCTCAGGATTTTTTTGCGCATAACCGCGCAAATGGATACCTTTACGTAGCTGATCCATTTGGGTTAAATGCTCTTTCCAGTGCTTATCCAAACTTTGTAGCATAAAATGACGCTCGAGCTGGGCGGCATCTTTTTCGCCCATTTGCTCACGGCGAGCATGATAGCGATCCAGCGCAGTTTGGATAATTTTGGCACGTAAACCTTCTTCATCTAGGCGGCGGTCTTCATCCAGCCAATCGTTAATCGGCATGGAAATTTTAAACTCATCTTCAAGCTCGTCTTCTAAGCCGTCGATATTCCACTGATCATCAATAGAGCCTGGCGGGATAAACTGATCAATCATGGCATTGTAGACTTCATGATGCATGACTTCGATGGCCTCCAATAAATCCATCTCTGCCAGCAAGTCATCGCGCTGACCATAGATAACTTTACGCTGCTCATTGGCGACGTCATCGTATTTCAATAGGTTTTTACGGGCATCAAAGTCACGACTTTCGACTTTACCTTGGGCATTTTCAATCGATTTTGAAACCATTTTATGCTCGATGGCTTCATCTTCTTTTAGACCCATCGCCCGCATCATATTAACAACGCGGTCACCGGCGAAGATACGCATCAAGTCATCTTCAAGCGATAAGAAAAAGCGCGACATCCCAGGGTCACCTTGACGACCGGCACGACCACGCAACTGGTTATCGATACGGCGTGATTCATGACGCTCAGAACCAATGATATGTAGGCCGCCAGCCGCAACGACTTGGTCATGCTTGACCTGCCATTCTGCTTTTAGGCGCGCCATCTCTTCCGGACTGACCGCATCAATGTCTTCGATAAACGACTGCCAGTTACCGCCCAAGATAATATCGGTACCACGACCTGCCATATTGGTGGCGATGGTCACCGCTTTTGGACTACCTGCCTGCGCGATAATTTCTGCCTCACGTTCGTGCTGCTTGGCGTTTAGGACATTATGCTTGATGCCTTCTTGATCGAGCAGATAAGACAACTCTTCACTGGCTTCAATCGTCGCCGTACCAACTAAGACCGGCGCACCTTTGGCTTGGATCTCTTTAATCTCGCGAATGATACCTTTGTACTTTCCTAACTTGGTTAAGAAAATCTGGTCATCCATATCGATACGAGCAATCGGCTCGTGCGTTGGAATCACGATGACGTCTAAATCATACGTTGATTTAAACTCTGCTGCTTCGGTATCGGCGGTACCGGTCATACCGGATAGTTTGTCATAGAGACGGAAATAGTTCTGGAAAGTCGTCGTCGCAAGGGTTTGGTTCTCTGCTTGAATCTCGACGTTTTCTTTGGCCTCTACCGCTTGGTGCAAGCCTTCTGACCAGCGGCGACCGGGCATGGTACGACCGGTGTTTTCATCGACGATAATCACTTCGCCGTCGTCAACGATATAATGGACGTTTTTGACAAATACATGATGGGCGCGGATTGCCGCTTGTACGTGAGCGAGTAGCGGCAAACGACTCGGGCTATATAAACTTTCGTTTTCACCAAGCTCGCCCACTTCGATTAAGAAGCGCTCAATTTTCTCATAGCCTTTTTCGCTGATTTCGATTTGACGATTTTTTTCATCAATCCAAAAATCTTCGTCTTCATTATTTTTATTGGCTTCTTCATCTTTTGAGCGTTTAAGCCGTGGAATAATGGTATTAATCAGCGCATACATACGTGATGAATCTTCTGCTTGACCCGAAATAATCAGCGGCGTACGCGCCTCATCGATTAAGATAGAGTCAATTTCATCAATAATGCAATAATTTAGCGGACGCTGTTTTTTCTCAGCCAGGCTAAAGACCATGTTATCGCGCAGATAATCAAAGCCATATTCGTTATTGGTACCGTACGTGATATCCGCTTGATAAGCGTCGATTTTTTCTTGTGGTGGCTGCTGCGAATAAATAACGCCGACCGTCATACCCAAAAAGCCAAATAATGGGCGGTTTAACTCGGCATCACGCGCCGCCAAATAATCGTTGACCGTGACCAAATGCACGCCTTTGCCACTAATAGCGTTTAGATACATCGCCAAGGTACCCATTAAGGTTTTACCCTCACCGGTTTTCATCTCAGCGATTTTGCCTTCGTGCAAGGTGATACCGCCGATGAGCTGCACGTCGTAGTGACGCATACCATTGACGCGTAAGGAAGCCTCGCGGCAGACGGCAAACGCTTCTGGTAATAAGGCGTCTAAGCTTTCACCGTTTTGGTGTCTTTCTTTAAATTCTGCGGTTTTTTGTTGTAATTGCTCATCAGACAGGGCTTGAATGTCAGCCTCATATGCGTTGATTTTGCTGACCACTCTACGCATGCGCTTGAGTTCGCGGTCATTTTTGGTGCCAACGACACTGCCTATAATCTTTGATAACATAATTTTTTGACCTATGGAAATATTCGATAATTAGTGCGCATTCGCCAAGGGTTTATATACTGCCGCTTGGTCATTTCAATGCTGACAATCATCACTGACTAAATACCTTTTAATAACTTACTGATTAATAACGCCCTGATTGTCAAAATGCGGATTAACAAAGCACGCAATAATAAGGTACTGCCTAATGATGAGTCGCTTAATGAAGTATCGCCCAATTAAGTGTGCCGTCATTATATATGGTTATGACGCCGATGGATACAAGGGCAGCGAGTAGATATTTGCCGACGTAAAAAGGTCGCTGAACGTGTTAAAATAGTGCCTATATCCTTCATTTAGCAGCTGTTTCGCGATATCAATAAACGCAAATAACTGCCAACCTGCATCCCTGATTTATTCTAAAAAACAGCCATTGTTTCTAAGCAAACCCAATTAAGCAACATAAGAGATTCTGCATGACCGTAAAACCATCCGCGAAAAACCCTAACGCTTTAATATTTGATACATCTAAAACCTTAAAAGCTAAGCACGTAAAAACTGAGCATTTAAATAACGATCAGTTGCTAATCGGCGATGCTATTTATCATTTAGCCGACCATACGCCGATGATGGTGCAATATCTAACCATGAAAGCCAACTATCCACAAGCGCTACTGCTGTACCGGATGGGTGATTTTTATGAGTTATTTTTTGATGATGCTAAGCGCGCGGCGCAGATACTCGATATCACGCTCACTCGCCGTGGTACGGATAAAGCCGGCAATACCATTGCGATGGCAGGTGTACCGTTTCATGCGGCTGATAGCTATATGGCGCGGCTCATTGCAGCTGGGCAGACAGTGGTCGTTTGTGAGCAAATTGACGAGTCAGTTACTAGCAGCCCGTCCAATACACCGACAATGGGCGATAAGCAAAAGAAAGATAAAAGTAAATCTGCAACCGGCACTATCATGCGCCGTGAAGTAGTTAAAACCCTGACTGCCGGTACGATTACTGATGACGCCTTAATTGCACCCAACCACACCCCGACTGTCGTTGCCATTGATATCGAAACTCCTAAATCGAACAGCAAACAACCTATGCAAGCTGCTATTAGTCAAATGGATTTAGCCGCTGGAACCCTAACCACACAAACACTCAGCGCGCCTCATGGTGATATTGAAGGTTTGCAAACTCAAATACTGACGGTGCTGGCACGTTTTGCGCCGAGTGAATGTATTATTAGCGAGGTGCATGGAAACAGTTTTGACAGTAGTGGTAGTAATGGCGAAGATTGGCTGCTGTGGCTACGGCAAAATCTCGACTGTCCTATTATCGAAGTTGCGGCTAATGACTTTCATCGTGAGCATGCCAGCGAGACGCTTTGCCAGCAGTTTGACGTCCAACGCCTCGATGGACTTGGTATTAATGACTCGCCACTTGCCCAATCTAGCTGCGCCGCCCTTATTCATTATGCACGGCAAACCCAGCAACGCCACGTGCCACAAGTGAATCAGCTTATCGTTGAATATAATGATGATTATTTAATCATTGATGCCAATAGCCAGCAAAATCTTGAGCTGTTTACCCCCGTTAGTAGCAATGGTACATCATTAATATCAGTGCTCAATCATTGTCAAACGCCGATGGGACGTCGTTTACTCATGCAGCAAATGAAGCGCCCACTGCGTCAGCATTCACGTATTAATCTGCGCTTAGATGCAATCACTAGCCTTTTGCAGTCAGACAATAATTTTGGCGAAAATAAGCAGGTTAATGAAAATTTAGAAAAACATTCATTGGTCAGCAGTTTACGTGAAACCTTAAATGCTATCGGTGATATCGAACGTATCAGTAGCCGTATCGGTCTAATGAGCGCCAAACCGCGTGACTTGCGTAAATTGGCTGATGGTATTGCTAGTAGCAAGCTGCTTAATACCCTACTGAGCAATGCAGGTATCAGTCATAAGCGAGCAGGATTATTGCCCATGCTGATGCAGCAATTGCCAGACCAGCTACCGGCGGTGCAATCTGTCGCCGAGCTGATTGAGCGTGCCATTATCGCAGAACCGCCGGCGCATATCCGTGATGGTGGTATGCTAGCAGTTGGTTTTGATGCTGAGTTTGACCGCCTCACCCACTTACATGACAATATCCAAGTAACGTTAGATGAGATGCTTGAACGCGCGCGTCAAGACTACCAATTACCTAGCTTAAAAGTAGGCTTTAATAAAGTCAGCGGTTTTTATTTTGAACTGCCCAAAATGCAGGCAAAAAATGCCCCTGCGCATTTTATCCGTCGGCAAACGCTCAAAAGCAGCGAGCGCTTTATTACCGATGAGTTAAAAGCAGTCGAAACCGAATATCTAAGCGCACAAACATTAGCATTGACTCGTGAAAAACAGCTGTATAATGAACTATTGACCATATTAGGCGGTCATTTAGCGGAACTACAACAGCTGAGCGCGGCTATCGCGCAGATAGATGTGCTTAGCAATTGGGCACAGCTTGCGACCCTTTATAATTGGCAACGTCCAGTCATGAGTAATGATTCACAAGATGGCAATTATTCGAAAAATGGTAGCCAAACCAGTATTGATATTAAACAAGGTCGTCATGTCGTTGTCGAAGCGGCGCTCAACCCCGCCAACATTAACAATACTACTCAACAGAGCAGTACGAAACCTAGCAGCCATTTTGTCGCCAATGACTGTGCGCTCGGCAGCGATGCAGACCCTGAAAGACTTCTGATGATTACTGGCCCTAATATGGGTGGTAAATCCACCTATATGCGCCAAACTGCACTCATTGTTCTACTTGCGCATTGCGGTAGTTTTGTCCCAGCATCAAGCGCTCATATTGGTGATATCGACCGTATCTTTACTCGTATTGGCTCAGCGGATGACTTAGCAGGTGGCAAATCGACCTTTATGGTTGAGATGATTGAAACCGCGAATATCCTTAATCAGGCGACCAATAAATCGCTGGTACTAATGGATGAAGTCGGACGCGGCACCGCAACTACGGACGGTCTAGCAATCGCTCATGCTTGTGTCAATCGATTGGTCGAGATTGGTTGCCTGACATTATTTGCCACCCATTATTTTGAATTGACGCAATTGGTCAACCCTGCTGAGAGCCAACACGCCAGCATTCGTAATGTGCATGTCGCCGCCAGTGAAATCGATGGTCAACTACTACTACTCCATCAAATCCGCGAGGGCGCAGCAAGCTCTAGCTTTGGTTTACATGTGGCAAAAATGGCAGGGATTCCTACGCAGGTATTAAATGATGCCAAGCGCTATTTAGTAGATAACTTAGAAACTGAGAGTACCAAGACCATTGATGATAAAAATGAATTAGCTAAGTCGTTAAACGATAAACAGCAGCAAAATCATTACAATGAAGTAGAAAAACCAAGCTTACGCGACAATGTTCAACCTCAATCGATAAGTAATATTCCACAACAAAATCAATTGTTTAGCTTGCAAGATGAACTGACAGCAATTAATCCTGATAACCTGACGCCAAAGCAGGCGCACGATTTACTGTATCATTTAAAGGAAATCATTAGTCATTAAAGGGATTTGTCAAATAGTGGCAAAAGCGCTAAAATATGTCTTATTTTCAGCTATAGTACTTACAATTGTACTTTGCCAAACCAATAACAGGTAGACCACTATGACCTTTGTCGTTACAGATAACTGCATTCTTTGCAAATACACCGACTGTGTGGAAGTCTGCCCTGTGGACTGCTTTTATGAAGGCCCGAACTTCCTTGCTATCGACCCTGATGAGTGCATCGACTGCGCGCTATGCGAGCCTGAATGCCCTGCCAATGCGATATTCTCAGAAGATGAAGTACCAAAAGGCCAAGAAGTGTTTATTCAATTGAACGAGGAGCTGGCGCAAAAATGGCCAAACATCACTGAGATGAAAGGTCAGCTGCCAGAAGCGGCGAAGTGGGACGGCGTCGAAGGTAAGATTCAGTATTTAGAGAAGTAGCTAGTGTTTTAAAGCCGAACAACGTTGAGACAATAAAAAACCACCTATCTATTATTTAGATAGGTGGTTTTTTATGGCAAACGAATCTTTATAAGGACTTTAAGGTAATACCACACATGGCGTACCTTTAGGAATATTACATTCGATACGCGCGTTAGAAGGCGCTTTTGTAATTGCTTCAATCTTTTGCCAAGTGTTTAATGTCCAACCTGTAGCATCCGTAATAGATTGACAGGAATTCAAGATTAGTGATCTTGGAGTTGAAGCAGAGTCTTCATCGTTTAATACAATGAAAACTTCGTTACCATAGCTTTTTACTTCTGATAGACAAGCATTAACTTTTGCTTTATTTGAGTAAACCTGATACGCAGGTGTAGCAATGGCTGCTAATATGCCAATGATAGCAATCACTATCATCAACTCTATGTTCCACCCATTTTAATGCCATTCATATTGTTTTTAGATTTATCTGTTTGCGAGGCACTAACTAGACTAGTATCACTGGTCATAATCACACCAGCTAAAGGAGTGAAAGGGTTATTGGAGTCCGCCATACCTAAATTACTAAGCCTGATACTTTTCTCAATATTTTGAATACCAAAAATACTCGCTTCTAATATATCTGTACCACCGGACTGCACGCTACTGGTTTTTATACTTGTGAGATAAACCTGCATAACTGCTGCTGATATGAGAAGCCCTAGTGTGAGGGAAATCATGAGTTCGATTAATGAAAAGCCATCTTGAGTATGTTTAGCTTGCATTAGTATGACTCCATAATCAAACAGTCAGAACCTGCATAATAGACGCCAGATGTATCAGCACAAGCTTTATTACTGTCTGTATTAGCACCAAAGACTGGTTTAGTACCACTCCAGGAAGTAATAATACAGTGGCGTAATTGTTTGTTTGCTGTACCAGGACAAGTAACCATATTTAATAAAACACCATTATCACAGGCTTTTTGCATGGCATTCGAGCTATTATATTTTCCTAGTTCCTCTGCAGTGCATAAATCATTATCACAATTTTTTGTGACACTCGCAGCTTTATATGCTGCAACAGCAGTACAATAATCTTTTGTATCAGATACACTGCCTAAAACACTTTGAATATCCTGTTGATAAATTAATATATTGTCAGGATTCAATCGTAAGTCTTCAGATAAACCACGCATTACTGTATTGGCATTGGCAATTAATACACTATCATCTGTGGCTTTCACTGAAACCATATTTAATGCGCTGAATCCTAAAACCGCAACCGCTAATAATAATAGAGCTACCATAACTTCTATTAATCCTACACCACTTTGAGAGTTTGAATTCTTCATTAACATGTTCCTCCCAATTTAGTAGTGATATTAGCGATTTTATTAACCTCAATCTGGCGCGGCGTCGCATTATTACTGCTATCACAGATTGTGTAAGTACGTGCCGTGTTAACCCGTTTACTTGGCTCAAAGACAATAGTTACGGGTGTGTCTGGCTTGATAGTACTTTTAACGTTATAACTATAATTTGCGATAGTGTTTGAATCAGGGGCAGTAATCGTAATCACTTTAGGTGTGCTAGTATTGTTATAGCTCAAAGTAAGGTTCTGCCGACGAATAATGCTTTCAGCTTTCGCTTCTTTTAACGCATTAGCCAGTGTAGCCGTCGTCGACTTTACGCGCTGATTGGCAAGCTGAGTACTGATACTAGGTGCAGCAATACTGACAATAATAGCAAGCACGGCAATCGTTACCATCAGCTCAATCAGGGTAAATCCTGAGCTGGTCATTTGTAACTTTTGTGCTACCTTATTCGTAGATGCGTTCACATCAAATCCCTATCTATAGCTGTCATTGTCTTTGATAAATGCTAGGTCTGTCATAGTAATAATTACCGTACCTAGCCCTTCTAAAATCTATTCTCAGCTTATTATTTTTTAACTATATCCATTAAGATACATGCAATTTTTGTTCCAATAGAAACAATCGTCATACAGTAACGATACTTTTGTCCAATGTATTTTTTGATTTAAGCGTTTAGAACACGAATCGGAGTTATGGGATTTTATTTAAACGATAAAAATCGAAATATGTAGGTAAAATGTGTCAATAATATAACGTTAAGGCAACATATTAGCAACATATTAGCAACATATTAGTTATTTTAAATGAATAGAAGCAATTTTTTGATAGGAACAGATTTTACAATTGACTGCCGTGTGCTAACGCATAGGCTGATAGATGATATTGATGAGAGTTCTTAGAATTAATGACTGACAAGCCTGTAGATTGACTGCTTAAAGCATGACCTAATGCTTGTAGGCTAGCACCTGTAGTCGCGACATCGTCAAATAATAATAAGCGTTTAACCGGAGGGTTTTCGCTTAAAGCAAAGGCGTTTTCTAAGTTGGTTAAGCGTTCGGCACGTGTCAGCCCTTGTTGACTGATAGCATCATCGATACGTTCTACGCCTTGCCAAAGTGGAATGTGCCAATGCTTAGACAATTGCGCGACTAAAATACTGACCGGGTCAAAACCTCGTTTAATAAGGCGTTGCTCCGTCGTCGGCATCGCAACAATGACACTATTATCCTGATGACAGCCGTGCGGCCTAGGCAATTGACGTAATACATGTAGCAATAACGGCAACTTGGTCATATCTTCATGATGCTTAAAAGCACGAATAGCTTGACGTATCGGATAATCGTAATAGGTCGCTGCTTGAATAGAGAGAACAGTACCCGAAGCGATATCAACCTCAAAGGGTTTGGGTCGCCATGCGATACTGTTATGACAATCGGAGCAAAGCAAGCCGCTGTTAAAACGGTTATTAACTTGCTGGCGCAGTTTGGCAAAAAATGAATGCTTATTTGGCGGACTTGGTGAGGAATGAGTTGGTAGGTGTTGTGATTGCGACGCACTGCGATAAAGACGGCACAACTGACAGCGTATGTCCCCATACTCTGCCAGCCATAATCCAGTTTGATAAGGCGCTAAGTGTCGCATCACTCGATGCCCATCGCTGCGTTTATTCTAAAAACCTTTCCAGTCATTTAGCACGATACCAAAACCAATCGAAGTATTTTCATGGTTATAATCAATAATAGATTCGCCATAACCTTGGAATAATTGAATATAGCCGTTGACGTTTTTGGATAATGGATAGACATAGTCGATTTGGGCAGCACCCTTGTTGGTACTCGGATTATAACGCAAAGTACCGCTTAGGCTTTGCTGATCAGGCAAATCATATAAAAATTTGATATCGCCATAGCCCATGTAATCTTCGATATCTGGATTGTCCTCACTGCTAGAGCTCTCGTTATTGACGCGCGCCCATAGACGCGGTATGACCGACAATTTGCCCCACTCTGCCCCTGCCATCAGATAAGCACGGTTCCACGAGCGCGATAAGGGATCATCTTGCCCATTAGAGTGGTGAATCGCACCCGCTCCTAACATGCGCAGACGGCCACCAAAAGGCAGATCAGCTGTGACAGGCTGGGTCAAAAATATCTCTGGCTGATAATCAGTGGCGCGAAATGGTCGTGAGTTGTCTTCGTTATAAACCTGCCAGTGCGACTCTTGGGTATAACCAAACCATAAATCGGCACTGGTATCAAACAAATCCTCCATCACTTTGGTCTTTAGTGACAGCTGGAACTTTAGCTCTGTATTACGGGTGTCGTTAGAGGTAAATTCTTCTTTATCTTGCGACGGCGTGCTTGGTCCTAAATTGGGATCAAAAGTATAAAATAGCGGTAGCAAATAAGTTGGTCGGTGTGGTCTGACTGTCCAGGTACCTCGCTCGCTGTTTTTATCCAAATCATAAGCCAAACTTAACGGCGTGTATTTCTCGATATCAGCTTGGGTGACGCCGACGTTTTCTAATACTTCCGCCTCCCTTTGCGTCAATCCAACCGTATCCAAACTCTCGCCATTACCAGCTTCGTTATTTGCTGTATTATTACTGTTTGCAGAAATGGTGGTATTTTCTTCTACTAGGACAACTTGCGGATTACCAGCAAGGGTACTTTGTAGGGTTTTTGCCAAATCAACTGGTTGTTTAGTCGTGGTGTAACTCGGCGTTTTGCCTTGCTCGGCAACTTTATCAAAACAAGCCAAACGCGCACCACTGGTTTGTACTTGTGTACATTCATAAAACAGTCTTGCTTGTTCGGCGACAAACTCCTTACTAATCACCTTGTCGCTTTGAGCCGCCGCATTTGGATTGACCACGCGCTTATTGACAACTTTTGCCGCCTCATCAGTATCATACTCAAATGCGATACTCTCTACCGGTAGCTCTTCATAGCTTGGAGTGCCATTAGCGGCGTTGGCTTGTAAGGTAAAACAAGCAAGCGCTGTCCCAACCGCCATGGTTAAATAGCATTTGGACCGCTGACTGTTATTATTTTTGCCTGCTTTGTTAAGCGCTAAAGAGGGACGCTGCGGCGTAATAGGAGAAAACATAAGTGTCCTTTATCTAACTGGCATGAGCGCCAGCAGAGTCTATGAGATAATTGATATAACCATTAGCATGATTGCTAAAATAGAGTAAAAACCAAAGAAAACCAATAAATATGGACGTGTCAGGTAGCCATTACTCGTGGTAATGCGCCTTTCGCAATGTTGCTTTATTGTAATGAAAATAAGGGCACTATACTAGCGTTATTGCGAGCAAATTCTGATGTAAATAATAAGGTAAGTAGTTAAATGAATAGTAATAAATAACGTTAAACCAAGGATTTAGCGTCTATATTAAAAAAGCTATTTAGTAAGATTGAAAAAGCCAACGTCCTATTATCAAAGGACGTTGGCTTTTTAATGGGTAGAAATGATGTGGAATTTATCTACATTTAAACGATTAATTTAGCGCGGTTAAGGTTTGCTCAAACGCTGCGTGCCCGATTTCACCCACTTGCTGATTGACCAATTGCCCGTCTTGATAATACAGCAATGCTGGCGGACCAAATAGTTTATAACGCGCTAAGATTGCTTTTGAATCAGCCGTAGTCTCCGTGATATCAAGTCTGACCAATTGCCAATCTTGCATTTGCGCAGGGCGATTATGAAATAAGTTTTTATCCATAATCCGGCACTCAATACACCATTCGGCGGTGACATCGACCAGCACTTTAGGGTTGGCGGCGACAATAGCATCTAATTCAGCGAGCGTCGTGACCGTCTTATCGGTTGCATTACTGCTGGCTGGTTGACCAGCAGTCGTCTGCATCACTGGCGCGGCGCTTAATGACGCGAGCGGATGTAAGCTGTCGTCATTACCCAATGCGGCGCCGACGATTAAACACGTCGCCCAAATACCAGCGATTAAGCTTAATGCTTGGGTCAACATTCGACCTTTGCCTAGCCAGCTCCATGCCCACATCGCCACGACCATAAACCACAGGGCCCACACTATCAGCATTACAGGCGAGATAAAGACGCGCTCAATTAATAACAACGCCACGGCAAACAGCAGCAAAGCAAAGCCTTGCTTGACCCAGTTCATCCACTCGCCAGCTTTAGGCATGATTTTACCTTGGGTCGCGCCGATTAAGATAAGCGGCGCTGATAAACCAAAACCGAGCATAAATAAAGCGGCAAAGCCAAGGAGCGGACTGCCAATCGTCGATACGGCAAGCAGCGCCCCAAATAAGGGTGCCGAAACGCATGGCGATACCACGAGCGCCGATAAGAATCCCGCAATTAAACTGCCACCCGTACTACCAAGTTTGCTATCCCCCGCTTGGCTTAGACCCTGCATTTTACTACTGATGAATCTTGGCAGACGAATGCTAAATACGCCCAACATATAAAGGGCTAATAAGACAAAAACGATGGCAAACCCAATTAAAATAATCGGATTTTGTAGCCAACCGATAATGCCTAACGATTCGCCAAATACCGCAATGACCGCGCCTAAAATACCATAAGCGATGGCAACACCAATAGCGTAGCTGGTCGTTAAAATAACACCGCGTTTTACCGTTGGATTGTCTTCACGCGCGACGATATTGGCAACAATCGGTAGCATCGGTAACACGCATGGCGTCAATGCCAAGCCCAACCCTGCCAAGAACAATAACACCAATGCCAACCACGGATGCGAAGCTAAGCCAAAAGGGTCACTATTAATGGCGTTATCAACGACAACGGTATTGTTTGTTGCAGTTGTAGCGCTATCGTTTGCTGGCATATTACTTGTGACATTGTCGCCTACAACTTCTTCATCGGCACCAGAGATGGTATTGCTAGTACCAAGCTCTGCATCTAATGCTTCATCATCTAACAAAGCGTAATCAATCACCTCGTCATCTGGCGTAGTTTGCTCTGTAGCAAGACGATCAGTATCAGTCGCCTCTGTAGATGCTTGCGCAGTTTCTGCATTGCTGTTATTGCTCGCAGAAACTGTAGCAGTGCTACTTGAACTATTGGCTGCCGATTGTGACGCAGCAGCAATTTTGACCGTGGTTTTTATTTTCTCCGGTGGATAACAAAGTCCTGCTTTGGCACAGCCTTGCCAACCTATCGTCACGGCGGCATTATTTATCGCCTTGCCATTACTACTCAATATAGTGCTAGCAACCATATTGGCTTGGTCAAATACCAGTACTTTTCCAAAGGTCGGATCATCAATGGAGACAGGCTTTTGGCTAAAGGTAAAAGGCGCGGCGGTCACGCCAGCAGGCAGCGTTAGCTTAATTTGGTCTTTATAAACATAGTGCTCAGGCGTAATGTCAAAGTTAATCGCTAAGCGCGTGCCATTATTGGTCGGTTTGCTGCTACTGCTAACTTGAAACGCTTCGTTAACGGGTAAAAATTTCGGTTGGGTCGCGCTTTTATCACTGCTAAATAAATCGCCCAACCCTGCCGCTTGCGATGCCACTGGCACGGCCATCAGCCCAGTCGCTGCTAGCCCTGCCAATAATGAACCAGCGCTTAAAGCGAACGCCAACAGATAAGATTTTTTTGACGGTTTATTTTGCGTTAATGACAGAGACTTTTCTGCGCTCTTAAGGGACATGAAGGGCTACCTATTATTACCAAAATTCGAATTGACCAATTCACTGTCTGTATGGACTTTTCTATTTACATCATTATTTATTTACGAGCTGTGCCAATATTGACCGTGGTTTTAATTTTCTCGGGCGGATAGCATAAACCCGCTTTAGCACAGCCCTGCCAGCCGATGACAACGGGTACATTTTTGGCGCCTTTACCATTATTGGTACTCAGGGTGGTGGTAGCGATGATATTTTTTTGCGTAAAAACAGGCACTTTCCCAAAGGTAGGATCATTAATAGAAATTGGCGACTGGCTAAAGCGAAATGGCGTCGCACTGATGCCCTTTGGAAAGCTTAGCATCAGCTTGTCTTTATAAACGTAATGGCCGGGCGTGATATCAAAGGTAATCGATAACTGCGTGCCTTTAGACGTCGCTTTGGTAATACTATCTACTTTAAAAGCTTTATCGACTGGCAAAAACTTCGATTGTGCTGCATTATTATTGCCAAACAATTCACCAAGCCCTGCTGCCTGCGCGCTCATTGAAATTGTTGATAAACCTGTCATCAACGAAGTGCTTATAAGCGCCATTGCCAATAGATGAGGTTTTTTAGCAAGGCGTTTATTGATAACTGGGGTGGCTGTTTTGATAAACATAAATAACTACCTTTGATAGCGGGTTTTAAAGGTTACTTTTAACAACTGTTTGTAATGACTTTTAATTAAAAAGGCTAAACGTATATGGTGGCCGTCTGTTTAGCATGGTACTTACTAACATAGTACTTATTTTATGCTTTCATAAAAAATATCAACCAATAAAGCCTTATTGGTTGATATATAGAAATTTTAACGCCGCTTTAATCAGTAAAGTGTTAGAAAATGCTATGTTGCTCAGCGCTAATCACTTTAATCTAATCACTTTAAATCGCAGCTTACAACTGAGCATAAATATCAGCATCTTGCCCTTCGCCGCCTTGCTGCCCATCAGCGCCTAATGAAAATAAATCATAAGGACGACCTTCGCTACCTGGCGCAACATATTGCAACTCGTTTTCCCAACCATCGGTCGGATAGCCACCTTTGATATAACCGCCATCGGGATAGTTTTTGGCGTCAGCAGGCGGTGTGGTTAGGGCTTCTAAACCTTGCGCCGTCGTCGGATAACGTGAATTATCAACTTTGTACATATCAAGCGCATTGGATACCGTTGCCAGCGCCGTTTCTGTGGTTTTGACGCGCGCTTTATCACTTTGTCCGACCACTTTTGGTACGACTAGACCTGCGAGAATGGCCAAAATCACAATCACTACCATAATCTCAATAAGGGTAAATCCAGACTGGCTATGAGACATTGACGGACGACCTTTCAGAGCAGCGGGCATATTTTCATTCATGTTTTCTGCCTGCAACTTATCGTCATTCCTAGCGTTTTTTGGCATGGTATCTACTTGCATCGTGTCAATTATAGTCATCGCTTTGGTCATCGCTTTTGGTATCAGGTGATATAAATAATGAATGTACTGTTCAGAGCGTTTTAGTGGGTTGGCTTTAGATTAATGAACCCTCAACCGTTTATCACTATAAACCATGCTTTTATTTTTATCCAGCGCTGCAATGGATTGTTATGAATATCTACTTTTATGGATACATGCCGTGAAATGTTGGATAACCGCTATCCTTTATACTAAGCAGTTTATAAGCAAAGCTTTTGACTGGCGCTTACTATAGCCTGATGACTGGCTGCGCTCTAGTAAAAACATACCGTTGTCAACAATCTACAACACTAAGCAAGGCTTAAGAAATTTAGCGGAAGCTTTAGCAAGATAAAGGTAATGGATTTTGAGCCAGCTACAGAGAAATTAACAAAGCTTAAGCGTTTACTAACCTGCCAAATCATTCATATTCACTATCGGTAGCATCACTGCCATGACAATAATCATGACCACCACGCCCATCAATACCAACATGAGCGGCTCAAGTAACGACAGCAAGGTGCTGATAAAGTTGGTCGCTTCGGCTTCTTGCATATTGGCGGCGCGGCTGAGCATATTTTCAAGCTCGCCTGAGTTTTCCCCACTTTTAATCATTTGCACCATCATTGGCGGAAAGTAGGTAGATTTTCCTAACTGACTCGATAAGCTTGAGCCTTCGGTGACTCTATCGGCTGCGGTGATAATGGTTTTTTGAATGTGTAAATTGGTCGTCACCGCCGCCCCTATATGCAGCGCTTCAATCAACGGTACCCCTGAGCGCACCAATATCGCAAGCGTACTGGCAAAACGGGCCGCATTAAGCCCTTTTGATAAGCGCGCCAATATCGGTAGTCTCAGTACCATACTGTCTATGGCTAATTTGCCTGCTTGGGTTTGCGCAAAGCGATAAAACAAAAACGCCGCCCCTGCCAATACCAGAAGCATCAACCACCACCACTGGGTAATGATATTTGATAAGTTCAGGACGATTTGGGTAATCAGCGGCAGCGCTTGCTCAGATTGCTCAAAAACTTTGACAATCTTGGGAACCACAAAGCTCATTAGCCCCATAATGACCCCGACTGCCATTACCATTAATACAATTGGATAGACCATCGCCCCTTGGATTTTCTTTTGTAGGGCAAAACGGTTTTCGGTGTAATCTGCCAACTGATTAAGGATTAAATCTAAATGACCGGACTTTTCCCCTGCCGCAATGGTGGCGATATAAAGCGGCGGAAAACTAGCGGCTTGTTGCAGGGCGCGTGCGAGGCTTAAACCTTCTAGCACATGCGAGCGCACGGCAAGCATTAATGATTTAATATGGGTTTTTGGTGATTGTTTGGCGACGGCAGCCAGCGTTTCCTCTAAAGGAATACCGGCGGCAAGTAATACCGATAATTGACGAGTCAGCAGTGCTAATTCATAAGCCGATGGTTTTTTATAGCGGTTTTTACTTTGGCTTTGTCGGTCATTGACGGCGGTGACTTCGACGGGCGTCCACTGTTTATCACGCAGCTGCTGGCGCACTTGCCGCGCAGAATCGCCTTCAAGTAAGCCTTTTTGGACACTGCCATGGTCATCTAACGCTTTATAATGATAAGCGGGCATAGCAGCAAATATCCTAAGGTGAGCAATTTAACATGCTGATAAACAGAAGTTTTACAATAGATTTTAAAGAGTAAAAGTCTTAAAAAAGCGGCGTAGAATCACTGCTATCTGGCATTAAACCTTGTAACAGTAAAACATCTAGATGCTGTTGTTGCAATTTTTTATCAAAATCATTGACTTCAGCAATCAGCATGCGCTCGATACGCTTGTCACTGGCGAAGACGCTAAGGCGCGCGCAAATAACGGCCAATTGATAAATACGTTTTTTGCAATAACCATCCAAGCCTTGTAGCAGTCTTACCATATGTGGCGTCTCTAAACTAGCGTATTCATAGTCGCTCACGACCTGCGGACCAAGTGCGGTAACCCCATAGCTGATAGACAGATGAGCACAAAAATAGCAGCTAAATAAGTAACCAACTACATGACCAATATAATAAGCGCGGTCATAGGTAAAACTACTGACGCCAAAATGACCAAGCACATAACTGTTTAAGCTGCCTTGATCTACAATAGGCTTGTCATGTTTGAGCTTACCAACGGTAGGGAAACGCAGTGGATTATGACCATCTTGTGTCGTCAGCTGCCAACCGGCGGGCTGCTGTGCGGGCATATGACGCACGATATCTTCGATAATATCATCGACCACGTGCAACTGTTGCCATAAACGCTCTAGCCCATCGGTATCCATCAGACCACGTTTATCAAGCTGCTGCGCCAGTAAATATTGCTGATATTCTGCAAACTGCGTTTTTAGCGTTTGCACCAGATACGTAGGACGAGTAGCGGCGGAGGCCATATATAGCTGGCGTGTGCGCTCATGCTGACGACGATAAAGCGCTAACCGCTGCGTGGCGACATTGGTTTCGCTGCTGTTCGACTCACTGCTGCTAAGAGTATTTAGACTTGCTTGCTCAACGCCTAATTCAACATTTGACTCAGTATTTGATAACGTAAATAACGCGAGCAGCGCCGCTTTATCAAGCGCAGGCGTAATATTGGTTTTTTGCTTGTTTTTTGCCGTACGCGGTTTATTTTTCGCCTTACTTTTTACGTCTTTTTTATCAGCGTTGCCCGTCGGCGTAGCGGACGCAGTAGTACGCTGGCTATTTGAAGTCACGGTTGGCTTAGCGGTTGGTTCAGTCATAAAATACCATTAGCTGCAAAAATAAATTTTGCCCAAGTTATCCTAAATGAATAGTCTATCAGCGTTTAAAACCAACTACTTATCGATAGCGGCCAGCAGACAGTGCCATAAAATGCGCTAAAATCTCACTACTACGCTTGGGCAAAACATGACTCTATAGTACCTTAACCTAAGTGCATTGTCAGCTAGCCATCGCCGAAATACTCAGTATCGAAATCAGTGATAAAGGTGATGGTAAGTAATAGTTATGGTAAAAGGCGGGAGTTTTAATTAATAATGAGCATCGAGCAAAAAAGCGCTAAGGCCGATAAATAGCCTGAGCGCTTTTTAAAAAGGTATAGCAGTTAACAGCTAATTAAGAGAGCGTTTGTTGTTGATACTGCTGCCGATAAGCTTTAGGTGAGATGCCGTAAACACGCTTAAACGCTTGGCTAAAGGTTGAATCCGAGGCATAACCGACCAAACCGCTAATACGGCTGATACTGTTTTGCTGCAAACGCAAATAACGCGCGGCCAAGCGCAAGCGATAATCCATCAAATAGGTCAACGGCGGTATACCAACGACCTCTTTAAAGCGCTGAGCAAAGCTTGAGCGTGACATGCCTGCTACCTCAGCAAGCTTATTAATGGTCCAATTTTCGCTTGGCATCTCATGCATCGCAACCAGCGCTTTGGTCAAAAACGGATCCTTCATCGCTTTTAGCCAATTCTCAGTGGCTTCAGGCAGACTTTCAATATATACCCGCAAACATTCAATCATCATAATACTTGCCCAATGATTGATCACCGCGGTTTTACCCATGCGCTCGTGCTCAGCCTCTAGCGTCAGTAGCCTAATCTCAACATCAATCACCTCAAACCGGCCATCATCTTCATCATTGACTTCCGGCAGAATCGATGGCAGTACGGACAATAAAGGCCGAATCATCGCCTTATCATACTTACACTCGATTAATATCAATGACGCTTCAAAATCACCGTCACCCTTTAAATCCAGCGTATGATCTTTACAGCTCGTCAATAACTCATCTAACGGCTGCGCCTCATCACTATAATAATTTAGCGCATAACTCACGTGCTGATGCGCGCTTGGAATCATAATCATGTCACCGGCGCGCGTTTCTCGTGGGCCATTGCCGACGTCGATACAAAAACCACCCGACATCACCAAATAAAATAAAATCGTATCTTGCCTAGTGAGTGAATAAGACCAATTGCCCGTCACATTTAATCGATAATACTTCGTTTCGAATAAATGTACATTTTGTAGCAACACGCTTAGTGCGTCCATCCATCACTTCCTCAATCATGGGTAATTAATATAGAAAAATTTAAAAATAGAAACAAAGCACTGATGACTGCAAAATCTTTTAAAATAATGGGGCAAAAAATTTTATTTTTATTTGATAGGCATTTTATTTTGGATAAAATCAAAGCAAAAATTTGAATAAGAATATCGAGTAAATAATTTAATGTGATAGCTTAATTGAACAAGGCTTAACAAATGATAGAACAATCGCGAGCCTATCTATCATAAGAAAAATAGCGAAAAAAGGCTAGCAGATGTTTAAACATTAAATGCCTAGGAAGTTTATAACTTATTAGAATTAAAACAGCAGGCTAGTTCGCATATCATCATAACTTAAAAAGTATGCATTGATATAAAACAAACAGGCACAAAAAAATGCCAGTAAAGGCAAGCACTGTTATTTTGATATTTTTGAATTTAATAAGGAAGGAGATGCAGAATAAAATATGGGGCGACTGATGGGACTCGAACCCACGACAACCGAGATCACAACCCGGGGCTCTACCAACTGAGCTACAACCGCCATAACTATTGCCTGATAAGGCAAGATTGACAGGCTAAATGGTGCGCCTGGCAGGATTCGAACCTGCGGCCACCTCCTTAGAAGGGAGATGCTCTATCCAGCTGAGCTACAGGCGCTCTTAGAGGACTTTTATATATTTTGATTGGTTTATCATATCAGAAATATCTAACATAAAAACAATATCATCATACATAAAAAAAAGCCTGTAAGGCTCTTTAAATAGATGGTCGGAGTGATAGGATTCGAACCTACGACCCTCTGGTCCCAAACCAGATGCGCTACCAAACTGCGCCACACTCCGAAATTCTCTATTATCTCGATAATTTGTTACTTAACTTGTTGTTGGTAATACCGCTAACTTGTTAATGTTCCTCGCTATCGAGGTGCACATATTAAGGGGTAAAGCCGATTGTGTCAACACCTATTTTTGATTATTTTAAAGAATCGTTAAATTCTTTCAAAAATGCGCCATTTTTATAACAATGGCGGCGTCGCAACGTTGGTTTTTTACTGACCTTAATACTACATTGCCAACAGCGCTTATTATACTACATTCAAATCTGGAAGCAAGTCACCGTTTACTTTTCCGGTCAGCACATTAAAGGGTATCAGCCATAATTTGGCATGATTGGACGGCTTTTTGTAGCTTTTATCATTGTCTGCGTCATTATAAGCTTGTTGCTGGAGCAGGATTGGTTGTCTGCTATCGTCCTGTACCGGATAAACCAGCCAGCCCTGCTCGGCGTGATAAGCCTGCGCGTAACTGCTCAACTGATAGGCGTCGCCCGCACTTATCGCCCCTGCATGCGGTAAATGCTTCCATTTAATATCAATCACATGGCTATAATTGCCTGATTGGGGTGAGTGAGCAGAGGTATGCGTTTCTGATTTTACGTCATCCTCACCCAGCGCTTTAATGTTAGGTCCAGTCTGCAAATGAGCACTTTTATAAATCAATAAATCAGGACGAATGGACAAACACGCCTGCCCTTTTACATCATGTAGCCACACTCGCTGTGCTTGAAACAAAGGCTTATAAGCCAAATCAATTTGCTGAAACTGGGCCGCTATGCGCAGGCTTGTCCATTGCTCGAACGCTTGATTCATATCAATCAATAAACATAGGCGCGGTTGTGCGGCGTTTTGCTTGGCTAATGTTTGCGGCTTAATGCCATTGCCAGTATGAGCGTCAGATTGCTGCAAGAGCCAATAAGCTAAGTCCAATAACTGCTGCGCCGCTTGTAATTGCTGCCGAGATAAAGGCTGCAGTGCCAATTGCCGCTTTGCTTGCTGATAAAAAGACTCAAGCCGCTGCAACTCATAACGACTTAACACTGCTACTTGTCGCCACTGCTGTAATGCGGGCAGTGACATTGATGGCGGAGATAACGGAGTAAGTAAATTCAGCGCGCTTTTAATCAAGCGATTACACAGCATCTCTTGGCTCAGTACACTGCTTTCACAGACAAACTTATGCGGCTGCATGCTGTTATGGCGTAATTGCTCTTTAATCAGCAAACGACCTTGTAACGCTGCTTGGTTATGGATTTTCGCCTGATAGTGCTTCGTCGGCTGATAATGCGCCAAACGCTGTAAAAACTGCGCAATCAGCCAGTCAGATAATGGCATTGCTTTAGTCGGTAGCGCTGCTAACTGATTGCTAAATTGGCCAAAGTTTTTTGTATTAGGAAGCTTATTTTTATCATGACTGCTGGTTAAATCTGCCAGCATATTCTGCACCCATTGCCGCGTTTGATTGATGTCATTGGTTTTAGCTAAACCGTATGGCTGTGACGAATTATGTTTGCTAGACGTTTTTGCTATTAACTTGGGCAACATCTCAAGTGACATCCCACTTGGCAATAAAATAATACCAATATAATGGCCGACTTTTAGTTGCCATTGTCCTTGCTGACGTTTAATGCTAAAAACGGCAAACTCTTGCACCATTAGCCAATGAAAGTCCGCTACGTGCGCAAAATCATGGGCTGTTAAACGTTGATGCTCAAACACCGTAATAATATTAGCATTAAGTGCAGCCGCATTGACGTTATTAGCAATACTCGCACTATTACTATTGGCACTATTATTATTGCCACTATTAACGTTATGATTAATGTCGCTGCCTATCGCTTTGCTCTCAGACTGTAATACTCTACTCATCACAAGCTAGCCACCTTGTTAATATAAACGCTGATAGACAAACGGCTTGGCAAACTCAGCAGTATTATTGATTAAATCGGCATTAATTTTATAACTGCCACTACTCATAGACTGGCCGAGCAATGAATGCTGGTCGGCAAACATTGGATTTGAATTATTAGGACTGACTAAGTTATTGGCATTATCAAACAGCGCTTGGCTATCTTGTATAAACTTCGCGCTTAGGGGCTGCTGCTCATCTTGAAAGATATATTGCAAAACAGTGACTTGCCCGCCCGCTGCTTGTGCCAATTGCGGAATGATTTGTTCAATCAGTGCCGTTTGCAAGTGCTCAAGACTGTCTACTGACCATAAAAACGCATGACCTAATTGTGCCTCTGCACCAAGGGTTTGCGTAATACGGTGATTTAAACCGGTTAAGAGTTTCGCCAAATCTATTGTTTCTTCTGACTTAAACGCTTCTGTATTATCAGCTTTTAAGTCTTGATTGAGATAAATAACAGGTAATAATTCCGACTGCGGCGGACAATCAATAAAGCGAAAACGCCGCCGTAATGCCATATCAAGCGGCGTTAATGAATGGTCTTGGGTGTTCATGGTGGCATAAATATCAACGTTGGCAGGGACGCTAAAGGTTCGCCCTGAATACGCCAAATTAACCGTCATCGCATTTGCCATGCTAGCGCGTTTATCGGGTTCAATCAAACTTAATAGCTCGCCAAAGACCCGTGACACGTTAGCACGATTGACCTCATCAATCAGCATCGCATAACGCTGCTCAGGATTATTGGCAGCGCGTTGGCACAATTTCAAAAACGCACCATCTTGCACGTCATAACTCATTTGAGATGAGCTATTTTCTGTATGATCGGATAACGCCATCACCGGACGGATACCTTCAACAAATTCCTCATAACCATAGGCTTGATGAAAGCTGACCATACTAAAGCGCTGCTGACGGAACTCTTTATTTTGGCTATTATTCTCGCGCTGCGCCTGTTGAAACTCAGCTAATTGCTGCGCTAAATCACTTAACAAATCTATACTTTCTGGCAGTAAATACCATGCGCCGCTATTATCTTTATCAAAATAGGCTTGGCTGGCGCGGTTTTTATAACTCACCGTTTGTGAGCTCATAGACGTGTGCATTTGCAGCACAGACCAAGCGGTATTGCTTAAGTTTTTCTCGCGCGCATTTTGCGCCGCTTTATTGACAAAAAACTCATGATTGACAATTTCTGGTACCTTGACCAAGTCCTGTTTTTTCGACTTAAAATCCAAAAATATTAAGCAAACCACGTCACGCCAGCTTAACGGCTGCAAAAGTTGTCTCAATAATTCTTTGTCATTTATCTTTGGTAAGTAGTCAGTATATTGCTGTGCGATTTGGAGCAAGCGATAGGTTTTACCTGTACCAGCAACGCCTGTATAGATGATATTGGTTGGTTTGGAAGGAGACATATTTGGCATGACCTTATCTAGCATGGCATTGTCGAACATGAGAAAAAAACGGCAAAATAGTTGAAATGTGCTAAAACCTGACGATCATAACGTGGCTCGCTAAAATTAAACGAGCTAACAAAAATGGCATTATTTCTCATACCTAAGATACCGTTACGTTAGTCATATTTTATACGCGCGGCAGTTCATGTTAATAATGGTAGCGATACGGCACTTAATGTACCATAACTAACATCGTTGCTAAGATAAAAGAATTCGCTAACTTATCAATCATCTCAATATTTTTTATCGCACTAGTAAAACACTGTAAATCCCACTTTAACTTGAGGAATGTTGTATGTCAGGATTATTAAAAAAACTCCCTAGCAAATTGAGCAATAAACTGCCAACCAAAGTCTCTGACAACACCAAAATGCTAGACGAAAAACCAAATAGCCCATTAAAACCCATCAGCAACCAATTTACCAAACTGCTATCTGTCACCAAGTTTCTGCCTGCGGCCGCGCGCGCCAGCATTTTATCGAAAGCCTTTGGTAAAGTGGTGCCGTACGTGGGCACAACAGGTATTTATTATGAGCACGTCGATCCCAATCAAGTGGTGGTCAGCTTAAATAACACCAAAGCGGTGCAAAATCATATTGGCTCGGTTCATGCGGTTGCTATCACCTTACTTGCGGAAACCGCAACAGGGTTTATTTTGGGTTTAAACCTACCCTCTGATCGCGTATTATTGATTAAGTCTTACTCGGTGAATTTTTATCGCCCGATTAAAAAAGGTCAAATCGCCGCGGTGGCATCATTATCTGACGAGCAGCGCTTAGATATTTTAAATACGCCAAAAGGTGAGATGGTCATACCGTGCGTGATTCATGACCGTGAGTCCGATAACGACCGTGATCCTATCGTCGTTGAGATGACATGGGCTTGGATACCCAAATCTGAGCTAGAAGCGCGTCGTCAAGGTAAAGCTGCTAAAACGCTAGAAAATAAGCAAAATGACAATGAAAAAACTGAAAGTGAGCAGCCTAAAGCCGAGCTAAACGAAAGTGAAGCAAGCAACAAGCACTCAACGCAAGAACTAGAAAGCAATTAATTTCACTTTGTTAAAAAAGTAAGTAACTACCAAAAAATGGATTTAAGAAATACCACAATAATAAGGAGACAAGTATGTCTAGATATATCGATAAACTGACGACTCAATTATCTAAAGTAGTGCTGATTAGCGCCTGTTCGTTAGGCTTAGGTTTCGCCGTTAGTGCTAATGCCGCGCCAGCGACCAATAACGCAACCATTACCAAATCTAGCCCAGTATTTCTCGGCGACGGCGGTAACTATCCGTTTTCGGAAGCGGTACGGGTCGGCGATACGCTCTATATGTCAGGACAGATTGGTTTTAAAGACGGCAAATTGGTCAAAGGCGGCGTCAAAGCGGAAGCCAAACAAGCGCTCGATAATATCCATGAAACCTTGTTAAAGTACGGCTACCAAAAATCAGACATCGTCAAATGTATGGCGATGCTGACTGATATGGATGACTTTGATGACTTTAATAAAATCTATAAAGCAGAATTGGCTAAGCCTTATCCGGTACGCTCAGCTTTTGGTGTCGCAGAGCTGGCAGCGGGCGCAAGTGTTGAAATTGAATGTATCGCCGCAAAATAGCAGCGCTATTACAAATAAACCAAACTGACTTTTTGATTAGCGGTTATTGAGCCAATTGCACCGACTTTTGACTCAATAACCGTTTTGCTTTATACAATCGTTTTTCTTTATACTATCGTTTTTTTATACAATCATAGCGTCATCAGTTAGGGCGCTTTCTTTGGTTACCCGCAGCACTTCTTCTAACGTCGTCCGACCCTCTATGACTTTGCGTAGTCCATCAGCACGTATCGATGGCGTTTGCTGACGGGCGTATTCTTCTAGCTCGTACTCGGCAGTATTACTATGAATCATCCGGCGCAAGGTATCGTCAATCGGTATCACTTCATAAATTGCCGTCCGCCCTCTGAAGCCTGAATTATTACATTTATCACAGCCCACTGGTTTCGGCAAATTAATAATATTCTCTTTTAATTTTTCAGTAGCCGTATTTTTAGCATTTGCCGCAATACCAATTTCAGTAAATAATTTGGCTTGTTCATTATCGGCAGCTTGCCAGCTATGACAATGTGTGCATAACGTCCGTACCAAGCGCTGAGCGACGACACCAATCAGTGAGGACGATAATAAAAATGGCTCTACGCCCATATCCTGCAAACGCGTGACCGCACCGATGGCGGTATTGGTATGTAGCGTTGATAATACCAAATGCCCTGTCAACGATGCTTGCACGGCAATTTCAGCGGTTTCTAAATCACGAATCTCACCTACCATCACCACATCTGGATCTTGTCGCAACATGGCACGCAGGCTCTTAGCAAAGGTCATATCGACTTTATTATTAACCTGCGTTTGCCCAATACCATCGAGCTGAAATTCAATCGGATCTTCAGCGGTCAAAATATTACGGGTTTGATCATTCAAATCCGTTAGTGCCGAATATAACGTGGTGGTTTTCCCCGAACCCGTCGGTCCAGTCACCAAAATAATGCCATGTGGACGATGGATTAAGCGCTTAAGCTCGCTATAGTCATTATCAGATAGACCGAGATACGTCATATTGAGACGACCCGCTTGCTTGTCTAATAAACGCATGACCACGCGCTCACCAAAGCTCGATGGCAAGGTCGATACCCGTACATCGACCTCGCGCCCTGCCAGCCTTAAACTGATGCGACCATCTTGCGGCACACGCTTTTCGGCGATATCTAGCTTAGCCATGACCTTGATACGCGAGACCAGTAACGGCGCCAATTGACGCTTGGGGGTAATAATTTCTTTGAGCTCACCATCGACACGAAAGCGTACCACTAAGCGTTTTTCAAAAGTTTCAATATGGATATCTGAGGCATTTAGACGAATCGCTTCAGACAACAACGCATTAATCAGACGAATAATCGGCGCATCGTCTTGTTGATCCATCAAATCTTCCGTTTCAGGAACGCTATCGGCCAAGCTATCGAGGTCAGGATGGTCTTCAAGCCCAGCGGCAATATGCTGCGACTCACCCGTATTACCCGCATAAGCAGCATTCATGCGTTTTTCGAAATCTTCAATGCTGATACTTTCATAATTTGGCACACCGCGTACGCCTTGCTGCTGTAAAAAGCGCACCGCCTCATTAATGGCGGACAATGGCGTAGTTTTGGTCAACACCAAGGTCGGCGGCAACTCAGGATCAATAGCAAGAATGGCCAAAATTTGATGGCGTTTTGCAAAACTGTACGGCAGCTGCAGCATAAAGACGACCTAGTGAGTGGTTAATTTAAAAAAGAACTTAAAAAACAGCTTATAAAATAACTTTGAAAACAGTCTTGAAAACACAATCTAATACATGCCAAAAAACACTACTGACCTGACTATTTAAAGCCGCCTGCCTAAATCGTTAAACTGGATGAACTACCCACTACCTTAGAGGTAGGGTTTCTTAGGTAATACTCATACTTGTTACGGCATTCTGTATCAGCGGTTAGGTAAATTGACTAAGCTAACTCCGTCGCACCGACGGTTTTGAGTGTGGTCAGTTTCAAACCCTCATTGAGAATGTTGATACTGGCGTTAATGTCCCGATCATTGGTTTGCAAACAACTAGGGCAATCCCATGATCGCAATGACAAGGGTAATTCAGCCTTGGTCAACAAGTGGTTGCAGCCTGAGCAGATTTTAGAGGATGGATACCATCGGTCTATTTTAACAAGCGTTTTGCCATACCATTCCGCTTTATAAGCAAGCATGGTGGTGAATGTTGACCATGAACTGTCTGATATAGCTTTGGCGAGTTTATGGTTCTCAACCATACCCTTGACGTTTAAATCCTCTATGGCAATCACATCGTGGTTTTTGATGAGATTAAATGAGAGTTTGTGTAGAAAGTCAGTGCGGCTATTGGTTATTTTCTCATAAACTTTAGCAACTTTAAATTTCTGCTTTTGATAATTACGACTGTCACTCAGTTTGCGATTAGCAACTTTGGCAATTGCTCTACGTTTGGCTAAAATCTTTTGTGCGCGAGCTAATTTGTCTTGCAACTTCGATAAAAACTTAGGATTAGCTACTTTAGTTCCGTCCGATAAGACGATGAAGTCAATTAATCCTAAATCAATACCGATGTTAGAGTGTGTTTTTGGTAGTGGTGTGGCAATGGTTTTAACCAATAAGCTGACATAGTATTTGCCTGATGGAGTTCTACTGATGGTAGCGCTCTTAATCAAACCGTTTATTTTATTCGGGAATTTAGCGGAGATATGGCCAATCTTAGGCAGTTTAACGGTGTTGTTTGTGATCGCCACTGTGCCCTTTTGGTTGTTTGTGATGTAGCTATCGCGTTGCCCTTTTTTCTTGAACTTGGGAAAGCCTGTGCCGTTTTTAAAGAACGACTGATAGGCTTTTTGCAAATGACGCTCAACTTTAGACAGTGCCAGGCTATCGACCTCTTGTAGCCACTCAAACTCTTTTTTATACTGAGCAGGGTAGTTTTTGAGGGTTGTTTTAGTTTCTTTATAGTGCTCAATCTTATCGCTAAGCATCTTATTCCAAATAAAGCGCACACAGCCGAATGACTTGGCAAAGAATACTTGCTGGTCAATGGTCGGATATAGTCTGACTTTATGGGCTTTTAGGATTTGCTTTGGCATCGCTGCTTGTTGTTAATAAGTGGTATGATTATTAATTATAATACCATAGGTAGTAAGGACTGCTACCAATAACGCATTCATCTCGCTACTTTAGAAGTAGGGGCTTTCTGCGCGGTTTTTGGTAAAGATTGTCAGTAAGCGCGTATGAGTTTGTTATAATAACATTTTGTTTTAAGCAAGTAGCAAGGCTTTGCTTGGATTTATGACTTTGCTTTTAAAGCAGTTATATTATTAGCATTTAACATCGCAAGCCTTTGGCCACATAACGCCTATTTACGTTTTGCCTCTACTACTATTTAATAAAAACTCTCATTAAACACAGTAACAAACTTAATAACCTCGTTAGTCACTTTTGTCAGCCCGCTATTAGGATTATCCTTATGTCACAAGCCGCAAATACTCCTGCCAATGTTCAATCATTTTCACAAAATGCCTTATCGAATGATACCTTTACGGTTGGTAGTCGTACATTCTCTTCTCGATTGTTGGTCGGTACTGGTAAATATAAAGACATGGCTGAGACGGGTGCGGCGATTGGCGCGTCAGAAGCTGAGATTGTCACCGTTGCTATTCGCCGTACCAATATTGGTCAAAATAGCAATGAGCCAAATTTATTAGATGTGATTTCACCGGATAAATATACCATCTTACCCAATACCGCAGGCTGTTTTGATGCCGAAACCGCGATTCGGACGTGTAAGCTTGCTCGCGAGCTATTAGGCGGGCATAATCTGGTGAAGCTAGAAGTATTAGGCGATGAAAAAACCCTTTATCCAAACGTGATGGAAACTCTAAAAGCCGCCAAGGTGCTAATCGATGATGGTTTTGAAGTCATGGTTTATACCTCTGACGACCCCATCGTCGCTCAAGAATTAGAGAGCATGGGCTGTGTGGCGATCATGCCGCTTGGTAGCTTGATTGGTTCTGGTCTTGGTTTGCTTAATCGCCATACCTTAAGCCTTATTATTGAAAATGCTAAAGTACCCGTATTGGTTGATGCTGGCGTCGGTACCGCTTCTGATGCCGCGATTGCGATGGAGCTTGGTTGTGATGGCGTGCTGATGAACTCAGCGATTGCCAATGCACAAAATCCCGTGTTGATGGCGCAGGCCATGAAACATGCTATATGGGCAGGGCGTCAGGCGTTCTTAGCAGGTCGTATGCCGATGCGCAAAATGGCCGCTGCCAGTTCACCGCAGACCGGCTACTTCTTTCAGTAGTTTTTAGCTTAGATTTTTCAAGTTGAATCCTGCAGGGCAAACTTTCTAGCTTAAACCTTTAAAAGCACGGCTTAACACATAATGAAATAATAAAAATCCCGTGCGCCATGCTTTTTATATTAAGATATTTTTGTGACTACTTTTAGGTTTTTAATCGTTTTTGCTATATTTTTTAGTTTTACTATGCTTTACCTTTGCCTAACTGAATACTTATATAATTTATTGCCGTTTTTTATTCATCGTCATAAAAGGATTTATTATGCGACTTCTCACAGCAGTCGACCAGTTGTTCTTACTTCTTGAGTCGCGTAAACAACCCATGCATGTTGGGGGTCTATTTTTATTCGAATTGCCAGAAAATGCGGACAGCAGTTTTGTTTGTCAATTGGTCAAACAAATGCAACACTCTGAGGTGCCGCCGACCTTTCCTTTTAACCAAGTGCTTGAGCATTTGATATTTTGGAAAAAAGACAAACACTTTGATGTTGAGCATCACTTGCACCATGTAGCGCTACCACAGCCCGCGCGTGTACGCGAGCTTTTGATGTACGTATCAAGAGAGCATGGTCGCCTGTTAGATCGGGCAATGCCGCTATGGGAATGTCATGTTATTGAAGGAATTGAGCCAGAAAGCGAAGGCGCGCCTGAACGTTTTGCCTTATATTTTAAAATCCATCATTCGCTCGTTGATGGCATCGCTGCCATGCGCTTGGTCAAAAAATCCTTATCGCAATCGCCAACCGAACCGGTGACGCTACCGATTTGGTCACTAATGGCACGTCATCGTAACCAAGTCGATGCGATTTTGCCGAAAGAGCGTTCGGCGCGGCGCATTATCAAAGAGCAAATATCAACCATTAAACCGGTATTTACAGAATTGCTCGATAACTTAAAAAATTTCGGTGATGACAGTTATGTCAGTACCTTTGCAGCGCCGATGAGTGTGCTTAATAAACGCATTTCAGCCTCGCGGCGCATCGCCGCGCAGTCCTATGAGATACAGCGCTTTAATGATATCGCTGAGCGCTTAAATATCAGTAAAAACGATGTGGTGCTTGCCGTTTGTGCTGGCGCTATTCGCCGTTATCTCCTGTCGATAGATGCGCTACCAAGCAAGCCTTTGATTGCTTTTGTACCCATGTCATTACGTACCGATAATAGCGTGGCGGGCAACCAGTTGTCATTTGTTCTTGCCAATTTGGGCACGCATTTAGACGATCCACTCAGCCGCATCGAGCTGATTCATCGCAGTATGAATAACGGCAAACGCCGATTCCGCCGTATGAATCAAGCGCAGGTTATCAATTACAGTGTGATTTCTTATGCGTGGGAAGGTATCAATTTGGCAACTGGGCTGTTTCCGAAAAAACAGGCCTTTAACCTGATTATCTCCAACGTCCCTGGGTCAGAAAAGCCGCTATATTGGAACGGCGCGCGTCTGCAATCTTTGTATCCGGCATCGATTGTGTTCAATGGACAAGCGATGAATATCACTCTCGCCAGCTATTTGGATAAGATTGAATTTGGCATTACCGCTTGCAGTAAAGCTTTACCGCATGTACAAGATATGCTCGTCCTCATAGAAGAAGAGTTGCAACTATTAGAGCGCACCAGTAAAGAGCTTGAATTTCAAGGCATTACGGTGACAGATAAAAGTAACGACAAGAAAAGCGGCAAAACAAAAAAGCTGGCGCCATAATGGAACCAGCTTTTTCAATATTAATTTTCTAAATCTTTAATAAGTTAAAACTACAAAATATCGCCCCACGTTGGGACAACCACTTGCATTAACGGTTTTAGTAATTTAACGTTACAAGCAAAGATAGAGCCTGAGGTCATTGAGTTGTGCGCGCCTGTATGGTCAACGACCACGCCGCGTGCTTCGGTAACGATAAGCTCACCAGCAGCAATATCCCACGGCTTAATAGACATCTCAAAATAACCGTCAAAACGACCAGCTGCTACATAGCATAAATCTAGCGCGGCTGAGCCTAAACGGCGAATTTGACCGCCCGCTTCAGAGATTTTTTGTAAGCTTTCAAAGTGCTGCTTGGCATAAGAGATGACTTCACCATTACGTTTACGCTCAAGCGGATGACCAGTGGTAAATAAGCCGCCGTCGATGGTTTTACGCTCGCTCACTTGCATACGGCGATTGTTCAAGCGTGCGCCTTTACCACGGCTAGCCGAGAACATCTCATCACGTACAGGGTCATAGATGACGCCGTGCTGGGTCACGCCTTTATGTTGCACCGCGATAGAAACACAAAACTGCGGTACGCCATGGACGAAGTTTTTAGTACCGTCTAGCGGATCAATAATCCAGCACCAGTCAGCATCTTCGCCGCGACCTTGTTGCATACCAAACTCTTCACCCAAAAACGAGTGATTTGGATAGCTGGCTTTTAGGGTCTCAATCGTCAGCTCTTCACTGAAACGATCAATGCGCGTGACCAAACCATCAAGCCCTTTTGACTCGATATCTAGCTCGATTTTGTGGCGGTTTTGATGCGCATATAAAATCTCTTTACCGACTTTTTCAGCAGCACGCGCTGCGATAACGACCATGGGTTCCATAAATAACCTATTTGCTTGATGAATGAATACTACTTAAAAGATATAACTGATAAAATGTACGAAAAATAAAAGCCGCTTAAAATTAAATCGGTTTAATAACTCATGAAAACCATCGCCGCCTAGCGAACCAAATAAATGATTGCCAGCAGTAGTGCCGCCCAAGTTGTCAAATAATTCACACCTACAGCAAGTAGGCGAGGTTTAAACAAAAATGCTTTATTTTTCAATCCGCTATTTTAGCAATTTTTTTTGAGCGATAGGGTTTTATTTTAGCAACTGCTGCAGCTGGCTCACGACCCCTGCAACATCCAGACCACAATCAGCCATTTGCTCTGCTGGTGAACCATGAGCAATAAAGCGATCAGGAATACCGATATTACAGATTACTGGACGGCTATTTTTAAACGCTATTGATTCGTTAAGTAAATATTCATTTACTGCACTGCCCGCGCCGCCCATAATCGTATGCTCTTCCAAAGTGGCGATATGGGTAACGCCTTGCTTGATTAAGCTGTCAAGCAAGTGCGTATCTAAAGGTTTTACCCAGCGCATATTCACCACATGTACTTGGCAGTTTGAGTTTATATTATCGTTAATCAAGCTTTCTGCCGCTTGCTGAGCCGTCGCAACCATGGTACCAAAGGCTAATAATGCCAACTTATTAGGTGCGTTATCTTGACCTAAAACTGACTCTACTACCGCTTTACCAATGGAAAAAACCTGTGCGGGCTGGGTAATCGTCGCGCCAACGCCAGCCCCGCGCGGATAGCGCACAGCCGTACAGCCTTGATATTCATAGCAAGTATTGAGCAAGTGATAACATTCGTTTTCATCTTTTGGCGCGGCTATCAGCATATTCGGCACGCAGCGTAAAAAGGCAAAGTCGAACACGCCGGCATGAGTAGCACCATCTTCACCGACTAGACCGGCGCGGTCAACAGCAAACATCACATCAAGGTTTTGCAATGCCACGTCATGAATCAGCTGATCGTAGCCACGCTGCAAAAAGGTTGAATAGATGGCGACGATTGGCTTGACACCTTGGGTTGCCATGCCGCCTGCTAACGTTACCGCATGCTGTTCAGCGATGGCTACATCAAAAAAACGATTGGGAAATTGACGGGCAAACTCAATCATGCCCGAGCCTTCTTCCATGGCTGGGGTAATCGCAAGCAATTTCTCGTCAGTAGCAGCTTTATCACATAAGAACTGACCAAAGACTTGCGAGTATTTTAATAGCGGTGTACTCGGTGCTAAGTTAGCGGTTAGCGCTTTCTTCTCGCTATCTTCAGCAGGCAATCTACTGATAGCATGATAGCCAACTGGATCTAATTCAGCGGGCGCAAACCCTTTACCTTTGGTGGTATAGATATGCACCAATACCGGGCCTTTTAATTGCTTGGCAAGCGATAGTACGCGCAGTAACTCAGGGATATTGTGGCCATCAAACGGACCGAAATAAGTAAAACCAATGGCTTTAAACAGATTGTCCTCTAATTGTGGCACATCGCGCAGCTCGTTATGACGTTTACGGCGGTCGTAGGCTTGCATGTCAGGACGCTGGCATAATATCGGCTCGCCAGCATCAGAGATATCAACCTGATAGCCTGACTCCCACAATGTCGCTAAATGCCGTGAAAAACCACCAATCGAGCAAGATATCGACATGTCGTTGTCGTTTAAAATGACCAGCAAATCCGCATCTTGTTGGACGGCGTCATTCATCGCTTCAAACGCCATGCCGCCGGTCATTGCGCCATCACCTATAATACAGGCAACCGTTTGCGCGCGGCCTTGATAGCGTAGCGCCAGGCTCATTCCAAGACCCGCCGAAATAGACGTCGATGAATGCCCAACGCCAAAAGTGTCGTAAACCGACTCGGCGCGTTCTGGAAAAGCGGTCAAGCCATCCTTTGAGCGAATAGTTCCAAGCTTTTCACGGCGTCCTGTCAATACTTTATGGGCATATGCCTGATGACCGACATCCCAAACAATCTGATCTTGCGGCGCATCTAACAGATAATGCAGGGCAATGGTCAACTCAATGACGCCTAAATTGGCCCCAAAATGACCACCGCTTTGACCGGCTGAATAGAGCAGAAAAAGCCGTAGCTCATCCGCCAAGGTAATGAGCTGACTTTCGCTAAACGCTTTTAAATCAATCGGAGCGTCTACTGTATCAAGTAGCGGCGTATGTGGACGCTCACGTGGAATGACTGCATAAGTTTTTTGCAGGTGCGATAGCGGTGCAGCAGAATCAATGGCTGACGCAGATGATGACTTAGACTGTGGGGAATGAGGTGACTGCTGCATAAAACGTACGATACCTACCAATCTGCTAACAAGATGCTACCTTAGATACGGGCTATCACTAGCCAGCATCTAAGTGGCGTTAATAATAGTGCGGACATTATAAATCAACAAATGTCATCGACTATATGTTTATTGATACAGCGCTTAAAATAGCTGTGAATAACGATTTAAAATAAAAAAAACTTTAGAACTTTAGAACTTTAGAACTTTCAATTTTATAGGCATTTTAAAATGAGACTATGTCCTCATATAAAACACTATAGCGCCTGCTAATTTTGCTTTCATATTGGGCGCATATCGGGCGACAGTGACGACATAGTAATGCAAGGGCTAAGACTTGTCACTGTATCCGTCAAAATAGTATGGCATAATAGCATTTATTTTTAATTGTCGCTTTAATCATCGTGCGCCGTCTGTGAACTTTGTGTGTATTTCCACCAAACAGCTTTCGTATGCTATTTTAGTTAGCAGCGCTTATGTCACACCTTTATTATTATAAAACTTTAACCGACCGCTAGCGTCACGATGATCGGCTTATGCAGGACATTAATGTCATATCAATTTATCACCAATGCCAAACTACCGACTCGTCACGGCGAGTTTGATATTCATATCTTTGAAAATGCAGACGGTCAAGAGCATGTGATGCTTACCGTCGGTTTACCTGTGGCCAAGCAAACTGACGTTTTAAATCAGCAAGGCACGGCATTTAATCAAGACAGCGATGCGCTAAAAGAAGCGCCCATACCGCTCATTCGTATTCATTCGGAATGCTTGACGGGTGACGCTTTTAGCTCATTAAAATGCGATTGTGGTCCCCAGCTTAATACCGCGATGCAGGCGATACAAGAAACCGGCTGCGGGGCAATATTATACTTACGTCAAGAAGGACGCGGCATTGGCTTGACCAATAAAATCCGTGCTTATGCCTTGCAAGATCAAGGGCATGATACGTTAGATGCCAATCTTATGTTGGGTTTACCGGCTGATGCGCGCGTTTATGATATGTGCGGGCCGATGCTTGCTCATGTCGGCGTCGATAGCGTGCGCCTGATTACCAATAATCCCGATAAAGTGGCTTACTTAACCGAGCATGGTATTAATGTCGTCGAGCGCGTGCCGTTATTGGTTGGGGTGAACGATATGAATGCTGAGTATCTCGCGACCAAACGCGACCGCATGGGGCATCTACTCGATAAAGATTTCAATACCGCCTTACACCTTAATAAATAGTAAATAATTAGATATTTTATGACCATACCAAATATAGATAATCATGACAATTTGCCAGAGACGAATTCTGCCGTGACGCCAACCCACAATGACATCACGCGCGTGCGTGAGTTTTTGGTGGATCTGCAAGCGCGTATCTGTCAAGCCTTAGAAGCGCAAGAGCGCGACGGCAGCAGCAATGATCAGCCGGCAACCTTTGTGCCTGACGATTGGGAACGTCCTGAGGGCGGCGGCGGCCGTTCTTGCGTGCTCGCAGGTGGCGAAGTGATTGAAAAAGCGGGCGTGATGTTTAGCCATATTCATGTGCATAACCTACCCGCTTCTGCAACTGCGCGCCATCCTGATATCGCTGGCCGTAAAGCGCAGGCGATGGGCGTTTCATTGGTCGTGCATCCTAAAAACCCCAATGTGCCAACCAGCCATGCCAACGTGCGTTTATTCGTTGCTGAAGCCGAGGGCGAAGAGCCTATTTGGTGGTTTGGTGGCGGTTTTGATTTGACGCCGTTTTATCCGGTGCTTGCCGACTGCGTACATTGGCATCAGGTTTGTCACGACCTGTGCGCGCCGTTTGGCGACAGCGTCTATCCTGACTTTAAGCAGTGGTGTGACGAGTACTTCCATCTGCGCCATCGCGATGAGCAGCGCGGTATCGGCGGCCTATTTTATGACGACGTCAATACCGAGAGCCGTGGTTGGGATTTTGAGACTTGCTTTGAATTTATGCAAGCGGTCGGTAATGGTTATCTTGAAGGTATATTGCCAATTTTTGAGCAGCGTAAAAACACCTCTTATACCGAAGCACAACGTGAATTTCAGCTCTATCGCCGCGGACGCTACGTCGAATACAACCTTGTTTATGACCGTGGCACCCTATTTGGGCTACAAAGTAATGGACGCATTGAGTCCATCTTAGTCAGTATGCCGCCGCTTGCCAGCTGGCATTATCGCTTTGAACCTGCCCCCGGGACGCCTGAGTTTGAATTGACCGATTTTTATCTAAAACCGCGTGATTGGTTGACTTTATAGTCGTCATTGGCATAATAAGCCGCAGACAGCGTTTTGGTTCTTGGATAAACAGCCTATTTGCTCTCTTTAAAATTTCAGAAAAACACTATCAAGGTCAGCGTTACTGCTGACCTTTATTATTTACTATTTTTTATTTGAGAGCAGCCTAAGAGCAGCTAAACTGTTAAATAGGGCATTTTGACTTTTAGCTTATAAAACGCGCTTTGGCGAACATTCATAGCTGATTAAGATGCCATTACAAAAAGGTACTTTATTATCCTACTTTATTTTAGCCTGTTGAGGTTTAATTAACAGCAGTATGGGTTTAAAGCGTTATAGATTTACAGCTTTATAGGTTGAAAAGGCTATATGGTAAAAGACTAGAACTTAGCTGTCTTTAACATTTAGAACAACCACATAATATTCAATTCATAGTAGCAATATAACAGGTGGCGAGCATGCTAGTGCTTCGGCACCTTTTTATTAGCCACGTATAAAGGAGCAATACAGATGGCACAGGTTTCTAATAATAAATCATTCAAGTCTATCGTCGGCGTAACGTTGATGGCAGCCGCCTTAGGTCTAACAGCTTGTAGTACACCAGTTGACCCTGACGTCAAAGCGCGTCAAGACACCATGAAAAGCTGGGGCGATGCGATGGGTATCATGGGCGATATGGCTGAAGCGCCAGATACGTTTGATGCCGAAGTCTTTAAAGAACAAGCGGCATTTTTAGCAAAAGACTCTGCCAATCCTTGGAGCCACTTTGAAAACCAAGAAGCCGCAGGTAATGCTACTGAAGCGGTTTGGAGCAATGTTGACGATTTTCGCGCTGAAGCTGATGACTTCCAAAAAGCCACTGCTAACTTAAATGCAGCGGCACAAAATGCAACCAGTGTCGATCAAGTTTTACCTGCGCTTGGACAAGTCGGTGACAGCTGCAAATCATGCCATACCGATTTTAAAGTGAAAAAAGACTAACGAGTATTCGCTTTCAAATATAAAAAAGCCGCTATTGTTCATATAGCGGCTTTTTTATTGGTTAAAGAGTAACTTGTTTAACCCATTAAGTCGGCTTGGACGATTTCAATCCAGTAACCATCAACGTCTTTGATAAAGGCGATATTTTTCATACTGCCGTCTTCTGGACGTTTTTTAAACTCGACGTTGTTTTTATCAAACCAAGCAACCGCTTCGTCAAGACTTGGCACACTAAAGCAGATATGACCAAAGCCTTGTGGTTCACCATTGCCATCATGGTAACTAAAGTCCGCTTGGGTTTCGGTACCGTAGTTATGAGTCAGCTCTAAAATACCGCGCTGACGGAAGGCAAAAATTTCTAAGTCGTCACCCGCTGGCAAATTTTCCCGCTCGCTGTCAGTCAACTTGGCCAAGAAATATAAATCAAACCCCATCGTAGGGAACTTTTTTACCGCCAGTAACGTCATGCCCAAAATACCCGTATAAAAGGCCAACGATTTGGCTGGGTCTTTGACGCGTAGCATGGTGTGGTTAAAAGTATAACCTGCCGTCTGCGCTGAAATTGGCTGCACGCCTTCTGCTTTTACGCTGCTCTCAGGCTGAGTGATACTGTCTTTATTAGCATCTAAATTTTTTAAATCCGTCATAATTTTTCCAATATCTAAGTATTTTAATCGTCATTTATCCATTATAAATCATTGATAACGGGTACGTGCAAAATCAAATCGTATCCACCATTCCGAACGTTTAATGATAAATAGCTATTAAGTATCTAAAAAGCGTACTTTTCCAGTCTCTAAATTGTATTCAGCGCCAACGACGAGTAGCTGACCGCTACTGGTTAAGTCTTCTAGGGCGCGCGAACCATGCTTTAATTGGCTGACCGACATGCGCACATTGGCACGAATAGAGCGATCGACCAATTCATCCGCATCGACGTCTTGACCGTTGGCCGTTGCCAGCTCATGCAAGTTGTAAACACTTGGGCGAATACGATCGACGATTGATTGTAAATTTGGCGAATAGTTTTGCTCAGGATTGATCAGCGCATCGACGCAAGCGGTCACCGCTCCGCAATGCGAATGCCCAAGCACTACCACCAGTTTGGTGCCAAATTTTTCTGCCGCAAATTCAATCGAACCGATTTGAGATGGCGCAACCACATTACCCGCCACGCGTATGACAAACAAATCGCCCAAACCTTGGTCAAACACAATCTCAACTGGGACACGGGCGTCCGAGCAACCCAAAATAATCGCTAATGGATCTTGGTCACTGATCAGCTCAGGACGTTTTTGCATGCAAGGGTCAGTGCTGGTCAGACTTTCTACGTAGCGTACATTACCTTCTTTGAGTAGTGCCAGTGCTTCTTGTCCAGTTTTTGGGCGGTTACTGTTAGGCATAAGGGGTCCTTGTTTATCAAAATGGTTTAAATTATAAATTGCGCTAGCATTCTGTTTTCTACTTTAAGATACAGCTTTCAGCTATGCTTATCTTTTAAGCTTATCTCTTAAACTTAGCCGTTTGCTATTGCAAATATCCTTGTATTTAGCATACACAAAATTATTGTAGCGCAAGCAAGACAGAAAAACGGTAAAAATTCTTTATTGTATGAAGGAAGCATTGCAAGCAAAAGCATTGCAAGGCAAGAAATTGGCAGCCAAGCATTTAGCTCATTATTTTTTTAACGACCTAAACCAACCGATAACGAACTTGCACTGACTTATAACAAGGGTTTGTTATAATACCCAGCAACCAGACTTTATATATAGCCAACGCTTATCGCCAGACTTAACAACATGCAAATTGCTGCCAGTATCTACTATTTTAGTGCTGCTGCGCATTTGGTGTTTTAGGAATCAACCTTATGACCGAAACGAATGTAAACCTGCAAACCACGCCTTTGTCGCCTAATAGTGACAAGGCGCTGCTGCAACTGACTGGTCTCCAAAAAATTTATGATCAAACCGAAGTGTTAAAGGATATTAACCTTGATATTGAACATGGCGAATTTATCACCTTGCTTGGGCCATCAGGCTGCGGTAAGACGACTTTGCTGCGCTTAATTGCGGGTTTTGAGCAGCCAAATGCAGGGGCGATTTATCTTGATGGCATACAAATGGCAGGCTTGCCAGCGGATAAGCGTCCGGTCAATACTGTGTTTCAGCAATATGCGTTATTTCCACATATGACGGTGGCGCAAAACGTCGCTTATGGGCTTAAACTCAAAAAAGTGCCAAAAGATGAGATACAAACGCGGGTACGTGAGATGCTGGCGATGGTACAGCTTGAGCATTTGGCCAATCGCAGACCGCAAGATTTATCCGGAGGTCAGCAGCAGCGCGTAGCGATTGCGCGCGCGGTGATTAATCGTCCTAAGCTATTATTGCTCGACGAGCCATTATCGGCGCTCGATCATAAGCTGCGTTTGCAAATGCAATCTGAGCTTAAACGTCTGCAGCGCGAGCTTGGCATTACCTTTGTCTTTGTCACTCATGATCAAGAAGAAGCGCTGTCGATGTCGGACCGCATTGCGGTGATGAAAGACGGTAGATTTCAGCAAATTGGCACGCCGATTGAGATTTATGAAACCCCTGCCAATCTATTTACCGCCAAATTTATCGGTGAAACCAACTTGTTTAAAGCGGAAGTCAAAGGCGTTTACCCTGAGCAGCCCGATCGTGATGGGCGCGTGACCAATGGCCGTATTGAGGTCGAGGTCTGCGAAGCACAAGCGCAAGAGGGGCCGACGACCTTACGCAATCTGCGCCGCCCTGACTTTGCCAATGACGTGCAAGTTGGTGATATCGTTAACTTACTATTGCGCCCTGAAGATTTACGCATTTATGACCCCAATGATAAAGAACATGGCGGCTTACTGGGGCGGGTGATTGAAAGTAATTATAAAGGCAGTACCTTAGACTCGATTATTGAGCTAACCAACGGCCATATTATTAAAGCCTCGGAGTTCTTTGATGAAGACGACCCAAGTTTTGATTATAAGCTTAACGAAGGCGTTAAAGTATCGTGGGTCGATGGCTGGGAATGGGTGTTGCCAGAAGAAGATACGCTTGCTAGCGGCATTGATAACGGGATAAACAATAGCCCTAGTAAATTAGCTGCCCAAAAGGATATCAGCTAATGGCGCGTCCTAACGTAGGTAATAAAAAATCAAGTCATAAAAACTTGAGCAATAAAAGCCCTTTTCGTACCGCAACGCTATGGCTAATTTGGGGTTGGCTGCTCATCTTTGCGCTATTGCCAAATATACTGGTGATTGCCGTCAGCTTTTTGACCCGTGATAGCACCGCTTTTATTAGTTTACCGGTCACTCTCGACAGCTACGTGCGCATGATTGACCCGCTATATTTTGACGTTTTTGTGCATTCATTATGGATGGCGGGTATCACCACAGTCATTTGCTTATTACTTGGCTACCCGTTTGCTTGGTTTGTTTCTCGAGTAGATAAACGCTGGCAGCCACTGTTAATGCTCATGCTGATATTGCCATTTTGGACCAACTCTTTGGTGCGCACCTATGCGCTAAAACTATTATTTGCCAGCAATGGTTTGATTAATAAATCCTTATTAGCCATCGGTATTATCGATGCGCCCATAGATATTTTATATACCCAAGGCGCGGTCATTGCCGGTTTAACCTATTTGTTATTTCCGTTTATGGTGCTGCCGCTGTATGCGGTATTCAGTGATTTGCGCGATGATATGCTGCTCGCCTCGCAAGATTTGGGTGCTTCAAAGCGCCAAACCTTTTGGCACGTGGTATTACCCTTAACCACACCGGGGATTATCTCCGGGGTGCTGTTGGTACTACTACCAGCGATGGGGATGTTTTATGTCGCCGATATCTTGGGCGGCTCACGTAACTTATTGGTCGGTAATATTATCAAAAACCAGTTTTTGGATGCGCGTGATTGGCCATTTGGTGCCGCCGCCAGTGTGCTATTGACCCTTGCGATGGCGGTATTATTACTCGCTTATCGTGCCAGTAGCCGCCGTATTGGCAAGACTGATTTTAACGAGGTGGCCTAATGTCTGATAGTTCACTGAATAGTACTCCAATTAAAAATAAACGCTCTATCAAATTAGGTAATATTGCCGCCAAAGGCTATCTCAGTCTGATTTATATTTTATTATATCTGCCTATCATCGTTTTGGTGGTAATGTCATTTAATAAATCAAAAATTGGTTATAACTGGGGCGGCTTTAGTTTAAAGTGGTACGAGTCGCTACTGAATAATCAGGCGATGCTTGATGCCTTTTGGCACTCTATTGTTTTAGGCTTGGTTGCGGCTACGGTTTCGACCGTTATCGGTACATTAACGGCGCTTGCGCTGCATCGCTATGACTTTCGCGGTAAAGGGCTGCTCAATGGCCTGTTATTTGTGCTGATGATGTCACCTGAAATTGTCCTAGCAATATCGCTATTGACCCTGTTTTTATTAATCGGATTGCAGCTTGGCTTTGTCTCGCTATTACTAGCGCACATTACTTTCTGCCTACCGTTTGTCGTTATCACTGTGTTTGCGCGCTTAAGTAGTTTGGATGAGCGCTTGATGGAAGCAGCGCGAGATTTGGGTGCTAGCGAATCAACAATGGTACGTACGGTGTTGATTCCAGTAATTTTTCCTGCGGTGATGGCTGGCTGGTTACTTGCCTTTACCTTATCGCTTGATGATGTGGTGGTATCGACCTTTGTGACCGGCCCTAGCTATGAGATTTTACCGCTCCGTATTTATTCTATGGTGCGCGTGGGACTTAAACCTGAGGTCAATGCTATTGGGACCATTTTATTGGTCGCTTCATTAGTTTTGGTGGTTATCTCGCAATTGCTGCTGCGTCGGCGCTAGTTTTAATTTTTACGGTAAAATAATGGCAATGTAATTTTAGGCAAAAAGCGCCTATGATTTTTCAAGATTCTAAACACCTATTTTCCTATTTCTTTAACGTCAGTGGTTAGGTTATTTTATGCTAGAGCTCCGTCATCTTAATACACTAACTGCGCTGCGAGCCCATGGCTCATTGGCCGCTGCTGCCGATGAGCTGCATGTCACTGCCTCTGCGGTCTCCCATCAGTTAAAAGAATTGGAAAATTACTACGATATTAGCTTGGTCAATCGGCGCACGCGTCCGCTGACCTTTACCCCAGCGGGCAAAACAGTATTGGCGCTGGCTGATAGCATCCTGCCGCAGGTCACGCGCACCAAAGCCAACTTAAAGCGCTTGGCACATGGGCAGGCAGGCAGATTGCGCCTTGCGTCTGAATGTCACAGCTGCTTCGATTGGTTGATGCCGATTCTCAATCACTATCGTCGCGAATGGTCAGATGTTGAGCTGGATTTTGCCACTGGTTTTGAGCCTGAGCCACATCATTTACTGCAAGAAGGTGATATCGATTTATTGATTACCACCAGTAATTTACCTATAGAGGGCATCAGTTATCAGCCTTTGTTTGAATACGAGAGCCGTTTGGTGCTGTCGCCGACTCACGACTTGGCTGAGCAACCATTTATTCATGCCCAAGACTTGGTTGCTGAAACCTTGATTGCCTATCCGGTAGAAGCTAAGCGCCTCGATATCATTGCCAATTTTATGACCCCAGAAGAGGTCAGTTTTAAAGCAATTCGTACCACCGAGCTCACGGCGATGCTAATTCAATTGGTTGCTAGCGAGCGCGGGGTGGCGGCACTGCCTGATTGGGTGGTAAGCGAGTATGAGAAAAAAGGTTGGGTAGTTTCACGCCCATTAGGCAGTGGCGTCTACTGTCAGCTCTATGCAGCGACGCGCACCGCAAGCCAAGATATGGCTTATATGCAAGGGTTCGCCAGTCTATTAGAAGGGATTGTAAAACCGGTATAGCTAGTGCTTTTTTTAAAAAGTTGTTTAAAAAAGAGCCGTATTAAAAATTAATATGGCTCTTTTTTATTGCGACATTTTTATTATTACAAAACCAATTTAAAGAAATAAAACCCAATTGCCGTTGCCAGTAATGTCAGTCCCACATGTAACCACACTAAGCTCAAACCTGCCAGCAAGCGCCCTTCATTAATAAAAGTAAATACTTCAGCACTAAAGGTACTAAAAGTCGTCAGTCCACCCAAAAAACCAGTTATGACAAACAACCTGACATTGGGAGACAAGCCGCTACCAATACGCTCAAACCAAACTAATGCTAATCCTATTAAAAGTCCACCTAAGACATTGGCGCCAAGCGTACCGAGCGGTATCCAGCTATGCAGCGGATTAAAACGCGCCAACCAGCCGCGCAGGCAAGCACCAATGGCAGCACCTAATCCAATTGCAAGCCATTGCATAAGCTATCCTTGAGTAAGATAAAGTTTAATAGGTTAAGTATAAGATAGCATTTATAATAGCGCAGGCAGCTCGGTCATCGGCCAACGCGGGACGCAGCTAACAGCCAAATCATCTGCCTGACCGGCTTGCAGGCGCTCGTAACCGGCATAAGCAATCATCGCCCCATTATCGGTACATAAGGCTGGCGGCGCATAATGAACGCTAGCATTGATTTTAGCAAGCTCGCGCTCTAATGTCTCACGCAAATGGCTATTGGCACTGACGCCGCCAGCTATCACCAAGCGGCTCATCTCGACTTGTTTCAGTGCCTTGACGCATTTTTTCACCAAGGTATCAACTACTGCATGTTGAAAGCTTGCCGCAATATCGGCGCGCACTTTTGGATCGCTGTCGGAGCCATCAGTGTCCTTGATAAGATTATGCACCGCCGTTTTCATACCGCTGAAGGAAAAATCTAAACCGCGATGTAGCATCGGGCGCGGTAAGTCATAGGCATTTTGTTTGCCATTTTCTGCCAATTTAGCAATATTTGGTCCACCAGGGTATGGCAGACCAAGCATTTTAGCCGCTTTATCAAAACATTCACCCGCCGCGTCATCGATAGACTCACCAAGGATTTCATATTGCCCGATACCATATGCGGCAATCAGCAAAGTATGACCACCAGAAACCAGTAAGGAGACAAATGGAAACGCTGGCGGATTCGCTCCCATCAAAGGCGCTAACAGGTGTCCTTCCATATGGTGAACGCCAATCGCTGGCACATCCAAGCCATAAGCCAAGCTACGTCCAAATAATGCGCCCGTCATCAGCGCCCCTATAAGTCCCGGCCCTTTGGTATAAGCAATCGCATCAATCTCATTTTTAGTGATATCGCACTGCTCTAGCAATTCGTTGAATAACGGTACCAGCTTACGAATATGGTCGCGGCTGGCAAGCTCAGGCACTACTCCGCCATAAAGTGCATGCAGCTCTATCTGTGAATACAGCACTTGCCCAAGCAAGCCTTTATTATTGCTATCTATCTGCTCGCTATCAAAAATCGCCAGACCTGTTTCATCACAGGAGGTCTCTAAACCCAATACTTTCATCTATGTGCCTTTATATTTGCTTTGTAGCATTAATAAAAAACCGCCACTGTTAGCTTACAATGGCGGTCATTCTAGCAAATTTCAATACGTAATATTAGCGAGCGGCAGCAACCATATAATCAACTGCGGCATGAACTTGTGCTTCAGTGACGTCTCCAACCGCTTGCGCAGGCATTTTATTAAAGCCTTTAGCAGAATGCATGTGTAACGTTTCTATGTCTTTGGCAAGGTGCGGTGCCCAAGCTTCTTTATCACCAAATTTCGGTGCGTCAAGCAAACCATTCTCATGGCAAACTTTACACTGCTTTTCGTACAGCTGAGCACCAGCATCGGCCGCCAACACTTCTGGTTCAGCAGCAGCTTCAGGTTCAGCCTCTACGACAGGTACTTCCGTAGGCTCTGCTTCAACCGCAGGCTCAGGGGTGACCACTTCGGTTTCTGTTACAGGCGCTTCAGGTTCTATAGCCACCGTTTCAGTTTCATTGGTAGTAGCTGGCTCTTCAGCCGCTGTATTGTCGCCGCCACTACAAGCGCTCAATGCCAAAAGTGCACTTAAGCTTAGGCTTGTGAGCGCCAATTTAGCAACGGATTTTTTCTTCATTTTAGCAACGGATTTTTTCTTCATTGTATTTTGCTGCATAGTCATAGTTAATCCTTCATCTATAGTTTGTTAATATAAACTTAAATATCGTAGCTGGCATATTAATAGTCATCGCTGGCAATGATGAATCGCTATTATGAAATGAGCATGCGGCTTACTTACTTAATTACTCATAGCTACTAAATACTATTAGTTCGTTGCAGGCTCAGTCGTATCAGTAGTCGTAGCGGCCGCATCGGTATTTGTCGCCATGGCACTATCAGTAGTAGCCGCTTCTGTATCAGTACTTGTAGTAGCCATATCTCCTGCCGCATCTGTCGCTGCGCCATCTTCTGCTACTGCAGTGTCAGTACCCGTAGCACCCTCTTCTGTCCCTTCTGCCGTGTCAGCAGCAGGCATCGGCGCTGTTTCTGGGAAGTCCATATCTTCTGCTTCAGGTGCGTTTGCACGTGCAAGTTCTGAAGCTTCATCGACTTTATCTTTTGCTAAGACTTCACCTGATTCAGTGCTCGCTTCTTCCTTGTCAGTGCTACAAGCACTTAGACTGACGCCCATCGTCAGAAACAATGTCGCCCACAATGCAGTACCAATCGTTGTTTTCTTCATGCCATTTTTCATTCAAAAATCCTCAAAATAATAGCTATAAAAGCCTTGTAACGTCTATCTCGGCATATTTTTAAGCGTCTAGTTTCAATAGCTAAATCTTGAAATTTAAAGCAGCTTAAATATGAGCGACAGACTGAGTATAGGATAGGATAGGATAGGATACCATAGACTCCATATAAGCCGTTATTGCTAAACAGCTGTTTTGTCCACAATTTATTGATTATTTGTTAAAAGATTATTAAAAATATTAACACTCACGCCTTCAGTTAAATCTTATTATATTTGTACGGTGTAATTAAATTTTATTGTCTATTATTTGACCTCTATTTAAGCCCTTATCTTACATAAATACGCTAAAGCCTTTGACTTTACTGCAGTTTTTGATTAAAATAAGCGCCCTTGTGCTAGTGCGCAAGACTATCCTAGTTTGAGCTGATGCCGATAATCTTGAGATATTACGGCTAAATACTAATACACAGCCAAACTAATGCCCTTATATCTCATCCTAATCAAGGAGATTTCATGCCTGCAGTTAAGGTTAAAGAAAACGAACCAGTTGACATCGCTATCCGTCGTTTCAAACGTGCTTGTGAAAAAGCCGGCGTTCTATCAGACGTACGTAAGCGTGAATTTTATGAAAAACCAACGCAAGTACGCAAGCGCAAAAAAGCCGCTGCTGTAAAGCGTTATAAGAAAAAATTACAACGCGAAACTATTCGTACCACTCGTATGTACTAATCACCAATACGATTAGCTACCTACCAGCGCTACACTAACGCCACTGTTATCGATGAATAACAGTGGCGTTTTTTATGCTACAATTTTTGTTATTGCTGCTGATAAATGCTCAGCATATTTTTATTTAACACTTACCAAAAACTATTTTACCCATACTTATAAGGAATAATAACAATGAGCCAACTTAAACAGACGTTATCTGACACCATCAAAACCTCTATGAAAGCGCGCGAGCTTGAACGCGTCAAAGTGTTGCGCAACGTCCAATCTGTGGTCAAGCAGATTGAGATTGATCGCCAAACCGAGCTTGATGATGCGCAAGTGTTAGAAGTGCTACAAAAGCAGCTCAAACAGCGTCATGAGTCCTTGTCTATCTTTACCGAAAACGGCCGCGATGATTTGGCCAGTAAAGAGCAGTTCGAGATTGATATTATTAATGAGTTTATGCCAAAACAAATGGATGATGCCGAGCTTGCCGCTTTGGTCAATGCCGAAATCAAAGAGCAAGGCGCCACCTCAATGCGCGATATGGGCAGCGTGATGGGGGTGTTAAAGAATAAAACCGCAGGCCGTGCTGACCCTGCATTAATCTCTAAATTGGTAAAAGATGCTCTGCAAGGTTAATTGAAGTTAAAAAAAGTGGTGGTGTTCTAAAAAGTATGCTGGCGATAGAAGTCAATAAGAAATCTATGCTAAGTTCTCTGATTCTATAGGGCTTTCAAGGCTTCAAAATTGTTCAAGTTTTAATCAGCATACTTTTTGACACACCACCAAAAAAGTTATATATTCTTAATCTGCGTATCGACCCAAGCTAGCAAACAACCGCCTAAGGCTTAAAGTCTTTGGCGGTTTTTACCGCTTTGATTTCCGCATTAATACTGACAAGTAACGGTCGAGCGCTGCTCGCTTGCGCGGTTTTCTGCATTTGCTCGGTCAATTGCTTGGCTTGCGTTAAGGAAGTCAGCGCGCGCTCATAATGTCCGCTCCACAGCTGGTCATGACTGCGATAACGCAGTGCATTGATGGTGGCAATTTTTGCCAGTTGCGGCGACTCGGTAGTTTTGGCGATTTTTTCATTGGCCAATTGCAAGCTTTGCCACGCATAGCGGTCGCTTGGCTGCTGCTCGGTCAGGGGCTTAAGCAGTGCTTGCGCCTTGGCTGGCTGATTGCTATTGGTCAGCGCTTCCGCTAAATAAAGACGCAAGTCACGGCGTTCAGGATATAAGCGTTGCTGACTCTCAAGCAGTTCCGCCGCTTGCTGCCATTTATTTTGCTCAGTGAGAATTTGACTTTGGGTAATGGACAATAACGGCTCGAGTATTTGCCGCTGCGTTGCAGGTAGCGCTGACAGCTCGGTATATATCTCATTGGCCTCGCCAAAACGCTGCTGCTCGCCATACCAATACATCAGCGCCAATTTTGCGCCAACACTATTTTTTGCGGCGGTCGTCAACGCGGTTTCAGAGACATGCTCGCCGGTGCTTTGCGTGCGCCAATAGAGCAAATCAAACAACGCTTGATGGCGCTGCTGCTTGGATAAAGGCAGAGCATCATAACGCTGGGCGCGGCTTTGCGATTCGCTTAAACGCTCATTACTCAAAGGATGCGAGCGCACAAAACTGGGCAGGAATTGATTGGCGGTTTGGTTGAGCTGGCTTTTTTGATTCATGGTTGCAAAAAAGCGCGGCATGGCGCGTGGATCGTAACCCGCTTGGTTCATGATTTGCATGCCCACACGGTCGGCATCACGCTCATTACTACGGCTAAAAGCCATGCTGCTATTCATGGTAGCGGTTTGGCTGCCCATCATGACTGCCGCCGCCGCATCGCCATCGACCGCTGAGGCTGCAATCGCTGCCAGCATGCCGCCTATTTGCATCAGCAAGGCTTTTTTGCGCTCATCCGCGCCGCTCTCATAATGGTGCTGGCTAATATGAGCCACCTCGTGAGCAACGACGCTGGCAAGCTCATCCATGCTGCTTGCCGCCAGTATCGTTCCAGTATTGAGCCCAATTACCCCGCCGGGCGCTGCAAAAGCATTGATACTAGGGTTATCAATAATAACCAAACCTAGCGGCGCTTGCTGGCGAGCTTGCGCATTTAGCCGCCACGTCATCTCTTTTATGGTTTCATAAATCCAAGGGTCGTGCTCCATCTTCGCGCGACTATTGATGTTTCTTAATGACCACTCCCCAAGCAGTTTATTTTCATATTGCTCAGCAAAGCTTAACCCCTGCCCGCGCAAATTGGGTAAATCTAATTCTTCAGCACTTGACGTCTGCCAGGAACCGTAAGTAAATGGCGCGACTTGCGTGCCAGCACTATTGGCAGTAGTGGCCAGTGCCAGCAAGGTAGCCGATATACCCACCTTTAGTACAAAAACGCCTGTTAGCGTTTTTAGCGTTCTTTTAAACAGCGATTTTTTAAGCAATGCTGGTCTATGAAAATAATACAAGTGCGTATCCTATCCGAGTAATCCTAACGTCTTTTTGACTATACGAGCTTGTTTAGTTAAGGTCAATTGCCGTCTGCATCTGGCTACCAATAACGCTGCCACGCGTCACGCTTGTGCAACATGCTTGTGTAAACTGAAGCGTTATAAAGCGAAGTATTAAATGTAAAGTTTATCTTATCGCCCGGTTGTTATTAGATATACTGATTGACCAATGATTATGATAACTATATTCAACTGCAATTGAGTAGTGGCAATTTGCTATAATAGTAGGTCGTGGTAAGCGCTTGTTATCCATGGACTACAAGTGATACTTTCTCAAACATTGATATTTTAAAGGTTTATTTTATGTCTACTGATAACCAATCTGTCATTGTACGAGACTCATATCCTATTTGTTTTGTCGAAACCGTATCTGACGCGCAGCAGCAATCGATAACGCAGCTGCTTAATTTATTGCCGACAGATTCTTTTGACTTAGTAGAAAATTTTAACTCGACGGATAGCGCAGAGCAAAGACAGCCAATCATAATTAAAAATATGGTCGATGGGCGCGGTCTTGCCTGCCCTATGCCGCTATTAAAAACCAAAGTGGCGCTACGAGAAGTAGCGGTTGGTGAATCGCTATATGTCGTTGCCACGGACCCAAACTCACAAGCTGATATCAGCGCTTTTTGTCAGCAGAGCCAGCAAACAGGCACAGCAAATCCCTTATTATTGCTTATCAATCAAGCAACAGCGGCAAGTAGCGACAAAATGCTAGGAACAAAAACCAGTACTGCTGTTGATACAATATATCACTTCATCATTACCAAAACTGATAGCAACTAAGCGGCGCTATCCTTTACAATTATAACTATAAGATTTTTATCTGACTCATTGCTTATCTATTTAACCAAGGTCAAGAATATGGCTAATACTTCTAATAACGCTGCAAATACCCGTAAAAAAGACAGCGCAGCACCTGAAAAAAACGAAGCACGCGATGCGGCCTTGAAAGCCGCTGCGGCGCGTCCGCCTTACGATGCGAGCGCACTTGGCGATACACGTACCCGTGACTTAGTGCCTGCTATGCCAACACATTTATCGGCGCCTGGCGTAAACTTGGGCGCTTATATTAATACCGTGCATCAAATTCCGATTTTGACACCGACTCAAGAGCAAGAACTTGCTCACCGCTATTATGATGAGGGCGATGTTGAAGCGGCGCGTCTGCTGGTTATGTCGCATTTACGCTTTGTGATTCATATTGCCCGTAGCTACTCAGGCTATGGTCTGCCGCAAGCCGATTTAATCCAAGAAGGCAACTTGGGCTTGATGAAAGCGGTTAAACGCTTTGATCCTAATAAAGGCGTGCGTTTGGTATCCTTTGCCGTGCATTGGATTAAGGCTGAGATTCACGAATTCGTCATTCGTAACTGGCGTATTGTCAAAGTTGCTACTACTAAAGCGCACCGTAAATTATTCTTTAACTTACGCAGCCTGAAAAAGACCAACAACCAATTAACGCTCGAAGAAGCCGATGCCATTGCCAACGATTTAAATGTAACACGTAAACAAGTGCTAGAAATGGAGTCACGCTTGACCTCGTATGATGCGTCGTTTGAAGCGCAATCGAGCGATGATGACGATGGTCGCTACGCGCCGCAGCTGTTTTTAGAAGATGGTATCGACCCTGCAGAGATGGTTGAAGAGGATGACTGGGAAGAGAACAACTCATCGGCTCTACTAGCAGCGATGGATACGCTAGATGATCGTTCACGCGATATCGTTGAGCAGCGCTGGCTTTCTGAGCAAAAATCAACCTTACATGAACTAGCAGCGGTTTACTCTATCTCAGCAGAGCGCGTACGCCAAATCGAAAAAAACGCCATGGATAAAATCCGTGAAGCCATGACCATCGATAGCGTTATTTTGCCCGATGATATCCAATAAGCTTTAGTTTGTTAGTTAAAACTTACCTATGATAACAATCCTATTTATAACACGAGTTTTACCATGCTAAATTGGATAAGTATCGCTGCTATTAATATGGCTATCGCCGTCGCCTTGGGCGCGTTTGGCGCTCATGGGCTTAAAAATTCGGTCAGTATCCAGCAGCTTGAATGGTGGCAGACGGCAACTCTATATTGGTTTGTACACGGGCTTGGATTATTGCTCGTTGGTATTCTTATTCGCCTTAATTATACGACCCAAACCACAGCATGGCTGCTACAAATCGGCGCACTTATTTTTGCGGGCAGTTTATATGCCATGACGCTTGGGGCACCGCGCTGGCTTGGAGCGATTACCCCTATCGGCGGTATGCTGATGATTGCCGGTTGGCTATGGCTTGCGGTCTCGACATTTCGCTTAGGCCATACTGCTTAAGTTGAATAACAAAATGGGTCAATGGATGAGTAACAAAGGATTATTAGCTTTTAGGGAGCACATATTATGAGTAATATTAGTGTCAATGGTAAAAAATTGCAGACCACGCATCAAACCGTCCAAATGGTCGTCAATGAGCTTGGTCTTAGTAAAGGCCGCTATGCGGTTGAAATCGATGGTGAACTTATTCCAAAAAGTGAGCTTGATAAAATGCGTATTGTTGAAGGTATGAATATAGAAGTGGTACAAGCAGTTGGTGGTGGTTAAGCGAATATTAGCCCGCTAATTTTTTCATGGATAAAAATTAAGCAATAAAAAAGACCTCTTACGTTGATACGTTGAGGTCTTTTTTATTTGTCGTGCTCTTAACAAATAAAGCAACTTTACGAGCTATCATTCCAATATGATTACTTAGTAAATACGCCAATTATAATAATTATCTTATAGGCTATATTTATCAAACAGTCATAATAATAAAGTCAGCTACTATGTAGATCGGTTGCTGTAGTGAATACTACTTAGAGCAGTGACGAACCCATTACATGACAGGTGCTGCATCATCAACTGTCAGCTCTTCGTAGCGTTCATCGCGCCCTGGGCCTTGAGTTTTCTTACGATCCTGACGGGTTTTATATTTACGTACTTGTCTATCGAGCTTGTCTGCCATCTCATTAATGGCTTTATACATATCGTCTTCGCAGGCTTGGACGAACATTTCTTGACCTGCAACTCGCATAATCGCTTCGGCTTTATGGGTCTTTTTCCCACCTTCACTTGAGCCGCTATTATCTAGCGATAATTTTACCTGAATACTTTGAATCTGATCGAAATGACGTTCTACTTTTACAAGCTTTTCGCGAACGGCGTTGTCCATGGCTTCGGTAACACTGATATGGTGACCACTGATAGAAACATTCATATTATCGTCCTTTTATTATTGCTTATATTATTACGTACAATCAGCAGTGAGTTAGCTTTATAGCTTTTGTCATGCTGCCTTACCAATAATTCATCCAGTACCTTTCTTATCATAAAGTTTGGCTTGTCATTTTCTATTCGCTAACTGCTTTATTCTTCTACTCCTTTATTAAAATAAAAAATTAAAATACATTTTTATCATTTGTTAAATTAACTAAATCGGCCAAACCAATACTGGGTTTTCGTTGTTGGTATGACTCTAATTTGTCATGAAAACCAAAGAGTAGCAAGCCATCAAATTGTAAGTAAATGTAATAAAAAATGATGTTTCATAAATGTTTCTATATAATCAAAAAATTTTATTTTTTATTTACGTTTGAATTGGCTTAATTCTGGTGGTATGACATTTATAAGTCGTTGAATGACAACATTTAATATTTTCGTTTGCGCTGAGTGGATGATCCGATATTCATTGCTTCACGATATTTGGCTACCGTTCGTCTGGCGATATCAATGCCTTCTGCAAATAAAGAATCTTTTATGCGGCTATCAGATAATGGCTTTTTCGGGTCTTCATCTGCGATAAGCTGTTTAATCATGGCGCTGATGGCGGTCGAGGAGATGTCTCCGTCACTACTACTGACGTGAGATGAGAAGAAATGCTTCAGGGAAAACAACCCTTGGGGCGTCAAAATGGTTTTGCTTGTAGTCAGGCGCGAGACAGTCGATTCGTGCAAATCAACTTCTTCGGCAATCGCCTTTAAAATCAAGGGCTGCATGGCAGTTGCGCCATGTTGCAAAAACTCTTGCTGGTAGCGTACGATACTGGTTGCTACTTTTAAAAGGTTTTGATTACGCTCTTCGATACTGCGAATAAACAGGCGCGCATCGGTGAGATTTTCGCGCAGATATTGATTGTCAGGACTGTCATCGCCACGTTTGACCAAATTGGCATATTCTTGATTGACCTGCAATTTAGGCAAAGTGTCAGGATTAAGGCGCACTTGCCAGCCGTCTACTTGCGCAGTCGTGTCGTTTCCATTTTGGTTATCGGTGCTATTATTGCTATTGTGGCGGCGAATCGACGTGACCAATACATCAGGAATATCGTAGCTTTCTGACGGCTGCATATAATTGGGCTGACTGCTTTGAAATAGTAGGCCGGGTGATGGGTTTAACGTACGTAGCAGGTTAAGCGCTGGGGTAATTTGTTCAGGCGCAAGGCCGGTGAGTTCAGTCAAGGCTTTGATATTATTGCTGACCAAATGCTCACTGGCTGAGAGAAGCGCTTGGGCTTCTTTAAGATACTTTGTATTCGTATCAAGCTTGGACAATTGCAGCGCTAAGCACTCATTGAGGTTGCGTGCGCCAACGCCAAGCGGATCGCACGATTGGATAATGCGCAGTACCGCCATGACCTCATCGTACTCGACGCGCTCGTCCCATTGATAAAAGCTGGCGATGGTATCAAAGCTTTGTAACAACTCATCGATATCAAGGCGTATAAAGCCCATTTCATCCATAGAATCCATGAGATATTCGGCGATAAGTGTATCTGTTTCGGAGAGGCGCTTAAAGTTCAGCTGCCAGCGTACATGGTCTTGAATGGTGGCGCTGGTACTGCCCTGATAGCTATCAAAGTCCTCATTGTTGCCGTTAGCCGAATGAGCTGAAAGACTCCCTGAACCTATCGCGGCAGAGGCATAATTACCGCTGTCAAAACCGCTATAATCGTCGCCCTCTACGGCATAATTGTCGATTGCTTCATCATCAAAACTGGCTTGCTGTAATTTATCTAAGCTATCGCTACTGTATTCATCACTTATATTGGCAGCACTGCTATTGTCAAAATAGTCGAAACCATCATCTGAAGAATGGGTAGATTTAGCAAACGAATCAACGCTAGCATTTTGATTCCAACTATCTAATGTTAACGGCTCGCCATTATGACTGTCGTAACTATCACAATTAGCATAGTCATCTTCATCCTCTTCCACACGTTCTAGCAAAGGATTGCTATCAAGCTTCGCCTGTACCTCCTGCGCGAGCTCAAGACTAGAGAGCTGCAGCAATTTGATGGCTTGCTGCATTTGCGGGGTTAGCTTTTGCGAGGTATTTAGCGTGGTCGCCAATCCAAACGACATACTCATGGGTGACTGATTACCTTTCGATCGTGGTGAGATTCTATATGTTATGCTGGTTGAAGCCTGCGCTTATTAACGCTTATCATCATTAAAAAGCGCTTTAGCCTATCAGGTCATGACGATAGCATTTTTTGCTACAATGTTGCTATGATAATTTATATTCTGTTCAGGTAAGCTATTTTTTAGCTTTTGTTCACATTATAAAACTGCAATAGCTTTGCAGGGATGCTGAGCCTTTAAATATAACAGGATAAAAAATAAATAAGGGCAAAACCCTACAAAGCTTAAAAATTGAGAATAATATTATGAATGAGATTACTAAAAATGAACCGCTGACCGTTGCGGCTGTACAAATGAGCAGTCAGCAAGATATCGAAGCCAATTTAGCCGATATAAAAGCCGCCATTAGTGAGGCAAGTAAGCAAGGTGCGCAGCTAGTGGTTTTGCCAGAAAACTGCTGTAGCATGGGTCGACAGTTTGCTACTGCCGAGCGTTTTGATGAGTTATCCGACGCAATGGCCGAGTATGCACGTGCTTTTGGTATTTATCTATTAGCAGGCTCGCTGCCCTGCCCTTATCGCCCTGATGGCGTCATCGTGCCCGATGGTAGATTGCGCCAAGTCAGTCAGCTATTTGCACCCGATGGTACACGAGTAGCGCGCTACGATAAGATTCACCTATTTACCGCGACTGTCGCCGATAAACAAGGCAGCTATAATGAAGCGGCGACTTTTGAGCCCGGCACGCAAACGGTTGTGGTTCCGCTCGAAGCAAATGACACCGTTTATCAGCTTGGTATGATGGTCTGTTTTGATTTACGCTTCCCAGCCTTAGCGCAGCGATTACGGCAGGCGGGCGCAGAGGTGTTAAGTGCGCCATCGGCGTTTACTTATTTAACGGGACAGGCACATTGGTCGCTATTGCTACGCGCGCGGGCATTAGACAGTCAGTGTATGGTGATTGGTGCCGCACAAGGTGGTGAGCATCTTTATAAGAATGACGATAGTCGGCAAACATGGGGACATAGCACGATTACTGCTTATGACGGCACGATTATCAATAGCTATGAGGATAGTGACTTAAAAAACTCTGCTAATAAAAATTATGCCTTGGTATTAGCAAACTTAGATAAAGCAGGACAAGCGCAAGGACGGCAAAAGATGCCAATCTTTGACTGTCACCGTTTGGCATAAATGTAGGATTAAATGCTTAAGAAATAACCAGAACTTAAGTAACATCAACACCATTTTGCGTATGCGACGCACGCGGATGAGCGCGATCATAAACTTGGGTCAATTTAGCAAAATCAACATGAGTATAAATCTGCGTGGTACTAATGTCGCTATGACCGAGCATTTCTTGTACCGCGCGCAAATCGCCACTGCCAGATAGCATATGCGATGCAAAGCAGTGGCGCAATAAATGTGGATACATATTTTGCGCAATCCCAGCCCGCGTAGCCGCAACTTTGAGTCGCTGCTGCACCGCCCGCGTGGATAAACGTGTACCTAACTTTTCACTGATAAACAACGCATTGTCCATCTGCTCTACCCAAAGATTGCGGTGCGGTAGATAACGTTTAATCGCCTCGGCGGCTTTGATGCCTAAAGGTACTAAGCGCGTTTTGTTGCCCTTACCCGTCACGCGCACGCGCAAATCAGCCAAGTCTATATCGGCCATATCGAGCGCCACCAACTCGCCAACACGCAGACCGCTACTATAAAGCAGTTCGAACATTGCCTTATCACGCAACCACAAGCGCGCCTGCTCTGGCGTATCAGGGATTTCTTGGTCAAGCAATTGCGTCAATAAATCCACATCGGCGATAGACGGCAGCGGTCTAGGGCTGCGCTTAAGCTGATAGCCCGTAGTCGGGTTAATACGCGCTAAACCCTCTTCTATCAACCAGCCATAAAAATGACGGATAGCCGATAGCTCTTGCTGAACGCTCGCCAGTGCCAGCTTATCTTCATCTAGGCGTTGGCTGATATGCTGGGCTAACTGCCGCTTATCACAACGCGTCCATGTCAGACGTTTGCCGCGTAAAAACAGCGCCAATTGATTTAGACCTGCAAAATAAGCCACCAATGTGTGCTCGGAGTGATTGCGTACCGACAGCGTATTTAGCCAACGATGCACTGGCGCTAGCAGTTCACGTAGCGTACTATCTGCTTCGATGGTTGTTGCCAATTCTGCCGATAGCCATGTGTTTGATTTAGTGTTTGATGTAATGTTTGACTGAATATTCGAGCTAGGCGTTGTCGTCATTATCTATTAGCCTTCTGGAGTAGGCTTAATGCCTGCTTGCGCCATTAAGCCATCTGGGCTAAACACCCCTTCATAGACAAACGCCGTTGGCCCAGTCATCATCACAGAATAACCCGGCTGCCATTTGATAATCATGCTGCCGCCATAAAGCTGCGCGCGTATGTCTTCGCCTTCATCAAGCCAGCCTTCACGGATACCAACCGCCACCGCTGCACAAGCGCCCGTACCACAAGCTTGGGTTTCGCCAACGCCGCGCTCATAAACACGCAGACGGATATGACGCTGATTCATGACCTGCATGAAGCCGACATTGACGCGCTCTGGAAAGGCCGGATGTGATTCGATGGCTTTACCCAAAGTTTCGACATCAGCTTCAAGGACGTCATCAACCCTGATGACCGCATGCGGATTGCCCATATTGGCGACATACAGCTGCACCGGCGTACCATTGACGTTTAGATGATAGGCGTTTTGGATTTTGGTCGTCGCTCTTGGAGTAAAGGGAATCTCACTTGGCTCAAATTTCGGTTTACCCATATCGACTTCGACCCAACCGTAACGGTCGGTCGTTAAGGAGATGATCCCGCTTGCCGTCTCAACGCGCAGGCGCTGCTTAAATGACAGTTTACGCGCTTGCACAAAACGGGCAAAACAGCGCGCGCCATTACCGCATTGCTCAACCTCTGTGCCATCGGTATTAAAAATGCGATAACTAAAATCAACATCGGGGCGCATCGGCGGCTCAACAACGAGCAATTGATCAAAGCCTATACCTAAATGACGATCGCCCAGCAGCTGTACCAATTCCTTGGTCAATTCTAAGCGCTGGGTCACCAAATCGATGACCATAAAATCATTGCCCAGCCCATGCATTTTTGTAAATTCTATTAGCATATCCTTGTTATCCTATCCTATTTTTATGTATGCCTTATAGTAGCACGCTGTCAGATACAATCATAATTATCACCGCTATCGAGCTTCCTTTTATATAGCCAGCTTTAAATAATAAAAAAGCATTTATAGTGAGTGAAAAGTAATATAGAGTCATCACGCACTGCTGATATCAATTTTTCTTGCTTGCTGTGCCTACGCAGACAGAGGCTACAAAAAATTGATATCAGCAGTACCGTTGCGCTTTTAGAATATTTTGACTATATAGTAAGGCGAGACGACTATCACTGTCTTACTTCGACCATAAAAAAACCCACTGTCTTTATCACAATGGGTCATTTTTAACTAAAAAATTAGTAAGCACTAAACTGGCTAAAAAACTATTTATCCTGCCACAACACTTCATCAGCATATAAAGACTCAAGCGTTTCGCGTTTGCGAATCAGTTGATGCTTATCATCGGCTACCATCACTTCGCTAGCACGACCGCGCGAATTGTAATTGCTACTCATGGTAAAGCCGTACGCACCAGCACCGGTGATGGCTAAAATATCACCTGTTGCTAATGACAATAAGCGGTCTTTTGCTAAAAAGTCACCAGTTTCACAAATCGCGCCAACGATATCCCACGGCTGTGTACCATCGGTATCTAAACCGTCTTTGGGCAATGTCGCAGGAATCACTGCCATTTCAGCTTGGTATAAAGCAGGACGTATCAAATCATTCATTGCCGCATCGACAATAGCAAAGTTCTTGTGCTCGGTTGGTTTTAACACATCAACCTTGGTTAATAATACACCGGCATTGGCCACGATACTGCGACCTGGCTCGAAGAATACCGTTAAACCAAGCTCACCCAGTTTAGGCAGTAATGCTTGCGCAAACGTCTCGATAGACACTGGCGTCTCATCGATATAACGTACGCCAAGGCCGCCGCCCAAGTCGATATGACGCAGCTCAATGCCTTTAGCTCGCAAACTATGTATCAGCTCAATCACTTTATCGAGTGCCGCGACAAATGGCGCAACCTCTGTCAATTGCGAGCCGATATGGCAGTCGATACCGACGATATCAATATGCGCTAATTGCGCCGCTTGCTCATAAACCGCAACGGCATTTTCATGGCTGATGCCAAATTTATTGTCTTTTAAACCGGTTGAGATATACGGATGGGTTTTGGCATCGACGTCTGGATTGACCCGCAATGAAATCGGCGCGGTTTTATCAAGCGCTTTTGCCACTTCATTAATCAGCGCCAATTCACTAATCGATTCAACGTTAAAGCAGCCAATACCTTGGTTAAGGGCATATTCGATTTCGCTATAGGTTTTGCCAACGCCTGAAAATACCACGCGCTCAGCTTTCCCGCCCGCTGCCAACACCCGCATGAGCTCACCACGTGAGACGATATCAAATCCTGCTCCTGCTTGCGCCAAGATGCCAAGTACAGCAAGGTTAGAGTTTGCTTTCACCGCATAGCAAATCTGATGCTTTAGGCTGGCAAAACTCGTCGTATAAGCCTGATAAACGTCTAAAACCGCTTGTTTTGAATAGACATAACACGGCGTACCATAGTGCTTGGCCACCTCATCAATACTTACCTGCTCCATATATAACGCGCCATCGCGATAATCGAGCGCAGGCAAATGGTCGGTTAAGGCTTCAGGATGCACATACAATCCTTGCTCAGTTTTGGTCGTGACTGACTGACTCATAAAGTTGTCTCTAATATAATCAATGTATTAAGGGATTAATGGGTTTAGTAGCTTGGATAGGCTGAGAATCGTTTGCGTATTTGGCTTTTAATAAACCAATACTAATAGACAAGCATTAATAATCGTTAGGATCCGTACTCGGCGCAGGCAACTGAAAATCTTTAGCGTTTTGCGCGTGATTTGCATTGTCATTAAGCTTAGTAAAGGCGGCATCTTGCGGATGACTGGTGCTCTCAAGCACAGCCGTATTATCTTTTACCGTTTGGCTACTCGATTCTGTTAAGTACAAATCACCTTTTTGCCCGCAACCTGCCAACGCAGTTGCCCCAATTACCAGCGTCGCTATGGTTAACTGATAAACAGAAGATTTGACGTCAACGCTTAAATTAGCGCTGTTAAAATTTGAGGTACGGCGTATAGTAAACATAGAATGGCTAACCTTTCATCTTGCAATGGTTTGCAGGCGATAACAATCACTATCAGCGAAAATAAGGCTGCAGTAGAAAAATAGGACAATTTTTTAATCATAGCATTATTCGATAAAGTTGTGCGCCCCCTGCTGCTGATTGGCGCATAAATTTATAAGAATTAACGACTAACGATAGGCAAAATGGGATTTTATAAACGCTATCAATAGCTACAGATAGAGAACCACAGACAAACTTACTTACAATTTTATAAAAAGTGCTTTTATCCTATTATTTCTGGCAGCGGTTGATGGCATTCGGTGTACACTTGTATAAAACGGCATGATTAAAGCCTTATAGTTATCGTGGTATAAACCTCAAAATATGGTACATTATAGTGAAGCCTTGCAGCGGCAATGAAGCGCTAATATGGGTTTTAATAGCCATTAACTGCTGCGAGAATTTTGGGCAATTATGCGCTTTTAAGGTATTTTAAAAACACTGCAAGCCTGAAATGCGAAAAACAATATTAAGAAAAATATTAAAAACAATGCGAAAAGTAAGACTAAAAGCAAGGATAAAAATCAGCGATAGGATTGTTGCGTATGGCAGCTGTTTGGCTTACGGCGACAAGAATATGGCTGGTTTTTTTATGTAATCGGTGACTATCGATGTCGAATCACCACCCAAAAAATAACTTCTAAGGATAGAGTATGAGCGCTGGCGTAACCACCAATTTTAATGATAAAGACTCTGAAACATCGAATCTAACCAACCCCACTTTAGTCCTTAATTGCGGCTCCTCTTCAATCAAATACGCACTCATCAGCGAAGACAATGCTACGCGTATCACAGGTCTGGCAGAAAACTTAGGCCTCGACACTGCGCGCATCAAACACACAACGCTAAATGGTGAAAAGCTAGAAATCGCCATCGCTGGCGGTCGTCATGAACTGGCCTTGAAAAAAATCCTTGAGTTACTTGAGCAATATCACTTTATTGCTGTCGGCCACCGCGTGGTGCATGGCGGCCGCGAGTATTCAGAAGCGGTGCGTGTCGATCAGCATGTGTTAGAAGAAGTCAAACGCTTAAAAGTATTGGCACCGCTCCATAACCCTGCCAACGCGCTAGGTATCGAAGCGGTACAAGCGATTTATCCCGAGATTCCGCAAGTGGTGGTATTTGATACCGCCTTCCACCAAACCATGCCACCTGTTGCGTTTCGTTATCCACTGCCAAAAGTCCTTTATGATGAATATAAAATCCGTCGTTACGGCTTTCATGGTACCTCGCACGCTTATGTATCAGAACGCGCCAGCGAAATCACCAGTGCTAAAGCGCCACATGGTTGGTTGACCGCGCACCTAGGTAATGGCTGCTCGGCGACGGCTGTCTATAATGGTGAAAGTCTCGATACCAGTATGGGTTTGACGCCGCTTGAAGGGCTGATGATGGGCACGCGCAGCGGTGATGTTGACCCAAGCTTGCATATTCATCTCAAGCGCCAGCTAGGCATGAGCTTAGAAGAAACCGATAAGATGCTCAATAACGAAAGTGGGCTGCTGGGTATTTCAGGCTTATCCAATGATTTACGTACCATCGAGCAAGCCGCCAACGAAGGTCACCAAGACGCCAAACTTGCGATTGAGATGTTTTGCTACCGCGTCGCTAAGTACCTTGCCAGCTTAAGCTGTGCGCTACCTAACTTTACCGGTATTGTCTTTACTGGCGGGATTGGCGAAAACTCAGTGACCACGCGGACGCGTATTTTAGAGATGATGCCGCATTTTGGCATCAAGGTAGATAGCACTAAAAACGCCAGCTTGGTCGGTGGCAAAGAAGGCAGTTTCCATGCCGACGATAGCAGCATTGAGCTGTGGGTGGTACCAACCGATGAAGAATGCCGCATTGCCCAAGAAACGCGCGAAGCCTTAGGTTTATAAGTATAAGATTGCTAAACAAACCATGACTTGTGCCATAAGAAAACAATAAGCGTTTGTATGGCACAAGGATAAGACGCGCTTAAAAAATAGAATAAAACAAATAGTAGGATACATTATGCAAACTTTTTTACTTGTGCCCATCAGTCGCGGTATCGGTGTGACGTCAGCGGCGTTAGGCTTGATTCGCGCCTTTGACTATAACGGTATCAAAGCTGGCTTTATGAAGCCGTTTTTACAAGACGATACCTTAGATAAGCAAAACAGTTTAGACAGCTCAAGCGCGCTGGCAATGCACGCTTTTGGTCTTAATCCACCCAAATCTATCAGCCGTCAGCGCCTTGAGCGTATGCTTGGCGACGACAATCTTGATGATTTGATGGAAGAAGTAGTCGTCAATTATCATACCTTAGGCGACGACTACGATGTGGTGATTTGTGAAGGCTTAGTATCGACGACTGAGACCTCTTATGCGTCGCAAATCAACCGCGCCATTGCCCATGCCTTAGATGCTAAAATCATTTTTGTCAGCACCGCCGATACCAGTAAACCTGCCTATCTGGCTGACAAGCTTGACGTCCACGCCCGTGAATTTGGCGGTATCGCCAGTGAGCGCACGCTTGGTTGTATCTTGATGCGGATGCACAATTTGCCAAACGCCCAAAGCACTCTCGAAAATCAAATGGTCGCCCCAGGCGAAGCCATCGTCAATTTAGACGAGGGCTTTATGCAAGAAGTGCAGCGCTTGTCACCGCACTTTAATACCGAAGAGTTTCGCTTAATCGGCGTGGTGCCCTTCAGTGATTCGCTCTCTGTACCGCGTACGTGGGATATCGCCGCTGAGCTCGACGCCACTTGGTTAAACGTCGGTGAGGCAAAATCGCGCCGTATCAACCGCATCAGTTTGACCGCGCGCTCGGTCGCTCGCGTTGATGAAGTCTTTAAACGTGGTACGCTTATCGTTGTGCCGGGTGACCGCGACGACTTACTGTTGGCCGCAGGACTTGCTTGTATCAACGGCATCCCTTTAGCAGGACTGGTATTAACTGGCGGCGTGGTTCCAAGCGAAACAGTCGCTGAGCTTTGGCAGTCGGCGCTCAAAACCGGCATCCCTATCATGAGTGTCGAAAGTGACAGTTATGAGACCGTACAAAGCCTAATGCATATGAGCTCTGAGATTCCAAGCGATGATACCGAGCGCGCTGAAGAAGTGGCGCGTTATGTCGCCGCGCATTTAGACCTCAACTGGATTAAAGAGTACTTTAGCCAAGAATATGAGATGCGCTTATCACCATCGGCATTTCGTCATCAAGTGGTCAAAAAAGCGCAAAATGCCAAAAAACGTATTGTGCTCCCAGAAGGCTCAGAGCCGCGTACGGTCGAAGCGGCGTGCATTTGCCAAAGTCGCGGTATCGCCAACTGCGTGTTGATTGCCAAGCGTAGTGAGGTCGAGCAAGTAGTGAAAAATCGCGATTTGGTGTTGCCTGAGGGCCTTGAGATTATCGACCCTGATACCCTTGATATGGATAAATATATCAATGCCGTGGTCGAGCGCCGTAAGGGTAAAACCAACGCCGAAGTCGCTGCTGAATACCTCAAAGACACGGTTTATTTAGGTACGACCATGCTCGAGATGGACGAGGTTGACGGTCTCGTTTCTGGGGCAATACATACTACAGCGAATACCGTGCGCCCTGCGTTTCAGCTGATTAAAACCGCGCCGCAGTATTCGCTGGTATCGTCAGTGTTCTTTATGCTGCTACCTGAGCAAGTGGTGGTCTATGGTGACTGTGCCATTAATCCTGACCCGAACGCCGAAGAGCTCGCTGAAATCGCCATTCAATCGGCGCAGTCTGCCGCCGCCTTTGGTATCAATCCAAAAGTGGCGATGATTAGCTACTCAACGGGTTCATCTGGTACGGGCGCTGATGTCGAAAAAGTCATTCGTGCAACCGAAATCGTCCGTCAGCGTGCGCCGCACCTCGCCGTCGATGGCCCATTGCAATATGATGCCGCTTCGGTCATGAGCGTCGGTAAACAAAAAGCCCCTGACTCACCGGTTGCCGGACAAGCAAACGTCTTCATCTTCCCTGACCTAAACACTGGTAACACCACCTATAAAGCCGTACAACGTAGCGCCAATGTGGTCAGTGTCGGACCGATGTTGCAAGGCTTGAATAAGCCCGTTAATGACTTATCGCGTGGTGCGTTGGTCGATGATATTATTTATACCATTGCCCTGACCGCCATCCAAGCGCATAGCGACGCGATTTAATCTCGTTACAGCTTATAATTTACAGTCATGCTTAATCGCTATACATTTAACCGACTATCATCATGATGGTCGGTTTTCTATGGACTATTTTTGTTAAATCTTTAGGGCTTTAAAACATACGACCCTACTGAGCGCTCGACAATAATGCTATAGTTCACTTAACGACACTGTCCATTCGCAGCGCTTTTTGCTCATTTATTTATGCCTCATTCTAAAGACTATCACCTAACGAAAAACGCCAAACCCGCCATTCGTGCCTATTTGGGCGGCTCATTTGATCCTGTGCATAATGGTCATCTGCAAATGGCGCTGTATGTTTATCAAAGTCTACTGCCGCTAGCAAAGCAGCAACAGCGCGAGCTACAGCTGTCATTATTGCCCAATGCGCGGTCGCCTTTTAAAGCAGACAGCACCGACCCTAAGCACCGTCTGGCCATGCTAAAGCTGGCTATAAAAGATACCCCGCTACAAATCAATGAGCTTGAGCTGTGGCAAACGCCGCCGGTCTATACCATTGATAGCGTAAAAACCTTACGCGCGCGCTACCCGCACGATAGCCTGATATTTATCATGGGCATGGACAGCGCGCAGAGTTTGGATAAATGGAAAGACGGTTTGACGCTGACCGATCATGTCAATTTATGGGTATTTAATCGGCTTAGCATTGCTGAAAATGACCCTATTATTAATAATAATGATGAAAATACTATTGCACAAGAAAAGCTTATTAATCAAGACTTAGTAACGTCAAACCTTACTGCACTGCAATCTCAGCTTCCCATAGCATTGCAACACTTCATCACTGACTCGGCTACTGACCTTGTCGCGCCAGCTTTAAAATCTTTAACAGCCAGCAGTAACTTGAAAAACGCCGCTCAAGGACGCATTTATATAGACCCGCGCCCTGTGGCAGCGATATCAAGCACCCAAGTACGTCAACAGCTGCGCAAGCAAGGTTCGCAAAACGCAACTTTAAAGCCAATAAATGCTATCATTAACCCGACTGTACCCAATTCGTTCGCTAAATGGCTAAATCCTGCCGTTTATCAATATATTATCGACCATCAGCTATATTCTGCTGCTCAATTCCGTTAAAATCGCCTTATACGTTTAACTTTACCTATTTTATCCATGTTGCCGTAAAAACACCTGCCTATTTACCTATTTTTCAAGGGCTCGTGAGCAAGCAATGTGATGATTTACTATTTTATTTTTAATATTTATGATTGAAGAGAAGACCATTTATGACCAATACCATGACTGAAGAACGCTTAAAAGAATGCTTAGCGGTAGTCGAAAACACGCTTGACGATATGAAAGCAAAAAATATCACTGTTTTAAACGTAGAAAATCTAACGGACGTGATGGAGCGCATCGTCATCGCTGACGGTACTTCAAAACGCCACGTCCGTGCGATGGCAGACAGCGTCGGCGCTGAAGTTAAGCAAGCGGGCTTTATGCCACTTGGCCGTGAAGGCGGTACCGATTCTGACTGGACGCTGATTGATTTGGGCTCTGTTGTCGTGCATATGATGACGCCAGCTGCGCGTGAGTTCTATGACTTAGAAGGCCTATGGTCGTCACCTGATCAATTGGCTGAGCTGGTCGCTGTACCGCGTGAGAAGAAAACCGCAGGTCGCCGTAATAAAAATAAATAATCTTGTTTGTTAACAGCACTGTTTAAAAAAAGACCAGAGTCAACTCTGGTCTTTTTTTGTTTAAAATTTGGTACAGATAAAGGTTAAATCGCTAAAGCCATATAATCACATGCCCGATTAGGCTAAGATAATAGCCATCTTTAACACCTCTAATGAGTTAACCACTCGCCTAATAAATCCCTATCGATTAGGATAATCCATGAGCATAGAGCAAATAGCATCTTCTAGCCAAAAAAATAGTGCTGATTTCAATCAACCTTTACCGCTACATATCGCCAATTTAACCTGCGTGCGTGCTGGCAAAGCCATGCCATTTGCCCGTGAGCAGATGAGCGCCATTGATAAGGCACCCATCAAAGAAGCGGTTGCGGTCAACTTCATGGGTCTGAGCACTGATGAACAAGCCGATAGACGCCATCATGGCGGCCCGCTAAAAGCTGTACATCAGCTAGCGACGTCAACTTATGACAAGATAAATACAGAGTTTGGCTTAAAGGTACGCGTTGGCACACTGGGTGAAAACTTAACGACTGAGGCGGTCAATGGCCTGCCTGCAATGGATGAGTCGACGGTGTGTATTGGGGATATTTTTCAATACGGTGGGCAATATGGCAATACTGATAATAACAACAGCGTCCAACTTCGCATCGTGCAACCTCGCCGCCCCTGCTACAAAATCAATGACCAAATCGGACAGTTTAAACTGAACAAAGTGCCAAATATCGCCTCTTGGGTGACCAAACAAGGTATCGCTGGCTGGTATTTTCAGGTTGTACGTGATGGTATGATTCACGCTGATTTGCCGGTTTATCTCATCGAACGCCCCTATCCTTTTGCGACACTTGAAAAGCTATGGCAATTATCAAACTCAAAAGAGAAGTTTGCAGCAAAAGTGATTGAGCCGTGGCTGGCGATTGAATGTTTAGAAGAAAGCTGGAAAAAGGTTTTAGCAAAGAAAATTAGGAAGGGTTAGCATTTCATGGCAAAAAATATCTTTTTAGCATTCGCATGTGCCTTAACGCTGCCCCTCATTGGCTGCGTGACCACTCATAATGTCCAAATAGCGACCAGCGAGCCTTTCGTCATCGATAGCGAAACCTATCAAGCTACGGGCAAAAGCGAGCGTATCAAAACCATTATTTTGCATTATACGGTGAGTAATAATGCCCGCGCTATTAGGCTTTTGACTACTGGTGACGTCAGCGCTCACTATCTGATTTTGGATAATAACGATAATAAAATTTATAACTTAGTGCCCGAGGGCGAACGCGCGTGGCATGCTGGCACGGGCGGTTTTGCTGGTAGAACGATACTCAACGATACCTCTATCGGCATCGAGATTGTCAACCCAGGCATCAAACCTGAATATCGAGACGCCTTAAAAAGCGGTGCGCTCGACTATCATCCTTATGAGCACTATGTCGAATTTAATGAGGTTCAGATTCGAAAAGTAGCGCAGCTGGTACAAGACTTGGCGAAAATATATAATATCTCAGCAAAGAATATCATCGGTCATGCGGATATGGCACCGTCGCGTAAAATCGATCCTGGTGCTAAATTCCCTTGGGAGCGACTGCATAAGGAGTACGGCATTGGGGCTTGGTATGATGAGTTTGATAAGCAATTCTTTATGAATCAAGACGCGTTTGCCGCGGCAACGATACCTGAGATTAAGCAAGCGTTTCGCGATTATGGTTATCAAATCAATGACACAGACGCGTGGGATAAAGCCAGTCGCGATGTCGTGTATGCCTTTCAATTGCATTTCCGTCCGCAGCAGCCAACGGGCGAGCTGGATTTAGAAACGTATGCGATACTACGTGCACTCAATAAGAAGTATGCTGGTCGTGATGACTTTTATTAATGGATAAAAAAATAGTAGGAGACATAAGCCATGAGCAACTCACAATACAACGAGAAAAATGAGCAAGACGAGCTACAGAAATATCTGGAAGAAAAAGCAAGGCAGGAGCAAGAACAGGAAATAAAAAAAGAACAAGAACATGAGCAGCTGTCGGCTTATGAGGCTTGTGTGTTAAGAGAAAGCGCAAAGATTCATGAGTTGATTGCTGAGGCGCAGAAAGGGAAAGCTGATTAGGAAAAAATATGGATAAAGAAATCATCTTTTATGATCTTCGTATGCTAGCGAAAGCAGAAAATGGAGCTTACACTTTAAGTATTTCTGTTGAAAGTGGTTTCGCAGAATATAACGTGATCATAGATATAAATGCTCAAGACTTCAAAATAATCGAGAACGATAAATATAGAGTGGCATTGCTTCAAGCTGCGCTACATAGACCCTTTCAACTTCAAGAAACTACATTAGACAAGAGTGAACAACGATATTACTTAGATAAGATACTTCATGCGAATGAATCTGAAGTCAATACTTTTCTTACAAAGCTAGACCATGGACAAGCTAACGGTGCAATATCTAACATGGTGCGTAAATCAAGTGACAGAGATATAGAAAATCTTCGTAATGGCGACTGGTTTTATTGAAAAGCTCGTAGTGTGCACCTAGCGCACCGATTAAAATTAAAGTTCAGACTAATTTATCATAAAATGGTCATTCAGAGGCGCGTTTTAGCCCCGACTGCAGCGGTATCCTGCTGGTTTGGGCGAGTTGCGATGGCTAGAGTTTGAGGTGGTGCCGAGGCAACAGCAACATCTCAACTCGTGTCACCGCCTCGCCCATACTGGCAGATACAAGCGGAAGGCGGGATTAGCTCCCCTACTTCTTAAAAACCCAAATCCCAAACACAAAAAAGGTGAGCCTAAGCCCACCTTTTTTTATGTTTAAAATTAACTCAAACTATCTTAACGCAACCAAGCCCGCGCATTACGGAACATACGCATCCACGCGCCGTCTTCATCCCATGCTTCTGGTTTCCAGCTATGATTGTAGGCACGTAGCGTACGCTCAGGGTGCGGCATCATGATGGTGACGCGACCGTCGGTGCTACACAGACCAGTGACACCGCCGACCGAACCGTTTGGATTGAGCGGATAAGTCTCAGTTGGATAACCTTGGCTGTCGACAAAGCGCATGGCGAGCTGACCGTGTTTTTCCATACCGTCGATCTCGGTATTGTCCAGCGTGGCATAGCCTTCACCGTGCGCGACAGCGATTGGTAAAATACTGTCTTGCATACCTTTGAACAGGATAGACTTGGTACGCTCGACTTTGACGTTGACCGTACGCGCTTCAAATCGCGCCGACTTATTGGCAATAAATCTTGGGAAGTTTTCCGCACCCGGTATGAGGTCTTTTAACTGCGCCATCATCTGACAACCGTTACAGACACCAAGCGAGAAGGTATCAGGACGGGCAAAGAAGCGCACAAACTGCATGCGCAATTCGTCATGGAATAAGATAGAGTTTGCCCAGCCAGAGCCAGCGCCGAGTACGTCACCATAGCTAAAGCCACCACAAGCGACCAGACCATCGAAGTCACGTAGATTGATACGACCTTCAAGTAAATCGCTCATATGGACGTCGACCGCTTCAAAGCCTGCTTGGGTAAAGCCTGCTGCCATCTCTGACTGACCGTTGACGCCTTGCTCACGCAGGATAGCGACTCTTGGTTTAGTTTCACGGCTGTTTAAGTATGGTTCTTCAACTTTTTGATTGAGGTCAAAGTTTGGTGCAGCGATAAGACCTTGATGGCTAGCATCGCTAATCAAGTCATATTCTTGCTGTACGCACGCTGGGTTATCACGGCGTCGGGCAATTTGATAGCTGACCTGAGTCCACTCTTGTTGCAGCTCAGAACGGCTAAAGCGTAAAGTATCATCGCCCATATGTAGCGGCGTTTGAATGATAAGGCTGTCTTCCTCACAGCTTTGACCGACGAGGCTTAGCATATCGCTGACGTTAAATTCTTCTGCCAATTGCATAAGAGCAGCGACGTTTTCCGGTAATACTTGAATGACCGCGCCCAGCTCCTCACTGAATAATTGACCGAGTAGGTTTTTATCGTCCAATGACAGCTTGATACCTTGACGACTGGTAAACTGCATCTCAGCAATCGTCGCCAGCAAACCGCCATCGCCGATATCGTGATAAGCGCTAATGACGCCTTGGGCATTACCCGCTTGGATAAAGTTAAAGAAATCGATTAAATCGCTTGGCTTTTCAAGGTCAGGACATTCATTGCCCAATTGGCTTGCCGTTTGCGCAAGGATTGAACCGCCAAGGCGCAGTTTACCTTTTGACAAATCAATACGGTAGAAGGCGCTATCACCATTGATTAGCTCAGGTGTTAAGGTTTTTGCCACATCAATAACAGGCGCAAAAGCCGTAATCACAAGACTCATTGGCGAAACCACTGATTTATCTGTGCTGCCGTCTTTGTTGCTATCCGTCCAATTAGCACGCATCGATAGCGAGTCTTTACCAACAGGAATCGCTATACCGAGTGCTGGGCATAGCTCTTCACCGATCGCATACACAGCGTCAAATAATGCAGCGTCCTCATTGTCATCGCCGCAGGCTGCCATCCAGTTCGCTGACATAGTGATGTCTGATAACTGGTTAATACGCGCGCCGGCGATGTTGGTGATGGCTTCACCGACTGCTAAACGTGCAGAGGCTTTTGGATTAATCAGCGCAACAGGCGTTCGTTCACCAACGCTCATTGCCTCACCGCTCATTGGCTGACCATCTAGCGCTAATAAACCAGACGCGGTAACGGCGCAATCGGCAACGGGCACTTGATAGCGACCGACGTACTGATCGCGAACAACCATACCAGTGATTGAGCGGTCACCGATGCTAATCAAGAAAGACTTGCTCGCAACGGTTGGATGACGCAATACATCTTTGATAGATTCAGCTAAATTAAAGTTATTAAGCTCAAGCGGTGGCAGTTCTTTCTCTTGACGGCTAAAGCTACGCTGCATCTGCGGCGTTCCACCGAGCAGTACTTGCATCGGCATATCGACTGGCTGCTCATCGAGCATCTCATCATCAACGATAAGCTGACGAACTTCCGTCGCTACGCCTAAGATAGCATACGGACAGCGCTCACGGGCACAGATGGCATCAAACTGATCTTTACTCTCTGGGCGAATCGCTAACACATAACGCTCTTGCGCTTCGTTCGACCAGATAGCCATCGGTGACATTCCCGCTTCCAGCGACGGGATTTTACGCAGGTTTAAATGGGCGCCCATATCATGGTCATCGACCAGCTCAGGCATAGCGTTTGACAGACCGCCTGCGCCGACGTCATGAATAGAGACGATGGGGTTACCGTCTTTACTAGCATTGCTGGTATTACTGGCATCAGCGTCATTTCCCGACGCTTCATTTCCAGCTAAGGCCCAGCAGCGATCGATCACTTCCTGACAGCGGCGCTCCATCTCAGCGTTATCGCGCTGAACCGATGCAAAGTCCAAGCCTTCATCTAGCTCGCCGCTATCGACAGACGATGCTGCGCCGCCGCCCAAACCGATTTGCATCGCAGGGCCGCCAAGAACGATCAAGAGATCACCTTGTTGAATGGTATTTTTTTCAATCAGGTTGCGTTTGATATTGCCGTAACCACCTGCCAGCATGATGGGCTTATGATAGCCGCGCATTTGGCTGCCATCTTTTGCCGCTGAGGTATCTAATTGGAAGCTACGAAAATAACCGCAGAGGTTTGGACGACCAAATTCGTTTGAGAAATTGGCTGAGCCGAGTGGTGCTTCGGTCATAATCTCAAGGCTGGTGGCCATACGATCAGGCGTACCATAATCTTGCGTACTCACTTGACCTGATCGTTCCCATTTTTCCGCAAGCTCTGGAATATGTAAGTGTGAGACATGAAAACCAGTCAAACCAGCTTTTGGTTTACCGCCACGACCGGTTGCGCCTTCATCACGAATCTCACCGCCCGCACCTGTCGCTGCACCCGCATAAGGCGCAATCGCCGTTGGATGGTTATGGGTTTCAACTTTCATTAAGATATCGATTTCTTCTTTATGAAAGCCATAAGGATGGGCAGAATTTGCATCCGTGGCATCTGTCGGCACTGGGTAGTAACGCAGCCCCTTAGCACCAGCCATCACCGCAGCGTTGTCTTTATAAGCCGACAAAATACCTTGTGGATTGGCTTTATAAGTATTCTTAATCATCTGAAATAGGGATTTTGGCTGTGCTGCACCATCGACTGTCCATTCAGCGTTGAAAATCTTATGACGGCAATGCTCTGAGTTGGCCTGTGCAAACATCATCAGCTCAACGTCAGTTGGATTACGCTTTAGCTCATTAACGTAGGCATTCATTAGATAGTCGATATCTTCGCTCGACAAGGCAAAACCAAATTCTTTATTGGCGGCTTCTAGTGCTGATTGACCTTGACCAATGACGTCGATGCGATTAAGCGACGCGGGTTGTTCATCATCGAACAGTTTATTTACGTCATTTAAATCATAAACTAGGCTTTGGGTCATACGGTCAAACAATAATTGCTCAGCGGCTTTAGGAAGCTTGTTATTAGTTGCACCTACGTCGCCGTCTGCTTTTGCATCAATCGTTAGAGTATAAACGATAACGCGCTCGACGCGTTTAATCTCAATTTCACAGTTATTAAAAATATCGGTCGCTTTACTGGCCCACGGCGAAATCGTCCCAAAACGCGGACCGACGATCACTTGTATTTGATTGTCCTTTGAGGCGGCAAGTTGAATATCGGCATGCACCCCAAACAAATCCAGCGCTTTTTTCTGCTCATCACCTACGAGGTCGCGCGATAGCACATAAACCTGCTGAGTATGAATCTGGCTGACATTTAGCTCGGTTTTTTGCTGAAACTGACTGATGAGTTGCTGCGTCTGAAAATCGGTAAGAAACGGTTGTCCGGCGATGGTCATCATAAAGGCATAATCCGTAAGATCAAGGCATCTCTGCCATGCAAAGTAAATGGTCTGCGTATTATAACAAGAAGCCCTGTAATAAGCAGGTCAAAACCAAGATAAAAAACTTTTCGTCAGAGAAATATTGCTCAGCTGGCGTCACAATTTTTACCTAATTCTTGTAAACCTTACAAACACTCACATCGCATTACTGGCGACCTATATAAATAAGAGAGTGATAATCGCTATTCTAGTTGGCAGTTGTGATGAGTTAAGCGCCTTATAACAAGCTAATAAATATAAAGAGCTTTAAAACTATATCTATAACCTGCTCATAAAAATTATTATAAACGGCGCTGGCTTGTCTAAACTGAATGATTAATAAGCAACCATAAGTTAAACAAAGAACCACTTGCTATAATGATAAAAGGATAAACCTAATGAGTAACCAAGAGCATATCGCCAAAATCCAAGAAATCATCAAAGACGTAAAATTTGCTATGATGAGTACCACCAATAAAAAAGGTGACATTCATGCTTGGCCGATGACCACTAGTAAAGCGGATGTCGCTGCCAAAGAAATTTGGTTTATCGGTGATAAAACCTCAGACGTCGTCAAAGACATTCAAAACGATGCAAGAATTGGATTAACATACGCCACTCAAGATGAAAAGAATTACGTTTCTATCAGTGGTAACGCTGAATTATCAACCGACAAAGACAAGTTAGATGAGCTATGGTCGCCTGTTTATAACGCCTTTTTTGCCGAAGGTAAAGAAGATGAAAACGTCCAATTGATTAAAGTGGTACCACATGGTGCCGAGTGCTGGATCAGCGGTAGCTCAGTGGTCAATATGTTTAAAATGGCAACCGCAGCCGTTCAAGAAGGTAAAACTGCTGAAGATTTAGGCGAGACTTTCTCCGTCTCTCTATAACCTCGCTTTCTGTAAGTTTTGCTGTCTTAATAATAAAAAACAAAAAATAAGACATCTATTTGAACGCCAGTAAATTATTAATTTACTGGCGTTTTTTGTTTTTAATTTTGCCAATATGTTTATGACCTTGCTCGTTGTTTTTGGCACATTAAAGCTTACAAAGCGTCACAGCGTATTACAGAGCAGCTATATCGTTTTATTAAGCAACTTTATTATATTAATAACTGATTGCACACATAACGAGTCATCGGCTAAGAGTTATTAATCATTCATCAATTGGTGGTGTATCAGAAAGTATGCTGAGGAAATAAAAGGAGGAGTGACAGCCAGAGCAAGATGATATATTTGAGGTTATGAAGACACAAATAGATATCAGTTGCCCCGACTGTCACAGTAATAGTCTAAAGAAAAATGGCAAAAAAAGCTATGGCAAGCAGAATTATCAATGTAAGGACTGCAAACGTCAGTTTATTGGCGACCATGCCTTAACTTATCATGGCTGTCACTCTAAAGTAGAAGAGCTTATACGGCTCATGACAGTTAGAGGCTGCGGCGTTAGAGACATAGCTGTTATAGCCTCAGTCAGTATCGGTAAAGTATTGAGCACCATAGGCTCATCTGTTTATAAGATTACGCCTAAGAAGCGCTACTATGAACGCTTAGAGGTTGATGAATTCTGGACTTACGTGTATCGCAAAAAGCGTAAAGTTTGGCTTATTTATGCTTATGATCGCGTTACTAATGAGATTGTCGCTTATGTCTGGGGCAGACGCGACTTAAAAACGGCTAAGAAGTTAAGAGCTCGTCTCAAGCAGCTTAAAGTCAGCTATGGCTCTATCAGTATGGATAACTGGGACAGTTTTATAACCGCCTTTAAATTTGACCACAAACGAGTTGGCAAATCTCATACGGTAGGCATTGAAGGTAATAACTGCCGTCTTAGACACCGATTGCGTCGGGCGGTTAGAAAAACCTGTTGTTTCTCTAAGAAGCTCGATAATCACTTCAAAGTGTTTGATATGGTGTTCTTTTACATCAATTATGGTTACGTCTGATGCCGGCATACTTTTTAGAACACCACCCATCAATTATCTGCCGATAGCTTTTAAACCCAAGCTTTTAAACCCAAGCTTTTAAACTTAAAACTCAAACTGCCTATTTCAATAGTAAAGGATAACTATTATGAGTAAACAATCACAAATGGACACCATCCAAGCGATGGTAAAAGACATTAAATACACCATGATGACCACGCGCAATGGCGAAGACCATCTGCACTCTTGCCCAATGAACACCACTGAAACTAGCATTGGCGCGAAAGAAATTTGGTTTATTGGACACACGCCATCTGAAACTGTCGATAACATTAAGCAAAATGCAGAAGTAAATTTGGCTTATACCTCGAAAGGTGACGATAAGTATTTGTCTATTTCTGGTACCGCTGAATTGGTCGAGGATGCAGAGAAACTCGATGAGCTATGGTCGGTTATGTATAACGCCTATTTTGAGCAAGGCAAAGAAGACCCAAGGGTACAGCTGATTAAAGTGGTGCCGCATGGTGCGGAATACTGGGCGAATGGTAATGCAATTACTAGCGCGGTCAAAATAACGGCGGCGGCAGTTACCGATACAGCGATTGAAAAAAGCTTAGGGGAAAATTTCTCTATTGAGTTGTAATTATTTGATCATTAAATACACTTAAAACTATGATAAATAAAAAACGCCAGTCACTTATCATGACTGGCGTTTTTGTTTATGAGCGGTTTAAACTTAAGCATGTAAACTTAAGGACTGATAGCATTTATTCTATATACTAACCGCTTTGTTTTAAATATGGCCATGCAGCTCTGAGGTAAATCATCATCGACCATAAGGTTAAAACCACCGCCGCCACCATCAATATATAGCCTATCATCTCAAGCGATTGCCAATTTAACAATAACACAGTGATAGCGATCATCTGAAAAGTGGTTTTGAGTTTACCGACATACGAGACAGCAACACTAGTGCGATTGCCAAGCTCCGCCATCCACTCGCGTAGCGCCGAGACGGCAATTTCACGCGAGATAATCACAATCGCCGCAATCGCCATGATTATATTGGGATGCCATTGCACCAAAATAATCAGTGCGGCTGCGACCATGAGCTTATCAGCGACTGGGTCTAAGAAGCGCCCAAAAGCAGAGACCACGTTAAGCTTACGAGCAAAATAACCATCGAGCCAATCGGTCACCGCGGCGATAATAAACACACCGGTCAACAGCAAATGACGCAGCAAACTGTCGCTAAATTCGCTCATACCTACCCGCGCGATGACATTGTCCGAAATCGCTGGCATGCCAATTCCCATGGCGGGTGGCCAATAAGCAATCGCCACAAACAGCGGAATCATTAAAATACGCGCAATCGTAAGATTGTTGGGTAGGTTAAAGATACTTCTGTCGTTTGGCGTTGGTAGCGGTTTTTGTTCTGGTGTGTGCAGCGGTGTACTCTCGGTCATGACAAACCCAGTTTATAGTCAGCGATAAGAATGTGGCTAGCTTAGCATTTTTCAGCCATGTCGTCATGCTTCTGTACAGGTCGGTTTTGGCTTTACTCAATTGCAAGTGTTTTTGAGCAAAAAATCCTTAGCAAAACGCTTGTTATTAAGATTTCTAGCTAATAATCGGCGGACAATAAACCAAAACGTAATGACATGTAAGTAAGCTAGGTAAATCGGCTAATTTCAGTTATGATGACTGAGGAATAAATACAGTTGTACACTGGAAATTGTAAGCAGACGTGATAATTTCTTGAAATCATAGATTTTGTCATCATCTTTATATTAACAATAATAAATCTTGATCAATTTACTTGTGGCTCGTTAATCAGTAGTAGCTCGGTCGCATGATAAGTTTTCCTCAGCCCACGACACCTCCTTCGTGGGCTCTTTTTTGCCTATAAGTTAATGATCTATATAAATTCAAATTTATTATGATGTAATACGTCTAAGTTTAATTCCTTAAAGCCTTTATTATCTGTAAATTAAACCATCGCTGTCACCGTCTGCGCCGCCATTTGATAGCAGCTTTCGATATTACCTTGTCCGCACCAATCGCCACTAACAATCCATTGCCGCTCATCATCAACCAATACTCCTAACTGCTCTTTATGAGAAGCGGTTACGGTCGCGGCGTAACGCCAACGGTGACAATCAACTTGGCTTGGCGCGCTCTCCGCATTCCAGTTTAATGCTCGCTGAGCGGCTTCTAACAACTTTGCTTTTATGGTATTGATATCGTCATCGACGTGCTGCTCTGACCAGTCGTTGCGCGCATGAATGGTCATGCTGGGTAATAGCGCATGATGCTCAGGCTTATGATGTTCGATAAATATTCTATCAATGATAGAATCCTGTACATAAGCCACATCCCACGCCGTGTCCAAACAGCTTAGCGCCTCAGGTAATGGTTGGTTCTCATTCCAACCAAGCATTAAGCTATAGCACGCCTGCATTGTTGGCTCAGTGATTTTTGCGCATTCACTAAAACCGCTATCTGCCATCAGCTCGACGGCTTGTCCATTTGGCGCCGTACAAATTACCCAATCAAAATGACCAAGACTGTTGCCATTTTCATCGAATAGCTCAGTTTTATTACTGGTTTTTTCACTGGTTTTGTCGTAAGTTTTATTATTGATGTTGCTATTTGGCGTTTGCTTATATTGAGATAATGGCGCGACGCGGGTGTTAAACTTAATGGTGCTATGCTGCAATTCATCAGCCAATGCTCGCCCCCAACTGGTCATCTTTGGCGCGCTGATATAACGCGCTTGCGTACTCCCCCATTGCTCTTTGAGGTGAATATCGGGTTTCTGATTATTTGCCGACATTGGCGTTAAGCTCACTACTTGCGCGCACCATGGCTGTAGCAAACCTGTCTGTGACCACGGTTCAATAAATTGTTGAAAGCTTGCGCTCTTAGCGGTAAAAAACTGCGCCCCAAATACCCATTGCCAGTTTTTATCAGTAAGGCTATCGCTGCGGTAACGTGTTGCTAGACGCCCGACGCTGCGTGATTTCTCAAAAATAGTGATTTCTGGTATTGAGGATTTGTCATTAATTTTCTGCTCATTCATTTGGCTAGAAGCGCGCTCTAATAAGGTGGCAGTAAATAGTCCCGTTAAGCCAGCACCGATAATGGCAATTTTTGGCGCTGATATCGGCGTAGGCTGCAAAGAAGAGTTCGGCATAATGACGGTAAACCTTGTAAATATGGAGAAAAACAAAAGTTATTGAAACTTTAAAGCGCGCTAATAGCAATAACCTCTACGTAAAAAAGCCATAATATTTACGATAGTATGGCTTTTAAAGAAGGGAAAAATTAGTTTAGTGCATATTCTTTTAGTATATCCAATTAACGAATCATACTCTTTACTCTCCGCGTTCCGCTTTGACCACGTCAATCAGCTCATTGATGACAGCGCTATCAGCAAGGGTCGATAAATCGCCCAGACCAACATATTGCCCTGCGGCAAGATTTCGCAGGATACGGCGCATGATTTTACCAGAGCGCGTCTTGGGTAAGACATCCACCATATAAATAGCATCCAAGTTGGCAATCGGGCCAATCTCCGCGCGCACGTGGCGATTGAGCTCAGATTTTAAAGCATCCGTTGCGGTTTCGCCCGATTTTAGAATGATAAAGGCACAAACCCCCATACCGCGAATGTCATGCGGCATACCGACAATCGCTGCTTCAGCCGTTGCTGGGTGCGCAACCACCGCGCTTTCAATCTCTGCCGTGCCCAAGCGATGCCCGGCAACATTGAGCACATCATCCACGCGTCCGGTAATCCAGTAGTGACCGTCTTCGTCACGCTGCGCACCATCGCCAGTAAAGTAATAGCCCGGATATTCTGTGAAATAGGTTTTTAAAAAGCGCTCGTGATCATTATAAATAGTACGCATCTGCCCCGGCCAGCCGCCACTAATCGCAAGGTTACCTTCTGCCGCACCTTCTAAGACATGACCATCAGCATCGACGACGACCGGCTCGATGCCATATAGCGGATTCATCGCCGCACCCGGTTTCATATCGACAGTACCCGGTATTGGCGCCAGTAAGATACCGCCGGTTTCCGTCTGCCACCACGTATCGACAATCGGACATTTACCGCCGCCAACGACATTGTAATACCAATCCCACGCTTCTGGATTGATCGGTTCACCAACGGAGCCAAGCAAGCGCAAACTTGAACGGTCAGATTCACGGACAAAGGTATCGCCTTCTTTCATCATCGCACGGATGGCGGTCGGTGCTGTATATAAAACCGTGATTTGGTGTTTATCAATAATATGACCGATACGCGCCCAGGTTGGATATTCTGGTACGCCCTCGAACATGACCGTCGTCGTCCCATTGGCGAGCGGTGCATAAGTGGCATAAGTATGACCAGTCACCCAGCCGACATCGGCCGTACACCAGTAGACATCATCTTCTTTGATATCAAACACATCGCGAAACGTAGAAAGCGCATAAATGATATAACCGCCAGTGGTATGCAGCACGCCTTTTGGCTTGCCGGTAGAGCCTGAGGTATATAATAAAAACAGCGGATCCTCGGCATTCATGACTTCAGGCTCGCAATGCTTTGATTCGCCATCGACCAAACTGTGATACCAAACATCGCGCCGACCGCTCATCGGCACAGAATTACCCGTACGATGGACGACCACGACATTGGTCACGCTTTCCGTGCCATCCATGTCTAATGCACGGTCGACATTGGCTTTGAGCGGCGTGCGTTTATTACCGCGAATACCTTCGTCGGCGGTAATGACCAATTTTGATTGGCTGTCGATAATGCGATTGCCCAAACTCTCGGCAGAAAAACCGCCAAATACCACCGAATGTACCGCCCCGATGCGCGTACACGCCAGCATGGCGACCATCGCTTCTGGTATCATTGGCATATATAAAGTGACGCGATCGCCTTTTTTGACCCCAAGTTTGCGCATGGCGTTCCCGAGGCGACACACCGCTTCGTGCAGCTCTTTAAATGAGATAATTTTGTGCAGCGATGGATGGTCACCTTCCCAAATAATAGCAGGCTTATAAGGGTGATTTTTGACGTGTCGATCAAGGCAGTTGACTGAAATATTAAGCTCACCATCCTCATACCATTTGATATGAAAATCTTCCAAGTCATAACTGACATCGCTGATTTTGGTGGGTTTTTTTATCCAATCAATCAGCTCGGCACGCTTGGCCCAAAAGGCATCGTTCGCCTCAGGTGACGCAATAGATTGTTGGTATTCTTTTTTGTACTGCTCAGCGCTAGTATTGGCAGCGGCGACAAACTCAGCCGTGATAGGAAATGATTTTTGAGTCATCGTAGTCATCCTTTTTTAATTATTCTGACTTGTAGCAGCTGTCGTTGCGACTATCATTAAACGGCTTGCGTTAAATATGAACGGCAAACGGTGGCCTATACAAGTGATAAGAGTCATCTTCCATAATGTCTGACACTTAAGTTAGTTTGACAAATAAGCAGCGTCGTTGCAAGACGTCGAGCGCAAAACACAACAATTTCGCTGCACAGCTGTATACTTAATCAGGGGTAGCAACTTTTATAAGTTGACTGGGCAAAAATATTTAATCCTTGTAACCTGCTATAAAACATGGACAATAGCTACCCTTTATGATTAAAACGTCCACTCAGCTACTTTTTAATTTTACGATTTTTTTATTTCTATTTTTTAAAGCTTAGCGCTTTTTGGAACCTATCATCATGGAAAATCCGCGCAATGCAGCAGCACACAATCACTACGATGTCATCGTCATCGGCGCTGGCGCGTCGGGGTTATATTGTGCGCTCACCGCGGGTCGCCGTGGTCGCCGCGTCTTGGTGCTCGACCACGCCAATAAAGCTGGTAAAAAAATCCTCATGTCAGGTGGCGGGCGCTGCAACTTTACCAATTACTTCGTCGAGCCTGAGCATTTTATCGGTAGTAATGCCCATTTTTGTAAATCTGCGCTGAGCCGTTATCCGAGTTGGGAATTCATTGCTATGGTTGAGCAGCATAAAATCCCTTACCATGAGCGCGAGCATGGGCAGCTATTTTGTGATGATTCGGCACAAGATATTTTAACCATGCTCCTTGATGAATGCGCTGCCGTGGGCGTGCAAGTCAAGCTCAATACCCACATTGAACAAGTAAAAACTGATGAGAATAATAAGAAATCTCTCTTTGAATTAATTACCAGCAAAAGTCTGAGTAAAAAAGAAAAACAAGAGAGAAAAGATAACGGCAATCAAAGTAAGCTGCCGCAAACCAGTTATAACTGCGAATCGCTTGTGGTAGCAACGGGCGGCTTATCGATTCCGACCTTAGGTGCGAGCGGTTTTGGTTACGAGCTGGCGCAACAGTTCGGCCATACGTTAGTCGCAACTGATGCCAGCCTTGTGCCATTTACCTTTACCGATAAAACGGGTGAGCTGATTCGCACGCTTGCCGGTATCAGTCTGCCGGTGATTGCCAGTAATGAGCGCATCTCCTTTAAGCTACCGCTGCTCTTTACTCACCGTGGCCTGTCGGGCCCAGCTATGCTGCAACTGTCCAACTATTGGCATGTTGGTGAAACTATTACTATCAATTTGCTACCCGAAATAGATATAACGGCGCTTTTGCTAACTCATAAGAAATCGCACCCGCGCCAGCTTATCCGCACGGTCTTGGCAGACAATACCAACAATGCTTTGCCGAAAAAACTGCTGGCAGCGCTACAAACGCATTTGTGGGACGATATAAAAGATACCGAGCTTGCCAATATTAAAGATGAGCGCTTGATAGAGCTTGGAGCAACGCTGAACGGCTGGCAGCTAAAACCGTCTGGCACTGAAGGCTATCGAACCGCTGAAGTCACACGCGGCGGCATCACAACCGATGAAGTCTCGTCAAAGACCATGCAAAGCAAATATCAAGACGGGCTATATTTCATCGGTGAAGTGCTTGACGTCACCGGTTGGCTTGGCGGCTATAACTTTCAATGGGCGTGGGCCAGTGGTTTTGTTTGCGGCGAAGTGGTTTGATGTTAAGTCATACATACTCTTTAATTTAAAAGCCAGTGATACAAATTTAAAAACACTCATATAAACCCATACAGATTTAGAATTACTTAAGAGTAGGTATTTCATTCCTGTTAAAAAATGACGGTGAAATAAATAAGTATTCTTTAATACAGTTAGGTTGACGAGGTATGCAATGCGCGCCATCAAACATATTCATAGCAATAAAGTACCGCATTGGGTCGGCGATGGTTTTTATGTCAAAACTTTGTTTAATCATTTAGATAACGAAGCTGATTTTAATTATCAGCATACCGATCCATTTTTATTATTGGACTATGGTCAGCCGACCACCTTTACGCCAAATCCAAACCATGAGAAGGAGCCGCACGGTATCGGGCAGCATCCGCATAAGGGTTTTGAAACGGTGACGATTGCCTACGCCGGCGAGATTAGCCATGCCGATTCGGCTGGCGGTTGTGGCATCATCAAAGAAGGCGATGTGCAATGGATGACCGCAGGGCGCGGCATTATGCACGAAGAATTCCACTCACCCGACTTTAGTCGCCGTGGTGGACTTTTTAGCATGGTGCAATTATGGGTCAATTTGCCAAGCGCCCATAAACTGACTGCGCCTAAATATCAAACGCTAAAACGCGCTGATTTGCCTATCGTTGACTTAAGCAATATTGAAAATGGACATGCTATTGGTCAAGCGAGGATTATTGCAGGTAAGTGGCAATATACGACAGGCGCGGCAAGTACCTTTACGCCAATCAATATGTGGAATATTGCTTTGCATAGCGCTGGCTCAACGACGCTGCAAGTGCCAAACAATCATAACATCATGATATTGGTACAAGAAGGCACGCTACTGGTTAATGAAAAGTCAGTAAGCGCAGGCAGTCTGATTCAGTTTACAGCGCCGACTGTTACTGATATCGCTATTATTGATTTCGACAATGGACAATCAGCAACGCAGGTAAGCGATAGTATTAAGTTGACGTACCCTGAGCCAGCTGATGATAAGCTTTCTGGTGATAAGCAAGCACCAAGTACGGTTAAACTATTACTATTAAGCGGTGAGCCGATCGGCGAACCAGTGGTAGGCTATGGTCCTTTTGTCATGAATACCCAAGCGGAGTTAAAACAAACATTTCGTGATTACCAAACGGGTAACTTTGGTAAATAGCTAAATATTACCCATTAAAAAAGCCACCTTACTATTGTTAGCAAGGTGGCTTTTTATTCATTATCACTTTATTTTAATCGATAAAGCCAATTTAAAATGGCTATCCGATAATATTTAAGCTTGTTTTAAAAAAGGATAATCGGTATATCCTTCTGTACCGCCACCATAAAAGCTTTGCGGATGTTGCTCATTAAGCGGCGCGCCTTCGCGGATCCGCTCTGCTAAGTCAGGATTGGCAATATAATCACGGCCAAAAGCAACGGCATCGATATAACCATCTTTGATATTCTGCTCGGCTTTTTCAGCGGTATAGCCACCAGCAGCAATAATCATTTGCCCAAAAGCATCACGAACGCGCTGACGGAATTCGGTGCTATAAGGCGTACCACCTGCCCAGTCGGGCTCAGACAGATGTAAATACATCAACCCGCGCTTATTGATTTGCTCAATTAGCCAAATATTTTCGTCTTCATGGTAGCCTGCTTCAACATTATTAAAAGTACCAAGCGGCGAGATGCGAATACCAACATGGTCAGCGTCCCATGCAGCGATACAAGCATCGATAACATCAAGGGTCAAACGCGCACGGTTTTCGCGGCTACCGCCATATTCATCATCACGTTGGTTGGTTTGCTCAACCCAAAACTGATGCAACAGATAACCATGCGCGCCATGAATTTCTACGCCATCAAATCCTGCTTCTTTGGCGTTCTTAGTCGCAAGCCCAAAGTCAGCGATAACTTGCTTTACTTCCTCAAGCGTGGCTGGACGCGGGGTTGTAGATTCAACGCGTATCGGTTGATTATTACTGTCACGCAATGTCGTGCGCACGCCCACATGAACATCAGACGCCGAAATAGGCGCTTTGCCATCAGGTTGGACGCTTTCGTGTGAAACCAAACCGGTGTGCCATAGCTGGACGACAATCTTGCCGCCTTTGGCATGGACATTATCAACGATGGTCTTCCACGCCGTCGTCTGATCTTCGGTATGAATACCGGGCGCGCCAGCATAGCCTTTTGCCTGAAAAGACACTTGCGTCGCTTCGGTAATGACCAATCCTGCACCACTACGCTGTGCGTAATATTCACTGGCTAGTGCCGTAGGAACATCGCCCGGCTCGACCGCGCGTAAGCGGGTTAAGGGAGCCATAAAGATGCGATTTTTTAGAGTTTGGGTACCCATTTTTACGGGTTCGAATAAGGTATCGTGTGCCATGAGGAGCCTTGTTTGTTGTTATAAAATAGATTTATAAGAGTTATTGAGCTTTGATAAATAGCCATGCTAGTTGTTAAGACAGCCATTTATCAGCCGAGTTCTTTATAAGGGTAGATACCGCGATTCCAAGTAATACTTACAAACAAAAACACCTACGCAAGTGTATTTCCAACCTTTTAAACGCTATTATTTATGTGACCTTATAAGGGTGTTAAGCTAATAGAATCATTAATTTTTGCTAAAATTTAGTAATAAAAAAAGCACCTACTTTTAAGTTAGTGATTTTTTCTATTTTCTATCAGCACTAATATGAGCTATTTTTAACAAACAATCTCAGTCAATTTTTAAAAATGATAACCCAATTTCATGCCAAGTGCGTAGCCAGTTCCATCGTCAATATTGGCTACCCGACCATCAACCTTAGTATCGACTGGACCGCCTTCAAACCACATATATTGACCGCCCGCAGAGACACTAAGCTGCTCGGTCAGTTTGTATTGCGCGCTTAACCCCAAGCTTTTGATAGAGTCATAAGGTCCTAATAGACTGAGCGGTGCGCCAGTACCGTGGTCATAGCCGACACGTACTTCGCCTGAAGCTTTTGGATTAAACTGCTTACCTAATGCCACTTCAACCGCATAACCATCTTTTTTATAGGCGGCTAAAGGCTCTTGTGTCGATAATGTCGCTAAAGGCGGGGCAACATTAAAGTTACTCCAATCTACCCAGCGGGCGTTAACCATACCTAGCAACTTATACTTTTCACTCAGACCGGTTTGGAAATCGAAATTGACCGACTGCGGCATCTTCACTTCGGTCTTGCCCGCTAGTGGTAAGGCAACTTCATCAGTCGCTGGTCCCGGTGTCACCCCTCCCTGTGACGGTGGCTCCGGCGGTGAAAAATATTGAGACGCTCGCCTATTGCTTGCCGCAACCGACCACGCTAAAGTTTTATCATTATCAACCAGACAAAGTATTAGCAGAAGAAAAAAGGCTGAAAGCACTGATGCCATTTGCCAAGGCGTTTGACATCATTACCTTTCCCATTCAACTTATTATGGTAGAAGATGTTAAATAAGTGCCATTGATTAAAAGGCTATTTATCAATTAGAAAAATCAATATCTTAGGATTTAAGCATCTTTTTGATAGACAACTCTAAAGACAAATACGTACCAAATAATATCACCACCGAACCGATAATCGCTGGCGTGCCTAAAGCTTCACCAAGCAGCAGATAGCCTAAAATAATGGCAAAAATCGGAATGACTAAGGTAATACTGGTCGCGCGCATCGGACCGATACTTTTGATGAGTTGATTCATAAAAATCAGCGCGATGGCGGTTGAGAAGACGCCGATACAAATGACTGACGTCCAAGCAGTGAGGCTAATGGTTTTGCCATAGGGAAACTCATACACCGCTATCGGCAGCATAATAATACTGGCAATGATAAGCGAGCCTGCGGTAATCGCCACCGGCGAGACATCGTATAAATAGTTTCTGGTGATATTGGCGCCGACCGCATAACCGACACAGGCCAATAATGCATAGCCCATCGGCAGTAACCCTGAACCTGACTCAGCGCCCTGCCCGCTGCCGCCAAATAAGTTCTCACTCATCAAAATAATCACGCCGATAACGCCAATGATTAAGCCGATAATTTGTTTTTTTGACAAACGGTCTTTAAAAAAGGTGCTGGCGATAAAACCACTCATCATCGGTACGGACGCATTAAGCACTGCCAACACCCCAGCATTGACCGAGCGCGCTGAAAAGGCAAATAGGATAAAAGGGATAGCGGCAGAAAACAGTCCGACTAGGGTCAAAACTTTCCAGTTATCACGGATACCTGCTCTGTTTTTTGGGCTGATTAAGACAAAAACCAGCATGGTCAAGCCAGCTAGCACCACGCGCAAACTGGCAAATGCTAGCGAGCCAAATTCTGGCACGCCGACACGGTAAAAAATAAAGGACAGCGACCACATAAAGGACAATGTCATAAAAATAATGAGGTCGCGGTTGGACATGGGTAAATCCTATCAAGCGTTAGACTAAAAAAACCACGATGATAACTGGTTACACGCTTGAGAGCTGTTGTTTTTTTATACTGCTTGCAGATTTTTTATGGCTTTACCTTATCCAAAATAAAATCAATATCCTTATCGCCGCGCCCTGATAAATTGACCAAAATCGTCTCATCCGCTGACATATCTTTGGTGATTTTCATCGCATAGGCAATGGCGTGCGCCGACTCTAAAGCCGGAATGATACCTTCAAGGCGTGATAGCGCCATAAAGGCTTGTAAACATTCTGCATCAGTCGCCGACTCATAGAATGAGCGACTCAGATTAGAAGTTCATGTCCTCAATACCACGGGCGGCATCGATAAAGTTGAGCATTACACTTGCGATAAGCTCTTCCTTAATGCTGGCAGTACGGGCACCTCAGAGCTATTATTAAAAAGCCAAGCGGAAGGCAAGCTTACTAAGCTAAACGAGCATATTGGCCAGCATTGGGGCCCAAACGGTAACATCATGACGGGGCGCAATTTTGTCCACGCCGCGGGCACCACCCAATCGACCATTCCGGTTAAAGGCATCAATATGTGGGACGGCGATAGAGATGGCTCAAAGTACAAAATCTTTGCCGAACTCGCGCCATTACCGCTAGGGCTTGAGACATGGACGACGCTATATCTCGCCATCACTGATAATCCAGAACGCGGTAACTATTACTATGATAAGGCCACAAAAACCGTCAAACTCAACTGGAAACGCGAGCAAAACGAGTACTCAGTAAATGCGGCCAAAGAGCTGATCGAAAGACTCGCCAAAGTAAATGGTGGCTCGACATCAAGCTTATTATTTACCAAAGGCTTCGGCGATAACTTCTGCTATCACCCGCTTGGCGGCTGTGTATTAGGCTTGGCGACTGATGAATTTGGACGCGTCAAAGGGCACGAAAATATCTACGTGCAAGATGGCGCATTAATCCCCGGTAGCGCTGGCGTCAATCCGTATGTGTTTATTACGGGGCTTGCTGAGCGTAATATGGCGGCTATTCTGAGGGAAGATTTTGGGTAGGTTATTAGTAGTGTAGAATTTGCTAACATAATATACACGTTTCTACTAATAGGAATAAGGCTAATGGTAACTTGTGTGTAGGGTCTGTGCTTGTGAGCAAATTCTAGCTTTCCCCCGAACCTAATTTTTTAATTGCTTTATCAATATTTTGTAATTGCTCATTAGTTTTTATTAAACTTTCTGAAATCTTCTTATCCCAGTTTGAATCAGAAATATCTGTTCCGTGAAATGCTTCAACGAAAAGCTGAGACGAACTCGATGATCTATTAAACCAAGTCATAGAATTAGCTCTTCTGTACTTAGCTTTAACTATAATATTATTACCTCCAATATATTTTTTTAACCCTCCATATTGCCCCCAAGAAATAATAATTTTTTGGTTAGGGGCTAAGAAAGGAATTCCATCTACGATAGGCCCAGATATCATTGTTTTTGGCATGCTCTGAGGTTCTTCTATAGTGAAAGCTTTTTCAGGTAAATCTCTAGACGTTTCAAAACTTATATTTTCTGCTGGCCCTTTACCTATGTTCTCAATAATTAAAATAATAAGTGATGGTCGCTTTTTATCTGTATCTACATAAACAATAACTTCTGGATCGGTTGACGAACGGTAGACCGCATAAGTTATGGCAGCTGAGGCCGTTGCTATTAAAGCTATAAACACAGATATCCAATTTGCCAAATCTATTTGCATGCATAACTCTCCAACTAAGTTAAAATTGTGTTTATTCTAAACATTTTCTTTCCACTCGCTCATTCGTCGTTGAGATATTTCTACAGCACTGTCGGAAAACAGTTCAGGATAGCGAAGTATTACTGCTTCGAAAGCATAGGCTTCCAAGCCCATCTCTAATAATGCGGTATAACCTTTTGTCTCAGATTTACGATCAACGGCGCGCTCGACAGCATTAATTATTCCGTATTTTTGAATCATTGGCCAAGTTCTAGATGCGCGTGTTTTCTTACCATTTTTGGCACTTAGCACCTCTTCATAAGCATAGACTGCTTTTATAGCTTCTTTCTCTGCCGACGTTTCAGCACCATAGTTTTCAGCTTTTAAGTGAATAGCTCGTTCTTTTGCTTGTTTTACCAAATCTTCTCTGCCTGCATTCAAAGCATTTTTAGCAAAAATCTCACATTTCTTAGGAGTATCTAAGTTTTTTATCCTTTCATCCATAACCAAGTCTCTTCTTATGCATCAGTTAGCTGGTTTGAACCAATGCTATTTGTCACTTAATATCAGTCGTAATCATAACAGAAAGACTAAAAATAAGTTAACTTCTTAAAACCTCAGACTTAAACCGCTCCCATACCACACACCCATTGAATTCCAACCACGCATCGGCAACAATGACAGTATCTATTGATAACATTCAATCTAGAATAATTATTCAAGAAAAAGGATAAGTAATGAAACTGCGCATTTTAAAGTCTGCTGTGACCAACCCTTGGTTCAACCTTGCGACCGAGGATTGGATATTTAATACGCTCAATCCCGACTCGCACACGCTATTCTTATGGCGCAATAGCGAGACCGTGGTCATTGGGCGCTCGCAAAACCCGTGGGTGGAGTGCAAAATCGATAAGATGGAAGCCGACGAGGTGTTTTTGGCACGGCGGCAGAGTGGCGGCGGCGCGGTGTTTCATGATTTGGGCAATACCAACTTTACCTTTTTATCACCCAAAGACGACTATGACCAAGCAGCGAACTTTACCATTATCATCAATGCGCTAAAAAAATTGGGCATAGACGCGGATTTATCTGGGCGTAACGACATGCAAGTCGGCGATAAAAAAATATCAGGTAGTGCCTTTAAACACGCGGCGGATCGTAGCTTTCATCACGGGACTTTATTAGTTAATGCCAACATGCAAAAGCTAGGCGATTATCTCAACCCCCATCCCCTTAAGCTCAAAGCCAAAGGCATCAAGTCGGTGCGTGCGCGCGTTGCTAACTTAGTTGAGTTTAATGAAGACATCAATCACGAGACCTTATCTAATGCGATTATCGAGGCATTTTGCGAATACTATCGTGACACTGATTATGGCGACACTACGCCAGTAGAAGAATTGGATGAAGCCAGTCTCGCCAAGCAGCCGACACTCAATAAATACTATCAGCAAATGGCAGATTGGGATTGGCGTTTTGGTAAGACGCCTGAATTTAGCCATCATATCGAGACGCGATTTGATTGGGGCATTATTGATTTGCACCTTGATGTGAAACAAGCAGTGATACGCGATGTTGTCATTTTCTCTGATGCGCTAAACGTTGAGTTGATTGATTTGTTAAAAGAGACATTGACTGACATTAAATATAATAGACATGAAGTAAAAGCCACGCTTGCTGAATTAAGCAAAGCGCATCCTGATTTGGCAGCGCAAATTGATGATGTCTCTAATTGGTTAATTGGCGAGATGGAAGGTTAGATTTTTGCTTGTTATTTATAGTGAGTAAAGAGTTTCTATTTCTTATTACCGTCAGCATTTTAATCGCCTTTATACTTTGCATGGATTAAGCTTGCTGCCTAAATCACACCCTTAGATAAACTTAAGTTTGATATTTAACGCTCTAGCCATCTATAATGTCAGGCAAATAATAGACTCGAGTTAAGAGTTTACACTTTGGGCATTTAAGCAAGGTAGCACTATGGCAGCCTATATCACCGTCGGCGCAAAGACCTCTCACGGTGGGACGGTCATCTCCGGCTCACCGCGCACCACTCATAACGGCATCCCTGTTGCCCGTAAAGGCGATAAAGTCATCTGTAAAAAGTGTAAAAAGGTCACCACTATTGTTAGTGGTGATGCTTCCTTTATCGTCGATGGTGCGCCTATCGCACGTGGTGGCGATGTCACCAGCTGCGGCGCGAAGCTGATTGCGACTCAGCAAGCGTTTGCAGAGTCTGACTTTGATGTTGGCAGTATTGCGCAGGCAGAACCTTTGGTGTTTCCTAAAACTGATCCAGAAACTGTACTTTCTAACTTTGCAGCTTCTGACAACAAAGATTCTGAAGATGAAATGTCTGATGAGGAGTTAGGGATTTGGGTTGACGTATCTACTGAACAAGCATTGAAAGACAGTGGGCTTTGGGCAGGAGCAGGTACTCCTGAAGAACTAATTTATCAAGAACGTCTTAATTCTCTATGGGTAGATGTCAATGGTGATCGTGCGAAATACCATGAAGGTGTGCAAAAAATTGGAGATGAAGCGGGATTGGTTTTTGATATTATGTCATTTCCGCTAGGTTGGGGTGCTCTATCTGCTAAGACTAGCGTTAAAGCTGGACAGTACGTGATTCGAAAACGAGCGTTAAGTAATAACAATATCTACAGAGACTCTGAAAAAGGTTTCGACTGGACTTCTACTAAGAAAAGATCTCCTAATACAAACCTAGCAGAGCATTGGAGTAAACATAGCAAAGAATTTCCTGAGCTAAAATCTCAAAATGACTACTATCGTCATGCTCAAGAGTTTGTGAGTGACCCTCCGCGTGGAACTTTAAATAAAACAAGAAAGAATGGTGATACGGTTTTATATAATCCGAAAACAAACACATTTGCCGTCAAAACGAAAGATGGTGCACCTCGAACAATTTTTAAGCCTGATGCTTCCACACATCCCTACTCAACTAATTTGGAATATTTTCATGCTCAATAGAGAGTTACACAGTTGTAAAATATGCGGTTACTATGATGAGGATTTCTTGCCATGGGGTCTAGACGGTGAATTCCCATTATATGAAATATGTCCTTGTTGTGAAGCGGAGTCTGGTTATGAGGACTTTACCTTAGAATCCATTATTCATAATCGTAACAAGTGGGTTGAATCTCCAAAATTTAGATCGAATGAGAAATATAGAGAACAATTAGTTAACTACTTGGAATATTTAAAACAGATTAAATAACCTAGTTTTGAAAAATATAATTAAGTATGTAGGAAAATAATCAGTGAAAATAAGAGGTAAAGAGTATAAGTTATCTGATATTTCACTTATTGCTTTCGTTATTATTTTATTTATATGGACTGTAGACTTAGAACCAAATAAAGAGCTTGAAATATACCAACAAGAATTGGTTGAGAAAGAAAGCTGGCTTATATCCGAACTTGATAATATTGCTAAGTTTATGAACTTCAAAGTAAGCGATAATATTCATTCTAATAGGGATGTATGGTACACATCCAGATATGCAAGCCCCGAGTTTGAAAAGAATAGACTATTACATTTACATGGCTTTCTTCTTAAAGAAGGCTGGGTAGATATGACTTATAAAATTGACAGAAATGATTATATAGCTAATACCTCAAGTAGATCTGATAAAACAGCCAAACGTGTCCGTATTCTATGTAAGGATAAAGCTACCATTTTTATGTATATGACTGACATGCAAAATGATTACATTATTGATTTATTTAAAGCTCGTACTTTGGTGGAGCTTAAGTATGATTATAACCTTCCTTGCTACAATTTAGGTCAATAATAGCTTTTGAATTATACATCGTAAAATTAAACTCTTTGAGCTAATACTTAATCAGTTTTCTACTACAAGACTTTGTAACAAACTACCTAGGAGAGCATTAATGCATCTAAAAAAACATAACGTCCTAGCTCAGTCTTTATTACTGACCACGTTATTCTCTGTATTTGATGGCTGCTGCTTGCTCAGCAGAGCCATCAAATACAGAGATACTTTCCAACCAAAATGCACCTGCTGAAATATACGAACTCGTGCTAGCCTACTACGAGGGCGACTCAGTTACTGTAGGTAATGACAAAGCTTTTGAACTGTTTCAAAAAGCTGCTTGATCAAGGGTTACGCTCGTTTAAGTCAATTTACGGATACTTGAATTCTGCCATTTTCGAAAAAAAGATAAAAATATAGCTGAACCAATCAACGCCATAAACATATCAGACTGCGTATCCCAGACATAACCTTGCGTGCCCAAAAAAGCTTCTGCATCGCTGCCAATGGCTAACGCTACCCACCATTCTATCAGCTCATAAAAAGCACTAAACGCCAAACAAACGGACATCACAAAGACCAATAACCAACGCTCATTTTTCACCACATTTAAGCGCAGTAAAATTTCTCTCACAATCCCTGCCGGTACAAACCCCTGAACGAAATGCCCCAATTTATCATAGTGATTGCGCTCCCAACCAAACCAGTTGGCGATAGTATCAAACAGAGGTACTTCAGCATAAGTATAATGACCGCCTATCATTAATACGATGCAGTGCAGCAATATTAAGGAATACGTGAGCCTTGATAGGGTAAATCTTTGATAAGTCGCGGCTAGTATGCTCAAACCAATCAGCGCGGGCGCAACTTCCAAAACCCAAGTGAAATAATTTTTAGGTGCAATACCCGACCAAATCAGCACCGCAAAAAATACCACTAACCAAATGATCTTAAGCGAGCCATCATGCTCTCTATTTTTATTTGAATGATTCATGAAGGTTTTAATATTCCTTGTTAAAAATAGAAACTTTTATCACTATGCTTATTTTTCTGATTATTAATGATGTGTGATGGACTTAGCAATTTATGCTATTACTCACTCGCCTTATAAATAAACTCAAATTACTGCTCTAGTGGTAGATTATCCAAAATTATTTTCGCCTCCGTCACATACTGCCCTAAGTCTGGCTCCAAGTGAAAGCCTTCAACCGGTGTCGGTAAGCCTTTTTGTTTACCGAGTCTAACGACAATCGCGTTCTCTTCTGGCAGCACCAGTACCCGCTGACCTAAGTGACCAAGCATGGCATAAAACGGAATCGGACTATCCATATCCGTCCATACCGAATGGCCGTAAACTTGCGCTTGCCCGTCTGCGAATGCATCCACGTTTGGCGTAATCATAAAATCAACGTGCGCTTTACTAAGTAATTGCTCGCCTTGCCACTCACCACCATTTAATAATAGCTGTCCAAATTTGGCAAAATCTAATGCGCTAGCATTGAGACAGCAATATACTTTTTCGATGCTCGAAGCACCATCAAGCGACCAATAAGCATCGCCTTGCATGCCGAGAGGTTGCCAAAATTTCTCTTCTAAATAGCTAGAAATAGTATAGCCATGCGGCGCAAGCGCTCGCGATAAAGCTATGCCAAGCATTTGCGTGTCGCCTGATGAGTATTCAAACTGGCCGCCACATTCTTCTACAAACTTACGATTGACCATTTGCTTGACCAAGTCATGACCATAATAGGATTCAGCCGTCGGGTTGATGGGAAAGTAATAATCTTCCGTCCAATCATAGCCCGAGGTCATCGCCGAGAAATCTGCTAAGGTACAGTTCTGCGCATATTGATTGTCCGCATATTCAGGTAGCCACTTGGTAATTGGCTCATCAATGCTTGATATATAACCATCTTCTACCGCTTTGAGATACAGCATGGTAGTGACAGTTTTTGCCATAGAAAAGCTATTGGTGTGCGAATCAGCACCATAACCTTGCCAGTAGTTTTCGTACAGCAGTTTGCCGTCTTTGATAATGGCAAAGGCAACGGTTTCATCGGTATCTAAAGCATTTTGCAAAGTCGGCGTGAGTTTGACCTGCTGAAAGTTGGCAACTTTTTCCCATTCGATAGGATTTTTTGCGCGGATAGTACGATTATCAAAATCGACATAATCGTCAATATTGGCAGTGTTTTCACCTTTAAGATAAGTAAGCTGTAGCCCTCGAAAGATATAAGCGTTACCCGTCACTACTAAGCTCAAGCTGATAATAATGAGTAGCGCTACAATAGGCAAAACGATCCATTTAAACAGGGTCTTTAACACTACCATTATAAAATCCTTTTTTATGGCGTGAGTAATGAGTACGATTGAGTATCGCTGATGGGTTAGCGTAGCATTTATAGGTTATTTACGAGTGACAATGCTATATTCATATTCAGCTTTAGAACAATGGTATCAATTTTCGAAATTAAGCATTAAACGATGAGAGTAACATGAAAAAATCAACCGTAATTATTATTACTACTTTAGGTGTTTGTCTACTATCTAATCATGCAAACTCAGCAAGTTTTGATTGTAAAAAAGCCAGCACTTGGGTAGAAAAAACTATTTGCCAAAGTCCTGAGCTTTCTAAGCTCGATGACGCAATGGCGAAGAAATATAGAGCTAATCTCAATGATGGAGCTAACGAAGAAGACAGCGAAAGCTATAAAAACAATGTGATTATAGATCAAAAATTATGGTTAAATTTTCAACGAAATACCTGTAAAGATACTAAGTGCCTTAAACGTGAGTATGAAGAACATATCGGAGAAAAGACAGATTCTAACTGGAACGATGATTTAGATTCTTCTGATTTGCCTAATAAAAATGCGTTTGGAGAATTTTCTAAAAACTTCCAGATTTCAATCTATAATTTAGATGGTCAGCGCAAAAATACTTTGCAAGACGCAACGAATACTTTATCTATTAATAAGGTTGATAATAAACCTCATCTTTCTGTAATTGAAAGTGACTTAGTTTTTAATAACTTACACACCTGTGGAATTGAAGAAAGTATTGCAACATGGTCACGGAACCACTGGGCGATTCATGATAATAGTCAAGATAAAGAAGTTAGGTTAATGTTGTATCCTGCACTCTATCAAGGTAAAAGTCAGTTACTCTTAAAAGACGTTGATTATCAATTTAGTTCAGGGCGTTGTGGGGTGCGCGGCTATTTTGACGGAATTATATTAGAGCGAGAGTAAATAACTTTGGACTAGAAATATACTCTAAAAGCTTAAAACCTAGAAACAAAAAAACGGCAGGAAATTGCTCCCCTGCCGTCTGCGAATCTTACACTACGACTTTAAATCATCAATTATATCGCTGCCGCAACCTCAGCACCATCTCTTATAGCACGTTTAGCATCCAGCTCCGCAGCAAGTTTAGCACCGCCAATCAAATGATATTGTGCGTCTGGTGCATCACCGACATTTGGCATCAGCTCAACCACTGATTCTTGACCAGCACAGACCACGATGCTATCGACACGTAACAGCTGGCTTTGACCTTGATTGTTAGTAATCCAAATACCTTCGTTGGTAATTTTGTCGTACTGCGCACCTGATACTTGGATGACGCCATGCGACTTAACATGAGCACGATGCACCCAGCCCGAGGTTTTATTGAGCCCACTGCCCAAGCGACCTTTAGTACGCTGCATTAAGTACACTTGGCGTACAGGTTTAATGCCTTCAGGTTTAATCAAGCCGCCATCTGCCTGATAGTTAGTATCAGACGTCACGCCCCACTCTTCGCGCCAATCGCTGATTGACTGCGGTTTTGGACGATAGCTTGGGTCTTTTAGCAATTCAGGACCAAGCTCATCTAATGGCTGCCCATGATTGGCGGTTAGATATTCACTAACATCAAAGCCGATACCGCCCGCACCGATGACCGCGACGGTTTCACCCACGGATTTTTCACCAGAAAGCAATTCAGCATAGCTAATGACTTGTGGTAAATCTGCACCTTCCAATTTGCCTTTTAGGCTTCTTGGCACCACGCCAGTTGCGACAATGACATGATGGAACTTGGCCTTCTCGAGCATCGCTTTATCAACTTTGGTATTAAGTTTAATCTCAACACCTAAGTGCTCAAGCTCATTGATATAGTAGCGAATGGTTTCAAAGAATTCTTCTTTACCAGGTATGACTTTAGCATAGTTAAACTGACCGCCCAAAATATCTTTTGCTTCAAATAGGGTGACGTCATGACCACGCAAAGCTGCAACGTGAGCGGCTGACATGCCAGCGACACCGCCACCGATGACCGCCACTTTTTTAGGCTTTTTGGTTTTCTTATAAACCAATTCTGTCTCATAGCAGGCTTGTGGGTTGACCAAACAGGTTGAGCGTTTATTTTCAAAAGTATGGTCAAGACAGGCTTGGTTACAGGCGATACAGGTATTGATACGATCGGCTTGACCTTCTTTAGCTTTATTGACCCAATGCGGATCGGCTAAGAACGGACGCGCCATCTGAATCATATCCGCTTGCCCACTGGCAACGATTTCTTCCGCTGTTTCTGGCATATTGATACGGTTGGCTGCCATCATTGGAATATTAATATGCTTTTTAATTTCAGCAGTGAAATCAACAAACGCCGCGCGTGGTACGCTAGTGACAATGGTCGGTACGCGCGCTTCATGCCAGCCAATTCCAGTATTCATAATGGTCACGCCCGCTTCTTCTAGCGCTTTAGCAACAGTGATGACTTCATCCATAACGTTACCGTCTTTGACCAAATCGATCACTGACAAGCGGAATAGGATAATAAAATCTTCACCCGTTGCTTCGCGAACTGCTTTGACCACATCGACCGCAAACTTCATGCGATTTTGAATATCGCCGCCGTATTCGTCGGTACGTTTATTGACATGACGCGATAAAAACTGATTGAGCAAGTAACCTTCAGAGCCCATGATTTCAACGCCATCATAACCCGCTTGTTTGGCAAGTTTGGCACAGCGCGCATAGTCTTTAACGGTTTGTTCGATATTTTTGATGCTCATCTTACGCGGTTTAAACGGCGAGATTGGCGATTTAATCGGGCTTGCTGACACGGCAAACGGATGATAACCATAGCGACCACTGTGCAAGATTTGCATGATGATTTTGCTGTCATATTTATGCGCCGCACGGGTGACGCGTTGATGATTAATGACGTCAGCGCGGGTGTTCATGGTGCCGCCAGCAGGGAGCAACCAGCCTTCGCGATTGGGCGATATGCCCCCGGTAATCATCATCGCCACGCCGCCTTTGGCACGTTCGGCAAAATACGCCGCCAGCTTGCCGTAATTATAAAAACGGTCTTCAAGCCCCGTATGCATCGAGCCCATCACCATGCGGTTTTTAAGTGTAGTAAAGCCCAAATCCAGCGGCTCAAATAAATGCGGGTAGTGCTCGTTGGTGCTGGCGGTCTCAATGGTATTGGCAGTGCGGCTGGCGGTCATATCATTTTCCTTATGAATGAATTAACAAACTACGTTCTGAAAACAGAAAAGTCACGGGATTTAGCGTTGCTGCTATCGTAACACACCGCTATTATCATCAGCTATGCGGACAAGCGACTGATGAGTGAGCACTATCTTGATACCAATCCTAGACAATCAGATGTTTACCTCGACTTTATGGCTTTTATTAAGCAAACCTCATAAAACCCGCCCAATTTTTGGGGCGATTGGCTATAATAGCGTGAGCGTTGTCAATATTTAACGTGTTTTATAACGACCGTTTTTATGACAATTGTTTTTATGACAACGGCTTCTATAATAGCCGCTTCGCTAAATCCCTGCACCATCGAATACCCGCAATACGATAAAGGACTATCCCCATGACAGACTTTCACACCGGTCTTGGCAAAAACGCTGCCAATCACCAACCGCTGACCCCTATCGATTTTATTATCCGCAGCGCGCAGGTTTATCCTGACAAGACTGCAATTATCTACGACGACCTAGAGCATAATGAGCTCACGCAGACATGGCAACAGACTTATGATCGCTGTCGTCAATTGGCCGATGGTCTGCGTAAATTGGGTATCGATAAAAATGACACGGTGGCGGTGATGATGCCGAACACGCCAGCGATGGTCGAATGCGCCTTTGGCGTGCCAATGTCAGGCGGCGTGCTTTGTACCCTTAATACCCGACTTGATATCAATGCCCTAACCTTTTGCCTGCAACACTCTGAAGCCAAAGTATTGATTTTAGACAGCGAGTTTGCTGAGCATGCTGAGATTATTGATGAAGCTTTTCCCAACCTCATCGTGATTCATGCGACCGATAAAGCGCTTGATATCGAGCGTTTTGGCACTATGAGTTATGAAGAGTTAATCGCCAGCTCAGACAATTTGGATAATTGGGAAAAACCGCTCAATGAATGGGATGCCATTGCGCTCAACTATACTTCTGGCACCACTGGTAAGCCCAAGGGCGTGGTCTATCATCATCGCGGTGCCACGCTCAATGCCGTGTCTAATATTTTAGATTGGGATATGCCCAAGCATCCCATGTATCTATGGACGCTGCCACTATTCCATTGTAATGGTTGGTGTTTCCCATGGACCATCGCTGAGCGCGCGGGCGTCAACGTCTGCTTACGTAAAATTGACGCTGATTTGATTTTGCAGCTGATTGCCAAGTATAAAGTCAGCCATTATTGCTCAGCGCCCGTGGTGCACAATATGATTGCCGGCGGTAAGCCTGAGTATAAAGAAGCCATTAACCATGAAGTCAAAGGCTGGGTCGCTGGTGCGCCGCCGTCTGAAACTATGCTCGCTGCTATGGAAGCCATGGGCTTTCATATCTCACATGTTTATGGCCTCACCGAAGTTTATGGTCCGGTCACTGTTTGTGCTGAGCAAGAAGAATGGGATGCGCTTGATGTCGCTGCTCGTGCGCAGAAAAAATCTCGTCAAGGAGTGACCTCGCATTTGATGACAGGCTTTGAGCTGTTTAAACAAGGGACCACTGAACCCGTTGCTGCTGATGGCGAAGAGATGGGCGAGCTGGCACTGCGCGGTAACATGGTGATGAAAGGCTATCTTAAAAGCCGAAAAGCCACTGAAGAAGCCTTTGTCGATGGTTGGTTCCGTACCGGTGATTTGGGCGTCAAATACCCTGACGGCTATATCAAAATCATGGATAGGCTTAAAGACATCATCATCTCAGGTGGCGAAAATATCTCTAGTATCGAAGTCGAAAACGTCTTATATAAAATGCCGGAAATCCAAAGCTGTGCGGTCGTTGCCGCGCCGCATGATAAATGGGGCGAAGTGCCCATCGCCTTTATCGAAATTCATGCTGGTAGCACTTTGCAACGCGATCATGTCATGGAGCATTGCAAGCAATATTTGGCTGGATTTAAAGTGCCGAAATATATTATCTTTGCTGAAATTCCGAAAACTAGTACCGGTAAAGTACAGAAGTTTGAGCTACGCCAAGCCGCCAAATCATTGGCGCACGAAACGCCAAAAGTTACGGCTAGCGCTAAATAATAGCTTTTGAAAAACTTGCACTTTGAGCAATTTGCATAAAACAGGGTCAGTCTTATGATTAGGCTGACCCTTTTTTCTTGAACTAAGAACGTAAAACTTATTCTTGTAGACAGTCTGCTATAAAATAAACACAGAGCTACTGGTATTCATTTTGCGCAGCCTCTGTCTGCGTAGGCACAGCAAGCAAGGAAAATGAATACCAGTAGCGCGTTATCATACTTGTACTAATTTTATTTAGGACTGACTATAGCCAAACAACTAATTCAACTTTGGTTCAAGCCATTGATAAACCAACATACCCATTATCATTGCTGGAATAAAGACATACGCTTGCCATTGTCCTGTCCCAAGTAGCACGATACCCGGTCCTGGGCAGATACCCACAAGTCCCCAACCGATACCAAACATCATCGCGCCGATTAGCAACTTTTTATCAATCACCGTCTTACTTGGTAATAAGATAAAAGTGCCCACCCAGCTGGTCTTTTGCCATTTGGCTAATTGCACACCGATTATCGCTACTATTAAACCGCCGCCCATCACCAGTGCCAAGGAGATATCCCACGCGCCAAAGACGTCCAAAAAGCCTTGTACTTTAGCAGGGTCGGTCATCCCTGATATCAGCAGTCCAAAACCGAATAATAATCCTGCTACTAATCCAATTATATTTTTTAGCATTTTTTCTCACACCTAATGTATTAATCCAAGCGGTTATAAATAACGTGCTGTCTATGCGATTTTTAAATCAAACCCAAAACATGGCGACCGATATAAACGGTTAAGATACCAAACAACATAAAGGTCACTGTCGCCGCCATCGAACGTGGTGACAGTCGCGCATTACCGCAAATACCGTGGCCACTGGTACAGCCTGAACCGAAACGCGTGCCAAAACCAACCAGTAACCCTGCGCCAATTAACAGCGGTAATGACGTGGTGATTTCTATATCAGGCAAAGGTCGAGCCAAACTGTAAAGTAAAGGCGAGATGATAAGGCCTGCGATAAACAGTACCTGCCACATCTCTATATTTTTGGGTTTTAGTACACTTGACACGATACCGCTGATACCCGCAATACGGCCAATACCCAACAGCAAAATGACAGTCGCCACCCCTAGCATCAGTCCGCCTACTAAGGAGATTGGCGTAAATGCCTGCCAGTCTATTTGTATACTCATAATGTTTACCTAAGCCAATTTATCAAACACAGTTTTAAATTCGTTTTATATAAATACATTATATAATAAAATATAATAAATAGGTAAAAAAATACTGAGATCTGTTTAACAGAACTCAGTATTGTTACCTAACTTATAGTAAAAATTATGCAGGCTGCTCTGCCAATACTTCATCAAGCGCTTTTTCAAAACGTTGTACCGCTCCGTCGACATCGGTCAATTTATCAAGACCAAATAGACCTAAACGGAAAGTTTTAAAGTTCTCAGGCTCGCCTACTTGTAGCGGGACACCAGCGGCGATTTGCATGCCAGCTTCAGCAAAGGCGCTACCTTTATGCATGTCATCACGGTCAGTATAAGCAACGACAACACCCGGTGCTTCAAAACCTTCTGCCGCCACGCTTTCAATGCCTTTGTCCGCCAATACTTTACGAATACGCTTACCAAGCTCCCACTGCGCCTCGCAAAGTTTATCAAAGCCGACTTCCTTAGCTTCATGAACGGTATCGCGGAACTGGCGTAAGCTATCGGTTGGCATGGTTGCATGATAAGCGTGACCGCCATTTTCATAGGCGCGCATGATATTTAACCACTGTTTTAAATCTAGGCTAAAACTATCAGATTCAGTGCTCTCTACTTTTTGCACAGCCGCGTCGCTGAGCATCACCAGACCTGCGCCCGGCGTGCTGCTCCAGCCTTTTTGCGGCGCGCTAATCAGCACGTCAATACCCAAGTCTTTCATATCAAGCCAGACGCAACCCGAGGCAATACAGTCAATGACCAATAGACCGCCAACGCTATGAACAGCCTCGGCCAATGCTTTGATATAGTCTTCTGACAAAATTATGCCTGATGAGGTTTCAACATGAGGGGCAAAAACGATGGCAGGTTTTGTTTCTTTGATTTTAGCAACCGCTTCATCGATAGCAACTGGAGAAAACGGCTTTGGCGTCTCACCCTCTTCACGATTGGCAGTTAATACTGTAGACGACTTGGCAATTTTGCCCTTGTCTAAAATTTGCGTCCAACGATAGCTAAACCAACCATTACGGATAATCAGGCAATCTTCATCATTGGCCAATTGACGTGCCACGGCTTCCATACCATAAGTGCCAGAGCCCGGTACAATCGCCACCGCATCAGCGTTATAGACTGACTTTAAGTTGCTAGATAAGTCATTCATTACTTGCTGAAAGACTTTTGACATGTGGTTTAAGGCGCGGTCAGTATAGACCACCGAATATTCTAATAAGCCATTTGGATCAATATCTTGACGTAATGCAGTCATAGGACGCTCCTAGTTTATAGTTAGGCAATATAGGTATTGGCAAATTCTAGTAATAACGAGCCGAATACTACGATAGATAGTATTTATCGGGCCCTCATATCGAGTAATCATCGAGAGTATGACGCAGGGTTGACGATATAGCGCTTTATCCTAGCGCTATTGCCGTTGACGAGTATGTCGTGTGCGCTTTATTTTTATTTTAAACAGTACTACTATTCTAAACAGTACTACAGACGATAGGCGCGCCATTATGAGACCGTGAATGACAGCCTATTGAATTATCAATACTGAGAATTAATGAAATGAGAAGATATTAAGAGGCAATTGATAAAATTAGACTTTGAAAAAAAGCCAAAATTAATTGATTAAAGGCTCATTATAAATAACCGCTACCACATAACCAAAAATTATCGCCACTTAATATACTCATAACAACTTGATATTAGCACTGATAATGCAGGTTGACAACGCTCAGCTTGCATAAGTCGAAAGCTTAGCCAATTTATGACTTTTAAAGATAAACCGTTTCAAAACGAAGAGTTTTAAAAGAAACGGTTTTAAGAGAAATAATAGGAAAAATAATTAGTGCATTAAAAGGAGTAATGCTTACTGACGACGACCACGATGCGCGTCTTGTAATCCCGAGACCACAAAATCTAGCAATTCATTGTCACCTTCGCGTGCCGCTTTACGCATCAGCTTCGAGGGCGCATGGGTCAGCGTCTGGGTTAAACGCCGCGATAGCTCAGTGATAATAGCTTCAGGGCTGGCGTTATCTTGTTGCAGCTTAGCAATGGATTCATGCAGCAGCTTATCGACTTGGTCATGGGTGCGCGCGCGATATTGTTGAATCTCTTTACCGACTTGGCGCACCTGAAAGCGCCGATCCATCTCAACCACCAACTGACTGACCAGCAGCTCAGCATCGACCGCTGCTTGCCGGCGCTGCTCAATATTACCAGCAATCACGTGTTGCAAGTCATCAACAGAATACAAATACACATCGTCGATACGGCTAATGGTAGAGTCGATATCGCGCGGCACCGCCAAGTCAATCATCAGCATCGGCTGATAACGCCGGCTTTTAAGCGCGCGCAAGGTCATGGTCTTATCAATCAATATATCCATACTGCCGCTACAACTACTGACGATATCAGCTTCTGCCAATACTTGCGGCAACTCTTGCAGCGATTTCACTTCTACCATACGCTCGGGTCGACGCAATTCGGCGGCCAACGCTTCGGCGCGCTCAGGATTGCGGTTACAAATAATGACCCGCCCGACCCCAAGCCCAGCGATATGCGTTGCCACCAAGCGATTCATCTCGCCTGCCGCAACAACCAATAACGTGCGATTGGGCAAATCGTCAAATATCTGCGTCACCAATTTGGCTGCAGCATAGCTCAGCGATACCGCTTGAGCGCCGACTTTGGTTTCGTTACGCACGCGTTTGGCAGCAGCAAATACTTGGTCAACAATCCAGCCGAGCCGATTGCTGAGCGCTTTTTGGTCTTGCGCCAAATGCACAGAACGTTTGATTTGACCAAGTATCTGCGGCTCACCCAATATCATCGAGTCAAGACCAGCAGCGACTCGCAGCCAATGAGTCAGCGCATGGGTATCACGATGCACATACAAATAAGGGTCAATTTCAGCTAAAGGTAACTGTTTAAAATCCGCCAGCCACGCTTTAATTTTTAAGATATGTGCGCTGATTGCCGCGGCAGAAGGCTGCGCACTAATGGCATTACTACTCGAGACAGCAGTTTGCTGCGCTGCTAAAGCCGCGCCTGATTCTGGCGATGCTGGGACTTGCGGAATCAGCGCATAAATCTCAGTACGGTTGCACGTCGAGACAATCACGCTACCATCGGTGAAGCGCTCTAGCTGCTGAAGGGCAATATTCACATCGTCACCGACAAGCGCCAAGCGCTCTCGCAGAGCGACTGGTGCGGTTTTGTGATTGACCCCAATGACCACTAATCTCATTATTGATAGACCATAAATATAACGTTTACCTGCTAGCCAAACGCTTTTAGAATGTGAAAAAACCTATTCAATCAGCAGTGCTAAAAAACAGTTTTTCACAGACAGCGCTTGCTAAACTGGCTGTGAAAAAACGTCTTTAATTAATACTTGCCAATATAAACGTCTAAAAAGCGCCTATTATATCATTATTGCTGGCTTTATTTAACAAGCAGCGTTGGGCGATGGTATTTGTCTGTATCTGGGCATGGCGACGATAAATCAACTGCTCCAAGGCTTTAAAATAAATGCCAGTGTTATTTGTCTAACTTAAAAACGCTGGTTTACTAGCAGATGTTTAAGCTATCAGATTTTATTGAACGCTACTTAAAGTCATTTATCGTCATTAATTAATCGCCTAAATATTGTTAGTATTTGAGTAACATAGGCGCTATTGTTTATCGCTTTCATCTGCTCTTATAATGGTAATGACGAATACTTATTTAAAATAATGACAATAAAATCCTCCTGTTAGAATGCAAGTGGACTAATGGGGAAATATTGCTCGCTAGATTTTTTGGGTCATCCTTTAGACTGCAACCTATGTATAATGATCAATCTCGCCTCCGCGCCTTATTGCAAGCCACCATAGAGCGCCTATGCCAGCGTTATAAGCTAACCTTGTCGTTGGCCATTTGTCTATGCCTAGGATTACCCGCCCACGCCAAGTATGTCAGCCCGGCGTTGACCGCTCCCATATTAAACACTGATTTGGCCAATTCGCCTACAACTTCACCAGCCAAGAAAAGCGATATCATTGGTCATACTGCTCATGAAATACCTTCTCAACTACCGTCTACTGAGCAGTCTCAGCTAGCAGAAACCGATACTTCTGTAAGCAATCTAGTAGCATTTAGCCCAGCACAATCTGAGCTTGGTGAGCCAAGTTTATACGCGCTGTTGGATGCCGAGTTTGCCGCAGATCGCGATAATAATAAGCGCGCGCTAACTATTTATAAGCAGCAATCTTTTAAACAAGATGCAACTGCGGTATTTGAGCGCGCCCTAAGCTTGTCTTTACGTAATGAAAGCGTTGAGGATTCATTGCGCTTTGCCAAAACTTGGCAAGACCAAAACCCCGACCACGTGCCCGCTTGGTTCTATGTGGCGCATTTGGCCCTGCGCGCGCACGACTATGAACTGGCGGGCGCCACTCTAAATCGCATTTTAAGCTATGACCCGCGAGCCGATCTGAGCGAAATCCTGATTGGCATTTATCCCAATACTGATGAAGACAAACGCGAGTTACTTGCCGCTTTGCAACCTATCGATAGCGAGCAAAACGCTTCGCTTTCGGTATTAAAGGCTGGTTTACTGTATCAATTTGATGAGCCTGAGGTTGCTATTGTCCATATCGATCGTGCCCTTGCGCGCCAGCCAGATTATGTGCCTTTTATCACTTTAAAAGCCGACATCTTACGCAAGACCAAGCCATCAGCAGCCGTGCTTGATTATATTAACCAAGCGCGCCTACGGAACCCTGATAGCAAGAGTTTATACTTATATGAGATTCGTTATTTACTCGATTTGCGGCAAAGCGAGCAGGCTTGGCAGCTATTACTCGATGCACACGGGCGCTTTGCTGATGATGACGAAATCACTTTGCTCGCCGCGCTGGTGAGCTTGGACGTTGAAGAATACGCCAGCGCCGATCAGCTGCTGAATATCTTGGCTAAAAATCCGGCTTATCTTGACCAAGCCTATTACTACCTTGGCATCAGTGCCGAGCGCCAACAGCGCTTTGAGCAAGCAAAATACTATCTCAATGGCGTGATGCAAGAGGACTTGGTGTTAGAAGCGCGGCGAAAAGTGGTGTCGTTTGAGCTGCTAAATGACGACGTCGATGCAGCCATTGCTACTTTAGAGAAGCTGCGTAAAGACTTTAGCATCTTCGCGCCTGACAGCTTTGTCATGCAAGCGGATATCTTATGGCAGCAAAATGAATCCGAGGAAGCGCTACGGTTATTAACGCGCGCCAGCCGCAAATATCCTAATAATGAGATGCTGCTATTTGCCCGCGCCCAGCTGCTTGACGACAAAGACGATTATATCGTCAAACGTACCTTATTGAACCATTTGCAAACGCTCGACCCAACCAACCTTGCTTATCAGCTTAGCTATGCGCAGTTATTGCTCGCCAATGAACGCAGCTCCAAGCAAGGTTTGGCGCTAGCAACGGCTATCATTCAAATCCGTTATGATGACCCGCGCTATGACAATGAGCTGCATTTGCAAGCGTTAAACGTACTCGCCGCCAATGCTTTAGCGAACGAAGATTATCAACAAGTCATCGATTATCTACAAACCCCGTACGACGTTTTTCCAACCCTACGTTCAGGCACGCTACTGCTGCGCGCTTATCAAGGGCTAGGCGATAATGAAAAAGTTGAGGCGTTGCTTGCTGAGTTACAAGAGCGTTTTTCATTTGGGCAGCGCAACGTCAATGATCGTATACAGCTTTATTAAGCAGCTTTTTGCTCAAAGCTTATTGAATACTCATCATAAAATACGATTAAAAATAAAAACGTTTGCGATAAAAACTACAAGCCAGTTATAAGAAATGAACAGCCATGCATCAGCGCGTAACAAATCATGCTTAAGCTAAGCGTTTATTGTTTTATTTAATCTTTTAAAAAATCTATTACTTTTAAAACTTGTTACTTTTAAAACTTGTCTATTTTTGAGGATATATCATGTCAGTATTAAAAAAAAATCAGCCGAATAAACTGGCGCTATTTAGCGCTTTAACCGCCGCGCTCGTTATCACATCTGGTTGCCAATCATTAAAAACCGCTAATGCTACCAACCAGCCTATCGGCACGGTACAAGGTCAGAAACCTGAACAACCTAAAAAGCTTGAGAACTTTAATATCACGGGCAAAATCGGCGTTACCACACCTAGTAAGGACAATTCAGGAAACCAAGGCGGCAGTGCGTTTTATGCATGGGGACAACAAAATGACCGTTTTGCTATCGAATTGATTGGTGCGCTTGGCATTGGCAAAACCAATATCGAGTATAATGGTCAGTCGGCGACTTTAGTCAGTGAAAAAACCGGTACTTTAACCGCTGATGACCCTGAAACCTTGCTCAAAAAAGCCACAGGCTGGCAAGCGCCGATTTCACAAATGCCGTATTGGATATCGGGTCGCCCAGCGCCTTCAGACAGCGCGCCACAGCTTGATGACCAAAGCCGTTTGATTAGTTCGGTCAATGGTGAATGGCAAGCGAACTTTAGTTATAAAGGCAACGACAAATTGCCAAATAAAATCAGTGCCGTACAGTCACAAGGCAATAAAGTAGTGATGACTATCGATCATCAAAAATAATAGCCTTATGTAGACAGTAGAAAACACTATCTTTACTTACAACTCATAAAGACATTTATTTATGACTGAACGCACCACCGCAACATCAGTTATCACGCGCTTGTCACCGGCCAAGATTAATTTATTTTTGCATATCACTGGTAAGCGCGCTGATGGCTATCATAATCTGCAAACCGTCTTTCGCCTGCTTGACTGGGGCGATTATCTGCATTTTACGTTTGTAGACGATGCAGTATTTTCTATTATAGATAAAACCTTCGACGCTACTAAGCTTTGTCATCAGCTGCTAACGCTTGCTGGTGCCGACACCATAACCAGTAGTATCGATGACAATCTGATTTTTAAAGCCGCCCAAGCGTTACTAGCATTTGCTCTTCAAGCTGACAGACTACCTAAGCAGCTGCAATCAGTGCAAATCACCTTGGATAAGCATTTACCAATGGGTGCAGGCTTAGGCGGTGGCTCATCCAATGCCGCAACGACCTTATTAGTCTTAAATGAGATTTGGCAGCTTAACATTACTAAAAATGAGCTGATAAAAATCGCTGCTACTATCGGCGCCGATGTGCCGATATTTATCTTTGGGCAAGATGCCATTGCTATGGGTATTGGCGAGGAGCTGACCGCCATTGATTTGCCCGAGCAAGAGTACTTAGTCTTAACCCCAAACGCCCATGTGAACACGGCTAAGCTGTTCGCCCATCCAAAGCTACAACGAGATATCGACGCCCTATCCATTGACATTATCAAAAGCCAGACCAATGACTATGTGCAACGTTTAAATACACCTTATCAAAATGTGTTTAGTCATGTCGTCACCAGTATCGCCCCTGCCGTCGATGCAGCGTTACGGTATTTGCAAGGGTTAGAATCACAGGCACTTGGCACAGCTCGGATGACCGGCTCTGGTAGCGCGGTATTTTTACCATTGGATGCGAGTATTATTGATGATAAAACGCTGTTGGCAAAGTGGGTTAACAATGCGCCTTGTGCGGCGTACGTAGTGGGGAATCTACAAGTTAAATAGAATTAATAATATGATTTTCTTCGCTTAAAGGTTATTTATCATGAAAGGCAATTCTTTTACGTTATCAATAAGTATTTTGGCCCTTTCAATAGCCATGACAGCCTGCACCAACAATTCTGATACTCAAAACGTCACGTTATCTGCGCCAAAAGTATCTATCGATAATATGGCCAGTGATAGCAGTATTAACGATTTTAAGAATAAGCCCTATGCCCAGTTTTTTACTTATTCATATAAACATGGTGCGGAAATAGAACCAGCTATGGGCGGCATTTTGGTTATGAAAGACGGCTGTTTGCTTATCCAAAACAATGATAGGCTTAACGTTCCTGTGTTTCCTCATGGCATAACCACTTGGAATGAGGAGACCCAGACTCTGACCGCCAATGGCGTTGATATACCTTTGAACACTGAGCTATTTACTAACGGACCCTTAAGCGGCGGGAAATACGACCCTAGTTACGATTATAATTTCGAGCAACAAGCCAACCCTAAATGCTTGGAAAATAGATATATCGTATTTTTGGGTTCACAGTTTATGGACACCACAAATTTGCCAAAACATTAGCCTATACAAGCTCAAACTGAGGCCAAACCCTACTTATAGCGTATAAATAAAATGAGTATAAAGACCATATATAAATTTCCATTAACTCAACATCGGTTTTATTTTCGACCTATTTATAATAAAAGCCATAAAAAGGCGCAAATGACTTGCAAAATCTAAATATTTATTTATAATAGGTCGCCTCAATAGGGGTATAGCCAAGTTGGTAAGGCATCAGGTTTTGATCCTGACATCCGTTGGTTCGAGTCCAGCTACCCCTGCCATTTTTAAGTGTAAAGCGTTCGATATGTCGTCATTATAAGCCGTTTTTAAATAAACGCTTATTTTATTGACATTGACAACGTTATCCCAGTTTCGGTATAGTTCGCAATGAACACCGTTAGGGAAAAGTTATATTGTAGACAGTTTATCTGTTTATAATATAACGAACAGGTCGTGACGCTATTTTAAGCGTAATTTAGTATAAATTATGCCTAGATATCGACGTACACAGCCTAGACATTACAGGGGTATAGCCAAGTTGGTAAGGCATCAGGTTTTGATCCTGACATCCGTTGGTTCGAGTCCAGCTACCCCTGCCATTTTTTACTGTAATAGTAGTCATCAATAGTTTTCCATACTCTTTTCTAAATTTGAGCAGTTTGATACTGCTTAGCGGTCGCTGCTTGAGTTAATCAATAGGACTTCTGTCATGCCTTATTTGGCGATTTTTACGGGTAATGCCCACCCAGAATTAGCAAAAACCGTAGCCGATCATCTCCATATACCTCTTGGTAAAGCTGACATCACGCGTTTTTCTGATGGCGAAATTGCCGTGGAAATCAAAGAACACGTACGTGGCAAAGACGTGTTTATCATGCAGCCTACTTGTGCACCGACTAACGACAATTTGATGGAAATCATGATGATGGCCGATGCCTTGCGTCGTTCTAGTGCTGGCCGGATCACTGCTGTCATGCCATACTTCGGTTATGCCCGTCAAGACCGCCGTCCGCGTTCAGCACGTGTACCTATCTCGGCCAAAGTCGTCGCTGACATGCTAAACATCGTTAGTATTGACCGCGTTATGACCGTTGATTTGCACTCAGATCAGATTCAGGGCTTCTTTGATATCCCAGTTGATAACATCTATGGTACGCCTGTCTTATTGAACGATCTTAAAAAACAAGATTATGACAATATCATGGTGGTTTCACCTGACGTCGGCGGTGTGGTACGTGCGCGCGCGATGGCGAAGCAGTTGGGCGATACCGACATGGCGATTATTGATAAACGCCGTGCCCGTGCCAATGAATCACAAGTGATGCACATCATCGGTGATGTCCGTGACCGTGATTGCGTCATCGTTGATGATATGGTTGATACCGCAGGTACGTTATGCAAAGCCGCTGAAGCCTTAAAGCAAAATGGCGCTCGCCGCGTACTCGCTTATATTACCCACCCTGTCCTATCGGGTAATGCGCTAAAGAACATCAGCGAATCGGAATTGGATGAGATTGTGGTAACTGATACCATTCCATTGTCTGACGCGGCTAAAGCCTGTAGCAAAATCCGCCAAGTAAGTATCGCTCCAATGCTGGCTGAAAGCTTACGTCGTATTAATAACGAAGAATCTATCAGCGCTATGTTTGATGCCTAATTAATGCTTAAGATTTTCTTTCGCTAAAAAATATATTACTAAAAACGCTAAGTTTAATGACTTGGCGTTTTTTTATGTAAGACTGGCGTGCGCTATTTTAGCTAGGTCTTTATTATTGTTAAAGAATCACGTATAATGCGCGCCTGTATTCATCATTCGTTAACCCCTATTATTTTTGGGTATTTTATACTTAGCGACATGATTGATACTTTCTAAAGTATTGATTATCCGGTGATAGACTGGTCGCAAGTCTGTTATTGCTGGTAGATACTTCACATACTCTCTATAGGATTATATCCATGGCTATTGATCATTTTGCAATCAACGCAGTTGACCGCTCTGCTGAACAACAAGGTAAAGGTGCGAGCCGCCGCCTACGTAAGCAGAACCTAGTTCCTGCTATCATTTATGGTGGTGGTGAAGAACCAACTGCTATCTCTATCAAAATCAACGAGCTCGTAAAATCGCTTGAATATGAAGCGTTTTTCTCACAAATTTTGACCATCACTACCGATAAAGGTGATGAGCAACAAGTCGTTATCAAAGACTTGCAGCGCCATCCTGCTAAAGGTTTCCCAATGCATGCAGATTTTCAGCGCATTGTGAAAGGTCAAAAAATCAACATGCACGTACCGCTACATTTTGCTGGTCGTGAAGAAGCGCCAGGTACGAAAGCGGGTGGTATCTTATCTACGCTAGTATCTGATGTTGAAATCGTTTGCCTACCATCACAATTACCTGAGTACTTAGAAATCGACGTATCAGGCATGGAAATCGGTGATCTATTCCGTTTATCAGACATCAAATTGCCTGAAGGCGTAATTATCTTTGATCTTGACATGGAAGATGCGCACGACCGTACCGTTGTGAACATGCAGCCACCAACAGTTGAAGAAGTTGACGAAGACGCTGACGAAGTTGATGCAGCTGACGTACCTGCTACTGAGCAAGGTGCTGAGCCTGAAGACAAAGACGCTGAATAATAATCTTTATAACGCTTATATAGCAGCCTTATGGTTGCTCGGTTATAAAAGATTGGTTTAGTCAAAAAATAGCAGGTGATGAATATCTCCTGCTGTTTTTGTAACTGAGGTTTGAAAAGAAGGTTTAAAAAGTAGGATAAGCACGATCAGTTCATCTTACTTTTCAAACCTTATCTCTTATTTATTAAATTTAAGCAGGGTGTTTTTATGGCCATAAAGCTTATTGTCGGTCTTGGTAATCCTGGTCAGCAGTATATGTTTACGCGTCATAATGCCGGGTTTTGGTTCGTCCATCATTTGGCGCAGCAGTTTAATATTGCCCTCGCCCCTGACAAAAAATTCCACGGGGTGACGGGACGCGGGCAAATTCATGGTCACGATGTGCGCCTGCTCATGCCTCTGACTTTTATGAATAAATCTGGTCAATCGGTGGTGCCGATGGTCAATTTTTATGGTATTAACAATAATGAGCTGCTGATTGCCCATGATGAGCTCGATATACCCGCTGGCAGTATCAAGCTCAAAACCAACGGCGGACACGGTGGTCATAATGGTCTGCGTGATATCACCCCGCACATTGGCAACGACTTTCATCGCCTGCGTATCGGTATCGGTCATCCGGGTCACAAGTCTAAAGTCAGCGGTCACGTATTATCGAAAGCGGCGCCTGATGAGCAAATGGCTATCGATAGCGCGTTAAGTGCTGCTTTTGACGCCTTACCGTTATTATTAGATGGTGATATTGAAAAAGCGCGCTCGCAGATTAATGGCTTTAAATTACCAGAATAATCTGCCGTTGATGGCAAACATTTAAGTCATTTAAATCGCCAAAGCGTAAATTTAGCCGTGACTTTTAGGCAAATAACTTTTATTCTACTTACCCTGTCCCCATTAAGTTTTTGATTTGGTTCATTTATATCAGTTACCCTAAGGAAGCAACCTATGCTACTTAATATGCTCAAGTGCAAATTACATCGCGCCCGTGTTACCCATGCTGAACTGCACTACGAAGGCTCATGCGGTATCGATGGTGACCTACTAGACCTCGCTGGTCTGCGTGAAAACGAATCTATCGATATCTACAATGTCACCAATGGCAAGCGTTTTCGCACCTATGCGATTCGCGCTGAAGCGGGCTCTGGCATTATCTCGTTAAACGGTGCCGCCGCGCATATGGCAGACCTGGGCGATATCGTCATCATTTGTGCTTATGCCCATTTTGATGAAGTAGAAGCCGCTACCTATCAGCCAAAACTGGTGTATTGCAACGAAGACAATACCGTGAAAGACACTGCCAATATCATTCCGGTACAAGTGGCTTAATTATCCATGACTGCTATTTAAGTGATCAATAAAAAAGTTGAATCTGATTAAGATTCAGCTTTTTTTATGCTATTTATTTATCCTGCTTACGGTTTCTAATCACCCGCCATAGCCCTTCATTTTCTGTTTTCGGCATTTTTAAAGTGATGGTATTTGATAGCATGTCTTGTATTGCCAAACCGCGACGATTAAACAGACAAAAGGCATAGTTGAAAACAAAGCCCAAAAAAGCACTGGTCAATAAGATAGCGCGTGAACCACCGATGACACTACCGATGAGTCCAAATATCAGCGGCATCAGGCTCGCCGCCAAGATACGTTTGAACGACTGCCCCCACGTAAGCAGGTCACCATCATTATTGACCGTTTTTAAGCGCCACGTTTGCATACCTAGTGTTTGCCCACCGCGGCGCCAAAATAGCCCGTAGAAGCCCACCAGCGTCAGGATAAACGAAGGGGTCATAATAAAGTTTTGATACCATGTCGGTAGCGATCTGGCTTGCTGTGACTGCGTGCCCGTCTCCATCGTCAATAGCGTACCAATTACTGTCAGCACCGTACCAACCAAAAACAGTAGTGCCAAAATCAACATACCATCATAAAGGATGGCCGCCATACGCGTGCCTGGCTTGGCAATCACTGCCTCTTCGGCAACGGAGTCTTGATGCGCTGAGTTGTTGCGTGGCGATTTTGCTTTAGTAGCAGCTTTTGGTGACGATTTTGACATGATACCAGCCCATAACAAGCGAAAAATAGAGCGCTCATTGTACCGTAATTCAGGCACTTAGCGTACCTTATGATAAGACAAGACTTTTGCTATAAAGACAGGAGATTTGAATTTAGGAAAAAATAACAAGGTAAGATTGTACTGCTATAAAAACGACAGACATAAAAAAATCGCCAAATTGTCATAAGACAGGCGATTAATTTAGTTTTAGCTTAATAGTTAAATAAACAAGTAAGCTAGTATGCAAATGGTGCGCTTGGAGAGATTCGAACTCCCGACCCCTTAGTTCGTAGCCAAGTGCTCTATCCAACTGAGCTACAAGCGCGTACTTTGCACATTATCTACTGAATTATTCAAAAACAATTGCAGTAAATTAGGTTGGTTATTATATAGATAATCTCGCTTGTGTCAACTTATTTTTTAATTAAATTCAAATTATTTTTGAATGCTAAACTAAAAAATTATTAACGCTATTTTTGCGTCATTACTCTTTATAACAACTGAATAAATGGCGGTGAAGGAGGGATTCGAACCCTCGATACGCTTACACGTATGGTTCCTTAGCAGGGAACTGGTTTCAGCCACTCACCCACTTCACCGAACGATTTAAGACACTTATCAAAATATTTTTATAAAAACCATTTCTCTAAACATAGTATCGATGCTAATGATACGTCTTATGCCGTGGGCGAGTATTATAACAAAGCCGAAACGAATTGCAAGCCTTGTCTACAGATTTAATGCCGCTTTTGTCATAATTGTTAATTTAAATGGTTTTATCATTCTCTAGTCATAAGGAATATCTCATTTAGCGGTGAGTTTCCGAGTTTTTAGGTTTTATTACTTATAGTCAAAATATCCCAAAATCGCTACGGCATTGCTGATATATTGATATTACTTTCCACTGATTATATTTACCAAAATCTGCTGGCTATGGCTTTTTGGGCAATGGATGGCTATAGTATTTATCATTCATTATAGGATAAATAAAAGGAAGGGTTATGCGACCGGTAGTACTGTGTTTTTCAGGATTGGATCCGTCAGGTGGTGCTGGATTACAAGCGGATATCGAGGCAGTCGGTCAAGCAGGTGCCCATGCCGCTATCGCTTGTACGGCGATCACCATTCAAAACTCGCAGCAAGTATTTGGTTTTGAGGCTTGTGCGGCCGACTTGGTAGCAGCGCAGGCGACCACCGTGCTCGATGATTTGCCTGTGCGCGTGATTAAGTCAGGTATGCTTGGTACCACTGACAATATCGCCATGCTGACGCGTTTATTTGCCGAACAGGTTATCGCATGTGACACGCCATTTGTCCTCGACCCGGTATTGGTTGCCAATAGCGGTGGCAGCTTGGGCGATGAACAAACCTTGGTAACGGCGTTTAGAAAACTACTGCCCTATGCGACCTTAATCACCCCAAATACGCATGAGCTACGCGCCTTAAGCGGCGAGCAAGATTTGCATATTGGTGCGCAAAAACTATGCGCCCAAGGCACTCAAGCGGTATTGGTCAAAACTTCACACGACTTTACCAGCGGTGATATCAAGCAGTATCTCTATATTAAAGGCGAGATGGTGCATAAAAGCGTTTTACCGCGCCTAAAGGGTGAATTTCACGGTTCTGGTTGCTCATTAGCGAGCTTTATCGCTGGACGTTTGGCGATGGGTGACGCGCTTATCGATGCGGTAAAAGCGGCAGATAGTTGGATTACCCAAACGCTGCGTGCCGCTGATGCGCCGCACCCTAATAATGCCAACGCTCAATTGATACCCAATCGCTTTGTAGAATTTTAGAACAATCTATAGATGGTAAATAAAGAAAGGCGCTCTATAAAATATAGAGCGCCTTTTGTATCTTTTATAGAATCGCTAGTTTTTTAAATTTTATTAGGCCAGCCTAACCCAACATCGGCATAAAATTTGATGCCAAACCGCCAATAAAGATTTCAAGCAGATAAAAGGCAAAAAAGGCAATCATTGGCGATAAATCAATCATACCCAAGTTTGGCGTGATACGACGAAACGGCGCTAAAATTGGCTCAGCCAACATAATAATAATACCAATAATCGGATGCTGAGACTGGGTAAACACCACAATCCAGCTGACAATGATAGAACCGATGACCAGATAGCGACACATGCGTAAAAAGTCTAATATCAAGCTGATAGTACCAGTAAAAAATAGCGGCACAGGCGCGATACCTTTATGGGTCAATGCCGCCTTGCCAGAGATATCAATCAGGCGAATTAAAAACATCAAGACAATGGCAGCAATACTGATACGACCTTGGCCGACAGTGGGGAAAATACGCCCAAATACATCAACGATATGGGTGGCTCTATAAGCAGGCGCAATCATAGGGTTGCTGGCATCCATCCCTGCAAACTGCAGCATAAAACGGATAAATACCAACATCATGGCGAAGGTGGTGACCAAATCAAAAATTTGCAATAACAGGTTGTTCATGAAGTGCTACTCAAGGTGACATTATTAACGGGATTTAGGATGACGAATGTCATTATCAGGCATTTTTATGACTTTAAGTTTTTTATGACTTTAAGTTCTTATAATTATTAATAAGGCAGCTCATCAACCGCGACATGCCCTATCAATAGCGTACTAGCTATTTAGTACTATTTTATTTACTCATCTCTTCGCTTAGCGCTTGGCTACGATCGGCGCAAGCTTGCATGGCTTCAACGATTTGACGGCTGATGTCATTGGCCTGCATGGACTCGATAGCTGCTTGGGTGGTACCATTTGGTGAAGTGACTTTACGGCGTAGCTCGCTTGGTGCATCTTCACTACCCAGCGCCATTTTTGCCGCGCCAAGCATGGTTTGCATCGCTAGCGCTGAAGCTTGCTCTTTATCCAATCCTAACGCGACTCCGCCATCGACCATTGCTTCGATAAAGTAAAACATATAAGCGGGCGCTGAGCCTGATACGGCGGTGACCGCATGCATGTGCTCTTCATTATCGACCCACATGACCAGACCTGAGGCTTCCATCACTGCGGTTGCCAATTGTTTTTGTTCGGCAGAAATATCATCCGTACCGTACAGACCAGTCGCGCCCATTTGAATCATCGCCGGCGTATTTGGCATCGCACGAACAATATTGCTATAGCCGCCGAGCATATTTAATAACAGCTCAGTCGACAAACCTGCTGCCACTGAAATCACCAGCTGCGTGTCTAAAACGTCAGCAAAACCACTGACCACAGCTTTCATGACTTGCGGCTTTACCGCCAATACCACGATGTCAGCACCGATAACCGCCGCTTTTGCATCGGCCGTTGGATCAACCGTATTCAATCCTTTAGCAGCCAATTGCTCGCGCGCTTCACTACTCGGATCAGCAACGGTAATCAGACTCGGTTTGACGCCGCAGCTGATAAGTCCACTAATCAAAGCCTGCGCCATATTACCGCCACCGATAAAGCTGATTTTTTTATTATCTAATACTGACATACGTGTCTCCTATTCAAAAAATGCAAAGGCACTCAAACTAACATAATGATAGGTAAAATGACACTCAGTTTACCATACTGCTACTGGCGTCGTTTGATAAATTGAAAGACTCAGTAATGGCGTTGCTGTTTAAGTAATTATCACTATAGAACGCACCATATTTATTATTTAACAGGTTTTATGCAGAGTTAAATGGCTGTTGATAAATGCGACAAGCTGTTTTACATCTACACTAATATTCGCCTGCTCAGCATTCAACGCCCAGCTTTCAAAAGGTGATAATAATAAAATAGGCAGTTCTATCGGGCAATCGTTCTCTAAAGGCTCATTTTTACTACTTTCTTTATTCATAAAAGTAACGCTCACTACTACCAAACTCTCACGCAGCCATGATGGAATACCTAAAGTTTGATAGAGCTTTTTGCCCGCTTGTGAACGTGATGCTAATGCAGTTTGCACACGCTGATTGCGCTCTAATGGCGCAAAGGTAATCTTAAGCTTATCTGTATCGCTTTCTACGTTATAGCTTTCTAATAGCTGAATTACTTCATTTGGCAAAACTTTTAATTGCCAAGCAAATTTATCCTCATTACGTAAATTAATTGCAACAGGTTGTCTGCCAGTTGCCTGAACATCAGCCTTAATAAGATTAGACTCAGTAAAATTAAATAAGGTTTGAGTCTGCTTGGCAAGCGGCAACTCTAACCACTTGAGCCAATCACTACTTAAACGATAAAGCTGTTGACGATAACGGCGAACAGTATACGACTGCTTGCGACCTTGCCAAAATAGCGCCGTTTGATGGTCATTATCATCACGTTGGCTTAGGCTTAACACATCATCAACGAGCTGTTTGGCTGTCGGTAATGGCTCATCTTGACCAAGCCAATGATGCAATAATTGTCGCTGACGATAAATCGGTAGTTTTTGCAATTTATCTATATTTAGCACGCGCTGGGCAGGCGGCAGCTGTAATGAGGCAACCTCTGTGTGCTGCAAATCCTCGCTTGCTTGGGCATTGATTATTAATTGCGCGTCACTTAATAACTGCGCGCTACGGGCAATATTATCAATAACGTTGGAGTTATAGCTCGCCAATATCGGCATGATGTCTCGACGTAGGCCGCTACGCACATTATCACCAGCATCGTTGGTTGGATCGTCGATATATGGCAGCTTTAAACGCTGAGTATAGGCGCTGATAGTGGCGCGTTTGATAGTCAGCCACGGTCGCCATAATACTATGCGAAGTGTGCCCTGCGTTTGAATGCGCCACGGCTGCATACCTGATAGACCATTTACCCCAGCGCCTTGAATCAGGCGCATTAAAACCGTTTCCGCTTGGTCATCGGCATGATGGGCTAATAATAAAACATCATTTTGATTAAGCTGCCTTCGCATCGCATCATAACGAGCTTGCCGTGCGGCTTGTTCATCTCGACCATTGACCTGCGCCTGTAAAATCCGACAAGGTATATTTTGCGCCTTCGCCCAATTAGCAACGTGCTGTGCCCAAGCGCCACTAGCCGCTTGCAGATTATGATTCACATGCAGCAATTGTGGTAAAAATGGCAATTCCCCCTGCTGATAGAGCTGTACGCAAAGTGCTGCTAATGCCAACGAATCACGCCCCCCGCTACACGCCAGCCAAACTCGCCGACCATGTAGTTGCTCGCCATATTCAGCTAGACTTTTTAACAATGCCTCTGCTAGAACAGCATCGATAGGCAGTTCTGCAATTGGTTCAATGGGGTGTGGAAGGATTGCGCTACTGGTCATAATCGTTCTTATTTACTTGGTGGTTTTATTTACGTATCAATCAATTAAAACATAAACAAGTCGGCACAAAAAAACGCGCCATAAAATGACACGTTTTTATTTTAACATTAAGCGTAAAGCGATATCGTTAAAAGCTAAGTCTAAGTAACTTAGCAATATACTTTCATATAAATGCTTAGCAAGGCAACATCACTTCTGAGTTAAAGGACTTCAATTTCTCATAACGCAGCTCGCAGCGCTCATCCGCATCCATATCTTTAAGCTCACCTAATTGCTCAACAATTAATGCTTTTAGTGCCGTCATGACTGGCTGCGGCTGAAGATGAGCACCCTCGCCTTCATCGATAACTGCGTCAATTAGGCCCATTTGATAAAGGTTAATGGCATTCAGTTTTAATGCTTCACTGGCATCTTGGGCTTTTTCCGCAGTTTTCCACAGAATAGACGCACAGCCTTCAGGAGAAATGACTGAATAAATACTGTTTTGGAGCATATTTACTTTGTCGCCAACGCCAATTGCCAATGCGCCACCTGAGCCGCCTTCACCAATAATAGTGACGATAACAGGTACTTTAAGGCTAGAGAACACGGCGATACTTTCAGCAATGGCTTGCGCTTGGCCGCGCTCTTCAGCACCGATTCCGGGGTAGGCACCTTGGGTATCGACAAAGGTCATCACCGGAATATTAAAGCGCTCAGCCATTTTGACCAAACGAATGACTTTGCGATAACCCTCGGGGTTTGCCATGCCAAAATTATGTGCGATACGCTCACGCGTGCTACGACCACGATGCTGACCAATCACCATTACAGGCTGACCATCTAGGCGCGCAAGACCACCAAGAATAGCCTTGTCATCTGCATAAGCACGGTCGCCATGTAATTGATCAAATTCGGTAAACAGCTGATTGACATAGTCCATAAATAATGGACGTTTGGCATGCCGTGCAAGCTGAACGCTATCCCAGACGGTACTCATAGACGCTTCCCTTTCATAATTCTATATAATATGGTGATGGTTAATAATGGCTGTGTTAGTTAATACTGTTATTATCGACTCTCAAATAATGAAAGTACAGTTGTAAACTCAATAGAAGCTATAGTAGCACATCTTAAATCGCATGGCATTACTGACAACGCCGCTTTTGTTACGTTAATCCGTAGCACCATTATTATAATAGTAACGGCTTCGCATTAAGAATCAGTATTAAGAATCAGTATTAAGAGTCGGCATTAAGAAACAGTATGAGCAATCAGCCCTTATGCCTCAACCATACTTCCATCAACAACACTCAGCTTTACGCCCCATTTAGCAAACTGCTCAATCTCCGTATGCAAGTCTGACAATAAGAAAGTATAGTGCTCACTACTTTCACCAACGGTAATTTGCCAGCGGTTATTGTCAATCACTTTTAAACCCAGTTTTGGTAATTCATGCTCGCTACGGCTATGATGCGCAAGCACCGCCAAACGTAGCAGCAAACACAGATAAACCAGCGAATCGCCACCGATTATACAAGCCTGCTCTAACATATCCGCTTTGAGCTTACGGCGATGATTGAGCATCAGCTGCGCCATGCGTTTTTGATCGACCTGCGAAAACCCTGGAATATCAGAGTATTCAACCAAATAAGCACTGTGTTTATGATAGCCGCTATGCGCAATTGCTAAACCGATTTCATGTAATGACGCTGCTCGTCTAAGTAAATCACCATCTTCTGTACTAAGTCCGAGCTTTTCTTTGACTTGCTCAAATAAACTGCGGCTGGTTTTGACCACTTGTTTGGCTTGTTTTTTATCGCCAGAGTAGCGTTTAATCAGCGCAAGCACACTGCGGTCACGCACATCTTCGCTAGCAAAACGTCCAAGCATATCGTACATAACGCCTTCACGCAGCGCGCCATCTGAATACACCATGGTCTCAATGCCGAGCACTTTCATCACCGCTCGCAATACCGCAACGCCCGCTGGGAAAACCGCTTTACGGTGTTCTTTGACGCCTTCTAATTCAATGTCATCGACGTTGCCAATTTTAAGCAATAATTTTTCTAACTTTTTAACACCTTTATAGGTGATGCGTTCTTGTTCATCTGCCCAGCCTTTTGACACAAGGACGTTGCGTACCGCTTTAATGGTGCCACTTGAGCCAACCACACTACTCCAGCCGGTTTTTTGGTAACGGCCATTAATCGCCAGCACTTCTTTGCGCGCCGCTGAGATGGCATTATTAAAGGCTTCTTTGGTAATCAGGCCGTCCGCAAAATACTTTTGGGTAAAGGCGACGCAGCCCATCTGCAAGCTTTCGGTCAATAACGGATCGAACTCTTGACCAATGATAAACTCTGTCGAACCGCCGCCGATATCAATAACCAAACGCTTATCGCTACTGGCATTGGTATGCGAGACGCCCAAATAAATCAAACGCGCCTCTTCACGTCCAGCGATAATCTCAATCGGTTTTGGCAGGATTTTATTGGCACGGCTGATAAAGTCATTGGCGTTTTTTGCTTGGCGTAGGGCGTTGGTTGCTACCACGCGAAGACGCTCGGGCGGCACCGAATCCAAACGCGCCACAAAGCGGCTTAAGCATTCAAGCCCGCGCTTTTCAGCCGCCGCGCCCAAGATATTATTCTCATCGAGTCCGGCAGCGAGCTGCACCTTTTCAGACATAGACACCACTTTTCGCACTTCACCGTGGTCGAGACGCGCAATCGCCAGATGAAAACTGTTGGAGCCGATATCAATAGCGGCCATCATTTCATCTTCAGCAAGTGGTGGATTTTTTAGGTAGTCTTTGGGCATAAGCGAGATTGTTACCGTATTAGATAAAGTGGTATTTAAAAGCCTTCAAGCTTTTAAAATAAAGAATATGAGCAAGTTTTTCCATTAAAGCATTTATGCCAAACGCTGGCAAGTCAGCGGCTACCATCACTAAACACAGCTTGCAAAAACATTCAAATATCTAAGAAAACTCGATTAAATACTGGCTAAATAGTGATTAAACCAGAACCTTAAAGTCAGTCTCTAACGCTTGTTTTAATGCAATCGGTTTGCTACATTAAAAATGCGTTAGAATCTCATAATTAGCCGGTATATTGTAATAGATAACAAGCACTTACTTATATTATAAACATTGGTTATATAAGCCCATTACATAAAGCAGCCCTCAATTTTGCGATTGAGCATTCATAACTCATTGATGATTTAAAATAACTAATTTGCAAGGAAGCAAAGTCATGAATCAAGCCACTACCCAAACCTCACAAAACAAAGCTGCCCAAACTGAAAATGCCGATACTCATATTAATAAACAAAGTAATGGCAAGATTATCAAGGTAGCAGACCCAGCCAAGCATCAATTTTATGACTTTTATTTAAATGAACATCAAAATATGGCGTGCCGCCGTTTGCACTTCGCCGGTAGTAGCTTTGGCTTATTAGGCTTAGCAAAGTCTGTCAAAAATCGCTCAGCCAAACCGCTGCTTAAAGGCATCGCTGCGGGATATGCTTGCGCGTGGGTCGGGCATTTTTTCTTTGAGAAAAACAAACCTGCTACTTTTAAATACCCATTACAAAGTTTTGCTGGTGATATTCGTATGTTCACCGATGTGCTCCGCGGTAATTTGAGCTTAAAAGACCGTAAGTTCGATAAAGCGCGTTAAATTTATTGATAATAAACAGAAAAAACAAAAACTGGGCCAGTTTAAGACGCTAGCCCAGTTTTTTATGTCGTTATCAAAAATCTATTATTTAGCAGCTATTTAGCGTAAAGACTTACGAAGTATTTTACCTACAGCGGTTTTTGGTAACTCATCGATAAAATCGTAAGCTTGCGGACGCTTATAACCGGTCAAACGCTCTTTGGCAAACGCCGCCAATTCCTCAGCCGTTAAGCTGGGATCTTTTTTAACCACAAACGCTTTTGGCACTTCGCCACTGTGCGCATCTTCAATGCCAACGACAGCCACCTCGAGCACTTTAGGATGTTCCGTCAGCGCCGCTTCCACTTCATTTGGATATACATTGAAACCCGAAACCAAAATCATATCCTTTTTACGATCAATCAATGTCAAAAAGCCATTTTCATCTAACATGCCGATGTCACCGGACTTAAAGTACCCATCATCGGTAAAGGTCTCTGTATTATCCAAACCCCAATAACCCTGCATCACTTGTGGCCCTTTAATCCCCACTTCGCCGGGCACGCCAACAGCACAGGCGGCTCCTTGCTCATCAATGATTTTGATATCCATCATGGCTAAAGGTAATCCGACGCTACCATTAAAGCTATCTATCCCTGGTGGATTAAAAGAGATAACCGGCGACGTTTCTGACATGCCATAACCTTCATTAATAATCATGCCTGTAGCGCGCTGCCATCGGTCAGATACCGCTTTGATAATCGCGGTGCCGCCACCGATAGATAATGCCAAGCGACTAAAATCAAGCTCGGTAAACTTTGGATGATGGAGCATGCCGTTAAATAACGTATTGACCGAAGGAATCACATGCGGCTGATGCTGTTCAATGCTATTTACTAAGCCATCGATATCGCGCGGATTGGTGATCAATATATCTTCCCAGCCGCCATAAATACCCAGTAAACCACAAACCGTGAAGGAGAAAATATGATAGAGCGGTAAAGGGTTAAGTATCTTGATTTGCTCGCTGCGACCTGCTTCGACAACGCTGCCAAACATTGCATAACACTGGCAAATATTAGCCATCAAATTATAATGAGTAAGCATCGCGCCTTTTGGCTTACCCGTTGTGCCGCCCGTATACTGGAGTAACGCCAAGTCTTCGCGCGTGATGGTCGGTGGCTGAAACTGATCTGCATGGTACGCTTGCATAATATGAGCAAAGCTCACATAACGTTCTTGATGAGATTTTGCAACTGTAAGCTCATTTTCACCGTCATTTTCAGTTGAACAATGAATACTGTTAAGGATAGCAATATCATTATCGATAAGCTCAGCACTCGGATTGATAGAACAATGTACGACTAAAGACAGTTGCGCTTTAACCTCATCATCCAATTTATCGAAAGCTGCCGACATACCATCGAGAATCACCAATCCACACGCTTGAGAGTCTGTCAGCTGATGGGCCAACTCATACTGGGTATACATCGGATTGACATTTACCAATACTACCCCTGCGCGCAGACAACCAAGCAGCACCACCGCATATTGCAATATATTTGGCAATTGCACCGCAACACGGTCGCCCTTTTGAATGTTTTGTGCTTGTAAAAAAGCAGCAAAGCGGCGACTTGCAACATCTAACTGAGCAAAATTTAAGGTGGCAGCGCCCATGCTAAAAGCAATAGCGCTACTGTGCTGATCAATTTTTGGTTGTAATAAATCAAGCAGGTTGTCCTTACCGTTTAACACATCCAAATTATTTTCCAAGCCATATTGCTCGTAAGCTCGCTGCCATAATGGCGGAACACGGCTACTTGGCGCATTATTTTCAAAGCTATTATCCATCAAATTGCATCCTTGCTAAAACGTGATTGGTGCTCTCAGAATAGCACAACTTAGACGTTGTATTATAGGTTCTAGAACAAGGATACTTTTAGGTTATAGATTATTTTCAAGCCTAAAAAACTTCCACCATTTATTAAAAATTCGTTTTATTAATGCGCAGGCACAAAAAAACCAGCACGATAATCCTGCTGGTTTTTATGTTGCAGATATAAATTCTAAAGAACATTAAACTTTAAATTTTAGACAAGTAATTTTAACCAAATGATTTACGCTTTTGCCATTTCAGCAAAAATCTCATCAGCGGCGTTAATAGACGCTTCAATGTCTGCATCACTATGCTTGATCGACATAAAGCCCGCTTCATAGGCAGATGGCGCAAGATAAATACCGCGCTCTAACATGCCATGAAAAAAGGTATTAAACACATCCATATCGCACTCGGTGACGTCATCGAAGTTTTGCGGTACGTTTGTCGCCTTGTCTTTAACAAAGAACATCCCAAACATGCCGCCCAGTTTATTGGTGCGCAGATTGATACCATGCTTGTCCGCCGCCGCTTGGATACCATCAATAAGCTGGTCTACTTTCGCAGATAATTCGGCGTAAAAACCATCAACGGTTAAGTCTTCAAACATCGCGATACCAGCGCGCATAGCCAGCGGGTTACCTGATAACGTACCCGCTTGATAAACGCCGCCAAGTGGCGCGATACAAGACATCACTTCTTTTTTACCACCGAAAGCACCAACGGGTAAGCCAGCACCGATAATTTTACCAAAGCAGGTCAAATCAGGGTCAATGCCAAAATGCGCTTGCGCGCCGCCAAGTCCAACGCGAAAACCGGTCATCACTTCATCAAAAATCAATACCGCACCATTGGCGGTACATTCTGCGCGCAAAGTATCATGGAATTCTTGGGTCGGAATGACCATATTCATGTTGCCGGCGATTGGTTCGACAATCACGCAAGCAATCTCACTACCCCATTTTGCAAAGCACTCTTTAATCGCTTGCGGGTCATTATAAGGAATGGTAATCGTATGCTTGGCAAAGTCCGCTGGCACGCCTTTTGAGGTCGGTTCGCCAATATCTAGCATCCCTGAGCCCGCTTTTACCAGTAAGCTGTCGGAATGACCATGGTAGCAGCCTTCAAATTTGACGATTTTGTCACGCTCAGTAAAGCCGCGCGCCAAACGAATCGCGCTCATGGTCGCTTCCGTGCCCGAGCTTGTCATGCGAATCATCTCAACACTTGGGACGATTTCGCAAATCTTATCAGCCACGGTGGTTTCAAACGGTGTTGGCGTACCAAAGCTCAAGCCATCATCAGCGGCTTTTTTAACGGCATCAATGACTTTTGGATGCGCATGACCCAGAATCATCGGGCCCCAAGAGCCGACATAATCGATATAAGCATTGTCTTCGGTGTCATAGATTTTGCTGCCGTTAGCACGGTGCATAAAGATAGGCGTACCACCAACGCCAGCAAAGGCGCGAACCGGTGAGTTTACGCCGCCAGGAATATGTTTGCGGGCTTGCGCAAAGAGTTGTTCATTTTTAGTACTCATAATTAGTCTCTACTTATTCTTTTGGTGTTATTTTATTAACGATAGCTTAATTAACAATCACTTAATTAACAACAACTTAAGCTTTTTTAACCACTGACGATTTGAGCTTCATCGGTCCAAAACCATCGAGTTTACAGTCGATATCATGACCATCAGACGCATCTGGCAATAGGCGAATCCCCTTTGCTTTGGTGCCGACTTTGATAATGGTTGATGAACCTTTGACCTTTAAGTCTTTAATCACGGTGACGGTATCGCCATCTTGCAGCTCGTTACCGACCGCATCACGAATGACCGCCTCTTGTGCTTCAGCCTGCGCCGCATCGGTTTCAGCCGCGGTCCACTCATGAGCACACATCGGACATACCAGTAACGCACCATCTTCGTACGTATATTCAGCATCGCATTTTGGGCAATTGGGTAAGCTCATAATTTCCTCGTCAGCCGTGATAAATTGAGTGTATTCTAACGCTAACATTGTACCGTAACTCGCCAGCTTTCACCAATCGCTTCGCTTGTAAACACAGAACTGTGACTAATTGATACATTCGCTTATCTCTTAACGTGGACGTTTTTTATCACGTGGTTTTTTGTGGTACTCTGCTGTAACCAAATTTGATTTGATCACCATTTGTCTTTAGGTACTAAAAAGATGGTAAAAACTTAAATAACGACTTTTTCGCATTATTTTAACAGTAAGTTTTATAACGACTTTAATCACTCAGTATTAACCCTAATATCTGAGGCTATAGCGACTCATAAATAGGACAATAATAATGACTCAATCAACATTGCCACAATTTGTTCAACTAACCATTCAAGGTGAAGATGCCGCAAAGTTCTTACAAGGGCAGCTGACCTCTGATGTCACTAAGCTTGGGCTTAGCTATCAAGCAACGGCGCTTAGCAATTTAAAAGGCCGTATCGATTTTGGCCTTTGGATTAAAAAACAAGACGAAAAGCATTTTGATGTAGTAATCAGCGCCGATTGCGCTGAGGCGTTCCAAGCGCATCTTAAAAAGTTTGGCGCCTTTTCAAAATTTGATACCAGTGCACCAACGCCCATTTATCCTTGGGTACTCGATGGAGTACCAACCTTTAGTCATAAAGACGAGCATAATACGCCAGCGGACACCCAAGCGTGGATGCAAGCGAGTCTTGCAGCGGGTAACTATTGGATAGTCGCGGACACACGAGGCGAGTTTCAGCCGCAAGAGCTGCGTCTGCATCAGCGCGGCGGTATGGATTACGATAAAGGCTGCTACCTCGGTCAAGAAGTCATTGCTCGTATTTACTTTAAAGCGGCACCAAAAGCGTTTTTACATTATGTCAGCGGCACAGGCGAGGTGCCAGCCGCAGGTGATAAGCTAGAGAAAATTCAGGTGGTCAATGCCATTGCTGATGATAATACGAATGGCAATAGCTTTAGAGCTTTGGTCGTTGCCCGCCCAGAGCATTTAGCCGATAGCGAGCTTACGATATTAGACTTACCACCAGCACTACAAGCGGATGTCGCCCGTCAAAAATAACGTGAAAGGTTTGATAGTCTATTTCACAGTCCAACACGTATTATAAAAAGCACTTTTACTAAAACGCAGCAGAGCAATTTATGACCCATATTGCGGTACTCGGAGCAGGTGTGGTGGGCGTGACCAGCGCTTGGTATCTTCGGCAAGCAGGCTACGATGTGACCGTCATTGAGCGCGAATCTGCTGCTGGTATGCAAACCTCGTTTGCCAATGGTGGGCAGATATCCGTCTCGCACGCAACCCCTTGGGCAAATCCGAGCACACCAATGAAAGCGCTTAAATGGCTATTTCGTGAAGATGCGCCGCTGCTCTACCGCTTGCGAGCTGATAAAGCGCAGTTGAAATGGGCGATGCAATTTTTACAAGAATGCCGCGCAGATCGTGCAGATGCCAATCTGGTACAAATGGTACGTTTGGGCTTGTACTCACGAGATACTTTGCAGCAGCTACGTGCTGATATCAGTATCGATTACGAGCAGCAAACGCGCGGTATCATGCATTTTTATACCAACCAAGCTGAGTTTGATGCCGCCATTGCGCCAACCGAGCGTATGCAAGAGCTCGGCTGTGAGCGTTATGTGATAGATATTAATAATGCTATTAGCCTTGAGCCTGCGCTTTACCCTATCGCGCATGAGCTCAAAGGCGCGACTTATACCAGCCGTGATGAATCGGGTAATGCGCATTTATTTGCCCAGCGTTTGGCGCAGCGCTGCATCGATGCTGGCGTGAAATTTTTATACGATACCGATATCTTGGCGTTAAACACCGACGCCCATTCTGTTCGCCCGCACGTGCATAGTATGACCATTCGTCCCAAGGGCGAAAACGCACAGACTTTTAGCGCCGACAGTTATGTGCTAGCACTTGGCAGCTATAGCGTATTGCTCATGAAACCGCTCAATATTCATCTGCCAATTTTCCCTGCCAAAGGTTATTCAGCCACTTATCAAGTCAATCCGCGTGCGCCACATTTAGCACCTTTCGTTAGCCTTATTGATGATGAGTTTAAATTAGTCACCTCGCGCCTTGGTGACAAATTACGCGTCGCAGGTACGGCGGAATTTAACGGCTATAATATGGATTTAAATAGCACGCGCTGTGCAGCCATTACCCGCCGCGTCCAGCAGTTATTCCCCAAAGGTATCATTGCCAATTCTGTGCAATATTGGACGGGACTGCGCCCAATGACACCTTCTAATGTGCCGTTAATAGGGCGCGCGCATCATGGTCAAGTCCGTCATGGTAGTCATGATACCAATGCCAGCTTTGATAATTTATGGTTAAATACCGGTCATGGCACGCTTGGCTGGACCCATGCTTGTGGTTCGGCAAAGGCGCTCAGTTTATTGATACAAGGTGAAACGCCGCCGGTAGATTTTGACTTTGTTGGCTTAAGAACGTAAAAATAAGCAACTTAGAAATCAGAAACGTAAGAATTAGGAACGTAAAATGAGAAGCATAAAAAAGGCGCTACCACTATAAGTAAGCGCCTTTTTAATTAAATGTAGAATTTCTAACTTAGCTTAATTTTAAGCAGCAGTGGTTACTTTAGTGTCAGAAATAGTTGTATCTAAGTTAACCTCTGCTGGCTCGATTGCTTCTAATTGCACAGGTACGCCATTGACTGCTGCATTACCACTTAGCTGATCGATTAAGGTATCGTCCGTCAAGTCATTAACACTGACTCCGGCATGCGCTTGCGCAATCTTTTGCTGCACACCTTTACGCCCATGACCCCAACCATGAGGAATACTGACTACGCCCGGCATTAGCTCATCGGTGACTTCTGCGGTAATAATCACACTACCAACGCGCGAGGTCACTTTTACTTCTTGTCCATCCTTAATACCATGCTGTTGCGCCGTTTCAGGATGCAGCATCAGCGTACAGCGTGGCTTGCCTTTTACCAAGCGATAGCTATTATGCAGCCATGAATTGTTACTGCGTACATGACGCCGACCGATAAGTAAAATCTGTTTGTCATCATAATCCTGCATCATCGTTTGCACGCGCGCTAAATCGGCTTGATAAAAATCAATATTAAGATGAATTTGCTTATCTTTATGCTTTATTGCTTGCGGTAGCATTCTTTTGAGCGTGCCTAAATCAAGTCCATGTGGCTTTTTCTTGAGTTTATTTAGATTCATGCCAGCATAAGGTCCACGTCTTAAGCCTTGATCAAGCAAAAATCTCGGTCCTAAAGTCTTAACCAATCGGCGCTCAATCTTGGTCGCAAGCGGCGCTTTTTTATCGAGGCGTTTTGCCAGCTCTAAGTAGATTTGCCAATCGTGTTTGGCACTTTTTTTCTTAGCAAACAACGCTGGAGAGTATTTAGCGACATTATGAACGGCAAAATTATTAAAGGTAACGTCATAATGGTCACGCTCTAGCGGCGAGACGGGTGGCAAGATAATATTGGCATGCCGGCTGGTTTCTGTGACAAAGTAATCAATCGCGACCATGAAGTCCAAATTGGCAAAGGCTTTATCTAACTTTTCACCATTTGGCGTACTGAGGACAGGATTGCCAGCAACGGTCATAAAGCCTTTTAATTGACCCTCGCCTGTTACCAGCATCTCGTCACCCATCGCTACGACGGGATAATCACCATTGAAATCAGGCAAGTTACTCACGCGGCTATGACGTTTACCCAGATAACCTGGACCGGAGTTATTGACCACATCGAGTGCAGGATTGGGGAACATGAGGCCGCCCACTTCATCCAAACGTCCGGTGACGATATTAATCGCCATAATCAGATACTGGCTTAATAAGCCAAATTCCTGCACCGATACGCCCATGCGCCCATAGCAGACCGAGCTTTGTGCTTCACAAAACTCTTTGACCAGTCTTTTAATCTCATTTGCAGCAATGCCAGTAATATCAGCAACCGACTCTGCGCTATAGTTTTTAGCAAAATCTGCCAAGCGCGCGATCTCTGGCGCAAGCGCCGCCGCTCTATTATTAGTCTGTGCTTTATCGGCGTAACCTTGGGCATAGATTTCATTGAGCATAGCAAGCAAAAATAAAACATCGGTTGCTGGACGTATAAAATGATGCTCGCTGGCAATGTCAGCAGTTTCGGTACGGCGTGGATCAATCACTACTACTTTGCCATCGCGGGCTTTGATGTCTTTGAGCTTTTGGCGCATATTTGGCGCGGTCATAATACTACCGTTCGATGCCAGCGGATTGCCACCAATGATGAGCATATATTGGGTGCGATTGACGTCAGGCACAGGGATACGCAGCATATGCCCAAACAGGTGCATGCTGACGATATGGTGCGGTAATTGATCGACCGAGGTTGCAGAAAAACGACTGCGGGTCTTGATACTGCTTAATAGATGCTTAATCGTTAGCATGCCGCCCAGATTATGGACGTTAGGATTGCCTAAATAAACACCAAAAGCATTTTGGCCATGTTTCTTTTGTACTGACTGTATGCCAGCAGCTACTTTATCAAGCGCATTATCCCAGCTGATTGTTTTCCAACCGTTAGCCGTCCTCTCGATGGGATGACGCAAGCGATCTGGGTCTTCATGCAAATCTTGTAAGGCAGTTGCTTTTGGGCAAATATAACCTTTAGAAAATGGATCATTTTTATCACCTTTAATCGATAATACCTTTGCTCCATCGTGCTTTACTTCAATACCGCACATTGCCTCGCACAGATTGCAGGTTCTAAAATGTGTTTGCTCATTCGTCTTGGTTTGTTTACTGCTCATGGCCACGCTCCCTGTGATGTTTTACTATCGCTTTCGTTAACTAAATTCCGTTTTATGATATGGATTTTACGATATCAATCGATTCGTAAGTCTTAAAAACTTTGCGAGCTCAGCATTCATTAATTTGCTCACTAGCTACTTATTACTTGCTCATTATTGATAAAAAATCCACCAAAAAGCCCATCAAAGTTTTTGCACAACATCGCAATTGCTTGCTGCTGTGAATAACGTCCTCGATGACAGCCTAATATCAACTCATGAACTTGCGCGCTCGCACTATCAACGCAGAGATAAACTTCAAACGTCTCAAAAGAACACTCGGCTGACTGTAATCCTTGGATGAATATCTTTGTCCATTCCTCGCGTATGTCGGTAAACAAACTTCCCAAACCTTTATCTTCTACTCGCAAATCAAAGCGCAGACTGTCTTCGAGTAACCGTTGGAATAACCTAATATTTTGAAAGGCAGCTGTAAAAATTAGCGTCAAGCAATGCTGACAGCGCTGATTGAACGCCGCTCTAGACAGCGTTGGATAATCACCAAGCATATCTGCCCACGCCTTACGCATCAGTGATAAATAATTGTCTTTTAATTGCCTACTCAACTCACTTTGTAGCGTTTCTACGCTGTCAAAGTGATTATAAAAACTTGGCTGGGCGATTCCCGCCCCTTTAGCGATTTTGTTCATACTCATGCCGCAAGCGCCTTCCAAGCTATAAAGCTGCAGCGCACTTTTTAATAAGGCACGACGGGTTTTGGCTTTTGCCAGCTCACGCTTCGTATCTAATCTTGTCGCGTTTACGGTATTAAGTGGACTCACTGTTATTCTGTCCTAATTGTCTAAGGCTTATGATTTCAGCTATAAGCTTATAGTTATTTAAATAACAAGTCTATAATCAGGGGCGTAAAAGATTAGATTTTCCATTAATAGTTTTAGAATTAGGATTGATAAAGACATAAAAAAGGACAAAGCACTATATAGGTAGAGATTTGGCTGCTGGTTTTCTTTACGTATCGCTCTGACAAAGTGCCCTGTCTATTACACAACTATGCCCTCCATAACATAGCAAGAGCAATGACCATAATTAAGCAACACTACAAACATTGCTCATACAGACACGGCGGTCTAACATTTATATATTGGTATCACAAGTTGGCCACGGGCTAGCTGTAAAGTGCTTAAAACAGTACGAGATAAATAAGAACAATCATAAATAATAACCTGCTCCTAAAGCACTTTACGGTTTATAGCGTTAGAATTTTTAAACTATTTACCGTAAAGTTTTGATAACTAAAATAAGGACTATAATAATGAACGAACATACGCTAAAAGGTGATTGGAAACAGATGAAGGGTACGGTCAAGCAGAAGTGGGCTGACCTAACTGATGATGATTTACTACATATTGAAGGTAGCCGTGATAAACTCGTGGGTAAAGTCCAAGAGCGTTATGGTCACAGTAAAGATGACGCTGAGCGCGAAGTAGATGCATGGCGCGTTGAAAACAAATACTAATTTGTCTTATAAGAATTTTCTTACATATAGATTTTTATAAGCTATTTATTGAGAAAGGTCACATTGATTTAATGTGGCTTTTTTTATCGTCTATGCTTTTTTATTGTCTATAAGTAACTACTCATCATATTGGCTTATGGATTTTAACGATAAAAATATGAGGTCGTTATCATTTGGGATAACGGGTATGATAAAAGTTTTCTAAGGAATACACGTTCTGAGAAAATCTGAATGGAGAATTCTTAACACCCAGACACGATAAAACCGCATAGCAATTAATTGTTATGCGGTTTTATTGTTAACCATCCTTGTTACCCATCACCACTCTAATCGCTGCATCCTTGCAAGATATTGAGTATATTGTGATAGCCGGGCATCCTGCCCATTTGTTCTGACTACTACTGGCATTAGATGCCTGCAGCACGGGTCATGTGTCCTTATTCCAATTGCCTTTATCATCCTGATGCTAGCGATTGAACTATTATCCTTAATACGGTTAACTCAATCCTTGAGTCACATTCCCTTATGCCGTGTGTGTATAGTGTCAAATTATGCATCACGTGTTAAGTCGCGTAAGCGTCATTGCATGTAAGCATATGCTTACGTCGATTTTAAGATAGCCAATATCTCAATCTAAGTTATTGATAAATTTGAAATAATCTTTACGTATATCTTTAATTGTTTCGTACTCCCTATATTAGTCATTAAAAGTGTTAGCGACATTGAACAAATTTAGAAACGCCCTAGTCACCTAAAGTGTCGAATGCTTACGCAACTATTTGCAAAATTTACAACTTATTAACACCAAAGACATGGAAAGATGATTTTTAAGTCTTACTATGTGTATGTAAGAAAATATTTCAATATTAAGAAACAAATATTGGCTTTGCAGGCTTATAAGCTACCAATCACCTATTGTTAAAAGTATCCCTGTTAAATAATCGTTCCTTATTCAGATCATCAGTACTCCAAAGGAGATTTTATTGTGAAAACTCTATCCGCTTTCTCATTTAGGACCGCAATATCTGCTGGTTTAGCGCTGTCTTTGTTAGGAACGGTGGCTGGTTGTGCCGTTGTTGATCCAGGTTATGGAAATTACCCAATATATGGTGGTAACAGCGATTACGGCAATGCTGACTATAAACGCGTTAGCCAGACTCTAAGCAATAATCTACGCCGTCAAGGCTATCAAGTCATGGACATCCGCTCTGATAACTATCGTGGCAACCATGCTATTACTGCAATCGCTAGAAAGAACAATCAAACCTACGAGCTTAAATATAGCTATCCAGACTTAAGACTCATCAGCTCAAACAAAAGAGGTTCCTCTAATGTTTGGCAAGATGATAGAAACGATAAAGACCGTTACGACAAAGATTATTATAAAAAAGACAAGTATAAAAATCATGGTAAATATAAAAACAATAAGCGCTATAAAGACGATGGTATCGAAAACAGTATCAAACGAGATTCTCGTTACCCAGCGATTAAGCAGCGGGCTGTCAATAAAGTAAAGTCAATGGGCTATAGCGTTAAAGATGTAGAACTCGATGAAAAGAACGGCCGCGGTGTGTTCAAGATTGAAGCCAAACGCGGCTCACAAGAATATGAGATTTTTCTTGACTATCCAAACTTGAATGTGATTAAGATTAAAAAAGACTAATCTTTAAACAGTCCATTTTTATACGTTAGCTTTTCTTATGCAACGTTATTGTGGTAGTGCAACATTAAGATCAGTAATTAAATACCAGTAATCGCCACATTACTGATAAGTAATAGGAATTAATAAGATAATAGGAATATTTATTATGAAGATATTAAGCTTCTCAACTTTAAAAACCGCTTTTTCTGCTGGTATTGTGCTTGCTTTATTGGGCACTACCTTTGGTTGTACCGTCACGCCAAGACATGATGGTCAAAGAGTTTATTACCCAAACGGTCCGTATCAGGGTAACGGCAAGTATAACAATAATGGTCGTTATAATAATGGCGGCCATAAAGTCAATCATGCTCACCACGATAGCAAAAAAGGCAAACATAAGAATAAAAACGGTCATCACAAAAATAAAAACGGTAAGCATAAAAAAGATAATAGCCGCTACAACAATAATGGTCGCTATAATAATAACCATTATCGCTACAAGTAACTTAACCTCTCAACAATTTATAGAAATAGCGCATAGCGCCTAATGGCTAGGCGTTTGGGTTTTTGGGTCTGTGCTCTCGTTATTTGACGACGTTTGACAAAATTTAGCTATTTTAGATGAGTACGATTCAATTAAGAACACGCCTTGTACGTACAGATAAGATTTTGGCATCGTTGATGACTTGATGCCCTTGGTCAAATAAGCCAGCCCTTGGTTTAGTTGACCATTTTTTTATTGTGTCGTTTTTAGCATAGAACCTTGCTTATATAGACGAGCTACCAATACCTTTAATAGCATAGCATGAGAGAATATTATGAAAAAATATACGTTATTAAAAACCACGGCGGCGAGCAGTATGATTGCCGCGTTACTGTCCATAACGACTGGCTGCGTCACCGCGCCCGGCTACAATGCTTATGGTGACCTTTATGAAGACATTTACAAAGATACTAAAATCTATAAGAAACACAAGAAAACCATCAAGTCTATTGATAAAGAGCTTTATCAGCCTGCTATCGAGCAGCGCGCGGCCAATCAGGTTAGCAATATGGGTTATCGGGTCAAAGACGTCAGATATAAAAAAGGCGACAGTAAAATAAAAGTAAAAGCTCGCCGCGGCAGTAAAGACTATAAAATTGAGCTTGATTATCCAAGCTACAAGGTGATTAAAATCAAAGAAGACTGATAATTTCTGATAATAAATTTAAGATCTTAAAAGTCCAATACCTCAATCACATCATAAGCAGGCGTTTCATAAGGATGCGTCTGCTTTAATGCTTCAATCACTGGCTTAATATAGGCGTCGGCTACCACCATCTCCACGCGCCACTCTATAACGGTTTCGAGTGTATCCTGCGTGCCAATATGCGGCTGACTGCCTGATAATGGCATGAACTGACCGCTGCCCCGCACTTGCCAGCAGCACTGCTCATAATCACCAATTTTTCCAGCACCAGCCGCAAACAAGGCAGTCTTTACTTGCTCTAGCGCTTCATTGGGAATAAAAACTGTCAATTTATACATCGCTTACCCCTTTCATGCTCTTTAAAAAATTACTAACAACTCTAGATTAGCTATTTTTTGGACAGTGAAGGATGGTCGGTCCAAACATAGCGCAGTAACCAATCTTTTGCCGCGCCCGCATAATCAATGCCAATGCGTGGGCGCAGCGATACCGGCGGCTGGCAGCCGTCGTCTTCGACCCACAGCCGTGACGCGGGCGTGATAGGCTTACCATATAACTCGCGGTCGATTTGCAGTCGTTTGGTCAGCTTGCCAGGGCCTGCAAATTGCTTGGAATGCGTAAGCTGCTTATCAGCGCTAAGGAGTTGCTCGTCGATTAAGCGCGCGCTATCGTCTGTCAAAAACCCTGCGCGTATTAATACCGCTTCTGGCGACTCTGCCGTTCCGCTGACCAAATTGAGCATATGATGGATACCATAAGTCAGATAGACATAGAACACCCCACCCTCGCTATACATAATTTCGGTACGCGGCGTGCGCGTGCCAGCATGGGCATGACAAGCGGCATCACCTTCGCCAATATAGGCTTCGGTCTCTGAGATGCGCATCCGTAGGGTTTTTTGTTTACCATCACTATCGATTAGCTGTCGGCATAAAATCTTGCCAATTAAATCTGCCGCTACCACGCAGGTCGGGCGGACAAACCAGCTAGGTTCTAAAACGGAGGGTTGTATATAAGGTAATTTGTACAATGACATCAAAGATAACCTTTTTTATAGCGGCGTTTATATTGACGATATAAATTTAGCATAAAAAACCACTCAAAGCGGCTAAGCGTTAGACCTTATTACCTATTGCAACTGTTGCTATACAGACAGTTAACTCATTCTAATAGTAAGCTTAAAACTCGCCAATCAATTTTAAAGTTAAAAAACTAAAAACATCCAACACTAAAAAATACAAACAAAAGGATATAACAATGACTAACTCTAATACTAACAATGATAAGCAGCACAACAACGATAGCAATAAAAATGCTAGCGAAAAAGATACGAATAAAAACGCAGTGATGAAAGATAACAACACTAATAATGGTAATAATGCTTCTAAAGGCAACGCTACTAACGATTCAAAGGACAACGCCTCAAAAGATAGTCAGTCTAAGACAGACGATAACAGTAAGAACGACAAGCAAAATAGTCAGTCACAAAGTAAAAACAGCAAAGACGATAAGTCATCTAATCAAGACAATACTAATGACAAAAAAGATGATAAAACGTCGGACAAGAACGATAGTAAAGATAGCGATAATGATAAATCGTCTGATAAAAACAATAGCGGTGCCAAAAAAGACGATCAATCAGACGCTAAAAACAACAGTAAAAATGGTGACGATTCTGATAAGAAGGATAAAGATAGTAAAGATGATGACTCTAAATCTAGCGAAGATAAAGAATCTTCTTTAAAGGACACCGCTACCACTAAAGCTAAAGAAGTGGTTGGCACATTAGCGGACAAAGCTGCCGATGCGATGGAAATGGCTGCTAAAAAAATTAAAGAAGCGCGTAAAGACAAATAACATAGCAATCTTTAACATAACGGTTTTTAAAATGCTTATCCCCATAAAAAAACTGAGCGCATGGCTCAGTTTTTTATTTTTTAAATATTTTATATTTCTAGTTTAACGGCACACCGATACGTTTTGCTACTTCTTCATAGCCTTCAATCACATCACCCAATGATTGACGGAAACGGTCTTTATCGAGCTTTTTCTTGGTCGCTTTATCCCAGATACGGCAGCCATCAGGCGAGAACTCATCACCTAGAACGATACGATCATGGAATACGCCAAATTCAAGTTTAAAATCTACCAGTATTAAATCGCCAGCATCGAACAGCTGTTTTAATACTTCGTTTACTTGGTGACTGAGCTCTTTCATTTTCGCCAATTGAGCCTCGTTCGCCCAATCAAGCGAGATAGAGATGGACTCATTGACCATCGGATCGCCAAGCGCATCGTCTTTATAAAACAGCTCATAAGTAGGTGGTGTCAAAGCTTGACCTTCCTCTAAACCTAGGCGACGTACCAAACTGCCCGCAGCAAAATTACGCACCACGCATTCAACCGGAATCATGTCTAAACGCTTGACCAGCACTTCATCGTCTGACAACTGCTTTTCAAAATGGGTTTCGATACCAGCGTCAGCCAGTTTTTGCATGATAAAGGCGTTAAAGCGGTTATTCACCACGCCTTTACGAGCAAGCTGTTCGATACGCTTACCATCGAGTGCGGAGGTATCGTCGCGGAAGTGTAAAATCAGCAGATCATGGTCTTCTGTTTCATAAACAGACTTGGCTTTGCCTTTATAGAGCAGTTGTTGCTTTTGCATGAGGGAGTTCCTGTTCGTTCAAGCTTATGTGGTAAAAACGCGCAGTGACCGCCAAGCGCTTTGTATTAAGGTATAAAATGCTTAACCATAATAAAAGACCAGCGGTATAGATAAGGATGAAAAAGGGGTTTATTCTGCTGCTTGGGTCACGGCAACCGTACGCTGAGGTCTTGGCAGCTGATATTGTTTACCTGACTCATTTTCTAGTTTCAAGGTATTAGCACCGGCATTAGGCGTTGGGTATAACGGCACAAATGGCGCTGTTTCTTGCGCCGCTGGCAATTCTAATGGTGCCAGTTTTTTGCTTTGCTGATACTCAAGGCTACCATTATCGCGCTTACCAAACAGACCTTTGGTCGCTTGGCAGCCGCTCAACACTAACGTACTACCCAAAACCACGGTCATTAGCATCGGGAATATTTTTGCAGGGTTTGATGATACTGTCATCATATTATCTCTCTGAGTTAGCAGTTATTGCTTATTTGGTGCGTATGTAGGCAAAGCGTTTATAGTTTTACTATGTCTAACTTTTTTACTTAATAATCAAAACCTATAGAGCCACTATAAGCGGTATGTTTATTAAATTTATAAAAACCTAAAGTAAGTTTGCACGGATTAGAGCTTCATCAATGGTCGCATGGTGCTTTTCAGCCAACCATACCAACGGCAAACGAATACCGGTATCTATCATGCCTATTTTATGCAGCGCATATTTAACAGGAATAGGGCTTGATTCGATAAATAAGTCACGGTGTAAGTGCTTGACCACGTCATGAACTTTATGAGCGGCATCAAAATCTCCACGCAGGCCAGCGCTAAAAGTCTCACTCATAGCTTTTGGTGCCACGTTAGCCGTCACCGAAATATTGCCTTTACCGCCAAACTGCATCAGCTCAAGAGCAGTACTATCATCACCAGATAGCACCACCATTCTGTCGCCAACGGCTCTGATCAATTGCTCACCGCGAACAGCCGAACCTGTGGCGTCTTTAATAGCAACGATATTGTCAATATCAGCGAGGCGTTCAACGGTTTCTTGGGCGATATCTACAACGGTACGTCCCGGTACGTTATAAAGCATTTGCGGGATTTTTACCGCTTCAGCGATGGCCTTATAATGCTGAAACAAGCCTTCTTGTGGCGGTTTATTATAATAAGGGGCGACCAATAACGCACAATCAGCACCTGCTTCGGCGGCATCTTGGGTTAGCTTAATGGCTTCCATCGTATTGTTGGCGCCAGTGCCTGCAATCACAGGTACGCGACCTTTGACATGCTGAACAAAGTAGCGAATCACATCGCTGTGCTCTTGCATGGACAAAGTCGCTGACTCGCCAGTGGTACCGACAGCGACCAAGCAATGCGTACCTTGCTCAATCTGCCAATCTATGAGGTCTGCCAGACGTTTATAATCGACCGTGCCGTCAGGATGCATGGGCGTTACCAAGGCTACCATTGAGCCTTGTAGCCGGGTTTTAATATCGTCGTATGCTGTGCTCATAACCGTGCCTGTATATCCTAGCTTTTATTAAAGCTATCACATGATAAGTCGTTTGCAAGTGCCCCTATCCACTCTTCGGAGCTGAACGCTTGATAAAACTAACGTCAGGGCAATACCTTGCGTGATGTTCATACTGTGTATTTATTATGCTAACGTGATTGACGCTATTTAGCTGCCGCCACTTGATTGACTGCAAGCCATAAAAACGCCTGCTAGTGTAGCATATTTTGCCTTCATCGCTATCAAACAATTCATGCTTAACACTTCTATAAAGCGAAAAATTAGCAATCTATCATAATGCTAAGCGCGATGTTATTTGGCTTAAAAAACGTGCGTGAAAACTAAACAATTAGTGTAGCGTATTCGCATAGTAGCGATAAAACCTTTTTAGATATTTTAACGAATCGTCAACACAGTAGGAATTAGACGATATAACTTCATTGTAAATAAAGAAAGCCGATTCGTCGCGCTGCTAATCACCCTATCCACTGCTATTCAATGCGTAAACCAATGATACCTGGAATACCTTGCCGGACTATCTCAATTGTCACCACGCCTTTTTCGGGCAATGACCCCACGGCGCTAGAAAAATCGTTGACCGTTTTAATCGGTTTTTGGTGCAAATTGGTGATAACGTCGCCTGCCAGTATACCCGAGCGCGCCGCGAGTCCCGTCGGCTCAATAGCGGTGACCAGCACGCCGGTCTTATTATCAGCAGCCAGCTCTATTTGCTCCTCTGGCGTTAAATTGCGCAGCGCCAGTCCCAAGCTGATGCCGTTGGCTTGCTGTGCGCCGGTTTGCGATTGCATAGCATTGGAAGCATTACTAAGCTTGCCGGTTATGATAGCTTGTTTACCGTCACGCTGAATCTGAACGCGAAAGATATCGTCAGGCCGCGCCCGATTGATCAGGTTTAATAAATCGGAGGCTTCCATAATTAAGACATCATTGTATTTTAAAATAATATCGCCTGGCTTTAGCCCCGCTTTTTGCGCCGGTGAGTCTGGTGAAACGCGCGTCAATAATGCCCCTTGCGGACGCGCTAAATTATAAGCTTCGGCTAAATTCCGGTCGATATCTTGCGGAAAAATACCCAGATAGGCGCGCGCAACTTCACCGTTATCTTTTAACTGCTCATAAATATCCATCGCCGCATCAATCGGGATAGAGAATGACAGACCCATATAGCCGCCCGTGCCACTAAAAATACGCGAGTTAATACCAATTACTTCACCGCGCTGATTAAATAATGGGCCGCCAGAGTTACCCGGGTTTAATGCCACATCAGTTTGGATAAAGGGTACGCTGGTTTCACGGGAAAAATTGCGCGATTTGGCACTTACAATACCTGCCGATGCTGAATAATCGAAACCAAAGGGCGAGCCAATTGCTAATACCGGCTCCCCTACTTTTAGCGCATTAGAATCACCGATTGGCAAGGCAGGGAATTGGCGCCCCGTGACCTTGAGCACCGCCACGTCTGAGCGCTCATCACTGCCAACCAATTTGGCATCAAGCTCGCTTCTGTCATTGAGCGTCACAGTAATTTTGTCCGCGCCTGCCACCACATGATGATTGGTCAGCATATAACCATCACGGGTGACAAAAAATGCAGTGCCATATGCATGTTCAATCGCAGGCGTCGCTGCTTGGTCAGGAATATGTAAGCGATCACCAAAGAACTTCCGCAATAGCTCAGCCGTTTGGGCTTTAGCAAGCTCTGCCTCGCTGACAGTTTTGGTGACGTTTACTCGCGCGACCGCTGGCGTGACTTGCTGTACCAAGCCCGAAAAATCTGCGGTGGTAACGGCCGCTTGTGCAGTTGGCACGGTCGCGATGTTGATACCTGCCGCCATAGTAGTGGCTACCGCTATGGCCAACGCGCTCTGCTGTAACCAACGGCTCAAATTGGCTGTATTCGACGTTTTAGACATATTGTTAGGCATGTTACCCTCCATATAATGGGTTTTTATAATTGTTATAAACGGTTTGAATAGGACCGTTATGAATAATAATTCTGGCGTCTTATTTATACATTATGCTGATAATCGCTCAGTTTACTTTTTCGCTAACCTCTAAAGCTAACATTTAAAAACTGATTTTTATATTGGTCTTTGCATTGCTGGCTGAGAGATTCTACCGCTTGCTTTTGTTATCTGCGTTCAGCATAAACTTTGGGAAATACAAACTTACAAAGAAGAATGCTTGTTAGTTTACCGTCCATTTTCGACTTATGGTATAAAACTTTATCTTTTCTATCATAAAGATAGCCTTATTGCTAACATGCCAGCACTACTCCCTTTAATAAGCGTTCTTAGCTGAGAATCAAGTGGCGCAAAGATTGCTCTAGAATACGTCAAATAAAACCATGTTATGATAACAAGCCAAATAATTTATATGGCAAACAAAAGTTAATTTTTGTAGGTCGTTATTTTAGCAAATTGGCGATCATCAGCTTATTTTTCATCTTTTGCTTTTTAGATTCTGCTTAGGGATCTAAAAAGCTTTTGTCTTTATAGCGATATCGTACTGATAGCCAACCTCACTTGTGCTTTGATTACTTGTGCTTTGATTACTTGTACTTTGATTATAGTGTGGTTGATGCTTTTATTAACAAGCGCTAGATTTAGCGCTCAGCGGTGACAGATATTGCAACACTATATTTAGACGACTCTTGCTGCAGCTTACGCTAGCAGCGCTGGTAGTGCGCCTGAATAGATATAAAATATGACAAGATTATAAAAGGATTAATTTATGGATACCGCCCTATTGTTATCCGGCGTGGTTGGGCTTGGTATTGCCGCCCAATGGTTGGCTTGGTATTTAAAGCAACCGTCCATTTTGTTTTTATTACTGATTGGTATTATTGTTGGCCCGATATTGGGTGCTTTTGACCCAGACTTGGTGCTCGGCGAGCTGATGTTCCCGTTTATCTCATTGGGCGTGGCGATTATTTTATTTGAAGGCTCGCTGACTTTAGAGTTCGATGAGATTAAGCAGCACGGCTCTGTGGTACAGATGCTGGTGTCAGTCGGTGTCCTTATTACCATTGTCATTGTGGCGCTATCGACTTACCTGTTGTTTGATGTCGACCCTTTGATTGCTTTGCTATTTGGTGCGCTGGTTTGTGTGACTGGCCCTACGGTCATTATGCCGTTACTGCGCAGCGTGCGTCCGAATAAAACCATTTCTAACATTTTGAAATGGGAAGGTATCATCATTGACCCTATCGGCGCGATTGCAGTGGTTTTGGTCTATGAATATATCATTTCAGGCGGCGAAGCCAGTAGTATCTTACTGTTTGCCAAAATTGTAGTATTGGCAGTGGCCATGGGCTTAGCGGGCGCGTGGTTATTGGCGTTTTTAATGCGCCGCCATATGATTCCTGAGTTTTTACGTAATGTCTTTACCTTAGCTTTTGTACTGCTCCTGTTTTCTATCTCCAACCATTTAGAGCACGAGTCCGGCTTATTAACGGTCACCGTCCTTGGCGTGGCGCTGGCTAACTGGCCAAAATTCCCGCGGGAGACGATTTTAGAGTTTAATGAATCGCTGACCATTTTATTGGTATCGGTATTATTTATCATTCTTGCGGCTCGCGTTGAGCTTGCAAGCTTGCTTAGCGTTGGTTTTGCAGGCTTGGTGTTGCTCGCGATTGTGATGTTTGTCGCGCGTCCTTTGTCTGTTTGGGCATCGTCTATCGGCTCCAATCTAAAAACCAATGAAAAGCTAATGATTAGCTGGATTGGGCCGCGCGGTATCGTTGCCGCTGCAATCTCATCGCTTTTTGCCATTCGCTTGCAAGAGTATGATATTCAAGGCGTTGAGCTGCTCGTACCTTTGGTTTTCCTCGTCATTATTGGCACAGTAATGATTCAAGGTTTGGGCGCCAAAATGGTTGGTAATTTCTTGGGCGTCCGTGAGCCTGAAACCAACGGTATCTTAGTCGTTGGCTCCAACCCTATCGCTTTATTGGTAGCGACGTCTTTAAAAGACCAAGGTTTTGATGTCATCGTCGCGCACAATAACTATACCAATATCGCCAAAGCTCGTATGAGTGGTTTGCGTACTTACTTTGGTAATCCTATCTCTGACCATGCCGACCATCACTTAGACCTTATCGGTATTGGGCGTCTGTTTGCCATGAGTACCGACAGGGAAATGAATACCTTGTCTGAAATTCATTACCGTCATGAGTTTGGCGAGCGTAAAATCTATCGCCTTAAATTCAGTGATGAAAAGGTCAAAAGTGAGCGCGATGATAAGCAGGGCAACTTCCATTCGCAGTGGTTGTTTGGTAAAGATGTGACTTATGCCAAGCTTGCCAGTATGCTGTCGAAAAAAGCGCGTATCAAAATCACTAATATCACCGACAGCTATAGCTTTGAGCAATACAAAGCCGATAATAAGCAATTTGTGCCGCTTTATACCGTCGATAAAGAAGGTAAACTGCACGTGATTACCGATAATTTCGATGGGGTGGTGCCGCGTGATCGTAAGCTGATTTCATTGGTCGTCGATGATGAAGTGCAACCAAAAGCGGTCGATGTAACGGCAAAACAAGAGCAGGCCCGCGCGGCTGCAGATGCTAGCTTTGAGTCCAGCTCAAAAGCGCCTGAAAAGCGTAAAGGTATAGAACTGACCGATGCTAGTGATGACACAACTACGTCAGAGACTGCAGCAACCACTGCTAAAGAAGCCAATGTAGCAGAAGCCTCCGAGTCAGAAAAGGCACAAGACAAACAGGCCAATAGCGTTATTGATATGCCTAATAAAACTCAGGTATCAAGCACGACTGTTAAGAAAGATAACGTGCAAACAACAGAGCCTGATGCTACTGCTCCTAATGGTTCTACCAATGCTATAAATAAAGGTGTCATGTCGGATAATTCGACCGCAACTTCGAAAACCAAAACCTCTAGCAGTACCAACGGTAATGGCAGCGCACCAAAAACCAAAAAAGGCACGCTTGACCCCAATCGTTTACCGGATTCTAGCGGTGACAGCCTTGATAACGTTGACAGCATGGATATAGATAAAGAGTAGAGTTATCTTTTTAATATTTTCCATAAACGATAAAAGCCCCAACTGCGCAGTTGGGGCTTTTTTTTGGATAATATAAAGTAGAAATGACAGCTTCAAAACAACATTACACTAATGCAAATTTTTCCTGCACCGCCTGCCAAATACGCTCGCTAACGTCTTCGGCACTGCCTGACGCATCAATACGCTGGATACGCTCCGGTTGCTCGCTGGCAAGGACACTAAACCCTTGATGTACTCGAGTAAAAAACTCCGTCGCTTGCTGCTCAAAACGGTCAGCAGCGCTGCGTTTATTGGCGCGCGCCATGCCTTCTAATACTGGCAAATCCAACCACAAGGTCAGCTCTGGCAACTCTTTGACAAACTGCTCGATAAGCATAGCAATTTTAGCACGTACAGCATTATCACCATGCGCGCGTCCAAAGCCTTGATAGGCAACGGTCGAATCGGTGAAGCGATCACATATTACCCACGTACCGCATTGCAGTGCAGGCAAAATCACTTGCTGCAAATGGTCACAGCGCGCGGCAAACATCAGTAGCAGCTCAGTATCATCATTAATTTTGGTATCCGGGTCTAATAAAATAGCACGCAGCTGCTCAGCAAACGGACTACCGCCCGGCTCCCGGGTACGCAGATAGTCAATGCCTTTTGCTTGTAGCTGATTGCAAAGCTGCTCGATAGCGGTGGTCTTGCCAACGCCTTCAGTACCTTCAAAGCTAATAAAGCGCCCTTGATTGGACGCTGTATTTATATAATGTTTAGGCGAATTTATTTGCGCTGATTTTTCTTGCACTGATTTATCTAGTAGGGATGCTGACATGATATGACCTTATGTCATTGATGAACGTTATGCAATTAGATAGATAGTTATATAAATAGCTATATAAAGACATAACGCTCAGTACACGATAGGTTTTTAGAAAAGATAAAGGATTAAATTACGGCGGCGGTGTTTGTGCTTTTTTCTGACGCATGACGCTGAGATATTCTTTGACCGCTTGGTTATGCTCATTTAAGCTATTGGTAAATTTGTGCCCGCCGTTACCGGTCGCCACAAAATATAACGCTTCGCTATCGGCGGGATGCAAAGTCGCTTCAATCGAGGCCGCAGATGGCAGCGCGATTGGCGTTGGCGGCAAACCATCGATTTGATAGGTGTTATAAGCGGTCTTTTCATCGATGTCTTGACGGCGAATATTGCCTTCATAACGGCTACCCATCCCATAAATAATGGTCGGATCGGTTTGCAAGCGCATATTTTTATTCAAACGATTGCTAAATACTGCCGAGACTAAAGGACGCTCTTCTGCCACGCTGGTTTCTTTTTCGATAATCGATGCCATCACCAGCGCTTCATACGGACTGTCATAAGGCAGATCAGGGTCGCGATTTTCCCACGCTTTGGTCAATGCTTGCTGCTGACGCTTATACAAATCGGTCAATACCTGCTTATCGGTGCTGCCTTCGCCATAATAATACGTATCAGGCGCAAACCAGCCTTCAAGATTGTGATTGACGATAGCATCATTACTATTGATCACCGAATCTGGCAAGATGCCAACCAAATCCAACGCCTGTGCGATGCTGGCATTCGTGCTATCCGCCGTCAGTACTTCTTTTTTGATGCCTTTATTATCTCGTAGCGCCTGATATAAATCTTTTGAGGTTTTGCCTTCGATAATCTGTACCTTGACCATCGCCGCTTTTACCCCTTGCCCCAATACTTCTAAGGCTTCAGCAAAGGTAGGGTTTTCTGGTAATTGATAAATACCGGCATGCAATGGGCCATCGATTTGCGTTTTCATATAAAGCTTGGCAATCGTGGCAGAAAACAGCGGTATTTGCTGCTGCCACTGCGGCAATAGCCCATAATACGTCTGACCCGATTCAATCGTCACCATCTGCTGCGGCTGCTCAATACGGCCAAACAGCGTCTGATACACCATCACCAAAAAAAACGCGGCAATCAGTCCAAGTACCAATAACACCTGATAACCACGCTGCATAAAAAACGATGGATTATCAGCTTTATAGTGGCGCGGTTTAGTGCCACCGCTAATGAGTGAGATATCCGTCGCCGGTACTTCCTCTGCGCTAACGTCGTCAATGATAGGTTTTTTATCCAGCGCCGTCGTCTCGACAGGCTGCTCCGGCGCGTCGTCATGGTCATTTTTTGGCGACTCATCAGGGCGTTTAGGTGGTATTTCAGGTGTTGGCTTGCTCATGGCAACTCGCGAGGCAGAAGTTTGCTAGAATTTAGCACTGAACTGGGCGATTTTCAATGGTATTTGCTTAGCTTATCGATTAACTTGGTGGTTAGAGTAAATTATATGGCTTAATACTCATATTGCTTATTTATCACTTTGAATTTTTCCTTTAATAAAAAAATCGGCTATGAACCTTAATTTCAATCAAAGTCTTGCCAAAAACTATTCATCTGAATCGCAAAAAATTCGTGTGCTCAGTGAAGATTGGGTCGCTAAGCAAAGTTATTGCCCCCGTTGCAATACCGAACCCTTAGTTGAATTTGCCAATAACCAACCTGTCGCTGATTTTTATTGCGCACATTGTAGCGAGGAATATGAGCTAAAAAGTAAAAAGGCAAAACTGAGCCACCTGATTAATGACGGTGCTTATGCCACTATGATTGAGCGTATCAATAGCGAGGATAATCCCAGCTTTTTCTTTTTGACCTACTCGCCAGAATATAGGGTGAATAACTTTTTAATCATCCCCAAACAGTTTTTAAACCGGACATGATTATTAAACGCAAGCCGTTATCCATCACTGCCAAACGTGCTGGTTGGGTCGGCTGCAATATTGATTTGCGTAAAGTGCCCGAATCGGGGAAAGTGTTTTTGGTCAAAGACCAGCAAGTCATACCACGCGATAATGTCACCAAGCACTTTCAAAAAACCTTGTTTTTACGTGAGCAAACTATTGCTTCGCGTGGTTGGACATTGGATATTTGGCAATGTATCGATAGACTGGATACTGACTTTTCTCTCAATCAAGTTTATGCGTTTGCCAACTTATTAAAACTCAAACATCCCGAAAATAACCATGTTAAAGATAAAATCCGTCAGCAGCTACAAGTGTTACGCGATAAAGGCATTATTGAATTTACTGGTCGTGGGCACTATCGCAAATTATATTAAGCGCTTTTCATTATAACGCTCAGCTCTCGGTTGCCCTTTCTTATCGCGATAGGCATCAGCTATCAACTCATCCTTATCGTCCCATAATGGTAAACGTGCCGTTGCAACTAAACGGTCATGAAACTTATGCGGCGGATACTCCCAATCAATTTCATCATTTATTTTAAAAAAGTGCTCTTCTCGATAATCTACATAAGCGTGCATTCTATTTTTAACATAGTTATTCCAATGCCATACTAGCTGCAAAGATGTGCGAGCAGGCTTAGTAAACTGCTTCAAATTGACCGTTAGCGCACGCCTTACTGGTTCATCGTTAGGAAAGACTTTAATACGTTGCTCGATAACTTCTTCTTGTGTTTCTGCATACTCAAACACACCGCCAAAGGCAATAAATTTTTTGAAGTCTTTTAAATACATAACGCCGAGCGATAATTGGGTATAAGGCGATAAGTAAATAATTTCATCAGGTTGTTCTTTTGCTAATTTGCAAATTTCATCAAAAACCATCAAGCGACGAATTTGTATTGGAATTCTGCTTTCTTCATAAATTGGACGCATCGATATCTCTCCCTTTAAAAGGCGCTATTGAACCTTTATGATTGAGAAAATATCATTGATCGATTTGCCTGAGCGCACAAGTCTTTGTCACAAAAGACGATCACTTCTTTTTAAACGCCTTTGCTAACCTAGTAAATATAAATCCTAAAGAAATTTTGATAAGCAGGTATTGGGAAGGGTGATGATGAAAAACGATAAGAATATGGAAAAAGTCTTTCAGATAGAGGTTGTCGAGACGCTAAGTAACCTCGTAAAAATTAGCGCAGAGGACGAACAAGGAGCACTATTAAAAGCGCAAGAACTGTATCGCAATGAAGACGTTGTTTTATACCCTGATAACTTAATTGACACCAAATTTAACATTCTTTAAATACGGTTAACTCGCTTCAAAACCCATCACTTCACCCGAGAGTAACCTCAGACTACTCATGGGCATAATACCGCGCAGCGCATTGCAAAAGAATAGCTGGCTTAAATGAGGTAAATCCTCATCTTGTAATGACCGGATAATGACGGGATTTTCACTAGTCGATAATGTATCGATAATCACTTGCCGCATCACTCCAGCAACGCCCGATTGCGCCATCGATGGCGTATACCATTGACCTTGGGTTAAATAGTTGCTGCTGCTGTTATTTTGAGAGTGTGGAGGATTGGACGATTTTGCGACTGGCGCTTCTACTAATTGATAAAACACATTACTCATCGTGCCCTCAACCCAGCGCCCGCTCATATCGCGTAGCAGACCTTCAGCGATGCTTGGCTTGATAGTGCCTGCCAATGTCTTAGCTTTGATAGCTTGCAGCTCGCCACTTGCCAGCACATTATCGAGGCGATTTAAGCTTTTAAGTCCAGCAAGTGTTGGCGGCAAACAAGCAATTTGAGAGGATAAGCAAATGGCGCTCGCGGTAGGTTGTAGCGGGAGGAATTGATTATTAGCGAGTGGCAGCGATCGTGCGGTAGTAATGGCCATTGGTGAGGATTTAAGCCAAATTTCGCACGCACTGCCGCCACCAATATTTGGTGTATAACCATAACCACGGACTTCTTGCTCGGCGCGCGTGATTATAAGTTTTAGCATACCTTGCTGTAATTGCTTGGCATGTGTTTTTAACACCGTTAATAATGAAAAACTGTCCAGCTGAAGTTGCAAGGCTACCGCATGCGAGACAAGGCGCTGCTGATGATAGTCCAACCACAGTATCTGCCCATCGATGACGCCCATAGTGGTAAAAAAACCATCACCGTATGCCAACCCGCGATTGTCTAACGATACCGTGGTCTGTGTAGCATTTGACGGATGCAAACATATCCAGCTATTGGGCGACATTCAGGCCAGCCCCGCTTATTTATCAGCAGTTTGAGCAGCAGATTTATTAATCACTAGCATACAGCTATAAAACTCGCATTTTGCCAGCTCTACTTTTTGACCGCCGATGGTTTTATTTTTGGCGATTTGACCGCCGAGCATATCAGCGACCAGCTTGCCGCCTTCATCGCCCATTAATTGACGCGCCAGTTGATAAGCTTTTTTGGCATGGTTTTGACTGATTTCTTTTTCTTTATCAGAGTCGGTTGGATTGGCAAAATACCAGCCAAGCTCGAGGTATTTTTCAGAATCAATCAGGTCCAAATACGGCGCATCATCCTGCATAAATCGATATTTGGACGCCGGATTACTGGCATAGTCCAAGCTATTTTCGTCGGTGCTGACCACTTTACCAAAGGCTGATTGTATCTTTTTAAGCTCATCGATACTTAAGGAGGTTACTTTGGCAGTGCCCCACGAGGCGATATCGTATTTTACTGGCGTCCCTTGCGCAGCTGTTGCGCCATCAAGATCAGCGTTGGCATTGGGGTTTTCTGCCTTGGAGGTCTCAGCGGCGGTCTGCTCGCTATTATCAGCGCCTGCTTCTTTGGCGGCAGTATCACTCTCTGTATTGCTATTACAGGCGCTCAAAGACACGCCAACTGTCATTATCGTACTGACCATCAAGGTCTGTAGGCTTTTATTCCACATGGGCAATGTACTCACACTTTTAAAGGGATCCAAAAACGATATTAACGAGCGGGGTTTGCTGCCGCTGATAACGAAAAATGTCTGTTAAACTTTTATAGTTATATAACTTATTGGTTATAGGCTTTGGTAGCAGTCAAATTGTTAAATATTGCCTTTTAATCATCGTAACACAAGGCCGACTGAAATCTTCATGCTCCCTAGTTTACCCAACTGCTTAACACTTGACTAGCTTTTACCTTACACTTACCGCTCCGGCAGAGTACAGATTTGTTAAAGACCTCACGAGATAAAGGCATGATTTATTTGGCTAATGAGCAGCTCCGTTTTTAGCCCTTTTATTGACTTAGCATAATTGGCTTAGCTTAGTTGGTTTAGTATAGGTTTGTGAAAGTTAACGTTATCCCCTATGATAAGTAGGATTTATTAAATGACATTGCATAAGATAATTAAACGGCCACTTTTTTATTGATAACTTCTCACCTGTTGATTTTGCCTATATTTCACCCTTTACAAGCAGCGGACCCTTTATGACCCAGCATTTTATCGTTATAGGCAATCCGATTGCCCACAGCAAATCCCCTGAAATCCATACGCAGTTCGCTGTGCAGACAGGCTTAGAGATTAGCTATCAGCGCCAGTATTGCCCTGATGATGTAGCCAGCTTTACTGCGGTGATTGAGGCATTTTTTCAGGGCGGCGGCGTTGGTGCTAACGTGACTGTGCCCTTTAAGCAAGTAGCTTATCAGTGCTGCGCGGCGCGTGGCGGCTTGTCTGAACACGCTAAGGTTGCAGGCGCTGTTAATACTTTGTTGATCAATAAAACGTTGTTAAAAAATGGCACACCGATAGCCGAGGCGATATATGGCGATAATACCGATGGCCAAGGGTTGGTCAATCACATGACAAGTTTAGATTGGCCGCTAAAGGGCGCGCGTGTGGCAATAATCGGCGCAGGCGGCGCGGCGCGCGGGGTGATATTGCCATTGATTGAAGCGGGTATCAGCGAGCTTACCCTTGCCAATCGTACATTAAATAAAGCGACAAATTTAGTTACTGATCTAAACGCTGCAAGTGAGACAATTGCTAAGCAGCAGATTAAAACCTGTAGCACTGAAACGCTAAGCGGTGAGTTTGATATCATTATCAATGCTACCTCGATTGGGCTAACGGGCGATACGCTGCCGCTTAGCGACCAACTAGACGGCCATTATGCTTACGATATGATGTATGGACGTGAGCTGCCGTTTTTGCAGCATTTTACCAAGCGCGGCGCACAAACGTCAGACGGTTATGGCATGCTTATCGGGCAGGCAGCGTTAAGTTTTGAGCGTTGGACAGAACATAAAGTCGATGTTGCGCAAGTCATCGACAGTTTATAAGTACATTGAATGAACAGCTTAAACCGCGACTAAAAAAGCCATATGAATAGAAATCATACAGCTTTTTATCTGCTAAAAAATTTAGCTAAAACGCGCTAGCAGCCAATTCTCCATCCGGCGCAGCGGCACGCGTAAATCGGTCGAATGCATCACCACCCCGCCGCTTAGCCCCACCACGCAGCCAATCATGGTATCAAACAAACGCGCTAAAATGACCTCTTGATAAGCTTGCTTAGTAAACGGCAACCCACTGCCATATTCGGCAATAAATATCGTCAGCGGCGTGATAAATATCACCGCCAAGCCATAATGGCGGTCGACCAAGGTTTCGATACACAGCATTAAGCTTAATATCGCCAGTGCCACACCCCATATCGGCAAACCCCACGCCAGCATCCATCCCGCCAGCCCAACGCCAACCATGGTGCCAAGCAAACGATGGATTTGCTTAATCCACATGGTACGCAAATGAATACCTTGGATAATCAAAAAACAGCTGACTGCTGCCCAATAGGGATTTGATAAATTTAAGCTCAGCGCGATGACTAAAGATAGACTGACAAAACCGGCGACAATCACACTCTCCGTAATGGTATCGGGCTCATAGCTATAGGTCGGCGTCGGTGTCGCTAGGCGCGTCGCTAATAGAAACAGCGAATATAGCAGCGCCATCACCAAAGCAAAACCACTACCGAGCATCACCAAGCCTGTGGCCGGCATGACATCTTCTAAAGGCAGGGGGATAAATAGCGCAATCGCCCCCGCCATCATCACAAACAAACCTGCGGGCGGCGGTTGACGATAGTAGCGCCCAAAAATTACAATACCAAACGCCATCAAGGTAAATATCGGCAATTTTAATGGCGGAATTTGCTGCGCTATCAGGCCCAGCGCAAAACACAGCGACATGGCAAACCCCCACGCCATCACCGTCACCAAACGAAACGGCAGCTTACCTGCTAACGGTGTATTTAAAATAACCATCGCTCCTAGTGACGCTTTAATACCAGACGGCAGAGCATCAAAGTACGCCCCGACAAATACCGGAAAACTAATGGTAATTGCAGCGATAATCGGCATGTGCCACGGTCGTTTGCTACGGTTTACGGTTAATAAATGGTTAAGCTCACCATCGATGAGTTTTTTTAACCGCCCAACTACTGCCATTAGCCAAAATACTGGCGTCTTTTTCTGCTCTGTTTGGTATGCTAAATTGCGCTTTGGTGCGCTCATAAATTGTGTTCCTTTATTCTGTTTGGGCACGCAACTCATACACTTAACGGTTGTTTTGCGTCTATCCCGCTGTCTATACTAAAACTTACGCTGCAACCTGTACTAAAACTATGGTTGTTTATAAAACTGGACTTATTGATGCCTGTTTATAAATAAATAACCATTTATATTTATAACTTAAATTTTTATGTTTTTTAATATATTATGAATATTAGTTATCGGTTGTATATTTGTGGCTATAGAAGATTTATACTGACCTCAATGCTACGACAGCTGTTTTTTATCAAGGATGCCTTAACGGTTATCAAAATGGACAAGCTGTTCTTAATAAACCTAGATAACGACCTGTAATATTGTCTGCCTTTATCTCAAATAATTAAACTCCCGTTTACATGAACCATGGCTCAATTAATGAGCCGACAGTCTATGCTAACGAACTATCCTAGCCAAATAATCAAAGAGAGCGACTATGTTAACTTACAAAGCACCTTTGCGTGATATCAAGTTTTTGATAAATGATGTTTTTGACTATCAAACGCATTATAAAAGCCTAGACAATGGCGAAAACGCCGATCCTGAAACCGTCGATATGATTTTGCAAGGCTTTGCTGACTTTGCTGAAAATATCTTAGCGCCTTTGTACCAGCCAGCGGATGAAGAAGGCTGTCATTTTGAAAATGGTGTGGTCACTACGCCTAAAGGTTTTAAAGAAGCTTATGACCAGTTCGTCGAAGGCGGCTGGCAAGGTATTTCGTACCCTGAAGAGTACGGCGGTATGAACTTACCGATGTCAATCAACCTTATTAAGTCTGAAATGATGGGTACGGCTAACTGGCCTTGGGCGATGTATCCTGGCCTATCAACTGGTTGTATCAACACCTTACTACAGTACGGTACCGACGAGCAAAAAGCGATTTATTTACCTAAATTGGTTGAAGGTACGTGGTCGGGCACCATGTGTTTGACTGAGCCGCAGTGTGGTACTGACTTGGGTCAGGTTAAATCAAAAGCCATCCCGCAAGATGACGGTACTTATAAAATCAGCGGTACCAAGATTTTTATCTCAAGTGGCGAGCATGACTTAACCGACAATATCGTCCATATCGTTTTAGCTCGTCTACCAAATGCGCCAGAAGGCACACGCGGTATCTCATTGTTCATCGTACCAAAATTCTTGCCAAATGCTGAAGGTGAATCTGGCGAGCGTAATGGCGTGGTTTGTGGCTCTATCGAGCACAAAATGGGTATCAGCTCATCGTCAACTTGTGTTTTAAACTTCGATGACGCAGTTGGTTACTTAATTGGTGAGCCAAATAAAGGCTTGAAAGCGATGTTCACCTTTATGAACACTGCTCGTATCGGTACTGGTATTCAAGGTTTGGCGCACACTGAATTGTCTTTCCAAAACGCCCTACCATACGCTAAAGACCGTCGCTCTATGCGTACGCTATCAGGCACGAAAGACCCTGAAAAAGTGGCTGATGCGATTATTCATCATGCCGACGTACGCCGTATGCTATTGACCCAAAAAGCCTTTGCTGAAGGCGGTCGCTCAATGATTTATCACTCAGCGCGCTATGCCGACAAAATGTCTCAAGGCGTTGCCAATGGTGATGACGCTGAGTTTGAAAAATGGGATGACAAATTGGGCTTTTATACGCCTATCCTAAAAGGCTTTTTAACGGAGCTTGGTATTGAAGCGGCCAAACACGGTCAGCAAATCTACGGTGGTCACGGCTATATCAAAGAATGGGGCATGGAGCTTATCGCTCGTGATGCCCGTATTGCGACGATGTACGAAGGTACCACTGGCGTACAGGCGCTTGACTTACTCGGTCGTAAAGTTATCTTGCAGTCTAAAGGTAAAATTATCCGTGATTACACCTCAAGCATTATGAAATGGTGCGGCGAGTATGCGCTTGATAAAGACATGCGTAAATTCGTTTGGGCACTGACCAAACTATGTGCTGAGTGGAACACCTTGACCGTACGCTTGATGCTGATGGCGCGTAAAGACCGTGAAATCATCTCTGCGGCATCAGATGACTTTTTGATGTACTCAGGCTATGTGATGATGGGTTATCACTGGGCGCGCATGGCGGCGGTCGCTTATGACAAGCTTGAAAAAGGCGGCACTGAGTCACCAGAATTCTACAAAGCTAAGATTCAAACTGCAGAGTTTTACTTTGATAAAATCTTACCGCGTACCTCAGGCCATGCTGAAAGTATGGTTGCTCCAAGCGAGAGCATGACGGCAATGAAAATCGATAACTTTGCTTTCCTAGACTAAGATTGCTTCTCAATTGAGCAAATAATTAACAAGAAAAGCGCCTATTCATTAGGCGCTTTTTTATGTTTAATATAAAGTCAGAGAAGATACTAGAACCATAGTTATCAAGTAATAGACATGCAAATAATAGACAGCTGATAAAATATAATTTAATAAGGAAGTAATGATGTTGTCGATTAATAACAGAACCACTTTATCAAGTACACGAGCGCTAAAAACGCTATTATTGAGTGCCGCATTAATCAGCGTTGGCGCCCATAGCGCGATGGCTAAAACCAGCGATACCCCCATCCATTTTGCCAAAGGCGCTATTAGTAGCGTGGTTACGGGTAAATTAAAACCTAACGAACAGGAGCGCTGGTACCGCTTTAATGCCGCCGCTGCGCAATATGCCATCATTAATATTGCGCCGCTTACTGGCACGTCTGAGACCGCCAATGTCGGCGTCCTGCACATGCCAAATGGTAAATATGATGGCACCAAAGGCGGGTTTATTTATCAAGGCTGCTTACCGGAAAATGGCGAATATCGCTTACGTATCGCCCGCAATTTGATGGCGACTCACGGTAAAACCGCTGGTTATAAAGCTGAGGTGATGGTACTGCCTAAGTTTGCCAGTAAGTCGCTATGTGCAGATAAATAGCTGGTCTGTCATTTTTATAAATCACTCTTATAAACAATTGAGCCTAGCGTTTAGCTCAGCATTTTTTTATGATAAATCGCGCTGATTTCCTCTACTTCGACACAGATTTGAATGTCGGCGCGTCCCGATTGCTGTGCATTCAAGCTTTCCTCTATAGCAGCTGTTAATAATTCAGCGAGTTGATGGCGTATGACTTCGTCACGGCCGCTCATAATTTTTAGATACGCATAAACAAAGCCGTTGCGCTGCTCGTCATCTTCCACGCCAACCAAAAACGTCTCAATCGGTACGATGCGCGCTTTGATATCGGTAGGTTTACCAAAGTGTCCACTGTCCCACAGCACTTGATTTAATGCTTTTAGAAATGATTCTTCATGAGTAATCGTGACGTTTGGCGTCACTTGAATGGTTAAATGCGGCATGGGTAACATCCTTATTTAAAAATAGCAATTCTACTAATAAGCAGCGCAAACACTATTGAGAGCAAATGACAAAGGCGCAGAATAAAGGGCGTGTAAAATTCTTCTTAAATACTAATCATCGATGATATCTACAAAGCGCGCGTTAAGCGTGGTCGCTAATTGCTCAGGTGGCAACTCAATCTCTAGACCTCGGCGACCGCCACTCACATAGATAGTAGCTTGCTGTTGCGCGGCGGCATGGATAAGTGTCGGTAGGCGCTTTTTTTGCCCCAATGGGCTAACGCCACCGAGCACATAACCCGTCGACCGTTCGACCAATTTAGGCTCAGCCATTTGTACTTTTTTACAAGCCAGCATTTTAGTGCTCGATAAAGCCTTCGCCACTTTTTTAAAATTTAGCGTTTGATCGACCGGCAAAATCGCTACGGCCAGCGCGCCTGCGTCGGTTGTCACCACCAAAGTTTTAAACACACGCTCGGCAGTAATACCCAGTTTTTCTACTGCTTCTAGTCCGAAAGAGGCGGCGGTGCTGTCGTGAGTATATTCATGCAACTTATAATCAAGGCTTTGCTGTTTGGCAAGTTTGATAGCAGGGGTCATAATGTTCTGGCTTAGAATAATGAAGTTAAAAGATAAAATTCTACATAGATTTGAATGTAAATGTTTTGATTTAATGCCATACAGTATTGCGCGAAATCGCAGATTTTTCTACCTCTTACTTTAAATAATTTCGCATTTTAACGGTTGGCTCGTTAAGTATTCTCGGGCATTTAAACCAGTATTCTATGCCGTTATGCTGTTAATATTGGCAGTATATACAGACACTATATATCGCTTTGATGGCTTTTATGGCATCATAAGCTCACCACATTTGACTAATTTTGATACTGATTATGATACCGAAGTTCTTAAAAAAACGGATTTTTAAAGCGCCCGTCGCAACTGACCATACAGCCTCGACCCCAGAATTCGAGGCTGAGATGTTGCCGGTTGCCTCAACCCTTTATGCTAATGCGCCTATTAACCAGCTTTATCGCAAGCTGTCGGGTCAGCTGCTTGATGTGGCTGTGAAGCCAAAGCTTTTGGGTGAGTTGCCAGAATTTGACGATGACGACAATATCCTTAGGTTTTATGTGCTGCAAGATTATTCGCGCTCCAACAGTATTTTGATTGACCTACAAACACAAGAGCACAATCTGCCGCCCGCCTTGGTCGGTGTGCAAGATATTACTCATGATGTTAAAGAAAATGCCGCCATTATCTTTTTACATCATCCACATGCCAAAGACAGCCAGTTATCACCTCGCCTATCGCGTCTGGTTGCCGCGGTCTTACAACATCCAGAATTACAAGTGCGTTTGGTGCCAGTGTCGATCCTATGGGGACGCGCGCCAGAAAAAGAAGACTCGCTATTTAAACTGTTGACTGCCGATAACTGGGAAGATCCTAGCATCACCAAGCAGCTATTTAATATCGGCGTGATGGGACGTGATACCTTTGTCCAGTTCCATCCGCCGCAGGATTTACGCACCCTTATCCATGACAGCTTAAAAGGTGATGGCGAAGGATTCTCTGTCTTTGATTCTGTTGCTAGCGAAACCAATACCGTACAAAACACCGCGCAAGCTGATACGGCAAACGATGCTAATAAGGTAAATGATATAGCGCCTAGCTTTGCCATGGTTGCGTCAGCCGATGGCAATCGTGAGCTGGTGCGCTCATTACAACAGCAGCTTAATATTTATTTGGATAAACAGCGAGCCAGCATGCTCGGCCCCGACTTGTCAGACAGACGTAATTTGGTCGACAAATTGGTTTATTCGCCCGCTATCAAACATGCAATAGAAGCAGAAGCGGCGGCGTCAGGCACCAGTGTGCGGGAAGCGCGTATGTTAGCCAAGGGCTACGCCAATGAAATGGTTAATGATTACTCACACTCTATCGTGCGCGGTTTTTATAAGTTCCTGACGTGGTTGTGGACGCAGCTTTATGATGGCGTAGAAGTGCATCACTTTGAGCGGGTACGTGAGCTGGCCGCTGATTATGAGCTTATTTATGTGCCTTGTCACCGCAGCCATGTCGACTACTTGCTACTGTCCTACGTCATTTATATGCGCGGCTTAAGCATTCCTTATGTCGCAGCGGGTGATAACTTAGATGTACCAGTATTGGGGCCATTATTGCGCGGCGCGGTTGCCTTTTACATTCGTCGTAGCTTCCGTGGCAACGCGCTATATACTGCGGTACTGCGTGAATATATGCACACGCTGATTACCCGTAATACCCCGATTGAGTACTTTATCGAAGGCGGACGCTCGCGTTCAGGGCGACTGCTGCCACCAAAGATGGGTATGCTAGCGATGACGGTACATAGCCAATTACGCCGGACCAATAAACCTGTGGTATTTATACCGACCTATATCGGTTACGAGCGCATCATGGAAGGCGGCACTTATGTGGGCGAGCTAAAAGGTAAGCCAAAAGAGTCAGAATCACTAATCGGTCTCCTAAAAGTTGGGCGCAAGATTGAACGCATCTTTGGTAATGTGCATTTAAGCTTTGGTACGCCGCTGCATCTTAGCGACTTCATGCAAAAATTCGATGTGCCGGCCAACAGCTTACCTGCTGATCGCACCGACACGCCACTCGATGATAAAACCAGCGCCATGGTGGATAATATCGGCGTCAAAGTCATGCAGCATATCAATAAGGCAGCGGTCATCACTCCAGTGTCGTTATTGTCATTGGTATTATTATCGGCACCAAAGGCGGCGCTTGATGAAGATATTTGCCGTGAGCAAATCGCCCTTTATCAAGGTCTGGCTCAGCACTTGCCCTACTCTGATGATACGATTATCACCGATATGACGCCGCAGCAAATCATCGATTATGGTATTAAGCTAAAACTTATCGAACGCATACCGCATATCTTGGGTGATATTATCCAGGTTGCTGGCAAACAGGCGGCGCTACTAAGCTATTTCCGTAATAATATCCTGCATGTCTTTATTTTATTGTCTTTCTTATCCGCTCTGGTCGCGCGTAACGGTCGCATTGAGCGCAGCCGTCTCAATAGTATCGCCGAGCAGTTATATCCCTTTTTACAAAGTGAGCTGTTCCTCTATTATTCCGCCCATGGTTTGACAGAAACGCTGAATAAAAAAGTCGATAGCCTGCTTGCAAGTGGCCTGATTGTAGAATTGAGTGATGGTATGCTAAGCGTCCCTGAGACCAATAGCAAATGCTATCAGCAGCTACAAGTGCTTGCGACCCCAGTCGAACAAAGCCTTGAGCGTTACTTTATGACCCTTGCCCTACTTGCGCAGCAAGGCTCAGGCAATCTGACCGAAAACGAAGTTGTTGACCTCTGTCATTTGCTTGGACAGCGTTTGTCAGTCCTCTATGCTGACGACATTCCAGATTTCTTTGACCGTGCGCTATTTACCAGCTTTATCGGTGCTTTGATTCGTCTTGATTATCTGCAAAAAGACGAAGAAACTGGCATCTTAATTTTTGATCAGCGCATCGACGATATCGCCCATCATGCTAAATATGTCCTTAGTCCTGATATGATGCAAATCTTGCAGCAAGTGGCGAGCCTCAACGAAGAAGAGATTGCCCACGCCATTACTGAGATTAGCAATAAAAAGCAGCGTAAATTTGGCCGTAAGCGCTCATAAAGCAACGTAAAAGCTGAACATAAAAAAGACCTCTAATAGATTAGAGGTCTTTTTTTATATCTAAAATTATTGTCCAAAAATACTTATGACAAACAAAGTTTTTAGCAAAGATTCTAGGTAGAAATCTTTTTATACTTCATACGTTTAGGACTGGCGTCATCACCCATGGTCTTTTTGCGATAGGTTTCAAACTCAGAATAGTTGCCATCGAACCAAATAGGGCCTTCTTCTTCGAATGCCAAAATATGGGTCGCGATACGGTCAAGGAACCAGCGATCATGCGACACCACCATTACCGTACCGGGGAATACTTGAATGGCATCCTCTAGCGCACGTAAGGTTTCGATATCCAAATCGTTTGATGGCTCATCAAGGAGCAAGACGTTAGCGCCCTGTTTTAGTGTCTTAGCAAGTTGTAAACGGTTACGCTCACCACCTGATAATTGACCGACGTGCTTTTGTTGGTCTGAACCTTTAAAGTTAAAACGGCCAATATAAGCGCGGCTTGGGGTTTCATAGTCGCCTACTTTGATGATATCTAGGCCGTCAGAGACTTCTTCCCAAACGGTCTTTTTGTCATCTAAGTTATCACGTACCTGTCCGACATAAGCGACTTTGACACTTTCACCCAAATCGACTGAGCCGGTATCTGGCGTATCACGTTCGGTAATCATGTTAAATAGCGTGGTTTTACCCGCACCGTTTGGACCGATAATGCCAACGATAGCGCCCGCTGGGACATTAAAGCTGAGGTTTTCATACAGCAGACGATCGCCAAACGATTTAGAGATATCGTTGACTTCGATGACTTTATTACCCAAGCGAGGGCCTGGTGGAATATAAATCTCAGAGGTCTCATTACGCTGCTGGAACTCTTTTGAGTTCAATTCCTCAAAACGCTGCACGCGTGATTTTGACTTGGCTTGCTGACCTTTTTGGTTTTTACGAATCCACTCAAGCTCTTTTTTCAGCGCTTTAGCAAACGATTCTTCTTGTTTATTTTGCTGCTCTAGACGGACGTTCTTTTGCTCGAGCCACTCAGTATAGTTGCCTTCGTACGGATAGCCATGGCCACGGTCAAGCTCCAAAATCCACTGAGCGACATTATCCAAGAAATAACGGTCATGGGTAATGGCGACGATGGTACCGCTGTAGTTCTGGAGGAACTGCTCAAGCCAAGCAACCGATTCAGCGTCCAAATGGTTGGTCGGTTCGTCAAGTAACAGCATATCAGGGCGTGATAACAGCAGACGGCAAAGTGCCACACGGCGTTTTTCACCACCTGATAGTTTGCTAACGTCCGCATCCCATGGTGGTAGACGCAAAGCATCAGCGGCTTTTTCTAGTTGAGTATTTAAATTATGCGCATCCCATGCTTGAATGATATCTTCCATCTTGCCTTGTTCTTCGGCAAGCTTATCAAAGTCGGCATCAGGTTCAGCATATTCGGCATAAATGGCGTCAAGACGTGACAGCGCATCTAAAGCTTCACGCATACCATCTTCGACGTTGCCACGGACGTCTTTGCTATCATCAAGCTGTGGTTCTTGCGGTAGGTAGCCAATTTTGGTACCCGTTTGCGCGCGCGCTTCACCGCTAAAATCTTTATCCACGCCCGCCATAATGCGTAGCAAAGTTGATTTACCCGCACCGTTGATACCTAGCACACCAATCTTGGCGCCAGGGAAAAATGACAGGTTGATATTCTTTAAAATTTCACGCTTAGGCGGAACAAGTTTTGACACGTTGTTCATCGTGTAGATATATTGAGCCATTAACACTCCAATAGACTGCATAGACGAGACGTGCAAACCAGACTTAGCAATCATGCCAAATGGACTGCGCCTCAAAAATCAGGGTTATAAATTGTTTACCATTATCGCATTGTGGCGCAACCCCTGCAAGCTAACGGACTGTTTTACCTGTCTTTATATGCCTTTTAACTTTTTTTGCAGGCTTTTTACGCTTAGCTGTCTGTTTTAGTAGCTTTCTCTGCCAATACCTTTATGCGAAATCACGCCTTACAAAGTCATGTCGTGACGTTTGAATTAAAGTAAGGCTATTAACATTCGCCCTATCTAGCCTTACGGTAAATGACTAGAAAATCCATTTAAAAAAGCTCACAATAAGTGCAATAAAAGGTTAAAACTGTGCAGATTATGCATATGACAGCTATTTAATAACTAATGCTTAAATAATCAATATTCAAGAATAGCCAGTTTATCAACCGCTAGGAATAATTATAAATATCAATAATTGGAGAATTTTTATGAGTAATAACGACAAACAGAATCTAGATATCGTTCACAATGAGCAAGCCAAACGTTTTGAAACGTCAATCGACGGTCATACTGGCTATATCAGCTATCAAGAGCGCGGCGATCAACTGGTATACGACCATACCATCGTGCCACAAGAATTGGGTGGTCGCGGTGTTGGGTCTGCACTGGTTAAGCATGCTTTAAACTACGCGCAGGATAATAATAAAAAAGTGGTGCCACAGTGCTCGTTTGTCGCCTCATATATTGATAAAAACCCTGAATATAAAGGGTTGCTTTAAGCTTAACAAAACAAGCCAATGATAGATAAAGCTTTATAGTAGTAACTATGCTATAAAAGCCTTATCTTGGTTTAAGCGCTAAAACGTACGACTACCCTCCTATTTATCTGACGATAATTATTATATTTTTGCTTGCAATGATGTAATAAAGACAATCAGAATTAGGTGGGTTTTTTGTCCTATGTGCTTTTTGTCATGACATTGGGCAAGAGAAGATATGTAAAGTGAAATAAAAACCCGCAAACCGCTAACCCTCCCTAATAATAATAAAGGATATCACCATGAGTAGTTTATCTAACCAACAAATCGACTTACAATTGGAAGACTTGGCTGGCTGGCGGCGCGACGGCAATAGTATCGTCAAAAGCTATCATTTCAGCGATTTTATTGAAGCGATGAGCTTTATGAATCAAGCCGCTTTTTATGCCGAAGCGCTCGAACATCACCCTGAATGGAGTAATACTTATAACATTGTTGATGTCCGCCTGACCACGCACGATACGGGTGGTATCACAAGCCTAGATATTCGCCTTGCAAAACGTATGGAACATATTATCCAGCCTAAAACTTTCTAGAACCGTATAAGACGTTTGGTACTAAAAGTAATCAAAATAGTCAAATTTTAGCCATAAAAAAAGTCCTCAATCGAGGACTTTTTCTTATTACCAATATGGAAAATTACGACCTAAGCAGTCACTGTTCTCTATTACATACGGCGACTAACAAATGCGACAATGAATAGAATCACAGCAATGGCTAGTAGGATATAAGCAAAGTTTGCCGATAGACCAGCGACACCGCCAAAGCCTAAGAAACTTGCAATCAATGCGATTACCGCAAAAATAATGGCCCAACGAAACATAATATTCTCCTCAAATTATGGTTAGAAACTAGATATACAGCTAGCAATTTTGGTTATTAATAAACTATTTATCAATCAACCGTTTTACCACTGCACTCTTTTCTTCCTGAAAGTCTTCTTTTTGTTTTGATACAACTTATTACTGCGTACGAATATAGATTAGCAATGATTTTCTCTAAAGAACGTTCATTTTGGTAATAATGTCGATAGGTTATGTAAACTTTGTAGCAACTCTTACCATTTTTAAGTTTTTACTTGGCTTTTCAAGACTTATGTGTAGAGATAGTGAATAGTTACTTAAATTCGCTTATTTTTATGACAAAATCTGCTATAAACCTAGATTGGCTACTTTCTGCAGATTACATATCTAACGTCAGTTGCATAATGAATAAAAACAGCTATTTAGCAATAATCGCTATTTAATAAGGAAAATAACTATGAATACGGAAAACTCAAACGAAACAGCGGCATCAAAACAAGCATCAACAAATCAAGAGCCTGCAAACCCTAGTGAGAAGCGTCCTTACGCGGTAGTCTTGTACGGTGCAACCAGTTTTGTGGGTCAGATTACGGCGCATTATTTAACAGAATTTTTATCGAACGCTAAAGATAAAAATGACGAGAATGTCACGTGGGCGATAGCGGGCCGTGACGAAGAAAAGCTCAATGAGCTACAGTCTAAGCTTGCCAGCAAAGTCGATATTATCATTGCTGATAGTAACGATGCGGCTAGCCTCGATAAGATGACCAAACAAGCCCAAGTTATTATCTCAACCGTTGGCCCTTACCTAAAATACGGCGAGCCATTGATTAAATCTTGCGCTAATAATGGTACCGATTATGTCGATCTGACTGGCGAAGCGATATTCATCAAAGATATGATGGATAAATATCAGGACGCCGCCAAGCAAAGCGGCGCGCGTATCGTCAACTCATGTGGTTTTGACTCTATTCCGTCGGATTTGGGCGTCTATTTTACCCAGCAGCAAGCACAAGAAAAATTCGGTAGCGCTTGTGATGTGATTCATATGCGCGTCAAAGCGGCAAAAGGTGGTTTATCTGGCGGCACGATTGCGTCGATGGCGACAATTTTTGAAGAAGTTGGTCAAGACAAATCACGCCGTAAGCAAGTGGCAAATCCTTATCTGCTCAACGATGACAAAGATGCACCAAACGTGCGCCAAGATAATGTCAGCAAGCCAGAATACGATGAAGAGCACAAACGCTGGCTGGCACCATTTGTCATGGCCAGCATCAATACCCGCATTGTCCATCGCAGTAACCAGCTGCTTGGTTATGAATATGGTCGCGACTTTAAGTATGACGAAGCGATGTGGATGAAAGACGGCGTAAAAGGTAAATTATCAAGCTACGCGATGAGCGCAGGCTTAATGGGTTTTGCCACGGCGATGATGATTAAACCAAGTCGCGAGCTGTTATCTAAACATGTGCTGCCTAAATCTGGCTCAGGTCCTTCTAAAGAAGAGCAAGAAAACGGCTATTTTGATATTCGTCTGTTTGGTGAAACTGCTAATAACGACACCATTAATACCAAGGTAACTGGCGATAAAGACCCTGGTTACGGCAGCACCTCGCGTATGTTGTCGCAAGCAGCTTTATGTCTCGCGCAAGATATCAGTAAAGACGATGTCGGCGGTGGTTTTTGGACGCCTGCTTCGGCGATGGGTGATCGCTTAATGGAACGTTTAGAAGAACATTCTGGTCTCAGCTTTGAAGTAGTAGAAGATTAATAGTAACTATAGCTAAGATTAAAACAAGATTTAGCTCATTGAGTATGACTTTAACTAAGCCAGTAACGACCGCTTCTTGGTAGCAAGAGGCGGTTTTTTTATTGCTTATATTCTTTACCTTGTTGCTCATTACATTTTAGACAAATGTTAATAAACGATAAAAGCGTATTTCTTTGGTAAACGATGTTGCCCCTTTGCCCTTTTTCAATACATTAAGCTACACATTTCCAGACTAATGTCACAGCCATATTGCTATAACTCACGTAGGATTAAACAGGTTATGGCACGGATTTTATAGACCAAGCCTAAGTTCAACAAGCCCAAAGAAACATATTAACAATAACTACATTAATAACAACTAAGAGGGAATGACTATGAAATTAAATGTATTAACAGCCGCAGTTTTGACATCCGGTGTCGCCATGTTTGCGAGTACCGCCAACGCTGGTATGACGACTGATAACCATGGTAACGTTGGTTATGACAGCTACGATGAATGTGTCATGGCGGTCAAAGATGGTTCGGCAAAATTTTATACGCCTTATACTTACCAAAAACCAAAAATGCAGGCAGGCGAAGCGTCGATTAAAAAGATGCGTTTGTCTGAGGTCATGATTCCTCAAGCCGTGGTCAATAGTAATAATTTACAAGCCAGTGATTATTCAGCCGGTGCTTGTGATTTGGGCGTTGGACAGTCAAACGGCCGCTATGGTGTCTCAGGTCCTTTAGTGGGTAAATACGTACCTATCGCTGCTGATATGCCCGTCAACGTCTATATGGACAAAGCCGGTAATCCGGTACGTCTCAGCATGCAGCAGTGCGATAACCACTTTGGCGCCAAATTCCCCACCCCTGTTGTCAGCGACGCTAAAGAAACTGAAGCGCCAGCGCCAGAACCTCAAGTTGCCATCACTGAAGAGCGCAGTATGGAGCCAGTCGTTGTCGAAACTACCCGCGTTATCCGCCCTGCTAAGTATCGTGTAAAAGAAGTCATCATTGCGCCAGAAGACCAAATTAAACGGGTGAATACCGCAAGCGGTACGGCAATTGCGGTAGAAGATGGAGCTAATCGCGCCGTCATCGTTGGTGAAGAAGCAGATAGTAGCGTCCTTGAAGATACCGAAATCAGCCAAACCTTTCCTGTGATTCGCGTGCCGGACAATAATACCCAGCAACGCGTGGTCGATCCAAGAACTGGTAAATATGTGATCGTTGAATAGAATGTTGATAATTGAGTATTAACCATACAGTCTTTAAAATTAGAAAGGAAAGCAAAAAAGACATTTTGCTTTCCTTTTGTCGAGCCTGACAATAACGCTACAATAGTTGCACAAACTCACTTACAAACACCGCTCTGTGAGAGTTTTAATCGATGCGCTACTGAACCCATGCTTATTTAGTTGCTATTCTCCTATTAGATTTTTATCACTGACCCAGTTCAGCTTATAAAACTCTTTAACCAAATCAATCATGATAATCGTTCAATGGTTATCATGATTTTATTTTGTCTATAGTTTTAATGTTAGATATATTAAATATATAAATGCGAAATACTAAATGAATTGGTATAGCAATTTTATTTTATACAACAATACTCAATATAAGCGTCAAGTTTAAAACTCCTTAAACTGACATTATAAGATTGTAAATTAAGGAATGGATTAATGAAAAAAAGTACTCTATCTTTATCGTTACTTATGGGCGCAGCGCTCACTATCCCAAGTTTGGCTATGGCAGCCCCTACTGCTAGCGAAGCAGTAGAAGATGCAGCCACTGCAACCACCCTCGAAGCTGAAGGCACTCCTACAAATGAAGCCGCAGCCGATCACTCTAATCCATTTCAGTTAAGCGAAACTCAAACGATCAAAAGAGCACAGGTTAATAATCTTGCTAGCCAACAGCCAATGACTACTGAGCTACAAGCTGAGCAAGCGACAATTCAAAATACCATGCAAGAAGACATGCAGGCACAACAAGCCGCAATACAAAATCCAGAAGCAGCAATGCAGCAACAAGCCATGCAAGATGATGAAGCAGCGATGCAACAACAAGATTTGCAGCAAGCTATGCTAGATGAAGAAGCAGCCCTACAAGAAGAAGCGTTATCAGAAAACGAAGAAGATGCCGAGCCAACGCAAGCGCTATAAAACATAAATAGCGAAATCAATTTTAAAGAGAATCCTCCAATATATTCTCAATAAAAAAGGCAGCCAGATGGCTGCCTTTTTTGGTTAATCTTTATGATAAATATTATTTTTTAGTTTTAGTAACGCCAGCTTCCTGCAACAGCGCGCCAAGCGTGCCTATTTTATTAGGTGCTTCTTTATGAGATGCGCCTGCTTTCTCCACTCTAGGTGCTTTACGACGGTTGTTGGCATTATCTTTATCTTGACGATTGCCACGTGGTTTTGACGAACGCTTATCAGCCGCTGGACGACTATCACTTGGACGGTTGCTACGTGGACGATTGGTTTTATTCTCATTACCCGTACCTTCTGCAGTTGACTTCGCAGCTGAGCGTACGGGTTTTTCAGATTCAGGCTTCATACTAAAGCCGATACGGCCGCGTTTTTCGTCGATAGAAATCACACGTACCGAGACGATATCACCAGGTTTGACGCGGTTCATCGGGTCAGCGACGAAATCATTGGCCATTTGTGAGATATGCACAAGGCCATCTTGGTGGACGCCGACATCAACGAAGCAACCAAAGGCTGTCACGTTGGTAACAACACCTTCAAGCTGCATGCCCTCGCTTAAGTCTTTAATACTATTAACGTCTTCACGGAAGTTAGCCGTTTTAAACTCAGGGCGCGGATCACGTGCAGGCTTGGCAAGCTCTTCGATGATGGCTTTGACACTGATATTATCATCATTAGCAGCGAGCGCAGTGGTATCGATGCTGTTTAACACGCCATCGTTACCGATAACTTCTGGTAATGCTTTACCCGTCTGCTCAAGTAAGCTGTCAACCAACGCATAGCTTTCTGGATGCACACCTGTCGCATCAAGGGGATTGCTACCGCCGTGCACACGTAAGAAACCTGCCGCTTGCTCAAAGGTTTTTACCCCTAAGCGTGGGACGTTCTTTAATGCTTCACGGCTATCAAAGGCGCCGTGCTCTTTACGATAGGTGACGATTTGCTGGGCGACATTTTTATTCAAACCAGCAATATGCGCCAAGATAGCAGGACTTGCTGTATTTACATCAACACCAACGGCGTTCACGCTGTCTTGCGTGACTTTATCTAAACTATCTGCCAACTGGGTTTGGTTGACATCATGCTGATATTGACCAACGCCTATCGCTTTTGGGTCAACCTTAACTAGCTCTGATAGCGGATCTTGCAAGCGGCGGGCGATAGAAACCGCACCGCGTACCGAGACATCTAAATTGGCAAGCTCGTCGCTGGCAAGCTCACTCGCCGAATAAACTGACGCGCCTGACTCATTAACGATTACGGCTTTGGCTTTTAACTCAGCGTTGGCAGCCAAAATCTCTTTAATCATCGCGTCTGTTTCGCGGCTCGCGGTACCGTTGCCGATAGCGACCAAATCTACATTATAAGTACTTAATAATTCATCGATGACTTTTTTGGCTTCATCCATCTTATTATCAGGAGCGAATGGATAAACGGTTGCGACGACAGGCTTTTCTTCGCTATCTAGCATGACATGGCCTTGGGCATCGACAATCGCCATTTTGACGCCATGACGAATACCAGGATCGACACCTAAAATCACTTTACGGCCGGCAGGCGCTGACATGAGTAAATGCTGTAAGTTATTGGCAAATACATCAATCGCATCGGCTTCAGCGGTCAGACGTTTTTCTGTCAATAAACGATGCTCGATATGCGGACGCCATTTTTCTTTCCATAAACTGGTCGCGGCTTCTGTTAAAAACTCTTGACGTTCTGCTGGCGCTTTGGCATCAATCTCAAAGTGCTTAACGATTTTTTCAATAAATGGCGCGTCTTCGCCTTCGATTTTAAGACCTAAAACGTTTTCTTGGCGACCGCGCAGCATCGCTAATAAACGATGATTCGGCAGACGCGCAAGGCTTTCACTATGTTCAAAGTAATCTTTGAACTTCTCACCAACTTCGCGTTTTTCTTCACTGGCGACGCTCGATACGATACTCGCCGTTTTCGCAAAGCCACTGCGTAGATTATCGAGTAAGTCTAACGCTTGCGTCCATTCATCAACGATGATGGCTTGTACGCCTGCCAATTGCTTGTCGATATCGCTGAAGTCGACTTCAATCTCATTACCACTATCATCGGTAATGCTAGATTGGACTTGATAGTCGGCAAGTGCTGCTGTCGGCGTAATCTCTTGCGTTAAGACCGCTTGTGCTGCCACATCAAGACCGGCGGCACGTGCTTTAGCAGCCGGCGAACGGCGACGTGGACGGTATGGCAAGTAGATGTCTTCAAGCTCAAGTTTCGATGTCGCATTATCAATACGCGTCTGCAGCTCGTCAGTCAAATTACCCTGCGTGCTTAGCAGCTCGGTAATTTTAAGGCGACGGGTTGCCATATCACGCTCATAATTGAGCGACTTCTCTAAAGCTCGCAGCTGCGCATCGTCAAGATTCTGCGTCTTTTCTTTACGGTAACGGGCAATAAAGGGAACGGTCGCGCCTTCATCGTAAAGTTTGACAAACGCATTGACTTGAGCAGTCTTAATGCCAAGCGCGCGAGCAAGCTTGTCGTGAATATTCGCGTGTGTGGTTGCATCCAAAACCTGTGCATTTGTCGAGGTTTGAGATGGCGTTAAGGTATCAGTGCTACTCATAGACGTATCAATCGTTGAGAAATGTAGTTTTGCATTATAGCAAAAGCTGCATGAATAAAAATCCTTTTTATCTTTTCGTTATTTATCACCTGTTTTCTGGCAAAAATCGTCTGATATTGTCCGTTCTTGCGCCCTGTTAAACAAACGCATACAGCATTTAGCATTATCATTGATGCAATTATTACAGCAATCTTATACACTAAAGTCTTAATCGTACAAATATTGCAGTTTACTACTGTACTGAACACTAGTTTGTTATACTTATTGATTTTTAGCAATCGATGGAATGATTCCTAGCTAGTAACACTAATATTGTTACCTTTATGGACGCTTTTTTGAATTCTATTTTTATTAACAAAGATATTAACCCTTGTATTTTTAATCACAATTTCTACCAATAATAATTTTTATAAGAGGATGACTGTATGACAGATAATAACAGCCCTGACACCTTAAACCAGCGTATTTTGGTCGTTGATGACGATGCACGCTTGCGCTCTTTATTGCAGCGTTTTCTAGAAGACGATGGTTTTGTCGTTCGTACCGCTCATGATGGCAATCAAATGGACAAATTGATGCAGCGTGAGCTGTTCTCATTGGTGGTATTGGATTTGATGCTGCCAGGCGAAGACGGTATTAGTATCTGTAAGCGTTTGCGTGAAGATAATGGCGATATACCGATCATCATGCTGACGGCCAAAGGTGGCGATGCCGATCGTATCGCTGGCCTTGAAGCCGGTGCTGATGACTATTTGCCAAAGCCATTTAACCCAAAAGAGTTGCTCGCTCGTATCAAGGCGGTGCTGCGTCGTCAAAATCGTGAACTGCCGGGTGCGCCAAGCCATCAACTTGAAGTGGTTGAGTTTGGACCATGGACGCTTGATTTATCGACCCGTACCCTGAAACGTGATGGCAATGTGGTTACTTTAACAACCGGTGAATTCTCGGTATTAAAAGCCTTGGTGCAGCATCCGCGTGAGCCGTTGACGCGTGATAAATTGATGAACCTTGCTCGCGGCCGTGAATGGGGCGCGATGGAGCGTTCTATCGATGTGCAAGTATCACGTTTGCGCCGCCTGATTGAGGATAATCCGTCACAGGCGCGTTATATCCAAACCGTTTGGGGCGTCGGCTATGTATTCGTACCCGATGAAGCAGAAGTTGAAGCCGCTAAAAGTGAATAGCTTTAGCATTCAGTGTTGATACTATTTAATGCTATAGAAATTAATGCAATAAAAAAGCCCTGCACATTGATTGCAGGGCTTTTTTATTGTTCTAATACCAAACCCAAAATATATAGTATCATCCACTTATGACTATACCAATACATAACCTAGAAGACCATGACTTTGGCAAACACTCAAAGACTGAGCGCAATCCCAGAGCCCGACTACGCCTGCTCATCTTATACCAATATAGTATGGGCAAAGCCACTAACGATATTGCCAAAGACCTCTGCATACATCCTGAAACTGCCAGACGGACATTGAAGCGATATTATGAACGAGGACTTGAAAGTCTCTACGATCGTCATCGTCGAGGTCGTCACAGCAAATTGGCAGAAGCAGACACAGCCGCTTTTAAAGCCATGATAGTCTCTGAACAAGAAAAGCGAGCTGGCGGTCGTCTAACAGGCAAAGACATTCAGCAATTGGCTAAAGAACACTACAACGCTCACTACACCGTTAACGGTATCTACGAGCTACTCAAGCGTATTGATATGAGTTGGATAAGTGCTCGTAGTCAGCATCCAAAAGCCGACATACAAGCTCAAGACGCTTTTAAAAAAACTTTATAGCACAGGTTAAGGCGTCACTGCCTACTGATGTAAGCCTAGATCAAGTGGACATCTGGTTTCAAGATGAAACTCGAATAGGACAACAAGGCTCATTGACCAGAGTTTGGCACTATCGCGGTGGGCGACCTCGACTGATCAAACAGCAACAGTTTCATTCCGCTTATCTGTTTGGTGCCTTTTGTCCAGCGACAAAGAAGGCGGTCGGCTTAGTACTGCCTTTCGTTAATAAACACACCATGTTATTGCATATGCAAGAGATTAGTAAAGCCGTTCCAAAAGGACGTCATGCGGTGGTGGTGATGGATGGCGCATTATGGCATCAACCAAGCTTGAATCAGGCTAATGTCACTATGCTTAAACTACCGCCTTATTCACCTGAGCTGAATCCTTCTGAGAGAGTATGGCAGTACCTTAAGCAAAATGAGTTATCTAATCGTTGTTATGACAGTTATGAGGCTATTGTCGATGCCGCTTGCTTGGCTTGGAATAATTTGCTTAAACAGCCACAAAGAATTCGGTCGTTAACTGCTCGTGCTTGGGCACAACTTTAATTTTTGGGTTTGGTATAACTATTGGTTTAACGCTAAATATTTAGTACGTAAGCCTAACGTAATTGACTGTCCTTACTACCGCGGCGATTAAATAACTCGGTCGCCCTTGCTTCTTTTTCAAGCTCAGACTGACAGCTAACACAGTGCTGCACACCCGGTACCGCTATGCGCCGCGCTTCTGGAATGGGATTGCCACACTCATCACAAAACTCAGCGCTTTCACCGGTCGGCAGTGAGCGCCGTGCGCGTTCTAACGCATCGTTAACCGTTGCATCCATTTGCTCATGTTCTGCTCCATCTCTTGACCAGCCACCTGCCATAATCGTATCCTATTTTTTATTAATGCTATTTAGGTCTTAATTGATAAAAGTCTTTAATAACAAATAGATGGGTCTACATAACGTTTATTTCAATAAATAAGCGGTTTTATCAATGATAAAAATAGCTATGAAATTATTGCTCAATAGAACTGTAGATGACGATTAGTCTTTTGGTTGCAGCTCAACCACTTGACCGCGTACGCCGATGCTTTCATCACTCATCAAAAACACATAACCGCCCATAATATCTTCTGGCGTTTTCAGGCTCATCGGATTTTCACCCGGAAAAGCATGAGCACGCATATTGGTACGGGTGCCGCCGGGGTTGATGCAATTGAAGCGTAAATTGGTGGTATTTTGCGTCTCTTGGGTAAATATATCACTCATGCCTTCTACCGCTTGCTTGGACAGTGCATAGGCACCCCAAAACGCGCGCGGATGGGTGCCAACGCTACTAGAAGTAAAGACGATAGAACCATGGGCGGCATCTTTAAGCAGCGGCAGTAGCGCTTGGGTGAGCATAAAGGTGGAAGTAAAGTTGACCTTCATCACTTGAGCAAACATATCGACATCGTACATCTCAAGCGGTGTCAAAGCACCTAGCATGCCAGCGTTGTGCAATACCCCATCGAGCTGTCCGACTTCTTTTGCTATCAAATTCTCTAGCGTTTGCATCTCAGCATAAGTCGCACCTTCGAGATTCATCGGTAGCATGGCAGGCTGCTTGCCGCCAAAGCTTTCGATTTCATCATAAACGTATTCAAGTTTGCTACTGGTACGACCCAACAGTAACACCGTCGCACCGTAACGCGCATAGGTCAAGGCGGCAACACGGCCGATACCATCACCAGCACCCGTGACCAAAATTGTTTTACCATCTAAGCAGTTATCAGGCGGTATAAAATTACGAATAGCGTCGTGCGATACAGATGGTACAGCGTTTTGCGCAACTGCTTGATTGGCTTGCTGCGGCGTAGGCGGATTAGTATTGTCACTCATGGCATTACTCACTGCTTATTATTTGATGATTTAATAGGTAGGTTGCTTATTAGCTATCTTGATGAATGGCTTATTTGCTTTATAAGTAGTTATTTTATAAATAGTCAAACTTACCTGAAGCAAGTAAAAGCTTACTCAACTCTTTAGGGCTATCGGTAATGTAGTCAGCACCCCATTTCTTTAAGTTTTTTTGATCTTCAGGCGGGATATAACCATAGGCAGCTAAAATGGTTGTCATACCAGCGGCGTTGCCCGCTTCGATATCGCGTATATGGTCGCCAATATAAAGTACGCTTTCAGCAGCGCCGCGCGGGATAGCGAGTTTTTCCAACGCCATATACATCGGCTCTGGATCTGGCTTAGAGCGTGATACATCATCAGGACAGACCAGTACCGAGCAGCGCTCATCTAACTGCATTGTTTCTAGCAAAAGCTCTGCTAAATAGCGCGGCTTATTGGTGACAATTCCCCACGGCACGCCTTTATCCTCTAAGGTGCGCAGTACTTCTTCAAGCTCGCTAAAAACACAGCTATCGACGCATATATCGGCTTCATAATCGTCTAAAAACTGCTGACGAAACTCAAGCAATGCCTCTTCACTAACCTCAAGTTGGCCGTTATGACGCAGCATCAAGCGTACCATCGACGAAGCGCCTGCGGAAACTTGCTCACGAATCTCAGCTTCAGGTGGTGCTTGCCAATCATTCTCGCCGCTCATTTTACCAATAATCCGGACGAAATCGGCGGCAGTGTCGATTAACGTCCCATCAAGGTCGAACAAGACAGCTTTTACAAATTGACTCATAACAGGCGCTCTTAATATTAATTTAAAACATGGATTTAAAAATTGGTTAAAAAGGAATACTCATAAAAAAAATTTACGTCAGCGGTTTTTGTACCGCCATCATATAATTGACATCGACGTTTTGCGCCAACCAGTAGCGTTTGGTCAACGGATTATAATGCAGCCCAATCATATCTTGACGGCTGAAACCCGTATTAATTGCCATTTTATCCAATTCGGCTGGGGTGATAAATTTGGCGTAATCATGGGTGCCGCGATCAAGTAGGCGCAATACATACTCAGCGCCAACGATGGCAAATAAGTAGGACTTAGGGTTGCGGTTAATGGTCGAGAGCACGCAAACGCCGCCTGGCGCTAGTAGCTTAAAACACGCCTCAACGATGGCAGTTGGGTCTGGTACATGCTCGAGCATCTCCATACAAGTCACCACATCGAACTGGCCGGCATGGGTTTCAGCCAATTGTTCAATCGGAATGTGCTGATAACGCAAGGTATTATCTAAATTGCTTTGCTCAGCATGCAAGGCCGCCGCTTTGAGATTTTCTGTGCCAAGGTCAATACCAGTAACATCAGCGCCGCGTCGCGCCATTGATTCTGACAAGATACCGCCGCCGCAACCGACATCAAGAACTTTTTTACCCGCCAAGCCCAACTCTGCGATTTTACTGCTATCGGCACTCTTAAAGCCGTGCTTGACGTTGCCTTCTATCCAATTAAGGCGTAGCGGATTGATTTCGTGTAAGGTGGCAAAGGCGCCGGTTTTATTCCACCACTCGCTCGCCAAATTGTTGAATTTTTCTACTTCGCTGGCATCGACATTAATCGCCGTGTTTTGATTGAATTCGTTAGCAGCATTATTACTATTGCTCATATTGTCAGTAGGATTGTTTTGTTGATGATTCACAAGCTGCGCAGAAGGTAAAACTTGGCTCATAGGATTTTTCCTTTATTGGCATTATAGTTATTATCGGGAAGTATGATGCTACGCTCAATATTAGCATGAGAGCAGCAACTTTGTCGTGAGTACATCGTCACCGTTTGTGAAACGCGCAAATTATAGTCTTATGAGTCAGTTATTCTTATATTGAAAAAATTTGGCTTAACGACTTTGGATTGACGATCGGGCTGAAATTCAAGGTATAAAATAAGCGCAAAACCATAAGTAAGATACCTTAAATAATAGCTCACAGCTTTACAACCGTTAGTTAAGAATCGGGTTCACAACTATGGGCATTTTACGCTATTATAGGCAGTAGTCTATAAAAGGGTGATTTAGGCGACGCATTGCCGCTTAAACTTGTGAGACCTCTATACAAATGCGCTAAATGACTGCTGAATCGAACCTTCTGAAACAATTATTCTGAATCTCGACACCTCAAGGAAAAAGTATGAAACGTATCATCGCATTGACTGGTTTGGCTTGTGCTATTGGGTTTGCCAATATGGGCGCACAAGCCGCCAATTATGTCGCAGGAAAAGACTACCGCGTGCTAGACAACCCAGAAAAAATCAGCGGTGGGGCTATCATTGTGCGTGAATTCTTTTGGTATGGCTGCCCGCATTGTAACGTCCTCAATCCACATATGGAAAAATGGGCCAAAACCAAAGACAAAGACGTGGCATTTTTCAAAACCCCAGCCGCGCTAAACCCTGTTTGGGAAGCCAGCGCCCGTGGTTTCTACGCCGCGCAATTACTAGGCTATGAAGACAAAACCCATGACGCCCTATTTGATGCTGTGCATAAAGACGGCAAACAGTTATTTGACCAAGCATCACTGAGCAAATGGTACGCATCTAAAGGGGTGAATGAAAAGAAATTCAATAGTCTTTATAACTCATTTGCCGTTGGCACAAAAATTGGTCGCTCACAGGCAGGTGCTAAGCGTTATCAGCTTTCAGGCGTACCAGCAGTAGTCGTCCATGGTAAGTATGTGGTGACTGGTGAAAGCGCCACTGTTCCTAAAGTGGTTGATTATCTCGTTGATAAAGTACGTGCCGAGAAAAAATAATTTAAGATGTGTAAATTATTAAGAAAATGAACGTTTATAAAAATGCAAAAAGCCAATCTTTAACGATTGGCTTTTTTATAGGTCATGGTTTATAAATTAATATAAGCATTATTATTAATTAGCTTTTCAGCTGCGACAATATCGCCACTTCACGAATATAACTGGCCAAATCTTCTTTAGACTCCGCCATCAATTCATCGTCTTGTGTATGTTTGGCATATTCAATCCATAGCAGCAACTGATACAAACTATTACGCTCAGAGGCTTTGTATTGTTTTACAAACTGCTTTAGCGTGCCTTCATCATTGATGTTTAAGCGCTCAATCCAGCTTTCGATTTTAGAAATCTGCTCTTTTGGAAAAAAAGCATCGAACAAGGCTTTAACCAATTCATGGCGGTTTTCTTCACTGATGAGTTTACCGACCCGTTTGGTTTGACGATTGCGCGCATTGGCACTGGTAATATCAGCAAGCGCCATCAGCTCTGCCATAAAATAATCACTTGCCGGCAGTTTTTTAAGCTGCTTTTTCGATAAGCTGGCAAGCGGTATCGACAATGCCTGTAAGCGCTCATGAGCTTTTTTGAGCTCTGTGCGCGAGACGCGCATATCTTGTTCTGACCAGTCAATCATAAAAGCTTTCCATTTTTCGAGATAGTAAATAATAGAGTTTATTGCGTCTTGCTGATTATATTGCTTAAGCATTCATCGTAGCTAATAACCATTAATAATTAGCATTACTAACCTTGCCTTACCAACGATGTTTTTCGCGGTGCTTAGCGGTAACGCTCAAACCTTCGGGCAGATTGGTAGTCAATTTATCTTGCAAATGCTTGGTAATAAATACTGAGCGATGCTTGCCACCGGTGCAGCCAATGGCAACCGTTACCGTATGACGGTTGTTGTGTAAAAAATCTGGCAACCAGCGCGTCAAAAATGTAGCGATATCGTCAGTCATCTCTGCCACCTCTGGATAATCAGCAAAAAATTCAGCAACTTCCGCATCAAGCCCTGTCGCAGCGCGCAGTTTTGGGTTCCAATGCGGATTGGGCAAAATGCGCACATCAAAGACAAAGTCGGCATCGATTGGGCTGCCGTATTTAAAACCAAAGGATAACAGGTTAATGGCGATTTGATTGTCAGCGCCAACATAATCGCGCAGGCGCTCTTTTAGCTGATGAATATTTAGCATACTGGTATCAATTTTAAGATCCGCACGCCTAAATATCGGCTGTAAAAGCTGGTTTTCTTTTTCAATTGCCGCTGGTAAATTATCAGTGGTATTTTCTATACCTTTGCTATCTTGCACCATCAAAGGATGAATGCGGCGGGTGGCATTAAAGCGCGCCACCAAGATATCCTCTTGCGCCGTCACATAAATGACGGTGAGCGCCTCTTCGCCATACGTCCGCTTTAACGTATCGTGTATTTCGGCAAAATTGGACAAATCGGCACGCGGAGTGCGAATATCGACCCCAAGGGCGACGCGCTTAATCCCGCTATCACAAACCAGCTTTTGCGCCGCCTCAGGAACCAATGACAAAGGCATATTATCAATAGAATAATAGCCCAAATCCTCTAGGATATTGAGTACGGAGGTTTTGCCCGAGCCTGAGCGCCCTGACACCACCAAGATACTTAAACCATCTTTATGTGTCTGTGTCTGCTCGTTATTTGATTTGGCGTGCTCATTGTCCTTAGTTGTACTCATGATCCGTCATCCTTATACATTGCGTCTAGCCACTCCCGCGCTCATGACGGCAGTGTTACCGTCACTAGCTGATTGTCTAACAAGCGTGCACGGCCCAACCAAGCAGCAACTAAAATCACCAAATCTTGCTGACTTCCAGCGAAAGTTGTCGATTTTTCATCTATCTCTAAAGCATCAAGCTGCGCCGTTTTGACTTCTAAATAATCAATGATAAAACCTGCGGCAGTGATACGCGCGCTAGCCGCTGCTAATAAATGCTCAAGCCCTCGTTCGATATATGCGCCATTCATTAGCTGGTCGGCTAAGCGCTGTAATTCTTGATGAAGCATGGGAGCGATATTGCGCTCAGTTTCAGTTAAATACTGATTGCGCGAAGACAAAGCTAAACCATCAGCCGCTCGTACGATAGGTGCGCCAATGATTTTAATCGGATAACTTAAATCACGCACCAACTGCTGAATAATGGCCAACTGCTGATAGTCTTTTTGCCCAAACACAGCGACATTGGGCTGGACGATATTAAAGAGCTTTGAGACGACAATGCCAACGCCATCAAAATGACTTGGACGCGATTGGCCACATAACTGGCTGGTGATTGCGCCTGCTCGAACGGACGTTGGTGGCGGTAATACCGGATACATCTCATCAATACTGGGCGCAAATACGTAATCGGCAGCAACAGTAGTAAGTTTGGCAACGTCCTCATCTAACGTCCGAGGATAGCTATCAAAGTCTTCACCGACGCCAAATTGGGTAGGATTGACGAAAATACTCACCACCACAATATCGGCATGTTGTTTGGCAAGTTTAACCAACTCAAGATGACCGTCATGCAGATTGCCCATCGTTGGCACTAACGCAATACGCTGCTTGCCATTTTGCTGACCACGATAAGGGTTTAAGGCGTTACGCAACGCTGCGATGTGATGATAAATAATGGACATGGTTAATACGTTTTATCCTGACAGCTTGTTCTACTGATAATGGTCAAATCATTAAATCAAATACGGCTTACTTTAATACGATTTACTTTAATACGGCTAGCTAAATTGGTGCTGCTCAGTGGGAAAACTGCCGTCACGTACCGACTGCTGATACAGCGCAAAAGCCCCTTCAATACTACCTGCGCTATTACGCTCGTCAGTTAAAAAGTCATGGACAAAGCGCGGTACGCGGCCGTGCACCATGCCCAGCATGTCATGCATGACAAGGACTTGACCATCAGTAGCAGCACCAGCGCCAATCCCAATAACCGGCACAGCTACGGCTTCTGTAACTGCCTTCGCAAGCTCAGCGGGTACACACTCTAATACCAAAAGCGCTGCACCCGCCTCGACGACCGCTTTAGCATCAGTCAGCAGTTTTTCGGCTGCTGCATCACCGCGACCTTGTATTTTATAACCACCAAAGACATTGACAGACTGCGGCGTCAGTCCTAAATGCACACAAGTCGGCGTACCTGCTTGCGCCAAGGTTTTGACCAAATCGCAAAGCTCACTACCGCCTTCAATCTTAATCACGTGCGCGCCCGCCTGCATCAGCTTGCGGCTATTGGCCACCGCATCTGGGAGCGTCACATAACTCATAAACGGCAAATCCGCTAAAATCAACGCATGCTTATTACTACGGGCGATATTGGTTGTATGATAAGCCATATCATCAACGCTGACAGGCAAGGTTGAATCATGACCCTGTACTACCATGCCCAAACTATCACCAATCAAAATCGTATCGATTTGCGCGTTGTCCATCATACGCGCAAACATGGCGTCATAGCAGGTCAGACAGGTGAATTTAACACCGTCTTTTTTAAATTTATTTAAAGTAGATAAGGTTGTCATATGACCCTCAATGCGGTTAACTATTTATAGCTTTTGATATTTTAATAAAATGCACAGCCACTATCGTAGCATCCAACTTATTCATAATTCTACAGAGGCACTAAAGAGGCATTAATTCAGTTTTAATAGCTTTAGCCCCGTCCAATCGTCACTGGACGCATAATCCGTTATTGGTTTGTTTAAAATGATTAACTCTGGCGCCAACTCTCGCAGCGGCAGTAGGACGAAATTGCGCTCATGTAAGCCTGCGTGCGGTATCGTTAATTGCGGCTCTGAGATTTTGATATCCCCATACAATAAAATATCGACATCGAGGCTGCGCTCACCCCAGCGGCGCAAACGGGCGCGTTTGGCTTGTTGTTCTAGCGCTTGGCAAAATGCAAGCAGCTCAAACGCAGTTAAGGTAGTCTCAAAACCTACCACCGCATTGACAAAGTCAGGCTGATCTTGCGGTCCCATCGGCGCCGAAGCGTAGAAAGAAGACACTCGTACCGCTCGTATCTGCTTATTTTCTTGCATAGCTACGATGGCTTGCTGTAAATGCTCTACCGGCGAACCTAGCTCGTTTTCTAGATTGCTGCCTAAACCAACATAACAGGTAACCCAACTTATATCGTTACTACTTTTATTGGCATTGCTAGTTTCAAGGTGGCTGTTCATAGTTTTCACTGTGCTTTAGTGCTTTAAAATCGGCTTGTAAGCCTAACCGTTGCTAACGCTTGGCTGACGGCGGCGGCGTTTTGATGGAACCGGCCCTTTTTGCTCATTCATCTTGCTAGCGGCTGTTCGATTCTGAGCTTGAGTAGTCTGTTTCTTAATATTCTGTTTGGTTGCAGCAGCTTTTTTAGCAACAGACGGTGTATCCTCAGCAAAATATGATGCAGCTTTAGGCACTTTTTTCTCATACTTGGCCGTATTTACTACTTGCTCTTTATCGCTAGCTGGTTTTGCCGTTACGTTAAGCAAGTGATCAGCGTTATTTTTACTGTCAGTATTACTATTTTCCGCTATCGCAGTAGGTTGACGACGGCGACGTTTATACGGTATCGGCTCGTTATTTATGCTGACAAGCGCTGGCGTTTGGGCGACAGTACGCTTAGTATGGACATTAGTAGCAGCATTAGTATTGGCCGTTGTAGATAAAGCTGACTGGTCAAAATCGGCTTTGCTAGCAGCAGACTTGGTATCGACTGGTTTTGCTTTTGCATCCTGCTGCTGCGCTTGCTTATCAGCGTTGGCAGAGCTGTCAGATTGGCGTGCAACCCCTAATTTCTTAGATGACGTATTTTCAGCTTTTGGGCTTTGCTGCACAGGCGCTTGCTTTGATTTAGCATTAGATTTTGGCTGATCATCCGTTGGCAATTGCTTGCGTAATGGCGGAACCACTTTTTCATGCTCGATGACAAATAACGGTACAGGCTTGGCATCGTGGCGCTTATTTGCCGTTTGCTTGCCAGTATTCGCCAGGGATAACTGCTGCAATTGCGCCAGCTCATTATTATCTTGTGCTGCTTGCTGCTTATCATAGCCCTTATGATGACTATTATTGCTGGCACTATGACTGCCATTGTTATTAGCCTGCTGAGTAGACTGGCTGGCAGCGCGGCGGCGGCGCGGCGGCACGTTTGAGGCATCATTAGCCTGCTTGCTATGGGCGTTACCGTCTACATTATTTTGTTGATTGTTTTCTATGTGATTTACCTTATCATGGTTTGATGTGTTTAAAGCTTGCGGCTTTTGACGATTACGCCCGCGACCACGCTGCCCTTGTTTATAGGCACCACGACGGATATTCTCATCAAAATCATCAATCGCTTGATCTTGCTGCTGTTCGGTCAGGGTTTGATAGGTTTGCCACCACTCGCCCATGCCATTGGTCGACTCTGAAAGCGGATGTTCGGCATCACCGCACTGCTCACGCAATAGCAAGAAATCAAAACCGGCGCGGAAACGAGGATGCTCAGACAACTGGATAATTTGTTTGCTGCGCGGCGCCGCCAATTTTGGCTGTAATATCCAAATATCACGGATAAATTGTTCGGCAAATTTTGGAATGGCGGTCTTGATACGCTGACGGTCGATGACTTTGCCCGCTGCGTGCAGTTGCGCGTCAGCAAAAGGCATATTGCGTTTTTTGGCTTTTTCCAATTGATGAAGATAGTTTTCCCACAATAACGCGGCATAAAAGAAGGCAGGATTGATACTTTTACCAGCGGCGATACGTTTGTCGGTATTGATAGCGACTTGTTTGACCAAGGCACTTGGCTCAGCAGGCGGATAAATTACTAAACTGTCAATCGCGCCCGACTCAAACAATAACGGCAGTAGCGGCACTAAATAGCCACCGGTAAACATTTTTTGCGTTTCATCATAAAGACGATGCGGAGAAATTTGCTCCAGCAGCGCCCAATTGTCATCATGAAACTGGGCGGCGAGTTCGCTATCAAAATCAAAACCAAGCTTGGCTTTAAAACGCAGGGCACGCAGCAACCTGACCGGATCTTCTTCGATACGCGTCGGTGCATGACCCAATAGACGAATAACTTTATTATCGATATCTTCAAGCGCGCCGCAAAAATCATGTACCACGCCTTTGAGCGGTTGATAATAAAGGGCATTGATAGAAAAGTCACGACGGGCAAAGTCTTGTTTGATATCGCCCCAGACATTGTCGCGCAGAATCATCCCGTCTTGATTGGTATTAGAATTATTCAGTGGTGGTCCACGAAAGGTCGCCACTTCAATAAGTTCGCGCCCAGAGTAGACATGCGCCAATTGAAAGCGGCGACCGATAATACGGCAACGCTTGCCAAAGACGTCTTTAATCTCATGAGGTTTGGCATCAGTGACCGCGTCAAAGTCTTTTGGACGCAGGCCTAGCAAAGTATCGCGCACGCCGCCACCGACGATATAGGCATCAAACCCAGCTCGGGTTAGGGTGGCTATCACTTCGGTAATGGAATTGGGTAATTCAGATTTATTCAGTTCTAACTGCTTGGCGGCACGCTCGGCCATGCATCTACTCCTCGCCTTTATTCTTAACCACCCCGACGAACACAGCGTCTATCAGGCGGATGTACCCGCTAGTTTAACAAATTTTGACCATGGTGGGTGTGTTATGACATTTACTTACATGCTATTTTGTCAATATGGGGGTTAAATAATACAAAATAAAGCGCTTAATCTTGTACGCTTAAACGCTGGCGATTTCTCTCAACCGTTTTTGCGCCGATGCCTTTGACTTTCGTTAATTCTTCGACCGTTTTAAAGCCGCCAAACATCTCGCGATATAAAATAATCGCCTGCGCTTTACTGCTGCCAATACCGTTTAATGCCACCAGCTCGGCTTCTGTGGCGCGATTGATATTAATTCTAGTCTGCGTGCGCACTTGGCTTTGTGCTGCTTCTTGCGTCAATAGATAATGATAAGCGCTTTTAGCATTATCAAAACATGGTGCGGCAAGGGCAGGATGAGACAGCATCACCATGATAGAAAATATGCCTACTAAAAAAACGGCGGCATTTTTAAATAAATTAGCATGCTGCCATTTAATAAATAGGCTTTTATTAGTCGCGTTCATGCTGTTTCGCCGCTTCCCATAACGCATCCATCTCATTGATATCGCTATCTTCTAAACGCTTGCCAGCAGCCGCTAATTGCTCTTCTATATAACCAAAGCGTGATTTAAATTTATGTACACAGGTTAATGTTGCAGTTTCAGCATCGAGGTCGAGTTTACGGGCGACATTGACCAAGGCAAACATGCAATCGCCAAGCTCCCTTTCAATCTCTCTGATATTGGTTTTGATTTCAACTTGGGGCTTATCTAAAATCTCGGCCTTTAGCTCGGCAATTTCTTCATCGAGTTTATCAAATGCGCCGCTGACCCCTTCCCAATCAAACCCCAATTTTGACGCTTGTTTTTGCACTTCCTGCGCTTGCATCAACGCACTACCTGCCTTGGTATTATCCAAACGACGCTTCGGCTTGCCACGTGCGGCGCGAGCTTGGTCTTCCTGTGCTTTAATCTCATCCCAGCGACCTTTTACCGCAGCGTCGTCTTGTAGCGTTTCGGCTTCAAAGACATGCGGATGGCGGCGAATAAGCTTTTCTTGCAACGTGGTAATCACATCGCTAATATCAAAGCGCCCTTGCTCTGCGTACATCTGACAATGAAACACCACTTGCAAAAGCACATCGCCAAGCTCGCCCTTGATATCTTCGTCATCATCGCTTTGAACCGCTTCGCCGAGCTCATAGGCTTCTTCAATCGCGTACGGAATGAGGCTATGATTGCTTTGCTTTTTATCCCACGGACAATCTGCGCGCAGCCGTGCCATTAACTTTAATAAATCGTCTAACTCGCCAGTTGCTACTGGCGTTCCTTGTACAGGGTTGGGCGGCGTAATAGAAGTTAACGTTTGGTTGTTTAAGTCACTCATAAAATACTCTTATATTTTTTATCTTAGAAACGGATAATTATAAAAATGCTCACATAAAGTACCACTACGGCTTTATGACTCATTTGGTAGTTAGTGTATCATTGAACGCTTATTGACTTATAATCCTGTTATCACTCCCTCATTTTTTACTACGCACGCACAAGGAAGCTTATTATTATGTCCACTTCTGCGACTACTGGCTATCAGCCAGCAACAGATTTTCACCCTATTAGCATTCAGTCATTTAAAGCTTACGATATCCGCGGCGAGCTTGGCGTCAATCTCGATGAAGCTATCGCCTACCGTATCGGCCGTGCCTTTGCCCAAATTTTATTCGAGCGTTATCACAGTGCCGATAATGAGGCTACCGCTGAACTAAAAGACTTAAAGCCAGCTATCGTCATCGGTAGCGATATCCGCCACTCCAGTGAGCAGTTAAAACAAGCAACCATCAAAGGTATGCTCGATGCGGGTGTCGGTGTGATTGATTTGGGTATGACAGGCACAGAAGAGGTTTACTTTGCGACCAGTTATTATCAGGCGTTGGGCGGTATCGAAGTAACGGCTAGCCACAATCCGATTAATTATAATGGCTTAAAATTGGTCAAAGAGTATTCCAAGCCGATTAGCGCCGATGATGGCTTGGCAGAGATTCAAGCGTTGGCAGAATCGGGGCAATTTAGTACGGATAATCAACAAGGCGCATTACAATTACTAACGGATAAAAGCGCTTATATCAATCATGTCATGACGTTTATTGATGTTGATAAATTAAAACCGCTAAAACTGGTTATCAACTCCGGCAATGGTAGCGCAGGTCCCGTCGTTGATTTATTAATCGACAAGTTAGCACAAGCTGGCGCGCCAATTGAAGTGCTTAAATTGCACCATACGCCTGATGGTAGCTTTCCAAATGGCATTCCCAATCCAATGATTGAGGCCAATCGAACCGCCACTCAGCAAGCGGTGCTGGAAAACAAAGCCGATCTTGGCATTGCCTTTGATGGCGATTTTGACCGCTGTTTTTTATTTGATGAATACGGCGAATTTATCGATGGTAGCTATGTCGTTGGCATGCTCGCGCAAGCGTTTTTAAATAAATATGCGGGCGAGTCAATCGTCTATGATCCGCGAGTGATTTATAACACCGAAGCCGTCATTGATGAGCATAACGGTAAGGCGGTTATTAGCAAGTCTGGGCACTCATTTATCAAGCAAGTGATGCGGGATTCTGGCGCGGTTTATGGCGGCGAAATGTCCGCTCACCATTATTTTCGCGATTTTTTCTACTGCGATAGCGGCATGATTCCGTGGCTTTTGACCATTGAGTTATTATCGATTACCGGTAAAACCTTATCAGAATTGGTCAGCGGTTATATTGCAGCCTATCCAAGCTCAGGCGAGCTAAATTTTCACCTGACCACTCATGATGCGCCAGCCATTATTAGCGCTATCGAAGAGAAGTTTAGCGCCGAAAATCCAACCAAATCGATGCTTGATGGCTTAAGTTTAAACTTTGGCAAATGGCGTTTTAACTTACGCGCTTCCAATACTGAACCATTAATTCGCTTAAATATTGAAAGTCGCGGTGATGAGAATTTATTACAAACCAAAACCCAAGAGATTCAGCAATGGCTTGCTAGTAAAGGGGCGGTGCCTGCTTAACTTAAGTAATCATAATGCTAAGTAAAGACATTCTGAACTTATGAGAACGAAAAAGCGCCGGTTAATTTTTATATTAATCGGCGCTTTTATTTAGATTCAGTTCATTAGCTGCTTGTCTGCTACGCTTATTTTACCCTTGTTAAAAAGCTTTATTTGGCGCGACCAATCCCTATATAGTCACCGACCAAATCATCAACCTGCGTTCGCGACAGCGCATTGCGCGCATCGAATATCGGCAGCGCCTGCTCATTAAGCCTAGCAACATCTAGCTTATTTTCTGACAACCAGCTGATAATAAAAATCGCCTGCGCTTCATTAAGCTTTTGGTACGGACTGGCGATCAGTTCCAGTAGCGATTGCTGTCCATAGAGCTCGGCAAGCTCGGTTTGGGCTTTATCACTATATACCAGCGTGCGGATATTATAAGACCAGAGTAGCGCTAACAACGGATGAATAGCCGACTCTGCTGTCCGTCCCGAGCCCGCTTTATAACTACCGCCCCAAATCACCACGGTTTTATGGTCGATAAATCCATCAAAATATTGCCAAAACTTACGAAATATCAGCTCTTTTTGGTCTTCATTGATATTAATGACTGCCTGTAGTAACGGCATAGCTAGACTCTTTTCTGTACTGGACTGCTGCAACTTAACCAACTCTGTCGGTAGTGTATTACCACCAAAGCCCCAGCCTGCTTGCAAGTAGCTACTGCCTACGCGCTCATCAAGTCCCATAATGTGACTGACTTGCTGGATATCGACCTGTTGACTATCCGCCAAGCGCGACATCTCATTCATAAAGCTCACCCTTGTGGCAAGCATCGCCATGATACTACTACGGGCAAACTCTATAGTAGCAATATCTGCTTGATGAAACGCGCGCGCCTGTTGCATCAAAGGCTGTAGCATCGTTAAATGATGGCGGCTATTTGGCGTTTTTTCACCCAGCAACAACAATGATGGATTTAGCATTGAGCTGTACGCATCGCCATCTTTTAAGAATACAAATGGCACATAATAAACCCAAGCGCGCTGCAACTGCTTGGACAATGCGTCAACCGCGCCCAGCTGTTTAATGCCACTCATAATAAGCGGTAAGGTTTGCTGATGACTGTGGTTAAAGGCGGTAATCCAGCTGTCTGCTTGCCATACTGAGCGAATGCTGTCTAAAAATAACCAATATAGCGCAACTTGTTTTCTCTCACTATTATCATCCGTCTTTTCATAGTGCTCTAGCAGCTTACTCGCAGTAGTGGGCAAAGCGTAGCTGACAATCTGCTGCTGCTGCACGTACATCTGCCATAGCGCTTGCAAATGATGCTCAAAACCATATTGTTGTAATTGCTGCGTCAATACCTCTTTATCAGTATAAAGATGCACCGTATGACCAAGACTTGCCAGTACCACCGCACTGGTAATGGCCTCAATACTGTGACCGACGAGGACGCAAACACTGGTGTTTTTAGCGGCTTGGTTAAATGAATGTGGTGCGGATTGGTCGTTATCTGTCTGTTGTTTATTTATAGCGGCAGCGCTCATAAGATTACCTTTTATATTGCAAAGTTGGCAGAGTGGATAAGTGGATAAGCCAGTCGCATGATGCCACTAGCTACTAGCCATAAGCCATTAAGACAACAGCTTAATATGCTGCAATAGCTGATTGGTAGAGGTGTCGAATTGCGCATCGCCGCCTTGCTGCATGGCGGTATGCACCGACTCTGCCATTTTCTTGCCCATCTCAACGCCCCATTGATCAAACGGATTGATATCCCAAATGCTGGCCATGACATAAACCTTGTGCTCATAAAGCGCTATCAGCTCCCCCAAACTATGCGGGGTCAGCTCATCAATAAGGAGCGTGGTTGACGGCTGATTACCACGGTAATATTTGTATTTATCGGCATCAGAAGCCGCTTCAATATCCTTATCAGCAATAGCAGCATTACCAAAAGCTAAAACCCGACTTTGCGCTAAACAGTTTGCCAAAGACAATTCATGCTGCTGCTGTAGCGATTCATTTGTCGCATCATCACTATAACGGCGCACGCAAGCGATAAAGTCACAAGAGACCTGCTGCGTTCCTTGATGCAGAAGCTGATAAAAAGCATGCTGCGCATTGGAGCCAATCTCGCCCCACAAAATTGGACACGTATCATAATCAAGGCGCGCGCCATGCTGCGTCACCGATTTGCCATTACTTTCCATCTCAAGCTGGGTCAAGTAGCTTGGCAAATACTCCAAACGCCCATCATAAGGCAGCACGGTATGCGCATTGACTTGTAAAAAGGTACTATTCCAAACGGCGAGCAAACCTAATAATACTGGCAAATTCTCAGAAAAGTCTGCTTGGGCGAAATGCTTATCCATATTATGTGCGCCGGCTAGCAGCTCTTTAAAACCATTCATGCCAATACGAATAGCGATAGCAAGTCCAATCGCCGACCACAATGAAAAACGGCCGCCAACCCATTCCCACAGCTGCAATTGATGCTCAGGGTGAATGCCCCATGCAGTCATTTTTTCACAGTTGGCCGATACGCCGATAAAATGACGGCGCAAGACGCTTTCTTCCGTGCCAGCGCGTAGCTTTGCCGTAGCGAGTAACCATGACAGTGCTGTCTTGGCATTGGATAGCGTGTCAACGGTGCCAAAAGATTTGGAGGAGATGATAAATAAAGTGGTTTCAGGATTTAGGTGCTTGAGCAAATTATCAAGCTGTGTGCCATCCATGTTAGAGACAAAATGCACCTCGATAGCAGTATCTGCCCATTCATCAAGCGCGGTGGTCGCCATCAGCGGGCCTAAATCTGAGCCGCCAACGCCAATATTAACCACATCAGTGATTGCTTTGCCAGAAAATCCGCGCCATGTGCCGTTGCGTACCCGCTCTGACAATCTTTCTACCTGCGCCAAGCTCTCATGTACATCAGCGGCGACATTTTGCGTGCCAACTTGCAGCTGTTCTGTAGCTGGCAAGCGTAGAGCGGTATGCAGCGCTGCTCGCTTTTCACTGGTATTAACCATCGCCCCTTGTAACAAGGCATCGATACGGCCTGACAACTCGCAACTATTCGCCAAATTTAATAAATTTTCTAGCACCGCATCATTAATACACTGCTTGCTATAATCCATATATAGCGCGCCCGCTTGCGTGCTAAAGCGAGACGTCCGCTCATTATCCTGCGCGAACAATGGGGCAAGCGCCCACGGCTGCTCCGCTAACTTGGCTAAATGCTGCCAATACTTAGAGTGGCGGGCACTTTTATAGCCCTTATTATTTCTCTCATCCATTAGCTATTTATCATCCCTTAACTGCTGCTCGGCAAAATAGATAAACGCTTGCATATACGAGCGCATATCGCCTGCGTCATAACTATCGCCGCGCATGGTCGTCACATTAACGCCATATTTGCTAATCAAGGCATCAATGGCATCAGTCAGTTGAATCTCGCCGCCAACCGACGCTCTAGTATTGGCCAGATAATCAAATATATGATTGCTAAATACATAACGACCGACAACGGCCAATTTTGAAGGGGCATCCGCTAAATTTGGCTTTTCGACAAAACCGGCAACTTTAAAGCTCGCGTTTTTATCAGCTTGCTCGATTTCATGCGCTTGATTAAATGCTTCGTCTAATTGGGCAATACCGTATTTATGCACATCTTCATCTGCTACGTTATTGACCAATATTTGCGAATGCGTGTCTTTAGCAAAGGCCTCAATCATAAACGCCAAATTATCAGTCGTTATATCGGTGGTAAATGGATCGAGCACCACATCTGGCAACAGTACAGCAAAGTCATGCTCACCGATGATTGGACGCGCCGCCAATACCGCGTGCCCCAACCCTAGCGGTTTGCCTTGGCGTATCATAGACACCGTTACATCTTCGGGTAACCAATTTAAGCTATCAGCTAACGCGCCTTTACCTTTAGTGCGCAATTGATTATCCAATTCAGCATTGATATCAAAGTAGTTTTCGATGGCGCTTTTTTGCGCATGACCGACCAAAACAATATGTTTGATACCCGCAGCAATGGCTTCTTCAACGACATAATGAATAGCGGGACGATTACCAAGTGGTAGCAGCTCTTTTGGCACTGATTTCGATAACGGCAGCATACGCGTACCAAAGCCTGCGACAGGAATAACAGCGTGAGTAATTTTTTTCATAATTTTTAGACTGTATTTAAAAGTGTGAAATAAGAAACATGCTTAATCAATGCTAAGCGCTATGATAGCCATTCGGGTTTTTACTCTGCCAACGCCACGTATCTTCACACATCTCAGTGATAGATAGTGTGGCATCCCAACCTAGCAAATCTTTGGCTTTATCGGCGCTGGCATAGCAGCTGGCAATATCTCCTGCGCGCCGAGCAGAAAACTGGTAAGGAATATTTTGGCCTGATACTTCAGAAAAAGCCGTGACCAATTCTAAAACAGACGTTCCTTTACCTGTTCCCAGATTAATGGGTAAAAAACCTATTGAGCTGTATTTATCTCGACCTACTTGTTTCTGTAAGTAGTTAAGCGCTGCTACATGACCTTGGGCAAGATCAGTGACATGGATAAAATCGCGTACCCCCGTCCCATCGACAGTAGAATAGTCATTACCAAAAATACTAAGTTTTTCAAGCTTGCCAACGGCGACTTGCGAAATATAAGGCATTAAATTATTAGGAATATCATTTGGATCTTCGCCAATTTGCCCAGATGGGTGCGCACCTACGGGATTGAAGTACCTAAGTGGAATAAGATTCCAGCCATCATCGGTTGCCGCTAAGTCCTCTAAAATATGCTCGACCATCAGTTTGCTCTGACCATAAGGATTGGTGCAAGAACGCTTTGATTCCTCATTGATAGGCAAGGATTCAGGATCTCCATAGACGGTCGCAGAAGATGAAAAAACCAAATTCTTAACATCGGCTTCTTTCATAACTTCCAATAAAGCAATGGTGCCACTGACATTATTATTATAATACAGCAATGGCTTGGCCACCGATTCTCCAACGGCTTTTAGTCCCGCAAAATGAATCACACCAAAGAACTGATGCTCGGCGAAGACCTGTTTAAGTAGATCAATATCACGAATATCGCCTTCAACAAACTCGATGGGTTGATCAATGAGCTTGGATACGCGCTCAATAGCTTCACGGCTACTATTAGACAAATTGTCGTAGACAACAATATCATAGCCTGCTTCCTGTAAAGCTATACAAGTGTGTGAGCCAATATATCCAGCGCCACCAGTTACCAATATCTTATTTTTCATAATTGCTACATTTTAATCAAAGGAAAGTTATTTTTAGAATAAAAAAAGACACCCCATTGTAGGAGTGCCTTTGTTTTTTTTCAACGATGTTTTGGTATTAGACTAGCTATTAATACCTAAATTACCAACCGGTAACTTCTTTTAACTTATCGCCAATTTTTGATGGATCGCGAGTATAAGCAATACCAGCGTCTTCAAAGGCTTTAAATTTCTCTTCAGCAGTACCTTGACCACCAGAGATAATCGCGCCAGCATGGCCCATACGTTTACCAGCAGGCGCAGTCACACCAGCGATATAACCAACAACTGGCTTAGTTACGTGCTCTTTGATATAAGCCGCCGCTTCTTCTTCAGCTGTACCACCAATCTCACCGATTAATACGATGGCTTCGGTTTGTGGATCGTCTTGGAACAGTTTTAGCGCATCGATTTGGTTCATACCTGGGATAGGGTCGCCGCCGATACCGATACAAGTAGACTGACCAAAGCCAAGCTTAGTGGTTTGGGCAACCGCTTCATAAGTCAACGTACCAGAGCGTGAGATGATACCCACTTTACCGGGCAAATGGATATGGCCTGGCATGATACCGATTTTGCACTGACCTGGAGTGATAACGCCTGGGCAGTTTGGACCAACCATACGTACATCGCCTGCTTCTTCGATATAACGCTTGGCTTTTAGCATATCGATAGTAGGTACGCCTTCAGTGATTACGACGATCAATTTTACGCCGGCATCGACTGCTTCAACGATAGAATCTAGTACAAATGGCGCTGGTACGTAGATAACTGAAGCGTCAGCTTGGGTCGCTTCCATCGCTTCTGCCATGGTATTAAAGACTGGCAAACCTAGATGCGTTTGACCGCCTTTACCTGGGGTTACGCCGCCGACTACTTTAGTGCCGTACTCAATTGCTTGTTCAGAGTGGAATGTACCGTTTTTACCAGTAAAACCTTGTACCAATACTTTGGTATCTTTATCAATTAATACACTCATTATGTTTTCCTTATTCGGTTGTCTTGCAATAGCAGTTTTCTCGCTCACTTATCGTTAAATGTTAACGATTTATGCTTTTACTAAAAACTGCCATCACGCTGTGACTATAATGCTTAAGCGTCTGGTTAAGCGAGTTATGAATAAAACAGCGCTTACCCTCACGACTTATATTAAAGGCTTATGCTTTAACCGCATCGACAATTTTTTGTGCCGCGTCTGCTAGGCCTTGAGCTGAAATAATTTTCACATCAGATTGCTCTAGTAGCTCAGCACCTTTTTCAGCGTTATTACCTTCTAGACGGACAACGACAGGTACTTTTACGTTCACTTCTTTAACTGCTTCGATAATCGCTTCGGCAATCATGTCACAACGTACGATACCGCCAAAGATGTTGATGAGAACGCCTTCAACACTGCTGTCTTCTAGAATGATTTTGAACGCTTCAACAACGCGATCTTTGGTTGCACCGCCGCCAACGTCCAAGAAGTTAGCAGGTTTGCCGCCGTACAATTTGATGATGTCCATGGTCGCCATCGCAAGACCAGCACCGTTGACCATACAACCGATGTTACCTTCTAAGGCAACATAGTTTAGGTCAAACTCAGCGGCTTTAAGCTCGCGCTCGTTTTCTTGCGTTTTATCTTGTAAGGCTGCAATTTTAGGCAGGCGATATAAAGCGTTTGAATCGATACCGATTTTGCCATCAACACAAACGATTTCGCCATTTTCGCGAACCGCTAATGGGTTGATTTCTAATAATGCAAAATCATTGTCAACGAATGCTTGATAAGCGCCGCTCATCAATTTTACAAACTGGTTGATTTGCTTGCCTTCAAGACCCAGTTTAAATGCCACTTCACGTGCTTGGTAAGGCATTAGACCAACTAATGGATCAACGCTTACTTTAAAGATTTTTTCTGGAGTTTCGCTTGCGACTTCTTCGATATCAACGCCGCCTTCGGTTGATGCCATAAAAGTTACGCGACGCGTAGAACGATCAACAACTGCGCCAAGATATAACTCAGTTTGTACTGGGTACATATCCTCTGCAACCAAAACAAAGTTTACGGGTTGGCCTTCTGCGTCAGTCTGGAATGTAACCAGATTGGTACCGATAAGCTCTTCAGCAACTTGCTTTGCTTCTTCGCGAGTTTTAACGAGCTTCACACCGCCCGCTTTACCACGGCCACCAGCATGAACCTGCGCTTTAATAACCGCAATATCAGTAGGCGTTTTATCAAAAGCAGCAGCAGCTTCGTCGCCATTATGGGCGATGATGCCTTCTTGAATGGGCAAACCGTAGCTTTTCAATAGCTCTTTTGCTTGATACTCATGTAAATTCATTGATTGTATCCTTTATTTTTTACAATTAATAAAAAGTGAAAACAAGTGCAAGGCAGAATAATGCTGCCACACTTATGATGGCGGCGACCGTTATCATAATAGTGATAGCGGCCGCACCATCCGGTTAAACTTGATATTTACTCAAATGCTTTCATTTTAAGCAAGTTAATCTTAAGCAATTTAATCTCAAAAACTACTTACGTTTTTTACGCTGAATGGCATGAATCGCACGGCCATCTGCTGATAAAGCAGCTTCATGAACCGCTTCAGAAATGGTTGGATGCGCAAATGTCATCAACTGCAAATCTTCGATACTAGATACAAATTCCATCGCAATCATACCTTGATGGACAATATCGCCCGCACCAGCAGAAATGGCATGCATACCTAACAAACGATCTGTTTTGGCATCAGCAACAACTTTGATAGAGCCTTGTGCTTCACTTTGGGCAAGTGCACGGCCGTTCGCTGCTAGGTTAAATGAACCAGTTTTGACTTCATAACCCGCTTCAGTCGCTTCTTGCTCGGTCAAACCAACCCATGCAATTTCTGGATGGGTATAAATGACGTTGATAATGGTGTCATAGTTAACTTGTGCTTTTTCGCCATGAATGCGCTCAACCGCCATCATGCCTTCTTCCATGGCTTTATGCGCAAGCATAGGGCCACGAACCAAGTCACCGATTGCATAAACGCCGTCAAGGTTGGTTTTACATTGGTCATCGACATCGATAAGACCGCGTTCAGTCAACGTGATACCGCTGTCTGCGCCCAATAGTTTTTCAGAGTAAGCACGGCGACCGACACAAACGATCAGTTTATCAAAGCTTTCATCCGAGGCTTCGCCTTTTGCTTCGCTGGTCACGACAACTTGATCGCCTTTCACTTCAGCATTGGTTACTTTGGTATCAACACGGATATCAAGACCTTGCTTTTTCAGCATTTTACCCGCTTCTTTAGCGATGTCTTTGTCAGCCGCTGCTAGGAAGCTTGGTAGCGCTTCATAGACAACCACTTCCGCGCCCAAGCGGCGCCATACTGAACCTAGCTCAAGACCAATTACGCCTGCGCCAATGACGCCTAAACGCTTTGGTACTTCGGTGAAATCAAGCGCGCCAGTAGAATCAACAATACGGTCGCCATCAGTTTTTGCCACAGGAATATCGATAGGCACCGAACCTGCTGCAAGAATGACGTTTTTGGCGGTAATAGTCGTTTCACTTTCGTCTTCTAGGGCAGTAAATTTAACTTTTTTATCCGCACCTTTACCATCTTCTAACGTGCCCCAGCCTTGTAGCCAGTCAACGCCATTGCCTTTTAGCAATGCCGCCACGCCGCCCGTCAATTGCTTAACAATGGCTTCTTTACGGCCAATCATTTGCTCGATATCGATAGCAACGTCACCGGTGCTGATACCATGTTCAGCAAGGTCATGTTTGGTTGCTTCATAACGATGTGATGAATCAAGTAAGGCTTTTGATGGGATACAACCGACGTTTAAGCAAGTACCACCCAGTGCTGGCTCACCTTTATAAACGCGTTTTTCGATACAAGCCACGCTCATACCCAATTGACCTGCGCGAATAGCGGCTTCGTAACCACCAGGACCGCCGCCGATGACGACTAAATCATAATTGTCTTTCATAGTACGTTCCTATTTTTAATTTGGTTCTAATTTATTTCTAGATTTTTTTCTGATTTTATGATGATTTAAATGACTGGTTGGCCTACTGAATGATAAATGACGATTTTTCCGTCGTTAATACACCACAAAAAAAGTCGCATTTATTTGACAATAAACCACAATCTCCTCGTCCAAAGTGAAAAAGCTTGTATCAGTGGTTACCGATACAAGCTTAAAAGCTTACAGGTCTAGGAGTAGCATGGTTGGATCTTCGACCAACTCTTTGATAGTAACTAAGAACTGTACCGCTTCTTTGCCGTCAATCATACGGTGATCATATGATAGTGCTAGGTACATCATTGGTAAAATTTCAACTTTACCGTCGACTGCCATTGGGCGATCGTTGATAGCGTGCATACCTAAGATAGCAGTTTGTGGTGGATTCAAGATAGGCGTTGACATGAGTGAACCAAAGACGCCGCCGTTTGAAATGGTGAACGTACCGCCAGTCATGTCATCAAGACCAAGTTTACCTTGTTGTGCTTTACCACCAAACTCACGAATCTTAGCCTCAACATCAGACATACTCATGCGGTCGGTATCACGCAATACAGGAACGACCAAACCACGATCTGAAGATACGGCAACACCGATATCATAGTAGCCGTGATAAACGATGTCATCGCCGTCTAGTGACGCGTTAACCGCTGGGAAGCGTTTTAGTGCTTCAGTCGCCGCTTTAATAAACAATGACATAAAGCCTAGACGTACGCCATGGCGCTTTTCAAATTGCTCTTTATACTTAGCACGCATATCCATCAACGGTTTCATGTTGACTTCGTTAAACGTGGTTAGCATCGCTGTTTCTTGTGAGGCAGCCAGTAGACGGTTAGCAACTGTCTTACGTAGACGCGTCATTGGTACGCGTTTTTCAGTACGCTCACCGGTTGATTCAGCAACTGGACGACCGCTATCAGATTTGATAGAGCTATCAGCTTTTAGCGTTGGGTTTGCCATGTCGGTTTTGGTTACACGACCACCGCGACCACTGCCTTCGACATTTTTAGGATCAACGCCAGATTCTTTCGCCGCTTTTCGTACCGCAGGGCTTTGGTCTTTATGATCCGCTTCGTCTTTTTTATCTGTCGCTTGGACTGGCTCACCGCCATCGGTAGCTTGTTTCGGCTGTACTGGCGCTGCTGGTTGATCTGGGTCAACTGCAGGCTCATCAGCACTATCGCTGCTACCACCAGCAGAACTACCGCTAGCACCAGCTTCAAACTCGGCGATTAGCTCGTCTGACAAAATCGTATCGTCAACTTGCTTAACGATTTTGGTAACCACACCGTTATCAGGTGCAACCACTTCTAATACCACTTTATCAGTTTCAATTTCAGCCAATAAGTCGTCGCGGCTAACTTCTTGACCTTCAGTGACATGCCATTCCACGAGGGTGCCATCGGCAACCGATTCTGGAAAAACGGGGGCTTTAATTTCAGCCATCGATATACTCCTTAGATATTGATATTACTCTTTATTATTAAGTCGTGATAGGCAGTCAATACCATTCTCAATCGTCTTACTTTAATGGTAATAGCGGTACGGACTGTTATCGCCTGATTCGTGTATCTTATATAATCTGTTGCTTAAGCCAACTACTATTTAGATAGCTCATCCACACTGATGCCAAGACCACCAGCAATGAGTGCTTGCTGCTGCTGAACATGTAGTTTTGGAGATCCTGTCGCTGGCGCCGCACTAGCAGGACGTGCGACCGGCTCCATGACTTTTGCCTTGGTTGGATGCGGCACAACAATGCGGAACATATGCGGCGCTAGATAGTACCAAGCACCTTGGTTAAGTGGCTCTTCTTGCGTCCAAACAATCTCAGCTAAGTTACTATATTTTTCAATCTCAGCAATCAAACGCTCTTCTGGTAATGGGTATAGCTGCTCAATACGCACAATCGCTACATGATCTAAACCTAGCGCACGGCGTTGTTCTAATAAGTCATAGTAAACTTTACCGCCGCACAGCACCATACGCGTTACGTTGTCGGCATTTTGCTGATCGATCTCTGGCAATACTGTCTCAAACTTGCCGTTCGCCAGCTCTTCAAGAGTTGAAGTTGCCAATTTGTGACGTAGTAAACTCTTCGGTGACATGACGATTAATGGCTTACGAATCGGACGTACCGCTTGACGACGTAGGGCATGATAGATTTGCGCTGGGGTCGTTGGCGTAATCACTTGCATGTTGTCTTCAGCACATAACTGCAAGAAGCGCTCTAGGCGAGCAGATGAATGCTCAGGACCTTGACCTTCAAAGCCATGTGGTAATAACATCGTTAGACCACAAACGCGCTGCCACTTAGTCTCACCACTTGAGATAAACTGGTCAATCACCACTTGTGCACCGTTCACAAAGTCACCAAACTGTGCTTCCCAAACGATTAGCGCATTAGGAACTGTGGTCGCATATCCATATTCGAAGGCTAGTACCGCTTCTTCTGATAACAATGAGTTGTAAGTAGCAAAGCGCGCTTGCGTCTCACTGATATGTGAAAGAGGCACATACATGCTGCCGTCATTGACGTTATAGATTTCACTGTGGCGATGCGAGAACGTACCACGGCCCACATCTTCACCAGTAATACGTACCAAGACATTGTCATGGTCAACCAATGATGCATAGGCTAGTGTTTCAGCGGCGCCCCAGTTAAGTGGCTCTTCGCCAGTTTGCATAGCTAGGCGCTGTTCGACCATTTTTTGTACTTGGCGTTGTAGCTTGTAACCTTCTGGCATTTCTGCCATACGGCGACCATAGCCTTTTAGCACTTCGATATCGACGCTGGTATCCCAATCGTCAACCAAATCATGACCTAAGTAAGGTTTCCAATCAACGAAGAGCTCTTCGTTAGGCTGACTCACTAGAGAGCTGGCAACGTATTCACCGCGGTCTAACGACTCACGATATTCATCTTCGTACTGCTGAGCTTCACTCTCGCTCAACACGCCGGCTTTGATCAGTTGCTGTGCGTAGATAGTGCGAGTGGTTGGTAATTTCTTAATCACTGCGTACATTAATGGCTGAGTCGCTGATGGTTCATCGGCTTCGTTATGACCGTTACGGCGATAACAAAATAAGTCAATAATGATGTCTTTATCAAACTCATGACGGTAATCTAATGCCAATTGCGCCGCGAAAACCACTGATTCAGGATCATCACCGTTTACGTGCAAGATAGGCGCGTGCACCATTTTGGCAACATCAGTACAATATTCAGTCGAGCGTGCATCTTCTTGACGACTGGTGGTAAAACCAACTTGGTTATTAATAACAATATGTACTGTACCGCCCGTGGTATAAGCGCGGGTTTGTGACATTTGAAAAGTTTCTTGCACCACACCTTGGCCTGCAAATGCCGCATCGCCATGAATAACGATCGGTAGTACAGAGTTGCCTGTTTTGTTATCTTGTAGTGGTTGGTCATTACGGCGAACTTGACGCGCGCGTACCGAACCTTGCAATACTGGTGCGACAATCTCAAGGTGCGATGGGTTAAACGCCAATGCCAAATGCGCCTCACCGCCCGGTGTCATCACGTTCGATGAAAAACCATTATGATATTTAACGTCACCTGAGCCTTTTTCTGGCTGCACTTTACCATCGAACTCATCAAACAAATCGGCAGGGTTTTTACCCAAAATATTAACCAACAAGTTTAAACGACCACGGTGAGCCATACCGATAACCATCTCTTTAGTACCATAACCGCCAGCACGTTGGATGATTTCATTGATAGCAGGAATAAAGCTCTCACCACCTTCTAGACCAAAACGCTTAACACCCGTATATTTACGAGCCAAATATTTTTCTAAGCCTTCGGCAGCGGTTAAACGCTCAAGGATTGAGAGACGTTTTTCTTTATCAAACTCGATATAACCCAGATTGGTTTCTAGGTATTTTTCCATCCAGCGTTTTTCGGTGCTGGTGGTCACGTGCATATATTCCGTACCGATATAACGGCAGTAGACGCGCTCCATGATCTCAATGATTTCACGTAGCGTCGCTTCATCCTTACCAATATTTAAATCATTGGTTGGGAATACGGTATCAAGGTCGGCTTCAGAAAGATTGTGATAGGCAAGGGTTAAATCTTCCACTTCTGCACGTGGATGCAAATCTAACGGATCAAGCTTAGCACGGCGATGACCACGGCGACGATAGGCTGAAATCAGCTGCTGCACGCCCATTTGCTTTGGGTCAGCACAGTTTGAATTACCAACTGTTGAAGCTGATGCTTCAGTGCTTACTTTGTTCGCCGTTTGATTGCGCGCAAGCAACAAAAACTGATCTTTAATAGCATTGTGCTTGGCATCGTTTGGCGTTTTGTATTGTTCAAAATACGCTTGCCAATCGTTATCAACGCTACTAGGATCATCTAGATATTGCTCATAGAGCGCTTCGATATATTGAGCATTGTCGGCAGCCAGTTCAGTATGATCTAGGCTCGCAGTTTCTTTAGTTATACTATTCATAATAATCGTCTATTTGATAGATAAATGAATGGAATCGTGCTTATTATTGTGTTGTTCGTTATAGGTTAGCGACATCAATCGTCGCTTTTTACCATTAAAACTTGTCTTAACATTATCTTTTTATTAACCATATCTACAAGTTACCGCTCTTGGTCAATAAAAAACATCCTACCCAAGCTATCTCGTTATAAAAAAGATAATTGCAATACCATGCTTACTATTAAAATTATTTGTGAACGGTCGGTTTTCTTTAGTGGCTCGTTTGACAACATTAATTTATATATAATGCTTGCAGCTATAACCAAATTGTTAATAGCATGGTTTTACTCAAAAAATTTTGTCTTCAGTTAGCCTTTTAATTGGCTATTTCCGCTGAAGTGTCTTGCTATGGTAGAAATATAGGCGATATTACGCCAAAGATATAGTGCTGTATAGGGTAACATGACTGCCTAACACGCCATAGTTTGTTTGTTCAATACTAGGTATTTACGAAATGAATATCAACTATCATTTCTCGCAACTAGTTAATTTTTATATGAACAAATAACGGCGCTATCGCTAAGATTTAGCTAAAATTATAGCCTACTTTTTGCATTTCTATAGATTTTGAGCGATATAAACATTTATGGTTAATCACTACCTTTAAATGAATCTGCGCGAAAATATACGGTTGTAATCAATTATATAGACATGCGTACGATATAGCATGCCCTCTTACATACAAGCAACGTATTGTTAATACAGCCTTACTTTCATTGACTGAGTCACCACTGCCCATCAACAATACCGTCTAAAATATCAGTTTTGTGATGCTAGCTTTATAACTGACAGTTTAATGCTGATAACCTTGAATAAAAAACACCACCTAATGAGAGGTGGTGTTTTTTTAACAGCGCTATTATAAAGCTAATTACCAATAAATGGTAGACTAACCTGCTTGATCGATCAGTAAATTGCGCAGATGACCGATGGCTTTGGTTGGATTTAGGCCTTTTGGACATACTGACACGCAGTTCATGATACCGCGGCAACGGAATAAGCTGAACGGATCTTCTAAACGCCCTAGACGAGCACGAATATCAGTATCGCGGCTGTCAGATACAAAACGGTTGGCATTCAATAGTGCGGCTGGACCTAAGAACTTATCAGGGTTCCACCAGAATGATGGGCAGCTGGTTGAACAGCAAGCACATAAAATACACTCATACAAACCGTTCAATTTTTCACGCTGTTCAGGTGACTGCAAACGCTCGGTTGCTGGCGCTGGCTGGTCATTGATTAAGAACGGATGAACTTTTTCGTATTGCTCATAAAATTGGTTCATGTCGACGACCAAATCACGAACCACTGGCAAACCTGGTAATGGACGAACCGTTACTTTTTCAGGCAAGGTGTTCATGTTAATCAGACAAGCTAGACCATTTTTACCATTAATATTCATGCCATCTGAACCGCAAATGCCTTCACGGCACGAGCGTCGGAAAGTAAGGGTTTCATCTTCTTTCTTTAGGCGTAATAACACGTCAAGCAACATACGATCTGAGTCCAATAACTCAATCGTATAAGTTTGCATGCGCGGCGCTGCGTCCACATCAGGATCGTAGCGATAGATTTCGATGGTGCGAGTACCTCGGCTCATAATGCTAAACTCCACACATTGGTGATGCGGGCTCACAAGCGTACAGTCTAAAGACTGCTATTTATCAGCGCTATGATTAAACCATAGCGCTGATAAAAGCTTATCGCTGGCGCTCACCTTTTATTAAATAAGGGATAAAACGTTAATTCTATGTATACACAAAGCTGTATGCTCAAAACTACAGGGGCTAGAATTAATAAACGCGAACTTTTGGCTCGACGTAATCGACCGTCAATGGCACTTTACGCACAGGCTTATAGATAATACGATTGCCTTCAGAATACCATAGGGTATGCTTCATCCAATCATTATCGTTACGGCCGTTTGGTGCATAATCATCATCTTCTGGGCGATCATAGTCAGAAACACTGTGCGCGCCGCGGCTTTCATGACGGTTAGCGGCCGATATCATCGTCGCTTTTGCCACTTCATACAAGTTGGCTACTTCAAACGCTTCGATACGCGCAGTATTAAAGACCTGTGATTTATCAGCCAAATGGATTTGGTCGATTTTATCAGCAAGCGCTAGAATCTGCTTAACACCTTCATCCATCATCGCCTGCGTACGGAATACACTGGCATGCTTTTGCATAATGGCGCGAATCTCGTCAGCCACGTCTTGCGCATTGTAGCCTGAAGTTGATTGTTGCAATTTGTCTAAACGGCGCACAGTGAAATCAAGCACATGTGGATCAAGCGGCTTGTAGTTATGGTCAGCATGATGGAATTCATCAACGATATGCTTACCAGCAGCGCGACCAAAGACCAATAAATCAAGTAGCGAGTTGGTACCTAAACGGTTGGCACCATGCACACTAACGCACGCACACTCACCGATTGCATAAAGACCTTTAACGACGTTGCCTTTGGCATATAGACCGTCTTCATCGGTACCCGCTTCTAGATCCGGTACAATCACCTGACCATGAATCGTGGTTGGAATACCGCCCATCATATAGTGAATGGTTGGGATAACTGGAATTGGCTCTTTAGTGATGTCAACGTTGGCAAAGTTTTTACCAATCTCGAATACTGATGGTAAACGCTTCATAATGGTGTCAACACCCAAATGGGTCATATCCATCACGATATGGTCAGCATTTGGACCACAGCCGCGACCTTCTTTGATTTCTTGGTCCATCGAACGTGATACCAAGTCACGTGGTGCCAAGTCTTTCACGGTGGGCGCATAACGCTCCATGAACGCTTCGCCATCTTTATTACGTAAGATAGCGCCTTCACCGCGGCAACCTTCGGTCAATAGTACGCCGGCACCATGAACGCCGGTTGGGTGGAACTGCCAGAATTCCATATCTTGCAATGGAATACCTGCACGAACCGCCATGCCAATACCGTCACCTGTATTGATATAAGCGTTGGTAGAAGCCGCAAAGATACGACCAGCACCACCTGTGGCTAACACAGTAATTGGTGATTGGAATACCGCAACCGTACCGGTTTCTTGCTCAAGCGCGATAACGCCATTGATGTTACCGGCCTCATCTTTGATCAAATCAAGCGCGATCCACTCGATAAAGAACTCTGTACCTTGCTGTAGGTTTTTCTGATAAAGCGTATGCAATAGCGCGTGACCCGTACGGTCAGCAGCAGCGCAAGCACGTTGTACGGCTTTTTCGCCATAGTTTGAGGTATGACCGCCAAATGGACGCTGATAAATGGTGCCATCTTCGTTACGGTCAAACGGCATACCCATGTGCTCAAGCTCATATACTACTTTCGGCGCTTCGCGGCACATGTACTCAATGGCGTCTTGGTCACCTAACCAATCTGACCCTTTCACGGTATCATAAAAGTGAAAGTGCCAGTTGTCATTACTCATGTTACCCAAACTTGCGCCGATACCGCCCTGCGCTGCAACGGTGTGCGAACGGGTTGGGAATACTTTGGTCAAGACTGCAACCTTCATGCCCGCTTCGGCCAAATGCAATGAAGCACGCATACCTGAGCCGCCGCCACCAACGATGACCGCGTCATAGTTCAGGGTTTTAATATTGCTAATGGTATTATCTTGTCTAGTTGCCATTACGGTTTTCCTAATGCCTGTTAATGCTTAGAAGTAAATAAAAAGGCTGATGTCTATGCTGGTTTCTGTCTTATCATGCGGCAATGTCGGCTAATATTTGCGCTCACGCTACTGACAATAATTTCAACCATCAAAATCTGCTATCAATACCTTTTGACCACTTAACTTGCATATCTATCGTTATATTGGGCTTATCTGTTTATTTAACTATCGGTCTAACTGTTATGCAACTGCTTAATAATGCACTGGTATCAGTGATAAGTTAAATTGAGAAATACCCAACGCTATGATTGGCTCTGTCTATTTTGGCTACTAACGGATTTTATTCTCTAAACGCTTTTAAATCAGTAAGGCTATAAATGCGGTTAGATTCATCCGTTATTATTCATCGATATATGGCTGCTAATACTACGCTTATAAATAGCCTATGAATAAATATTTACCGGTATGATAAAAAGTTAAACAGCAACAACACCGAAGCCGTTACCCCAAAAAATCATAATGCCCCAAAATAGGAAGACTAAAATAGCGATAATCATCAATGTTTGTAAAAATAAACGCAGTTTAGGCGCGCTTTCACCCATCTTGCCAGAGGTAATATAGTCGGTAAATACCGTCCACATACCCACCCACGCGTGACCAGCCAATGCCAAAATAGCCAACAAGCTGAACAGACGCATCGGTAAACTGGTCATAAAATCAGACCATTCAATGAAGGTTACATTGCCATGGGTTAAGAAAAAGCCCAGCAACACCACACTGTAAACGGCTAGAATAACCGCACTGATACGTTGGACCATCCAATCACGGGTACCTGAGCTTGTTAGACCGGTGGCGCTTTTGATTCCTGAATCATTTTTTATCATTAGAACATCACCCATACAAATGACGCGACAATTAAAATCGCTGCAATCACTAAGCTGACAACAGACGCCATACGCGCCGATTGTAGCTCTTCATTTTGACCATTATCAGCAAATAAATGCTTCACGCCCATCACGAAGTGATAAGCAATGGCGGCGACGAAAATCCACGCTAAAAAGCGAATAAAGACATTGTCAAACACGGTTTCAAAACTCTCAGGCGATGCCAAAGAATTCTGTAATAACCACAGCATGACTGGGATAAGTAGAAATAAAACAATGCCAGAGATACGATGCAAGATAGAAGCAATTGCAATCGGTGAGCGGTTAACGCTAATCACTTGGCTTAAGGGCAGATTAATAGGTCGGTTGCTTTTCACAGCGGGCATCCTTTTTGCGGTTATACTCCTGTATCAGCTATCAACGCATTATACGAATACTATTTATCAATACTATTCTACAAGCGGCAAGCAACACATGAGATGAATAAAGTAAGGAAGGGCTAGCTGACGTCGTTTCATTTGCGCTAAATATGCAAGGTCGATAAGTCTTATTTATCTGACGTTCAGATAAACTCTATAAATAAAATCTGTGCCCGTAGCGACTGTTTATTTAGTTGCTATTTGGGTAGTTTCCATTTATAAAGTGGTTATAGACTTCCCTATCGCTCACTGAAGTGACAATCCCTTTTTATGACAAATCATTCACACCCTTTATACAAAATAAAGAGGTTACATGGAGTTCATAATATGGGATAAATCGATTAACTATTCTATTTTTACGACGTTGCATCAACAAAAAAGATAACGCCATAATATCATCTGTAGAGTATCATTTTTTATTAAGGCAAACTTCACTGTTGACTATTTAAAAATAGAACAGTTAACAAGAATATTCAAACGATAAGTCGGGATTTAGTCTATCAACCGAACAGTCAATCATCAAAAAGTCTCAATAAAGCTGGGCTTTACCAATAGTTTTATCAGAGCAGCCTATTCATTTGCGCAAAGCTAGTGCCAGTTAAATCCCTCCAATTATAAAATGACTGCGCCATAATTACAAATTTATCCCCTAAATAGTGGTTATCGGTGATTATTTAACAAAAAGCTAGCTATTGGTAAGGCGAATTTATTAGTATTGATATTTCAGAATCAATTTTTGATCCAAATTAATCTGTCGGTTACGCATACTCTGTCTATGCCATGGTGCGTTGCTGCAAATATGACGGACGTTTATCTTGTAATAAAGTCTTAATTATTATAATGTTAATGAGAATCATTACATTATAAGCAACCAGCGGACTTGCTGCTGAATTACCGCTAAATTACTGAATAGACATATTTTGATACAAAGTTTACAGTCGTTTAGCACGACTAACGCACACCTATTACAGACATTGCTGCTAAAAGTCTTTTCAAAACCTCAGTAATAACTGCTAATATAGCCTGCATATTAAATGGGTTAAATTTTTTTGACCGTTTAACTAGTGAAGACGCGAGGGTATGCGTCGATATATTTTTATTCTAACAAGTTACAAACAATGGAGAGCAGTTTATGGCTGACAACAATGCCAAATTAAGCGTAAATGGTGAAGAATACGAACTTCCTATTATTGAAGGTACTTTAGGGCGCCCAGTTATCGATATTGCTGCTCTACAAGATTCAGGTTTTTGGTCTTATGACCCTGGTTTTAAAGTAACCGCCCCTGTTGAATCTAAGATTACTTATATTGATGGCGGTAAAGGGGAGTTATTACACCGTGGCTACCCTATCGACCAGTTAGCAAACAATGCTGAATATCTAGAAGTGGCGTATGCGTTGATTCATGGTGATCTACCAAACGCTGAGCAAAAAGCGGATTTCTATGAAAAGGTTCGTAAGCACACCGGTGTTCATGACCAATTACGTAAATTCTTTGAAGGTTTCCGCCGTGACGCCCATCCAATGGCGATTATGGTTGGTGTCGTTGGTGCCCTATCAGCGTTTTATCATGACAACTTAGACGTCAGCAATGAAGCACACCGTGAAATCACCGCTATTCGTCTAATCGCTAAAATGCCAACGCTTGCAGCAATGAGTTATAAATACTCACAGGGCGAACCGTTCATGTATCCACGTAATGATTTCAATTACGCAGAAAACTTCTTATACATGATGTTTGCAACCCCTGCTGATGTTGACTACGAAACCAATGACGTGATTACTCGCGCCATGGACAAAATTTTTACTTTGCATGCTGACCACGAGCAAAACGCTTCAACGTCTACTGTACGTCTAGCAGGTTCTACTGGTGCCAACCCTTACGCGTGTATCGCTGCAGGTATCGCTGCCCTTTGGGGTCCATCACACGGCGGCGCTAACGAAGCTGTTCTTGAGATGCTAGATGAAATCGGTACGGTAGAAAACGTCCCTGAATTCATGGAAAAAGTAAAAAGCCGTGAAGTAAAACTGATGGGCTTTGGTCACCGTGTTTACAAAAACTTTGACCCACGCGCACAAGTAATGAAAGAGACTTGCGATGAAGTACTAGGTGCATTGGGTATCAATGATCCTAAGCTTGAGCTTGCGATGGCGCTTGAGAAAATCGCTTTAGAAGACCCGTACTTCGTTGAGCGTAACTTGTATCCAAACGTTGATTTTTATTCTGGCATTATCTTAAAAGCCATCGGTATCCCAACGTCAATGTTTACCGTTATCTTCTCACTCGCGCGTACTTCTGGTTGGATCAGCCATTGGTTAGAAATGCACAGCGCACCGTTCAAAATCGGTCGCCCTCGTCAGTTATATACTGGTGAAACGCATCGCGACTTCGTTAAAGTTGAAGATCGTAAATAGTCAGCTATTGTTATTAGCAGCATAAAAAATCCCGCTACTTGAGCGGGATTTTTTATGGTCTAAATTCAATAAAGAAATAAAAAGTCACACTTTATTGAAACTCTTTTAAGGTCTGCTCATATTTGGCAATTTGCTCGTCATAACCTTGGATGGTTTCATTAAATTTTGCCATCAGTCTCTCAAACTCTTGCTGCTGATTGAGTTTCATCTGCTGCATATCCATCACTTGTTGGGCTTCTATCTGCTCCCAAACTTGATGCTGAATAATCAAACGCGCCAGCGCTGGACTTTTTGCACTAAGTCTACCGGCGATTTCTGCATGTTCGAATACCTGCGGCACCAATGTCGCGATATTGATTAGAGTATCAACATCTTCCGCACTAAGCAGCGTGGTCACAGGCTGATAAAGGGCTTCCATCGCTTGCTGATAACTGTCTATAATCTGCTCATCTGTCAACATCACTGGTTTACGCGGCTCTAAACTGATACGCTTAAGTACGGTTAAATCACGCTCGCCCACTTCAGTGCTGGTATTGATATCAGTGTCCGTAGTCGCATTGGCGTCGACTTCAGGGTCGTTGCTAACGTCTGACTCACTATTATTATTGTCCATAGCTGCGGCTGAATCCGTAGCAGGTGGTTTTGCTATTTGCTCAGAATCTGTATTATTTGCAACTCGATTAGCGGTATTAGACGGCTTAGCATTGTCTACTGACACAGCAGTTGTACTATCAGGTAACAAATCATTGCCACTGTCTGAGGCATCTGCCGCTTGTAGCGATTCATATTCGGCTTGCAAACGCTGCTGTAGGCTTTTTGCTTGCGCAAGGTACAACGGCTGAAACTGCTCTATACGCGCAGCCGCAGAGTCACTTTTGCGCATCGGCTGACCGTCCTCTACGCTAGTTTTTTCTTTGGGTTGACTATTATCAGCTACTGGTGCTTCTGCTTGCTGCTGACAGCCGCTTAACAACAAAACCCCAGTCATAGCGGCGGCTAGCAAGGAGCGGGTACACGGCGACATCATTGCTTTATTTAGCGACCCTGCATTTATACAGGTATGATGAGTCTCACTATCAGGCTTTGTTAATAAATTTTTAAACATCCGAGTTCTCATCCTTATTAAAAGCAGTTCGCTTATATATTGAGACTACTAGCTATTTTATTTTTCTATATCTCTAGCAGCTTGTTATTATTATCAAAAGTTTCAGTCATCATATAAATATTATAGGATAAAAGAAAGATTAAACTTTAACTGTGTCATGAGTTTTATGTTCGTCGCGAGTTTTATTATGGTCATGGCTGTTATCGATTCTTTGTGTCGCTAAAAAAGGAATACAATTTTCAAAACCCTGACAATCGCGTCCGTGCTGCCGACTGATAAAATAATCTTGCACCATGCGTGCTTGCTGCTCGATACCATAGTTGAAAAAGGGTTTGCCAGCGTTAAGGACATAATCATAGCGGCGATTAATCATAGCGCCGCGCACAACTTTAAGACCTTGCTGCAATTGCCACACATGGGTCAATTCATGAATAAGCCAGCTTTGCTTACCCAATGATGATTGGCTAAAATCTGTGACCCAGTCGGCCGGGTGAAAATAAATATTACCATTAGGACTGACAGCGTAATTTTTTAGTACCCAGAATGCTGTTTTTAGCTGAACTTGCTCAAGCCGGATACTATCGCCGAACACCGAACGAGCCAGTGCTATCTCTCCAGCAGTCAGCTGCCGTGAACGCTGCTTGGTAGCTTTAAGAGGCCTAGCACGAAGAGACTCAGCGCGTTTAAATAAACGCTTGAAAGCAGATAGCGACAGCATAAGTGTCTTACCTTGTATTGGTTGCTGGTTTTATATTTGATAATTCGTTATAACATGATTGGTCATAACTGATAAACCATTAATAAGGTCGAAATCGCGTAAAACAAAGCCTTTAAGACATAAGCTGTACACTTAGCTGACTTTTATTAACGTAAATCTGCGTTAGCCTAGCTATAGTCAAAACAATACTAAAAACAGTCGTTTAATTGATAATAGAGATTTTTATGCCACCCAATTTTCATGCCGATACGCCCCTTGCTCAGCGCATGCGCCCAAAGACGCTCGACGCTATTATTGGACAAGAGCACCTGTTAGCAGCAGGCGCACCGTTACGGCGCTTGGTTGAGCAAGGGCACCTGCCGTCGATTATTTTGCATGGCGAAGCAGGCATTGGGAAGACCACCATCGCTATGCTATTGGCTGATGCGGTTGGCCGACCTTTTCATGCGTTATCGGCGTTAAATACGGGCGTGAAGCAATTACGTGAGGTTTTAGATACCAAGGATTCACTAAGCTTTGAATCGCCGGTGGTATTTATCGATGAGATACACCGTTTTAATAAAGCGCAGCAAGATGCGTTACTTGGCGCGGTAGAGTCAGGTGATATTACGTTAATTGGGGCGACGACTGAAAACCCGTCGTTTAGTGTGAATAACGCCCTGCTATCGCGTTGCCAAGTGTATCGTTTAGAGCCGCTGACGCCTGAGCAAATCAGCGCCGTATTGCAGCGCGCGCTAGCAGAAGATAATATTCTTAAAAACCTAAAAGTTGATTTGCAGGCACAAGAGACAATTAGCCAATTGGCACACGGTGATGCCAGAAAAGCGCTCAATCTATTAGAGCTTGCCATTCAAACGGCAGATAGCAAACAATCGCCATTAATTATCAATGATGAATTGGTCGCTCGGGTCGCTCAGACGGCGCTAGTGCGCTACGATAAAGATGGCGAGCAGCATTACGATATCATCTCGGCCATGATAAAATCTGTACGCGGCTCCGACCCTGATGCGGCGCTATATTGGATGGCGCGGATGCTGGTTGGTGGCGAGCCTGCTGATTTTATCGCACGGCGCTTGGTGATTTTAGCCAGCGAAGATATTGGTAATGCCAATCCAAATGCCCTACTCCTTGCCGATGCTGCACTGCGTAGCGTACAGTCTATCGGCATGCCAGAAGCGCGCATTATCTTGGGGCAAGTGGTGGTTTATCTGGCGACCAGCGCCAAGAGTAACAGCACTTATAAAGCCATCAATGCGGCAATGGCCTTGGCAGAAAAAGACGCCTCGCCTGTACCGCTGCATTTGCGTAATGGCGTGACCAAATTGATGCGCAATCAAGGTTATGGTGAAGGCTACACTTATCCCCATGACTACCCCAATCATTATTATCCGCAAAGCTATCTACCGAACAATTTAATCGGCACCAGTTTTTATGAATTTGCTGACAATCAGCGCGAGCAGCACAGCAAGCAGTTTATGGACTGGCTAAAGGGTCAAGCGGCTAGTAATGAATAACAGCATATTTGCATGCATCATTGATAATACTTATCGCTATTTTTAAGCGATTAATGGACATACTGGCAAGATGACGCAGCACAGTAGGATGAAAAGCGTTAAAATAGCCTCATAATGATATATACAAGTCAATTGAGCGCAGCAATTTTTTTGCTTATTGCTGTTATTTATATGGCTGTTATTAAGCCACGCCATGCTTTACAACAGCGCTTGACGCCCTCTGCTGCTACAATAGACAAATAATAATTTAACCTTATCATCAAACCCATCTATACATAATAAAATATTGAGACTTCCTATGAGTTTAAATACGATTCCTGAGATTATCGAAGACATTCGTGCTGGTAAAATGGTCATCTTGATGGATGACGAAGATCGCGAAAACGAAGGCGATATCATCATGGCCGCGACCCACGTGCGCCCTGATGATATCAACTTTATGATTACCCACGCGCGTGGTTTGGTTTGCTTAACCTTGTCAGAAGCGCGCTGCCAACAGCTGGCATTGCCGCTAATGTCTGACCGCAACGAGGCAAAATTTAGCACCAACTTCACCGTTTCTATTGAAGCGGCTGAAGGCGTGACCACAGGTATTTCTGCCGCTGACCGCGCACGTACCATTCAAGCAGCAGTGTCTTCTTCAGCAAAACCAGAAGATATCGTCCAGCCTGGGCATATTTTCCCAATCATGGCACAAAATGGCGGCGTCCTGCACCGTGCCGGTCATACCGAAGCAGGTTGTGATTTGGCCCGCCTAGCAGGGTTGGAGCCAGCAGCCGTTATCGTTGAGATCATTAAAGACGATGGCACGATGGCGCGCCGTGATGACCTTGAGATATTTGCCAAAGAGCATGGTCTTAAAATTGGGACGATTGCCGATTTGATTAACTATCGCATCGCCAATGAGCAAACGGTCGAAGAAGTCGAATCCCATCCGTTTGAGACCGAATACGGTACCTTTACCTTGCACCGTTTCCGCGAGTTTGGTGCAGACGAAACTCATTTAGCTTTGGTAAAAGGTGATGTCAGCGAAGGCGTCAGTACCGTTCGTGTACATGGCTTCCATCCTTTACGTGACTTGTTTGCGGCAAAAAATGACACCACTGGTCGTAGCGGCTGGAGCGTACGCTCAGCCCTAGAAGAAATAAACAATTCAGAGCGCGGCGTGTTGGTTTGGATCGGCAATCATCAGCCGATTGACTTGGGAGAGGCGCTGGATAAAGCGGCTGAAAATCAGTCCATGTCTACCATCGCTCAGCAGCCTTATCGCAGTATCGGGGTTGGCGCACAGATTTTACGTCATTTGGGCGTGCGTGATATGCGCTTACTGTCGTCACCGATGAAGTTTTATGCGCTGTCAGGTTTTGATTTAAATGTAGTAGACTTTATTCATGCGCCTAAGCAAAAATAAAGCCTAGAAATTAAAAAGTACAGCAACATAAAAAAGGCACGCTAATAGTATTTAGCGTGCCTTTTTATTTTTAACGGTATCATTTTAGTGATATTGATACTTAATAATTTGGCCGACTTTTCAAAGTTTTTAAATTTTTTAAAGTTCGGGCGTATGATTAAATTTTGCTTCTAGTGCCAATAAACGCTCACGCTCCTCATTGCTCCACGGCAATTTATCCTTACCATCACTGTCTAAACGGACGATAACGGCATCAGCGGTCGCGACAATCGCTTCTTGAGCGCAGCTATAATAGCTATATTCCATCACAATACTGGTATTACCCAAACGCTGGCAACGCACGCCTAGTAATAACGTATCGGGATAGGTCACCGGGCGTAAATATTGGCAGCTTGATTGCGCCAATACCGTCACCATACTGCCATCAAACATACCGAGCGCTTGCAGGTAACCAATCCGTGCTGATTCCGCATAACGATAATAGACCACGTTATTTAGATGATTAAAGGCATCCATCTCGCCCCAGTGGATCGGCTGCTGATGAATAATTGGATAATGCGCTAGCTCACTAGGACGGTTGTCATCTACGCTATTATTATTTACGTTTGTGTGTTGTTCAAAAGCACTCATCACTGCATTTCTCTTATTTTTTTATAGAATTTCAAAAACGACAATTAACGCTTAGGCTTATCTAAAATTTGCGTGGTCAATAATGGCGTTGGCTGTGGCGCCGTGGCAATCAGGCGATCTAACCAGTCGACAACTTCTGCGGTATTATGAGGGGCAGATTTGGTTTGATCTTTATCTTTAGAAGTTGCGTTGCTCGTTGTTTGAGCGTTTTTATTATCGGTAGCGGATTTTGACGCAGACGTATCTACTAAGGTTTGTAGCTGTTTACGTGCTTGCCGCAGATAGCCAATCAGCTGATCTTTTTCACGCATATTGCTTGCTTGACTGGCAAGGTTTAAAGTCATAATCACTTCATGAATGATAAGCTCTTTACGGGTTATGCCGACATCGTTAGCGCTAGTATTAGACGCGCCAGCTGCACGAGCAGGACGCTGATAACTATGTAAAAACGCTTGGATATTTTGAATGGCTAAGTTTTGTAACTGCCAAGGACTCGGCTGCGAGCTTCTTGCTTGCAAGCGTTCAATGTCTTTCATTAAACTTTGCTTGATTACCACGGTAAGCGCAGGGGCAATCTCATTACTGCTTTGAGACAGTTGCCAATGCAGACCGCGCAACAAATCAATCGCCGCACTCTCGTTATTATCCGCCAACAATCTATCAGCCGCCTGTATCTGAATGCGCAATAAATCAAGCTGGTTTTGCGCTTGGCTACTAGCAGCGACGCGCGGCTCTGGCAGCGTCTGCTGACTCATCGCAAAGATGCGATCGTCCATCTCATTTAGGCGGCTGACGACTTGCTCATTACTTTGCAAGCGCTCATTTATACTGTGCTCAAAGCGCTGCTGACTAATAAACAACCACAGCAGAGCAGCAATAAGCAATAATATGACCAGCCATTGCAAACGTAGCAAAAACATATTTGCTTGCCGGCGCTGCTGAATAGCAGAAGGCTCCTTAACTAACGAGTCAGAATTCATGGACATAAGGCAGCACCGTTGGTGAATAATTTTTTCAGTAAATATAAAATAAATGGCTTGAGAAAAGGAAGTGTTTTTTAACTGCAACCGACTAGCGGTGTATGGATTGCCGCAAAAATGGTTTCGGGCGCCAAATCTTCCACGCGCCAATAACTTAAATCCTGACCAGCGACCATATTGGCTAAGCGCTCGCCTAGTACGACATAAGCAAAATCGTTGAGCAGCAATGGCGCATGGTTTGGCTTTTCTGCAGTTGTTCTTTTTTCTAAATCCTGCGCTGACACCTCTGTAACAATCGCTTGCCAATGCTCAAACGCTGTGCCACTACTGACAATCACGATAGGTTTTGGCTGCTCAGACTGTTGGCTAAGATACTGGGACTGCCACTCTTTATACTGCGCCATAGCATCATTGGGCATTTTGCGCTCATACCAAGCAATACTATCGATATGGACACCGCGCGCCTGTAAAGTATTGACCAATAAACGCCGCCCGCCAAGCCCGCGCCATACCAACAGCCTATCACCAGCCTGCAGGCTGTCAATTTCTGGCATTGCTAACATACCTTCATTATTAGCAATCAGAGGTTGCAATACTTGATAATTCGCCGCATCGAGTTTGGCGTCATTTAATACCGCTGCAGTCGCCTCTCCTACCGCTATCAGATGGCTTGGCGCTTTTAAACCTTTAAAACTAGCGTCCTGTTGCGTGCTATTAGCTCCCTCAACCAGCTGAGCTTGGCGCTCATGCTCAAGCGCCTGCCAAACGGCTAAGCCAGAAGCTGCCGCTGTCGGACTTACAATAACCAGCGCCTGATAATCACCGGCAAACCATTGGCGCATCAAAGCCATGTCTTGCTCGGTAGTTGGACGCATCTCTAAGGTCAATATCGGTATATCAACTACTGAAAATCCTGCCGCTTGCAAATGATTGGTCAGCGGCGCCGCACGTTCAATGGGGCGCGTATTGATGACCACTGGCGGCAGAGATGCTTGCTTATTAATGATTTGGTTTGAAGCAGTAGACTCAGAGGATGACCAAGACATAAACATACCGTAACAGAAGTTAAAAAGTGAGCTTACGCATACAGTCATTGCAGCGACTTTATGCGTAAATGGCTAGCGACATTTTATTGTTATGCCACTTAAAGGTGATTTATTTTAAGCTTTATTTAGATTGATAAATCGCTGATAAAATATCACCCGCACCAATTTCTAGTAGCATCTCAGCCACGTCAATACCTAATTGATTGGCTTGCGCTTCTTGTTCGACTTGACTGCCAGTTAAGGTCAAGCGTTTATCAGCTTTGAGTAGCTCGCTACCGTCTTCTTGACCGACGCGGCCGCGTAGCCATAATACATTACCATTGTCGTTATTACCGTTTTGGCCATTGTTTTTGCTATCGTCGTCTGCATCAGCCATTTGTAATACCGCATAAGCGGCAATCGGTACTTGGCAACCGCCCTGTAAATGACGGTTTAGCGCACGCTCAGCGATAAGACGGATACGAGCTTTGTCATCGTTTAACGGTGCCAATAACTTTAGAACTTCGTCGTCACCTTCGCGGCATTCAATCGCAAGTGCCCCTTGACCAACGGCTGGCAAGCAAATATCAATATCCAGCTCACTACGAATGCGCTCGTCATGCTCGATACGCTGTAAACCACTGGTTGCCAAAATAATAGCGTCATACTCGCCGGCATCAAGCTTACCTAAACGCGTACCAACGTTGCCGCGCAGGGTCTTGATTTGCAAATCGGGGCGATAGGCTTTGATTTGACATTGACGACGCAAGCTTGCGGTACCAACCACTGCGCCCTGTGGCAATTCATCGATATTATGATAAGTGTTCGATACAAAGGCATCGGTTGGCGAAGCGCGTTTACAATAAACACCAAGCGTCAAGCCTTCTGGTAATTCCATCGGCACGTCCTTTAAAGAATGTACCGCGATATCTGCCTGTTTATCATATAACGCCTGCTCGAGCTCTTTAACAAACAAACCCTTACCACCAATTTTAGCCAGCGGCGTATCCAAAATCTTATCGCCTTTGGTGACAATTTTTAGCAGGTTAATGGTTAGCTCAGGATACAGCGCCAGTAAGCGGTCACGAATATGCTCCGCTTGCCATAATGCCAATGGACTTTGGCGGGTAGCAATATTTAAGGTAGTCAAAGCAGGTTGCTGCATGGTACTCATAAAAGGCCTCAATAGATTCGATATAAAATCGCGTTGGTGAATAACAGTTACTTAACGACAATTGCTCAACAACGGTCGCTCAACAACGAAGGATTCAGTATCTTTACAATAATGCGAATGTAGCATTCAATATAAACGTTAAATGTCTTTAAACTGAATGCTACAAAAAAACACCCCTATTTAAGCATAAATAAGGGTTTGATGATATGGCAGGATTATTTCAACAGATTACTGCGCTTGCTGCTTAGTGCTTTCTAGGATGGTTTACCTGTAGACAGTTTGCCGCTACATATTCTGAATTTTTTCACGTAATGCTGGTAGATGACGGCGGCTGACTGCTAGGGTCTCATCAATACCTTTAAAGTGCAGCTGAAACTGTCCGGCATCGAGTGTTTCTAAAAAGTCTAGATATTTAATATTGATAATGGCGTTGCGATGGACGCGAAATAACTTGCCTTCAAACTCTTGCTCAAGCTCTTTTAACGTATCATCAATAAGTACAATGCCGTCTTTGTGGCGTACTTTGACGTACTTTTGATCGGCGGTAAAATAATAGATGTCTTTGAGCTCAATCAGCTCTACACCGCGGTGGGTACGCGCCACGATATGTTCGCGCACTGGGCGCGCGGTTGGATTCTCAAGTTTGCGAATCTCGTTTAATTGCGCCGCATTGAGATTGGTGGCTTTTTTTAGCGCCTCGAGTAATTCATCTTTGTTGGCAGGTTTTAACAGATAACCGATGGCGTTGGCTTTGAGCGCCGCGATGGCATAATGGTCATACGCCGTGACAAAGATAATGGCGGGTGGATGGTTTAACGTTGCAAGCTCTTGCGCGCACTCGACGCCATCCATCTCTGGCATGCGAATGTCGAGCAATATAATGTCTGGTTGCTCAGATTTTACGGCGATAATGGCCTCAATGCCGGTTTTAGCTTGGGCAACCACTTCATGACCTGACTCTTTGACTATTCTAACCAAACGCTCGCGAGCTAAGGGTTGCAAACAGTTAAATAAAACATATACAAACCTACCTATTTATTACTATAATAGATAGATTATATCTATAATATAGAGAGCAAGTTATGGGGAAACTGGTTAGTATTGGGGAGGCTGCCAAACATTTCGGGGTTGCTCAATCCACATTAAGACGTTGGGATGAGGATGGTACGTTAGTCGCCAAGCGAACCGAGAACGGGCATAGGCGATATGATTTAAGTGAAATCAGACCGCATTCCTTGAATACACCACCTAAATTAGACCGAAAAACCATTGCTTATGCTCGTGTGTCGAGTCGTGATCAAAAAGACGACTTACTTCGCCAGTCTCAAGTTTTGGAACTTTATTGTGCCAGGCAAGGCTGGACTTTTGAGACGATTACCGATCTTGGTAGTGGAATGAATTATAAAAAGAAAGGCTTAAAAAACCTGCTTGATGACATACTGAGCAATAAAGTTGAACGGCTGGTAATTACCCATAAAGACAGGCTTTTACGATTTGGTGCAGAACTGGTTTTCATGTTGTGTGAGGCTCGTGACGTTGAAGTGGTAATAATCAATCAAGGTGAAGAGTTGAGTTTTGAGCAAGAATTAGCCCAAGATGTATTGGAGATTATCACCGTATTTTCAGCGAGGCTATACGGCTCTCGCAGCAAGAAAAACCAACAATTAATAGAGGCGGTTAAAAAAGCATTATGATCCGTGGACACATTATCGAACTCAAGCCAAACAACGTACAGGCAAATCACCTTGCTCGTGCTTGTGGCGTGGCGAGAAAAGCCTACAACTGGGCTTTGCATGAGTGGCAGCGGCAGTATGCGCTTGACAAAGCGTACCGTGATGCGTGTTTGGCCGCAGGCGTTGAGGTTGATACTAAAAATCTAAACAAGCCCTCACAGGCGAAGCTCAGACGCGAATTGAACGCCATTAAGCGTGAATTATTCCCCTATATGCTGGAAGTGACCAAATGCGCTCCGCAGGCGGCAATCATGCAGTTGGGTGATGCTTATAACAACTTCTTTAAAGGCTTAGCGAAATACCCAACCGCTCGTAAAAAAGGCCGTGACGATAGATTCAGTTTATCCAACGACCAATTTGCCATTAAAGGTAAATCCATTCGTATCCCAAACTTGGGCTGGGTTCGCTTAAAAGAAGCTTTACGTTTTGACGGCAAGATCATGTCAGCCACCATCTCTAAACGTGGCGGTAAGTGGTTTGTTAGTGTGGCTGTTGAAATACAAAAAGCTGTAATTCCTACTAAAAAGACAGGTAAAAGCGTTGGTGTTGATCTTGGTATTACCGACTTACTGGTTTTATCAGACGGCACTAAAATTAAAGCGCCAAAACCACTTCAAGCAAACCTTAAAAAACTAAGAACGCTAAACAAAGCGCTCAGTCGCACTAAAAAAGGCAGTAAAAACAGAGAAAAAGCGAAAACCAAGCTCTCTCGTTTGCACTATAAGATCAGGTGTATTAGGCAAGATTCTCTCCATCAAATCACAACAAGTCTGGTTAATGAGTTCGATGTGATTGCGATTGAGGATTTGAATGTCAAAGGTATGGTTAAGAACAGGCGGCTATCAAGAGCTATCAGTGACTTGGGTTTCTTTGAGTTTAAGCGACAGCTTATCTACAAAGCCACTGAGCAAGGCAAGGTTGTGAAATCAGTCGGACCCTTCTACCCAAGCTCAAAAACCTGTTCAAACTGCAATCATATCCTTGGTAAAGATGAGCTAACATTGAAAATGCGTGAGTGGTTGTGCCCTAACTGTCAGGTTTCTCATGACCGTGACCTCAACGCCAGCATCAATATTTTAAATAACGCGACTGTTATTTTAACAGCTGCATAATCCTGTTTATTGGACGGTGAGTTCCATCGCCAATTAAAAAAGTCTGTGGAGTCGTGGTCAGTCTAAATCTCAAATGAGAAATAGCGCGTGACAATGAAGCAGAAAGAAAACGTCAAACCTATCTAATAGTCAATATTGGCTAGGTTTGAGTAAGATTTTTGGAACGGCTCATCATCACAAACAACAATCCGCATCCAAACTCCTTTATAAGTGCCTACTTATAAATCTTTTCTCTGCACACGACAAAAAAACAAAAAAGTCTGTTAAAGCAAAGGCATAATAGTAATTTTTAAGACGAATCAGACCATGCCAAACTTTAACAGACTTAGTGAAACTTTAACCCAAAACCTGAGCATGAACAAGGCAAGAATCAATTGTTTGAGCCTAATGATAATAGCCCTGATTACTGCTCAAAGCAGTAATCTTAAAAAAAATAGCAAGACACCTTCCTAAGGGTGGCAAGACCGACAGTCACTATCGCAGACTACAGCGATTTTTTGCCGAAGCGAGGATAGACTACGATCAACTGGCTTTAATGATATATCGACTATTTGGGCTAGGCAAAGTCACCTTAACCATTGACCGCACCAACTGGAAATGGGGTAAAAGTAACCTCAACATCTTTATGCTAGGGGTGGTATATAAAGGGATAGCCATCCCCTTATACTGGCAAATGCTAGATAAGCGAGGTAATACAAACCATCTTGAACGCTGTGAACTTATTGAGCGGTTTATCAAACAATTTGGCAAAGATAACCTTGAGATGATAGTAGCAGACAGAGAGTTTGTTGGCGAAAAATGGTTTAACTGGCTCACCAATAATCACATACCCTTTGCCATACGGATTAAGAAGAACAGTAAAGTTAAGAATCATCATGGCAAGTTGGTACAGATTAAAGAGTTATTACGCCATGTTAGCCATCAAGAAACATATCGACATGGACGAATACTGACTGTCGTTGGTTGTTTGGTTCGAGTATTTGCCAAGCGTGATAAAGACTATGGTTTAGTGATTGTGGCCACCAATCAACTAGAAACAGTGGATGCGATGACAAGCTATGCTAAGCGTTGGGAGATTGAGACTTTATTTGCTTGTCTAAAGGGCCGTGGCTTTAATCTTGAAGATACCCACTTAACCCATCTTGATCGGGTCAGTAAATTAGTCGCAGTGAACGCCTTAGCATTTTGTTGGGCTTATCATGTCGGTATTTATAAAGACAAAGATAAGCCGTTAAAGCGCAAGTTAAAGTCAAACGCTCGACCTCAAGCCAGTTTGTTTGCGCTTGGCCTGGATGTGTTGATTGAGGGCCTTCACTTGGTGTTCTTTAACAATGATAAGACTGTATTTCGACAGTTAGTTAGCTTTTTAACCCCTAAACCTATGAAAATCGGGGGGGGATGATTTTTTTGTCGTGTGCAGAGAAATCTTTTAAAGTATTAATAACCTATCAATCTTTAACACTCATCCCTTAGTAAGAATGCAACTCCCTACTTAAGTTATAAACCAACTGCCGCACTTGTGCAAGCCACGAATCTAACTTTGCCGTTTAAATGCTTTAGCCGTGCATAACAGCTTTGACGGTGCAATAAATATGCCACGATAAATGCTTGGCGATAATTGGCTCATGCATAGCAACTAGAGCAACTGTTTTAAAGAACAAGAATTATAAACTGACATCTTGCAGCGGATAGCTAATATTAGTAAGAATTTTTTTATTCATGATGCTGCTTTGGATGTCGGCACTTTGACCAAAATAGGCGCGCAGACGTTGCGCCTGAATCATAAAATCCATATGTTGGCGTAAGTCATGGTTAATCAACAAGGTTTTTTTCGGCAGCTGCACGCTAATGGTAATGTTGACCCGATGCTGCAACCAAGTGACTTTTATATCAATATAAATGGTTTCGGTGGTCATCCTAATGACGTTCACTAGCATTTTTTCAATCACGCTTTGTAAGGTTAAAGCGGTAATCACCATGTCATACATGACGTCTTCTTTTGGCAATTGCCAGTTTACTACCAATTTATCTGCTAAGCGGATGGATTCAATGGCCAAATAATGCTCACACAGGGCAATCTCTTCTTCAAAGCTGATCTCACGCGCGCCATTAAAACTGGCACGAAAGAGCGCTGAGACGTGCTGCAATAAAACAGCGGCGCGCTGCGGCTCAGACTCAATCAGCGACATCAAAGTATTGATAGTATTAAAAAAGAAATGCGGCGCTAGGCGAGCTTTTAACACATCATTTTGGGCTCTCAATTTTTGCTCAAATGAGTGCTTTAGTGCATTTAGCTCACGATAACGGCGTAAAAAAAACAGCAAGGCGGCAATGGTAAATCCGGCGGCAATCACCGTATTAAATACAATGATTGAGATAAAGTCCGCCAAGTTATAGTTAAACCAGCCAGCGTTTATCATAATTAGCAAGGCCAACGCGACGGTCACCGCCGTGGCAGTGGTCAAAATGAGTAAAACATACATACTGACGGTCGTTACGCGTAAGCCTTTAAAAACTGGACGTAGATAATCGATGAGATAAAAAGAAGGAATCAAGGCCAAGCTGGTTTGGATAAATCTTGCCATAAACTTGATGATAAACTGCGTTTCATTGACCACGCTATGCCGATCGACAATCGCCACAAACAGCGACCAAAAAAAGATTGCCAGCAGCCATTGCCAAGGCTTCATCATCTCCATGAGCTTGGGCATAAAAAACTCTAAGCGCTCCGCTAGTAAGGCAACCTCATCATTTGCTATACTTGAGTTCTTATTCTCTTGACTTGTCTTGAACTGATATGAACGCCAACTCTTCAAATAGTATTAATCCTAATTCAAATAAAAATTCATCTACTCCTGATTCTAGCATAGATGCTTCTATAACCAACACTCCTGCGCTGCAAAGCGCTACAGGTGGTCAAGGTCAGCAGATGTGGGGCGGGCGCTTTAGTGAAGCGACTGATAGCTTCGTTGCCGCCTTTACTGCATCCGTCGGCTTTGACCAACGCTTTGCGCGTCACGATATCCAAGGCTCAATCGCCCATGCAACCATGCTGAAAGAATGCGGCATTTTAAGTGCTGATGAGGTTGCGACCATTATCGATGGCTTACAGCAGGTGCTGCGCGAGATTGAAGCTGGGGAGTTTAACTGGTCGATTGCGCTCGAAGACGTGCACATGAACGTCGAATCGCGCTTGACGGATATCGTCGGTGCGGTTGGCAAAAAACTACATACTGGCCGTAGCCGTAACGATCAGGTTGCGACCGATATTCGTCTATGGTTGCGTGAAGAAACCGACAATATCATCGCGCTACTGGTACGTTTGCAAAGCGGTTTACTAGATTTAGCCGAACAGCATACCGACACCATTATGCCGGGCTTTACCCATTTGCAAACCGCGCAGCCAGTGAGCTTTGGTCATCACGTGATGGCATGGTTTGAGATGCTCTACCGCGATACCGAGCGTCTGGTCGATGCCCGTCGCCGTATCAATCAGATGCCGCTTGGTAGCGCTGCCCTTGCTGGCACGACCTTTCCAATCGATCGTACCATCACGGCCAAATTGCTAGGTTTTGAAGGTATTTGCCAAAACTCGCTCGATGCCGTCTCAGACCGTGATTTTGCCATTGAGTTTACCTCGGCAGCTTCTATTTTGATGATGCATATGTCGCGTATGAGCGAAGAGGTTATCCTATGGATGTCAGCGCAATTTAACTTTGTGCAAATACCAGATCGCTTCTGTACTGGCTCATCTATTATGCCGCAAAAGAAAAACCCTGACGTACCAGAGTTGGTACGCGGTAAAGCGGCGCGGGTTTTTGGCCAATTGATGACATTATTAAGCCTGATGAAAAGCCAGCCACTTGCCTATAATAAAGACAACCAAGAAGACAAAGAGCCGCTATTTGATTGCGTCGATACTTTGACGGGTTCGCTACTCGCTTTTGCTGATATGCTACCGAATATTACTCCGAATAAGGAAAACATGCGCGCTGCTACCATGAAAGGCTATGCAACGGCGACTGACCTAGCCGATTATTTGGTACGCCAAGGGGTGGCATTCCGTGATGCCCATGAAGTGGTCGGCAATGCCGTTGCTTTGGGCATTCGTGAGGGCGTTGATTTAAATGACTTATCACTGGCACAGCTTCAGCAATTTAGCGACGCCATTGGTGATGATGTCTTTGACTTCTTAACGTTAGAAGGCTCATTGGCTGCTCGTGACCACTTAGGTGGCACCGCGCCAAATCAAGTCAAACAGGCGGTGGTTAATGGACGTGCGCGCCTAAAATCGTTTGCTTAAAAGCCTTTTTTAAAGCTGAAGCTAGCAATAAAACTGTGCTTTAAAACTAGCGCTTTTCTCTAACACCCGCCATTGTGCGGGTGTTTTTTTGTCATGCCTGATTTTGCCAGCACTGGATATAGTCAAGGAATTTTAAAATCGCTACAAGGCGATCTACCGCAGATAGTACACTGAGTACATCTAGGGCGAGCAACACCGTAGCGGTTTAAAAGTACGCCGACTATAGATTTGATGTTACCTTCTCTACACCTGATACGCTTTGCTAAATCGTGCAAGCGCGTTATGATAGATTACCAATATTCGACACGATAATTTAATACCACTAATTAATGAGGATTGCCTGATGACTGAGACTTTTAATCCACAAGCCAATACCGTATTTTGCCGCAAATATAAGCAGGAATTGCCAAAAATGCCGCATCCGCCATTTCCTAATAAAAAAGGTCAAGAGCTACAAGAAACCGTTTCTGACAAAGCTTGGAAAGAATGGCTTGAGCAGCAAACCATGCTGATTAACGAAAACCATCTCAGCATGATGGACCCTGAAGCCAAAAAGTTCTTAACTGAGCAACGCGAGAAGTTTTTGGACAATGAAGTCTACGAGCGCGCGCAAGGTTGGACACCAGAAAAATAATACGCACGGTGATTTTATTAATTAAAAAGAATGTCATTAATTGAAAAGCTGTCATTGATTAAAAGACAGTGATTACATTAATAACAGCAAGATTGCCTCTCTACTAACAAACGGCAAATGACTAGGCATCATCCCTATAGTTTGTTAGTATGAGACTGATTTACAACACTGACAGACTCGGGGTGCGGTGTATGACAAGCTTAGTTTAAGCTATTTCATACATTCGCTGAGAGATCACCCGCCGAACCTGATGCGGTTAGTACCGACGCAGGGAAGTCTTAAGACTATGTTTTATATACAAAGGGCGCGCAGAAATGCCTTTTTATTATTGCTCATACTTCATGTGCTAGCGTTTTTACGCGGCCATGAGGAAAGCAATAAAAAGCGGCGCCTACCAATCATTTAACAACGGCATTAGATTCATTTTCAATGAAAGTTGAATTTAATAATAGTGCAGACGTTTAATGATTGAATTTGTCTATCTTGCATCGTCTTGCCCCGCAGCTACTGGCGGTGTTGCTTTTATTCAAAAACCAACACGCTAGGACAGCATATGAACCTCACACAAAATACTTCAACTCCTATTGCCAAAACTTCTGACAAAAAAGCCGACGCTCTAAAAACGCCTGCCCATCGTACCGCAAATGATGCGCGTTTTGAAGAAGACGCTCGCGACTTACACCGCATCTTACCAGCTTCTAAAAAAGTCTATATCGGGGGCTCACGGCCCGATATCCAAGTACCGATGCGCGAGATTACCCTTGACCCTACCCCTATCCAAGGGGTAAGCGAGTACGATTGGGAGCAAAACCCACCATTTTATGTCTACGACACCTCAGGCGTTTACACCGATCCCAATGTCGAGATCGATTTGACCAAAGGCTTACCAAAGCTGCGTGAAGGCTGGATTGCTGAGCGCGGCGATACTGAACAGTTAAAAGGTTTATCTAGCTCATACGGACAAGCGCGCGCCCGTGATATCAGTACTGCTAACTTAAGATTTGCGCATATTGATAGACCACGTCGCGCCTTAGTAGGAAAGAACGTCACGCAAATGCATTACGCGCGTCGCGGTATTATCACGCCTGAAATGGAATATATCGCCATTCGTGAGACGCAAAAGCAGCACGAACTGACCGATATGCGCCAACACGATGGCGAAAGCTTTGGTGCCAATACGCCAAAAATCATCACCCCTGAGTTTGTCCGCAGCGAAGTTGCCGCAGGCCGCGCCATTATCCCCAATAATATCAATCACCCTGAATCTGAGCCGATGATTATCGGGCGTAATTTTTTAGTGAAAATTAACGCCAATATCGGCAATTCAGCGCTCGGCTCATCTATCGATGAAGAAGTATCAAAAATGACCTGGGCAACGCGCTGGGGCGCCGATACCATTATGGATTTATCGACCGGCAATCATATCCATGAAACCCGTGAATGGTTGATTCGTAACTCACCAGTGCCAATTGGTACGGTGCCGATTTATCAAGCCTTAGAGAAAGTCGATGGCGTTGCCGAAGACTTAACGTGGGAGATATTCCGCGATACCTTGATTGAGCAAGCCGAGCAAGGCGTTGATTACTTTACCATTCACGCTGGCGTACTGCTACGTTATGTACCGCTAACCGCCAATCGCTTGACGGGCATCGTCTCGCGTGGCGGCTCTATCATGGCGCAGTGGTGTTTGGCCCATCATAAAGAGAGCTTTTTATACACGCATTTTGAAGATATCTGCGAGATTATGAAGCAGTATGATGTGGCATTTAGCTTAGGCGATGGCTTACGTCCGGGCTGTTTGCAAGATGCCAATGATGAAGCGCAATTTGGTGAGCTACGTACCCTAGGTGAGTTGACGCAAGTCGCATGGAAGCATGATGTACAGGTGATGATTGAAGGCCCTGGACACGTGGCGATGAACCGTATTAAAGAAAATATGGACTTGCAGCTTGAGCTATGTAGCGACGCACCTTTTTATACTTTAGGGCCATTAACCACTGATATTGCGCCTGGTTATGACCATATCACCAGTGCCATTGGCGCAGCGATGATTGGCTGGTTTGGCACGGCGATGCTCTGTTACGTAACACCAAAAGAGCATCTCGGTTTGCCCAATAAAAAGGACGTCAAGGACGGTATCATCACTTATAAAATCGCCGCTCATGCTGCCGACCTTGCTAAAGGCCATCCGGGCGCACAAGCACGTGATAATGCCTTGTCCAAAGCGCGTTTTGAGTTCCGCTGGGATGATCAGTTTAATCTGGCGCTTGACCCTGATACGGCGCGTGAATATCATGACGAAACACTGCCAAAAGATGCGCACAAGTCTGCGCACTTTTGCTCAATGTGCGGACCGAAGTTTTGCTCGATGAAAATCACTCAAAACGTGCGCGAGTATGCTAAAGGTTTAGATGCAAAAGAAAACGGCGTTCAGGCTACTAGTGCGATGAGCCGCGCTGATATTAAAAAAGGCATGGACGAGATGACGCAAAAATATCATGCCGAGGGTCGCCAGTTGTATAAAGAGGTTTAAGCGATTAACGTTAATCCTTAATTCATAAAAAAGCGCTACTCATAAGTAGCGCTTTTTATTGCAAACAGTTTTATCTTTATAGTAGATTAAACCTTTGACGCTTCGTAAATCTCTTTAATAGAAGTATTAATCGTATCAGCAAACTCTGCGTCGCTTTGTTGCTTATTTAAGCCTTCGGTAAAAGCGCGCGAGAAGCTCGCAATCATACCGGGGTTTTGTTTAAGCTTTTCACAGGCGTCATGACGACTGTAACCGCCTGATAGCGCAACCACTTTGAGCACTTTTGGGTGATCAATCAGCTCTTGATAAAATCCGTCTTCTTCAGGCAAAGTCAGTTTTAGCATCACTTGATGATCATCGTCTAAAAACTCAAGATTGTGCAAAATACTAGTTTTAAGGATGATTTCGCAGTCATGCTTTTTGCTACTGTTGATATCCACTTCTGGCTCAACGATCGGCATAAAACCTTTAGAAAGAATTTGCTTTGCGACATCAAACTGCTGCTGGACGACAAGCTCGATACCATCGACACTTGGTTCATAAATGACTGAGCGCATCTTGGTGCCAAATACCGGATAATTTTTTGCTTTATCCAGCAACAAGTCTAGATTTGGCATCGGACGCATCACCTGTACGCCGTTCATGTGTTCAGCCAAACCCTTATCTACCTTTAAAAAAGGTACGATATTTTTATCTTCCCATAGGTAATTGGCGGTCGGTTTGCCATTAACCTCGCGCTCCATGGTATCTTCAAATAAAATCGCCCCGAGTACACGCTCATTATCAAAGGCATCACAAGTCATAATACGGGTGCGCATTTCATGCACCAAATCAAACATCGCTTCATCATTGTCATAAGCATCGCCGCTGACGCCATAGTTCTCTAATGCTTTTGGCGTGCTGCCACCACTTTGGTCAAGCGCGGCGATAAATCCTGAGCCATTTTTTATATGCTGTAGTTGTTTTTCGTATTCCATTGAATGGGTATCCTATCCTAATTAATAAGGGTCAAACGTTATTATAATAAGTCAATCAGCCCTCAATAGTATGAGCCTGACTGTCAGTTACCTTATCATAGGACATGCCACCTGCCTATTGTTGATAAGTTAAAATTTTACCTATTTCATAGTGGCATTATTAAAGCAAAAACAATACCGCTACACAGCCAATCGCCAATAATAAACCGACGATATTGATACGATTGAGGCGCTCTTTAAATACCCCAACCCCTATCAAGGTTGCCACCGCAATCACGCCGACGTTCATGCCTGTAAAGACGATACTTGGCGACTCAGACAATACTTGATGGGCGCGTACATAAGCATAGATATTGCCCATATTGAGCGCGCCAAGTAATAATCCTGCGCTAAGGGCATTGCCCTGCCAACGCACGCGCGTGCTAAGCAGGTAAACGAGTAGCAGCAAACCTGCCAGCCCAAAGGTCACAAATAAAGTTAAAGGAAACGCCGCGCCTTGCTTGGCAACTTGTTTGAACAAAATATCAATCACGCCGTAACCGAGCCAAACGCCAAATAACCAAAGTGGCGTCTGCTTTGCTTGGCTATTTATAAGCCCGTGCTGCGGACGATAAACCAAAGCAGCGAGTGCTAAAAATCCTAACAACAGACCATATATGCGCGTACCCGTTAATACTTCGCCAAATAATAAAAAAGCAGCAACGATAGGAATGATCAGTGATAAACGCTGGGCGGCATCGGTTGCTACCACCCCGACCGATTCAATCGCCCGCCCAAGAATAACAAACACTGCTGGCAACAAGATACCAAGCGCAATAATGATACCCCAAGCATTTCCAAGTGCGCCGATACTACTAACATCTGGTTTTAATAACAGCCAAGTTAATAAAAATGCCACGGGATATCCCGCCACGATGGTTTGGCGAATATCGATATTTTTTTGGCGTAATATTTTTAAAAGTACGGAAACAGCGACGCTACAGAGCACCGCTATCGTTAAATACATCATCAACTTTATCCTTGTTAAGTCGCAACTTTGCGCGTTTATTATTCGTAGGAGTAAAAGAATACTCATTCATTAGCCGATTTTTCGATTATTAAAACGTATAAATAAAAGGAAGCAACAAACTAGAAGAAATGATGGAATGTAACAAAATATTTCATCCACAGCAATCTAATTATTGTGTGCTCTACCTGTCAGCTTACAATTAGCATGCAGGCATGAGGACGAATTTTGTTAAAATAACCAGCAATCCTAATAACAAAAGTAACGATTCACGATAGCGCTTGACGGCGTTTATCTTGGCGTACTGCTATGAATGCTCTTTGACTGCCTATGAACGCTTTATTTCGCTTTTTTGAAACTCGTCTGCCCGCCTTTCCTGAGACGCCTATGCCGCTGCCCTCGCCGCGCGATGGTATGCTCAAATTTATGTGGGCATGTACCAAAGGGCTACGCGGGTGGTTATTGCTATTTATGATTTTGTCTGCTGGTATCGGTATCTACGAAGCGATGCTATTTGCGTGGATTGGCAATATCGTCGATTGGCTTGGCGTTTATACGCCGCAAAATCTGTGGGCAGAAAAAGGCGATATGCTGCTTTTGATACTGGCCGTGATGATTTTAAGTCCGCTTTGGATTGCCCTATCGTCATTTATCCATTTTCAAACCTTGCAAGGCGTCTTCCCGATGCAGATGCGCTGGCGTTTTCATCAGCGTATGCTTGGGCAATCGATGCAGTTTTATCAAGACGAGTTCTCTGGTCGCGTTTCTGCTAAGGTAATGCAAACGGCATTGGCCGTACGCGATACCGTGATGACGGTCACAGACATGTTTATGTACGTCGCCGTTTATTTTATTACTTCTGGCATTATTTTATTTAATTTAGACAGCTTATTATTGATTCCATTTATTGTGTGGTTTGTCTTGGTGTGGCTGGCGATGTGGTATTTTATTCCCAAACTTAAACAAACGGCGATTGTACAAGCCGATGCCCGCGCGTTAATGACGGGCCGCATCACTGATGCGTATGCCAATATCATGACGGTTAAACTGTTTAGCCACTCGCGCCGCGAGCTCGATTATGCCAAAAACGCGATGGGACAGTTTTTAGGTACGGTCCATGCGCAAATGCGCTGGGTCAGCTACCTTGAGGTATCAACCCACTTAATCAGTGTGATTTTGGTCAGTAGTACGGCCGGTATCGGAATTTATTTATGGCAACAAAGCGCTGTCGGTGTTGGCGCAATTGCCGCTGCCACGGCGATGGCGCTGCGATTAAATGGCCTGACGCGCTGGATTATGTGGCAAACTGCTAGCCTGTTTGAGAGTATCGGGACAGTACAAGACGGGATGCGCACCTTATCTGCGCCGCAAACCATCGTTGATAAGCCAAATGCCGCTATCCTTAAAGTCAGCGATGGTCGTATCGTTTTCGACCATGTTGATTTTAGTTATGAAGGCGAAGACGATGCCACAGGTTTAAACAAGCATAAATCAGACAAGCCTCTAGATAACACGCATGAAGATGCTGTTATTCCTGCTGCGGATTCTGCAGCGGGAACTTCATACGCCAAGCTATTAGATAACTTTTACTTAGATATCAAACCGGGTGAGAAAATCGGTCTGGTTGGGCGTTCAGGCGCTGGTAAATCAACTTTGGTTAATCTACTCCTGCGCTTCTTTGATGTTGATAAAGGCAAAATCTATATCGACGGGCAAGCGATTGACGAAGTTACCCAAGAATCGCTGCGTCAGCAAATCGGTATGGTCACCCAAGATACCTCGTTATTGCACCGTACTGTGCGCGAAAATATCGCTTACGGTCGTCCTGACGCAACCGATGAGGAAATCATTACAGCTGCTAAGCAAGCTCAGGCGTGGGACTTTATTAAAGATTTATACGATGACAAAGGCAATACCGGTCTTGATACACAAGTCGGCGAGCGCGGCGTTAAGCTCTCTGGCGGTCAACGTCAGCGCATCGCTATCTCACGCGTGATGCTAAAAAATGCGCCGATTTTGTTACTGGACGAGGCGACCAGTGCACTTGATTCTGAGATTGAATTTGCCATTACCGAAAGCCTAAACGATATCATGACCGGCAAAACTGTGATTGCAATTGCCCATCGATTATCGACCATTGCCGCGCTAGATAGATTGGTGGTCATGGATAAAGGCCGTATCATCGAGCAAGGCAGTCATGATGAGCTACTGGCGTTAAATGGCGTTTATGCGCGCTTATGGCAGCGTCAAAGTGGCGGCTTCTTAGGCGAAGACAGCTAATTGCAAGTTAACAATAAAATGTAAGATAACGGTTAAAAAACCACCACAAGGAAGTGAAGTTTTTATGGAAACTTTTACCAAACGTATTAATATCAGTGGCAAGCAAGCGCGCTATTATGATTTAGAGCAGTTGAACCAAACTGCAAATCAAGCAGACAAACCGAACCACCATAAACGCCCGCCTGCTCATTTTTATGGTGGTAACAGCTTTACTGTTGGTACTTATGCACCATTATTAAATAAGCTCGCAACGGATTTTGATTTATCGGCGCTGGCGCTACGTGGTTATTGGTATGACAAGCCGCAAGCGCCGCGTCTGACCCGTGAGCAAGATGCCGATATACTGATTGAGTTTTTAGAGAAAACCCAAAACGCGCCTATCGTTGGTATTGGGCATTCGCAAGGCGCAACAGCGACCGCTATAGCAGCAGCAAAACGCCCCGATTTATTCTCGCAGTTATATCTTATCGAGCCTGTCACCTTTACTAAAAAACAAGCAACGCTTTATAACTTACTACCGCGCAAGATATTGCTAAGCCGTGAACCTTTTAAAAGCACCCTAACCAAGCAATCGACGTGGGCAAGTATCGATGACTATTATGAGCATTTGCGCGCGCAACGGGCTTATAAACGTATCAGTGATGAGCACTTAAAAGTATTTGCTGAACAAAGTTTGACGGCCAATAACAATGGCAGCTATAGCTTGATGTTTGCCCCCGAGCAAGAGCTTGCCAACTATTTTGGTGCGCCCCATATCGATGCGGCATTAAAAAAACTCAGCTGTCCTTATACCTTAATCACCGGCAAACCGACTTTGTTTATCAATGATAAAGTACGTAAACAATGGCAAGGATTTGTTCCCGCCGATAGCATTATCTCTTTGCCCGATTACGGTCATCTTTTGCCAATGGAAGCACCTGAACTGTGTGCGCAAATTATTAATGAGCATTATGAAAGCAATAAATAAGCCGAGCGATATGGAATGTAGGATATATGGGATATAAGCAATGAGCGACCTTTTTGTCCCTGCGCCAACCGATAATTTATTGCCTTATAATGGCAAAGTTAATGACTTAGGTATCGTTATCGATTATCCCAGTGCCTTATACTATGCCCTATTAACGACGCTACCTTGGCAGTCTGATATCGTGACATTATTTGGTAAGACGCATGTCACCACTCGCCAAATAGTATGGATGGGCGACAGTGCTGCCAGTTATCAATACTCGGGGCACAGGCGGCAAGCCATTGAGTGGACAGACTCAGTGTTTCATGTGAAACATCATATCGAGCGGCAACTATTAAAAATCGGTATCAATACCCACTTTAATTCTTGCCTGCTAAATTACTATCCGTCCGGCGACGATGGTATGGGGTATCATGCCGACGATGAAAAAGAACTAGGCAATCAGCCAGTTATTGCTTCTTTGTCACTCGGAGCGACGCGCAAGTTTGTCTTAAAGCATAAAAAAACTCAAGATAAAGTCGAGCTTTATCTTGAGTCCGGTCAGCTTATCGTCATGCATGGTGAGACGCAAAAATGTTGGAAGCATACTGTTACTAAAACAAAAACGGTTTTAGAAGGACGTATTAGCTTAACCTTTAGGCAAATGATATTAGATTAAACTCGCTTAACTTAAATAACCTCGCTTAACTTAAATAACTCTGCCTTAGCTTGCTTTGAGCACAATCTTGCCAAAGGTATCGCCTTTTTCTAGCTCGCGGTGAGCAGCGACCACTTCAGATAATGGATAAGTTTGCTGAATTTGTAAAATTAGCGTGCCGTCAGCGACATCTTGTAAAACCTTTGCCATATCTTCGCCATTTGGCTTTACCGCATAACCATCGACGCTCAAGTTTTTATTACTACCGGCAGCTTTTAGTTTATCAACCCAAATGGTCGGTAACACTTTAACGCGACCTCCAGATTTGAGTGTGCTCAAAGCGCGCACGCCGGCATCGTCACCGACCAAGTCCATCAGTACATCGGCTTGTAAGTCAGGAAAATCTTGGTCTTTGGTATAATCTATCCAACCTTCCAACTTGCTTTTATCTATCAATTTATCAAGTTTGGCGTATTTTTCTGGTGAGCAAATAAGCGTGACTTTGATATTATCTGACGCTACCTTTTTCAGCAAAAACTGAATCGCTAAATGTCCAACGCCGCCCGCTGGCGCGTTTATCACCACATGCTCAGCGTTTTTTATGTTGGCAAATTCTACAAACTGTAGCGCCGTTTGCCCGATACAAGGCAATGCCCCTGCTTGCTCTAATGTCACAGACTCAGGTACTTTTGCCAGTAAATCAGCATCGATCGCCACGTATTCAGCGTAGCAGCTGCCATCAAAACTAAGGGCCGCGACGTCATCTCCAATCATAAATTTATCGCTATTACTTTTGACCACTATCCCTGCAACATCAAAGCCTAAAATAGCGGGCTCGCCTTTATCAAAGTTATTTTTTTGAATCGCATCGGCGCCCCAGCCTTTACCTTGACGGGTTTTATAATCGACGGGGTTGATACCGGCATAAGCGACTTGTATTAATACTTGGTTATCCTTTAATGCAGGCATAGCCACGCCGTCTTGATATGTCATGACTTCAGGTTCGCCAAACTCGCGTATCTGTACGGCGTGCTGCGTCGTTGGTAGGTGTTTATCAGACATGATTTTTCATCCTTGTATTATTCTAATTTCTCTTTTTTGGTTAGTTTCTTACTTGTTATCCATTAACTGATAACAGCAATTCATAACAATGCTAATTCTGCACTTAGCGGCAAATGATCCGATAGTGTTGACCAAGGCTTACCGGTATGTACCCACGCGTCTTTTACCCTTAGATTGCGCACATAGATACGGTCTAGACTGAGCACAGGCAATTTTGCTGGAAAGGTTGGTAGCAATTTGCCATGACAGTGTTTAAAAGCTTCGGTCATCCCCAAGCTTGAAGCGAGCCTGTCACAAGACATTTTTTTCCAGTCGTTAAAATCGCCCGCCAAAATCAGCGGCTGATTAGGCGCAATCTCATTACGCACATAATTGGAGATGGCTTCGTACTGCTTGATGCGGTCGCGCTCAAAGAGGTTTAAATGGGCGCATAATACCACAACCGGCATCTCCCACCCTAGCGGCTGCACTTCACAATGCAGGACACCGCGCTGCTCAAGTTTATTCACCGTAATATTGACGTTATGTTTAGGATCTAGCGGAAAACGACTCAACACCGCATTACCATGATGACCGTTTTCATACTCTGAGTTTTTGCCATAGCTGTTTTGCAGTTGCAAATATTCACCAAACCATTCGTGCTGTGATTGGTCGGGATATTCGTTATATTGCATATTACGCTTGAGGTTTTGACCCTGCACTTCTTGCAGGCAAAGGATATCTGAGCCAATGATATCAAGCGCTTGGGCGATACCCTGTATCTTCACTTGGCGATTCATCGGCGACATGCCTTTATGAATGTTGTAGCTAGTTAAAACAAAAGAGGTGGTATTAGTCATAAATTTATCAGTTATAAACTCAGTATGGATAGCGTAAGGGTGAACAGCGCTTTATTAGAAACTTATCAAATGACACCAGTCATCAGATAAACGTAAACCTAAGTTATTATAAAAAAGAGCATTGATTCATATCGAACCAATGCTCCCATATTATACCTATGTCGTAACGATGGCTAATTCATTAACGAATAGCAGCCATCACTTAGTAGCGTGTTACCAGAGCAATTGGCTGATCTGCACCCATCAGCTCCTGCGGCATGAATACGGCTTTGCCACCATTATGAATGACGTGTTCGATGATTTCACCAACGGCATCATCAGTAACGCCTTGGGCAGTCGCATCATCAGCCATGCTTAGAGTCTGCGCCGCTTCATCGATCATAGCCGGTTGCATGTAACCGCGGCGGACATATAAAGTCTCGCCAACACCTTGGAAGGCGCTGCGGTAAACTTCTTGCAAATCTGTTTGCAGCATATTGGCACCGCGCGCTTTGTCAATTTCACCCATAGCGGCTTGATGTAATGACGAGCGATAATTTTCAACCGCTTCTTGTACGCTATCAATGATATGCTGCGCGCTGCCTTCTTCTAAATTGGTGGCATTTGAAACGGTAGCAATGATATTATCTGGACGATCACAAACATCTTTATAGTAACCGATATTTTTGGCATCGCCAACGATCACTAACGGCATTTTATTCTCGCCCCATAGCTCTTGGACGCTCTTATCTACTTGGTTAAAAAATTCTTTTAGATAGCTACTCTCGTTGTTCGCTGAGCGATCAGAGCCGGCATCACCTGTTGTATATAAACCATTATTTTCTACAGGAAATGGAATGTTTTCCATATTATTTTGTGCATCGGTATCTTGGTCGAACTCTTTGACCACACGGTCGTTAGACGCTTCAATCAAGCGCGCCTTATCACGCGTCAATACCACCGTATAATAATGCACAGCACTAGCCATATCACGCACCAAATCACGTGTTGCAAATCTATCAGAGATTATCACGCGCTCTTTGGTATCAATAGGCATACGGACGATTTGAGCATCGTCAGTGCTAGCAAATATGGCTAAGGTATCTAAGTTATAGTTGTGATTCAGGTCACTGGTTTTATTCTGGATATTTTCTAAAATAGAGGTGGCGGTACTTTTGTCGTACTCGTTGTTTAGGCGCTCTTCGACGACTTTTAATTGATTTTTTAGGGCGATAGGATCTTTTTGATTGTCAGGATGCTCACGGTGCGTTTTGACAAAAATACTGACCGCTGGATTGGCTTTGGTCTCACGTAGACTTTTAAGAGTTGCTTTCATAAATACTGCTCCTTATTTTATTATCATTGGTTGGTATCGCAAAGTTTGTCATAGAATTTGAAAATTATTTTTAACAACTGCCTTGTGTTTAATTTATTATATTAAGTCCTTGTATTACTAAGATGCTAACAACTTGTCCTCACTCCCTGTAGGGTTAATTTGCAAGTAAATGATGACGCTTTGTAAGTGAAACTTAGCAAACTATCAGTCATATCGATAATTAGCGCTAGGTTATTATCCAATTGGACATTTCTAAAAATCCCATTTATAAAATGAACACTCTAAAACCAATTATAACGCTGGCTTGTATTTCAACCGCGTCATACCCATCTTTTAGATAACCTTTACTTTACATAACGTTTTAAACTACGTTTTAAATAACGTTCATAGCACTTTATCTAAATTATAATAATTTATTCATTACTAACAGACCTTGACTAACAGACATTGGATACCTTTCTTTATGAACTCTATTGCTCCAGACCTACACCTTGTTGATTTTTCCAGTACCACACCTGATGCCTTACAAAGCCAGGTCATCAGTGCTATCGATGCTGCCAACCGTTTTTTAGATGAGATGTCGGCAGATAGCAAGCTTAGCGCTGAGCAGGCGTTGGCAGAGGTGATGAGCTTTGACCATATAAATCTGGCGTTAGATCGTAGTTGGGGCATTTTGTCGCATCTTAATAGCGTGATGAGTAGCGATGAGATTCGTCATGTCCATCATGAATTGTTGCCCAAGCTGTCTGCTTATGGCACGCGTGTTGGTCAGCATCAGCCGCTATTTAGTCGCTATCAGACGATCGTCAATGATCAGGCTTTCTTTGCCGAACTAGACCCAGCAAGGGCGCGAGCAATTGAGCTTGCGCTGCGTAGCTTTGAGCTATCAGGCGTTGCGCTACCCAAAGCTGAGCAAGAAACCTTTGCTGCTATTCAAAGTGAGTTATCGACTTTATCAGCGACGTTCTCAGACCATATCTTGGATGCTACTCAGGCGTATGCCTTACCGCTTGAGCAAAGCCAATTAGCAGGGTTAACTGAGAGTGGTTTGGCGCTATTAGCGGACGCAGGCGAACAATATAAAGCTCGCGAGCTTGCCAGCGATAAGCTCACCCAAGCACAAATTGATGCGTTGCCGACGCCTTATTATGTTGCAAGCTTAAACATCCCCGTTTATCTTGCCGTCATGACCCATGCCGATGATCGTAATCTGCGTGAGACGCTGTACCGTGCTTATGTTACTCGCGCCTCTGAGTTTGATGCGCATACCAATGCCAAAGGTGAGTCGCTCAATAATGCCGATATCATGAGCCAAATTCTGCAATTACGCGCGCAAAAAGCCAAGCTATTAGGTTTTGATAATTATGCAGAAGTGTCACTGTCGACCAAAATGGCAGATAGCGTAACGGAAGTGGAAACCTTTTTACGGGATTTGGCGGCGCAAGCGACTCCAGCTGCTAAGCAAGATTTAGCACAGCTACAAAAATATGCGCAGGCTTATGGTATTACTGAGCTACAGCCGTGGGACAGCGCTTATATTGCCGAAAAAGTAAAACAGAGCGAATTTAGCTTATCGCAAGAGGAGATACGTCCTTATTTCCCACTACCGAAAGTGATTAGCGGATTGTTTACGATCGTCGAGCGTTTATACGGTATCAAGGTACAAGAGCACAGTGAGTCTGTATCACGCTGGCACGATGACGTACGTTTTTATCAATTATTTGACGCCGATGATCACTTGCTTGGTGGCTTTTACTTTGACTTATTTGCTCGTAGCGGCAAACGCGGCGGCGCGTGGATGAGCGGTTTTCAATCACGTTATACCTATGCGGAGCAAAACCATCAGCAGCTACCGGTTTGCTTTATGGTCGGCAACTTCACCCCTGCCCTCGATGGTAAACCAAGCCTATTGACTCACGATGAAGTACTGACCTTGTTCCACGAGTTTGGTCATGGTTTACATCACTTATTAACCCAAGTAACTGTTGGTGATGTCGCTGGTGTCAATGGCGTTGAGTGGGATGCAGTCGAATTGCCCAGTCAATTTATGGAAAACTGGGCGTGGGATGCCGAAGGGATTGCTTTAATAAGTAGCCATGTTGAAAGCGGCGAACCCTTGCCAAAAGACAAACTTGCCGCCCTACTAGCGGTCAAAAACTTCCAAAGCGGCATGCAAACCTTACGTCAAATCGAGTTTGCACTTTTTGATTTATTGATTCATGCGCAGACGCCAGCACTTGATTATGATGGTATCTTGGCGACGTTAAACGCCGTGCGCGATGATATTGCGATTGTGCAGACGCCAGATTACAACCGTTTTGCTAATGGCTTTAGTCATATCTTTGCTGGTGGGTATGCCGCCGGTTATTACTCGTATAAATGGGCGGAGCTATTGTCTGCCGATGCGTTTAGTAAGTTTGAAGAAGAAGGTATCTTTAACCCAACTACCGGCAAAGCCTTTCGCGAGACTATTTTATCGGTCGGTGGTAGTTTTCCTGCTAAGACCAACTTTGAGAACTTCCGCGGTCGCAGCGCCAGCATCGATGCTTTACTACGGCATAGCGGTTTTGACAATGCTAAAAATGACATTGCTAAAAATGATGCTGCCGCCACTGCTAAAGCCAATGTTCAAACGACGCGCGAGGTCATCTAAATGCGCTATCAATCATCAACGCCAAAGCGCCGGTTTTTAGCAGGCGTTCGCTGTCCTAAATGTCAGGCGATGGATGCTGTGATGCAAGTAAATATCGTCGTACCCGAACCTGATGAATACATCGAATGTACGCAGTGCGGACATACAGAGCACCGCCCCGATCCTGATACTATCAGTGCTAAAAACCATTTAGAGGACCAGATTGCTCGTGATGCCATGTCGACAGGTACCAGTGGTACAGTCAAATTCAAGCCATAAGAGTCATATTTGATAGTTAACGTTAATTTTTAATAGCACAAAGCCTGTCTAGCAATAGATGGGCTTTTTATTTTGAGTTTGTTATAGTATGGCTACTTATATTTTTGCCAGAAATCGACCATCGTATGAATAAAAAACGTCTACGTCCTTTATCGACTAAGTCAGCGCTGAAAAAGTCTGCCAAATCGCGTCAAAAATGGTGGCTTATTATCATAGTGGCGGCTTTATTGATTGGTTATTTGGTTTGGGAAAACAATTCGCCAGACACTGAAAAGGCGCCGATCGAAAGCACACCACCTACTGCCGATTCTATTGAGCAAGATAGTGCTGAGCAAGCAAATATCCCGTCATTAGATAGTAATGACAATATATCAGATGACAGCCAGCTAACTTTAGAGAGTGATGACTCGGCAATTACAAACAGCCAAATCCCTAATCCCGACGCTATTTTAAATGCGCCCTTGCCGGAAAATGATAGTTTAGCAAAAGAAGAAATAGATCGCTTGGAAGACGAGCGTCAGCGCTTAGCCGAACAAGAGAAGCTGGCCGCTGAGCAATTAGCAATGAATAAGCAGTTGACAGAGATGAAAGAAGAACAAATCGCCCTGCTGGAGGAGCAAATTGCCCAATTAGAAGCTGCGGAAAGCGCGAAAAACAGTGTAAAATAATATTCATTTCACAGAGGGGCAAATAGATAAATGGCAAGTCTACAACTTACCCACGCCCCTATTTTAAATAGCAGCGCCCAACTGCTGATATTGCCGGTGAATAACGCCGGTATCCTGCTAGATCCTATCCTTATGCGCAGCAAAAACTTATATCCAGACAATTACCAACGTTACTTTAGCGCCTGCCGCGAGGGTAGCCTAATGGTTGGTAGCTGTTTAATGCATAAGCGCGCACGTGAGCAAGCTGGGCTTGGCGTCAGTAGCAACGGTAGCCAACCAAGTTATATTGCCAACCTTGTCGTATCGGATCATCCCTATCATTCACCGAGGGCAAGCTGGTTAAGCGCAGCTCTAGTCGATTTACAACAGCAGCTAATACCTTTAATACGTTATCAAGGTATACGCCGGATTGCATTGCTAGCGCGCCCGCTTATTGCTCATTATTCGCAAAAAAATTCTGCTCAAAATAATATTGCTGATAACGGTGAAATAACAACGTCAATTGCTTTAGATTGGTCTAGCAATATCTTGCCTCTTGTCACCCATCATCTACAAGATTTACCAAAGCTACGTATCGATATTCATCTTCCTAAAGACATCAATATATAAATCATTTTCTCATTGTCATTATTCTTTGTGCGCATAAAAAAAACCGCCTTGTTTGCCAATATCAGCAACCAAAGCGGTTTTTTTAAATCTAACTAATTCGAAAAACGAAGATTAGTTTTGCTCGATACCTTTCATGGTCAGCTTAATACGGCCACGGTTATCAACATCTTGTACCAATACGCTGACGGTTTGACCTTCTTTTAGGTAGTCAGACACGTTTTCTACGCGCTCATCGGCGATTTGCGAGATATGCACGAGACCATCGGTGTTTGGCAAGACGTTAACGAAAGCACCGAAGTCAACGATACGCGCAACCGTACCTTGATAAGTTTTACCGACTTCTACCTCCGCGGTGATGGCTTCAATTTTGCCGATAGCCGCTTTGGTTGCTGCTTTATTTTCACCAAAGATACGAATGGTACCAGCATCATCGATATCGATAACCGCGCCAGTTTCTTCGGTTAGCTGACGAATCGTTGCGCCGCCTTTACCAATCACATCACGGATTTTTTCTGGGTTGATTTCGATAACCGCATAGTTAGGCGCATGAGCGTTGATTTCCGTACGGCTTGCAGGCAGTACTTTATTCATCGCTTCTAGGATATGAATACGACCAGCGTGGGCTTGCTTAAGGGCTTGCTCCATAATGTCTGGGGTAATGCCTTCGATTTTAATATCCATCTGTAGCGCGGTAATACCGTCTTTCGAGCCTGCTACTTTAAAGTCCATATCACCAAGATGATCTTCATCACCTAGGATGTCAGACAATACCGCAAAGCGCTCGCCTTCTTTAACCAGACCCATCGCGATACCCGCAACTGGTGCTTTTAGCGGTACGCCTGCGTCCATCAATGCCAAGCTTGCGCCGCAAACCGAAGCCATTGAAGATGAACCATTTGATTCGGTGATTTCAGATACCACACGAATCACATATGGGAAGCGTTCGCTATCTGGCAACATCGCTTCAACGCCGCGGCGCGCTAGGCGACCATGACCGATTTCACGACGTTTTGGCACACCTTCACGGCCGGTTTCACCAACTGAGAAATGTGGGAAGTTGTAATGCAACATGAAATGGTCACGAATCGTACCAGCCAATGAATCAATCATGTTTACATCACGGGTGTTACCAAGCGTGGTGGTTACCAATGCTTGTGTTTCACCGCGGGTAAATAGTGCTGAACCATGGGTATATGGCAATACGCCTACTTGTACATCTAGCGCACGAACGGTTTCAAGATCACGGCCATCGATACGCGGCTTACCTGACAAGATATTGTCACGAACGGTGCGGTATTTTAACTCTTCATAAATCTCTTTTAATTCAGATACCGTATCGTTATACGTTTCTGCTTCGGCGTCACCTGCCAATGCTTCGATGATCGCTTGTTTGATTTCGTCAAGTTTGCTGTAGCGCTCTTGCTTATTGGTAATAGTATAAGCATCAGCCACTTGCTCACCAAACTGCTCTTTCATGCTGGTTTCTAACGCTTGATCGCGAACAGGCGCGGTATATTGCTGCTTAGCGGTACCAACCTCTTCTGCCAATGACGCGATATTATCAATGACGATTTGCTGCTGCTGATGACCGTATAAAACCGCACCTAGCATTTGGTCTTCAGACAATTCTTTCGCTTCTGATTCAACCATCAATACTGCAGATTTGGTACCCGCAACCACCAAGTCAAGGTCGCTGTCTTTGAGCTGATCAAGCGTTGGGTTAAGAACATATTCGCCATTGATAAAGCCAACACGCGCTGCTGCTACCGGGCCATTGAATGGGGCGTCAGAAATAGCCAGCGCTGCTGAAGCACCGATGAGTGCCGCGATATCTGCCGACTGAGTTTTATCAGACGAGACAACCGTCGCCGTAATTTGAATTTCGTTCACGTAGCCTTCAGGGAATAGCGGACGAATAGGACGGTCAATCAAACGCGATGTTAAGGTTTCATTTTCGCTTGCGCGGCCTTCACGTTTACCATAAGCACCAGGGATTTTACCGGCTGCATACATTTTTTCTTGATAGTTGACGGTCAATGGGAAGAAGTTTTGCCCTTCTTTAGCATCCGACTTTACTACTGCCGCTACTAGGACAGTCACGCCGCCCATGTGAACCAAAATAGAGTTTGCTTGACGCGCGATACGACCCGTTTCAATAACGACCTGCTGGTCGCCGTACTGGAATTCACGCTTAATGGTATTAAACATTGTCATATAATTTTCCTAATATTGACTGACGAAAGGGATATCAGCATCATAAAAAGCTGATATCTGTCATTAAAAATTCTTGGTAACTGGTTACTCGTGATTGGCTACTAATTGACGTTAACATAATTGGAAACTGGGTCGATTAGAGCAATTTTGTTACCTATTTATTTGATACATTTATTTAAATAACGATTTCACGTTATTTGCTGACTAAAATCTGCTTTGCTAGCCACTGTTTGATAAATAATACTCATCACGATAAACCTTATAAATAATTAATCGAGCGCGAATACTACTCTCAAACTCATAAGGCATTATTTTACAGTGATTTATAGCCATTGACCAATGAAATGCCAAACTGTCTGTTTGCGCATTACCGTTATGAGCATTTCAGTATAAAAAAGTCGGTTAAAATAGGAGTTTGTCACATTAAACGTATGCCGCTAAGGCATAATTTTTTAACAGTCAAACTCATATAAATACGCATAAAAAAACGGCGTGAAACTATTCCACACCGTCTTTAGAGAAAATCTATTTTATCGAGCTTAGCAAGCAAATACCAAGTGGCTTAGCAAAAAATCTAAAATCTTGCCACATTCTGGCATATTCTATATTAGCGACCACTCGTACTATTGTCGCCAAATTAACGACGTAGACCTAATTGGCTAATAAGGGTGGTATAACGACCAAGGTCTTTACCTTTTAAGTAGTCAAGCAGTTTACGGCGCGTGTTAACCATACGGATAAGACCACGACGGCTATGATGGTCCGCTTTGTGCTCTTTAAAATGGTTCTGTAAATCGTTGATACGAGCACTCAATAGTGCTACTTGAACTTCTGGAGAACCAGTGTCGTTTTCGCCACGTTGGTATTGAGCAATGATTTGTTCACGATCAGAATTGGTTAGCATAAATCTCTCCGGCAATGCTAAATGTACTAAGATACTTTCAATTTAAAGCATCTAGGCACAATAGAATAAAAATAAAAAGTTTAACCGTCATTCAGGACAACCCTGCATTACTAGAGTTGACCTAGTGTACGACAAACTTATCAATTAGAACGTTTAGTTAAGAATAAAGCGAAAATTAAACGTGACAGCGATTATAACAAAAAACTGCTGAACTAGCAGCAGTTTTTATAGTAGTTTTACAATTTTTGCAGAGAAAAATTGATTAAGGTCTAAATTTATAAGACTAACGTTTCAGCAACTATTTATCCTTCTTAACGTCGTCCTGCGTAGCATTACCGCCAAGCTCATTATCTTCAAGAGGAGCCGTCGTTGCTTCCGCTAAACTAGCTGGAATATTATCTTTTTTAGGATTGATATCTTCGGCTTGTTGTTTAATTTTTTTCTCTTGCGCGTCCATGTTGCCTTTTGAGTCAGTCATAAATACTCCCAGTTATCATTATTTTTGTATATTTTTACTAACTATCTTATTAATAATCAGCAGATTCAATAAATTACGGAGTTAACTATTTTTCTTCTTTAGCATTTTTTAAATTATCAGCAATACGGTCTGCAGCCGCTTCAGTATCTTGCGTATGATTATCTTCTGTTTGGCCCTTTAGGGCAGCAGTCGCTGATTCTGAACGTTGTTGCTCAAGCTTGGTATCGTTCGGATTAGGATTTGACATAATAATTTCCTTTTCTGTAGTTATGAATTCTGTAGTTATGAATTCTGTAGTTATGATTTTAAAGTTATGGTAATTTCGTAAAATCAATATAAATAAAGCGTTAATAAATAGTAGCTGCTTCTTTTAGGTTAATCTATAAAATTTAATTGGCTTATTAATCTAAGATAGCGCTTTATCAATAGCAGCGACAAAATCGTTAATATCATCTGGATTACGTGAGGTAATTAAATTACCATCCACTTGCACGCTTTTATCGACGAAATTTGCGCCCGCATTTTCTAAATCGGTCTGTAACGAGTGATAAGCTGTTAAGGTTTTACCTTTAGCAATGCCTGTATTGATTAATACCCAAGGCGCGTGGCAAATGACCGCTAATGGTTTACCTGCATCGTTAATAGCATTAATAATACTGTGCGCTTCTTCGTTACCGCGTATGGTATCGGCATTCACCGTGCCACCTGGCAAAACCAGTGCCTCATAATCAGCAACGTTAGCGTCTTTAGCAAATATATCTGCAGTGAAGGTATCACCCTTATTGACGTCCTGCTGCATGCCTTGGACTTCTTTGTCTTTATTGGTCGTAATGAGGACTGTTTTATAACCTTTATCTTTTAATTGGTTGTTAACTTCTTCATATTCAGCTTGTTCGAAGTTATTATGTAATAAGAAAGCAATGGTTTTCATAATAATCCTTATATTTTAGATTTCAACTTTAGGTATGAGTATTTTTAAAATACATTTTTTATTATTAATCTCAGATACTTTTTATATTAGTTAATGTCTTTTTATTTTTATTTATACTGCTTTTTTATAATTCTAATATTTAATAAAATCCCATTTTTATGATTTTTATTTCCTTATATTTTTTATATCCTTGTCACACTTTCCGTAGCTGACTTAACTAAGGTACAAAAAAAGCAGGTTTCACTATAGGTGAAACCTGCAATAAAATGTGATGATATGTGATTAGTGTAAACTCTTAGTAAGTTTGACCCAATTTCAGTTATGGCTACTACCGCTTATTTAAGCATTAACGCTACAACTGGATAAGCTTTTTGGGCTGTAAGCGCCCGTTTAGGCTTACCGCTCCTAAACCTATAAACTGCCCTTGCTCATCTATAAGACGAATATCTACGGGCATTTCATGAGGTAATAAGGTTTCACTATCTTCTTTGTCACCGTCATTTTCATAATGCTGTTGTTCGATAGCCGTTGTAATATAGCTTCGTATATCGTCCGTCAGCTGCTCGGTGACATTTAGGCGCTGTCCCATATGAACACGGGCGCACTGCTCTGTGGTTAAGGTAAGCTCAGTATCAAGGGTGATACAAGCATCAACGGGTAATAGGTGGGTTAGGCGACTCTCAAGCGACAACGCTTCTAGATTGGCCAAACCAATCGCATTATCAATCTTAAAACTACCAACCTTTAGGCGCCGTAAAGCGGTGAGATGCCCTAGCGTGCCAAGGGTTTTAGCGATATCTTCTGCCAATACTCGTACGTATGTACCTTTCGAGCAAGTCACTGTCAACTGAATTTGTTGCGCATCGATTGCGGTTAAATCAATGGCTTTAATGACAATATCTCTTGCGGGCCGCTCAATCTCAATACCTGCTCGCGCATATTCATACAATTTTTTGCCATCTTTTTTTAGCGCCGAATACATCGGAGGAATTTGCTGCTGTGGCCCTAAAAATTGCTGAGCAATGTTTTCTAATATGGCATGATCAAACTGTGGAATAAGTGCTTCAGCAACAATCTGCCCGTCGGCATCACCCGTATCGGTTTGACTACCCAAAAGAATGGTTGCTTGATAAGTTTTATCGGCATCGAGTTGATAGTGACTAAACTTAGTGGCCTCACCTAAGCAAATGGGCAATAAACCCGTTGCCATCGGATCGAGTGTGCCTGTATGACCAGCTTTTTTACTGTCATGGTTGGGTGATTTAAACAGGTATTTCACCTTTGACACTACTTGTTGCGAGGTCATACCTTGCGGCTTATCCACTAATATTACGCCCGAGACTTTGATTTTCTCAGGCGTTTTAAGCGTTTTTGCAGCGGCTAGCGTAGAGGTGTTAGTAGAGGCGGTCGACATAATAGCTATTACTCGTTAATTTCTTGCTCATCAGACTCGTTTTGCTCAGTTTTGGTCACAGCCTTATTGATAAGATCCATCATATAGTTGCCACGCGCCGTCACTTCATCATAATGAAAGCGTAAACGCGGTGTGGTACGCGTTTTTAGACTGTGGCTTAATTCGGTACGCAAAAAACCCGCCGCTTTATTGAGGACCTTGATGCTGTCTTCATGGCTAGATTTGGTCATCGCATCGTTAAGCTCAGGCTCCATGATGGTGACGTAAATATCTGCGTAACCCAAGTCTGGGCTGACTTTAACGCTAGAGATAGTGACAAAGCCCGTCAAACGCGGGTCATTGACTTCATCACGGATAAGGACCGCAAGCTCACGCTGAATCTGATCAGCCAAGCGTTGTAAACGTTGATTCATGTTATTACCTTACTTTAATGTAGCTTATTTTTTATTGATGAGTAGGTTTGCTTAGTAACAAATTTTAGGACTAGCATTTGCTAAAAAAGGCCTAGCAGGGTGTACCTGTTAGGCCTAAGTACAGCTGAATATTAAGAATTGTCAAACGACTACTTTAGATAGTACGAGCGAATTCTTGGATTTCAAAGACTTCGATTTTATCGCCCGCTTCGACGTCGTAACCACGAACCGCTAGACCACACTCCATACCGGTACGTACTTCATTAACGTCTTCTTTATAACGACGTAATGATTGCAATTGACCCGTAAAGATAACTTGGTCATCACGCAAGACGCGGATAGGTTTGTTGCGATAAATCGTTCCTTCAACCACCATACAACCGGCAGCAGCACCAAACTTACTAGAACGGAATACTTCGCGAACCTCAGCAACACCCAAGATTTTCTCACGATGTTCTGGCGCTAGCATACCACTCATTGCCGCTTTGACATCATCAATCAAGCCATAGATAACGCTGTAATAGCGGATATCCATTTTAGCAGCGTCCGCTTTACGGCGTGCGGTTGCGTCTGCACGGACGTTAAAGCCTAATAATACCGCTTCGCTCGATTCAGCCAATGTCACATCAGATTCAGAAATTGGACCAACGCCTGAGCTAATCACTCGAACTTTAACTTCATCCGTCGATAACTCATTTAAAGCCGCAAGTAACGCTTCAAGCGAACCACGCACGTCAGTTTTTAAGACGATATTTAAGAATGACACATCGCCTTGTTCCATCTGATCAAACATGCTCTCTAGACGCATGGCGTTCTGACGTTCAAGCTGGCGCTCGCGCTCACGGTTGGTTCTAAAATCTGCCACTTCACGGGCTTTTTTCTCGTCGGTTAAGACTAAGAACTCGCTACCAGCAGCGGGTGTTTCAGGTAAACCTAATATCTCTACAGGGATAGACGGACCAGCAGATTTGATTCGTTGACCATTTTCATCGGTCATGGCACGAACCTTACCGTAATGCTCACCTGCTAGTACTAAGTCGCCCTGTTTTAAGGTACCTTTTTTAACTAGGACACTGACAACTGGCCCGCGACCTTTTTCAAGTCGTGATTCAATAACAACGCCTTGGGCAGCACCATCTAGCGGTGCTTCTAGCTCCATTAGCTCAGCTTGTAGACTGATAAGCTCTAGTAGCTCATCAATACCGTCACCCGTTTTGGCTGAGATACGCGCCATTGGGGTATCACCGCCCCATTCTTCTGAAACCACTTCTTTAGCAGTGAGTTCATTAAGTACGCGATCAGGATCGGCGCTTGGCTTATCCATTTTGTTGATAGCAACGATGATAGGCGTACCAGCAGCGCGCGCATGATCAATCGCTTCTTCGGTTTGTGGCATCATACCATCATCGGCAGCGACAACGATGACAACGATATCCGTCGCCTGTGCACCGCGCGAACGCATCGCACTAAAGGCGGCGTGACCTGGGGTATCAAGGAAAGTGATAACACCGCGATCGGTCTTCACATGGTAAGCACCGATATGCTGAGTAATACCGCCAGCTTCACCGGTAGCAACTTTCGTTGTGCGGATTTTATCAAGTAATGAGGTTTTACCGTGGTCAACGTGACCCATGATAGTCACAACTGGTGGACGCGTTTGCACGTTACTGCTACGCTCATCTACCGCATCTTGTAGATCGTCTTCAACTTTGGTATCACTAACCGGTACTGGGTTGTGACCCATTTCTTCAACAATCAGACTAGCTGTTGCTTGATCAATAGTGTCGGACTCGCGTGCGATTTCACCCATTTTCATGAGCAATTTGGTCACTTCGCGAGCTTTAACCGCCATACGCTGTGCTAAATCAGAAACCGTAATGTGTTCACTGATTTCAACATCGTAAACGATTTTATCGACTGGTTTTTCAAACTTATGCTGTGAGGCTTGCGTTGAGCGTAAACCGTTTTTACGGTTTTTGATTTCACGCTCGTCTTGATTCTTACGGCGACCACGACCGCGAGCACTGGTGCTACTGGTACCGCGTTTGATTTCGCGACGTTCTTTTTCAAACGATTCTTCTAAAGCATCGCCGACCAAACCTTCGGCTAACGGCTCATCTTTACGCACTTCAGTAGCCGGCTGATCGGTATATTTACCGGCCATTTTACGCATTTGCTCAAGGGTACGCTTTTGCGCTTCTTCGGCTTGCGCACGGCGGGTCTCTGCTTCGATTTCACGCAGACGCGCTTCCTCGACTTCACGAGCTTCGCGAGCTTTACGCTCTGCTGCCGTTTCAACTTTTGGTTTCGTCGCGGCAACTTTTTTCTTCGGCTGCTCTTTCGGTTTAACTTCTACCGCCGCTTTACCGCCTTTTTTCACCACTACTGAGGTTGAGATATCGTCATTCTTATCGTCTGACTTTTTGCTCGAACCTAAGCTTGCACGCATCGCTGCCAACGTAGCCGCTTGACGTTCTTCCGCTTTTTTCTTAGTAGCGGCACGCTCTTCTGCTTCTTTAGTTGCACGCTCTTGTGCTTCAATCATGGCTTGTTCGCGCGCTGCCAATTCTTCCGCCATCTTTTCTGGATCAGGCTTCTCGAATACTTTCTTTTTGCGCACTTCTACATTAACGCTCTTAGATTTACCTGAAGAGCCGGTCACGCGTGCGGTGCTGGTCGTCTTAGATTTCAGGCTAATACGTCGCTTTTCTTGCTGGCCATGACTTTGCTTTAAATACGTCACCAACTTCTCTTGCTCAAGCTCGGTGACTAGGTCATCCTCTGCGCGAGCAGGCAGTCCAGCATCTACCAGTTGCTGTTGTACAGCACTTGCGGTTTTGCCTACCATATCTGCCAGTTCTTTGACGGTCTTATCTGCCATTTATTATCACCTACTGTCTATTATTTGCTATATGTTCAATTCAGTTGTTGGCTACAAATGATTGGGTTAAGGCTAGTATTTGTAACGCATTTGATTGGGTTACGTCATACCAGCCCTTATTATCGATAGCATATCACTAAAAGACAGCGATATGCAGTTACCGCTTATTCATTGAACCAAGATTCCCGAGCTTTCATGATGAGTTTTCCTGCGGTTTCACTATCTAAACCTTCGATATCTTCTAGATCGAAGACGGCTTGTTCTGCCAAGTCATCGACAGTAATGATGTCTTTTTGTGCCATTTTATAAGCCCAACTGACTGTCATTCCTTCAAGATCTTGTAGTTCTTGACTTGGCTCTTTCATGTTCTGTTGTTTGACCAATTCATCGGCAATGACCACTTCTTTGGCACGCTCTTGAATCATGTCAATCGCTTCGTCGTCTAGGCCTTCGATATCATAAAAGGTTTCGACTGGTACATAAGCGACTTCTTCAATACTGGTAAAACCAATATCAACCAGCGCTTGGGCAAGATCTTTATCGACCTCTAAGCGCTCATAAAATAACTCAATAAAGGCCTTGCTTTCGTTTTCTTGACGTTGCTGATATTCTTCCTCTAACATCATATTGAGCTTATAGCCGGTTAACTCAGAGGCTAAACGTACGTTTTGACCTTGTGAGCCAATCGCCCGCGCCAATTGATCATTGGTGCTAAAGATAATATCCGCCGTTTGCGTGTCTTCATCGAGAATAATACTGCTGACGTCCGCTGGCTCTAGCGCACTGATGATAAATTGGGCTGGGTCATCTGACCACACCACCACATCAATACGTTCGCCATCAAGCTCTTGTTGTACCGCTTGGATACGCGTACCACGCATACCAATACAAGCGCCAACGGGATCAATACGATGATCGTTGGTTTTAACCGCTATTTTAGCACGCGTACCCGGCAAACGCGCGACATTGCGAATTTCAATAATTTGTTCGGCAATTTCAGGCACTTCTTTTTGCATCAATGCTGAGAGCATTTCAGGGTGCGTGCGTGATAACAATAACTGGGCGCCGCGGTTTTCGCGGTTAACATGGTACAAAATGGCATTGATACGAGATTTTGGGCGCAATTGTTCACGAGGTAGCATCTGATCACGTGACAAATAGCCTTCAGCGTTGTCACCTAAATCAATGATATAACCATCGCGCGTTTGTTTTTTAACTTCGCCATACATCATCTCGCCAATACGTGGCTCAAAAGCGTCGGCTACTAAATTGCGCTCTGCTTCACGGATTTTTTGAATGATAACTTGCTTGGCTTGCGTAGCTGCAATACGACCAAATTCAATCGATTCAATCTGCTCTTCTTTAATATCACCAATTGACCATTCGTCTTGGTCAAGATCGGTAATCGCCAGCTGACACGCAGGCATCTCATGGTCTTCATCTGCAACCACTGTCCAATAACGATAAGTATCATAATCGCCCGTCGCACGGTCAATAGCAACCCGTACCGCTACTTCTGGCTGATCGGTATAGACTTTTTTCTTCGTGGATACCACCAAAGCATCTTCGATTGCTTCAAAGATGTCTTCAGGATTTAAGCCCTTTTCATTACTGACAGTTTCTACTACCGTTAAGATTTCACGACTCATGCTATACCTGTCCTATCGTTTTATAATTGACTTAAACTTTATCGTTAATGTGTTGACGTTATATTTTCACCATAAGCCAAAGGCTGTTTGGAGAGTAAAATATTCATTTATCAAGCTACTGTTTTTAAACTAAGCATCTTCATAAATCAAGTTGGCTTTGTCAATATTGCTTAATGCAATCTCAAACTGCTCACCATCAGTGGCGGTCAGTTTTAAAGAAGTGTCATCAATACTGTCTAAAGTACCAGTTGCTTTGCGGCGTTTTTTATCGCCTTCACCAATCGCTTGGATCAAACGCAAGCTAACGGTTTGACCGACATAATCACGCATTTGCTCATCTGAGAAAAAGGCACGATCAAAACCTGGCGACGATACTTCTAAAATATACTCACCAGCAATCGGGTCATGAACTTCAAGAATACCGCTCACTTGATGATTTACCGCGGCGCAGTCCTCGATGGTCACTTGCTTATCTTGGGCTTGGTCTTCTGGCAATGCCTCAATATAAATGCGTAACAACGAGCGACGACCTTGTGGCGCAAATTCAATACCCCATAGCGCCACATCACAAGCAGCAACTGCAGGAGCAATAATATTGGTCAGTTCTGTAACTTTTGTCGAAAGCTTCATAATCTATTTATCTTTTCCTATTCACTTCTCGAACATAGCGAGTTAAGTGTTTTTAATTTTATGCATCGAACTTTTATAAGTTCAAAATTTATTAAAAGCGCTTTATTAATCAAAATCTTATGAATCAGAGTCTTATCAATCAAAGCTTTGTTAAGCATTGTCTTATATAGACAAGAATATTACTTCAGCAATAATTATCATTCTATTCTTAAAACGTAACTATTATGCCTGGCCTTATATACTAGGCGTTTTATGACTCGTGCTTTTATATAGGGATGAGCATAAAAAACATCAAGCTCAACCAGACAATGCCTTTATTATTTATAAAGCAGAACTATCGATAAAAGCGTGAGGAGTAAAGGATAGTATGCTTACCAAGCATCGCGCCGGTCGCGGCAGATGATGGTTAGTAACGAATAGCATCGCACTCTATAGAGATAGAGCTTAGCATAAGTAGGATAGATATCGCGATAACACCGACCATCAGATACAAAAAAACCCACAAACATAATGGTGGGCTAATCGTTACTGACAAATTTAGTGTACAAAACATCAGTATAAAAAGTGGTAGCGGGGGCTGGATTTGAACCAACGACCTTCGGGTTATGAGCCCGACGAGCTACCAGACTGCTCCACCCCGCATCAATCTAGAACGCATATTATAGAGAGGTTTTAGAGGGCTGTCAATACTTATTTTAGATAATAATCAAATTAAGCATTAATGACGATGAACCCTGCTTTCTATAATGTTTGAGTACAACAACGTTCAAGTAAAACATCATACAAATAAAGCTTGGTGCGATTGGGGGGACTTGAACCCCCACAGCTTGCGCCACCACCCCCTCAAGATGGCGTGTCTACCAATTCCACCACAATCGCATTTTTCTTACTACTCTGTTTTTGAGCTTTAACCTTTTATAACCGATGCATAAGGAAAGCAACGAAAGTTAAAGACCACTAAAAACAGAGAAGCATTGTAAATCTAACATCTTAAAATAGCAAGTACTGCCTGAATTAAAAGATAACTGCTAAAAATATCTGTCAAAACAATTAAACAGATACTAACGCCAATATAACTACTGAGGATTTTGTGTCAGCGGGCGTGGCGTTTGCGGCGCTGATACTGGCGCATCTAAACGAAACTGGTCTTCTGCTTGTTTACGTGCATGTACGGCAAGCGTCATACTGGTGATAAAAAATATCACCGTTAATACTGCAGTGGCACGCGTCAAAAAGTTTGCAGTGCCGGCGGCGCCAAATACAGTACCTGATGAGCCCGCACCAAAAGAAGCTCCGGCGTCTGCCCCTTTACCATGCTGTATCAAAATCAAGCCAATCATGGCAATCGCCACGATAATGTGCAGGGCTAATATAAACGTAAACATGGTGGCCTCTTTTGCCGCGTAATGACGACTGATAACGTAAAATAAATCGTAGGATTAAATAATGTAAATAACTGGCGTTTAACGATTGACCTCTAATATGGCCAATAACGCCAAACCAGTTGTGTAAATAAAGCAATCATCTAAATAAGGCGCATTGTACACGATTGCAAGGTCACTGTTAAAGCCACTTTTGCCAACTGCGAAAGACATTTTTTGAGCAAAGTTATTGTTCAATATGGATTAAATTGTAATTTTACTGAATACGACTACGCTTTATTGCCGCCAAAAGCCTTAGCAATCGCTAAAAAACTTTCTGCTTTTAGCGATGCGCCGCCAACCAATGCCCCATCAATCATGCTATCAGCAGCAAAACTGTCGGCATTGTCAGCATTGACGCTACCACCGTATAAAACCGTTATGTTGTCTAATTCGCCATTGAAGCTCGCAAGGGTTTGCTTAATATGTTGATGTGTCGCACTTACTTCAGCGACGGTTGGTACTTTGCCCGTACCAATTGCCCAAACTGGCTCATAAGCGATGATTAAACGCTCTGACAAGTTTGTAGCAAGTTCAGGATTTTGTGCAAGTAAATCTTTAATCACCGCTAATTGCGCATCAATGACTGCCAGCGTTTCTTTGGCATCATACTGCGCTTGGGTTTCGCCAATGCAAAATATCACGCCTAAGTTTTGTGTGAGGGCGTGAGCCATTTTTTGCAATAAGCAATCATGAGATTCTTGATGGTATTGACGGCGCTCAGAGTGTCCCAGTATCGTCCATGTTGCGCCAGTATCAGCAATTTGCTGCGCTGAACAATCACCGGTATAAGCGCCGGTACTGGCACTATAGGCGCTTATATCTTGAGCGGCGCTCAGTATTGAACTACCTTTTAGCCGCTCACTGACAGCCGTCAAATGAATCAGGCTCGGGGCGATCATCAATTGACAATCAGCGTTATCAGGCTGCTCTTTTGTGCTAACAGCCATTAATAAGTCATCTAGTAGCGCCTTGACGTCATGGCTCGTCGCTGGATTCTGCTTCCAATTTCCAATTACCCAAGCTTGCATACCTATATACCTTATCTTATCTATTGCTGCCAATATGGCTTATATGCGCGCAAGTATAACAAATATTTCCTAAGTGCTATAGTTATAGTATGAGGCGCTCAAAGTTGGAACTGATTTTGCATAAAATTATTTTAAATAAGTATTTGGCACATTGACGTTTTTAGCAGATTAGTCATCTTATACGCTATATAAAGTCTTTTAACTCTAAAAAATTCCTATATCATTCTATTTATAGAAAATAAAACCAAGGCAATCAATCATTTGTTTTTAGAATAAATGTTACTAATCAATGTAGCGATTATAAATAAGCTACTGGTGTTATATATAGTAGATGCTTTGGTTTCGGTAAAAAATACAGCCCATTTGGTATCACGCATAGAGAGGTCTTAATGTCTATCACAGCCAGTAAATATGGTGGTTTAGCGTAGCAGTTAATTAGCGAAGGCATCGTCAGCGAAGCGCATATGAAAACCGCGCAAACAGAATCACAACAGCAGAAAATGGGCTTGGTTCCCTATTTGGTTGACAATAAGCTGGCCAATGCTTATCAAGTAGCGCAGATGCTATCGCAAGCGTTTGGTGATCCTTTGTTTGATCTTGATGCCTTAAGCTCAGATGTCATTCCAAAAAACTTGGTCGATGAAAAAATCGTACGTAAGTTCAACGCCCTACCACTGTTTAAACGCGGGCAACGCTTATTTGTGGCATTGAGTGACCCGACCCGTATCGATGCCATCGACGCTATTGCCTTTAACTCGCGCCTGTCTATCGAGACTGTCGTCGTTGAAGAAGATAAGCTCAAAAAGCGTATTGAGAATCTGTACGCTGATACCATGCAAAGTTTTGATAGCTTTTCTGACAGCGATTTAAATATTGGCTTTAATGAAAGCGAAGAAGACGAAGGCGAAACCAAACTTAGCGACGGCGTCGATGAAGCGCCCGTGGTGAAGTTTGTTAATAAAATGTTGGTTGATGCCATTCGTATGGGCGCCTCGGACCTACATTTTGAACCTTATGAAAAAACCTATCGCGTGCGCTTTCGTGTCGATGGCGTCATGCAAAAAATGGCCAGTCCGCCGGTACAACTTGCGGGTAAAATTGCCGCGCGTCTAAAAGTCATGTCGCAAATGGACATCTCTGAGCGCCGTGTACCGCAAGATGGTCGTATTAAGCTTAAAATCTCTAAAGACAAAGCCATCGATTTCCGCGTAAACTCCCTACCTACCTTATTTGGCGAAAAGCTGGTTTTACGTATTTTGGATCCATCATCTGCCATGCTTGGTATTGAAGCATTAGGTTATGAGCCCGACCAAAAAGAGATGTTTTTAGAAGCCTTACATAAGCCTCAAGGTATGCTGCTGATTACTGGTCCTACTGGTTCAGGTAAAACCGTCTCCCTTTATACCGGTATTAATATTTTAAATACTGGCGAGACCAATATCTCAACCGCCGAAGACCCCGTTGAGATTAATCTTGAAGGTATCAATCAGGTCAACGTTAACCCGAAAGTCGGTTTAACCTTTGCCAATGCGCTCAAATCATTCTTACGTCAAGATCCTGATATCGTCATGGTCGGTGAGATTCGTGACCTTGAAACGGCTGAGATTGCGATTAAAGCAGCACAAACTGGACATATGGTGCTGTCTACCCTGCATACCAATTCTGCCCCTGAAACCTTGACGCGTTTGCGCAATATGGGAGTTGCCTCATTTAACATTGCAACGTCAGTGAACTTGGTTATTGCCCAGCGATTGGCAAGACGTTTATGCAAAAATTGCAAAAAACCCATCAATATACCGCGCCAAAGCTTGCTTGAGCTTGGTTTTACCGATGCTGATTTAGACAACCCAGACAATGTCATTTATGAACCTATTGGCTGTAATGAATGCCGTGAAGGCTACAAAGGCCGTGTCGGTATTTATGAAGTGATGAAAGTCAGCCCCGATATTTCGCGCATTATTATGGAAGATGGTAACGCCATAGATATCAAAGACGCTGCCCTTAAAAACGGCTTTAGAGATTTACGCCGCTCGGGTATTTTAAAGGTGCTGCAAGGGGTAACCAGTATTCAAGAAATGATGCGCGTGACTTCTGAATAACGACCGTCGAAAAACAAAAAGTTCCAACTCGTGATTTTGAGCCTTTATGTTTATGAATTAGTAATATTGTTTAACAGATATACTTAGATATAAAACAGATATATACTGGCTTTTTTCGCTAGAATAAAGTAAGCCAAAGGGAAAGTTGCTGAAATTATCCTGCTTTTATAGGTTTGCAACTTCTTGTTGATTCTTTCCATGACAAATTACAAGGGTAGTAACATGGCCAAAGCTAAAACCGACATGCTATTAGACTTTGTCTATGATGGAGTCAATCGGCGTGGGCAAAAAGTAAAAGGCGAAACCACCAGTCGTAGCTTGGAGTTGGCAAAAGCAACCTAGCGCAAACAAGGTATCACCGTTAAAGCCATCAAGAAAAAACCCAAGCCTTTATACACCTTTAAAAAGTCTATTAAACCGATTGATATTGCTATTTTTGCGCGGCAGTTGGCAACTATGATGAAAGCTGGCATGCCATTAACCCAGTCTTTTGAGATTGTTGCTGATTCTCTTGATAACCCGAGCATGAAAGATTTGGTCTTACAAATAAAAGCCGATATTGAAGCTGGTGGTACCTTTGCTTCAGCACTGCGTAAACATCCACGCTATTTTGATGACCTTTTTTGCTCGCTTGTTGATTCTGGCGAGCAGTCCGGTTCGTTAGAGACCATGCTAGAGCGGGTTGCAACCTATAAAGAAAAAAGTGAGCTGTTAAAAGCCAAAATTAAAAAAGCGATGAAATATCCTATCGCCGTTATTGTCGTTGCCATTATCGTCACTATTATTCTACTGGTTAAAGTTGTTCCTGTATTTGCCGATTTATTTGGTTCATTTGGTGCCGAACTACCTGCGTTTACTCAGATGGTAGTAGGGATGTCAGAATGGATGCAATCTTGGTGGTTTATTTTAATCGTACTGATTGGTGGCGCCGTCATTGGCTTTTCAGAAGCTAAAAAACGCTCTAAGAAGTTCCGTGATTTCTTAGACCGTGCGGTATTAAAAGCACCCATATTTGGCAATATTGCTTATCAAGCGGTTATCGCTCGCTTTGCGCGTACATTATCGACCACTTTTGCTGCTGGTGTACCCCTGATTGATGCTTTAGATTCTACCGCTGGCGCTGCAAATAACGTAGTCTTTTATAACGCCATTCAGCAAATAAAAAACGATGTTTCAACCGGTCAGCAATTGCAATTTTCGATACGCTCAACCAACTTATTCCCAAGTATGGCGATTCAAATGGTTGGTACTGGTGAAGAATCAGGTAGCTTAGAAGAGATGCTCGATAAAGTTGCGGTCTATTACGAAAACGAAGTCGATAACGCTGTTGATGGTTTGACCAGCTTAATGGAGCCGTTAATTATGGCGGTGCTCGGTGTATTGGTTGGCGGCTTAGTGATTGCCATGTATTTACCAATCTTCCAAATGGGCTCAGTGGTAGGCTAACAGCCACTGCAAGGAAAACGATTTCATGCAATTTCTTCAGTTATTACAAGAAAATATGACACTCGCTTTAATTATTTTTGGTCTACTTGGCCTCTGTGTCGGCAGCTTTTTAAATGTGGTAATTCATCGGACACCGCTTATGATGTTAACGGCTTGGCGGCAAGAATGTAGCCAGTTTATGGCTGAGCAAGCAGACATGCCACCTGAACATACGCGACCATTATCAGATATCGTCGCTGCTGATACTCCCATCACACTAAGCACACCTGCTTCACGCTGTCCGCACTGCGCCCATAAAATAAAGTGGTATGAAAACATCCCTTTAATAAGCTGGCTTATATTACGCGGGCGCTGCTCAGACTGTAAAGCTGCTATCGGACTGCGTTATCCTATTGTTGAGCTGGTAACTGCTCTGCTATCTATGTTGGTCATTTATCAGTTTGGCGTCAGCGCCGCAGGATTATCAGCATTGATTTTGGTCTGGACGCTGGTTGCTTTAACGGGTATCGATTTTGATACCCAGCTATTGCCTGACCGCCTGACCTTTCCTTTAGCGGGCTTAGGATTGGCGGTAAATTCGCAAGGCTGGTTTGTCTCACCTACGCAGTCAATCTGGGGACTTTTACTTGGCTTTTTATCTTTGTGGGTCGTGGTAAAAATCTTTTATTTCATTACGAAAAAACACGGCATGGGACAAGGCGATTTTAAATTACTAGCCGTCTTGGGTGCTTGGCTTGGGCCTATGATGTTGCCACTCATTATCTTGCTCTCCTCCCTATTAGGTTCTATCGTCGGGATTATTCTGATGAAAAAACAAGGAGAAAGTCGTCCTTTTGCTTTTGGTCCTTATATCGCCATTGCTGGTATCATTGCATTATTATACGGCCCAGATATCGTCAATTGGTATTTAGGAATGTACGCTTAAACCCCTATACTGACGCAAGTAGACGCGCAATTTCTCAAAAATGCGCTTTAACCTGCTAGAATAGGCTATTGGTATATTGTAGCCTCCCTCTTCTATCGGTTAAATAAGTCATTACTATGTCAAATTATGCCTCATCTTCATCTTATTCCTATCAGCCACAGTCGCCCCAATCCAAAAGCAAGACGTTAGTTGTCGGCTTGACCGGCGGTATCGGCAGCGGGAAGTCGGCGGCAAGCGATTGGTTCGCGCAGCAAGGGATTGATATTATTGATGCAGATGTGATTGCTCATCAAGTGGTCGCTAAAGGTAGCGCTACTTTACGTAAAATCAAAAGAAAATTTGGTGATTGGGTATTAAATGATGATGGGGAAATGGATCGCGCCGCCGTGCGCACTCATGTCTTCACCCATCCTGAAGCCTTAATTGAGCTTGAAGCCATCACCCATCCAGCCATACGCGAAGCGGCAAAGCTGCAACTAGCAGCCAGTACGTCGCCATATGTCGTGCTATCAGCGCCACTACTGATTGAGGCAGCAGAAGCGGGCCTTGCCAATTTATGCCAGCGTATATTGGTGATGGATGCCACCGAGGAAACTCAGCTTGCCCGTGCCAGCCAGCGCGATGAGCAAAGCGTGCAAAAGATTAAAGCCATTATGATTAATCAGCTCAGCCGCGAAGAGCGTAATCGTCATGCAGATGATGTGGTGCTTAACGAGAGCGATCTTGCGGCGCTATATTTACAGCTTGAGCCATTACATCAAAACTATCTTACGCTTGCCCAGCAGCTAAAGTTCGCTGCCGATTAATCTCATAGAGCGCCATACCAGTCGCCACACTCACATTTAAGCTTTGCAGGTTACCATGCTCGTTGCCTGACATCGGAATATAAACCAGCTCATCGCAGCTCTCCATCGTCAGGCGACGCATGCCCTCGCCCTCAGAGCCCATAATAATCGCAGTTTTACCCGTCATATCAGCAGCATGTATTGGCTTTGCCTCTGCATTTAATGCGGTGCCAAACACAAAGACGCCAGCATTTTTAATCTTGCTTAACGTACGAGCCAAATTGGTCACACTAACGATAGGCATCATCTCGGCAGCTCCTACCGATACTTTCGCAACCGTTGGCGTCAGGCTTGCCGCATGGTGTTTGGGGCAAATAACGGCATCAACGCCCATGGCCACTGCGGTACGTAAACACGCACCAAAGTTATGCGCGTCGGTAATTTGGTCGAGCACCAATAATAAGCATTGCTCACGCTTAGCAAGGGTATCCAATAAACCTTCGTCAGCGAAACCTAACGGACGCGCATTCAGTACCACGCCTTGATGCTGCGGGCTACCGCATAGCTGAGTAAGCTTATCTTTTTGTGTCGGTTGAATACTAATACCATTATCACGTGCTTGCGCCATAATCGCTTGTACGTGGCTGTCGCTCTCACGTCCTTGTTGGACAAATAAACTGAGTCCATCAAGCGGGCGATATTCGAGTAAGGCTTCAATCGCGTGAATGCCATAAAAATAGCTAGGTTTTGCCATAGTGGGTCTACAATATAAAAGTGGTATCGCGTACGGCGATAAAAAATAGGAAATATAGTCAGTCCTAAATAAAATCAGTACAAGTATGATGACCCGCTACTGGTATTCATTTTGCGCAGCCTCTGTCTGCGTAGGCACAGCAAGCAAGGAAAATGAATACCAGTAGCTCTATGTTCATCTTATAGCGGACTGCCTATATAACGATAATTGTAGCAATTAACGCGTGGCGAAACGAAAAATTATTAAAATAATTGCAAAAAAAAGAAATAAACCTTGGCGTAAGATTTATTTCTTCTAACTTGTTTATTTAAAGGGGTGGCAAGTTGTCTTGTAACACCTTTAATCGTATGATTTTTTAGCCAGCTTAACCTTCTAAATGACAAATATACTGCACGATTTCTTCTGTACGCAAATTAAAACCACTATTGCCTTCGACTACGAATGACTGTCCTGCGCGGTAGTAGCTAAATTCTTCCTCACCGTTTATTTTGACCTCACACTCACCGCTGATGATTTCGATGCGCTCCGAAGTATTGGTGCTAAAGTGATAGTGCTCAACCAAATTGTCGCAAGGCAAAATAACCCCGAGCGTTTTATGGCGACCGTCCTCAAACATAATGGTATGGCTTGAGCAACGACCATCGTAGGATATCGTGGCTTGAGCATTGACTGTTACATTGGTAAATTGCGCCGCTGTCATAGTGGCTTCCTTATCAAATAATTATTGCCAAACTAAAAGACCAAATTGAAAAACTAAATAGCAGAATAACTCATCGCTTAACTGACAGTTCTATTACAACTTTTTGACGATTCACTCTATATTTAGCTCGATATAACTGTTAACCAAATAAAGACTCGCATAGAGAATACACTATGAAAAGTAATGATGAAACGCTTACTTTGTCTAGCATGAACTCACCTCTCGTCTTTTACTAGAAACATCATAGATAGCAGATTGTATGAAAATCTGGTGGTAAGAGTTTATCATTATGTGAGATTATGCTACCACATTATATCTATAAAGTTTGTTACAGCGACTAGGAAAGTTGCGCTTATTGTTAAATGAATACCTAGCTTTGATTACCTTTAAAATTTGTATTTCCTACCTTTTGCCACCATAATATTTGCCAATTATCGTTATCTTATTAACACCATTTACCAAAGCTGTTTTTATTTATTTATCCTATTTTGTAGACCTAAAAATCAGCCTAATTGCTGATATTTATTGTCTGCCATGAGAGGCGTTGATGCTCGTATCATTAACTTTACAGCAGTTTGCATTGATTGCTCAGCATGAGCTGAGCATGGCTGAAGGCTTCAATGTCATCACCGGTGAGACAGGTGCTGGCAAGTCATTATTACTAGATGCGCTGTCTTTGTGCGTAGGTGAGCGCGCTGATAGTGCCATGGTCAGGCACGGCGCGGCGTATGCTGATATCTATGCGCAGTTTGATGTAGAAAATAATGACGTCGTGGCAGAATGGTTTGCCAAGAACGAGCGCCCTTTAGAAGAACCTGAAGTCTTGATTCGCCGTCAGCTTAGTAATACAGGACGCTCTAAAGCCTGGTTAAATGGCACGCCGGTCAGCTTAGCGGAACTTAAAAGCTTAGGCGCTTTATTGGTAAACATTCATAGTCAACATGCCCAGCAAGCCTTACTAAAGCCACAATTTGTGGTGCAATGGCTTGACGAGATGGCACAAATCACGCCACTTGCTGTACAAACGACCAGCAGCTATCAAGCTTATCAGCAGCTCAAACGCCGCGCTGATGATATCGCCAGCCGCGAAGCTCAGCGTCAAGATCGCATTCAATTGTTGCAAAGCCAGCTTGCTGATATTGCGCCGCTACTCGCGGTTGATTATGCAGAAGTAGAAGCGGAGCACGAAGAGCTGTCTAATATCGAAGCGTTGATGACGGAAGCCAGTCACGGTTTACACCTGCTCGATAATGACACCGATGAGCCGGATGTCATGACCTTGCTCGGGCAAGCAATTAAGCTTTGCGACAATCAAATGAGCGTCAGTCAAACCTTTGAGCAGGCGTCCGAACAGTTGCATTTGGCGCAGCAGCAAATCACTGAGGTCACAGGCTTGCTATCGGATTATGCGGAACAGCAATTACCCGACCCTGAGCGCTTGCAAACACTCGATAGCTTAATCAGTCTTGGGCACCGCTTGTCGCGTAAGCATGGCCTGCCCGCAAGCGATTTGATTGATGAAGCAAAGCAGTGGCAAGCGCAATTAGAACAGTTAGAAAACGAGCCAAGTAGTGATGCAATGGCAGCGCAAATCGAGCAAGCATGGCAAGAGTATTTGTCACTTGCCACTGAGCTTAATAAACAGCGCTCAAAAGCGGCGCCAAAAGTCAGTAAACAGCTGATTGCGCAATTACAACCGCTTGCCCTGCCAAATGCGCGCTGCGAGTTTGTCTTTACCAAAAAGACCGATCCTAGCCAGTATAATGGTCAAGGCTGCTATGATATCGATTTGTTGTTTAGCGCCAACGTCGGTATGCCGATGCAGCCGCTACATAAAATTGCCTCAGGTGGTGAGCTGTCGCGGATGGCACTGGTCATGCAAGTTCTGCAAGCGACCAATGCTAATAATAATGCTGCCAAGCCGATGCTCGTCTTTGATGAAGTGGACGTCGGTATCAGTGGCGGTACGGCGCAAGTGGTTGGTGAGCTGTTACGTGCGCTTGGGCAGACGCAGCAGTTATTGGCCATTACTCACCAAGCACAGGTTGCGGCGCAAGCGCATCAGCATATCTTGGTACAAAAACATCATGATGAGCAAACTGAGAGCGAGTTATTAATTTTGACCGATAGCGCGCAAGTCGATGAGCTGGCCCGTATGTCTGGCGGTGTGACCATCACTGATGTCACCCGTGACCATGCACGTAGCTTATTAAGTGATGTTAAATAATGATTATCGAGTGATGGCTACTAAATAGCTGGCAGGTACATGGTTAGTAGAAAATAACTCGCAAATAATGACCAGTCGAGAGTACAGTCTTTTAGCAAACAATCGCTAAATATTTGCTTTAGTTGATTTTTTACGCCTAAACGCCATATAGTGGTCTATCCTCTTAATAATTTCACCTTTAATATTAGGTTGCGTTTGTTTATATGTCTAAAGCCAATTTGACCCATCACTTCTTAATCGCGGCGCCCGAGCTGTCAGACCCACGGTTTGAGCAGGCGCTGATTTATATCTGTCGCCATGATAAACATGGGGCGCTTGGTCTGATGGTCAATCGTCCGATAGAGCAAGCGCGCGTCGGCAAACTGCTAGAAGACTTAGACATTGAGGTCACCGATCCGCAAGTAATGGAAGATATGGCGCTAGAAGGTGGGCCTATGTATCCAGAAGTCGGTTTTGTCCTGCATACCGGTCAACCAGAATGGGCGTCGTCTTTTGCCATCTCAGAAAACGTCTGTATTACTACCAGTCAAGATATTCTAAAACGCATCGCTGCTGGTCAAGGTGTCGGGCATTATCAGCTGTGCTTAGGTCATGCCAGCTGGGGTAAAAAACAGCTCGACCAAGAACTTGCGAGTGGCGACTGGCTGGTTTGTCCTGCGGATCTGAATTTACTGTTTGATACGCCATTTGCAGAGCGTTGGCAAATCGCTGCCGATAAGATTGGCGTTAATTTTGACTATTTGAGCAGCGATATTGGTCATGCCTAGCGTTATATATTAAGTGCTATATACTGAGCAGCATTTGCTTCATGAAGACAGAAACAGGAAGTACCCCAAATTATGGTCAATAGTATTCTTGCAGATAGCGCGGGCGCTATAACTACTGATAGCACAGACGCTATAACTACTGATAGCGCTACAGAGCCAACGATTAAGCCGCATCTAATTTTGGCGCTCGATTATGGCGTCAAAAAGATGGGGATGGCGCTAGGCAATTCTATTACCGAGACGGCGCGCGCCTTTGATATTTTGGCGATGAATAATGGTCAGCCGGATTGGGACAACCTGCTTGGTATTATCAAAGTTTGGGGCGTGGCAAAAGTGGTGGTCGGATTGCCACTCAATATGGATGGTAGCAGCTCAATGTTGTCCAAGCGGGCGCACAAATTTGCTCGTCGCTTAGCGCATAGAATTATGGAGCAGCGTTTACCCGTCATTGTCTCTCTCTGTGATGAACGTCTGACCTCAGTTGCGGCGCGTGAGATAGCTTGGGAGAATGGCTGGATTCAAAACGAGCGTGACCCGATTGATGATATCTCCGCCTGCATCCTGATGTCGACGTATTTTGCTGATCCGAGTAGCAGTCTCGCCATCGACGCCATTAAAGCGAATTAGTAGAAAGCGGTTGAATAGTACGCTAAATCCATGGCTAATATACCGCGCCTCTTCGCTATATCATCTAAACGAATAAATGACTGATTAATATGACCACTGTCTCAGATCCATCTTTGCAAAACAAGTCGCAACGTGGCTTTGCACCGCTAGCGATTGCGCGTATCAAAGGCGCGCAGCGAGCAAACCAGATAGCGATTTATCTTATTTATGCCGCTATTCTCGCCTTTATGGTCTTTGGCACCATTGCTAGTATCAAAGCCTTTCATAACAATCAGCTGCTTTATCAATTGTTCTATAACCTGCCCTACGCTTTGGTGGCGCTGACGATTCCTATTACTATTTATGATGCATTGGTGATTTATCGTTATCGCTTAAATCAGCCATCAATGATTGCCATGAGTATTGGTGTATCGACGGTTATATTACTTGGCGGGCTACTATTTGCCGATACTGCTTGGTTAGGATTGGCATGTTGGCTTGGGGTGGCGTTTTTATTTAAGGTGAGCTTTAAGCGCTTTTTTAACTTTTTAGACGCTGAAGAAACGTCTGAAAATGTTAAAGAAACATAAAACTTCCTGATAAAAATGCCATCACTAATAAAGAACTGAAAACATTCACCATATTTTATTGATTTAAAAAACGACTATGACAACTTCAACATCTGATAGTACCATTCAACATCATTTAGATACCCAAGGGCTGATTTGCCCTGAGCCGGTGATGATGCTACATCGAACCATACGTAATGCCGAAGCTGGCGCAGTGATTGAAATACTCGCTACAGATCCTGCGACCACTCGCGATATTCCTAATTTTTGCCGTCATTTGGGGCATGAGCTTGTAAAGCAAGAAACGCTTGCTGAAAATGTGCCGTTAAATATTGATCCTGATGAAATCACAATTACGGACGATGATGATGCACCTATTAACGCCACGCTTTATCGCTATTTGGTGAAGAAAAAGAATGCTTAAATGCATTTGATTGAGCTTAAAGCACTCATAGCATCAACGCACTAATAGCATCCAGATATCTTTGCTTTGTACGAAACATATCATTCACAAATTAAAGGTAGATAGCATGTTAGCGCCCCAAAAGCAGTATGTGCAGTGGCTCGAAAACAAAGACGGCAGCGAGACGTTACATCAAGCACTTTGGTTGTCGGAAAGCAATCATGCGCCGCCTGCGCGTATTGTGTTGGTCGATGATAAAACGACCGCCGATGAGGCTTATCGCTTGGCTTGCGGAGGCACTTCACTACTGTGGCGTGGTGACTTTCATAATGCACGGCAACTGCTACAAGCGCTCAATCGACGCATCGAGCGTACCAATGAGCGCTCTGAGCTACGTAAAATAAAAAAAGCAGCAAATCAATCTGCAAAATCCAATAAAAATGTAGATAAATCTTCAGAGTTATCCAAAAGTATTCCTAACTTATTTCATCAGCAGCGCCAATTGCAAGCCCAGCGTGCGCGCATATTAAGCCGTCTGCTACTCGAGCTTGATGCCAATTATGTCAGCCAATTACGCCGCGCCCCTGATATGAGTGCGGCTTGCATAGCTGCTTTTGGTCAGTTGGATAATGAACTGAATGAGTCGTATGTGCTGTCTTTTCGTGACCTACAAGGAGCGCTTGGTGCAGCGCAGTGGCGCGAAAAAGGCGTTCCGATTGATGGTTTAGATTTATCGATATTCCCGCATTATGGTGTCTTTGCCCCAACCCGCCATGAATATGTGCAGCTATTACTCGAGGCGCCACTGCCAGATACTTGTGATGTCGCTTATGATATCGGTACGGGCACTGGCTTGCTGGCTATTATCTTAGCGCAGCGCGGTGTCAAACAAGTAATTGCCACCGACTTAAATCCGCGAGCTTTAACCTGCGCCAGCGAAAATTTTACGCGATTAGAATTAGCTAATGTACAGTTGCAACAGGTGGATTTATATTCAACGGATGCGCCACTCGCTAATTTAATTGTCTGTAATCCGCCTTGGCTACCCGCTAAGCCAAGCTCGCCGTTAGAGTATGCCGTTTATGATGCCAATAGCAAAATGCTGCGTGGGGTTTTGCAGGGCGCGAAATCTCATTTAGCTAAGCAAGGAGAAGTCTGGTTGATTCTGTCGGATTTGGCTGAGCATTTACAATTACGCACTCGTGAGGAATTATTAGGCTGGTTTGCTGATAGTGGTTTGAAAGTAAAATACCGCCTCAATACCAAACCTAAGCATAGTCGCAGCCAAGATGAGTCTGATCCACTATTTGCAGCGAGGAGTAGCGAGATTACTTCATTATGGTGCTTAGAACCTGCCTAATCTTTAATAATTGATAATTAATCATTGAGTATCAAATTATGAGCCGCGACCGCGCCGTCCAACAGCGCCAACCTAAAGCGCTAGCCGTCGATGACGAGCCAGCTTACATCACCGAGTTTCGGCAAGCAATGCTCGCCCGCGGTTTAGCAACGCGGACGCGTAATGCTTATGTGCGCGATTTACGTTCTTGCGAGCTGACCAATCCTATCGCGCTGACGAAATGGCAGCCTGAAGACGTGCTGCACTGTTTATCAACCCTTACCATCGAGGGCAAAACGCCGCGCACGCAAGCACGTACGCTGTCAAGCTTGCGCCAGTTCTACCTTTGGATGATTGCTAGTAATTTGCGTGAGGACAATCCGTGTGAGCGTATCAAAAGCCCCAAATTAGGTCGTCCACTGCCAAAGGATTTGAGCGAGGCCGATGTCGATAACCTCCTCGCTGCACCTGATAGCAGCACGGCGCTCGGTCTACGTGATAAAGCCATGTTAGAGGTGCTCTATGCTTGTGGTCTGCGCGTCAGCGAGCTGATTAATCTGTCGCTTGAGCAAGTCAATCTAAACGCTGGTTGGCTACAAATTACCGGTAAAGGCAATAAAACCCGCTTAGTGCCACTCGGCGAATATGCAGCAGATGCGCTAGAAGATTATCTAACGCACGCTCGTGGCGATTTGATTGCGCATTTGAAATCTGGTAATTGCCAAGCGGTGTTTTTGACCGCGCAAGGCGGCTATATGACACGGCAGAACTTTTGGTATCTATTAAAGAAATACGCCAAAGTTGCCAGCATAGATAAAGAGCTATCACCGCATACCCTACGCCATGCTTTCGCCACCCATTTACTCAATCATGGCGCAGACCTGCGTAGCGTGCAGTTATTACTGGGGCACAGTGATTTATCAACCACACAGATTTATACTCATGTGGCGACGGCGAGATTGCAGAAGTTGCATGCCGAGCATCATCCGCGCGGTTAGAATTGAAATTAAAGATTTATTGATGATTGTAAAAGGAATAAAACGTGTCGCAAGCTCAGCCATCTACTTTGCCTACCCTAACAAAAGGGCAAAACTCTGCCCTCAAAAACCTGACCATCATGGGTTACTTAGAAGGCACGTCTTTTTTATTATTGCTTGGTATCGCCATGCCACTAAAATACATGTTAGGTATTCCTGAAGCAGTGAAATATGTCGGTATGGCGCATGGGGGATTATTTATCGCCTATATTTTGATGCTGTTGATTGCAACGAGTAAAATAAAAATGCCGCTATGGGCAATGCCTGCAGGTGTGCTTGGCTCGTTTTTACCATTTGGTCCGTTTATATTTGATCATTTATTAAAAAAGCGTTTGAAAAAATAGAATTAAGTATTTTTGGTTATCGATTAGACCTCTTGCAAAAGTCATAGGTTTAGCTCGAAATTAATGATACCAGCAAACAGCTTCATTCTAAGATCATAGCGCTGACGACGGTTACGATATTTATGAGCCACGATTTTGAACAACTTGATTAAGCCTATTTTGTGCTCAACCACAATACGGAACTTTGCCAGATAGTGATTGGCCTGTTTGCATATCTCCAGTAACTGACCACCACGTGGCTTTTTAAAAGGGGTGAAGGTTTGCTTATGTAGCTTTGCTAACCCTTGATAACCACTATCTGCTAGTAATTTAGCATTGTCAGGAAGCCAATCAGGACAAGTATCTTTATAGAGCTTAAAATCGTGGATTGACCCTTCGCAGGTTTGCACATCAAGTATCAACCCTGTTTGCCAATGAACGATAACCTGCGCTTTCAAGGTGTGTTGTTTTTTCTTACCGCTATAGTAGTCGCTTTGGTTTTTTTTGGACGCTCAATTGGGGTTTCGGTCGCATCAACAATGACGACGCTCCAATTGATGTCATCATCGACGCGACTAGGGAGCTTTTTGGGCAATTCAAACTTGCCAGAGTCAATCAGGATGTCTTCTACTTTACGGATGATACGACTAGCAGAAGACTCATGAATACCAAAGTCCATACTGATATGATAAAGCGTGCGGTATTCACGCCAATAAGTCAGGGCTAGTAGTATCTGCTCCTTAAGACTGAGCAAGCTTGGTCTGCCTGATTTGGTTTTAGATGCTTCATGCTCTTGCATGGCCTCAAGCATGTCATAAAAGGTGGCTTTATGAATGCCAGTGTAGCGTTTAAAACCAGCGTCACTTTGTTTGAGTAGCTTATCTATGTTTGGCATGGTTCCTAAAAAGTTATGAGCGTCTTCTTATTTTAATTCCCTTTGCTACTTTTGCAAGAGGTCTATTGTCTTTAGACTTTTGAGGATAGTGATCCGTCAAGAACAAGATAAAATAAGTTGGACACCCATTATCATCCGCCTAGATAAACCAAAATGCTTACCTTATTTTGCTATCACTATACTAGGGTTACGCGCTTTTATTTCTTGGTAAAATAATCGTTTGTCTTTTGGCGATATTAATACCTTTTTATTTTTATAGTCTACCTCAAGTCTATCTAACGACAGAGCTGGTGCAGAAACCATATTTCGGGTTGGAGCAATATAAGTAATGTCTGTAAGCTCAATACGCTGCGTAGAAAAACCATTATTTATAAGAAGATGACCGTCTGATAACGTATATTTCGTACCAAAAAACGGCATAAGCATTAATACTATAAAAGGTAAGAAAATAAATGCCAAAAAAATAGCTTTAGCTAACGAGCCGTTTTCACTTTTCTTCCATTGCCAAAATGGAATGCCAATCATCATAAAGCTACCTCCCAAGAGCGTAAATCCAATCCAGAAATCAATTTTAGATGTAAATACAATGTCTGTCATAAAATACTCTATAGTTAGCTAAAGCGGATTTAAGTCTAGCAATAATAATCAATCTTATCTTTAACTAAGATAAATTTTAAATGAATCCCTAGCTGCAAACCTGCCCTTTTCTCGTTACAATACCTGCCATAGTATATTAACCTTCTATTTATTAAATAATCCGAGAATCCCATGAGCCATAGACCCCCTGCTGACCTGTTAAAAAGCGCCGAACACTGGCGTGAAGATATCAACTTTCGCCAAGATGTGCTGGGCAAGCCGTTTGATTTTGCGACCACATGGGGTATATTCTCGCCGCAAAAGCTCGATGATGGCAGTTTGATGCTGCTTGATTATGTGGATTTTCAAGCGGATGATGATTCGATAGATTTGGGCTGTGGCTATGGCGTGCTTGGTATGACGGCGGCGCGTGAATGTCCGAATGGACTGCATACCTTGATTGATAAAGATTTTATGGCGGTAGAATATGCGCGCCGTAATTGCGAGAAAAACGGTCTGAAAAATGTTGATGTGCATTTGTCTAACGGCTTTAATCATGTGGCAAAAGACAAAGACTTTAGCCTTGTGATGTCGAACTTGCCAGCCAAAGTAGGTAAAGAGCAGCATTATTTATACTTCCTTGATGCCTATGCGCGCATGCGTCAAGGTGGGCGTTTTTATGTGGTGACGATTAATGGCTTGCGTCAATTTATGAAGCGCTCATTTACCGAAGTGTTTGGTAATAGCGAAAAGGTTAAACAAGGTAAAACTTATACCATTACCATGGCGACCAAAGACTAAGCTTAAGCAACTTAAAAACTGAGCAAACAAAAATCCCGCTAACAAGATGATGTCTTAGCGGGATTTTTTATGGCTAAATTTTTAGAACTATATTTTTAAAGTTATATTTTTACAATTACATTTTTAAGGTTACATTTGCCGCTTCAACAAATAACCACCCAATATCGCACTGGCGATAATCGGTAATAACACCATTAATAATGGCGAGAATCCAGTCGCGAGCGAAACAAAGCCAACCAAGTCTTGCACATAACTAAACAGCAAGCCAAATAGCAATGCCACCACGATGCGTAAGCCCAAGCTATGCGTACGTAGTGAGCCAAAAACGAATGAGCAAGCGACAATTACCAGCGATAAAATCGATAATGGTGACAGCAGCTTTTGCCAAAAGGCCAGCTCATGACTTAACGAGCGCGTGCCTTGCTGGCGCATAAATTGGCGATGCTCATATAACTGGGTCAATGATAAATCTTCGGCCTTACGAGTGAGTAAATACACCGACTCAGGGGCAAAAGGCAAACTCAAGGTATCTGACGGTGCGATAGCTTGGCTACTCTCAAAGCCCTGACCAATCATCAGCTTGGTCATATTATTCAGCTGCCACTCGTAACGGTATTGCTCGCTCGGCTTGCTGCTATCGGTATCTATCGGTTCGCGGCCGATATATTTGCCGCCCTCAGCATGAATAGCAGATTGCAGATTGCCATTATTATCCAAATGCCAACGTTTAACTTCGCCGATATTGCCTTGCACATCGGCATAATCGATATATAAAATATCGCTGCCATCTGGCTTGGCACTGCCGTCTTTTGCACTCTCAAAGCGTGGCTGTACCGTCCAATAACCGCGTACCGAGGTGACAAGCGAGCTGTTATCTTCATCGTTAATCTCTTGCGCCAACTGATTCGAATGCGGTAGGACAAACTGATTAATCACCAATGCCAATAGCACAAAAATCAAGGCAGGCTGCAACACCCAGCCGACGATACGATAAACACTGACGCCAGCAGCGCGCATGACGACCAGCTCGCTTTTATTGGCCAATAAACCCAAACCGACCACGGCGCCAAGTAACGCGCCCGTTGGGATAAATTGCTCTAAAAAGTAAGGCGAGCGATAAAAGATATATTTAATCGCCTCGCCCATCGTATAGTTATCATCTAACGAATCTAGCTCAGACAAATAAGAAAATACCAGCTGCAATGCCCACAAGCCTATAACCGCGCCGATGATGGCAAGCAAAGCGTTTAGTTTAACGTAACGGCTCAGCACTTTTAGATTGGTTGGTTTAGGCGCAAATTTCAGTTTGGCTTTTGGCGAATTTGGCTTTGATGAATTAGACGATGATGATTTAGAGAATAAAGCGCTCATTAGGATTGTCCTCCTTGTGAGCCATTGCTTTTTTGGTCAATATTGCCTTGATGCTCGCTAACGGTTAACAGCTCATCTGGTTTGCGAAAGCGCAAACGATGTTGGACGCGGCTGCCCCAATTCATATAGAGCGCCAATGCCATAAAGCCTAATACCAACCATGCATACGCCCAAACGCTAACACTGCCTTTACTCACCGCATTTTTGAGGGAAATAATACCCAGCGCACAGCTGACAAATAATAAAATCGATGGGAACAAGCGCAGCCAGCGACCTTGACGCGGACGTACTTGCGCCAGTGGCACGGCCAGCATCGGTGCAATAATCATCAGCCAAGGCAAAGCAAGACGATAGCCAAGCTCCCCTTGTGCCGCTCGTAATGCTTTTTCGCTATTCACTGCTGTACTGCCTGTTGCGGCTTGCCATAATGGACCAATCGCTTGGGTTTCGATATTGGCTTCGGTGATGACTTCTTTAGAGGATTCGGTCAAGGTGATACGGTAGCGATCAAAGCCCACTTGATTGTATTTTAAACTGCCCGCGCCGACTTCATAGCGGCGACCTTGGAATAAGTCCAATTGGGTGACGCCGCTACTGCCGGTATCTACTTGCTGAGCGCGTTTGGCAAGGGTAATGGTATCTTTACTGATACTATTCTTGCCTATAAGGGCTTTTGGTAGCTCTGGAATATTGAGCTGCTCAGCAGTTTCTGGGTCGATATTATTATTTACATCAGCGGCCGCGTTTTTTGCTGCATTGCCTTTAGGCTTAGGCTCAGATTGTATCAATATCACATCTTGCAATTGCTTTTTATCATCACTCAAGCTGCCGACGTACAAATGATAATTGCCACTACTGATAAACTGATTGGGGCGAATCAAATCAAAAGCGCTGGTCAATGCCTGTTGCTGCCAAACACTTTCCGATGAGCGTACGCCCCACGGTTTTCCAACAATAGATAAGGCCGCCTCTCCAACAAATAATGCCAATATCAATGGTGTCATCAAACGTCCAAGCTTACCGCGCGACACGCCGCTGGCATTAATCACCGCCATTTCTTGGTCAACATACAAGCGCCCAAATACTAGCATGAGTGCGATAAAAAACGCCAACGGTAGGATAAGCTCTAAAAAGTAGGGCAAATTATAACCAATGATGGTAAATAATAAGCTGATGTCTAAATTGCCTTCTGCGGCAATACCAAAATAACGGATTAAACGGCCGCCGAGCATCATCACCACTAAAAACCCCAACACCAAAGCGGTCGTTGAGGCAACTTGTTGAGTCATATAGCGGCGTAATATCACAATAGGCACTCTTTAAGAAAGGTTGGTATGCGCACAATTTAGCGCAGTTTGACTGGCGCTACGTTATAAATAGTAGCGATAAAGATAACCGCTAATCCTAGCATATTTTGCTCAAAAATGGCTGTAAAATGTGTTGGAAAACATTGTATGCATCTTGCTATAAGCCTTGATTGTTTGGTTCATAATAGCTAAAACTAACAAAGCCTACAGCGTATATAATTTATAAGAATACCTTAATCTAAAGGTGAATCTATTAACTATTTACGCCGTATGTTTGCTTTATACTATTTAGCAAAGTTTGTTTGTCCTTGGTATCATTTGCCGCGCTTTTTTGGGTTTTGTTGCTAAACTACTGTTTCTGCCAAATTTAATTAGTACAAATACTTTAAATAGCACAAATAAATAGGTAGTCGATTCAAAAAAATACAGAATTGCTATGTTGATAGCGACGCCGCGCTCGCTGCGCACTCGCCTCGCAATATGCTACACTATTGTGCTAGCTGCATAAGCAACGGTATTTAAAAAGTATTATTTTAAAAAGCACGAATACATTAATAAAATACGCATTTCATAACTCTAATAAGGATAATTATATGAATATTAAATTAACGCAAACCCTGCCAAAAACCCATACACAAAAAATACTTAAAAAAGAAGCCAAAAGTAAAGATGCCGCCTGTCTTGTGGTACTCATCGATGATAAGAAAAATATCTTAGCTGAAGCCACATTAAGCGATTATCAAAGCCGTATTAAGCAATTGATGGAAGTATCACATTTTAATGGTAAAGCCTGCGAAACTGTCGCTGATTATGCCTTGGCTGGTGATAAAAAAACGGCTAAAGAAAATCCAGTACAGCTGTTACTCGTCGGTGTGGGTAATATTGATAAGCTTAGTCATAGCGGCTTGCAGAAAATCGCTAATACCATTTATCAAAGCACGCAAAAACGTGTTGACTCTATCACCGTTGCTTTAGGTGATGCGCTAGAAGAAAATCATTTCAGCCAGTTTGCTTTGAATTTACTCGCAGCAAGCTACCGTTTTGACAAATATAAATCTGAGCAAAACACGCCTGTTTTAACCGACATCTATTTACTTGCCGACCAGTCTTTGCAAGCGGCATTAGACTTTGCTCAAGCGGTATTCGCTGGTCAAAGCTTGACCCGTGATGTCGCCAATGAGCCGGGCAATATCTGCTTCCCAGCTTACATGGCCGAACAAGCCGAAGCGCTTGCCAAAGCTTATCCTGACTTATTAAAAGTCACCGTCTTGGGTGAAGATAAGATGTCAGCGCTGGGTATGAACTGCTTCTTAGCGGTTGCCCAAGGTTCAGCCAAAGAAGGTAAATTGGTATTGTTAGAGTACCGCGGTAAATCTAACTTTAGCGCTAAAGCCAGCGCTAGCAAAATCGCTAATAGCGGTGCAAAAGTAACGGGCGGTCTAAAAGCCTTGGCAGATAAATTACCGACCAAAGCTGCTAGTAAAAAATCTGACAAAAACAGCGATGCAAAAACTGTCAATGATGATGCGCCTATCGTCTTAGTCGGTAAAGGCGTGACCTTTGATTCAGGCGGTATCTCAATCAAACCCGGTGCGGCGATGGATGAGATGAAATTTGATATGGGCGGTTCAGCCTCAGTACTCGGTACGATTAAAGCTTTATGTGAAGCGCGTCTACCAATTAATGTCGTTGGTGCGCTTGCTTGTGCGGAAAACATGCCATCAGGTGATGCCACGCGCCCAGGCGATATCGTCAAAGCCATGAATGGCAAGTCGGTTGAAATCTTAAATACCGATGCCGAAGGTCGTTTGGTGTTGGCCGATACGTTATGCTATGTACAGCGCTATAATCCAAAAGCCATTATTGATGTGGCAACGTTGACCGGCGCTTGTGTGGTTGCCTTAGGTCACGTGCGCTCAGCGGTATTTAGTAATGACGAAGACGTGTTATTTGAACTAGAAAACGCCAGTCATTTATCGGGCGATTTAATCTGGCATATGCCGTTAGATGATGAGTATCAAACACAGCTTGACTCGCCTATCGCTGATATGCAAAACATCGGTGGTAAAGGTGGCGGGGCTATCACAGCCGCTTGTTTCTTATCTCGCTTCGTTGAAGAAGGTCAAGCATGGGCGCATTTGGATATCGCTGGTACGGCATGGAATTCTGGTCAAGACAAAGCAGCAACTGGTCGCCCTGTTCCGCTATTTATGCAATACCTCAAAAACAGCGCAAACAATGCCTAATCTGTTATTAATAATCTATTGGTAAAATACCAATTTATGAAAATGAATTTATGAACATCAGTTTTTATATTTTAAGTGAGAGTAAAGCCCAAGATATCTTGGGCTTTATTTGTCAATTGACCCAAACCGCGCTGAACAAAAGCAGCCAACCGCTCTTGATTCTCATTGATAAAGATGATGAATTGCTATCGACGCTTGATGAAGCGCTATGGTCATATGATGGCGCAAGCTTTATACCGCATCAGCGACTTTTGCACGCTACTATTTCTGAGCCTAAAGATGCTAGTAAACCTGTGCAAGATAATAATGAGGCATTAGCCCCTGTTTTACTTAGCAGTTATATGCCAGCGGATTTTAAAGGTATTGTCCTAAATACCACCATCCATCCTGTCAATCGTTTTATGGCAGCGACCAATAATGCCCAGCCTACTCGGGTGCTTGAGCTGATAAAACCTGACCCTGAGAGTACGCAAGAAGGTCGGCATAAATACAAAGCCTATCAACAATTGGGCTACGAGCTGACCCATTTTAAGGTTTAATCGACAAACCTTATCTATTTTTTGTCTTAAAAAACACTTCTATTTTTTCACATTGTGCACTTTTACTTGACCTTATGTGCCTAGGTAGGCATGGGTTAAAGGTAGGCGTTTATCTTAAAAAAATGCTACCATCCTTCGATTACTTTTCCGTTCTATTATAAATTTTATATTTATTGACAAAGTCGAGGGTGTATAGATGCGTTCATTGATTGCGATGTACCAGCGTATAGGGCTGGTGCCGCTTATTATTATCGGTTTAATATTAGGCGTTTTGATTGGCTGGCTGGCACCAAATATCGGTGTTGCGCTGGGCCTATTAGGGACGCTATTTGTCGGCGCCCTAAAAGCAGTCGCGCCGATATTGGTCTTTATTTTGGTCATGGCAGCGATTAGCCAACATCGCAGTGGCAATGAGGTGTATGTCAAACCGGTGTTGATTATGTATATGTTCGGCACTTTTTTGGCAGCACTGACCGCCGTTGGCGCAAGCTTCTTATTCCCAACCGAGCTAATATTGGTCAATGCCAACATTGAGCAAGTACCCCCTGCTAACCTGCAAGAAGTACTCACCAACCTGCTGATGAATTTGGTTGCCAACCCTGTGCAGGCCATCGCTGATGCCAATTATATTGGTATTTTAGCGTGGGCAATCATCATTGGTTTTGCCCTACGTCAAGCCAGCGATACCGCGCGGGCGGTGGTCAGTGATTTTTCTGATGCCATCTCGCAAGTGGTCAAATGGGTCATTGCGCTAGCGCCATTTGGTATTTTAGGCTTGGTTGCCAATACCGTCGCTGAGACAGGCTTTGCCGCCCTAGCAGGTTATGCGCGCATCTTGATGGTACTGGTCGGTTGTATGTTGTTTATTGCGCTAGTGGTCAACCCTATTATCGTCTTAGTTAAGACGGGTAAAAACCCTTTCCCACTGGTGTTTACTTGCCTGCGTGAATCAGGGATTACCGCGTTTTTTACCCGTTCATCAGCCGCTAACATTCCGGTTAATATGAACCTTGCACGTAAATTAGGTCTACACGAAGACACTTATTCAGTCACCATTCCGCTAGGTGCGACCATCAATATGGCCGGTGCGGCGATTACCATTAACGTCTTAACCCTAGCAGCAGCGCATACACTTGGTATCGAAGTAAGCTTTGCCTCAGCGCTACTACTAAGTTTGGTCGCAACGATTAGTGCTTGCGGCGCTTCTGGTGTGGCTGGTGGTTCGCTACTTTTAATTCCATTGGCAGCAAGCTTATTTAGTATTCCAAACGATATCGCCATGCAAGTGGTGGCAATTGGCTTTATCATCGGGGTGGTACAAGATTCCGCTGAAACTGCCTTAAACTCGTCAACGGACGTCTTATTTACCGCTGCCGCTGATCCAAAATATGCGCGTTAATTTTTAATTATTGACGTTGGTTTTAATGAAAAACCGTCATTTTTAAAGCGGTATTTTTAATAGTATAAAGGGTCTCATTTAGAGACCCTTTTTTATGGGTAATGACAAGACACTGGCTATTTTAAATGCTCAACGTCTACTTCAATCACCGGCATCTGCATATCAAGCTGGCGCTTAAATTGGCGCAGCTGCTCAACCTCATCTAGTAACTCCAGTATCAAACCAATCGCCGGCACGCTGGCTTCAAAGTCACGGCTGAGGCGCGAGGCACGGCGTACGGTTGTCAGCTGATAACCGGTAAATTGCTGACGCTCTGGTACATCATATTCGATAATATTTTCTTCAAGCAATTCGATGACCCATTGGCGCTCTTGCCCACAGGCAGATACGAGCTCATCTAGGCTCAAGATAATGTCGGTAAATTCAGGCGAGTGTTTCATAATGATTATCCTCGTTTGCGCTTTATTTTATCGTATGGTCTTTATCTCTATTACAAGGCGATTATTCATGATTCATCACAGTTAAAAACTGATAGCACCAATCGTTAATAATAGCTGTTAATACCCGTCGTTAACGGCTGATACTGGTATCAGCAAACGCTTCTTTAAGCTGTTCATACGCTTTTATAGCCGCCTCGCTGCTGACATCAGGATTGACGATATTTAAGGTTAAATATAGATTGCCCGCTTGCTTCGCAGGAATACCTTTACCTTTTAGGCGTAAATTGCTACCTGATTTGCTGTTTTTAGGAATCGTCACCCCAAGCGAGCCAGCTGGGGTATTAACGGTAATTTTTTCACCGAGCGCCGCTTCCCAAGGCGCAATATTAACGGTTTGATAAACATCGGCGCCTTCAATACGGATATTACCAGCGTGACTGATTTTAACCTTTAAAAATAAATCGCCGTTTTTACCACCGCCGATACCAGCAGCCCCTTGTCCTGCTAAGCGGATTTGCTTGCCATCGGTGATACCTTTAGGAATTTTGATTTTAAGGGTTTTATTTTCATAATCGACCCTACCATTCGCCTGACGAACGGGCACATTTAACTTGATGCTATAGTCATCACCGCTATAGACCGAGGCCAAATCCACGGTAATCTCCGCATGTTGGTCTTGACCTTGACTGTCTTGCGCGCCAAAACCGCCGCCAAACTGCTCAAAGCCGCTGCTTTGTGAGCGGCCACCAGTTTGTCCACGCGCACCGCGACCAAAGGCTGAAAAGATATCATCGAAGCGAAAACCGCCACCACCATAAGCTTGACCTTCACCAAACTGATCATTGATGTCTTCCCAGCGAAAACCGCCTTGACCACCAGCCGATTGGCCACCAAAACCGCCAAAGCCACCAGCGCCGCCTGCACCAGCAAAAGGATTGTCTAGCATGGCATCATATTCTGCACGCTTATCTTTATCCCTAAGGGTTTCATAAGCATTGTTGATCTCCGCGATTTTATTATCAGCGTCTGGATCATCACTGACGTCAGGGTGATATTGGCGTACCAGCTTACGATATTTCTTTTTAATCTCAGCATCGCTGGCATCTTTTTTGACGCCCAAAATGTCATAGTAATTTTTTTCTGCCATGTTAATTTTCCTCAATATAAAAGCCTGTGAATAAGACTGCTATGCCAATGTAAACGAAACGATGGACCGGTTTGTATGAGAGCGATATAACGCATATAACGTCTGGTCGTTATCATTGTTATTGTCATCTACGTATCATCATAACAATAATAAACGGCCAACAACACCAACCCAAACTGTTAGACAAATAGATAGTTACCTTAAGTATAAAGGCTATATTTATAAGTAATAATGGAGATATTGTTAACAAAATTAAAGAGTGGTTAATAGGATTAAGCAGTGGAGAATCATAGATTTGCAGGCGTAACAGCGCCCTTTTGACCTTAGTAGTTCTTTTACATACCTGTAAGGGTATAACAAGCTCTTTCTTGTAAAATGCCTTTATTATTTGTACTCGCAGGGAGTATGGGTAACATAGGCAAGAGTATCTGTCTATCTCATCAACAAGAAATAGGTATTAAATGTCTTATTTAATCAAGTCTTTAGTCATCACTTTATCGCTACTGTTAAGTACGACTGTTTTTGCCGGCAACACCAGTTATTATGGTAGTAAGTTCCACGGCAAACGTACCGCAAGTGGCAGTATCTTCAATATGAACTCCCTCACCGCCGCGCATAAAACGCTGCCGTTTGGTACGAAGGTACAAGTGACCAACAAAAAGACAAAGCAGAGCGTAATCGTAAAAATTACTGATAGAGGACCTTATATTAAAGGTCGTATTTTGGATTTATCGAAAGCCGCTGCTGGTCAAATAAACTGTGAACTTTGCACAACTACTATGAAAATACTGTCTTATGGAGATGGTAAATACCGGATGGAATAATGGCATAAAAAAGGGAGAGCTTAGGCTCTCCCTTTTTTTATATCGACGAGTTTTTATAGTGGCTATATATAGTGACTATATATAGCCACTATATTAAGCGCTTAAATAATCACGCTGTCACCTTGCCGTGACAACTTTTTATTGGAAACGCGCTTCCATTTCTTCTAAATTTGTCATCGCTAGCAACAACTTTTCTTCATTATCACTATGCTGCTGTTGTAGCGCAGTCTGCTCATCTAACAATAGCAATAAATCAGCCTTGCGGCTTTCTTCGTACAGCTCAGTATCGGCAAGCTTGGTTTCTAAACTGGCCAATTTTTCATCAATTTTAGCCAAAGCTTTTTCTGTGTTTTCAATCTCACGGCGTATCGGTGCGGTGAGCTTACGCTGCTCAGCAGCCAATTTGCGCTGCTCTTCTTTGCTAATCAAAGGCTGAGCGGCTTTATTATTTACAGGTGCAGTTGACGCTTTACTGTTTATTTGATCTGATTGGCTGACTGATGGTTTGGTCATTTGACTGTTTGCCGAACCTGTATCTGTTTCACGTGAAACGGATTTCTTATTGTCTTTTTTGTTCTTTTTCTTACCGGTATTTTTGTCCGAGGCATTTTCTTGTTTGCGTTTTTCTGCTAGCCATTTACCGTAGTCACTGATATCGCCATCGAACTCGTCGATTTGGCCGTCATGCACTAAAAACAGCTCGTCGCAGACGTTGGCAATCAGCTCACGGTCATGCGATACCAGCACCACTGCCCCTTTAAACCCTTGCAAGGCAATGGTCAAAGCCTGACGCATTTGTAAGTCTAAATGGTTGGTTGGCTCATCGAGAACCAGCACGTTTGGACGCTGCCAAACGATTAATGCCAAAGTCAAACGCGCGCGCTCGCCACCAGAAAACAGCTCACTTGGGGTATCGATACGGTCGCCGCGAAAGTCAAAACTACCAAGGAACGAGCGTAGTTCGGCATCAGAGGTTTTACCTGCTAGGCGGCGCAGCATTTGCATCGGTGTCGCTGCGGCGTCTAAAGTATCCATTTGGTGCTGATTAAAATAGCCAAGCTTTAAGGTGTCAGAGACGCGATAGCTGCCTGATAAAATACCAATTTCACCAACCAAGGCTTTAATCAAGGTCGATTTACCCGCGCCATTCATCCCCAATAAACCAAGGCGGGTGTCGGGCGTTACTTGGACGTTGGCATTATGCAAAAGCGGCGTCTCGCTATAGCCGATATCAGCATTGCTCATTTCTATCAGCGGCGAGCTCATATTGGCCGGCTCATAAAAGCGGAACGAGAACGGATTGTCTGCCATCATCGGCGACAGCTCCGCCATGCGCTCAAGCTGCTTAATACGGCTTTGCGCCTGTTTGGCTTTACTGGCCTTGGCACGGAAACGACGAATAAAGTCATCCAAATGGGCTTTGGTTGCTTGTTGCTTTTCAAACGCTTGCTGCTGCTGCGCCATACGCTCGTGACGGGTACGGATAAACTGCTGATAATTACCTGTATAAAGGGTGATTTTTTGTTGTTCGACGTGCAAGATATGACCGACGGTGGCGTCCAAAAACGCTTGGTCGTGCGAGATAACAATCACCAAACCGGTATAAGCATTAATCCAGGTCTCAAGCCAAAGAATGGCGTCCAAATCCAAATGGTTGGTTGGCTCATCAAGGAGCATTAAATCGGCGCGGCTCATCAAGGTTTTGGCAAGGTTTAAACGCATACGCCAACCACCCGAGAACCCTTCAACGGGCAATTCATGCTGACTGGTCTTAAAACCAAGACCTGCCATGATTTGGGCCGCTTTGGTCGGCGTACGATAGCCGTCAATTTCATCAAACTGCTGATGCAATACGCCAATCTGATCGTCACTGACACTGCTTAAATCATTTAACGCCGCATTAATCTCATACCACTGCTCATCACCGCTTAGCACATAATCTATCGCCGTCTGCGTGCTCGCCCCGACTTCCTGCGCCATGTGCGCCACCTGCCAGCTATCAGGAATGCTCACCTCACCCTTATCAAGCGTCACTTCGGTATCGCCGGTGCCCATTTGCGTCAATAATAAGGCAAACAAGGTGGATTTACCGGTGCCGTTATTGCCCGTCAAGCCAACTTTATGGCCCGGATGGAGCTGAAAGCTTGCCCCTGCAAACAACTCACGACCATCACGGCGAACGCCAACGTCTTTAAATTCGATCATATAATTTCTTCATCTCAACAATAATATAAAACTTAAGGCAATAAAAACACACGTCTGGCATGTTTACAGGCGGCTATTATTTCAAACGCTTGGCGCATAGGCAAACGATTAAATAACTATTTTAAATTCAAACCTTTATACGGCTAAAAACCACTTGCGATCATAATGGCATGCGAACGATTAAAAGTTTTGGCATTTAAAACCGCTATTTGGCATGTAAAACTACTATATAGTTGCAAACGCTACTGTCACCCTTGACAAATCAATCAGCACCCCAATTATGTTATACTAGTAAAATACTATTGACATCATGCAGTTAGGTGTTCGAAATTGAGCGTTTAAAGTTAAGTAGCGGCCGTATTGCTATTCACCAAATTGCCATGCCACAATAATGTTTCAATACTAAGTTACATTGCTAAAATGTTACATTGCTAAATGCCTTAACAAATATAAAAAATTTTACCGTAGCCTAGGCGTTATCAGCCGCTACTTATCAGTCGCCCTATCCAGTATAAATAGACGACCTCGCAGAAATAAAAAACAAATCATTTGATTTTAGCAACTGAGGTAGATATGAACGAATCAGCCAATCAATTTAATCCAAGCACAAGTCAACCAGTCGACCCAACCGCCTTAAACTTGACCGACAGCGCGGCAAAAAAAGTACGTCGCCTACGTGAAGAGGAAGGTGACAGCAATCTTATGCTGCGTGTCTATGTGACGGGCGGCGGCTGTTCAGGTTTCTCTTATGGCTTTAACTTTGCCAATGAGCTCAATGAAGATGATGCCAATTTTGATAATGATGATGTGACCTTAGTCGTCGATTCGCTAAGCTATCAGTATTTGCAAGGCTCGACCGTCGACTATACCGAGGGTTTAGAAGGCGCGCGCTTTATTGTCACCAATCCAAATGCCACTACGACTTGCGGCTGTGGTTCATCGTTTTCTCTTTAAATAAGTCGAGATAATAGTTTCGTTATAGAAGTAACCTAGTCAAGCAATATAGTATTGTTGGGATAATTTAAGTATACAATCGTAAACTAAAAAAGTCGTTTTTGACCGATAATCTGGTAAAAGGTGGCTTTAATCGGTTTACGATTGTTTTTTTATGGGGATGTGCTTAAATACCGCCTTCTTTTGAGTAGCTAGTCTAATCAATCTGTTGTATGAGTGAGCGCTTAACCTGTTTGTAAAGCTTATGCTTGCGAGCCTTTTATTAAAAGATTGTTGTTAGAAGATTGTTGATTAAAGGATTTTGCTCATAAAGAATAATCACTAAAAAAATCCTACTCCTACCCCAAATTATGAAGGCACCCCCTCATGGCGAAGTTATAGTAAAAGAAACAAAAATCCGCTACAGTATACAATATGGCATACTCAAAAGACTACCGACAACTGATCCTCAATAAGCTTGCAGAAGGCTATAGCATTCGACAACTTGCCGAGGAATATCAAATTAGCACCAACACTATTCAGCGTTGGAAAAAATTTCCTGAGCGTAAAAAACGTCAGTTTACCCCAACTAAAATAGACGATGCATTACTGAGAGCGGATGTAGAGGCTTATCCTGATGACTATCAGCACGAACGAGCTCGGCGTTTTAATTGTACTCAAAGAGCGATAGGCATTGCATTAAAACGAATCGGCATCACTCAAAAAAAGAGCTTAACTCATCCAAAAGCAGATGATAAAAAACGTTTAATATTTCTTGAAAAGTTAGCGCAATTTGAGTTTGATGATAAGCCTATTATCTATCTTGATGAAAGTGGCTTTAAGTCTCATGAAAACAGGCCTTACGGTTACTCTAATAGAGGTAAAAAATGCTTTGGACAATACAACTGGCAGCTTAAAAACCAAACCAATGCGATAGGTGCTATTTACAATAATCAGCTGTTCGCTGTTGGACTTTATGATCGCAGTGTCAATAGTGATGTATTTCATAGCTGGGTTGAACAACTGCTGCTACCAAGCTTACCGAAAGACAGTGTAATCGTTATGGATAATGCAACCTTCCATAAGCGCAAAGACACAACTGAACTTATAGAAGATGCAGGGCACACTATTTTATGGCTGCCACCTTACAGTCCTGATTTGAATCCTATCGAGCAAATGTGGGCTTGGGTCAAACAAAAACGTAAGGAATGGCGGCTAGATTGTGTTGACACACTGTTCTTTTATTTCTTATGGCTGTGTGGCGATTTATAAGTTCTTTGACTATATCACTTGACGCACTAAATGACATCGACGGCTTTATCGCCGCCGCGCTAGTAGACAGCGAATCTGGTCTTGCAATGGCCACGCTTGGCTCTGGCATCGACCTTGAGCTAGCAGCGGCTGGCAACACCGAAGTACTACGCTCTAAGCGCAAAGTAGCAGCAGCGCTAAATTTAGATGAGAACATCGAAGACATTCTTATCACTTTGAGCAAGCAGTATCATTTGCTACGTCCATTGGTACGTAATGACAGCTTATTTTTATACCTTGTACTTGACCGTCAAAAATCAAACCTTGCAATGGCGCGTCATATTCTAAAAGGTTTTGAGACGGAATTAGAGTTTTCGTAAGCCTGTTTATATTAAGTAATGAGTTATCTAAAGCATCTACCTGATAAGTAGATGTTTTTTTGCTTTATAGCTGTTTGATTTAGAGCAGCAGATTTGACTAATAGCTGTGCTGTTTAACCAATTTTATAAACCAAACAACCGTTATTTGAGCGCCAGTGAAGCTTACTGTATTTGTAATTGTACGTGGTTTTTGGGGCGGCTTTGGGCTAAACTGACGTGATTCTATAACCCGTTTTTTCGGTTGCACAGCGATTGTGTGGCGACCGACCATAACTAATAACAACAGATGACTATTATGAGTAATTTTGCGAGCAGCTTTGTCGATTTTAAAATTCCAAACTGGTTTGATAGCAAGCATTTAAGCGGCATGCTGCGCGGTATCGAAAAAGAAGGGCTGCGGGTTAAACCTGATGGCTACTTGGCGCAAACTCCGCATCCAGCCAAGCTTGGCTCCAAGCTCACCCATCCATTTATCACCACCGATTACTCTGAAAGTCTGCTCGAACTTATCACTGACCCAAAAACCTCTCCAAAAGAAACGCTAACCATGTTGCGCCAATTGCATCTATTGGTTTATCAAGGTATGCCTGAAGGCGAGCTGATGTGGCCATTGTCAATGCCGTGTATGCTGTCATCAAAAGATGAAGATATTCCGCTAGCAGACTATGGCAGCTCTAATACGGGTAAGCTAAAAACCCTCTATCGTAGTGGACTTGGTATCCGTTATGGTCGCCGTATGCAGACGATTGCCGGCTTGCACTATAACCTATCGTTTGGCGATGATTTATTTGCCGCGTGGCAAGCGCAAACGCCAAACGCGCAAGATTTGACCCTAACCGAATTTAAAAATGACAAGTATCTGGGATTGATTCGTAACTTTAAACGTCTGACCAGTTTGGTACTGTATTTATTGGGGGCAAGCCCTAGCGTTTGTCCGTGCTTTGTGTCAGGTATCGAGCATGACCTTGAGCTGCTCAATGACTCAACCTACTATAGACCGACGGCGACCAGCCTACGTATGGGCAAGCTTGGCTATACCAACAGCGTGCAAGAACATCTCGATATTCGTTATAATAATTTGCCCGAGTATATCAAAGGACTGCGCCGTGCGATTCAGACCCCGCATGCAAGCTTTGAGAAACTTGGCTTAGATGATGCCGACGGCAATCCGATACAAATCAATGACCATATTCTACAAATAGAAAATGAATACTATAGTCCGATTCGCCCCAAACAAATCGCGATGAGTGGCGAGAGCCCAACCGAAGCGCTTGAGCGTCGCGGTATCGCTTACGTTGAGTTTCGTGCTATCGACCTCGACCCTTATAGCGATATTGGCATTCGTTTATCTAGCGCCTGCTTTTTAGAAGTGATGGCGTTGTACTGCTTGCTGAGTGATTCGCCAGAGCTGCTGCCAGCAGAAGAAGAGGCGTTGGCGGTTAATTTAGAACGCGTGGTCAACGAAGGTCGCCGCGAAAACTTGCAAATCATTAATAATGGCGATGAACAAACCCTAGAAAGCTGGATGCTTATGCACTTAAGCCGTATGCAGCCATTGGCAGAGCTGCTTGACGCGCATTATGGTGGTAATGAATATCGGACAGCGGTTGCCTTGATGCAAGGTAAAGCGGGACATTCTGAATCAACCATCTCAGCACAAGTGAACTCGGATAGTAAACGTTTGGGCAGCTTATGGCAGCTTGGCTTTACTTTGGCGCAGCAGCATCGTGAGTCGATATTACAGCAGACGTTGAGCCCAAACACCCAAGCCAAATATGAAGTACTTGCCGAAAAATCTATCTTGCAGCAGGCAGAGCTTGAAGCCGCCGAAACCGAAGATTTTATGGAATTTTTACAACAGTACCGCTAATGGTTGATTAATTTGACCTTTTAACAGTCTACTTTTTATTAGTTTTATCCTATATCAATGAGCATTTTATAAGAGTATTCGCCCCATGCGACAGCTGACCACTTACCGTAATCTGCAAGTATTTTTAGTAATCATGGCCGTGATCGGTATGAGCTTTGCGCTATTTTTCTTACAGCGTTATATGGGATTTTCGCCTTGTCCGCTATGTATCTTTCAGCGCATCGGTCTGATGGTTATGGGCGGCTTTGCTTTGATTGCCGCTATATTTGACCCAAAATCAAAAATCGTCCGCTTACTATTATGGCTTGGCAGTTTGGCTGGGATTGGCTGGGCAGCAGCAGTTGCCGGTCGGCACGTATGGCTACAGCATTTGCCCGCCGACCAAGTGCCTTCTTGTGGGCCCGGCTTAGATTATTGGCTTGATACCCTACCGATGCAGCAAGTATTAAAAGAAGTATTTGCCGGCTCTGGTGAATGCGCGTCTATTGAGTGGACGTTTATGGGTTTGAGTATCCCTGAGCAATCTTTGATTTTATTTAGCATTTTGATATTGGTACATGTATTAATTTTATGGCGTATCGTGCGCCCTGCCCGCTAACCTGCTTCTACTACCCTTATGAGTAGCCAATAACCGTCCTGCACAATGCATGGACGGTTATTTTTTTGGCTCATATTTCAGGCGTTTTTAGCACGGTTAAAGCCATAGGGTTTAATTAACGACACGCTCTAGTCACTTTTACACTTTGATATATCCAAGGTGTTTATTTACCCTAATGGAATAACGGTAGTCTTAATTGCACTTTAAATGTATATAGCCAGTGTTTGCAAGACCTCAGCGCGAGCTTTGCTATCAAAACCATGAGGTTTATCACATAATTTAACGAAGTTAGGGTCGCAAGCGCTGCCTGTTGGCGCTAAGATTGTCCCTCACAATTTCTTTAACTTTTACCAAGACTTTAATTAGTTATCCTACTGACAAGGCTTAAACCCACTATTAAAAAATGTTTTTTGGTAACGCTATGATTACTCTCTTACCCTATTCCTCCGCTGCAATTACCGCTATGAGACGCTGTACGCGCCCCTTGGTAGCGCTGCCGCTCTGTTTGCTACTCACGAGCTGTGATAGCGCCTCATCTTCTACGACTGCCAATAACACAACGACGCAAGGTGCTCAGACTACCAATAGTGTCGCACTTGCTGACTTGCAGGATGTTGATGTTCAAAATAATCTGACTGACGATGCAGTGGATGAGGCAGATAATGCAGAAGGCCAATCACTGATAGCAGCGGCAAACTCAAGTGATAACAGTCGCCGCGCGCCGATGATTTCGGCCGCCAATAGCGACAGCAGCTTACAAGCCACCTTGATGGGCGATTATGGCGGTGTGGTACCGTGTGCTTCTTGCGATAATATCGAGGTTACCTTAAATTTATTCGCTGATGGCTCTGTGCTAAAAACCAGTGTTTTTAATGATGCAGCGCCGACCGTTCCGCCTTTGTTAGAATCAGGGGTTTATCGCCAAGATGACGATAAAATCACCATCGTTTATGAGAGAAAAAACATCGAAACCTATAAAATCAGTGACAACCATTTGATTATGATGGACGCTGATGCCAATCTTAACGATGACTACACCCTTTCTCGTAAATAAATAACTGCCTACCTCAGCCAAATTGAGAGTCCACACAACGCCTACTGACTAGGCGTTTTTTATTGGTCATCTTATGGTGTTTACTTTACAATGAGGCTTTGATTATTGAGCTGTCTACTAAACTGCCTGCTGCACCACTACCTGTTGGCTGACATTCAAGCTCAATCTCCTTTTTTTAAGCGTGTACGGAACGTCTATGCATATTCATATTCTTGGTATTTGTGGTACTTTTATGGGCTCGCTGGCGTTACTGGCGCGCAGCCTTGGGCATACGGTCACAGGCTCAGACGCCAATGTTTATCCACCGATGTCCACCCAACTTGAAAATGCAGGCGTGACCATTGCCGAAGGTTATTTGGTCGAGCATTTGCAGCCAGCGCCTGATTTGGTGGTGGTTGGTAATGCTATGAAGCGTGGCATGGATGTCATCGAATATATGCTCGATAGCGGCCTGCGCTATACCTCAGGGCCGCAGTTCTTATCCGAGCAAGTGTTGCAATCGCGCCATGTCATCGCTGTGGCTGGTACGCATGGTAAAACCACCACGACCACCATGCTGGCGTGGATATTACATTATGCCGGTATTGATACAGGATTTTTGATTGGCGGCGTGCCCTTGGTTAATACGAGCGATGAACACCTGCAACAAGTCTTTGCCCATAGCAGCTACTTGGGTGCTGAAAAAGTCGCTGATGGCAGTGGAGAAAAAATCGGCTACTTCGTTATTGAAGCCGATGAATACGATTCAGCGTTTTTTGATAAACGCTCAAAGTTCGTCCATTATCGCCCGCGTACCGCTATTTTAAACAATCTTGAATTTGACCATGCCGATATTTTCGCTGACCTAAACGCTATCCAAACCCAGTTTCACCATATGGTGCGTATGATTCCAAGTAGCGGCAAAATCATCATGCCAGCGGCGACCATCAGTCTAGAAGAGACTTTAGCAAAGGGTGTTTGGACGCCAGTTTGGCGGACAGCCGTTATTGATAAACAGTCAGTTGATTATAAAAAAGACGAGCAAAATTTACAGCACACTAGCGACTGGCAAGCCGAGCTTATCAGCGCTGATGGCGGTCAATTTAGCGTCAGCTTTGCAGGGAACGATGAGCATACCGCGATTGTCGATTGGTCGATGAGCGGCATTCATAACGTTAATAATGCGCTAGTTGCGGTTGCCGCCGCTTATAACATTGGAGTGGATATCAAAGCTGCGTGCGCGGCATTATCCGCCTTTGCTGGTATCAAACGTCGTATGGAGCTGATTGGCGATGTCAACGACATCTTGGTATTTGATGATTTCGCCCATCATCCAACCGCCATTACCACTACCTTAGATGGCGCTAAAAAGAAACTGGCAGACAGACGGATTTGGGCGATTATCGAGCCGCGCAGCAACACCATGAAAATGGGTATTCACCAAGACAGCTTGGCTGAGTCTGCCGTCCTTGCCGACCATACTTTATGGTATGAGCCAACCGGACTTGAATGGGGTCTAAAAGACGTCATTGATAATGCCAAAGCTAACAATCCCAATATCGCAAGCCAGCAAGTATTGTCTAGTACCGAGGCGATTATTGGGCATATTATTAATAACGCTCAAGCGGGCGATGCGATTGTCATTATGTCGAATGGCGGCTTTGAAGGTATTCACCAGCGTCTACTGACCGCGCTGCGCAATAAATAAATCTCCACTTATATAGCAAGCGTATTAAAGCCTGATTATTTCTAAAAGCATAGTTCGTTAAACGAGCTATGCTTTTTTTATGGTTACCTGCCGTTCTATAGATGACTTTTCTAACGTTTATAAGTTCATATAATTATTTGAATAATTTACACATTATAGTAATCAACGCTTTGTCACGTTAGCGACTTTACTACCGTTTTAACCTGCCGTTTACCTATTTCATCTGCTTGATAGCAAATATGGCTTTTTTCTCACATAGCCCGTACACAGATAACATTTCGTCGTTACTTTTTATAGTGGCTAATGATTACAATGAATTCATCAAATAAGTAACAGATTATAAATAACCGCATAAATTAAAAATATTAGGAGAATAACAATGAGCTTTATTTGGATGATTATCGTAGGTTTGGTCGCAGGTTTATTGGCACGCGCTATTAAACCGGGCAACGACCCGATGGGTTGGATTATGACCATCGTATTGGGTATCGTCGGTGCGATGCTTGGTGGTTTTGTCGCAGGTTTAATCGGTATCAATGCTGATGGTGGCTTTACTGGTCTTATCTTCTCAGTAATCGGTGCGATTATCTTACTATTTATCTATGAGATGATTATGAATAAACGCCGCGTATAACAAGCGCAAGCCATTACTTGTATTAAATTAGAGTATATAAAAAAGGTCTTACCCAGCGTAAGACCTTTTTTAATGACTGCATTTTCTATCTGAATTATGAGTCATAAGTTTTGCTTATGTTATTACCTAAAAAAAACAGGCTATTGATATGCATTACTTTTGCCCCCATTTATCTTATAATATCAGACCTATTTTATCTTTATCGTTGAGGTGAGCCTTATGGCGTTACTCCCTATTTTAAGCTATCCCGACCCGCGCTTACGCACGATTGCTAAGCCTGTCAAGGAAGTTACGGCTGAAATCAAAACCTTAATCGCCGATATGATTGAGACGATGTATGATGCGCAAGGTATTGGATTGGCGGCAAGCCAAGTCGACCGTCATATTCAGCTTATCGTCATGGATTTATCGGAAGACAAAGACAGCCCAAGGGTATTTATCAACCCGAAAGTCACGCCATTGGTAGAAGAAAAGCAGCCGTACGAAGAGGGCTGTTTGTCGGTGCCTGAAGTCTACGATAAGGTTGAACGTCCAACCAAAGTACGTATCGAGGCCTTGGATGAAAATGGCAATAAGATTGATGAAGAAGTCGAAGGCTTACTTGCTGTCTGTATCCAACATGAAATGGATCATTTAAATGGCGTTATCTTCGTCGATTATTTATCGCGTCTTAAACAAACGCGGGCGCGTGATAAAGTGCGTAAAGTCCTTAAAATACGCGAAAAACAGGGCGAGCAAATCGCGGATAAACAGCCACAAACCACCAACTCTTAATACATTTATATTTTAAGCCACGTTTGTTGTTCTCTCATTATCGTTAAAAATGATGGCTTTACGATGATAAGATTGGCTTTTATATTCTAACGTTTTAATTCTCTGCTATTTTTATTCTCCGACATTCACTGTCTTCATTAAGGGTTTCCCACCATGACCATGATCAAAATTGACCAATATTTTGACCCTGCCGGCTGGCAGAAATTTACCAAAGCTGCCGAAGGTCGCGAAACCCCGTTTTTGGTGGTCGACTTAAGCCGCATTAAAACAAAATATGCGGAAATGGTTGGTTTTTTTCCAAAGGCAAAAATTCATTATGCTATGAAGGCAAGCCCTGCGGTTGAAGTCATTAACTTATTGGCTGAGCTTGGGTCAAACTTTGACTGTGCGTCAATCTATGAGCTGGATCGGGTGCTTGATTGCGGCGTTGAGCCATCGCGTATCTCTTATGGCAACACCATTAAAAAAGCGCAGCATGTCAAATATGCCTTTGAAAAAGGTATTGATTTGTACGCAACCGATTCTGAAGCGGATTTAAAAAATATCGCTAAGCACGCGCCTGGTTCGAAAATATTTGTGCGTATCCTAGTCCAAGGCTCTGAAACCGCTGAATGGCCATTATCACGTAAATTCGGTTGCCATCCAAATATGGCGATTGACTTGTTGATTCAAGCGCGCGAATTGGGCTTGGTGCCGTATGGTATCTCGTTCCACGTCGGTAGCCAGCAAAAAGACGTCGCCGCTTGGGATGATGCGCTCGCCAAGGTCAAATATATGTTTGACTGGATGAAAAATGAGGAAGGCATTAAGCTACAAATGATTAATTTGGGCGGCGGCTTTCCGGCGAACTATATCAGCGAAGTCAATCCGGTCAAAGTCTATGCAGAAGAGATTACCCGTTATTTGACTGATGATTACAATGAAGATGAGATGCCAGAGATTATCCTTGAGCCTGGTCGTTCATTGGTTGGCGGCTCGGGTGTCTTGGTCAGCGATGTGGTGCTGATTTCGCGTAAATCAGATACGGATTTGACCCGCTGGGTATATACCGATGTGGGCTTATTCCAAGGCTTGATTGAGACTTTAGGCGAAGCAATCAAGTATCCCGTTTATACCCCAAAAATGGAAAACTCAACCAGCGAAGGCACGGTCGTATTGGCAGGCCCAACGTGCGACTCAACCGACATTATGTACGAGGAAGCGGGTTATCAGTTGCCAGAAGAGCTTGAGATTGGCGATAAAATCTTTTGGTTAACGACTGGTGCTTATACCAACTCGTATTCGTCGGTTGAGTTCAATGGTTTTCCGCCATTAGAGGTGGTTTATATTGATTAGTTTTTAACCAATCAATATCAATAACAAAGCGCGGTACTGTAATAAGCAGTGCCGCGCTTTGTTATCTTTGCTTCGCGACAATATTAATAATCAACTACTGTACCAATAATGAGATAGGTACGCTATTGCTGCTATTTAGCGTCCTATTACTGCCATAACCTGAGTTTTTACTTTGATTGTTTTGTGAGATTTGTCCAATATTGACCCACTGCCCGCGTGGCACGACAATGGTGCTATTCAATCTTTGCCCTTGCACGCTATTATTATAACCATAGTTATTATAAGAAGGATTAGCGCGCACGAGCTGTTCTTCTACTTGGGATAATTGTACTTCGACCTGCCCGTTTGGTAGTAGCCTTGGTGTCACCGCAATCCCTTGCGTCGTCGGCAATAATACTTGCTGCTGAATAATAATTTGCCCTGAAGAGCGATGAACATTCGAATAATTTGGATAGGCTAGATAGCTATTGGCAATATAGCTTTGGTTTAATGAGTAAAGCGTGCCGGTGCTAATGCTTGCTGCACTGCCAGACAAGGTTTGTACTTGATATAAATTATTACCATGTTGTTGGCTATTACTTTGGTTTATTACGCCAGTACCTTGAAGACCGCGATTGCTAATAATAACCCGACCTTGCTGGATATTACCTTGGGATTGGCTACTATTTCCAACACGCACAGCAACGGTCAATGCTTGCGGTTGACCGTCAATCTGATTGAGTAACTGCTGTACTTTTTGATAATTAGCAGCCGTGGTATGTAATACGAGCTTATCTTGATAAGTCGACACCGAGCCGCCGTCGCGACTGGCATTTAACTGCTGACGCACCGCTGGTAATAAGCGCTCGCCACCATAGGTATGAATGACATAGGTTTGATAAGCGGCCGCTTGTACGACTATTGGCAATACCGTCAAGCCTAACGTAAATGCTATCGGACGCGTATAACTTGTGGTTTTGGTAGCTTTTATCATAGCCAACGTACGGCCAAAACTTGTTATTAGATGTTCGCTAAACTTATTCATGTCTGATTCCTAGCAGTCATTCTGCTTTATCAATAAGTAACCGCTACCAAACCATCAATGAGAAACCTAATTCTTTAGGTTTAGTCATTTAAGCCTAAAACATCCTGCATGTTATATTGTCCAACTTCTTGCTTAATCACCCAAGTAGCCGCACGTACTGCACCAGCGGCAAAGGTCATACGCGCTCGGGCACGATGGGTAATTTCAACCACTTCACCGTCAGCGATAAACATCACGGTATGATCACCGATGATTTCACCGCCGCGTATCGCATGAATACCAATACTGCCAGCTTCGCGCTCGCCTGTTTGCCCTTCGCGGCCATAAATGGCGACGTCTTTTAGGTTCTGTCCGCGCGCTTCTGCAACCGCCTCTGCCATCATATAAGCCGTGCCCGATGGGGCGTCGATTTTGTGTTTATGATGGGCTTCGATAACTTCTACATCGGCATCATTGCCAAAGGCTTTTGCGGCCATAGCGAGCAGCTTTAACGACAAATTAACGCCCGTTGAATAATTACCCGCATAGACGATAGCGATTTGCTTACTGGCTTCTTTTAATACTTGCTCTTGTTGCTCATTAAAACCTGTGGTGCCAATCACCATCGCAACTTTGTTCGCAGCGCAGATTTGCATATTTTGCTCGGTCGCATCCGGCAAACTAAAATCAATCAGCACATCAATGTCATTAATAACGGCTTTTAAATCATCGACAATTTGTACATTTAGACGACCGATAGCAGCAACTTCGCCAGCATCGGCGCCGACAAGGCTTGAGCCTTGACGTTCAATCGCGGCATTTAGCGTGGTTTGTGGGTTGTCCTGTACGGCTTCAATTAACATACGTCCCATACGTCCGCCAGCACCGATGACACCAACGTTAATAGTTTGCTCTTCTGTTTGTTGACTCATATCTTGTCCTAAATGTTTTATTTTCGATAGATTGGTTATTAAATTTATGAGGATAAGTTTAGCAAATATAATGGTTAAATAGTTTTTTATAGCATCACCAAAAAGGCCTATCGTTTCACGTGAAACAATAGGCCTTAAAATGACTTAAACAGTAGGGCTTAGCTATCAATCAAATAATTCGCCAATCTTTTTAAAGAAAGACTTTTTATGGGGAGACTGCTGATGCTTGCTGTCACCATCAAGCGTATCTTGGAATTGACGTAACAAGTCTTTTTGCTCGCGCGTTAGATTTACTGGCGTCTCGATGACCACACGACAAATCAAATCGCCTTTCATCGTCGTACGTACTGGCGTCACACCTTTACCGCGCACACGCAGCAATTTGCCACTTTGCGTCCCTTCGGCGACCTTGATTTTGACTTTGCCATCTAGGGTTGGGATTTCCACTTCTTTACCGAGTGCCGCATCAGTAATGCTCACTGGCACGTCCATATAGAGGTCAGCGCCTTGACGGTTAAAGACGTCGTGCGGTTTCACACGTACTTCAACGTATAAGTCACCGTTTTGTACGCCAGCGCCGCCCGCTTCGCCTTCACCTGCTAGGCGGACACGGTCACCATCGTCAACGCCCGCTGGGATAGACACTTCAAGCGTGCGCGATTTATCTTTTACGCCGCTGCCATGACAGTCAGAGCAAGGGTTTTTAATCTGTTTACCAGAGCCGCCACACTGCGGACACGTCTGCTGCACGGCAAAAAAGCCTTGCTGCATACGCACTTGGCCTTGACCATGACACATCTGACAAGTGACCACGTCAGAAGCGTCTTTTGCGCCTTTACCATCGCAAGTATCGCACGGCGCAGGCGCGGTAAAGCTGATTTCTTTTTTACAGCCGCGCACCGCTTCTTCTAAGGTTAGCTCAATGACATAACGTAAGTCTGAACCGCGGCGCGAACGGCCACCGCCGCCGCGTGATTGACCAAAAATGTCACCAAAGTTGCCAAAAATATCGCCAAAAATATCTTGGAAATTGCCACCGCCGCCAAAACCGCCACCGCCCATGCCGTTTTCAAACGCCGCGTGCCCCATGCGATCATAAGCTGAGCGCTTTTCTTCATCGCTCAATACTTCATAAGCCATCGACGCTTCTTTAAATTTGTCTTCAGCATCAGGGTCTTCAGAATTACGGTCTGGATGGTATTTCATGGCCAGCTTGCGGTAGGCTCGCTTAATTTCCTTGCTGTCAGCGGTCTTACTGACACCTAATACTTCATAAAAATCGCGCTTACTCATGGGCTCTCCTATCGTCTTTACAGTCCACCGATCGGCCGATTCATCAACCCGAATCAATCTTCTCCTTTGCACTGCACGCACCTACTTACAGGTTTCACATGAAACGTGGGGAATAGGTAACAAAAAGAGGATAACTTATGAATCTTACGAGCGAATACGGCGGGATGCTGCTTAGCCAAATCAATTATTAAAAGTTTGCGCTATTTATGGAGATGATGGCAGGATTTATCAAGCACTGAGGCGTCTAAATTATAAATTATGAGGCTGTAGATGCCCTAAAAAAGGATTTATTAAGAATTGCACAAAGGTTTCCATACCTTTATAAGGTGTAGGCGTGCTAATATTTAGCGCGATATTGATATATATATAAATACTGTTTTTAATTTTTTAACCATTAGATTTGCGCTAAGGTCGTATTTTTATGAAAAAGCTGATTGTTTTATTGATTGTCATTGCCGTCGCTATCTATGGCGGTTCGCCTTATTACAGCGCTTATCAGCTTAAAAATGCCTATGACGCCAAAGATGGTGCAACGATCGCAGCGGCGATTGATTATGAGCAGGTGCGACCCAGTATTCAAAATCAGCTGACCAGCCAATTTGCAGTGACCATGACCAAATACCCATTGGTTGCCGAACTTGGCGGCGCGCCATTAACCGAAGCGGCCAACGGCTTTATTATCCAAGCGGTCGATGGCGCCATTACACCGCAAAATATTGAAAAACTGATTAACACCCAAGGTCAAGCCAATACCGCGACCAAGGAGCTTGCCGCCGCATGGGCGATAGCCAGTAATCAAGTCGATCTTAAAAATCTGATTCAAAATTTAATCATTCAGCGCGGCGACGTCAATGCCGTGGTCAAAAACCAAATGCAGCAAATCATGCAAAAACAAGCGGCCGAGCTTGAGCAACAAGCGGCGCAAGGTACGGATAGTGACAAGCCAAAACTGGCTTATTGCGGGATTAACTGCTTTACCATTAGCGGTCAGGTGAAAGGTTATCCGCTGACTATCGAGATGCAGCGCGAAGGTTTGATAAATTGGAAAATCGTCGATATTGTTTTACCGCAATAGCTGTTACTACAATAGCTGTCACTGAGATAGACTGATAGAATCAATCATTAAGCACCATTAAAAACTGCCCTATGGACATCGCTCATAGGGCAGTTTTTAATGGTTACTTTCTATGTTATAGACTTTTTAATAATCAGAGCTTTTAATAATCAGAGCTCTTAATAAACAGACTTCTTAATCATTTATTCTACACCCAAGAACTCTAAAAACTCTGGGCTCTCAAAGCTTGCTTGATAAAGGACGCCGTCTTCGCGGTAAATAGCCGGCGTTGCCATGACCGCAAGCCCTGCTGATTTTTCACGGTTAGGCGTTACATAATCGGCTTTACAGCTGGCTGGTGCCGGCGTCATTTTACCTTGTAGCATTGCTTTATCAAAAGCTGTGCGGCGGCTGTCCTCACTACCCTGACACCAGATAGCGCGCATTTGCTCAGGCGACTTTTCATAGATTGGATAACCGATGGTTTTTACCGTCACGCCTTTAGCATTAAGCATAGGTAGCTGTTGATGGAGACGGCGACAATAAGGACAATTGACGTCATTAGCGACATAAATAACCGCTTTCTCAGGGCTGGTGGCAGGATAAGTAATCAGTTGGCTGTGGTCTAAGGTTGCAAATACCGCTTGGTTTTTAAGGCGCTCAAAGTTGCCATCAAGCCCGATAAACTGACCGTTTTCAATCACTGATATCTCACCATCGGTGATATATTGCCCATCGTCTGATAATAGAAATGGCACACCTTCTAAAGTCGCACCCCAAATGACTCCCGGCACGGCAGTATAAAAGAACGGCGTTTTAGCACTCATGTTTTTTAGCGCGCCCATATTTGCCAATAGGTCAGATTTTAGGCTGGCACTGACGGGCTTGCCCACTTGCAAGCTGCTGCTACGCGCTGGTTTTTTTGTGACGACGCGTTTGCTTGGATTTTTTTGTAGCTCGCCTTGGATGACATATTTGCCTTCTTTGGTGATATGCAGCGGCGGCTGGCCTGCCAAATTCACTTGATACATATTGGGTAATTTAGAGGGCACAATAGAAGTGATTTGCGTTTTGATACCGGCTTGGCTCAGCAGTTGGCGTAATTGACTATCGACAGCTTTGCTCACACTGCTAGTCGCTTGCGTACTTTGTATACTTGCACTATTTTGCGGCGCTTGGTTGACATTATTTTTGATAGTGTCAGTGGCGCTTTGCTGCGCACAAGCGGTGGTGGTCAATAATATGACACTGATTAAGCTGGCGGATTTTAACAGAGAGAATTTCACAGAAGACTGTCCTATTGATTTTTAATAGCAATACTTTAAAAATGCTCATTATTAATAAAGCTGACTATATTATGTAAAAATATAGATTAAAAAAAGATAGGCAGACTTTAGCACAAGGACAGTTTTTGCAAAGGTATTAGGGCTTAATTTTGCAAAACTGCTACTTAGCTTTAAGAGATAGGCAACACAGACAGTAGCCAGGGAATATAACGGTAAACAGTGGACATTAAAAAAGCAGCGCACTTTTTCGTGGCTGCTTTTTTGTAGAAAATTTTTATGACTGTTTAAGATGCAGCAGAGCCTAATTTTAGAATTTAGCGACTTCTTCCGGCGTTAAGAAACGACTGTCACCTTTCTCCAAACCGTCTAAGGTGATATGACCAATGCTGGCGCGATGCAGCTCGGTGACCCGATTACCAAAATAGCCCATCATACGTTTTACTTGATGGTATTTACCCTGCTCCAAGGTCAAGCGTGCATGGGTTTCATCGATAAACTCAAGGGTAGCAGGCTTAGTTTCTTCGTGGTCGCCTTCTAAAAGGATACCTTCAGCCACTTCTTTGACTGCATTGGCCTGCGCGTCGCTGTCCATGGGACTTGCTAATGTGAGCTCGTATATTTTGGCATGCTCATGTTTGGGGCTGGTCACGCGGTGCAACCAACTGCCATCGTCACTGATAAGTAGGGCGCCCGTGGTATCGACATCGAGGCGCCCTGCAATACGCAAGCTGCCAAGCTCAGGTACCGCGATTAGCTCGGTGACGATAGGATATTCTTTGGCTTTTAAAGAGCATTCAAAACCTTCGGGTTTATGAAGTAAGATATAGCGATTGCCAGTCGCAACCGACAATGGCTCGCCCGCCCACAGTACTTCATCGTTGACGATATCGACATGCAGTCCTGGATCTTTGACCACCGCATCATTTACCGTCACTTCACCGGCGTGCAAAATCCGCTTTGATTCTTTGCGCGATAGCTCAGTGGCTTTACTTATAAATTTATCTAGACGCATATGCTTGATTACCATTCGTTTTATACTACCAACTTCGTATCAAAAGCCAATGATACAAGCGCAGCTATTGCGCTTGTCCGCTGTCTTAAGTAATGAGAAGTGGTACTATAATAAAAAATTAAATGAACACTGCGCCCAATACGGCAGGCAGTGAAAGTTAAGTAAGTTTACCATATCCAACCTAGACCTGATGAAATATGAGTTATCAAACGCTAAAACATGCGGTCAGCGCGCGCTTAGATATTAAAAAGTCTGAGTTTATTGCATACGCCTATCCTGTTACCTCGCGCGAACAAGCAATGTTTCACGTGGAACAGTTACGCGCGCAATATGCCGATGCGCGTCATCACTGCTGGGCGTATATCATCGGTGACCCCGATAACACCACCAGCGCAGGTTTTGACGATGATGGCGAGCCCAGTGGTACCGCAGGACGACCGATATTAAATGTCTTACAGCATAAATCTATCGGCAACGTGATTATCATTGTCGTCCGTTATTTTGGCGGTATCAAACTCGGTGCAGGCGGTCTAACTCGCGCTTATGCGGGTTCTGCGCAGGCGGCTGTTGATGAAATGGTTCTGCTACCCTACGTGCCGATGGCGCAAGTGCAAATAATCGCTGAGTTTGCCACCGAAGCACAGTGCCGCTACGTGGTTGAGGACTTGGGCGGTCATATTGATGATGTGACTTATAGTAAACAAGTGACCTTGACCGTAACGCTTGCTGAAGCAGATATCGATCGTTTAAAAAAGCGGCTGGCGATGGATGGGCGTGTCTTAGAGTCGCTATAATTGATAAGTATGTATGCAGAGCCATTTTTCTTAGTTCTTCTGAGTGGTAGTTCTAGATGAATTGCTTTGAGTGACCATTCGTTCACTGAGCGTTCACTGAAAAGCATTGGTTTTGGCAACCGCCGTCGGTATGATAAGGCATTGATTGTTAAAGACGATTTTAACGATCATTCATATAACCACTAAATAAGAAACCTTTATGCCAACATCGAAAACACATAAAACCTTTGCCCCTGCCCCTTTTAAACCGCCGTTTTGGCTAAGCAATCCACATCTACAAAGCATTTTACCCAAGTTTTTTGCCCCAAAAACGCCGACTTATCGCCGCGTGGTCGAAAAAGACTCTTTGGATGAAAGTGATATTGCTTATGACTTTTATGATGCTCATCCTATAGACGCCGATGTTATAAACTCAGCAGAAAATGGTGAACTTGAGCAAACCCCATTAATCGTATTGTTTCACGGTATGGAAGGCAGTAGCGACAGCCATTATGCGCGCGCGTTGGCCTATCAGATGCATGCGCAAGGATGGCACTTTGTCGTCGCCCACTTTCGTAGCTGCGGCGGTATACCTGCAAGCGGTCGCGTCTTTTATAACGCTGGTGACACCGGCGAGTTGCACCATATGCTTGAGAACTTGCGCAAAAACTTTGCCCATATCTATGCGGTAGGCGTGTCCTTAGGCGGTAATGCACTGGCAAAATATATGGGCGAATATGGCGACAAAGCGCTCTGTGACGGTGCGGCGGTGATTTCAGCACCTGTCGATATGTCGTCGGCGGCGCTTAGTATGCACAGCTTTTTGAGTCACCGCATTTATACCCCGTATCTGCTGAATCCCATTATCAAAAAAGCCTTGGCGAATGACATTACTAAAGATGAGATTGACTCCATCAAAGCGGTCAATCGTATCAGTGACTTTGATGATATCTTTACCGCCCCGCGCCACGGCTATCGCTCTAATAACCATTATTATCACGCCTCATCGGCGCTGCCTTATTTGATAAAAGTGACCAAACCTTTATTATTAATCAGCGCTAAAGACGACCCATTCCTTGGGTTTACCGCCACGCCAAACGACGTCTCCGATACTGTCACGCTTTTAGAAACTGAGCATGGCGGGCACGTGGGCTTTATTCGTTATAACGTCGATAAAGACAAATCGACGCATCTTTATAAACAATCCAGATTTGATATCAATTGGTTACCCGAAACGGTCAGCGCTTATTTTGAGTCTATTGGCGTGCCGTCTAACCATTGATAATGACATTTGCCACTCTGCCAAACTTTAGTCTTTTTACTTAACCTTTAACTCTTTGAGATTGCGCCATGTATCCATTTATTCGTTATGCTAGTACCATCGCTCGCGCCGCACTACAAGTAAAAAAGGGCAATACCTTAACGTTTAAAGATACCAGCGAGATTAGCTTTCGCTGTCGTCTGACCGATATTGATAATTTCTTGGAGATGAATAATGGTCGCGTGCTGACCCTTTTTGATATGGGGCGTACCGACTTTGCGGTACGGAGCGGACTTGGTACACAGCTCTTAAAGCAGCGTTGGGGTCTGGTAGTCGCTGGCAGTACCATCCAATATCGCAAACGCATTCGCGCCTTTGATAAAGTTACCATGAAAACTCGTATCGTCGGCTTCGATGAGCGCTGGATCTATATCGAGCAGTCGATGTGGGTCAAAGGCAAGCCTTGCTCCTCTGCCCTACTGCGCACGGGCGTCACCGAGGGCGGCAAAGTGATTGAAACCTCGCGTGTTTTAGCGGCGTTAGATCAAGCAGATTGGGAGCTACCGCCGAGCGGCTACGTGGCAGAATGGATTATCAGTGATGCCGACCGTCCGTGGCCACCGCAAGCTTAAGACCAATAACTCAACGGTTTTCGTAAGTCATAAGCACCACATCTTAACCAAGTAACCTTATAATTACTGTATAGCTACTATTTACTAACAATACATTATATAAATAAGTATATTAAATGTTAGGATGGTAGTGAGTTTTTTACTCAACTGAATAATGTTTAAATAAGAAACAGTCTACTAAGGAAAACAATATGGTTAATAATACGGAATATGTCGGCACGCTATTTGATAATAGTGACTCAAACCCAAGCAAAATTACTTTAGCTTTTACCATGGCAGGAATTGCCCTGAAGAAAGGGCACTCTGCTTCCGTGATTTTGATGGTAGATGCGGTGCATTTGGCATTACCAAACGCCTTGAATGACGTCAATATTGGCGCACCATTTGAGCCTGCGGGCGAATTGCTCGAAGTCTTTATCGAAAAAGGTGGTCAGGTATTGGTTTGCGGCGCCTGTATGAAACATAATGGTGTCGAAGAATCCGCCATCGATAAGCGCTTTACGGTCATCAGTGGTGATGATGTGGTTGAGCTGCTAATGAATGCGAAAGGGTCGTTGCAGTTGAATTAAGCGTTTAAGCTAAGCAATAAGTTTAAGTAAATGGGTTTGTTTCCTAGTCGTCATTTTGATGGTTTGGAAGCTGGCCTATTTTTTATTTAAAGTTTAGTTTTGAACTATTTTATAGCTTCATTTAAGTAAGTAAATTAGAAAAACATAAATAGTATTCAGTTGCTAAGACACAAATGTTAGTGATAGATTAGACACATCTAATGCCTATAGAAAAACAATAAATGCAAAGCTATATTGCTAGAAAGCTCGAATATGAACCCCGTAATGAAGAAGGAACCCTCAAAACTATAATTTTAGAGGATTCACAACTATTAGATATAGCGCAGTCTAAGCCTATTGTCATTCTTGCTGATGCAGGTATGGGTAAAACTGAATTAATAAAGGAGTTGGCTAAACTATCTCATGTTAAAACAAAGTATTTAAGTGCATCAGACTTAGTTCAAAAATCAGTTAAAAGGCTAAGTATTCAGCCTGATGAAACTCTCCTAATAGATGCATTCGACGAAATACCTTCTACTAAAGATAGTAGTGGTATTGATAGTGTCTTAAACAAGCTTGCTGAATTGGACTATCCAAAATTTATATTAACTTGTCGAAGTATTGAATGGAACAATAGCAATAAGAACGAGATTCAGAATGACTACAAGGATATATTGACTGCGAACTTAATAAATCTATCTAGAGAAGATGCTCAGCAGTTTTTAAAATCGCGAGGTCTAGCCTCAGAAAACGTCTCTCAGCTTATCACCCAATTAGAAGAAAATAGCTTATCTTCCTTCTATGAAAATCCTAGAAATTTAGCCCTGTTGGCGGAAATTGACTTTTCAGTTCATCCTATACCTGAAACGAAGGCTAAACTTTTCGAACTGGCAACTGAAAAACTGTGGCAAGAGGTGAACTCAAAAGCACAGAATGCACTTGGACAATTACATCAAGATCAGGTCATTGAATGTGCAGGGTTAATTTTTGCTATTTATCTATTAACAGGAAAGCAGTTTATTTATAAAGGTATGACAGGCAGCACACCTGATGATGCAATAGGCCTTCATTCTCTAACTGACCTTATAAATAGTGAGACACTAGAGTCAACTATACAGTCGCGACTATTTCAATCAGTAGGAACTGACTTATTTAAACCATGGCATAGAAGTATTGCAGAATACTTAGGTGCCAAGTGGCTTGCAAAAGCGATATCTAGTCCTAGAATCAAACGCCATATCCTATCCTATTTGATTTTCAATGATGGCATAATTGCATCGTTGAGAGGAATTTTTGCTTGGTTGCCAACCTTTAACCCCAATTTATCTGAAATAGTCATCAAAACTGACCCTTACGGGCTGATAGAGTATGGCGATACTACTTACTTCTCAGATACTGATAGTGTTTTATTGTTTAATGCTTTAGAAAAACTAACTATAGAAAACCCTTGGTTTCGCAAAAATAATTATTGGAAAAAAACTAAAGCTGAAGGGTTAGTTAGCCGTTCACTACTTAATAAATATAAGAAAGTATTAAGCGACAAAGAAGGTAACTTTCACTTTTTAACGACCATCCTTGAAGCATTACGAGATGCTGATTTTATTGACGAACTAGCCGATGAGTTATTTGTAATATCTTACGATGATAGCTGGCCTTACTCTGCTCGTTTCAATGCTTTTATATTACTTCATACTAACGGCATAATTAATATTCCTGATAATTTCACTCCTTTGATAGAACAGGGTACTCAACCATCTTTAAGGTTAGTTTTTGAGTATGCTAAGAAATATGGCTATGATTTAATTACAGATGAACAAGTCATCTCGTTGATTATGAAATCTTATAGTTTCAGACTTTCTGACTCAAAGCGAGAAGATAATTTTGCACCTCAGAACGGCAGTTATTATTACTTTTCACAATATCCAATTGATAGAATTCCTACACTTTTAAAGAATATTAGAAGAAATATTCTCGCACTAAATATTGATAAATATGACTATAATTATGAATCAGTCAAAGACATTAATGACTTAATCGTAACCCTTATACAACGATATATTTCTGAGAGTCAGCAGACCTTAGATTCACTCGTTTTCTATCAAAGCATCTCAATCTTTGATCAGTTCTATACTTATTCAACAGATAAAGAAGCTTATGCATTCCTCATGAATTACTTTCAGGAAAATCCAAGGGAAAGAATAAAAATTCAGAAGTATTATTTAGAACAACCAAGTGAGCATTTTAATTTTTATTTGTTTGGCCAAACTATTTTATCTTCACTCATGCCATCTCATAAAGATATAGAACAATTATTACTATATATTCAATCGGAAAGTGCGACCGAACATACTATTGATAGATGGAAACACCTTATAGATTTATACTGTAATAGAAACGCTATCTCTGACGAGCTTTATCTACTCGCATTACCTTATGCTCAAAGCAATCAGCTTTTAGCATATTTAGATGGTAAGAAGAAACCTATTATTCTTGAATGGGAAATAAAAAGTAAACGCCGTAGCCTTCGTAGAAAGCTAGATGAGAAATTAAGATTCCAAAAAATTAGAAATGACTTATATCCATATCAAGTAGATTTAGAAAAAGGCAATGCTAAGTTCTGTAATTACCCTGCCAAGATTTTATTGTACAAATACTCTAATACGCCTAATGACTTAGAAGGCGTTGATAAAGTCAATCATATCTTCAATAAAACCTTGACTAACTCTGCCATCAAGGGATTTGAAGCCAGTCTGCATAACTCTGTTCCGACTATATCTGATCTTATTCAAAACCATTACCCTATCGAACCTGTCTTGATAGCTGGTATTTATTGTCGGTTGTTAAGGAATGAATCAATATCTGATTTACCTGATAACGTTATTTTAGCTTGTTCTTTTATTCTAGACTATGACCATCGTCTTGGTTTTACGTTTCAAGATGATGGTACACCTAGGCTTTGTGAGTCCATCAAAGAAGAAATAATCAGTAGAAGTTTGAAGCAAACGATTATTAATGAAATGTTTATTCCTCAATTTCTGACTGATGGCGCATTAATAGAAGGCCTCCATTGGGTTTACGGCAAAGATGTAGATGAGCTTTCAATCGTTACTATTGTCCATTTATTGAATACCTACCCTAGAATGCACAGCCAGACAAAGGATAGATTCATAGATACGCTTATCAATAATGATGAATTAACAAGGATAAGTGATTTAATAAGTACTAATGCAAAAAATATAGTTAATAATGATGAAAATATCGAAGAATCCAATAGATGGTTGTCATTATTAAGCATTGTTAACGAGAAGACCTTTTTGAACTATTTAAGATGCTATCGATATCCAAAATTAGTATTTTGGCAACTAAAAGAAACCTATCATGAATCACGGTTAACCAAAAATCCTAAGATGAGCCTGACGTTAATGTCTTGGATTGCCTATCGCTTTAGCTATCCATTTCCGAATGCCAATAGACCTACAGGAATAAGCTCTGGGAGTAGGAATGGGTGGCAGGCAAGTGAATTTATTACTTTTTGCTTATCAGAAATTGGTAATATTACCACTCTTGAAGCTCAGGCAGAACTTAAAATGCTTAAAAATTGTGTTCATTCAAGTTATACGATATTCATTACTAACCTACTAGCAGAACAAGCTAACAATATTAGAGATGCTAATTATCAAGCGCCAGTGCCAGCTGACTTACTAAATATTTTTCAGAATAAAGCGCCTAAGAATTGCAAAGACTTGAAAGCCTTAATCTTAGAACTGATTAATGAGGTACAAAGCAAGGTCAAATCCAGTGAACTTGACAGCTATAAAATGTTCTATGAAGATGGTAAGAATAAAAACCCTAGAAAGCCTCATGGTGAGAACTATTGTAGAGATAGATTAGCGGATTTATTAAAGCCCTATGTTGAACCTTATCAATTTAGATTAGATACTGAAAAAGATATGCCAGACGATAAACGTGCTGATTTGGTATGTAATAGCAGTAAGATGCAGCTGCCTATAGAAGTTAAAGGACAATGGCATGATGATTTATGGACAGCCATGAATGACCAACTAGGCGACTTATATCTCAAAGAGTACCAGTCTAAAGGACAAGGTATTTATTTGATATTTTACTTTGGTGAGAATACAACTAAGAATCCTAAGAGAAACGATGAGTACAAACCACATAATGCTCTACAACTCCAAGAGTGTTTAACTGCTTGTGTTGAAGAGAAGTATAAAGAAGGTATTGATGTTTTCGTGATGGATTTATCAATTAAAGCAACTTAACTACAAAACTGTAGTCAAATATTTTAACTACAGTCTTGTAGTCAAAAAAAACTTTTTTGTCGAATAACTAAATACACATTATCTAACACGCACGCCGTTCAGCTTTGCTAAAGTAAGTCATGCAAATTTTCTCATAAAATAACAAGGACGCCCGTCATGACCTTACTAAATACCTTTGATTTAACCTACCCTATCGTACAAGCACCGATGGCAGGAGCAACCACGCCTGAGCTGGCAGCGACAGTAAGTAATTTTGGTGGACTGGGGTCATTGGGAGGCGGAACGACGGCGCCAACGGTTTTAAATGAGCAAATCAATACCCTTAAAACACTGACTGATCGTGCTTTTATGATCAATCTAATGGTGTTATCCGAGCACGATTCTACTACTTTGGATAGCAAAATTCCTACTTGGTTAGACGAGTATTATGAAAAAAACAACATAGACATGGCGTTACCTGAACGTCCCGCGCTAAGCTTTGCAGAGCAGCTACAAGTGCTGTACGACAATCCCGTTCCTGTCGCTAGCTTCACCTTTGGTATTATCAGCGCCGAGCAGGTGCAGGGTTTAAAGGTTTTGGGCACACGCGTCATTGGTACTGCCAATCATCCGTTGGAAGCTAAAGCATGGGCAGATATTGGCGTCGATGCGGTCTGTATTCAGGGCTCGGAAGCGGGCGGCCATCGCGGTGGTTGGTTGCCACAAAGCGCAAGCGATCCATTGGGTTTACTGACGCTGATTAGTCAAACGCGCGCGTGCACCGATATTCCTTTGATTGCAGCGGGCGGTATTATGACGGGGCAAGCGATTAAAGCGGTGCAAACCGCTGGCGCTGAGCTGGCGCAAATAGGCACGGCATTTTTGACTACCGATACATGCGCTATTAATGACACGTATAAACAAGCGCTACTTGATGCCAGTCTGGGTAAGCGCAGTAGCGAGACACGTTTGACGCGGCTGTTTTCAGGTAAGCAAGCACGCGGATTGTTAAATGACTATTTGCTCGATTTTGGTCAATTTGAGAGCGCGCATGAGTTACCGCCTTACCCACAATTAAATGCCATGACCAAAAACTTGCGTGCTGATGCAAAAAGAAACCTCGATGCCGAACATCAGTCTTTATGGGCAGGACAAGGGGTCGCGTTGGTCAGAGAAGAAAGTACGCTTGAATTGCTCGAGCGACTTGTCAAAGATTTATAACTTAAACGACTTCATTAAAATCTTATAGACAATAAAAGAAACACCAGAGCATCTGATGTTTCTTTTTTATTTTAAAATAAATACTTTTAACCAATCCCTAACGCTGTGCGTCTACTATATTTCTAAACGCTTTGTAATCGTCTGCCGTTTGTTCCACCGCCTCGATCATCGGTACATGACCAATTTCTGGCATCATAATCACCTGCGCTTGCGGGATGATTTTTTTTATGAGATTGACCGTTTCAGGTTTAATAATCTGATCTTTATCACCCCAAACGACGAGCGTCGGAATGTTATATTGGGCGATGATTTTGGCGCGCTCTTCGACATTATCGGTGACGATTTGCTCCAAGATTTTGGCGTCCAGCTCTTTATTTTTGATACGCTCTTGGGCAAACACCGCTTTGACCGATTTTGGCAAATATGGCGGCTTATACATGACAAAATCATACATTTTATAAAAATCTTCATTGCTATTAATCAACAGCGGATTGTTCTCTAACGTCGCGCCTTCTAACGATTTAGGAATACCAGCTGACCAAAAACCTGCGCTATCGACGAGCCATAAGCTTTTGACGTCTTTAGGGTATTTTGCTGCGTAAGCTACGCTGATAGCGCCGCCCATCGAGTTGCCGCCGACATGAATATTGGACGCTAAGCCTTTGGCTTGCAGCAACTCATGTAAGCGCGTCGCTTGCGCCTCCGAGCGATAATCAGCGCTCATCGGTTTGCTCGACTCACCAAAACCAAGCAAATCAGGAATGATCAAATGGTAACCTTCTAACTGACGCGCGATACGGGTAAAGTTGTCTTTATTACCGCCAAAGCCATGAATGAGTAATAACGGCTCGCCAGCCACGTTGCCGTTTTCGGCATAGACCATCTTATCGCCAGAGGCCAATGTCAGCGCTTTGATTTCTAAATCAGACTTATTACGCTCGTATTGAATAATCTTTTGCGTGGTATTGACCGCTAATTGATTGGGCGCGGTGGTACAACCGACTATAGAAAGACTAAAAAGCGCGGCAAGAGCTAGGCGTTTTAAGAGCATCGAAACATCCTTGTTATAGTTATTAGAGAAAAAAGTTAAAGGCGGTTAAATCGCAATCTTAACATAAGACTATTAAAGGCTAGTTTATTTAGTCAACAATTTATCGATGTAATCGGTAGCCTTGTCGTATCTATCATCATAGTTGCCGCTGATAATTTGATAGCGCACCCCAAACTCATTTAATAAAGATTTTAGAAATTGATTGTTTTTATCGCGAACTTGCACTTCACCAAAAGACCTCAAGCCGTCACCGACCCACTCAATATCTGTTTCCAAAAACAACCACAAGTCATAATCTTGTAGTTCGGCGATTTCATCAAGTACACTTTGTCTTATGCCCAGATAAGCCATCGAAAAAAACTGGGTCGTAATTGCTTCTGTATCCACGAAATACACCTTGTTTGCCGTCTTTCTAGCTTGCCTCTCATGATATTTATGTTCATAAGCAATCTGGGGAAAATCTTCAAGCAAGACAATTTCAGCGTTTATTTCCTCATAAAACTTGCGCCCTGCTTCTTCGACATAGCAAGTGTCGTAACGATGGGCTAAATTTTTTGCTAATGTAGTTTTTCCCGTACTTTCTGTACCAACGATAACGACACTTTTGACAAAACAAGGCTTTACCGCGTCGGGCAACATATCCCAATACTCAATCGCGCCGTCACGACGTAGCTGGCTTGCGGATATAGGATAAAGCTTACGGTCGGCGTCGATGACAATATGCTTTGTTTTAGGATATAAGTCATCGAAGTAATCACTATAACTTGGTTCAGAACTAAAAATAAAATCAATGGGCTTGCGTATTAATGCTTTAATCCTATCAGCGCAGCTTTGCCAGTCAGGCTCAGCGTTAGCATGAGCTTGGGAATAAGCATTAGTACCAACATCGATATGAGTATCAGCATTTTTCTTAATATTGGTTTCTTCTATTGCATAGACGTGCACATTATCCAGCTCTTTAGTAATTTCATGCCACCAACGCAGTCTTTGCTCCACCGCTATCGGGGCGATTTTACTTTTATGAAAATAAACCTCACGCTCAAACATCACGTTATAAGTCACTATAAGGTAAAGCTTATCGACCATAGCCGCCGCTTTGCGCATCGCACGCACATGCCCTTTATGTACTATTAAGAACTTGCCACCAAACATACCTATCGTTTCTTTTTTCATATTGTCATTGTTTACTCTCGATTAGCTTTAGTACTACTACTGCCTATTAATACATTATATAAAAAAACGTTACCAGTCTAACCAAGATAGCACAGACAAGGTCATCTATAATGAGGGTTTTTATGTCATAAAATATAGCCAATTTGGATGGCGCAAAAGGATAAACATTGAGTAAGACAACTACCTCCACTGCTAAAAGCCGTGACCTCACCCAAGGGTCAATTGCCAAAACCATGCTGCTATTTGCCTTGCCAACCCTTGGCTCATCAGCCTTGCAGTCGTTGAACGGCTCGATTAATGCCGTCTGGGTAGGTCGATTTTTAGGGGAAGAGGCGCTGGCTGCGACGGCAAACGGCAACATCTTGATGTTTATCCTCATCTCCTTCGTTTTCGGTTTTGGTATGGCGGCGACTATTTTGATTGGTCAAGCTATGGGACGTCGTAACGACATGACGGTGAAAAGAACCATGGGCACGGCGCTGGGTAGTATTATTCCTATCAGTATATTGGTGTCGGCAATCGGCTGGCTATTTGCTCCACTGCTGCTTAACCTGCTCGGTACGCCAGCAAGTGCGGTAGAGCTTGCCCTGACCTATCTGCGGATGATTTTTGTAGCGATGCCGGTCACCTTGACCTTTACGCTAATCATGATGGCACTACGCGGAACGGGCGACTCTACCACGCCGCTTTGGTTTATCATTATTTCGGTGATTATCGACCTGATTTTGACGCCGGTGCTGATTTTGGGTATCGGCCCCTTTCCTGAATGGGGTATCTTTGGCTCGGCTTTTGCAACTGCTGTCGCCAACGCGCTGGCGCTGATTGGCATGATTGTCACTATGTATTTGCGTGGTTCTGTGCTGACCCTTAAGCTGCCCGAGCTGCGTTTTTTACGCGCAGACCGAGATATCCTAAAGTCGATGTTTTCAAAGGGGCTGCCGATGGGGCTACAGATGATTGTTATCTCTTCAGCAGCGCTCACAATGCTGTCGCTGATTAACCGCGAGGGCGTACAAACAACGGCCGCTTATAGCGCAACGCAGCAGCTTTGGACCTATGTGCAAATGCCTGCAATGGCACTCAGTGCTGCAGCCAGTGCGATGGTCGCGCAAAATATCGGTGCCAATCAATGGAACCGCGTGGCAGGCATCACGCGCTGGGGGCTTATCTTTAACGTGATATTGACGGGCGCTATGATTGGGGTATTAAGCATTTTTGATGAGACTATTTTGGAGCTATTCCTTGGTAGTGACAGCGCTGCAGTGCCGATTGGGCGCCATATTCAGTTGATGGCGACATGGGGCTTTATCTTTTTTGGCATCGCGCAAGTTTTCTTTGGTACCATGCGTGCCAACGGTTATGTGGTTTGGCCGCTGATCGTCATGGTGATTTCGATGTATCCTGTGCGCCTTGGCTTTGCGTTCGGGCTGTATCCATTCCTTGGAGCCGATGCGCTTTGGCTATCGTTTCCAGCAGGCATGGTAGCAACGGCGTTGATGGGCGCAGGATTATATCTATACGGCGGCTGGCGCAAAGGTAAAAATATGCCAGCCGAAGAAGCAGCGCAAAGGTCGGAGGAGTTTCGCGCCCAAACCGGCACCAGTGCATCGTTTCGCGATATTTTACCGACCACAGTGTGGAGACTATCGCCTTTACGCCGTATTACAAGGCTGCGTCGTCGACTACAAAAACGCCTGCAAAAACACCGTATGAGAAGAAAACATAAACGTTCCTCGCGCGGTTTATAGGTAGTCAATGCAATGGGTTTAAGTTCAACCGTTTTAAAATTAACTATTTTAAAATCACTAACCTTAAAACCAAGAACTTAATAAAAAATCCACCGCTGCTGCTGCATGAATTGCAGTGGTATCAAATACGGGAATGGGGCTGTCTACTTGCTGAATCAGCAGTCCAATTTCGGTACAGCCCAAAATCACACCTTCCGCGCCTTTATCCGCTAAGTCTTCAATCACTTGCAGATAATACTGGCGTGAGCTATCAACTAGCTGACCTTGACACAGCTCCTCATAAATAATGCGATGTACCTCTGCCCGTGCGCCTGTCTCTGGTATCCACACTTGCAAACCCGCATCTATCAAACGCTGCTTATAAAAATTCTCTGTCATGGTGAACTGTGTGCCAAGTAGCGCAACTTTGGTTAGCCCTTGCTGCTTAATCGCCGCAGCGGTGACATCAGCAATATGAATAATCGGCAGATTGGTAGCGGCTTGGACGTCATCGACGACTTTATGCATGGTATTAGTCGCGATAAGCAAACCTTGCGCGCCAGCCGCTTGCAGACGTTTGCCGCTATTAGCCAATACTTTGCCCATTTCATCCCATACGCCTTGTGCTTGCAGCGCCTCAATCGGTGCAAAGTCCACGCTATGAATCAGTAAATCTGCTGAATGTAAATTGCCAAGTCTAGCTTTGATACCCTCATTTATGAGTCGATAATAGCTTTCGGTACTTTCCCAACTCATGCCGCCGATGATGCCAAGCGTCCTTTGTTTACATGAGTTTTTGGATAAATGTTTTTCTACGTTCTGCGCTAAATTACTTGGATTGGCAGACATTTTTATCCTCATAGAGTTGTTTTGGATAGTGCTAAGTTTACTTCATCAACATGAATGGCGACAAATTATTAAAACTGAATGATAACAATATAATAAGGCGGACTTGATGATTGATAATAACCATTTTACCTCGCAGTCATCACGCGTTATCATAGTCGCCGCTAAGCATGAACAATGCTTTATCTCATCCTCTCTCATCGCAAAATATCACGTTTACAGCAGCAGTGAAACGTGGCTCTCATCAAGCAGGACAACAGAACATTATGGCAAACTTCCCGACCGTCAGAATACGCACGCGGCGCAAATACTATCGGCTGATTTTCACCTTTTTAATGGCGCTGATGATGTCGACGATTATCTCGACGGCCCTGCTACTGATCAATGTAGGATTTGTCGAAGGCTTTTTTATCACGCTGTTTAATTCGTGGAAATATGCCTTTATGGTCGCTTGGCCGAGCGCCTATATTTGCGCCTATTTAATCCAAGAGCACCTGCTGAGTAGGATTGAGTTTTATTAAAACATAAAAGTTAATAAATCATAAAATTTAGTAATTTATAAACTTTAGTACATTATGCCAGCGTAAAAACAGCTAAGATAGGCTAAAAACCGTTTTTAATCAGAGGCGACTATGAGCCACGCACGGCGTACTATTGAGCAGTTACTGCAGCAAGATATCCTCTCTCTTAAAAATGCCGAGGCAGCAGCAACGCATCTAGAAGTCTATCCGAGTAAACGCAGGTGGCTAGACTTTTTTGATAAGGCGCTGCTGATTATTGGCGCGGTAGCACTGGTCTTATCCCTAGTGTTTTTTATCGCTTATAACTGGCAAAACTTGGGCAAAATAGGCAAATTCGCTTTAGTTGAAGGAGCGCTGACGATCACTATTGCGCTTTATGTAGCACTGTCTTTTAGGCGACAATTTCAACTGATTCGGCAGTTATTATTACTTATCGCTAGTATTATTACCGGTAGCTTATTGGCGCTATTTGGGCAGGTCTATCAAACAGGCGCTGATACGTGGCAGCTTTTCTTTGCTTGGGCGATACTGATTACACCTTGGGTAGTTATCGCCCGTTTCCCTGCGCTCTGGCTGCTTTGGTTAGGGCTAATCAATGCATTTTTGCTACTCTATTTAGATGTCGCAAATCTACAATTTATTAAATATAGCCTGCAAAACGTCTCTCAAGTAGCCATCCTTGCACTATTTAATTTTATTGCCTTTTATAGTTGGCTGATTGGTTTCGATAATAAAACTTCCTCTTCTACTCCCTATCTGTTTCATCGCATTAACGTTAAAAAATCCACTGCTCAAATAAACAGCGCTCAAACCAATTCCAGCTTGCATTGGAGCACTTATGTCGTCGGTTTATTAAGCACGTTTTTTATGACGTATCTGGCGATTGTCACGGTCTTTGATAATGGCAATATCTGGGCGACGCTTATCGCTACCATAGTATGGTTAGGCTGGTGCGGCTTTATGCTTTGGCAGTTTTATCAGCGCCGTCTTGATTTACTGATGCTGACCTATTTGTCGTTTTCTATCATTATTGTGGTGATGTTTCGGGTCGGCAAATGGCTGTTAGATGATTTTGAGGGGGGTGGATTTCTACTATTAGCCTTGCTACTTGTTGGCATGAGCTCTGCGGCAGTTGTGTGGCTGCGCAAAGTTGCTTATATCAACAATGATGACACTATCTCTTCTATTATTAAGGGAGACAGTGATGAACAATGAGCTGAATAATATCAACCATAACAAGCAACAGCCCGAGATTTTGCTATTACAACAGCAGGGATTCATCGACGCACAAAACGTCAATGATAAGCTTTTAAATAATGCAGCTGCAGCGCCTAGCCCGTGGTTTATCAGTTTGCTTTTTGGTTTTAGTGGCGTATTTGCCAGTTTATTTTTTATCGGGTTTTTGACCTTAATTTTAGACAACACCGGCTTGCTTGATAGTACGCTAGCGCTATTTATTATTGGCGCGATATTAAGCGTTAGTGGCGGATTCTTATTTTATAACGCCCGCTTGCGCCATAGCGCTTTTTGGAACAGTTTAGCCTTTGCAGTTACTCTAGCAGGTCAAGGTTATATCGCCTATGCTTTACTAGCGAGTGAGATTACAGAGCCGCTCAGTATAGTACTATTGTTCCTTGTACAACTGTTGATGACGGTTGTCATTCCCAATTTTGTCTATCGTTTATTGAGCGCAACCTTGGCTTTAGTCTGCCTACTTTACCTGTTAAATTACTATCACTTATCCGAAGTCAGCTTAGGATTATTGGCTTTGATAACCAGCGTGACTCATTTACAGCGTTATACACTCGCTGTATTTATCCCGAGAAAATGGCGAATGAATGCGTTAGAAATCATGAGTGCTATGGGCTATGCGAGCGCCTATGTCTTGCTCAGCATTTCCGTCTATTTTATCGCTGCGGAATATGGCAATAGCTTTGATAGTGATGGAAAAGCCTTTAGCTATAACTACTACCTGGCCCAAGGGCTATTAACGCTTGCCAGTCTTTATGCTGCTTATCTCATTTTAAAGCGCTATCACAGCAAATTATTATCAACAGCAGGACTACTCATTAGCGCTGCGATTGTATTACTTGGGATCATGTCTATTTATGTCTCAGGCTTATTGGCCACCAGTTTGATTATTATCATTGCTACTGCTAATAGCCAACGCGTGCTATTAGGACTGGGCATTATTGCCTTGGTCGGTTATATCTTTTGGTATTACTATCAGCTCGATACTTCTTTATTGGTCAAGTCCGTTTCCCTGTTTGTTATTGGAATCGCGCTATTGTTGCTGCGCTGGCTGCTTATCAAAAGCTATTTTACGAAGATAAAACCAAGCGCTAACGACAATCAGGAGCGGCTGTCATGAATGATAAAATTTTGACCAAGCGCTTGCTTAAGGGCACATCAAAGACCCATTGGCTACGAAAACCGGCTGTCACGATTATTATTGCCCTTCTTGGATTGGCGCTGGTATTGGTGGTGATGACGAGGAATATTATTAAATACGAAAACCATCTCGCGACTGGCGATACGGTTTTATTAGCGCTTGCACCCGTTGATCCACGCGGCTTTATGCAGGGCGACTATATGACGCTTAGCTATGCGCTAGAGCGTGACGTATTTGCCGCCTTAAATAAAGACCCCGGTAGCTATCCTATTAACGAACAAGGCTATGTCATTGTCGCTTTAGACCAACATAATGTCGGACAGTTTAAGCGCTTAGCGGCTAATCAGCCTAGAAATCTAGCCTCTAATGAGATGGCGCTTCACTACCGTATCCGTAACGGCGTAATGCAGCTTGCGACCAATGCTTTTTTCTTCCAAGAAGGTCATGGCGAAGCATTTGAGGCAGCAGAATATGGGCTATTTCGGATTAATGATAAAGGGGAGCCGCTACTGACCAATTTAGTAGATGACGATTTTAAGGTTATTAGTCCAGAGCAGGCACATGCAGAACAAATAACCACAGAACAAACTGCTAATGATTAATGAAACCAACTAAATGCTGCTCACTTAACGCTGACTACTTTGCTTTACCAAAGTAATATTGCGACAAGCAAGCTGGGTTTGCTACTGTTGATGGCTACAAATTTATTCGCTCGTCAAAAACATTTGAAACAAACTTAAAATTAAAAAAAGGATTTATTATGCGTAGTGCAACCTATGATCATTTTGGCAAACCAACTGAAGTATTGAGCCTCGGCGACCGTCCTATCCCCGAGCCAAAAGCCAATGAGGTGCGCGTCAAAACCATTCTCGCCTCCATCCATAACCATGACCTACTTACCATTCGCGGTCAGTACGGCTTTAAACCTGAAATGCCGGCTATCGGTGGTAGCGAAGCCTTAGGCATTATCGATGCCGTTGGTAGTGAGGTTAAAGACTTAAAAGTCGGGCAACGCGTGGCAGCTGCCAGTGTGCAAGCAACGTGGGCAGAGTATTTTGTCGCATCAGCCGATATGGTGTTTCCTATCCCTGATAGTTTAGAAGATAAAATGGCCGCGCAGCTGATTGCCATGCCGCTGAGTGCGTTGATGCTATTAGAGTTCTTAGAAGTAGAAAGCGGTCAATGGGTTATTCATAACGCCGCCAACGGTGCCGTTGGTAAATCGCTTGCCATGCTAGCGGCGGCGCGCGGCGTCAAAACCATTAATCTGGTAAGAAGTGACGATGCCATAAAAGAGTTAGATACTCTCGGTATCAAAAACAATATCAACACCTCAGATGATGACTGGAAAGAGCAAGTCAAAGCGATCATCGGTGATGATAAAATCAGTGCGGCGGTCGATTCAGTCGGCGGTGAAAATAGCGGCGATTTGTTATCGTTACTCGGTCATGGTGGCACCTTCGCCGCCTTTGGCGCGATGTCGGGCAAACCTATGGTCATCAATCCTACCCATATGATTTTCAAGCAAGCGGTGATGAAAGGCTTTTGGGGCAGTAAGCTCAGTCAAGAGATGAGTGTGCAGAATAAACAGCGCCTAGTGAATGAACTGATCGATAGAGCGGTAGACGGACAATTAAAACTGCCTGTAGAAGCGGTATTTGATTTGGCCGATATCGTAAAAGCGGTCGATGGCAAATTGCAGTCAGGCAAAAAAGGTAAGGTATTGCTAAAGCCTTAAACTATCGTTAACTTGTAACTTAACTAACCTTCGTTTTATTGACCATGGCAGCGTTCTTTATTAAGAGCGCTGCCATTTTTTATGGCGACTTTTTATAACCTATCTCTTATAGCCTACCGCGCAATATCCTGATAAATAGCAACAACGTTCCTTTACCAAAGTCAGGTTGCGGCTTGCAAGACCCGCTTGTTAAGGTTGATGGGCAATTATCTACTGACGTCGCTTAAAAATTAAAACATTGAATTAAAATAATAAAGGAAATCATCATGCGTAGCGCTACTTATAACGAATTTGGCAAACCTTCAGAAGTACTGAGTATCACCGACAGCCCTACCCCAGAACCCAAAAACAACGAAGTCCGTATCAAGACCATCCTGTCCTCTATTCACAATCACGACATCGTGACCATAAAAGGCGAATACGGTCATAAACCTGATTTGCCTGCCACTGGTGGCTCTGAGGCGGTTGGTACGATTGATACGTTAGGTAAAGACGTCAAAGGTTTTAAACAAGGTCAGCGTGTCGTCGTGTCTGGCGTATCAGGAACTTGGGCGGAATATTTTATCGCGCCGGCAAAAAGCATTATCCCTATTCCAGATGCCATCGATGATGAAATGGCCGCCCAGTTAATTGCCATGCCGATGAGTGCACTGCTATTGATTGAATTTTTAAATATTAAGCCCGGTCAATGGCTTATCCAAAATGCCGCCAATGGTGCGGTCGGTGAATCGATGGCGATGCTAGCGCCTGAGCGTCATATCAATACGATTAACTTGGTACGCAGTAAAGAGTCAGAACAAGAGCTTATCGAGCTTGGTATCACTGAAAATAACATCGTGACCGATGATGACGACTGGAAAGAGCAAGTACAAAAAATCGTTGGTGACGCCAAAATAAGCGGCGCGGTCGATGCGGTCGGCGGCAAATCAGGCGGTGAGCTGCTGTCACTACTCGGTAAGCATGGCGCAATGGCATCATTGGGGTCGGTGTCTGGCGAACCGCTGATGCTAAACCCGAGCAATCTGATTTTCAATTTGACTAAAGTTAAAGGTTTTTGGGCAAGCGATTTGATGCAAGAAATCAGCGCCGATGATAAGCAGCGTTTAATTAAAGAGCTGATTGAGCGTGCCTCAAGCGGTATCCTAAAACTCCCTACTGGCGGCATCTATGATTTAGACGATATTCAAAAAGCGGTTTCAGAAGACGTCCAGTCAGAGAAAAAAGGTAAGATATTGATTAAGCCTTAAGCTGCTTTTGCAAAGAGCATTTACTATAAAAGCAATAAAAAAGGATTCAGACAATGTCGAATAACAAAACCTTTAAAGCCTTAGTGGTTCACGAGACTAGCAACGGTGAATTTAAAAAAAGCATTGAGCAGCGCAGTGTCAGCGACTTGCCTGACAATGATTTATTAATCGAAGTCCATTATTCATCATTAAACTTCAAAGATGCTATGTCAGCATCCGGCAACAAAAGAATCACCAAACACTACCCGCACACACCCGGTATTGATGCCGCTGGTGTGGTGGTCAGTGATAAGTCTGGAACCTTTACGGAGGGTCAAGAAGTCGTAGTCTTTGGCTATGATTTGGGCATGGATACCGATGGCGGTCTCGCTCAGATGATATCTATCCCTGCCGATTGGGCGGTCGAATGTCCGTCTTCGCTCACGCTAAAAGAAGCCATGATCTATGGTACGGGCGGTTTAACCGCAGCGTTAAGTGTGCAAAAGCTTGAGAAAATGGGCGCAAAACCGGAAGACGGTCCAGTCGCGGTGACGGGTGCAACGGGCGGCGTCGGTAGTATCAGCATCGCTATATTAAGTCAGCTTGGCTATGAGGTCATCGCCTTCTCTGGAAAGCCTGAGCAAAGCGACTATCTAAAAGCGCTTGGCGCAAGCGAAGTCCGTCATCGCGATAGCATCAATGAGATCGGCGATAAACCTGTCGGTCGCGAGCTATGGGCAAATGCTATTGACACCATCGGCGGCGACTATCTGGCAAACCTACTAAAGCAAACCAAAGCGGGCGGCGCAGTGACCTCTTGCGGCTTGGCGAGCGGCGCTGAATTTACGATGACGGTATTGCCGTTTATCACTCGCGCGGTGTCCCTACTCGGTATCGATTCGGTCTATATTCCCCTAGCTGATAAAAAAGCCATTTGGCAGCGCGTCAGTACTGATATGAAGTTGCCTAATTTAGAGAATTATTGCGAAGAGATTACGCTTGAGCAAACGCCGGAATACTTAGATCGCTTTATGGCTAGTCAGACGGTTGGGCGTTATGTGGTGAATGTGCGGGGTTAAAGCTTAGATTGTTAACAGCTAAATTTTATAAGCAGTGGCGGTGTTCTTCACTTTGGAGAGCACCGCTATTTTTTTAAATCTTATAATAGAATTTTATAAACTCCAAAAATTGCGATTTAATGCAAGAACCATAAAAACACTTATCAACTATAGTAAACCCTATTAGCTTAATAAGAAAATAAGGAAGCCATAGTGTTTGAAATAGGAAAAATCTATAACCGTCGTTCTGATATACACAGTATATATAAAGGGCAACAATATGGTGGCATAGCAACGCCAGCCGAGCATCCATATATATTTATTTTTACCGGCGATGCTGGCGGCGAATATGGCTATATTGATGATTTTGACCCTAACGGCACCTTTAAATATACGGGTGAAGGCCAAGAAGGCGACATGAGAATGACCAAAGGTAATTTGGCAATTCATGACCATCAAAAAAACAATAAAGAAATTCTACTTTTCGAATCAACATCACGAGGCTTTGTACGGTTTTTAGGGTATTGTAATTACGTTTTTCATCATATTGCAGAACGACCAGATAGAAATGGCGAGCTTCGTGACGCTATCGTTTTTCATCTAGATATAGTTAATACTAAAAATACTGATATAGCTCAAACTCTGTCCCCTAAAGTAGTTGAAGCCCCTAAAGCCGTTTATATCACTAAGCCTAGTAAAGGTAAGTCATTACAGCAATTACGAGAGATTGCCTTAAGTTCAACACCAACCCACGCAAGCACTAAAGAAAAAATTCAATCTATTCAAAACCGTAGTACAGCCATTAAGCTATATGCCAAAAAAAGAGCTAATGGTATATGCGAGGGATGTAATGAGACAGCTCCATTTGAAACTAAATCTGGACCTTATCTCGAAATCCATCATCTAACTAGGTTGGCAGATGGTGGTGCGGACTTACCTCAAAACATTATTGCGTTATGTCCTACCTGTCATCGAAAAGCTCACTACTCTTTAGACTGTTTAGAATTTAATAATCAGTTAATAAACAAAGTTGCTGCTATCGAAGCAAAACTTATCGAGTAAAACTTTTATGTTTAAAACAAAAAACACCCAACCAAGTTGAGTGTTTTAACTAAAGAGAAGTGCCGCTAAATCAAATTATTTTTTCTTCTTTTTCTCAGCACGTTTTTTCTCAATCAGGGTTTGAGCAGTAGTATTTTCTTCCCACCAATCGCCCATATCTTGCCAGTAGAGATAAGCCTGCTCTTTACCACCAATTTCGATACCATAACTATTGATACCCATACCGCGTGGTCTAGGATGACGCTTTTTAAGAATTTCATGCGCCACTTCAGGCAAGTTATCTTTTGCGATATCCCACTCTTTTTCAGCCTTATCTAATTTATCTTGATAACAGTAAGCCAGCACCTTACCGAAAGCGATATTTGCAAGCATATCCTCTGGATAGTTGCCGCAAATTCGAATTATTTTCTGATACTCTTCGGTAAACATGTACCATTCTATCAGCGCTTCACGCATACCTAGGTTATCATTAGGGCAAACTTGTAGCAGCCTTTCTCCCTGCTCGCAGGCTTCATCAAAGCTCATATTGTCAGCATAGACATTTGCCAGCTGAAACAGCGCTCGCAAAAAGGGACGGTTCTCCATGATGCCCCATGGCAGCTTACTTTTTTGCCAATTAAAGTTTTTGGGGAAATACTCTAAGTATAGGCGCATACATTCGCGGCTACTCAATAGTGCTAAAAAGCTGTCGTCATGCTGCTCACACAAAAATGCTAAGTTAAAGTAAGCATCAGGGTCATTCATATTCTCTAATACTAAAAACTGAGCAATATCACGAGCCACTTCATAACCTTCTTTCTCCAGCGTCATCTGTATCACTTGGAATGAGGTTGGCGGCTGCTCATCAAAGTCTTGCACAATTTCATGCTGAAATTTGGTCATGACTTCATTCATAATATCGTTGATATCACGACCTCTTTTTACCTCGGCATCTACAAAGGCTTTTATTTTAAGATTAAGCGCTCTACCAGCGCCAAGCGCATTTGATCTATTGTCAGCCAACTTATCGCTAACGTCATCTTCAAACATCCACTCGTTTTGTCCCACATGAACCAGTTTCATAGTCCATCACTCCTTTGCGTTGATATTACAATCATAGCGTATGAATAATTATTCCCACTCAATCGTCGCCGGCGGCTTACTCGACACATCATAAGTCACGCGAGATACTTCCGCGATTTCATTCATGATGCGGTTCGATACCGTCTCAATCAAATCATACGGCAGATGCGCAAAGCGAGCCGTCATAAAGTCTACGGTCTCAACGGCACGTAGCGCGATCACCCACGCATAGCGGCGACCATCACCGACCACGCCGACTGATTTAATCGGTTGGAATACCGCAAATGCTTGCGCAGTCTTGTCATACCAGCCTGAGCGCTCCAGCTCTTGCATAAAGATGGCATCGGCAAGGCGCAGGATATCGGCATATTCCTTTTTGACTTCGCCAAGGATACGCACGCCCAAACCCGGACCTGGGAACGGATGACGGTAGATCATTTTCTCTGGTAGGCCAAGGGTGATACCAAGTTTACGCACTTCATCTTTAAACAAATCGCGTAATGGCTCGACCAACTCAAACGCCAAATCGTCTGGCAGACCGCCAACGTTATGATGGCTCTTAATGACATGCGCTTTGCCTTGATGCGATTTTGCTGATTCGATAACGTCAGGGTAAATCGTCCCTTGTGCCAAAAATTCAATGACTTTGCCATCGCTTTGCGCGCTGATTTCACGGGCGCTATTGGCGAACACATCGATAAAGGTTTTGCCGATGATTTTACGTTTGGCTTCGGGATCAGACTCGCCTGCTAAGGCGTTTAAGAATAAATCTTCGGCATCGACACGGATGACTTTGACACCCATGTTTTCAGCGAACACTTGCATCACCTGATCGCCTTCGTGCAAACGCAAGAGACCATTATCAACGAACACACAGGTCAGCTGATCGCCAATGGCTTTATGCAATAGCGCGGCAACCACTGAGCTATCGACACCGCCGGATAAACCGAGCAATACTTGTTTGTCACCGATTTGCTCTTTGAGCTGTGCCACGCGCATATCGATAATATTGTCAGGCGTCCAATCGCCGGCGCAGTCGCAAACCTGATGGACAAAACGACCCAATAACGCTTGACCTTGTAAAGTATGCGTCACTTCAGGGTGGAACTGTAGACCATAGTACTGCTTGTCGTCATTGGCCATAATGGCAATCGGACAGCTCGGCGTACTGGCGATAATATCAAAGCCTTGCGGCGCTTCGATCACTTTATCACCATGACTCATCCAAACGTTTAGCGTGGTCGCGTTGTCTTCACTGACGTGGTCTTCGATACCTTCGGTTAATTTTGAATGACCATCGACATTGATGGTCGCGGCACCAAATTCATGGATATCGCTGGCATGAACTTTACCGCCGAAACGATCCGCCATTGCCTGCATACCGTAGCAAATGCCCAATACTGGCACACCAAGCTCAAACACGGCGTCATTGATACGCGGGCTATTTTCCGCATGCACGCTCTCAGGGCCGCCCGATAGGATGACACCTTTTGCGCCAAAGTCCGTGATGCGCTGGGTGTCGATATCATAAGGGAACATCTCACAAAAAACGCCAGAGTCGCGTACACGGCGAGCAATCAGTTGGCTATATTGCGAGCCAAAATCAAGAATAAGAATACGATCTTCTTTGATAGTAGGGATAGCAGCGGCAGTGGTCATAAATCGATGTCCATCAAGAAAAAATTAGTGCCCTATTTTAACAAGTTTGCGCCTATTAATGGCTATTAGATGGTGAATTATTGACGATTTTTGCGAGATATTACGCCTTGATAAGAATAATACGCCAACGCGAACCCCAATAATGCCGCTACTAAATAAAAGTCATAAATTTTTATTATACAAAAGACGAGTCTATATGAAATATTTGTTTATATTGTGCTATGCTCAAACGATAAATATGTTTGCTTTAGGATTGGTGATTGGCATAAGCGCTTAATATCGTATGATTTTTACGATAACCCTGAGCCTAATCATTCATCTATGCTGAGTAGAAAAACTGAGTCAGCTTCAACCGAATCCTTTAGTATAAAAACTGTGATAACGAATCGACAGGTATGTCCCTATGAGCATAATCAAATCTCTTATTCGTAAAACCACCAACTTTCCTGCTACCAAAAACACTGATAATAATTTAGAACCTATCCAAAAAAATAATACGGCTACTAATTCGACTGCCAATACGCCTATTGAGCAGACGCGCTGGAACGGTTGGGGCAATGTCAGTATCAATAAAACTGTCTCGCCGCATGGTGCAAAATTAATAAAATCACATATCGGTAAAACCAAAAAACTGTCCTCTGTGAGCTTACAACAGGTACTCAAAACCGTACCAAAATCACGCCTGCCTGCTGCGCTCACCGACCTTAATATCGTCTCAACTGATAAAGAAGTGAGGCTCAGACATGCGCGCGGTCAAAGCTTCCCTGATTGGATAGCGATGCATGGCGGCGACTTTGAAGTATTTCCTGATGGAGTCGCTTTTCCTGAATCGACCGCTGATGTCGAGACTTTATTAACGCTCGCCAATGAGCATGACTTAATTGTCATTCCTTTTGGTGGCGGCACCTCAGTCGTTGGACATATCAACCCACAAAAGGGTTCACGTCCAGTCCTTACCATCGCCATGAGCAAGATGGATCAGCTGCTTGACTTAGATTTTGAGAGCCAAATCGCAACCTTTGGCGCGGGCACACAAGGGCCAGCTGTCGAAGCGCAATTGGACGCGCACGGTTACCGCCTAGGACATTATCCGCAGTCTTGGGAGCTATCAACGCTTGGTGGTTGGATTGCCGCGCGCTCTAGCGGTCAGCAGTCATTGGGCTACGGACGCATCGAGCAGCTATTTGCCGGTGGTACATTAGTCACTCCGCAAGGTGTGCTCAATATCGCCGATATTCCAGCGTCATCAGCAGGACCTGATTTGCGTGAGATGATGATGGGCACTGAGGGTCGTGCTGGTATTTTTACGACAGTCAAAATGCGTGTACAACCGCAGCCTGAGGAAGAACTGTTTAAAGTGGCTTTCCTGCCTAATTGGGAAGCAGGTAAAGAAGTGCTTAGACAAGCGGTGCAAAAAAATGTTCGCTTATCTATGTTACGTCTCAGTAATGCCGTCGAAACTGATGCGCATCTGCATTTAGGCACGTCACCGAGTCAATTTTTAGCCATTAGCACCTATCTAAAAGCCCGTGGACTAAGCTCAGATAAGGTTATGCTCACTTACGGCGTATCAGGCGATAAAGCGCAGAATAAATTGGCGCTGACACAGTTTAATAAGCTGTTAAAGCAGCACGGTAGTGTCACGGGTAAAATCACTGATATCATGGGCAGTGTTTGGACGCATGGGCGCTTTAAATTCCCTTATTTGCGTGGCACTTTATGGGACAAAGGCATCATGGTCGATACCTTTGAGACCGCGACCAATTGGAATAATATCGACGAGCAGATGCAGCAGATGCAAGAAGCGGTGCAAAACGCCTTGGCAGATGAAAATGAGGCGGTTATGGCCTTTACTCATATCTCACACGTCTATAAGCAAGGTGCGAGCCTTTATACCACCTACTTTTTTCGCGCGGCAAAAGACCATGCGACTACCTTAAGCCGCTGGCAAAAAATCAAACATGCTGCCAGTGTTAGCCTTGCTAATGGTAAAGCGACCATCTCGCATCAACACGGCGTTGGCCGTGATCATGCGCCATACCTTGCCGCCGAAAAAGGCAAGCTTGGCATGCAAGTAACCCATGATATGCTCAAAAGCTTAGACCCTGAACAGCGTATGAACCCGGGTGTATTGCTTGAGAAGTAATAAACAAATTAAGAAGAGTGAGATATGACTCAAACCAAGCAACGGCAACAAGCATTAGCGCCTTTATCTTGTGGCTCGTCTCAAGCAGAACCTTGGGATATGCTGATTATCGGTGGCGGTATCACCGGTGCTGGGATTGCGCGCGAAGCGGCACGGCGCGACCTTAAAGTTTTACTTATTGAGCAAAAAGACTTTGCTTGGGGTACATCAAGCCGCTCGAGTAAAATGGTACATGGTGGGTTACGTTACATTGCCTCGGGTGATTATAAAACCACCTTGCTTAGCGTGCGCGAGCGTGAGCGTATGCTCAGTGAAGCAAGCGGCCTAGTCAATGAAATGCACTACATCATGCCGCATTATAAAGGCAAGTTTCCGCCGCCATGGATATTTAATACTTTATTACGCGTTTACGATGGACTGGCGGGCAAGCGCTACTCTAAGTACTTTAAAAAAGATGCTTTTCTTAGCCTGAACCCAAATATCAAACAAGACAAGTTTTTAGGTGCCAGTCAATTTAGCGATGCGGTGACCGATGACTCGCGGCTGGTGATGCGCGTCCTTGCTGAGGCGATTCACGACGGTGCGCAGGCGATTAATTACCTAAAAGCCGAAACGTTGATTACCAATGAACAAGGCTTGGTAGTAGGCGCAACGCTCAAAGACACTTCTTCTGAGGACAATGCTCAAAACAATATTCAAAACAATGTTCAAAGCAATGCTCAAAGTTACAATATTTACGCCAAAGTGGTGGTCAGTGCCACAGGCGCTTGGGCGGATACCTTACGGATGCAAGCCAGTAAACAGACTGAGCAAAGTTTTCATAAGCAAATTCGTCCGTCACGCGGCAGTCACTTGGTCGTGAGCAAAGAGCGCTTGCCAATCGAGCAAGCCTATACCTTTTTGCATCCTGAAGATAAAAGAGCGGTATTTGTCTTTCCGTGGGAAAACCGTACCGTGCTTGGCACCACTGATTTGGATCATCCCCCTTTGGACGATAGCGAGGTTGGCATCACGAATGAAGAGGTCGATTATTTATTAACGGCGACTAACGAGCTGTTTAATGATGCCAAGCTTAACCGAGAAGATGTCATTAGTACTTGGGCGGGCGTGCGTCCGCTGATCTCAGAAGGCAATGCTAGAGAGGATGGCAAACGCGTCAGCCCCAGTAAAGAAAAGCGCGACCACAGCGTGTGGCTCGACAATAACCTCGTCACCGTTAGCGGCGGCAAGCTAACAACCTTTCGCCTGATTGCTTTAGATGTCCTTGAAAAGTGTCAAGAAGTGCTCACCCTTGATAAGTCTGTCATTCAAAAGCAAACCTTAAATGATGATCACGTTTTTAGCAATACCGCGCCAACCAATCCTAAATTTTTTACTTTACCAAAAGCTCTACAACAACGCTTACAAGGGTTTTACGGTCGCCAGCTTGATACTTTACTTGAGCTTGCGCATGAAGATGATTTGGCTTATGTCACCGACAGCAATACCATTTGGGCAGAGATCCGTTTTGCCGCGCGCCATGAGCAAGTCATGCATTTAGATGATTTATTACTGCGGCGTACGCGCTTGGGTTTAATCCTACCGAATGGGGCAATGACACCGTTAATTAGCGCTAGACTGAAGCAGATATGTCAGCAAGAGCTCGGCTGGAATGAGCAAAAATGGCAGCAAGAAGCCCAGCGCTATCAAAACTTATGGCAACGCTATTATCATTTGCCTGCGGCTTAGCGCTTTTCTATTATATTAATAGCCATTGCTACTGGTATAACTTTTTCTTGCTCGCTGTGCCTGCGTAGACAGAGGCTGCGGAAAATTTACATCAGTAGCAAGCGATAATCATAGTGTGTTTTTATTTTGCGCTACCTATCTATTTTTACATAGTTAAGGACGACTATGACCACTACTTTTGATGCACCTATTTACTTCTTAGCCATCGATAATGGCACCCAAAGTGTCAGAGCACTTATCTTTGATCAGTTTGGCACTGAGATTGCTAAAGCGCGCGTTCCTATCGAGCCTTATTTTTCTACTGAGCCTAATTTTGCTGAGCAGCATGCCAACTATTATTGGCAAAAGCTAAGCAAGGCTTGTCAGCAATTGTGGCAAAGCTGCGATATTAAACCTGAGCAAATCGCAGGCGTCAGTCTCGCCACCCAGCGCTATACCATGATTTGCCTCGATAAAGATAAGCAGCCACTGCGCCCCGCTATTGTATGGATGGATTTGCGCCGCGGCGAAACCAACGATATTGGTTTTTTAAGCCCACTAACCAAAATTATTGGCATGGGCGAACTGGTACAAGAGGCACAGCAAAAAGCCCGCTGTAATTGGCTTGCATACCATGAGCCAGAGATGTGGGCAAAGACCGCCCATTACGTCAATCTATCTGCGTATCTTACCTATCAGCTGACAGGCGAATTAGCCGATTCCACTGGTCATGCCCTAGGTTATCTGCCTTATGACTATAAAGCGCAAACATGGCTAAAACCCAAAGATCTTAAATGGCGTTTATTTAGCTGTCGACCTGAGCAAATGCCTAAGATTGTCGCGCCAGGTCAGTCACTTGGTCATATCAGCGCCAAAGCGGCTAAAGCCACAGGGATTTTAGAAGGCACGCCGATGATTGCTGCCGCTAGCGATAAAGCGTGCGAAGCGTTGGGTTCGGCAGGTCTCGCTGCTGACACTGCCTGTTTAAGCTTTGGCACTACTGCGACTATCAATACCACGTCAAGCAATTACGTCGAAATCCTTAAACACATGCCCGCCTACACCGCAGCTGCGCCAAACTACTACAGTCATGAGTACATGATTTATCGCGGCTTTTGGATGGTCAGCTGGTTTAAGGAGCAATTTGCTCACTATGAAGAACAACTTGCGAAAACCAAAGGTATCGATACCGAAAAGCTCCTCGATCAGGCAGTCAAAGATATTCCGGCCGGTTGTATGGGGCTGATGATGCAGCCGTATTGGTCACCTGGCGTCCGTCATCCGGGGCTTGAGGGCAAAGGTGCGCTCATTGGTTTTGGCGATGTGCACACGCGGGCGCACGTTTATCGCGCTATCTTAGAGGGGCTGGCTTACGAGCTTAAGCTTGGCTTTGATACCATTGAAAAACGTACGAGTAAAACTATCAAACACCTGCGTGTCTCAGGCGGCGGCTCGCAAAGTGACTCAGCGATGCAGCTTACTGCTGATATCTTTGGTATGCCCGCTTATCGCCCGCACACTTATGAAGCTTCAGGCTTAGGCGCTGCCATCAACTGCGCAGTTGGACTCGGCGTCTACCCTGACCATGCAGCCGCAAGTGAGGCAATGACTCATTTAGGCGATGAGTTCATCCCTATTGAGGCCAACGTCCAACTCTACAAACGCCTTTATAATGAGGTTTATCTAAAAATGTATGAGCGCTTAAAACCGTTATATCAAAGTATCCAAGACATCACAGGATATCCCGCCAAGTAGTTTGCGCAAGTTTGAAGTGTAGGAGTATTGGAAGTGGTCAAAAGGTGGAATAATTTTGGCTAAGAGGTTGTAGGAGCTGATCCTACTATTTGCTATTATCTGCCAGTCTAGGCGACGATTATATTATTACGAACCTCAAATTGCTCACCATTATTTTGCATATATAACAGCTTTTGAATAGCTTCAATCAACTTCGTTTCATTCTCAGCAATTGTCTTTTTAAAGGCTTGATAACTTGTGACCTGTTGCGGAATAGCTAGCTTAAACTTATGAATACTACCACCAAAGCCATTCAACAAGCCCATATTTAAAGCCAAATTGTCATCAATTGTAGGAGCAATATAGCCTCCTATATCTGCTCGATATAAAAACAGATAAGATAGAATTTGATTCAGGTCATCGCGACTAATGTGATTTTCTTTCATGCGTTTATATTTGGCGTCCAAAATAATGCGGCTATCTTTTACAAAGTCAGGATAACGACGCACGTTATTACCCGAAAGCTTTTGTGCATATACTTTGATACCGCCTTTTCGATTATTATTTGTCGGATGCTTATAACCGATAGGGTGTAGAAGCGTATTCAGATACTCCTCCCACAACCAAGCGCCATCAAACAGGATACCGTGTGCTTTGGCGTCATTTTTGGCATATTTAAGACCTTCATGCCGTAGGATTTGTAGGCAGATTTTTTGCAAGCCAGTATATTCAGTAAAGTAAGGATGGACGAAAGGCTTGCGGTTGGCATTGATGACGGTGTGTCTATCTCTTGCGTGATATAACGGGGTATGCTGGGCAATCAGATTAACAAAATCCAAGGTTTCGCTATCGCTGTGCAGTATGTCTCGCAAGTTTGGTTTTTGTCTAATAAGTTCAATAGTATGACGGATAAGCTGAGTTATCGAATTATCAAAACTGTGCTCTCGTAAACGGTAGGCGACCTTACCTCGAAACGGTAAGTTTTGTTTCAGATGCGTTTTAATATCAATAGCACCTTGAAGATTGCTATCATTATAGGTTTTCTTTTGATACTCCTTGTACAAGCCTTGCGAAAGCGCTTTTTTAAGGAAATAAGGAAACAGGTACACCAAGAAATCAAACAAGTTAGTTTGGTTACGGCTGTGCTTTAAGTCAAACAGATTAAGGCACAATACCTTTTGTAGCATATAGTGCAAGAAATAATCTTCTTCATTGCCTTTCTCCTGATCCACTTGGTCACCATAAACAGCAGAGGCCTGAGCAAAACGAGATTGGATTTTTAGTTGCGTATCTTGTACGCCAATAAAACCCATGATATTACCCGTCCTTAAAACCGTTTTAGAGTTACTAAGAGTTAGTTCATAAATTGGGGCGATTTCGATATCGTCCTCGTTATCTTTAAAACACTCAGGGAATATCAACAGCTCAGGATTTGCTTTTACCAGCTCGCCAATACTTTTATTGGCAAGTGATGATAAATCGGCTATGGCTTTATTAACGCTTGGCATATTAGAGTCTAAAGCCAATGAGGTATTATCTGTCGTTACTAGCATCAGCCTCAACCAAGTCATAGGCGTTTTTTAAGATAACTAGCTGTTCATTAGCATCAGGATATCCACGTAAATATTCAAACAATAGTGACTCTAAATGATACGTCCACAGCTTGTCGAAATCGCCGTCATAGTCAGCTAATTTCAAAAAGTAGGCAGGTCCGACGTGATAAGCAGCGCTTAACCCTTGTATATCTTCAATAGCACTATTTAAAGTGATTAAACGCTGTTTAGCTTCCTCAGCCCAATCGCCGATTTGATCTTCCCACATAGACAATCTATCTTCTGCTTTGATTTCTTTCCAAGCAAAACGACGGCGCATAGCAAAATCAAAAGACTCCACACTACGGTCAATGTCATTCATTGTACCGATGATATAGACGTTATCAGGTATATAGAAGCCGTCTTTAAACACATCTTCTTCGGTTTGTAGATTAGCGTATTGAGTGGTAACTCTGCCACTCTCACCTCGATAGCCGGGGTCAATAGAGAAAAACAGCTCACCCAATACTTTGGAGATTTCGGCGCGGTTTATTTCATCGAGTATAAGGATGAATTTTTTATTCTTATCCTCCGTATTAGCCATTTGCAAATCGTAGTTTGCTTCGATGTATTCACATACGGGAATCAAATAGGGTTTCCAGTTCAGCGATTTACCTGTTTCAAAATAGGTCTGTATCAAAGATTTGGTTAAAGTAATTTGTCTCTGTGTTTCGCTTGAGAGAACGGCTGTAATATTATCGCGTGAATTGACAATAACGCTAAATGGACTTTCTTGGCTAGGAGTTGCTAAATCTAGAGCGCTCTCGGATACATCATCTATAAATCTTTGATAGACCTCGTCAAAGTTGCTTAACTGTTGATTGTTTTGATATTTAAGGGCTTCTTTACAGAACTTTTTAAAGCTACCGTCCCGCAGTTCAAAACCAACCTCGCCTTCCTCGCTTTGAATGGGTCGTAAGCCTTCGACAAAATCAGTGTAATCGTATGAAGGATGAAACTGTATGAGCTTGTGCTCTGCTCCCCATGCTTCAGCCAATGCTTTTGCTAAGTAGGTTTTACCTGTTCCCGGCGCCCCAGTAAGTATAAGGTTTTTATTGGCAAGCAGTAGCTCGCTAATTTCTTGTAGTAAAGGATTGGTAATAGGCTGCTGAATCTTTTTCATACTCGATTGTTCAGTCATGGTTAACTCATTAGCAAGCTTAAAAACGTTTTTATAAGCCTCAAACAAATCGCCTTTTAAGTCATTGATGATGCTGTAGTAATCAACCAAAGACAGTTTCTGTTCATGATCTAACGCTATTATTCGACCAAATAAGTAATGCTCATCTTTGACAGGACTTTGGAAGTCGGCTTCATCCGTACTCAATGCAAAGCCTCTATCGGCAAGCTTGGTCATCTCGTCACTGTCTTTCAAAGCAATAAAAGCATCCATATAGGGCTTGATATACTCTATCGGGGTCTTTTCTTCTTTGAATCTGACATAAAGCGTATTAAAACCCAAACCATAACCAATTTTATGGTCTGATAAGTAGATATGATATTGAACTTCTGTTCCAGCCCCTTCATTAATAGCCCACTCTCTGTCTTCGCTATCATATTTAAACAATAACTTTGAGTTAGTGATTCTTTGATTGCCTGTCAGCTCTTTTCTCGCTATAAGAAAGTCTCTTTTTAAATCACCAACGTCTTTGTTTATAAGACTGACTAAACGACCAATGCTATCTATTTTTATAGCATTAGCATTGATATAGTCTAGTTCTTGCATTGCTTCAACTAACTCATCGCGTAGTTTCCATTCAAATAAGTTACCCGCTACCTTCTTACCAAGCATTGTAACTAACCAATAAGTTTTATCACCCTCTTCTGTAATTATTTCAAACTTATTTAAACGCTCTTGAACACCTCTACTAAAACCAGTAATAAACCCACTGAGTGAAAAGGGAGATGAATGATATTTTTCAGCTAAAAACTTACAGGTTGCTTTGTGTTCTGGCTCTAAGTAAAAGAGACTAAGCGCATATTTATAGTTATTAGTCATGAAATCATCGTCAGATAATATCTTTATCCAGTCTTGCTTAGTGACTTGTGGTGAGCTGTTATAGTCATCCTTTTTTACGACGATTTTCTGCACTGGAGTATCCTTTTAACGAGTTATAAGCTATGAATATGCGTGATTATAAAACGAGTGAGTATTTATGGTTAATTTAAAGTAATTACTCACTTAACAGTAGTTAAGATTGAACCCCACCAATAAGAGCCTCATAAATACGATTTAACCCCTCACGCAGCAGCGCCTCAGGACACGCCACATTCAAGCGCATTTTAAGATGTCCCTCATTACCGTATTTAATACCAGAATTGAGCTCAACTTTAGCAGCTCGTAGCTTGTCATACAGCGCCTGATCATCATCGCCGTACGCCGAACAATCTAGCCAAATTAAATACGAGGCTTCTGGACGCATAACCTTAATATCAGGCAGATGCTGCTCTAAAAAGCTAATGATTAAGTCAATATTGGCTTCGATATAAGCCAGCGCCTGCTCTAGCCATCCTCCACCATTTTCATAAGCGCTACGCATTACTTCATAAGCAAATAAATTGAGCTCATATTCATCATTTAACTGCTGCTGCTGACTTATTTTTTTGATTAATGAATTATCTTTAGCAAAGATCATCGAGCCTTTGATCCCCGCTACATTAAAGGTCTTGGTCATTGAGGTTAGACTGACGACGTTATGCGCGTAACCTGCCGCTTCTGCCAATTTTAAAAAAGGCGTAAAGGTATGACCACTCAAGGTTAAATCTTGATGAATCTCATCGCTGACAACCGCCACGTCATGTTTTTTGCAAAGCACAAGCAGCGCCTCAATCTCATCGGTCGTCCACACGCGTCCGCCAGGATTGTGCGGATTGCACAACAAATATAACTTTACCTTATGCTCGATAATTTTAGCTTCGATATCGACTAAATTCAGATGATACTTACCATCGACCTCCTTCAATAGCGATGTCACAAGTGTGCGACCGTTTTGCTCAACCTTGGTCATAAAAGGCGTATAAATAGGGTCATTAACCAGTACCGCATCGCCTGCTCCGGTAAAGACGTTCATCATCAGTGCGAGGCTTGGCACAACGCCCGGCGAAAACAAGATATTCTGCTTATCGAGTAGCAAGCCATAACGACTGCTATGCCACTGAATAATCGAATCATACAAAGCCGCATTGGGTCTGGTATAGCCCAATATGCCATGCTGCGCGACTTGCTCAATCGCCTTTAAGATAGGCTGGGCAGTCTTAAAGTCCATATCCGCAACCCATAACGGAATCGTGTCATCGTTATAGTGCCATTTAACTGAACCGGTATTACGTCTATCAATTATCTCATCGAAGTTGTATTGCACCACTATTCTCCTAAGGGGAAAATCTTTGAATAACTAACGTCCCTGAAACTCAGCTTCCCTTCTCTCAACCATCGCCATCGCTCCCTCTTTCGCATCTTCTGAATAAAATAAAGACGGCAGATAGCCATGAATATTGGCTAAAGCCGCTTTTGCGCCATTCCGACTGGCATCTTGCGCTGAGGACAATAATCCTTGTACGCCGAGCGGAGCTGCTTTACATATCTCTTGAGCAATAGTCATTGCTCGTTCGTATTCTGTGCCATTTGCCACTACTTCACTGACCAGATTTAACCTATCTGCGGTTTGTGCATCAAAGGCTTTACCAGTGAGCAAATACGGCATGGCTTTTTGCCAACCTGCTGCTGCGACGAAACGTACCGTCGCGCCACCAAACGGCATGATACCGCGCTGAACTTCCATTTGTGCAAAGTTGCAGTTATCACTTGCGATAACGACATCACTATTTAGCATTAATTCAATGCCAGCGGTAAAGCAAGTTCCTTGAATCGCAACGACCACAGGTTTGCTGCGTAATTTGCCACCGATTCCCCATGGGTCAATCTCATTATCATTAAACTCAAACGCGCCTTTATCCCACTTATCTTGCAACTCCATTAGATCAAGTCCGGCGGTAAAGTGCTCACCATGGGCAAATATGAGCGCACAGCGTAAGTTCTCGTCGTTTTCATAACGCGTCAGTGCTTCGGATAATTGCTTAATCATATGGCTATCAAAGGCGTTGCGTTTATCGGCACGATTGAGCCCGATTAGGCAGATATAGCCGTCAGTTTCATAGGTGATGCGGTTATCGGTACTGGGTTTATTACTTTCCGTTGTCATATTTTTATCCTTTTAAATGCATTTTTGTCATCTGCTGCGCTTATAAAATAGCCGCTTTATGCTCATTTGGCTTAGTTTCAATATAGACACCCCCATGCGATAACGCAAGGACAGATATACGCACTCAGGCAGATTGCGATTCTTATTTGCTATAGGCAAATCAGTAGCCATGGATAAACCGATAGACGGGCGTGAAATCTGCTAAACTGGGTGATTATATTCAAACATCGCAGTCCGAAACTATGACCAGTAAGCCCAGCACAAATACATCAAACGCCCGTAGAGTAAATGCTAACACTCATCGCAATCGCTCACCTGAGACCGCCAAAAAGCTCGGCAAGCTACACCCGCACAATCCGCACCAAGGGCGCTATGACTTTGCGCTATTGACCCGTGCCCTGCCTGAATTGGCTAAGCACACCATCACTAACCCGAAAGGTGAGCCGACGATTAACTTCTCTGATAGTGAGGCGGTACGCGTCCTCAATCAAGCGTTGCTCGCGCATTACTATGGCGTGAAGTTTTGGGATATTCCAGAAGGCTATCTCTGCCCGCCGATACCGGGTCGCGCCGATTATATCCATTATATTGCTGATTTACTCGCGCAAACCACGCACGTTAATGACGACAATACCCCGCCGACGGGAAAAGAGATTCACGCCCTTGATATTGGTACCGGGGCCAGTGCGATTTATCCGATTATCGGTAGCCAAAGCTATGGTTGGCGCTTTACCGCGAGCGACATTGACCCTATTTCAGTCAATACCGCCGCGCTGATTTGCGAAGCCAACCCAAAGCTAAAAAGTGCCGTTAAAGTAAAACTACAGCCTGAGCCTAAGTTTATTTTTAAAAACATCATCGGTCGTCAAGATTACTTCGATGTGGTCGTTTGCAACCCACCGTTTCATGCGTCATTAGAAGAAGCGATGCAAGCCAATACCCGCAAGCAGCATAATCTGCAACGCCATCGTGGTAAGAATGAAAACGAGCAAATCAGCCGCCATTCAACCAAGGCTGGAAATGCTGCGCAAAATCTCAACTTTGGTGGTCAGCATAAAGAGTTGTGGAGTGAGGGCGGCGAAATTGCCTTTTTGACCAAAATGATAAAAGAAAGTCAAGATTTTGCCGAGCACGTTGGCTGGTTTACCAGCTTGGTGTCAAAGTCAGAGAACGTGAAACCATTACAACTGTTATTAAAACAGCTTGATGTTGCCCAAATGCGCATCATCGAGATGAGCCAAGGTCAAAAGAACACCCGTGTTCTAGCGTGGCGCTTTAATATTGACGAAGCGTAATTAATAAAAAATGACTATCTAAAAAATATTTATTCAAAGTTTCACGTGAAACAAGAAAAACCGCTTTGTTTATCAAGGCGGTTTTTTTATAGAGTAAGAGCTTAAGGTTAATAAACTAGCTAAAAAACATTACTTTTAAGCCAATGAGTATAAGTACTAGCCCACCAAGCGCTTCCGCCTTATCTTCAAGATACGTCCCTGATTTCTTACCCAAATAAACACCAAAAACGCTAAAAATAGCCGTGATAATAGCGATAATGAAACACGCTAACCACGCATTAAGCGCCAACAAATTAAGCGTAAAACCAGCTGCCATCGCATCAATACTGGTGGCAATAGCAAGGGTAAACATGGTGCGATGATTGATATTTTTCTTTAGGTTGTCATTTACAGAAACTGTCTCACTATTTATATGCAGGGCTTTATCTACAACCTCTTCTCCATCTCCAAAAAACACTTCATAAAGCATTTTTCCGCCAAGACCGATAAGGATAAAGCCACCAATCCAAGGTGCAGCCGCAGCCAACCAGCCTAATAAAGCGGCGCCCAATAAATAACCGATCAACGGCATCACGCCCTGCGCAATGCCAAAATACAAGCCCGCATAAATTGCCAAATGCAACACATAACGATGATGTTGTTTTTGTGATTTAGCTCCTAACCCAATCGCAACAGCAAACGCATCCATCGCAAGAGCAATAGCAAGTAATATAACTTCAATCATTTTATTCTTCGCTTATTTCTGCTTATTGCCATAAGTTTCACGTGAAACACTATATCAATCTAATCGTTTACCTTTTCCCAAAAACTACGCTTTTTACCATGCTTGTCTTTAAGGGTAATGACATATTCTTTATGGGTCGCAAGTTCACTGTAAGGCTTAGACGATTTACTAATAACCGTATCAAGTTTGGTTAGACGATCGAAGTAGCGAGCGGCGTGACCATAAGCTTTGCTGCGAGAGCTGTCTAGAATATCGTTAAGTAAAGTGCGGTAAATAATAACTTGAAGTAAATCTGTCTTAGTTGGCAAATCTTTTAACATGCTTGTGAGATCTGTGTAATGCACATCAGCAAACTGGGAATGACGGGCAACTGCAACCTCATTAGCAAGCTCAATCTCTCCTATTTCTAGCAGTAGCGATGTGGCCATAAATACATTTTCTTGTTGTTCTGCCAGCTCATAAGCTCTTTTTCGCCACTTAGATTGCTGAGCAGGACTGGCCACAGCCATGATAGCTTTTAACCGCGAAGGGGTTGATTGTAGCTCAAACGCCTCGCCTAGCACCTCCATGAGCGCGTCGGTATCTTTTTGCATGTGATATATGTGACTCAGCCAATCCAAACGTCTGATCTTATCTAACAGACCATCGCTTTGCCACTCTTCATTTAAGTAGTGTAATGCCTTATCAAAAGCTCTTTGATTTAGCAGAAATGTTAGCAACTCTTCTAATCTTCGAGGATGAACCGGTCTAGTCTCTTGCATCTCAAAGAATATGGTTTCAAAAAAACCCACATCACCTAGCGCCCTTGTTAGGTTTTTTATGGCGATCTCAATTACCATTTTTTCATAGTTAATTGAAAAAGCATCATCACTTAAAGGGCTGTTTTGCCTTTCATTGAGCGTATCTTTAATTGCTTTTTTTGTTTGGATATTCTCACGCTCTTGTTGATAATCACCGATCAATCCACGTATCTCAGTCTCAGATAACAGTTGATCAATATTTTCTAATAAACTATCTTTGGTACCATAATCATTATCGTCAGCCAGCACTTTTACTTTCTTTATCCAAGCTTGACTGAGTATATCGCGCTCATCAACAGGTATGTCTCGCTTTTCTTGCTCATAGCAAGTGCTAGCCACTGCTAGCCAAAATGACGTCAAACTCCTATAAATATCACCGATATAACCGTTGGAATCATCAGCACGTTCTAGGCTAGCATTAGTAGACTCTATAAATAACTCAAGTAACGTCAAGCACTCTTTTGGTTGCTCAGGATAAAGGCTCATTATATCGCTGGCTAAGTGCTGAAGCTCAGTAGCAAATTCACTAGATTCCCAGTAATCTACAAACTTCCTTCGTCTTCTAAGTCCTTTTAGTGTAGTGGTTAACTTTTTTATAAGTTTAGGTTTATCTGATTGTAATAGCAGACGCTCAATTTTTTTATCGAGCATTTTATCTATACCATACACCTCAGAGACAAAATCAATTAAGGTCTTTTTTGATAGTTGTGACAAATACTTCTTTTGTTCTGCGTTTAGCATAGTATTCCCTTCACTATTTTATTGATAATATTTCACATGAAAAAAGCCACCTTGCGAGCAAGATGACTTTATACCAATAAACAATTATATTCAAACTTCAAAACTATAACTTCAAGGTCTATAAACTAAAAGCTTAAAAGCTAAATATCCAAATTAGACACGGTCAGCGCATTCTCTTCAATGAAAATACGACGTGGCTCGACATGGTCACCCATTAGGCAGGTAAACATATGGTCAGCGGCAATCGCATCTTCAATTGTCACGCGTAACATACGGCGGTTTTCAGGATCCATGGTGGTATCCCAAAGCTGATCAGCGTTCATCTCGCCCAGCCCTTTATAACGCTGAATCGCCAAACCACGACGCGCCTCAAGCATCATTTGTTGCCAGAGATAATCAAAATCGCGTACTGGGATATCTTTGGTCGTACCTGCGCTTGCTTCACGGCGGATAAAGGCATCTTCTGCAAGCAAGGTATTCCATTCAGCGGATAAGCGCAGCAGCTTGGTATACTCACCTGAATTGATAAAGCTGGCATCTAACAAATAATGATGCGCCAATTGATGCACATAAACAGTGATACGCGGTAACCATTGAGCTTTGGCAGATAAAGAATCACTGTCATCAGCAGATGTTTCACTTTCATCAAGTTCTACCACTGCGGTCATACCCAATAAATCAGCAGCGGCAGCATCCATATTCTTTGGTTGCGGCGCATGGATATTGACCAGTTCAATCTCAGGATTTAAATCACTACCAAAGTGCTCAAGCTGTGTTTGTAATGACGCTTTCCACGCTTCCATTACTGACTTATCATAAGTCATATCGGTGCTAAGCTTCGGCGTATGCGTCAATGCATCCAATAATACTGCAGGATAACGAATCTGCAAACGCGCTTTGATAAGCTGGGTTTGGTTATAGTCATTGAGCAAGGTCTCAAGCGCTTGACCAGTAATAGCCGGCGCATCAGCACTGATATGCAACTTAGTATTATCGATTGTCGAGGATAATAAATACGCTTTTAAGGCTTCATCGTCTTTTAAATACAGCTCTTGACGACCTTTTTTTACTTTATAAAGTGGTGGCTGAGCGATATAAATATAACCGCGCTCAATCAATTCTGGCGTTTGACGGAAGAAAAAGGTCAACAGCAGCGTACGAATATGCGAGCCATCGACGTCCGCATCGGTCATGATGATGATTTTATGGTAGCGCACTTTGTCAGGATTATATTCATCCGGACCAATGCCGCAACCAAGCGCGGTAATCAAGTTACCAACTTCAGCAGAAGACAGCATTTTGTCAAAACGAGCACGCTCAACGTTAAGAATCTTACCTTTTAGTGGCAAAATTGCTTGAGTCTTACGGCTACGACCTTGCTTGGCTGAACCACCAGCAGAATCCCCTTCCACAATATAAAGCTCTGACAATGCTGGATCTTTTTCTTGGCAATCCGCCAATTTACCCGGCAGGCCTGCGATATCTAGCGTGGTTTTACGGCGGGTCATCTCGCGGGCTTTACGCGCCGCATCACGCGCACGCGCCGCATCAATGATCTTATTGGCAATTGCTTTACCGGCACTTGGGTTTTCAAGCAAATAGTCGTTAAACTTATCATGCATGGCCGATTCAACGGCAGATTTCACTTCGCTCGACACCAGCTTATCTTTGGTCTGACTGGAAAACTTAGGATCCGGCACTTTTACCGAGACAATCGCTGTCAAACCTTCACGCGCATCATCACCCGTGGCAACGATTTTCTCTTTCTTAAATAAGTTTTCGCGATCCATATAGCTGTTAAGTCCGCGCGTCAAAGCTGAACGGAAGCCAGATAAATGCGTTCCGCCATCACGCTGCGGGATATTATTGGTAAAACACAATACTTTTTCGTTATAGGTGTCCGTCCACTGTAGCGCCACTTCGACACTGATACCGTCGTCTTGCTCACTAGTGAAATGAAAGACTTCATTGATACCGTCTTTGCCCGCATTAATGTAGCTGACAAATTCAGACAAGCCGCCCTTATGCTCAAACTCATGACGTTTATCGATGCGCTCATCGGTTAGGACAATGCGCACGCCAGAGTTTAAAAATGATAGCTCACGTAAGCGTTTGGCTAAAATATCGTACTCAAAAATGGTACCAGTAAAGACATCGTTACTCGGATAAAAACGGATTTGCGTACCGGTTTTATCGGTCGCTTCCATCTGCTGAATATCGGCATCAGGAACGCCATCGGTATAGGTTTGATGATAATGATAGCCTTCGCGCCAAATATTCATCTCAAGCTTTTTAGACAAAGCGTTTACAACTGAAACCCCAACGCCGTGTAGGCCGCCCGATACTTTATAGCTGTTGTCATCAAACTTACCACCAGCGTGCAGTACAGTCATAATAACCTGCGCTGCCGATACACCCTCTTCTGGATGGATATCCACAGGGACACCGCGACCGTTATCCATGACACTGACCGACTCGTCTTCATGGATAATGATATCAATTTGGTCGCAATGACCAGCCAGCGCCTCATCGATAGAGTTATCCACCACCTCAAAGACCATATGATGCAAGCCGGTACCATCATCGGTATCACCAATATACATACCCGGACGTACGCGCACCGCTTCTAGTCCGCGCAATACACGAATATCTTTGGAGCTATAATCAGAGGGCATTCCTTCAGGGACGGCAGCAGGCGCAGTAATCTCTACAGCGCTGTCGCTCATCAATTGTTCGTGGTCGGTAGGTAATGAATCACTCATGTGCATTCCTTAATCTAGCCATTATCAGCTATATGTCATCTGCTCACCACAATGGCAACGCTCGACGACGTTATCTTAAATTTAACGTTTTATGGTCAAAATATGTAGTTATAGAGTTAGCAAAAGTTTTATCAGAAGTCGCTTAAAAGAAGATAAAACAGTATTAAACAAGTGGACTTAAATACAGCCAATTTCTCAAAGACTGTTTTTAATATACGCTGTCATTTCTTTTACGCTTCATTAAAACAGCTTAGAAATAAGCATATATCTATCAAGCACTTAGAAGCTGAAAATTATCAAGAAACCCTTAAACAATACTGATAAAATTTTATAAGATAACTTGCTGAGAACAGGGCAAAAATAAAGCTCTATTTTAACATTTTTCTGGCGCTAAGTCACTGTTTACTGACAGTTTTCTCGGTATTAAGCAAGTATTTTAGAAAGGCCACTTTTCTACTAAACACATAAGCATAATAATGAAATTTTGCGGAAGATATGAAGCGTGGTTGATAAAAATGAAGCACAAACTTAGCGGATATTGACGAAACTATTTCTAAAAAACGTTTCTATAAAACATCTTTATAAAGACCTTAGGCTTCCTTGTTTCACATGAAACACGTTAGGTTCTGACCAATACTCATTCACCAACGGTAAGATATCTTCGGTTAAGCTAGTCATAAATACCTGACATGGCAGCTGCGCCAATGTCGACAATAGAATTTGTATCGCCCTAGCATCAAGTTCAGCGGTAATATCGTCTAGTAGCACTACTGGCGTGGCTCGCGCTTTATTATGGTCATTTGGCAAAATAACACTGCTATTGTCCTTTTCTATCGCATGGGTAGAAGTGTTTTCATTAAGCAATAACGGCAATTGCGATAAGCGTAGAGCGGTAATTAACAGTTTTTTCTCGCCGCGGGAGAGAACGTTAGCAGCCTGTTCTTTTATAGTCGGTAGTTTGGCCGCGGTGTCTGCTTTTTCTATGGTTTTTGATACTGCTCTCGCACTGCTGTCTGCTTCGTTGTTAGCATGCTCTGATAAATCACTAGAGCGCCAATGTACATGAATATCGGCGCGGTGATTACCTATCCGCGTATAACCCAGCTGCAAATCCTGCTCCAAACGCTCGTTAAGCTGGATATCTAACGGGATATTGGTGTCGTAGCCGGCGTTATAGCTTAAGCTTAGCTGCTCAGCGTAAGCAGGCAATAATTGCGTGATACTCTTAGCAAAATAAGGCTGCCAGTCGCTAAAGACTCGCTCACGATAATGATGAATAAGCGCCGCATGACTAGCAAGCCCTTTGTCCCATGATTTTAACTCAGCAACCTGCACTGGCGTTAAGTAACGGCTCTTTTTTAGCAAACTATTGCGCTGTTTTAATAAACGCTGATAGGCGACCCATTGCGCATGAAAACCCTGTTTCATGTGAAACACTAGCCAATCTAATAGCTGTCGGCGACTAGCACTACCCTGCTCTAACATATCCATCGACAACGGATCTATCAGTAATGTGGGTAGTTGCTCGGTTAAGATACTTTGGTTATAAACCGTGGTTTGATTCAGCCGTAGAACCGTCGTTGCATCCGCTTGCTTTTGAATAGCTAAGGTGCTGTTATCATTAAGTCTGGCATGCACTGTTACTGCATTTTGATGGTGCTGAATATAGCGTTTAGGCTGATGATGACGGAAGCTTTTGCCTCTTGAAAGCAAGAATATCGCTTCAAGTAACGAGGTTTTGCCACTGCCATTTGCACCGATAATAACGTTGCAAGCAGCAGTATTTAAACTGATCTGGGTTAGATTACGCAGGTGTGAGATCTGTAGACGTTCAATCATAAGGGTGACAGCCGCCTATATTACGCTCATTATCTAATAAGCAAAAGTTCGTTATTTTATAAGGTAGCCAATTTATATACGCATGGGCATAATAACATACTGATGGAAGTCATCATTGAGCTGATTGACCAGTACCGAGGCATTGGATTGGCTCATATGCATTTGCAAATCACCTTGAATCACGCCCAAAACGTCTTGTAGATACGCCGCATTAAATGACAGCTCCATCGGCTCGCCTTGATACTTTGCTTGAATTATCTCGACTGCCTCATCTTGCTCAGCGTTATTAGCGCGTACTTCTACCATGCCATCACTGGCAAAATTAAACACCACACCGCGAGATTTCTCATTACTTAAAATTGCCACACGGCGCAGCACATCAGTCATTTTTTCTTGGTTAAATAGTGCCAACTTATCGGTATTGCTTGGCATGACGCGGCGATAATCAGGGAATTTACCATCAATAAGACGCGCGGTAAAGGTCACCATTAAATCATCACTCACCTGCCCTGTACTATCCACATCACCGAAGGGTAAGCTTACTTGCAAAAACTCACGACCAAAGCTCAGTGTCACAGCATTGTCTTTATCACCAAGCATTTTTCCCAGCTCAGAAGCCAAACGCTCAAGCTCAATCACCGCTTTACGCGGCAAAATCGCTTGCATATTTAAGTCGCTACTGACATCAATAACACTGCGCGCTAACGCCAATCTGTGTCCATCGGTCGCAACTGTAGTTAACTGCTGCTGTGAAACATCAAATAGCATACCGGTCAAATAGTAACGCACATCTTGGATAGCCATTGCAAACTGAGTTTTATGAATTAAGTCGGTCAAACGACTGCGACTGATGATCAAAGGTGTGATATTTTCAGGATTACCAAGACTTGGATAGTCCTCGCTAGGCAATGTACCTAAAGTAAAACGACTTTTACCACTGGTCAGCAGGCAACGCTCATTTTCTTGAGTGGTCAGATTAACTTGTGCTTGCGTGGGCAATGATTTACAGATGTCTCTGAGCTTTGTGGCAGGTAATGTGGTGGTACCTGCTTCGATACAGGCACCAGCAGGCAATTTTAATGTCGATGTCAGCTCTACTTCTAAATCAGAGGCAGTTAAAATAAGCGCCGCCTCAGACAATTGCAGCTTAATATTGCCCAAGATAACCATATTGTGGCGCTTATCGGCGGCCTTGGCAATCAAGTTGATGGCTTTTAGTAACGACTCTCGATTAATCGATAATTGCATGCTTAGTTACTCTTGTTTATTAGTTGCTCTTATTAAAAGAATTTTTATACGTTTTTAAATCATAGGGTTTTAAAATAATGGCTTAATAATACCTTGTCTACTGATGATAATCCATACAGCGTCTGTCCGCTAAACATTAAAATATTATAAACCATATCGACTCGTGACAACATTGTGACGCCATAAGCTTTTAACCCGCTTGCAACATCAAGGCAAGCGTTTTGTAATCCTTATCAAACGCGGGGTCAGCGGCACGTAGCTCATTGACCTTATCACAAGCATGCATCACTGTCGTGTGGTCACGTCCACCAAATGACTGACCAATTTCAGGAAAGCTTTCACTGGTTAATTCGCGCGATAACGCCATCGCTATTTGCCGTGGTCTGGCAATGCTGCGCGTACGTTTACGACCCATAATATCTTTTACGCTCACATCATAGTATTCGGCGACCACTTTACGAATATTATCCATATTTACCGCTTGCACGCGCATCGCAACGATGTCTTTTAGGGCGTATTGCACCATCTCAAGTGTAATGGGCGCGCCCGTTAAGTTGGCATTGGCAAACACTTGGTTTAGTGCACCTTCTAATCGCCTGACATTAGAAACCACGTTTTGAGCGATGAATAGGGCACACTCTTTAGGCAGGCTCATGCCGTACGATGCCGCCTTTCTTTGTAAAATTTGTACTCGAGTGTCAATCTCAGGTGGATCTACTGCAACCGTCAAACCCCAAGAAAAGCGCGACCTGAAACGCTCGTCAAACTCCGTCATTTGTGATGGATGACGATCTGATGCCAGAATCAGTTGCTTATCACCGCTGGTAAAATCTGCAAATAAGGTTAAAAACTCATTACTACTTTTTGTTTTACCAGCTAATACATGAATATCATCTACAATTAATAAATCTACTTTTTTTATTTTCTTTTTAAAATCTTCTATTTTATTATTTCTTAATGAATAAACTAATTGATTAATAAATTTTTCGGAAGTGAAATAGTAGAAAGTTAGATTATTTTTTAAATAGCGATGCGCTACAGAATGCATTAAATGCGTTTTTCCCAAACCAGAAGGTCCGTATATAAATAAAGGATTGTGACGATTTTTTGATTGGCGTTTTCCAAGCTCGTAACAGGCCTTATAAGCTAAGTTATTAGACTTACCAGTGACAAAGGTTTCAAAGGTGAAGTCAGGATTCAGATAGCTTAATGATTTGGCATCGGCAGACTCAATCAGTTCTGCATGACGCATATTGGCATCGATATCCGCTCTAGCAATATCATTATGCGTGCTTTGAAAGTTGTAATCAGCAGGGGGAGGGGAGGGCTGGTCTTCTTCAAACAATGAGCCTGACTGGGCCAGATTACTATCAACCATCTCACGGCCAGCATTATCAACACGTACAATAACGGCTTCAATACTACCTTGGCTATGTTTAGCAACCAACTGCTCGATGTCGTGTAAATGATTCTTTTTGATATAGGTTACAAAGTAATCATTAGGAGCAAGAATAATCAAGCTATTGGCTTCTTGATGAGCAGATAACGGTCTCAACCACATCGTAAAGACATTATCTTTAACATGATAACGTAAGTCGTTTAGGCATTTATCCCAAATAGTTGCTGTATCAATCAT